>NZ_QJSU01000001.1 GCF_003217155.1 Psychrobacter fozii
TTTTACCGTGGTCAACGTGTCCGATGGTACCAACGTTGACATGCGGTTTTAGACGTTCAAACTTGGCCTTTGCCATGGGTATTTCCTCTTTTTTTTGGTGAATCTTTATCAATCAAAGATCAGTGAATAGCTGTTTGACGGCTCATGATGCAGGTAAGACCATCAAACCGTTGACGCTATGGTTTATCTACTAAAACTGTTCTGTAATCTTGCTAAAATCTATGCATTCAAACCATGCATTTCAACTTCATACAGATAAATATTATACTTACTTTTCAATCTATTGAACATTGCTAGCTATTATATAACATCGCTGTTGCACTAATTTATCTTACTGTAGCTTATCTACAAATAAACTTAGTATTTATTGATAAATTGACAGCACTAAAGGGCAACACCTCAGTGTCACCCTTAAATCATCAATTGCTGTACTGTATTTATAATGTTCAATATCCTATGCTTTCGATATCGATGCAACGCTGTTTAAGATAGCAAAGCAAACACAAAAAGCTTAAACAATAAATGGAGCTCATATCGAGAATTGAACTCGAGACCTCTCCCTTACCAAGGGAGTGCTCTACCGCTGAGCTATATGAGCATGTTTTTAATAACTACAGTACAAATAATATTGTAGATTTACTAAAAAAATATCACGACACAGTTATCATAAACTGATTATCGTGATGTATTATTGATAATTTTTGCGATGGTGTATATATGGAGCGGGTGGCGGGAATCGAACCCGCGTCATTAGCTTGGAAGGCTAAGGTGTTACCATTATACCACACCCGCATTTACTCTTATTCTAAAGGACTCTAATCGAGAGTCTCTAAATATATAGAGTATGCTTGGCGCTATGACAAACTTAGAAAATATGGTGGTGGGAGAAGGATTCGAACCTTCGAAGCTTTCGCGACAGATTTACAGTCTGTTGGGTTTGACCGCTCCCCAATCCCACCTTAGGTTGCTTTAAACAAAAATGGCTTTAGTTTAAGACATATTCATAAAAAGCTACTTTAAGAGAGATGGTGCCGACTGCCGGGATCGAACTGGCGACCTACTGATTACAAGTCAGTTGCTCTACCAACTGAGCTAAGTCGGCTTGTTCTCTTAAAGTGGTGGCTATTCTATCAAATATTTTGAGATGCGCAAGCTCTTTTTCATCTTTTTTTCAATTATTTTAATAAAAATATTTAAGCTATTGATTAAATTAGTATTTTTATAAATAAAGATATGGCATTAAATTGGCTTTTTACTCAAAGCATTTGTTTTTGCCACACAGATGGCTATTTAACTAGCGAATGTGCAAACCATTACACGCCATTTTTACTGCTTTTAACAAGGCGAGTGCTTTTTTATTGGTCTCATCCCATTCAGCTTCTGGAATAGAGTCCGCGACGACACCCGCACCTGCTTGGATATGGATTTTGCCACGGCGCATGACAGCCGTACGGATAGCAATAGCGGTATCCATGTTGCCATGCCAGCCCAAATACCCTACTGCACCACCAAAGACCGTTCGACGTACTGGCTCTATCTCATCAATGATTTGCATGGCGCGGATTTTGGGTGCCCCTGTTAAGGTGCCCGCTGGGAACGTCGCACAAAAGACATCCAGTGCGTCTTTATCAGGCAATATCGTACCCTCAACGTTAGAAGCAATATGCATCACTTGTGAATAGCGCTCAACAAACATCTTTTCGGTCACCTTAACACTACCGTACTCGCAAACGCGGCCAATATCATTGCGACCCAAATCAATGAGCATCAAATGCTCAGCAATTTCTTTTTTGTCATTGAGCAGTTCTTGCTCAAGTGCTTCATCTTCTACTTGATTCTGTCCACGTTTACGAGTGCCCGCCAATGGCCGCACTGTTACTTTGCCATTTTCGATACGTGATAATATCTCAGGCGATGCACCAATGATGTCAAAGCGTTTATGGTCGTCGAGCGTATAACCATGCACCAAGAACAGATAAGGTGATGGATTTAAAAACCGTAGAGCACGATAGACAGCCAGCGAGTCGCCAGTATAGTCAGCCGACAAACGCTGCGCAGGAACGACCTGCATGACATCACCTGCTAAGATGTAGTCTTTAATCTTATCCACGTCGCTACAGTACTTCTCTGCACCTGTTTGTGAGGTGAACGTCGGCGTTGGCATCACTGGCGCGCTTAAGTTTGGCATCTCTGCTAACTTCTCTTCAATTTTTTCTAATTCACGGATAGCATTACTGTAGCCATCTTCACTATTGCAGTCAGCATAGACGATGATAGATAACGTATTTTCTAAACTATCAAAAACTATCACGCTCATCGAAAGCATCAACCACATGTCTGGCATCGACATCGGATTAGGTGCATCAGACAAGCCTACGCTTGGCTCAATGACGCGTACCATGTCATAGCCAAAGTAACCTACCAGACCACCGCTAAAGCTCGGTAGCATAGCGATATCGGCTGCTGTGGGCATATTGTATTGAGCCATCAGCTGACGAATATAATCAAATGGATCATCTACTGCATTTACATCAGTCTGATCGTTTCTTTTGACCGTCATATTTCCATCTATATATTGCAAAATCAGATCACTACCCAAGCCAATCATCGAATATCGTGCCCAGCGTTCACCGCCTACAACTGACTCAAATAAATACGCTGAACCATTCAGATCACGTACCTTAGAAAACACAGATACTGGCGTTTGCGAATCCATTAGACGTTTTTTTACCAGTGGTGCATGACTAAAGCCACGGTCTTTAAAAGACTGATATTCTTCAAAGGTCATCATAGTAAGGCTCTCTTAGCAACATATTGGCAAAAGATAAAAAGAATAGAAACAATAAAAAGGTATAGTCGGTTTAATGACATTTGGATACAAGGAAGGCGAGTGAAAGTGCTACAAATAGCAGATTAAGCGAGAATGACACCGTATCCAATTTATAGAGGATTGACTATAGATAAAATATAGCGTCAACACTCTACTGAATGCTGACGCTATAGAAACTCGCTTTTACAGCTTAACCGCGAAAGATATGAGCTATCTGGCTAGTGTTGTATAAGCGACTATTGGCTATACAACGCCTTTATTAAACAACCATAAAGCTAACCCAACGATGAGAATGGCAACAAATACCCATATAAACCAACCACCGCTTGGTTTTTTCTCTATATGTCCTGCATTGGCTGGGTTGTTGACTGCCTGATTTGCCGCGTTGTTGCCTTCGGTACCAAGATCACGAGACTGGCCTAGATTGGCTGTACCTGAGAACTGTGCAGTGGCTGCTTGCTTAGCACGTAAGACATCAGGGTCAGCTTCTTCTTGCAGCTCAGTCGTCGTCGTTTTATCATGCTCTGGTTCGACTACTGGCTCTTCATTCACTACTTCTTCTTCGTGTATCACTTTTTCATGCACGGCTTCTTCATGTACAGCCGACTGCTCTACTAATGGCTCACTCTCGTCCACTACTGGCGATTCAGGCTCTGTCGCTACTACTTCTTGCTCAGCTACTTCTTCTGCGACCACTGGCTCTTCTAGTGTTTCTTCTTCTACTACAAGCTCTGGAGTATCCTCTACTGGTGCAGACTCTATACTTTCTGCGGCAGATAAGACTTCCTCGATACCTGTTTCTTTGACAATTGGCTCTTGTGGGGCTGGTTCAACTGTTTCAGTGGCATTCTCTATAGGCAGGCTAGTATCAGGTGTTTCATTTGTTGATTCTACTACTGCCTCTGACGCTGTATCGACAGTTACTGTCTCAACACTTTCGTCTGTAGCAGGAAGCATATCTTCAATACCTGTTTCTTTCACCACAGGTTCATCGATGGTTGGGTGTTCGATGATGTATTCTTCGAACTCATCTGCTTTGGTAGTAGTCTCAGTAACAGCAGCTTCAGTATTACTGTCATCAGCAGTATTCATATTAGCCGTTGCATCCTCTACCGCTACAGGTGCTAACGACTCAACATTTTCTACAGCAGCCACAGGCGCATTTACCAAAAAGCTAAAGCTGGCAAAGCCAATCGTGTCATCTACTTGCAATAGGCTTGACTGGTTGCCTTCGATACGCTGCTCATTGATAAACGTACCGTTCGATGAGTCCAAGTCTTTTACATATAACTGACCATCTAATACGCTGAGCACGGCATGATTGCGCGATACTTGCTTGCTGCCGAGTACCACATCATTATCACTGCCACGTCCGATAGATAGGCTGTCATCGACCGTCAGGGTCAGTTCTCCAAGCGCTTCTGTCAATGCATTAAGCTGCCAAGTACTCGTTGATGCTGTCGGGTTTCCGCTGTCTATATTGTTTGTCATGATGCCATTCCTTATTTTTCTATTAAATTTCAAATGATTTTAGCTAAATTATTGCCAATTTTTAAAGCGATTCTAATGTTAACCGTTATAAATAATACCGTGTCTATTTGCGCTATTTAATGATAAAACGAGGCTTGATAATACCGTTAAGCTTGCTATATGGAATGCTTAATACAGGCATACCATAAGCATATGGACCGATAGAATAATGCTGATAGCGAATGTCGATACCTTCATCCGTCATCGTTATATTATCACTCAATGTAAACGGCCAGTTTTTTTCATAACTACTGACATCGTCGTCCACCGTTTTAACCCACGTTTTATAAGCATCGTATGCAAGTGCTTCGAACTTTGATTTTTTACCTGATTGAAGCATATCATCAAGTTTAATTTGTTTTTTGGTGCTTAGATCAAATACTAAATACTCACTATAAGGCATGCCATGAGCACCACCAGTGAAGACATAGGAGGCAATTTCGAACAATTCAAAATCACTCACATGCCCCAAATACTCAGGCGTGACCATCAAACTATAAGCCCATGAACTGCCTTCAGGAATATCTATAAATTGTGAGCCAACAAAGTCATCAATCGCTGCGTTTACCGCTGCCTGATTCAGTTTCATTTTGATAGGTGCTGACTCAGTCGGTTTACTATTGACGACTAACGCATTGATACGCTCATTCGTCATATCATTTATCCAACGATGATTGGTATTCAAATATTTAATATCAATCTCTGGACAGTTATCACGCTCTACACATTGTGCTTGTATGTTTTCTGGCAACTCATAATTCAAATAATCGGTACTGCTAATGAGATTACCTGCATTTGCAGGTATAGCGACGACCACTAGCAAAAAACCACTAGCCAATAGACCCATCAGACGTGCATGACTCGCTTTCATCGATGAGCGCAGACGTAATGATGAGTTATTAATATTAAATGGATTCGTAGCGTTCATATAGCCTCTTTCATAAACATACAACATTGCTTAACATTTTACCGTAACAATAATGATGTATTGTAGGAACACTGTTTGTGTTTTAAGAAATTACCAGTTTTCAAGCGTTTATTACGTAAATTATAGGTAATAAAAAAGACACGGCTAGCGTGTCTTTAGAGATGAATCATATCGTGGGATAATGAATTTTAATGCTCACGAGTATTACTAAAAGTGATTTCTGGATAGCGATCTTGCATTAACTGCAAGTTAACCCGCGACGGTGCAAGATACGTCAGATAGCCACCACCATCGAGCGATAACTGGTCATGGGCTTTCTTCTTAAACTTGGCCAGTGCCACTTCGTCATCACAGTGAATCCAGCGTACCGTTGCAATCGATACTGGCTCAAAGATACATTGAACCTTGTACTCTTCTTTGAGGCGATGTGCGACCACTTCAAACTGTAGTACACCAACTGCACCCAAGACTAAATCGTTGTTAATCTGTGGCATAAAGACCTGTGTTGCGCCCTCTTCACTTAGCTGCTGAAGACCTTTTTGTAGCGCTTTAGATTTTAGCGGGTCTTTGAGTATCACACGGCGGAACAATTCAGGCGCAAAATGTGGAATACCGGTAAAGTTTAGCTCTTCACCTTCTGTGAAACTGTCACCGATTGAGATGGTTCCGTGGTTGTGCAAGCCGATAATATCCCCTGGATACGCTTCTTCTAATGCTTCACGATCACCTGCCAAAAAGGTCAAAGCATCAGCAATACGTACATCTTTACCCAAACGTACATGCTTTAGCTTCATACCTTTTTCATACTTGCCCGAGCAGACTCGTAAGAATGCAATACGGTCACGGTGACGCGGATCCATATTGGCCTGAATCTTAAAGACAAAACCACTAAAGTCGGTCTCAGTCGCGGCGACTTCACGCTCATTGGTCGGATGCGCTTTGGGTGGTGGTGCATATTTAACCAGAGTATCAAGTACCATATTGACACCAAAGTTACCCAGCGCTGTACCAAATAATACTGGCGTCATCTCGCCTGCTAAGAACGCTTCAACACTAAACTCTTCTAGCGCCATTTGTACGAGCTCAAGCGACTCTTCAAAGGCATCAAACATCAACGTCCCTAGACGCTCACGTATATCAGGATAATCATAACCTTCTCGGGTCTCAGAGACCGTCATCTTGCCGCCATTACCTTTTTCATAAAAGTAAGTTTTGTTTTCGGTCAAATGATACACACCCACGAAATCCTGTCCCATACCAATAGGCCAAGTCACTGGAATACATTTAATCTTTAAAACTGACTCGATTTCACTAAGCAGCTCAAGTGGCTCACGAATTTGACGATCGAGCTTGTTGACGAATGAGATAATCGGTGTGTCACGCATCCGGCAGACTTCCATCAGCTTGATGGTTCGCTCTTCGACGCCTTTTGCCCCATCGACCATCATCAATGCACTGTCTACTGCGGTCAAAGTACGATAAGTATCTTCACTAAAGTCAGCGTGACCCGGGGTATCTAGCAGGTTGACCATATGATCTTGATACGGAAACTGCATGACTGAGGTGGTAATAGAAATACCACGCTCTTGCTCCATACTCATCCAATCTGAGGTAGCATGACGATCAGTCTTACGGCCTTTTACTTCGCCCACTACCTGAATTGCCTGTCCCCACAATAGCAGTTTTTCAGTCATGGTGGTTTTACCAGCATCGGGATGCGAGATAATGGCAAAGGTGCGGCGTTTGGCCACTTCTTTGTTTAATTTCTTTGGATCTACGCTCATAGTTTTCGGCTTCAACAGTTAGTCATTTAGAAATCAATCTAAATAAATAGAATAAATAATGGACGTATTGTAGCCGATTTAGCGTCAAGGTGCAGAAATAGCGCATAAAAAAACACGCCCTAATAGTCAAATAGAGCCTATTGGCGCAATTTTTGAATTAATAGTGGCGTTCAATTTGGGCCGCTGATAAATCTTCTGTCATTGACCAAGCGAATGCCTACTACATCTATGTTTTCAGCGAATACTAGATATGAAATTCATCACAGAATCCTTCAATTACAAATACACAGTATATATTTACGACGGGGCTATACAGTTGACTTAATGGTTTGTTATGCTGAAGCTCGTATCAAAACGTACCCGTTAAATATAAAGTAACTATAAAAACTGACAACAAAAAAGGATGTGTTATGAAAACTCTATACTCTACCAAAGCAACTGTTACTGGCGGCCGCGCAGGTTCAGCCAGCTTGAGCGACAGCGATCTCACTATCAATATGGTAGCGCCAGGCTCAGGCAAAGATGGCAATAACCCAGAGCAGATGTTTGCGATAGGTTACAGCGCTTGCTTTGACGGTGCACTTGGCGCTGTTAAGCAAATGGAAAAAGCAAAGTTTGATTCACAAACGTCGATTGAAGTAGACCTATTACAAGGCGAAGGTCCTGATTATAAGCTAGCAGCTAGAATCCATGTCATTGGTGAAAACACTGAATTGTCTGCTGATGAGTTCCAGCAACTGGTTGAAAAAGCACATCAAGTATGCCCATACTCAAAAGCAACACGTGGCAACATCGATGTAGAATTGACTTCAGAAGTAAACTAATACAAGCTCGACGGTTAAGCAGCTTGATCATTAAAGCTGTTTGATTGTTAGGTAAGTTATGAAATAAAGAACTCAGTTCACACTGGGTTCTTTTTTTATGTGTGATTCAACTGTCTTATGACACGCATCATTCATATCAATAAGCAATTCAATAGGTGATACTGAACATCTCGTAACGGTTAAGCAGTTCGGCACACACTGATTTTATCGTTATAATAAGCACATATTTCTATCTAATAGCTGATAAGTGACCTTTATGACTGATCCTATGACCGACTCCATCACCGACAGTGACCACAACTCCCATCAAGCGATTGATCCTGCCGCATTACCAAACTTTGAAACCATGCCCAATGTAGCGACGATGGACACCAGTCACGTTGATAAAAACCAGCCACCTTTTATCTTGGTTGATGGCTCTTACTATCTGTTTCGCACTTATCATGCCTTACCAAAAACCATGCAAAACTCGCAAGGCCTGATAACTAATGCCATCCGTGGCACGCTCAATGCGCTGCTCAAGCTGATGCGCCGCTATCACCCTACGCATATGGCCGTCTGTTTCGATACCAAGTCACCGACTTTTCGTCATCATATGTCTGCTGACTATAAAGCGGCTCGCCCGCCCATCGACGTAGAGCTAGTAGAGCAAATTCCTTATATCCATCGCTTGGTCACAGCATTAGGTCTTCCCCTGTTGCGTATCGAAGGCGCAGAAGCCGATGATATCATCGGTACACTTGCCCATCGTGCTGTCGCTGAAGGTCATCATGTCGTCATCTCAACGGGTGACAAAGACATGATGCAGCTGGTCAATGATTGCGTTATCTTGGAAGACAGCTTTACGGGTAAAGTTACGGACACAGAAGCCGTCATTGAAAAATTCGGTATTAACCCAAATCAAATGATAGATTTTTTGACACTAATGGGTGATGCTTCAGACGGTATCAAAGGCGTGCCTGGTATCGGTAAAAAAACCGCAAAAGACTTACTCGTTGAGTATGGCGATATCGGCAATATGTTAAAGCATATTGGTTTTATCAAAGGTCGCGGTGCTAAAGGTTTGATTGAGCACGCCGATGATATTCCGTTTAATAGGAAGCTGGCTACCATCGTGACAGATTTGGCCATCGGCCAAGACTGGAATGATCTAAAAATTAATACTGATCCTAGTGCCCACATCGACGAATTACGCGAATTGTATAATGAGCTAGAGTTTAGAAACGAGCTCGCGTCTTTCGACCACCCAAATCATCCTGCAAATGGCTCGCAGAGTGTCGCTGACAGTCAAGCGAATGCTGAATCACAAGCGCAAATCGCTAAGTCGCTACAATCAAGCAGTATTGAAAATATCCAAGATAGCAAATCGCATGATAGAGCATGGCATACTGTGCTCGACGAACCCGCTTTTGAGAGTCTGGTTAAGCTATTAGAGTCTGTACCGCATTTTGTCATTGATACTGAGACAACTAGCATCTATTGGCGTCAAGCTGAAATCGTCGGTCTCTCCTTTGCTGTGCAAGCCCACGAAGCCTATTATATTCCGCTGACGCATAGTCTGGAAGGTGACGAGCTAACAACTAAACAGCTCGACCGTGATAGCGTTTTGACACGCCTAAAGCCAATTTTGGAAAATCCAAACATTGGTAAAATCGGTCAACATCTAAAATACGATGCTCATATTCTCAGTCATTATGATATCGATTTGGTCGGTGCCATTCATGAACAACCCAATAACTGGGCCATGGATACCATGCTTGCCAGCTATGTGATTAATGCTGCCGCCACTCGTCACGGTATGGATGACTTGGCACGTCATTATCTACAAACGCAAACCATCAGCTATGAAGACGTCGCTGGCAAAGGCGCTAAGCAAGTCACCTTTGATCAAGTCGCTATTGATATCGCCAGTGACTATGCTTGTGAAGATGCCGACATTACCTATCAATTATTTGAGGTGTTTAGCGTCGAGATGGCGAACGATGCCAATAATGCCAAATTGTTACACGAGCTAGAGATTCCAACGGCGGAAATACTGTGCCAAATGGAAGCGAATGGCATTCTTATCAAGCGTCCATTCTTAAACGAGCTATCAAAACGCTTTGATGAAGAAATTATCGCACTTGAAAAACGCGCTTATGAAATCGCTGGCGAAGAATTCAATCTTGGCTCACCGAAGCAGCTTGGTGAGATGTTGTTTGAAAAGCTTGGCGTTGCTGGTGGTAAAAAAACCAAGTCAGGCCAGTACTCGACTGGTGAAGCAGTACTGTCAAAAATCGATCATCCATTGGTCGATATCACGTTGGAATATCGCGGGCTGTCTAAACTAAAAAGCACCTATACTGATGCGCTCGACAATGTCGCAGATAGCGAAACTGATCGTGTACACACCAGCTATCATCAGGCACTGACCAGCACTGGGCGTTTATCTTCTACTGATCCCAATTTGCAAAACATTCCTATTCGTACCGCGACTGGTCGCTTAATTCGCCAAGCTTTTATCGCTCCAGCAGGTCGCGTGATTCTCGCAGCGGATTATTCACAAATTGAATTGCGTTTGATGGCGCATTTTTCAGGCGATAATAATTTAACGCATGCCTTTAACGAAGGTTTAGATATTCACGCTGCGACTGCCGCTGAAGTACTTGGCAAAGACGTTGCAGCTGTCACGTCAACTGAGCGTCGCAATGCCAAAGCCATTAACTTCGGACTGCTATACGGTATGAGTGCCTTTGGTCTAGCTAAGCAGCTACAAATGAGCCGTAACGAGGCGCAAGACTATATCGATATGTACTTTGATCGCTATCCAGGTGTCAAAAACTATATGATCAATACTCGTGCCAGCGCTCACGAACAAGGCTATGTCGAGACAATATTGGGCCGCAAGCTTTATACCCCTGATATCACTCACAGCAACCGAATGGTCAAGCAAGGTGCTGAACGCGCGGCGATTAATGCGCCACTTCAAGGCTCAGCAGCAGATTTAATCAAGCTTGCTATGATTGCCGTGGATAAGGTGTTGCCAAAAGCGCAAGCTAAAATGCTGCTACAAGTCCATGATGAATTGGTATTCGAAGTTGATGCAGATAAAGTTGATGAGATTAGCCAGTTGATTACTGATGCGATGCAAGGTGTTTTGACGACCACGGCTGTCGAAAAAGGCTGGAATGTAAACTTTGCTGTGCCTTTATTAGTCGAGACGGATAGTGGTCAGAACTGGGATGAGGCGCATTAATAATTACAGCATAGAATTTATTCTACGTACTTTTTAATAAAAAAGGTTAGGCATTTTGCTTAGCCTTTTTTACATTCGAAGACCTATTGAATAGTGCATTTATATTAGCAATAGTCCCTTTCTTTATCATGAAAGATAAGCTCCTTTGCTATGCAATTATAAGTAAAAGTCACCCCTCACCCCTCACCCCTCACCCCTCACCCCTCAAAAGTAGAACATTCCTAGCCATAACTTCCCTATAATTAACGACCTATGGCATAATACTTTTGTTTACCCTTTTCAGAGACCAAAACAATTGAAACCCTTCATGACGACATCAGCAAACTTTAACACCTGTACCGTTTATATAATTGCCAGTTTAGGTTTATGCACGCCAGTATGGGCGGATGCTACGCCCATTACAGATTCAGAATCAACATCAGAATCTGTAAAGATGGAAACGGCTTCGCCATATCACGATAACGATCCCAATCGCGATGAAGCCCTTAATCAACTTGGCTATCAACCTACTGAAAAGTCTGCCGAGCAACCTATTCAATTGGTACAAGAAGAGCAAGGCTGGACAGATGAACGCCGTGAAGACGTTCAAGACCAATTGCATGAATGGGCACATAAAATGGACGGCTGGTTTGGAGAACCCGATCCAAAAAAGCCTGCCAAAGCCAGCTTACGAGTCGTGCTAGATACACGCTGGGCTAATGACCCTAAAACAGGTAGCGATGTCACCGTTGAACCGAGGATTCGTGGTCGCTTACGCTTGCCTGTGCTAGAGAGACAACTAAGTCTGATTATTGGTGATGAAGAGTTGGATGAAGATACTTTTTTAAAGCAAAGCACGACAGGCAATACTTATCAAGCAACCTCCAACAACCAAGATAGACTTATTAATACTAAAAAAACGCGAGAAGACAACGCCTCTATTGCCCTACGTTGGACGCGTTTTAATGACGAGCTCGAAGATCAATTGGGAGTGAATACAGATGTCGATATCGGGATTCGTTCACTGGATGATCCTTATCTAAAAGTAAGTATCGATAAAGACTGGTATAAAAGTAAAAAACTAGAAGTGACTAGCGACAGTTTTTATCGTTATGGGCTTGATAGTGAGCACTATGTCAAAGGTGGATTAAATCTACAATATGGCGCAGATACCAATCGATTTATCAATAATAACACCACTATTCGCTATCGCAATCAAGACGAAGAAGAGCGCAAAGACTGGGATAACGACCTGAGACAGGTGCATTATTTAGGCAATGAGAAACAGCTAGCCTACGGACTCTCTGCCAGTGGTTATTTTGAAAGTGACAAATCAACCTTAAACAGTTATGGTCCTGCTATTAGTTATCGCCAACCCATTTGGCGCGAATGGCTATATATGCAGACAGAGCTAAATTACTATAATGACAAAACAGAAGATAAAGACCATTACCCTTCTGCCTTACTACGCATGGAAGCTTTGTTCTAACCCTACTACCAGTCAAGTTTTCTGAACCAGAATCAATAACAACAATTGCTAGTTATATTTAAATTTAAGAGCATTAGGCTACCTAAATTAACAATGCATTATGACCGATTAGTTATATTAATTAACAACATCAGGTCAAATTTGGCGTTATAGTAGCGGCCTATTGAGTTATATATAGCCAAATAATTTTCGTTCTAAAGTGAGCCCTTGGGCTCACTTTTTTGTATTTTATGAATCAGGAGATCACCATTATCACTGAAAATAGTATTATCGAAATTGGTGAAGCCATTATCTTAACTTTATGTTTGCTACGCTGCTTACAGTATTCAGTGCAAAGCCGTGTCCTACAAGGTCGCTATTTTTGGCTTGCCTCCGTTTTAGTTTTCTTCAGTGTTATTCGCAGAGAGCTGAGTTATTTGTCTGATTTATTAGTGCCAGAAGACTTTTTGCTGATCGGCCATTCTTACGACTGGTGGGAAGATAGGATATTGCTGGTCATCATTGTGGCGATGCTTATATTGCTAGTCCATGCGCGCCGTTATTTTTGGAGCGTTCTGAAAAATGTCCCAAAATCGTTATATCTAGGTGTTGCTGTCTTAGCAGTACTGCAATATATGGGTGAAAATGCGATTATATTCCCACATGAATTTGGCGAGGTCGTCGAAGAAACATCAGAAAATATCATCTATATGATTGCGCTGATTTACTTGTGGCAATTTAAATTATCGATATTTGAAAACCTACCAAGCAGTCAGAAAAAATTCACTGTGCTGAATCAACAGTAGTACAGACGATGATTGTGGAGTTTGTGATGCAATTAAACTCTACTAGAAGTCATCACAATATAGTTATCATCATATGAGTATTGTTGTATGTCCATCGCAAAGTATCAAATCAGTACTGCTGTAGTGTTTGAGCCATAGTTTGCTATACTGAAATGCAAACACCAAAAACAATGACAATTGTGGCCATCATGTTAGTGTTGTCGCTCGATATTGACGTCTGGCATTAACCTTTAATTTACAGCATCTGAATAACTATTGAGTGAATGACTATGAACATATTGATTACAGGCGCATCACGAGGCATTGGTCTGGCAACAGCAAAAAAACTGGCAGCAAAAGGCCATAATGTCGGGCTATTTGCTACTAATACCACTACGCTTAAACAGGCGATTACCGATAAAGCATTTAAAAAATCGCTCAAACAAAAGCGTGTGATAACGGGTCAGCTTGATGTTACGCAGCCTGACTCATGGGACAATGCTATTACTCAGATGATTGATAATTTTGGCAGTATCGATGCGTTGGTTAATAATGCTGGCGTACTGGTCACTGGCGCATTACCGACGACTAACCTAGATGAGCAACTGGCTCTCATTGACGTCAACTGTAAAGGCGTACTCATTGGCTGTCATAAACTGGCACCTTATTTAGCCGATAATAAAAACGGCAAAATCATTAATGTATCGTCTGCGTCTGCTATTTATGGTCAGCCTGAAGTTGCGAATTACGCTGCCAGTAAGTTCTTTGTACGAGGTCTCACTGAAGGGCTTAATATTGAGTATGAAAAGTTGGGCATCAAAGTTATCGACGTCATGCCGCTATGGGTCAAATCTGACATGACAGCAGACATCGAAGTAACCAGTATTGATCGCTTGGGCATCAACTTAGACGTCAATGATGTCGCAAAAACCCTGTGCAAACTCACCACAAGCCCTAATCGTAAGCTGAGAAGCACGCATTATTCTGTCGGCCTTCCAGCTAAGTTGTTTCAGACACTAGCACAAGTGGCCCCTGACTCATTGATACGCTGGGTAAATACTAAAGTGGGTGCAAAGTAGCTCATTAAGCTAGCAACACTACGCTCATTAAAGTATAAAAAATGGCTACCGAATTTCGGTGGCCTTTTTGCTTACTAGGGCGCGCCCTCATCTTAAAAGTCTTGCCTTACATTTTTTGAACATCCTGTGACACCTTAATACTATCAGTGATACTCATAACGCGTCACACTAACCATGATAAATAAGACAAATCACAATGATCAATAATAATAAGGAAACCACTATGGATAACATTAAAAGCCCACTACCAGAAACAATGGATCATATAGAAGGCGATACAAATATCAATGATAACAGCCAAGAAATTGATTTAGACAATCCGATGTTGCATACCACCGACAACGATGATGCGATTGATAACAGTGTAGGGTTTAATAACTCCGAAGCAGGCAGTGGTGCGACCCAAGGACTGACACCTGTGCATCGTCAAAATATCGATGAGTCGCGTGTCGATGAGATTTTGGTTCAGGACAACCTTGATGACAGCGATTATCCAGATGCGATGGATATCGCTGATAGAGAAGCGGCTGAACGTAGCAACGATGATGATTTTTAGCAATTAATACGGCTGTTGATACAACACTTTGGTCAAAAAAAAGCACGCTTAATTATATTAAGCGTGCTTTTTTATCGATCATGACGTAGATTAGATTTTGCTAAAAACCACCTTCACTAAAGATGACTTACGCCGCTGATAACGGCTGATCGGTCCACACATCGCGATAACTGGTGTAATAAGTAATCATACCTATTGGGAGCAGTATTAGAATACCCAGTCCCAATGTAAAGATGACGGCTAATATCATAATTATGGGAGCAACTATCCAAAAAACCAAAAACGGTAGAATGTTTTTTAAACAGCCTTTAAAGCTCATTTTCATCGCTCGAACAGGTTCAATGTCGTGAAGTACAATTAAAGCAGGTGCAAACCAAATGGCCATTAATACAGGGAATAACAGTAAAAAAACCAATAAAGTCCCTATCGCCATGCCTACAATCGCAACATCACTTGACTCTTGAGCTAAGGATGCAAACATACTGCCGAATACGATCAGCATCGGTATCATCATGACAATCATAGCCACTAGATACAGTACAAATAAAACAATTAATGGCATAAGATGAGTATTGAAGGCCGAAAAGAGATGATCAAATTTCAATTCTCTGCCCGTAGCTTGGTCAGCACAGCCCTTTATGATTCCACCAACAAATACAAAAGATATGAAAGGGAAAATAAAGTTTATCACAGGGACACTACTACCAATGACAGCGATGATTAGGTAAGCAACACCAATCGCTAACCACAATAAGAATTGATCTTTAAATATTGCAAATGCCTTGGTAATCCAGTTTACACCCCATCCTGCTTGGCAAACTCGCGGTTCTGCTAATAACTGTGGCAACAAATTACCATATTCATCCATTGGCGGTAAGTTCGGTGGTTGGCCGTTAGGTTTTTGCAATGATATAGGGTTCAGTGAATCGTTCAAGCTAGACATGCTTATCCTCAAAAATAAAGTGGTACAAATATAAAATTAAGCAACTATGTAAAAATAGCAAACAGCACAAAATAAAAATCTGCTTGGCGTATTGTTACATACCAGCAACAAAAAATCTCAACTTTATTCTATTGATATGACACATACAAAAAAATACCGAACATCATGTCCGGTATTTTTATCATTTATTCATTATAGCTATAATAGCCATTACATCAATGACATCAATGATATCTAGCCGTCAAATTCAGTGACTAAGCCCAACCATCCAGTGTGCCGGCCCAACCTTTAACCAATGGCGCACTAAGCGCTTCAAGCAAATCAATATGCGCATCGTCAAGATTCAAAGCCGGAATATAATGATACTCTTGCCCGCCCGCATGGAGAAAGTTTTCACGGTTCTCGATGGCCAGCTCTTCTAGCGTCTCTAAGCAATCCGCTGAAAATGCCGGACTAATCACTTGTACCGAGCGCACGCCAGACTTGCCCCACTCTTCTAGTACTACATCAGTATACGGCTTGACCCACTCTTGTTTACCGAAGCGCGACTGGAAACTAATAATCCATTCATCTTCTGTTAGACCAAGCGCATGAGCGACTTGTGCTGCAGTACATTTACAACGCTTGGGATAGGGATCACCCTTGTCAGCATAGGGCTGCGGAATACCATGAAAGCTAAACATCAGCTTTTCAGGCTTGCCATGTATAGCTTGGAAGCGACGAATCGAATCTGCCAATGCCTGAATATAAAGTGGATGCGCGAAGTAATCTTTTACAATCGTATAGTTCGGCAAATTACGTTGCTTCAGTGTCCATTTTGTCAATGCATCATAAACCGCGCCGCCTGAAGAGGCTGAATACTGTGGAAACAATGGCAAGATAACAAAATGATCAACACCCTCACTGCGTAGATTATCCATCACGTCAGGCAAGCCAGGATTGCCATAACTCATCGCAGGATGCACAGACACACGAAACGGCGCAGCAGTATCTGCTAAACGTGGCTCTAACATCTCAACTTGGCTTTTTAATATCTTACGAATTGGCGAGTCGCCTTCCCAGATACTGGCGTATGCCTTTGCCACACGTTTAGGGCGGCTGGGTAATACAAACAAGTTAAGAATAATCGCCCATAAAAATTTGGGAATCTCAATCACACGTGGGTCTGACAAAAACTGTTTTAGGTAACGACGTACAGCAGGTGCTGTTGGCTCATCTGGAGTACCTAGGTTCACTAATAGGACGGCAATACGTGGTGGCAGTTTAGGTTTCATAGCAGCACTATTTTATTAGGTTAATTGAAAAGGAATCAGGTAAAAGATTATTAAGTCATTATTAAATAAATGCCTTATTAGTGTAGCATTTTATCCATTAATGACGCGTGGTAAAAGCACCCCTATACAATTTGATACGCAGTTGCTGTTCATTTGCCGTTGATTATTGATGACTTGCTACTTGCGACTTATTCTTTATTTGACTATGGCCCATCTTCCAAAAAACTACGCTCAAAAGGCGCGCTCGATGGTTGTACTCCTACGCGCATCCCCATACAATAGGTAAGCCCAGTTTATAAAAACCGTGTAGGTAAAATAGCCTGTCAACAACGTGCCATTTTGCTTTTATTTTATTGATGATTGTTGTATTGCGAGGTAGCTTTGAACGCACGCTCTGATAATACCAGTGACCAGTTCCCCACAGATACATCCGATTCAATTGACTCAACCAGTGCAGCTGGCACGGTGGGCTCAGTCGGAATCGTCACGCCCCAGATTTTTCATTTTGCTGAGCCATTGACCTTAGAGTGTAATCGCACCTTGCCCTCATTCGATTTAATCATCGAGACTTACGGCACGCTCAATAGCGATAAATCAAATGCCATACTTATCTGTCACGCCTTATCTGGTAGCCATCATGCGGCAGGACTGCATAGTGCCGATGATAAAAAGGCGGGCTGGTGGGACAATATGATTGGCCCTAATAAAGCCATCGATACCAATCAATTTTATGTGGTCTGCGTGAATAACATCGGCAGCTGTTTTGGCTCGACAGGCCCAACGACGCTTAATCCTGATAGCATCAGCGCAGATGACGAAAGCACTGGCAGCGAACCGTCGGTTTATGGCCCTGACTTTCCACTCGTTACGATTAAAGATTGGGTGAAAACGCAAGCCATGCTCTCAGATCGTCTGGGTATCGACATTTGGCATGCCATCGTTGGCGGCTCGATGGGCGGTATGCAGGCATTGCAATGGTCTGTTGATTATCCAAAGCGACTCAAGCGCTGTGTGGTCATTGCTAGTACGCCTAAGCTATCGGCTCAAAATATCGCCTTTAATGAAGTGGCGCGTCAGTCTATATTGTCTGACCCTGACTTCAAAGATGGTCGCTACTTACAAGCAGGCACCTACCCTCGTCGCGGGCTGATATTGGCGCGCATGGTTGGTCATATTACTTATTTGACCGATGATGCAATGAAGGCAAAATTTGGTCGTGATCTAAAATCCGGCAAGTTTATGTATGGCTACGATGTCGAGTTCCAAGTCGAAAGCTATCTACGCTATCAAGGCGAACGCTTTAGCGAAAATTTCGATGCCAATACCTATTTACTGATGACCAAAGCCTTAGATTATTTTGACCCGACGCGCGACTATCCAATACGTGACTATCCATCTGCCATAGAAACAGTTGCTATAGACTCCACAGAACCCGCAGCACAACTTGAGAATTCAATCGCGGCTTCAGTCGAATCTAGTAAAAACAGTACGCAAGTTGAGCTAGAAGATGCAGTAGCGACGATTGAAGATATTGAATCTGATCGTCAGCAAGAGCTGTCTGCACTCAAAGCGGCCTTTGCTCATACTCAATGCCAATACCTAGTGGTCTCATTTACCACTGATTGGCGCTTTGCACCGGAGCGTTCACAAGAGATTGTCGA
This sequence comes from Psychrobacter fozii, assembly GCF_003217155.1. Classification (GTDB taxonomy): domain Bacteria; phylum Pseudomonadota; class Gammaproteobacteria; order Pseudomonadales; family Moraxellaceae; genus Psychrobacter; species Psychrobacter fozii. The sequence continues at coordinate 18,877 of NZ_QJSU01000001.1, forward strand.
TGCACTAATGGCCACTGGCAAACCCGTCAACTATATCAATGTTGACGCACCGCATGGCCATGATTCTTTCTTATTTGATATTCCACGTTATATGGGTGCGGTCAGAGGGTTTTTAACTGCGCCGTTTATTTCTGGCAAAAGTACCGCTACAGGAGACCGCTCATGAGAATGGATCATCAATTGGCTGAGCGTTGGATTGCCCCGCATTCGCATGTGCTAGATTTGGGCTGTGGTAATGGCGAACTACTCGCTCATCTACAACAAAATCGCGGCGTGACTGGCTACGGACTTGAGATTGACGAAGAAAAAATCAACGATGGCATCGCAAAAGGCTTATCTATTATCGAGCAAGACCTCAATGATGGTCTGGCACGCTTCGCTGATAACAGTTTCGACACCGTCGTCATGGCACGTGCGCTGCAAGCAGTGAAATCGCCTGATGTGCTATTGCTTGATATGCTACGTGTGGCCCGCGAAGCCGTCATCACCTTCCCTAACTTTGCCCACTGGCAAAACCGCCTGCATCTAGGGCTGAAAGGCATGATGCCTGTATCAGAAGCGCTACCTTACGAATGGTACAACACGCCAAACATTCATCTGTGTACGTTTAAAGATTTTGAGCAGCTCTGTGCCAAGCATGACATTCATATCGTCAATCGCTTTGCCGTCAGTGATTCTGAAAAAGGTCATACGCCACTGATGAAAGCGCTAATAAGACAAGCTCCCAATCTGTTAGCAGATGTCGCTATTTACAGAGTGACTAAACGTACATCAGATTAATATTATCGATGCAGATGCTTGCCTCTTAGCCTCAAAATATTGATATCTGAGTAACTGTATGATTTTGTTACAAACAATATTGGGTAAATTACCGTTAACTTAGGTAATTAGTATTTGAGTTTCGTAAACTTGGGTGTTAAGCTAGCAAAATAATGTTGGCCATGCCCTAATTCCGACCGTTTATCGTGTCAATTAAGGTTAACCAACCCTCAAACATTAAATATATTGCTAATAATTAGGTCAGTTAGTCTCGCTGGATGTCCCCTAATTGTTATCGCCGTCTAAATCTCTTTAGCGGTGCAACTCTTTTGCTTATTAACTGCCTAATTTTGGAGCTGCTATGAAATTATTAAAAGCTGCGTTGTTCACTGCATTGTTCTCTTGTGCAGGTCTTGCCAACGCTGAGTTAATATCAAACGTACCACTTGATACGTCACGTTTTGAGCTAATGCCAATCAGCGAGCTATCCAGTCGTGCTGCCCAAGGCAATGACCATGCTCAGTTCTATTTAGCCAAACGCCTACAAAAAGGTGAAGGTGTTGCACAAAACACCCAACAAGCCGTTCAGTGGTATACCAAAGCAGCTCAGCAAGGCGTTGCTCCTGCTCAGTTAAATTTGGCCATCATGTACTTGCGTGGCGAAGGTGTACAGCCTAACCTACAACAAGCCCGTGGTTGGTTAGAAAAAGCCGCCATGCGTGGCGACAACCGTGCCAGCTATACGCTTGCATTGTTAGATGAAAAGCAAAAGAATTTGGTCGATGCTTATAAATGGTATGATTTGGCTGCCCGTGATGGCATGCTAGACGAAAAAGTACGCACCAAAGCTCGTGGTAAGATTGGTCAGTTGGCATTGAACTTATCAAGCTCAGACATCGCTAGTGCCCGTAGCAAAGCCGATAGCTGGTTTCAGAGTAAGTAAATCTAGCTACATACAGTTTTAGTTTGAAAATAAAAATCCAGCCTTTGAGCTGGATTTTTTGTGTTTGATGCTATAGTTATTTTTGTTTGTAAGCATAGTGATATAAATCCAAGGAACATTTGTATGAGTGGAACAAGAAAAATACTAATATTGGGTAATGGATTTGATTTAGCACATTTCTTACCGACTAAGTATGACCACTTTATGTATGCCATGCGTAATGTGGAAAATTATGATAAAGATACTCCAATGACTTTTCAGGAGTTATATACAGACTTGATAAGTGATGAAAATTACTTCTTTGAGAATACTATCAAATTGTATAAAACTGAAGAAGCTACCTTACCGCTAGAAGAAGTTAAAGAGCTTCAAGATGACTTAAATAAAAATGGTTGGTTTCAATACTTTAAAAGCTATATTGATAGTGGTATTGAAACATGGATAGACTTTGAAAATGAGATGGAAGTGGTGCTAAGTGCTGTCTGTTATATAATATCGGAGATAGAGAAAAATTCAGGATACCTCAAACATATTCCATATGTTGATAGTTTAATTTTAATTGATAAAATATTCAATAAAGATATTAAAAGAAAATATCCATTTATCAACAATTTACTAGAAAAATTTTCTATAACGGATAAAAATTCTAAACATGCAGGCACGCAAATGGTATTCGATCAGGGTTTTGTTAAATACTATTTAGGAAAACCTATCGATATATGCGCTTCCAGCTTGTTGAAGCACTTAGAAGAAGACTTGATTAGTTTTATTGAGATATTTTCTAAGTATATTGCCTTTATTGACAAACTAGAATTAAAAAATACTCTCAAAAATCCAGAAATTTTTGAAAAAGATTTGGATGCTATTTATAGTTTCAATTATTCATCTACTATTGATCGTTTGTATAATCATTCCAATATTAATTTTATACATGGTAAAGCTGGTAAAAATAGTAATAAAAAAATTGTTCTAGGTATTTCAGAGCTTCAAAATCAAGTACTAATAGACAATAAATCTTATGGATTCGTTAAATACTATCAAAAGCTCGTCAACAATACTGATTATCAGTTTCTGAAATCTAACTCTCCAGTTGTAGAGTTGGAACAAAATATGAAAGGCCAAGGTCTAACGAAGTACCACCCTATCGAAATTTATATCTGGGGTCATTCTTTAGACTCATCAGACAGCGATTATATCCATGAAATTTTTTCGTTTAATCAGGGAGAGAAACCATCTATTAGAGTCATTGTCTATTACTATTTAAAGCCGCATGCTCAATTATCCAATCTGATAGATATACTAGATAAAGATACTATTGAAACTTGGATGAAAAATAAGTGGTTAGAATTTATGGAAATGCCTAATATACAAGAGTTAAATTCCGATAACAATTACATTGATAGTAGTATCAGTGAATTCTCTAAAACTGTATCTAGTCCAAAAGAAACGTTTAGACCAAAGATAAATATGTACTAATATTTCTCTTCCATTCAAAACCCATCTAAAATTTGCTACACTACGCGCGTATTAGCTAATTCCACAATCAGACTAATGTTATGAGCTATACTAATTAGTTTTAACAAATACTTTACGCACTGGGTTTACGACCTAGCCAGCAGGAGAAAAACATGAGTACCATTCAAGACAGTACCACTCACACCCCTACTACAAATGACAACCAATCAGCGCCCGTTTACGATAGCGTGACTAATAATATCGTCGTTGCTGCACTCTATAAGTTCACGCGCTTTGCGGACTTTGAGCAATACCGTGAGCCAATCTTAAATACCATGCTTGAAAATGACGTTAAAGGCACCTTGTTAATTGCCGCTGAAGGCATTAACGGTACGATTTCTGGTACACGCCAAGGTATTGATAATGTCCTTGAATATCTGCGTAGTATCGAAGCGATTGGCACGTTCACTTTTAAAGAATCGTATACCAACGAGCAGCCATTCTATCGCACCAAAGTAAAGCTCAAAAAAGAAATCGTTACCATGGGTGTTGAAAACATCGATCCTTTGCAATCAGTCGGCCGCTATGTAAAACCAAGCGATTGGAATGCACTAATCTCTGATCCTGATGTCATTCTGATCGATACTCGTAACGATTACGAAGTACAAATCGGTACCTTTAAAAATGCTGTCAATCCAAATACTGAGACCTTCCGTGAGTTCCCAGAATACGTGGCAAAAGAGATGGATCCGGCTAAGCATAAAAAAGTAGCAATGTTCTGTACTGGTGGCATTCGCTGCGAAAAATCCACTGCCTATATGCGTGAGCAAGGGTTTAAAGAGGTTTATCACTTAGAAGGCGGCATCCTAAAATATCTAGAAGAAGTGCCTGCTAGCGACTCTATGTGGGAAGGTGATTGCTTTGTCTTTGACAACCGTGTATCGGTCAATCACAATTTAGAAAAAGGCAGCTACGAGCAATGTTTCGCTTGCCGCATGCCCATTACTGTCGATGACATGCAAAGCAGTGCTTACATTAAAGGCGAGTCATGCCCGCATTGTATCGATAAAGCGACTGATGAACAAAAAGCGCGCTTTCGTGAACGTGAACACCAAATGCAATTGGCCAAAAAACGTGGTGAAGCGCATATCGGCAGCGACGTAATAGATGTGATAGAGAAACGCAAAGCCGCTAAGGTTGAAGCACAACGTTTAGCTGATGCAGCAAATCAAGCCAAAAAAAAATAAACAGTCTTACTTCAGGCTAAACAAAAAAGAGAGGCTCTAATTAATAGAGCCTCTCTTTTTTATGAAGAATTATCAGTGCTTATCGCAACAATCAACGCTGATATAGTTGATCCAATTTGAAAGTGGTACAAGGCAACCGAGTGCAGAGGTATATGCAATACTTCAAGCGAGGTTAACGCTGTAACTCTTTTATAGTGGATTGACTATACTAGAATAAGATACGTACGCGGATCGTTTCTTCTACGTCTTTTAACTGATCTAAAGCGGCACTTGAATCGTTATAATCAACATCCATCACCAGATAACCAACATCACCTTCGGTCATTAAGCTTTGCGCTAGAATGTTGATATGCGCTTCAGCGAACAGACGGTTGATTTGTGACAATACGCCCGGTACGTTTTTGTGGATATGCAGCAGACGATGCGAGTTTTCTTTGAACGGAACAGATACTTCTGGGAAGTTCACAGCCGTCGCCGTATCACCTTGATCAGAATATCGAACAAACTTATCCGCCACTTCTAGCCCGATGTTAGCCTGTGCTTCTTGCGTTGAGCCACCGATGTGCGGCGTCAAGATAACATTGTCAAACTTACGCAGTGGTGATTCGAACTCTTCGTCAGCAGATTTTGGCTCTTTCGGGAACACGTCAATCGCCGCGCCCAATACTTTACCAGACTCAAGTACAGCAGCAAGATCATCAATCTCTACACAAGTACCGCGTGCGGCATTGATGAAGTAGCTGCCTTCTTTCATTTGGGCGAACTGCTCAGCTTTCATCATATAGCGCGTGCTTGGTACATCAGGCACATGCAATGTCACGATGTCGGCAGTTGACAATAACTCTTCTAAGTTACTTACTTGCACGGCATTACCTAGTGGTAATTTGGTCACGGCATCATGATAAATGACTTTCATGCCGAAGCTTTCTGCCAATACAGACAGCTGTGAGCCGATAGAGCCGTAGCCAACGATACCGATGGTCTTACCACGTACTTCATGTGAGTTAGTCGCAGACTTGCCCCAGCCGCCGCGATGTACGGTGGCGTTCTTTTCAGGGATACCACGATACAGCATAATAGCTTCAGCCAATACCAGTTCAGCCACCGAGCGGGTGTTTGAGTATGGCGCGTTAAAGACAGGGATACCTAGATCGCGAGCCGCTTCCAAATCTACTTGGTTGGTACCGATACAGAAGCAGCCAATGCCGATCAGCTTGTGTGCATGCTCAAGTACTTCACGTGTTAGCTGAGTGCGCGAACGGATACCAATGAAGTGGGCATCTTTAATTTTTTCAATGAGCTCATCTTGATCTAAAGCTTGGCTGATATTTTCGATGTTATGATAGCCAGCGCCTTCCAATACTTTCAAAGCATTGTCATGCAGACCTTCAAGCAATAAAAACCGGATTTTGTCTTTTTGTAGTGATAACGCCATGTGGGAACTGTCCTATAATTGTCTTATAAAATTATCTGCGCGATAATCTATGATGGATGAAACGAAAACAGTCTAGATATCTTACACAAAATTCGACGCCGATGTTAGCAGATTAGATGAATTATTGATTATCTATCCTGAATTTTTTTTATGCTATAGTGAATTATATCCTTCAATGTTTATTAAATAGTTTCTTTACTATACTATTTACGCTTGTGCATGCACATGCCATCATATCGCTCTATAATTACCATAATCACCAACGCCTACTGAGTTGAACACACTTATCTAAAAGTGCGGCTGTCACAACAATGCGTAAGTCACTACAATTAGAATAAGTATGTTTCTATCCATTTAGCGATACAATAATCCCCTTTATACATAGCGCTTGTTTATACCGAGATCTGACCATGACTTCTTTATCTAGCCAAAGCACATCTGAAACCCATACCGCAGCTGTCCAAACTATTTTGAGCACGCTGATTGACACTCATCAATTTGACACCAACCAAATCAAAACCGATGCTGAGAGCTTAGAGCATTGGGGCAAAGACTGGACCAAGCATTTTGCGCCTGCCGCTGCCGCCATCGTCTTTCCAAAGACCACCGAGCAAGTGCAATCTATCGTCCTACTTGCCAATGAGCACAATGTCGTCCTGACGCCAAGTGGTGGTCGTACTGGTCTATCAGCTGGCGCAGTCGCCGCTAATGGTGAGATTGTCGTCAGTATGGATAAGATGAACCGTATCGGACAGTTCTATCCAGCCGATCGAATAGTTGAAGTCGAAGCCGGTGTCATCACTCAGCAGTTGCAAGCATTCGCAGAGTCTAAAGACTTGTACTATCCTGTTGATTTTGCCTCAGCAGGCTCTAGTCAAATCGGTGGCAATATCGGTACTAACGCAGGCGGTATCAAAGTCATTCGTTATGGCATGACCCGTCAATGGATTATGGGCCTGACCGTTGTCACGGGTAAAGGTGATATCTTGCACCTCAACCGCGGTATGGTGAAAAATGCCACGGGTTATGATCTGCGCCAATTGTTCATCGGTAGCGAAGGCACGCTAGGTTTAGTCACCCACGCGCAAATCAAGCTTGAGCGCCAACCACAAGACTTAAACGTCATGGTACTTGGCATGGACAGCTTTAACGATGTCATGAATGTACTGGCAGCATTTCAAGCTAAAATTGATTTGACCGCGTTTGAGTTCTTTGATGATGTCGCGATTGACAAGCTAATGGCACATGGTCAAGTACAAGAGCCATTTGAATCACGTACCAAGTTTTATACGTTGCTAGAATTCGAAGCGCCTTATGAGCCAATTATGGACAAGGCCATGGCCATATTTGAGCACTGCATGGAACAAGGCTGGGTCATTGATGGTGTCATGAGTCAGAGCTTGGCACAGGCTGAAGAGCTGTGGAAGCTTCGCGAATACATCTCTGAGACTATTTCAGTATTTACGCCTTATAAGAATGACGTCTCTGTTCTTATCAGTCATGTGCCAGAGTTTATCACTGAGATTGATCATATTGTCAGCAGTAACTATCCTGACTTTGAAGTGTGCTGGTTCGGTCATATCGGTGATGGCAACTTACATCTAAACATCTTAAAGCCTGAAAACATGAGCAAAGACGATTTCTTTGCAGAGTGTCAGGTGGTCAATAAATATGTGTTCGAAACAGTACAAAAATATGGCGGTTCGGTGTCTGCTGAGCATGGTGTGGGCATGACGAAGAAGCCGTATCTGAGCTATAGCCGCAGCGAGACGGAGATTAATTATTTACGAGAGGTCAAAAAAGTCTTTGATCCTAACAATATCATGAACCGCGGTAAGATTTTTGATATGTAATGGGCTGATTACTTACGAGATTGAAGATATCTTAAACGTTTAACCTACCCTCAATAAAAAAGACGCTAACCCATGAAGGTTAGCGTCTTTTTTTGGCTTATAAAAGCGATAATTTATAGATATAGTAGTATCAGCGCCACCACGAGCAATACGCTTAAAAACCCTTGAATGATCAAAAAGGCTTGATGCGGGGCCGCGATATGGCGAAACATATTACCCAGTGCATTATACGTAATACCTGCGGCTTTCACATGCGGCGGACTGTCGAAGGTTTTTATGATGTGCAGAAATTGCTCAGTACGATCAGGAGACCAGCCATGCGGTGCAAATGGCAAATACGGTGACAATTGCGTGGCTTGATTTTTGGTCGCTGGTGACCATAACCAACGTTCCAAAAACAGCAAACGCATACGCCAGTCAGCAAAACTACGATGTTCTATGGTCTGCAAGAGCAGCACCTCAACATCTTTATGGCGGCTATCTGCAAAAATTCGTTGCTTTAGTGCATATACGTGAGCCTTCTCACCTTCGATGCATTGCAAAAAGTGGCCACTACCATAACATAGCGTACCGGTGATGCCATGCTGCTGATTATAGTCACGTGCATGGCTTTCTACTTCGTCAAATATAGAGGCGCTTAAGCGTGAGGCAATCGTCAGGCTACTGACATAAACCAATTGGACCAGAGTTGAGTCTTCTATCTCGTCCCACGTACTGATTCTATCGGTGTGACTTAAGGGCATAATAAAACAATCCTAAAAAGCCGTTTGAATACGGCTAAACAAAACAAGCAAAGGAAAACGATGCCCGAATAAAAAGATACTGACTCACAAAAACGTAGCAAATAGTTACCACGTTAGACTGTCATTGCTTGTGTAGCTTGCTATGATAACGAGCGACATAAAGCGACTAAACTGCCAAGTAAGAAATGCTATATAAAAATGCTATCGAATTAATATGAGGTTTTCTTCATACGCATTACCTGAAAATAGTCATAAACGATAGTGAAGATAGTCACATACAAATTTTGCGACTTCCTATCGTCATTTTCAAACAATCATTTTTAAGCGATATTACCTTTAAAAACCACTTTGGTAACGCTGAATTTAACAGGAAAAATAAGATAAAATACACGCATAACTTATTGTAAATACAATGATAAATTATTGTAACGGTAATGTTTTGCGATTGGAATGTTTTTATCACTTTTTTATATAAAAACTTGCCAACGTGACTGCTAAACTCGATTAAGATAATCCATATACAAGGAAGGCGAGTTAAAATACTACAAGTAGTAAACTCGGCCAGACTGACCACGTATCAGGTCAATACAGAATTCACGCTACCCTATTAGCTATGATTAACAACCATAAATATTCAAAACAGGAACATTATGAGCAAGATAGAAAAACTAGATGACCTTCACCTAACGATTGCTGAGATCAAGAAAAAAGATTATCCACAATTAAAAGAATTGATGGACCGTGTTTATGTCAACTTAGGCGGCGCATGGTCAAAAACCACTATCCATACTTTGATTGATGCCTTTCCTGAAGGGCAGATTGCAATGTTTGATCATGATCAGCTGATCGGTATCGTTCTCTCTATGCGCGTGGATTATGCCAAATTTTCTAACCCACATACTTATGACGATTTAATTGGTCAAAAAGAGATTATTAGAGACAACCCAGAAGGCGACGCTATCTATGGTCTAGATGCCTTGATTGATCCAGAATATCGTGGCTATCGCTTAGGACGTAGATTATATGATGCGCGCAAAGAGCTGTGCCGTCAGCTAAACTTCCGTGCGATTTTAGCCGGTGGTCGTATTCCTAACTATCATAATCATCAAGACCTCACACCTGGCGACTATATCGATGCGGTTGCTGCTCGTGAAATCCATGACTCTGCGCTGTCATTCCAATTATCGAATGGCTTTATTGTCAAACGTATCTTGACTGCTTATCTGCCAGATGATGCTCAGTCTAAAGGTTTTGCTACCCTGCTTGAGTGGGCTAATATTTATTATGAGCCAAAAGACTACAAGCCAAATACCCGTAAATCCGAGGTGCGTATCGGTGGTATCCAGTGGCAGATGCGTGAAGTAGAGTCACCTGAAGAGTTATTACAACAAGTCGAGTTCTTCGTCGATATCATGGCTGATTACAACTCAGATTTTGCCTGCTTGCCAGAGTTTTTCAATGCGCCATTAATGGGATTATGCGAGTCAACAGATCAGAACATTGCCATTCGATTTTTGGCAGAATATACCGAGTGGTTCAAAAATGAGATATCGCATCTAGCGGTCAGCTACAACGTAAACGTCATCTGTGGCTCTATGCCGTTACTAGATGAAGACGATACCTTGTATAACGTCAGCTACCTGTGCCGCCGTGATGGTACGGTTGAAGAACAGCGCAAAATCCATATTACCCCACATGAGCGCAGCGCTTGGGTCATCGAAGGCGGTGATGAAGTTAAGGTATTCGATACTGATGCTGGGCGCATTGGCATCTTGGTTTGTTATGATGTTGAGTTCCCCGAACTTGCTCGTCTCTTAGCACTAGATGACATGGATATCTTGTTTGTGCCTTTTTGGACAGATACGAAGAACGGTTACTTACGTGTACGTCATTGTGCCCAAGCACGCGCGATTGAAAACGAGTGCTACGTCATGATTTGTGGCTCAGTTGGTAACTTACCTCAGGTAGAAAGTCTAGATATTCAGTATGCTCAGTCATCTATTTTTTCACCATCAGATTTTGCATTCCCGCATGATGCGATCATGGCGGAAACCACAGCCAATACCGAAATGGTGTTTTTCTCTGATTTGAACCTAGACAAACTGACTCATGTGCGTAACGAAGGCTCAGTTCATAACTTGATTGACCGCCGTGACGATTTATTTAGTCTAAAATGGAAAAAGAAAGCCAAAATTCCAGCCAGCAAACTGACTGATGAAGAACGCCGTGAAAACTCAGGCAGCGTACTCATTGGCAATCCCTTACAGGATCGCGCGCAAAAGCCTTAGTCAAATGGGTAAGAGAAACCACCTATTAACAATCATGTAATCAAATTTTTGAATAATACGGCTGACATTTCAGCCGTTTATTTTATCTACTAAAAACATGTAGGATAACCAAGCAGCCACTATGACGACTGATATTGAAAATAAAGAGCACCTTCCTACGAAAACAACCATACAAAAAGTAATATCTGTATTTAAGACGGTGCTGTTATACGGTCTGATGTTTATTGTGATTTATACAGCGGTCAACTGGTGGCGACAACCTGTCATGCCAGCCAATCCGCAGTTGCAATTGATGGATTATCAAGGACAAGTGATTGATTTAGCCGCGTTGAGTCACGAGCAGCCGACACTGGTATATTTTTGGGGTACGTGGTGTTCAGTCTGTAGCTTCACCTCTCCAACTATCAACAAGCTGGCCGCCGCAAATAATTATCCTGTTGTTACTATCGCCGTTCAATCAGGGTCTAATCAAGAGTTGCAGAATTACCTGACTGAAAAAAACTTTAGCTTTACGACGGTAAATGATCAAGAAGGTTATATCTTTGATGATTGGCAAGGACAAGTCACACCCTCCTATGTCATTCTAAAAGATGGTGAGATGACGCAAGGACTCACGGGGATTCAGCCACTTTGGTCATTAAAGTTACGACTGTGGTTATCGTCGGTTTTTTAATGCTTAGACAGTTCTTGCAACTTTAACAAATAGATAATCAATATTCTAATGCGTATGATTTAATAGAGGATATACGTGTTTGATGTTGGGTGAAGTGGACCAGCTCTTTTTACCCTACCCTTTTTGTCATATAATAGCTGCCGATCTAAATATTTTTTCTCATTATTTTTACCAGTACATTTTATGTTGCAATCGTCTCATTACCATTTATTATTGACGTCACTATTTATCGAAATGGTTATTTGTTGACATGACGGTTGATAAACCAATTATCATGAGCAATATACCTATTATTATATTAGCAATTAAGCAGTAATAACTCAGCATAAATCCCAGTATTATATTGAACGTTGAGCCTTGTATCCGGTTTTGAACCGACACACAAACCTACCCTTTAAAAAGATACCTTCTATGACTGATAAAAGTACCGACACACCAAGCCAAGACTACAAAGACACACTAAACCTCGCAGATACGCCATTTGCGATGCGTGCAAACCTTGCCAAACGTGAGCCAGATTGGCTGGTAGCTTGGGAAGCAGACGATGTGTATGGCAAAATTCGTCAAGCACGTATCGGTGCGCCTAAGTATATTTTGCACGATGGCCCTCCATACGCTAACGGTCAGATTCACTTAGGTCATGCGGTTAATAAAGTGCTAAAAGACATTATCGTAAAGTCAAAAACCTTGTCAGGCTTTGATGCGCCTTATGTCCCTGGTTGGGACTGTCATGGTCTGCCAATCGAACAAAAAGTCGAAGCCAAAGTCGGTAAAGTCGGCAAAAAAGTCTCAGCAACAGAGTTTCGTGGTCTATGCCGTGAATATGCGAGCACGCAAATTGAATTACAAAAAACTGACTTCAAACGTTTGGGTATCTTTGGTGATTGGGACAATCCTTACCTAACCATGAACTTCCATCAAGAAGCCAATATCGTGCGCGCATTGGCCAAAATCTATGACAATGGTCACGTCACTCGCGGTATGAAACCCGTTAACTGGTGCTTGGACTGTAGCTCTGCGCTTGCAGAAGCAGAAGTCGAATACCAAGATAAAGTATCAGATGCCATTTACGTAAGCTTTGATGTACTCGATACTGACAAAGTGGCTGCATTGGCTAACTTAGGCAATATCGCCGCCATCATTTGGACAACAACCCCTTGGACGTTGCCTGCTAACCAAGCCATCGCCGTCAGCCCTGACAGCGACTATAGTGTCGTCGCGACTGAAAAAGGCAACTTTTTATTGGCGACCGATCTGATCGAAACGGCAGTAGCAGAACTTAAATTAGAAAATAAAGGCATCTTAGCGACGGTATCAGGAAGCGAGCTTGAAGGTCTGCGTGCCCAGCATCCATTGATTGAAGACCGCCAAGTACCCCTTATCTTAGGTGATCACGTGACCACTGATAGTGGTACTGGCCTAGTCCATACGGCTCCTGGTCATGGTCTAGACGATTATATCGTTGGTCTTAAATATAATTTGCCAGTTGAAAATCCAGTGAGTGGTACTGGTGTTTATTTAGAAAGCGCAGCCGTATTTGCTGGCGAGCATATCTACAAAGCCAATCCACAAATCATCGCCGCCTTACAAGACAATGGTCACTTAATCAGCCATACCAAAATTGAACATAGCTATCCGCATTGCTGGCGTCATAAGTCACCGATTATCTTCCGTGCAACACCGCAATGGTTTATTAGCATGGAAGCCAAAGGCCTACGTGATCGTGCGCTTGCTGATATTCCTTCAGTCAACTGGACGCCAACATGGGGTCAGAACCGCATCGAATCTATGATGAATGGTCGTCCAGATTGGTGTATCTCACGTCAGCGTACATGGGGCGTGCCAATTACCTTCTTTACTCACAAAGAAACAGGCGAGTTACATCCAAACACGCTTGAGCTAATGGAAGTCGCGGCACAAAAAATCAATGAAGGCGGCGTTGAAGCTTGGTTTGATGCCAGCTGTGAAGATTTCTTAGGCGCAGAAGCGGCTGACTATGACAAAGCGACTGATACCTTGGACGTTTGGTTTGACTCAGGAACGACGCATTTTGCGGTACTTGATCAGCGTGATGAATTGACCAATCCAGCTGATATGTATCTAGAAGGCTCTGATCAACATCGCGGTTGGTTCCAGACCTCATTGCTGACTTCAGAAGCGATGTATGAGCGTCCACCGTTCAAGCAAGTATTAACCCATGGTTTTGTGGTCGATGAAAATGGTCGCAAGATGAGTAAGTCACTCGGCAACATCATAACCCCGCAAGAAGAGATCAATAAGACAGGCGCGGATATGCTGCGTTTGTGGATTGCTTCTAGCGACTATCGTTATGAGATGAGCGCAGGTAAAACGGTCTTTAAAGGTGCGATCGATATGTATCGCCGTATCCGTAATACCCTACGTTTCTTGCTTGCCAACACCGATGACTTTGATCCAGCGACCAACAGTGTTGATATCAATGAGCTAGTAAGTCTTGATAAATTCATCATTGAGCGTGCACAAACAGTACAAGCACAAATCATCAGCGCTTATGATGCGATGGACTTTCACCAAGTCACTCAGCATATCACTGCGTTTTGCTCCCAAGATTTGGGTAGCTTCTACTTAGACATCATCAAAGACCGTCAATACACGACACAGACTGATGGTCAGCCGCGCCGCTCTGCGCAAACGGCTATCTACCATATCGTTCAAGCGCTTATTCGCTGGATTACACCAATCTTGTCATTTACTGCCCAAGAAGCGTGGGAAGTATTGCATGGTGCTGACAGCTATGTGTTTACCGAAGGCTGGTACGAGTTCCCAGCTCTTGAGCTAAGTGCTATTAGCAACGATGACTGGCAACGTATCATGCGCGCTAAAGATATGGTGAATAAAAATATCGAAACTGCACGTGGTGAGAAAATTATCAATGCCAACCTATCAGCTGATGTGAACTTATATGCTGATGGTGCGATGCATGAAAGCTTAGCCAAGCTTGGCGAAGAGCTGCGCTTTGTACTCATTACCAGTAGTGCCACCTTAAAGCCGATGAGCGATGCACCTGCTGAAAAAGTAAATGCAGAAAGTCAAACCGAAGGCAATGCAGAAGAATCTACAGACTTGGTGGTAGATATTAGTGCCGCTGCTGGTACCAAATGCGTACGCTGTTGGCATATCCGTGATGACATCGGCACAGATAGCGCACACCCTGAGTTATGCGCACGCTGTGTGACTAACGTCAGCGGTGATGGCGAGGTGCGTCACTATGCCTAACTCAACAGACCCATTAGAGCAAAAGCAGGTGCATACTCAGAGCGATGGCTCACCTGAGCCTGCTCATGCGACGATAGGGAATTCATCAACGCCGAAAGGTCGCCTGATGAAAACACCAAAAGTTCTCGCTAATGGCAGTCGCGCCTTTACGTGGTATTTACTGTCATTGGTCGTGGTTATCATCGATCAGTGGACGAAATGGTTAGCTGAAACCAAGCTGACTTTTCATGAGCCAGTGCCTGTAATTGAGCCGTTCCTTAATTGGACATTGGCATATAACTATGGCGCTGCTTTTAGCTTTTTGGCCGATGCTGGTGGTTGGCAGAAGTGGTTTTTTTCAGGATTAGCATTATTGATGTCACTGTTCTTAATCGGCTATTTGATTAAAGCGCCGCGCACAGCCAAGCTGCTATCTACAGGCTTAGCACTGGTACTCGGTGGTGCAATTGGTAATCTAATCGATCGCCTGCTACATGGCCACGTCATCGACTTTATTCATGTGCATAATGCTGATGTCTGGCATTACCCTATCTTTAATATTGCAGATATGGGCATCAGTATCGGTGTGGCAATGATTGTCATTGATATGCTGTTCTTGGAAAAGAAGCGTGAAATGCCACGAGCATAGTTGAAAGCAGTTAAATAAAACGGTTTAACTTATAAATAAAAAAGGTGGTTTACGCATTCGTAAGCCACCTTTTTTTGGCTTACTCTTTCTTAGCAAGCTGCTGTCCCTTTATATTAAAGAATCTAGCAAACCTTTTAAGAATGACATGTCACCACCAGCGATCAAAAATAACAACCCTGCCATATTAATGACGACAGTTAAATAATACACGGCACGGAATTCAGCCTTTTGCGACTTATGACGAAGATAAGTCTGTGCAACCATTGCCCCTACCCAACCGCCAAGCGCACTGAGTAGATGCAGCGTCGACTCAGGTGTACGCCAGTTGCCACTTTGGGCTGCTGCTTTATCTTTGGCATACATCGCATAGGTGATAATGCCTAATGCGGCATACCAGCCAACCACCAACCAATTCAGTTTATCCATTATGGCCAATAAGATTAAGACACCATAAAATCCAGCACCTAAAAACAATCGTTTCTTTTGCCCTGCTTCAAAATCAGCTTGGGCACTACGCTTATGATTACGCTTACGGATTTGCTTATTCTTTTGTGACATCTTCTGTTGCACAAAGCTCAGTTCTTGCACATCCTTTGCTTGCATGCGCCCTTGATTGTCTTGCCCAAGCGTAAAAACCACTTGCTCACCGACATCCGGACGACGACGCGCTTTAAACTCATTGATATGAAAGAATATAGAATCACCATTCTCCGTTTCAATAAAACCAAAGCCTTTATCGTCTTGCCACTTTTTAACTTGCCCCTGCTGCTTACTAGCCATCGATATGCCCGCTCTCTCTTAAATTCACTAAATACGTAGTCAATCCCATATAAATCAGATACGCTTTCATACTTGCTCAGCCGACGAGTTGTAGTAATTTCACTCGCCCTCCTCGTATCTAAGCTGTCTTGAACCAACTATAGTACACTATTTGCGTTACACTTTTTACGCTTACATACACTGTCAGATGACTTATCATTTCTCATATTATTTTTTGATTTAATATCCCAATTTCGCAACGAATGGCCTTTGACTATGACCGACTCACAATTTATCAATCCCAATGAAGACACCCGTATCACTCACGGCAGTCTTGTAAAGCTGCATTTTGAAGTATCACTAGAAAATGGCACGGTGATTGATTCTACTTTTAGCCGCGACGCCCCTGTGACCTTGACCATTGGTGATGAGAGCTTGTTACCAGGCTTTGAACAAGTACTGATGAATCTACGCGCTGGCGATACACGCTCCGCTCATCTTGAGCCAGAGCAAGCGTTTAGCGATTGGAATCCTGACAACATTCAGCATTTCAGCCGTACTCAATTTGCACTGATCGCTGACAACCCAGAGATTGGCATGATGGTTGAGTTTGAAGACAAGGGCAAAAACACTTTGCCTGGTACGATTAGCGCCATCGATGACGACCAAGTCGAAGTGGACTTCAATCACCCACTTGCCGGGCAATCGCTGCTGTTTAAAGTAAAAATATTTAAAGTGACACCACCTGGTGTGACTGGCATAAAGCTCATCTAATACAATAATAAGGACACAACATGCAATATCAAAAACTGCCACAAATCGATGAAGACGTTTCTAAAATTTGTCTGGGTACGATGACATGGGGACAGCAAAATACTGAGTCCGAAGCGCATGAGCAAATGGACATGGCATTGAGTGAAGGTGTGAACTTTTGGGATACTGCTGAGATGTATCCATCACCACCGGATAAAGACAAGCAAGGCGACACTGAACGCTTCATGGGCACTTGGTTTAATAAAACCAAACAACGTGACAAAGTCGTTCTTGCCAGCAAAATATCTCCTATGGGATTTTTGCGTGATGGGCAAACACGTTTTAACGCTGAGCAAATCAGTGGCGCTATTGATGACAATCTTAAACGTCTGCAAACAGACTATATTGATATTTATCAACTGCATTGGCCTGAACGCCAAACGAACTTTTTTAGTCAGCTTGGTTATACTGAAGAGATGGCATCGCAACCGCTAGATGATTTGACACCTTTTCTAGAGACCATTCAAGCATTAAACGATGAGATTAAAAAAGGTCGCATTCGTGCTTATGGTCTATCGAACGATACTGCATGGGGACTCATGCGCTATCTTTGGGAAGCGGATAAAAATGGTTTAATACCACCTCTTACCGTGCAAAACCCTTATAGTCTATTAAACCGCTTGTATGAAATAAACATGGCGGAGATTGCTCATCGTGAGAATGTTGGCCTACTCGCCTACTCTCCACTCGGCTTCGGTGTATTGTCAGGTAAATATCTGGACGGCAAACGCCCAACAGGTGCGCGCCTGACGATGTATGATCGCTTTGCCCGCTACACCAATGAAGAGGCAATATCAGCCACTGAGCAATATGCCAAAATAGCTGCTGATACTGGTTTAGATATGGCGCAAATGGCCTTGGCTTTCGTTAACTCGCGCTCGTTTGTCACGAGTAATATCATTGGGGCGACCACGCTCGAGCAGCTTAAATCTAATATCGACAGTGTTAATTTGACCCTAAGCGCAGATGTGTTAGAGGCGATCGAAGCGGTACATACGCAACATCCTAATCCATCACCTTAACTCAGTCTAACTTATAGCTATTTAAAAGAAAAGGCGCAAATCGCGAGAACTATCACTGCGATTTGCGCCTTTTTTATGTCTGCTCACTTATCAATTCAAGCAAGCCTGATACTTAAGAAAACTTATGCTTTAGATGTTTTTTCTTGAGCCAGCTTTTCTTGAACTAGTTTTTCTTGAGATGCTTTTGTCAGCACTCTCGAATGCAATTCAGCCAATCCTTCTTGCATACGTGCTTGCAATATATTGGTAATCTCACTCTTATTTAAGCCTTTAGGATCTATTGGCTCAAGTGGCAAGACATAAGCCGTCACATCCTTACTATCGAGCACCTTTTTCAGGCTATCTTTCATCGTTAGCTTGCCATAATAAGGCAGCTCTTCACTCAACGTGCCATCTTTATTGACATAAGCAATCACGAGAGGACGCACAGGAACATCAGCATCTATAGCAGCTTGTAGTAGCGTGCCATGGATACGCTTGATTTTTTTGCCATCGGTAGTGGTTGCCTCTGGAAAAAAGATAACCGAGAATCCCTTACTCAGGAAATTGGCAATCTGCATCGCGACCGTGCCTGCATCACCGGAACCACGCTCGATAAACACCGTACCTGCTGCATGAGCCAATTTACCAAATACCGGCCAATCGCCGATTTCTGCTTTGGATAAGAAAAAGGCTGGGCTCAAAGTCCCTACCACAGGAATATCCATCCACGACACATGGTTAGATACCCACAGACCATGATGTTGCTCGACTCGCTCGACTGCAATGACTTTTACACCGAAAGAGCCTGCCATTTTTCGGCAAAAGGCCTGAATATAGCGTGGTAGCGTTTCGCGTGGTGGCTGTTTGAAAGCACCGATACGTTGAGCGGCGCGTAGTCCACCAGCAATAGTGGTGGTCATGCCAGCGATTTGTTTACCGCGACCGAACTGCTGTCTGAGTGAAAAGCCTGACTTAGATTGGCTCATCTGTATCCCTCGTGGTTAAAAATATATGATTGTATATCTTAAATAAACGCAGTGAGTATAACAAAATTTATGAACTCAGTGATGATTTGTTCACTGAGCTATCAAGCGCTTCTGTTGGTATTTTATTCAGCTAACTGCTCTGTAACATAAAAATATCGATATTTAGACGAATACGCTTTAACATCAAGTGATAAGACCACATATAGAAGGTCATACAAAAGCTATTTCGACGTTTGTTAAAACGTTTATTAAATTGATAATAGCGATATATCTACTTTATTAAATAGGTGACACTCTTTGGATTATTTTGAAAGACATGAAGGTGGCGAACGCGCCATTATAGTACATTTAGACATCCGCCAAATTCAGGATCCTGACGATCTTGGTGAATTTGAGCTATTAGCAGACTCAGCCGGCGCAGATCGCTTGGCACTGGTCACAGGCTCACGTGCACGTCCCGATGCCAGATATTTCGTTGGTAGCGGTAAAGCAGAAGAGATAGCAGAGTTGGTGCGCGAGCATGATGCAGATATCGTGCTTTTTAACCACAGTTTATCGCCCTCACAAGAGCGTAATATCGAAGCGTTGGTAAAGTGCCGCGTGTTAGACCGTACTGGTCTGATTTTGGATATTTTTGCTCAGCGCGCCCGTACTTATGAAGGTAAGCTCCAAGTTGAGTTGGCACAGCTGAATCATTTATCGACGCGTTTGGTCCGTGGTTGGACGCATTTGGAACGTCAAAAAGGTGGTATCGGTCTGCGTGGACCAGGTGAGACTCAGCTTGAAACGGATCGTCGCTTGCTACAAGTGCGTGTCATGCAGCTTAAAAGTAGAATTGAGAAAGTCAGACAGACACGTGCACAAGGTCGAGCCCGCCGCCAAAAATCAGATGTGCCGACTATTTCACTCGTTGGTTATACCAATGCTGGCAAGTCCACTTTATTTAATCGCTTGGTCGATGAAAACATCTATGCTGCTGACAAACTGTTTGCAACACTTGACCCGACGCTACGCCGCTTAGATTGGCAAGGTGTGGGACGTGTGGTCTTGGTCGATACAGTAGGTTTTGTCCGTCATTTGCCACACGAATTGGTTGAGTCGTTCCATGCGACACTAGAAGAGACATTAGAGGCAGACTTATTATTACATGTCATCGATTCCTCTAGCGAAGACATGCACGAGCAAATTCAAGCGGTTAAAGACGTACTGGCTGAAATCGATAATGATGTGCCAGTGCTCAATGTCTACAACAAAATCGATGTAACCGATGAGCCTGCACGTATCGGCTATGCCAGCGAAGGTGAACCTAACCGCGTCTATGTGTCTTCTAGAGAAAACTTGGGCATGGAGGAATTATCATTAGCCGTGCAGCAGTTACTCACGGGTACACTGACCACTTTTGATTTGACACTCCCTTATCATGCAGGGCAATTAAAAAATGCCTTGTACGAGCTCGGTGTTATCCAAGAAGAAAGCTATGATGACAGTGGTCATGAGTGCTTAACGATTCGCCTCCCAAGTGATAGGTTGAGACAGCTACTTGGTCAAGCAGATCTAGACCCAGTAGATGTACTGCCGCTTGCCCAAGCCACGCTACTGATGCCTGTACTTGAAGAATTTGAGCAGCCTGATGACGTTGAAGAGCAGACGATGACTGAAGCAGAAGAAAAAGCATTTGACGAATTTGATGCGCTGAATACTGAAACGGAAAGCCTAGAGACATCGTCGGTCACAGAAAAACAGCATCCTGACTCATAGAGTTAAATGTCTGAGTTTTTAAACCTAATGGCTCATGGAAATAATCGACCTTTAAAAATAGTGGATTTCTTGGAACCATTTGGACTCACGTTGCTCTAAATGAAAGGATGATATCAATTGATATCATCCTTTTTTATGGACTATGTATCGTGATAATTGATATCTAGTCCAAACAACAAAGCACGGTATTACCTTATAGACTTTATTAGTTTGCTTACTCTGTATATAATCGCCTGTTATACATTCAACAAACATTGAGACATAGGACACGCTTAATAAGGCATTATTACCTATGCTGACTTTGCGCTTATTCTATTTATCTCTGACTTGGCCAGCATTTCTTATGAAATCTACTCACTTATCTAGTATACCTCTATGGCTCGCCGTAATCTTGACTTTGGCGCTAGTTATTCTTGTTCGTGAATCAGCCGTTATCCTCTGCCAATGGGCAGGCATCGAAAAAGCTGCCAATATTGTCGGGCTGGTCGCTATGTTTTGTATTTTGATGTCCTGGCGATTGCTCAAAGGTTTGCCAAGTTGGCTAACCCAAGCCAGTAATACCCTATTGGTCGATAGTGGTTTTGCTTTTTTGCCCGTCTCTGCTGGTGCAGGATTGCTACTCTTTGCCTTAGGTGATGAGCTATGGGGCGTGATGGCAACGATGATTATCAGTGTGTTGATTCCACTGTGGGGCTTGGCGATTCTTTCCAATCGCTGGCTAAATGACAATGTTAGTACGAACACCACCTCTGTTGAAGAGCGTAAATAATAGCTGTGAGCAATACGAACAAGGAAAAGGTATGAGTTTTGACAGTGTATTTGTGACGACCCTAGCAGCCATCGTATTAACCTTGGCGGCGCATGTCATTGCTCGATTGCTGGCACGTAAGATTTCATGGTTACCAATGGTGATTACCGCGTTAGCACTTGTTCTTTTATTCTTGTTCCTTTTGCAATGGGATTACAATGATTACTACAGTGCTGCAAAGCCGGTATTTGATCGTCTGTTAGGGTATGTCACTGTATTATTGGCCGTGCCTTTGGCAGCGATGAGCTTTAAAGGGTTACCAGTCAAAAAACTCATGTTAATCGTCACTATTGCGAGTCTTGTGGGTGCATTATTACCCATGTCATTGGCATATCTGTTTTCGTTAAGTCACGACACCATACTCGCTTTTGCGACACGTTCAGTGACCACACCGATTGGCCTAAGTGTCGCCGATTTGATTAAAGCACCACTTGCCATGGCGAACTTAATTATCATTGTCTCAGGGCTTATCGGTGGGGCTTTAGCGCGATTTTTGTTTCGTGGTATCGATGATGACCGTGCTAAAGGCCTAGCACTTGGCTTAGCCGCTCATGCTTTTGGTACCGTGGAAGCTTGGCAAATCAGTCATACTGCCGGACGTTACGCTGCATTTGGGTTAGCAGTAAACGGTCTGGTAACAGCCATCTGGGTACCTATTTTTATCAGCGCACTCATCAGTTAAATCCTCAATAATATGGTAGGGGCTGAACTAGATATCTAGAACAGCCCCTACTGTTTTCCAGTATTTAAATACAATTGATTCAATTTAAAAGTAGTACAAGGCAACTGACTGTAGATATATATTAAATACTTCAAGCGAGGTTAACGCAGTAATACTATTATAGTGGAATGACTATAGTCTCTTGCTTAAAAGTCCCTTTCTCAAAAATCTCTTGCTCAGAAGCCCCTTACTCAGAAATCCTTTGCTCAAATTATCTAAGCGGTCTTTTATGGCCAATTTTTCATACGTATAAAGCCATATAAATACTGACCTACTGGTTTAAAACACAGACTAAAAAACCATAGCATATTGATTTTTCTAAAGTTCTCCCAAGATACAACCTCTATTTTTACATCTTATTTTGACAATCCTATGCGATGAAAAGTTATTGTATGCTATAGTAAACAACTATTATTTTTTGTATCTATTACGAGTGGTTTCTAGTTAAACGTGGTTTTTCTAGGTTGCTATATTGCTTATAGCTATAAAATCCGACAAGCCCAATAACCGCTTAAATGCGAAAAACGAAGCGCCTATAGGCAAAGTAATTTGCTATTACTCGATAAAAAGTGATAACCCTATGATAAACGTTGCAACCTTAGTGACTCGCTGCTTGTCTCCTGTTCTACTTACTACCGTCGTCCTCTCTAGCCTACCTATCGTTGCTCAAGCAGGAAACATAACGATTTATAAGGATGAAAGTGGAAAGGTATTACTGACTAACGTCAATCCCAGTGGTAATTTTGATCAATTTACCAAAAAAGTTCAGGTGAATTACTACAAAAGCTCTAAGTTGTATGATGGTAGTAATAACGGTTATAGCAGCAATAATGATTACGGTAGCAGCGCTGCTAGTAACAGTGGCACCCGCAATGCTTATGATAGCTATATTCGTGACTCTGCCCAACGTCATGGCGTAGACCCTGCCCTCATGAAAGCCATGATGCATACAGAATCAGCTTTTAATCCAAACGCACGTTCACCAGTCGGTGCCCAAGGTCTGATGCAGCTTATGCCAGCGACGGCTCGCCGTTTCAAAGTGAACAACCCTTGGAACCCTGCTGATAATATTGAAGGCTCAGCCAAATATATCGCTTGGCTCATGCGCCGTTTTGACAATAGAATTGAGTATGCAGTCGCAGGCTATAATGCGGGTGAAGGAAACGTCGATAAATACGGCGGCATTCCTCCTTTTAAAGAAACACAGAATTATGTTAAAAAAGTGATGAGCCGCTACCATAGCTTATATAAAAATGACTCAGGGCTGTCTGGTGCGAGCATGAGCGCCAGTAACCAAACTAGTAATACGAGCGGTGGTCTAAAAAATGTCAGTTATGGCACCAGTAGTAATAATGCCAGTTATACCAATTCTGCTTATGCTGCCTTACGTTAAACCATAAAAAACATGTACAGACAATCAGACATAAAAAAGCCCGTTAATAAATTAACGGGCTTTTTTATGCTTGGAGACTCTATTTTATAGTTGAATTCAAATAATTTCGATACAAGGAAATCGAGTGCAAGCTATACATTAGTATGCTTAGCGAGAATGACGATGTAGCGGATTTATATGGATTTGACTATACCTCTTATAATGCAGGTGATAGAGTCAGACTACGAATGCTGAATAAAATTTTACTCCACACGCATAGCCATTCCCAATGTAAAAACTTACTTGTTAGCTGCTTGAGTAGCCGCAACTTCAGCAGCAAAATCTTCTTGCTTCTTCTCGATGCCTTCGCCAACTTCTAGACGTTTGAAACCTAGTACTTTTACGCCTTCAGCTTTTAATACGTCACCAACTTTTTTGTCGTTGTCCATAACGTACGGCTGACGCAATAAAGTAACTTCTTCTAGGTACTTACGTAGGCCACCTTCGATCATTTTTTCAACGATGTTGTCAGGCTTGCCAGACTCACGAGCTTTTGCTTCGATGATGTCTTTTTCGCGCGCTAACAAATCAGCAGCAACGTCTTCGTCATCAATCGCAACAGGGTTGAATGCAGCGATATGCATGGCAAGGTTCTTACCAGTGTCTGCAGCGCCGCCTTCGAAAGAAACCACTACACCGATACGTAGACCATGACGGTATGCTGCGATGTTTGCACCTTCAAGTACTTCAACACGGCGGATCTGAATGTTCTCACCGATTTTTTGTACTAGTGATACACGTGCTTCTTCAACGCTTTGGCCATTACCATATGGTAATTCAGCGATAGCAGCAACATTAGTCTCGTTGTTTTCTAGAGCGATGCTAGCTACTTGCTCTGCAAAAGCATTGAAGTTTTCGTCTTTTGCAACGAAGTCAGTCTGACAGTTAACTTCTAACAAGAATGCTTTGTTTTCGCCTTGAGCGATGATGATTGCGCCGTCAGCTGCGATGTTACCCGCTTTTTTAGCTGCTTTAGCTTGACCAGATTTACGCAAGTTATCAATAGCAGTTTCAACATCGCCATTTGATTCTTCTAACGCTTTTTTACATTCCATCATGCCAAGACCGGTACGGTCACGCAATTCTTTTACCATTTTGGCAGATACTTTTACTTCTGACATAAGAGTCACCTTAGTATTGTTATGTGAGGTACAGTCAAGTCCATATAAATCCGCTACATCGTTGTATCAGAATTATTTGAATTCAACTATCGTGCTTAATTTTTGCTGATGTTGCTTTACTGTCTAGCTGTACAATCAAGTTGTACGATGTCGAACTTGTCGTGAGGAAAGCGTTCGTTATGTCGTTATCACAGGAACTGTATATAGCGACAGAAGGTATAGGCGATAATACTCGCCTATTAACGAGCTATCCATCAACAACAAGGCATGACGAGTAAAACTACATCATGCCTATTGTAAGCTTGTACGCTGTTAATAACATTATATGGATACTGATAGAGGTACTATCAAGTTATCCTTACAACGTTAAACCTTTTAGGTCAGCTATTTATTCTGCTGGAGTAGCAGCTTCTTCTGCAGCTGGAGCTTCTTCAGTAGCAGCAGGTGCTTCTTGCTCAGCTTTACCACCAGCTTGAGTTTGTGCGTATTCTTTACCGGCAATGATAGAATCAGCCATAGAAGTAACATACAAAGTCACAGCACGGATAGCATCATCGTTAGCTGGAATGATGTAATCAACGTTATCTGGGCTAGAGTTAGTATCAACGATACCGATAACTGGGATACCTAAGTTTTTAGCTTCTTTGATAGCGATCGCTTCATGATCTACGTCTACAACAAAGATAGCGTCAGGTAGGCCGCCCATGTCTTTAATACCGCCTAGTGAACGCTCAAGTTTTTCCATATCGCGAGTACGCTCTAACGCTTCACGCTTAGTTAGCTTAGCGAAAGTACCGTCTTCTGCTTGCTTCTCAAGCTCTTTTAGACGATTGATTGACTGGCGTAGTGTTTTCCAGTTAGTCAACATACCACCTAACCAGCGATGGTCAACGTATGGCATGCCAGCGCGAGCAGCTTGCTCACGGATGATGCCGCTTGCAGCGCGTTTAGTACCAACAAACAATACTTTGTTTTTCTTAGCAGCTAAGCCGTTTACGTAAGTCAATGCTTCGTTAAACGCTTTTACTGTGTGCTCTAAGTTGATGATGTGAATCTTGTTACGTGCACCAAAGATGTATGGTCCCATTTTTGGGTTCCAAAAACGTGTTTGGTGACCAAAGTGAGCGCCGGCTTGTAGTAAGTCGCGCATTTCGATTTTGGTTGGATTCTTTGTAGCCATGTGAAATATTCCTATTGGTTGGGTTATGCCTCCACATCACAAAAACTGCCTATCTAGCGACACGCATCTGCTAATGGTTAATGTTTATTGAGACAGCACTAACTTTTTTGCAAATTAATCAAGTCGCCAAACACCCAGCAATTCTTTGCCATGATGTGTGTGTCATTGGTTGGTTTAAAAAAGAAGCTATGCTCAGATTTCAGAAATACTCTCAAACCTAAACTATAAAGCAAATTATAAAATAGCTGCGCCGTATTTTATCATATAACTTACCGTAATCGCCAGTAATTTATCAGTATAACGCAGCAAAGTAAAAGTGAGATATCACCATATTAACAGACAAAAAAAGCGACACAGATGCGTCGCTTTTTCGGGAATTACTTTGGTTGCATCTCATTTGCGCTACATTAGATTATGCAATGCAAATACCTATCACAGCTTTATGACCATGCCAAGTAAATGGCGTGACATAGCTTTGACGGTCTTTAGGCAAATAAGACACGCTAGGCGCACTTTCTACAATATGCGGTGGAGAGATAATGAACTCCGAACCAAACTCTGTACGAGCATTACCAGAGATGGTATTGGCCATTTCACCCAGCAAATCTTTCATCATTATAATTGATGAGTCAGGCTCTCCCATGACTTTTAACACCTCTCGCAACATTACGCTTGGTGCACTCACATACACGCAGCCTTCGAGAGGGCCAGATATTTCAATCACACCACTATAATCATAACCAATAGCACTTCTGTTATGATTCAAATAAGGGGTATCAATAGATACTTCTGAGCCATCAATCTGTGCAAAAAATGCATTGATTGAGCTCAAAAACACACCTAATTTTTCTATTTTGACCATAATATATTAATATCCGTCTTTATTACGCGGCAGTGTCGTTAATCTTGCAAACAAACCACGATCTCGCCAACCTGTGAATGCCAAGTGATGGGGATAATAAAAGAACGCTCATTGTTCGGCAACACAATACTTTGCGGAGAGCCTTTAAACACAAGTGGCACAGAGATGTGAAACTCTGGACCAAACTCTTTGCGCGCATTGCCTGCGATAGTATTAGCCACTTCGCCAGCCAAATCTATATAATTCTCATCACTTTTATCCGTTTCACCCATACTGTCCAATATCGAGGACAGTAACTGACGGGTTGCCGAAAAATACACCACACCTTTTTGCCCACCTGATATACCGATGACACCCGTATAGTCATGAACTTTTGGCTGTTTGTTTTCTAACAAATAAGGAGTGTCTGCGACGAGCTCCTCTCCACCAAACTGATTAAAATAGTTACTGATAATATTTAAAAAAATCTGTAGCTTTTGTTCTTTCATAATAACATCTACTTAAGTCGTTGAAGGGTTTAGTCTTGCATCAATTCATACAAAGACTCGACAAGCTCTTCTTCAGAAAAAGGCTTGCATAAAAATCCGCTGGCACCCAACGACAACGCTTCAATGCCAGTGGCTTTGTCAGATAACGCTGACACTACTAAAATACGTACATCAGGATCAATCTCAATGATTTTTTCAATGCATTCGAGACCATCCATTTGTGGCATGGTCAAGTCCATCGTGATCACATCAGGACGATGAATATTAAACTTTTCGATAGCTTGAACACCACTGGTGGCCGTAGCAACCAACATAAATTGCCCTGAATCGTACGCGCGCTGAATACGATTTCTAATAATATTTGAATCATCAACAATCATTAACTTATACATAACTGACTTATTACCTTTAATGAAGTGCTTGTCGTCCTTGACAATATAACCTGCTATTTTTAATTAAGCTTTAGGCAATGTAATAACAAACCGTGTCATCTGACCCAGCTCACTATTCACATTAAGCTTACCATCGTAATCTTTTACTTTCGCTTTGATGATATCAAGACCGACACCGCGGCCGCCGTCTTCATCTGCATCATCTTTAGTGGAAAATCCTGAAGAAAATAGCTGCTTAAGTAACTGACCTTTAGTCAACTTATTGGCTTCTTCAACACTAAAACGACCTTCTGTGCTTAATTTAGTACGAATGCTATCATAATCGATACCTTGACCATCATCTTGTACAATCAGCATGAAGTTCGAATCATTATTTTGCACTTCTAGGTCAATGGTTCCTACCTCAGCCTTACCAGTCAAATGACGAACACTTGGCGCTTCGATACCATGCACCACAGCATTACGTAGTAGCTGAATACTCATCTCTTTAAATGGCTTTGCTACATGTTCTGGTATATGCACTTGCGTTAGTGTACTACTCTTTACCTGCACTTGCTTACCCTGTCTTTCGGCAATATCTTTTACAAACTCTTCATAAAAAGACAAAAGACCATCATCCTCGTCACTATCTAGATCGATATCTTGACCGCCATCGATATCAACACTATCGACTGAGTCAGTTGATACTTGTGTCTCGACCATGACTGTTTTTGATGTGCTATTTTTAGCAAAATTATCACTTAGTATAAGCGATTCTTCTGCAGGTTTTGACGTCGTTGGTGCTGAGCGGTTGATACGCTCACCTAACGTCGAGATGGTATTTGATAAGCTTAATAAGTCATCTAAATGTACTGCCAATGGCAAGAAGTCATTGCCAGATAGCTGACCCTGGTTCTGTAATGCGTGCAATTTATCTTCCGCATCAGAGGCAATCTTCGTAAAGCTGTGTAGTTTTAGCGCAGATGCCTCACCTTTTAAACTATGCATCTCGCGGTAAATAGCTTTTAATTTTCCTTCAAGCTCATACTGCGAGCTACCAGGATTTTTCAAGATATTATTCATTTTTTCGATATGCATCTGAGTATTAATAATGAACTCATTAATAATCTTCGGATTTACATTTAAGATAGTGGTTAACATCTCAATTTGCATATCATTTTGTGAGCGCTCTTTCTCTAAACGCTGCTCTAAGTAAACGGCATCTGATACATCATTGACGTTAACCAAAATACGTGCAATGTCTTTATCATCATAAACTCGTGAAAACTTAAAGTCTAAGAAGCGATTATCTGTTGCTTTACTGCCAGACGCATTATGCAACATCACCTTATGCAAAGGATTGAGAGAATTCACCAATTTTTCTTTAACTCGTGGATTGTAGAGCTGCTCAATAAACTGCTGTGTTGTCTTCAAATCCTTATCAGAAATACGGCCACGTAAAACATTGGCAAAGTTCTCTCCTGATAACTGATCAGAACCGATAATACCGTTTAGTGCTTTAGAATGCTGTTGACCAATATTCAGATCTTTATCAAGCAAGAATAGACCCGTACTTACCGTTTCCATAATTTCTTGCGTTTCGCGACGAGCAGCGAACGCTTCAGCATCCGTTTCACGCAAACGACGTACAAAGAAGAATACGAAGATTAAGAAGTATGTGAAAATAGCAGCAACACCAAGTAGCTGAATCAATCGAATCGTCGTTGCTTGGCGTTCTGCACTATTAAACACGTCTTTAGTTAGATTATCTAAAGAGTCATTGATAAATAAACTTGATGTTTTTGCTTGCTCAACTGCTTGAGCCAGATCATCTTCTGAGGACACCATGATATTATCAGCATCTTTTAGGTATGTCTGAATCTTAGGCTCTAATGCTTTCCACTGCTCATCAGCTGCTGCAATATTTACTTGTGCATTGCTGTCAATATTTGGCAAATCATAGCTTTTGCCATCAGCGTCAGTAATTGTTCCACCTTGCTCGATAGCAGACAAAGAGCCAGTAATTAACGCAGTATTTTGCTCCAAACGGCTTAGGGAACGTTGTATGTGTGGAGAATTGGTATCCTCACCATAACTGTTATCTAAATCAAAAAGATCTTTAATTACCGCCTGTGCACTATTAGCAACTTGGTTGGTTTGATCAATTAAAGCGGTGTTTCTTTCTAATAAACTTGATGTATAAAAAGTAAAGGCTAACAAAGCACCGATTAGAGATAAAAACAGTGCAATCGAAACAATCAGACCTTGATAGCGCTTATTGTCAACGTTGGATATGGTTGCCATCTTCAGAATTCCTTAGTTCAATTGCTTATTAGTGATGTCAGAGGTGTCTTTATCAGCAGGGTCGGCTTCACCTAACCAGCGCTCTTCAATCTCTTTAAATGTTCCTTTTTCTTTAAGCTTGGCAATACCTTCGTTCACAGTCTTAATTAGCTTAGTGTTTTCTTTTGCCATTAACACTACTTGCTGTGCTGAAGGCGCATCTGCAGCTTCGTAAGGTACGATCGTAACTTTGTGCTCTGGATAACCTTTTACAATATATTGTAAGACTGGCATGTCATATAAGAAAACATCAGTATTACCCTGTATCAAATCTTGGTAAGCCAAAAATGCAGTAGATCTTGAGACTAGCTCAACTGAGCCACCCATCTCTTTTAGAGTATCTTCTTCTTTAGAGCCTTCTAGCGTACCTGTCTTCAAGCCTTTGATATCATTTAAACCATTGATATCAAACTTACCCTCTAAATACATAATAGTCGCTGGATTGAAGAAATAAGGCGTTGATAATCCATATCTTACTGCGCGATCGTCTTTATAAGAGATGCCTGAGATAGCTAGGTCACGCTTTCCTGACTCGACACTGTCGAACATATCTTGCCACGTTTCTTTATAAAACTCGACTTTAAAGCCCTGCTCTTCCCCAATAGCTCTAATAGAGTCAACGTCAGTGCCTTGCATATTTCCATAATCATCTTGAAATGAGAAAGGTGGTAAATCACCAGTCATCGCAACCTTTAATGTTGGCGCTGTATCAGGCAGACTACTAACAAAGTTATCCTTACTTTCCGTTACTGGTGTACCAGTAGTATTAGTATTCTCTTGAGTGGAAGAGTTACCACAGCCAAATAGGCCGACACTCAATACAATTGGTAACACTCGATATAACTGCATCATAATCTACCCTTTACGCTTAACGTTGTTATACATTTCAGTGAAAAATAATTTAGCAAGGTTATACAATATATTCGCAATACTTTCTTACAGAAAGTTACGTTTGATAATACTTATCTAAATTTATGATTGCAATAACTATGTTGGACAATTAGTAAAAAGTAATCTATAAAAAGAAAAAATTACATATATATAAGTTTATTTTTTAGGATCTAATTTTCAATAACCCTATGTTTAATAATTGATTTTTATATATTTCAAAGAAACCATGATACATAAAAAAAGCATTTATACGTACCAAACGTATAAATGCTTCTTAAAATATAATTAAAAAAATATTGCAGCTTCTAGATTACTCAGCATCATCCAAATTTAAGTTACGATCTATTTGCCAGATCAGGAAACAACCTAAGCCCATCAGTGCAAACATGGCAATACCGATTTTGAGCACTGGATTGACCGGAAATAGGTTTAATAATAATCCACCGAAAATACCAACAGAGAACATCAGTGAGCCTTGTAACGCACTCGCCATACCAGCGCGGCGCTTTTGGAAAGCAAGTGCAATAGCAGAGGCATTTGGCTGAGTCAGACCTAAACCTGAAATACAAAAGAAAATACAGGCAAGTACCAATGGTAGCCAAGCATCTGTACCCAAAAACAATCCTATGACGAAAAGCACGCCTGCAGAAATAACCTGCATCATCGCACCAAAGCGTAAGATACTCAGAATACGAAAGCGATTGGTCAACCATTGATTTAGCTGAGTCAGGCCCACAAAGCCTGCTGCGTTCATGCCAAACAACCAACCAAAATGAGTCGCTGATACACCATAAGTATCCATAATCAATTCAGAAGCTGAGCTGATGTAGACAAACATAGCCCCCATCAGCAAACCACCGCCAATCGCCGGATAGTTAAATGTTTTGTCTTTTAACAAGTCCCAGTACTGACTAAGCACTTCTTTTGCAGGGCGTACATTGCGGTTTTCTTCAGTCAGTGTTTCAAAAAAGAAAAACTTCGTAAGCAACAAATTAAGCGTACCAAAGGCCGCCAAAAACCAAAAGATAGAGTGCCAGCTAGAGAACTGTAGAAACAGCGCACCCAGTGATGGTGCTAATATTGGTGCCAGTCCCATCACCAAAATCATAATAGAAAATGCTTTTGCTGTTTGTTTGGCCGTCAAACGGTCACGAATCGCTGCACGAGTGACCACCGCTCCAACACAAGCGCCAAGTGCTTGCATCGTACGCCCGACGAATAAAACATACTCATTATCAGTGGTCGCACAGACGATTGAAGCGATGACATATAACGTCATGCCTATATATAACGGCTTTACTCGACCAACACGATCACTAAACGGCCCGTAAAACAGCTGACCGAACACCAAACCTAAAAAATAAGCTGGGACAGAGTTGGCCATAAAGGCAGTGGAGACACCAAAGTCATCCGCCATCGACGGTAGTGCCGGTAGATACATATCGATAGACAGCGGCCCTACCGCGACGATAAGTCCGAGCATCATAATCCATGCAACGGGCAAATCAGCAGAGCGTACGCGCTCAGAAGCGATAGGTTTGTTAGGCAAGGAGGATTTTTGAGCAGACATATTTAGGCCATTTTATATAGTGATTTTTATTTTATTATTCATACTTGCATTGTTTTAGCCTTTACTTAATATCGACAGCAAAGGCTATTAACAACAATAGTGTATAGTTACATACATCTGTACAAACAGACAATGCTATATCGCACTATCTGCTTGTATTTCAATGGAAGTATAACGTTAATAAAACAATCGCTAATCACTATAGTCATTTCACTATAAAAGTATTACTGCGTTAACCTCACTTGACGTATTTAACATACCTCTACACTTGGTTGCCTTGTACGACTTTTAAATTGAATCGACTATACAATGAATGCCTAAAATATAAATGACGATTTGTTTAATAAAAAATCGATTAGCGGAACTGACGTTTGCCAAATGCAGTACTGGCTTGCTTGGCTTTTCTGAGCGCAAGTTTGCGGTTTTGACCAAGCATCATTCTGAGCTGCCATACTTTTTCTTTATATAAGGTTGTCGCTGGCTGATGATGCATAGCATTGATGATACGCTTACTGGCTAGTACGGCATCAGGAGAGCGCTCTGCAAATTCAGCGGCAAGCTGCTGAGCCTGCTCAAGTGGTGTCTCGCTACAATGACTGACAAGCCCTAATGCCTTACCTTCATTAGCATCGATGATACGTGCACTCATGGCCAATTCTTTGAGCACATCCTCTCGCACCACGCCAAACGCCGATTGGGTCAAGCCCATATCTGGCACTAGGCCCCACTTGGCTTCCATAATAGACAGCTTACAATCGGGATGGCTGATGCGCACATCGCAAGCCAGCGCTAATTGCAGCCCTGCACCAATACAATAGCCTTCTAATACAGCAATCACTGGTACAGGCACATCGCGCCAAGCAAGACAAACGCGTTGGAACGAGCTTTGCCATGGCTTTATGAGTTCCCAAAATGCAAATACCTTGTTTTTTGGATGGTTTAAATCACCCAAATCGATACCTGCACAGAACGTGCCTTCTGCACCATTTAAAATAACCGCTCGTATCATTTTATCTTTGCTAATACGACCTGCCAAAGCAATCAATTCCCTCACTACTTTGAAACTCATGGCGTTTTTTTTGTGTGGGCGATTCAGCGTCACCGTTAATATATTATCAGTGATAGCAACTTTTAAGGTTTCATACTGGTCAGTGGCAATTGGGCTCATAACAATCCTTATTAATGAATAAAATATAGCGCTGGTATTTTAAGGTTCAACAGACTCCAATATTAGCAGGCTTATCTCTACCCTACCGCAGCAATAACTGACTGCGACGGTACTATATTCAATCCTCTATAAATTAGATATGGTATCAGTCTCGTTTAGTCTACTACTTTTAACACTTTCACTCGCCTTCCTTGTGTCCAAATTACATTGAATCGACTATATATAAAAAGTGTCATATATAAGTCGCTCATGAACTATCACAAAGCCATTTATCAAAAAGCCACTTATCAAAAAATCACGGACGTTATAATTAATAATTTATTTTATTATTTAATTAGATCATTTTCCACGTCATATCATTTTCACTTAAACGATGATAATTAAGCTGAGGATAGCCAGATAAATCTAACATCTGCAAATTATTTAACGCTGCTATTAATCCCTCGTAATACGGCTCAAGCATAGCAAACTGAGCGGGAGTCGTATGCTGCACATTCAATAAGCATTTATCTTCTAGGTCTTGACTGGCCTGACGTAACTGCGGTACACCTGTATAACGACTACCACCTAATATGCGATGGGCAATTTGCGCCAGCATGTTACGATCCCCAGTTTCCCATGCCTGAGTTAATGCCTGCTTTTCATCATTTATGGTGTCAAGCATCATAATAATGAGCTTGGCTGCCAAATCAGGTTTATTCGCTGAGCGATTGAGCGCGTCTTGCCAATCTAGAATATTTGAAGCGTCTATATCTTTAGCCCCTACATGACCATCATGTAGGTTATGTTTACTGGGATAGTTACTGCCGTCTAGACCCTTTCTGCTTTGTTCATATGCTGCCGAATCTGTACGAGCGATTACTCTGTTGTAAGAGCTGCCTATCGGTTTTTTTGGTGCTGATAATAGTGGCACTTGGCCATGTTTATTTAAGTGTAATCCTTCATAACGAGGCTGAGTCTCACGCGGTGGTTCTCGTCTATGATCGTCACGAGGCTGACTATCTCGCAGGTAGTCATCACGAATTTTCTTCAATGATAAAGGGCGAGTAATCTTTTGCGGATTTATGCTATCAGATACGCCATCTCTAGTAATCCCATTACTTTTTGACATAGAACCTGTCGTGACAGTTGCATCAGTAGGCCAAGTTGACTGGTTTTCAATTTCTCTATTTTGCCAATCGCTAGGTTGAGCGCTATTGCTTATCGAGTGGCCGATTACCGGATCGATAGCGCCTAAGCTCTGTTCTGACAAATCGCTTTCATTCAAACCAATACTTTGCAAGTCAGTGTCAGGCAGCAGCATCGATTCTGATGTTGTTGTACGTCCAAGCCATTTCTGTAGTACTTGCAGTAACTGCGGCTGACTAATAGGCTTACCAACATAGTCGTTGATGCCACTGGCAATGAGCTTGTCACGCTCGTCAGCCAACCCATGTGCCGTCAGAGCAATGATAGGAATACGGTTATCATCACTCTCAATATTACGAATTTGGCGGGCTGCCTCATGCCCTGACATACGCGGCATTTGAATATCCATAAAGATTAAATCAATACTGCCTTTATCTTGAGTAGCCGCTTTATCTTCAGTATTTGCCTCTTCATAAAGCGCACTGTTTGATTTTTTGTTCACCTCATCGCGCGCTTCGGCTTTAGATATCTGGGTTTTATTTGACAAGCTTTGCTTATCATTTTTCGATGATTTAGTATGTTTGGTTTGTTGCTTACTAATAATTTCTATGGCATCAAAACCACTACTCGCTGTCACCACCTGAATACCCAGCTCGCTCAGCAAAGCGTCTAGCACCAGTAAATTGGGTAGATGATCATCGACTGCTAGTACCGTCACCCCTTTCCACCGTGGCTCTTGCAGGCTTTTTGCAACACTGCGTTTCTGCGTGTCTAGCATGGCATAGAGCTGTCTTTTATCTAATGGCTCATACAATATGTTGGCGTGATAGCGATTTAAGAGCGCTTGGTCGGCCGCCACTTGGTAGCCAAACACGGCAAGCTTACCTTGATAATGTAGACGAATTTGTTTTAGCAGCGCCATCATATCGTCTTGTGTATCATCATCAACGATGACCCAGTCCCAATAATTGCCGCGTTCTTTTAATGACTCAAGTACACCCGGTAATGAGTTCGCTTGGGTAAGCGTAATCGGTAAATACTGTAAGCTGGCTTTGAGCACTTGAATAGATGCCGTATGATTAATCCACACCAACACATTAAACTCATCGGTCTCACTTGCCAGCGGCGCTAATACTGGTAGCTCAATCGTCTGACCAGTAGCGGCCTCTAGCACGTCAACATGTGCTGGCATACGAAACCAAAACGTTGCGCCTTGATTGGCAATGTTTTCTTGGGCATTGTCATGAAAACCAATATCACCGCCCATCAGTCGCGTCAGTTGCTTAGATATGACTAGACCCAATCCGGTACCACCGTATTGACGAGTAATTGATGGGTCACCTTGGCTAAAGCTCTGGAACAGCATTTTCTGATCTTCTAAAGAAATACCTTTGCCACTATCCTGTACACTAATCATTAGGTAGTTGTCACGATGATCATCCAAACTGACGCGTACGACCACATCGCCACTGTCAGTGAACTTAATCGCATTACCTACGATATTGGTCAGTACTTGCTTGAGACGCAGAGCATCACCGTTGATACGCATCGGCACATCATTATAAAAGAGCACGGCCATGCGCAAACCTTTCTCTGCTGAGACTGGAGAGAGCATATCAACCACATCATAAATGGTGTCATAGAGATCGAACTCATGGCGATCGAGTACCAGTTTACCGGCTTCAATTTTGGAGAAATCCAAGACATCATTGACCAATGCAAGTAAATGCGCAGAAGACTTACGTATGGTTTGCACATACAAATCTTGCTCAGGATTCAATTCACCATGACGTGCCAGCAGATTGATGAAACCATCGATACTATTAAGAGGTGTACGCAACTCATGGCTGATATTGGCCAAAAATGCTGACTTGGCTTGGCTGGTTGAGATAGCTGCATCACGCGCATTACGAATAGAGATGTTTTGCATCTCCATCTCATCAAATGCCAAACGCAAATCGTCTTCGGTTTGCTCAGCATGATCTTTAAGCTCCTGAAAGCTCATATGCAAGCGGCGCAACGTCCTAACCAAATCTTGCTGTAGTAGATTTAGCTCGCCATCTGACTCAACTGGAATTGGATAATATAGGTTGTCGACATGGGTACGCTGTAGCTGTAATCGCAGCTCATAGATAGGTGCTATCCAGCGCTTTGAATAAATATTTAAACTAAGTAATAGAATTAGAATAGTGAACAAGCCCGTAATCACTAGCGCCATGGCAATACGATAACGCGCAATATACAGCGGCTCATTGTCCATATCGACGAGCAACCACAGTCGTTGCCCTTCAAACTCACCCAACACACTGCCATAAGCGGTACCAATAGGCGTTAGTTCTTGCGATAAAAACTTTGCTTTGGTATCTATTGCAGGCCACGCTTCACCTAACCCATAACCGACTGCTGCGAGTACTTGATTGTTTTCATCAATAATAGCGATACGCTGTACGTGCTGCTCAGACTGCATACGACCCAATTTATCTTGGATACCTTCCAGCTTTGTAATCACAGTTTGCGGCGTTTCACCTACATGAATTTCGCTGATGTCTTGATTGCGCTCTTGCTCTAATAGTTCAGGAATGAGGTCTGCAATCACTGGTGTATAGCGAATCAGCACGGCCTCAGCCAAGACGCCTTGCTCTGAATTACTGGCACGCATGGTTTCATAAAACACCAAAATACCGCCGACGGCTGCTAACACACAAATTGGTAAAAATACCAATATGATCAATTGGTCATACGCACTGCTAGTATCAAAACGTTTTTTGTATGCCATGCTGTCGTCACTCTCTATTGGGAATTTTGCTATGTATATGGATACGGTGTCGGTCTTGCTTAGTCTACTACTTACAGTACTTTCACTCGGCTTTCTGGTATCTAAATTATATTGAACCGACTATATCAATAGCAGTGGCAATCTATTTTGCCTAAGAATAAATTTTATAAATATCTCAGCTATTTTAACAACATTTATAGATTCTAATCGATGAAGGTGATATGGCTAATGATTGATGCCGAAACCGTCTTTTAGCTGTCTAGCTATTTCTAGACACCACTCATTTACCAAAATCTGTTGATGCCATCAGCGTAGCCAAAAACAAAATGATATAATGACGCAACTTTCTACCAGTTGCTATTTTTTTGTGATTGTCACAATACAATCAACTACGAAATCATTAGCTTACCCTGATAGCAACCGTATTGACATCTTGACTCAAAAACTAAAATTATATTTAAGAAATACACTATTATTCAAAAATCAATTTTAAAATTAATAAGGATACTTTATGTCCGCTCCGGCTATGTTAAAGGCTAACTATATTACTCAAGTGACGACGCTTGCTGATTGCGTCGGTCAAACGCCGTTGGTTAAATTGCAACGTCTACCTGAGACAGAGCAGTTAACCAATGGCGCTACGTTATTGGCCAAGCTTGAGGGTAATAACCCTGCTGGCTCCGTCAAAGACCGTCCTGCTTTTAACATGATTTATCAAGCAGAACAGCGTGGTGACATCAAGCCTGGCGACATGTTAATTGAAGCGACTAGCGGTAATACGGGTATTGCCTTAGCCATGGTCGCGGCGATGCGTGGCTATCCAATAACACTACTGATGCCAACCAACTCAACCCAAGAACGTAAAGATGCCATGATTGCCTATGGTGCAACGTTAATCGAGGTTGATGAAGGGATAGAAGCGGCGCGTGATTTGGCATTGCAAATGCAAACATCGGGTGAAGGTATTGTATTAGATCAGTTCAACAACCCTGATAACAGTCAGGCACATTACTTGACCACAGGGCCTGAACTGTGGGCGCAAACTGAGGGTAAAATCACGCATTTTATTAGCTCAATGGGCACCACTGGTACTATTACAGGTGTCTCACGATATCTGAAAGAACAAAATCCTGATATTAGAATCATCGGCTTGCAACCTGATGAAGAAGCTGCGATTGCAGGTATCCGTCGTTGGCCTGCTGCTTACATGCCTGGTATCTTCGATGCAGACTTAGTCGACGAAGTCATGGATATTAATCAGCGTGTCGCAGAGATTTATATGCGCAAACTGGCCAAAACCGAAGGCATCTTCGCAGGTGTTTCTTCAGGGGCAGCAGCATGGGCAGCGGTACAAGTCGCTAAAGAAAATCCTAATGCCGTTATTGCATTTATCGTATGCGATCGTGGCGATCGTTACTTATCAACGGGTTTGTATAACGTTGACGACAGCAATGTTGATGATAGCAATGCCAATAACAGCCTAGAAGTTAAGTAACGAACAGACAACGCTGCTCAATATCGTTGGTTCAATTTAAGAGAGATTAATGCTATCACTCTTATATGCTGGATTGACGATAAGTTGATAAATAGTCAGGATTAACTATGTCACAAGCCCGACCCTCCGACCCTATATTGGTCTTTAATATCGAGACTGTCGCCGATACGGATGCGGCGCGCCGTATCTATCCGCAATTGGCTGAACTCAATGATGCGGATACGCTAAGTGCTTTGACAGCTATCCGTATGCAAGAAGCTGGGCACGATTTTATGCGCCTGCCACTACAGCGTATTGTCTGTATCTCTGCTTTATACATTAAAGACGGTAATTTCTCTTTGTTTTCGTTGACTGCAGATAAATTTAGCGAAAAAGACATTCTCACTAAATTCGTTCGAGCATTTAGTGACCTTGAAAAGCTACCGCAACTGATCAGTTGGAACGGCTCAGGTTTTGATATCCCTGTGTTGATATATCGCGCCATGCAGTACGATTTGTCAGCGCCATGGTTATTTGAAGAAGGCGATCGCATTAAAAATATGCGCTTTGATAACTATATTAACCGCTTCCACACCCGTCATCTTGATTTGATGGACAGGTTCAGTCAGTACGGTGCCAGCCACCGCGAAGCCATGGATATTGTCGCAAGCCTTTATGGCCTACCCGGCAAAACTAATATTGATGGCAGCATGGTGGGTGACCTCGTTACTAATGAGGATTGGCAAGCGCTATCCATCTATTGCGAGTCTGACGTCATGAATACGTGGCTCATCTATCTGCGCTGGTTGCGTTTAACCGGGCAATTATCCTCACAAGACTTTGACAGTTGGCAGCAGCAGAGCTATGACTATTTAGTAAAACATACCCAAGCAGATGGCAGCATACGTCATCAAGCCTTCATAGCTGACTGGTCATCTGCACCCAACTCATAAAAACACCTCATTTTAAGCAGTCGCTTTTACTTTTATTTCTTTGTTATTTATCATTTATTATTAAGGCAGGTTTATGCAACCCACCGATTCAAAAACGTCTATAGCATCTGACGCAGCGCCACAAACTAACGATAGACAATCCATCGTCGTTCCACCAAATAAGAAAAAATCTAAGCCATCATCAAAAACACGTCGTCGCCTAAAAGATGCAGAACCGATTCCTTTTACCATCGATAGATTGTCGCATGATGGTCGCGGTGTTGCTATCTATGGCAATGGTTTTGGGGTTGACGATGGTCATGCTGAAGACAAGCATGGCAAAACAACCTTTGTCAGTTTTGCGCTGCCAGGTGAAAGCGCATTAGTCAAAATAACCAATAGTCGTGCCAGTTTTGAGGAAGGCGATGCAATCAGCATCACTGCCAACCCAAATCCTGAACGTACTGTACCGCCCTGCCCTCATTTTGGCGTTTGCGGTGGCTGTAACTTGCAGCATTGGCAGCCAGAAAGTCAAATTAGCTTTAAGCAATCTGTACTGGCCGAGATGCTTATACACCAAGCCAATGTAGAGCCTGATAATTGGCTTGCCCCTGTCGTTGGTGATCGCCTTGGTTATCGTACCAAAGCAAGATTGGGTGTACGTTATGTCACCAAAAAAGAAACGGCTTTGGTTGGTTTCCGTGAGCGCTCAAGTAACTTTTTAGCGGAGTTAAATGAGTGTCATATCTTAGACCCACGCATTGGTTTTGAGATTGAAAACTTAAAAGCGTTGATCAGCACGTTAGAGAGTCGTAATAAGATTGCTCAGCTTGAATTGGCCATGGGTGAGCAGATACCTGAGTTGCCAGATGGCAATCAGCCAGTTGCCCTTATCGTGCGTAACTTAGAGCCATTGTCAGACGGTGATGTAGAAAAGCTAAAAGTATTTTTTGCGGCACGTAATTGGCAGTTATATTTACAGTCTAAAGGTGCTGACAGCATCCAACGTATTGCATTGACGGATGCGGATGACATGAGCCAACAGTTTGGACGTCTGTATTACCAACTGCCAGAGTACGATTTGACCTTTGAATTTATCCCGACTGACTTTACTCAAGTCAATCTATCTGTGAATCGTCAAATGACCAAGCTCGCTTGCGATTTATTAGACCTAAAAGCAGGTGAACGCGTACTGGATCTATTTAGTGGCCTAGGTAACTTTAGCTTACCACTTGCGCGACTCGTCGGTGAGACAGGTTCCGTAGTCGGCGTGGAAGGAAGCGAAGCCATGACCGCACGCGCAGCAGATAATGCACGTCGCAATGGTATCAATAATACTGAGTTTTATAGCCAAGATTTGATACATGATTGCACTGATAAACCTTGGGCCAACCAAGGGTTTGATGCGTTACTAATCGATCCACCGCGCTCTGGTGCGTGGGAGATTATGCAGTATTTACCTAAATTTAATGCTGAGCGAATCGTTTACGTTTCTTGTAATCCTGCAACACTTGCACGTGATACAAAAGCATTATTAGAACAGGGCTATCGTCTGACACATGCTGGCGTGATGGATATGTTCTGCCATACTGGCCATGTTGAGTCTATCGCTCGCTTCGAAAAAGTAGCCGTTTAATCTCTTACTTCTTAAGTGAACTACTGAACGTGCAAAATAGCAGCAGCGTTAATAAATAACAGCTATTTGCCCTGATTAACAGCAGACATTACATAGCCTTGCTTGATTTGTCATCTCAAAATGGGATAATAGTAAACAACTTTTCTATGTTTAGAAAATCAGAACTTAGTAAACGTTCATACTCATAGCTTTATATATTTTACACGCATTTTATAGCTGCTAAAAATCGCTTTTTAGCAGTCGTATTGGTTTATATCTAATACTTTATGAAAATACAAATTTGAAATGTATGTACAGTAGACGGGGTTATACTCAATTCAAAATAGCTAAGAGGAGTCGGCTATGGTAAAAATTCGTGAAGGATTACCGCTAGTGGATGGACAGACCACACAAGCCGATAGTGCAACGCTTGCAGCCCAGCTGGTTGCGAGCCAACGCTCTCATCAGTCTGCCAATAGCTATGCCCAAATCCCACTCGATATCAAATACCAGCTAGCAACTCATAAGCTACACACCACTTTTGATCGCTCAGCCTTACATGCTTTTCATAGCCATGATCCAAAGCTTGAGAACGAGTATTCTGATAATCCGCTGTTGGATGATAACAATACGCTCTCTGAAGTAGAAATTGAAGCTATTGACTTGGATCAAGTTAATATCGACGTTCCCACATGGCTAGACAATGTAGCCAAACGTATTGGGCAAGACTCTGTCCCTAACCTGCATGCTGCTTGTGAATTTATTCGCAATCATATGAATACTAGCGAGTCTGAACGCTCAGGCGCTTATGTCACTGGTATTGGTATGACCGACATATTGACCTATCTTTACCAAGATGAAGATGCGCTTGTTGCTGCCATGCTCTATCGTAGTGCACGTAAATCTATCATTAGCCTCGCTGAGATAGAAAAAAACTTTGGGTCTGATATATCTACCTTAGTCAAAGATGCCTTGGCAATGGGTAAGCTGTCTGAGATTATCGAGAGCAATAAGCGCTTAGAAGATCACTTCGTGAACAATCAGCGTGACCAGCTATCCAATATTTATAGCATGCTCATCTCTGTCACTAACGATGTACGCGTTGTACTGATTAAGCTGTCTGAGCGTACCTTTGCCATGCGTGAGCTGACTTTCTCTAGTGTAGCCAGGCAAAATCGTGTCGCACGTGAAGTCATGACTATCTATGCCCCATTAGCGCATCGACTGGGTATCGCACAACTGAAATGGGAACTTGAGGATTTAGCTTTTCGCTATCTTGCACCTGATCGCTACAAAGAGATTGCCAAGCTACTATCCGAAAAACGCAGTGAGCGTGAGTCCTATATTCAGCGCGTGCAAAACAAACTCAATGAAGCGTTAGCAGAAGCCAACATCGAAGGTGAGGTTTCTGGACGTGTCAAACATATCTATTCGATTTACCGAAAAATGAAGCTCAAAGGCTTATCATTTGATCAGCTTTATGATATTCGTGCATTGCGAGTACTGGTTACTAACCCTTCAGACTGCTACCACGTCTTAGGTTTGGTCCATGGGTTATGGCGCTATATCCCTGAACAGTTTGATGACTATATCACCAATCCAAAATCTAACGGGTATCGCTCGCTACATACTGCCGTGATTGCGAAAAATAAATCTCTCGAAGTACAGATTCGTACACATGAGATGCATTTTGAAGCAGAGCTTGGCATGTGCGCGCATGTTAACTACAAAGAAGGTTTGAAGAATAAAAAGGATAATTACCTCAATCAAAGAATCAGCTCTCTGCGTCAACTTTTATCTATTAATAATGAAACACGCAATCAGCTACGGTCATCTTCATTAACAGGTGAGGATCTCGATGAGATAGAGCTCGACGAAGAAGAGCAACTCGTTGATTTTGATGAGCTAGAACGTATTTATATCTTCAGCCGTGATGGTGATATTACCGAATTACCAAAAGGTGCGACCGTTCTTGATTTTGCTTACTACGTGCATACTCAAGTTGGCAATCGTGCGCAAGCTGCTCG
This sequence comes from Psychrobacter fozii, assembly GCF_003217155.1. Taxonomy (GTDB): domain Bacteria; phylum Pseudomonadota; class Gammaproteobacteria; order Pseudomonadales; family Moraxellaceae; genus Psychrobacter; species Psychrobacter fozii. Next base: position 62,383 of record NZ_QJSU01000001.1, read on the forward strand.
AGTCAATCAACGCTATGTGCCGCTCACCTATCAGCTCAAAACGGGTGAACAAGTTGAAATCATCACTAAGGCATCACGTGAACCTAATCGCGATTGGCTGGTTGCCTCGCTCGGTTATATTCACACCAACCGTGCACGCTCAAAACTAAGACAATGGTTTAACAAACAAGACCGTGATAAGAATATTGAGATTGGTCGTCAAATGCTCAGCAAAGAGCTTGAACGACTATCGGTACATCCAAACAGTATCGATTTGAACGATTATCTTCAGCATTTCAATGCCAATACTACCGACGATATTATCGTTGGCTTGGTCACCGGTGATATCGGTCTAAACCAGTTAACCAGCCACATCTCGCGACAGCTACATCTAGAGCCTGAAAGGCCTCCTGAAGACTTTATACCCAGTGTAGATAATAGAGACACTGGTAAACTTGATGCCTATAAGATTCACATTGATGGTCTGGATAATATCGAAGTGAACCTAGCAGGTTGCTGTCATCCTGTACACGGTGAGCCAATTGCTGGTTACATTACGTTGTCACGAGGGGTCAGTGTTCATAATCGTGGCTGCCCTGAGTATTCGCGTCTCATCGAGCGAGACCCTGAGCGTGCGATAGAAGCCGCTTGGCGAGTACAATCTGGTCGTTATCAACCCGTTGATATCCATGTAGAGGCTTATGATAGACGAGGGCTATTGCGTGACTTGACACAAATTATTGATAAAGAAAACGTCAATATTCGTCAGGTTCAGACACTTAGCAATGACGATAATATTGCCTTTTTGAAATTTCATATTGAAGTTTCGGGACTGGCTCATTTGTCTAAACTGCTAGCTAAACTAGAGCAACAGCATGGTATCTTGCATGCTCGTCGCGCCGTTGTTTAAATACAAGCCTAGCTATACATATTCACTTAATCATAAAGTTGCCATAGAAATATCATGCCTGAATTGCCTGAAGTAGAAACGACCAAAACTAGCCTAGCGCCGTTACTAGGGCAACAGGTTATCGATGTAAAAATATTTCAGCCGAAGCTACGCTGGGCGATGCCAGATGACTTAGATATCTTGGTTGATTTCACACTAGATAGTGTCGAGCGCCGAGCAAAATATTTAATACTGAACTTTTTACCTGCATCATCTAATGATAGTAGCGCAGTGGTGCAATCTGATAAGCTAGCACCTCGAGAGCTTTTAATTCATTTAGGCATGTCAGGTAGCTTACAGCAGCACAGTTACGGTACAGATAAACGCAAACATGATCATTTAGTAATAGTGTTCAATAATGCTGATAATATCAAATCCCAGCTACACTATTATGACCCAAGACGATTTGGCTCGGTATTATGGTATCAAGATTATAGCGCCAAGCTATTGGACCACCTAGGTCCTGAGCCACTTTCAGATACATTTACTGCGGACTATCTATACCACTTGATTCAACGTACAAGCGTATCTAGTGAAAACGCCGTGTCCACAGTCACAAATAAAGCTAAATCAAAAAAGCAACCTATCTCCCGCCCTATCAAGTCAGTTATCATGGAGCAGCAGGTGGTGGTAGGTGTAGGGAATATCTATGCCACAGAAAGCTTGTATTTATCAGGCATTCACCCAGCCACACCTTCTCATCAATTATCGTACGAGCAGATCGTTCTATTAGTTGATCACATTAAAGTTATCCTAAAAAAAGCGATAGCACTTGGCGGTTCGACACTAAGAGATTTTACCGTTGCTAGCGGTCAAACAGGTTACTTTCAGCAGACATTAAACGTTTACGGTAGACAAGGTGAAGCGTGTCCAGATTGTCAGACAACACTTGAGAATATCAAGCTTAATGGCCGAGCCAGTGTCTTTTGCCCTAGTTGTCAACCAATGGGTTAACCATAATTTTCAGTAATTTTACCTACCCGTTTCGATCTACAATCAACAGCGTAGTAATTTCATTTGAATGTCTTATATTTTTTCATTCAAACCAGCATATCATGCGCATTTTTGTTGCTTATTAACGCACATCTTGCTTTAATAGTAATAACACTTACATAAATAGTGCATACGGTTTATTTATCTGTAATATTTAGCTTACCTATCGCTGCGAGGATATTTTTTTGTAGAAATATCAGCAGCCACTAATCATACCAATTGTGAATTTTAGGATATCGTTATGACTGTTAAAGCCAAGAAACAACGCACAGTTAAGCAAAAAGCTTTTACTGTTGCTACCAGCTTAAGTCTGTTGGTCGCTAGCATGCAGCCAGCCTTGGCCGCAATAGAGATTGATGAAACTGACTTTGGGCCTTCCTACGGAACCATGGTTGCGGATGCTACCGTAGGCAAGCCTCTTCAACTGGTCGGCGCCGTTGCTGGTACTGCACTCTATCTTGTTAGCCTACCTTTCTCCCTAATCGGTGGCAACGCAGATCAAGCGCAGCAGAAGCTATTTGTCGAGCCTTGGGATGCGATGGGCCGTTGCTTAGGCTGCTCTGTTGCTGAAGACAACTATTATAAGTCACAAGCAAATGATAACAACCTTGTGCGTATCGTCGTCGACCAACCATCAGAAATTTTAATCAATACAAACGACTACGTAATCGTTAATCCATAAGCAGTTATTTTTAAGTATATTGCATTATAATATATAGATACTAAATCTAATTTGTTTGTAAATTGACAATAAAAAAGGCTAACGTCGCGTTAGCCTTTTTTATTTGCTACATTAAATGACTTTATTTAGAGATGTCAGTATTACTTAATTTGGCACTAATTTCACGAAGTAATAGCACTTCTTCTGAAGGCTCCACAATGGCCTCTACCACTTCTTCTACTTCTTGAGCACGGCGCATTTTATTTACCGTTCTAACCATCATAAAGATAATGAAAGCTAAAATTAGGAAGTTAATAAGCACCGTAATAAAGTTACCATATGCTAATACTGGAACACCCGATTCTTTAAGTGCATCATAGGTCATAGCAATACCTTCAGGTGCATCCCCTAATACTAAGAACATGTTCTTAAAGTCAATTTCGCCACCGAATATAAAGGCGACGATAGGCATGATAATGTCTGCCACAAGAGAAGTTGTGATGGTTGCAAAAGCACCACCAATGATGACACCAACTGCTAGGTCCATCACATTACCTTTTAACGCAAACTCTTTAAACTCAGATACCATACTCATTATTTTTCCCCAAAGTTTATCTATAACCAGATATCTATCTATCTAATTGTCGCCACAATCGGCTTTAATAGTAATTATTGAATATATTAATACGACTATTCATTCTGTCTATATTTTTGCAAAATTACAACACAAAAAAAAGCAGTATAAAGTGAAGCACTATTCGCTTACCTTATACTGCTAGTTTTTTAACTGCTTCAATGTCAGAAAATTTTTACTGACATTGAATTTCAGCGTCAAACATCAATGATATGAATTACTAAGTAACTCATTTATTGATATTAAGCACCTTTTTTACCACGGCCGTGACGCTTACGCTCACTTTCAGTCAAGTAACGCTTACGTAGACGAATCGCTTTAGGGGTTACTTCAACCAATTCATCATCTTGAATAAATTCAAGTGCTTGCTCAAGCGTAAACTTAACTGCTGGCGTCAACGTCAATGCTTCATCAGTACCACTAGCACGTACGTTGGTTAGCTGTTTAGCTGTCGTTGGGTTAACAGTCATGTCATCGTTACGAGAGTTCAGACCGACAATCATACCTTCGTAAACTTCAAGCTGTGGCTCAGCAAATAACTTACCACGTTTTTGAAGGTTAAATAGTGCAAAGCCTAGGCAAACACCTTTAGCCATAGAAACCAATACACCATTAGAGCGACCACCAACATCACCGATCTTTTGCGGACCGTAATGTGAGAAGCTAGAAGTCATGATACCGCTGCCTGAAGTCAGAGTTAAGAACTCAGAACGGAAACCAATCAGACCACGAGCAGGAATAGTCGCTTCAATACGCATACGACCTTTACCATCAAGTTCCATGTTAGTCATCTCGCCTTTGCGTAGACCAACTTGCTCCATGATAGAACCTTGATGCCCGTCTTCAATATCGAACACAACGTTTTCATACGGCTCTTGTAACTTACCATCAACTTCTTTAACGATAACTTCTGGGCCTGAAACACCCATCTCAAAACCTTCACGACGCATGTTTTCGATAAGTACAGATAAGTGAAGCTCACCGCGACCTGATACTTTAAATTTATCAGGAGACTCTGTGTCTTCTACACGTAGTGCTACGTTATGAATCAATTCACGCTCAAGACGCTCACGAATATTACGTGACGTCACAAACTTACCATCACGACCAGCGAACGGTGAGTTGTTTACTTGAAAATTCATTGATACGGTAGGTTCATCTACCGTTAGTGCTGGTAATGCTTCAACATTAGCTGGATCACAAATCGTATCTGAGATATTAAGTGCGTCAATACCAGTGATACAAACGATATCACCAGCTTGTGCATCTTCAACATCAATACGATCAAGACCATGATAGCCCATGATTTTTAGAATACGGCCATTACGCGTGTTGCCATGCTTGTCAATGACAGTTACTTGCGTGTTCAATTTAACTTTACCACGCTGGATACGACCAATACCGATAACACCAACAAAGCTGTTGTAGTCAAGGCTTGAGATTTGCATGCGGAATGGTGCATCTGCATCAACCTGTGGAGCCTGTACAACATCAACGATAGTTTTGAATAGTGGCGTCATATCATCAGCTAAATTATCAGCTTCTAAACCTGCAACACCGTTCAATGCTGATGCATAAACAACTGGGAAATCAAGCTGCTCATCAGTCGCACCTAGGTTATCAAACAAATCAAAGATTTGATCCATTACCCAATCAGGACGCGAACCAGGACGGTCAATTTTGTTGATAACAACAATAGGCTTTAGACCTTGCTCAAATGCTTTTTGCGTTACAAAACGAGTCTGAGGCATTGGACCATCAACAGCGTCAACAACTAGTAATACGCAGTCAACCATTGACATAACACGCTCAACTTCACCACCGAAATCGGCGTGACCTGGGGTGTCAACAATGTTGATACGGTATTCTGTATCTACAGTTTGATCTGTCCAGCGGATAGCTGTGTTTTTAGCCAAAATAGTAATACCACGTTCTTGCTCAATATCGCCTGAATCCATTGCACGTTCAGCAACGTTTGCACGGTCGCCAAAAGTACCAGACTGATGTAATAACTTATCAACCAAAGTTGTTTTACCGTGGTCAACGTGGGCAATAATTGCAATGTTACGCAGGTGTTTGATATCGTTCGCCATATAAAATGCTCGTTTCGTCTTAAAAAATGCAGTAGCAGTAAGCGCCGCCGGATAAACCTTTATCATCAACCAGATAGATATTGAATACTTACTTTTAGACGACTGCACCATAAGTGCTGTTAATCAAATAATTTCAATATAATCAAGAATCTACACTGATAAATTCATCATACAGATAGCTATGCTAATGTACATTCTGTCAATTTACAGAATGTTTGGGCAGCTAGTATAACATTATTGATTCATAAATTTATGTAATAACTCACTTTTCTCAATACATAAACAAAAAAAAGCCACCCAGTGGGTAGCTTTTTTTGTAACTATATATTTAATCACATAACCAATTGGCTATTACTTATTGAACAACCATATCTTTAGTTTGTTCAACAGTCATTGTTTTGTCACCAGTGATGATGGCATAAACGCGACGGTTCATAGCACGACCTTCTTCAGTGTCGTTTGGAGCGATTGGGTTATCATAACCATAACCAACAGTTGATAGACGGTTTGGAGCGATACCGAATTCGTTAGTTAGCATAGATTTAACTGCAACGGCACGAGCTTCAGACAGACGTTGGTTGTAACGTGCTGAAGGACCAGTTTTAGAAGCATGACCTTCTACGCGTGCTACAGAGTTAGGATACTCACGCATCTTCTCTGCTACTTTAGCGATTTCTGGCTGGTACTGAGTTTTGATAGCTGATTTATCGTTATCAAAGAATACACGTAGTTCCATTTTCAGTTCATCAGTAATATCTACTGGTACTGGGCAACCGCGCTCATCTACTACGACGTTCATTGGAGTGCCTGGGCATGCATCGATGCTATCAGGTACGCCATCACCATCAGAATCAAGATCAGATTCAACTACTACTACTGGAGTAGTGTCAACCATTGGCTCTTGCATTGGCGGTACTGCTACTGTAGGTGCTAGATGGCCACCAAGTACAACTTCTAGACCGGCCAAAGCCATGCCTTCCCACCAGTTGTTATCAAAGTTATGAATCGCACGAGCTTCACCACGTAGGCTTAAAGCATCGTTGATACGATACATAGCACCTAGACCTAGGTTACCGATAGTATCTTTAGAGCTTGATACTTCAGTACCAGCAGTAACTGTTTCGCCAGTTACATCAGAAACATAAGTTTCTTGGTTTTCTACTTTGATCTTAGATTGACCAGCACCAACCAATACATATGGCTTGAATGCGCTATCAGTATAACCAGTAAACTCTTCAGTACCGATTAAGAAGTTACCAGAAAGCATGGTTTGTTCAACATCAAAACGGTTAGCACCAGATTTAGCTGAATCTTCAGAAGCTTCGCCATTAGCATTTGATACACCATACTCAACTTGGAACTGAGTAGAAGGAGTAAGCTCGATACCTAGAGCAGCACCAGTATATAGGCTACTTTCTTTAGCTACGCCGCCGTTAGAGTTGCCATCACGATCCGTGTTTTCTTGCAAGTTTTTGCCGGTACGAAGGATATCACGCTGCTTGTCAGCAGTATCACTGATATCATCAGTAACATGGTAACCTAGTAATAATGGGCTAATCGTTACACCAGCGTTAGCAGCTAAAGGTGCTGCTGCTACTGCAACCAATGCTAGAGCTATTTTATTCAATTTCATGGACTTCCTCCAAAGGATAATTTTAGTGATGCATTAAGCAAAACCGTTTCTCAAGATGCTTCAAATAGACATCTTTTACGAATTTCAAGTGACAAAGCAAAACCAATTAAGGAGTAGCTTAGCGATTATCGATTCAGTTTACAACTTTTTTCGTTAAGGAGCTACACATTATTACACGATAATGTTGTAACTAAAACACAATAGCTTGCTGGAGTTACCTAGAACTAACACGCCTTACGCATTCTATCTTTTGTATGTCAGTTTCACATAGATAGTAAACTGAATAGCACCTATTGCCTGAGCATATTTTAATACGGTAAGTAATTTTTCTCTATTATTAAAACTCTTCATTCACTAATTGAAACAAATTTTGACAGTAGACATATATTCTGTATATATTAAGATAGCCAACATTATTCTGTATATGTGAAATGCTAACCTGTTTTTAAGTTTTTATGAGATCAAGACACTGAAGCTATAAGGTCTTTATAAAATACTTGAACAGCCAATGACAAAAAGCGAGATTGTTTTATTGAAACAAGTTACTCACTATAGGTAATAAGACCTTATGACACTGCTATATAGAATATTATCAAGTTATAGAAAGATATTTGCATTTTTGTCACTTTTATTGATATTGATTCAGTATAAGCACGTCCATAAGAGATTTACCTTTTTCGTAATGCAACTTTACATGTCGTTTTCTGACAAATCTACGTTTGATAAAGTCACAATAAAGACAAACATATTTAAAGATAGACAAGGTTTTACGCTTGTCGAGCTTATTTTTACTATCGTTATTTTAGGGATTCTGGTGGCGATTGCCGTGCCATTCATACAAACACAATTAGCACATATGGAAGCCAAGCGTATTAGAAGTCAGTTAGAAAGCTCGCTGACCCTAGCGAAGGCTGAGAGTTATATTAGAAGACAGAATGTGATTGTCTGTTTATCTGATAGTGGAGGTCGCTGCTATAGAGATAGCGACAAGACACTTTTGCTATTTGTAGACAAAAATGACAACAAGCACTTCGATACTCAAGTCGATTTTTTAATCGCTCAGCATGCATTGAGTCTTAAATATAGCAAGCTAAGTTTACGAGTTGGAGCTAAACGCCATTACACTAAGTTTTGGGGAGATAGTGGTCAACCTCGAGGGCACTTTGGACATATCAAATACTGTCCAACCGTTGACTATAATGACGCGATGTACTTGATATCATTTAGCCAGACAGGCCGTATTACCCAAAAATTCAATGAAGACCATCCTACCGAATGTAATAATTAGGGCTATATACGATATTTTTTTAGTGATTACTGATAACGTTGCTGCTGCTGCCATAACAAACGACTCTGCAACGGTTGGTAATCAAGCAAATGATCAATGAGGTGTCGATATAACTTCGACCAATGATTCAGAGTCGTTTTAGTAATACCCAACTCTGCCATCTTAATAAGATCGGCACCCATGAATACAGTTTTCATCGTGGTATTTTCTAAATGTTCAGACTGTGATTCATTCTGTAAGACAGCCATAAACCCCACATCAGGTAAAAAGCAATAAGAACAATCCGGTTCGATAATATCTTGGACACTATCGTGGGTCAAAATTAAACTAAAACCCAACTCATTAAATAAGTGAGACTCAAATTGGCGCAGACACAATCGTAATTCATCGGTATCTAAAGGCTGTCTAAGCTGATGTAGACTGTCTTGATAATGCTGCCACAATATAGGCATGGGGTCTTCAGTGGGTAACAATCGCCACAATATTTCATTTAAGTACAATGCAGAGTATTGCTGCTGACCAGTGATATTTCCATAAGGTACTGACTCTAAAGTAGTAGCAATATCGTCTTTTTCTGCTGTACCTGTTGAAATTATATTTTGTGACGTGATATTGATTTGACTGAAGGTCTTTAAGTCACGTTTGCCAGTAGCAAAAAGTTGTAGCGGCATAAATAATGGCGCGCCTTTTTTCCCAATACCATGTATCACACCATGCTGCTGAGAAAATAAATAGTATAAAGCGCGCTTTTCTTGATAGGGACGCTGATGTAATAAGTAACCAACTAGTGCTTCGTTACGCATTTTTTATTACCTCAGCATCTAACACATACAGAAATCTTTATAGTGCTAATGTCTAATTAATATCCCAAACTGGTTAATGCACGTTCATCATCAGACCAACCACGCTTCACTTTCACCCATAGTGTGAGCATAATTTTTTTGTCGAAAAGCTGTTCCATATCTTTACGAGCATCCATACCAACCTGCTTGATACGCTGTCCTTTGTCGCCAATGACAATCGCTTTTTGACCACTACGCTCAACATAAATAGTCGCATCGATAAAAGTACAAGCTTTACGTGGGCGACCTGTCTTTGGATCAGTATGTGCAGGCTCATCTTTAAATGCATCAATCTGTACCGTTAAATCGTATGGTACTTCGTCGCCCGAACTACGCATGATTTTTTCGCGGATAATCTCACTGGCTAAAAAACGCTCTGATCGATCGGTAATTTGTTCAGTATCATAAATAGGTGCCGCGACTGGTAGATGTGACGCAATCACTTCTTCTAAGCGGTCTAGATTCTGATTTTTTAGAGCAGATACAGGCACAATGTCAGCAAAATCAAAACTGGCATTAAAAGTCTCGATAAGTGGCAATACACTGCCTTTATCTTTTAAGGTATCTGATTTATTAATGACCAATACTACAGTTAAATCAGTCTCACCGAGCTTCTGCAAGGTCAACAAGTCATCGTCACGCCACTGGTCTGAATCAACAACGAATAGTACCAAATCAACATCTACTAATGCAGATACGGCGGCTTTGTTCATACGCTCATTGATAGCACGCACTTCATTACGATGAATACCTGGTGTATCTACAAATACGGCCTGCATCTCATGATTTGACAGAATGCCGTGAATACGATGACGAGTCGTTTGCGGTTTACGTGATGTGATAGACAGCTTTTGACCTAACAAGTGATTCATTAGTGTCGATTTACCGACATTTGGACGTCCCACAATAGCAACATAGCCAGTTTTAAAGTTATCAGCCATACCTTTATGGCTGCTAGGCGAAAAGAACTCTTCAATCGCCATATCGTTTTCTGACGCAACATCTTCTGAGTGAGCGATACCATCATTTGTTATATCAGTATTATCTTGGCTTAAGTTGATATCTTTTTTTTCAGTCATATTTTCGGCGTTATCTTCATTATTTGAGGGCAAATCAGTATGATTGCTCATAGGGTAATCCTGTAGGTTTTATAACCAGTCAAACGGTATTTAATGATGAATTGGTTTTATCAGCACTAAAAAGTGAAACCGTTGTCGGTTGGGAAATATTTGAGGTTTGAAAGTATGTGACGTTTAAAAGAAAGCAAATAAGCAATTTTTAAAACGTCACTTAATATGAGTCGTTCTTTTAGAATTACGTTAGTAGAAAATCGCTAAATGTTAGTTATTTAGTTATGTACGCTTTTTAGCTGAGCCTGGAAGTTTATGCAACTGGTTGATCATAAGCTCTGCTGCTTTTTGTTCAGCGATACGGCGGCTCTCACCAGATTCAGTAATATCAGGGCAGTTAATGATATTAACATGGCAACGTACAACAAATATTTGATACGGTGCATTACCACGTGTTTCCATTAGCTCATAATGTGGCAAGTCAAACTGCTTAGATTGAAGCCACTCTTGTAAACGACTTTTTGCATCTTTTAATGCTTTGCGATCATTGACGTTATCAATCAAATCTCCGTACCAAGAGAGCACACAATCTCGCGTAATATCCATATCTTGACTGTCTAAATATATAGCACCTATCAGAGACTCTACCGCATCGGCCAGTATAGAAGCACGATTGCGACCACCGCCCTTCCTCTCGCCCACTCCTAGTATAAGGTGATTAGAGAGCTCTAAGTTTTGCGCAATGATGACCAGTGACTCTTGGCGTACCAACGTTGCACGCATACGAGTTAATCGGCCTTCATTTTGGCTAGGATAGCGGTGATATAAAGCCTCACCGACAATCATACCTAGTAAGGCATCGCCTAAAAACTCTAAACGCTCATAGTTTTTCTTGCTATCAAACGAGCGATGCGTCAATGCAAGTTTCGGAAGGCTCAAGTCGTTGAACACATAGCCCAACTTACGCGTTAATACCGCTAGCCGCTGAATGAATTCTGAGCTAACAACAAGCGTGTCGACAGACGTGCTATTTTGTTGAGGAGTAGGAACCGCTTGGGAATGCTGCGAAGTTGGTTTCATGCGTGGCTTGTGGTTATCCCTTCTGTTTTACGAATTTAGTCATAATATCTATCGACTAAGGTTATAAGGAAAATTTAAGAGGATATTAACACCTCTTTCAATTACTCTGCTGCCGCCATATCGATATCACCTTCAAAACGATTGACGATATCAATATTGCTAAAGAAATTATTGGTTATTGCATATTGCTTGTAGATGGCCAACTGACCTGTTTTTTTATCAGTAAAAGTAAAAACCTCTTCTGCTGTAGTGTTATAGTCAGCATTAATAGATAACTGCCTATTAACGCGTTCAACAAACTGTTTAGCCGTTTCATTGTTATTATTTGACTCTAGGAGTTGTGCACTTAAGGTTTTGGTCAACTGATAATCACCAATCTGAGCTGGCACAATAGCAACTGTCAATTTAGCAGCAATGCCCAATACCATAATGATGAACACGATGCTTGTCACACTAGCGCCCCGCTGCGTGGCTAATCCGGATAATTGCTGCATTAGTGTATTCCTCTACCGATAAGTTGCTATTATAGTGAATACCTAAACATTAGATATCCGTTTATTAGATAGCAACAATATTAGCACAAAACTATTATCGAAAAATCAACCAATAGAGATTCTTACCATCTTAATTAATAGCACCATTGCGTTGGAAAGTTGGTAAGTTAAGTCCTGGTGGCTTATGCATCCAAATATAAACTGCTTTGCCCGCTAAGTTCTCATCAGGTACAAATCCCCAAAACCGACCATCCGCACTACGGTCACGGTTATCACCCATGACAAAATAATGACCTTCTGGCACATTGATACGCCATTCCGTCCCTTCTGAGCTAACCACTTCTGGTGACTGCTGCTGTAGAAATGGTGCGTATTGAGCACTGTTCATACCAGTCAAGTAGCGAACAAGATGCTTGTTCTTACCTGGCGTCTCTTCAAAGTACTGCGCCTCACCTTCCTCTTGCTGACCCATCGCAGCTGCACTTTCTTCGGTCAGCTCTTGCCCTGGAGCAATTTGTCCCGGCAGATAAAGCTGTGAAGTCAATTCAGCACTTGCCGAAAAATCTACTGGCTGAGTATCAATCGGAACATCGTTAATCGCAAGTACACCTTGATCGTAGCTGACAGTATCACCAGGCAAGCCAATCACACGCTTAATATAATAAATACTAGGATTTTCAGGGTAGCGAAATACAGCCACATCACCATGCTCAGGCGAGCCTGTATCCAATATTTTATTATAAGTTAGCGGTAGTCTTACGCCATAAGAATACTTGTTTACAGCAATAAAATCGCCCGTATAAAGCGTCGGTACCATAGAAGATGATGGAATATTGAAAGGCTCAATCAAGAATGAGCGCACAATCAAGACCACTGCCAATACAGGAAAAAAATCATAAGCCCAGCGTACTAGTAAGCCTTCTTGACCACGCCCACGAGTTTTACGTTGTTTGAGTGCCAATTTGTCTAATAGCCAAACAATACCCAAAACGACGGTTAATGGCACTAAAATTAAATTAAAATCAAAATCCATACTAGTTTGCCTATTAACGAGCTGCTGCTTTAACGGTTGCTATTTATCAATTAATTGTACTAATCACTGTCAGTTTTACACTAACAATGAATATTCAATACTTACTCTACTTGTAGTACAGCTAAGAAAGCTTCTTGTGGAATTTCCACATTACCTACTTGCTTCATGCGTTTTTTACCAGCTTTCTGTTTAGACAATAGCTTTTTCTTACGCGAAACATCTCCACCATAACATTTGGCTAGTACATCTTTACGCATAGCTTTTACTGTACTACGACCAATGATTTGGCTACCAATAGCCGCCTGAATGGCCACATCAAACATCTGACGTGGAATTAACTCTTTCATCTTAGTGACCAGTGCATTACCACGATAACGTGATTGGGTTTCGTGCACAATCATCGCTAAGGCATCGACTTTATCGCCATTGATCAGCACATCGACTCTCACCAATTTATCGGCTTGATAGCGCTCAAAGTTATAATCGAGCGAGGCAAAACCACGTGAGACCGACTTTAGGCGATCAAAGAAATCCATGACGACCTCGCCCATTGGAATGTCAAATATCAGCTGTACCTGTCGACCCATAAAGCGCATATCAACCTGAACGCCACGACGCTCAATACACAAAGTCATCACATTACCCAAGTACTCTTGCGGTACTAAGATCTGACAGCGAGCAATCGGCTCACGAAACTCTTCGATGTTGTTTGGCTCAGGCAAATGTGAGGGGTTATCTACATAGATAACATCACCATTCTTTTTCTCAATTTCATAGATAACTGAGGGCGCTGTCGTAATCAAATCCAAATCGTATTCACGCTCTAGACGCTCTTGGATAATCTCCATGTGCAACATACCCAAGAAGCCACAGCGGAAACCGAAACCAAGTGCATCAGATGTATCTGGCTCAAAAAATAGAGACGCATCATTGATCTGCAGCTTTTGTAAGGCTTCACGGAATTTTTCGAAGTCAGTAGACTCTACAGGGAACATGCCTGCATAGACTTGCGGGGTTACTTGCTTAAAACCCGGAATACGATCGACATCAGGCGTTTTGGCGTGGGTAATCGTATCACCAACAGGCGCGCCGGCAATATCTTTAATACCAGCAATAATGAAACCAACTTCACCCGCCTCTAAAATACCCGTATCTACAGGCTTTGGCGTAAACACACCAATAGAACCCACTAAATGCGCTTCTTGAGTTGATTTAATATAAAGCTTATCACCTTTGCGTATAGTTCCTTCGCGCACACGGACCAATGACACCACACCCAAATAATTATCAAACCACGAATCAATGATTAAGGCTTGTAGCGGTGCTTCACGGTCACCAGTCGGTGCTGGAATAAATGCAACCAATGCTTCTAGTAGTTTATCAACGCCTAAACCTGACTTGGCTGATACTCGAGGTGCATCAACCGCATCAATACCAATGATATCTTCAATTTCTTGAATAACGCGTTCAGGCTCAACTTGTGGCAAATCAATCTTATTCAGTACAGCCATTACTTCTAAACCCTGATCAACAGCTGTATAGCAGTTGGCTACTGATTGTGCTTCTACGCCTTGCGCGGCATCAACGACCAAAAGCGCACCTTCGCAAGCCGCCAATGAACGCGACACTTCATAAGAAAAGTCGACGTGTCCTGGTGTATCGATAAAGTTGAGCTGATAACGCTCGCCATTAGGATGATCGTAGAATAAGGTTACGGACTGCGCCTTAATAGTGATACCGCGCTCACGCTCAATATCCATGGAGTCAAGTACTTGCGCCTGCATCTCGCGATCTTGCAAGGCACCGCACATCTGAATAAAACGATCAGCAAGTGTCGACTTGCCATGATCAATGTGGGCAATGATTGAAAAGTTACGAATATTGGCTAATGCAGTCACAAAGCGCCTACTAAATTAAGGGTGATAGAATAATGAAACTAAAAGAATAAATGCTGTCAGACGCAAGCGATACAATAACTGTCTATTGCTGAAAATAGCTTATACACTAAAACTGCTATCTCAAATCAATAGTCAAACAGGCTATTACTTACGTGCAGATGTAAAAGAGTATTCTAGCAGTTTTCCACTACAAAGTAAGGCGATTTTGTGAGCAGAGAGATGATTTACAAGTGAAGTTACGAGCTGATAACCATACAGAGAGAAAGTATGATGCTTATTAGGACTTTATTGTCTTCTGTGGTGCTAATAATTCATCAAAACGACTTAAGATAAATCGAAAGTAAAGGCTACTGAGATCTATTGGATTTAGGGTAATTCTTCTCTACAGACTTACTTCCTGCTTGACCCAAATACTTATACATCCATGGTGATTTACCATAAAAAGCACCGTTTATCTGAGTCTGTTCTATCAAATATTCACGAAATCTTAGATAAAACTCATTATCGGGACTTTTAGGCCGTTGCCAAAAATCACTAAGTGGTTTTTGATCGGTCAGCTTAGGCGTATTATAAATCGCACGACCCATGATCTTGGTTGGTTTTTTATGATATACCGATTGCAGACCCGTGGTACTGTTGATAGTCAGCATACCAATACTATGTTTCATCAAGGTTGGCAAGTGCATATCACAACCGTAAAAAACACGGTTAGCTACTTCATAGCGCACGGCCAAGCTAGATACTAACTCACGATAGTCTCGATGACCACGATCTAACGGATGATGCTTCAGTACCAGCAACTGCTGCTTATCAGCATAAGTTGCAAAACTTGCAATAGACTCATCAATGAACTGTACAACATCTCGATAATCACTGTGATGGGTAATCTGTGAGTCATTATGCACTTGCAAACTAATCAAGAAGTAATTATTACTTTCGTTCTTAGTCAGTCTATTCTGCAGTTGTTTATCAGGTATGTAATCTCGCAATTTTCGCCATGGTGCTCTCAGCCAAGCAATCGCCTCTTGCCATGCTGTCATGCCACGGTAATGCGAATAGTGTGGATAGCGACCTTTATACATCCAGGCAATAATATAATAAACAATAGCAGCGATACTCAACCGATAAAAACGATTGTGTGTATATAGCGGCTGATCATTGGCCTTTTTAAGTGCTTTGATGTCTTCTATATTTAAGCGTGAATAGCCATTAATCCCATGTTCTTGCAAGGTAATATAGTCAGGACGCAAATACCCTTCTTCAAATACGAAGAATGAGGTCTCTAACTGCTCACTGATATAGGCAGCTTGCGTATGGTGTGGGCGACAATCACCAAAACAAACAATCGCATCAATGGCATTTTCTTTAATGAATGCCTGCAACCAAGAAGAGAAATGCGCTAATGTTCCCGTATATTCATAGGTATTATCATGATGATAGAAAAAAGCATCACCTGCGTTAAAGTTGATTTTGCTAACTTTGATATTTTGGGTTTGTAAAAATGTCGAAAAGCGATTAAAAAATCCGCCCATCTTCCCTTGTAACAGCAAGACGTGTCGATGAGTAAGCAAGTGAGACATCGAAGCTGCCATAGTATTGGGCTACCATTAAGTGAAAGGGTCATAAATAAAAACGAGAGTGGTCGTTAAACCGTGTGAAGGCACATAGAATAAAAAATATTATACCGAAAAACAATCTGCTTGTCGCAGCGGAATTATGCCACGAGTCCGAAGCCCATCAACGGGATACTTTACGCAAAAGCTGCTGAAATCGATGACGCTGCTGCATAAAACGTGTGGCGGCTTGACGCTTAATTTGTGTAGTCAAAGTCGATACTGCTGACTTAGAGGTCTGCATCGAGTGATGTGTATTGTTAAACATTTTAGTTTGAGATTCTTTTTTACCATTACCTTCAAGCATATATTCGTTTATAGATGGATACAGATAATCAATAACCTGTTCTACTTGCGCAAGCCCATAGCCATTTGGCAAACGATAGAGTGGATATCGAATGAGCACGCAATACAGTAATTGCTCGAGCGTCAACGCTGTGTCTCTTTTGCGTCTTTCTATATATTCAGACTTGGGTGACAACTGTGCGTCAATATCGGTCGTTAACCCCCATCCTGCATAAAATGGCAAACCATAACAGGTAACCTGTAAACCACGCAGCAATGCCTCAAAACCTGTCAACGAGCTAATAGTGTGCACTTCATCGATACATTCTAAGCAGTCAGGCATGGCCGTATCATAGGCGACCGCATGTACTTGACGTAAACCTGCTGCCGTTACTTTGCCTGCTCGCAACCCTGCCTCAACATCAGGGTGTGGCTTATAAATCAAGTAAGCATCAGGATTGTCTTGGCATACACGATCAATCAAGCCACGATTAGTCTTGATGGTCGAACCACAATACTGAACCGACAGATCATCTTCTACTTGACCGATAATGAGAATTCGGCGCTTGTTAGACAATCTTGCTTCTTGCATCCATGAGCTATGCTGGCTATCAAAACTATTAACATCAGCGCCCACATTGTATTTACTCACGCGCTGAGTACGTAGCTTTTCTTGCAGCAGTTTTACTCGTGTACTTTGGTGTGGATTCAGTGCTTCGCAGTTGCGTAATAATGTTTCTAAATCTGAGGGCTGAGTCGCATCATAATAGATACCCTGCTTATCTATTACCACCGACAATGGTGCTAGTAGCGTGGCACCTAAACCATTTGAACGAATAAATCCATCTTCCATACAGTAAATAGAAGGCATTTTAGAAGACTGCATTACTAGTTTTTTCTGGCGCTTCTGTTGTACTTGCTGTCGTTTGGCTAAGCCCCACACCAGTAAAGGCCGCTGATAGTTGACTCGAAAATGATCTGGATGCAGTAAATTCTTTAAGCGTGGCTTAGGTTTAATAAATAATGTTGTACGTGGCAGATTGATAAAATCTCTCACAAAAGGCAATTTCCAGTGGCTAAACTCATATACTGTCAAATCGCCTTCCAAACGTGATTGCCAATGACGATTGGTCACCAACCACTCAATAGCCGTATCTATGTCGCAAGCCTTTTTGGTTGCGGGATCTACGTAATGGCTATAGTCAATATAAGCGCTATAAAACAGTGTTTCTAGCGTGGTATTTATTGTCTTACTAGACGCTGTAGAAAATAGTGACAAGCCTGATGTTTTCTTAGTACTCACTGATGCTCTGGCAGACAATTCACGACGATGCTGAACTTCTTTAAGCAAACGTTTTGGTGCGCCGCTATCGTCGGTGAGCCCCCAACCGCTATACCAGTTGACACCAAAACAATGCACCTTTTTACCCAACATCAATGCCTCAAAGCCCATATGTGAGCTGACTGTATAGACATGCTCCACTTGAGAAAGCAATGCAATTGGGTTGAGCGCTTGCGTTAATAGTCGAACGTTTTTAGGTAGTCTAAAACTGGTTAGATATCCTGATTTTGATGCGGGATGAGTCTTTATCCAAATATGAGATTCTGGATGATTACGGCAAGCGGCTTTCAGCATTCGCTTAAATTGACGCTTGTTAGCACCAGCACCTCTAACAGAAGCGTCACCAGCCACTTGGTCAATCAATAAGATATTTGATTTTAAAGTTATTTTGAGTGTGTTTGTATTGTCTTGACTAACCAAGTCGTTTAATGAAGGGCAGTCAATGACTGCGTTATACTTGCTGATCTTTTCATCACAAATACGTGCCATCAATTGCTGAGCACGCGCTTCCTCTGTTCCACTCTTATCGATAGTAGCGTTTTTAGTACGCTCAATAATCAGCTGCTCGAGGCGTGAACGCTGTGTCAGGTCAAAGTAGATACCAATGTCATCAACGACCACACTCAAACCATGACGGCTACTAGTACCCGAATCTAATGAGCGTAAAAAGCCATCTTCAATACTGAGGGTTGAAAGCTGCTGCCGTGTAGCCGCCTTGCTGGCTCGTTGATAGCTTTTCTTGTGACCCCATCCAATAAATGCATCAGGTTGCTGTTTTGATGAATGCATAATTTTCTGTTTTATAATGCTCGGTAGCGGTAAAAAGGATGAACTATCATCAACCAAGCGATAGGCCAATCCTGACCACGGGTACCATCGCTGAATATCGGCTTGTAGCATGTGCGGCAACAACACATTGTTATGACGTATACCTTTTCCCACAACGGCCAATTGAGTAAATAGTAATGACGGCTGTGCTGCAATGACAGACTCAGACATCAAAGACATAGGTTTGTCGTTATCAGTATTTGCCTGTCTTACTGCCATATTCCATACCTTACTAATTGAGCGTTATTTATTAAACTTCAACAATGCATTGAGCCTTCAAATCAAGGATCAAAATATGACGTTTGCAGCGATGGCCAATTGATAGAGGATTTGTGATATACCACGGGCAATTTCTACGTTTTTAGTTTTGACTTTTGGCAATACCATAATTTCATCGCCTTGCTGAATACGGTACGCAGTGTTAACCACTTCATTTGTACCGTTTTGATGAATCACAAGAATCTCTTTAGTATCAGCATTATCACCAAAACCACCGGAGCTAGCGATATAGTCGCCAACTGTATAATCAGCATTAAATGTCAGTGCCCCTTGCGCACGCACTTGGCCATTTACCGTAATGATAGAGGTTTGCGCAGGTATCTCAATGATATCACCTTGCTGTAGAATGATGTCCTGCCATGAGTTCGGTACGACAACAATTCGACCATCCGTTTGTACTTTACGAGCTTTAGCCACAAATTCTTTTACCAAAGCAGCATCATCTTGACGCAGGGCTGCTTCTTCACGGGTCGTCGACTGCGTCGCAAGTGTTAATTCTTCTAAGCGATCAAGCGACTCATTAATCATACGTTTTTGTTGCTCAGCAACGGATTCACGATAAATGGTCAAGTTGGTTAGCTTTGCAAGTGGACTGGGTTGCAATTGCGGGATAATATCTTTCAGGCGAGCCCCGTAAGGTACAATCATCGCACCGTTACCCGTATGCGCGCCCTTAACTTGGACAGCAATGGTACCTGCATAGCGATCTGACGTGACTACCATTTGATCCCCATTATAAACAGGCACGTTTTGAGCATCAGCTAATGAGTAATATTCTGCTGTCTGCGCACGGCCTGCACTGCGGGTAATACTAACATTGGTCGCATTCGCTGCTGGACTGGCCACTTGTAATACATCACCTACGGTCAAATCGTTTACATCAAACTCAAAAGTGTATTCGTTCTGAACTTGGCCACTAACTTCAAAGGTTTTCTTTTGCGGAGAGACCGTTATCACATCACCATCTCGAAATGAGAATGACTGTAGTTTACCCGCCAATAGGAAATCATATAAATTGACTTGCTGTAACATCTGACCATTACGCTTTATTTGAATATCAATATAGCTGCCACGAGTCGGATCAACACCGCCTGCTCTATCTAAGTAAGACAATACTGAATCTGCTGCCAAACCGCCATAATAACCAGGTTGTTTGACAAAACCAGTAACAAATACTTTCACTGGCTGTGCTTGCTCTAGTGAAGCATAAACACCAACATTAGAGCGGTAAATACGACTGACAGCGCTTTTGACCACGTTTTGCAAATTACCATTTTGTACACCAGAGATGCGTACTGGACCAACATTGGGCAAGAATATATTACCTTGTGGATCAACCGTGGTAGTGGCTGCATATTGATACGCGCCCCACATTCTTACTTGAACGTTGTCACCAGGGTTTATCACATAGCTGTCATTGAAAGTAGAGCCAGAAGTGGTCGAGAATGCACCGCGAAACAGCTGCTCACCAAACATCATATCTTGAGTGTTGATATCTTGATACGGACGTGTGGTATTGATAACCGACTGACTGGGCAAACTCGCTGCATTCACTGCTTCTTGCATCGTTGCCTGAGCCGGAACACTACCAGAGAATGCTTGTGTTGAGGCGTTGCTGGTGTTGTTACTTGTACCAAAGCTAGATCCAGCTATCTGATTAGCAGCGCTATCTGCTGCCATGGCTGGCAAGCTCGTCGCGGCCATCGCCAAACTAATCATCATCACGATAGAACGTGGTTTTGTATTCATGCGTTGTATTCCTTTGCTGATCTATCGATCATTATTGATATCTGGTTTGTCAAAGTTGCCTTGAACAAATCTAGCTACGATGGTCACGGACAACTGCCATTACCAAACGCACAAAGCCATAGAATATCAATAGCAATGCTAGTGATGTCCAAATGATGTAGCCACGGCGTGGATACAATGCTTCTTCAGCTTCATATGGCGTTGAAATCACAATCAGATTTTTCATCTTTTTGAAGGCTTCTAAACGCGCTTTTTCAAGTGATGATAACGATAGTTTATATAGCTCAGTCGCAAATTCAACATCAGCTTTGATAGTTTCAAACTGTATGGCTTGACGGTTCAACTTGGTGGTATTTGGTGATGTTAATTTGGTTTGCTCTTGAGTAATTTGCTCTGTGACAGCTTTTATTTGACTTCTTAATGACACAACCTGCGGTGCATCTGGATTCAGATAACTAAGCAATTGACGCTCTTCTGTACGTAACGAGCTCAACTGTCCTTGTAAACTACCAATCAGCTGATTAACAATTTGTGCATTGGCTTGTGGATCATAAATTTCATTTTCATTTTGATAGTTTAATAACTGCTCTTTCGTTTCATTTAAACGATCTTGCGACTCATCTAATTGTGTTTCTGCAAATACCAATTGATCACGAGCAACTTCCTGTGAAATACGATTTACGAACTGCTCAGACTCACTCAGGATTGTCTTATTGAGCTCAAAAGCATACTTTGCATCAAACGCTTCTGTCGATACTGAGAGAATGTAGCTTTGTTCATCTAAATCGATATGAACCCGTTGTTTGAAATACTCAAGCAACTCTTCTTGCGTGGCATCAGGTTTTATTTCATTAATAGGATCTGAACCATCAACGTGATAAGCCTCGCGGAACTTGAACTTTTTATCAAGGCGCTTCACCATATCGTTAGATAGAATGTACTCTGTTAAATAAGTCGCGTCTTCTTTACTAGTGCTGTTCACACCTAACAAGGCTGAGATCCCTCCAGCAGAAGATACGCTCGTATCGCTGACTTGTTTAACCACCACATTAGCGGTCGAGATAAATCGGGGATGAGCAAACGTCATGACATAAAAGATCACCAACGCCCAAGGGAGAATCACCAAGCCAATAAACAGCGAGAAGCTAATGACCTTACTTTTTTGCTTTGTGGATATGCTTTTCATAAACTTCAATCGCTTCTGTTGTATCATCAAAGACGTGTGCTGTTTGATCCATTAACACAATACCAATATCGCAGTTTCGCTTAATATCACCAATATTATGCGACACTATTAAAAATCCTGCTTGTTCACGGCGCGCAGCTAGTATCTCTTCACTACGCTTTCGAAAAGCGGCATCACCAACGGCACCTGCTTCATCAAGCATGTAATAATCAAAATCAAAAGCCAAGCTTAAGCCAAACGTTAAGCGTGCTTTCATCCCTGACGAATAGCTTTTAACCGGCATATCAAAATAATTACCAATATCTGCGAACTCTTCAACAAAACGAATTTTTTCGTCGATGTAGGGCCCACTTGAATATAGACGACAAACAAATCGTACATTTTGACGACCTGTCAAACTGCCTTGGAAACCACCAGCCACTCCGACTGGCCATGAAATTGTAGAATCAGTGACAATCTCTCCGTGATCTGGCTCATCAAGACCACAGATAATACGGAGCAAAGTCGACTTACCCGCACCGTTACGCCCTAGCAAGCCAACACTCTGTTTATCACCAATAGTCAGATTTAAATCTTTAAACAGATAATGCCGACCATTCTTGGTCATAAATGACTTAGAAACATTTTTAATTTCAATCATTTACTTACCTTTTTATATAGCTTGCATGTTTGGTTCTAACGAGAGCGAATCATATCGCGTTCAGCATACTTATAAAGTAATAATCCTAAAAAATTCACCGCAAACATCCATTTTAGGAAATATCCCATGTCAATGTGATATGCAGGATAGTTAGGTGCGAGCGCATGTCTTATCAGTTCAATATTATGTATAAAGGGGTTATAAAGCAAATAACTAAAATAAGGTTCGGGAATGATATGAATCGGATAAATAATCCCTGAGGTGAAATACAGTATTGTGAAGAATATTGTAATCACTTTACTAATTTCACCACCATAGTAACCAATCACCATCATGATTAGAGCAACACCAAAGCTAAATATAAAAAGTGTTATCCAACAGAACAAAACAATGTGCAAATTTTCTAAATTGGCATATATATCAAAGAAAGCTAGGCCTGCGAGTAGTAATATAGAAGTGAAAAAATAAATGACTAACTCTAAAAATGAACGGGCAATAATGACATCAATATGCTTAATTGATCGGTACATCAATAAGCCTTTGTTCGCATCAACAGCCCCCAGTGCTCTTGTTGCTATTTTTTGAAACATACGGAAAGGAACCATACCCGCTACTAAAAACAGGGAGAAATCCATTCCTGGTACTAAGCGCTCACGAATAGCACCAAAAATAACTAAAAATATAAGCACCTGAAACAGTACTTCAAGCGGTGCCCAAAGGTAGCCCAAGCGATAGCCGCCAAAGCGCGTTTGTAGCTCACGCATGAGCAAAGCATGGAACGCAGCACCCATGACTTTGAGGCCACTACGATGCTTAATAGGACGATAAGGGGGCAGTTGTACAGACATAGCGTTACAGGACTTTACCGAAAACAGCCCCTATGATAAGTAAGCGCGACATAAGTTACAACAATTAATCTGTGTCTAAACAGATAAGCCTATGATTTAGTAAGAAATCAGTAAGTAATGATAGCCAAACATTCGATTTACTTAACCATCAATACGTACTTCTGCCGTTTATTTTAGGCAAAAAAAAACCAATCTCAATAGATTGGTTTTTTAGTTGATACTAACAAAGTATCTATAAATGGTGGCGATGAAGAGACTTGAACTCTTGACCTCACGATTATGAGTCATGCGCTCTAACCAGCTGAGCTACATCGCCATTTTAGGATGCACATTTTACCCAAGCTGCTGACTGCCGTCAACCCCTAAAGGGAATTTTTTGCAAAAAACATGAAGTTAATTTACATTAGCTACAATTATTACTACGACCAACAATAAAAAGGTTTGGTAAACCGATAAGCCGGGTTCTGTCGTGGACAATCATTCCTCTAGGCGTACAATCGCTCGTACGCTCAAGCAACCTACCCGCATCGAACGCGGGCCGCGCCATGCCGATGCCTATTTGGTCTTGCTACGCGTGGAGTTTACCATGCCGTGAACTGTTGCCAGCCACGCGGTGCGCTCTTACCGCACCCTTTCACCCTTACCGATGACATGAATATCTTGCGATACTCATATAAGTCAAAGGCGGTCTACTCTCTGCTGCACTGGTCGTCAAGTTACCCTGCCCAGCCGTTAGCTGGCACGCTGCCCTATGTAGCCCGGACTTTCCTCCCCTGCATGTCTGTTACCAGTGTGCAGCGGCGATTGCCTAGTCTACCAAGCGCGCTAGTATAACAAACTTATGGCAGAGTGCGAACGTCTTTTGGATTTATTTTTAGCATCAGCATAAATAGCTCAAATAAAACCTTCGGGCAAAGATAAACAGTAATTTTCTGACAGCGTTTTGGTATTAAGCATTTCAGTATTAAGCATCTCTGTATTAACAGACATTTGGTTTTTTAGAGCTGGTATCTGTACCCAATGAGCCTTGGGGTAATTCGCAGCTAAATAATTTTGCAAAAAATCCACAGTGCTATTCGCAATCTCGGTATCCGTATTGTCAGCATCGTCATGGATATGATTATAGATAACACTATGTACAGATAACCCACGGGCTTTTATCGCTTCCAAACTCAGTAATGTGTGATTGATACTGCCCAAACGACCTGAAGTGACCAAAATAATTGGATAACCTTGAATAGCAATATAATCTAAAATTAATAAATGCTCTGTAATTGGTACCAGTAATCCACCCGCGCCTTCTAGTAATACCAAGTCATAATCAGCTTGCAATCGTTTGGTGGCATTAGTAATCAGTTCAGGATCTAGCACTTCCCCTGATAATCGAGTGGCTAAGTGCGGTGATGCAGGCTTTTCATAGCGATGAGCGCAAGTGGTAAAATCAAGGTCACATGGCTGTAGAGGAATATCCATTAGTTGACGATGGGTAATGATATCGTCAGCAATGCCCATCTCGCCAGTATTGGCATTCATTGTCACGCCAGTTTGCACCAGCTTCTGAGTGATGACGTTGACGTTCTGCTGCATTAATGATTTGGCAATGATGCCAGTGGCATAAGTTTTACCGATATCAGTATCGATACCTGAGACAAATAAAACACTCATAGCACACCTTATAAAAGAAATTGACTGGCCTATAATGCAGGGAGTTTTGCTAAACTTCAATATTTGAAGCTGAACTCGAAACTTGTGCCAGATAAATTGTCACTACATGTAGTAACGATTGGCATAAAGTCACAAGCTCAGTATTAGTAATGACATAAGGCGGCATGATGTACACCAATTTGCCAAATGGTCTGACCCAGATACCATTATCAATCAATAAAGCCTGAAAAATAGGCATATCAACAGCGTCATGTAACTCAATGACGGCGACTGCACCCAAACAACGTACTTCAGCAATACCTTCTAACAACGAAGCGGGGGCTAGCTGCTGCTCCATCGTGCGTTGCATATTGGCAGTACGCGCTTCAATATCATAAGACATAATCAAATCAATCGAAGCACACGCAACCGTACAAGCAAGTGGATTTCCCATAAAGGTTGGGCCATGCATCAGTGCTGGATAGTCACTATTATGAATAGTATCGGCAATTTTTCGGGTACATAACGTTGCGGCAAAAGTCATATAGCCACCCGTCAACGCCTTTCCAATCGTCATGATATCAGGGCTAATATCAGCATGCTCACACGCAAATAACTTACCACTACGACCAAAACCAGTGGCAATTTCGTCAGCAATCAATAGTACATCGTGCTCATCGCACAGTTGACGCAGCAGTTGCAGATACTCAGGACTATAAAAACGCATGCCGCCTGCGCCCTGAATAATCGGCTCGATAATAAAGCCTGCCAGCTTATCACTATGCTCATCAAAAAATGCTGTGAGGGCAACGCGATCAGATTCTGTTAAAGCCCGCTCAAAACCCAATGGTGGTGCTGCGACAAAATGCTGCGTTGGTAATTGCTTGCCATACAGACTGTGCATGCCGTTAATAGGATCACAAATACTCATGGCATGCCACGTATCACCATAATAACCAGAATGTGTAGAGGCAAATTGCTGCTTGGCTGGGCGCTTGGCAGCCACTTGATATTGCAGCGCCATTTTCAACGCCACTTCTACTGCGATACTGCCACTGTCCGCATAGAAAATCGCATCAAGTCCAGCAGGCACAATGTCGAGCAATTTCTGACCCAAATCTATCGCTGGCTGATGGGTCAAGCCACCAAACATCACATGCGCCATTTTACCCAATTGCTCAATAATAGCGTCGTTCAGTTTGGGATGATTATAGCCATGAACGCTTGCCCACCATGATGACATACCATCGATAAGGCGCGTGCCATCTTCGGTGATGATATAAATACCTTCAGCACGATCAATAACGATATTTGGATAAGTAGGTGGCAGACTGGCATATGGATGCCAGAGATGTTGTTGATCAAAATCGCTCGTTATCTGGTTTGCATTTATCGTCATTACATTTTTCCTAAAGCGCCTTGAACCCAAATATCATTAATAATGTATCGTTGATTCAGTTTAAAAGAGAGTAAAAGCAACCGAGCGCAGATGTATATGTGATACTTCAAGTGAGGTTAACGCTGCATCTCTTTTATAGAGGATAGACTATATAAGCTACTTATTGACCCGTAATGCGTTTATATTTAGACAACAAATCGCTTTCTGTCTCGACATGATTAGGATCATGAGGGATGCAGTCAACCGGACAAATAACCACACACTGTGGCTCATCAAAATGCCCAACGCACTCGGTACATAAGTCAGGGTCGATAACATAAATATCGTCCCCCTCTGATATCGCCTCATTGGGGCACGCAGGCTCGCACACATCACAGTTGATGCACTCATCAGTAATCAGTAGTGCCATGAACGGCTCCTTACGGTTGGTTTTTAGCCTATATGCTGCAGCTGTCAGCCTATTAAAAGGCTAGCTGTCTTGAATCACCAGTTTTTTTGTAAAAGCATCAGACACACAAGTGGGTACGAATTTAGTGACGTCGCCACCAAGTTTGGCAATTTCACGAATCATGGTCGATGAGATGAAAGAATAATTCGGTGCTGGCGTCAAAAATACCGCTTCAAAATTTTCATCAAGCTCACGGTTCATATTGGCTAACTGAAATTCGTATTCAAAATCTGACATAGCACGTAAACCACGCAAGACAGCAGCAGCTCCTTGAACACGCATAAAGTCGACGAGTAAACCCTCAAAGCCAACCACGGATACTTGTGGCAAGTCAGCAAATACGGTCTCAACTAAAGCGACACGTTCTTCAAAGTTGAACAATGGCTTTTTATGATGCCCTGAGGCAACTGCAATAACGACCTCATCAAACAGCTTAGTGGCACGTGTGACTAAATCCACATGACCATTAGTAATAGGATCAAAAGTACCTGGATATAAAATTTTGGTGTGTAACTTTGAGGAATTGGGGGAATCAGAAAGGCTCATAACATGGCTAACATAGTCGGTAATATTGGACTATATGCTAGCAAATTTTGCTCAAACTTAATACTTATCTGCTACATTTGTCCTAACAGCTGACTTACATTTTTATCGGAGGCTTTGCTACAATGGTTGGTTCGACTCATCCTGCTTATTTTTTAAATAAAAAACACGCTAAACAAGCGGATTAGGATGAGGAATTATAGGTGAGGACAACGATGTTGTTCTTAGAAATCCTTACGAGGAAACCATGTCAAAGAAATCAAAAAAACCTGAGAATCAGATTTGTGCCAATAAAAAGGCACGCCATGAATACTTTATTGAAGAATCGTTTGAGGCGGGTCTTGCCCTACAAGGGTGGGAAGTCAAAGCCATCCGTGCTGGTAAGATGACCATTACCGAAGCATATGTGATATTTCGCAATAACGAAGCTTTCTTGTTTGGTGCGCACATTCAGCCACTACTGTCTAGCTCGACGCACGTTAGCCCAGACAGCATTCGTACTCGTAAGCTGCTTCTCAATCGCCGTGAAATCGAGAAACTTTCTGGCGCAATCAATCAAAAAGGCTATGCTTGCGTACCCTTGTCTTGCTACTGGAAGAACTCACTGGTGAAATGCCAAATTGGTCTAGCACTGGGTAAAAAACAGCATGACAAGCGTAAAACGTTAAAAGATCGTGATTGGGAACGTGATAAGCAACGTGGCTTTAAACAACATTTGGATTAATACAATCAAATCCACTATAGAGGTGTTACAGCGTTAACATCGTTTGAAGTATGTTATATACATCTGCGCTCAGTTGCCTTGTAGCACCTCTACATTGAATTGACGATAGCTCTCTTAAACAAAGCCAGTTTGATCTAATACAAAAATGGACGATTCACATTATGCTGAATCGTCCATTTTTTATTTATCTACTATTTAATTAGTAAATAACTCGCTTTCTTACGTGATTGGTTCTTTTGCCAAAGATTGCATATTTCTACGAGCTTGGCGGAATTGACGAATGCCATGAGCAATCAAACAAGCAATGCCGACCCAAATTAAACCATAGCTGTAAATCATCGCTGATTCAAATGGATTGCCCAATACGGTAATCGCTAAGACAAACAGTAGCGCAGGCTCCAGATAACTCATCATGCCATAAACATTGACAGGTAGCATTTGACTGGCATCAACATTGGTTTTCATCGCCAGCACGCTCAGCACACCTAACCCTGCTAGCATCATAATAAAGAAGGCAGAGCCACTCACCAACGCCAAGCTACTCGGGGCAAAGAAAAATAAGTAGCCCAAAGCAAAGGGCGCACATATCGTCAAATCAACCAATAATCCAGTCACCGCCCCGATTCCCTGCAACCGGCGCAAAATGTAATACACAGGATAAGTCCCACAAACCCAAAGCGTCGCCCACGATATGCTTTGTGTACGTACAATCTCGCTACCGACTCCCAATGCCGCAAAGCCAACTGCCAACCACTGCAAACGACTTAACTTTTCACCAAATAATAAGCAACCAAACAACACCATGGTGAGCGGAAATAAAAAGTAACCCATGGCCGTTTGTACGCCTTGACCATTGACTGGTGCCCACATAAATAGCCAAAATTGACTGAGAAATATAGGCGTCGGTAATAACAGCCATGCCCACTGCTTTGCCGTACGTAATGCTTTTAACTTATCAATATGCAACCCTAAACGACCACTGATAACCAAATAACAAACCAGTGCCACCCACATCGCGAGCATCCGCCAGATAAACACTTGCGTCCCTGACAACGGCGCTAAAAAGCTACTATAGGCGTAAAGAATACCGAACAGCATATTAGACAATACAGCCAACACCACACCCAATATTAACGTACGTTGCTGAGTGCTACCCGCTGTCCAAATCGTAGGTAAAGGTATGCGCGACACCGTGGCTGCCAATGTATTGGCAAACGCATTAGATAATATAGAAATAGACATGAGCAGCACCGTAAAATAGTAGTCGTTAAACAAATCAATGGTTAGCACGGTGATGGTTCGTGGCTAACTACTGGTTGATAGGTTCTATTTTACTTATGCTTTACGAGATATTATCTCTATATACATCTTTATATGAATAAAATTATCTAAGAATCTATTAATAATTCAATTATTTATCAGCTTTTGAATTATAGTGATAATAGATTTAATAACAGATTTTTTAGCGGCATTCTTAGAAGCATCTTTGGAGATAAATACCGTGAGCCACGTTTTGGATGATATTGATAAAGCCATTTTGAATTTGCTACAAGAGGATGCCACGTTACCTTTAAAAACAGTCTCAGAGCGTGTCCATGTATCTATCGCTACGGCGCAGCGCCGTATCCAAGCGTTAACGAACAATGGCGTGATTACCAAGCAGGTCGCTATTGTCGATCCTAATAAAGTCGGCTATGGACTGACGGCGGTAGTCATGATAGAAATGGCACGATCTAATACGTCGATGCAGCATCGATTTGAGCGCTTAATGCATTCGCAGCCACAGGTCATGAGCTGCTATGAAGTATCAGGGGATGCGGATTTTATGTTGATGGTCAATGCCAAAAACATGAGCGAATATCATCGTTTCACCACAGGCTTGCTAACCTATGAAAATAACGTACGCCACTTTAAAAGTCAGTTTGTGATGAACTTCACTAAGAGTGGCACAAAGATTACGTTAGATTAATTTCAAGGCGTGTCATGGCTGCTTGATCATGACTTATTAATTATGGTTAATCAGTCATAATTAATAAGTAGATGTCATTATTGTAGATCACATCAAGTGACTAAAGACACACCCCAATCTCATATCAAAGCTCTCGTTCAAAAAAATATTAAAAAAGCTTTTCGACCACTGCCCTCGGGTAACTTTGCTTGGCAGTCTCTGCGACCCGAAACAATATTTCATCTGCTTCTACAGGGCCAGCAATATCGCACAAGCAAATATAAGCAAGCTGAATCAGATTATTCAAAATATGCTCATTGTCAGGTATGACTGGCCGAGCACCTTCCAAGAACTGATTAATGTCGATAGAATGCCCTTTAAAGGTGCGTTCTTTCGACACAGTTTGGTGCATGATATGAAAAAAACTGCGTTTGTCTGATTCTGTTAGCTGACTGCCAATGGCTTCCATCACCGTATAAAATGCTTGAAGCATCTCAGAAATAGATTTTTGTTCACCAATTTCTACACTATTACCGCTCTCTTCGGCCACCTGCTGATGGTCTGTCTGCATCGTATTCCAAAAACCTTTACGAATATCAGACTTGTGTTTTTGTAGCTCAGGATAGCGTCGCGTCGCATCTAAAACGCACTGTTGCATCATTTTTACAGATACCGTCGAGTGCCGCTGCCAATGCGTGGTGAGCAGTCGCACCTCTTCAGGATTTAAGTATTTTGCCAGTACAACTGCCATCGCGGACACGGTTTGATTTACTGATTGAGTGTCGATATTCATCAGTTTTCTCCTATAAATGTCGCTCTGTTAAGTTTTTGGCATCGAACATTTGCTTTTGAAACTCTGGATAGCCAATCTCTGCGTGCTCGGTATAATCTAGGCCGCGCTGCTCATGCAAGCGACTGGCTTTTAATCCAAAGCTGACATTAATCAACTTATACATTACGAGTCCCAATCCCAATCCCCAGACTAGCGCCACACCCACACCAAGCGCTTGTACACCCACACGTGATAAATTGAATAAGTCGTCTGAATAAAACAATCCAGCCGCGAGCGTGCCCCATGCACCGCCAAAACCATGCACTGCAACGGCTGAGACCACATCATCGATTTTTAGTTTCAATAACGCTTGTGTCGATAAGATATATATCACGGAGGCAGCTGCACCGATGATAACGGCGAAGATAGGCGTCGTTGTCGCACAGCCTGCGGTAATGGATACCAAACCAATCAAACTGGCATTGACACTGTCACTGAGCAAAATGGCTTTGTTCAATGCTTTTGAGATGAGCATGTAACTCACTACGGCACTGATTGCTGCTACGAATGTATTGACAGCGATTAGGCCGATATTGCCAGTGATAGATAGTGCAGAGCCAGCATTGAACCCAAACCAACCAAACCACAAGATAAAACCACCAAGTGCAACCAATGTCATATTGTGACCCGCTATCAACCGTGGCGTACCATCAGGTGCGAAACGACCTAACCGTGGGCCAATGACCAATATACCTGCCAGCGCTAGCCACCCACCGATAGAGTGCACAACCGTAGAGCCAGCAAAATCAATGAATCCAAGCTCAGCCAACCAACCCGTACCACCGAAATAACCACCCCAGACCCAACTGGCAAATACAGGATAAATGAACAAGCAAATTAGACATGCCGCCACGGCGTAGCCTACAAAGGATACTCGCTCCGCCATTGCCCCACTCGCTACCGTAACGGCTGTGGCAGCAAACATCATTTGGAAAAACATCAATGCCCAGTCCATATTGGACAAATTCACTGGCATAAAGTGATCCGTACCGAAGAATCCTGAGTCATTGGTGCCCATCATCAACCCAAAACCAACCAAATAAAAGGCCAAACCACCGATACACATATCGGTATAGTTTTTCATCATGACATTGACCGTGTTCTTCGCACGTACCGATCCGCTCTCTAACAACGCAAATCCTGCCTGCATAAAGAACACTAGCACCCCGCCCCAAATAATCCATGCAATATTCTGATACTCAAGTAGCTGTGCCACTGTCAGAGTCGCTTCTTCAGCAGCCGTTGCGCTAGACATAATCCCAAACAGTACCGCACTCATCAACAGTACTTTAGAGCAGAAGGAGGTACATAAAACAGATACCTTGCCCAAGCTAAAATAGGATGATTTCACTTTATTTCTCCAAACAATTATCGATTTTATGGTATTTATATATGTATTGTTTTTATGAGCCTATCTAAATCAATAGACTCTACGAAAGAGAAAGCAAAGCGCATGCCAAAACGTACTTTGGGCATTGGGAAAATAAAATAGATACTTTAGAAAAAGAGTAATCTTTAATCGAAATAGACCTGTAATTGTTCATCTAACGTCAAATAAACACCGAGATGTGGACTGATAAAAGTAAGATGCCTAGTACGAAATTGATACTTAGTTTCTGTTCTACTTCATTAGCAGTAGCCAAAGTATTTTGTTCAATAGAATATAAATAATGAGTAGATAAGGCATGTCTAAACCATGTACCATATCAACGAAAGTTTGATAATAATAATCAAACAAAGAATCAATATTAATAGTCGATAGTCAATCATCATAGACAAGGAAATAGAGCATGACTCAGCACAAAGGCACACCTGCAGACAAACTAGAAAGCACCAGTAAAAGCGAGAAGCGTCACACTGCATTACCAGCCAAATTCAACTCAAAAGCAGTGATTATGGGTGCCTCACTGGTGGCATTGTTAGCAACCTCAGGCTGTGCTACTAGCTCATTACTAGACAATGACAGTCATACCAGCACCAGTACAACCAAGAATGTGTTGTCTGAAGATCAAATCATTGCTTTTGGTCGTCCCGCTCAAGCATTGCCAAAAATGCCAAACGCATCCATGGTTATCGTGGGTGAAAAAAACAGCTATGTACTGACCCAAGGTGGGACAGAGATGATCAGCTTGCTGGGTAGCTTGACGCCAAAAAATATCCAAGTCGATAATGACATGAATTTTTATGTGCCAAATAATGATGGTTATTTTCAGGGAGAGATGAAGCTTTCTTATGCCAAGTTAAAAGACGAATTTAAGCGCTCTGACTATCAGTTCTTTTTGCAAAACAGTGGTAAAGAATGTACCTCAGCCAGTGATCAGCGCATCAATGCCCAGCGCTTTTGCTTCAGTGTTCCTGTCAAAGGCGCTATCTATCCGCAGGTCAGTAATCTAAGCATGATCCAGTCAAATTACCGTCCTTTATCTAAGCCTTATATGGTGAGTTTTTATTCAAAAACCACGCAGAGCCACGTATCTAGTAGTGGCGCAAATACAGCGCAAAAGCTTGTATTGCTACCTTTTGCTCTCGCATTTGACGTGGTTACTTTCCCATTTCAGCTATTAGAGTAGTCAGTTTTCTGTACTTATGACAGGGTAAATCAAGAATAACGGGTTAAATCAAAAAGGTTTCTAACAATTTAGAAACCTTTTTACTTATAGATTATTCCACACTATCAATAACTTATCATTAATCGCCCATCATAGAATAGGTCGCATAGTGAGTTGAATTCATGTTAAAATGAGCACTTTTAAATGAGCCGTTAATATTTTTAATAAATAACGGCTTTTTTTAGTGCCATTTTTCTATTCAACAGGTCCGCCCATGTCTGCCGATACCATCGCCCACACCGCCTTTAAACAAGGCACAAAACCTCTTTTCGATTACGACAAACACTGGGCGAGCTGCTACGAGCCTGCGCCCTATCTGCCTATGAGTCGCAAAGAGATGGATGATTTGGGCTGGGATGCCTGTGATGTCATTATCATTTCAGGTGACGCTTATGTCGATCACCCAAGCTTTGGTATGGCGATCATCGGTCGTCTATTAGAGTCGCAAGGGTTTCGCGTGGGTATCATCGCTCAGCCAGATTGGAAGAGCAAAGACGCCTTTATGGAACTGGGAAAACCTGTCTATGCTTATGGCGTGACCGCAGGCAACATGGATAGCATGATTAACCGCTATACCGCTGATCGTAAAATCCGTAGCGATGACGCTTACTCACCAGGCAACGTGGCCAATAAACGCCCTGACCGCGCCGCTATCGTCTATAGCCAGCGCTGCCGCGAAGCATATCCTGACGTGCCAATCATCTTAGGCGGTATCGAAGGCAGTCTACGCCGTATCGCTCATTATGATTACTGGTCGGATAAAGTCCGTCGTAGTATCTTGATGGATGCCCGTGCCGATGTTTTATTGTACGGTAATGCTGAGCGCGCCATCGTCGATGTGGTACATGGTTTGTCTAAAGGCTATAGCTTTGAGCAAATGAGCAAACTGCGTGGTACGTCATATCTGTTGACGCCAACACGCCGCCATTGGCAAGATGATATGACCGAAGTCGCCAGTAATGATGTCGATACCGTCGGTCGTGTTGATCCAATTATCAACCCTTACGTCATGACTGAAGACGTCGATCAATGCTCTATCGAGCAAGAAAAACCGAGCGACTCGCCTGTTGGCCAAGCTATGTCTTCAATGTCATCGCAGTATCAGGGTTTTGTGGCTGAGCCTGTCACCAATAAAATCATCAATGCTGACCAAGTGGATGAAGAGACGCAAGTGGTACAAATGCGTGGCTTTGATACTGCTGAAGGAAGAAACAATAAGCCGATGACGGCGCGCAAGCATAAGCTAAAAATGCCGCCACGTGAAAAAACTGTCATTCGTCTGCCTGATTATGAGCACGTCAAATCTGACCCAGTGCTTTATGCCCATGCTAGCCGTATCTTGCATCTTGAGACCAATCCCGGTAATGCCCGAGCGCTCGTACAGCGTCATAGTAGCGGTGCAGGCAACTCACATACTTCTATCGATGTATGGTTGAATCCGCCACCAGTGCCACTCTCAACTGAAGAAATGGATTACGTCTTTGACTTGCCGTATGCACGTCTGCCACACCCAAGCTATGGCGATGCGCGTATCCCTGCTTATGACATGATTAAGTTTTCGGTCAATATCATGCGTGGTTGTTTCGGTGGTTGTACGTTCTGCTCTATCACTGAGCACGAAGGCCGCATTATTCAAAGCCGCTCAGAAGACTCTATCTTGCGCGAAGTAGAAGCCATTCGTGATACGGCACCTAACTTTACGGGTGTGATATCGGATCTTGGTGGCCCAACGGCAAACATGTACCGCCTGAGCTGTAAAGATGAGACGATTGAAAAGAACTGCCGTAAGCCGTCTTGTGTATATCCTGACGTCTGCGAAAACCTAATCACCGATCACAGTAATCTGACCAAACTATACCGCAAAGCGCGTGACATTAAAGGCGTGAAAAAGATTCTGATCGCGTCTGGTTTACGTTATGACTTGGCCGTTAAAGACCCTGAATACGTCAAAGAATTGGTCAGTCATCACGTCGGTGGCTATCTGAAAATTGCGCCAGAACATTCTGAAGAAGGCGTGCTATCAAAAATGATGAAACCGGGCATGGGCAGCTACGATAAATTCAAAGCCATGTTTGAACAGTACAGCCAAGAAGCAGGCAAAGAGCAATATCTGATTCCTTATTTCATCGCGGCGCATCCAGGCACCAAAGATGAAGACATGATGAATCTTGCTATTTGGCTCAAGAGTCATGGCTACCGCGCTGACCAAGTACAGGCGTTTTATCCTAGCCCGATGGCGACGGCGACCACCATGTATCACACGCACAAAGATCCGCTACATAAGGTCAGTCGTGATGAAGGTGACATGGATATCGTCAAATCTGGCAAACAGCGCAAACTGCATAAAGCGTTCTTGCGCTATCATGATCCAAAAAACTGGGTAATGTTGCGTAAAGCCCTGCAAGACATGGGACGTAGTGACTTGATTGGTAAAAATCGTGGTTGCTTGATTCCACCATTTAACGCCAGTTTAGAAGGTCGCGATGCAGCGCAAGACAGCTATCAATCAGCGCGTAAAAAGAACAGTCGTGTTGGCAATGACTCGGTGAAGCGTAGCAGTAACTCATCAAATAGCAATGCCTCATCAGCTCAAGGCGCTGCGGGTAAAAACACAGCCAGCAAAAATACCAAAAAGCGTGTCAGCAAGGGCAACTTCCAAACCCAGCATACCGGTCTGCCACCGCGCAAAACCAAGTAGCGTTCATGATATAGAAATGCATGCTCAATTCAGAGCATGTTAAGTAAAACAAAAAAGCGTCTATCAACCACTTGTTGATAGACGCTTTTTTATGTGTGTGAGATTAGTTTTAGCCCGTATCATTCACTACTTTAATTGTCTTCCAAAACACTCACAATGAGGCATTACATTAGTCAGCAATTGTGTGACAAAGCAAACATGTAACAAACAATTTCTAACATTTACCTATGTTTGTTTTGGGTACTATATGGCTATAAGCTTAATGCATACTTAAATATAATTACATGATACCGTCTATATCTTTGGAGAAAACCATGAACACCTTTACCAAAATTGTCGCAGCCCTACCTGCCCTCGCCTTATTAAGCGCTTGTGCGACCACTGCTCCGACTACTCCAAATGCATCAGACGTCCCTGCGTCAGACACATCAGCATCAGAGACCATGCCTAGTGCCGCTTACGATCGTATGGCACCAGCGCCTTATACTTGTACTGATGACAGCATCATCACGGCAAAACAATCTATTAATAAGAAACAAGTCATGCTAAACGTGACATTGCCTAAAGTAAAATGGGCGTCACAGCCAGTTATCTTAAATGGTGATGCGCAAGATCATGTCGCAAGCTATGTCAATGATTCAAGCCCAGACGCGGTCTATGCATGGCACATGAAAGAAGACAAAGGCATCTTCGCTATCAAATGGGCAGATGGTACAGAATACAACGTCAGCTGCCAAATCTAGTAAGATAATCATAAGTAGAAAGTGATAATACACATTAAACAGTCATCATAAGGTGGCTGTTTTTTTGTGCGCATCTTTATACAATCTGGCTATTTATATAACCTGGCTATTTATATAACTTGCCTGTCTTATGGATGTTGGTATAACAATCGTTTGTTTACTGCATTTCTCTAGAGAACCATAAAGAAAGCTGTCAAAATAGCGCATATATACAATACGATGATGATCAATCAAGAGGATACGTCGATGGTTAAGCGCTTAATGAGTACATTGATAATTACGACGGCCAGTGTGTGGGCGTTAGCAGGTTGTGGCAACAATACTGAGACGCCTGACCAAACCTCTGAAGCTGCTGTCACGACCGCAGAAAGTTCAGAAGTAGCGGAAAATACTGTCGACTGGTCTCTAGTCGCGAGCGGTGAAGCACCTGCTGATATCACCAATTATCAATATCCGTTTGCGCTCGATAGCCAAAATGTGCAGGACTATGCGGATTACTTCAAAGTGGATAATACTACGGCGCAGCATAATCTGACGGTGAGCATGGCAAGTAACGAGGCACTATCAAAAGCCTTGGATCAGCTAAGTGAGACCTATGTCTCGCATGAGCTAACTGATAGCAAAGACATGACACTTATCATTCATACCACGCCCGACATCGCTGCCAGTAGCTACGATTATGTGTTTTCTGATGATTTTGCGAAAGGGCTGGTGCTACCTATCGTGATTGTGCCAGATGGTAAGAAAGGTGATGTTAAGGCGCATAGTGAGATGGCGGAGTAAAAAATTGATATATATTATGGATGATGAGTCAGCATCCATATTATTTATGATTTTTCGTAAGAAAATAACTGGCAACAACTATCTAAATACATTTTCTGATTTCTCAACGGGTACATCAACATCTTTTAGAATGTGGTCGAAGTATCGTTTATGGTGAAGCGCAGCAGGAGCTATATAAATTTTATCGAGATGGTCTTTAACGCTAGGTTCATACTCGACATATAGAAAACTCCCATACTCCATTATCACTTCAGGTCTATCGATTGAAGTAATATAAATCATCCTACACTCTTGCTCTTCACGAAATGCTGAATGTTTGATTAAATACTTCAAAGGTAGAAGTATTTCTTCAGTAAACCCGATTAGCTCCTCAGCTTTAGAAGCATCAAGGTTCACTCTTATGCTATCAATTTCTTGCTCTACTTCTTTATAAATAACTTTAAGCGTTTCATAGCCTTTTTTGAACTTGCTAGTTATGTTATCTATATATTTTTCATAGAGTTTCCACTCATATTCGGCTTGAAGTCTCTTAGTACCATTTACAACTATAACTTTATCACCAAATTCTCTGAAAAATGTTAAGCGATTACGTTGTGCTAAATGGAAATATTCTGAAGTTGGGTCTAAATATACACACCTCATAACAGGCCGTTTCAACACCTCTTTACTTTTCTCTCCATCTTCAAGTTTTATACTATTTAGATGTACATTATTTTTATTTGGATCACTTATATTCTCACTCGTATCTCTACCGATAGAAAGATGAGAAATACCTCCTATGAAATTTTCAGACTGAAAAAAATCTTTTCTGAATACCAAGCTCATTCCAGAAGCTTCTTTGTCCTTTTCTTTACCATATAATCTAAACTGATTTAAACTGTCATTGTTAAAAGTAAAGCAGCCAATAAAAGCATGAGATCTTTCATTAAAATCTAGTGGATAAAACTCATTACTCTTAATTTCTTTTAATTTTCTAACAAGCAACTGACCTTCGCTAGGATCATTAACATTATTTATTGTGTTGAGTCTAAAAAGGCTTGGAGATCTTTTTTTCTTATTATCACCTATTAGTAAATTAGATGTATATGTCGAAGTATAATGAGCAAGCTTCCTCTCAAATGGCTTCTCCTCATTATCATACTTATTAAAATCTAAGGTTAGAATTTTAATTATATTTAACACTGTATTTAATAATTTTAATGCACTTAGACCAAAGCTTTCTGTTTCTAAAGAATTTAATATTTCGCAAATCCTTATATAACATTGAGCTTCATATGGGAACATTTTTCTTGCTAATTCAAAAGATGTTTTAGCAGCGCTATAGTCTGTA
This sequence comes from Psychrobacter fozii, assembly GCF_003217155.1. GTDB lineage: Bacteria > Pseudomonadota > Gammaproteobacteria > Pseudomonadales > Moraxellaceae > Psychrobacter > Psychrobacter fozii. The sequence goes on from NZ_QJSU01000001.1 coordinate 101,501, forward strand.
AGAGGGCTATAACTAATTAATATTCCTCCTATAGCGTACTGTGCCTTACCGTATGCCTCTATATCATTGTCACGTTTAATATTACGAAATGCTTTCAAAGCACCTTCTACGTCATTATTCTTATCTAATAAAAAACCAATATTGAATTGCGCTTTAGCATACGCTTCAGCATCATCTATAAGCTTAATAAGCTGTAACTCTACGATCGCTGCTTGAATATATTCAAAATCTATTAGAAAACTTGCAACTTTAAATTGAGCTTTTGCATATGCTTCCAAATTATCTTCCCGTTCAATGTTGCACCATGCTAGTAGTCCACCTTGATAATCTCCTCTTTCTGTTAAAGTACTTCCAATTCTTAGTTGAGCTTTGGCATATGCTTCTGGATTACCAAACTTATCGATATTACGCCAAACAGTTAATGCTTCTTCAATCTTATTAATTTCTAGCAGGTTACTTCCAATATTAAATTGCGCTTGACTATATAACTCTGGATCATCTAAACGATCTATATTTCTCCATGCAGATATTGCTCCTTCAATATCGCCACTTTCTTTTAAGTAAAAACCTATATCAAACTGAGATTCAACATACGCTTTTATACTATCGGAACGCTTAATGGCACTCCATATAGATACTGCTCCTTTAATATCATTGCTTTCAGATAAAATAAAACCAATATAGTATTGGGCAGCTGCGTATATTTTTGGATCATCAGAATGTTCTATATTTTTTAGATATTTTAATGCCTTCTTCGTTTCTCCTTCATTTTCTAATATCTCGCCTATAGTATATTGAGTAGCTGCATATAAATTCGAGTCATATGAACGTTGGATATTAGAATATGCTGTGATAGCACGGCTATTAAAACCGTTATCAAATAACAATTTCCCAAAAGTAACTTGAGCTGCTACAAATAATTCGACCCCATCTTTCTCAAGAGTAACCTTCTGCAATTCTTCAATTTTTTTGCGAGTTTCTTCGTCTAGACCTTCCATGTCATCAATATTCATAATCTACCCCTCAACCAACGCCAAAAACTCGTCCTCACCCACAATTTTGACGCCCAGCTTTTCCGCTTTGGCCAGTTTAGAGCCAGCCTTATCTCCTGCTAGTAGCGCGGTAGTTTTGGCTGAGATGCTTCCTGATACTTTTGCGCCAAGTGCTTGCAGCTTAGCCTTTGCTTCATCACGTGCCATTTTTTCAAGCGCACCCGTAATCACCCACGTCTGCCCATCAAGTGGCAAGTCTCCAGCAGCTTTTTGCTCAACCTTATCCCAATACACACCTGCTTCAAGCAATGAATTAATCACTTCAATATTATGCGGCGCACGGAAAAACTCATAAGCAAGCTCGGCAGTGATTGTGCCAACATCAGGGGTTTTAATCAGGGTTTCGATACTCGCAGCCATCAGGCTATCAAGGTCACCAAATTGCTGAGCGAAGTTCTGCGCTGTGCCCTCGCCCACACCGCGTATGCCAAGTGCATAAATAAAACGAGGCAATGTCGTATGCTTACTGGCTTCAATGGCATTGATGATATTCTGTACGGATTTTTCGCCTAATTTTTCTAGCGTGACCATCTCATCTGTGTGCGTGTGCAATTGGTAAATGTCCGCCACAGTTTTGACCAAGCCATGTTGAAAGAAGCTAATGAGCCAGCTCGCCCCAAGCCCATCGATATCCATCGCCCGACGCGAAACAAAGTGAATCAGCGCTTCTTGCTGCTGCGCGGGGCAGAATAAGCCGCCCGTACAACGCGCCAACGCTTCGTCTTCAGGCAGCACTACAGGCGAGTCGCATACTGGGCAAGTAGCAGGTAGTGTCACTGGTATAGAGTCTGCTGGGCGTTGGTCATGCCAGACGCGCGTGACTTTCGGTATCACATCACCTGCACGGTGGACGCTGATCATATCGCCTGCTCGCACATCCAAACGCTGAATCTCACCAAAGTTATGCAAGGTCACATTACTGACGGTGACGCCGCCGACTTTGACAGGTTCGAGCTTACCGACTGGCGTAATTTGACCAGTACGCCCGACTTGCCATTCGATATCGTTTAGACGTGTCATGACCGTTTCGGCAGGGAATTTATAAGCGGTGGCCCAACGCGGCTCACGTGACAGAAACCCAAGTTGCTGCTGCAATGACAGGCTATTTACCTTGATCACCATACCATCGATTTCAAACGGCAAACTGGCACGGCTCTCAATCACTGACTCATAATAAGTCTGTGCGGCGCGTGGGTTTGCGACCACTTCTACCGCACTAACGGTAAAGCCCAAGCCTTTTAACCACGCCAATCCTGCTGACTGCGTTTCGATGCTCTTAGGCAGACCTTGATTGATAGAGTAAGCATAGAATGCAAGTGGACGACTGGCTGCCACGGCTGGGTCTAACTGGCGCAAGCTACCCGCAGCGGCGTTGCGTGGATTGGCAAAGGTTTTGCCCTCATTCTCTTCTGCTAAACGATTGAGACGGTCAAAACCTGCCTTGGGCATCAGTACTTCACCGCGCACTTCTAACAACTCGATATCAGCAGCATCCGCGAGCCAAAGTGGCAAGTTACGAATGGTCTTGGTGTTCTGCGTGATGTCTTCACCTGTCTGCCCATCACCGCGCGTGACGGCTTGCACAAACTTGCCATGTGCGTATTTTAATGACACGGCTAAGCCATCAAGCTTTAGCTCCATCTCGTATTCTGGGTTTTGCTGCGCGTCATTTAGACGGTCGTTGACGCGGCGCATAAACGTATGTAGTTCGTCATAATCAAAGACGTTGCCCAGTGACAGCATGGGGATGTCATGGGTCACTTGGGTAAAGGCAGATAACGGCATATCACCGACTTGATTGATAGGACTATCCGGCTGTATCAGCGCTGGATTGGATTCTTCTAACGTGACCAAAGAACGACGCAACTGATCGTATTCACTGTCTTCTAAGATGGGATTATCGAGTACATAATAGGCATAGTTATGCGCCTTGAGAGCATCGATCAACGTGCGCATCTGGGTGACGATATTATCGCCAACTTTATGAGCATCAGTTTCATGAGCAGAATCATTGGATGCTTGCACAATAGTATTTTGAGTGGTTTCAGTTTGAGCAGCGGTCGGTAAGATAGGGTCAGTCATAGTCAGCGTCTTTTCTTTGCAATTCAAGATGCCAATATGATAACAAGTTTGTGAGAGACTCGGTATAGTCAATCCCATATAAATCAGATACTGTGTCAGGCTCGCTCAGCCTACTATGTGTAGTACTTTCACTCACCTTCCTTGTATCTAAATTATCTTGAGCCGACTCTAGAATTTTGCAGAAATGAAAGCGCATAAAAAAGGCAAATAACGTCAATCGCTATTTGCCTTTTTTAATACTGCTACTATCAATCAAGTTTAATCAGGATTTTTATCGTTTAACCTTCAAGCTTCTAACCTTCATAGTCGCGAACTTGGTTGCGTAGCTGCTGCTTGTATTCAGAAGTGATTGGTTCGTTCTCTTCATCCAATATAATCGCGTCCAAATCGCTTGCCATCATATAGGCAACGCTCATCATACTATCGAAACTGCGTACGGCTTGTGGATGCGGCAAAGACAAGAAGACCACCACACCATGATAAGTATTGGTCGCAACACTATGCGGATCAAAAGGCGCGATACCGCTATCGGTAATGCCCATCATGCTAAACCACAGCATGCCCGTGCCGTCTTTTTGCTCATAGCGATGGAACATATTCATCGCGCCATAGCGCAGACCATATTTATCAATTAACTTTAATAAATCACGACCACGGATAATCGCGGTTGGACGATCACGATATTGGTGCGGCAAGATGGTGATATTGATATTGTCTTTGGCATTAATGAGTGGACCGTTTTGCGCTTCGTCAACAGGCTCTGACAAATGCTGATCGAGAATCGGGCTATTATTATCAAAACTCGGCTCTTCTACCGTATCAATTGATGGCATCAGACTGTCTGTCGCCGACATCAAGCTAGAAAATGCATCAGGCTCTTGCTCGGCATTTATCTGCTCAGATGCTGAAAATTCAGTATTCTGCTGCTCATCCTGCCAGCGTGCATAACTATCATCTTCAACCATGTCTCTGTGATCGTCATTTAACTCACTGATGATATCGTTATGTCCAGCCGTATGCTGTGCATCGACATTCACATCGAAATGGGCATGCGGTTGAGTCAACGTCTCTTCTTCGACGACTGCATTGAGATAGCTGCGATCAGGTGCAATACTGGTCTCGCCTGCGACGGTGTCATCAAGATCTGGCTGGTCCACGAGATTACGCTCATGTCGCGGTATGATGGGAATACCGTTTTTATCATAGTTGACCGCCATGGCTTCAGCGCTGTTGCGGCGCTTAAAACTACGAATGACCATAAACAGCCCTGCAAGCATGATAAATGCGGCAATGGCGATCAATATAAACTGAATAGCGGTCATGAGAAATACATCCTAATATATGACAAAAGGGAATACACAAGAGGCGACAAATGGCAATAGTCTAGCATGGCTAATTAAGCTCGTCACCATATAGTCATCGTTTACCGTCAGCCCGACATACTTGCGTAACGTTACCACCTCAACTTCAACTATACCACTAGCAGTGCCCTGCCAGTTATAGTTGAATTTAAATAATTTCGATACAAGGAAACCGAGTACAAGTTATACATTAGTATGCTTAGCGAGGATAACGATGTAGCGGATTTATATAGATTTGACTATATCAGTTATTTGAGCTACTCGGTAATATAGCGTTCGGCTTCATCTAACGACACACTGACTAACGTAGAAACACCTGCACTTGGCATCGTAATACCTTTTAACTCATCGGCAATCTGCATCGTCAGTTTGTTATGACTGATAAAAATAAACTGCAAATCATCTGCAAGCTCATGAACCAAACTGGTAAAGCGTTCGACGTTGGCATCATCAAGTGGCGCATCGACTTCATCGAGCACACAGAATGGTGCGGGATGCTGCTTAAATATCGCAAAAATCAAGCTCAACGCGGTGAGGGTTTTTTCACCACCTGACAGTACAGCTAGGCGACTATTACGTTTGCCTTTCGGCTGTGCCATTAAGGTAAGCCCTGCCCGCCACTGCTCTGATTTTAGCGCATTAACAGGCATATCGTCAGTATTGAGCGTTAAACTGGCTTGACCACCACCGAAGACTTTTGCAAATAAATTGGCAAGCTCAGTATTGACCGCATCTAGCGTCTGCATAAACAATGTCTTGGTGGTCTCATCAATAGACTCAATCGCTGCCGTCAACGTCTGCATACTAGCCGCAATATCTGCTGTCTGCTGCGCCAATGGCTCTAGACGTTCATTGACCTCAGCCAACTCTGCCACTGCGGCGAGATTAACTGGGCCAATTTTACCTAGCTGCTGCTCAAGCGTGGCGCGTTCAGCCTCTAATTCAGCGATTTTATCTGGACGCACACGGCGATCATGCGCGATAAAATCCGCGAGCAAGTTTGAGACGCTCATCACTTGTTGCTGCTGGGCTAGCTCTGATACCGCTTTATATTTATGGCTCACCTTATAGTACGCTTCTAAAGCGTCATGAGTATGAGTGCTGGCATCGGCCAAACGCGCCATGCTTAGTGCCAACTCGGTGGCATGATTCGCAAGCTTACCCTGCTGAACTTGTAGCCTATTTTGCACGCTATCTAACGCCGTCTGCTGCTGAGCATACTCTTGCTTAAGCATCGACAAAACCGTATCACGCTCGGTCAATAGCACTTGCTGCTTATCTCGTGCTGTCTGCGCAGTTTGTAATGCGGTTTGCAAGCTTGGTAGCTTATCCTGCTGCTTCTGATGACTGGCTTTTAGCTGCTGCTCGCTCTGTAGCGATTGGTCGTATTGCGCATTTGCCCGTGCAAGGCTACTGACACTATGCTCTAAGCGCATCTCGCTCTGCTGGATACGCAGTTGCAATGCTTGCCATGCATCATCATCGGCTTGGCGTGTGCGATTTAGCTCACTGCGCTCAGCCTGTAGTTGCTGACTGGTCGCGCGGGCATCGGATATTTGCGGCGTTAACGCTACTATTTGACTTTTAATATCTTGCTGCTCATGAGTGAGCGCTTGTCTCTCTTGATCTAACTCTTGCTGCTCTTGATCAAGGGTAGATTTATCCGCCATAAGACGTTGGCTGTCTGCTTGCAAGCGCTCAGCATTGGCGCGCTGAGTAGTCAGTTGCTGCTGAAGTTTGTGTTTATCACGGGTCAATTGCTCAGCTTGCGCACGAGTTTCTTCTACATTAATCGTTAATGCATCATAGTCATGCTTACTTTTAGCGATAGCTTTTTGCTGCGATTCTATTTTAGTTTCAAATTCATCAAGTAAGTCTTCTAATGCTTGCAAGCGATTACGCTGCTGCAAACGCTGGGTTAAAAACTGACTGTTGCTGTCATTTTGACCCGCTTGCGCACCTGTAAATTTACTCAGGTTAATCGTCCCCTGACGACTGATGAGCCAACCGTCAGTCGTTAGTAGAATAGCTGACGGTGGTAGTATTTGTAAAATATCGGCAAGTTCTTCATGAGCTTGACTATCACTTGTCTCAGCTTGCCTGATATGTACATAACACTGCTGCCACAGTGCCAGTACTGGCTGCTTAATCAGCTGCGATAATGGGATTACTTTATCAAGTAAGCTGTCTGGCAAATGGCTGATAAATGACACTGCGTTTGGCTTATCTTGATTGGCAGATAGCCACAAACTATGACCATTTTCTACTGAAGAGCGACCTTCTGAATTAGCCTGCTCGTTTTGTGCTGACTGATAAGTAACGATATTCGTTAGATTAGGCTCAAGCACTTGCCATAAGCTGTTCGCTTTCTCAATATCACTGCTCACATCATCAACGTTTAATTGATTAGATTGGTTAGAGATTAGTACATGACTGTCTAGCCATAACGCCAAGACACTATCAAGTAGCGCGGCGTGCTGCTGTCCTTTTTCACTCAGCTCAATCTGCTCACGCAAAGTGGTAATGGCCAATTCGTTATAGCGATTGACGACATTACTTTCCGAGCTAGTTTCTAGATTAGCCGCTGTAGAGACAGAGGCTTGCTGTTGATTTTGCGGCGTAGGTTTTGGATGCAATATCTGATGCAGAGTATCATATTCACTGGCCAATACCGCGTGACGCTTCTCATGCTCACTCAACTCACGTTGCTGCATATTCAAGCGCTGCTGTAAATCATGCGCTTGCGGTTGTAGTTCCGACAGACGCTCATCGACGCTGTCTTGTTGGCGCTCTATCTGCTGCAACTGTTTATTCAGCTCTGCAACTTGCGTCTCTAATGTCTGCTGTAGGTTTTGTGCATCCGTTGGCGCTTGTTCATCAGAGCGCTTATCAAATTCTTTATCAAAACCCTTATTATTGCTAGATGCTGATAATGACTGCTGTAATTGCTGCCATAGATTTTGCCAGTTTTGCTGGCGGCGCTGCCATTTTTCATGGTTCTGCTGATGGCGTTTTTGTGCTTGGCTATTAATGGCTTGCTGCTGTTCAAGCATGCGTGCATTATCTTGCAAGCGTGATAGCTGGTTTTGCGCGTCATGCCATGCACGCTGTAACGGTTGCTCATTGCGTTTATGCGTGTCGCGTTTATTCGTCAACTCAGTGAGCTGTGGACGTAACGCCTCTAATATATTCTGCTGCTCGGTTTGCTCGGCTTTTAATCGATCAATCTCACCCACTGCTTGCGTGCGCTGCTGATCCAAGCTCGCGAGTTGCTGCGCAATCACGGTCAATTGCGACTTGGCATCGCTCAGCGCGTGCTCAACTTGTTGATAGCCGAGCTGCTGCTGATAATGAGCGCTTTGAGCATCATCCTTGAGCCATTGCTCTTGGTTAATATGGGTGGCGAGCTTATCTTGCTGCGCTTTTAGCGTCTCATAGTCGGCTTGTAATGTGGCGACTTCAGCGGTGCTACGCTCATGGGCTAGTTTCTGCTGCTGCTGAGTATGCTTGGCTTGATACAACTGCTGAATGGCCAGTTGTTGCTTGATATCAGCCAGCGTTAATGCCAGCTCTTCATAACGTTGCGCACTGGCGGCTTGCTTAGATAAGCGTTTCTGTTGGCTAACCAGTTCGCTTTGCATGTCATGCAGACGTGCTAGGTTTTCTTGTGTTTTCTCTAGTTTCTTTTGCGTTTCTTCGCGGCGCGCTTGATAGCGAGACACCCCTGCGGCCTCTTCAATAAACTCACGCAGCTGCATGGGGCTAGATTCGACAATACGCCCAATCATACCTTGCTCAATCACCGCATAACTACGTGCACCAAGTCCAGTACCCAAAAACACATCAACCACATCACGGCGGCGACAACGTGTGCCATTGATAAAGTAATCTGAGCGTCCATCCTTATTTACCTGACGACGAACGGACAGCTCTTGATACAGGTTAAACTCATGGCGAATGCCTGTATGCTCATCTTGCGTATGCTCAAATGTCAGCTCGACACTAGCGACACTTTTGGCAGCCTTGTCTTGCGTACCAGCAAAGATGACATCGCTCATCGCGCCGCCACGCAACTGCTTGGCAGAGGTCTCACCCAGCACCCAGCGAATGGCATCAATCACATTGGATTTGCCACAGCCGTTCGGCCCGACAATGGCGGTGATGCCATGACGGAAGGTAAAAGTCGTTGGATTGGCAAAGGATTTGAAGCCTGCCAGCTTTAGAGATTTTAGGCGCATGAAGAATCAGTAAACTTAGCAAAAACAGGCGGCTATTCTACCTGAAATTGTGGTGGGTTTTTAGGGTTAAACAGCTAACTGCATAAACGATTTTGACTCAAGGCTCTGGTGAAACCCCTGCAGCAGTTTTTGTTCCACTTGGCAGGTGTCATTTTCTGCTAAGTAGCGATTGTTAAACTCAATAAGAGCGGACCAAGAGATACTTGCCACTTCTAAATGCTCGACTATTTCTAACAGCTCTGTTCTTAGTAGATGCTGATACTTCCTCGGTCTTTTATGACATAACGCCAGCTCTCGGTCTACGAGCGTTTGCTTGTTTTGTTTTAGCGCGTCACCACCGATAAATAATAGTAGAAACTTTGTACCCTGCTCAATAAAGCCTTTTTCTAATAAATGCTCGTACATTAGGCAGTACTTTAGGATTTGGTCTGGGTTTTTCCGACCAGCGAGCTTTAACTCATTTGCTACCAGCACGTTCGCTTGATGGTTATAGGCTAGGTTATCCATATACATCGCTTTTAGCTCTGTACTGTTTTCAAACATGCCGCTGTTGCCGTGTGTCGACCATGATCTATTGGGCTCAAAGCTAATAAACTGCTGATAAAATAAATCGAGATAAACATCACTACACAAGCTCAAAAATATATCGAACTCTTTATTGAGATAATCTTCAGAAAAGAACGTTACTCGGCGAACGGCCTCTCTCGCATCACAGATGCCTGACGTTTGCGTTGAATAGGTCTCTAGCTGCTCAGACTCAGTCATTTTTTGATTGAGTTTTTTGATGATTGATTGCTCAATCTCTTCTATATTTTTGCCTGCAAGCTCCGGATGGGTTGCCCATTCAATGATTTGGCGCACATATTGCTTTTTAGTGATACCAAGAATACGCTGCGGCTCCCATGCTAAAAACTCTACCATGTTGGATAAACTATTCGTCCATGTTATTTGGTCTTTTAAATGGCTCATTGAACCAAAAACACGGCGGTATTTTTCTACAGTGTTCATACTAATCATGTCTCACGGTTTGCATTTTTTACGACAAAGATGCGCAGTTATGACAACACACCAAATCCACTCAATAAAGGCTGGGAAAAACTGCTCTGGCATTAATCATATCTACAACCCAAGCAACCATCACAGTACCAATGACTAATACAAATGCCATGGCAAAAATTGAAGGTCGGTCGGTTAGCGAAAATTTAAAAGACTACTAACATCAAGGATGTTAGGTGCATGGAAAATTGATAGATATGTCAAAAATTGGCGGCTATTCTACCTGAAATTGTGGTGGATTTTTAGGTATTAAATAATAGCAATGAATAGTGTTTGCAAAGTTTAATGAGCATTCATCAACTCTTAGATAATATTATTTTATCTATAGTTTTCTGATTAGGGTTTTCGACACTATTACCATTAATATCAATCCACATATCCTCACCTTCGTAGTAAACACGAAAGAGATCATTGTTGAGCGCTCCAACAAAGTCATACATCAAAGGCACAACGATAATACCAGATTTGTTTATAAAACCGCGTTTATTACCTTTAAGAACTTCAGCTATACCATTACTAAATTCAGCAGCATAATCATAAACTAAAGGAATAACAACATTGCCCAATATGTCAATGTAACCGTACTTACCTTTGTTCTCGACAACCGCTAAATCTTCTCTAAAAATATCGGTCCAATCAAACTCATTGGAGACGACAAATTTCTCATCTTTATCAATATAACCCCATTGATTATCTTGCTTCACTGCTGCCAATCCTAAGTTAAAACTATTAGCTTCTTGATATTTAGGTTTAATTATCATTTGACCTTGCTTATCAATAAAACCCCATTTACCTTCTAATTGCACAGCGGCTAAGTCTTCCTCAAAGCTCATAGCATCTTCATACTCAAAGGCAATAATTGTCTGCCCCAATGAATTTATAAATCCCCATTTGCCATTTTTTTTGACAACTGCTAATCCATTTAAGAAGTCATCACCGCCTGTATACATAATAGGGATGACTAGCGTGCCATTTTCATCGATAAAGCCACAGGGGTCTTCATCATCTACAAGATTGTTTAAATCGTATTTAAAAACAAGCGCTCGACCTTCTTGGAGAGACATAATATTATTATAAGGCAAAGAGGAAACAATATTGTCATTGCTATCTACGAGGCTGTATTTATCCTCGTAATCAACCAATTTTAGTTTATCATTAAAATTACGAACGATAGGTAATTTAGCTATAGGCTTGTTTATTTCGTCGTAGTGATAACGAGAAAACCACTTAAAAAAGGTTGGAAAGACAGAATAGATGAGCTTTATAAACTTTTTTTTGATGAGCATAAATCTACCTTGAATATACATATTGAACAATAGTATTTAGTTTTGTATAAGTTTGATCTAAAAGGTTGTCAGATGAACCTACAACACCCCAATCCCACTCAACAACAACTGCCCACCCGCAAAGACTAGCAATACGCCAAACGCACGTTTAAGCATCAGCGCAGGCAATACATGGGCGAGCTTAGCACCGACTTTTGCCATTGCAAAGCTGACCACTGAAATACATAAAAATCCCGTGATATGCACAAATCCTATCGTGCCCTCAGGTAGGTTGACTACGTCTTGGCCGAACCATGCAAACCCTGCTGCGCCAGCCAATGCAATCGGTAGGCCGCAAGCCGCTGACGTACCGACCGATTGTTTCATCGGTAGCCCTGCCCAATTTAAAAAAGGCACGGTCAGACTACCACCACCAATACCGAAGATAGACGACGCCATACCGATACCCGTACCGGCACCGAACTGAACACCAGCAGGTGGCAACGGCTTGCCCAACTGCTCTTTGTTAGAGAAAAACAGCATTTTTATCGCGACTAAGAGCGCGCCGATACCGATAATGGCTTGTAGTACCTTACCGTCAATCATGTCCGCAACACCCGCGCCCACCAGACTACCGACGACCAGACCCAATGCCATTTTTCGCCATACTTCCCAGCGTACACCGCCGCGCTTATTATGAGCAGTGAGTGAGCTAATCGAGGTCACAACGATGGTCGCCAGTGACGTACCAATCGCCAAATGAGTGATCACTTCCGGTGAAAAATCATATGCGGTAAAAATCCATACCAATGCTGGTACGATAATCATGCCACCACCCACGCCAAACAAACCAGCGCTCACGCCAGCAAACGCCCCTGCAATCACAAACCACACATATAGCATCATCGAATTAGCCTTTTATCTTTCTTGTATTTTGAACGGTATTTTTATCTTACTGATTTGCCTGTTTATGCACTTAGTGGCATCTTTTTAATTGCATTTGCCAAATCACACCCCAATCTTTATGCTGTCTGTTTGCGAAAACCGTCCAGTATATCAAAGATTATCCCAGCGACATTACTCAAGTAGAATAAACTTATGCCGATACTTAATCAATCATCTCACTCTGTGTCTGAGTCATTAATACTTGAGCATTTACCTGAGCTGAATCATCGCCATCTTACCAGTAGCGCGTCTACGAATAGCGAGCTAATAGCGGATGTACAGAATGGCATATTAAATGCGACCGAGATGCACCTGCTAACGGCTGAAACCCAAAGCGCTGGTCGCGGACAACACGGGCGCTCATGGCAATCACCGCGTGGCAATGTCTACCTGTCTCTCTATCATCCTGTTCACATACCCGTTAGCGGTTTGCTGTCACTAATCATCGGTGTAGAGCTGGCAAAAATGCCTGTCATCCAAATGTTAAATGAGCAATTGCACACGGAGAGACTGACATCAATCGGCGTAAAATGGGCAAATGATTTGGGCTTTTACCAAAGCCAGAATCAAAGCCAGAATCAAAGCCAGAATCAGCCTCAAAGCCAATCTGCCTTAGATAGCGCTGATGTGCATAATACGGAACTAGACCAGCAGACGCTGCCGTTTAATAAGCTTGCTGGGATTTTGATTGAACCCGTATCGCAAGCAGGCAAACTGGTTGGCGTGGTCATAGGTGTCGGTCTCAATGTCCAAGCCACTCCCACGCTAACTGCGCAAACCTCTGAAGGCATGAGTTATCAAGCGATTAGCTTACAAGATATTGCTGAGACACTACAGCCAAAAGCGCAGGCTGCCAATCTACCGAGCTTACGTGTGCTTTATCAGCAAATGAGTAAAGCATTGATGGCGGCGATGACGCGATTTGAGCACCTAAGTATAGAAAAACCAACGGGACATCGTTATTATCTGGACAGCTTTTTAAAGCAGTTTGACTCGATGGATGCACTGAGCGAACTGCGATTACGTGTGACCCAAGAGCATAACGGTCAAACCAATATACTTACGGGCCACGCTTGTGGTATCGATACACATGGATGTTTGCAATTGCGCCAAGATAACGGTAAGATTTCTGCACTTTTCACCGGACGCATTGACGTTATTCAAACGACTTAATCGTTTAATCAACGAGCACTAAAGTGCAGTAGCTATCAGGATAGGATGTTGATAATTGCTTCACTGTATATAAAAGGAATTTTATGCTCTGGCTTGATCTTGGAAATACCCGCCTGAAATACTGGCTCACCGATGATATCGGTCAGATAGTCACACATGATGCCAAACAACATTTGCAAGCACCAGCTGAATTGCTGATGGGTCTGACGGATCGCTTTGAGCGTTTTGCTCCTGACTTTATTGGTATCTCATCTGTACTAGGTAACGAGCTGAATGCCAAGGTATCAGAGACCTTAAGCCGTCTAAATATTCCGTTTGAATTCGTCCATGTCGACGCCGCTCACCCACTAATGAAGAGTCAATATAACGATGAGCAGCTAGGCTGTGATCGCTGGCTACAAATGCTAGGTGCAGTCGATAAGAAAAAGCGTCAATGTGTGATTGGTTGCGGTACAGCAGTGACCATTGATTTAATCGATCACGCTGAGCATTTGGGTGGTTATATTTTCCCCAGTATCTATCTGCAACGTGAGTCGTTGTTTTCTGGTACCAAGCAAATAACCATCTCTAACGGGACTTTCGATAGTGTCGGTCAAGGTATGACCACACAAGATGCGGTACATCGCGGCATACTATTATCAATCGTCGGTGCGATTAATGAGATTAGCCATCGTCACCCCAACTTTGAAGTCATCATGACGGGTGGTGATGCAGCCATTATCTCGCAGCACGTCAATCGCCCTGTACGTCTGCGTGATGACCTATTGTTGAATGGTCTGGCACGATATTTCGATCATAGTAAATAATTGAAGTGTGTTGTCGTATTTTATAAAGTTAGAATAGAAAAAGCAGTACGTCTAAAGCGTACTGCTTTTTTTGGTTTAACACGCCTAATTTCTTGCTATTGCCTATTCTGCTGTGAATGCAATAGGTACCTCAACTGTTCCACGAATTGCCTTTCCTTCTAACACGAACGGCCTCATCCGACTACTTCTTATCTGACGAGCAGCGCTTCTATCAAAACATCTATTGCCACTGGTTTTTTTAACACCTACTCTGACAATCTTACCTTGTCTATCAACTAATAATCCCAACACAACCTTAAGCTTTTGTCCACGGACCACTTTAATAGATTCACCCGTCTCCTTATCTGTACAGCGAAGAGACTGTCTAGTAAAATTAAAACTAGGCGTCTTCAACCAACTTGCATCACGACTAGCAAACTTAATAACAGGTTCAGGACTAGACAAATCAACCAGCTCTGCCTGTGCAGTCGTTATGCTTGCTGTCATCGTAAACAGTGCAAACATAGTAACTAATAGGCTATAAGCACTAATAGATTTTATATTGGTGAAAAAATGAGAATCTTTATTAAAGGCTAGCTTGGTATGTAATTTACGGGTCATTGTAAAATTCTTTTATTTCAGTAATTAAAAAGTGCCACGCTATGAAAGACATAACGTAGCACATTTTTCGATCTTAACATAAAATTATTCGATAAAAGTTAACTTTTAAATAATTATTACGCTTTATTTAGTCTCGTTAAACAGCTCACGACCGACCAGCATACGGCGGATTTCACTGGTTCCTGCGCCAATCTCATATAGCTTGGCATCACGCCAGTAGCGACCAAGTGGATACTCGTTGGTGTAGCCATTACCGCCAAATATTTGAATGCCCTCGCCTGCCATCCAAGTGGCTTTTTCGGCACACCATAGAATCACACTGGCGCAGTCTTTACGTACTTCTCGACTATGACCGGCACCGCGCGCGTCCAACATATCGAGGTTTTTCCCGACGGTATATAAGAAGCTACGACCTGCTTGCAGTATCGTATACATGTCCGCAACTTTACCTTGGATAAGTTGGAACTCACCGATGGCTTGACCAAACTGTTTACGATCATGGATATAAGGCACCACATTGTCCATCACGGCTTGCATGATACCAATAGGACCTGCGGCCAATACGGCACGCTCATAATCTAGGCCACTCATCAATACCTTAACGCCTTCATTGAGACCACCTAAGATATTTTCACTTGGTACGGTCACATTGTTAAAGGTCATCTCGCCCGTATGACTACCACGCATGCCAAGCTTATCAAGCTTTTGCGCTGTGCCAAAACCTTCCATGCCTTTTTCAACGATAAAGGCTGTCATGCCTTTGCCGCCCAGCTCTGGATTGGTCTTGGCATAAACTACCATCACGTCAGCATCGGGACCATTGGTAATCCACATCTTGCTACCATTCAACACATAGCTACCGTCTTTCTCTTCAGCTTTGAGCTTCATGCTGACGACGTCTGAGCCAGCACCCGTTTCACTCATGGCCAATGCACCGATGAACTCGCCGCTGACCAGCTTTGGCAAATACTTTTGTTTTTGTGCTTCACTGCCATTACGTTTGATTTGGTTGATACATAGGTTTGAGTGCGCACCATAGCTTAGCGCTACCGATGCCGAAGCACGGCTAATCTCTTCCATCGCGACCATATGTGCGACGTAGCCCATGTTAGATCCGCCATACTCTTCAGGAACGGTAATGCCATGTAGACCGATGTCACCCATCTTTTGCCACAGATCCATTGGGAACTCGTCGCTACTATCGATCTCGGCAGCACGTGGAGCGATTTCATTGGTTGCAAACTGCTGTACCATATCGCGTAATGCATCAATATCTTCGCCAAGCTGAAAATTCAATTTAGGTAAACTCATAACCATTCCTTGTGTTTTGATGTTTTTAAATTTCGGATTTTAATCTTTTTTTAAAACTACATTATTTTTAATGTGATAGTCAATTCAATGTGAAAGTATGACAAGGCAACCGAGTGTCGATGTATATCGAATACTTCAAGCGAGGTTAACGCTATCAGGCTTTTATAGTGGATTGACTCTGCTATTTAAGACTGGCGTTTATTGATGATGGCACGTGCCACATTTGAGCCATTCGAACGATTTAAAAACGCACTGATACGCTCGCCTGCCACGACCAATTTATCCAGATCGATACCTGTGCTAATACCCATACCATGCAGCATATACACCACATCTTCAGTCGCGACATTACCCGTTGCGCCTTTGGCATAAGGACAGCCACCCAGCCCAGCCACTGAAGTATCAAATTCACTGACACCCATTTGTAGTGCAGCCAAAGTATTGCTCAATGCTTGACCATAAGTATCGTGAAAGTGCCCTGATAGCATAGAAATATCAGCATATTCTAATGCGGCTTGTAACGCGCGCTGAACTTTGAGCGGCGTACCAACACCAATGGTATCGGCAATGCCAATTTGCTCAGCACCAATCTCTATCAAACGCTTGGTGACGTAAGCCACTTGGCTAGGATCAATCTCGCCTTCATAAGGACAGCCGACCGTACAAGAGATAACGCCGCGTACTTTGATGCCTTGCGCTTTTGCAGCCGCTGCCACTGGTGCAAAACGCTCGATACTCTCATCGATACTACAATTGATATTTTTTTGACTAAAGGTTTCGCTGGCTGAGCCGAAAATAACGATTTCGTCAGGACGGTGCAAAATGGCATTTTCAAAACCGCGCATATTGGGCACTAGGACTGAGTAGCAAATATCTTTCTGCCGTGTCGGCGCTAGCGCGTCAAGTAGCGCGCTATTATCGCCCATTTGTGGCACCCACTTTGGCGAGACAAAGCTTGTTGCTTCTAGCTTTTTGACACCTGCCGCAATCAGATCATTGATAAGCGTTTGCTTAACCTCAGTCGGTACCGTCGTTGACTCATTTTGAAGTCCATCACGCGGACTGACATCAACGATGGTGACATGGCTTGGATACGAATGGCTCATACTTATCATCCCTTTTATTATTCGCCTTTCTGTGAGGCTTTTTATTAGGCTTCGTCAGCTATTCGCTTTCACTATCGATGCGTAATAGCTCGTCACCATCAGCGACCAAATCACCTGCGCCAAATAACAATTCTGCCACTACACCATCCGTTGGTGCAGTAATTGTGTGTTCGATTTTCATGGCTTCAATAACAGCCAGTGGCTCACCTTTTTTCACGGTATCGCCAACCGCTACTTTAAAGGCAACAACCTGTCCTGGCATCGGTGATTTTAAGCTACCGACCGCTGCGGACTCTTCGCCTACGTGCGCCATAATATCAACAAGCGTAATCTCGTCACGGCCACTGTCTGTGAACACATAAACGGTCTCATTAAGTACCCAACTTTGCGCGCTAGTACGTGCACCATCTAACCATAACGTATGATTTTTTTCGTCACTATTAGTATAGCTCACCTGACCTTCATAGGCTGTTTCGGTCTGAGCAGCTACGTTAATATTGTCATTATCCTGCGTGTTAGCGATTTCTTTTTCAATAACGAGCGTAAAGCTGCTCGACTTGTCACTGCCTTTTTTACTATCAGAACAGCTTGCATTATGCCAGTTGCTCAGGCGGGCAGTATAAGCACTCTCATCATAAACCAAGCTGAATGAGCGAGTGTAATCGTTATAAGCACGGAAGCCAGTAGGTTTGCTAAATGGATCAATATCTGACTCTTGCATTGCCATCTCGCTCGCAAGCTGACGAGTAATGGCGGTCACAACGAGCGTCGATAATGCCAAAGGCTGCTGGTTAAAAATCGCATCACGCTCATGTTCAATCAATGCAGTATCGAGATTGGCTTTACTAAAAGACTCTGTATTTAAGATATAACGTAAAAATGCCGCGTTATTCGGCAGACCCACGATACGCGTTTGGGCAAGTGCTCGATCGAGCTTGGCTAAGGCTTGCTCTCGCGTGGGAGCATGAACGATGAGCTTAGCAATCATAGAGTCATAGAACGGGCTAATCACATCGCCTTCGCGCACGCCATCATCGATACGCACGCCAGTACCGTCTTTATCAATCATAAAGGTGCTGTGTTCAGGTTTTTGATATGTAAACAACGTACCTGTCGCTGGCAAGAAGCTATTGTCAGGATTTTCGGCACAGATGCGTGCCTCAATTGCATGACCGTTGATTGTCAGATCGTCTTGGTTTTTTGGCAATGGCTGACCTGCCGCGACCAACAGCTGCCACTCGACCAAATCGACACCAGTAATGGCTTCACTGACTGGATGCTCAACCTGCAACCGCGTATTCATCTCCATAAAATAAAAATTCATAGAATCTTCGCGCTGCTCAACGATGAACTCAACCGTGCCTGCGCCGACATAATCGACCGCACGAGCCGCTTCGATGGCAGCGGTTCCCATAGCTTCACGCATCGCAATATCAACACCCGGTGCAGGCGCTTCTTCTAATACTTTTTGGTGGCGACGCTGTACTGAGCAATCACGCTCAAATAGATGCACATAATTGCCATGCGTATCACCAAATACTTGGATTTCGATATGACGTGGTTTTAGCGCGTATTTTTCAACCAACACTTTATCATCACCAAAACTGGTAATGGCTTCACGGCGACATGAGTCTAATAAATCCACAAAGTCGCGGCTTTGCTCCACGATACGCATGCCTTTACCACCGCCACCTGCACTAGCTTTGATTAATACTGGATAGCCAATAGCATCGGCTTGCTGCTGCAAAAATTCTGCATCTTGATTGTCACCGTGATAGCCCGGTATTAATGGCACGCCAGCTGATTCCATCAAGCGCTTGGACTCAGACTTGCCACCCATGGCACGGATAGCATCAACCGATGGACCGATAAAGACCAAGCCAGCATCTTGGCAGGCTTGCGCAAAGTCAGCATTTTCGCTTAAAAACCCATAACCAGGATGAATCGCTTGTGCGCCAGTTTCAAGCGCTATCGCAATAATCGCATCGCCTTTAAGATAGCTGTCTTTTGGTGCCGAACCGCCCAAATAGATGGCTTCATCACAGACAGCCACATGCTTAGCTTCACGATCCGCATCAGAATAAACAGCGACGGTACTGACACCCAGACGCTTGGCAGTCGCGGCTACTCGGCAGGCAATTTCACCACGGTTGGCAATTAGAATTTTAGAAAACATAACTATCCCTGTGTGTTATCGTTTTTATTTGACGTCTTGTCTATTTACTCATCTATCTCTTGTGCATTATTGATCTGCCGTCAGCCAATTGGGCTTACGTTTTTGCAAAAAGGCTTGCACGCCCTCTTTGCCTTGCTCTGATGAGCGAATATCAGCGATACCTTTGACCGTATCCGCAATCAGCTCATCAGTGATCGGCACACCAGCGACATCGTGTAATAGCTGCTTGCAAGTTTTGACTGCATCAGGGCTGTTTTTGACGACTTTGCTACAAAATATAGCGACCTCATCAGCCAGCCATTCTTCGCTAACTCGCTCATGGATAAAACCAAGCTGACGTGCTTTTTTGGCATCAAATACTTCAGCACTTAAGAAGTAACGCTGTGATGCTCTAGTACCCAATGCTCTGATAACATAAGGGCTAATCGTTGCAGGTGCTAAGCCTAAACGCACTTCGCTGAGGCAGAAGTTAGCAATTTTGACAGCGATGGCCACATCACAGACGGCTACTAAGCCCATGCCACCAGCATAAACATCACCTTGAATAGCAGCAACTGTTGGCTTTGGGCATTCATAAATAGTCTTAAGCATCTGTGCCAATTTGTCCGCGTCTGCTAGATTTTCCTCATAGCTATAATCTGCCATGGCACGCATCCAATTCAAATCAGCACCTGCACAGAACGCCTTGCCAGCAGCCGCTAGTACGATGACACGTACCTCATCATCAGCGCCAAGTATATTGAATGCATCGGTTAGCTCAGCTATCATTTCATCGTTAAAGGCATTACGTATCTCAGGGCGGTTTAACGTCACCGTAGCCACGTGTTGTTCCACTTTAACCAGTAGGCTTTTATAATTTTTATCACTGTTTTTTTGCATTATTTTCTCTATATTTTTTATGTAAATACTTAAACAAACTCTTGGTCAATCCATAATAATGTTAATACAAGGAAACCGAATGTAGATGTACAAATCGTACTTCAAATGAGGTTGACGCAGTAGTAGCTTATTATGGGAAGGCCTTAAAACTATTACATTCTAAAGACACCAAAGGTTGTCTCTTCTATCGGTGCGTTATAGGCAGCGCTTAACCCTAGTGCCAATACATGTCGCGTATCAGCAGGATCAATCACGCCGTCATCCCATAGACGTGCGGTGGCATAATATGGGTGACCTTGCTTTTCATACATATCGAGAATCGGCGCTTTAAATGCCGCTTCATCCTCATCACTCCACGCCTCGCCTTTACGATCAAAATTGTCACGCTTGACCGTTGACAAGACCGATGCTGCTTGCTCGCCGCCCATCACCGAGATACGTGCATTTGGCCACATCCATAAGAAGCGCGGGCTATAAGCACGACCACACATGCCGTAGTTACCAGCACCGAATGAACCACCGACGATAACCGTGAATTTCGGTACTTTTGCATTGGCGACTGCCATGACCATTTTGGCACCATGACGGGCAATGCCTTCGTTTTCATATTTGCGACCGACCATAAAGCCAGTGATGTTCTGGAGGAATATTAGTGGGATTTTGCGTTTACAGCATAGCTCAATAAAGTGCGTGCCTTTCTGCGCTGACTCACTGAACAAGATACCGTTGTTGGCGATGATACCGACTGGCATCCCTTCGATATGAGCGAATCCACAGACTAGCGTCGTGCCAAAGCGTGATTTGAATTCATCAAAAGCACTGTCATCGACGATACGAGCAATGATTTCTTTGATATCAAATGGCTTGCGCTTATCGGTTGGAATGACGCCATATAGCTCTTTGGCATCATAGCGTGGTGGACACGGCTTGATTTGATTGGGTACTTGTTTTGCAGGACGATTTAGATGGCTCACGATGTTGCGCGCAATCGACAATGCATGAGTGTCGCTTTGTGCTAAGTGATCGACGACCCCTGACAGACGGGTATGCACGTCGCCGCCGCCTAAGTCTTCAGCAGTGACCTCTTCACCTGTCGCCGCTTTGACCAGTGGTGGACCACCCAAAAAGATGGTGCCTTGTTCTTTGACAATAATAGACTCATCACTCATCGCTGGTACGTATGCCCCACCAGCCGTACAGCTGCCCATGACCACGGCAATCTGCGGAATACCTGCCGCACTCATATTGGCCTGATTAAAGAATATGCGACCAAAGTGCTCTTTATCGGGAAACACATCATCTTGATTGGGTAAGTTAGCCCCACCTGAATCCACCAAATAGACACAAGGCAAATTGTTTTCTTGCGCGATTTCTTGCGCACGCAGATGTTTTTTGACCGTCATTGGATAATAAGTGCCGCCCTTTACCGTGGCATCATTACAAACGATCATACACTCAGTGCCATTGATACGACCGATACCCGCAATCACGCCCGCCGCTGGAATCTCTTCGCCATACATATCGTGCGCGGCCATCGGTGCCACTTCTAAAAATGGTGTGCCCACATCGAGCAAACGCTCGACACGCTCACGAGGCAAGAGTTTGCCACGGGCTAAATGCTTGGCACGGGCACGCTCTGAACCGCCTTGCACGACTTTACGTAAGTGACCATATAAGTCATCGACCACCGCTTGCATGGCGGCACTATTTTGCTGAAATTCAGCGGTGTTTGGACTCAGTTTACTGGTTATGATAGCGCTCATGACATCCCTTTTCTTTAATGCGTAAATGCGAGTGGCTTTTTTATTTTATGCTTTATTTTAGCTTTTACTCATATATCTTATTCATAAAATAACAGATAAGAATGGTTAAATTTCTACAAACCCAGCTCTTCTTTCATTTGTTCAATGATTTTATATTTCTGAATTTTTCCAGTGATGGTCATCGGATATTCAGTCACAAAACGATAGTAAGTCGGCACTTTATAATGGGCAATATGCTCGCTACAGAACTCGCGCACTTCCTCTTCCGTCAAGCTGTCTGCTTCTTTAGGAATAATCCAAGCCGCCAATACTTCGCCATACTTTTTATCAGGAATACCGACTATTTGCACATCACGAATCTTCGGATGACGATAGAGATAATTTTCGATTTCGACAGGATAGATATTCTCTCCGCCGCGAATGACCATGTCTTTACTACGACCAACAATTTTTACGTAGCCATCTTCATCCATCGTTGCCAAATCGCCTGTATGCATCCAACCATCTTGGATGGCCGCGCGGGTTTTGAAGCGACTGCCCCAATAGCCTTTCATCACTGAATAACCGCGTGTCAATAACTCACCCGTTTCGCCTAGTGCGACAGTCTCACCCATTTCCGTATTGACAACTTTAACCTCAAGCGCAGGCTGCACTAAACCAACAGTCGATACTTGCTTATCAAGCGGCGTATGTTCATTGGTCTGGCAAGATACTGGACTGGTCTCTGTCATACCATACGCAATGGTGACCTCACTCATGTGCATCTCATCAATGACACGGCGCATGACTTCGATCGGACAACTAGAGCCTGCCATGATGCCAGTACGCAAAGTCGATAAATCAAAGTTTTTAAACTCGGGATGGTCAAGCTCAGCGATAAACATCGTTGGTACACCGTGCAGACCTGTACATTTTTCTTCTTCGACTGCTTGCAAGACGGTTAAAGGCTCAAAGCCGTCATTCGGATAAACGATACAGCCGCCATGCGTGAGAATCGCTAGGTTGCCAAGCACCATACCAAAGCAATGATACAAGGGCACTGGAATGCACAGCTTATCTTCTTCGGTAAGGTTCATAGCCTCACCGATGAAGTAACCGTTGTTAAGAATATTACGATGGCTTAAGGTTGCACCTTTTGGCGTACCAGTCGTGCCACTGGTGAACTGCACATTGATGGCATCCGTGTTTCTGAGCTGGGCTTGACGCTCTGCAACACGTGGGTCGTTGGCATCGCCTTCCGCCATCCATGCAGAGAATTTCTGCATAAAGCCAAAGGTTTCCTCAGATGCTGGCTCATCAATCCAGATGATACGCTCAATCGTCGGAATTTCGACCAAATCAAGCTGAGTATAGTCTTTATGATAAATTTCAGGACACAGTTCACTGATGAGACTGGCATAATCACTGGTTTTGAAATGGCGCATCAATACCAATGCTGAGCAGCCCAGTTTATTCAAGGCATATTGCAGCTCAAAGGTACGATAGGCGGGATTGATATTGACGAGGATAACACCGACTTTTGCCGTCGCTAATTGCATTAATAGCCATTCAGCATTGTTGTGTGACCAGATACCGATACGGTCGCCAATCTCAAGCCCCATCTCAATCATACTACTGGCTAGCTGATTGACTTGCTGTTGTAGCTCGCGGTAAGTCCAGCGGATGTTTTGATGGCGAGAAACCAAAGCTTCGCGCTCTGGATACTTGGATACGATAGCATCAAAAAAGTCACCGATAGTCGCCTCAATAAGCGGCACATCAGGACCTTTATCATAGCTTTGGGTAAGCGGTGCATTTGCTGAGCGTGCGCCCATATTAATACTAGGAATGCTATTTAAAATAGTATCAAAATCAATGTGAGTCGCATCAAAATCAGAAGTTTGCGTCATAACGAGTCCTTTCGTTTTACTTTTTATCGTATTGGTCATTTATAAATAGTACGTATTGATAGCCTGTAGACCCGTTATTCTTCCTTGAATAGGTCTTATATAGATTGTCACTACTATACCGTTGTAAACAAACAGCTGTCAATCATAGTAATACAATGTGTATCATTTAATTAATGCGTTATTCTATAAAAAATAAGCACTTCATTAAAACTATCACAAAAATATGGCAAATTGTTGACACAAAAAAGCCAATCATACTATGGCTAGTACAATTGGCTTAGTTCTTAACATTGCTATCAAAATTGCTATTAACATGTGATTTAAAACTGAATCTTTAGAATAAACCCAACTTTACGACCATTTAGTTTTAACAGTCATTAAGCTTTAACGATTGTCGGTAACTTAATGGTCAACGTAGCGCTAACTTCATCACTATCATTGAGCAAGTCCATGACCAGCTCTTCATCACTTTCCGTCTTGACCTGCCAGTTGCCAGTCGCTTGTGGCACACCTGTCACCATGACGGAGATTGCTTTGTTTTTCAGGCGAATCATGGGCGGTTTATGCTCATAGCCACTGTGTTCATGACCTAAGATATCATCAGCGATGGTAGCAGCCTGTGCGCGTAATGGGGCCACATAACGACACGGCACGCCATCGATAGACATACAGTCACCAATCGCATAAATATTGGCTGTACTGGTACGCAAGGTTGGCGCATCCACCACGATACCAGTGCGGCGATTGAACTCGACACCAGCAGCAGCAGGCAGCTTATCATCGACCGTCAGACCTGTACTGGCAATCACATGATCTACGATGAGCGGTTCAATTGGCTCAACAGTCGTACTGTCTGTCGCTGATGCTAGCGCCTCATAACTGACTTGTAGCTTTCCATCACTGATACGAGTAATAGCAGATACTTGATAACCCCCTAAAAAGTTAATCCCTTGCGACTTGACCGCTTGGGCGATACGAGCCGTTGCTTTTGTTGGTAGCATTTGTGATAGCGGCGCATCGTTCAAATCAATGAGCGTCACCTGATGACCAGCTTTGAGTAAATCTTCTGCAATCTCCGTCCCAACCATACCTGCACCGACGATAGCAACGTGCTGGCTACCTGTTGCTAGCTTTTCTTGCAACTGTCCAAAACGCTCAATATGATTGACATGCCAAACTAGATCCTCTGGTAAACTTTTTGGGAAGATAGGATGCGCACCCATCGCCAGTACCAACTTACCATAACTGATCGTGGCATAATCCGTGTTGGCTGGATCTGAACGCTGTGCGGAGACCAGCTGTAACTGTTGAGTGGTCGTGTCAACATCCGTTACTTGCGTATTGGCGAGTAACTTAACGTTTGCAGCTTCTGCAGCATCAACGCCAGTGGCTCTTACCAAGTCTGCCGCACTTTTCTTTTGGCTAATGGCCATGGTCAGCATTGGTTTATGATAACGATCGCCATTATCAGCTGTCACCAACGTAATCGGAATATCTTTGTCTTTCGCACGAATGGCATCAATGACATGCCAGCCTGCCAAACCTGCACCAATAATGACGATACCGTTGTTTAATACTTCTGAATTTTCAGCGCTCATATTAGCTCCAATGTGATTTATGAATTATTTTAATTATTAAAAATATTGACCGCTATTGTATCAGTAAACAGCCATTCACTCATCTATCCAAAACTTACTTAATTAGTTAATATCGAACTCCATGCGACGTGCTGTTGCACTCATGGTTGTACTATCTATTAATTTTTCGATACAGTATAGACTGGCATGGATGCCTGCACTTATTCCCGCTGATGTGACAATATCACATGTATCATCACTGGCATCTACGAAACGAGTATGAGAGATCACATCGATATCAGGATAGGATGCTAAATTATCCAGATCCATCCAGTGCGTGGTTGCTGACCTACCAGCCAGTAAACCTGCTTCTGCCAATAGTAACGCTCCTGTACACACTGAAAGTGTAAGCTCTGCCAAATTTTCTTGAGTCTTGATCCAGTCAATCACTACTTTATTATGTATTTCTATTTTTTCAGCACCATAACCACCAGGGATTATTAGTACATCAATGTCTGGATGGTTGGTAAAATTATAATCAGGAATAACTTGCAGACCATTCCTAGCAGATATTGGCGCTTGGTTCTCAGCTATAATGATAACGTCAAAATACTTATTGTTATCAGCATTTTCAGCTAATGAAAACACCTCAAAAGGTCCTGCAAAGTCCAACACCTCTACTTCATTAAACAGTAGTATGCCAACGGTTCGCTTTAGCGTCATAATCAATCCTAATTAAGTTGATATCATTAAGTAAAATTAAATCCGTCAGTATCATAAACACTATATTTTCAAGCTTGTCTAATCAATTAGCTTAGCCATTTCATCTGCCTTTTCCGTTTGCAGTCGCCCTAGTCCTGCGATTATGCCTGCTCTATTTTCAGCAGTCTTATTTTGACTAAGTTTAAACTGTGCTTGAACATCCGTGATATTGATGCGAATACCAACAATCGCTCGACAAAGTGCTTGAATGTAGTTCACTGGCGCATCACTGAGTGACCATGGAATAGGTTGGTTGGCTTCAAAATCTGTGGTTAGCTTCGTTAAGATTTCAATCAGCATTTCAGGCTCAGTTATCAGGCGAACTAATCCTGTGATATGCACGCTACGATAGTTCCATGTGGGTACTTCTTTATGGGTTATTGATTTACTTGGGTACCAATTGGGGCTGATGTAATGACCAGCATCTTGAAATATAACCAGCCATGGTGCATCAATATTACCACTATTGTTCAAAGTATTTATTTTAGCAATGTGCCCATATAGACAACCGTATTGACTGCCATCATCTTGCCAGTACATCGGAATATGACAAGCATCTAGTCCAGTATTTGTTTGTACGATGATAGTAGCCTGAGGATGCTCTTTGATAAAGGTTTTTATAGTCTCAAAGTCTTCCTCTTTAAATGCTTTGGGGGTGAACATCATAGGCTCCAAGTCGTTTTTCAAATAGCTATATAAAAGAAACTGAATACAAAGCGCCCTATTAAAGATAGCATTTAACCGTCTCTAATAGGGCGCTTCGTATAACCATTAGCAGTGGAAAGAAAAATAAGTGTTAGAACGTGTCTTTATGTTAGAAACAGCGCTATAAATAATCGTAAATCAAAATCTATTTAATGATTGAGAATCTTCGATAAGAACTGCTGTGCACGCTCACTTTTCGCGCCTTCAAAAAACTCATCCTTACTACAATTCTCAACGATATGGCCTTCATCCATAAAGATGATACGATTGGCTACCTGACTGGCAAAGCCCATTTCATGCGTCACACACATCATCGTCATACCATCACGAGTCAGCTCGACCATCACATCGAGCACTTCTTGAATCATTTCAGGATCAAGTGCTGAGGTTGGCTCATCGAACAACATCGCTATGGGATCCATGGCGAGCGCACGAGCAATAGCCACCCGCTGCTGTTGACCACCTGATAGTTCCGCAGGATATTTATTGGCTTGAACGGTCAACCCTACTCGGTCTAAATAAGCCATACCTTTTTGTTTGGCTTCCACTTCTTTACGGCCCAATACTTTGATTTGCGCGACCATTAAATTATCAATGATGGTCAAGTGAGGGAATAGCTCAAAATGCTGAAACACCATGCCGACACGGCTACGTAGCTTAGGTAAGTTGGTTTTTGGATCACCGACAGAGATGCCGTTGACCATGATATTGCCTTTTTGAAATGGCTCAAGTCCGTTCACAGTCTTAATCAAGGTTGATTTTCCGCTACCTGATGGACCACAGACCACGACGACATCACCTTTGTGGACATGAGCGGTACAGTCAGTCAGTACCTGAAAGTCGCCATACCATTTGCTAACGCTATCTATCTCAACGACCATCTCGCTACTAGCATGACCGCTGTTTGTGACCAGTCCACCAAAGTCATTTATAAACGTTTTAGCAGTATTCATCGTTGGCTCCTAGCCTTATTCTTAATCTTGCCCAATTGCATTTATTCAAAATACAGTCAATCCTCTATAAAAGAGTGACAGCGTTAACCTCGCTTGAAGTATCACATATACATCTGCACTCGGTTGCCTTGTCTCTTTTTTAAACTGAATCAACGATACATTAATAATAAATGCCGTTAAATTTTAAAAGAATTAGCGCCAATCACATGAAATCAGATAACCATGTATTGATCAACTCTAACGCTTAAAAGTCCTTTATTAAAACCTCAATCTTTTCTGTACGCGTTGTACACCTATCGAGGCTGCCAAGCTCAAGACAAAATACACGGCGCCAGCACCTAATATGTAAGGCGTCAATAGACCCATTAGCTCACCACGTACGTATGCTGCTCGGAAGAAGTCGGTCATACCAATAGCGAACACTAAAGTCGTGTCTTGAAATAGGATAATACACTGCTGCAGTATGAGCGGCAGCATCTTGCGAAAGGCTTGTGGCAAAATCACCAGACGCATCGTCTGCCCATAAGTCATGCCCAACGCTTTGGCCGCATTGACCTGACCACTACCGATGGACTGAATACCCGCACGGACGACTTCTGAGAAGTAAGCCGCTTCAAACATCATAAAGGCGACAACACAAGAGGCAAAGGCTGCATCTAGTTGTAAGTATTTACCCGCTATCCAAAAATAAATCATCGGAACAGCAAAGTAGAACCACAGTAGTACCAATAGCAGCGGTACGGATCTAAAATAATTGACATATAACTTAGCGGGGATCTCTAATGCTTTGATACCTGATAAGCGCATGAGCGCCAATACAGTACCTAAGCTGATACCACCGACAATAGCTAGAAATAAGACTTTTAGCGTGGTAATCATCCCACCCATCAAGCCTGGATACGCGGTCGCAAGTTCGGTCATCATACTCATTTCTGACTCCCTGCGATAAGCCCTGGTACTCTTAGTTTACGCTCGATCAGACCCATAATAGCGATGAGCGAGAGATTAAATACGAGATAGATAATCGTCGCATAAGTATAAATCTCAAGGCTATTCTGTGTGTATTCGCTGATGGTTTTGGTCTGACTGATGAGCTCCATGACACCAACTAGTGAGGCGACAGAGGCATTCTTAAAACAGTTGGTCAGCTCAGAGCTAAGTGGCGGTAAGATAATACGGAATGCTTGTGGTAGCAGTACTTGCTTGTAAGCTTGCGGAATAGTGAAGCCTAGCGCATACGCCGCGTTTACTTGTCCTTTTGGTAGCGACTCGATACCGGTACGCACTTGCTCGACGATACGAGCTGCTGTGAATAGTCCTAAACCAATACTGGCTGAGAGCATCGCGGATGTATTCGGCGACAAATCTCTAAACCACCATTCTTGTAGCGCTGGTGTCAACCAACCAGGTGCCACATAAAACCAAAAAAATAGCTGCACAAGCAGCGGAATATTACGAAAAAAGGTCACATAAGCGGTGCCAATGCGACGAGCTGTTTTGTTAGGTAAGGTACGCATAATACCAAAGACAGTACCGACGACCATGGCGATGGTCCAAGCAATACTACCAATCAGTAATAACCAGCCAAGACCAGTAATCATCCAGTGGATATACAGCTCGTTGCCAATACCCGTATGCTCAAAGAGCACACCCCAGTTCCAGCTATAATTCATGATTGTCTCTCCGAACAGCGATTGAAAAACTTACGTGCTAGAGGAACGATGAGTCCGATCTGAACACGTAAGCAAGCTAGATTGAAGGACAAATACTACTGTGCTGCTGCTACTTTTGGCTGATCGCTATCATGTGGATTGGCGATAAGTGCTTTTAGGTTGTCTGACATCTCAAAGTTCAAGTTGACGTTCTTTGGTGGAATTGGGTTTAGGAACCACTTGTCATAGATGCTATTGATTTCGCCTGAGCTAAAGGTTTTGTTCAGCGCGTCATTTACGACTGTTTTGAATTCCGGATCGTCTTTACGCATCATACAACCATAAATTTCAAACGATTGCGGCGTACCAACGATAACCCATTCATCAGGATTTTTAGCTTTGGCTTTTTCGCCTGCTAGCAATACATCATCCATCATAAACGCATCAGCGCGGCCGCTCTCTAACATCAAGAAACCTTCGCCATGATCTTTAGCAGAGATGATATCGGTATCCATCTTTTTCTCGTCATTATACTGACGAATATAACGCTCTGAAGTCGTACCAGCGGTAGTCACTAGTCGCTTACCTTTTAGGTCTTCAAAGTCATTGATACCAGAATCTGCTTTGGTCAATAGACGGGTGCCAATCTCAAAGAAACCATTAGAGAAAGCCACTTGCTCTTGACGCTCGACATTATTGGTTGTTGAACCACACTCAAAGTCGACTGTACCGTTTTGGACCAAAGGAATACGAGTTTGTGAGGTGATGAGGTTATAACGAACTTCTAGATCTGGCATGTTGAGTTTTTCTTTAATACCCTCAACCACCTTCATCTCTAGATCATGTGCATAGCCCATAGGCTGATTAGGATCATCGGCAACATATGAAAAAGGAATAGAAGAATCACGATAGCCGACAACGATAGTGCCAGAGTCTTTAATTTTTTGTAGCGTACCATTCATGGTTTCTGTCGCTGCTGCATCATCTGCTGGCGCGTCAGTGCTAGTGTCGCTGCTGTTATTACAGCCTGTTAGGCCTAATGCCACTAGAGCAGCTAAAGTCAACGGTTTAGAAAAGAAGTAAGTCATGAAAAACATCCTTTATCACATTATTACGAGATTTAATGAGTGTTGGACAACATAGTGCTTATTGCCTAACCTAGTTACCATGTATCCATACGGTTGTTGCTGTTGTTTATCACAATGCAACTGAATGTTACTGTACAACAAATTTAATGCTGGTAGTAAACTTTTTTAGTAAAGGATTCATTTTTCCACATATGTACGTTTCAGCAGGTGCAGCCACCTCATCGCTGTCATATATCTATAGCTATGTCGGTCAAGACAATTAATTTTTCACAGATTCATCCTAACGTTATGCCATACAGATACGACCTATGAGTGGCTTTCTTACACCAAAACTAGGTATATTTGGTAATATTTAGACTGATAATAAACCATAAATATATGCAAACTGTACGAGAGAGATGATTGATAAATCACGATGAATCCCCATAAAGCAAACAACTTCTTAATACTACACATGACCTATGACACAAGACACTCAAGCCCCAAATACGGATAGCCAAGCCGCTAGCAACCACCATGACAACGACGTGCGCCAACGCTTCTTTATTGAAGACTCTCCTGTACGTGGTGACGTGGTGCGCCTATCACGCAGCTACGCGAGCACGATTGCACAAAAGCCTTATCCCGAAGCCATCAAACGATTATTGGGTGAGATGCTAACCGCTGCCAGTTTGCTCATCAGTACGGTCAAAATAAATGGCCGTTTGTCCATTCAGTTACAGTCATCAGACAGCGACAGCTTGCTCAACTGGGCAATGGCAGAGTGCGATCAAAACGGTGTCATCCGCGCGCTTGCCAGCTGGAAAGCTGAAACGGATGAGCAAGTACAAGCGTGGGACAATATGATCCATGCCAAAGACGCCTTTGCTGAGCTAGGCGAGCCTGGACAAGGCGTATTGTTTATCAATATTCAGCCTGAAGGTGGCGAGCCGTATCAAGGTATCGTTGAGCGTAGCCATGACAATTTGGCGGACTGCTTGGCGCATTATCAAAAGCAATCTGCACAGATTCCAACGTTGATTAATTTGGCGTCTGACGGCCTGCAAGCGGGTGGTATATTGGTACAGATGCTGCCTCGTACTGCCGCAGAGACTTATGAAGTTGAGCAAAACGAAGATGCTGGTATCGATGATGATTTATGGATACGCTTGTCTGTATTGACGCGTACGGTCAAAGCCGAAGAGCTGACGACCCTCGATGCTAACGAGATTCTCTATCGCTTATATCATGAAGAAAATATCGTCACACCTGAACCTGCTCCGTTATCATTTGGTTGTACCTGCTCACGCGAAAAATGTGAGATGGCCATTGAGCAAGTCGGCGAAGCAGAGGCATTAGATATCGTGGAAGAGCAAGGCGGCACGTTTGAGATGGATTGCGGATTCTGCGGTGAGGTCTATAAATTTAACAAAGATGATGTAGCAGCGATATTCGCTGAGTAAGTTGTCCTACTTACTATAAATCAGTATTTATAAAAAACCCCTCAAGCGTCATGCTTGAGGGGTTTTTGTTTTTAAATGAAAGCTTTATTAAACCAGACTATTTTCTAGTTTCATTGCTATAATCAATTATAGATAACTTGATTAAGATGAGCTAAAACAATGAACTATAAAAAGATAGATTGGGCAGTCGTTGGTACTATTGCTTGGGTTGTTCTCTGGCTAATCCTTTTAGCGATAGGCTTTGATAGCTTAGAAGGCTTTGGCGGATTAGGTGCCTTCTTATCAGGAATTTTTGCGCCGCTTGCGCCGCTTGCGCTGCTGTGGTTTTATAAAAGCTATCGAATACAAAGCAACGAATTAAAATTGCAGCGAGAAGAGCTAACTTTACAACGTAAAGCATTAGAGCAATCAGTGTTAGCTCAAGAAGGCTCAGAGACAGCTTTAAAGGAACAATCTGAAGCTATGAAAGCTCAACTATCTATTATTGAAAAACAGCTAGAAATTACTGAATATCAGTTCAAGACAGCAATTGAAGAAAAAAATATTAATAGACCAAAGTTTTTTGTAGAAGTAACTGATATACAGCTTGGTCAGATATGTGACAGCAACCTTAATCGTAAGAATATTCAAATCACCATAGAATATTTAAATAAGAGGGGAAAGGCCGACATTAGAGATATCGAATGTATGGTCTTAAGACAAAACCATATCAACTCCCCAATTGCTAAGTTTTTAGAACAACAACTTTTCATAGTTACATGGAATGCAAATAACCTTACAATCAACTCTAACTTTTCATTACATGATTTGGCACATGAACAAATTATGTTAGGAAACTATGTCCAAGAGGGTAAAGACACAGGCAAACCTGTATATGTAATGAGAAAAATACTAATGGATATACTGATACTTTGCCAGCTTTCAATTTACTACGATTCAATACGTACAGGTATGGGAGTTGAAAAATATAACTTTTATATTTTTAATCAGGCAATAATTCTTTCAAAGAGTAGCACTCAGACTATATCAATGCCGTAATTATTGGATGAAAATTATAAGGCAGAATAGTTTAAAAAAAATAGAATCTACACCGCCACATCCCAACTTCTAGGATAAGAATATATCCGATCTTCACCCGTATAGTCACGCTGTCCATTATCCAGTAACCATGCAACCACTTGCTCACGTACTCTTCTACTATTGATTAGATTCATATGGCTCACCCCATAAAACACCGCTTTGTGACCATCTGGCACAAACAGCGCATGCTCGGTATCATCTTCACCTAGCGCAGAGGCTACCGACACCAGACCATCACCTAACAAGTCTGTCATTTTAGAATCATAATGCGTCTCGACCAAGGCACTGGCGACAAAGTAGGTTTTGATACCACTTGGCAAACCAGTAGGATGACGAAAGTCTTGTGGCAGCACACTACGTCCCTCTAAAGATTTCCAATCAACATCACGAATACTGCCATGACGCAGATCAATAATGCCGGCGCTGCGCATGTCACCCAGCTTTGCAAGCGAGCCTGCAAACGGCAGCTTGGCGATAATTTCTTGCACGTAATTGCCAATACGTTCGAGCACGGCACCATGGTGTGGCGAGCCTAGCGTGATGAGATTACCGACTCGCTTCACCCAATCCAAGTGATCTTGCTCACCATAAAACAGCGCACTGCGAGAGACCAAGCCACCCATACTATGACCGACCAAATCTAGCTGACTGATATTAGGGTTGTCATCGACCAACTCTTGCAATATTCGGCAAAACTTACGACCGCTGCGTGAGATACGCCGACCCGTATTATAATCAAGATATAGCACCGTGGTATCAGGCTGGCTAAGACTAATCGCACTACCAAGACCATTACCCTCTTGTGACTGCCAACTCAAATGGCTCATGCATAGACCATGACATAGGATGACCACGCGCCCTGACAGTTTTTCACGTTCTGGCAGTTTTCTATGTTCTGACAGTACTTCACATTGTGGGTTGCCGTCTTTATCGTATAGCACCATCGGAATGGCGAGCGGGTTTTGGCTATTGACCAAATGATCGCCCATGACGCCATTTAATACATTGACCAGTTTTTTTAAGGACTCAGGCAATGGCTGAGACGTCTTTTGCATAATGATGTTTTTATATACTCTGAGCACCGATGCCAGATTATTACCCACCATCAGCATGACATGACGTATCGTGCCATAAATGCGGCCAGTGATACCGCGCTGCCACTTGTTTAAATGATTTTCGTTAAAACGACCTAGAGGACGCAAAATCACTTCGCGGTGAATGGCTTCTACAATATCAGTCACCTCTACCACACCAACTGTCGCAAGCTGCGCTAAGCCTTCAAAAAAATCCGTCAAAGACACGGGTTTCGTTATCGTTTCTTGACTGCCATCGGCCAACAGCTTGACCAACTCATCCACGTCAATGGCTTCGAGTTGGTCTATCTGCTCATACAAATCACTGTGCAGTGGCTCGCTGTTGTCTGGTACAAAATGTGCTTCAAGTTCGTGTCGGATAGTATCGCTGTCGTCACAACCAATGCTATCGCTTACACGGTCTTTATAACGCAAATTTGGAGGGTTCATCATGTTGCTCATAGCGTTCATTGTGTTGGCACATTTAGCGAAAAGGATAGTTTTCTATACTAGTCTTTAAATAGCATAAATAGAAGAAATCATTGGATTTTGAAGTGTATTAATTGTTAGGAAATATTGTTGGAAAGGATTGATAGGCAGTTGATGTTGCTTGTTTTTTTAATATAGCCAGCGAACTGCTAAACCGCTACAGTGTTACCTTCTCTAGAGGTACTACTTGTACAATCTGAAGTTGGCTGCCTTGTACCCATTTTAGAGTTCTTTGATTATGCTGTACCCAAACAAAAAAACCTCAAGCCATGGCTTGAGATTTTTCTGGTAAAACGCTTAGTTATTTATGTCTGTCACCAGCTCGATATGGCGTGAACGATTTACGAGAACGATTCTGCCAATATCACATCACCATCATTTTTAGTAATCATTACCGTGGCAGATCTTGGCGTAATACCGCCTTTGACTGCACCCCAAGCATTACCAGGATGCTGAATGTTGATAAACAAGGTTTTAAAATCTGGTGTCATGGTAATACCTGTCACTTCACAGCCTTCAGGACCGACAAAGAAACGCTTAAGATTGTCATCAGTCGCTGCCAAGCCTATACGAGTCTCTTGCCCTGTCGAGGCTGTTTTAACTGACCCATCATTCACTTTACCGGGCAATGCTGCCAATAGCATACAGTTGGTCGTGTCTGTATATGCACCATCATCTGTTTGAATCCACAATACGCCGCGCGGGTCAAAAAACAAACCGTCTGGAGAAGACAAATCATTATTGGCATTCAATCCTGATAGGTTTTCTGAAGATTTGTCACTAGGTGACGCAAATAGGTAAATGTCCCACTCAAAACTGGTGGCTGCATGATCACCATTTGTTTCGGCCCAGCGGATAATATGACCATTATCGTTACCAGCGGCTTTGCCATTCACATCGTAACTGCGAGGATTACTGGCTGAAACAGGCTGATCGTCATCGACGCCGCGGTTTTTATTATTGGTCAAGGTTACATACACTTCGCCAGTAACGGGGCTGACAGATACCCATTCAGGGCGATCCATCTTCGTAGCACCCAACACATCGGCAGCTGCACGCGCAAAGACTAATACGTCATCTTGACCATTAAACGGCAGTACACTGTTGGTATTGTCCAATCCATTTTGACCATAAACCAACGGCTGCCATGTACCACTGCCATCTTCATTAAAGATTGCCGTGTACAGCGTGCCTTCGTTCATATATTTGTCACCCGCTTTTAGGCCGCCACCGATATCGCTTTTTGACCACTTAGCTTTTGACACGAACTTATAAATATACTCACCGCGTGAGTCATCACCCATATAAAACACCACAGGGCGACCTTGCTTAACAGGTGCAAACGCACAGTTTTCATGAGCAAAACGACCCAAAGCTGTACGCTTTTGAGGCATGGCATTTTTATCAAACGGGTCAATTTCGGTGATATAGCCAAAAGTATTAAAAGCATTACGATAATCATCAATGGCTGTTTTACCTGCGACGGTCATATTCCAGCGTGCAAATTCATCTGCCATGGTAGCGTCTGCTGCTTTCGGTGTATGCCACAAGTAACCCCAAGTAGCATGGTCTTCTTTTGCACCATAACGCTCGCGGCCATAATTTTGGGCAGCACTTAATTGGCTAGCGTCTTTACCGCGAGCGAACACGCCTAAGAAATTCTCTTCGGTGGTCAAATAAGTACCCCAAGGCGACAACCCTGCCCCGCAGTTGTTATTGATGCCACGTGTTTTTAAGCCAGTAGGGTCAAATTTAGTCTTGACCAAATCAGATCCTGCAACAGGGCCAGTGAGCTGTGACGTGGTGCTACTGGTGATGCGGCGGTTATATTTAGAGTCTCGAACCATCTCGTAACCTTTGCCACTAGCACGGCGCTTCATCTCAACTACCGCCACCCCATGACAATTCACCTCACGGCGCACATCAGTGGCTCGGCGAACTTCTTGAAAGATGGGCTCAGCACTGCTGTCTTTTTTCACATCATAGCCAAATGGACTTAATTCGGCGCTGTTCACGTATTCATGATTCATGACTAGCAAGCCGCTTTCAGAGGCTTTGACATCGTAATTATTACCTGTTTTGCCAAAAAACCACATGCCATCATGATTGTCACCCATGCGCCAATCAAATGATTCAGCAGATTGCTCACGGTTGTCTTTCCAGTCCTCGATACCCGACATCAGCGGTGTGCCCAGTGGCAATATCATTTCTGCCTTGTAACCATCAGCCACGCTCATTTCTGCTGCGGTCGAATGTGCCACGGCAGTGAACTTTAATGTTTCTGGGCGGCTTCGATTACCATGTGCTGGAACAGTAGCATCATCGCCACTACGAACTGTCATGGTGCTATTGGCGCCTTTGGTATGACCAACCAATGGTAATGCACCAAAAAAGGCAGCAGCGGTTAATCCCGTGCCACCTTTTAATAGACTACGGCGGTTCAATCGACGGCTGATAATGGTTTGAAAATCCATATTATTAGTAGGATTAGAATCTTCAATGACTTCATGAGCGAGATTTTGCTTATTATTTATTTGATTGTTGTTTGCTTGCTGATCGTTATTTACTGGCTTATTGCTTAATAGGGTCATTATCAGTCACCTTGCTATTCGGCTAGATTGGCATAAAAAATATCATGGCACTGCTATCAACAGCACCAAAAAAATATGAAGTAGCCGCTATCCTACTCAGCATTCATGACAGTATGTTGAACGTTAGATGACGGTTTGATGACAAGAAGTTTTGGTAACCCTATAACACAAAAAAAATCCCAAGCGATAACTTGGGATTTTTTGATATTTATTTAATACTAACCGTGGGCTGAGCAAGTTTACTCTACTTGTGATACCCACTCATGTGCACCTAACTTAAGTTTTACTTGATCACCGGCTTGCAATATACCAACACCACTTGGGGTGCCAGTCATAATCACATCGCCTGCTTGTAAGCTAAACGCGTGGCTAATTTCTGCAAGTAACTCGTAAACTGAAAACAGCATTAAGGCGCTATCACCATCTTGCTTGAGCTCATCATTGATGATGAGCTGATAGTTTACTTGGCTAAAATCCCCAAAGGCTTGTGGATCAACCCAATCAGCCAAGACACAAGAGCCATCAAAGCACTTGGCACGCTCCCATGGATGACCTTTTTCTTTTAGCTTACTTTGCAAGTCACGTAACGTTAAGTCCAATCCCAACGTTACACCACCAATCGCTTGCTTGGCTTGCTCAGCAGTTGCCGCAGATAGATCGGCTGACAGCTGAATACAAAGCTCCGCTTCGTAATGCGTATCGCCATATACTGCTGAATCAGGACGAGCAATGGCATTGCGTGTACTGACCACTGACGATGCAGGCTTCATAAATAAGATGGGCGATTTCGGTATCTCATTTCCCAGCTCGCGGGCATGTTCGGCATAATTACGACCAACACAGACTACCTTGCCGATGGAGGCACGCAATCTGTTGTTAACGTTGGCGACACTAGTATCATCATGGACACTAGCAGAAATTGCATCGGCTAAAGACATATGTGGTGACTGGCTCATAATAGGCGCTCACAGCAAATTATTGTTATTTTCGTAAATGTACATACCGCACTATTTAGTCTAGGGCGTGTCGTATCGTGTCCTAGCATTATGCTTATGATAAATAATTTTTGCCACAACTTCTTAAGGAATCGTACTAGTAATCACGTCTGGTGGTACATAACTTGTGTGGCGATTCATTCTCTTTTCAAACAATCTAAAGCTAAACAAAATCACCCATGACAATAGCAGATACACGATACCAGCAGCGAAGAACAACTCCATCAAGGTATAAGTACGCGCACTAATCGTACGAGCAACCCCTGTGATATCCATCAACGCAATGGTAGATGCCAATGCACTACCTTTTAGCATAAAGATGACTTCGTTACTGTAGGCTGGAATCACGATACCAAAGGCACGAGGCAACGTAATACGTGTCAGCTTCTGCCACTTTGACATGCCAATAGCATCAGCCGCTTCCAACTCACCAACAGGAATAGTCTGAATCGCACCGCGAATGATTTCTGCTAAATAAGCACTGGTATTTAACGTGAAAGCAATAATGGCACACCAATACGCTTGGCTAAGTACGGGTTCCCATAAGAATGATTCACGTACCGCCTCGAACTGACCTAGACCATAATAAATCAAAAATATCTGTACCAGTAGCGGCGTGCCACGGAAAAAGAAAATATAAGAGAATGGTAGTATTTGCACCAGCCAGCTCTTTGACAAGCGTAGCTGCGCTAAAACCAAACCAAAAAATAGGCCGATAATACCGGAGACAACGACCAGCTGTGCGGTCAACACAGCGCCCTCTAATAACTCAGGAATATTATCAAAAATGACCTGCCAATTCCAATCCATAGTATCTCTCCCCTATCCTATGGTCGATTGACGATGAGTGGACTGACGGCTCAGCTTTTTAGCATAGCGTGCTGCTGGATTGGCGCGCCATTCAAGCCACATCATAAAGCCAGTAATCAACATGGTCAGACCCAAATAAATAATTGCTGCTGCCATATAAAAAGTAAAAGGCTGCTGCGTTGATTGAGCGGCACGTGATGATTGATACATAATGTCTTTGAGGCCTATGACCGATACCAATGCGGTATCTTTGAGCAAGACCAAAAACAAATTGCCCAATCCTGGCAACGCAATTTGCCAAACTTGTGGCAAAGTGATGCGATAAAACGTCTGAAAAGGACGCATACCAATCGCTTGCGCGGCTTCACGTTGACCAATGGGAATCTCTTGAATCGACATGCGAAAGATTTCAGTCGCATAAGCGCCAAAAGCAATCGATAGCGCCATGACGCCACCCCAAAAAGCACTAATCTCAACATATTCGTTATAGCCGAATTTTTTGAGAATCGTCATCAGTAGTATCGAGCCGCCATAATAGATGAACAGCACCAATAGCAACTCAGGGATACCACGCATCGTCGCCGTATATACAGTCGCAAGCTTACGTAGCAGCCAGACATTAGACAGCTTAGCGGTCGCACCAAGCAAGCCCAAAGCCATACCAATAATTAAACTGGTAACAGCAAGCTTGATGGTGACGGTAGCGCCGCTCAGTAGTAGCGCGCCAAATCCTTGTAAATCAAACACAATTATCCACTCTGTCTCTTTATATTAGCAATTTGCAAAATATGAGTTAAAAGAATCAGCATCAATAGCTGAGCGCTACTAATAATCGTATTTTATACCAAATTAGGTATGGGTATTTTGCGTCATATATTAACGTCAAAATGATACGAAAATTACTGCGAAAATTGACGCGGTAGAAATGAGGGCTGATTTTATCATATTCACTGCAAGCTATGTTAATACTCACATGTAAAAGCAGTGCCTAAATAGGCACTTATCTTCTTAAAAACGAGTCAAATCAGGACTGCTTTTATAAACCAAGCAGTCAATATAGCGAATATCCAACTATTTTTTAGAAAAAAAGAAGGGCACTACCATTAAGGCAATACCCTTCTTACTGATTAAATCAAACGCTAGTTTATGAGACATGACCATCCAAACGGTTATTACGTCAGATTATAGCTACTCGCTCAATAAAGTATTTAGCGAGTTATTGAACAAGTCACTGAGCAAATCACTGAACAAGTTACTGAGCTTACTCGGCAGGTTCTGCTACCGTATCAGTCTCAGTCTCAGTCTCAGTCTCAGTCTCAGTCTCAGTCTCAGTCTCAGTCTCAGTCTCAGTCTCAGTCTCAGTCTCAGTCTCAGTTGCTATTGTGGCGCTGGTCTCTGGTACCGCAAAATATTTGTTATTGATATCATCATACGTGCCATTTGCTTTAATATTGGCCAATGCCTGATTGATCTTTGCTTGTAGCTCGTCACCTGGACGAACCGCGATCGCAAAGTTATCATTGATATCAATCTCTTCACCTTTGAGCCCATACTGACTGCCTGATGTTGAACCAAGCCACTCTAACGCTGGCAATTTATCAGATACCATTGCATCAACACGGTTTGAGCCCAAATCCAAAAACGCATTACTGAGCGTATCATACAGCTTCATATCAGCGTCTGGATATGCCTTCTCAAACCACTGCGAAGAGATGGTCGAGCGCTGAGCAGCGATAGAATTTGCATTGATATCACTGCTATTGCTGGGATCAAAACTACTGTCTTTTTTGGCTAAAAAAACCAACGTATTGCTAAAGTATGGCTCAGTAAAGCTGACTTGTTGCTCACGCTCAGGGGTGACTGACATAGCCGCCACAATCGCATCATATTTACCCGCCTTTAGACCAGGAATAATACCGTCCCAATCTTGCGCCGTAATTTCACAAGTCATCTTCATATCGGCACAGAGAGCATTGGCAATATCTACATCAAAACCACCAAGAGTGCCATCCGCATTGGTATAGTTAAAAGGCGCATAAGCACCCTCAGTACCAATACGTAGCACTTCACCCGTCGTTTCTGCCTCAGCAGTCACTTGAGTGGCATCATCACTCGCATCATCTTGACCATTACTACAGCCTGCTAAAGTTAAAAGCGCAGCCATCGTCACTAAAGGCACTGAAAATCGTCGTGCCTTTATACCATTGATAACTGATGCGTTCGTGACTGCATTGTGTTGGTCAAAATGGTTTTTCATGATCATCCTTGGAGTTTGTTAATAGAAATATTGCTCATCGCTATCGGTTCACGGTACTGTATTTGTTCACGATACTATTGTTCACGATACTATTGTTCACGATACTATTGTTCACGGCACTATTGCTCACGGTACTGTGACCTCACCCTTATATCAGCTAAAGATAGTGATAAACGGCGAGATACATCAGTAGTCGCTTGCGGCTGTTTTTCTTCAGTAATTATTTTTCTTCAGCAGCCATCGCATCAGCTGGCGCTTCTTCAACACTATCAGTTGTTGCGACTGCTTTTTGTGCGGCAGCCGTTGAGCTAGTACCAAAATAGCTACCTGTGATCTGATCATAGGTACCGTTGTCTTTTAGCTCAGCCAAAGCAGTATTGAATTTAGCCACTAACGGATCACCTTTACGGAATGCAATACCCATGGCATCTTCTTCAGTGCTGATTTCTTGACCTTTTACTTCATAGTCTTTGCCAGCGTCAGTTTTTAGCCAATCGTTACCAGTGACTTTGTCAGACATCATCGCGCGCACACGACCTGAAGTCAGATCTAAATACGCATTGTCTTGAGTGTCATACAG
Source organism: Psychrobacter fozii (assembly GCF_003217155.1). Lineage (GTDB taxonomy): Bacteria > Pseudomonadota > Gammaproteobacteria > Pseudomonadales > Moraxellaceae > Psychrobacter > Psychrobacter fozii. The sequence continues at coordinate 143,257 of NZ_QJSU01000001.1, forward strand.
CTTGATGTCAGCTTCGGTATGCTCATCTTGTAAGTACTGTGAAGAGACTGTAGAACGCTGCGCAGCAATAGGCTGATTGTTTAGATCAGCAACGCTAATATCGTCGCCTTTTTTACCAATCAAGATAATACCGGTATGAAAGTACGGCTCACTGAAATCCACGACTTCTTTACGCTCAGAGGTGATCGACATACCAGCGATGATTGCATCAAATTTCTGTGCATTTAGGCCAGGGATTAGACCATCCCAATCTTGAGAAATAACTTCACACTCAGCTTTCATTTGTGCACATAACGCATCGACCAGCTCAATCTCATAGCCAATCAGTTTGCCATCAGCATCGGTATAGCTAAATGGCTTATAGCTCGACTCTGTCGCAATTTTAATGTTCAAAGGTGCATCGCTAGCTGTATCAGCTTCAGCGCTTTCTGCTGGTGCTGAACTATTATTACAACCTGCCAGCAGAAGCATTGCAGCGCTTAATGGGGCAAGCCATAATACTTTTTTACCCATTGATGATGTCATTGAATTTGTCATTCTCGTTGTTCCTTAATATAGTTACTAGCCGGTAGTCACTCATGACTGATGTATGAAAGCTCATTTATTACAGCTTATTGACCAAAGTTTGCTTGCTCAAGACGAGCCAGCTCACCGTTGCTACGGATTTCACTTAAGGCTTTATCAAAATCAGCTTTGAGTGCATCACCTTTACGGACAGCAATAGCAATATTGTCATTGTTATCAATTTCATCGCCAACGATACCGAAGCCTTCAGTATTATCCGCTAACCATGATTTGGCAGAAACTTTTTCAGCCAATACAGCATCACTACGACCAGATTTTAGATCCAAGTAAGCATTGTCATAGTTGTCATACAACTGCACGGTATTACCGTCTTTGCCTTCATAGTTATCTTGTAGATAAGCGCCAGGCGTGGTCGAACGTTGACCACCAAGGGTCAAGTCTTTGATCGACATAGGGTCAAAACCACCAGTGCTATCCGTCAACCATACCATTGTGTTGGCAAAGTAAGGCTCGCTGAAGTCTACTTTCTCTTGACGTTCAGGCGTAATCGACATACCTGCGATAACGGCATCATATTTCTGCGCCAATAGACCTGGAATAATACCGTCCCAATCTTGAGCTACGATTTCACATTTAACTTGCATCTGATCACATAAGGCATTGGCGACGTCAATATCGTAGCCTGCCAAAGTGCCGTCAGCATTGGTATAGTTAAAAGGAGGATAAGCACCTTCGGTAGCGATACGAATGGTTTTGCCAGCCGTTTCTGCTGCAGGGGCATCAGCATTGCTATCGGCGGCTTCATTAGAAGATTGACCACAAGCGCTCAACATCAATGCTGCAGTAACGGTCATCGACGACCACAATAGGCGAGAATTCGACATCATACATTCCTTAAATTCTGATGGGTTTTTAATGTAGGGTTCTGATATTTTGTTCTCTGACGTCCCTGTCAGACAAGCAATATAGACAGCAAAATAAACAAGTAGCCGTCATAGATGACCACCCGTAAGCCTTTTGATAATACCTGAGTAAAATATCAAAAACAAACGTTTTGCATACCGACTGTCATTAACGAGTAATAAACAGTCAACGATACTTACTAATCCGTAATTTTATATTTAAAACGACAATAGGATGGTAAGAGCCTTACCATCCTATTATTTTGAGTAGAGAATCAGAGCTTGCGAGAGCTGTTTGAGACAATGACTATTAAATACTTAGCTCTGATAAATATTTAGCTTTGATAAACATTTAGCTTTGATAAGTACTTAGTTTTGACGATGTGACGCCATAAAGTCTTTAACACGCTCAGAGGTAGGATTGTCAAAGACTTGCTCAGGGGTGCCAATCTCTTCAATCACACCTTGATGTAAGAATACTACTTTGCTTGATACTTCACGGGCAAAGCGCATCTCATGCGTGACGATAAGCATCGTGCGGCCTTCTTCTGCCAACTCACGCATCACAGCGAGTACTTCATTGACCAATTCAGGGTCTAGAGCAGAGGTTGGCTCATCGAACAGGAGCACTTGCGGCTGCATAGCCAATGCGCGTGCGATAGCCACACGCTGACGCTGACCACCAGACAAGTTCGCTGGATAAGCATCTTTCTTATCAAGTAGACCTACTTTATCTAGCAGTTTTTCAGCATCGCTAATGGCTTGGTCTTTTTTGATTTTTAAGACCTGCGTTGGCCCTTCGATGATGTTTTGCAAAATCGTTTTGTGTGGCCACAAGTTAAAATTCTGAAAAACGAAGCCAACACGCGCGCGCAAGCGTTCTAATTGCTTGATTTCTGCTGCTTGCAACTCACCTGATTTGGCAGGCTTTAACATGAGTTCATCGTTACCAATAATGATACGACCTTGATTGGGCTTTTCGAGCAAGTTAATGCAGCGCAATAAGGTGGATTTACCTGAGCCAGATGAGCCCAAAATTGAGATAACATCACCATCATATGCGGTAAGGGATACCCCTTTTAACACTGCCAATGAGCCATAGCTTTTATGGATGTCTTGTAAATCTAAGGCGATAGGCCGAGTCGGATTTTTTTCAATATCAAGCATGGTTCAGCAGACTTCCAATAAATATGAATGAAAATACGTAAAAAATCGTGGTATGGAGTATAAGTATCAACCCTAATAAGGTCGTGATACGCTTATAACTCGTCATACAAAGAGAAAAAGTGACACATTGTCTCTTATTACACAGTAAAAAGGCAAATCCTGCGTTTAAGCAATCTGCCACTCAGCATTTATAAACCACTGAATAGCTGACATAAAAAAGCTCAGACTGCATTTGCAGTGCTGAGCCTTATTTTATCACTTTCACGTACTAGGCGTTGTTTTATCTGTTTACCCACTTTCAATATCTAATGTGTATAAGTGATAGCTGCTTAACATGTCAAAAATCAATATGTCCAAACTCAGTACGTCGAGACTTAGCATGTCAAAATCTGGCATATCAAAACTTAGCACGTTAAAAATCAGTACGTCGAAACATGCTCTTCACTTTCAGTACCGTCTAACATCTCTGTATCATCGGCAGTTGCTACCGCTACATCGTCATTATCTCCCACTGCCATGCCATTATCGGCGCTAGCAACTGCAATATCATCACCATTACCTGCGATAGCCGCATCTTCCTCTACTGCCGTCTGTGCATCAGCCGCCGGCTCAGTTTCCATAGGTGCCTCATCTTTTTTACCACAAGCACTCAACGTCAATGCAGCTGCCACTAACCCTATCGTCAGCCAGCTTTTAGCCATTCCATTTTTTTCGATATTATCATTTGTAGTAGCCATAATAATGCTCCGCTCGTTATAGTTAATGCTTAGCTATCAATAAAAATTATCTGATTGATAGCGTTGTATTGATATTCGTAGAAACTCTAGTCTTAGCACTTACTATACTGACGATCGATCATCGCTACCTTAGTACTTACAACGCAGTTCTGTTAAAACCATGTAACGATGTATTTGATTTTTAACCAACCTTTAACAGTAGCCATATTAGAAACGCATGTGAATAAAACAAGAAGAAAATCAAAACAGTGCTCATAAACGCTTTATAAAACGGGCGCTGTTCACAAAATCAACTTTACTATCGCCCTCATCTGCTCTATGTTAAATAGCATAATGCTGGATAAGCATTCAAATGTCATTTTTTGCCAAACTTTCACCTTTTTGGGCGCTTTTATCTGTTTAAAACATTTATAGTTATAAGGAAAATAATTTATGAGTCAATCGAATACCACAGACATTACCGCATATATGCAATCTGTTGGCAAGCAAGCACGCGCAGCCTCACGCGCCCTCGCTGCTGCCAATACTGGTGATAAGAACGCTGCCCTCATGGCCATTCATGATGTATTAAAAGCCGCTAAGCCAGATATCCTAGCAGCCAATAAAATCGATATGGACAATGGTCGAAACAACGATTTAGATGCCGCATTACTTGATCGTCTGGAGCTAAATGATGCGCGCTTTGATGGCATGCTACAAGGTCTAAAAGACGTGGCATCATTGCCAGACCCTATCGGTGAAGTCACTGATATGACCTATCAGCCATCAGGGATTCATTTGGGTAAAATGCGTGTGCCTCTCGGCGTGGTCGGTATGATCTATGAGTCGCGTCCCAATGTAACGTTAGAAGCGGCTTCACTGGCGTTAAAATCAGGAAATGCCATTATTCTACGTGGTGGCTCTGAAGCTTTTGAATCCAACCAAGCGATTGCCAAATGTATCTTGGAAGGTCTGGAAAAGGTCAATCTATCTGGTCATAGCGTGCAGGTGTTACAAACTACTGATCGTGCCGCTGTCGGTGAGCTCATCACCATGACTGAATATGTCGACGTTATCGTACCACGTGGCGGCAAAGGCTTGATTGAGCGTATCAGTCGTGATGCCCGTGTGCCTGTGATTAAGCATTTAGATGGTAACTGCCACACCTTTATTGACAGTGATGCAGATGCCGACATCGCTATCAAAGTCAGCGTCAATGCAAAAACGCATCGCTACGGTACATGTAATACCATGGAGACACTATTGGTCGATGAGTCAGTCGCCGATGAGCTATTACCAAAAATTGCTGAAGCTATCATCGCTGCTGACGATGCCATGCAACTGCGCCTTGATGACAACTCACAAGCCATCCTAAATAACAATGCTGCGCTTAAAGGTCATCTATCAGCTGCCACTGCTGAAGATTGGGATACCGAATACCTTGCTCCTATCCTAGCGGTAAAAGTCGTGTCTGGAATTGATGAAGCGATTGAGCATATCAATACGCATGGCAGTCATCATACCGATGTCATCATTACGGATAACTATACCAAGTCGCAACGCTTCATCCGTGAAGTCGACTCGGCAAGCGTCATGATTAATGCCTCTAGCCGTTTCGCTGATGGTTTTGAATATGGATTGGGTGCCGAGATTGGTATCTCAACAGACAAGATTCATGCTCGTGGTCCTGTAGGCCTAGAAGGTCTGACCTCACAAAAATGGATCGTGTATGGCCACGGTGAGACACGCGCTTAACGGATAGCGTCTCAACCTAGCACTTATCTACTCACTTAAAGTATAATCCACAAAAAACGTCAGCTCCATTGCTGGCGTTTTTTTATTAGGGACGAATAGGTTGTAGAGACGGCGCAATCGTAATTTTGCACCATAACACAAACATGCGATAGGAAAGTAGGCTCATGCAAAGTGGTGAAATCAAACACTGGAATTCAGATAAAGGCTATGGCTTTATTGATGTCGATGATCAAAGTGAAGACGTATTTTTTCATATTAGCAAAGCGCGAATACCACAGCCGATAACGGTCGGACAAAGAGTCTACTTCAATAGTGCACGTAATGACAAAAATCAGTTGAGAGCAACCGAAGTAACCCCTGCTTCGCTCAGTATTCAAGAAAGTGGAAATACAGATACCGCTAAAAGCACGTCATACAATGCTAATCAGAACGATTCTAGGCAGAACAACTCCAATAATAACAATGCTAGCCGAAAAAATACTGGTCGCAATACTAGAAACCAGCATCAAAATAAAAAAAGCCCGCTGTCTACGCTATTTAGTCTCATCGCCATTATTGCGGTCGCGTTTTACTTCTTTGATGACTTACAGTCCACCTTCTTTGCTAGTAGCACAGAACCTACAACGATACCTCAAACGTACTCTGACAACTCAAATCCAGCATCTAACTCTGCAGTAACGGGTGATGCGCAAATAGATCAGACCATCATGCTGATCAAGCAAGGAGGACCATTTCCCTACCCTAATAAAGATGGCACGACGTTCTATAATCGTGAGGGACAGCTACCAACACAATCAAAAGGCTACTATCGTGAATATACCGTGCCAACCCCTGGCATATCACATCGCGGTGCAAGACGTATCGTCACGGGTGGCAATCCGCCAACTGTCTATTACTTAACCGTTGACCACTATGATAGCTTTCGCAGACTGGACGTAAAATAATATGAGCCAAGCCATACATTATATAGACAAGAATAGTAACCAAAACGCTACAGCACTAAGTGCTGGCATCCCGACACAGGCTGTTACCATAGCAGCGGACGAAGTACTAAATAAAAACACGTTATTAACAAATCTAGCCAATGCCTGTGATTTTCCCAGTTATTTTTCACACAATTGGGATAGTGCGTGGGATTGCTTAACAGATAGCGACGTGACACACCTAATGTTAGATCTAACATCGGTGAAAAAAATAGACACGGAAGATTTTAATGTCTTCAAAAGCATCATAGAAGATGCCTACACAGATTTTGGCAAGCCGCAATTGTGGGTGATCATGCCGTCTACGGATGACGCCTAGCCGATAAATCATCAAACAAGCCTGAATTCGAGATAAAGCCATATTTATCCCAAATTCAGGTTAATTTAGTTTTATAGAAAGGATTAACCTATGGAAATTACTTTAAATGGCTATTACACCCTAATCTTTGCCACCTTGGTACTATTGCTTGGACGATTTTTGGTCAAAAAAGTCAAGTTTTTAGAAGATTTTAATATTCCAGAACCAGTAGCAGGTGGTTTGATTGCTGCGGTCATTGTGTATGCTCTTAACTTTATTTGGGGCTACAGTTTTAATTTTCATCAAGGGTTACAAACAGCCACCATGCTGATGTTCTTTGCCTCTATCGGTCTGAGTGCTGATTTTGGTCGATTGAAAGCAGGTGGTACACCGTTACTGATTTTTACCATTGTGGTGTCGGTATTTATTATATTGCAAGACGTGGTTGGCGTGACAATGGCAAGCGCTTTAGGGCTGGATCCATTGCTCGGACTCGTCACAGGCTCTATCGCACTTACAGGCGGTCACGGTACGGCAGGCGCATGGGGCGCTGTATTAGAACAAGAGTATGGTGTGGTTGGTGCAACGACCCTCGGCATTGCTGTTGCCACGTATGGCTTGGTAGCAGGTGGTATCGTTGGTGGTCCTGTTGCGCGTCGATTGATTAATAAACTTGGCTTAAAACCGACACCAGCCAATGCAAACCCAAGTGACGTTGAAAAAGTGGCAGGTGCACAGTCCTTATACAGCACCAAACACAGCGAAAACGATGATGATGGTACTCAGGAAATGTTTGAAAAGCCTGATAACATTCGTCTGATTACCGCATCATCAACCATTGAAACCTTGGCGCTATTTGCTGGTGCATTGGCATTTGCTGATTTGATGACGATAGTTGCTGAAGGCACCTCGTTTGAGCTACCTACCTTTGTATGGGCACTGGCAGGCGGTGTGATTCTGCGTAATTCATTAACCATGATTTTTAACTTTGATATGTTTGATCGTGCCATTGATGTGATTGGTAATGCATCATTAAGCTTATTTCTAGCTATGGCGCTGTTGTCATTAAAACTATGGGAATTAACAGATTTGGCAGGCCCTGTATTAGTCATCTTACTGGTACAAACGTTTGTGATGATTCTATACGTTTACTTCGTCACCTTTAAAGTGATGGGCAAAAACTACGACGCGGCTGTGCTATCGGCAGGTCATTGCGGTTTTGGTATGGGTGCAACGCCAACGGCGATTGCTAATATGCAGGCAGTTACGGATCGCTATCTACCCTCGCCTAAAGCATTTTTGATTGTACCGATGGTTGGTGCTTTCTTTGTTGATATCGTTAATGCGACGGTATTGCAGATATTTACGAAATTGCCGTTTATGTAGGTTACTTGGTAAAAGGTTAGACTGAATTGATGTGAATAAGCCCCGATTATATTTTTATAATCGGGGCTTTTACTTTCTGTATTTTGACGTTACTTATTGGAGCCAATACCAAGCCCAAATTTTCAACCTTTCCTCAATACCAAAATTCCCCTACAAAAATTACTCTAGATGGCATCTCTTCATTTAAAAATGGTGATAAGTTGTAGTAAAGCCAAACATGCAAATGAATTAGATATGCCTATATATTTCTCTAGACTTAATTTAGTCGTCCATTTATTATCAAACTAATGACGACTATTGCAAATTCTTATGAATTCAAACCTTATTCTATCTAAATTACCTATCGTCCTCGCTCTAGCGACAGTGTTCTGCGCAGTGCCAACGTGGGCAGATGACTCATCTATAGAGATATGTCAGAAACCTCCTGTAGCAGGCTACGATAGTGTTGATTGCTTAAGCGAAGGACTTGCTGTCGTTATACGCTCTACCTTTGAACGTCCATATTTTTATCACAAACATGGTTATATTGATACCTCAGGTCAAATCGTTGTGCCACTAAAATATGATAAGGCTAGATCTTTTCAAGAAGGACTCGCAGCTGTTGCGACGTCTCGCCCATTAGCAAATGTTGCCACGATATATAAGTGGGGGTTTATCAATAAAAATGGTGAACTTATTGCTCCACTACAATATGAAAATGTTAAATCTTTTTCTGAAGGTTTAGCCATGGTTGAGAAAAACAGTAGTAGCGGGTTTATCAATAAAACTGGAGAGGAAGTCATCTCACTACAATATAGTCAAGCTAGCTCTTTTTCTGAAGGCGTGGCAAGCGTTCAAAAAGGTGATAAATGGGGGTTTATTAATAGAGCTGGAGAGATTGTTATCCCTATCCAGTATGACTATGCAAACTCTTTTTCTGAAGAATTAGCCCTCGTCGAAAAAGACGGCAAGTATGGTTTTATCAATAGGCAGGGTGATGAAGTTATCCCTCTACAATATGGCTATGCAACCTCTTTTAATGAGGGTTTAGCCAGCGTATCAATGACAGAATACTATCCATCATCAGAGGATAATTATGGATTTATTGATAAGAAAGGAGATTTTGTCATTCCAGAGCAGTATGATCATGCTTATGCCTTTGATAACGGTGTAGCTCGGGTGATCAAAGGAGACAAATGGAGTCTAATCGACCCAAGTGGCAATAGAGTCACTTCTACAAAATACAGTGCTATTGAAAATTTTAATGAAGGGCTAGCCCGCGTTGAGAAGGATGATAGATTTGGCTTTATTAATAGATCAGGATATGAGGTCATACCTACAGAATACGATTATATGGAGAGCTTCGATCAAGGATTAGTCATCGTCACTAGAGAAGAAAAAGAAGGTGTTATAAATAATGTAGGAAAAGTCATTGTGCCCGTGCAGTTTGACCATATCTCCTACACTGCCGACGGTATCATACATGTCTCTCAAGCAGATAAACATGGATTCATCGATAGATCAGGTACTGTTATTTCACCCCTACAGTACGATGAGGCCAGTGTATTTATTGATGGTTTAGCACGGGTTAAAAAAGACGGCAAATATGGCTTTATTGATAGAACTGGCAACGCTGTTATTCCTTTGCAATACGAGGCTGCCTTAGACTTTAATGAAGGCCTTGCTGCAGTTACCAAAAACGGTAAATCAGGTTTTATAGATAATACAGGAGCTATCATAATCCCTCTACAGTACGATGATGCTTGGCATTTTGATAAAGGCTTATTGGCAGTTGATACAGAAGATATGATGGGAATCATCGACAAAACTGGACAAGTCGTCATTCCCTTAGAATACGATAACATTGATAACTTTAAAGAAGGTTTGGCTTCAGCCCAAAAAGAAGGCTTATGGGGCTTTATTGATACTGGAAATAAAACCGTTGTTCCCTTTAAGTACGATAAGGTTGAGCCTTTTGTTAGTGATATGGCTCTCGTTACCAAAAGCAATAAGGTAGGTTTAGTAGGCTTGGTAGGCTTGGTAGATAAACTGGGTAAAGAGGTTGTGCCAGTACAGTTTAATGATCTTAAGTTTCTAGATTTAACGTATATTAATTTTTTGGATATCGATACAGATGTTGCTATTACGCTTAAATTAGAAGATGAGCAAGGTAACCTTATAGCTTTAGCAGACAACAAAGCAAAATTTTCAGAGGATAGTGTATGGTCTTTTACAGAAGACATTACCAGTGTGAAACAAGACGCGCAGTTAGGGTATCTCGATAATAATATCGCTATTATTCCGCAGAACCAAGGTGCTATAAAACCTTTCAATAAAGGCATTATCCTAATAAAAAAAGACGGTAATCAATTTTACATTGATACAGAACGCGCATTGGCCGAAAAGAAGTGAGCAAGTAGTACGCTTTTTTACAACGATTAATTTACGATAGGCTTATTTTTTATTGGGTAGATTATAGGCAAACTCTCGTTTAGAGTTGAGATTGAATACAACGCATATTCAGGTATTTAATAGTGCAACGCCTCTATCTAGCTACTGATAGAGATTTGACAAATACTAGCCATCGAAAAGCCCGCCAAGACTAATCTTGGCGGGCTTTTTTAATTATCAAGTTATAATAAAGTGTTCAATCAAACTCATTATTTATACTTTTTAATTTCACCACTTTTCACACGAGCTATGAAAGAATTAACCTCTTTTTTCACAATTGGCATCAAGAAGTATAGACCGATGATGTTAAAGATCGCCATAGCGAACAGAGCCGCATCTGAGAAGTCGATAACAAAGCTAAACTGTACGATGGTACCGATAACAACGAAGACTAAGAAGATAAGTTTGTATATCATCTCGCCGCCTTTACCTTCGCCAAAGAGGTAAGTCCAAGCTTTTAGACCATAATATGACCATGAGATCATCGTTGAAAAAGCAAACAATAATACCGCGACAGCTAGGAAATACTGGAAGATAGGCGCCGTTTCCATAAAGGCAGCACGGGTTAGATCCACACCAGTAAGCGCTTGGGTTTGCAAGTTTGCGACAGTGTTCACCCCAGAGATAGTAATAACGAGCGCCGTCATAGTACAGATAACAACCGTATCAATGAAAGGCTCTAGCAGCGCTACTAAACCTTCAGTAGCAGGCTCTTTCGTTTTTACCGCTGAGTGAGCAATAGCGGCTGAACCAACACCTGCTTCGTTAGAGAAAGTTGCACGTTTTAAACCTTGAATTAACGCGCCAATAAAGCCACCAGCCACGCCAGCACCAGTGAAGGCACCCGTGAAAATCTCGCCAAACGCAGCGCCGATATGATTAAAGTTTGCAACCAGTACGATGACACTCATTGTGATATACAATAAAGCCATAAAAGGCACGACTTTTTCGGTAACGGTTGCAATGCGCGGCATACCACCAATGATAACCATACCGACCAAAAACGCTAAGCCAATACCAAAGAATATACTGTAATCCGTTGGAATGCTAAAAGTAGAGCTCATAACTGCAAAGGCTTGGTTACCCTGAAACATGTTACCAGCACCAAAGGTCGCCAATATACACATAAGGGCAAAACCGACGGCTAACACCTTACCAAATCCACCCATACCACGTTCAGCCATACCGCGGCTCAAGTAATACATAGGTCCACCTGATACGGCACCAGAAGGCAGGATCGTACGGTATTTAACACCTAACGTACACTCTACAAACTTGGTCGCCATACCGAACAGACCAACCATGATCATCCAAAAGGTAGCACCAGGTCCACCAATGGCGAGTGCTGCACCGACACCAGCAATATTACCAAGACCAACCGTACCTGACAAAGCAGTGGCTAGTGCTTGAAAATGGCTAACCTCGCCTTCTTCTTTGACAGCAGGGTTTGGATCAGTATATTTGCCTCTGACAATATCTAAAGACAGGCCTATATGACGAAATTGAATAAAACCAAAATAAAAGGTAAAGACTAATGCGGCAACTAATAACCAACCTACAATTAGTGGAAAGCTTACTTCACCAAGAGGTACTGAAAAGAAAATAAGATCGACGAACCAGCCAAATATATTGGCCATAAAGCCATCAAGGCCAGCACCAAATGCTGCTAAACCTGATTGTTCTTCTGCTTGCGCAAGAGTAGTACTAAGTAATAGGATCGTTGCGACTAAATATTGTTTTTTCATATAAATTCCTTTAGTGAAAATAATATTTATATAATCATTTACAGCGATACTGATACAAAGTGTAATTATTTATTATACTTTGTATCAGTATTATTACTAAATGTTCAATGTCGACTATATACTAATAATTTTATATAAACAAAAACATTTGCATATTTTTCTCAATTAAACATCAACTTAGCACTTTAAAGCTGACAGCCAGAATCAGTCAGGCTCACTATATTATCAATAAATGTCGGTAGCTATTCTTAGTATAAACAACAGACCTAAGTATCATTGAAAGGGCGAAATGACAATCTCAACACAGGTTTGCGTTACATTCTCTACTTTTCTGAAATTTTAATCCTTTCATTTATACCGGACTTTTATCGTCTACAAACCCTTAACCATACTTCACTAGATTATCTAGCATTGTAGAAAGCCATGCATTGTTATCTGCAATATACGTGTCCCCTAGCTCGATAATTTCATCCCCCGCTTGAACTGTGTGAGGATAGTCAGTCATGGCGTCTTGTATATAATCCTGCCCATGCATCACCATATCCACCATACTATTTTTAGTCACTTCAAAATGACATTGCCAACCAAGCACCCACGTACCTAACTCTTTATGTTTTGGCGTTTGATAGATAAAACCTTGATTGTCCCAAGCGTTTGATTTTGCAATTGCAGTCGCACCTTGAGGACACTCAAAACCATCGCCATGCCAATGAAAAACCGTAAACTCTTGCTTTGGTAAATCTTTTAGTAGCTGATGCTCTAGCCCTTGTTTGGTTAGTTGAATTGGCATCCAACCAACCTCTTTTATACCTGATGGAGCAACTTTTGCCCCCAAACTATCGGCTATTAACTGCGCCCCTAAGCAAACACCAACTACTGTTTTTCCTTCTTTGATACTTTGCTGAATGAAGGCCTTCTCATCCGCTAGCCATTGAAAGTCAGCTTCATCATGAATGCTCATTGGCCCGCCCATAATAATCAACCAATCAAAACTGTCTTGAGAAGGCAATGAATAGTTTTCGTAAAAGCGAGTGACAGCAATGCTATGACCTTGATTATCTGCCCACTGTTTAATATAGCTAAGTTCTTCAAAATCAACATGGTACAGGGCATGAATACGTAGCGTCATCGAATTATCCTTTTATTAAAAAAGAAAAACCGCCTAGCAAAAGCTAAGCGGTTTTTTATTTGTACAACTCTGAATCAGAGCTGGCTAAATCAGTACGGATTTGAGCTTACTGGTTTTTTTCGTAAACTGGCAATTCTGCACAGATCGCTTCTACTTTACCGCGTACTTCAGTAGCAACCGCTTCATCACCACGGCTGTCTAGTACGTCACAGATCCAACCTGCCAACTCGCCTGCTTGTGCTTCATTGAAGCCGCGAGTAGTAATGGCTGGTGTACCGATACGGATACCAGACGTTACGAACGGAGATTTTGGATCGTTTGGTACGGCATTTTTGTTCACAGTGATGTGAGCTTCGCCAAGCCATTTGTCCGCTTCTTTACCCGTCATTTCTTGCTTAACTAGGCTGATCAGCATTAGATGGTTTTCAGTACCGCCAGAGATAACTTCGTAGCCGCGATCTTGAACGACTTTTGCCATCGCTTTAGCATTTTTAACCACTTGCTGCTGATAAGTAGAGAAGTTGGCTTCTAACGCTTCTTTGAAGCAAACCGCTTTAGCAGCGATAACATGCATCAATGGGCCACCTTGGTTGCCCGGGAATACCGCAGAGTTTAGTTTCTTAGCAAGTACTTCATCACGTGCCAAAATCATACCTGAGCGTGGGCCACGTAGGGTTTTGTGCGTGGTAGTCGTAACCACATCAGCGAAAGGTACTGGGTTTGGATAAACACCACCAGCAACTAGGCCTGCAACGTGAGCCATATCGACTAACAGGTAAGCGCCTACTTCGTCCGCGATGTCACGGAAACGCTGCCAATCAACTACTTGCGAATATGCCGAAAAACCAGCAATAATCATTTTAGGCTTGTGCTCACGTGCTAGAGCGTCTACTTGGTCATAATCAATAAGACCAGTACCATCTACTAATCCGTACTGTACGGCATTGTAGTTCAGGCCTGAAAAGTTGATGTGCGCGCCATGAGTCAAGTGACCACCAGCATCTAGGCTCATGCCCAATACCGTGTCATTTGCTTCTAGCAATGCTAAAAATACAGCTGAGTTTGCTTGGCTACCAGAATGTGGTTGAACGTTCACATACTCTGCACCGAACAATTCTTTAGCACGGTCAATAGCCAGTTGCTCTACAACGTCCACATGCTCACAACCACCATAATAACGCTTACCAGGATAGCCTTCAGCGTATTTGTTGGTTAGGTCAGTACCTTGCGCTTCCATCACTGCTTGTGAGCAGTAGTTTTCAGAAGCAATAAGCTCAATGTGATTTTCTTGACGAACGCTTTCTGCGGCCATCGCTTCAGCAAGTACTGGATCAAAACTTTGAAGAGAGATATTTTTAAACATATTTAATGTCCTAAGTAGTGACTGTCATTGAAAAAATGTCATTTAAAAGAAGCTTATAGCCTGCCCACAATAAAACAACTACTGCATCAACGTCGCTAGAAGTACGCGTGATACCTCTGCACTTTTTTTCAGCAATCTATCGTTTTTCGGCAATCTGTTTTATGGCATGACCATTATTGTGAATGGGGTCTATTAGCAGAGATTAAAATAAGAATAAATGCAGGCGAGTGGCCCGCCATGAAGTTGTCCAATTCGGCAATAAATTCGATACACGTATGCACCGATATCATCGCTAAAGATTAAGTGTAACATGAAAATTTGTGCTGCGAACGCAAAAAAACCTCACCTTAAGATGAGGGAATTAAATGACCATATAACACAGATAAATAGCCAATAAAATAAAGGATTTACCTGCTATGAATTCTTGGCAACAGGCCGTTTTACACGTATATAAGCATAAAATATTTTTAACAGTCGCTAGATAAAAATGCAGGAAGGAACGTTTCACTGATCATTAGCGTACGACCATACCAATCATAACGGGTTTGCCGTTGCCAACCTGTGGCAGTTTGCTGAATAAATCGCTGATTAGGTAATGTTCGGCTGCGCTTGAATAGCACATAACCGATGGGTGTGCCTTTGAGCTGTTGTAGACGGCGGGCGCGGCCTTTTAGACTGGATAGCGGAAAGATACTTTGTGCATCTACCCATGGTAATTCATCATTGCCATAAAGCTGTACCTCACGCACCCAAGCCAACATCGGACGATTAAGCGCAGCACCCTGCAGGCCCAATTGCTGCTTTTGTATCAGAGACAGCTGCTGATAGCCCTCAAAACTGCGCTCTACACGCAAGGGCTGCCCTGCTTTTACTTCCAACATAGCAGTGAGAGAGCCTTTGGCGTTGAGCCACGATAGTAGCTCACTAGGAGGTGACATATTGCTAAAACAAGACGTTTGAGTACTGGACATAGTTAACGGCTAATTGTGAAGTATTAAATAGGAAAGGCTGATACTAATGGTTCGTATCAAACTCTGGCATATTGTCCGCATTAAATGGCAAGGCCTCAAATGCCTGCTGACGATATTGCGCCATATGCTCACGGTCTTTGCGACAAAAATCTGCAATCGCGGGTACAAAACGTGGATCATAGATACGGTGCAGCGAGTGCGTCGTGGTCGGGATAAAACCACGAATCAGTTTATGCTCCCCTTGCGTACCCGGATCAAAATACGTCAGACCTTGCTCAATGGCAAACTCGATACCCTGATAGTAGCACAGCTCAAAGTGTAAACTGTCATACTCACCTAGCGCCCCCCAATAGCGCCCATATAAGGTCGCATTCTCATCAACATCACCATTGTCGCTATCAGCATTATCGTACAAGAACAGACTGCTAGCAATGATTTCGCCATTATCATTTAATGCTTGGGCGAGCATCAAATGCTCAGGCATGCTCTGTGCTAATGCCATAAAAAAATCTATCGTTAGATAAGGCTGTTGACCACGCACTGCATACGTCATCACATAACAATGATAAAACGCTTTCCAATCGGCATCGGTAATATCCGCCCCACACTTACGCTGACAGCTTATATTTTGCTCAGCAACTTTGCGACGCTCAGCACGGATCGTTTTACGTTTTTTGGCTTTTAGCGTCATTAGAAATGCATCAAAATCTGCGAATGGCTGACTGTCTTGCAGCAAGTCTTTATTTTGCCACAAGAACTGACAGCCTTGACGCTCCAATATGGGCATCTCAATTTCGGTTGGCTCTAAACCATTATCTTGGGCTGCTAACGTCTGTTCTATATCGATATCTGTCGGCAGCGCTGCGGTCGCGACAGAGGCAAGCTCAGGCGTGACAAACAGTCCATGCCAGCTAGATGCACCTACTTGTTGAGCAATATCATCAACACCTGCGATAGCTGTTTTTATAATATCTTCGTTTAAGGTTTCACCTGTGGCCAACCACAAGCGCTGACCCGTAATCGGTGTATAAGGAACGCTGCTGACCAATCGCGGATAATAATCAATGCCATAGCGTGCATAGGCTTCTGCCCATGCATGATCAAACACAAACTCACCGCGATGATGACCCTTTATAAATACGGGTAATACCGCAACAGGATGCAATGCACTTCCTTCTATACCGTCTATTGCATTGCCATTGCTGTCTTCTTTGTCGTTGCTGTCTTCTTTGTCGTTGCTGTCGCCGCTATCAGCATAATCGGCGACACGATGTACCAAGATAAATATTGGCAACCAACCTGCCTGCTCACCTATCGCACCCGTGTCTGCCAGCGCCTGCCAAAAGGCAAATGACATAAAAGGCGTATCTGGTGTTTGCCAGTCTGCTTGGTTCTGCCAACTGGTATCATTAATCAGCGCATACTCTAAACTCATACTGTTTGTCATTATTATAGTCGCTATATATTTATCGATAACCGATTGATTAGTGACCTAGCCTAGCAAATTTTTGATAGTTTGCTGTCACAATTTGCAAAAATTCATCTATATGCAATAAAAAACCACCTACTATAATAGAGGTGGCTATGTTTTATAATGATGCTTACTATCCTATTCTCCATCTCAATATAAAAGCTCAAGAAAAGACAGTAGTTGCATGGAAAAGATGATATCGAAGCTGATGACTGGTAGAATAAGGTTGTTATTAGCTTAATATAATTCAGATACATAGGATATGAGCGAAAACAGTATACTTAGTTCATTATACAAGATTGACATCATAGCCGATTTATAGTGGATTAACTATAATATGAAGTCAGCAGTTCACCTTCAAGCCCTTTTGTATAGGCAGTCAAAGCATCGTACTGTTTTAAGAGGCCTGTTTGATGAACGCTAATAGACGTGCGTAAAAGAAAAATTTAAATGGTCTTCAATATTTCTGAGACCACATATGATGTACTTGATCTAACCACATAGTTCGTTGTTGCATAGTATCATCCGACGATATTCGAATTTATGTGTACGTATTATTTTTAACGACAACTAAAGGGATACCCGATTACAATGTCAAAAATTATCTATACAAAAACTGATGAGGCCCCTGCTCTAGCAACCCTTTCATTCTTGCCTATTGTTGAAGCGTTTACCAAAACGGCAGGGATTGCTGTTGAGACAACTGATATCTCTGTTGCAGCGCGAGTATTGGCTGAATTCCCAGAATATTTGACGGAAGAGCAACGCGTACCAAACAATTTGGCTGAGCTTGGTCGTCTGACACAAGATCCAAACACCAACATCATTAAACTGCCAAACATCAGTGCCTCTGTGCAACAGCTTAAAGCTGCGATCAAAGAGCTGCAAAGCAAAGGCTTTGCGTTACCTGACTTTCCTGAAGACCCACAGACTGACGAAGAAAAAGAGTTACGTAAGCGTTATGGTAAAAGCTTAGGTAGTTCGGTTAACCCTGTTTTGCGCGAGGGTAACTCAGACCGCCGCGCTCCTAAAGCCGTCAAAAACTATGCTCGCAAACATCCGCACTCTATGGGCGAATGGAAACAGTGGTCAAGCACGCACGTTTCGCACATGCATGGCGGCGACTTCTACGATGGTGAGCAATCCATAACCTTAGATAAGGCCCGTACTGTACGTATGGACTTATTGCTTGATGATGGCACTAACAAGGTCTTAAAACCTGAAATTGCGCTACAAGACAAAGAAGTCATCGATCTAATGGTCATGAGCAAAAAATCGCTGCTAGAATTCTATGAGCGTGAAATGGAAGATTGCCGTGAGGCAGGAATTTTGTTCTCACTGCACGTAAAAGCAACCATGATGAAGGTTTCACACCCTATCGTATTTGGTCACGCGGTTCGTATCTACTACAAAGAAGCCTTTGCAAAGCATGGCGCTACGTTTGACGAGTTGGGTATCAACGTCAACAACGGCATGGCTGATTTGTTTGACAAAATTGCAACTTTGCCAGCCTCAAAGCGCGAAGAGATTGAGCAAGACTTGCATGCTTGTCAAGAGCATCGCCCACGTCTGGCCATGGTTGATTCTTCAAAAGGTATCACCAACTTCCATTCTCCAAGCGACATTATCGTAGATGCATCAATGCCTGCTATGATTCGTAATGGTGGTAAAATGTGGGGCGCCGATGGCAAACTATATGATTGTAAAGCCGTTATGCCTGAATCTACCTTTGCCCGTATTTATCAAGAAATGATCAATTTCTGCAAATGGCATGGTAACTTTGATCCAACGACGATGGGTACTGTCCCTAACGTTGGCTTGATGGCACAAAAAGCAGAAGAGTACGGCTCACACGACAAGACTTTTGAGTCGAGCAATGCTGGTATTGCACGTATTGTTGACGTAGATACTGATGAAGTATTGCTCGAAAAACGTGTTGAAAAAGGCGATATCTGGCGCATGTGTCAGGTTAAAGATGACCCTATCCAAGATTGGGTGAAACTGGCTGTTCGCCGTGCGCGCGAATCAGACACGCCTGTTATCTTCTGGTTAGACCCATATCGTCCACATGAGAATGAGCTGATCAAAAAAGTTCAGACTTACTTGAAGGATCATGACACTACAGGTCTACACATTGAGATCATGTCACAAGTTCGTGCCATGCGTTATACCCTAGAGCGCGTTGCTCGTGGTCTGGATACTATCTCTGCTACTGGTAACATCTTGCGTGATTACCTAACTGACTTGTTCCCAATTCTAGAGCTAGGCACCAGTGCCAAGATGCTATCAGTCGTACCACTAATGAAAGGTGGTGGTCTGTTTGAAACGGGTGCAGGTGGTTCAGCTCCGAAACACGTTGAGCAGCTCGTAGAAGAAAACCATTTACGTTGGGATTCATTGGGTGAGTTCTTAGCCTTGACCGTATCTTTGGAGCATTTAGCCGAGAACGATAACAATGCTAAAGCCAAAATATTGGCTGACACACTAGATACAGCGACCGAAAAACTGCTGTTAAATGATAAATCACCATCACGCAAAACAGGTGAATTAGATAACCGTGGTAGTCACTTCTATCTGGCCATGTACTGGGCTGAAGAGCTGGCAGCACAAGATCAAGATAGCGAGCTAAAAGCACAATTTACACCATTTGCGCAAAAGCTCAAAGACAGCGAAGAAGCTATCGTCAAAGAGCTTAACCAAGCTCAAGGCAGGCCTGTAGATATCAAAGGCTACTACTATGCCGATGAAGAATTGGCTAAGAAAGCCATGCGTCCAAGTGCTTTGTTTAACGAAACACTGGCATCGCTATAATTTTAAGCGATTGCACTTAGACCATTAAGCTTAATCGCTGTTGGGGTTTATATCCAAAAGCGATTAAGCAAGTTTAAGTCTTAGCAAATAAAACACCTCAACCGCTTTAGTGCGTTGAGGTGTTTTTTATGGTCTTTCATAGCATATCCAAGTTGTATTGGAACGATTATATTGTAGAGCCCTTTTCCGGGTGCCGTCGTACAGCCGATGCCCTCTTATCATCTCAGCAAAAAACATGAGTGGCCCTGTGAACAATAGAAAAACACTTTATAATAGACGCTTATCTTAATTAGAAAAATATATAGTATCCAAAAAACATGACAAGCCTATCAAAATACGGATGAAATGGAAGCTCCTAGCTCGTACCGTCTTATTTTTTAGCAGGACACGTTATACTCAGGGTGTGTGCTCATTTTTATTTTGAATGTTAGGGTGTATCATCATTTGGATAGTAAGTAATACTGACTCATTTATATTTAGGAAATAGCTGTTTATGTCGACCTCTAGTCTCGTACTATTCAATAAGCCTTATGGCGTGCAAAGTCAGTTCAGAGATGACAGTAATAACAACCACACCACGCTATCGGAGTATTTTACGGACAAATCATTGCGCGTGGCTGGCAGACTTGATGCGACCTCAGAAGGTTTGCTGATTCTGACTGATGATGGTCGAGTAAATAAAGCAATTACCCATCCACCCAAAGCCAATGCTGGGCGGAAACAAGGCAAGACGTATTTAGTACAAGTTGAAGGTATCCCTACGCCTGAGCAGCTTAGTAAGCTCCAAAAAGGTGTGATTCTCAAAGATGGCAAAACCCTGCCTGCTGAGATTAAGCATGTCAGTGAAGATGAATTGCCAATGCCACTCTGGCAACGTGACCCACCGATACGTGAGCGTAAAAGTGTGCCAGACTCATGGTTGATGTTGACTATTTATGAAGGTAAAAATCGCCAAGTAAGGCGCATGACTGCACATGTGGGGCTGCCTTGCTTACGTTTGATACGTTGGTCAGTTGCAGGTTTTGAGCTGGGCGAATTAGCGGTTGGCGAGTCTATACGAGTTCATTTGGATAGTGAGCGCTGTAAGCAGTTGAGTATTACTTGATAGCTGGTTTGCTAGATTACTAAAATCATAATTGTCAGAAGTAAATAGCTTAACTACTTATTGTTTGATTTGAATATAGTCAATCTTTGGATTTTAGAAAAATATACATGCTCGCTATCAAAATTTTAAAATTAATGAGGATTTTATTTTGGAAGAAATATTGAACCACCTACAGCTAGGGGTTAATGCTTTTGCATTATTGGTTGCAGGTTGGATATATAGTGCCTATATCAAAAAATTGAAATCAACCATTACCTCAAAAGATGAGCAAATTAAAACTGTAGAAAAAAATATTTTTTTCTTAAAGGATAAAAACTCTGAACTTGAGAAGAAAAGCCCAGAGAACATAGAGAAGATTCTTAACGAAAGGATAAAGATCAGAGAGGAAGAGGTTTTAAGGCTGAATCATGACAAGCAAAAGCATACTGACGAACTAAAATTGAAAACTCAAGAGATAAACCGATTGAGAAGTGAAGTCGAAAAATCTAGAGATATTCGAAAAACAATGGAGCTTCTAGATCTTGACCTCGAAGAAGAAGATGTTGAGTTTAGATTATTTTCATCTGACGCTAAATATGAAATTGAAGAAATGGGAGTTGTTGCAGTTGATAGTGGTCAGTTGATGATAACAGATCCATGCTATATCGATTCAGAATGGCAAGATACTCAATTCGAGGATATCCGCTTGCTAAAGGACAAGGAAACTGCTTCCATTTATCAATTCAGAAAAGATTTCTCTAATTATGAAGACAAAATTGATGGTTTTAGCGAAACGGTTAATGAGCTCATAGCTTCTGGAAGGTTAGAGGAAATAGAGATTGACTACTCTGATAGAGTTGACTTCTCATATGCAGGCGCTTGTTACTCAACGCTATCAGAAAAAGGTTATGGCGCATTGCCTTTCAAACTAGGACATGAAGGTGCAGGAATAGCTGTAAAAACAGTCTTAGGAGATGGTATGTATCCCGTTTATGCAGAGAAATATGATGGAAAAATTATCAGAGTTTACTTTAACCTGATATAAAATCTCCTAGATATATTACGACCTATTAAACATAGCGTCTCGAACGGGTAAGGTTTATCTGCTAAGCTTCGAAACATGAGTGGTTGTCTGCAATAGGTTTCATTCATTTATTATTAAATTTTTATTCTAGGAATACATCATGATTGCTTCTCATCGTTTTTTATTGTTGGCCACCAGTATTTCTGCTGCGCTCATACTGAGTGCCTGTCAGCCGACAACAGAAAACAATGAAGCGACCACTGACGAAGAAGTCACCACGCCAGTGACTGATATAGCAGAGACTCAAGATAAAGCCGAAGCTAATGATTTAGCGGAAAATGAAGACATCATTGACGAAAGCCAAATGACTGATGTGCTCAAAGACTATACAAAATCAATGACTAGAATGCATGATGAAATGATGATCGGCATGGGTTACAACGACCCTGACACTGCCTTCGCTAAAAGCATGCTTGGGCACCACCGTGGCGCGATAGATATGGCAAAAATTCAGCTGAAATATGGTACTGATGAAAAAGTACGTCAGCTTGCCCAAGAGATTATTGACGCTCAACAAGTTGAAATCGATATTTTGAATAAATGGCTTGCCAGCCACCCTGATACAGCCAAACCTAAACCCAATACCGAAGCTATGCAACAAGCCTATGCTAGAAGTATGGATGTCTTGAATGGTGAGATGGTATTAGGTATTGCCGATCCTGTCCCTGACATGGCATTCACGCGCGGCATGCTACCGCATCATCTGGGCGCAGTAGAAATGGCCACTATCCAGCTGAAATATGGTACTGACGAAGAGATGCGTCAACTGGCACAAGATATCATCGACACTCAGCAACCCGAAATCAAACGGATGCAAAATTGGATTGCAGACTCTCAAACAGATGAAAGTACAGAAGATAAGCTTGATGAAGGTGAAGTAGACGCAAAAACTGAAACACCTGACTCTTAGAGACTGAGTTACTTCTGATGTTTTAAGAAAACCCCAAAATATACCGATAGCGTATAACGCAAAACCCCTGTCAAATATGATCATTTAACAGGGGTTTTTATTTTGTATGAATATCCAAACAGAATACTTAGGCAAAGTGACTAAAATAAATAATACTTAAATTAATGCACTCAACTCAATGCCCTTAATTATGATAACGCTCTATCGCATTAAGCCATGGTTGCCAGCCCGCATTACCTGAAGAATTCTCATCACTGGCTCTTGACGCTATATCCTCTTTTGCTAAGTGCAGACTTACTTTATGCGGGAATGCCGTTTCATTAACATCATTCGTACTCTTATCAGCACTGGCTGACTGTTGTACTTCCATAGCTGCTTTCGGCAGTACATTGACATATATTAACTCATCGCGGCGAAACAAGTAACATTCAACACTATGTGCTGCATTGCTAAGCGAAGCCAACTGTTTACTATCCGCTTTAATGCCGTCAATCGCCACAATGACATCATGGGCTGAAATCCCAGCTCTGGCAGCCGCACTATCACGCTGTACGCGATTAACCTTTAGTCCGGCGGGCGTTTCAGTACAACGCATGCCCCACGGCACATGCTTATCCGCGGTCTCTTTGGTATTAGTACGCATGTTAGTACCATTGGCAGCCAACAGCGCTTCAATTGGTAATTCTTCAACACCATTGACATAACGATGCTCAAAATTTTCCCAATCCTCTACTGGCATAAACTGCCCAATGACCGCACCCATATCAGCACTACTGATGCCAACACGCTTGTTATCATTTTGCTTGGCTTGAGTATAAAAGGCCTTGACCACATCAAACAGACGATAGCGACCAGCACTCTTTTGTAGCAGCGTCAAATCCAAACATAATGCAACCAGCGCTCCTTTATTGTAATAGCTAATACCCGCATTACCCGTATTTTCGTCATTGCGGTATAACTTAATCCAAGCATCAAAGCTCGACTCTGCGACACTTTGATACGCACGCCCAGCGGTTTGATAGTAGCGATTTATTTGTTCCGCCAATAGTTTTAGATAGCTTGATTTGTCAATCACACCTGACGCTTGCAACATAAAGTCATCGATATAAGACGTAAAACCTTCAAACACCCAAAGTAACGGTGTGAAAGCCTCACGGCGCAAATCAACCTCTAGCATGACATCAGGGCGTACTGTTTTGACCCACCATGAATGAAAATACTCATGGCTGCATAAACCTAAAAACCGCTGATAATCTGTGCTGGGTATCTTTGGCTCATCAATACTTGGCAAGTCACGGCGCGGGGTAATCAAGCTGGTAGAATTGATATGCTCAAGGCCACCATAATCTTGACCACTGGCAAACGTCATAAACGTATAATCATGGAAAGGTGCATCACCTAGCCAGCCTAAATACGTCTGGCAAATCTGAGTGATATCTTGCTGTAATCTGCCCATATTGGCATTATGCTTACCAGCGAGGTAAAAACTATGATGTAGCGTCTGATGTTCGTTATCTTGAATAATAAAATCAAACTTATCTTGCTCTGCGATTTCAAAAGGATAATCGATTATCTCGTGATAGCTATCTGCTTGTAGCCTATAAGCATGCTGACCGTCAAGTTTTAGATGCGTAGATTTCAAACCAGATGCCAGAACGACACGCGCTTCTTCTTTATCTGCAAAAAACGTGGCCGGAATAATTAAGCTCACATTGACAGGCGTATGCTCTTGCCCCTCAACTGCCAATGCAAGCGAGGTGAAATTGCCGTACAAACGCTGCTGATCAACATAGGCAGTACGTACCGACAGATCATAACAGTACACTTCATAGTTAACCTCTACTGTCTGCCCTACCTCTACTTGAGGTAGCTGCCAAGTATGTTTATCTGTTTTCTGCGCACGATAAGTCTTAAGTGGTGTGTCACTATCTGTTGTTTGGCTAGTTGTTTTGCTATCCGTTGCTTGACTATCTAACACCTGATAGTGCACGGCGGTGATGTTGCGGGCAAACTCACGCATCAGATAACTGCCCGGTATCCATGCTGGCAACCAAAGCTGAGGAGAATTGGCCGTTGCCGTAAAGCTCAGCGATACATCGATCAAATGCTCAAAGAAACGATCAAAATTGAAGCGATAACTGATATCAGCGCTTGCGTTGGTATTGTTCACATCGTTATTGTTGGTATTGCTATCTATGAATTGGTTATTTGCAGTAGTGGTAACGGAAGTCAT
Source organism: Psychrobacter fozii (assembly GCF_003217155.1). Classification (GTDB taxonomy): domain Bacteria; phylum Pseudomonadota; class Gammaproteobacteria; order Pseudomonadales; family Moraxellaceae; genus Psychrobacter; species Psychrobacter fozii. Next base: position 168,220 of record NZ_QJSU01000001.1, read on the forward strand.
TGTCTTTTTCATCCTTGTTTTTATCATTATGTTAGAAGCCCTTACTCAAAAACGCAACCGCCAAACCACGAATACCCAATAGCTCACTCTAAACTGCTTAAAACACCGTTTATTTTAATAAAATGTGACATTTATTGAGATTAAATGGCATTTTTTCTTGTTTTTACCTTGAAAGTTATATGTGCCATCTCAATTAAAGATGCTAACTGCTAAAGTTACTTTAATAAACTGATGATAATTGACTCATGACGTGGCTATTTGGCCTGCTAATTGGATTTTTTAGGTTTATTGCAACCGTATTTAATTTTTTACACAGATATATTTAGGATAATTTATGACTACTATCGCAAAAGATACCGCCGTCAAATTCAATTACACACTAAAAGACGACGAAGGCAACATTCTTGACCAATCACCAGAAGGTCAACCACTTGCTTATTTGCATGGCCATAGCAACATCATCCCAGGCCTAGAGCAACAGCTAGAAGGTAAATCTGCTGGCGAACAAGTCAATGCAGTTGTTGAACCTGCTGATGGCTACGGCGAGTATCAAGAGCAAGCAGTACAACACGTACCACGTGACAACTTCCAAGGCGTTGAAGACATCCAACCTGGTATGCAGTTTCAGTCAGAAGCTGGTGGCCAAGTAATGCTAGTTACCGTTACTGCTGTAAACGATGAAGAAGTAACCGTTGATGCAAACCATCCATTGGCTGGTAAGCGTTTGACGTTTGACGTTGAAATCCAAGAAGTACGTACAGCAACTGAAGACGAGCTAAACCATGGCCATGTACATGGTGCTGGTGGCGTTGAGCACTAATCTCTTCTAGAGAATAGTAAGAAAGGATGAGGCGGTAAGTCACTAATGTGATTGTCGTTCAATCTAAAAAGGGTCAGTAGCTATCGCTACTGACCCTTTTTTGTGCTTGTTTTTATACCCACAATTTATAAAAAATACTGCTGAGACTGTGGACCGTTTAATAGGTCTTCAGCCAAAATCTATCGATTACCATCCTCCAGACGTAACAAAGCCGCATAACGACAAGCGTTATGCGGCTTTTATCACTAACCATCCATGTCATCGCTATAAGATACCTAATCCCGGGGCATCTTATAACTATTCGGGCATCCAGCCCTATCATCCCTAACCAGCAAACCACCTATCCTTGATGCGACCTGTAAGATACCAATCCCTAGTACCAATGAACCTTTTCGTTCAGCCGTGCCGTACAGTTATAATCGCAGATTGCCCCATGGTTAGTAAGAGGTATAAACGTCAATCCATGTAAGCATATGCTTACATGGATTTGAATAATACATTTTTGCCATTCACAGCACTGTTGCTTATAGCTTCTCTTGAGGACTAAGCAACGCTTTCGGTTCAGCGCTCAGCATGACATAAGCGGCTTCATTGATGAAGGCTTCGTCTTCAGGTAACTCTGGACGTTCACTAGCCTTCATGCGACTGCGTTCTTCAAATTTTGCATCCATTGCCGCTTGATAAGTATTCCAGTTGGCATAAGGACGCTCACCAGTTGCGATAAGACGTTTGTTCTCAGCTTCCAACGAACGTTTTTCAATCAGTTGCATTTTGGCTCGGCGACTATTGATATCGAGTTGGATAGGTTTTTTCTCATCTTCCATATCACGAATATCATTTAGCGCTGATAAATAAACAAACTGTGGATTTTGCTCTTGACGGATTTTGGATTGTTGATTGAGTGTCGCTAATGTATCGTTGGTAAACTTGCCTTCAGGCTTATAAGGGGCTGTTTTGATAGTATCCCACGGTAAGGCTTTTTTCTGTGCACGCTCACCAAAGGTAGCGTCATCATAGATATTGACCAGTTCAACATCAGGCACCACGCCTTTATTCTGCGTACTACCACCAGTAATACGGTAGAATTTACGCTGCGTTAAAGTAGCTGAGCCTAGCGCCAAACTATCCAATTGAATTTGGGCAGAGCCTTTACCTGTCGTCGTACTACCGACGACCAGACCACGGCCATAATCTTGAATAGCAGCCGCAAATATCTCACTGGCTGAAGCAGATGCTAAGTTGGTAATGACCGTCATGTTGCCACTATAAAGTTGCTCACCACCATCATCGTCACGGTAGACTTGAATATTGCCGCGATTGTCACGAATTTGCACCATCGGCCCGCTCTTAATAAAGAAGCCAAGCATTCTAGCGACTTCATCTAATGAGCCACCTGGGTTATTACGTAGATCGACAACCAAACCATCAATGTTTTCTTTATTGAGCGCTTTTAGTGCTTTTTCGGTATCGATACTGACACTACGGTAGTCTTCACCGTTACGGCGGGCTTGATAATTCAGATAAAAACTTGGAATCTCAAGGACACCGATACGTTTTGGTGTTTTATCAACATTAGGACGCTGTACTTCTACCACGCGATGGGTAACACCTGATTCTTCTTGTTGAATAATATCACGGACGACCGTGACGTTACGGGCGCTAGCATCAGGGGTATTAGGCTGGCGTACTTTGATGGTCACTGAGGTTCCGCGCTTACCACGAATCAAACTCACAATCTCACGCGTTGACCAGCCAACCACATCGGTCATGGTTTCACCGTCTTTTGCGATACCAACGATCAAATCATTTGGCTTGATTTGTCCAGATTTAGCTGCTGGACCGCCATCTACTAAAGTGACAATTCGAGTATAATCTGGGTTTTTACGGTCTGGACGGATAGAAACGCCAATTCCTTCTAGTTGTAAACTAGATTGAATTTGCAGCTCAGTCGCCTGAATCGGTGCATAGTAATTACTGTGTGGATCGTAAGTCAGCATTGCTGTATTCAAGACCGTTTCCATGATCTCATCATCTGTGAGACGCTTGAACTGCTCTTGCTGACGTGACAAACGATTCTGTAGAATCTCGCTTGGCGTCCGCTGATCATTACGTACCAAGTCTTGTCCACGCGTAATATCTGGATTGCTTAAAAACACTTCTTCTTTAGCTTTTTCATCTTCTTGTCCCAGCGTAATACTCATCAACTGAAATCTTAGCTGACGTGTCCAGTAGTCACGTTGCTCTTTTTTGGTTTTGAAATGATTGAGCTTTTCACGGTCGAGTACGATGGTGTCTTTGCCAGTCAAGTCGATCTTCGTTTTTAGCATTTTACTTGCCATCGCAAAATACTCATTTGAACGTTTGCGATATCGCTCGAAAACATCTACGCCTGCAGATAAATCGCCTCGTTTGAGACGAGCACCGAAGTCATCGGCATATTTTTTCTTAAACTCATCGACATCGGACTGTAAAAACAAAGTATGGTTTGGATCAAGGCTATCAATATACATGGATAGAATCTCGCTACCCGTTTTGCTGTCAAGCGGCTGATTCAGATAATGACTACGGTCCAGCAATGCCGCTACTTGGCGAGTGGTGACTTTTTGTTCGGGAGTTTGTACGAAGCTTTCAGTGTTGGTATCGGCGACTGCCGTTCCATAGCTCTGGGTAAGAATAATACCGGCGATGCCCACTGACGCTGCACTGAGTAACCACTGTGCTGGTTGTTTTTTCATCATGTATCCCTAGTTATTTTGCGTTAATAATATTATTTGTTTTATAAAGATCAAAAGTGCTTAAATATCTCGCTGCCTATAAATGTCACTCTTTCTATGCGTTAGCATGTTTATCACTAATAATGCCTGTTGGATATTTTTCGATTATAGCGTCCTAATAATAGCCCCTAAAATTCGTCAAAAACTGCCAGTACAGTGTTCAAATAGTGTTCAAAATCAATCAATATTATCATGAGCATTATGGTTCGACTGTCTCAAACTGTATAAGCAATATTACACGCTACACCTGCACATACCAAACTTTCTATGATATTTGTTGTGCATCATTATTTGGACATGTTGGTACTGCTCTAATGGCTATCTAAAAATTGATTTAAGTCGATACCTATGCCACATTATGCTCAATTAATAATAGCTGTCATAATAAGACAGTTCTGATTCATCACTTACTACTTTTAGCGCTACCCATCATATAACAATATATAACACCATAAGGATTACGCAATGTACGGCGTCTTAATGATTGATATCGATAGTACCGCACTGACTGCTGAAGATGTTAGTTTACTCAAACAGGCACAAGTTGGCGGAGTAATTTTATTTGCTCGAAATGTAGCAGATGCTGCGCAAGTGCGAGCCTTGTGCGATGATATACGCTACCACAACCCTGATATATTAATCGGCGTCGACCAAGAAGGCGGTCGGGTCGCGCGTCTGCGCAATGGCTTCACCCCTTTGCCAGCGATGGGCAAGCTTGGTGAATTATTCAACCAAGACCCTAGCCTTGCGCTGAGCCTTGCTTATGATTGTGGCTATCTGATGGCGACAGAAGTATTGGCCGTGGGTATTGACCTCAGTTTTGCACCAGTGCTTGATAGAGACGGCATCAGTCAAGTCATTGGTGATCGCAGCTTTCATAATGAGCCACAAGCGATCACTGCCCTAGCGACACAGTTTATGCGCGGCATGAAAACGGCAGGTATGGCAACCACAGGCAAGCATTTCCCTGGTCATGGTGCGGTTGCGCCTGATTCACACGTGGCCGAGGCCATCGATACACGTAGTTTTGATGAGATTATGAATAGCGATATGCAGCCTTTTGCCCAAACACTCACATCACTTGATGCGTTAATGCCTGCCCATGTTATCTTTTCGCAAGTCGATAATAAGCCAGCAGGATTTTCTAAAATTTGGCTAAAAGACATCATTCGTAATCAGCTTGATTTTGATGGTGTTTTGTTCTCTGACGACCTATGCATGGCAGGTGCCAAAGCAGCGGGCGATGTCAGCGCACGTGTAAAAGCGGCGATTGAGGCAGGGTGTGACATTGCACTGGTTTGTAATGATCGAGTCGCTGCACATGAAGCAGCTCAAGCAGCGCAAGACCTCCCTTATCCCAACCAAAATCGCATCAAAACCATGTGTGGCGAGATACCAGTATGGCAAGGGGACCTTGAATCTACTTGCCAGCAGTTTGCATATTGGCAACAGGCCAAGCAAAATGTGACTCAGGCCTTTTTTAGTCCTCAAGCTGATGGGCAAACACCTAATAGTACCAATGAGTCAAAAGACCCTACTGACTATAAATAGCCTTGTATCATTTATAAATAACAAATTTAATAAAGTAAAAAACCGCATCTTAATCAAGGTGCGGTTTTTTATTATTATTAGTACTTCAATCAAAATGACATCGATTAATTGGCTGGATCTACTACCGTACCCTGAGTTGCATCATCACCATCAGGTAATACATCATCGTTATCACTGTCCAGTGGGTTCAAGTCTGGGTCAAGCGCATCATTACCAATAACCATTCCATCGTTTGCACCAGTGGGCTGATCGTCAACGACAAACTCAATACGGCGGTTGTGAAAACGACCCTGTTCAGTTGAGTTATCAGCGATAGGCTCTGATTCGCCCATGCCTTTCACCGTCAATTTATTGGCATCAACACCTTTAGAAACTAAGTACTGTTTGACAGATTCAGCACGCTCAAGAGACAACTTGTTATTATATTCGTCCGATGCTTGACCATCTGTATGACCGACAATCATCAGTTTTATATCCGGTGCTTCGCTAATAATTTTCGCAGCACGGTCAAGCAACTCTTTATTAACTTCAGGAAGTGTCGCGTCATCTACAGTAAAATTAATGACCTGAATACTTAGGGCACGAGCCACATCACTTGGATCGGGATTGTCACCAAGATTTTTCATAGCATTGTTTGCAGCGAATAGACTACTCTCTATCTCATTTTTTAAGTCTAACGGTCTTTCTGCTTGTACCTTCATGGCTGGAGCAGCGGCTTTTAAGTCAGCGATTAGCTGGTCCAGTGCTAGTACATCAGACGTATTAACGGTGATAGTATCGCCTTCGATCAGCATGCTCGCATTTGGAACATTTTTGAGAATAGGCAAAATGGTCGTCAGCTGAGCTGTGGCTGGCATATCTATCGCAAATTTATCATCGACATCAGCACGGCATTTATTGGCTTCATCGCCAAATGCAGCCGTGAGTGCATTCATCATGTTGGTCTGCAACGTTTCATCACCCACACGCATACGGCAAGCGTACAGTTCGCTGTTTTCATCAGTGGCAATACGTAATGAGGCAAGCTCTACATTGCTGACACCCGCGACTTGCTGCGCCATCGCTGGTGTAGCGACAGGCTCAGGATTTTCTTGGCAACCACGTAATAATGCCCAAGCCAATGCACCCAAAATAATCAAGCCAATAATTGGTAGTAGCGCTTTCAAAAAGCTGTCTTTTGGCTCGTCTTCACGTGGCAATGGTTCTGTAGTCGCTGTCTGAGAAACAGGCACTTCAACCGCAGGCTCAGCGGCCAAGGTACTGACTGGTAAGACAGCGCTTGCCCATGTAGGAATGTGGTGCTGATAGCTGTCTAGATTATCATGTAAAAATTGTGGTACAGGCGTGGTACCTGCCAAGCTTTTTATTTCATGAAAAGCAAGTGGCGCGGCCATAGCAATGAGTCCGCGAGAGGCTGTCGCATCGACATTGTGTTTGCCTGCCAGCTCACGAGCGATTTGATCACGTTGCGAGCTGTCTGTCCATACACGATCATAGAACTCTTGATCATCACGAGTAATACTCTCATTGGCAAAACGGTCATAGGTAGCATTATCCGCTAGGCGGGCAGCAAAAATAGCGTAGAACTGCTCAAGTAGATTTTTTTTAGCTGGGCTACGATCATCATCCAATACTGCTGGACTTACTGTTCGGGTCAAATGACTGGTAATATCCATAATATAACTCCCTATTTATTAATACCTGATTATAGGCTTAAAATACTTAAAAATATTGTTAGATAAGATTTTGATGATAGATAAAAGCTATAACGGTCGGTGTCATTATTGCTGTATTCAGTTTTTTATTATTATAAAAGCATTAAATCAGCTTTAACAATCAACACGTTGTTGTGCGAATGATACGTTAGGTAATGTCGCCACTGTCACATATAAACCTATCACACACAATATCCTATATCACACAGCACCTTAGATAAAAAAATGGTGGTACGAGAAACTCATACCACCACCCCATACTGCTTATCTATCTGAATTGTTAATCCTAAAGTAAAAACAATCAAACATCTCTTGTTATCAAACTTACTAATTTCTGACTTGGGCAGGCTCAGCTATAAAAGAGGTACCCGCCAAATCATCTAATTCTGATTCTGAAATAGGGCCTGATGGGCGGTTATTCGTCGGTGCATTGTTGGGAATATTGCGAGTATTATTAACAGGCTCGTTCATAGCATTATTGTTCATGCCATTATTAGGGGCTGGCACCATACGATCGCCAGTGTTGTCATCTGCTGCTTGGAACTCTCCAGACCCGCCGTTGCTATCACCGTTACCATACTGGTTATTTAAAGCAGCCTCATCGTTTGCAAACTGACCGCCCATCTCATTCATTCCTGACATACCGTTCACATTATCATTGTTGCCATTATTGCCATTATCAGGTAATGGCAGTGGCTCTTTGCTATCTACTATCATCGCTGGCGCCAACATACGGATGTCCGTGACCAGCCGTTGTAATAAAGTACTATCTGGCGCTGCTAACATGAGGCGATCATTCTGCAATTCCAGACGTGCAAATGGCACCGCTCTAAGCATGTTTAAAATATTAGGCAGCACCTCTGTCGGTAGATTCGCCATACTATTGGCGACGCCTGCCCGCACTGTCAACTCACAAGTGCTTGATTGCTGACCAAAACTGGTATTGAACGCTTGTTGCAACGCACTCTGTAGCGCTTCATCACCCACGACGGCGCTACAGCTAGTGAGTCCTCCGCTGTTATCCATTCCCACGATGAGCTCGACTGGCGTCAATACCTCTACAGGTGGCGTAGGCGCAACGACAGCAGGTACTGTCGCAATTGGCTCCACAGGTGGTACGTTGTTTGGCTTGATTAGTAGCGCCCAAGCGGCCAGTGCCATAGCAGCAATCGCGAGGACTAATAAAAACACCTTTACCAATAAATCATTACGTTGATTACGGGTGCGTACTTTTGCTCGCTTGATGCTACTGTTTTCTGCCAGATGATGTGCTGATGGGTTGACATGAATGGTATCCAAGTTGGGACTCAGGTCATCGCTTTCTTTTTCTGTCTCAGCGCTATCTATATCAGCTGCTGTCATTGCACTGATTGCGCTTGTCTCTACATTGGGCTTATCAAGTTTACCTAAAACGTTATCAGTCTCTAATACAGGACTTATTTCCGCTATGGTTTTTGAACCTGACTCATTGTTCAGACTTGAATTGGCGGCAATAATAGGTGCTGACCATATCGGTAAGTACTGACGTAGCGCCGCCTGCTCACCCTGCAAAAATGCTGGCAAAAACTGTCCATTGGCCAATATTTTTAGCTCACGATAAGCGAGTGGTGATGAATTGATAAGTAACTCTGCTGTCATTGATTCATCAATATGATGGGTAGCGGCAAGCTCTTGGATGATAGTCTGCTGCATTTCATTATCTTGCCATAGCTGCTTAAACAATGTCGTTTCTGTGCCATTGTTGGTCGCCAGCAATTGATCGGTGCGAAGTAGTTGCGAGTAAACCTGAGGCAATGCTAGGCGTGCGGCTAAAATGGCATAAAACTGCTCAAGTAGACTGACATGCGCCACGCTATCTTTGCTATCACTCTGACCTAATACAGCTGGGGTAACGGTTTTTTCTAACTGGTCGATAATACTCATAGATTATTGCCTCTTTCGGCCTTCGCTTTATACGTGTAAAAGAATTGAGTGTTGGTTTTAATTTTAATTTTGTCTACTAATGACGTATTCTTAGCATATTTCTATCATTGATGAGACTGCTGCCATCAGCTCTACTTACTATCAATCATCATTACTATTAGCACTAGTTACTGTCATTATACGAAGCATTACTTATTCTGCCTGATACATTGTTATATTATTCACTATAACAGCCTGAAAATGCATTGTTTTGTCACACAATAAGTTTTCGTATCATCATAACTACTGTTAGTATGACTTCATTATTAATATTCGACATTTAATCATTAATTATTGGTCATATGTAGGTTTTTACTCAGCCGTAACACTTAGGCTTTGAACACTGCCAGCATTTATAATACTGCCATTTATAACATTGTCATACATCAGGCGCGGCCTAAGGATTTTCCTTTGTTCAATCATACGACCCTTATCATTATAATCACCGTTATTATTAGCTTATTAGCGTGGCAAAATAAAGCGTTATTCAATCGACTTATTTTTTATCCACCAGCGGTAAATAATGGTCAATGGGATCGTTTTGTGACGCATGGTTTTATTCATGCCGATAGTATGCACCTGCTCTTCAACATGTTTACCTTGTACTTTTTTGGTCGCGCGATTGAAGGATTATATCAGTCATTTTTATTCGGTTATGGTTTTGTGGTGTTCTACGTACTGGCCATTATCATTGCGATGATTCCAAGCTACCTTAAGAATAAAAAAAATGCCAGCTACTTAAGCCTTGGTGCTTCGGGTGGTGTATCAGCGGTATTGTTCGCCTTTATTTTGCTAGCACCGTGGGAAAAAATCTATCTATTTGCGGTCATTCCTATCCCTGCAATCTTATTTGCAGTCGCTTATGTCGCTTATAGTATATATGCGGACAAACGTGGTGGCTCCAATATCAATCACATGGCACACATGTGGGGTGGCGCCTTCGGGGTCATAGCGACGATTGTGCTAGAGCCACGGGTGTTATCACACTTTATCAATGCGTTATTATCTCCCAGCTTCTAGATATACAGCTTTTGGATTAGAGATAATAAAATAGCAGTGGTACAGGGCTGCTCTTAACGACCATAACTTTTAACGATAGTAGCTTCTAACAATAATAGCTCTTAACGATAGTAGCTTTCTGAAATCATTACAGAGAGTCGTTATCCTAGCCTTGTCAGTTTCGTATTCTTCGACTTTTTTATATTAAGATTTGATAGTTAATTATGATTATAGATGTTATCGGTGATATTCACGGCTATGCAGACAAATTGGTTGGCCTACTGCTACAGTTAGGGTATGTTCACAATGGTGAGTGCTTTATACCGCCAGCAGGCCATCGAGCGTTATTTATCGGTGATTTAATAGACCGTGGCTCACAGCAGGTGGCGACATTAGAAATTGTCTTTGCGATGCTAGATGCTGATGTGGCTGACGCAGTGATGGGCAATCATGAATACAACGCGCTGGCTTTCGCCACACCTAATCCTGATAGTCCTACCCAATATCTGCGTTCGCACAATGAGGTGCATACACGCCAACATGAAGCATTTTTAGCCGAACTACCATTTAGCTCACAGAGCCATCAATATTGGCTACAGCGGTTATATGAAATTCCATTATGGATTGAAACGGACTACGCTTGTTTTGTGCATGCCTGCTGGGATGTCGATAGCATGGCAGTGCTAAAACCTTTATTAACAGATACTAACTGTTTAACGCCATACGGCTTAATAACCACTGCCAAAGAAGATACCACACAGTTCGACGCCTTAGAACGGGTATTAAAAGGTGTAGAAACACCACTGCCTGACGGTCTGGTCATGGTCGATAAAGAAGGTACTGAACGCTCACGCGTACGGGTACGTTGGTGGCTTGATGAATTAGAGTCGCGCACACTGCATGAGATTTCACGTGCGCCTTCATCAGCAATGGCTCAGATACCGAAAGATGCAATGGCCGAAAACATCGATTTTGCATTAAAGACGCACAAACCTGTATTTGTTGGTCATTATTGGCTCACTGGCATGCCCGAGCCACTGAGCAATCAGGTCGCTTGTACCGACTATTCAGCGGCAGTAGACAGTGGTTACCTTACCTGCTATCAGCTCGATACCGAGCAGCCGTTACCATTACGATCCAGCAACTTCATACAATATCGCCATGATGAAAATATCCATATAAACCTGTAATATTAGCGATATTTATGCATCTATCGTATTAAACCGTAAACTTGGCTTTACGAAGGCGGCTAAATTTTTGTATGATGGTCTTTTTGAGGATATCAACGCATGAGCACCACATCGGCCACTGTTACTACTGTTGAGCAAAACGGACCTATCACCTCTCCTGCTGGTCAACCTAAAGTTGGCATCATCATGGGCTCACAGTCTGATTGGGCAACCATGAGCGCCGCTGCACAATTACTAGCAGATTTCGATATCGCTTTTGAATGCGAAGTGGTCTCAGCACATCGTACGCCTGATAGATTATTTGATTATGCCAAAAATGCGAAAGGTAACGGCCTACAAGTTATCATCGCAGGTGCAGGCGGGGCGGCGCATCTGCCTGGTATGTGTGCTAGCCAAACACCACTCCCTGTCTTTGGTGTTCCTGTAAAATCATCTATGCTTAGCGGTTGGGATAGCCTACTGTCTATCGTACAAATGCCTAAAGGTGTCGCCGTTGGCACATTGGCGATTGGCTCAGCAGGTGCTTACAATGCTGCTCTGCTTGCGATTCAAGTCTTGGCCTTGCATGATGACACGATTGCTACTAAGCTAGATCAGATGCGACAGTCTCAGACTGAGACTATTCTTGCCAGCCCAACGCCAGGTATTATCAACGCCTAGGTACACATAGACTGGCCGGCTTTTATAGCAGAGTCTTTAAGATTGGTAGCCCAAAAATAAAAGCTATCACACTGTATTTTTAAGCAAGTCCAATTAGATATAAGGTGCATACAGTGCACCTTTTCCTATTTTCACCCATTGATTTTTTAGATTTTAATATACAAAAAACCTTATTCACTTTTACTCAAAGAGCCTGCCATGACTACAGCAAACGCTTATCCTGTTACCCAAACCATTCGTACCATCGGTATTTTAGGCGGTGGTCAGCTTGGTATGATGCTTGCCGAAGCAGCCATGCCACTAGGCTACCAATGTGTGTTTTTAGAAGACAGTGCCGACTGCCCTGCTAGCCTCTATGGTCGCGTCTTTCATAGCGAACAATTAGAAGCATTTATCGAAGCCGCTGATGTTTTTACTCTTGAGTTTGAAAACACGCCGACGGCGACTGTCGAACAACTTACTGCATTATCGAAGTCTGGCAGCAAGCAAGGCATGTTTCCACCATTAATTGCGCTAGATATCGCTCAAGATCGCTTAAAAGAAAAGCAGATGTTTAACTCGCTTGATATTGCCACCGTACCCTTTATGGCTGTCAATTCTGAAGCTGAGTTGAAGCAAGCTTGTGATGAGTTAGGATTGCCTATCGTCCTAAAAACCAGCCGCGGCGGTTATGATGGTAAAGGTCAATTCGTCATCAAACAAGACAGCTATATTAAAGCCGCTTGGCAAGAACTCAAAGACGCAGTCACTGGAAAAGGCTCACTTACGCCGACGCCAGCACCATTAATTGCCGAAGGCTTTATTAACTTTAGCCGTGAAGTGTCTATGATTGCGGCACGTACACAAAACGGTCAGGTTCGTTGCTATGACTTGGTCGAAAACCATCATCACCATGGTATTTTAGCCAAAACCCAAGCCCCTGCCGTTGGAACTAGCCATTTGCTCAAGCAAGCAACCGATGCTATTACCACCGTCATGAACCATTTAGACTATGTTGGTGTCATGGCGCTTGAGTTATTTGTGACCAAAGACGAACGCGGTAATGACGCATTGCTTGCTAACGAAATTGCGCCACGCGTACACAACTCTGGGCACTGGAGTATTGAAGGTGCTATTACCAGTCAGTTTGAAAACCATATTCGCGCAGTCGTCAATCTACCACTAGGTGATACGGATAATGTACACCCAGCGATTATGCTCAATATCTTGGGACAATATCCTGATATCAGCGCCGTGCTAAATATCGATGGTGCGCACTATCATAGCTACCACAAAGAAGAACGTGACGATCGTAAGATTGCGCATATTACTCTGATGCCGAACGATGTGGCCGATTTAGAGCCCGCTTTAGCCAAGCTCGTCGCGACTCTACCCAATAAAATGGGACTTGAGAAAAAACCTTCTCCAATTGATAGCCAGCCAAAAGTGGAAGATAGTCTAACCAAGACTGACTCTAACAATACTGTAGAAAGTAAAGTATTGGCTATTGAAGACGGCCCGTCAGATAAAGCTATCAACGCTAAGTCGAAAACAGAAAAGGCTAAGAAATAATGCAGATTTGGGTGGATGCGGATTCAGTACCATTGATAGCCAAAGACTTGATTATCAAAACGGCTGAACGCACACAAACCATGGCGATATTCGTCGCCAATCAGTCGATTAAACTGCGCAAGTCACCACTGCTCACTATGACAGTGGTGCCGTCAGGGTTTGATAAGGCCGATGATTATATCGTTGAGCAAATACAGCCAGGCGATCTGGCCATTACTAGCGACATACCGTTAGCCAATGATATTTTGGACAAAGGTGGCATGGTTTTGACCACTCGCGGTGTGATCTATGATAAAAATAATATTAAGCAAAAGCTCAATATGCGTGATTTTATGGATACCATGCGTGGCACTGGCATCTTGGAGCTACAAGAGATGAGCGGACAGAAGCCTTACGGTGACCGCGATAAAAAAGCGTTTGCCGATGGATTAAATAAATTGGTGCGTTAATTTCTAACATTCGCCAGACATTCTTCATCTGGTCTTTTACCATGCTAACGTCCGTTACTAGCGATACTTATTTTGTCTCTCTCCTTGCAAACCCTATACACTATATAACCAAACTCTATGCAAACGGCACGCTTCATAACGAAGCGTGCCGCCTATTCTTGTTACGCTATGTTCAGTTTTTAAATAAAGATAACGCAAATAAAAATAGGAATGACGATGAAAATTTTAGTAATTGGCGCAAGTGGTCGAGTAGGTACTGATTTGGTTAAGCAGTTATTGGCTGACGACCATCAAGTGATTGGTACTACCCGTCAGGAAGAAAAGCTATTTAAGGATGACAATTATAGCCAGTTGGACTTAGATATTACGGCTGAAAAAGACGCGATTCAAAAGCAAATCGATCAAGATATTGATGCCGTTTATTTTGTTGCAGGCTCAGGTGGCAAAGATGTCTTAGAAGTAGACTTACATGGTGCAGTTAAGACCATCCAAGCGACGCAAGACAAAGGCATCAAACGCTATATCATGCTCAGCACGGTATTCTCGTTAGACACCAGTAAATGGGATAAAATTGCCGACTTAAAAGAATACTATATCTGTAAACATTATGCTGACCAATGGTTAATCAACAACAGCACTTTGGATTATACTATCGTACAGGCAGGCGCACTAAAAGAGCGTGAAGCCACGGGCAAAATTACTGTCAATAATGACAGCTCAGGCGAAAATTCGATTGAAGATGTCGCCACTACTTTGGCCGCTGTATTAAAGGCAGACAATACTATCAAGACCGTCTTTAGCATGCAAAATGGTGAGACTGCCATTGATGAAGCTATCGCAAAGTTATAATCATTGAAGCAGAAAAGCGAGTAAACCGAAAGGTTTACTCGCTTTTTTATGGCTGTCATTTGAGAGTAGATTATTAGGTGAGCAATAATAGTTACTTTCTGTAGAAAAACTATGCCAAACCGCTTGGAAACGGAATCACTTCCTCTAGGCTACTAGCTCCTGTAATGACCATTAACAGTCTGTCTATACCAACGGCGATACCGCTACTGGGTACCAAATCATCAGACGCCGCTAGTAAATGCTCATCGATTGGCATTTGTGGCAGGTTATGACGCTGACGCAATTGGTTGTCTTGCTCAAAACGCTCTTTTAACGCTTGCCCATCTGCCAACTCATCATAAGCATTGGCAATCTCGATACCATTAATATATAGCTCAAAACGTTTGGCAATTTTATTACCGTCTTTGTCCAAAGCTGTTTTGGCCAATGCGGCGGTCGCTGGCGGATAGTCTATAATTAATGTTGGTAGATCATGGCCTAAATTTGGCTCAACCGCATGACTAAATAACAAATCTAACCAGCTCTGGCGACGGTCTTCTTCCGTATTTACTTCACTGCTCAACTCACTATTAAAGTCAAAACCTGTTAAGCCTTTATCTTCTGCTACTGCCTGTAGTGTGGCGAGGCTAGCAGTTAACGGATGAATACCAACAAAATCCATAAAGGCATCAACATAACGGTAATGGCTCATTACGACTGCATTGCCATAAAGCGCTTCTAATAGCTCACCCAGTTCAGTCGCCATATCATCCAAGCTATAATCTGGCTGATACCATTCGAGCATCGTAAATTCGATATTGTGCCGTACCCCTATTTCATTGTCTCGAAAAACAGGACAAATCTGATAAATAGGTACTTGCCAACTGGCCAATAAACGCTTCATCGCGAATTCAGGTGACGTATGCAAATAATAGGTTTGGGGTTTGTCTTTATAAGTGACCTGCGCAGCGACTGACTGCAAAAAAGTATCGGTATTACCCGCTTGCGACAGTAGCGGTGTCTGCACCTCTAATACTTGTCGCTTGGCAAAAAACTGACGGATATTACTCAGAAACTGCGCACGCTGCTGCGCCATCGCCAATGTCATGGTCGGTGCATAGCTAGGCGTAGAGCTAATAGATTTAGAAGTAATAGGCTGCGAAGAAATGTTATTTGCTTGAGTCATTTGTGATCTACTGCGATTGATAAATAATCGGTTTGGTAATTGGGTGTTTAGATTTTTTAAAACTGCCATTCACGACGTAAATGATAATCGCGTCTCAAACCATCAAAGTCAGCACCATCTATCTGCCCATCAATTTCTTTACTTCTCAATGAGGCATCATCTTGCTGAATATCATAAAACTTTATCAGTCTGTCTGGATGTGCTTTTAATTCAGACCATAGAAATAAATTAAGCGGTAATAGCGCGTGCATCGTTTGGGTAGGTAGAACGGCCAGTTTCTCACATAGCGCATCATAAATGATTTGTGTGCCACGCAGCTTACCTTCTACCGTGTAGCCAGCGATATGCGGAGTGGCGAAGGCAAGCTTGGATAATAATCGCTCAGCAATCTGAGGCTCGTGCTCAAACACATCAAGCACCACTTGTCGCCCAGTACGCTCAATATCTGCTACCAGCGCATCTGCCTCAATCACAGGCCCACGCGCGCTATTAATCAGCATCGTATCCGCAGGCATCATGGCCAACGCCTCTGCATCAATGAGATGACGCGTTGGATAATTACTGCCTCTAGGATTCGCCTCACTCTTCTTATCGGTCAAAGGTACATGCAGACTGACCACATCGCTTTGGCTAAGTACCTGCTCTAAACTGGCGTTATTGAGCTTCGATTTTGGTAATAATGGATCATAGCCTAATACTTGCCAGCCCAAATCATTGGCATACTGCACAAGCGTACTACCAATATTACCCAGACCAATTATA
Source organism: Psychrobacter fozii (assembly GCF_003217155.1). Taxonomy (GTDB): domain Bacteria; phylum Pseudomonadota; class Gammaproteobacteria; order Pseudomonadales; family Moraxellaceae; genus Psychrobacter; species Psychrobacter fozii. The sequence goes on from NZ_QJSU01000001.1 coordinate 184,667, forward strand.
CCGAGAGTGATGGATTGCTGCCAATACTGCGGACGCAACGTCAATGCGGCTGTCAGTACATACTGCGCGACCGAATGCTTGCTACAGCCAGCGGCATTGGCAAAAGTGATATGGCGCTGCATTAAATAATCTTGATCGACATGATCCGTACCGATGGTTGCAGAACCCACAAACTGAACACTGTCGTTATTCGCCAACAATGCCTCATTCACTTGCGTCACAGAACGTATCAACAGGATATCAGGTTGCAGTTCTGCAAGTAATGACGCGTTGATATCTCGTCCAGCAACGGTGATGATATCTACAGCCTGCTCCGATGCCTGACCAAGTGTAGAGGCGTTAAAAAACTTGTCCAAACTGGCGATATTGCTATCAGCTAAAATAGTAATATGATTAATAGTATTCACCCTACCCTTCATCGTTTTTATAACATAGTCAAATAATAGTGGTTCTAGTAGTAGAATCGCTGTTATTTATTGCGACTCATTCACTGGTGGCAATGCGTCGTCATCAGACAGTTCTATCTCTTGTGGCGAAAATATCTCATTTTTATGCTGCGATATCCATTCACGCCAAACGGCAAGTCCTATGGCTAATACCACAGGCCCAATAAACAGACCAACAAAACCGAAAGCCGTCAAACCACCTAGCACACCAATGAAAATAATAATAAAAGGAATTTTGGTCGCACCACTAATCACAATAGGACGGATTAAGTTATCAACCCAGCTGATAACCAATACACCCCATAGTGCCAAGCCAATACCTTCTGTCGTATGACCTTGACTCATTAACCAAATAGAGACAGCGCCCCAAGCGAATGGTGTGCCAAACGGAATCAATGCGATAATAAAGGTTATAATAGTCAATAAAATCGGACTTGGCGCACTGGCGAAGTAATAACCGACACCTGCAAGCAGTGCCTGTGCCAATGCCGTCAAACCAATACCATAAACCACTGCACGCGTGGTCGTGCCCACAGAGTCAATATAACCATCAATACGATTGCCAATGATATTACGCAGTGCTTGACGGATCTGGCGAACCAAGCTGGTACCATCACGATAAAAGAAAAACAACGTCATCAGTGCCATACCCAACTTGGCAAGACCACTAAACACCACATCAAAGGCGACTTTGCCATAATATAAATGTGACTGTACCCAAAGGCGAAACGTCTCTAACGTCCCTTCAGGGTTTTTATTGATTCTCCACAGTACATCTTTGACTTGCTGACCGACGATAGGTAAATCTTTAACAGAGTCTGGCACATCTAAATAGCCGACTTTTATACGATAGATCAAATTACTGATTAAACTGAGCGCCTCTTGCTGTAGGATAAACACCCCAATGACAAGTGGTACACCTATCATTAACGAGATGCTCATCGTCATGATGGCAGCGCTGACATTAGGGCTCAGCTTTACTTTTTCATAAAAAAAGTTATAAACAGGAAAAGTCACATACGCTAAAATCGCTGCCCACAGTGCTGGCACGATAAAAAACTGTATCACCTGAAAACACAGTACAAACAGCACGACCAATAAGGTAATGGCCAGTAAACGCTGAATAATAAACTCTTTTGTCCAATTTTCAATCATAGCGTATAAACCAAGTACACACAGCAAAGACCTATTATGATTCTGCTGACGAGTTTATAAATGTGAGATGAACCGCAGTTTACAGACCGTGTCCATAAATTGCATCCATTAGCGAGGGTTGTCAATCACCAACATAAACATATGGGTAAAAATCTAATTTGAGAGCGTTAGATCATAGGATACCGTAACATAGATATTGGCTATAATTTTGACTAAAGTGAGATAAAAACAAAGCGATTATCACCGCTTATTATGCAACAAAATACGATGACTATTATAACGCTATGTTGTAATCTTTACTTACAACTTTCTATGCGTAAGCTTACTAGATGATGACACGAATAGATAGAAGCCAATACATGGGTTTAGTATGTAAAAACAATACATTAATAACTGATTCTACATTCACACTTTAAAGCAATACCTTGAAAGGTAATTCACTGGCGCGTTCTATTTGTCGCGACAATTGATGTTATACTAAAGTCATTATTTTAAGCTTTTCAATATAGTTAAGTTTGTTTGGCCTTATTTATTTTGACCATTATACAGACACAGTATTTTTCAAACTATATGCCACAACCCTCTTTTATCGCCTTTCTATAGACTATCATAAGATCTAACCTTTAGAGCGGCGTCATAATTTTGGATATTATGCGTAAGCGTTCGTCAGCACTGTATTTTGCCAACGTCATATAAAAGCCTACACGTAATTTAAGCTCATCATATAGGTTCAATATTAGAACTCGATATGAAAAAGTGCTATTTTTAGTTAATTTCGGACTTACTTTGATTTTATTTTAAATCAATACTGACCCATCAAATTTTAAATAATATATCGATAGGAACAATAAAAATGTCAAAAGACACTGATAATCCCAATATAACCCCCTCAACCGAGGCCAACAAGACTAAGAAAACACAAGATACCGTTACTTTTGCTTTGGCCCAATCACATTTTTTGGTTGGTGATATCACTGCCAATGCCGAAAAAATGCGTACATTAGCATTAGAAGCACGCGAGCAAGGTGCGGATGTCATTATCTTCCCAGAGCTAGCACTACTTGGCTATCCTCCACAAGATTTATTACTACGCCCAAGCTTATCGGGCCGTGTCAAAAGCGCCTTATCTAGCTTAAGTGATATCAACGATATCGTGATGATTGTCGGCTATCCACATGTCGATCATCATGGCACGTTTAACTCTGCTGCTATCCTACATAATGGCCATCAAAAAGGCTTTTATCATAAGCAAATCTTGCCAAATTATGGCGTTTTTGATGAGCGTCGTTACTTTGATAAAGGTCGCAATCAAGTCTTGTTTGATTATAAAGGCATCACCATTGGCCTACTCATTTGTGAAGACTTATGGGAAAAAGGCCCGATTGCTGAGCTTAAAAAACAAGGAGCCGATCTGGTTGTTAGCTTAAATGCTTCACCTTTCGAAATCGAAAAACAAGAAAACCGTAAAACCATGCTTGCCAAACGCAGCCGTGAAAACAACTTACCTATCGTTTATGTCAATGCCGTTGGTGGTCAAGACGATTTAGTATTTGACGGTGGTTCTATGGCCGTACAAGCTGATGGTAGTGTTGCACACGAAGCACCGCGCTTTATGAATCAGTTACTGCTAGCTACTTTAGACGTCAAGACTGCTAAGTTTGATAGCCAAGTCAAAGCACCTTTGACCTTGAGCCGTGAGTCTGAAATGTACCAAGCATTGGTCGTCGGCTTACGTGACTATGTGAACCACTCAGGATTTTCTGGCATTATCGTTGGTCTATCAGGTGGTATTGATTCGGCATTGACGCTATGTATCGCCGTTGACGCTTTGGGCGCTGACAAGGTATATGCAGTAATGATGCCTTACGAGTATACATCGCAAATCAGCTTAGAAGATGCACAAGCACAGGCACGTCGTTTAAATGTGTCTTATACCGTTTGTCCTATCTTTGATGCTGTCGAAGGTATCCGTCATACCCTAGCGCCTCTATTTAACAAGTCACCGGCAGATACGACTGAAGAAAACATCCAAGCACGTGCGCGTGGTGTGGTTCTGATGGCATTGTCTAATAAATTTGGTCACTTAGTCATCACCACTGGTAACAAGTCTGAGTTGGCAGTTGGCTACTCGACGTTATACGGTGATATGGCAGGCGGCTTCGATGTACTAAAAGATGTTTACAAGTCACAGGTTTATAAACTGGCCAGTTATCGCAATCGTTTAGAAGATACCCCAGTCATTCCTGAGCGTGTTATTACTCGTCCACCATCTGCCGAGTTGCGTCCAGATCAAAAAGATCAAGATAGCTTGCCTGACTACGATATTTTAGATGGCATTCTTATGTCATATATCGATGAAGACATGGGCTATCAAGATATTATCGATAAAGGTTTTGATGCTGAGATGGTCGCAAAAGTCATTCAAATGGTAGACAATAGCGAGTACAAGCGTCTGCAATCACCGATTGGCACTAAAATTAGCCACAAAGCTTTTGGACGCGAACGCCGTTATCCTCTAGTAAATAAATGGTCAATCAAAGGTTAAATAACATAAGGTTAATCAACATTCAGCGTCTCTATTTACCTGACTTCTATTACCTAGAGGTTTAGGCGGCGCTGACAGCCCCATGTTTTGCCAAAAACTAATTTACTTTATGACTAGCTGGGTGCTTGCCCAGCTTTTTTAGGTTCTATAAACCGAGTTTCTATCCATAACACCTACCTTTTAATCCTAACCGCTTATTTTTTACATTCAACCAATTACCTTTCTTGTTAATCCTTATCCTTTTTACCGAGTATCTCATGAGTTTGCTAACTGCTAGTGTCTTTCTTATTTTACTACTGGCTCTCAGTGCCTTTGTCTCTGCTGCTGAGATTGCTATCGCAGCTGGTCGCAAAATTAAGCTACAAATCATGGCAAAAGAAGGGGATGTTCGCGCATTTGACGTCCTTAAAATGCAAGAGAATCCCGGCAGCTTCATCACTGTTGTACAAGTCGTTTTGAACGCTGTCGCGATTTCAGCTGGTGCAGTAGGTGAGTCAGCCATCAGTCCTTACTTGCGGGTTTTGGTGAACAATGAAGCAGTGTCATCCGTTATATCCTTTGTACTGATTACTAGCTTGTTTTCTCTGCTCGCCGACTTAATGCCCAGACGATTGGCAATGTCAAACACAGAGAATATAGCCGTGCGACTCGTACGACCAATGATGCTTTTGATTTTTGTTTTGAAACCAGTGATTTGGATATTTGATGGTGCAGCCAATGTGCTCTTTGAAGTACTAGGTATCTCCACCACACGCCAAGACGATATGACGCCAGAAGATATTTATGCCGTGATGGATGCTGGTGCTGAAGCTGGGGTACTCAAAAAGCAGGAACACCATCTGATAGAAAACATCTTTGATATGCAAGAACGCACGGTAACTTCAGTGATGAACCCGCGCGAAAACATCGTTTATTTTGATACCAAGACAAGTACTGAAAAAGTGGTCGAAGTGATGATCGATCAACCGCACAACAAATTCTTGGTTTGTCATGACGATGATTTAGAACACATTGTGGGCTATGTAGAATCACGCAGCTTTCTCGCGTTAGTGCTTAACCGACAAGAAGTCAGCTTAACGAGCAAAGAGCTATTAATGCCTGCCCTCTTTGTGCCCGATACTTTGTCTTTATTTGAAGTGTTGGAGATGTTCAAATCTACTGGCGCTGACTTTGCCGTTATCGTCAATGAGTATGGACTAGTCGTGGGTGTTATCACGCTCAAAGATGTGATGAGTATCGTCATGGGTGAGCTTGTGACGCTAGAGGAGCAGCCCATTGTGCAACGGACAGATAACTCGTGGTTAATCGATGGAATGACGCCTATTGAGGACGTGGTTCGTGCTTTAGATATTGTTAATCTGCCCCGCAGTCAAAACTATGAGACACTCAGTGGTTTTATGATGTATATGTTACGCAAAATTCCAAAGAAAACCGACACGGTCGAGTATGCCAATTATCGATTTGAAATCATCGCGACCGACAATCTCAAAATAACTCAAATGCTAGTGACCAAAATCGATGAGATTGTTTAACAAATAGCACCTGATAAATAGCACCTAATGAATCTAGGATAATGCCATCAGTCAAAACATTCTTATTTTCGTCCTGATGATCTCATTGATGACATACCTTACCGACTACCTAGCGTTAGTAAATTAAGATTAAGCTCGTGCACCAAATATGCCAGTGCCGACACGCACCATCGTCGAGCCATTGGCTATGGCTTCCGTCATGTCGCCACTCATACCCATACTTAATGTATCCCAACCATTCAGCTCTGGATGCTTTTCTTTAACCTCTTCAAATAGTTGCTTAGTACGAGCAAATGCACCAGTATCTGACTTGGCAGGAATAATCATCAGACCACGTAACTGTAGTCGCTCATATGCTTTGATAGTGGTTACCAACTCAAGCAGCTGCTCTGGCAAGCAACCTGATTTACTTTGTTCATTATCGATATTTAATTGAATTAGTACGTTCAATGGTGGCAATTCAGTTGGACGTTGATCATTTAAACGTTTGGCAATAATGTCACGCTCAACCGTTTGCACCCAATCAAAACTCTCAGCAATATCGCGGGTCTTGTTACGCTGAATACTACCAATATAGTGCCAAACAATTCCCTCACCTTCGGGTTGCGACTTTAAAGTATTAATTTTTTCGAGAGCTTCTTGTAGATAATTTTCACCAAAATGACGCTGCCCCTTCTGAGCCAAAGCAGAAATCATATCAGCTGGCTTGGTTTTGGAGACAGCTAATAAAACAACACTATCAACTTGCCTTCCAGCAAGATCACTTGTCTGATGTATTTGTTTACTGACTTGCTGCCAGTTATCAATAAGGCTTGAATTATCCATATTATTCTCAGTTTTATTCATGTATCACTCGCAAAGGTAATTTTATCCGTTTTTAAATCCGTAATTTTTAATTACTGTACCGATATCTATTATTGGTCATGGTCGCATTTTTTATAGCCATAATTCCATATCTAGCCCAAATCCATATAAACCCGCTATATTTTTATCCTCGCTAACCATACTAATGTATAACTTACACTCGGTTTCCTTGTATCGAAATTATTTGAATTCAACTATAAATGAATTCAAATCTATAAATTACGGGGGTAAATGGATAATTTACAGTTTCTTAGCGTAGTAGATGGTTAAATGTCATCAGTCTTGTTATTATATTGTTACATGGTTTAACATATGCTACTGAATATAATAGTAATGGTAAAAGCACTAAATTATGTTTTATTCGTATAGTGAACCTAAGATAGGTCTTTTGTTGATTATCAACCACGCACTTTTATGCTCGTTTGTTCTACCCTTATTGATTGATAGGAATACCTGATTATGGCTGAAAAAAACAACTTAAGCATCGAAGATTTGCTGCGCTTTACCGTTAAGCATAAAGCATCAGATTTACATATTTCAGCCGGCATGCCTGCCATGATTCGTGTCGATGGTGAAATGACCCGTATTAATATGCCAGACATGACTCACCAAGTCGTACATCAGCTCATCTATGACATTATGAATGATAAGCAACGTGCAGACTTTGAGGAGTTCTTTGAGACGGATTTCTCTTTTGAAATTCCTAATCTAGCACGCTTTCGGGTAAATGCTTTTAATCAAAATCGCGGTGCTGGCGCTGTCTTTCGTACCATTCCTTCCAAGGTTTTGACCATGGAAGATCTAGGTATGGGCGAAGTATTCAAGCGCATATCAGACTTAAAGCGTGGTGTGGTACTGGTCACGGGTCCAACAGGTTCTGGTAAATCAACAACACTAGCGGCCATGATTGATTATATCAATGAAAGCCGTAAAGAGCATATCTTAACCATCGAAGACCCTATCGAATTTGTCCACGAATCTAAAAAAAGTCTGATTAACCAACGTGAAGTTCACCGTGATACTTTAGGCTTCGAGCCTGCTCTACGCTCTGCATTACGTGAAGATCCTGACATTATTTTGGTTGGTGAGCTACGTGACCTTGAGACCATTCGTTTGGCCTTGACTGCGGCAGAAACCGGTCACTTAGTGTTTGGTACTCTGCACACCAGCTCAGCGGCAAAAACGATTGACCGTGTTATCGATGTATTTCCCGCAGCAGAAAAAGACATGATTCGTGCCATGTTATCAGAATCACTCCAAGCCGTGATATCGCAAACGCTGCTACGCCGTCAGGCAGGTGGACGTGTTGCAGCACACGAGATTATGCTAGGTACTCCTGCTATTCGTAACTTAATACGTGAAAATAAAATCGCTCAGATGTATTCTGCTATCCAAACAGGTGCAGGTGATGGAATGATCACACTCGATCAGACACTTAAAAATCTAGTGTCAAAAGGTACAATCAGTAAAGACGTTGCCCGTCCTTATGCTAAACAGCCTGATGCATTTTTGTAGCATTATTTTTATTATTCACCATTAGCGATCTTTCAATCATGATTTCAGACATTTTCTTAATCGAGTTACATCGAATGCAGGTACGATATGGATATTGATAAACTATTACAGTTAATGATCAATAAAAATGGCTCTGACCTTTTTATTACCGCTGATGTAGCACCTTCCATGAAAGTAAACGGGAAGATTCTACCTGTTGGTAAAACGCCCTTAAGTTCAGAACAAACCATGCGATTGGTCAAAGGTGTCATGACACCAGGCCAGATAAAAGAATTTGATGAAACCAACGAGTGTCAGTTTGCTATTGCAGATGAAGCACAACAAGCCCGTTTTCGTGTCAGTGCTTTTATACAGCGTGATATGGCAGGGATGGTTTTACGAAAAATCGAAAATAAAATTCCAACGGTTGAAGAGCTACGTTTACCACCCGCGCTAAAAGAGTTAGCCATGAAAAAACGCGGTATCATTCTACTTGTGGGTGCAACGGGTACTGGTAAATCTACCACCCTTGCCTCCATGATAGGACACCGTAACCAAAACTCTCATGGTCATATCATCACTATCGAAGACCCTATTGAGTTTGTCCATCAACATCGTGGATGTATCATCACCCAGCGCGAAGTTGGTATCGATACTCACTCATTTGAAGCAGGCCTAAAAAACACCTTGCGCCAAGCACCAGATGTTATCTTGATTGGTGAGATTCGTAACCTTGAAGTCATGAGCTATGCCATTCAATATGCAGAAACTGGGCATTTGGTTTTTGCAACCTTGCACGCTAACAACGCCAACCAAGCAATTGACCGTATTATTCACTTCTTTGAGGCAAATCGCCACAATCAGCTATTCATGGATTTATCACTTAACTTGCAAGCCATCATCGCGCAGCAGCTCATTCCAACACCTGATGGTAAAGGACGCCGCGCTGCTATTGAGATTCTATTGAACTCACAGCTCATTAGTGACTATATCCGTAAAGGTGAAGTTCATGAGATTAAAGATGTCATGAAACGCTCACGCGATAGCGGTATGCAGACTTTTGATCAGGCACTTTTTGACTTATATGAGCAAGGAGAGATTACGTATAAAGAGGCCATTCTCCATGCTGACTCTCCTAACGATTTACGCCTTCAAATTAAGCTGAATAGCAAAAATGGTACAGGTAATCTAGATGAAGGTGCTGACAGTTTATCTTTAAACATCACTTAAATACGGCTATCTGTTTGAAGCGGCCATAGAGTTTTTGCTAGAAAATATTTGCTCTTTACCACAAAAAAGCCCTCATTACTAATAATGAGGGCTTTTTGCTATTTCAAAGATCTTTATAAGCTCTGAGAAACAATTTGTTTTTGAGAGTGGTGAAAAGCCAAAGATGGTTATTTGATACTATCCTGACATTCTTGTTCGTCGCAGATACCATATAGCACCAATGAATGACCTGACAGCTTGAAACCATGTTTTTCTGCAACCTTTAGCTGCTCTTCTTCGATTACCTCATTGTGGAACTCTACAATCTTTCCACAAACATCACAAACCAAATGATCGTGATGACCTTCTTGGGTAATTTCGAACACTGACAAATTGTTTTCAAAGTTGTGACGTTCAACGATGCCTGCTTGCTCGAATTGCGTAAGCACTCGATAAACAGTCGCTAGGCCAACATCTTCGCCTTGTTCAATCAACGCTTTATAAACCTCTTCTGCACTCATATGATGCAGCGCTGCACTTTCCAGCAGCTCTAAAATTTTGATACGAGGTAACGTCACCTTTAATCCGGCTTTACGTAAATCTTGATTGGTAAAAGAAGCCATAATATCCCTTCTGACTGTGACAGTCTTAGCAAATAAAGAACCAAAAATATGAGATAAATAATCATTAGCGATTATTTTTTATAATATATGAAGCATTTTAAGAACAGTAAACTTACTTATTCTGAGTGAATTATTAGTCTATAATTTTTCAATAAATATTTATGCAAGTATATGAATTTAAAATATAAATGATAACACCACTCAGGTAGTGTTTGGTAAATAATGTCGTAAGTGGTAGGAAATTGCAAGTAAATGACGTATCATTTGTCCAAGATTGTCGGTCAGACTAGCACCAACCAGCTTTGGCCGCGCCTAATTCATTTCTTGTGAGTCATCTTACCATGATAAAGACATTAACTTTTCGTCCGTTGAGCCGTACAAGCACATTACGCAAGATTGTCATCACCAGTATGCTTAGCGCTACTGTCGCTATGTCTGGCTGCTCATTATTGAGTGTTTATAAGATTGACTTGCCACAAGGCACTGCTATTACTCAGGCACAAGCGCAAAATCTACAAGTAGGCATGAATCAAAACCAAGTACTTTATATCCTTGGTAGCCCAGCTATTAGAGACACTCTAGAACCTAAGCGTTGGGATTATATTTATGACTATAAAGCAGGGACAGAAGGCGGCCGTAAAGGTATTGCTGATGTCAAAAATGCTAGCCAACACTTAGTTATCTATTTTGATGATAACGGTTTGGTCAGTCGTATCGAAGGTATAGAAAGTCTTCCAGCTTCGTAATAGTGACAGGCTTAACTGCGAGATTTACTTTTGCGCTGAGACATAGGATCAGCGCTTAAGCTGCGATATACCTCAATACGGTCAAAAGGCTGTAAGCGATAGCTAAGCGGTTGCTTCTGTGCATAAATTCCTACATGCCAACGCTTAGCAGTCGGAGTAGCAATATCAGCAACCTCATCACACCATTTTGCTAAATCCGGAAACTCTACCAACCAGCCTGCTTGCTTTAGTACATCATACAGACTGGTATCACGGCTAACTTGTAACGCTAAATAATGCTGACGCTTTTCATCTTCGGCATATGCCAAATATACGGTCATTAATGTGGTCTGCTCTGACGGCAACACATCACTATTATCAACACCGCTATTTTGATCAGCTGTTAGCTTATCCACTGCATCACCCAACCTATCAAGGCCAATAACAATGCGACTGGTACGACCAAACGTATCGCTATCCGCCATAAGTTATACAGCGCCTCGTTGCCAAAGTTCAACGACTTACGCAAATGACTGATTTTCATCTGCCACCCTGCAAAGATCGATAACAGCAACACTGCCACGCTACTAATAATGACCAAAATACCGACCAACCATGTGGTTGGAATGGAAATGACTAACACCAGTGCTAGTACCAACGTCAATCCCAAACTGACCAACAGCCCGAACTTATGTGCCAACTGTTGCGTACTATAATGTAGCAGATAGCTCGCGACGAACAGCACCCCTACCCAATATAGCAGCTGTCCAATTGGTGGTAATGACACGCCGCTAATTAATAGTGCAACCACACCAACGATTAACTGCAATATCCAAATCGGTAGTACCAATTTGGTTGCACGATACTCAGCTGTCACTCGACTGCGAGCAGGTGTTTGCGCGTTATAATTGTCTGTGTCTACTGCTGTTGCCGTCTGTTTGGTTATTAAATTTTGACCGAACCAGTACAAGCCTGTTCCTGCACCAACACTCACTAGCGCTAACGCTACTGCACGTGCCCATTCATTTAAGCTAATGTCAGTCATCGCAAAGTCGATACTAGGTAGACCATTCGCCACACCTAGTACCAAACCGACAACCATCAACCCGAGTCCAATCGCTAAAGGAGCAACGCCCACCAAACTCAATAATAGAGCGATGACCATCAAGCCCGCAGCGACTGCAAAGCTTGGCACATCAGGTGCGCTATTCAGTTCAGTCAATGCACCTAATATGCCAGAGCTTGCACCAGATACAACCAATGCTGCGATGATGATAGACACCAATGCTGCCAACCAACCAAAACTACGCCAGATTGGACTGGCATCTGCTTCACGAGTCAGCTTTTGCATCCCTGCTAATGGTGCCTCAACACTACGATAGGCCAACGCTATTTCAGCATAAATGACCGGCAATGATACCAGTACCATTGCTAGTAACCAAAGTAGCCAGAAATCAATCTCGCCAATAGATGCAGGTGCAAACCAACGAAACAAGAGTAACGGTAGCAGGGCTGCGATAAAGTAAGAGGCATAACGGATCATCATAATCTAAATCCAAACGAGCTAATATCATTCACAAAAATTAGAGTAGCAAGAAAAATGAGTGCAAGCGCTATACAATGTAGGCTAAATGACTTTGACACGGCTAATCATACTTTTTGAGTTTGATGTAAAGTGAATAACGATAATTTATAATTATACGGTACAAGGAAGAGCACCTGTATATATACTGCCCCTATAATATAAGGGATGAATAGTTATAAAAAAACCCCGAAATCGGGGTTTAATAATAAAACAATGACGGCTATACGGTCTAGAGATCAGTAGCGGCACTTACGAAGCATCTACTACGTACTCGTAAACAGTATTAATAAATTAGTGAACAGCACTGACGTAGTCTGACAAGATACGAATATCATGATCTGACAGTTTCGACGCAACTGTCTGCATCATACCCATATCGCCTTCTTTCGCTGCATCGTTGACTCGCTTTTGGTCATCACTGTCGATATCATCGACACGGCCAGCGGCACGGAAGAGTTTTAGCTGAGTAGATATGTATTCTGCGTGCTGACCGCCTAGCTTTGGAAATGCCGCCCAAGTGTTACCAGCAGCATCTGGCCCATGACAACCCGCACAGCCGATAACGCCGCGTGATTTGTCACCACCTAAGAATAACTTAGAGGCTGCTTGATTGGTCGCAGGGTTACCAAAGCCAACACCCCAAGGCGCTTGACTAGCATAGTAACCAGCCACGTTGGCCAAGTCTTGCTGCGATAAGTTCGCAACTTGCGATTGCATGATGCCATTCTTACGGTAACCCGCTTTAAAATTGACCAGCTGTTTATAAAGATATTTGACGTTTTGGCCACCTAAGTTAGGCTGCGCAGGGACAACACTAACACCAGTAGCACCATGACAGGCAGCACATACGGTTTCTGCGATTTGCTTACCAGCATTGACGTCGTGTTCAGGAACAATAATAGCAGCTTGTACGCTGAAACTTGCAACGCATAAGCTGGCAGCAGCGATTAACTTTTTCATTGATACAAATCCTACTAACTCGGTGTAAGTATTATTGAGAATGAGTGTACTAATAAGACACCTGATACAAACTGCCTTATAATTAGCGAGGCAAGTATATGATTTAAGGTCTTGGCCACAAACAATCTGAAAGTACTTACTAACATCAGGGTTTATTTTCGATTATTATAGCAAGACTTTGTAGCATTTGCCTACTTAATCGTCACATCCGTCAGTTTTTCTAACAAAGTACGCTAGGATACTCACGAAAAATAAAAAGCGCATAAGGGTCGTAAAACCCAGCGCTTTGTTTGGTATGACTTTGTCTTATTCCCGCATCTATTACTTGCTCATATACTCAATAAGCTTACGATAGTCATCATCGCTACAGGCATCACAAAGACCACCAGCAGGCATTTGAATCATACCGCTTTTGACTGAATTGATCAGCGTTGGCATACTTTTTTGCTTTATAAGTTGCTGCCATTTCGCACTATCACCTTTTTTAATCGCATTTAGCGCCCCACTATCGTGACAGGCTGCACATGAGTTATTATAGGTCGTGGCGGTATCAGCAGAGTTTGCGTTGGTCATAACGACGGTGCTTAGTACTAATGTCGAAACACTAGCTATTAAAACACGGCGAGCTTGGCTAAAAAGCGTGGTGATTGAAATCATATAACACCCCTTTTGCTGTCTTATTCGTTTAATCACTCTTCCTATTAAACGTCTTCCATTTATTGTATCTTATTGAATATTGTAACAATATATGTCATCTAAATATAGATAAATCGAGTTTCACTTTGGTAATGCATTTGGTATAGCGATAACCAGTACCCATGACTTTAATGTTATGTTGCTATTTATATAATGCTAATCGCAGTTATTTCAATAAGTAAGACCACTAATAGTATAGAATGGTCAGTAATTTGAAACGACTGCTTTTACGACCCATGAACACTGGAAATTGCAACGCACAACGTTGCTCAGTCTTTTGTCGAATGCACCGCTTTCTCAACCAGCTAAATCAAATTTTATAACCGTATCCAATTTTTTAAGATTAATGAGCCATTTATGAATACCCCGTTTACAGATGTCGCCGCCGAACATGCGGTGTTCAACACCAAATCCCGTCAGAAGATTCAGCAAACTGAATTTATGATGTCAGCACCTACTTTTCGTCTTTGCCCACCTGACATGGGGTTAGAAGTTGCTTTTGCCGGACGTTCAAACGCTGGCAAATCATCGGCTATCAATGCCTTGACCAATCAGCGCCAATTGGCACGTTCGTCTAAGACACCTGGGCGTACGCAGATGATTAACTTTTTTAGTATCGGTGATGCTGATAGGCGCCTAGTTGATTTACCTGGTTATGGCTATGCAGCAGTGCCGCTTGAGATGAAAAAAGAGTGGCAGGTTGAGCTAGAAGAGTACTTGGTATCACGCTCAAGCCTTGCCGGTTTGGTACTGATGACTGACATTCGTCATCCATTAAAATTCTTTGACGAGCAAATGCTACGTTGGGCAAATGATGGCGAACTGCCAGTACATATCTTGCTAACCAAAGCAGATAAACTGAAATATGGCGCGTCCAAGAATGCTCTACTTAATACTCGTAAAAGACTAAAGGAGCTGGGGCTGAATTGTACCATTCAGCTATTTTCAGCTTTGAGAAAAGAAGGCCTTGATGAGTTGGCTGGCATAATGGGCAACTGGTATGAGTACCAGCTTGATGCAGACAAAATTATTGAGTCCTCTTTTGCATTATTAGAAGGCGAAGAGCTAGAAGATGCTATTGAAAAAGATAGCGCTGAAAAAGACAGTGCTCAAAAAGAAGGCGCTCAAAACGAGAGCAAATAGCTATTATAGTTTTCCATAAAAAAAGGGTTTATCGTTATTATCGATAAACCCTTTTTTATTATCACAGATAATCATATTATCTCTACGTTATCAAATAACTAAACCACTGAAACTGACATTATCCAAATAAGAGTTTAGCCAGTGCTTCCGGTGTATCGACCTGATAAGTAGGCTGTTGCGCGGCGAGCTCAGCACTAGATGCCGTACCATAATCCACCGCTATACTGGTCATACCTAGCTGAGTCGCCATTTGAATATCGTAGATACTATCACCGATAAATACAGCATCAGAAACTTGCTGCTGCGTATAATTCAGAATATCAGTCAGCATCTGTGGATCAGGTTTTGAGCCTGCTTCATCGGCACAGCGCGTCATCACAAAGTAATGATGACTCTCTGAAGCATCTAGCACGCGATCTAAACCCTTTCGCTTTTTACCAGTTGCGACCGCTAGCTTTTTACCTTGCTGCTGCAAAGTCTGTAGCATATCTTCTATAGGAGCAAAAAGCGGCGTACTGTGGCTGTTGGCAATATAGTACTCTGCATAGCTTTGTTGAATAGCCAGCTTCTGCGACTCATCTGCTTGCGGATACAAAATCTCAATGCCATTCATCAAGCTAAGGCCAATGATGTCCTGCACGGCTTTATCAGTCGTCTGAAACCCATGTGCCTGTCCTGCCACATGCATCGACTCAACGATTAAACCAATTGAGTCCATCAATGTACCATCCCAATCAAAAATAATCAGCGTCTTATCTGCTAACTGATGATTGACTAGTAACGAAGCGCTTTCGGTAGAAGTTGTAGTACTGGCTACAGTTTGTTCACTCATGAATAGGCCTTAGCGAATAGCGATAATAAAGTGTAGATACGAAAACGTCACGGCGACTTATTAAGAGAAATAAGAGTTCGTGACGTTTAGGATGGATACTTAATAGGTAAAGCGTTGACTATGCTACTTATTCAGGCAATGTAATTTGCTCTGGTAGCCAATCTGCCATGTCATCTGGTAGCGGTGCGGTAATGGTTTCATAACCTGGAATATCTAAGCGCCATGCATGTAAGCACAGGCGATGAACACCTGACTTGTCATGTACGTTATATTTATCATCACCCAAGATAGCATGACCAATATGAGCCAAATGCACACGAATTTGATGCGTGCGCCCAGTCAATGGTTTGGCTTCGATCAAGCTCACTGGCTGATCAGCAATCATAAAACGACCATGAACGACAATATCTGTCTGGCTTTCTTTAGATTGTGGGTCTTGCTTATCTACTTTGACGCGGCGTTCACCACTAGCGACTGTATAGCGTAGTAATGACGCATCGATACGTTGCTCGTTTAGCGCTGGTTGGCCTTTTGCGATACACAAGTAATGCTTTTGGATGGTTTTGTCTACTAGATGCTGTTGTAACACTTTTAGTGCTGAGCGTTTTTTAGAAATCATCAACAGACCTGACGTATCTTTATCAATACGATGTATCAGCTCGAGGTATTTTTTACCCGTCACTTCACGCATGGCTTCGATAACGCCAAAATCCAAACCACTACCGCCATGAACGGCGATGCCAGAAGGCTTATTCAGCACCAGCATCCCTTCATCTTCATAAACCACGCGTGCTAATAAACTCTTAGCAAACTCAGTGCTAATGATTGGTTTTTCACGGGTAGCGAGTACCACTGGCGCGATACGCACCACGTCTTCACGCTGTACTCTATCGTGCGCTTTGCAGCGTTTGTTATTGACACGTATTTCATCAGAGCGAATCATTTTATAGATATGCGGTTTTGGCAAACCTTTTAAACGGTTCAACAAAAAGTTATCCAAGCGTTGGTCATGCTGATGGCGTGTTACTTCAAGATAATTAACCTTACCAAAGTTGCTGATTTCATCGTCAGCGCTTTGCGGGCGTGTTTTGCTATTAAAGATAGCAGGAGCTTCGGGGGTAGGTGCGTCTTCAGTCATTTTTGAGTTCGTCATTTTTAGTTAGGTATTTACACAAAGATTTGCTATAGTTTAGCATGTTGAGCGACAATTAAGCAGAGGCTGCGGCAATAATCATTGTTGTTTCAGATAGCTGGCCACCATTTTTGCTACTTGCTAGCAACAAGGTGTAAGCTGTATACGCTGTCAAGATTGTACGTTTCATCTAATTTTAGGGTGTACTATCTGTTTAAAAATATCCATTACCGATATTTATAGATATTAGCCCATAAATTGAAAGAACCGCACTGACTTTTATGCAGTGCCATAACATTAAATAGTGACACTAAATACCTTTGTGTTAATAAACTCAGCATTAATAAATTTGGCAAAATGCCTATTTATCAATCGCTAATAACACTACATTGACTCACAACCTGCATAACAATGACATTTTTTGATAGTCCTTTATGCGAGCGTAGCTGAGCAAGTATGGGTGATTTAGCATTAGGATCGAAAAGTATATCGATAGCTGCCTAAGTATTGGTGGTCAAACAGATGACGATAACAATGTAAATACAGCACCACGCCGATAGCCTGGTCATTTATTCTGTTTGCCAAGTACGCCCCGCTAATAACCAAAGCCGCGATGCCTAACCTTAAAGCACCCAAGATATTATTGACGTTATACTAGAAAGAACGATAAATAAAAAATGACCAATTGCTTTACCTAGAGAGATAATTGCTGAATAACTATTTTATATAATAGTACTCATAACAGCGATATTATTGCTAGACTTTGATGGATTGACTGCAACAGCAATATATCTTTTCAATATTTTTAAGCCAGTAACTGACCGTCGACTGCTCTTACAAAGCGTGCTGACATCGCTACCAACAGAACTTACTGATAATGAAAATTTAATAGTATGCTGATGCATGAACATTTAAACCAAGCCTATCAATAATAAGATATGAATAGATAGCCTTACACCCTATACGATTTATATTTACGTTAGCACTGCTAACCTGCTTTAGGTAAAAATAAGCCATTAAAAAAGCCCAAGCGCTTTATTAAATACATCATTTACGTTCTACCGTTGACTAACATCTACCAATGCTAATAACACATTAGCCATACTTGCCATCACGCCCTAAAGCCCGTCTCGTCGTTGTTATGCGTACTCATAGGATACAAATATGAAACGCATTTTGATCAACGCTACTCAAAACGAAGAAATTCGTGTCGCCTTATGTAAAGGCAATCATCTGTACGATTTCGACTTAGAAAACCGTACCCGTGAACAAAAAAAATCTAACATCTATAAAGGTCATGTGACCCGTGTCGAGCCGTCGCTAGAAGCGGTGTTTGTCGAATATGGCTCACAGCGTCAAGGTTTTTTACCGATTCGTGAAATCTCTGCTGAATATCTAAGCGGTAACCCACGTGACGAAAATATCAAAAAATTGATCAAAGAAGGCGATGAATTAATCGTCCAAGTTGAAAAAGAAGAGCGTGGCAATAAAGGCGCTGCCCTATCGACCTATGTATCATTAGCAGGTCGCTATCTGGTATTGATGCCAAACAACCCTCGCGGCGGTGGTATCTCACGTCAAATCTCAGGCAAACTTCGTGAAGACATGAAGCGCATGCTGAGCAATCTTGATTTGCCAAAAGGTATGAGTGTCATCATTCGTACTGCTGGTATTGGTAAAACTCAAGAAGACTTGCAACACGATTTGAACCACCTTCTCAATATCTGGCAGGCCATCCAAGAACAAAACCAAAAATATCCTTCGCCGCGCTTGGTTCACCAAGAAGCGGGCGTTGTCACACGTGCCGTTCGTGATTATCTACGTGATGACATCGCTGAAATTTGGATCGATAATGAAAACGCTTATATTGAAGCGGCAGGCTTTATCGATGCAGTGATGCCAAAACAAGCTGAAAAATTGCGTAAATATACTGATTATGAGCCGATGTTTTCGCGCTTTAATATCGAAAAACAAATCGAAACAGCCTATCAGCGTGAAGTTCGTTTGCCTTCAGGTGGCTCAATCGTTATTGACCAAACGGAAGCACTGGTCTCTATCGATATCAACTCAGCCAAATCGACCAAAGGTTCAGATGTCGCTGAAACTGCCTACCATACTAACTTAGAAGCCGCTGATGAGATTGCTCGTCAGCTACGTTTGCGTGATATGGGTGGTTTGATTGTCATTGATTTCATCGATATGAATGACAATAAGCATCAAAAAGAAGTGGAAAAACGTCTGATTGATGCCACTAAATATGACCGTGCACGCGTTCAATTCGGTGATATTTCTAAATTTGGTCTCATGGAAATGAGCCGTCAGCGTCTACGTCCTTCACTAGAAGAATCAACTGGCTATATCTGCCCACGTTGCCACGGTAACGGCATGATTCGTGACTTGCGCTCATTGTCACTATCTATCATGCGTCAGATTGAGCAAATCGCTCTAAAAGAACGTCAAGGTGAAGTACAAGCAGAAGTACCAACTGATATCGCAGCATTCTTGTTAAATGAAAAACGCGACAGCTTGGTATATCTTGAGCAAGACAGCGGCACTCGTATCACGATATTACCGCACGCACATTTGGAATCACCAAACTTTAAGCTGCACTTCAATCGTGATGGTTTTGCTCCATCAAGCTATGAGCGTATTACGGATACCGCCCAAGAACATAGCGATTTGGGCTATGAAGTTGACTGGCAAACGGCTGAAAAAGAACGTCCAGAACAACAGCCTACTCGTCAGCCACGTCAAGCAGTAGATAATAAGGCTGCTAATAATAAGCCAAGCAATACCGTTGAGCATAGCAACGATCATCGCAACAATAAAAGTGCTGCTAACGTTTCATCTGCGCGTGCACCGCAAGCCAGTAAAAGCCAAAGTGTTGCAGCACCTGTCGCTCCAGTAGCGGCTCAAGCACCAGCTCCTGCACATGTTGAGACGGCTGCACAGCCACAAGCCGTAGCATGGTTGTCAAATCTATTTGCTCAAGCACCACAAGCATCGACAACCCCTAGCGTGAGCAGCCGTGATGCAGCAGAAGCTATTGAAGCACTCGTAAACACTGGCGCACAAAGCTTAGGCTCATTTGGACAAACTGATAACAGTGCGTTGACTACTGCAGCTAACCCTGCGCAAGCAACTCAGCAGCACAGTAATCAGAAGAATGAGGCTCAGCAGTCAAATAACGACACCAATCGTCAGCAAGATCGTCGTGCCTCTGACAGCGACACTGATGATAGTAATAATGAAGACAGAAGAAGACGTAAACCGCGTAAATCTAGATCTTCTAAGCCGCGTCAAAGAAAAGATCAAACAGATGAGACTAGCAATAATGTAAGTAGCGATGCTGATAGCAACACGTCAGAGAATGCTGCAAATAATGTCGCAAATAATGCTGATGACAAACAGTCAAGCAATCAGGACAAACGTCAGCATGACAATAGACGTACGAATGATCGTAATCGCAACAATCGTCAAGACAGTAATAACCAAAATAGTAACCGCAACGCAAACGCGCGTAACACTGCTGATGACAAAGAAAGCGAAGCATCAGAGGAGCAAGTTCGCACTAAACGTAAATCGCACACCCAGCGCGGCTCACGTGGCAAGCTAGAGCGCGGTGAAACGCTAACAGCTGAAAATGTTAAACAACACAATCAGCAAGCGACGGCAAGCAATAACGGCGGTAGAAACCAAGCCAATACGCGCCGCAATCAGAACCCTAACGAAGTCGTGCTACAAGTCAACGAAGCACCTGCTGCACTTAAGCCATCAGAAGTTGTGCATCTGTCGTTAGATGACAGTAAGTCAACACAGGCAAAACCTCAACCTACTGAAAAGCAAAGTTCAACAAATGACGTTGCGAAAGATGAAGTAGCCAAAGCGCCTAATGCTCAACCGCAGACTAACAGCAGAAGCGCTGATAAAAAAGAGGCTGATGTTAAGGTCACGGCTGAAAAAACGACGGACAATAATGCTGTAGAAGTTAGCGAAGCTAAGGTTGATAGCACTGCTAAAGACGATAGTCATAATGGCCAAAACAACGTCGTGAAAGCTGATGCTAACACTGATATCAAAAACCCTGTCGTAGATGAGCAGTCAGTATCCAAAAGTGATAAAGACAGCGCATCTGACACTGTGAAGCCAGTAGTTGCTGAAGCAGATAGCACGCCAGTAGCAGAGAAACCTCAGGAAGCGAATACGCCTGATGAAGTTGCTATTGATGAAACTACTAAGAGCAGTAATGAGGGTGACAATGCTGAGAAAGCTGCGAGCGCTCAGACTACTAGCCCTAGCGTAGAGGCTAGTAATCGTGGTAGCAATGATAGTGACAGCGCCAAGAATAACTCCGCACTTGAGCTGACACATGAAGCATTGTTTGCGACACGCTACGTGACTGCTGAAAAGTTTGGTCAGGCCAGTAACGATCCACGTGTTGTGCTTAGTCAACAGGCACAATCACCGGTGACGCCAGAGCCTCAAGTCAACGAGCAAGCAGTCGTAAGCGTGCCAGCTATTCGCGGTACAGTTGGTGAGTTTATTCGTGCAACTTTGCCAGAAGCACAGACTCGCTTAACTACAGATGGCGTGATCAACTGCTTTATCGAGACAGTTGCTTTGCATATGGCGCAAGTACCGAGCTCTGATAACAGTACAACTGTAAGTGCTATCGATAGTAACGAGATTGCAACTCAGAGCTTTAATTTTAGCAACTACGGCTATCAGCCATTAGCAGCGGACTATCTAGCACGCTTCGAAACGATGACCCAAGCGGTCAGTCAGTTTGCAGCCACGCAAGGTAAAACCGACGTTGAACCTCGTGCTATCGGCAAACGTGCTAGCAATGATCCACGTGGTCAGCACCCTGACTATCAGGAGCCAGCAGTGTTAAGTTTACCGACGGAACAAGCGGCTGATACTCATACCGAGCAAACAGTCTCTGAAAAAGCAGAGAACGAAGTAGATGCTCATAATGTAGAGGCCAATGCGCTAGCCAGTCAGGCTCAAACGGACGACGTCAGTGCTGATAGCGAACAGCTGCTAGAGGCAGATCAAGCCTTATCAGAATCTACCAGCCAGCCAGCTGAAGAAAACACGGCTGCTGAAAATGTAGATTCTGAAGAGACTAGTGTCACAAGTGATGAAGCAACGGCTGACACTGTTATCGAACCAGCACCTGAAGCTAAAGTAGAAGAGCCTACCAAAGAAGAAATTCAGGCGGCAAAGTCAAAAACCACGATAGCCAGTTATAAAAACATGATCGAAAATGTGGCTGAGCAACTATTACCTCAGACAGGTATGTTCAACTTAACCACACCTAAAGTCCCAAAGGCTCGCACTCGTAAGCCTAAGACGGATCATAAGAAGCCAACGCAAGCAGAACAGCTGGATAGTGATAACTCAGACAGTTAATAGTCATTAGTTACTCTAGACGTAAAAAGCCCCGCATATAATATGCGGGGCTTTTTATTACCTGTTAGTTAGAATCTATAAACTTTAATGGGCAGTAGACTCTTTACCACCGCGGACATTATTGATGGCAGTGATGATAAACAAAACAATGGCACCAACCACGAATCCAAGAATGCCATGCAACAACATAGTGACCAAACCTTCTAGTACCCCTATCTGATGCACAATACCTTCTAAAAAGTGCTCTAAAGGTGCAATACCATGGGCGATAATACCACCACCCACTAAGAACATAGCTATCGTGCCGGCAATCGATAGAAACTTCATCAGCTTTGGTGCAGCAGACAACATAAACTGACCAAGCTTGCGAGTACCATCGCTAGCATCTGGCTTCTCAATTAGATGTAGCCCCGCATCATCAATTTTTACAATACCAGCAACCAGACCATAAATACCAATGGTCACAACAATAGCAACGATAGAAAGCACAATCCCTTTCTCTAAGATACCTGCTCCTGCTGCAGTTATTGCACCTAAAGAGATAACTAAGATTTCGGCTGACAAAATAAAGTCAGTACGAATAGCCCCTTTGATTTTCTCTTTTTCAAACGCGACCATATCGACATTATCATCCGCATTTGCCGCACGTCGTGCTTCATGAACTTCATCATGCGGTAATAGCTTTGGCCAAAATTTATGAATGACCTTTTCAGCCCCTTCATAACTCAAGTATAGACCACCCACCATAAGCAAAGGGGTGATTAACCAAGGAATGAAGTAGCTGATGAGTAGTGCAGCTGGTACTAAGATAAGCTTATTGACGAACGAGCCTTTGGCCACTGCCCAGATGACAGGCAATTCACGACTTGGTCTAACGCCAGTTACTTGCTCAGCGTTGAGTGCTAAATCATCCCCAACCAAACCGGCTGTTTTTTTAGCAGCTACCTTGGTCATGACAGCTACGTCATCCATCAATAGGCTCATGTCATCAAGTAAGAGTAATAAACTGGCGCCTGCCATGTGTGTTCCTTATTATGAATTTTCTGAAGTAAACAACTATAAGCATATTATTATATAGAGTCTGATAAAAACAATGTTAAATACTGCTACGGTTAATCTTATATAAGCCAGATACGGTATCAGGGTCGCTCAACCTACTATTTATGATGCTTTTGCTCACCTTCCTTGTATCTGAACTAGGGCGTGTCATCAATTAGATTGTGAGGCTTAAAATGAGAAAAATTATAGATAAACAAGGAAGAAATTGCCGTTAATATGAACATATTGGCAAAATTACTGACGATGTTTAGCAAGATTTAGCCATTTTAAGGCCACTAAATATATTTATGTGCTAATTGATGACACGCCCTAACTTAAACCACCTATATTAATAGCCTAGCGATACAAGCATAGATATTAAATAGTACAAATGTATCTTAGTTTTTGAGTCTACCTTTATCAGTAGCACTATAATCATAGTCTATATATAGTCAAGTCCATATAAATCCGCTACATCGTCATCCTCGCTAAGCATACTAATGTATAACTTGCACTCGGTTTCCTTGTATCGAAATTATATTGAACCGACTATAGACCAATAGCCTGTGGCTGTTATTTACCATAAATATGTTAATATAGACGACATTACCACTTACCTTACATGACCGATACTTTCCTAAATCTCCTTAATATTCAAAATCTTAAGGGGTTTTTCATGCACTATCATATATGTAATTTCATCACCTTCCTTCTCAAAAAAAATTTATGACTAGGCTCGATGCCGACAGGACACCCATATGCCACTTCCCTTTGTAAAAAACACCTTGGCTCGTAAGCGCTTTCCTCAAAGTAACTTATCTCGTTTTATGATGAGTGCCTTGCTTGTTGTTGTGGCGGCAGGCTGCTCAAATAATGCAGCGGATGCAACCAGCAATACCAGTGTTGTCAACAATACAAAGACCAACGTCAGCACCACTAAAACGTCAACGGATAACGATGCTACCGTGGTAGATGCGTTGCAAGCAAACTTAAAAGCGTCTGGTATTGAAGAGAAAGTTATTTCAGCAGTACCAACTGATATGGACGGAATTTATTGGGTAACAGCAGAAGGATTACCTCCTTTCTTTGCTGACAAGGCTGGTAAGCACATTATTCAAGGGCAAATCATCGCGGTAGGTCAAGGTGCTCCTGTCGATATTAGTGCTGCCTTGGTTGCTACTACAGCGCAAGACGCATTAAAAGCAGTCGATAAAAAAGACATGGTTATCTATCCAGCAAAAGGCGCAACGAAGGCTATCATTTATGCCTTTACCGATGCAGACTGTGGTTATTGCCGTAAACTGCATTCAGAAATAGATGATATCAATGCGCGCGGTGTCGAAGTGCGTTATTTAGCATGGCCACGCAGCCAAGAGTCGGTGCCAAAGATGGAAGCGATTTGGTGTAGTGAAGATCGTCACGCCGCAATGAATCAAGCAAAAGTAGGTGCCAATATTCAAGCGCCTAGCTGTGTCAATCCTGTGCAAGAGCATATGGCGCTTGGTACCAAACTTGGCGTGCGTGGTACTCCAGC
Organism: Psychrobacter fozii; assembly: GCF_003217155.1. Taxonomy (GTDB): domain Bacteria; phylum Pseudomonadota; class Gammaproteobacteria; order Pseudomonadales; family Moraxellaceae; genus Psychrobacter; species Psychrobacter fozii. The sequence goes on from NZ_QJSU01000001.1 coordinate 209,595, forward strand.
TATCTTTACTGAAGCAGGACAACAAATTGGCGGCTATTTACCTGCAGCACAATTGGCAGAAGCTGCTGGCGCTAACTAAAATTTATCAGATGATTTAATTATTTGTGACACTTATCGTTGGTTCGAGATAATTCAGATATAGGCAAGGCGAGTGAAAGTACTGCACATAGTAGACGGAACAAACCTAACCACATGTCTGACTTATCTAGAATAGACGGTATAACGATTGCGACATTGTATAGACGTCACAACTGCTTGTCGGTATGATACGATAAAGCGCTATGAAAAATCTGCAGCATACTTTTATTTGAGCATTTTTTATTCAACTATAATGGCGCCGCGATAATACGACTACTGTCAAAATACGCTGAATACTATTCGCAAATTTGACTCGTAATGGCTTTATACTTGGTTCATTATATTTAACCTCTTGAGGATACTGTGAGCAATTCCATCAAACTAGCGATACTTGGTCTGGGCACCGTCGGAACGGGCGTGATCAATCTAATTAATGATAACTTAGATGAGCTAAAACGCCGTAGCGGACGCAATATTATTATTACCGAAGTCGGTACGCGCCGTCAGCGTGATGATATTGATCCCGATATTATTCAAAACAGTGACTTGATGGCAATTGCTGCGAGCGAAAATGTCGATATCGTGATCGAAGTGATCGGTGGTACGACCTTAGCTAAAGACGTCATCATGCACGCTATTAAAAATGGCAAGCATGTGGTCACTGCTAATAAAGCGCTGTTGGCTGAGCATGGCAATGAGATTTTTGCTTTTGCTGAAGCCAATAACGTCCACGTTGCTTATGAAGCAGCCGTGGCAGGCGGTATTCCAATCATCAAAGTGATGCGTGAAGCACTCGCTGCCAATAAAATCGATTGGCTTGCAGGTATCATCAACGGTACTGGCAACTTTATCATGACTGAAATGCGTGACAAAGGTCGCCCGTTTGCAGACGTACTGAACGAAGCGCAAGAGCTGGGTTATGCTGAAGCAGATCCAACTTTTGATGTTGAAGGGATTGATGCGGCGCACAAATTGGCCCTACTCGCCTCTATCGCTTTTGGTATTCCATTACAGTTTGATAAAGTCTACTGTGAGGGTATCACTGGCATTACTTTACAAGATGTGAACTATGCGGAAGAGCTTGGCTACCGTATCAAGCATTTAGGATTTGCCGTACGCCGTGATGGTCAAGGCGACAATAATGCCGCTGGTATTGAGCTACGTGTACATCCAACGCTTATCCCGCAAGATGCGTTACTCGCCAATGTTAATGGCGTAAAAAATGCCGTATTGGTCAACTCTCACCCACTTGGGCAGACGCTCTATTGTGGTGATGGTGCTGGTGCTGGCGCGACGGCTTCTGCTGTCATGGCCGATGTCATGGATTTGGTTCGCGTATTGGGTAGTACAGACAATGACGACCAAGGTAGCAATAATCAAAACAACCATGGCCATCATGTACCACATTTGGCCTTTATCCCTGAGCAACTATCAGATACACCGATATTACGTGCCGAGCAGATGATCACTGGTTATTATTTGCGTGTGCATGCTAATGACAATCCAGGTGTACTCGCGGATATTACCCGTATCCTAAGCGATGCTGGTATCAATATTGATGCGATTTTGCAAAAGCCTGCGCATAAAGTGGGTCAAGTACCCGTGATTATCTTGACGCTACCTGTGGTCGAGAGCCAGATGAATCTAGCCATTGAAAAAATTGAAAAGCTAGAGACTATTACTGATAAAGTAGTACGCATTCGCTTAGATGAGCTAGCGTAAGCAAGTCCAAAACCTGCTAGATTATCAGCGTTTGATCATTAGTAAATGTTTGATTTTACTCAATGTAAGATACTCTCATTTAAAATACGCAAAAAGGAATAATAAAAATGTCAAATGATGCAATTGTAATTTTAAACGGCGCACGTACACCAATGGGCGGCTTCCAAGGCGCGTTGCAAGACATGAGCGCAACTGATCTTGGCGCTGCCGCTATCAAAGCTGCGGTTGAGCGCTCAGGTGTGAGTGTTGATAGTATTGATGAAGTTATCATGGGCTGTATCTTAACAGCAGGTTTGGGACAAGGTCCTGCACGTCAAGCCATGCGTAAAGCTGGTCTGTCTGATGCTACTGGTGCTGTCACTATCAACAAGCTATGCGGCTCAGGTCTAAAAGCAGTGATGCAAGCACATGACGGTATAAAAGCAGGCAGCTTCAATGTTGCCGTTGCTGGTGGCATGGAGTCTATGACCAATGCCCCTTACCTTATGCCAGGATCACGTGGCGGCTATCGTATGGGACACAAAGAAGTCAAAGATCATATGTTCTTAGATGGTCTAGAAGATGCTGAGACTGGTAAGCTCATGGGCAACTTTGCTCAAGAAATGGCAAATGAAAAAGGCTATACACGCGAGCAAATGGATGCGTTTGCTATTGAATCGCTGAATCGTGCGCTAACCGCTATCAAAGATGGTCACTTCGTAGACGAGATCGAAGCCGTTACCTTTAAAACCCGTAAAGGCGAGCAAACCGTTGATACTGATGAGCAACCAGCACTTGCCAATGCTGATCGTATCCCGACTTTACGTCCTGCCTTTGCAAAAGACGGTACTATTACTGCCGCAAACGCCAGCTCAATATCTGATGGTGCTGCTGCCGTTGTCGTCATGAAAGAGTCTCAAGCGAAAGCTGAAGGCTTAGATTACCAAGCGCGTATCATCGCGACCGCTTCTAACTCTCGCCATCCAAGCGAATTCACCATTGCACCAATCGGTGCGATTGAAAAAGTATTGGCCAGTGCTGGTTGGTCAGTCGCGGATGTCGATCTATGGGAAATCAACGAAGCGTTTGCCATGGTAACGATGGCTACTATGGACGAGCTAAAAATTGAACACGCTAAGGTCAATGTCGAAGGTGGCGCTTGTGCACTCGGTCATCCAGTAGGCTGTTCTGGCGCTCGTATCTTAGTCACGCTTATTAACTCTCTAAAGCGTACAGGCGGCAAAAAAGGCGTTGCCACTCTATGTATCGGTGGCGGTGAAGCCGTTGCTGTTGCAATAGAACTTGCCTAGTATTTAAAACTACTTAAAATTTGAGCACGTTAATGACTTAGCATGTTCAAACTGGATTGATAGCTTCGAATTTTATTAATTTCATTAGTATTCAAAAACCGCAGCGCTCATCGCTCTGCGGTTTTTTTGTGTCTATCAATTCTCAACACGCATAGAACATTGCTCTCTGTAAAGTCGCGTTAACTTATACCCCTAGCTATGTTATGCCACTTACAGCCTATTACACGCAATTACTTCAAGTGCACACTTTGCTACCTTGCTCATATATCTCATCAAAAATCATGATGTTAGGATTGTTTCAAGTCAACGTAGAAGCATCTCATAATGACTTGGTACACGTTTTATTATAAAAAAAGCTTTTCGAAAACAAGATATTTCTACAATAACTATTAATAATTAACTCATAAAAAAGGAAGACAACAATGAGCCAACTAATTCGTTTAAAAGATATTCAAGCAACTCACCAAGACCTTATCGGTGACGACTATTATGACCCAACAGGTAAAACTGCTTACGGTGTCAATGAAGAAAAAATCGGTAAAATCGAAGGCGCACTAGTAGAAGACACGACAGGCCGCATCCGTTATTTAATCGTCGATGCAGGCGGTTGGTTCAGCTCAAAAGAAGTGCTAGTACCAGCAGGTTTGGCTCGTATCATTGGAGATGACGTGTTCTTCGACAGCTTAACGCAAGCACAAGTTGAAGCGATGGAAGTATATGATCACGACTATCAATATAGCTATAAAGACCAGTATCAAAAAGATCGTCAGGCATTTGTCGCTGATACCGTCCCTGTTGCAGAGCGTATGGAAATTGAAGACCATGCCTATGACGCACCAAATACGCTAGAGCTACTAGAAGAACGTTTAACCGTCAATAAAGACCGTATCGTTGCAGGCTTAGTGAAAGTTGGTAAGCATATCGTGACTGAAGAACGTAACGTAGACGTAGAGCTAGAAGAAGAACATGCCAATATTCAACGTACCAATGTGGATCGTCCAACAGACCGCCGTATCGGTGAAGTGAATGGCAATGAGACCGTAGAAGTTGAGCTACAGGCTGAACGTGCTCGTGTCGGTAAAGAAACTTATGTCACTGAAGAAGTAAATGTTGGCAAAACAACTGAACGCCATACCGAAACTATCGTTGAGACCATTCAGCGCGAAGAGTTGGATGTTGACCGCGACGGTAACGTAGTCGACCGTGAAGGTAACATTATAGACCGTGATGGCATCACTGCCGAAGATGTACGCCGTGCTCGTGGTATGTAGTATGCCAAGCCATCGTATCTTTGCTAGGCTCTTGCCAAAAGTGTCTCTAAAGCAAAATACGTTAGTAATAAGCAACTAAAGATATTTACTTAATGAATTAAGATCAGAGCATGTCTCTGGTCTTTTTTTGCTAATGAGTTTGACAAAATTAATGATAACGTTAAATCAACCAAACTTCTTAATATTAACGCTCCATTAGCTGTATAACTATAAATACTGCCCAATTATAAGGAAATTATGATGACGATTGATAATAATAATAGATTTCACAAAGACAGTACTCATGAAGTGCAAGCACCGCTATCTAATGAGGAACGTGATATAAAAAAACTCAGCAATGGAGAGAAATCTGGCTACTTAGAGCTGTTAGAAGAACGTCCTGTCATCAACAAAGAACGTCTAGATGTAGGTAAAGTAATCGTCACCAAGCATGCACGTACCAAAACCATTGACGTACCTATTGAGCTCGTAGAAGAGTATATTACCATTCGCACTGAATACCATAACGCGGCTAGTCAGGATCTGTTATCTGGTGATTACGATAAGCAGGACATACTGCGTCATGTTGAGCCATCACTTGATAGTAAAGCCGTCGTTACCGTCAACGGTAAGCAAATTGAAATTGGTGATGAACCTATCGAAATAGTCTTATCTCGCCAAGTAGCCACTATTACCAAAGATACTCATGTTATCCAAGAAGTCGATATCAACAAAACTACGCATAAGCATACCGATACCATCCAAGTAGAGCTGAAGCATGAAGAGTTAGATGTGACGGAAGAAGGGTTTTTAGAACATGAGTCTGAATCTGGTACTACAAACAAGTAATGTCTGACCAACTTCCCAAAAATTAGAGATAAAAAAAGCAACGATAACGTTGCTTTTTTTGACGGCTATCATTGATTCACTTTATACAAGATGATGTATTTCTGGGATACATTTATTAAAACCTTTAGCGAGCTTTATGTGCAGCAATTGAGAAAAAATTATACCAACAGTACACCGTGACAGTCATGATTGTCTTATTTTGCACTACTATGTCTAGTTAACGTCGCTATCTTCATCTACCGAAATAACGGTACCCTCTTCGACTTTATCTACAGACGTATCTGATGTATCGATGATTATATTATTAGGTTCAGCAGGTTCGGCAGACATCGGTATTGTTTCTTCAGTATCAGCACCATGCGCCATGTCGACATCTGTCTCTGACTGTTGCTGACAGGCACTGATAGATAGAACACCTGCAAGCAGTGCGGTTAACACGACTGACCCACGTAACCGTTTTAATAACTCCACACTCATAACACACTCCCAAATAAACATGTTAAACACTATAGCCTTTCGATAAATTTACGCCTATGCCGAATTTGTAAGCAATCAATACAGCATAACTGAGAATTTTAACAGAGTCAGCTTTACTATCGAAAAATTATAGAATGATACTAGGGCATATCCTCAATTCAAACGATAGTCATCTAACTGGGCTAAAAATGGCTAAATCTTGCCAAACAGCGTCAAATAGTTGGTCAATATCTCGATATTATCTACACTATTTTTCTCGTTTAACGGCGATTTATCACATTTTTATCTCCATTTCTGAAATGAGGACACACCCTAGCGACTACGAAAAAGCCCCTATCCGCTTCAGATAAGGGCCTTTCATAATACGCGACTAATACATCACTACTAATGCTCAAATACCCATGTTTGATATGTATTTATGGATAATCGAAACTATATTTTCCCATGACATTGTTTGTACTTGAGGCCTGAACCACAAGGACAAAGTGCATTACGACTGATATTCGAGCCAGCATATGGATTTGGTTCACTATCACCTGCTATAGCACCGCTCACACCAGCTGCTGCAACACCGCCACCTATAGTACTACTTTGGGCTTGCGCCTGACCAGCAACTCTATTTTCGTTACTGTCTCCGTTGCTATCTAGGTTATCAACACCATCATGCTCGAACTGCATTTGCATATGGGCGGCATTTTCACGTTGCTGAATCTCTAACGCTTCTAACTCTTCTTTGGTTGGAATATGTACACGTGATAAATCTTGTACGGTCTCAGACTTAATAGCACCAAGCATCATTTGGAATAACTCAAACGATTCACGCTTATATTCTTGCTCAGGGTTTTTCTGTGCATAGCCACGTAGATGAATACCTTTACGGAGCTGATCCATCTGTGTCAAATGCTCTTTCCAGTGTTTATCTAAACTCTGTAGCATAAAGTGGCGCTCAAGCTGAGCAGCGTCTTGTTCACCCATCTGATCGCGACGACCATGATAACGCTCTAACGCTGTTTGGACGATTTTTTCACGCAGGCCTTCTTCATCTAAGCGGCGATCTTCATCAAGCCAATCATTAATCGGCATTGAGATTTTGAATTCGTCTTCTAGCTCATCTTCAAGACCGTCGACATTCCATTGGTCATCGATAGATCCCGGTGGAATAAACTGGTTTATCATTGCGTTGTAGACTTCACGATGCATCACTTCAAGAGCATCGAGCAAATCCATCTCTGCCAATAAATCATCACGCTGACCATAGATAACTTTACGCTGCTCATTGGCAACATCATCATATTTCAGCAAGTTTTTACGGGCATCAAAATCGCGGCTTTCTACTTTACCCTGCGCGTTCTCAATTGATTTGGATACCATTTTATGTTCGATGGCTTCGTCTTCTTTGAGACCCATCGCACGCATCATATTGACCACGCGATCGCCTGCGAAGATACGCATGAGATCATCTTCTAATGACAAGAAGAAGCGCGACATACCAGGATCGCCTTGACGACCAGCACGGCCACGTAGCTGATTATCAATACGGCGTGATTCATGACGTTCAGAACCAATGATATGCAAACCACCCGCTGCTACCACTTGGTCATGCTTAACTTGCCACTGGGCTTTTAGGCGCTGCATTTCTTCAGGACTGACAGAATCAATATCTTCAATAAATGACTGCCAGTTACCACCAAGGATAATATCGGTACCACGGCCTGCCATGTTGGTCGCGATGGTGACAGATTTTGGGCTACCTGCCTGTGCGATAATCTCAGCTTCACGCTCATGCTGCTTGGCATTCAAGACGTTATGCTTGACGTTTTCTTGATCCAATAAATAAGACAATTCTTCACTGGCTTCAATCGTCGCCGTACCAACCAATACTGGCGCGCCTTTGGCTTGAATCTCTTTGATTTCGCGGATGATGCCTTTGTATTTCCCTAACTTGGTTAAGAAAATCTGATCATCCATATCAATACGAGCAATCGGCTCATGCGTTGGAATGACGATGACATCTAAATCATACGTAGACTTAAATTCTGCCGCTTCGGTATCAGCCGTACCAGTCATGCCTGATAGCTTTTCATACAGACGGAAATAGTTCTGGAATGTAGTGGTCGCAAGCGTTTGGTTTTCTGCTTGAATTTCAGCATTTTCTTTGGCTTCTACTGCTTGATGCAGACCTTCTGACCAGCGACGACCAGGCATCGTACGACCAGTATTTTCATCAACGATGACCACTTCGCCTTCATCAACGATGTAATGAACATTTTTGACAAACACATGATGGGCACGAATAGCTGCTTGTACGTGAGCCAATAGTGGCAAACGACTTGGGCTATACAAGCTTTCATTTTCACCAAGCTCACCGACTTCTATTAAGAAGCGCTCGATTTTTTCATAGCCTTTTTCGCTAATCTCAATCTGACGGTTCTTTTCATCAATCCAGAAATCTTCTTCTTCGTTATTCTTATTGGCTTCTTCATCTTTTGAACGAATAAGTACCGGAATAATCGTATTAATTAGCGCATACATACGTGATGAATCTTCGGCTTGGCCTGAAATAATCAACGGCGTACGTGCTTCATCAATTAAGATAGAATCAATTTCATCAATAATACAGAAGTTTAGCGCGCGCTGTTTTTTCTCTTCTAACTTAAATACCATGTTATCGCGTAGGTAATCAAAACCGTATTCGTTATTGGTACCATAAGTAATATCAGCTTGGTAAGCGGCGATTTTTTCTTGTGGCGGCTGCTGCGAATAAATAACGCCAACCGTCATACCCAAAAATCCGAACAACGGACGGTTTAATTCAGCATCACGCGCAGCCAAGTAATCATTGACCGTGACCAGATGTACGCCTTTACCACTGATCGCATTTAGGTACATAGCCAAGGTACCCATCAAGGTTTTACCTTCACCGGTCTTCATCTCAGCGATTTTGCCTTCGTGCAAGGTGATACCACCGATCAGCTGCACATCATAGTGGCGCATACCATTGACACGTAGTGATGCTTCGCGGCAGACGGCAAAAGCTTCTGGCAATAATGCATCTAAGCTCTCACCATTTTGATGACGTGCTTTAAACTCTGCGGTTTTTTGCTGTAATTGCTCATCAGACAGGGCTTGTATTTCGGCCTCTCGTGCGTTGATTTTGCTGACCACTTTACGCATGCGTTTTAATTCACGCTCGTTTTTAGTGCCAACGACACTGCCTATAATCTTTGATAACATAATTTTTTGACCTATGGAAATATTCGATAATTAGTGCGCATTAGCCAACGCTTAGCTCGCTGCTTTGTCATTATCCGGCTAACTATAGTCAAAGTAGTCTAAAACAGCTACAAGGCAGCCGACTGCAGATAGTACAAGTCGTACATCTAAGGAGGGTAATGCCATAGCTATTTAGTAGTTCTCTGACTATACCACTCAATGAAGTATCGCCTAATGAAGTATTGCCCAATTAAGTGTGACGCCATTATATATGGTTATGGTGCTGATGGATACAAGGGCAACGAGTAGATATTTGCCAACATAAAAGCTCAGTAGGACGTGTTAAAATGATGGTTACACATTCAAATCTGTTAAATTTAATAGGGTGTAATTCACCCGTTATGACCCATCGTAAACAAAGGTTTTTAGTACGATTCAACCAAAATTATAAGAACTCTTCATCTAATACTTTTTTCATTTATTCTTTGATTCAATACCTAGATTTAATATTTAACCCTGCTTATCCAATGCCCATTTACTGAAAATCATCAATAAAAATTCATTTAATGTTTAAGCACCATTTGTATTTAAAACTATAAGAGACTCTGCATGACCGTTAAACCATCCGCTCAAAACTCTAATACCTCAAAACCTAACCCATCAATAGATGCCGCGTCAAAAAGAGTTAGCGCTCAACACAGCTCTGAGCCATTATCTGCTGACCATTTAATGATAGGCGATAGCGTTTATCATTTAGCCGATCATACGCCGATGATGGTGCAATATCTAACCATGAAAGCCAACTATCCACAAGCGCTGCTGCTATACCGGATGGGTGATTTTTATGAGCTGTTCTTCGACGATGCCAAGCGCGCAGCACACATATTGGACATCACGCTCACTCGCCGTGGTACGGATAAAGCGGGCAACACAATTGCCATGGCAGGTGTCCCGTTCCATGCTGCCGATAGCTATATGGCACGATTAATCGCTGCTGGGCAGACAGTTGTCGTCTGTGAACAAATTGACGAATCAACCACTAGCAATGTTAGCAATAATACCCCTGCGATGGGCGATAAGCAGAAGAAAGATAAAAGTAAATCTGGTGCTGGTATCATGCGCCGCGAAGTGGTCAAAACTCTGACAGCAGGAACCATTACTGATGATGCATTAATTGCGCCAAATCATACGCCTACAGTCGTCGCCATTGATATTGCCATCCCTAAGGCAAATAGCAAACAGCCTCTACAAGCAGCTATTAGCCAGATGGATTTGGCTGCTGGGACATTGACCACACAAACGCTAATCGCAGATAACGACGATATTGAAGGTTTGCAAACTCAAATGCTGACGGTACTCGCACGCTTTGCGCCCAGTGAATGCATCATTAGTGAAGCACTCAGCGATAGTGTTGGCGATACTGATGCAGCGTGGATACTGTGGTTACGTCAAAATCTTGACTGCCCTATTATAGAAGTCGCTGCCAATGACTTTCATCCTGAGCATGCCAGCTCGACCCTATGTCAGCAATTTGAGGTTCAACGTCTCGATGGATTGGGTATTAGCAATGCACCACTTAGCCAATCTAGCTGTGCAGCACTTATTCACTATGCACGGCAAACGCAGCAACGCCACGTACCGCAAGTCAATCAGCTAATCGTCGAATATAGCGACGACTATCTGATTATCGATGCCAATAGCCAACAGAATCTTGAGCTATTCACCCCTGTGAGTAGTAATGGAACTTCGTTGATATCCGTATTAAATCATTGCCAGACTCCAATGGGTAGACGGTTGCTAGTACAACAAATGAAGCGCCCACTCCGTCAACATACACGTATCAACTTACGCTTGGATGCAATAACCAGTCTCTTAAATACAGAAAACTCGCCAGACAGCTCTGAGCAAGCATTAGCAAATAACGAAACAGAGAATACACTGGTCACGAGCATACGCGAGACGCTACATGCCATCGGTGATGTTGAGCGAATCAGTAGTCGCATCGGTCTGATGAGCGCTAAGCCCCGCGACTTGCGTAAACTTGCCGAAGGTATCGCAAGTAGCAATCAACTGACAACCTTACTCAATGAATCAGGCATTAGCCATGAGAATGCTGGTCTATTACCTATGCTTATGCAGCAATTGCCAGCCCAGTTACCTGCCATACAATCTGTGGCCGAGCTGATAGAGCGAGCCATTGTCATAGAGCCACCTGCCCATATTCGGGATGGTGGCATGCTTGCTGCTGGCTATGATGAAGAGTTTGATCGCCTGACTCATTTACATGACAACATCCAAGTAACTTTGGATGAAATGGTCGAGCGCGCACGTCAAGACAGTCAACTACCCAGTCTAAAAGTTGGCTTTAATAAAGTCAGCGGCTTTTATTTCGAGTTGCCCAAAATGCAGGCGAAAAATGCACCAGCGCACTTTATCCGTCGGCAAACACTCAAAAGTAGCGAGCGTTTTATCACGGATGAGCTAAAAGAGGTCGAGACAGAATATCTGAGCGCGCAAACATTGGCATTAACTCGGGAAAAACAGTTGTATCAAGAGCTATTAACCGTCTTGAGCAGTCATTTAGCCGAACTGCAACAGCTTAGCGCCGCCATCGCACAGATAGATGTGCTGAGTAATTGGGCACAGCTCGCTTTGAATTATAACTGGCAGCGTCCAGTGATGAGTAACGATTCAGAACACCATATAAATACTCGCAATCAAACTAGCCTCAATATTAAACAAGGCCGCCATGTCGTCGTTGAAGCAGCCTTACAGACAACAAATAGCGTTACTCAAAGTAAGGCGAAACACCCTACCCAGTTCGTTGCCAATGATTGTATTCTTGGTCAAACAGTAGGCAGCAATGAAAACCCTGAGCGACTACTAATGATTACTGGCCCTAATATGGGTGGCAAATCGACTTATATGCGCCAAACTGCGCTGATTGTGTTACTCGCTCATTGCGGCAGCTTCGTCCCAGCAGCGAGTGCTCATATCGGTGATATCGATCGTATTTTTACCCGTATTGGCTCGGCTGATGATTTGGCAGGCGGTAAGTCGACCTTTATGGTGGAGATGATTGAAACCGCTAATATTCTCAATCAGGCGACGGATAAGTCATTGGTACTGATGGACGAAGTCGGACGCGGTACTGCCACCACAGATGGGCTCGCCATTGCCCACGCCTGTGTCAATCGATTGGTAGAAATTGGCTGCCTGACCTTATTTGCCACTCATTACTTTGAGCTAACGCAATTAGCCGAAGACTTAGTAAAGAATGGCGAAACTCATCACGCTAGCATTCGTAACGTCCACGTCGCTGCTAGTGAGATCGATGGTCAGTTGCTACTACTGCATCAAATCCGCGACGGTGCAGCAAGCTCTAGCTTCGGGCTACATGTAGCAAAGATGGCTGGTATCCCCACTCAAGTGCTCAATGACGCCAAACGCTACTTATTAGATAACTTACAGGTAGATAATGTAACGTTAGATAATCTAAAAGCGGAAAACGAACAACCTATTGATGATAAAAATGACTTAGCTAAGTCAGTAAAGGATAAACGTGAACAGCATTACAATAGTATTGACAGCGCTGAAGTCAACAAGGTAGACATACAAACTAAAAGCATGGAAGTTATTCCCCAACAAAATCAGTTGTTTAGCTTGCAAGATGAACTGCACGCCATTGATCCTGATAGCCTGACACCCAAGCAAGCTCATGATTTACTTTATCATCTAAAGAAAATCATTAGTCATTAAAGGGAATTGTCAATTAGTCATAAAGACGTTAAAATACGCTTTATTTTAATCTATTCTATTTAGCCCTAAGCCAATAACAGGTAGACATTACTATGACCTTTGTCGTTACAGATAACTGCATCCTTTGCAAATACACCGACTGTGTAGAAGTCTGTCCTGTGGACTGCTTTTATGAAGGTCCAAACTTCCTCGTCATCGACCCTGATGAGTGCATCGACTGCGCGCTATGCGAGCCTGAATGTCCTGCCAATGCCATTTTTTCAGAAGATGAAGTCCCAAAAAGCCAAGAGATGTTCACCCAGCTTAACGAAGAGTTGGCGCAAAAGTGGCCTAATATCACTGAGATGAAAGATCAGCTGCCAGAAGCAGCAAAGTGGGATGGTGTGGAAGGTAAGATTCAGTATTTAGAGAAGTAGTTGATTCTTTAAAACAGCTCCAAGTCATATCTTGAGACACAAAAAACCACCTAATGGTGATACGCTATTAGGTGGTTTTTCATATAGAAACTGACAAACTTGCTAATACCTATTTTTCAGTAAGATGGGCAGCACACTTTAGAGCTCTCATAATTTCTTTTACGACCTTCCAGCTTCTTAGCCTGATACCATAGACCATCATCGAGCCTATCGCTAATAAATAAGGTTTGTTTCTAACAAAAATATTTTTACCAAACTTGAAGTGAATATAAAAAAGATTGCGAAACATATAGAATGCTTTCCACGAATTTATGGCACCCTGCTGATCAAAAGGAAGTTGCCTAATTAGCTTGGCATCTCTAACCGCTTTAATAGAGAAGCCTGCTTTTCTCGCTCGTAGCGCATAATCCACATCATCATAAAATATAAAATACTTGGCTTCAGGATATCCTATGATATCAATGACCTCACTTTTAATCATAAAGCCCTCAAAGGCCACGTTTTCCACCTCTATAGTCGCTGGCATATTACTTCTATTTTTATACTTATCACATACTGCCTGTCTTTTAGGATTTAAATAAAAAGGGTTAGATAGGTTGTACTCTATGGCTGCTCTTTCGACCAACTGCCCATCTTTATAATCTCGTACTGCAATCATACAAGGATGAGCCACTGCCATCAGCTGCTCCACACAGCGAGAATCAGCAAACACATCATCATCCATGATAAATATCCACTCATAACCTAACTGGTGAGCCTGTTTTATACCCGTATAAAACCCACCTGCTCCCCCAGTATTTACCTTATTATGAATGACTGTAAGCGGTAAACTTCCTGTATAGCTATCTAAAAAACCTGCTGTTATTCCATCTGTCGAAGCATTATTGACGACAATCAAGTTATCAATCGGGTATGTCTGTTTTTCTAGCTTTTGCAAGCATTGCTCTAATAACTGCAAACGATTATAGGTCACAACGACTATTGCTAGATTTTTATTATCTGTTGTAGCCATTTTAGCCCACCATAAAGCTATATCGAACTTATGACAAAATTGTCTAAAAAACTGGACTATATTACGTATTGGTAAAATACCTTTGGTATCTGCTGTGACACAAAGGCTTCAGCTAAAGCATCTGCCGTTTCTAAAGCTTCTTTGATCGTCACATCCATATCTAAGTAACGATAAGTGCCTAGTCGTCCAACAAAAGTTACACCATTACTCTTATGTGCTAAATCAACATAACGCTCTAGCAATGCCTTATCATCAACCAAACGAATGGGATAATAAGGAATATCTTCAGCATTACAGTTACGGCTATATTCAGTGTAGCAAATACTTTTCTTGTGGCTCTCCCAAGGAGAAAAATGCTTATGCTCGGTGACACGGGTAAATGCCTCACTGTTATCACAATAATTAATAACAGCATTGCCTTGCATATCACCCGTACCATAAAAGGGCTTAAAATCTAAAGTACGATAACCTAGCCTACCCAAACTATGATCAAAATAAGCATCTAATGGCCCTGACCAAATGACATGATCATAATCAGTTTGCATGCTTTTTATAAACGAGCTATTTAAATGCAAAGTGATAATTGGATGTTCGAGTATATTTACTATGATTTGCGAGTAGCCAAATTTTGGCATACCTTGGTATTTATGGTTGAAATAATTATCATCATAGCTAAAGCGTACAGGTAACCTTTTCAGAATACTAGCGGGTAAATTACTTGGCTCTGTACCCCACTGCTTAATAGTGTAATCCTTAAAAAAAGCTTGGTATAAGTCTTTGCCCACAAATCGTAACGCCTGCTCTTCAAAGGTTTTCGGCTGATCTATACTGGTATCCGCCTGCTCTTCTATAAAAGACTGGGCTGCGCTAGGGGTAAAAGTTTTGCCAAAAAACTGATTGATGGTGTGCAAATTAATAGGTAGAGAATAGACTTGCCCGCCTGAAACAGCTTTTACCCTGTTTATATAGGGCATCATCTCTCCAAATCGGGTTATATATTGCCAAACCCTCTCATTATCAGTATGAAATATATGTGGTCCATACTTATGCACCATGATGTCAGTTTTATCATCTCGATAAGTATGACAATTACCTGCTACATGATCACGACTATCGATGACGGTAACAGCATAACCTGCATCAGCAAGCTCACGCGCGATGACGGCACCTGAAAAGCCTGCGCCTACGATAAGAATTTTGTTTATTGGTGTCATACACTACCTAAACCGATTATTTTGTTTTTATTTGATATGCTTTGGCACTCTTTGCTCTATAGGTGGTAGCTGCCTATAATCACCATAAAGCTGTGATAAGTAATTATCGTAACGTCGCGGAATAGGGAGCTCCAAACCTTCAAAGGCTACAAATATTAAATCCATATAAATATCTTGATAAAAATACTCTTTTTCGCCCCAAGCACCAAAGACATTACCGATATGACCTTGTTTTTTTAAACTGGAGTTGAGTAGTTTTTGCTTTGACAGTGTTTGCAAATAGTCTAAAAATGTATGAGGAAAACAGGCGAATAGTAACTTTAATACTGAGCGGCTTAATGCTCCTCTATTCTCTGGTGCACGACGCAAAATACACGCATGATAAATATTAGCGATAAGACGAAAACGCTTTCGTTGCGACTGCTTCACTGGAACATAGTCTAGAGCAAATACATCAATAGTAGCAGAAGAAGCTAGGTTAGATAAATCTTTTGAAAAGCGCAGATGACCGACAGGGGCGTCAGGAATGATGTGTTTTTCTGCATACTCATAAGTATAACTTTTAAGCGTAGCAAGCAATCTTTCAGCCGTATGATAGTCTTGACGTAGAATACCAATATCCATGTCATCGTCCCACGGTATGAACCCTGTATGACGAATGGCACCTAGCACACTGCCGCCGAGTAGAGTGTAATGGATATTATTTGCCCTAAAAAGCGCGTCAACCTCTCTCATCATCTCAACGGTTTTTAATTGCAATGAACGAATGTTATTCATAACTGTTGGCTATTTAAATCTTTTTTAATTTGGCTCGAGCTTACCTCAGGGGTACGAGCCAAATAAACCACCTCACAGCCCTCAGCACCTAACCAGTCAAACTTCCCTTGCCAGTCATCACCCATCACAAAAGTATCTATATCATAGCGCTGTATATCAGTATTTTTTTGCTCCCAGCATGTTTCTGGAATAACCAAATCTACAAACCTGATTGCTTCTACCAATTGCTTGCGCTTATCATAATCAAAATAGCAGCTTTTATTTTTATTATTTAAATTAAATTCATCTGTAGATAGAGCTACTATTAAGTAATCACCAAGTGACTTTGCTCTACTTAACAGGCTAATATGACCATAATGCAGTAAGTCAAAAGTACCATAAGTAATGACTCGTTTCATTGAAGTCCCTAACTATTAATTAAAAATTGAGTGTTAAATAAGTTAAATCTATCTTTTAAAGTTAGCTTTTAAATCTTGTAATAAATAAGCCACTCTAAATTGATTATGGCTACAAAGCCAAGACAGCACTTTATAATCAAACCGCAAAGGTAGTTTCCAAATATAAGCATTAGATTCAGGGTAGGTGTCACGCCATAATGTATCGTCACGCATGTGTTTGTTCAAAATCAGCAATAGCTTTGAGTATATTTTATAAAAGTGAATAAGATTTTGGTATTCTTTATCTGCGCCTTGCTGCTGTAAAAACAATATAATCTCATTATTTACGACTAATTTATCCTCAAAAGATTTAAGCGTATGATTGCTCGTAATAGAATGTGTATTGAGCTGATTATAATGATAAAGAGGCTGATTGACTTGTACTACTTTATTGGCCAAATAAATCAGTTTAAAAGTGACATACAAATCATCACATAACGAAATATCACTAGGGAAGTTAATATCATTCTTTAAATATAGTTCTCGCCTTACTAATTTGTTCCAAAAATAATTCATATAGGTAGGCATAATAGCAAACGTATTCACTGCTTTATACTTATCTGATGGTATAAGAAAAGATATAACTTTACTCTTACTCATTGACTCCGAATAATAATCACAACATACGATATCTGCCTTTTCAGATTTGGCTTTTTGATGCAATAAGCGAATCATATTAGGCTCAATCCAATCATCCGCATCAATCTGGATAACATACTCGCCTGTCGCGTATTTCATCCCTACGCCACGAGTAGCGCCTGATCCTAAGTTAGAAGCGTTACGGATTATCTTGGTGTTTTTCTTTCTATTGGGGCAAGTCTCTATAACGTCTTCTAACTGTTGTATACTGTTGTCTGGTGAGCAGTCATCAATGAAAATATATTCTATACTGGCAAAGTCTTGCTCAAATAACGAAATAGCACATTGGTTAATATACTCTTCTGCCTTGTATATTGGCACTATTATAGAAACTTTATAAGCCATCACTGTTAAGCCCTTATGAGATATTCAACTCACTGATATTTTTTATATTGAAATGAGCCCTAATTAGTGATTACTTATATTTTTTAATAGGCTTTAATTTTTTAAGAAAGCTTTTAATACTGATAGCAGTACTAATAACACCTATTTTTTTCAATAAGATAACTGTCAACCTATCATTATTTTTTTGTCGAACCTTTTCATCATCAATAAGTGTCTCAAAACTATTTTGTGCACTGACTACTGTAGGAGAAAGCGCATAGATATTTAAAATATTACTATCAGGAGTGTAGTGATCAAGTGGTCTATAGATCTCACCTAGCTCTATTAATAATTTTTTTGCGCCTTTAAGAGTTATCATATATCCATGAGCACCAAAACCAAAATCAACCAAACGCCCTAAAAGAAATTTAGAACTAATACGTTGCTTATGCCATAAACTAATAGGCGACTTTAATCCCTTTAAGTTATCTTTATAATGCCCTAAAAGTACAAGCTCCCACGAAAGTGGCGCTGCCATTATACTTTTTACCACAATAGAAAAGTTTTTTTCAAGAGTGGCATCATCTTCAAAAATGATTGCATAAGCTATATGTTCATCAACTATTTTTTGATAGATTTTTTTATGGCTAAGGGCACAGCCAATCTCACCTAATAGCAAATCTCTACCGAGTCGTTTTTTTGCTACAGCTTGATTACAGAACTGACTAATTTCAACTTCTGAAAGATTTTTACCATTGACGGCTTCAATAAATATAGGGGAGATGCCTATACTTTCACACTGATCCTTCATAAATACTTTTCTGTCAGTAGACTGTGGAAGATTGATGATAAAAGTAGGAATTTCTTGCAAACTACGATCTATATTTTCATGTGCTTCACTATCTTGATATTTTTTACTGCTCATTTCACTACTCCTTACAAATATATCTCAACAGCATAATGACTGATATCTTAAACGCTTAATCCTTATATATTATCTAAATGACTTATCACTTATTTTATTTACTATAAACCTAACATTTTTTAATAAAAAGGTATCTCGCATGATAAGCAATAAAGTCACATAAACAACAGCACCAAAAAGAATTTTTGTGACCAGCGTTAACCATAAACTATCACTAATCGATACCTGACTGACAGTCGCATACATAATAGCAGCAGCAATAATATATTTATAAGCCACCTTTAATTGTGCTATTCCACCAAAATTAAACAGCTTACCTGGAAAGTATGCGTTCATAAAAAACGCAATAAATGAGGTGCCAACCATAGCCCAAGCTAAACCCTCAATACCATAGGGTATGGCTATAAATAAAGCCCCTAAACTCATAGGAAGCTTAGATAGATCTACTTTTAAAAATAAATCTGAACGCCCCACGGCATTTAGAATATTTAAGTTAATTGAACTTATAGGTGTTATGGTACGCGCAAAGCACAAAGCTACCAGTACAGGTACGACTGGCAACCATTCATCCCCTAAAGCTATTCTGACAAACTCTTCAGAAACTGCGGCAAAACCAATAAACATAGGTAAAGACACTAGCATAGTCACCGATATGAGCTGAGTATATATATTTACTAAACGCTCATTATCATCTTTTACTGAGGTCATGATGGGATAGGTCACACCCTGCAAGGTTGAGCTGATAAATTGGGATAAGTTATTACTCAAATTTTGAGCTTGCGTAAAGTAGCCAACTTGCATGGCATTAAAATAGCGTCCAACCAGAGCCACATATAAATTGTTAACAAAAGTAGCGACTAAGCCTGCTATCATTAAGTTTGAACCAAACTTAAACAGCAACTTAAACGATTCCATACTGAATATAAGCTTGGGCAACCAGCGACAAAAAAACCATATTCCTATAGAGTTAATGATAGCTTTGATGATTAAAAGCCAAACTAGCGCCCAGTAGTCATAGTCATTTAGTGCCAAATAAATCCCGATAATGGAGCTAAACACAGTTGCAACGGTACTGGCTATGGCTTGGCTTTTAAAGTCTATATTAATGGTGAGCTTTGCACGTGCAACGACTGTTAAAGCATTTATCAAAATTATAATAAATAATACTCGTGATATATCAATGAGTACTGGCTGGTTATAAAACTCAGCTATAAATGGGGCGGTAAAATAAAGCAATGAATACATTGCAATACCCCAACCCAAATTGACATAAAAAATTGTTGAAGCGTCTTGTTCTGTAAGCTGATGGCTACGCTGAATTAGCGCTTGGGAAAAGCCATTGTTGAAAGTACTTTCTACTAATAGCATAAATATAGTTAGCATGCCAATCAAGCCAAAGCTTTGAGGCCCGATTAGTCGAGCTATGAATATCGTGACACCTATATATCCAAGCTGGTTGGTTAGCTTGCTAAATAAACTCCAAGTAAATCCACGAATAGCTTGAGATCTTAAACTCATAATAAGTACTTTATAAGTTATTAAGAATCACGTAACTTTTTTAATGTTTCGTTTATTAAGGTTGATGATGTTGATTTCGTATATGGAAAATAAATAACTCTAACATTTTTAGCTTGAAACTCAGTCTCAAAATCTATCCATTTTTCTGTTTTATACCAGTCATCTCCAACAAAAATAATATTAAATTTATATCTATTTAAAGCCTCGAGCTTATTCATGTCTTCTTGAGGAACAGCTAAATCAACATATCTGCACGCGCGAACAACTTCAATACGTTCTTCAAATGACACTACAGACTGTTTATTTTTATATAATGTTAGTTCATCGACTGTAACACCTACAATTAAACGATCACACATAGATTTTGCATTACGCAGAATATTTACATGACCAATATGAAATAAGTCAAAAACACCTGTTGTATATCCAATTATCATTTTAATTCTCTCAAAAAAAATATCAAACACTGTCAAATAATTAAATTGTATTTGTAAAGTACAGCTTTGATTTATACAGTTCGTCATTTATTTTATAGCCTATATACAATCAATAATATTACAATCTATAAAACTAACTCACGAATATTATCTATTATTTTAGATGATGGTTTAGCACCAGAAAAGTATCTTTTTATCTCTTGATCAAAGAATGAATTATTTGGTTTAACATTTTTGTTTATTAGTTCATTTATAAAAAATTCAATATCATCTATAGATTCACCTTGATATGTGCTATTCATAGCCTTAATTCCAAAAGGATTAAGATATACCTTAATTTCGTCAGTACATATATAAAACACTGGTTTTTTTACACAATGATATTCAGCTAAAAATGATCCAGAATCATGTATCATTGCATCTGAGTGTTTAAAAAGTTCTATATACTCTCCTTCATCAAGCTGAGTATTAGAGCTATTATTCCAAAACTCATAATAAGTATCTGTTTTTTCTTTACCCCATTGTGGGTGTTGATACAGCTTCGACTTTAAAATCGGGTGTGGTTTAAATGAAAAGCTTATATCTCTAGAATACTTTTTTGAAAGCTCTTTAAAGTTATCAGCCAAACCCAAAAAATTAGCATAAGGGAGCCATGGATCATTAATTGTATGATGTGGCGCCCATATAACTTTCAATTTATCATTATACTTCCAAGGTGATTCTTTTTTTAAGTTAAAGAACTCTTCACATGAGGGATAACCCGTAACTAAGCCGTTTTTACCTTTACTTGCAGATTTTCTTATAAAAATTTCTAGGCTCTCATCATGTGGCAAAAAAATCCTCCACATTGCGTTATGGAATCTCTGATTATACTGGGCATTATAATTATCATATTTAGATACTCCCTGTGAATAAGGCACATAACAACTCAAGTAATTCAGATACGCATTTTCATAATATTCTGTATGTGTCAAATCATGCGGATTAGTAAAAAATACGATATCAGGCTTTATCTCATCTAGTTTTATCCATGAACCATCTTGTTTTAGTGATTTTCTAACTGGATAGCCTTTTTCTACAAAGTAGTGATAAGTTTGTTTCATATCTTTCAACATTCTTTCATCACCATAATCTGTATAAGGACAAACTAATATCTCAGGCTCAAATAATGGATCTATCAGCATTTTTTGAAATACTGGATCTACCTTCCACATACTTTTGTGTATAGCAAGAAATACAACCCTGATTTTATCTTTATCTTTAATTTTCTGTAACAGAGCAGCATGCTTTAATTGCATACGCTTGAAAAGGATTTTTTTCTGCCTCTGATAATATGTTTTCTGCTTAATGCTAATTAACAGATTTTTTACTGGCTTTGGCAGATTTTTTTTAATTGTTTGCAGCATTACATAAACCCTTCATACTATTTTACCTCGCCCCAAACCCCGTCATCATCGTCTGTATCGTCTTAATTACAATCAATAAGTCCAGCGTCAATGAAAAGTTTTTGATATAAAAAAAGTCATGTTCAAGCTTCACCTTAGTTTCGTCTTCGTTACTAGCATAACCATGCATAACTTGTGCCCATCCTGAAATTCCTGGCTTAACAATATGACGATAACGATAGAAGGGAATGGTATCATTAAACTGCTCGACGAAATCTAACTGCTCAGGCCTAGGGCCGATTAAACTCATATCACCTTTTAATACATTGATAAATTGTGGTAGCTCATCTAAGCGGGTCTTTCTAATAAAGCCACCAAACTTTGTCACTCGCATATCAGCATCAATTGCCATTTGCGCACCTTTGTCCTCAGCACTAGGTATCATGCTTCGAAACTTATACATAGTGAACAGTTTACCACCTTGCCCTATACGGCGCTGCTTGAATAATACCGCACTATTACTATGACGGCCTTCCCATTTTATTGTTAATACGACGAGTAATGCGATAGGCATTACTATAGGCATGCTCATCATGATAACCACTGTATCTACCATACGTTTTATCAGTAAATAGCTCTGTGATGGGAGAAGTGATCCTAGATTATTCTCATATAAATGCTTGATAGGCAAACGACCAGTTAATGACTCAGAGACCTGCAAAATATTATAAACAGGTGTACCTTGCAAAGCAGTTTCGGCCAATAGTTGTTCCCACTCTCCAGACAAGCATTCATCTGCAAAATCAGCCACGACTGCATGGAATGGCAGACGCTTATGGCTATCTGGTTGAAAGCACTTAGTTAGCTTGACCCAACGTACGTCTTTTATACTGAGTAAAGTCTGATAGCGACCAATAGGTACATAACCTATAGTCACTTGTGTCACTGAACGCAAAAAAACTTGTGACAAAAAACAGAAAGTTAATCCTATTACCGCACTTAGAGATAAATAATAAACAGAGTATGGTACGCGAAAGACAAGTAGTACTAAACCCACGATTAGCCCACTCGCTAGTAATGTCGGCAGTACGGTGATCATGGATTTCTGCCCCGGAAACTGAGTGAGGCGATCCAAACCTATTAAGCTTAATATCAGTGCGACACTACTTGCGATGATACTATTGATCTGAGTCAGTAATATATTATCTGTGAGGATATATTCCCAAAACAGTATCACTGCTGGTAACAAACAGACAAATAACCAACCTATTAGGATTCGTATACTTAAGTATTCCCACGGATGCTGCTGCATATCGTCTATTTATGCCTCTATTACATTTATAACTACCAGCTACAAACTAGCATTATGGATACAAGAACTGGGTAAATAGATAGATTTAATACTACTGCTACAACTCCATGAACCTGCATCATCACGTTGCCATACAACTGTCTCACCTGTTAAGCTAGCATTCACCTGAGTCGATATCGTAGCAGTAATACTCGTCGCTAATATCAATGGATTGCTTATTTGAGCGACACCAGTATTATTAGGTAAAACAACACCTACTTGCGAGCCACCCACTATCAGATTAGATGCTGTGGAGCGAGGATCACAGTCATCAGTTCCTAACCCTATCACAGTCTTACCTGTCTGCAAGCACTCTTCTACTGTCATGCGTAGCTGACCCAACTCATTAATAACTCTAGTTGCTTGTGTTTTAGCAATGTATATTTGATATTGAGGGATTGCTATGGTAGCTAAAATGCCAATGATGGCAACAACAATCATCAATTCAATAAGCGTAAAACCAGACTGGAGACGACAGGTAGTCATAGATTATGATGCTCTAAAAAGTAATACTCTTATTTAAGCACTATCTATGCCATGATATTTATAATGGCTCAAAATTTGCTTTAGTCATTCAAACAGCCTAACAAATAAAACATCATGGGTATTATTTTATGGTTGTATCACAATAAGTGATAACCATAACCCCAAAACCGTGGCGGTGTAGATGGCATATCTTCTAAAAAGATACTGGTATTGATGACTAAATAACAGAACATCACCGCCAGAACCAACATAACAGCAGTGGATAAGTATCTGTTTGAAGCAGAGGTATTGTGTTGAGGTAGGTTAAAATGTGCCGCATGCGCAAATTCTGGATTTTTGAGTAAAAACACAAACAACCAAAGTAAAGCGATCTGGGTGATGGGATAAATATGCACCCCTGATAATGAGCTATCGACACCAATAGCAACCAATGCCGCTAACACAAAATAGCTATTTTGAGCACGCCAGTTGATATGCTTTAGGATAGAAAATAAGATAAATGCCAAAAACCCGAAGCCAATTAAGCCAGTTTCAGACAAAACCTGTAACACCAAATTATGCGGATGGGCGGCAAACTGCTCATAATTGTCCAATTGATAAAACCCGCAGCCCACAAGCGGACTCTGTAACCAGCACTCAAGCGCATGCAGCCATAAGTCATAGCGTAAGCTTGTGGTAGTGCGGGCTATCTGTAGCGCTGACGATGCACTATCCACACTCAAACTGGCAGTGTAAGACATGCCCACATACGTACAAAATGCTAACGCATACACTACCAGTAGCGGCCGCCACACTTGCCGATTACAAATGCCCACCATCACCATAAATACCGTATAAGCCAATGCAGCCGAACGTCCTGCATCTAACAGTATTGCCAGCAATGCTAAAAATAAAAACACTAAATAAATATTTCTATATTTTACAGTGCTAATATAAAACCATGTGGCAAAGATGGATAAAATAAACAAATAACTGTTATAAATACGGATATTCCATGCTAATGGATACCAATCAGATCGATATAAACCACTATTAATATAATCAAATAACCCGACGGGCAACATCAGAAACAACACGAAACTGCCTAGCACCACAGCTTTGGTTATCAATGCATTATAGATTAAGGCTTGAAAACCTTTATACAGCAAGTACGCTAACAATAAGTCAGTAACAATAAACAGAGCATTGTCCCAAAACAAGCTACCTAGTGCAATAAAGGCAAAAAACAGCAACTCTACTTTGCTCACTATAAATTGCCGTTGATACAGCGCCCAAAACCCAAGCGTGAATAATAGGGCAACTTGCAAAATCCGATAACCATTATAAAACTTATAACCGCTACCATAAGCAATACCAAATATAAATATTAAAAAGTAAAGCGCTATCAATAGCGCTTTACTTTTTAATAGCGCATACACACTAGAGTTTTTCCATTGTTGGGTGGCTACATCAGTTCTCATAAAAGAGCCTTAAAATATATCAGTGAGATAACACTATGGTGTGATACGTTTTTTATTGCGCTGATAGATGACGATAGTATTTATTATCTTTTTGTCAGATGCTCATAAATCATTATCTTCACCTTGTTGCTATCCTCCTTAACATTATCCGCTGTGCCATTACTCAGTAATGCCACCACGCCGCCTTGCTCATCTATCGCGACCAATGACGATAAGCCAAATAAATTACCATCGCGATAATGCACCATGGGCAAGTCAGGCTGTGGTTGATAGTTTACCATTGCATAACCGTAACACTCTGCTATCTGAGCAATATCACAAGCTGATTTAGAGTCTATCGACAATATATTGGGTGTAGGTTTGGCTGCCATGCGATGTACTTGCTGTGCCAGATCTATCGCATTGCCCGACAACCCTGCGGCAGATGCCAATCCCTCATAGTCAAAAGCGCTATAAATATCTGAGAGACCGGTCAGTCCTGACTCGACATAATTATAGCTCACCTCATCCACCATGGGTTTATTAGAGATAAACTGCAAGGTGCTATCAGCAAAACCATACTGCTGGGCAATAATGTCAGTATAAGGTCGATTATTTAGGCGGCTGATAACTTCACCCAATAAACAATAACCCAAATTAGAATAGCTGGTTTTGCTGTCAGGCTCAAAGCCCAAAGTAATGTCATTCAAACCAGTAATATGATTGGGGCAAATGTCTTTTCCAATATTAAACATATCTTGACCAAACACGCTATAACGATCAAATCCTGCACGATGCGTTAATAACTGACGGATGGTGATGTTATTAATACGACTATCTATCGGTGTATCAATCTCACTGATAATATCGGCTAATGGCGTATCTAGTGATAGTTTGTCATCTTTAACCAGCTGTAGAATCTCATCTGCCGTCCACAGCTTGGTGACGCTGGCATAGCGAAAACGCGTCTGCTCGGTCACGCTGTCTGATAATAGAGGATACTTTCCGATATAGCCGTTTTCACAATGGTGCAGCGTACCACTTGGCTCGATATAGGCGATTTGGTTGGCAGGGGCGTTATTTTTTTTGGTCTGATGCCGCAGCATATCAGCAAGCCACGTGGGACTATCCTCGCTACAGCTTATATGGCGGGCGGACAGCTCAGCACGCACAGGGTAAGTATGTTGCCATAATAGGTTACGGGCTTGGTTGTTGGCATAATAGTAGCCCACAATACCCGTGACCAGTACCAATACCATGAAGACCAATACATCACGCTTACTTAATTGTTTAAACATAGCATATATTCTTTATAACCATAGGGACATAGGATTAATTTAATATGATTCACTATTACACAAAAAAGCCAAACATCACGTTTGGCTTTTTATTAATCAGCGTACCTTAACTAAAATTATCTTAGCGATTAAGAGGCTGGGCAACCAGATGCTGCATATTTTGCATCGCCATTAAAGTTACAAGTCCACGAACCTTCATCACTACGAGCCCAAGTGACTGTATCATCTGTAAGCGTACTGGCAGCATTTTGTCCAAATGTACCGACAATGCTAGCTTCATTAGTTGCGCCGTCGATAGTTACTAGTGGTAAACCATTTGTACCACCACCGTCAGCTGAGTTGTCTACACCCGCTTGAATATTAGAAGCCGTTGCACCTAGTGAACAAGTAGTAGATTCAGAACCAGCAGCACCAGAACCAGTGTTTACAATCGCATCAGTACGACCTGAGTTCATGCAGTCTTCTACTGCAGTTTTCAAGTTACCAGTCTCGCCCACTACACGTGATACTTGTGACTTAGCGATATAAGTCTGGTACTGAGGGATAGCAATTGCAGCTAGGATACCGATGATCGCAACAACGATCATTAATTCGATTAAGGTAAAACCTTTTTGGATATTAGCGTTCATAGTATGTCCTTTAGAGTAAGGTGATAACAAATTAATCGATACATTATCCAGTATCATCATCTGCCATCTATTATAAATAATGGTTTGTTAGTTTGAGTGATTCACTCGTCTAACTGTCTTATTATTAATGCTGCAGGTAACATGCCAACTTTTTAGTTGATGCTGAATTTTTATTGAATAAACCTCATTAGTCATATCTACTATGTTTGTTCTACTGGCGCTTATCTATGTAGATATCGCTTACCCATATCTCATAAAGGCTTGGTTGATAGTATATTAATCAATGATAATAAAGGGCTTTGGTTAGTATTTATTCTGTCTACAAGGATAAGAGAAATCACTCATACATTGACTATATTTACCTATACTGCCTAATGACAATTTTTGTCTACTTTCTATTGTTACAGTTAAATTGCTGAAAATTGTCAGTTTAATTGTTATTTAGATGTATAAGGTAAAGTAGCATGACATTTTTTGTCAGATAAGAAGTTTCTTCTCATACATAATCTAATAAAAAAGCCACTCTAGATAGAAGATATATCTAGAGTGGCTTTTTACCATGTTTTGAACATATTTAATCTATATCAGATAAAAACATACAAGCTATCAATTTACTTATTCATTCCAATCATTGCCTGTACCACATTTTTTATCTACCCCACTGCCTCGACATTTAGTACCTTGAAAGTCCAAACTGAGTGTACCATCAGTAGCCATCTGTCCTTCTGGTGTAGCAATGATACTCCAATTAGAAGTAAGCGGATCGGGGGTGAAAGTTACTTGATAAAGAGCAGTGCCTTGTAAAGGGTAATTGCCACCCAGTCCCGTCACTAAATCATTGCTATAAGTGCCTTGTGCCAATTTGTTACTCTGGATCTGATTAGCGATATTTTGCATCTCACTCATCATATCAGTACGCTTGGATTTTGTGATATAGCTCTGATAACCAGGATAAGCAATAGAAGCTAACACCCCGATGATGGCGACGACGATCATCACTTCAATTAACGTAATGCCCTGCTGCGATGTAGATGGAGCTATCTGTCGACCTAACATGACTGACATTACCACTCCTCCTCTCCTGTCCCGCAACCACTGTCTGCGATGACGATACTATTATTTTTGCTCTGGCAACGTAAGCCAACACTGGTAATCATAATCTCATTAGCATTAGCTGTAATACCTGCAGGGTTTGGTAGCGCCAACATTTTCCATGTACGCCCAGTACTGCTGTCGACATTAGCACTAGCAGCAGGGACTAGAGAGCTGGCCGTGTTATTACCATCTGCGAGTGTTATTAGATAGCGGTAATTAGTAGAATCACTGCCATCTGGCACATAGATGGTGGTGTTGTCCGTTTCATCATAGCTATAGGAAACGGCATTCGTTGAGCCATTGATGACCTTTGGCTGAAAGCCCTGATAGCTCAATGCCCTAGAGCGCCAACGCTCAAGCTCTACTTGTAACTGTAGCATTTTTGCCTGTGCCTCACGCTCTGCATTTCTCACGGCATATTGCCGATAGCTAGGTATCGCTATAGCCGCAAGGATACTGATAATCACCACGACAACCATCAGTTCTATGAGTGTAAAACCATGTGCGCCGCTATGCGCTGTCATACTTGCTGTCTTATTGTGATACGACTTGGTCATATACCGCGCCCTATTATGAATACCATTAGAGTCACCACTCATTACTATCGTTTGCCAACAATTATGGTGTCGGCAGTGAATAGTAGCCAGAATCAACCTTCACTGCCTGTATTTTTTAGACTATTTACTGCGTTCGCTTGTACCATGTTTGTGGTTGCAAAGTATAACGCTCATTGAATAAGAATTCAGCAGCACTACCATCACCACCTGTGACCGTGGGACGGACAGTTTCACCTGGATATAAGTCCTTGATATTACTAGTATCCTTACTGCCATCGTTACCATAGTTCTCACGATTGGCTGCATCTATACGCTCAGTCAGTGTGGTCGTTCCGATGAGCACCTTGACATCTGTATTGGCATCGTTATAAGCGCCAAGCGTTAACTCTTGAATACCTTGACCAGCAGGAATATAACCGCCTGTACCAGATATAGAGGTATCGTCCATACAAATACCATAAGGTAAGCAATAAAGCTGACGCTCTGAACCACCTGTTATCTGTGCAGCACAGCTAGCCACTGAAGTATTATATTGCTTATCAGGATTATACACTGTGGTATATAACAAGTTATTGATAACAGCACTATCACCTACACCTTTATTATATCTGACATTATTATAGCCATCGAATCGGGTCAATGGATAATACCAACCTTGGCTAGTACCTCTAATCATATTTGCTTTAGCAGTCGTTTTTACCGCTGTCGTAGGCGCAGTACCAAGAGCAGTCGCCAATGCGGTCAAATCACTTTCAGTAATGTCTTCAACCGTCGGCGAAAAGCCATCACTTAGTACATCGGTATTTGTAATATCCGTATCGATAATGCCATAAACGCGGTTGGCAAAATCATTATCATTACGCAGGGTAGATAAAGGCGCACTACGGTTACCTGAGATAACATTGACCAATGCAAATAGTTGACCGTTGTTAGTAATATTCTCTCCAACGATACCTTCATTACGATAAAAACTCACAACTGGACGCTCATAAAAGCGATATGCATACTTTTTGTTTGCATTACTGCTAGGAGCCACATCAAGTATTCGCGTCACTCCTTTATTAGAAAAGTTATTTACTTGAGTAAAGCCATTGGCAGCAGGGCGCGCATTTTCAAAGTCTGCGCGGAATACTTGTCCACCTAAGTCTGCAGCATAGAGATGATCCATCAGTCCATCATTATCTCGATCCAATACTGTAATTTCACCAGTAATACTATGAATCATATCATCTGTTTTAGTATTTCTACCGACACCATTTTCATTAGTAGTCGACCACAATAATCTACCAGTTTCGGCATTAATCATATAAATAGCATTACCTTTAGCAGGTGCTGACGACGTTGGAACATAAGTGTCCTCTTCATAATTCATATCATAGCCACCACCAAAAACCAGAACGTCGATTGGGTCTTGGTTTTGTCTCCATCGAATTTTGGCTTCAGTTGGTTTACTCCAAATCTGACCTAAACGAGTGAATCTTCTCTTTGTACTATTAAGATCATTCCTGCCATCTGCAGTAATCGTAAATAAAATTTCAGGCGCAGACACATCCGTAATATCCATACCATAGAAGGCTTCTCCTCCCATACGCAGACCACCATAAGCGAACATGCCTTTACCTGCTGAAGTGTCAACAGTGACTCTAGGGTTCGTAATATCTAAATCATAAGTGTAATCTGTGGTCACTAACCATGGTGCATCAACACCAAAGTATGGCTGACCTATCTTATCTATCGTAGAACCATCGACTAAGGCTTTCGGCTGTACTTCCATCATATATTTAGGGATGATAGCGACTGCTTCTTCACCATTATCGGCATCGACTAAGTGTAAGGCACCATCCATAGACCCGAATAATGCATAGTCATCACGCGGATCAATAATACGGCCATTGGTATCCAAAGTCGCACCGTATGATATTGCTGTAGGCTTTGAATGAACGACACCGCCTAACACTTTGGTCTCTGTGGTCGGTATAGAAAGTATTAAACTTTCAACATCCGTCGTGTCGGTCGGCTGTCCATCATTGGTCAGCACGTTATTAAAGCCTAAGAAGGCTAACAGGCGACGCTTGTTAAGTTGGCTATAAGTGGTCGTGTCTTTTAGTTGATCAAATCCTTGCGGTCTACCACTTCCATTGACACTCAGCCTACGTAATACTGGCGTCGTGTCAGTCGTAGAGGTGTCATCCTCAACATACAGTGTACGTACACTACCTAACCCTGCATTTGGCGCTTGTAGTTGTGCATAGACACCACCAGCTGTAATATCGTTATTCGCATTACTACCATTTACTCTAAAGTTAGATGTTTGCCACACATCTTGAGTATCCTCATCAAGCTCACCTGCGACATCTTTGTATAGTGGCCTATCACTATTACCAAATAGCGTGCCCTGATCTAAATTATACTTTTTAAGGTTACCACGCCAAATACTTGCTCCTGATGCAATATCAGGGTCTAGCATCGGCAAATAAGCAAATGGCAATTGGTTTGCGGTGCGATACGGGTCATTAGGAATCGTAATCGTACCAGATGGAGCAGTATTGATTGTATTTACAAGGTCCGCTGCAAAATCAACAATACTCGCGGCAATATCTGCAGACTCTTCTGTATAATAAAAACCACCGTTACCAAAGGTTTTAGTTTCATCATCATCTTTTTTCTCACCGAGTTTACACAAATTACGAGTGTCATTGTTTGCACTACCACTATCACAATCCGTCACTTCTTTTGAGTTACCTTTAACTGTGATGGTACGCTTACCGGTGAGTCCAGCAAAAGCAGTACCAAAACCGACTGTAGCAGTCTTGATTTCTAAGTTGAGCGGATTATTGGCAGTATTGCGCAAAGAAGCTGCATACTCTGCCATACAACCCCAAGCACCACTGCTACTGCCACCAGTTAAAGCGGAGCAACTAGTCACAGATAGTGACGATGAAGAACCTAATAATGAAGTATTCATTACTGTTTTAGCTCTAGTGTTACTACTATTATTAGGTTCGCCGTCGGTCAATAGATAGATACCATTGCCACTACACTCATTAGGGTTTAGTGGGGAAAGATATTTATTGTTGTATACATCTTTAGAAGATGCTACTGAGTCAATGAAACCACTGTCTGAGTTATCACCTGCAAAGTAAGTACGGCCATTATCAGCGTGATCTATATTCGAAGCTGCGTTGTAACCTGATAGGATCCCTGATGTAGTACTACCTGAGCTAGTTGACCAATTACCCCAACTATTACAATCATAGACATATATATTAAGCTCTGGGTCAAATGTTAGGGTGTTTGAATTGCCATTCGTATTGCACCTGCGCCACTCATTTCTATTACTCCTGATTTCTCGTTCGGCCAACACTTTGACATCTGACAACGTAGTCGTCCCCATCATATAGGCACCAGCCTCTGCTAATGCATGGGCAGTTGGAGTACCACCTGTCGGTTGTAAATCTTCTGTCTTTTCAATAAGATCCATACGCTGCGCTGCTGTTAGAGCTCTAGTAGGAACTAACACCACGCCAGACTTACCATCTCCTTGATAACTATAGTTACCTAAACCTATTTCATAATCATCTGATACGGAACCAGTATCTTTTAAGGCGCCATTTGCATCGTAGACCTCATCAGCCAGTAGTTCGATGAGAGCTATTTTTAGACGGGTGAGTCTATCAAATCGCATCGTTCCATCAATTACACAACCCACAGGAGTAAAGGTAATTTCATCATAACTATCTGTGAGATCCTTAATCGTATTACCATTTTCATCTCTTAACAAGCCGTCGGCAGCCGAGGTATCAACCAAACGATTGTAGACAACTGCGCGAATTCTTTCTGAAGGTTGAGATTCGTAGCTAGTGTCACAAGATCCATAGTCAGAAGTGATGTAGCTCATACTACCCGAGGTATCCAACATCATAAAAATAGTCGCGGTACCTGGTGTGGCCGCTTTATATATCTCTAAATCCCCGACGGGTTTCCTACTAATGGTATCTGCTTGTGCCACGGTACCGCTAAACCCTAGCAATACCGCAATAGCTAATGCCTTAACACGCCATGGCTGTCGATTAGATGTCTTACTATTCAGGTGTGTCATGATTTATTCCTTATGATAATTGGGGCGATGCGCTAACCATACTGTTATAGCAGTGACGCTATCTAATGTTGCAAGCTTAGACGAAATATCCAAACTTTTAGCTCGATGGTAACGTACAAAGCAAACCACCACCTGTTCCAAATTCGACACACTTGGTACGCTGTGACTGGTTTTCTACATTGGCTTGTTCATAAATAACAGCACTAGGAACACCTGCAGCTGTCATACAACCACCAATGCTATCCTCACTGTCTGTGACTGTATCTAACCGACTGGTTTGTTCAAAGCAGTTTTTGCTTCCTATTCCGGTATCTGCATAAGCTGGCAATACGGCAGTATTATTGATATCAAAAGTATACGCTTGGCTAGACACTGAGCTACTATCCTGTCCGGTAGTATAGCCCTTGAAAACTTCAGCATCCGCGCTAGCAGGCGTTAACGATATATTAACTTGAGTCATACTGGCATTGCGACTACTTACATAATCTTCTGGCTCAGTAGGATCGCAGTATCCATTATTACTGCCCAATACACTGCCACCTGATGATAGGATCGACGTTCGATTGATATCAAAAAATCGGTCTCGCGGTCGAAAACAAAAAACGTACTCATCGTCAGAGCTATCGGGATTTAGAATAAAGTATCCAAAAGGCCCTGTTATCGATAACATATCGCCATATATTTCTTCATCACTACTACCATTGATACTTTGCTCGATATTTTGGTTTGCATTATCCGCTGACTGTAACAGTAAGGTATTAATCTGATCACTGGTTGCGAGCCGTAAGTCAGTCGTGCTTTGCTTAACTGCAATAACACCTGCCAATATAATCAAAACTAAAAACAGCAATACCACGATGAGCACAGCGCCGTGTTGTGAGGATGGAGATACTTTCGGATATTGATACTGCTTAATATTTGACATATTGCCTCTTCTCATGGTGACACGCTGTTATATTAAAGACCGGTCACTGATATAACGCGCGCGTTACGTAACAAGATAGTTGATTCATAGCTGCGGCGATAGAATGTGTCACGCGTCGCATCAGCTGTTAAATTTTGCTCTGTACCTAATACCGTAAAAGTAGTTTTGTCTTCTGTGTTGATCAATGGTGTACTACTACGAATAACGACCCCAAGCTTCACAGTTGTAATTGAGGGCTTATCAGTCAACTGAGTATATATATTGGCTGGTAGATACGTTAAGTTGTCTATATCCGTTTGCGCACCTAATAGCACTTGGAACTGATCAACACCTGGTGTGATGATGGTGCCATTGCCATCGAAACTTTCTCCAACTACAACCACACCAGCATCCGTCACCCGTCCGGCATCACAAGCCAGTGCCAAATCATTCGCCGCTGAGTCTGCACGGATAAAATAGCGTTCAACGACCCAGTCATCCGTACCAGATACCACCTCTGTCCCTTCGCAGTCAAACAGAGAGCTTTCAGTAATGTTTTTATATTGAATAGTCAACTGGTCACTGGCCACACCGTCCATATTTGACAAACCAACCCAACCTGCCGAGCCAGTGCTATTCGTAAAATTCACACTATTTGTAGTATTACTCGTACCTAAATTTGTCGTCGTTAGTACAATACCACCATGATTTGTCTCATCCGTAATTTCAATAATAGGATTACCTAAGTTGGCGATACGGACATGATCCTCAATACCTTGTAAAGCAAATATAGCACTATCTTGCACTTCGGAAGCGCTTTGCTGTACTGTCAGAGTGCGTGTGTTGATTAGATAGACTTGCATCACTGCAGCCGATATAAGCAGGCCTAATACCAAAGATATCATCAGTTCAATAAGCGTAAAGCCCTGCGATCTACTAAACATGCTCATCTTCAGCTCGTTTTTATTATGAATATCATTATAATTACAGCTCATTAGTAAGCCTCCGATATCAAGCATTGGCTACCAGTTTTATAAATCCCATTACTGTCTGCGCATGCTTTGGTATCACCGTCATCTAGTAACGCTTTAGTGTCATTCCACGCAGTAATTACACACATTTGCTGCTGGATTGCCTGAGCCGTAGTGCCAGGACACATAGTGACAGCAATATCTATATCCTCATCTGCTGCCATTTTTTTGATCATCAACGCGTCCCTAGCAGCCAGCTGATTAATACTACAAGGCTGTTTTGGTGCATTGTTTCCACCTGTTGTTACCATTTCTGTCGATAGGCAGTTATTACCGCTAGCTAGAATACTAATCACGTCACCACCAACGGTGACTGTCTCAGTTGCCGAACTACCGACGATAGCCTGAACGGTTGGCACTGCACCAGAGTCTGTAGGAGCGGCATCGTTAAAAGAAGTCGCGCCTCCTGTTACGTAAGCCTCAGGATAAGCACGCATGACTTCAGCCAAGTTACGAACGACTGTTAAGGACTTGGTCCGAACCAAACTCTCATCTGTGGCCGTAATTGCGCGCATTTGTAACGCACTGAAACCCAGCACCGCAATAGATAATAATAAAACGGCAACTAAGACCTCGACTAGACCCACACCACGCTGATAACTTAAGAATTTCATGGACAAGAGCCTCCTAGCTGACTGCTAATATTGGCAACCGCAGTAATGATCACCTGTCTGGGTGATGCATAATCATTGCTATCACAAATAGTATAAACCATCGCATCCGCTGTCTTGCTTGACTTAAATTCAATCTGGCTAGCAGTAGATTTGATGGTGCTATTAGCATCATATTGATAAGTAGCGATCGTTTCACTGTCGCTTTCAATAACAATTGTTCCCGCATTAGCGCCATTGTTATTATAAGAAAATGTTATGTCTTGGCGACGAATCACGCTTTCAACTTTTGCTTCTTTCAAAGCATTGAGTAGCGTCGCCGTAGTCGACTTAGCTCTTTGATTAGCCAACTGATTACTTATATTAGGCGCCGCGATACTAACAATAATGGCAAGCACAGCAATGGTTACCATCAGCTCAATTAGAGTAAATCCGGAGCTGCTCATTCGTAAACTGATTGGTAGACTATTTGTAGATGCGTTCACATCAAATCCCTATTTATAACGGCCATTGTCTGTCTGATAGCGATGCTAAACTCAGCTGAAAGCATTAATCATAGACTCATATTTTTATAGTGTTTTCGCTAAACTTTTTATGACTATAGAACATAAAACCTGCAATTTTTATTCCATAATTTTTAGTTGCTATCTAATAACGAAGTAATAGCGGATGCGTCAATAGCACAAGCTATCTAGAACTTGTCATTTTTGTCGTATTATTCAATTCAGCGGTGAGAGAAATGTTTCGTTGATAGCAAACAAATTAATATATACAGTTTTCACAATATAGCGCCAAGGTAACAAATTAGCAACATATTAGTATATTTTGAGTGGATGAAAACTGCTATTAAGGCTGACTTCCATGTGCTAAAGCATAGCCAGACAGCAGGTAGTTGCTATGACTTTGGTTATCTAACGTGGTTGCTTTTGGTACAGACAGTACACGTCCTAATGCCTGTAAGCTGGCGCCTGTGGTCGCAACATCGTCGAATAGTAATAAGCGTTTGACGGGTGGATTTTCTATCAATACAAAGGCATTGTCTAAATTACTTAAGCGCTCAGCACGCGTTAGTCCTTGCTGACTGATCGTATCATCAACTCTCATCACACCGTGCCACAATGGTATCCGCCAATGCTTGGACAGTTGTGCCGATAAGATACTCACTGGATCGAATCCACGTTTTACCAGTCGTTGATTGGTCGTTGGCATTGCAACAATCACGCTATTATCATGATGACAACCACGCGCTCGTGGTAACTGACGTATGGCATGCAGCAGTATTGGCAGTTTGGTTATATCTTCGTGATGTTTAAAGGCTCTAACGGCTTGACGAATCGGATAGTCATAATAGGTGGCAGCCTGAATAGACAATGAAGTACCAGCAGAAATATCAACTTCGAAAGGCTTGGGTAACCACGCTATACTATGATGACAGTGAGCACACAGTAGCCCTCTATTTAAGAGGTGATAAGTCTGTTGGATCAACTTGGCAGAGGGGGATTTATCATTTGATGCTCTAAATACTGTATTGGTATTTAGAGCATCATTACTATGTAGCGTTGATTGGCTTTGTAATAGCTGAGACTGTGGTGAGCTACGATAAACACGGCATAACTGGCAGCGTATATCTAGATACTCTGCCAGCCATAATCCAGTTTGGTACGGTGCTAATCGCCGCATAAATTACTGTAAGTAGACAAGCTATTAAAAACCGCGCCAATCATTCAGCACAATACCGAAACCGATAGAGGTGTTTTCATGATTGTAGTCGATGATAGACTCACCATAACCTTGGAAAAGCTGCACATAACCATTGATGTTTTCTGACAATGGATAAATATAATCTAGTTGCGCCGCGCCTTTATTGGTGCCTGGATTATAGCGAAGGGTTCCGCTCAAGCTTTGTTGATCAGGCAAATCATATAAGAACTTGATATCGCCATAGCCCATATAGTCTTCAATATCTGGGTTATCATCTGTACTACTACTCTCGTTATTTACTCGAGCCCACAAGCGCGGTACGATCGATAGCTTGCCCCACTCTGCACCTGCCATCAGATAAGCACGGTTCCATGAACGCGATAAAGGATCGTCTTGTCCATTAGAATGGTGAATGGCACCAGCACCCAACATACGCAGACGCCCGCCAAAAGGCAGGTTGGCGGCGACAGGTTGGGTCAGGAATATTTCGGGCTGATAATCAGTCGCACGGAATGGACGTGAGTTATCTTCGTTATAGACCTGCCAATGCGACTCTTGTGTATAACCAAACCACAAGTCAGCATTACTATCGAATAAATCTTCTGCAACTTTAGATTTCAAAGAAATCTGGAATTTTAACTCAGACTCCCTGACATCATTAGAAGTGAAGGACTCTGTTTCCCGCGTTGGTGTGCTTGGGTTTAAGTTAGGATCAAAAGTATAGAATAGTGGTAATAGGTAAGTTGGTCGATACGGTCTTACGGTCCAAGTCCCGCGCTCACTGTTTTTATCCAAATCATAAGATAAACTCAGTGGTGTATATTTTTCGATATCAGTCTGAGTGACACCTATATTTGATAAAATCTGTGCCTCCGTATTAGTGTCATCTTCCGTTTCTACACTGTCGTTTTTCTCCAAGTTGCTTTTTGCGAGTCGTTGATTGCTCACTAAAATAGTATCTGCATCTTCAACCGTCGTACCACTCATAGCCGTTTCAGCCTCAGCAAATACTACTTGTGGATTGCCTGAAATTGTACTTTGAAAGGTTTTTGCCAAATCTACAGGCTGTTTGGTCGTGGTGTAGCTCGGTGTCTTACCTTGCTCAGCAACCTTATCAAAACAGGCCAAACGTGCCGCACTGGTATGTACTTGGGTACAATCAAAAAATAGCTTAGCTTGCTCAGCAATAAACTCTTTGCTCACTACCTTGCGATTTTGTTCAGCCGTATCTGATTTTGTTGACTGCTCATTCATACCTTGTGGTATTTCAGAATCTTCATATTCAAATGCTGTCTCTGGTATTGGCAACTCA
The DNA here is from genome assembly GCF_003217155.1 of Psychrobacter fozii. Classification (GTDB taxonomy): domain Bacteria; phylum Pseudomonadota; class Gammaproteobacteria; order Pseudomonadales; family Moraxellaceae; genus Psychrobacter; species Psychrobacter fozii. The sequence goes on from NZ_QJSU01000001.1 coordinate 247,829, forward strand.
TTATAAGTTTGCGTATTGTCGGCAGCATGCACTTGCACTGTAAAGCAAGTTAACGCTATTCCGATAGCAATGTTCAGATGATGTTTCTCTGTTTGAAGTAAGATATTTTTTCTCGCTTTGGTAAGAGTCATAGATGGGCGCTGTGCAGTGATATGGGGAAACATAAGTATCCTTTGTCTCACTGGCATCATCGCCAGCAAGTATATGAAGTAATGAATATGACCATTAGCGTCATCGCTAAAATAGAACAAGACCAATGATATTCAGATATAAAAGTCCAAAACTGTCATTGGAAATGCGTCTTTAGCATTGTTGCTTTATTGTAATGAAAATATGGATATTATACTAGCGTTATCGCCTCATAATACAAATGTAGATATGAATAAAAGATGTTAAACCAAGTGCTTAGTCTCATTATGATAGACAACTCTTAAGCACATTAAAAAAGCCAATATACTATCATCGTAGTATATTGGCTCTTTCGGATTATTAAGCCTCAGCAAAAGACTTACTCATATTGTTAAGTATGAGTCATTAAGCATGAACTATTAATGATCAGTTATTAAGCATCGTCAATGTCTGCTCAAATTCTGAACGACCAATTTCACCCACTTGTTGATTGACCAGTTGACCATCCTGATAATACAGTAAAGCAGGTGGGCCAAATAACTTATAGCGTGCCAAGATAGCTTTAGAGTCAGCCGTAGTCTCAGTGATATCAAGTTTGACCAATTGCCAGTCTTGCATCTGTACGGGACGATTATGGAACAAGTTCTTGTCCATAATGCGGCATTCTATGCACCACTCAGCAGTGACATCTACAATAATTTTTGGATTGGCAGCGATAATGACATCTAACTCAGCCAATGTAGTGACCGTCTGATCTGTTGCACTATTAGCAGCTGGCTGACTCGTCGTTGACTGTATCATCGGTGCTGTACTCAATGAGGCAAGCGGATGCAGGCTATCATCATTACCTAACGCTGCACCTACCATCAAACAAGCTGCCCAAATACCTGCAAGCAAACCGAATGCCTGCGTAAGCATGCGACCTTTACCCAACCAGCTCCACGCCCATGTTGCTACTACCATGAACCATAATGCCCACACTATCAGCATTACTGGCGATATAAAGACTCGTTCGATTAATAATAATGCCACGGCAAAGAGTAGTAAGGCAAAACCTTGCTTGACCCAATTCATCCACTCGCCAGCTTTTGGCATGATTTTACCTTGGGTTGCACCGATTAAAATAAGCGGAGCAGACAAACCAAACCCAAGCATAAATAAAGCAGCGAAACCGAGCAGCGGACTACCAATGGTAGACACCGCAAGCAGCGCACCAAATAACGGTGCAGAAACACAGGGCGATACCACTAAGGCGGACAAGAAACCAGCGACCAAACTACCACCTGTACTACCAAGCTTACTATCACCTGCTTGGCTCAACCCTTGCATTTTGCTACTGATGGCTCGTGGCAATCGGATACTAAACACCCCTAGCATATAGAGTGCCAGTAGAACGAAGACAATCGCAAAACTGATTAAAATAATGGGATTTTGTAGCCAACCAATAATACCCAATGACTCACCGAACACCGCAATGATAGCGCCCAAAATACCATACGCGGTCGCTACACCGATGGCATAACTGGTGGTTAAGATAACGCCACGTTTAACCGTTGGGTTCTCTTCACGAGCAACAATATTGGCGACGATAGGCAGCATGGGTAATACACATGGTGTCAAAGCCAAACCAAGACCTGCTAAAAACAGTAAAATCAGTGCCAAGCCAGGATGCGTTCCTAAGCCAAAAGGATCGCTATCGACGACACTATTGGTAGCCGCTACCGTATCACTTTGCGCAGCGTTAGCCGTGGTCTCTCCATCTGCTCCGGAAATCGTATTAGTCGCTGTCAGCTCACCATCTAGCGAGCCTTCATCTAGTAAAGCATAATCAATAACCTCATCATCTGCCTGTGCTTGCCCTGCTTCAGCATTGTCTGTATCAATATCATTTTCAGGCACCTGTGAACCAGCTGCTAGACTAGCGTTAGCTGCTACGTCAGCATCAGAAGTATTGGTGCTGTTTTCTACAGACTGCTGCGTTGTAGCAGCGATATTGATAGTCGTATTGATTTTTTCAGGTGGATAGCATAGTCCCGCTTTGGCACAACCTTGCCATCCAATCACAACCGCGGCATTGTCTACACTTTTTCCACTCTTATTCGTCAGAGTCGTGGTTGCGACCATATTGATCTGATCAAATACAGGTACTTTTCCAAAGGTAGGATCATCAATCAGCACGGGCTTCTGACTAAAGGTGAACGGTGCTGCTGTCACCCCATCAGGCAGCGTTAGCTTGATTTTATCTTTATAAACATAATGCTCAGGCGTGATATCAAAATTAATGGCTAAGCGTGTACCACTACCTGTAGCACTAGTGTCAGTAATGACCTGAAATGCTTGATCGACTGGTAGGAATTTTTGCTTTGCGTCACTCTTACTATTGCCAAACAAGTCACCCAATCCGGCCGCTTGCGTGGCCATAGACGTCGCTGTTAGTCCAGTGGCTACTAGGCCAGTAGGTAACAATCCTGCAAATAACGAGCTACTGCTTATCGCAAATGCCAGTAGATAAGACTCTTTAGCAGGACGGCTTAGCGTTAGCGATGAGGGTTTTTCTTTTGCCTTAATCGACATGAATGGCTACCTATTTATTACCAATATTCTATTTATGACCAAGATATAGAGCGACTTATTAGCTATCTAACAGCAATATCGACCGTTGTTTTTACCTTTTCTGGTGGATAGCACAAACCTGCAGTGGCACAGCCTTGCCAGCCAATCACAACTGGCACATTCTTAGCACCTTTACCATTCTTCGTGGTCAGCATCGTAGTGGCCACCATATTTCTTTGCGTAAATACAGGCACCTTACCAAAGGTCGGATCATCAATTGAGACAGGGGATTGACTAAAAGTAAACGGTGTAGCGCTCACACCTTTAGGAAAATTTAAGGTTAGTTTATTCTTATAGACATAATGACCTGGTGTGATATCAAAATTAATCGATAAGCGCGTGCCTTTAGATGTCGCCTTAGTACTACTCACCACTTGAAAGGCTTCATCAACAGGCAAAAACTTTGATTTGGTATTACTGTTACTGAACAGCTCACCCAAACCAGCTGCCTGCGCACTCATGGATGTCATTGACAATCCAGCCATTAACGAAGCACTCATCACAGTAAATGCAAGCACGTAATATTTGTTAGCCGCACGCTTTTCTATTGCGGCTGATGTTGACGTTTGGATTGACATGAATAACTACCTTTAATTGCTACTTTTAAGGACTGGTGGGGAAAACCTAAACTGGCTTTCTTGTATCCAAATTATCTAAAAATGACTATCTCATACAAAGTTTTATAACGTAAAGACTCTATATAACGGCTTTTATTTTATCTCTTGATAAAAAACATCAACCAATAATTGCCTTATTGATTGATTTTGAGCGATGACTCATTTAAATAGTCAAGCATCCCACCTATACACGGTTATTTTAGTAGACCTCTGTACTGATACTCTTAATAATAATGAATAGCATAATGGCTAATTTTTATAAGAATCGCTTCTGGATAATACTGACTTCTCAAATAAGGCTCACTATAGCTTGATGACTGGTTTTACCATAGTAAAAATGTGACTCAGTCAATAATATACAACAGTAAGCAAATATTAAGAAAGCTAAGGTAAGGTTTAGAAAGTAGCTATATTGGACATTCGATAATGGAAGGAATAAGTCAAGTAATCAGTGATAACGCTCGCTCCAACCGTTCGAATCTTTGGCGATATTAGGAAAAATAGAGCGCTAAAGAGCAATACAAATACAGCCATACTCAATAATAATATCTAACAATCCATTTGAGAGAATTAAAAATTTAAAGAAGTGGCGTAGAGTCGCCACTATCTGGCATCAAGCCTTGCAATAGCAAAACATCTAAATGCTGCTGTTGCAGTTTTTTGTCGAAATCATTTACTTCTGCAATCAGCATTCTTTCGATGCGCTTATCACTGGCAAACACACTCAATCGCGCACAGATAACCGCCAGTTGATAGATACGTTTTTTACAATAGCCATCTAACCCTTGCAGTAGCCTGACCATATGCGGGGTCTCGAGACTGGCATAGTCATAATCTGCAACGACCGGCTGACTAAGGGCCGTAACACCGTAGCTGATAGACAAATGAGCACAGAAATAACAGCTAAATAAGTAACCAACGACATGCCCAATATAATAGCCGCGGTCATAGGTAAAGCTACTCACACCAAAGTGGCCAAGCACATAGCTATTGAGACTGCCTTGATCACGAATAGGTTTACCATATTTTAGCTTACCCACAGTTGCAAAACACAACGGGTTGCGACCATCTTGGGTAGTCAACTGCCATCCTGCTGGCTGTTGGGCTGGCATGTGACGGATAATATCGGCGATGATGTCGTCAACCACATGTAACTGCTGCCAAAGGCGCTCTAGCCCATCCGTATCCATCAAACCGCGCTTATCGAGCTGTTGAGCGAGTAGATACTGCTGATGCTCTGCAAACTGTAATTTAAGCGTTTGTACCAGATAAGTGGGACGTGTACTGGCAGAAGCCATATATAGCAGCCGAGTACGCTCGTGCTGAGCCTGATAAAGCGCCACTCGCTGTTCAGCAATATTATTCTGGTTATCAGCAGGTTTTTGCGTGGTCGAATGACTATGAGAAAGCCCAGTAGATGAAATTTTAGACGTTACTTCAATCTCTACACCTTCAGCCACCATTTCTTCTGAATTTGGTAACGTAAACAGCGCTAGCAATGTTGCCTTATCAAGTGGCTCGGCTATATTGTCTTGTTCCGTACTTTCTACAAGACATGGATTATCCTCAACCTTGTCCGTAGCGTTACTTGTACTTATATTGCTTTGTTTTTTGGCAGACGCAGCAGAGCCTTTTTGGCTATCGGCTTGTGCGCTTGGCTTTGCGGTCGGTTCAGTCATAACATACCATCAGCAGCAAAAATAAACATCATCTAGACTAGATGGTATTTCTACCATACAGTGCAATATATTATTCTAAAAATAAGCACGCACGCCTAGACAACTCATTATTCCATAGTACCTTAACACGAGCACATTGTCAGCCATACATCATCAAAATACCAGGCGTAGCAGTCAGATAAAAAGTCTCTATCGACATCTCATTCACCATGGTTAAAAATAAAAAAAAGCGCTAAAGGCTCAGTGGTGCCCTTAACGCTTTCAATGTAAATAAGTGCAATGACCGCAAGCTAAGCCATTATTCTTTTTTGATATTGCTGACGATACACTTTAGGGGACACCCCATAAACGCGCTTGAATGCCTGGCTAAAGGTCGAGTCTGACGCATAGCCAACCAGCGAACTGATACGGCTGATGCTGTTTTGCTGTAAGCGCAAATAGCGTGCCGCCAAGCGCAGGCGATAATCGATCAGATAGGTCAACGGCGGCATCCCAACTGTATCTTTAAAACGTTGTGCAAAGCTTGAGCGTGACATACCCGCTACCTCGGCGAGATTATGAATCGTCCAACTTTGGCTTGGGTCTTCATGCATCGCGGCCAATGCTTTGGTCAGAAATGGATCTTTCATCGCTTTGAGCCAATTTTCTGTGGCCTCAGGCAGGCTTTCGATATACACACGTAAGCACTCAATCATCATAATACTTGCCCAATGATTGATGACCGCAGTCTTGCCCATGCGTTCACGTTCAGCTTCTAGTGTTAAGAGCTTAATCTCGACATCGATGACTTCGAACCTACCATCAGAGGCATCATTTATTTCAGGCAAAATGGGAGGCAGTACAGATAATAAGGGACGGATCATTTCTTTATCGTATTTGCACTCAATCAATATCAAAGATGAATTGGGATCACCGTTACCATTGATTTCAAGCGTATTACTTTTACAATTAGGTAGTAAATCATCCAACGATTCTGCAGCATCGCCATGATGGTTCAACGCGTAGCTGACATGCCTATGCGCATTAGGAATCATAATCATATCACCAGCATGTGCCTGCCGCAGACCATTACCGACATCAATGCAAAAACTACCAGACATAACCAAGTAAAACAAAATTGTATCTTGCCGAGTGATGGAATAAGACCAGTTGCCAGTACCATTCAGGCGATAATATTTGGTTTCGAACAAATGCACATTTTGTAGCAGTACACTCAACGCATCCATCAGTTGCCCCTTCGATAATATAAGATCAGTCGCAGCCTATAGCCAAATAATTATGAATCGCCACGGTAGTAGTGTCGCTTGATATACGATATGTACGTAGTGTTCTAGACTAATATAGATTTAACCATACTATAAGCAAGCAAAATCTATATACGGCAGCACTATTTTGATTTGATATAGTCGGTTCAGTATAATTTGGATACAAAGAAGGCAAATGAAAGTACTACAAGTAGTAGACTAAGCGAACCTGATACCGTATCCAATTTATAGAGCATGCACTATAGCTGATGTTCTATTGAATCAATCATCTATACCAACCGTCTTTAAAACATTATCATGATGCACAACTTAAAAGCTTATCTTTATTGGCTCATATAATAGCCATTAAGGAATAATGAAGAAGGCACAGTGACAGGTCGCTTATACAGAAGACTTGTCATCAAAACAAATCGTATAGACGCAAAAAATCGCCAAAAATGGCAGAGTATGATTATTTATAAAGGGGTTTTAATGAGGTGAAGCTAGAGATACTAAAGAAAGGTAATGCAGAAAAAATTGGGGCGACTGATGGGACTCGAACCCACGACAACCGAGATCACAACCCGGGGCTCTACCAACTGAGCTACAACCGCCATAACTATTGCCTGATAAGACAAAATTTGCAGGCTAAATGGTGCGCCTGGCAGGATTCGAACCTGCGGCCACCTCCTTAGAAGGGAGATGCTCTATCCAGCTGAGCTACAGGCGCTCTTAGAGGACTTTTATACATTAAAGCCAGTTCTAAATATACCAGAAACTAAACCATTATACATAAAAAAAAGCCTGTAAGGCTCTTAAAAATAGATGGTCGGAGTGATAGGATTCGAACCTACGACCCTCTGGTCCCAAACCAGATGCGCTACCAAACTGCGCCACACTCCGAAAATTTCTATTATTACGATAGTTTGTTGCTTAACTTGTTATCAGAAATACTGCTAACTCGTTAATGTTCCTCGCTATCGAGGTGCACATATTAAGCGGAAACGGTGGTAGTGTCAACACTTATTTTTGATTAATTTAAAAAATTTCTAAATTATTTCAAAAACACCTACTTTTCATCAAAACAGCTTAAACAAAAAGTCTTTCCTACGACGGCGCTAACCATCGATAGCGCCATTATACTCGATTCAAGGCCGAACACAAGCGCTCGTTTATCGTTCCAGTAAAGACATTAAATGGTATGAGCCATAATTGAGCAGAATTCATATTATTATCAATATCTTGACCATTCAGAGACCGTTGACTAAGTGCTATCGGTTGTCTTTCATTACCTTGTACAGGATAGACCAACCAGACCTGATCTGCTTGGTAAGCCTGCGCATAGCTAGTCAATTGATAGGCGTCACTGGCACTAATGCTCGCTGCATGAAATAAATACTTCCATTTAATATCGATGACATGACTATAGCTACCTGACGCGCTAATGTGAGAAGCTGCTGCTGTATTATCCTGACCTTGGTGGGTATGGGTATCCGCATCTATCGCTGTCTTATATATGAGTAAATCAGGTCGTATAGATAAGCAGGCCTGCCCTTCTGTATCACTTAGCCAGACACTTTGTGCTTGATATAACGGTCTATAGTTCGGACTTATTTGATTAAACATCGCGGCAATACGCTGACTGACCCATTGCTCAAAGGCTTGATTCATGTCAATCAATAGGCACAATCGTGGTGATGCTTGTTTATGTTTGGATGCTTTATTGGGATCAATCATGTGACCCGTTTCGGTATTTGACTGTTGCAATAACCAATAAGCCAAGTCCACCAACTGTTGCATCGTCTGTAATTTTTGCACGTGAAGTGGCAGCACTGCTAGCTGTTGCTTTGCCTGATGATATATCGAGTCGAGCTGTTGCATCTCATGTTGACTGAGCACAGGTATTGGTTGCCACGCTTGCAAAGATTTAGGTGCCGTTGATTGGCTTAATAGTGGGCTTAATAACATCAAAGCACTCTTAATCAGTCGATTACCCTGCATGTCTTGGCTCAGCACACTGCTCTCACAGACAAACTTATGCGGCTGCATGCTGTTATGGCGCAGCTGCTCTTTGATGAGTAGTCGACCTTGTAGCGATGCTTGGTTGTGGGTTTGCGATTGATAATGCTTGGTCGGTTGATGCTGTGCCAATCGCTGCAAAAACTGTGTGACCAGCCAATCTGATAAAGGCAATGCGGCTATCGGTAATGACGTAAGCTGAGTACTGATCTGGCCTAAATTTTTTGTATGAGGCAGTTTATTGTGGGTTCGATCGCTATTACCAATCAAATCAGACATCATGCCTTGCACCCATTGACGGGTTTGTGCGAGATTGCTGTCTTGAATAGATTGATTAAGCTTTGGCAATATCTCTAGTACCATACCACTAGGCAGGAGAATGATACCGATATAGTGTCCAACTTTCAGCTGCCACTGCCCTTGCTGACGTTTGATGCTGAACACAGAGAATTCTTGTGCCATTAGCCAATGAAAATCAGCTATCTGTAAGAAATTATCAGCTGTTAGGCGTTGATGCTCAAATACAGTGATAACGTTCGTATCAGGCGCGCCCATACCACTACGATCGATACTATTGCTTGTGAGGACCTGATTATTCCCATCGCTATTTATCAATTTCCAATAACCCAATTAATATAAACGCTGGTAGACAGCAGGTTTTATAAACTCACCTATCTTGGCAATAAGGTCGCTATTGATTCTATAGCTACCTGTATTGACTGACTGATCGAGAAATAAGTGATGCCCTGAAAACATCTGATTTTGTGCAGCTAGATTATTCTGATTGGCGACCTGAGCATTTGACTCGTTTGTCATCAGTGCTTGGCCATCTTGAATAAACTGGGCACTCATTGGCTGCTGCTCATCTTTAAAAATATACTGCAGCATAGTAATTTGTCCGCCAGTCGCTTGCGCCAATTGCGGAATAATTTGTTCGATTAATACGTCTTGTAGCTGTTCAAGAGTCGTTACTGAAAATAAGAATGCATGACCCAATTGCGCATCCACCCCCAACGTCTGAATAATGCGCTGATTTAAACCTATTAATAGTCTGGCCAAGTCTATGGTATAGGCTTCATCATTTTCTGCTGTACTATGCGTTTCTGAGCCTTTACTAAAACTGATAATTGGTAGTAGTTCCGGCTGTGGTGGACAGTCAATAAACCGAAAACGTCGGCGTAGTGCCATGTCTAGCGGTGCTAAAGAGTGATCTTGGGTGTTCATAGTCGCATAAATATCGATATTGTCAGGAACACTAAAGGTACGTCCAGAATAAGCCAGATTCACTGTCATGGCATTTGCCATACCCGTACGTTTATCGGGTTCGATCAGACTGAGTAGTTCGCCAAATACGCGTGACACGTTAGCGCGGTTGATTTCATCAATCAGCATGGCATAGCGCTGTTTGGGATTGTTTGCCGCGCGCTGACATAATTTTAAAAATGCCCCATCTTGAATCGCATAACTCATTTGAGACAGACTGTTATTAGCATTGTTTGACTGACCAGAAGCCACCATCACAGGACGAATGCCTTCGACGAGCTCTTCATAACCATAAGCCTGATGGAAGCTCACCATACTAAAACGCTGCTGACTGAAAGCTTGGTTTTGGCTAGTGTCATTGTCTCGCTTTGCCTGCTGAAACTCTTCTAGTTGCTGCGACAAACCCGTTAACAACTCCCTACTCTCTGGTAATAAATACCATGCGCCACTATTGTCTTTATCAAAGTAAGCTTGGCCAGCACGATTTTTATAACTTACGGTGTCTGAGCTAGTAGGAGTATGCATTTGCAGCACAGACCAAGCCGTATTACTTAAGTGTTTCTCTCGCTCATTCTGCGATGCCTTTGCAACAAAAAACTCATGATTGACAATTTCAGGCACCTTGACCAAGTCTTGATTTTTGGATTGCAAATCTAAAAATACTAGACAGACAACATCTCGCCAGCTGAGCGCTTGCAACAGCTGTACTAACAAGTCCTTAGGATTGGCTCTAGGTAAGTAGTCGGTATATTGCTTAGCAATTTGTAGCAATCGATAAGTCTTACCCGTACCAGCCACACCTGTATAAATAATATTGGTCGGCTTATGAGTTGATGTGTCGGGCATAGCGTCATCCAGCAGATAAGAGGTACATGAGAAAAATAAATAAAGTATGCTAAAACGGTGTCATTATAGCGTGACGCTCCACATGGCATCTAACGGCATTATTGTGAACAATATAGCTACGAGCTAAACTATTTCTAGTGTCCAAGACATCACTATATGAGTGTTGTTTTATAAGCGCATCAGTTCATTCTAATAATAGTCGGACAGCAGTAGTTAATGTAACATAGTGAGTATAGCGGCTTGCATAATACTCCGTATTTTTCCGCTATGATGATACACGCTAATACTCAAAATCTCATTCAACGCATCTAAGTTAAGGAATTTTGTATGTCAGGTTTATTAAAAAAACTCCCCACCAAGCTGACCAATAAATTGCCAGCTAAAATATCTGACAACACAAGATTGCCAGTCGACAAGCCAACCAGCACACTCAAGCCCATCAGCAACCAATTCACCAAACTGTTATCAGTGACTAAATACTTGCCTGCCGGTGCACGATCGAGCATCTTGTCCAAAGCCTTTGGCAAGGTCGTGCCATATGTCGGCACGACAGGCGTCTATTATGAAACTGTCAATCCCAATCAAGTGGTTGTCAGTTTAAATAACACCAAGGCTGTACAGAATCACATTGGTTCCATCCATGCAGTGGCCATTACCTTATTGGCTGAAACGGCCACAGGGTTTATCTTGGGTTTAAACCTACCCTCTGACCGCGTGCTATTAATTAAGTCTTATTCGGTTAACTTTTACCGCCCTATTAAAAAGGGTCAAATTGCAGCGGTGGCAAGTTTATCTGATGAGCAGCGCTTAGATATCTTAAACACGCCAAAAGGTGAAATGGTTATACCTTGCGTGATTCATGACCGTGAGTCTGACAGCGATCGCGATCCAATCGTCGTTGAGATGACATGGGCTTGGATACCCAAATCTGAGCTAGAAGCGCGTCGTCAAGGAAAAGCGAATGAAAAAGCTGCAGCAGTTGCTACAGAGTCTCCGGCAGATACTGAGCAAAGCAGTCAACCAGAGGTAAATGATGAAGCCGCTAAATAGCCAATAGTTCATTCCGACTCAATTAAATATGATGCGCTGTACACTTTTTATATCTATATAGCGCATCGTTTTAATAGTTAATTGAGATTAGCACGTATATAACCAGTAACAATACTCTCTGTTTAGATATCTAACGTCTTATCCGCCTCTAACGTCTTATCCTCTGCTAGAAAACTCTGTGGCCCATCAGTACCTATCACTGCGACCTTCTGACTTGTACATCCCTCTACCTCTTATCTGACCTTATTACGGCACATAGCCCGTTGCAACGTATGACTCATAAGTACCATTGCTATATGTATCACTACTATAGATACCACTACTATAGATACCTCTGCATACATTGTTGTATGCCTCGATAAAGTTGATGATAAAAGAGGCGGGTTGCTTAAATCGTTAAACTGGGTAAAGATTGTCTGTAAGCGCGCATGAGTTTGTTATAATAACATTTTGTTTTTCGTGAGTAGCAAGGATCCGATTTTGGATGCTCCCTATCTGGTCTTTACCATCATGATGAGAAGCTGTCGCCTGCCATAGACTACTGCCTACGATGAATAACTTTTATTATTGAACCAACTCTTCGTTTGTCACCTTTGTTCGCCCGCTATTAGGATTATCCTTATGTCACAACAAGCCGCTATTTCTACTACCAGCCCTATACCACTTTCACAAGATACGTTTACTGTAGGCAGTCGTACATTCTCTTCACGATTGTTGGTTGGCACTGGTAAGTATAAAGACATGACCGAAACTGGTGCTGCTATTGCGGCTTCAGAAGCAGAGATTGTCACGGTTGCTATTCGCCGAGTCAATATCGGTCAGAACAGTAATGAGCCGAACTTGCTGGATGTAATCTCACCTGATAAGTACACCATATTGCCCAACACTGCAGGTTGTTTCGATGCCGAGACTGCTGTTCGTACTTGCAAGCTGGCTCGTGAGCTATTGGGTGGACATAACTTGGTTAAGCTTGAAGTATTGGGCGATGAAAAAACGCTTTATCCAAACGTAATGGAAACGTTAAAAGCCGCCAAAGTATTGATCGATGATGGCTTTGAGGTGATGGTTTATACGTCAGATGATCCTATCGTCGCACAAGAATTAGAAAGCATGGGCTGTGTCGCTATTATGCCGCTAGGTAGCTTGATTGGTTCAGGTCTTGGTCTGCTCAATCGTCATACGCTTAGCTTGATTATTGAAAACGCTAAAGTACCCGTATTGGTAGATGCAGGCGTCGGCACTGCCTCTGATGCGGCACTTGCGATGGAGCTCGGCTGTGATGGTGTACTGATGAACTCTGCCATTGCCAACGCCCAGAACCCAGTTATGATGGCACATGCCATGAAGCATGCAATGTGGGCTGGTCGCGAAGCATTCTTAGCAGGGCGCATGCCGGTACGCAAAATGGCGACTGCTAGCTCGCCACAGACTGGATACTTTTTTCAGTAAAGTATCTGACAATGCACCATTATAAAAGTCAGTGATAAAACAATAAGAAAAAACGACGTCAGGCTTATTATATTAGACGTTTATCTTTAGTCAAAAATTAGGACTTGTTGAACATCCTACTACGGCAGCGACTAGTGGTAGATGTTCGACATAACCTAATCACTGTTTCATTGAATACCTTGCTCAAAGTATTATATATACACTTATGCTTAATCGCTTTGTCCCACTTTTAAATTGAATTAACCACATCGTCATAAAAGGATTTATTATGCGACTTCTCACAGCAGTCGACCAATTATTTTTGCTTCTTGAGTCGCGTAAACAACCTATGCATGTGGGTGGTTTATTTTTATTTGAAGTACCAGATACGGCTGACAGCGACTTTGTCTATCAGTTGGTCAAGCAAATGCAAGACTCCGATGTACCGCCAAGCTTTCCTTTTAATCAAGTATTGGAGCATATGGCGTTTTGGCAAAAAGACAAAAACTTTGATGTCGAACATCACCTTCACCATGTCGCTCTACCAAAACCTGCACGGGTACGCGAATTGCTCATGTATGTCTCAAGAGAGCATGGACGTCTCTTAGATCGCGCGATGCCTTTGTGGGAATGTCACGTGATTGAAGGCATTCAGCCAGAAAACGAAGGCGATCCTGAACGTTTTGCTTTGTATTTCAAAATTCATCATTCTTTGGTAGATGGCATTGCTGCCATGCGCCTCGTTCAAAAATCTTTATCGCAGTCACCCACTGAACCAGTAACCCTGCCAATCTGGTCTTTAATGGCACGTCATCGCAACCACGTCAACGCCATACTTCCTTCGAAAAGATCTATCAGACGCATCATTAAAGAGCAGATATCTACCATCAAGCCTGTGTTTACAGAATTGCTAGACAATCTCAAAAATTCTGGAGATGATGGCTATGTCGGCACTTTTGATGCGCCCATGAGTATTTTGAACAAGCGTATCTCTGCATCGCGGCGTATTGCAGCGCAGTCTTATGATATTCAGCGCTTTAATGATATTGCCGATAGACTAAAAATTAGTAGAAATGATGTGGTACTGGCAGTTTGCGCTGGTGCCATCCGTCGCTATTTAATATCGATGGATGCGCTGCCTAGTAAGCCATTAATTGCCTTTGTACCGATGTCACTGCGTACAGATAATAGCGTATCGGGTAATCAGCTGTCATTTGTATTGGCCAACCTAGGCACACATTTGGATGATCCATTACGTCGGATACAGCTCATCCATCGTAGTATGAACAGTGGTAAGCGCCGCTTCCGCCGTATGAACCAAGCGCAAGTTATCAACTACAGCGTTATCGCCTATGCTTGGGAAGGTATCAATCTAGCAACCGGGCTATTCCCGAAAAAACAGGCCTTTAACCTCATTATCTCCCACGTACCTGGTTCTGAGAAACCTCTATATTGGAATGGTGCACGCTTGCAATCTCTATATCCGGCTTCTATCGTATTCAACGGACAAGCGATGAATATTACGTTAGCCAGTTATTTGGATAAGATTGAGTTCGGTATTGCAGCTTGCAGTAAGGCTTTGCCTCACGTACAAGACATGCTCGCGCTGATAGAAGAAGAATTGACGCTGCTAGAAACGACCAGTAAAACGCTTGAGTTTCAGGGTATAACCGTTGGCAGTGAAAGTGATAAAGCAACAAAAAAGCTGGCTCCTTAACGGAACCAGCTTTTTATTATCAATACTTTTAAATATTGCTACTTATACAGCCTCGCCCCAACTAGGAACGACTACTTGCATCAATGGCTTTAACAGCTTGATGTTACAAGCAAAAATAGAACCTGAAGTCATAGAGTTGTGCGCGCCTGTATGATCGACAACCACACCACGTGCCTCAGTGACGATAAGCTCACCAGCAGCGATATCCCACGGCTTGATAGACATCTCGAAATAACCATCGAAACGACCAGCAGCTACATAGCACAAATCCAATGCTGCAGACCCTAAACGACGAATTTGACCACCCGCTTCAGAGACTTTCTGTAAGCTTTCAAAATGCTCTTTCGCATAAGAAATCACTTCACCATTGCGCTTACGCTCAAGCGGATGACCCGTAGTAAATAGACCACCATCAAGCGTTTTTCGTTCGCTCACTTGCATACGGCGATTGTTCAAGCGCGCGCCTTTACCGCGGCTAGCAGAGAACATCTCGTCACGGACTGGATCATAGACCACGCCATGTTGAGTCACGCCTTTATGCTGTACAGCAATAGAAACACAGAACTGCGGCACACCATGAACGAAGTTTTTGGTGCCATCTAGCGGATCGATAATCCAGCACCAGTCAGCGTCTTCGCCGCGACCTTCTTGCATACCAAACTCTTCACCCAAAAACGAATGATTCGGATAGCTGGCTTTTAGCGTCTCAATCGTCAGCTCTTCACTGAAACGATCAATACGTGTGACCAATCCATCAAGTCCTTTCGACTCGATGTCCAATTCGATTTTGTGGCGGTTTTGATGCGCATATAAAATCTCTTTACCAACTTTTTCAGCAGTACGCGCTGCGATGACGACCATGGGTTCCATAAATAACCTATTTGCTTGATGAATGAATATAAAAAATAAGACTAACTTTGTGCCCACAACATGCCGATTAGACTAGCCGCATCACACCACATCTATGCGATTTAAAAAACGTGTCTTTTATAGATGAAAACTTATAAACGACAACCGCATTATACTAAAATTGTTCGATAAAAACGAAAAAACCATTACGTTCGCCAAACCAACCCATATTTTGGTGGTCATCACAAACTGCGCAAGTTGTAAAAAAGTCAGCACCTACGGCTAAGCAGGCGTTAGCTCTATCTATCGAGCTTTTATCTGTTCAAACTAATATCGTTAACTTTAAATCAATTTCGACCATACTATTTATGACAATATGTCTTATAGCAATACGATTTATAACAACACGACTTATAGCAACATAGCTTATGACAATAACTGTCTAAGCTGCTTACTCACACCGTCGACACTCAAACCGCAATCAGCCAGTTGCTGAGCTTGGGAACCGTGCGCAATGAAGCGATCAGGAATACCCATATTATAAATGACTGGACGAGTACGCTTAAAAGCAGCTGACTCATTGAGCAAATACTCATTGACCGCACTACCCGCGCCGCCAGTAATTACGTGCTCTTCTAGGGTCGCAATATGAGTAATGCCTTTTGCCAATAGCGCTTCTAATAGGTTAGTGTCTAAAGGTTTTACCCAGCGCATATTTACCACATGCACTTGATACTCTGATTCTGTATCACCATTGACGATAGCTTCTGCTGCGTGCTGAGCCGTGGTCATCATCGTACCAAATACCAATAATGCGAGCTTTTTCGGTGCGTCATTAGAGCCTAATACTGACTCTACCACAGCTTCGCCGATTTTATAAATCTGTGCTGGCTGTTCGATAACGGCGCCCGTACCCACACCACGTGGATATCGTACCGCCGTGCATCCTTCGTAGTCATAACAAGTATTGAGCAAATGGTAACATTCGTTTTCATCTTTTGGCGCTGCAATCACCATGTTAGGGACGCAACGTAAAAATGCAAAATCAAATACGCCAGCATGGGTTGCGCCATCTTCACCGACTAGACCAGCTCGGTCAATAGCAAACGTTACGTCTAAATTCTGTAACGCAACGTCATGAATCAACTGATCATAGCCACGCTGCAAGAACGTTGAATAAATTGCGACAATCGGTTTGACACCTTGAGTTGCCATGCCAGCTGCTAGCGTGACTGCATGCTGTTCCGCAATCGCCACATCGAAAAAACGTGCTGGAAAATGACGAGCAAAGTCGATCATTCCAGAGCCTTCTTCCATAGCAGGTGTAATGGCAAGCAGTTTGTCATCTTCAGCAGCTTTATCACACAAAAACTGGCCGAACACTTGCGAGTATTTTAACGCTGGCTTATTTTTTGGAGCCTTTGCTACTGAAGTATCTGCTACTTTGGGCTTTGTTTCATCATCTTCGACAGGCAGTTTGCTAATCGCATGATAACCGACTGGATCTAGTTCAGCTGGCGCAAAGCCTTTACCCTTAGTGGTATAAATATGAACCAATACTGGACCTGATACTCGCTTGGCAAGTGACAATACACGCAACAGCTCAGGGATATTGTGACCATCAAATGGACCAAAATAGGTAAAACCAATCGCTTTAAATAAGTTATCTTCTAATTGCGGGACATCGCGCATCTCTTTGTGGCGCTTACGGCGATCAAATCCTTGCATATCAGGACGATGACAGAGAACAGGCTCACCTGTCTCAGAGATATCAACCTGATATCCTGATTCCCATAGCGTGGCTAAATGCCGCGAAAACCCACCGATAGAACAAGATATCGACATATCATTGTCATTTAAGATGACTAGCAAATCAGCGTCTTGCTGTACTGCATCATTCATGGCCTCAAATGCCATGCCACCTGTCATCGCACCATCGCCGATGATACAAGCCACTGTTTGTGCACAGCCTTGATAGCGCAGCGCTAAGCTCATGCCTAGACCCGCTGAGATTGAAGTCGATGAATGACCAACGCCAAAGGTATCGTACACAGACTCGGCACGCTCAGGAAAAGCCGTCAATCCATCTTTCGATCTAATACTACCTAACTGCTCGCGGCGACCAGTCAATACTTTATGAGCATAGGCTTGATGACCTACGTCCCAAACAATCTGATCTTGCGGCGTATCTAACAAATAATGTAGCGCAATGGTCAATTCAACCACGCCCAAATTGGCACCAAAATGCCCACCACTCTGACCGGCTGAATACAACAGAAACAGTCGCAATTCATCTGCCAAGGTAATAAGCTGAGTGGTTGTAAACGTTTTTAGATCAGACGGCGCATCGATACTATCAAGTAGTGGCGTATTTGGACGCACACGCGGAATGACAGCGTAAGTCTGCTGCAAATTTGACAGCTGGGCAGCGGATTCAATGGCTGACGCAGATACGGACTGAGACTGTGGGGAATGAGGTGACTGCTGCATAAACCGTACGATACCTACCAATCTGCTGACAAGACGTGCTTTAGAGTATAAAGATAACTATAGCTAAGCGACGTCAATAATATCTACATCATTATTGATGTAACTGACCATATAATTATTCATGCAATGCCTACGTATCTATACCTACGCGGCGCCTAACAACAAACACGCCGTCATAATAGACAGCGCTTCCATACTAGGGGTTGATATTATGCCTTATTATTTTGCATCAATATCGAATGTTCGTGACGACATAGTAATGTAAGGGTAAAGACTTGTCACTGTATCCGTCAAAATAGTATGGCATAATAGCATTTTTTTTTAATGGTCGCTTTAATCATCGTGCATCGTCTGTGAACTTTGTGTGTTTTTATAATAAAGACAATCAGCACGCATGTGTTACGAACAGATTATACTGCTATCATCCTAACTATCCTAATACAGCTAGGATGACATCGCTGCGTTATTACTGCTAATACAGACCTTACTGCCACAACTACCGGCTTATGCAGGACATTAATGTCATATCAATTTATTACTAGTGCCAAACTACCGACTCGTTATGGCGAGTTTGATATTCATATCTTTGAAAACGAAGACGGTCAAGAGCATGTGATGCTGACCGTCGGGCTGCCTGTGGTCGACCCAGATACAGCGACGCCATCAGAGCGACCGGCTCCCTTGATTCGTATTCATTCTGAGTGCCTAACTGGCGATGCTTTTAGCTCATTGAAGTGCGACTGTGGTCCGCAGCTTAATTCGGCGATGCAAGCCATACAAGAGGCTGGCTGTGGTGCTATTTTGTACCTGCGCCAAGAAGGTCGCGGCATTGGGCTCACCAATAAGATTCGTGCTTACGCCCTTCAAGATCAAGGTCATGATACGTTAGATGCCAATCTGATGTTGGGCTTGCCTGCAGATGCGCGTATTTATGACATGTGTGGGCCGATGCTCGCTCATATCGGTGTTGATGCGGTTAGACTCATTACTAATAACCCTAACAAAATTGCTTATCTCACTGAGCATGGCATCAATGTCGTGGAACGCGTGCCATTATTGGTAGGGGTCAATGATATGAATGCTGAATACCTCGCGACCAAGCGTGACCGTATGGGACATTTATTGGATAAAGATTTCAACACTGCAATACACCTGAATAAATAGATATTTTATGAGTATTCCAAATATAGATAATAAATCAGAACCATCAGAATCAGTGGTAACACCGACCAATAATGACATCACACGAGTGCGTGAGTTTTTAGTCGGTTTGCAGGCGCGTATCTGCCAAGCATTAGAAGCGCAAGAGCGTGATGGTGGTGGCAATGCAACCTTCGTCCCTGATGACTGGGAACGACCTGAAGGTGGCGGTGGTCGCTCGTGCGTACTAGCAGATGGCGACGTGATTGAAAAAGCAGGCGTGATGTTTAGCCATATTCATGTACACAACCTGCCAGCTTCAGCTACGGCGCGCCATCCCGATATCGCTGGCCGCAAAGCTCAAGCCATGGGCGTGTCACTGGTTGTGCATCCCAAAAACCCTAACGTCCCTACTAGCCATGCCAATGTTCGTTTGTTCGTTGCTGAAGCTGAGGGCGAAGCGCCGATTTGGTGGTTTGGGGGTGGGTTTGATTTGACACCGTTTTACCCAGTACTTGCTGACTGCGTCCACTGGCATCAAGTCTGCCACGATCTGTGCGCACCGTTTGGTGACAGCGTCTATCCTGACTTTAAGCAATGGTGTGATGAGTACTTCCACCTACGTCATCGCAACGAGCAGCGCGGTATCGGCGGCTTATTCTATGATGATGTCAATACTGAGAGTCGTGGTTGGGACTTTGAGACCTGCTTTAACTTTATGAAAGCAGTGGGTAACGGCTATCTTGACGGTATTACACCTATCTTTGAGCAGCGTAAAGACACGCCTTATACTGAACAGCAGCGTGAATTTCAGCTGTATCGTCGTGGCCGCTACGTTGAATACAACTTAGTCTACGATCGCGGCACGCTATTTGGACTACAGAGCAATGGTCGTATTGAGTCTATCTTAGTAAGTATGCCGCCACTGGCGAGTTGGCACTACCGCTTCGAGCCTACTAAAGGCTCACCCGAGTTTGAGTTGACTGACGTTTATCTAAAGCCGCGTGAGTGGTTGACTCTATAGCTTATGTGAATATAATAAAGATGAGCAATGTCTACTAGATTATTGTCTAGTAGATTCAAATACAGGTCAGCTGCTATAGCTGACCTTTATCATATGGGGCTTATCACCTTCACAGAGATATAGACTGTCATTTATTTGAGCTTAATATGATCGATTAAGCCCACGATAAAATACGTATCAGTCAACTCAATGATATGGTTTAGATAATCATCATTACTTTGAATATTACGATGATATAACAACTATTTTAACCATAGCTACGCAAATAATGGTTACAATACAGATTAAATTTCTAAAAAATCACTGATAAGCGGACATACTTTCAGGTAATTATGAGTTGATTTTGACCACAGTATCAAAGCCACCGTCTGCAAATACGCATACTATTAGCCAAATTTAAAGGAGTAATCTATATGGCACAGGTTCATTCTAACAAATCATTGAAATCTATCTTCGGTATCACCTTAATGGCAGCCGCTTTAGGTCTAACAGCCTGTAGTACGGCAACCGAGTCTGACTCTAGCCCTGATATACAAGCCCGTCAAGACAGCATGAAAAACTGGGGTGATGCAATGGGCGTCATGGGTGATATGGCCAAAGCACCAGATACCTTTGATGCGGACGTCGTCAAAGAGCAAGCGGCATTCTTAGCAGAAGATTCTAGTATGCCGTGGAGCCATTTCGAAAACCAAGAAGACATGGGTAATGCGACTGAAGCCGTTTGGTCTAATGCTGATGGTTTCCGTGCAGAAGCTGATAACTTCCAAAAAGTTACTGCTGAACTAAGTGCTGCCGCTCAAACAGCCACTAGCATGGATGATATCAAGCCTGCATTCAGTCAAGTTGGTGCGAGCTGTAAGTCATGCCATACAGACTTTAGAGCAAAAGATGAATAAATCTTTATACTGATAGCCAGTAGATCAGCATAAAAAAACCGCCACATCATTTGATATGGCGGTTTTTTATTATGGGAACTAGGGCGTGTCCTCATTTTAAAAATAGTGATAGAAATGAGATAAATCGCAGTCAAACAAGGAAAATAGCGCAGATAATATCGAGATATTAATCAGCTATTTGACGCCGTTTGGCAAGATTTAGCCATTTTTAACCCATTTAGATAACTATCGAGTGAATTGAAGACACGCCCTAGCGTCTATGAATATTAATGATAGCTTGATTACTCTGCCACTGTCTTTTCCACATTGATGTTTTTTTGCTCATTAAGCTTATCGACAATCGTCATCACTGATGCGTCACTCAAGTCTATCGTCCTAATCGGGAATGGAATATTTACGCCTGCTGCATCTAGCGCGAGTTTAATCTCTACAAATACTTGGTGAATCGAGGTAACTTTATTGGCTTGCGTGCCATCTTCAATAAACCAACGTACCATCAAATCTATCGTTGAATCTCCAAAACCTGTCGCAATCACGCTCGGCTCAGCTTTCTTTGACACGCTATCTGCCCTATCTAGCGCTTTTAAAATCTCAGCTTTTGCCGCTTCGATATCATCTTCATAACCAATACCCACTGCCAGTTGTAACCGGCGCTGCTTATAGGCAGTATTGACTGTCAGCGCTGAGGTATATAAGTCAGAGTTTGGAATAACGACTTGCCGACCATCATAAGTTTTGATAGTGGTTGCACGAATTTTAATATCCTCAACTGTCCCTTCATACTCTCCTGAGACAATCTGATCACCGATGCGAAACGGCTCTGATATGAGTAGTAAAATACCAGACAGCAAATTTTGAAAAATATCTTTGAACGCAAAACCAATAGCGACAGAACCGATACCGAGTGCACCGATTAGCTTGGCAGGGGTGAATTCCGGCACAGCTATCACCATGGCTATCATAAAGCCTACGAAGATAATTAAAGCACCACCTACTCGCTGAAATACTTTGACCAAATTCTGATGCCGTCTGCGACTGCCTAATATTTTATAGACGATTTTTTTGAAGAGTATCGACAAAAACCAAAAGATTAAGACAACGATAATCGAAGCAACAAAATACGGAATACGCTCGACAAAACCAATAAATATGCCATTCGCAGAATCAATAATACTTTGATACGTTAGTGCAGCTGTTGTTGGCTCTGTACCTGCTATCGTTTCTGCCTCAGAGGTTGGCATCTAGGTGTCACTCCTTTGGTTGGTCATATTGATTATTCTGTTTATTGATAAATATTAGCAACGAATACTCATCAAATATTCAAAGCTTTCAAACGCTTAAAACTTAGCCCATCAAGTCAGCTTGTACAATCTCAATCCAGTAGCCATCGACGTCTTTGATAAAGGCGATATTTTTCATGCTGCCATCTTCTGGACGCTTCTTGAATTCAACGTTATTTTTATCAAACCAAGCCACCGCTTCATCCAGACTTGGCACGCTAAAGCAAATATGACCAAAACCCTGTGGATCTTGGTTACCATCATGATAGCTAAAATCAGCTTTGGTTTCGGTACCGTAGTTATGAGTCAACTCTAAGATACCGCGCTGACGAAATGCAAAGATTTCTAAGTCATCACCAGCAGGCAGGTTGTCTCGCTCACTCTCCGTTAGCTTGGCTAAAAAATATAAATCGAAACCCATATCAGGGAATTTTTTTACCGCCAGCAACGTCATTCCAAGGACGCCCGTATAGAACGCTAATGACTTGGCAGGATCTTTTACCCGTAGCATCGTATGGTTAAACGTATAGCCAGTCGTCTGACCTGAAATAGGCTGAACACCAGCGGTATTTACGCTGCTAGTCGGCTGAGCTATAAGTGATTCGTTATTATTATCGGTGGCTGAGCCATTATTTGATATAGACATAATTATCCTAATATTGACAAAATATAGAGTTAAAAAAACAAGCGCGTAAAGGCTTTTTACGCGCTTGACTCTCTTATCATAATAAAAAATCACGAAAGGATTGAGAGGATTTTGTAATAGTGCTTATTTGATGTGGCCGATTTAGACGGTTTATTAGCTGTCTAAGAACCGTACTTTGCCTGTCTCTAAATCATACTCTGCACCAACGACTAGCAACTGACCGCTATTGGTCAAGTCTTCTAGTGCACGCGAGCCATGCTTAAGTTGGCTAACCGACATACGTACGTTAGCACGGATTGAGCGATCAACTAGCTCGTCGGCATCGACGTCTTGACCATTGGCAGTCGCCAATTCATGCAGGTTATAAACACTTGGACGGATGCGATCTACGATGGACTGCAAATTGGGCGAGTAGTTTGTTTCAGGGTTAATGAGGGTTTCTACGCAGGCCGTAACCGCACCGCAATGTGAATGTCCAAGTACGACAACCAACTTGGTACCGAATTTTTCGGCCGCAAATTCAATCGAGCCAATCTGTGATGGTGCGACCACGTTTCCAGCGACTCGAATCACGAACAAATCACCCAAGCCTTGATCAAATACAATCTCAACTGGTACACGTGCGTCCGAGCAACCCAAAATAATAGCCAAAGGATCTTGGTCTTTGACCAACTCCGGACGCCTTTGCATCATCGGATCAGTATTGCTCAAGCTATCAACGTAGCGTGCATTTCCTTCTTTCAAAAGCTCAAGGGCTTCTTGACCTGTTTTTGGGCGCGTATTGTTCGGCATAAGATATCCTTTATCATCAATAATATTAGAGTTATAAGCTGTTTAAATTGGATCTAGAATTAAGCTCACTCAGTCTACTATCTGTAGTAATTTTGCTCACCTCTCTAGTATCCAAGTCATATTTAACTGGCTATATTCAACTGGTTGTATTCAAACATAAATCGACTAAATAACTGACTAGTCACTATTAGGTACTGACAGGCCAAAGCTATTGGTCTACCACAGAGTAATTGTATAGGAATACCGCTTAAAAAATGATAAAAAACTTTGTATTAATGTCGCTATATGACGTAATTATTGCTAGCTGCCCCAAATCATAGAAATGAACCCCCTTGCCAAATGTCCTAAATAGGTTTGCCAAAAACTAGAACTGAAAAGCTCATAATAAAAACTCCTTCCTATCCTATAGTTGATTCAATCTGAAAGAGAGTCAGGGCAACCGAGTGCAGATGTATATGTAATACTTTAAGCGAGATTAACGCTGTCACTCTTTCATAGTGGATTGACTATACCTTTGTCTCTCAAGTATTGTCTCTCACGTAACTTATGATTAACTTGCACTAATTTATATCAAGGGTTTGTTATAATACGTGGCAACCAGACTAAGTCTATCCCCATAGCTTACACCCACACCAAATGACTTTGACCACAGTATCCTAAATGAATGGCCATACTGCGATGTTAGATGCTTAGGAAAAATATTATGACCATCCCGCTGCCCAATACGCACAAAACCTCTACATCACCTAATGATGATAAGGTGCTGCTGCAACTGACTGGTCTAAAAAAAACCTACGATCAAACTGAAGTATTAAAAGACATCAACCTCGACATTCAACATGGTGAGTTTTTGACACTGCTTGGCCCTTCAGGCTGCGGTAAGACAACCTTGCTACGCTTGATTGCAGGCTTTGAGCAGCCAAATGCTGGTGCTATTCATTTAGATGGCGTACAGATGGCAGGGTTACCTGCGGATAAGCGTCCGGTCAATACAGTGTTTCAGCAGTATGCATTGTTTCCTCATATGACCGTCGCCCAAAACGTAGCTTACGGTCTTAAGCTCAAAAAAATACCGAAAGATGAGATTAAGACACGTGTACGCGAGATGCTCGCGATGGTGCAGTTAGAACATCTAGCCAATCGTAAACCGCAAGATTTATCGGGTGGTCAACAGCAGCGTGTAGCTATTGCGCGTGCCGTGATAAATCGTCCTAAACTGCTGTTACTCGATGAGCCACTATCCGCGCTCGATCACAAACTGCGTTTGCAGATGCAGTCTGAGCTCAAGCGTCTACAACGTGAGCTGGGTATCACTTTTGTATTTGTCACCCATGATCAAGAAGAAGCGCTATCGATGTCAGATCGTATCGCAGTGATGAAAGACGGCACCTTTCAGCAAATCGGCACGCCTATCGAGATTTATGAAACGCCTGCCAACTTGTTCACAGCCAAGTTCATCGGTGAGACCAATCTATTTAAAGCAGAAGTAAAAGGTGTCTACCCCGATCAGCCAGATCGTGATGGTAAAGTCACCAACGGACGTATCGAAGTAGAAGTTTGCGAGGCACAAGCTCAAGATGGTCCAACCAGCTTGCGTAATTTACGTCGGCCTAATTTTGCCAATGACGTACAAGTAGGCGACATCGTAAACTTACTCCTGCGCCCAGAAGACTTAAGAGTTTATGATCCACAAGATGATGAGCATGTTGGACTGTTTGGCCGAGTGATTGAAAGTAACTACAAAGGCAGCACGCTCGACTCAATCATTGAGCTAGCAAACGGCCATATTATTAAAGCCTCTGAATTCTTTGACGAAGATGACCCAAGCTTTGATTATAAACTAAATGAAGCTGTCAAAGTCTCATGGGTCGATGGCTGGGAATGGGTATTGCCAGAAGACTCTACTGAGCCAAATAAAGGTGGAGACCATACAACCGTACAAAAGGATGCCAGCTAATGGCAGGTCACAGCTTAGGCAGCAAAAGTCCTTTTCGCACCGCAACGCTATGGCTCATTTGGGGTTGGTTACTGATATTCGCGCTATTACCAAATATCTTGGTCATCGCGGTCAGCTTTTTGACCCGTGATAGCAGTGCTTTTATCAGCTTACCTGTCAGCATCGACAGCTATGCACGCATGATTGATCCGCTCTATTTCGGCGTATTTATCCATTCGTTATGGATGGCAGGCATTACGACCATCATCTGTTTATTACTTGGCTACCCTTTTGCATGGCTTATATCTAGAGCAAAACCCCGTTGGCAACCACTGTTGATGATGCTATTAATACTACCGTTTTGGACCAACTCTCTGGTGCGTACTTATGCACTCAAGTTGCTGTTTGCGAATAATGGTTTGATTAATAAATCACTGCTTGCGATAGGTGTTATCGATACCCCTATCGATATCTTATATACGCAAGGTGCAGTGATAGCTGGTCTGACGTATTTACTATTTCCATTTATGGTGTTGCCATTATATGCCGTGTTTACTGACTTGCGTCAGGACATGCTACTGGCATCACAAGATTTGGGTGCATCCAAGACACAGACTTTTTGGCATATCGTACTACCATTGACGACGCCTGGCATCATTTCAGGAGTGCTCTTAGTCTTGCTGCCAGCAATGGGAATGTTCTATGTCGCCGACATCTTAGGTGGTTCACGCAACCTATTGGTCGGAAATATCATCAAAAACCAGTTTTTGGATGCGCGCGATTGGCCATTTGGTGCTGCAGCCAGCGTATTATTGACCCTTGCTATGGCTGTGCTGTTACTGGCCTATCGCGCCAGTAGTCGCCGCATTGGCAAGACTGATTTCAGTGAGGTGGCCTAATGTCTCATTCGCGTACTTTGAAGATTGGCAGTATCGCCGCCAAAGGCTATCTAAGCCTCATTTATGCCCTGTTGTATTTGCCTATCCTTGTTTTGGTGGTGATGTCCTTTAACAAATCGAAAATTGGCTACAACTGGGGCGGCTTCAGCCTAAAGTGGTATGAATCGCTATTTAATAACCAAGCCATGCTAGATGCGTTTTGGCATTCTATCGTATTAGGGTTGGTCGCCGCGACCGTCTCGACATTGATAGGTACGCTCACCGCTTTAGCACTACACCGTTATAATTTCCGTGGTAAAGGCTTGCTAAACGGGCTTCTGTTCGTGCTGATGATGTCGCCTGAAATTGTATTGGCCATCTCATTATTGGCGCTATTTTTATTAATTGGTCTGCAATTAGGATTTGTCTCGCTGTTATTAGCACACATTACCTTCTGTCTACCGTTTGTGGTCATCACTGTCTTTGCACGATTAAGCAGTTTAGATGAGCGATTGATGGAAGCGGCACGCGACTTGGGTGCCAATGAGTCCACGATGGTACGTACAGTACTCATTCCCGTAATTTTACCAGCGGTAATGGCTGGTTGGTTGCTCGCCTTTACGTTGTCATTGGATGATGTGGTGGTTTCAACCTTTGTCACTGGTCCAAGCTATGAGATTTTACCGTTACGGATTTATTCGATGGTACGGGTAGGACTTAAACCAGAAGTCAACGCTATCGGTACATTGCTACTGGCTGCTTCTTTAATATTGGTTATCATCTCGCAGCTGCTACTACGCCGGCGCTAGTTTGCTGTTGCCAATCTGGTATCGCTAGTTTGGCACTGCTTATTATTGACACTGCTTATTAATAGCAAGCTTTGAATGAAAGTCAGCGCTATATCTATTATAATGAATTTTTCTCACCTTCGCGGTTAGGTTACCTTATGCTAGAGCTCCGTCACCTCAACACCCTAACCGCGCTACGGGCGCATGGTTCACTCGCTGCTGCTGCCGATGAGCTGCATGTTACGGCTTCTGCGGTCTCACATCAGTTGAAAGAGCTAGAGAATTACTACGATATCAGCTTGGTCAATCGTCGTACGCGCCCGCTTACCTTTACCCCTGCTGGTAAGACCGTACTGGCGTTGGCAGATAGTATAATGCCGCAAGTCACCCGTACTAAATCCAACCTTAAGCGCCTAGCACATGGTCAAGCAGGCAGATTACGCCTAGCATCCGAGTGTCATAGTTGCTTTGATTGGCTGATGCCGATACTCAATCATTATCGCCGTGAGTGGTCAGATGTCGAGCTAGATTTTGCCACAGGGTTTGAGCCTGAGCCGCATCATCTACTCATGGAAGGTGATATTGATTTATTGATTACCACCAGTGATTTACCGATAGACGGTATCAGTTATCAGCCGCTGTTTGAGTACGAGAGTCGCTTGGTACTATCGCCCACGCATGATTTGGCAGCGCAAGAATTTATTGAACCCAGTGATTTGACTGAAGAAACCTTGATTGCTTATCCAGTAGAGGCCAAGCGTCTCGATATTATCGCCAACTTTATGACACCTGCACAGGTGAGCTTTGAGAATGTGCGTACTACAGAGCTGACAGCGATGCTCATTCAGCTGGTCGCTAGTGAACGCGGAGTAGCTGCATTACCTGATTGGGTCGTGGCGGAATATGAGAAAAAAGGCTGGGTCGTCTCGCGGAAGTTGGGTGCAGGTGTGCATTGTCAGCTGTATGCAGCGACGCGTACCTCTAGCCAAGACACAGCGTATATGCAAGGGTTTGCGAACTTACTAGAAGGGATCGTTAAACCATTATAAACTGTTGTGCTAACCTCCCTCAAAGTTTGAACTGCTGCTATAGGAAGCAGTAATCCTGCCTATTAAGAGGCCATATTCTTTTGAAAAAAATTGACTATGCATGCTCTAAGTGCTAATGATAGTTAGGTAACGAATTTTTATATTGTCAGTAACAATATATAAGGAAGTTTCCATGAGTAAAACTATTGTTATTCTACTTTCGATAATAGCTGGATGTGCTAATGCATCTGATAACTTAAAATTTAAAAACCTCAATATTAATGAGCTTAAATCTAGTGACCTTAATATTAAAAACTCAAAATCTGAAAACCTCAATCTCGATAAGATAAAGCCTGATAACCTCAGTGTTGAAAACTTGAAATATGAAAGCCCAAACATTGAGGAATCAAAATCTGAAAGCCTCAATATGGGTGATTTGAAATCTAAAAATCCTAATGTTTGGAACTTAAAATCATCAACACACAACGATTACTACAATCAGCCTGAAATATTTATTGAATTTAACTGTAAAAGTGGCAAAACCTACAAAATAGATTATAGGGCTAGCTCGTCTGGTTCATGGACAAAAGGAGATAATGAAGTCTGTTCTAATTCTGGTAATAACACAGGTTCTATTAACAACTATGGCATTCAACCAGTTGCTTGTAGCACCGAGTATGAAATCAGGGTTAAACGAAAAAACAGCACCAAATGGTATAGGGTAAATCAAAAAACACTTCCTTGCTATTCTTCTCCAAACCCTGCTCCTGATACAAGCGGAACTTTTAGACTAAAACAAGTTACGACAAATAAGTGTATATATGGTTATCAAACACCAGGCACAACCAATAATAATGCCTATACTTGGTCATGTTACCAGAACCCAGGTATGGCGTTTAAAATTCAAGTCAATCCAACGACTGGAAAAAAGAAACTTCAACATCAAGAATCTAAAGACTGTTTAACAGTGAATAGTAATACAAATGGAGCACGGGCATCTCTAGTTGACTGTCAATATGCAAATACATTTATATTAGAGCCAGTGACAGGTAATATTGTCAGACTAAAAGCTGAAGGCAAAAATAAGTGCTTATATGGGCTTAGTCAAAATGGTCAACCAGTTCACGCTTGGGGATGTTGGAATGATCCATCTATGAACTTTGTTCTAGAACCTTATTAAAGCGTAAATTTAACTTATAGTTATCATGTTCTACATTATATTTTTTG
This sequence comes from Psychrobacter fozii, assembly GCF_003217155.1. Lineage (GTDB taxonomy): Bacteria > Pseudomonadota > Gammaproteobacteria > Pseudomonadales > Moraxellaceae > Psychrobacter > Psychrobacter fozii. The sequence goes on from NZ_QJSU01000001.1 coordinate 277,408, forward strand.
GCATTTTTATAATACAAGGCTGGGTTTCTAACTCAGCTTTTACTTTTATACATTTTCATAAAAACTCTAATTAAAGACATCCCCATTGTTTAACTCTTCTCAGTGCTACACGCAGCCCGCAGCACCTCAGATTGAATCAAAAGTCAGATGATATTTCCTACAAAACCAACTTAAAGAAATAAAATCCCAACGCAGTTGCTAATAATGTCAATCCAACGTGCAAACCTATTAACGCAAGACCTGTCAATAACCTGCCTTCACTGATAAAAGTAAACACTTCCGCGCTAAAGGTACTAAAGGTCGTCAATCCGCCTAAAAATCCAGTGATGACGAATAGTCTCACGTTGTCAGATAAGCCAGTACCCATCCTTCCGAACCATACTAAAGCTAGCCCTATTAATAGTCCACCCAAGACATTCGCGCCCAATGTACCAAGCGGTATCCAATGGTGCAATGGATTAAAGCGCGCCAGCCACCCTCGCAAACACGCTCCAAATGCGGCGCCTAGACCAATCGCAATCCACTGCATAGCGGTATCCTTACTTCAGATAGATTTCATGAGCATGAACATGGGCACAAACATGGGCATAAGCCCCAATCAATAGCACCTTTATACCGGAGGCAATTCGGTCATCGGCCAACGTGGCACACAGCTAACGGCCAAATCATCTGACTGTCCTGCTTGCAAGCGCTCGTAACCGGCATAAGCAATCATTGCCCCATTATCGGTACATAATGCAGGCGGGGCATAGTGCACCGTTGCATTTATTTTGGCCAGCTCAGCTTCTAACGTTTCACGTAGATGAGTATTGGCACTGACGCCGCCAGCAATGACTAAGCGGCTCATATCTACTTGCTTAAGTGCTTTGACGCATTTTCTTACCAGTGTATCGACCACTGCATGTTGAAAGCTAGCTGCAATATCAGCGCGTACTTGTGGATTACTCTCGGCACTATTTCCTGAACCCCCTGAGTGTGGGGTATCCTTGATAAGGTTGTGCACGGCTGTTTTCATACCGCTAAAAGAGAAGTCCAAACCACGATGTAGCATCGGTCTTGGCAAGCTATACGCGTTTTGATTGCCTGTCTCAGCCAGTTTGGCGATATTAGGACCACCAGGATATGGCAAGCCTAGCATCTTAGCCGCTTTATCAAAGCACTCACCCGCCGCATCGTCTATCGACTCACCCAATATCTCATATTGCCCAACCCCACGGGCAGCAATAAGCAAAGTATGTCCACCAGAGACGAGCAATGACACAAAAGGAAATGCGGGAGGATTTGCACCCATCAGCGGTGCCAACAAATGGCCTTCCATATGGTGGATGCCAATCGCAGGTATATCCAAACCATAAGCCAAACTGCGCCCAAATAACGCACCCGTCATCAATGCACCAATCAGTCCTGGCCCTTTGGTATAGGCAATCGCATCAATCTCGCTTTTTTTCATATCACACTGATCTAACAACTCATTGAGCAAAGGCACGAGCTTTCGAATATGATCGCGACTAGCGAGCTCAGGCACCACACCACCGTAGAGAGCATGCAGCTCTATTTGTGAATACAGCACTTGACCAACCAAACCTTGATTGTCGCTCGAAATCTGCTCACTATCAAAAATCGCTAAACCAGTCTCATCACAAGAGGTCTCTAAACCCAACACTTTCATATGTTTGCCTTTATACTTTTGTCTGCGTGTCATCTTTTGCAGCGTTTTCGCCTTAGCTTATGTGCGAAAAAATATGCACAAAAAAACCGCCATTGTCAGTCACAATGACGGTCAGTTTAGCAAATTTCAATGGCCAATATCAGCTAACCGCTGCAATCATGTAATCTACAGCCGCATAAACCTGAGCTTCACTTACTTTATCAGTGACTTGCGCTGGCATTTTATTAAAGCCTTTCGCAGAGTGCATATGTAGCGTATCTTTACCTTTAGTAAGGCGCGCTGCCCATACGGCTTTATCACCATATTTTGGTGCATCGAGCAAACCTGCAGCATGACAAACCTGACAGTTTGATTCATATAGTTTAGCGCCTGCATCCGCGGCCAATACTTCAGGCTCAGCAGCAACTTCTGCTACTGACTCTTCCGTAGTAACAGGCGCCTCAACAGGTTCTAATTCAACCTCTGGTTTAGGCGTAGCAATTTCAGACTCAGTCACTTCAGACTCAGACACTTCAGATTCAGCAACTGGTGTGTCAGCGACCGCTACAGTAGTATCAACAGGTTTATTGGCAGTAGATGCTTTTTCAATACTTGTATCCTCACCACCACAAGCACTCAGTGCTAATAATGCGCTAATACCCATAACAGAGACCGTAAGCTTGCTTATACGCTGTCGTTTATTCATCATGATCACACCTCTATACTATATGGTGGCTGCTGATAAAGCTTATTTACCACTAGTCGATTCAATTTAAAAGTATTACAAGGCAACCGAGTGTAGATGTATATTAAATACTTCAAGCGAGGTTAACGCAGTAATACTTTTATAGTGGAATGGCTATATTGGCAGCCCAAATGACCATTAAATCCATGCTTATTCAGCGGCAGCAGCTTCAGGTTCGGCACTGTCAGTAGCAGCTGCGTCAGCATCGGCGCTATCTGCTTCTGCTGTAGTCGCTGTTTCTACCATAGCAGTAGCATCCGTTCCTTCTTCAGCAGTGGCCGTACCATCAGCTTCCGTGGCAGCTGCATCAGCCGCAGGCATCGCTGCTGTCTCTGGAAACTTCATGTCTTCAGCTTCCGGTGCATTTTCAATAGCAAGTGCAGCCGCTTCATCAACGCGATCTACTGCCATTACTTCTTCATGCTCTTCGCCGCCACAAGCACTAACACCAAAACTAAAAGCGACGATAAATGCGCTGCTTAACGCTGTATTTAATACTGTCTTTTTCATTCAAACATCCTTAATAAAATACACACAAAACGGTTCATAGGCTTACTATAATATGGGAATTATCATAGCATAAACTCCACCTAAACCGTTATAGACAGTAGGGTTTTTTATTTATAATGATGCTCTCTAGCACACTTATATAGTCACTCTTATTTGACTAAAACCATTAATGCTGTCTAATAAACCAACTCTATATCTACAGAAAACTGTGCAACTTAATGATAAATATGGATTAATATAACAAATTCATTGACTTACTTGCTATTTTTTATTAAAATACCTGCCCTTGTGCTCATGTACAAGATTATCCTAGTTTGAGCTGATGTCTGTAATCTTGAGATATTACGACTAAATACTAATACACAGCCAAACTAATGCCTTTATATCTCATCCTAATCGAGGAGTCTTCATGCCTGCAGTTAAGGTTAAAGAAAACGAACCAGTAGATATCGCTATCCGTCGTTTCAAACGTTCATGTGAAAAAGCTGGTGTATTGTCAGACGTACGTAAGCGTGAGTTTTATGAAAAACCAACGCAAGTACGCAAGCGTAAGAAAGCTGCTGCCGTAAAGCGTTATAAAAAGAAGTTACAACGCGAAACTATTCGTACCACTCGTATGTACTAATCCATAATACGATTAGTTAAGTACAAGTGCTACATTAACGCCACTGTTATCCATTGATATCAGTGGCGTTTTTTATGCTACAATTTTTATTACTATTGCTCAAAATCTGAATAAATAACTCTTAACGAATAAGGATAATAACAATGAGTCAACTTAAACGGACTTTATTAGACAGCATCAAAGTATCTATGAAAGCTCGTGAACTTGAGCGCGTTAAAGTATTGCGTAACGTACAAGCAGTCATCAAGCAGATTGAGATTGACCGCCGGATAGAGCTAGATGACGCACAAGTATTAGAGGTATTACAAAAGCAATTGAAACAGCGTCAAGAGTCACTCACTATCTTTACAGAAAACAACCGTGATGACTTAGCAACCAAAGAGCAGTTTGAGATTGATATCATCAATGGGTTTATGCCCAAACAAATGAACGATGAAGAAGTTGCTGCTTTAGTCAATGCTGAAATCGCTGAGCAAGGTGCAACGTCTATGCGTGATATGGGTAGCGTGATGGGTGTACTAAAGAACAAAACGGCAGGCCGTGCAGATCCAGCCCTCATCTCTAAGATGGTAAAAGACGCCCTACAAGGCTAGCACTTACTATTGATTGGTAGGTCTGTCTCTCTGTCTGTAAAAACAACCGCCTAAGGCTTAAAGTCTTTGGCGGTTTTTACTGCTTTGAGTTCTGCATTAATATTGGCTAAAAGCGGCCGAGCACTATTGGCTTGCGGTGTATTCTGCAATTGTTCCGTCAGTTGCTTGGCTTGTGTCAGCGATATGAGTGCACTTTCGTAGCGATTGCTCCATAACTGATCTTGGCTGCGGTAACGCAATGCATTGATAGTGGCAATATTGGCCAGCTGTGGTGAAGTCGTGGTTTTGGCCAACTTTTCATTGGCCAGTTGTAGACTTTGCCAAGCATAACGATCACTTGGCTGTTGCTCGGTTAGTGGTTTGAGCAATGCTTGTGCTTGTGTCGGCTGGTTACTATTGGTAAGTGCTTCCGCTAAGTAGAGTCGTAAGTCGCGACGCTCAGGATAAAGTCGCTGCTGGCTTTCTAAAATTTGTGCAGCTTCTGACCACTTACCTTGTTCCGTTAGCATATAGCTGTGGGTAATTGACAATAAAGGCTCTAGTGTTTGACGCTGTGTCGCTGATAATACGTCAATCTCAGCCAGTAATTTATTGGCATCTGTAAAGCGCTGCTGTTCACTGTACCAGTACATCAAAGCCAATTTGGCACCGACACTATTCTTCGCAGCAGTCGTCAATACGGTCTCAGAAGCATGCTTACCAGTAATCTGCACACGCCAATAGAGCAAATCAAACAATGCTTGATGTCGTTGCTGCTGGTTTAATGATAATGGAGGATAACTCTGCGCGCGACTTTGTGAATCACTCAAACGCTCATTACTCAGTGGATGGGACATAATAAAACTTGGCAAAAACTGATTTTCAACTTTATTGAGCTGACTTCGTTGATTCATGGTGGCAAAAAACCGCGGCATGGCTCTTGGGTCATAACCCGCTTGGGTCATGATTTGCATCCCTATCCGATCAGCCTCTCGCTCATTACTGCGGCTAAATGCCATGCTACTGTTCATCGTAGCGGTCTGACTACCCATCAAAACGGCTGTCGCTGCATCACCATCGATTGCTGATGCAGCAATTGCTGCTAGCATGCCACCTACTTGCATGAGCAATGCTTTTTTTCGATCATCCACACCACTTTCATAATGATGCTGGCTAATGTGTGCCACTTCATGCGCTACCACACTAGCAAGCTCGTCCATACTACTGGCAGCCAATATAGTGCCTGTATTTAGACCGATGACACCACCTGGTGCTGCAAAAGCATTGATACTCGGATTATCAATAATCACCAAGCCCATTAACGCTTGCTGCCGTGCTTGAGCATTCAAACGCCACGTCATGTCTTTAAGCGTTTCTTGAATCCAAGGATCATGCTCCATCTTAACGCCACCATTGATATTTCGTAGTGACCATTCGCCTAGTAGCTTATTTTGATACTGCTCAGCGAAGCTCAAGCCCTGACCTCTCAAGTTAGGCAAGTCTAAATCTTCGGAGTCCGTGGATTGCCATGAGTTATAATTGTATTGTGACGTTTGGCTGATGCCATCATTACTCTCCCATTCACTGCTATTGGCAACCGTTGTGGCCATCAATAATGCTGTTGAAACCCCTAATATAAACATGCTCGATACCGCTATAGACAGAGCGCTATTTTTTCGCTCGCACAACAGCGACACCCGTCCAAACGAAGGTGTGGCGACCACATATTTATTTGAGTGATTCATGGCTACGCTATCGAGAATCGACTGTCTATTGGAGTGATACAAATGCTTATCCTATGCAGGTGAGTAATGACAACATCCTCTCGACTATACGAGCTTGTGCATATAAGGTCAATTCTAGTATAGGTTCGACTACCAATAACTAAGCGGAGTGTCACTATCGCGCAACATGACTGTGTAATTCTAATGAACCGAATGTTGAGTTGATTATATTCAACTCAATTGCACCCTAGCTATTTGCTATAATGGTAGTTACAACAATAGGTTTACGTCGCTATTAAGCAAAAAATATTCAATAAAAATTCTTAAAATTAACGATGCTTGAAAGCGATCTATTGACAATTAGTAGTACAAACCAAAGTATTGGTATTTATAAGGGTTGTTTTATGTCTGTTGATAGCCAGTCCACCATCACCCATGCACCTGACTTCATAAACTTATCAGAAAAATTTTCTGGTACTGAGCAACAAAATATTAATAACCTACTGGCATTACTGTCGGTGAACGATATTGATTCAAATAACGAAGTAGCTGCAAAGCAATCCCCTATCAGTATTATACGTTTCGTCGACGGACGTGGGCTTGCTTGTCCAATGCCGCTTTTGAAAACCAAAGTGGCATTACGCGATGTCGCAGCTGATGAGTCGTTGTATGTGGTCGCCACTGATGCCAATTCACAAGCAGATATCGCTGCTTTCTGTCGACAAAGTAAGCAAACAGACACGACCAATCGACTGCTACTGACCATCAATAGCGTTACCAGTCAACAGGCAACTGATAGCACACCATCACAGCGTTTCGATACAATATATCACTTCATCATTACCAAAAATGATAGCAACTAAGCGTCGCTATCATTTACAATTACAACTATAAATATTTTTATCTTACTATTTGCGTCACTATTTAATCAAGGTCAAGAATATGGCTAACACTTCTAATGATGCTGCAAAAACGAGTAAAAAAGACGATGCAGCACCTGTAAAAAACGAAGCACGTGATGCAGCATTAAAAGCTGCGGCACAGCGACCACCTTATGATGCGGATGCACTAGGTGATACCAGTACTCGTGATTTGGTACCAGCAATGCCAACGCATCTATCAGCGCCTGGGGTCAATCTGGGTGCGTATATCAATACCGTCCATCAAATTCCAATCTTGACGCCAGTACAAGAGCAAGAGCTGGCGCATCGCTATTATGATGAAGGCGATGTTGAGGCAGCACGTCTACTCGTGATGTCGCATCTGCGTTTTGTGATTCACATTGCCCGCAGTTACTCAGGCTACGGTCTGCCACAAGCCGATTTGATTCAAGAAGGTAATTTGGGACTAATGAAAGCAGTGAAACGCTTCGATCCCAATAAAGGCGTGCGCTTAGTATCCTTTGCAGTACATTGGATTAAAGCGGAGATTCACGAGTTTGTCATTCGCAACTGGCGTATCGTGAAGGTAGCAACCACCAAAGCACACCGCAAACTATTCTTTAATTTACGTAGTCTCAAAAAGACAAACAATCAGCTGACACTAGAAGAAGCAGATGCGATTGCAAATGACTTGAATGTCACGCGCAAGCAAGTGTTAGAGATGGAGTCACGGCTTACGTCCTATGATGCCTCGTTTGAAGCGCAATCGAGCGATGATGATGATGGGCGCTATGCACCGCAATTGTTCTTAGAAGATGGTATTGATCCTGCTGAACAGTTAGAAGAAGCTGACTGGGAAGAAAACAATTCTTCAGCATTAATAGCAGCAATGGGCACACTAGATGATCGCTCACGTGATATCGTTGAGCAACGCTGGCTCTCTGAGCAAAAATCAACCTTGCATGAGTTAGCAGCCGTCTACTCTATCTCGGCAGAACGTGTACGCCAGATCGAAAAGAATGCCATGGACAAAATCCGTGATGCAATGACTATCGATAGTGTGATTTTGCCAGATGATATTCAATAGCCGTTATTTTATAGTAGCGACCGCTTTTAAATAATACGAGTGTGCCATGTTAAATTGGGTAGGTATTGCGGCGATTAATATGGCTATCGCCGTTGCGCTAGGCGCATTCGGTGCGCATGGCTTGAAAAATATAGCCAGTCCTCAGCAACTCGAATGGTGGCATACGGCAACACTGTACTTGCTAGTACATGCGCTCGGCTTACTGCTAGTAGGACTATTGATACGCCTCAGATATATCACTCAAACGACCGCTTGGCTTTTACAGATTGGCATTATAATATTTGCCGGTAGTCTGTATTCGATGACACTTGGCGCACCACTTTGGTTTGGAGCGATTACACCCATCGGTGGTATCTTCATGATTGCAGGTTGGCTATGGCTGGCAGTATCGACATTTAAATCAAAAGACTCGATCAGCTAATCAAAGCGCAGTCAACCAATCTAGAGTATGTCATCTACTCAAGCATTAATATTTTTGAGTACAAGGAAATCTAAATTATTAAGGAGCGCAATTATGAGCAACATCAGTGTCAATGGCAAACATCTACAGACCACTCATCAGACGGTACAACTGGTCATCAATGAGCTTGGACTTAGCCAAGGTCGCTATGCCGTAGAAGTCGAGGGTGAACTTATTCCAAAGAGCGAGCTGAGTCAGCTACGTATCGTTGAGGGCATGAACATCGAAGTGGTACAAGCCGTTGGTGGCGGCTAGTCACTGCACTTTACTTATCGTAGGTTAAATAGACTGAGTGTAATATGCTTAGTTTGTTGAATAGAATACTGGTTTCATTTGGCTTATAACCAAACTTTCAAAAAGGTTAGCAATAGTTTTGATTAATGAATAGACTCACTGATACTCTTATTTCTTGATGCTAGTACTAGAAAAGGCCTCAACGTATGATACGTTTGAGGCCTTTTTCCTTTTTGTGTATTCTGATGTCAGTTCAATAGAATCAAATATAAATCATATGGCTATCTATACTATTGGCTATCTATACTATTTATTATTATTTGGTCAGCCATTACTCATTAACTATCATATCTACAAATACTTATCTACCAAACCTCATCAAATTAAACGGCTGGTGCTACATCATCGACTGCAAAGTCTTCGTAACGTTCATCACGTCCAGCACCCTGAGTCTTTTTACGCTCTTGACGGGTTTTGTATTTACGCACTTGTCTATCAAGTTTGTCTGCCATTTCGTTGATGGCTTTATACATATCATCTTCACACGCTTGAACAAACATTTCTTGACCTGAGACTCGCATAATCGCTTCAGCTTTATGGCTTTTTTTACCGCCATCACTAGCACCGCTGTTGTCTAACGATAATATCACTTTAATACTTTGTATCTGATCAAAGTGACGCTCTACTTTCTCAAGCTTTTCACGAACTGCCTTGTCCATAGCTTCAGTAACGCTGATATGGTGACCACTGATAGAAACATTCATATTATTGTCCTTTTGTTTGTACTTACAGTCAACAGATGAGGTAGCATTCCTGCTTTTATCACCCTGCTTTACCAACAATTGCTCTACTATCTTTTATAGCCAGTGCATCCAGTAAAATGCCGATATATCCTTTCATCATCTCCTGATTGCTTGTAAATATGCTAAATCGATACTTAGATTTCGTTGTTGGTATGACTCTAATTTGTCATGAAATTAGGATAGTAGCAAGCCATTAAATTGTAATTAAGTGTAACAATAACTGTTGTTTCTATCATGTTTCTATATAATCAAAAAATTTTATTTTTTATATTCTGTCTGAAATATATTGATCAACATATAAGCGTGCTTATAACTTATTGAATTACATCGTTTAATATTTTTGTTTGCGCTGGGTAGACGATCCAATATTCATTGCTTCGCGGTATTTAGCTACAGTCCTTCTGGCAATATCAATGCCTTCAACCAACAAACTGTCTTTGATACGACTATCTGATAATGGCTTTTTCGGATTCTCATCGGCGATAAGTTGCTTAATCATGGCACTGATAGCGGTTGACGAGACATCACCATCTGTACTACTAACATGAGATGAAAAGAAATGCTTTAGCGAAAACAGTCCTTGTGGTGTCAGAATGGTTTTGCTGGTGGTCAGACGTGAAACGGTCGATTCATGCAAATCCACTTCCTCTGCGATGACCTTTAAGATAAGTGGTTGCATGGCAGTCGCACCATGTTGTAAGAACTCTTGCTGATAACGCACGATACTGGTGGCAACTTTTAGTAGATTCTGATTGCGCTCTTCGATACTACGAATAAACAAGCGTGCATCCGTAAGGTTTTCACGCAGATATTGATTGTCAGGGCTATCATCACCCCGTTTAACTAAGTTGGCATACTCTTGATTGACTCGTAGCTTCGGCAGCGTGTCAGGATTCAGCCGTACCTGCCAGCCATCCTCTTGCGCATCTGTCCCTGCAGTGGTATTACTACTGTGGCGACGGACAGGCGTGACCAGCACATCAGGAATATCATAACTGTCTGGCTCCCGTGCGTAGTCTGGTTGACTACTATGGAATAACAAGCCTGGTGAAGGGTTTAAGCTGCGCAATAGGTTTAGCGCAGGTGTAATCTTCTCAGCTGCAAGCCCTGTTTGCTCAGTCAGTGCTTTAATATTATTGCTGACTAAGTATTCGCTGGCAGATAGAAGCGCTTGTGCTTCTTTTAGAGACTCGGTATTACTATCAAGTTTGGACAGCTGAATCGCTAGGCATTCACTGAGATTTCGTGCCCCAACACCTAGTGGATCGCAAGATTGAATAATACGCAAGACAGCCATTACCTCATCTTGCTCGACAGACTCATCCCATTGATAGAAACTCGCCATGGTATCAAAGCTTTGTAGCAACTCATCAATATCAAGCCGAACAAAACCCATATCATCCATAGAGTCCATCAGATAGGTGGCAATCAACATATCTGCTTCTGATAGATGTTTAAAGTTTAGCTGCCAGCGTACATGATCTTGGATAGTGGCAGAGGTGCCGCCTTGATAGCTATCAAAGTCATCGTCACCTTTGCTTCCTGAACTGCTAGCCGCAGATGCATAGTTGCTGCTATCCGCACTATTATCAAAACTACTATAATCGTCACTATCCATCGTATGATTGTCTATAGCACCATCATCGATATTGGCTTGCTGCAGTTTATCAAAGCTATCACTAAGTTCATTATCATAGTCAGAGGTAGTCGTGTTGCTGTCAGATTTGGTAGTAAATGACTCAGTGCCAGTACTTTGATTCCAGCTATCCAATGTGAGTGAGTCGCTCAGCTCGTCTGTGATATCGTCATTGCTATGCTCGTATTCATCGTCATCATCTTCGATACGTTCAAGCAGTGGATTACTATCCAGCTTGATCTGAACCTCTTGCGCGAGCTCAAGACTAGAGAGCTGCAGCAATTTAATGGCTTGCTGCATCTGCGGGGTCAGTTTCTGTGAGGTGCTTAGCGTGGTCGCCAATCCGAACGACATACTCATGGGCGGCTTATTACACTCCGGTAGTGATAATATTCTACAAATATTTTTGGTCAAACCAGTGGTTTAACGTTATTAGGACATGACGATAGCATTTTTTGGCGCAATTTTGCTATGATAATTTACACTCTAGCCAGATACAATTGTTACGCTTTTCTCATTAAAGCCTATAAATATTAGCATTTCAGCATTAACCGCTAAATAATTAATATCAAAAATTTGCTTACCATCATATGATTCTTATAAGAAAAGTCATGAATACACGACTGAAAAATAGTTAAACTGAACTAACTTAAAAATTAACTGAGACTGCAACTATGAATAGTAAACAGAATAATCAATTGACCACTGCCGCCATTCAAATGAACAGCCAACAAAATATTGAGCAAAACTTAGCTACTATAAAAACTGCCATTATTGATGCAAGTGCGCAAGGAGCTCAGCTTGTCGTATTACCAGAGAACTGCTGTAGCATGGGTGAGCAGTTTGCCACTGCAGAGCGCTTTGATGATCTATCAGCGACGATAGCAGACTATGCCAGCACTTATGGTGTCTACGTACTAGCAGGCTCGCTACCCTGCCCTTATCGACCTGACGGCATTATCGTCCCTGATGGCAGACTACGCCAAGTCAGTCAGTTGTTTGCACCTGATGGCTCGCGAGTGGCACGTTATGACAAGATTCATCTGTTCACAGCCACTGTGGCGGATAAGCACGGCAGCTATAATGAAGCGGCAACTTTTGAGCCAGGAACACAAACTGTAGTTGCTCCCCTCGAAGCAAATGATACGGTCTATCAATTAGGCATGATGGTTTGCTTTGATTTGCGCTTCCCTGCATTGGCACAGCGTCTACGTCAAGCAGGTGCAGACCTATTAAGCGCCCCGTCAGCATTTACTTACCTAACAGGGCAAGCGCATTGGTCGCTGTTGCTACAGGCACGTGCGTTGGACAGCCAGTGTATGGTCATTGGGGCGGCACAAGGTGGCGACCATACTTACAAGAATAATGATATACGTCAGACGTGGGGACATACGGCGATTACCGCTTATGATGGTACAGTTATCAACCATTACGATGATAGTGTATTGAATGAAGCTACTGATCCAGAAGACAGCAAGCACTACGCCATGGTATTGGCATCATTAGATCAGCACGCCCAACAGCAAGGACGCCAAAAAATGCCTCTCTTTGACTGTCATCGTTTAGCGTAAAGTATGATTAGGGTATGTTGAATATTCGACACACCTTATTTTTGATTTGAGTCATCGTCGCGTTGAGCATGAGTTGCTCGCGGGTGGGCACGATCATAGACTTGAGTCAATTTGGCAAAATCGACATGGGTATAAATTTGCGTGGTACTGATATCACTATGACCCAACATTTCTTGTACAGCGCGCAAGTCACCGCTACCTGACAGCATGTGTGATGCAAAGCAATGCCTCAATAAATGTGGATACATATTTTGCGAGATACCAGCACGAGTAGCGGCAACTTTTAGACGTTGCTGCACTGCCCGTGTTGATAAGCGCGTACCCAGTTTTTCACTGATAAACAATGCCATGTCCATTTGCTCTACCCATAGATTACGATGCGGTAGATAGCGCGTAATCGCTTCTGCTGCTTTTATCCCTAACGGTACTAGACGCGTTTTATTGCCTTTACCTGTTACACGTACGCGTAAGTCTGCTAGGTCTACATCCGCCATATCCAACGCGACCAGCTCACCCACACGCAAGCCGCTACTGTAGAGCAATTCAAACATAGCTTTATCCCGTAACCATAAGCGCGCTTGCTCAGGCGTATCAGGAATCTCTTGGTCAAGCAATTGAGTGAGCAAATCCACGTCTGCGATAGACGGTAAGGGTCTAGGACTACGCTTAAGCTGGTAGCCAGTGGTAGGATTGATACGTGCTAGCCCCTCCTCAATCAGCCATCCATAAAAATGACGAATCGCTGACAGCTCTTGCTGGACGCTGGCAAGTGCAAGCTTATCTTCATCAATGCGCTGACCAATATGCTGGGCTAATTGACGCTTATCACAACGCGTCCATGTCAGCCGTTTGCCACGTATAAATAGCGCCAGTTGGTTCAAGCCAGCAAAATAAGCCGTTAGGGTATGCGGCGAGTGATTACGTACCGATAAAGTATTTAACCAACGATGCACTGGTGCTAACAGCTCACGTAACGCTGTGTCCGACTCTATAGTGGCTGCCAGTGTGTCTGACAGCCACGCTACTGATTGTACTTCTGAACCCGATGCTGGCTCTATCTGACCTTTTTTATTGGACATAGCACTATTAGAGATGACCATAGCATTTACCCATTCGCCATCCGAGTTTAGCCCTCAGAATTAGGCTTGATACCCGCTTGCGCCATTAGTCCGTCTGGGCTAAACACGCCTTCATAAACAAAGGCCGTTGGACCTGTCATCATGACTGAATAACCCGGCTGCCATTTAATAATCATACTACCGCCATACAGCTGCGCGCGCACTTCTTCACCTTCATCCAACCAGCCTTCACGTATGCCAACTGCCACTGCAGCACATGCACCCGTACCACAGGCTTGAGTCTCACCAACGCCGCGCTCGAATACCCGTAGACGAATATGACGTTGATTCATCACCTGCATAAAACCGACATTGACGCGATCTGGAAACGCAGGATGCGATTCAATGGCTTTACCCAAGGTTTCAACTTCAGCATCGAGCACATTATCGACTTTGATAACTGCATGTGGATTGCCCATATTGGCGACATAGAGCTGCACGGGTGTTCCATTAACATCCAAATGGTAGGCGTTTTGGATTTTGGTGGTGGCTCTTGGACTAAATGGGATCTCGTCCGGCTCGAACTTAGGTTTGCCCATATCGACTTCTACCCAGCCATAACGGTCTGTAGTCAGCGTGATAATCCCACTTGCCGTCTCAACACGTAGGCGCTGTTTAAATGACAGTTTGCGTGCCTGTACGAAGCGAGCGAAGCAACGCGCACCGTTACCGCACTGCTCGACTTCTGTGCCATCGGTATTAAAAATACGATAGCTAAAGTCGACATCCGGACGCATAGGTGGCTCAACCACGAGCAACTGGTCAAAACCAATACCCAAATGACGATCACCCAATAACTGTACCAAATCCTTGGTTAATTCTAAGCGCTGAGTCACCAAATCGATGACCATAAAATCATTGCCCAGACCATGCATCTTAGTAAATTCTATTAGCATACCCTTGATATCCTATCCTATTTTTATGTATGGCTTATCTTAGCACGCTGTCAGATACAATCATAATAATACCAATCCCAAAAAATACGATTAGCGGTGTCAAATTTGTTTAGTCTACGGTGAGTAGTACTTGCACTCGTTTTCCTTGCTACTCTAATTTTTATGAATGGTATTGCTTTCTACTAAAGGCATGCCTTCAACTAAGAGACAGCTTTAATTAAAAAACAACTTCCTCAAAATCCAGTCATAAAAAAACCCATTGTCATTATCACAATGGGTTCTCTTCAATCATCAAATCCTGCGACCGTTTTGGCTCGTCTTTAATCGCCTTACTGCGCCTGCCACAATGTTTCATTTTCATATAATGATTCAATCGTTTCACGCGGACGAATCAACTGATGATGGTTACCAGACACCATCACTTCGCTAGCACGTGGACGCGAATTATAGTTGCTACTCATGGTAAAGCCATAAGCACCGGCACCAGTGATGGCCAATGTATCTCCCACTTCCAATGCTAACAAGCGACCTTTTGCTAAGAAATCTCCCGTCTCACAAATTGCACCAACGATATCCCATGGTTGCGTACCATCCGTATCAATACCTTTGCTAGGTAATACACTTGGAATCACGGCCATTTCTGCTTGATACAGTGCAGGGCGAATCAAGTCGTTCATTGCCGCATCGACGATAGCGAAATTCTTGTGTTCAGTAGGCTTTAACACGTCGACACGCGTTAATAGTACGCCCGCATTGGCAACGATACTGCGGCCCGGTTCAAAGAATACCGTTAATCCAAGCTCGCTTAGTTTTGGTAATAATGCAGCAGCAAACTCGTCCATAGACACAGGCGTCTCATCGATATAACGCACCCCTAAGCCACCACCCAAATCCATATGACGCAGCTCAATACCTTTTTCACGAAGGGTATGTATCAACTCAATTACTTTGTCTAATGCAGCAACGAATGGCTCTACTTCCGTCAATTGTGAGCCAATATGACAATCAATACCGACGATATCAATATGCGACAATGCGGCTGCTTGCTCATAAACAGCGACAGCGTCTTCGTGCGTGATACCGAACTTATTGTCTTTTAAACCGGTTGAGATGTAGGGATGAGTCTTGGCATCGACATTAGGGTTAACTCGTAGAGATATCGGTGCTGATTTATCGAGTTGCTGTGCCACTTCATTAATTAAAGCCAGCTCGCTAATAGACTCAACGTTAAAGCAGCCGATACCTTGGGTAAGTGCATACTCGATATCGCCATAAGTTTTGCCAACACCTGAGAATACAACGCGTGCAGCGTCGCCACCTGCAGCCAATACTCGCATCAACTCACCACGTGAGACAATATCAAACCCTGCACCCGCCTGAGCCAACACGCCAAGCACCGCAAGATTAGAGTTGGCTTTAACGGCATAGCAGACCTGATGCTTTAGACTGGCAAAGCTATCGGTATAAGCCTGATAAACATCCAATATCGCCTGCTTTGAGTAGACATAGCACGGCGTATCATAGCAATCGACCAACTCAGTTATACTGACCTGCTCCATATGTAAAGCATCGTTGCGATAATTCAGCGCAGGCAAATGAGCAGTTAAGGCTTCAGGGTTGATATATAGCCCTTGTTCTGTTTGGGTCGTTACTGTAGTCATTGTGGTTATGTCTCTCGTCAAATCAGGTAAATTTATTCGGAATTATTGATGCTCTTATACGATTAATAATCGTTAGGATCTTCGTTCACGTCTGATAGTACTTGCTCTAAATAGCGAGCGTTCTGTTCATCATTACTTGCCGATGCTGCATTGTTTGACTCTCCAGCATTAGACAGCATCTCTGACCCTGCCGCCTTTGAGCTGTTGGAATCGGCTAGATAGAGGTCGCCCTTTTGCCCGCAGCCCGTTAACCCTAACATGACCGCACTACCGATAATCAATGCAGAAACAGCACGGCGACTGGCGTTAATAGATAAATGAGAATTGCACTCAGTGTTTGAAACACGGCGTATAGTAAGCATAGGGCAAATAACCTTGCAGCAGTGTGAATATGATTGAAAACAGGACGTTTACGACTGAAATATTCAAAATATTATAATCTATGTAAGCATAGCATTGTATCAGGAAAGCAGTAAGCCTCTTGAGGGTGATTGACCAATAATTTTGCTAACTTTATGATTTATAAATACAGCTTGTGGCGATAATAATTGATACGTATTATTTGGTAAATTTTGAGAAATCGACACAATTCATATGGCAATTGTTGTGTGTAAAACACAGTTTTATGGTGCAAAACACGGTTAAACACATTTTGAAAAACTTTCTTACAATTTTTATTGCGGGCAATCTTGCCTTTATAGCACTTGCTATTTGATGGCTATATTCGGTGCACAGGTGTAACAATGCTTGACGATGTTCAATCTTAAACCTTATAGTTACTGTGGTATAAGATACTAATTGTGTTACATTATACTCCGAAAATATCGCTTTGATGGATTGCTAGAAGCAACCAAACAAAGTGACGAGTAGGGATTTATTGGTAGACCTGTAAGCGTGATATCGCTTATTTCATTTTTATGAAAGGTCTGCTGATTTTTGTTTGTTCGGCGGAAATTAATCCGCTATGATTCACCCCTTGTCAAAAAACATAATCTAAGGATAGAGCATGAGCGATAGCACCCCCATCTTTAATGATCGTAATACCGGCAGATCAAAACTTATCAACCCTACTTTGGTTCTCAACTGTGGTTCATCTTCTATCAAATATGCGCTAATCAGCGAAGACGAATCCACTCGTATTACCGGTCTTGCCGAAAACTTGGGGCTTGATACCGCTCGTATCAAACATACTACTTTAAACGGCGAAAAACTTGAGATTACCATCCCTGGTGGTCGTCATGAGTTAGCGCTTCAAAAAATCCTAGCACTACTTGAGCAATATCATTTTGTCGCTGTAGGACATCGTGTGGTTCACGGCGGTCGTGAGTACTCAAAAGCCGTCCGTGTTGACCAACATGTACTTGATGAAGTAAAACGCTTAAAAATCCTAGCACCTCTACACAACCCTGCTAATGCATTAGGTATTGAAGCGGTTGAAGCCATTTATCCTGACATCCCACAAGTGGTCGTTTTTGATACTGCATTTCACCAAACGATGCCACCAGTTGCTTACCGCTATCCAATTCCAAAAGCACTATACGAAGAAGAAAAAATCCGTCGCTACGGCTTCCATGGCACCTCACATGCTTATGTCTCAGAGCGTGCCAGCGAAATTACAGATGCTAAAGGTCCACATGGTTGGCTGACCGCTCATCTAGGCAATGGTTGCTCAGCGACTGCCGTCTATAACGGTGAAAGCTTGGATACGAGCATGGGTCTGACCCCGCTTGAAGGCCTAATGATGGGTACGCGTAGTGGTGACGTCGATCCTAGCTTGCACATTCATCTCAAGCGTAAACTGGGTATGAGCCTAGAAGAAATCGATACTATGCTTAATAGTGAAAGTGGCTTATTGGGTATCTCAGGTCTGTCGAATGACTTGCGTACGATCGAACAAGCAGCGAATGAAGGCCATAAAGACGCTCAACTCGCCATCGAAATGTTCTGCTATCGTGTCGGTAAATACCTAGCCAGTCTAAGCTGTGCGCTACCTGACTTTACTGGTATCGTCTTTACTGGTGGTATTGGTGAAAACTCAGCAACCACACGTGCTCGCATCTTAGATGTTATGCGCCACTTCGGTATCCAGTTTGATGCTGAAAAGAATGATGATTTAGTCGGCGGTGCAGAAGGCAGCTTCCAAGACGAAGGTAGTAGCATCGAGCTGTGGGTTGTCCCAACTGATGAAGAATGCCAGATCGCTAAAGAAACCCGCCAAGCATTGGGTCTACAATAGAAAATAGCTCGACTATTACAGTGATGCTTATTTAGGGGCTTATGTCGTATAAATATTTTTATATGACATAAGCCTTTAAGTAACGGCTCTACTGACCAATCACTACAAGCGAAAGCAGCAGCCATCATTTTAGCCATTCAGCAACACCTCTCTCACGGATATAATAAAATAAATAGTAGGATATGCTATGCAAACCATTTTACTTGTACCTATTAGTCGCGGTATCGGCCTGACATCAGCAGCGCTAGGTCTCATTCGTGCGCTCGATTATAACGGCGTCAAAGCCGGTTTTATGAAGCCATTTTTGCAAGATGATACGCTCGATAAGCAAAACAGCCTAGACAGCTCAAGCGCATTAACCATGCATGCATTCGGTCTGACACCGCCTAAATCTATCAACCGTCAGCGCGTTGAGCGTATGATTGGTGATGGCAATCTTGATGAATTGATGGAAGAAGTGATCGAAAACTTCCATAGCATCGGTGATGACCAAGACGTCGTGATTTGTGAAGGTTTAGTACCCACTACTGAAGCCTCTTATGCATCACAAATTAACCGCGCTATTGCCCACGCTTTAGATGCCAAAATCATCTTTGTGAGTACAGTCGATACCAAAAACCCAGCTCATTTAGCCGATAAGCTGGATGTGCATGCTCGTGAATTTGGCGGTATCGCGCATGAGCGTACTTTAGGCTGCATCTTGATGCGTGTGCATGATGTGCCAAATACTTTTGACACTCAGCCTGTAGCACCGGGCGAAGCCATGGTCAGCTTGGATGCTGGGTTCATGCAAGAAGTGCAACGTCTGTCGCCACATTTTGATACCGATCGATTCCGCCTAATCGGCGTGGTACCTTTTAGCGATTCATTGTCAGTGCCACGTACGTGGGATATCGCCGCAGAGCTAGATGCTACTTGGTTAAATGTCGGTGAAGCAAAGACACGCCGTATCAATCATATTAGTTTGACAGCTCGTTCAGTCGCGCGCGTTGATGAAGTATTCAAACGTGGTACGCTCATCGTCGTACCTGGCGATCGTGATGACTTATTACTCGCCGCCGCATTGGCCTGTATTAACGGTATCCCGTTAGCAGGTCTAGTACTGACTGGTGGCGTCTCACCAAATGCAACTGTCGCTGAGCTATGGCAATCTGCACTCAAAACAGGTATTCCTGTCATGAGTGTTGAAACGGATAGCTTTGAGACCGTACAGAGCTTGATGCACATGAGTGCTGAGATTCCAAACGATGATATTGAGCGTGCACAAGAAGTCACACGCTATGTGGCCGCGCACTTAAATCTAAGCTGGATTAAAGAATACTTTAGCCATGACCATCAGCCGCGCCTATCGCCTGCCGCCTTCCGTCATCAAGTGGTCAAAAAAGCACAAGCAGCTAAGAAACGCATCGTATTGCCAGAAGGTGCTGAGCCACGTACGGTAGAAGCTGCCTGTATCTGTCAAAGCCGTGGTATCGCTGATTGCGTACTGCTCGCAAAACGCAGCGAAGTGGAACAAGTTGCCAAAAATCGCGATTTAATCTTGCCAGAAGGCATTGAGATTATGGATCCTGACACGCTTGATATGAGCAAGTATATCGCTGCGGTCGTTGAACGTCGTAAAGGCAAAACGACCGAATTGGTCGCTGCTGAACAGCTTGAAGACACCGTATTCTTAGGTACTATCATGCTACAGATGGGTGAAGTGGATGGATTGGTCTCAGGTGCTGTGCACACGACTGCCAACACCGTACGCCCAGCATTCCAGTTAATTAAAACGGCACCGCAGTACTCATTGGTATCTTCTATCTTCTTTATGCTGCTACCTGAGCAAGTCGTGGTGTATGGTGATTGCGCCATCAACCCTGACCCAACGGCGGAAGAGCTGGCTGAAATCGCTATCCAATCTGCCCAGTCTGCAGCAGCATTTGGTATCGAACCAAAAGTAGCAATGATCAGCTACTCTACTGGCTCATCAGGTACAGGCGCAGATGTTGAAAAAGTCATCCGCGCGACCCAAATCGTTCGTGAACGTGAACCAACACTTGCCGTTGATGGCCCATTACAGTATGACGCTGCATCGGTCATGAGTGTCGGTAAACAAAAAGCGCCTGACTCACCCGTTGCCGGACAAGCCAACGTCTTTATCTTTCCAGATCTAAATACGGGTAACACCACGTATAAAGCCGTACAGCGTAGTGCCAATGTCATCAGTGTTGGGCCGATGCTACAAGGTTTGAATAAGCCAGTAAACGATTTATCTCGTGGTGCATTGGTTGACGATATTGTCTACACCATCGCGCTGACTGCTATTCAGGCGCATAGCGATTTGATTTAAAAAATTTGATTTAATCGTCACACTGTTTATTGATGAGAAATTTGCTGATTAAAATTTTGGTGATTAGCAATATATAACTAAGCCGACTGTCACTATGATGGTCGGCTTTTTATTACCGTTTTAATGACAGAAGCTGACCTGCCCACTACAATAGCGCTATCGTTTCTTTTGAATCCACCATCACGTTTTTCTTACCAGCCATTTGACCTCGTTATTTATACCTAATATGACCGACAATTTATGCTTAATATGACTAACCATAAACAGACTCAACATCCTGCGCCTGCCATCCGTGCTTATCTTGGTGGTTCATTTGATCCTGTGCATAAAGGTCATTTGCAAATAGCCATGTACGTTTATCAGCATTTATTGCCGATGGCGAAGCAGCTAAATTATGAGTTGCATGTTTCACTATTGCCCAATGCTCGCTCACCTTTTAAACAACAAAGCACCGATCCCAAGCATCGTTTGGCTATGTTAAAACTGGCGACAATCAATACACCGATAAAGATAGATGAGCTTGAACTGTGGCAAGCGCCACCTGTCTATACGATCGATAGCGTACGTGCGTTACGGCAGCGCTATCCGCATGACAGTTTGATATTCATCATCGGCATGGACAGTGCGCTGAGTTTGAGCAAATGGAAAGAAGGACTTGGGCTGACTGACTACGTCAATCTGTGGATTTTCAATCGTGATAGCGTGTCGGATGCTGATGCTGATATTAAAACCAATATTAATAATCATAATCTCGCTGAAGATATGCCGAAACTCGTGGACGAAAGCTTTATAACGCAAGACGTGACTGAATTGCAGTCACAACTACCCGCGGAGCTGCAATGTTTGGTAATCGACTCAACGACTGAATTGATAATGGCCAACGCTCAAGTACTGGTAAATAAAAGCGCTCTAAAAAATAACTATCAAGGTCACATTTATATAGACCCGCGCCCTGTGACAGCCGTATCCAGCACGCAAGTACGTCAAAAACTTCAGCAAATCTCTCACGCATTAAATATAAAGCACACTGCCGAAATGCAAATCGCATCTTTGCAACCAATAAATGATATCATGTGCAATACTGAACTTAATCCATTAGCTAAATGGCTAAATCCTGCTGTTTATCAATATATTATCGCCCATCAGCTATATTCTGCTGCTCAATTCCGTTAAAATCGCCTTATCTTTGTCACTTTGCCTATCCTGTCTGTATATGTGACGGGCGACATCTAGTTCATTCGACAATGCCAACGCATGCAAATTGACGATTTACCTTTTTATTTTTAATATTTACGATTCAAGAGATCAAAATTTATGACCAACACCATGACCGAAGAACGCTTAAAAGAATGCTTAGCCGTTGTTGAAACTGCTCTAGACGACATGAAAGCAAAAAACATCACCGTGATGAATGTAGAAGATTTGACTGACGTAACAGAACGCATCATCATCGCTGATGGTACGTCTAAGCGCCACGTACGCGCGATGGCTGACAGTGTCGGCGCTGAAGCCAAGCAAGCTGGCTTTATGCCACTTGGCCGTGAAGGCGGTATCGACTCTGATTGGACGTTAATCGATTTGGGCGCAGTTGTCGTCCACATGATGACGCCACAAGCACGTGAGTTCTATGACTTAGAAGGCCTATGGTCATCACCTGAGCAGTTGGCTGAGCTGGTCGCTGTGCCACGTGAAAAGAAAACTGCGGGTCGTCGTAACAAAAACAAATAAGACTGTTGATTACGATATCTGTTCAACATTGAAAAACGTACCACCAAAAAGACCAGATGATTATTCTGGTCTTTTTTTTATGTAAAAATAAGCGGTTCTGTGTCTAGTACACGCACTGATAAATATTCTGAAAATGGTTCAAGATTACGCTAAGATATCAGCAACCAGACAGCATTACTGCCTCAAAAAACAACCAACCATCAGAGCGGCTTATGAGCACAGAACCGATGATATCTACGCTACCAGCAACGGCACAAAGCAAGCCAGATTTTAACCAAGACCTGCCACTACATATCGCCAACTTAACCTGCGTCCGCGCTGGCAAATCTATGCCATTCACCCGTGAGCAACTGAGTGCCATTGACAAAGCGCCAATCAAAGCGCCTGTCGCGGTCAATTTCATGGGTTTGATCACTGATGAGCAAGCCGATCGTAAACATCATGGCGGCCCGCTAAAAGCCGTGCATCAACTGGCGCCTGCGACTTATGAGAGAATCAATACAGAGTTTGGCCTAAAGGTACGCGTCGGTACATTGGGCGAAAACCTTACGACCGAATCTGTCAATGGCCTACCGGAAATGACTGAGTCTACGGTTTGCATTGGTGATGTTTTTCAATATGGTGGACATTTTGAGAACGGTCAAGACAATAGTAATGATGGCGATTGCGTTCAGCTACGTATCGTTCAACCGCGACGCCCCTGCTACAAGATTAACGATCAAATCGGACAGTTTACCAAAGTGCCAAATATCGCAGCATGGGTAAGCAAACAAGGTATCTCTGGCTGGTATTTCCAAGTCGTACGTGACGGTCTGATTGATGCAGGTTTACCAGTTTACTTGATAGAACGCCCCTATCCGTTTGCAACACTTGAGACACTGTGGCAACTGGCCAACTCTAAAGAGAAATACAATGCTGATGTGATCGAGCCATGGCTCGCGATTGAGTGTTTGGAAGAGAGTTGGAAAAAGGTCTTGGCTAAGAAGATTCAAAAAACTTAAAACCTGACCCTGATAAATACGGCCAAGCTTTCATTTTATGAATGATGACAAAATATTATTGATATACAACTGCTAGGGGTTTCATTATTATTTATATATAACGCAAACATTATTATGGAGCCATCAGTGTTTAATAGAAAACTATTACTGACCATCCCCATCTTGGCATTAAGCGCTTGTAGCCAAATCGCGATGTCCGACACTGCTAAGGTTAAGGTGAACTCAAATCTACAGGCCTCATCAGCTACCAATAGCTTTCAAGGTATATGGGAGGGTCAAGGTTACCAATACGACATTGAGGAAAGTTGGACTATCAAGCTTGCAATAGTCGGCGGTCAATATAAAATTGACTATCCATCATTGCAATGTGGTGGAGTATTGACGCTGTTGAATGCAACTGCCGATAAGATGGAGTTCAGGGAAAAGATAACCTATGGCCCATGTGTCGATAATGGTGATACGGTCATTACTAAGACTGGTGCTAATACGGCAAGCTTTGCTTGGTATAGCAGAGATGGATCGCAAGGTGCGGATGGTACTCTCAGAAGAAGATACTCCGACGTGCATTGATTACTTTTTTCATTTAGCACATCACTCAAACTACTTAAAATGATTTATCATGGTTTCCGCTCGGATTATAGTCCTAGCGGATTTTTTGTAGCAGATATTATCGATTCAAAAATCCACTATGATTTAATGTCACACTCTCGCTATCATAATGGCTGATACTAAAATGTATGAAATCATTTATTCTAAGCAAAACATAATATGATAAAAAATACCGTCTTTCTTACTACTGTTCTTGGCATGATGTTTTTATCAGGCTGCGTGACCACTACCTCTCCAGTAGCGACCACCAAGAGCTACATCGTGGATAGTAAAACCTATCAAGCCACTGGCAAAAGCGAACGCATCAAAACCATCGTCTTGCACTATACGGTCTCAGACAATGACAGATCCATCAAAACACTGACCACAGGCAAGGTCAGCGCTCACTATCTAGTGTTAGATAATGACGATAATAAAATTTATAATTTAGTACCAGAAAATGAACGCGCTTGGCATGCGGGTGATGGCGGTTTTGCAGGTAGAACCATTTTGAACGATACTTCTATCGGTATAGAAATCGTCAATGCAGGAATTGCACCTGAGTATCAAAATGCCCTAAAAGACGGCAAGCTGGCGTATCATCCTTATGAGCATTATGTGGCTTTTGACGAGTTACAGATTAAAAAAGTCGCGGAGCTGGTGCAAGATATCACGGCAAGATATGACATCTCACCAAAGAATATCATCGGTCATTCTGATATGGCACCCTCACGTAAGATAGACCCCGGTGCCAAGTTCCCTTGGCAGCAGTTGTATAAGCAATATGGCATCGGTGCTTGGTATGATGACGCTGATAAGTTTGCTTTTATGGATATAGAAGCATTTGCAGCGGCCACGATACCTGAGATCAAGCAGCAGTTTCGTGATTATGGCTATCAGATAAATAATAGTGACGAATGGGACAAAGCCAGTCGTGATGTCATCTATGCCTTTCAGCTGCACTTTCGACCTCTGAATCCAACGGGCGAAGTAGATTTAGAGACTTATGCTATTTTAAAGGCATTGAATAAGAAATATGCTGATACCAACGATTTTTATTAGCCATTAATAACCAAAAATCTATCCATAACAACAATGAGAAAGGAAATATTATGAGCACATTGTTTAGCGTAAATTTGAATAAGTTGGCTTTGATCCGTAACTCTCGCGGTACTGACTACCCTAATCTGTTGTATTTTGTGAAGAAGCTGATTGATCTAGGTGTCAAAGGCTTTACCGTACACCCAAGACCCGATGAGCGTCATATCAGATACCAAGATGTCTATGATATCAGTGCATTCTTAAAGGACTATCCAGAGATTGAGTTCAATATCGAAGGTAATCCGAATGAGCAGTTTTTAAAGATTATCCGTGAGGTAAAACCACATCAATGTACGCTCGTGCCAGACAGTGACGATCAGCTGACCTCTGATCATGGCTTTGATATCATCACCCATCATGAGTTTTTATCAACATTGAGCAAAGAACTGCAAGCGTTCGGTACGCGCTGTGCGGTGTTCATCGACCCTGATATCGAACAAATCAAAGCGGTCATCGAGAGTGATGTACAGACGATCGAGATGTATACCGAAGAATGGGCGCGCGCTTACAGTAATGGTAAGAGCGATGACAATATTGATTTCGATGAGGTCAAGCAACGCTTTAGCGATTGTATCAACCTAGCCAATCAAAACGGTATCCGCGTCAATGCGGGTCATGATTTGAATTTGGAAAATTTGGCTGATCTGCTCGCGCTTAGTGATATCGCTGAGGTGTCAATTGGTCATGCCTTTACGATTGAGTCGCTAGAGCAAGGCATGGATAATGTCGTACGTCAGTATTTGGCGATTTGTGGGTAGTCCATACTAGGGCGTGTCTTCAATTCACTCGATAGTCCTCTAAATGGGCTAAAAATAGCTAAATCTTGCCAAACATCGTCAAATAGCTGGTTAATATCCCGATATTATCTGCGCTATTTTCCTTGTTTGACGGCAATTTATCTCATTTTTATCACCATTTTTGAAATGAAGACACGCCCTAATAAGCAAATAGTTTGGTTCTATCAGCAGTATTAATATCTACACTATTAGGGTCTGTTGAACATCCAACAGACCCTCAGCAAACGCCAATAATATTAAAAAAGGAATCTTTATGTATCAAGACTTTCAGAAACACTTACAACAAGAAATCAGTGATATACGTGCAGCGGGATTGTATAAAACCGAGCGCGTTATCACCTCTCCGCAAGATGCGCTCATCAAGATCGCCGATGGCCGTGAGATGCTTAACTTCTGTGCCAATAATTACCTTGGACTGTCTGACCACCCTGAGATTAAAAAGGCGGCTATCCAAGCCATCGAAAACTCAGGTTATGGTATGTCATCGGTGCGTTTTATTTGTGGTACGCAAGATTTGCATAAGCAATTAGAAGCGTCAATTTCTAAGTTTTTTAATACCGAAGATACGATTCTTTATGCGGCCTGTTTCGATGCCAATGGCGGTGCCTTTGAGCCATTACTGACCAGCGAAGATGCCATTATTTCTGATTCGTTAAATCATGCCTCAATCATCGACGGTGTGCGCCTGTGTAAAGCGGCTCGTTATCGCTATGCCAATGCGGATATGCAAGATTTAGAAACGCAATTACAAGCGGCGCAAGCACAGCGTTTTCGTTTGATTGTGACCGATGGTGTGTTTTCAATGGATGGTAATGTGGCGCCAATGGATGAGATTTATGCGTTGGCACAAAAATATGATGCCATGGTGATGATTGACGAGTCGCATTCAGCAGGCGTGGTCGGTCGCACGGGTGGCGGTGTGACTGAATTGTTTGATCTACGTGGTGATATTGAGCTGATCACGGGTACTTTAGGCAAGGCGTTTGGCGGTGCTATTGGCGGCTTTACGACAGGTAAAAAAGAAATCATAGAGATGTTGCGTCAACGCTCACGCCCGTATCTGTTTTCAAACTCCATTCCTCCCATGGTGGCGGCGGCTGGGGTAAAAGCGTTTGAAATGCTGTCGCAAGACAATACCCTACAAGATAAATTGCATGAAAATACCGCCTATTTTGTGAAGCAAATGCAAGACGCGGGCTTCGATATCAAGCCTACCGAATCGGCCATTTGTGCTGTGATGCTCTATGACGCCAATGTCTCCCAGCAAATGGCAGATGAACTGCTTAGCGAGGGCATTTATGTGATTGGCTTCTTTTACCCTGTCGTACCCAAAGACGAGGCTCGCATCCGTGTCCAGCTCTCTGCCGCCCATACTCGCGAGCAGCTAGACAAGTGTATCGCCGCCTTTATCAAAGTCGCCAAGCAAATGAAGGTGATTGATTAAGCGTCGCTCGATATTTACCTAGATTCAACCATTAAGTACAACACCGTTAAATAAGAGAAAAGTATGAAAGCACTGGTTAAAGCCCATGCCAAAAAAGGCATCTGGATGCAAGACATGCCAGAACCTACGGTTGGCATCAATGACGTTAAAATTAAAATTAAAAAAACCGCCATTTGTGGGACAGATTTGCACATTTATAAGTGGGATGAATGGTCAGAAAGAACCATCAAGACGCCGATGATCATCGGACACGAATACGTCGGTATCATTAGTGAAATGGGCGATGGTGTAAAGCACTTTGAAGTGGGTGATCGAGTCACAGGCGAAGGCCATATCGCTTGCGGGCATTGCCGTAACTGCCGCCGTGGTAAGCTACATGTGTGCGAAAACACCATAGGTGTGGGCGTTGATCGCGACGGCGCATTTGCCGAATATTTGGTGATACCTGCCGATAATGTCATCAAACTCGATGAGCGTATCAGCGATGAGATGGCAGCCATTATGGACCCCTTTGGTAATGCCACGCATACTGCCCTTTCATTCCCTGTCCTTGGTGAAGATGTGCTGATTACGGGCGCAGGGCTGATTGGTTCTATGGCGACAGCGATTTGCCGCTTCGCAGGGGCACGTAATATCGTGGTCAGCGATATCAGTGATTATCGCTTAGCGCTTGCCAAAAAGATGGGCGCGACGATGACCATCAACCCAGCCAAAGGTGAAACCATCGAAGGCGCCATTGCTGAGTTAAAAATGCACGGCTTTGATATTGGGCTTGAGATGTCAGGCTCGCCTCAGGCCTTTGACTCGATGATTAGTAATATGTATAACGGCTCTAAAATTGCGCTCTTAGGCATTTTGCCTAACACCACCACGGTGGATTGGAGCAAGATTATTTTTAAGGCGTTAACCCTAAAAGGTATTTATGGCCGTGAGATGTGGGAGACGTGGTATCAGATGGAGCAAATGCTGATTAGCGGTATTGATCTGTCGCCAATCATTACCCATCGCATGCACATTGATGACTTTCAAGAAGGCTTTGATATCATGGAAAGTGGGCAATGCGGTAAGGTAATTTTAAGCTGGGATTGATAACGTAGTGCGTCAGTATTTGAGAACTCGTGGTTAGGGTTTAAATTATCACGACTGATAAAACGGTACTGATTTCAGTGCCGTTTTTTTTGATGTTAAGAAGTGCTAAGGTTCATGAGTTGATTGCTAATGCTAAAAAATTTTGGAATATACATAGTTCGGTAAAAACATATTAGCTTTCATTTTTAGAGGTTTTTTTAACTACTTTAGTTACGAAAGCTATGTATTGTCTCATACCTTCTCTTTTACTATTTACCTTATCATTCTTAAAAATGTTATATATTACTCAGCTCTTTTAACGCAGATAGCGCCTGCTCCGCCTTATCCTCCGATACAAATATATGGTCGTGATAATAGGCAGCGATCACATTGGCGCTAATACCTTTTGAGGTCAGTTGGGTTGACACGGCTGCGGTTAGACCTACCGCTTCTAGGCTTGAATGCACCGTTAGAATGATTTGCCGAAATACGCCTTCGTACTGTAAACCTGCCTCGTCAGCTTTGTCTTTTGTCAAAACCAGAGTCAGCCCTTCTGTCTCTACAAACGTCGCTATTGGCGCTAAGTTTACGTATTCCGCCAGTTGACCTTTCACGGTACAAAAAACAAATAACTCATCAATCAGTGCTGGCTGCATCGAACTGAGCAGTTCGTTTATATCTGTGATACCTGACATTTTTTCGCTCCTAGATATATTTTGTGACTCTCATCTGCTTTTCGTCCCCAGTAACCGAAAGGGAAAATGGGTGCAGATTGTAGGCGTTGAGTAGGAGGTATAGAGTATTAGATATATAGCTAATAACTACTCAAGAAACACCTTGCTAAACTATTTCAAAAATAAATTACAATTTATATATATACAGTATAAATGTGGAATTTAGTCTATAATTAATTTATATAGTTATTCTTTTAGAGCACTCAAGAATTGTTCAGAACATTTAAAGAGATATAGAATGTGGAATATACAAGGAGTTGTACCGCCAGTTGCTGTTGGTGAAGCAGGACATAGCACCAATCGTTCTCCATATTTAGTCAATATTATTCAATTTGTGAAAGATTTTGCTCTTTCAGCTCAACGAATAGATATATTGATAGGATTCTTAGAATACAGGCAAGCGCTCTACTCTGCTGGTATTACAACAGGTTTTCAATGGATAAACGGTAGTTTTGTTGAGAATGTAGAGGTATTGGCTGGACGCGCTCCAAACGATATTGATGTAGTCACTTTCTCTAATTTATGCAACACTGTACCCAATTTTGAAGATTGGGTTAGTCAAAATTTACCTTTATTCAGTGCTCCACAGGCAAAGACTCAATACAGGGTCGATTGTTATTGGGTAGATATGGATGCGGAGTTCAATGCAGACTCAATTGAGCGTTGTACTTACTGGTATAGCATGTGGTCACACCAAAAAGAAACTAATCTTTGGAAAGGTTTTTTTCAAATGACTTTATCTCCTGAAGATGACAAAAGAGCTGCTGAATATCTTACTAGTTTAAATACAGAGTCTAATCATGCGTGAAAGCGATTACAACAAGTTGCTTGCTGAAAAAAGTACACTTGAAAGTCTAATTGAAAAAACGCCCTCTTATGCTATCGTTGATAGAATAAGTCTAGAGTCTCGTCTTCAAAGTGTACAAGAAAATATTCAAAGAATTGATACTCGTAGATTAGTTAAAACGACCACTTTTACATTTAGAGGCAAACCAGTTGATAGAAGTCACGGTATTACAGCAGAATTTTCTGGCAAAGCTCTTGATTGTTTAAATGATATGATTGCAAGTGTAGTAGCTAGTCTAAATAATAATTTAAGTTCTTGTGGCCCTATACCAAACAAAGAACAAAACCAACTGTTAATTACTGGCACTGCAACAGGCTCATTTGGCTTCGAACTAGAATTACCAGAACCTAATCAAGATTTGCTCGCAGAAAGAAACGGGACTGAAGAAGCTATCGACGATATTCAAAAATTATTAAGTTATGGTATTGATGGTACAGATGAACAAATTAGCGATGTAATAGAAGATATTCATCCTAGAGCTGTTCGTAAAGTATATGATTTTCTTGATCTTATGCTTCGCAGTGAGGCTTTATTTGCAATTGAGTATAACCAGAACCTAGTAAGAATCGATTCAAAAGAAACTCTAGATAAACTCATTAGTAGATTTTCAGATGAAAACATTAATGAATATGAAGAAGAGTATAGTGGTGAATTCGTAGGAATTTTACCCCACTCTAGAAATTTCGAGTTCATAGAAAATTCTAACCAAACTTTAATAAGAGGAAAGATTGATAATTCTTTTTCAGATCCAGATGTTATAAATCGCGAATATTTACACAAATATGTTTCTGTGAAATTCTGTGTTATTCAGGTTGGTCAAGCTAAGCCTAAGTATACACTAAAGGACATAAGAGAGAGTTAACAAATACTTTAGGTACATACACAAAAAAGGTGAGCATTACGCCCACCTTTTTTTACATCTAAAATAATACTTTAAGCTAACTTAGCTTAGCCTATCTAAACCAAGCACAAGCGTTACGGAACATACGTATCCACGCACCGTCCTCATCCCACTCTTCTGGTTTCCAGCTATGATTGTAGGCTTTTAGGTTACGCTCAGGATGTGGCATCATAATCGTCACACGACCATCAGTGCGGGCTGCATCGAACTCAATAGCTCATTGAGATCTGTGATTCCTGACATGGCTTAACTCCTAAATGTACTTAACCCTAGCATTCAATGCTGATGATAGATATATTACCACTTGATTGTTATAACAAGGATAAGCCATGTACACCTTATACGGTAATAAAATATCCGGAAATAGCTATAAAACGCGCCTAACTTGCGCATTATTAAACATTGATTACCAGTGGGTTGAGGTCGATATATTGACACAAGAAAGCCGACAAGAGGCATTCTTACAAATCAATCCACTAGGTCAAGTACCCGTTTTATTAATCGAACCTGACGACTCATCTATTGGTTGCAAACCTACCAAAATATTAGAGTCGAATGCGATCATCAGATATTTGGCGGATGGCTCATCACTTATTCCAAACGCTGCCATAAAGTACGCAGAAATGTGGCAATGGTTACTCTATGAACAAACTGAGGTTCGACCTAACATAGCCTCTGTGCGTTTTATTAAAAAATTCCAGGATATGATGCCCAGTAGACTGGCCGAATATCAGCAGAAGTTTGAGAAGTCAAAAGACATTCTTAGTTATTTGAACGAACATCTTCAAAATAAAGCCTACATATTAGGAGATGATGTGAGTCTTGCGGATATTAGCTTATATGCGTATACGCATAATGCAGAGGAAGGTGGGCTGGAGTTATTGCCTTATAAAAACTTACTCAATTGGCTTAAACGTATCGAATTACTGCCCAATTTTGTGAGGCCATAAATAGCCACCTTGGGGATCAGCTCTCCTGCTTCTTAAACATCCGAACGTCAAACACAAAAAAGGTGAGCCGAAGCCCACCTTTTTATCTTAAAAAATAGCTATCTAAAACTATAAGCAACTGCTAGAGGTTTGAGTAGCGAGAAAAACATGCGCAAGCACTAGATGTCGTAGGTTCAGCAAGTTTGACGAAGCTAATCAAGCATCTAGGTTTGCGACTAGCGCAACCAAGCTCGGGCATTGCGGAACATACGCATCCACGCGCCGTCCTCGTCCCACTCTTCTGGTTTCCAGCTGTGGTTATAGGCTTTTAGGTTGCGCTCAGGATGCGGCATCATGATAGTGACGCGACCATCAGTGCTACACAGACCCGTGACACCGCCGACAGAACCGTTTGGGTTGAGCGGATACGTCTCAGTTGGATGACCTTGGCTATCGACATAACGCATCGCAAGCTGACCGTGTTTTGCCATACCTTCGATTTCGTTGTTGTCTAGTGTGGCATAGCCTTCACCATGCGCCACAGCGATAGGCAAGATGCTGTCTTGCATGCCTTTGAACAGGATAGACTTGGTACGCTCGATTTTCACATTGACCGTACGCGCTTCAAAACGTGCCGATTGGTTGGCGATGAAGCGTGGGAAGTTATCTGCACCTGGGATGAGGTCTTTTAACTGAGCCATCATCTGACAACCGTTACAGACACCTAATGAGAAGGTATCAGGACGGGCAAAGAAGCGGACAAACTGCATGCGTAGCTCATCATGGAACAAGATAGAGTTCGCCCAACCTGAGCCAGCGCCCAGTACGTCACCATAACTAAAGCCACCACAAGCGACCAGACCGTCGAAGTCACGTAGATTGATGCGGCCATTCAATAGATCGCTCATGTGAACGTCAACTGCTTCAAAGCCAGCTTGGGTAAAGCCTGCTGCCATCTCTGTCTGACCATTGACGCCTTGCTCACGCAAGATAGCGACTCTTGGTTTATTCTCACGACTGGCTAAATATGGTTCTTCAACTTTTTGATTCAAATCAAAGTTTGGCGCAGCGATTAGGCCTTTATGGCTCGTATCAGCAATCAAGTCATACTCTTGCTGTACGCACGCTGGATTATCACGGCGACGCGCGATTTGATAACTGACCTGCGTCCATGCTTGCTGCAATTCAGTACGGCTGAAGCGTAAGGTGTCATCACCCATAAGCGTTGGCGTTTGGATAAGCAGGCTATCTTCTTCAGAGCTTTGACCAACGAGGCTCAGCATATCAACAACGTTAAACTCTTCTGCCAATTGCATTAGAGCAGCGACGTTTTCTGGCAATACTTGGATGACTGCACCCAACTCTTCACTGAACAGTTGACCGAGTAAGTTATCGTCCGTCAATGACAGTTTGATGCCTTGACGGCTAGTGAACTGCATCTCTGCGATAGTTGCCAGCAGACCACCATCACCGATATCGTGATAGGCGCTGATGACGCCTTGCGCGTTACCCGCTTGGACAAAGTTAAAGAAGTCGACCAAGTCGCTTGGCTGTGCTAAATCTGGGCAATCGTTACCCAATTGACTCAGCGTTTGCGCAAGGATTGAACCGCCTAGACGTAGCTTGCCTTTAGACAAATCAATACGGTAAAACGCGCTATCGCCATTGATTAGCTCAGGGGTTAGCGTTTTTGCCACATCAACCACAGGAGCAAAGGCGGTAATCACTAGGCTCATTGGTGATACGACTGATTTATCCGTCTCACCTGCTTCACTGCTGTCAGTCCAGTTGGCACGCATCGATAGCGAATCTTTACCGACTGGAATCGCGATACCTAGTGCTGGGCACAGCTCTTCGCCGACTGTATATACCGCGTCAAACAATGCTGCATCTTCCGCATCATCACCACAGGCAGCCATCCAGTTCGCTGACATCGTAATATCAGACAACTGAGCAATACGCGCACCAGCGATGTTGGTAATCGCTTCACCAATTGCAAGGCGTGCTGAGGCTTGTGGACTGATTAAGGCAACTGGTGTACGCTCACCGATACTCATGGCTTCGCCGCTCATCACCTGACCATCTAGCGCAATCAAGCCTGATGCTGTCACAGCACAATCCGATACAGGCACTTGATAGCGACCCACATACTGATCACGCACGACCATACCAGTGATAGAACGGTCACCAATGCTGATCAAGAATGATTTGCTAGCGACGGTTGGGTGACGCAAGACGTCTTTGATAGACTCAGCTAAATTGACTTCATTTAAATCTAATGCAGGTAAGCTGGTGTCATGACGCTCAAAGCTACGCTTCATCTTCGGCGTGCCACCTAGCAATACTTGCATCGGCATATCGACAGGTTGGTCTTCTAGCAACTCGTCATTAACAACCAATTGACGCACATCCGTGGCTGTTCCCAAGATGGCATACGGGCAACGCTCACGCGCACAGATCGCATCGAATTGGGCTTCGCTTTCTGGGCGAATCGCGAGGACATAACGCTCTTGCGCTTCGTTTGACCAGATGGCCATTGGCGACATGCCAGCTTCTAACGATGGGATTTTACGCAGGTTTAGTACCGCGCCCATCTCGTGGTCATTGACCAACTCTGGCATTGCATTAGAGATACCGCCAGCGCCCACATCATGTAATGACACGATAGGGTTGCCGTCTTTGCCATTATTGCTCGCATCAACGTCATTACCGGCTAGTGCCCAGCAGCGATCCATCACTTCTTGGCAACGACGCTCCATCTCAGCATTGTCACGCTGAACTGAGGCAAAGTCTAAGCCTTCATCAAGTGAACCACTATCAACTGAAGACGCCGCACCACCGCCCAGACCAATCTGCATGGCAGGGCCACCAAGGACGATTAACAAATCACCTTGTTGAATGGCGTTTTTTTCAATGAGGTTGCGTTTGATATTGCCGTAACCACCTGCCAGCATGATTGGCTTGTGATAGCCGCGCATCTCGCTGCCATCTTTTGCCGCTGATGTATCAAGCTGGAAGCTGCGGAAATAACCGCATAGATTAGGACGACCAAACTCGTTTGAGAAGTTGGCTGAACCCAGTGGTGCTTCAGTCATAATCTCAAGACTGGTTGCCATACGATCTGGTGTGCCATAAGCCTGAGTACTCAATTGACCTGACTGCTCCCACTTCTCAGCAAGCTCTGGGATATGTAGGTGTGATACATGAAATCCTGTCAGACCTGCTTTTGGCTTACCACCACGACCTGTTGCGCCTTCATCACGAATCTCACCACCAGCACCTGTCGCTGCACCCGCATACGGGGCGATAGCCGTTGGATGGTTATGCGTTTCGACTTTCATCAGAATGTCGATTGCTTCTTGATGGAAGTCGTAAGGATGGGCAGAGTTTGCGTCCATCGCGTCAGTTGGAATCGGGTAGAAACGCATACCCTCAGACCCTGCCATCACCGCAGCGTTGTCTTTATAGGCAGACAAGATACCTTGTGGATTCGACTGGTAAGTATTCTTAATCATTTGGAACAGTGACTTTGGCTGTACTTCGCCATCAACTGTCCACTCAGCGTTAAAAATCTTATGACGGCAATGCTCTGAGTTTGCCTGTGCAAACATCATCAGCTCAACGTCAGTTGGATTACGCTTTAGCTCATTGACATAAGCATTCATCAAATAATCAATGTCTTCACTTGATAATGCAAAACCAAACTGGGTATTGGCAGACTCTAATGCTGACTGACCTTGTCCGATGACATCAATATGATTCAATGATGCTGGCTGCTCGGCATCAAACAATTTGTTCAAATCATTCAAATCATAGACCAAGCTCTGGGTCATACGGTCAAACAATAATTGCTCAGCGTCTACTGGTAGTCTTTCGCCTGCTTCACCATCGATTGTTAGGGTATAAACAACGACGCGCTCAACACGGTTGATCTCAATTTCACAGTTATTAAAAATATCAGTCGCTTTACTTGCCCATGGCGAAATCGTGCCAAAACGTGGACCAACGATAACTTGTAATTGATTGGCCTGTGGGTCGGCAAGGACATTGCTACTATCGACAGCAAGTAAGTCTAGCGCTTTTTTATACTCATCACCTTCGAGCTTGCGTGATAGCACATACACTTGTTGGGTACTTATTTGACTGACATTGAGCTCGGTTTTTTGCTGAAACTGACTGATGAGTTGCTGCGTCTGAAAATCGGTAAGAAACGGTTGTCCGGCGATGGTCATCATAAAGGCATAATCCGTAAGATCAAGGCATCTCTGCCATGCTAAGTAAATGGTCTGCGTATTATAACAAGAAGCCCTGTAATAAGCAGGTCTAAACCAAGATAAATTGCCGAAAAGCGCATTTATTGAACTCGCAAACGGTTAGCAAATAATTGCCTTGTTCTTCCCTTTAACCTTCTCCCTGATCTACTCTTTAGGCTTCTATCTTAGAAATCATATTACATACCGTTTTTTCAAAGCAGCAAACTTGGGTGGGCGCATACATTCGATTCAATTTAAAAGCAGTACAAGGCAACTGAATGTAGATGTACATTAAATACCTCAAGCGAAGTTAACGCAGTAACACTTTTATAGTGAAATGAGTATAACGTCATAATTTTTACTTAACCCTTATACTCCTTACAAACTCTCACATCGTATTACTGGCAACCTATATAAATAGACCACTAGTTATCGGTATTCTAAGTACGAATTATCAAAAAGCTAAAAAGTAATAAATAAAAATCTACCTAACAAAAACTTCATAACTATTAATCAAATACTATAAAGAAAAGGAAATTTACTATGAGTAGACAAGACCATATCGATAAAGTGCAAGAACTGGTAAAAGACATTAAATTTGCCATGATGACCACTCGCACTCATGAAGACCATCTACATGCTTGCCCAATGACTACCAGTGAAACCAGCATTGGCGCAAAAGAAATTTGGTTCATCGGTGATAAGACCACTGAGACGGTCAAAGATATCGAAAAAAACCCACAAGTAAACTTGGCTTACGTCAGCCAAGATGCTAAGAATTATGTCTCTATCAACGGTAAGGCAGAATTGGTCGAAGACCAAGAGAAGCTTGATGAGCTGTGGTCGCCAATTTACAATGCCTTCTATGAGCAAGGTAAAGAAGATAAGAATATCCAGTTGATTAAAGTCGTACCACACGGTGCAGAATATTGGCTCAGCGGTAGCTCAGTGGTTAACATGTTTAAGATGACTACTGCTGCCGTCATGGACGGTAAGAAAGCGACCAATCTAGGCGAAAATAACTCAGTGACGCTATAAATTATCTGATTTATAAGCAGTAAAAACAAAAACGCCAGTGGCTAATGCGACTGGCGTTTTTTTATGCGTTATCTATTGATATATATTACTGCGGTGGTTTCGCATAACCATTGTCTGCCGGATAAGCTTGCGGCTGTTGAGGTTTCGGCTTAGTAGGATCATACAGCCCATAAACTGCCGTACCGATTACACCCGTATTATTGATAGAGCCCGAGCTGGTATTGGCAGCATAGGCACTCTCTGGCTTGCTAAAAATAAAGGATGCCACTGAGCTTTGGCTCTTGCGGAAACCTTCAATCACCAAATCGTCATTTGGTTCCAATACATATCCGCTGTCATAACGACTGGCAGCACTGCCATTGAGGACATTTATGCCATCGACACTAGCGACGATCTCATAAGTATTGGCGCTGTTATTATGATACACCAAGCGGTATGCCTGACCTGCTTGACCTTGGACATAGTAGTTGCCCGAGTCCCGATAAAGTGATAGTGCACCCGTATCTGTTTCCATCGAAAAATCAACCTTGCCAGCCAATAATGACATGCTATTGACGGCTCGGCCAGTATAGGATTTGTCTGCATAACGAACCTGCATCTGCTCAATAGGCTCAGGATTGGTACGGCGCAAATCAACAGTAGTGACCTCTGAGTTAACATCATCTCCCCATTTGGTCCCCAAGCGTTCCGATTCAGCAGCATCCTGAGTAGAACGATCTGCACTAGAGTCTGTTTGGATAGACTTTTCTTGCTGAATAGCTGAAGTGAATTGCTCTTGCATATTTGAGCCTGAAGAGCACCCTGTCAGCAATGCAACTAACATAACGGCAGCGACTGACTGTTTCTTATGTAATGCCATACCTATTTCCTTATTTGAATGACCTCTTATCATAATTCGGCCAATTCTCTTGTATTTTGTTTACTAATTTTGAGTATATATCAACAATACATACAATCAAAGAGTAAAATAAATCTACCGCCCAGTAGGGGAATACTAGACAATAAAAAACGCCAGTGGCTAATGCGACTGGCGTTTTATCTAAATTTTATGATACTACAATCAATAATATGGCTTAACCACTCTGCTTGAGATATGGCCAAGCGGCTCTTAGATAAATCATCATCGACCATAATGTCAGAACAACAGCTGCAACCATCAACACATAGCCAATGGTTTCAAGCGACTCCCAGTTTAGAAGAAGCACCGTAATTGCCACCATCTGAAACGTCGTTTTTAACTTGCCGACATAAGATACTGCCACGCTGGTACTCTTGCCTAGCTCTGCCATCCATTCACGCAGTGCGGATACCGCAATCTCACGCGAGATAATGACAATCGCTGCTATCGCCATTATGATATTAGGGTGCCACTGTACTAAGATGATAAGCGCTACCGCGACCATCAGCTTATCAGCGACGGGATCCAAAAATCGCCCAAAGGCTGACATCACATTGAGCTTACGCGCAAAGTAGCCATCTAGCCAATCGGTAATCGCAGCGATAATAAAAACGCCCGTCAATAATAAATGCCGTACCAAGCTATCGCTGAACTCACTCATGCCTACCCGCGCAATCACATTATCTGAGATGGCTGGCATGCCGATTCCCATAGAAGGTGGCCAATAAGCAATGGCGACAAATAGCGGAATCATTAATATTCGCGCAATAGTCAAGTTGTTGGGCAAGTTAAAAATACTCTTAGTATTTTGCGTACTTGATGGCTCCTGCGTATGCAAATGCGTATTCTCAGTCATGGCAAACCCAGTTTCATA
This sequence comes from Psychrobacter fozii, assembly GCF_003217155.1. Lineage (GTDB taxonomy): Bacteria > Pseudomonadota > Gammaproteobacteria > Pseudomonadales > Moraxellaceae > Psychrobacter > Psychrobacter fozii. Next base: position 316,351 of record NZ_QJSU01000001.1, read on the forward strand.
TAGACATAATAATGGCGGATAGCTTAGCATTTTTCGGGCAAGTCGTCATGCCATCTCTTTAGCTACTAAGTTACCAATTATATTAAAATCCATCCGTAATCATCATATAACTATGAAGTATTAACATTATTTATTAGTAATGCGCATAAAATCACAAAATCATTCATGTTTATTCGACATTATACTAACGTATATGTTCTATCAAATACCTCCTCTAAATGTCTTTTTAAACGTAATATCATGTAACCAAAACAGCCAAACCGTGGCTGTTTACGCTATGATAGCTATTCCAATAAAACACTTGTACACTTAAATAGGTAAGTAACTACATCTACCTATTGAATTAACCACTACCACTCTAATTTTAGAGACTGATAGTAGAGTTACTTATAATAACAACAACGCCCAATCACTGCCCTTGTAGTCATCATAGTTATTACTACACGCTCAGTTTCCTCAGCCCACAGTTCCTCCTTTGTGGGCTCTTTTTTGTCTACATTTATTCATCAATAAATATTTCACCATTTATGCTACTACAATGCCCTTTTATACCCACCTGAGCATTTTGGTTGTTAAAATCCTATGAAAGCATTTCCTGCTTTAAATTAAAAAACCCACTCAGCGGTGGGTTTTTGATACAGATTGTAAACCTGTTGAGCTAATACAATATAAATTATGACATTTCGAACTTCACATCACTCAAAGTCATTGGCAACACTTTGATTGGAACAGCACATAACCATGCTATACCTGCGGTACAGTAGAATTTCTCATCATCATAAGATACGATTCTCGCTGTAAAATCATTCTCGATTTGATCTCTCATAGCATCTTCATCGCTATTATCATCTACCGCACACCATATCTCCTGACAACCATTTTCGAGCATCACGCGAGTTAAATCACTTCCTATCAGCACTTTATCCACCTCTAGCTTCATACTATTTAATATATTACGAAAAGCAAATATATCGGTTTATTAGAGATTTTAATAGTGTTATTTGTAACTTAAAGTCGATATTTAATACACAAATATTGATTATTTATATGTAAATCAATCTCTCTCGACTTTACACATCATTGATTACTCTTCTACTTTTGTAGAATCGGTTTGAATTAGTTTGTTAACATTTCAGATACATTTCATCATTGATCAGACCCTACGGGATAATGAACGACTCATCTCCCATCAGACAACTTTATGAATATTATAGATAGCCTCGACTGTCTGTTGTGCCATTTGATAGCAGCTTTCGATATTGCCCTGGCCACACCAGTCACCACTGACAATCCACTGATGCCTCTCATCGAATAAAATGCCTGACGCATCTTTGTCGCTTTTGTTATTAACCACCGTTGCAGCATAACGCCAGCGATGACTGTCTATTTGGCTAGGTGCGCTTTCCTCATTCCAACTCAATGCTTGCTGTGCAGCTTGTAGCAATTGTGATTGGACGGTCTCAATATCATCATCGACATGCTGCTCTGACCAATGATTGTTGGCATGAATGGTAATACTAGGTAGCAGATCATCATGAGCAGGCTTTTGATGCTCGATAAATATCCTATCGAGAATAGAATCACTCAGATAAGCGACATCCCATTCTGGTTGAACATCTTTACTTAGCGCTTTCGGTAATGTGGCAATATCATTCCACCCCAACATCAGCGTATAACAAGCCTGCATCTGTGGCTCGGTGATTTTGTTTTTCTGACTAAACCCACTATCTGTCATTAAATCTACCACCTGACCATTAGGGGCCGTACAAACCACCCAGTCAAAGTGACCTAAGCTTGCGCCAGCATCGTCAAATAGCTCCGTTTTTTTATCAACCTTTTCTGCTATAGAGCTGTCATATTGAGCCAACGGTGCAACGCGGGTTTTAAATTTCATAGTGGTGTGCTGCAATTCATCAGCTAACTTTCGTCCCCAGCTGGTCATTTTGGGCGTACTGATATAGCGTGCTTGCGTGGTATTCCATTGCTCTTTGCTTTGGATATCAGATGACTCAATACTATCGTTTGCGGGCGTTAGGTTAACCACTTGTGCACACCATGGTTGCAGTAAACCTGTCTCTAGCCAAGGCGCAATGAACTGCCGAAAACTGGCTGTTTTAGCCGTAAAAAACTGTGCGCCAAATGCCCATTGCCAGTTTTTACCCGTTTGACTGTCGGTACGATAACGAGTGGCTAAACGTCCAACACTGCGAGACTTTTCAAAAATCGTAATATTAGGGACTGGTGTTTTATCATTACCTTGGCTAAAAGCACGCTCTAATAATGTGGCGGTAAATAGTCCTGTCAGACCACCGCCGATGATAGCGATTTTAGGTGAAGTAGTATCAGTACAGTTTAAAGGATGATGAGTCATAATGACAATAAGCCTTATAGAATATGTGGTCAGAAAATAGTATTTATAAAAATAACGGTTTGTTTTAGTCGATACAATTTTAAATAGTATTCAACTTTTAAATAGCATTGAACCTTTAAAACCTACTCATATCAATATCGTCTACGTAAAAAAGCCATGCTATTTCTATAACATGGCTTTTCTTTGATTGCCTAACGAGGATATAGCTGTGACTATTCTCCACGCTCAGCTTTGACTACCTCAACCAATTGATTAATCACAGAACTGTCTGCAAGGGTGGATAAGTCGCCCAAACCAACATACTGTCCTGCCGCTAGATTACGCAAGATACGGCGCATGATTTTACCTGAGCGCGTTTTTGGTAGTACATTGACGATATGAATCGTATCCAAATTGGCAATGGGGCCAATCTCAGAGCGCACGTGTCGATTCAGCTCAGCCTTCAGTGACGCTGTCTCTTTTTCGCCTGACTTTAGAATGATAAAGGCGCAAATACCCGTCCCTCGAATCTCATGTGGCATACCGACGATAGCAGCCTCAGCCGTGGCAGGATGTGCGACCACGGCACTTTCAATCTCGGCTGTACCCAGACGATGTCCTGCCACATTGAGCACATCATCGACACGCCCCGTAATCCAGTAATGTCCGTCCTCGTCGCGCTGTGCCCCATCACCAGTGAAATAATAGCCTGGATAATCGCTAAAATAAGTCTCTAAAAAGCGCTCATGGTCATTATAAATCGTCCGCATTTGTCCCGGCCAGCTACTATTAATTAGTAAGTTACCTTCGGCAGAGCCTTCTAATATAGTGTCATCTCTATCGACGATTTCGGGTTTTATACCGTATAGAGGATTCATCGCTGCACCGGGCTTAAGTGCAACTGCGCCTGGTATCGGAGCCATTAGAATACCGCCTGTCTCCGTCTGCCACCACGTATCGACGATTGGACACTTACTGTCACCGACGATATGGTAGTACCAATCCCATGCTTCGGGATTGATTGGCTCCCCTACGGTTCCGAGCAAGCGCAGGCTAGAACGATTAGACTCACGGACAAAGGCGGCTCCCTCCTTCATCATCGCTCGAATCGCAGTCGGCGCGGTATATAAGACCGTCACATTGTGCTTATCAATAATATGTCCGATGCGTGCCCATGTTGGATATTCTGGTACACCCTCGAACATCACTGTCGTCGTCCCATTGGCGAGCGGTGCATAAGTTGAGTAAGTATGACCTGTAATCCAGCCCACATCAGCTGTACACCAGTAGACATCGTCATCTTTAATATCGAAAACATCTCGAAACGTAGAGAGCGCATAAGTGATATAGCCGCCAGTCGTATGCAACACGCCTTTAGGCTTACCAGTCGAGCCAGATGTGTAGAGTAAAAACAGCGGGTCTTCGGCATTCATCACTTCAGGCTCGCAATACTGCGATTCACCGTCTACTAAACTATGATACCAAAGGTCGCGGCGACCACTCATCGGTACAGAGTTGCCAGTACGGTGGACGACGATGACGTTGGTCACGCTGTCAGTGCCATCGATATCGAGTGCACGATCGACATTCGCCTTGAGCGGTGTACGTTTATTACCACGTAAACCTTCATCAGCAGTGATAACCAGTTTCGAGCGACTGTCTATCAAACGGTTGCCCAAGCTCTCAGCAGAAAAACCACCGAACACCACTGAGTGCACGGCACCGATACGCGTACATGCCAGCATCGCTACCATCGCTTCCGGTATCATCGGCATGTATAAAGTGACGCGATCGCCTTTTTTGACCCCAAGCTTACGCATTGCGTTGCCCAAACGGCAGACCGATTCGTGCAGCTCTTTAAAGGAGATAATCTTATGTAAGGAAGGATGATCGCCTTCCCAAATAATCGCTGGTTTGTAAGGGTTGTTTTGTAGGTGTCGGTCTAGGCAATTGACAGAAATATTCAGCTCGCCATCTTCGAACCACTTGATTCGAAAATCCTTTAAATCATAATTAACGTCGCTGATTTTGGTAGGTTTTTTTATCCAATCAATCAGCTCGGCACGCTTCGCCCAAAAGGCATCATGAGACTCAGGGGATTCGATAGACTGCTGGTAGTCGGTGCGGTATTGTTCGGCTGTCGTATTGGCAGCAGCGATGAACTCGGCTGCAAGGGGAAATGATTTCTGAGTCATAATAGTCATCCTTTTTAATTATTATGACCTGTACCAATCGTCAATAACGACCGTCTGTACAGGTAATAAGAGCCATCTTCCATAATGCGTGACACGTAAGGTTAGTTTGACAAATAAGCCGGATGGTTGCAAGGCATCAACTGCCATTCATAACAATATCACTGTACAGCTGTATAATTGGTCACGCATGATAAAATTTATAGACAGGGCAATAAGCTATTTAATCCTTGTAACCTTAAATAAAATATGGACAATAGCTACTCTAAAGCGAACGCTAAGAGCGACTGACTCTTTTCAAGCACGACTTTATTAAATATAAGCAATCGGCTTTATTTTTACTATTTTATATCTATAGTCAATTCACCCTATTATCGATACAACAAACTGAGTGCCCACGATACGGTTGGATAGTGAGCGAGGTTGATACCTGTAGCGGTTTTATAGTGGACAGGCTCTATCATTTTATGAGACCACAATGAGCAATCAACGCAATACATCGCAATACGCCCACTACGATGTCATTATTATCGGTGCTGGCGCGTCAGGGTTATACTGTGCGCTCACTGCGGGTCGCCGTGGTCGCCGCGTACTGGTATTGGATCATGCCAATAAAGCAGGCAAAAAAATCCTCATGTCAGGCGGTGGCCGCTGCAACTTTACCAATTACTTCGTCGAGCCTGAGCATTTCCTTGGTGCCAATCAGCATTTCTGCAAATCAGCCCTCAGCCGTTATCCCAGTTGGGAGTTTATCGCTATGGTTGAAGCGCATAAAATTCCTTACCATGAGCGTGAGCACGGTCAGCTGTTTTGCGATGATTCTGCACAAGATATCTTGAGCATGCTCCTTGATGAGTGTGCAGCAGCAGGCGTGCAAGTAAAATTGAATGCTCAAATTGAAAGCGTTCAAACTGTCGAAAATGATAAAAGTGCTCGTTTTCAATTACTAACGACCAAGCAGCTGAGCAAAAAAGAAAAGCAAGAGAGAAAAGAAGCAGCAAATCAAACCAAGCTGGCACAAACAGGCTACTGCTGCGAGTCGTTAGTGGTCGCCACGGGCGGATTATCCATCCCAACGATGGGTGCTAGCGGCTTGGGTTACGAGCTGGCTCAGCAGTTTGGGCATACACTCATACCGACTGATGCCAGTCTCGTACCTTTTACGTTCACTGATAAAACAGGTGAACTGATTCGAGCATTGTCAGGCATTAGCTTGCCAGTCATTGCCAGTAATGAGCGTATTTCCTTTAAATTACCGCTGCTGTTCACCCATCGTGGACTGTCCGGTCCTTCTATGCTGCAGCTATCCAACTATTGGCATACGGGTGAAACCATCAGCATTAATCTGCTACCTGAGACAGATACGACAGCGCTCTTATTGACTCATAAAAAATCACACTCCAAGCAGCTGATTCGTACGGTGCTCGCTGACTATACTGACAATGCCTTACCCAAAAAGCTCCTGACTGCGCTGCAGACTCACCTGTGGGAAGATATAAAAGATACCGAGCTTGCTAATATTAAAGACGAGCGTTTGGCAGAGCTTGGTGCGAGTCTAAATGGTTGGCAACTTAAACCGTCTGGTACCGAGGGCTATCGTACCGCTGAAGTCACGCGCGGCGGTGTCAAAACTGACGAAGTATCCTCAAAAACCATGCAGAGTAATTTGCAAGAGGGTCTGTACTTTATCGGTGAGGTGCTTGATGTCACAGGCTGGCTGGGTGGTTATAATTTCCAGTGGGCGTGGGCAAGCGGTTTTGTCAGTGGCGAGATTGTCTAACAACCAATCTTTTTAGCCATTAATCTATTTAAAAGTCAGTCGTGCCCAATGATTTTGATCAGGTATTAGGGCGTGTTTTTAGAGCACGCTGAACACGCTATAACTATCTACGTTTAATTTTTTATACTACTTAAGTTGATTTTTTAGCTCAATAAAGGTTTGATAACTGCTAGAATAAGAAGTACGACAAAAGTGAAGCAACTTAGTGTTCACGCTTGAAAAGCAACAATAAAAATTAGAATAATATAGTTGGTTCAATATAATTTGAATACAAGGAAGCCGAGCGAAAGTGCTACAAGTAGTAGACTCAGCGAGACTGACACCGCATCCAATTTATAGAGGATTGACTATACATCTCATCTTATGGGGGGATACATGCGTCCGATTGAGAACGTTCATAGTAAAAAGGCACCGCATTGGGTCGGTGATGGCTTTTATGTAAAAACCTTCATTAACCATCTCGAAGAAAACCCCGACTTTAACTATGAGCATACTGATCCATTTCTGTTATTCGATTATGGCGAACCGACCACCTTTGAGCCAAACCCCAATTACCAAACGGAACCGCATGGCATCGGTAAGCATCCACACAAAGGTTTTGAGACGGTCACCATCGCTTATTCGGGCGAAATCAGCCATGCAGACTCGACTGGTGGATGCGGTGATATTCTAGAAGGTGATGTGCAATGGATGACGGCAGGACGCGGCATCATGCATGAGGAGTTCCATTCAGCAGCGTTTGGGCAGCGTGGTGGCGTCTTTAGTATGGTGCAAATGTGGGTCAATCTACCGAGCGCAGACAAACTAACCCATCCAAAATACCAAAGCATCAAACGGGCGGAGATACCTCTCGTTGACTTGATAGATAACAGCGACGACAGTGACGGTAGCAATCAAGCCACTATTGGCAAAGCCGCTATCATCGCTGGCGAATGGCAAGGAGTAACAGGTTCAGCCAGTACCTTTACGCCCATTAATGTCTGGAATATCGAGCTGTATGCCTCTGGTTCAACGACACTGCAAATACCCAACACGCACAATACCTTACTGCTAGTACAAGAAGGCGAACTACTGGTCAATGATACGCCTGTGAGTGCAGGCAATCTGATTCAGTTTGAGGCACCCACGCAACATCGTGCTGATATTCAAGATGAGCACGCACCTGATACTGACATCATTGAGCTACACTGCTCTATTACCACCACTGAAGAACCGACACTAAATCCTATCAAACTTTTGTTATTCAGCGGTGAGCCTATTGGTGAGCCAGTGGCAGGTTATGGACCTTTTGTCATGAACACGCAAGAAGAGCTGCGCCAAACGTTTCGAGATTATCAGACGGGTAATTTTATTAAGTAACTCAAGTAGTTGAAATATACATATCGCAATGCACAAAAAAAGCCACCAAACGATAATCGTCTGGTGGCTTTCGATTGTCAGTTATATAGAACTATCTATAGTCAAAGAACTCTAAAGTGGATACAAGGCAGCCGACTGCAGATTGTACAAGTAGTACATCTAAGGAGGGTAACGCCGTAGCCGTTTAGTATTTCACCGACTATATATTACGCTTGGTTTAAAAACGGATAGTCGGTGTAACCTTCAGCACCGCCACCATAAAAGCTATCAGGATGCTGCTCATTTAGCGCAGCACCTTCACGAATACGCTCGGCCAAATCAGGGTTGGCAATATAATCGCGACCAAAAGCGACGGCATCGATATAACCTGCTTTCACATTTTTCTCTGCTTTTTCGGCAGTATAACCACCAGCAGCGATAATCAAGTTATCAAAAGCAGCACGGACACGTTGACGGAATCCATCACTATAAGGAGTACCACCAGCCCAATCAGGCTCTGACAGATGTAGATACATCAAGCCACGCTTGTTAATCTGCTCAATCATCCAGATATTCTCATCTTCATTATAGCCAGCTTCTACATTGTTAAATGTTCCAAGCGGTGAGATACGGATACTAACGTGATCAGCATCCCAAGCAGCCACACAGGCGTCGATAACATCTAATGTTAGACGTGCACGGTTCTCACGGCTACCACCGTATTCATCTTCACGTTGGTTGGTTTGCTCAACCCAGAACTGATGCAATAGATAACCATGAGCACCATGAATCTCAACCCCATCAAAGCCCGCTTCTTTAGCATTTTTGGTCGCTTGTGCAAAGTCAGCGATGACTTGCTTGATTTCATCAAGTGTGGCTGGGCGTGGTGTCGTTGCTTCAACGCGGATAGCTTGGTTATTGCTATCACGCAACGAGGTGCGTATACCGACATGGACATCAGAGGCAGAGATTGGTGCTTTGCCATCCGGCTGTACGCTCTCATGCGAGACCAGACCGGTATGCCATAGCTGTACCACAATCTTGCCACCTTTGGCATGGACATTATCAACGATGGCTTTCCATGCGGTGATTTGCTCTTGGGTATGAACGCCAGGTGCACCTGCATAGCCTTTCGCTTGAAAAGAAACCTGCGTTGCTTCAGTGATCACAAGCCCTGAGCTAGCACGCTGTGAATAATACTCGCTAGCAAGTACAGTCGGTACATCACCAGGCTCTACTGAACGCAGGCGTGTTAACGGTGCCATAATGATGCGGTTTTTTAGCGTTTGCGTGCCCATTTTTACAGATTCAAATAAATTATCGTGTGCCATGTTATGCCTTATTATGTTTGTCGTTATAAGTTGGTGTACTTTATTATGAGGTTCATTACTATTAATTAAAGTGCTCGACTATTCATTAGAGTTCTCAACTATTCATTAAAGCCCTCACAAATAACTGGCTTAGAACTGTGAAAAATTGCGAGCCATTGAATCAATAGTACTGGGTCAATAGAATATATCGTTGCCAATTTGCTAAGCAAAGACGCATATTGAACGACCGTTATCTTTATAGGGAGTGTCCATTATTATTCAAGTAAACTTTACAAACAGAAACACTGCTTTATATTTATTTAATAAAGAATGATACCTACTATCTCGACAGCCTATTAAAGGGTAAGATCACCATAAGCAAACAATAGTTTTATTATTCGTCTATTAGAACTTATTTTAAACTATGCATATTCATAGTCTATAGCATGTTAAGAGGATACAGTCTGTGCAAAAAAATCAAGTGTCATTCATCATAGGTTCAAGCCTGCTGCTCGTTATCACTGTTACTGTCACTGCATGCCAGCCAACCTCGAATACCCCGTTACCCCAAGCACAAGCTGTTGAAGAATCAAGAATACCAATGGCTTTAGAAAATCCTGAGCCTAGTAAAAAGAGCTTAGGTGTAGATGCGAAAACCTGTGTACAGCTCAATCAGGCAATGCAAACAGTGGATGGTACTAGCAAGATTGAAGATATTTACGCCATTCAAAAGCAACTCGATGCTTGCTTACCGACGGCCAGTAATGCTGAAGTAATGGAATTATTGAGCAGTTATGAGTCAATGTATAAACGGTTTTTAGTAGATGATATTGATACAGACGCTGAAAATCTTGAAAGCGCCTATGAAAATTTTAACAGCGTTGTTTATGACTTATATTATGAAGAAAACGCAACATCAGAGCAGTTAAGGACATTGAGCCCACGTGCACAATACTTAATTGGGCTAATACAAAGTGGTGCCGATGTGAGATTTCGTGACTTAGGGGAAGGTTGGTTTTCGTTTGATCATGATATGCTAGCGATGGTAAACATATTTGCGCCTTATCTACGGAATGACCAAGCAGCATTTATCCAACGTATGGCAAAGGACAATCAAGAGAGTTTTTGGATGGATGCATCAGTGACTACCACCTTTCAGGAATTGGTCGAACGTGCTACATTTTGGGAAGATTATATACAGCAATACCCAAATGGCTATGCTGTGAAAGATGCCAAGATTTTATTGAACTTATATCGCTATGTGCTTTTCTATGGCGCAGACAATACACAATGGACAGATGACGCTATCCATCGGTTTATGGAACCTAATTATAAAAAAATAATGCTTGATTTAGCCAGACGTCCCAACAGTATGTTAGCCAAAAATGCTCAGCTCTTTCTTGGATTCTTGGCGTTACCCGATAGCGAACGACAGACTAAATATCCTGTACCTAGCACAGATGAAGATGGTTATGAAATACATGATTGGTCCAAAGTGCGTTATCAATTACACCAAGTATTACAAATACCCTCTCCTTGGGATGTGCGGCATGATAGAGATTGCCTAAATGGTATTTCTTGCACTGACCAGATAGACCTTGATAGCCTAGACGTCTCATCAGATTTCGCTTATGCCTGCCCTTCTGCTATGCAGGGAGCGATGCAGCTTGAAGGCGACTTGCAAGTTTGGGAACTCGACACTGAATCTATCGAGCAAGCGTCAAGCTGCAAACCTTCAAATCTAAAAGCGTATTCGCAGTTTGAATGTAACCTCAGCATTGATTGGCACCAGAACCCAAATATTGATATTTATAGCGACAGAGAGGTATACAAAAACGTTTATGAGAGTTTAGAAGACTGTGAGCTTGCCCTAAAATAAAATACAAGCTGGCTGTTTTATTAGGGTCTGTTAGACTGTTGGGGCTGTCCTACTCACTCTTTCCTGCTACGGTTATAGAAATAAAAAATGAAGTTGTTATCACTTATCCAAAACAAAAGACTACCACTCATCATAGGTTCAAGCTTAGCGTTTGTTCTTACCGCTTGCCAACCTTCTTCTGATAAAGCGACCGCATCAGAAGCACAATCAACGACCCCTCAAAGCACAAAGCCTCTCGCAGAAGCAAAGACGCCGAAAGAACTCACTAAAGCCTTGGTAAAATTATCGGAAGATACATTAAAAGAGCAGCTCATTTGTAGCAAGCTTAATGACACGATAAATGCTATCAATAATAAAAATGAAATCGAAGACATTCATGCGGTTCAGCACCAGTTAACCGCTTGCTTACCAGTGGCCAATAACGCTGAAATATTGCAATGGCTAGCAGAGTATCAGGAGATGTATACCCGTTTTCTGAATGTTGATAGCGTTATAGACGACAGCGCATTTTATGACTTGATGAGTAGTGTTGAACAAGGTAAAAAGGTTTCGGTGACACAATTAAAAGCAGTGAACCCTCATGTTCGATATTTGGTTAGTTTAATCATGAGTAGATCTGACGTCAGTGTGCGATATTTGGGTGAAGGGAATTATGAGTTTCATCACGACTTAACGGCCATGGCAGATATCTTCACTCCCTATCTACCAGAGGATCAAGCGGCCTTCGTCCAGCGAATGGCTCAGGACAACCAAGGAATATTTTGGTTTGATGCAGCGATAGCTTTTTCGTTTGAGGAGTTGGTAGAGCGTACCGTCTTCTGGGAAGATTTCATGCACCATTATCCACAGAGTATCTTTTATAACGATGCTAACGTGTTATTCAATATGTATCGTTATCTACTGTTTTTTGGGTCAGAGAATACCCAATGGACAGATGAGGAAATGCGCGAATTCTATGACTCAGACAATGAACAACTGATGGTGCAGCTGACTCAACGCTCTAATAGTAAACTGGCTAAAAATGTGCAAAACTTTTTAATATTTATGGATCAGTCGGATACCGAACGTCTTAAGCGATACCCTATACCTGACAAAGATGAAAACGGTCGTGAAATAGACGAGCGAAATATCACACCCTATCAATTGCATAAAGCATTAGACCTATCATCGCCATGGACCGTCACTCAAAATAGAAATTGTTTGAATGGCATTATTTGTGTAGATGATAATGCTCAATGAAGCCAAAACACATACATTATTTCATGAGTAACTTACGACTTTATCATCCTAGTAACAGACAACTCTAAAGACAAATACGTCCCAAACAATATCACCACCGAACCGATAATGGCAGGTGTATCCAACGCCTCACCCAGTAATAAATAGCCCAAAATAATCGCAAAAATTGGAATCACTAGCGTAATACTCGTCGCTCTCATAGGGCCGATACTTTTGATTAATTGATTCATAAAAATCAGCGCAATGGCGGTAGAAAACACACCAATACAGATAACAGAAACCCAAGCCTGGGCACTGATACTCTTGCCATAAGGGAACTCATATATTGCAACCGGCAGCATAATCACACTGGCAATAATGAGTGACCCTGCGGTAATCGCCACTGGAGAGACATCATTCAAGTAATTCCTAGTAATGTTCGCCCCTAGCGCATAACCAACACAGGCCAATAACCCATAACCCATCGGTAACAGACTCGAACCCGACGTCGCATTCTGCCCACCAAACAAACTCTCACTCATCAAAATTACCACACCGATAACACCAATAATGAGGCCCAAAATTTGCTTTTTTGACAGCCTATCTTTAAAGAACGTACTGGCGATAAATCCACTCAGCATCGGTACAGAAGCATTGAGCACTGCCAAGACACCCGCATTTACCGAACGTGCAGAAAAAGAAAACAGCATAAATGGCACGGCAGCGGAGAATAATCCAACAAGCGCTAACACTTTCCAATTTTCGCGGATGCCTTCTCTGTTTTTCTTGCTAATTAATACAAAGATCAGCATGACCAACCCAGCAAATATGACCCGTAAACTGGCAAAGGTCAAAGAGCCAAACTCTGGCACACCCACGCGATAAAATATAAAAGACAGCGACCACATAAAGGACAGTGTGATGAAAATAATGAGGTCGCGGTTAGTCATGGAACAATCCTATCAAACATGGGACGGCTGTTCTCTATTTATAAGAAATGGTCATTTATGATAAATGTACCGTTATAAAAGGTCTCAGTCGTAAAAAGTTATATCGTAAAAAAATACCACGATGATAACTTTTTAATCGCTTAAAAGGGATTATTTTTCTATACTCATCACTCACTTTTGTTTATAAATTTACTTTATCTAAAATGAAATCAATATCTTTATCACCGCGCCCTGATAAATTAACCAAAATGGTCTCATCCGCTGACATAGTCTTAGCAATTTTCATCGCATAGGCAGTGGCATGTGCAGACTCCAAAGCTGGAATAATACCTTCAAGCCGAGACAATGCCATAAACGCCTCTAGACACTCTGCATCTGTGGCTGACTCATAAGTTGCCAATTTTAAATCTCGTAAATGTGAATGCTGCGGGCCAACGCCAGGATAGTCCAAACCAGACGCAATCGAATGCACGGGGGCTGGCTCACCTTTCTCATCAAGCAGTACATAGCATTTAAAACCATGAATCTCACCTTTGACCCCTAACGACATGGTCGCTGCATGATTGGGCGTATCTAAACCCTCTCCTGCTGGTTCTACGCCTATTTTTTCCACACCTGCATCATCAAAAAATCCGCTGAACATACCGATAGCATTGGAACCACCACCAATACAAGCAACCACTTTATTGGGCAACTGACCTGTCGTTGCTATGAATTGCGCACGTGCCTCATGCCCGACAACAGACTGAAAATAGCTCACCATTTCTGGATAGGGTGCAGGCCCTAATGCTGAGCCAATGGCAAACATACTGGTATCAAGCTCATTCAGATACGTCTCAAAAGCGCTATCCACTGCTTCCTTTAATGTCCCTGCCCCGCGTGATACAGGAACGATATTGGCTCCTAAAATTCTCATGCGGCTGACATTGGGATGCTCCTTTTCAATATCGACGACACCCATATGAATCTCGCACTCCAAACCCATCAGCGCAGCCGCTGTTGCTAGTGCCACACCGTGTTGCCCCGCACCAGTTTCAGCAATGACTTTGGTTTTGCCTAATTTCTTGGCTAATAATACCTCACCCAAGCAGTGATTAATTTTATGCGCGCCCGTATGGTTTAGGTCTTCACGCTTAAAGTAAATTTGCGCGCCGCCGCAATGTTCGCTTAAACGCTGCGCATGATATATAGGACTTGGACGACCCACATACGTCTCACGCAGGCGCTTCATCTCAGCGATAAAACCATCATCTTTAATAATCTTACGAAAGCCTGTTTCGATTTCCGCCATGGCTTTAGCCAGCTCAGGATGGCCAATTTTGCCACCGAACTCCCCATATAAGCCATCATCGTTGGGCAGGATTGATTGATGTAATCCGTAACCAGCTGCTGTAATTTCTGTTGTCATTTTTAGACCTTGTTATGTTTAGTCACTTATTGATGAGTTCTTAATTATAGAATTGTTGTATTTACGTTCTAGTACATTGAAACAAATTCTAAGACAACTTCTTAACAAGGTCAAGTAGTGCTATGAAATTAATTGAGCACAGGCTGACCACTTGTGCCGTTTATAAGATATTTAGCATTGGTCTTGAGGAATACAGTATATCGACTATACGAAAAGGATATTTTGTGCGGTTCCTTGTAGCTTATAAATATTAGTTAGATAGAGAATAACTTTGATAAGAGTTTCTTATCTTATTTTACTTGAGATAAAAAACTCTTAATAAACCCATTAATATATATCCACCTATTCATGCAAAAACTCTAAATGAAGTAATTTCCTTTTGAAGTTATCATCACCTAATTCTATAGACCATCGTTCCTCCATAAACCTTAACATATTCATACCTCTATCCAATATTTCGTTAGAAGTCCACTCGCTATATTTAGATACATTTATTTCCGAAAATGATCCATTTGAATATTCTACTGAGTTATTAAAACTGCTATTTCTTTTGCTTTTCTCATCAAAACCTATATTTTGCAAAGAAGAGTTTTTTTGACGCGATAAAGCTAATAGATTACCTAAAGAATGAGTTAGACAGTTTCTCTGATGAAAGTTGAAAAAACTAAACCGTTCTTGCCAGTAAGGTTCAGTATCAGTCTGAGGGTAAATATGTTCTACACTTATGTAATCTGCCTTACGCGTATTAAGATCATCCCAAGATAATTTCTTATCATTAGTTTTACTTTTATCTTTGAGATATTGTTCATATTCATATAAAAAATATCTGATATCGTCCCAGCGATAGAATCCTTCTTTATGGTGAAGGTCGTATTTATCTTGAATATAAGATAGAAATTTTTCTTTACTAAAGTAATCATTAGACCAATTTCTGACATTACTAATAACCGAGTCAATGCTTTTATTTTCTGAAAGAAGCTCACTGGCATTTCTGTAAAACTCTGTATCACCCGTATTAGCACGACGTCTACTCAGAGAAAATGCACAAAAATTGTAGCGCTCTATTTCAGTAAGAAGGTTAGCAATCTTATTAGCTTCTTGATTAGATGTATAAGCTGATAGTATTAAAGGCTTAAAAGCTTTAAATCCTATATTATTGAGTCTTTCTAGAATTTTAGATTGCTCGCTCGTTACCTTAACAGTTTTTGATGGCATTGTTGGATTATGAATATAGAACCAATACTTTATTGACTCTTGAAGGTTATAGATATATTCAACTATCTCTTCTCTTTTCAAAGGATTTTCTTTATCTTTCAAAATTCTTCTTGAAGTAAATGCATCATCTAATAAAAAATCTATATATGCATTCTTTTTGTTACGTGAGTAATTGTAATACATTATCCAATGGTTACGTAAAAACTGATCTTCATTTAAAGGACGATCTTGATTTTTTCCTAAATACTCATAAATAGTCTTCCATACATTATTTATATCTTCACGCAAACTACCATTATCATTCTGATTAGAGAATAAAGTTGTTAGGTAGATAAGTCTATTTTTAAGTTTTTCTAAAGTAGTTAATGGCTTCCCTCTATTATTCATTGTTTCGAATGCAACATTAATATCTATATCATCTTCAATTTCATAAATGCTGTACTTCATTTTCTGAGTTAACTTAGTGAAAATATTCTCAATATCACTATGATCTAGCTTAGCCAGCTCACCTAAAAAAAACTTTTTAGCTCTATATAAATTTTTAGTATAAAGAGTTAATTCATGATTGTTAGAAGTGGAATATCTATTAAATATTTTAGTTCTTAAATACTCATCACTTGGGTTATCTTTTTCATATCCAAATATATAACTTTGAAATAGCTCATTTTCAGTTTTGTGTTGAGTAATAATAAATTTTTCTTCGATATTTGAAATTGAAGAAAAATTTAAGCTAGACTCTTTAGGTACTGATTGTAGAATCGTCTGTATCAATATTAACGCTGTAGTCAATCTTTGTTGGCCATCTACGACATAGTAAGGTTTAAAACCTCTATTCTTAACTAACCAAATATCTTCTACCCACTTTTCACATTCTTTTTTCTCTAGAGGTTCTAGAGTAATAACTCCTGTATAGTGCATACGCTCTTTATGAAGCTGTAGGATATCTTCCCAAAAATCTTTTATTTGATGCTCACTCCAAGCATACCCTCTTTGATAATCAGGTATACGAAATATTTTATTCTGAAATAAGCTATCTAGCGTTTGAGTTTGCATTTTATTCCTTTTTATTAATTGAAAATACATCAAAATAGTTTAATAGCTCTAAATATTTTCGCTTGAACTCAAGTAATACTATTGATGAAGGTTTAAATCATTCTCTACATTGATATAAATCTGTAAGTTACACTAATGCAAAATTTATACCAAATTAAACTTCTGTTACAAGTTCAATTGAAAATATAAATACGTAACCTAAGGAGCTACTTCAGCCTGATATGAGAGCAATGAATAAACGGGGTTACAAATTCACCTTCATAAGTATTAGGTCTCGCATATGACCACGTTTCAAGAAGCATTCAAACTACTTACTTGAACTAGAATAAAAATATATCGTCCCTTCTCAGCATTCAAATCTTTAAACATTATGTAACACCGCCACTAACCTATTGAACTCATCCCTCGCATCGGTAAGAATGGTTATACCTATATATAAAAGCCAACTCATAAAACCTAATAAATAACCTTCTACTCAAAAGGATAAACAATGAAACTACGCATCTTAAAATCTGCCGTGACCAACCCTTGGTTTAACCTCGCGACCGAGGACTGGATATTTAATACCCTCAATCCCGACTCGCACACGCTGTTTCTATGGCGTAATTCTGAGACCGTGGTCATCGGACGCTCGCAGAATCCATGGGTGGAATGCAAAATTGATAAAATGGAAGCTGACGATGTGTTTTTGGCACGGCGTCAAAGTGGCGGCGGTGCGGTGTTTCATGATTTGGGCAATACCAACTTTACTTTTTTATCACCCAAAGATGACTACGACCAAGCAGCGAACTTTACCATTATCATCAATGCGCTGAAAAAATTAGGCATAAATGCTGACTTATCTGGTCGTAATGACATGCAAGTGGGTGATAAGAAAATCTCAGGCAGTGCCTTTAAACATGCAGCAGATCGCAGCTTTCATCATGGGACATTATTAGTGAATGCCAATATGCAAAAGCTGGGTGACTACCTCAATCCGCACCCACTCAAGCTAAAAGCCAAAGGCATCAAATCCGTGCGTGCTCGTGTGGCTAACTTGGTTGAGTTTAATAAAGACATCAATCATGACACGCTGTCTGATGCGATTATCGAGGCGTTTTGTGAATACTATCGCGACAAAGATTATGGCGACACTGCGCCAGTAGAAGCGTTAGATGAAGCCAGTCTATCTAAGCAGCCTAGTTTGAATAAGTACTATCAGCAAATGGCAGATTGGGATTGGCGCTTTGGCAAGACACCTGAGTTTACCCATCATATTGAGACACGCTTTGATTGGGGCATTATCGATTTGCACCTTGATGTAAAGCAAGCGGTGATTCGTGAAGTCGTTATCTTCTCTGATGCGCTAAATGTTGAGTTGATTGATCTGTTAAAAGAGATTCTGACTGATAGTAAATATAACCGCAGTGACGTAAAAACTAAGCTCGATGAACTAGGCACAGCGCAACCTGAATTGGCAGCGCAAGTGAATGACGTATCTGAGTGGTTGACTAGCGAGATGGAAGGTTAGAAAAACCGCCCTTCCCTTCTCCTTGCCTGCCTTTATACTATTCAAAATTAATATGCCAATTATTTTTAAGCGCATCGAGCTTAGGCACGACACATGACTTATATTCGTTGTCAGGCTCGACAAATATCAGAATAGTATCGCCTGTTCTTTTATCACTGATGATTGAGAAATCACTGGTCACCGACTCGCCGACAATCTTATTGCCATCTCCAGTCTCATACTCATAATGCACCTTGACGCCTTGCCCAATACTGACAAAGGGGATCGTGTATTTTGGCATGATAGATACAATCCTTGCTGATTTTACTTGCCCATATTTATAGAGCTTAAGCTCTTTGCTAGTCCTTACTATTATATAGAGTAAAAATGGCAATCCGAATAGCAAAAAAGGTATAGGAGCAAGGAAAAACAAAGTCGTAGGGAAGTGATAAGGCTTGATGTTTTTGATAGCCGACTGACCATTGAGAGATTTAATCGTTATATCGTCACCGGCCGCCAACGCCTCTATCTTGACCTCTTCGAGCACTTTATATTCAGACTCAATTGCTTGACCATCTTCTATATATTGATATGAAATCACTGTTGGATGCAGGCCATTTACTGTGACCGTATAATCGGTTTCGATATTGCTAATCTCGGCAGTGGTTTCTATACCTTGGGCATCAATTAACTCATAGTCTACTTTTGGCATATCATTGCCAGTCAAAGAAAATACTAGGGTAAAAATAGTCGCCATTAGTAAGGCAAAAAAGGCGAATATAACTGCAAAAAATATAGCAATAGGCCGCTTTTTTAAGATATTTATAATGGTAGAGAATGTAACGGATCTTTGAGCAGAATTCATGCGTCAGTTTCGCTATGTCAGAAGTGATAGTAGGTAAAGAAAACATACGCGGTCATCATAACTGATAATGAATTTAAGTTGAATATTGTTTAGTCAATCAAGTATAGTGGCTAGTGATAAAAGACCCGTCATAATGAACTATCCATGACAAATCAAACATAATGTATCAGATTTTACAAATTACAAAGAGGTAGCACTATGGCAGCCTATATCACTGTCGGCGCAAAGACGACGCATGGCGGTACGGTAATCACTGGCTCACCGCAAACCACTCATAATGGTATTCCTGTCGCTCGCAAAGGGGACAAAGTCGTCTGTAAGAAGTGCAAAAAGGTCGTGACAATTATCACTGGTGATCCGTCCTATATAGTAGATGGTGCGCCTGTTGCCCGTGCAGGTGATATGACCAGCTGCGGCTCAAAACTGATTGCTAGTCAACAAGCTTTTTCGGAGTCGGGTTTTGATGTGGGCAATATTGAACCATTGCAGTCTGCAAAGTCGGACTCAAAAAGCTTGCTTAACAACATAGATGAAGATATTTATGATGATAGATTTCAATTACTGGATCAACATAGTCAATTTCCACTAGCCTATATCAACTACCGTTTAGATTATGACGGTAAATCGGTTGAAGGTACGACTGATGAAGAAGGGTTCACTGAAGCCATTGGAGCAGATTATCCAGCGGAAGTGAGTATTAAGATACTATTTGATGAGGAAGAGTAATATGTCAAGAAAAGAAATTGATTGTGGTAATCGTCATCTTACTGAAAAAAATAACAGTGATCATAAGTGTATTGAAGTGGATGCTGGAAGAAAGCTAACTTCTGGTGAAGAAAGTCTTATTAAAGAAATGTTTGGTAACAACATAGATTTTAAAACCGTTCGTATTTATAACAGAAAATTATGGTCTAAACAAAAGGACACTATGGCAATAGCACCTAATGGTAGTATATATTTTGCTCCTAAGGTGCATAAAAAAGATTTTTCTTTAGCTTCAGATACTAGTAAGCATTTTTTTATACACGAAATGACTCATGTTTGGCAGCATCAAAATGGGCAAATGGTAGTTTTACGAGCCGTAAGTGAACAGATATTTATAGAATATCCAAGTCAAAAATTAGGGTTAGGGCATGGCGCGTATAAGTATGAACTTGACCAAACAAAAACCTTACTAGATTATGGAATTGAACAGCAAGCATCTATTGTTGCGGATTATTGGGCACTGAAAAATGGACTACATATTGAACTTAGAAATTCCATAAGAGCTACTAATCGTAGTGAAGCATATTTAACTCACTATATAATAGTTGTAGATGAAATAATCAAAAAGTAATAAAAAAATATTAACTTCATTAATAATAAATAGGATATTTTATAATGTATTTGTTCACTCAAGAAAACAAAAAAATACATATAAATAAATCTCATATATTCAATATACTTAAAATAATATTCGTGCTATCAACAACTAGTCTTCTTGGATGTTTCCAAGACTATCCTACGCATAGCCCTCCTATCGAAGGAAGTATTGATATATCGAAAAATAGCAAAGGTGATTTATGTTTTATGCCAATATTCAGTTCTGCCGTCGTTATGGAAAATCCTATAATTTTTAATTATATTAAAATGGAAGAGCTTGCTATATTGGATCCGAATGCTGAAATAAGTGATCATGTCAAAATACAGATTAAACCCAAGAATAAAAATTATTTCAGTTTGAGAGATGGGCAAAAAATATGTTTAAACTCTAATAATCCTAATTTAGAACAAATTACTTATTCTAAGTTAGATAGGCAATTATTAATAGTTTCAATTGGAGGTTTAGACGATAAGGAAGACCATTTTATAAGTTTTCAAAAAGAGTTTAACTATCCTTATACACCTGAGTGACAACTATCCTTCCATCGGCAGACTGATAGGCGATACGTAGGCAAGCTAATAATTAGAAAGGTATAACCTGATGCAAAAAAAAGCTTTCACTCTGTTGACCTTACTTCTACTTACATCTTGCATGTCTAGTAATGATCCTAATCATGATAAGACCAATACTGCTTCTACTGAAAACCTTAACAGCTCAAAAATAAGTAATAAGCAAACAATAAAAGAAAAAGACCAAATAGTCGACGAACATAGAGATATTGAAGCTGTTCTACGTCATGTGATTGATAAATGGGAGGAACCCATAAGTGCTGATGAAAAAGCAAGAAACTACCAATCTTTACTCAATCTTGAAAAATACGGGGACATTAAGCTTGCCGAAGGAAACTATGGTGGAGCTTGGTATAGATATAGCGCAGGATCTATTCACTACCCCTCGCCTAAGCTATTAGTGAAAGCAGGGGATGCACAGATACTTCATATTGTGAATAACTTCGACACTATTTGCGACCGCGAACTTTGCTTAAATGAACAAGGGCGTGTTACCCAGAGGAAGCGAAGCTCTGTTAGAAATATTGTTCTATCCACCTATGGTGTGGCGCTAGGTTTTAATCGTTATCCTAAAACAGATTACAGAGAAGAGCAGAGCTTAAGCAAGGAAGAAGAGCAACAGTTAGTCAAAAAAATAGAATGTCTAAACGAGAAACTTGACTTTGAGACTGAGTCAGCTGACGTATCTATTTTGGCACCATGTATTGGTTGATCAATCTCAAAAAAACGTCAATTGCATGCCACTACCCTATAAGAAGGCAGCACGTTTATGAGTATATTTAGCAAGTCGAGCGGTTTAATTATCGGTACATTTGTTTCTTTGTGTCTTTTAAGCTGCTCAGCAGGGCAGGACATCCATGGCTATGCATCCCCAATCATTACGGGGCAAGTCTTGGATAACATAACCAACCAACCTTTGAGTAATGTCTCAATCTATGAAAATAGTATTCATCAAACTCAAACTGATATCAATGGACATTTTAAATTACCTGCCTTCAAGTTTTCATATACTACATCGGATTATGACGTGCGTTCATTAAATGAAGCATCTAGCGGAAGCTTCTCTATAGGCAAAGAAGGCTATAAAGGTATAAGTTACAACAAATCTGGTATCAAGAAACTAGAAGTTAAATATACCTCAGAAGTTCCGTATCATATTCATTTGGGCAAGGTGTTTTTAGAGCCGCTACCAGAGGGTGTGGACATGAACGATATTGAAGATGAGTACATTGATGACATGACATTTTGTCAGCCTAATGACTCTCAAAAAGACGTCAATTGTATGCCACTACCAGATGGAGTTACAAATGAAGCCTTATAAACTATTTGTCTTTACCAGTGTACTAACTATCCCATTAAGCGCTTGCTTGATACCAGAGCCTACTGATTACTACGTCACCCCAGCACTTTCAGGCCAATTACTAGATAGTGTCACTCAGCAACCTGTTACTGATGTAAGTATTTACTTAACGGATGAACATCAAACGACTTCTGACAGCACAGGCAAGTTTGCCTTGCCACCTATGGTCGTCTCAGATGATATGAATAAAAGGCGGAATAAAGAACAGCTGCAATTCATTTATGAATACGCTGACATCATGATTGAAAGTGAGGGATATCAACGCCGATTAGTTAATGTCGATGGTATGGCTTTACCTACGCCAGCTTTGGATATTAATACACCAGTGTCAATAAATATGGGTAGTGTATACCTCACGCCACTAGCAGAAGGTGAGCATGTCTATGATAGGGTATATCAATATACTGAGATGATGAGATACTGCAAACCTACCGAGTCTCAAAAAGAAATTGATTGTATACCCGTACCAGAAGGTAAAACGTATGAGCAAGTGAGTCCGAATCGACCTATTGAATAAATAAAGTAGTTGGCTTTAGTGATTAGTGTCAAAATAAAAAGGCTTTGAATGCAAAATAGAACGCTTTATTTAACTGTATTCGTACTCTCATTAGCCAGTTTAACTGGCTGTCAAAAAAAGGTGATCTATGCTACGCCGCAAATTACAGGTCAGGTGATTGATAAGAAAACCAATCAACCGATTGCAAATGTAAAGACAGTAATAGGTGGAAATGCTTTTGCCTTTACAGGTGCACAAGGGCGCTTCACTGTACCACCAGTTACTTATGAATATACAGTGAAATACCCAAATCATAGAGAAGTTATGTCTATAGGACACACAAGCTTTTCAATAAGTAAGCCGGGCTATGAGATCAAGTCGTATGCAAATGGAGGATTGGCTTCTATACCTAAGCCATATACTGAGAAAAGTTACGTGAATATGGGTCAAATTTATCTTATGCCAGTACCACTTGGTCAAGAAAGAGATTATAGAACTTACTATTCAACTTTAAATTTTTGCAAGCCTACTGAATCGCAAAAAGAAGTCGATTGTATACCCGTACCAGAGGGTAAAACGTATGAGCAAGTGAGCCCGAATCAGCCAATTAGATAGTATTTCCTACCGGAGTTTCGATGTATCAAAAAAGAATCATACCTTTAATTCAGTCTTTACTACTAGCGACAGTGCTATCTAATAGTTTGATAACTTCTGCTTGTTCAGCGGAGTCTTCAAATACAGAGCTACTCTCCAATAAAAACACCCCTGCTGAAATATATAAACTCGGACTAGCCTACTACGAAGGTGACTCGGTCCCTGAAGATGATGCCAAAGCTTTTGAACTGTTTCAAAAAGCCGCTGATCAAGGCTATGCCCCTGCTAAACACTATTTAGGCGTTATGTATTATGATGGTATTGCTGTTGAACAAAACTACCAAAAAACACTGAAACTGTTTCAAGAAGCTGCAAACCAAGAAGATGCCAACGCTCAATATGGTCTCGGTATTATGTACGACAATGGAATTGGTGTTAACCAAAACCATGAAAAAGCCATGGAGTGGTATCTCTTAGCCGCTGGTAATGGATCTTTTGATGCTCAAAATAATATTGGCACGCTTTATTATTTTGGTAAAGGCGTGACTCAGGACTATGATGAAGCTTTGAAATGGTATCAAAAAGCCGCCGAGCAAAATATAGCTTTAGCGCAATTTAATATCGGTGGCCTCTACGAGAACGGCTACAGTGTGTCACAGGACTATGATGAATCTTTGAAGTGGTATACCAAAGCTGCTGAGCAAAATCTAGATTTGGCACAACTTGCTATTGGTGGTCTCTACCAAAACGGCAACGGTGTAACTCAAGACTATGACACAGCTTTTGAATGGTATAAAAAGGCTGCCGATCAAGGCAATCAAGAAGCTAGCAATCGCATTGGTAGATTGGTCATGAATGATAAAATCGACGATACTGGTATTACTATATATAGTACCCAAGAAACTGGTCTCACATTAGGTGACATTGAAGATAGCTTGAGTGAATAGATAGTAATTAACGAAACACTATCTTAGGTAACCTAACAGTCATATGCTTCGTGATACTCCATCTTAGACTTAATTATTTTTTCGATATGTTTCACAAATATCTTGGTCTCGGGTCTACTATCTTCATCAACGATCAGCAGACCTCCTATCGAAACATAGCAGACGCCAGCAGACTTAGTAGGTAATAGATTGGTCCACTTAGATGACATGTCACTCTTCAATTGTACCGTTTGCCAGTAGTTCGATAAATAATAGTCACCTATCGTAGATTGCCACGTACAAACTTCAGACTGCGTGATGACTGATTGGACCGCTAATGGTGTTTGAAACAGTGCATCTTTGTACAATCCATCGAATGCTCGGATGACGAAAGCAGCAGGATGGTTTGGGAACTCCTCTCTTTCTCTTGACCGAGGCATACTTTGTGCTTGCTTTGTCTGAAAAGACTCAATAGTACTAATATCAACCTGATCAGCCATTTCAGACTCCAACTCACGTATGGGCTTTGAGTACAATAAATCTAAAAGATCTATATCACTTAACGATATAGACAGAGAGCCAATAATTTTTTCGTTATCTTCCTCTCGTACACCGCCATACATGCTAACGCCAATGACACAGTTATCAAACTCCCATTCACAATGCTCTACTACATTATCGCTATAGTAATGGCTATCAGAGGAATAGTTTGACCCCGGTCCTAAATACGCTATAAGTTTTTTAATAACTTGTTGCCTATTAAATAGTTGTGCTGGGATATTGATCCATATTGAATCAATCAATCGGTCATTATCTGCTGCACTAAAATGACAGTGAGCAATGTTGAGAGACCAAAACTTAGCTAGTCTTATAGTTACTATTTTAGGCATATAGCTTTCTTCATAAGAGCGATTTACTATCTCTTTTTCAGGAAGCTGAGCTTCTATATCAGATAACTTATCACCCCATTTGAATGTCACATCACCGAATAGAAATTCGTTTTTTCTCATAAATGTCTGCTTTAAGATATTAAATATCCATAATGATACACTTATGTTTATTAATAAGAAAGCTGTTAGGAAGTCTCTAGATTAGATATTAAGCCATTTATAAAAACATCCTCTAGCAATGAGAACCCTATGAAAAAACTCGCCTTAGCCACAGTAAGCATTTTAGGCACTTGCCTACTCTCCACTTATGCCAATTCAGCAAGTTTTGATTGCAACAAGGCTGCTACTTGGGTAGAAAAAACCGTCTGTGACAGTCCTGAGCTTTCTAAGCTTGATGACGCAATGGCGAAGAAATATAAAATCAATCTTGGCGCTGCTCCTGACTATGAAGACAGCAAAGCTTTTAAAGATAGGTTCATTGCTAATCAACGCACATGGCTTACGTTTCAGCGTAATACCTGTAAAAGTGAAGAATGTCTTATCCGTGAGTATAAAGAGTATATCGAAGAGCAAAGCAATTACGGTGTGGCTTGGAATTTTTCAGATGAGTTAAGTCCTTCTGATTTACCGAGTAAAAGTGCCTTTGGTAAGTTTTCTCAAACCTCTCAAATCTCAATATATAATTCAGGTACTCAGCGCTGGGAAGATACGGGAGAGGCAAAAAATACGGTATCGATTCATAGTGTCGCTAATAAACCTTATCTTTCTATTATCGATGGCGTTTTGATTTTTACCAATGCTCATACCTGCGATTTGGGAGAGAGTAAAGCCATATGGTCAGAAAATCACTGGGTCGTCAACGATGATCAGCCAGATAAAACGGCTGAGCTGCGTTTTTATCCAGCACTTTATAAAGGCAAGACTCAATTATTATTAAGAGATATGGATGATCAATATAGAAGACTGCATTGTGGTATGCGAGGGTATTTTGACGGTACTGTGTTAAAGCGTGAGGTCGATTAGTTTTTCTCATTAAAAAATAAACATTGCTGAAGATGCATAAATAGGTAGCACCATTCACTTAAATATTTTTTTAACACTACCATTATAAAATCCTTTTTAATAGCGTGATTAGTGCGTACGATTGAGAATCATTGATAAGATTTAGCATCGCATAGATAATGAGTTTTGGGAGATAGTTTTTGGAGCTTGTTTGAGCCAATAATTTTATTCTTAATATTTTTAATTATGAGAAAAATATCTTAAGGCAAATAATAATGTTGAATGATAGAGATTTAATAGATGGGGAATTAAAAATAAAAATACCAAAAAGAGCTAAATTTATTGCTATAGGATGGCTTGTAATTTGTGGAATCATTTTTTCTGCTTGGCTAAATTTTTCTCCTGATAATACAGTACGCTCACTATCCCTTGGCGATATCGGTGCATTTTTGTCAGGCATATTTTCTATATTAGCTTTCTATGGGTTTATAGAAGCTTACCTTATACAAAGTAAGGAGCTTAGACTACAGCGATTTGAGCTAAAAGAATCTATCAAAGCTCAGCAAGGTTCTGAAAAAGCGCTCAAAGAGCAATCAGAAGCACTAAAATCTCAACTCAAAATTAGTGAAGAACAGTTTAATTTGTACTTATTAGAGGCAAAAGCAAAAATACCAATTTTCAACCTTTTCCAAATACATACTTTCGTGGTTAATGTCCTACACATAGAAAATCAAATTTCAAACGAAATTGATCTTTTGCAACAATCTATAGAATTATTGCCTTTCGAAAAAAATTCTTACACATTGACGGAGATCATCGTTTCCATAGAAGTAAATAATACTGGAGGCGAGGGTAGACTTGTAGGTGTAAAGAGCCTTATAAAAATTGATAATTTACATTATATGCAAATTACTAGTTTTGAGGTCATCGGTAGTTCAATGACAGACACATATGACAATTACCTAATAGAATTTAAATTTAAAATAAGTTCAATGGATTCAGATGTTTTTTCAAATAGTGCAATATTCAAAGCTTTTATTCTTGATTTTATTGAGAACATAAAATTTGAAAGTAATTTTAGATGCCGTGAAAGATCATATAAGCAAAAATATAAAGTATGTAGAAATAATTTCTTTGATCAACTCTTAAAACATAATAACTCTGCTATTCAAAATTTTGAAAAAATGGAACTGCAATACCTTCTAGCATTTGGTTACAACATAGAAAGTTTTGAATAGAATATAATTACGACGAGCATTTCAGCGAAAAACCAAAAAACGGCAGGAAATAATATTCCTGCCGCCCCATAAATACTTTATGTTTGACTATTAAATCCCTGCCGCAACCTCAGCCCCATCACGAATCGCACGTTTGGCATCCAATTCAGCGGCCAGTTTTGCGCCACCGATTAAGTGATATTGCGCGTCTGGTGCATCACCAACGTTTGGCATTAGCTCAACGACTGACTCTTGACCAGCACAGACCACAACGCTATCGACACGTAATAGCTGGCTTTGACCTTGACTGTTAGTGACCCAAATACCTTCATTAGTGATTTTGTCATACTGCACGCCAGCGACTTGGATGACGCCGTGAGATTTGATATGCGCACGATGTACCCAGCCTGAGGTTTTGTTTAGACCACTGCCCAGACGACCTTTGCTACGCTGCATGAGGTAGACTTGGCGAATTGGTTTGATTGTGTGCGGTCTGACCAGGCCACCTTCACTTTGATAGTCGGTATCGTTGGTCACGCCCCACTCCTCGCGCCATTCGCTGATTGACTGCGGCTCAGGACGATAGCTTGGATCTTTTAGTCCATCAGGGCCGATCTCATCAAGCGACTGACCATGATTAGCGGTCAAGTATTCACTGACATCGAAGCCAATACCGCCCGCACCGATGACTGCCACTGTGTTGCCCACAGCTTTTTCACCAGAGAGCAGTTCAGCATAGCTGATCACTTGCGGTAAATCAGCACCTTCGAGCTTACCTTCTAGGCTTCTAGGTACGACGCCAGTGGCGACGATGACATGATGGAACTTGGCTTTTTCAAGCATGTCTTTATCGACCTTGGTGTTCAGTTTTACGTTGACACCCAAGTGCTCAAGCTCATTGATATAGTAGCGAACGGTCTCAAAGAATTCTTCTTTACCAGGGATGACTTTGGCGTAGTTAAACTGACCGCCCAACACGTCTTTGGCTTCAAACAAGGTGACATCATGACCACGTAGGGCAGCCACATGAGCGGCTGACATACCAGCGACACCGCCACCGATGACAGCGACTTTTTTAGGCTTTTTCGCTTTCTTATAGACCAGTTCAGTCTCGTAGCATGCTTGTGGATTGACCAAACAAGTCGAGCGTTTGTTTTCAAAGGTATGGTCGAGACACGCTTGGTTACAGGCGATACAAGTATTGATACGGTCTGTCTGGCCGTTTTTGGCTTTATTGACCCAGTGCGCATCAGCCAAGAATGGACGTGCCATCTGAATCATATCTGCTTGACCAGTCGCGACGATTTCTTCTGCTGTTTCTGGCATGTTGATACGGTTGGCCGCCATCATTGGGATACTAATGTGCTTTTTGATTTCAGCGGTGAAATCCACAAAGGCTGCACGTGGCACACTGGTCACGATCGTCGGAACACGCGCTTCATGCCAGCCAATGCCCGTATTCATGATGGTTACGCCCGCTTCTTCTAGCGCTTTTGCCACGGTAATGACTTCATCCATGGCGTTACCGTCTTTGACCAAATCGATAACAGATAAGCGGAATAGAATAATGAAGTCTTCACCAGTCGCCTCGCGAACGGCTCTAACCACATCAACAGCGAATTTCATACGAGCGTGAATATCACCACCATAAATGTCTTTACGCTTATTCACATGGCTCGATAAAAACTGATTGAGTAGATAACCTTCAGAGCCCATGATTTCGACACCGTCATAGCCTGCTTGCTTGGCAAGTTTGGCTGAACGAGCATAGTCTTTTACCGTTTTCTCGATATTTTTGATGCTCATCTTGCGTGGTTTGAATGGTGAGATTGGGGATTTGATTGGGCTAGAGGATACGGCAAAAGGGTGATAGCCATAGCGACCACTGTGCAATATCTGCATGATGATTTTGCTGTCATGTTTATGCACAGCACGAGTAACGCGCTGGTGGTTGATGACGTCAGCTTTGGTATTCATCGTTCCGCCAGCAGGCAACAACCAACCTTCACGATTGGGCGAGATACCACCAGTGATCATCATTGCCACGCCGCCTTTGGCTCGCTCTGCAAAATACGCCGCCAGCTTACCGTAATTATAAAAACGATCTTCAAGACCCGTATGCATAGAGCCCATCACCAGACGGTTTTTGAGCGTAGTAAAACCCAAATCAAGTGGCTCAAATAAATGCGGGTAATGTTCATTGGTAGTGGCAGTTTCAATCGGCGCGGCAGTGCGGCTGGCGGTCATATCATTTTCCTTATGAATAGCTTGCGGGGTTTAACGTTACTGGTATCGTACCACACCGCTATTATCATCAGCTACGCAGACAAACGACTGATGAGTGGACGTTTATTCATTACCATACCAAATGGCTCTGCTTAATAGCTGACTTCCTAGTATGCGGTTAAACAAACACGACAAAACCAGTCCAATTATCAATGACGAATGTCTATAATAATTAGGTATTAAGACGTAGCATCGACTGGATTAATCGATTAGATTATAAGGGTAAAAATACAAATACTTCCAATTGATGACATGCCCTGATAAAGTCGATCGACTAAGGTATTACCTCAGAAAATCTCAAATATATGATAAAGGATTATCACAATGACAGACTTCCATACTGGTCTTGGCAAAAATGCAGCCAACCATCAACCGCTTACCCCCATTGATTTTATCATTCGCAGTGCGCAGGTTTACCCTGACAAGACTGCCATCATTTATGACGACCTAAAATATAATAACTTCACCCAAACGTGGCAACAAACCTATAATCGTTGCAGGCAGTTAGCCGATGGGCTACGCAAACTGGGCATTGATAAAAACGATACCGTGGCAGTGATGATGCCGAACACGCCAGCGATGATTGAATGTGCCTTTGGTGTGCCGATGTCAGGTGGTGTACTCTGTACATTGAATACCCGACTCGATATCAACGCCCTCACCTTTTGTCTACAACATTCAGAAGCCAAAGTTCTGGTTTTGGACAGTGAGTTTGCTGAATATGCCGAGATTATCGATGAAACCTTTCCCAACCTAATTGTTATTCATGCAACAGATGCGGCTCTCAAAGTCGATAGATTTGGACAAATGAGCTATGAGGAATTGGTTGCCAGTTCAGACAGTTTGGATAACTGGGAAAAACCATCAGACGAATGGGATGCGATTGCACTGAATTATACCTCTGGCACCACAGGCAAACCCAAAGGTGTGGTCTACCACCATCGCGGTGCCACGCTCAATGCTGTGTCCAATATCCTAGATTGGGACCTACCGAAGCATCCTATGTATCTCTGGACGCTGCCGTTATTTCACTGTAACGGTTGGTGCTTTCCATGGACCATCGCTGAGCGTGCCGGTATCAACGTCTGCTTACGTAATATTGATGCGGATTTGATTTTACAACTAATTGCTAAGTACAAAGTCAGCCATTATTGCTCAGCTCCTGTGGTACACAATATGATTGCAGGTGGTAAGTCTGAATATAAAGAGGCGATTACCCACGAAGTAAATGGTTGGGTCGCTGGTGCGCCACCATCTGAAACCATGCTAGCCGCAATGGAAGCCATGGGATTCCACATCTCTCATGTCTATGGTCTCACTGAAGTATATGGACCAGTGACGCTCTGTGCCGAGCAAGCAGAATGGGATGAGCTGGATGTCACTGTACGTGCGCAAAAGAAATCACGACAGGGTGTGACTTCGCACCTGATGACTGGGTTTGAGGTGTTTAAACAAGGCACGACTGAACCTGTCGCGGCCGATGGTGAAGAGATGGGCGAGTTGGCACTACGCGGTAATATGGTGATGAAGGGCTATCTCAAAAGTCGTAAAGCCACCGAAGCGGCCTTTGCCAATGGCTGGTTTCGCACGGGTGATTTGGGCGTCAAATACCCTGATGGTTATATTAAAATCATGGACAGGCTTAAAGATATCATCATCTCAGGTGGTGAAAATATCTCTAGTATCGAGGTGGAAAACATCCTATATAAAATGCCTGAGATTCAAAGCTGCGCCGTGGTCGCTGCACCACATGAAAAATGGGGCGAAGTGCCTGTTGCCTTTATCGAAATTCATGCTGATAGCACCTTGCAGCACGATACCGTGATGGCGCATTGCAAGCAGCATTTAGCGGGTTTTAAAGTACCCAAATATATTATCTTTGCTGAAATACCAAAGACCAGTACGGGCAAAGTTCAGAAATTTGAGCTGCGACAAGCGGCCAAATCATTGGCACACGAAACCCCAAAAGTCACGGTCAGTGCGAAATAGGCTTTTGAAAGTGTAAAACATGTCTTATAAGTAAAATATCTTTTATAAAAAGGGTCAGCTTAATCATATTAGGCTGACCCTTTTTTGAGCGCTCTAACTAAGTTTTGGCTCTAACCATTGATAAATCAGCATGCCAACTATCATGGCAGGGATGAATACATACGCTTGCCATTGTCCTGTTCCGAGCAGTACGATTCCTGGCCCTGGACAAATACCCACCAAACCCCAACCAATACCGAACAGCATCGCGCCGATAAGGAGTTTTTTATTGATAACGGTTTTGTTTGGCATCTCGATTAATGTGCCAATCCAGCTCGTCTGCTGACGCTTGGCCAATTGCACACCAACGATTGCCACGATTAATCCACCACCCATGACCAATGCGAGGGAAATATCCCATGCACCAAAGATATCCAAAAAACCTTGCACTTTCACAGGATCAGTCATACCAGATATCAGCAGTCCAAAGCCAAATAGTAACCCTGCTAGCAATCCAATTATATTTTTTAGCATGTTTTTTCTCACACCTAATATGTTAATTCAAGCTGCTATAAATAGTACTCAACGCCGTATTGGCACGATTCTTTAAATCAAACCTAAAACATGCCGACCAAAATACACCGTCACAATACCAAAGAGCATAAAGGTCGCCGTCGCTGCCATCGAGCGTGGAGACAAGCGTGCATTGCCACAGATGCCGTGACCACTGGTACAGCCCGATCCCAAACGCGTCCCAAAACCGACCAATAATCCCGCACCAATTAACAATGGTAGAGAAGTACTAATATCTATATCGGGTAACGGTCTTCCAAAACTGTATAGTACTGGCGAGACTACTAGACCCACGATGAACAATATCTGCCACATCTCAACACGCGTGGGCTTCAGTAGGCTTGAAAAGATGCCACTAATACCCGCAACACGCCCAACACCAAGTAGCAGTATAATGGTCGCCACACCTAGCATTAGGCCGCCCGCTAAGGAGATTGGTGTAAAGGCCTGCCAGTCTATTTGTATACTCATAACGGACTACCCAATTAAGTTTATTAAATACGTGCTTAAGTATTAATTTATAAAAACACATTATATTATAAAATATAATAAAAGGGTAAAAAAATACTGACCCCATATCAAACAGGCTCAGTATTCTTTTAGCTAAGGCGTGTGCTAAATACTATTTAGCCAACACTTCATCAAGTGCTGACTCAAAACGTGTGACTGCACCATCAACATCAGTCAATTTATCTAGACCAAATAGACCCAAACGGAAGGTCTTAAAGTTATCCGGCTCACCAACTTTCAGAGGGACACCAGAAGCGATTTGCATACCCGCTTCTGCAAAGGCACTGCCTTTATGCATGTCATCACGATCGGTATAAGCCACGACGACACCTGGTGCTTCAAAGCCTTTGGCTGCCACGCTCTCGATACCTTTATCAGCAAAGACCTGACGGATGCGGTTGCCCAGCTCCCATTGTGCATCACACAATGTATCGAAGCCGATTTTTTTAGCCTCCAGAATGGTATCGCGGAACTGGCGTAAGCTGTCCGTTGGCATAGTCGCATGATAAGCGTGACCGCCATTCTCATAGGCACGCATGATGTTTAACCACTGCTTCAAATCCAAGCTAAAGCTGTCAGATTCTGTACTGTCTACTTTTTGGATAGCAGCATCGCTGAGCATGACCAGACCAGCACACGGCGTACTGCTCCAACCCTTTTGCGGCGCACTGATAAGGACATCAATTCCCAAATCTTTCATGTCTAACCAAACACAACCTGATGCGATACAGTCAATAACCAATAAACCACCAACGCTATGCACGGCAGCGCTCAAGGCTTTAATGTAGTCCGCTGACAGAATGATTCCTGATGAGGTTTCAACATGCGGAGCAAATACGACTGCTGGTTTTTCTGCTTTAATTTTTGCAACTGCCTCATCGATATCGACAGGTGAAAATGGCTTTGGAGAATCGCCCTCTTCACGATGAGCAGTCAAGACCGTAGTCGATTTGGCAATTTTGCCTTTTTCTAGGATTTGCGACCAACGATAGCTAAACCAACCATTACGAATAATGAGGCAATCTTCATCGTTTGCCAATTGACGCGCCACCGCTTCCATACCATAGGTACCAGCACCCGGTACAATCACGACTGCATCAGCGTTATAGACTGATTTTAGGTCGCTAGATAGGTCATTCATCACTTGTTGAAAGACTTTCGACATGTGATTGAGGGCGCGGTCAGTATAGACCACTGAGTATTCTAATAAGCCGTTTGGATCAATATCTTGACGTAATGCAGTCATGGGGCGCTCCTAGTTTATTGTTAGATGATTTAATAATTCTTAAGCTGTGGCTACAGCAAGCTCCAGACACTAAAATCCCGATACTAGAGTCCGGATATTAGAGTCCGGATACTAGAATCTAAGTGCAAAAATCTAAATGCCAACCTAGCCAAATACTATTTATAGTGAGATAGCACTATTGCTAGAGACTATAGTTGTTTCAATTTAAAAGTAGTACAAGGCAACCAAGTGTAGATGTATGTTTAATACTTCAAGTGAGGTTAAAGCAGTAATACTTTTATAGTGAAATAGCACTGTCGCTAGAGGCTACTATAGCTAATATTCATTTGGATATAATATCGAGTAATAATCGAGAGTACGACGCAGGGTTGACGATATAGCGCTTTATCCTAGTGCTATTGCCGTTGATGATTGTGTCTTGCATGCATTGATTTTATTAACTTGGGACGAAATCGTACAAAACATATGCACTGATATAAATGCTACGCAGTGGTAGACTCATTACAATGGTCGCGGATGATGCGTGACATGAATAGATACTGAGCCAGCATAAATGAGCTAAGGCGTTTATAGAATAATGGCTAGCGTATCCCGACAGATTATCATCGCTTAATATGCTTATGACAGCTCGATATTAGCACTGATAATGCAGGTTGACAACGATATGTTCGCGCAATGCGTGCACTGGCGAATTTACGGTTTTTTGATCAATGAATGGCGACTATTAACGGCCGCGATGTGACTCTTGCAAGCCTGCTACCACAAAGTCTAATAGTTCACTGTCACCTTCACGGGCAGCCTTGCGCATCAGCTTCGATGGTGCATGTGTGAGTTTCTGGGTCAGACGTCGTGACAGCTCAGTGAGGATATCTTCAGGACTGGCATCACTTTGCTGTAACTGAGCGATAGAGTCATGCAGTAGTTTGTCTACTTGCTCCTGAGTACGTGCACGATACTGCTCAATGTCTTTACCGACTTGGCGCACTTGATAACGACGATCCATCTCAACGACCAGTTGGCTGACCAGTAGCTCCGCATCTACCGCTGCTTGCCTGCGCTGTTCGATGTTACCAGCAATCACGTGTTGTAAATCATCGACAGAATACAGATAGATATCATCTATACGGCTAATGGTCGAGTCAATATCGCGCGGTACAGCCAAGTCAATCATCAGCATTGGCTGATAGCGCCGACGCTTGAGCGCCTGCAAAGTCATGGTTTTATCAATCAATAAATCCATGCTACCACTACAGCTACTGACAATATCAGCTTCTGCCAACACCTGTGGCAGCTCTTGCAACGTTCTGACTTCTACACGGCGATTGGGATTGCGCAGCTCAGCCGCTAATGCCTCTGCTCGTTCAGGATTACGATTACAAATGATGACCCGCCCGACCCCAAGCCCAGCAATGTGCGTCGCGACCAATCGGTTCATCTCACCTGCTGCTACGACCAACAATGTACGACTGGGTAAATCATCAAATATTTGAGTGACTAATTTCGCCGCTGCAAAGCTGAGCGATACCGCTTGTGCACCAACTTTGGTCTCATTACGCACACGCTTGGCAGCCGCAAACACTTGATCAACGACCCAGCCAAGCTGATTACTCAACACTTTTTGCTCTTGTGAAAGGTGTACCGAGCGCTTGATTTGACCGAGTATCTGCGGCTCGCCCAATATCATAGAGTCTAGCCCTGCAGCGACTCTGAGCCAATGGGTCAAAGCATGCGTATCACGATGCACATAGAGGTACGAGTCAATCTCAGAAAGTGACAGCTGCTTGAATGTGGCCAGCCAGCTTTTGATTTTGACAATGTGAGCACTGATAGCGGCAGAGGAGAGTTTACTACTGCTGCTAAAGTCATTACTAGCCACTTCCTGCCCAGTAGACTCAGCCGTTTGGGATTCTGACAACTGTGAATCTGGCGATGCTGAGGTGTGTGGTACTGAGATTTGCGATGCTAAGCTTTGTGGCACTAGGGCATAAATCTCAGTCCGGTTACAGGTAGAGACAATCACACTGCCATCTGTGAACGCTTCCAACTGTTTGAGCGCGACATTCACATCGTCACCGACTAGCGCCAAGCGCTCTCGTAGAGCGACTGGTGCAGTTTTGTGATTGACCCCAATGACCACTAATCTCATTATTGATAGACCATAAAAATGATGCTCATCTGCCAACCGCTCTATCTTATTATTTTTAAAAGACAGTTTGGGACGACAGTGTTAAAAGAAATAATCTGAAAACCGCTTATTATATCATTATTGCTAGCTTTAATTAACACTCGCCTACCGATGATACCTATATGCTTGTAACTGGCTGCTTGTATCTGGGCACGCGTGTCACAAATCAACTGCTCATACGATTGGTAAATCCAATGTTTGAATTTGAGCAAACGTTTAAAAACTGTCACAAATCATTCGCTTACTTTGCATTAACTTGTTATATTTTCATAATATTCCGACCAATATTGATTATAAATTATCGGCATAAATGGTTAGAGGACTATGCTTTCCCGAATAGCTATTAATATAGTCGGTTCAATATAATTTCGATACAAGGAAACCGAGTGCAAGTTATACATTAGTATGCTTAGCGAGGATGACGATGTAGCGGATTTATATGGACTTGACTATAGAATGGTTAATGTCACTATCTGAGTAACACGGTCACTATTGTTTATACCAGCTATCTACTCTTATAATGTTTGTTATAGGTACTCGTTACCAACATTTAGTTTAAAATAATTAAAACATAGCTTAGGGCATGTTTGATATTCACAAATAGGCACCGCTGATTGCTAAACTTACTATTTTTAACGTCGAACTGTCTAAAAAATAGTTGCTATCAGTGCCATGATCGAATATCAAACACGCCCTATTTATCAATATAGATAAATAATGGGCAAATACGGTTATCTATGATTTTTTTCGGGTCATTACTTCGATCAAAACTTGCGCATGACGCCCAATCTAACCTTCATGCTTTATGGCATGACATTATTGAACGTCTATGGCAACACTATAAGCTAACATTATCGTTGGCTGTTTGTCTGTGCCTAGGATCTTCTTCTGTATACGCAAACCCTTCTGATATCCCATTACAGACAAACGAACCCAACGTATCAGCAACTATCGCAGATGACAGTTCACACAGCAACGATGCATCAAATAACCACGCGACGAGCCATACTACAACAACCATTCGTACAAGCATACAGCCCACAGGAAAGGTTGCCAATATTGACGGCCTAGCCCCAGCGAGCTTATGGCAATCTGAGCTCGAAGAGCCCAGTTTATATGCGCTGCTAGATGCAGAATTTGCAGCGGATCGTGATGACAAAAGACGCGCGATTACTATCTACAAGCAGCAATCTTTTAAAGAGGATGCAACGGCAGTCTTTGAGCGCGCGCTTAGTTTATCTTTGCGTAACGAACGGGTCGAGGATTCATTACAGTTTGCCAAAACATGGCAAGACCAAAACCCCGATCACGTGCCTGCTTGGTTTTATGTGGCGCATTTGGCGCTACGAGCACACGACTACTTGCTAGCTGGCGAGACATTGAATCGTATCTTGCGTTACGACCCTAGAGCAGACCTAAGCGAAATCCTTATCGGTATCTATCCAAACGATGATGAAGATAAGCGCGAATTACTTGCCGCGCTACAGCCGCTAGATAGCGAGCAAAATGCTTCATTGTCCGTATTAAAAGCAGGCCTGCTTTACCAGTTTAATGAGCCTGAAAATGCCATTATCCATATCAACCGTGCTTTAGAACGCCAACCAGACTATGTGCCCTTTATTACCCTAAAGGCTGATATATTGCGCAAAATCGTTACTGCTGAGACAGTGATCAATTATGTCAGCCAAGCACGACTGCGTAATCCAGACAGTAAGAACCTGTACTTGTATGAAATCCGCTATTTGTTGGATTTAAAGCAAAGCCAAGAAGCGTGGGAGTTATTACTAAAAGCACATAAGCATTTTAATGATGATGCCGAGATTACCTTGCTAGCAGCATTAGTGAGCTTGGATATCGAAAAATATGATAATGCCGATCAGTTACTCAATATGCTGGCAAAGACACCCGCTTATCTTAATCAGGCTTATTACTACCTCGGTATCAGTGCCGAGCGCCAGCAGAAATTTGAACAAGCCAAAACCTATCTCAATGGCGTTATGCAAGAAGACTTGGTGCTAGAAGCTCGTAGAAAAGTCGTCGCATTTGAATTACTCAATAACAATACCAAGGCGGCAATGTCAGTCTTAGAAAAGCTGCGCAAAGACTTTGAAGTATTTGCACCTGACACGTTTGTGATGCAAGCCGATATCTTATGGCAGCAAAACAAACCTGACGAAGCACTGAGTCTATTAACGAAAGCTACGCGTAATTATCCGGATAGTGAAATGCTCTTGTTTGCACGTGCCCAGCTCCTCGATGACAAAGAAGACTATATCGTAAAACGGCCACTGCTCAACCATTTGCAGGCCTTAGATCCTAGCAATCTGTCTTATAAGCTCAGTTATGCACAACTACTACTGGCCAACGAACGCAGCTCTGAGCAAGGCCTCGCGCTTGCAACAGCTATCATTAAAATTCACTATGATGACCCACGTTACGATAATGAGCTACATCTACAAGCACTCAATATCCTAGCAAGCAATGCGCTGGCTAACAAAAACTACCAGCAAGTGATCGACTACCTACAGACACCTTATGACGTGTTGCCTACGCTACGTTCAGGTGCTTTACTGCTGCGTGCGTATCAAGGCTTAGGCAATAATGAAAGAGTCGAGACACTACTCACAGACTTGCAGAAACGCTTTTCATTCGGACAGCATAATATCAATGACCGCATACAGCTGTATTAAAGACAAGGTCAATAAAATATCTTGATAGTAAGCAAAGCAGTTCTACGATTACAGAGCACTTAATTACAAGGCACTTATAAGAAGCTAACAGCCACGCATAACTGAGTAACAAATAACACTTAAGCTAATATCTTTGTAAATTTGTTCATTATTGGGGAAACATCATGTCAGCAGTAACCACTTCTTATAAGCTTAACAAAGTCACTCTATTCACGGCCATGGCAGCAGCGCTCGTGATAACGTCTGGTTGCCAGTCACTAAAAACAGCGAGTGCTACCAACCAACCTACTACGACTATACAAGAACAACCGCAAAAGCTTGAGAGCTTTAATATCACTGGAAAGATTGGTGTTACTACACCCGCTAATGATACGGCAGAAGCCCAAGGTGGTAGTGCCTTTTATGCGTGGGGACAACAAGACGACCGCTTTGCTATCGAACTGATTGGCGCGCTAGGTATCGGCAAAACCAATATCGAATATGATGGTCAAACCGCCACGCTAGTCAGTGAAAAAACAGGGTCATTGACAGCCAACGATCCTGAGACTTTATTGAAAAAAGCAACTGGTTGGCAAGCTCCAATTTCACAAATGCCTTACTGGATATCTGGTCGCCCAGCACCTTCAGATAGTGCACCAGAAATGGATGCCCAAAAGCGCTTAATCAGCTCAGTTAACGGTGAATGGACTGCTAGCTTCACATATAAGGGCACTGATAAGCTACCGAGTAAAATCAGCGCTGTGCAACCTCAAGGCAACAAGGTTGTGATGACAATCAATCACTAACCCATCACTCACTATTTAGAGCAATTATTCATAAAGCCACCATTGCTTACTAAGCTAGCCATTTACGGCTGAAAAATTTATGACTGTACATTATGATTAAAAATATCGCCGCATCGTCTGCCTCTACTATCATGCGCTTATCACCTGCAAAGATTAATTTGTTTTTGCATATTACGGGTAAGCGCGCTGATGGGTATCACAATTTGCAAACGGTCTTTCGCTTGCTTGATTGGGGCGATTATTTACATTTTTCGGTGACCGATGATGCCGTAATTTATATGGATGATGGTAAATCAGATGCTAATAAGCTTTGTCATCAGCTACTGATATTGGCTGGCGCAGAGGCTATTACTGCTAGCGTAGAAGACAATTTAATCTTTAAAGCGGCACGCGCGTTGCTAGCATCAGTCATACAGTCAGACAAGCTACCTAAGCAGTTAGCATCAGTGAATATCACTTTAGATAAACATTTACCAATGGGCGCAGGATTGGGTGGTGGCTCCTCTAATGCTGCCACCACCGTATTGGTATTAAATGAGATTTGGCAGCTTGGCTTTACTCGTGACGAGCTTATAAAAATCGGTGCAAAAGTGGGCGCT
The DNA here is from genome assembly GCF_003217155.1 of Psychrobacter fozii. Taxonomy (GTDB): domain Bacteria; phylum Pseudomonadota; class Gammaproteobacteria; order Pseudomonadales; family Moraxellaceae; genus Psychrobacter; species Psychrobacter fozii. The sequence goes on from NZ_QJSU01000001.1 coordinate 356,657, forward strand.
GATGTGCCCATATTTATCTTTGGGCAAGATGCGATTGCGATGGGTATTGGTGAGGAACTGACCGCCATTGATTTACCAGAACATCAATATTTAATGTTGACACCTGATGCTCATGTGAATACCGCAAAGCTGTTCGCGCATCCGAAACTACAGCGGAATATCGCTCCCCTATCGATTGAAACCATTAAAAACCAGTCCAATGATTATTTGCAGACTCTTATTACGCCCTATCACAATGTTTTTACGCCTGTGGTGACGAGTCTCGCACCTGCTGTTAAAGAGGCTTTACGTTATTTAGAAGGGTTAGAGCAGCAAGCGATGGGTACAGCACGAATGACTGGCTCTGGTAGCGCAGTGTTCTTGCCTTTGGATGCAAGCGTGACTACTGACAAAGCGCTTTTGGCAAAATGGGTTGAAGGTGCGCCTTGTGCAGGATACGTGGTTGGGAGTTTATAGCTGGTCAAGCTTTAATACATTTGGTTAGAGTAAGGACTGTACGCATCGCCCAAGCTGTAAGTATTTTTTATAGGATCTTTTGTTAGTTTTTTGATCTGTAATTATCACAGCCCATCTGGTTTCCATTATCGCAAGCTTTTCCATACCACTCTTTTGCTTGTGCATTATCTTGACGAACACCCTCACCTTTATAATACATCCATGCAAGGCTAAGCATTGACTCATCCAATCCTTGATTAGCAGCTTTTTCATGCCATTTAAATGCTGTATTATAGTTTTGACGAACACCCACGCCCTCACTGTACATTACACCAATATTATGTTGAGCATCGCTAAATCCTTGTTCAGCTGCTTTCTCAAATAACTCAGCTGCTTTTGTACTATCTTGACGAACACCTTCACCACTAGAATACTTCATCGCAAGACCTATTTGAGCTATAGCTTCTTCCTGTTCGGCTGCCTTTTCATACCAATAAGCAGCCTTATTATAATCTTTAGGTACATCTTCACCTATATCGTACATTGATCCAAGATGGGCTTGAGCCGATGAATTTCCTTGGTTGGCTAAACTTTCAACCTCGTCAAAATCCAAGTTCTCTATCTCATAAACACTAAAATTTTTCTGAGAGCTGATATCTGGTATAACTACAGCCGCGAAAACTCCTAATAAGGAAACTAATCCAATCGATAAAAAGTATTTCTTAAACAACTCTACTTCATGTTTATCAAATTCATCTTTAGGCATAAAATAAAAAACAACCTGAACAATAGGGCTGAATAATACTGCCGTAACTGCGAGTAAAGAGTTATATCTCCAAATCACACCAATGGTTTTAAAAAAATACCACAGCATTGCTGCAAATAAAAGAAAAGCAACTACACCCAGTATAAAAATTGATATTGTAGCCATAAAATCATCTGTAAACATAAGTTCTAACAGAATTTATTATAGCTATAGTCCTCATATATAGATATAAATTAAAACTACTGTTGGCTTACCCATGTCGCACAGTAAAATCAACCGACACCCCAACTACCTTTAAATAATTACGGTCAACATTTTCACCATAGAACTACCAAACTCACCTAAACATCAACTCATTACGAATAAAAGCCATAAAAAGGCGCAAATGACTTGCAAAATCTGAAAATTTACTTATAATAGGTCGCCTCAATAGGGGTATAGCCAAGTTGGTAAGGCATCAGGTTTTGATCCTGACATCCGTTGGTTCGAGTCCAGCTACCCCTGCCATTTTTAAGTTCGAAGTGTTTGATATGTATACATTATAAGTGAATTATAAATCGTCACTTATGGTATTACCATTGACAACGCCATCCCAGTTTCGGTATAGTTCGCAATGAACGCCGCTAGGGAAAAGTTAGATATCAAACGGTTCATCCGTTTTGTAGATAACTGAAAGGTCGTAACGCCATTCTAGAAGTAACAATTATTAAAAGTTACTGCTAGAAATCGGACGTACACAGCCTAGACATTACAGGGGTATAGCCAAGTTGGTAAGGCATCAGGTTTTGATCCTGACATCCGTTGGTTCGAGTCCAGCTACCCCTGCCATTTTTTACTGTAATAGTATTCATCAAAACTTTTCACCACTCTTTTCTGAATTTGAGCAGTTTGACACTGCTTAGCGGTCTCTGCTTGAGTCAATCAATAGGACTTCTGTCATGCCTTATTTGGCGATTTTTACGGGCAATGCCCACCCAGAATTAGCAAAAACCGTAGCCGATCATCTTCACATACCTCTTGGTAAAGCTGACATCACGCGTTTTTCTGATGGCGAAATTGCCGTGGAAATCAAAGAGCACGTGCGCGGTAAAGACGTGTTTATCATGCAGCCTACTTGTGCACCGACCAATGACAACTTGATGGAAATCATGATGATGGCTGACGCCTTGCGTCGCTCTAGTGCTGGTCGCATCACGGCTGTCATGCCTTATTTTGGTTATGCTCGTCAAGATCGTCGTCCACGCTCAGCTCGTGTACCTATCTCTGCTAAAGTCGTCGCTGATATGCTAAACATCGTCAGTATTGACCGTGTAATGACGGTTGATTTGCACTCAGATCAAATTCAAGGCTTCTTCGATATTCCTGTAGACAACATCTACGGCACGCCTGTGCTATTGAACGACCTACAAAAACAAGATTATGACAACATCATGGTTGTTTCACCTGATGTTGGTGGTGTTGTGCGTGCACGCGCCATGGCCAAGCAGTTGGGTGATACCGACATGGCAATTATTGATAAGCGCCGTGCTCGTGCCAACGAATCACAAGTAATGCACATCATCGGCGACGTTCGTGACCGTGATTGTGTGATTGTTGATGATATGGTTGATACTGCAGGTACATTATGTAAAGCCGCTGAAGCATTGAAAGCAAACGGTGCACGTCGCGTGTTAGCTTACATCACTCACCCTGTTCTATCTGGTAATGCATTGAAAAACATCAGCGAATCTGCGTTAGATGAGCTGGTTGTGACTGATACGATTCCATTGTCTGATGCGGCAAAAGCATGTAGCAAAATTCGCCAAGTAAGCATCGCGCCAATGCTGGCTGAAAGTCTACGCCGTATTAATAACGAAGAATCTATTAGTGCAATGTTTGATGGCTAACATTTAAGCAGTAGTGCTCGTTATAAAAATAGCGTCAAGTTTCATTACTTGGCGCTATTTTTTGCTTAATAATTTTACACAGCCCTTTTTCGTAGGTCTTTATTATTACTACAAAATCACGTATAATGCGCGCCTGTGCCGCCCGTTTGTTTTATTCAATCAGGTTGGCATTATCGAAAGTGCTGATCATGCTGTGAGTAACGACGACCATGATAATAACTATCATAAAAATCGTTATGACAAGCAAATGGCTAAGCGTAGAGTTTTTGATAGTAACTATCACTAATAATACTTAGCTATCATCACGTATTAGTGGATTGGTCGCAAATCCACTTTTTTATGACCAGACACTTCATCATTCTTTTTATAGGATTACATCCATGAGCATTAACCATTTTGAGCTAAACGCAGTTGATCGTTCTGCTGAACAACAAGGTAAAGGTGCGAGCCGCCGCCTACGTAAGCAGAATCTAGTTCCTGCTATTATCTATGGTGGCAACGAAGAGCCTACCTCTATCTCTATCAAAATCAACGAGTTGGTAAAATCGCTTGAATTTGAAGCGTTCTTCTCACACATCTTGACCATCAATGTTGACGGCGTAGAGCATCAAGCAGTTATCAAAGATTTGCAACGCCATCCAGCTAAAGGCTTCCCAATGCATGCTGATTTCCAGCGCGTTGTGAAAGGTCAAAAAATCACTATGAACGTTCCTGTTCATTTTGCTGGTAAAGAAGAAGCGCCAGGCACAGCAAAAGCTGGTGTTTTGTCAACGCTAGTATCTGATATCGAAATCTCTTGCATTCCATCACTACTACCTGAGTATCTAGAAATAGACGTATCTGGTATGGAAATCGGTGATTTGCTTCGTTTATCAGACATCAAACTTCCTGAAGGCGTTGTTATCAACGAGCTTGAGCTAGAAGACGGCCATGACCGTACTATCGCTAACATGCTACCACCGACAGTTGAAGAAGTTGATGCAGATGCTGAAGAAGTTGACGCAGCTGAAGTACCTGCTACTGAACAGTCTGAAGACAAGAAAGACGGCGAGTAATAACCAAACTCTATATAGCGATCTATTGTTTGTTATATAGTTACTGGTGCGCTTAGTCAAAAAAACAGCAGGTGATGAATATCTCCTGCTGTTTTTGTAAGTACGGTTTGGGTATAAAAGTAATATTTTTTATTCGATACGTCTATAATTCGACACTTTGATACCCAAGCCTTACCACTCATTTATTAAACTCAAGCAGGATGTTTTTATGGCCATAAAGCTTATTGTCGGTCTTGGTAATCCTGGTCAGCAGTATATGTTTACGCGTCATAATGCAGGATTTTGGTTCGTCCATCATTTGGCCCAGCAGTTCAATATTGACCTGAGCCCTGACAAAAAATTCCATGGTGTCACAGGACGTGGGCAAATTCATGGGCATGATGTGCGCTTATTGATGCCTCTCACTTTTATGAATAAGTCTGGTGAGTCGGTTGTGCCAATGGTGAATTTTTATGGCATTGATAATGATCAGTTGCTCATTGCTCATGACGAGCTCGATATTCCTGCTGGCAGCATTAAATTAAAAACAGGTGGTGGCCACGGTGGTCACAATGGCTTGCGTGATATTACGCCGCATATTGGTAGCGATTTTCATCGTCTACGCGTGGGTATTGGTCATCCTGGTCATAAGTCTAAAGTTAGTGGACATGTCCTTTCAAAAGCCTCTCCTGATGAGCAAATTGGTATCGACAGCGCCTTAACTGCTGCTTTTGAAGCATTACCATTACTGCTAGATGGCGATATTGAACGCGCGCGTTCTCAGATAAACGGTTTCAAACTACCCGAATAACACGGTATGATACCGCCTATTCTGGCAGATGTATTTTGATCCCAATTCTGCCCAGTTAATCAACAACTTACCTACAACTGTTCATTCAGCTACGGGTTTGGGTAATACTGCCTTTTTTTAGGTAGATTTGCCCCCATTAACTTATTACTTTCATCACGCTAAGGAAGCAATCCATGCTACTTAATATGCTTAAATGCAAATTGCACCGTGCCCGCGTCACACATGCAGAGCTTCACTATGAAGGCTCTTGCGGTATTGATGGCGATTTATTAGACCTTGCAGGTCTGCGCGAAAATGAATCTATCGATATCTATAACGTTACCAATGGCAAACGGTTTCGCACTTATGCGATTCGTGCTGAAGCAGGTTCAGGCATTATCTCATTGAATGGTGCTGCTGCTCATATGGCCGATTTGGGCGATATCGTGATTATTTGTGCCTATGCTCATTTTGATGAGGTTGAAGCAGAAACTTATCAGCCAAAACTGGTCTACTGTAATGAAGACAACACCGTGAAAGACACAGCAAACATCATTCCTGTACAAGTGGCTTAAGAAAATCACTAAAAAGCTTGTTACATAAAGTATGAGTAAATACCTAATCATACAGTTGCTGTAGTTGTCAAAATCCCATTAAAATACTTGTACTTATATCGAAGCTGAATCCAGATTGTGATTCAGCTTTTTTTTATGCCATTTTTATATGATGTAAGCGTATTCAAAACCCAATATCTATTTTTATCCCTAACGAAGGAGTTATCTAAATGTGGTTGGCAGTCATTGCAATTTTGATTGGTCTAGCAATTTTAGTTTGGAGCGCTGATGTTTTTATCGATGGCGCGACAGCATTGGCACAAAAGTTTCGAGTACCCAGTTTTTTGATTGGTGTGCTTATTCTGGGTATTGGTACGTCAGCACCTGAGATGGTGGTATCGGTACTAGCAGCGTTAGAAGACAGCCCTGAGTTGGCACTCGGTAACGCTTATGGCTCTAATATTATTAATATTGCGTTGGTACTGGGTGCAACCGTAATAATAAGCCCTATTATCATCCGTAAGGCCATCGTCAAGCGTGACTTGCCTATCTTACTGATGATTACGGCTGTTGCAGCATGGCAGCTGCGTGACGGCTCACTCAGCCAAGCGGATGGTATTGTGCTATTGGTACTATTGGTATTGGTATTGGCCACTCAAATCGTATTGAGCATTCGAGAAGGCAATCATGAACATGATGAAGATGTCATAACAGATGATAATGCGAGTACAAACCACGAAGAGCCGAGTGTAATAAGAGGCTTGGGCAGTTTGTTTTTGGGCATGTTAATGTTGGTTGCCAGTTCAAGAGCCATTGTTTGGGGCGCAGTTGAAGTCGCAACATTTTGGGGATTAAGTGAGTTGATCATTGGATTGACGATTGTTGCAGTTGGCACCTCATTACCTGAGCTGGTCTCTAGCTTATCTGCTGCTCGTAAAGGTGAACATGACATGGCGCTGGGCAATATTATTGGTTCTAATATTTTTAATACCCTTGCCGTGGTTGGCTTGGCAACCGTCATTGCCCCTATCACCGTAAACCCAGTGATTTTTTCACGTGACGTGATGGCCATGGGCCTGATTACGGTATTACTGGTGGTACTTTGTGGATTTGCTTTTGTCACCAATCGATCATTTGGACGGACCTCTGGTGCCATGTTAATGCTATTTTTTGTGGGCTATACCGGATGGCTGATTCAAACCGTCAACTTATAAAGTGTTGACGTGATTGCTCGCACGTACCAGTACATAGCACGTAGCACGTAGCTATAAATATTACGGTTTATTTTGCGACTGCTTGCGGTTTCTAAAACCACGCCATAACCCTTCGTGTGCGACTTTTGGCATTTTTAGGGTTATGGTATTAGATAACATATCTTGCACTGCTAAGCCGCGACGATTAAACAAACAAAAAGCGTAATTAAAAACCCAACCTAATAAGGCGCTGGTCAATAATATCGCACGTGATCCACCGATTAAGCTACCAATAATACCAAACAGCAATGGCATCAAACATGCCGCCAAAATACGCTTAAATGACTGTCCCCATGTCAATAAGTGACCTGAGTTATTCACGGTTTTTAATCGCCAAGTTTGCATACCCAGTGTCTGCCCACCACGACGCCAAAACAATCCATAGAACGCCACTAGCGTCAGTACAAATGACGGCGTCATAATGACGTTCTGGTACCAAGTAGGCAAGGACTGTGCTTGAGAAGAGTCTGTACCTGTATTCATGGTCAGCAATGTGCCAATTACGGTCAGTATCGTTCCCACTAGAAACAATAATGCCAAAATCAACATGCCATCGTAGAGTACCGCCACCACACGTGTAGTGGGCTTAGCGATCGTTGGCTCTTCATCAGGTGTTTGCTGCATAGGAGCATTACGTTGAGGCTTTGATTTGGTAGTTGCTTTGGATATGCGTTTAGATAAACTTTTTGACATGGTACAAGCTCATAGCAAGCAGTGAATAATGGCTCCATTGTACCGTAATTCACGGTTGTATCGTACATTATCCTCAGATGCTATCTGGTCATGCATGTAATCAAGGCAGGAAGTATTAAGACAAAAGTAACAGACATAAAAAAACCGCCAAATTGTCATAAGACAGGCGATTATTTTAGGTACTTCTTTAGCTTATATAATAAGCTAGTATGCAAATGGTGCGCCTGGAGAGATTCGAACTCCCGACCCCTTAGTTCGTAGCCAAGTGCTCTATCCAACTGAGCTACAGGCGCGTATTTTGCACATCATCCACTGCGTTGTTAATAACAATTACAGTAAATTAGGTTGGTCATTATATAGATAATATCGCTTGTGTCAACATCTTTATTCATTAAAATATAATTAATTTTTAACTTATAAAAACCAACAACTAATTTTTGCGATGTTACTCTAAAAACAACACTATAAATGGAGGTGAAGGAGGGATTCGAACCCTCGATACGCGCAAACGTATGGTTCCTTAGCAGGGAACTGGTTTCAGCCACTCACCCACTTCACCAAACGACGTAAGACTTTTTAAGTTCTAAAAAATAGTATTATTGCTGATAATACGTCTTATCCCGTGGGCGATGATTATAGCAAAACCAAAAAGAATTGCAAGCATTGTCTAACTATTTAATGCAATTTTTATGATATTTATTTGTTTATATCGTCTTATGCCTTTTTTAACGAGTAAAGTATCTCTAAAAACTAGCAAGAATGAGGTCTAAGCCAATCAATGTGCGGTTAATTACTATTTATCGGTATATTTGATCGATGCATTAATTTTCAATATATAGTCCAATCCATATCAATCCGCTACATCGTCATCCTTGCTAAGCACACTAATGTATAACTTGCACTCGGTTTCCTTGTATCGAAATTATTTGAACTCAACGATACAATCTCTCACCTACTATGGCTTTTTCAGCAGTGGATGGCTATAGTATTTATTATTCATTTTAAAATATATCAAAGGAAGTGTTATGCGACCAGTGGTTCTTTGCTTTTCAGGATTGGATCCCTCCGGTGGTGCTGGATTGCAAGCCGATATTGAAGCCGTTGGCCAAGCAGGTGCTCATGCCGCCATTGCCTGTACTGCCATCACCGTACAAAACTCGCAACAAGTATTTGGCTTTGAGGCTTGTGCCGCGAACTTGGTAAAAGACCAAGCGACAGCAGTGCTCGATGATCTGCCTGTTAGCGTTATCAAATCAGGTATGCTTGGTACGACTGATAATATTGCGATGTTGACCCAGTTGTTTGCTGAGCAAGTTATCGCTGCTGAGACACCGTTTGTATTAGACCCAGTATTGGTTGCCAATAGCGGTGGCAGTCTAGGCGATGAACAAACCTTAGTAACGGCATTTAAAGCGCTTCTCCCCTACGCCACTCTAATCACACCGAATACGCACGAGCTTCGTGCATTAAGCGGTGAGCAGGACTTGCATATCGGCGCGCAGAAGCTATGTGCTCAAGGTACTCATGCTATATTGGTAAAAACGTCACATGATTTTGATAGCGGTGATATTGAGCAGTATCTATATATAAAAGGTGAAATGGTACATCAAAGCATTTTGCCGCGCCTAGAAGGCGAATTTCATGGCTCAGGCTGCTCACTGGCTAGCTTTATCGCTGGACGTTTAGCAATGGGAGATTTACTTGTTGATGCAGTCAAGGCAGCGGATAGTTGGATCACTAGAACGCTGCGTGCTGCTGATGCGCCGCACCCTGATAATGCTCGCGCCCAACTGATACCCAATCGTTTTATTTGATTTTAACTTGCTGACACCTTTATATACCGATGACTTTTATCAGTGACAAAAAAAGGCGCTCTATGTCTTATAGAGCGCCTCTTTTGTGTGGTATTTCTAATAATGTCACTTTTTAATTTCTGGCAATGTAACTTTTTAGCTTAAGAAATTTAACTTAGCCTAACATCGGCAAGAAGCTCGCTGCCAAACCGCCAATAAACATTTCTAGCAGAATAAAAGCAACAAAGGCTATCATCGGTGATAAATCAAGCATACCCATGTTTGGTGTGATACGGCGGAATGGCTCCAAAATTGGCTCTGCAAGATTCATAATGATGCCAATAATCGGATGCTGAGATTGCGTAAACACGACAATCCAGCTGACGATAATTGAACCAATAACCAAGTAGCGACACATACGCAAAAAATCTAAAATCAAACTGACAGTACCAGTGAAAAATAACGGTACAGGTGCAATGCCTTTATGAGTCAGTGCTGCCTTTCCAGAGATATCAATCAGACGAATCAAAAACATCAGTACAATCGCTGCAATACTGATACGACCTTGACCAACCGTTGGAAAAATACGTCCAAAAACATCGACAATATGGGTCGCTTTATAAGCAGGGGCTATCATTGGATTGCTCGCATCCATACCTGCAAACTGCAGCATAAAACGAATAAACACCAACATCATCGCAAAGGTGGTGACCAAATCAAAGATTTGAAATAACATGTTGTTCATGAAGTGCTACTCAATGTGACGTTATTAACAGGTTCTAGGATGACGAATGTCATTATCAGATACTTATTGTAGTCGACCCTCTATAAATTGGATACGGTGTCAATACGACAATTTATAGATTACAATCATCTGGACACCGGCAATCGTATTTTGGGTTTTTCTAACTATTTACTCATCTCTTCACTAAGCGCTTGGCTGCGATCAGAGCAGGCTTTCATCGCTTCGCTGATTTGACGGCCGATTTCATTGGCTTGCATAGACTCTACTGCGGCTTGAGTAGTACCTTTTGGCGAGGTGACTTTACGACGCAATTCAGCAGGCGTATCATCACTGTTCATCGCCATTTTCGCAGCACCTAACATGGTTTGCATCGCTAGCGCTGAGGCTTTTTCTTTGTCTAAACCTAAAGCAACGGCTCCATCAACCATCGACTCGATGAAGTAAAACATATAAGCAGGTGCTGAGCCTGACACAGCCGTAACTGCATGCATATGCGCTTCATCATCAACCCATATGACCAAGCCTGAGGCTTCTACGACTGCAGTTGCTAACTGCTTTTGTTCAGCTGAAATAGCATCCGTACCATATAGACCAGTTGCACCCATTTGAATCATCGAAGGTGTATTTGGCATTGCGCGTACGATGTTGCTATAGCCACCCAACATGTCAGACAACAGATCCGTCGACAGACCTGCTGCTACTGAAATTACCAGCTGATTGTCTAGAGCGTCAGCAAACTCACCAACAACCTGTCTCATTACTTGTGGCTTAACAGCCAGTACGACGATGTCAGCACCAATCACAGCAGCTTTAGGGTTTTCACTGGCATCAACCGTGTTCATTTGCTGCTTGTCATACTGATCACGTGTCTCTTTGCTAGGTGCTGATACGGTAATAAGCTCAGGATTGACGCCAGAGCTCACTAGCCCGCTAATCAAGGCCTGAGCCATATTTCCGCCGCCGATAAAGCTGATTTTTTTATTATCTAATACTGACATACTTGTCTCCTACACAAAAATTCAAAGTTATTCAAACTAACATATGCATATACAAAATGACATTTAGTTTACCATACTGCTACTAGCATCGTTTGATAAATTCATGGCAACCACAGTGCCACTAAACTTAGAAGTATCTAATAAATTACAATCAATCTGTCCTATTTTTTGCATCTTTTTCGGGACTTAGATTGCTTTTGATAAGGTCAGTGAGCTGATGACTGGGAGTGTCAGTTTTCAGATTATCAACGCTTAATACCCAACGATCAAAAGGTGACAGCAAAAAAATAGGCAACGCTATCGGACTTTCATTTTCGGTCATTTTCTCATCTATAAAATCCACACTGATTACTACTAAGCTATCACGTAACCATGAGGGGATACCCAAAGTTTGGTAAAGCTTTTTGCCAGACTGTGGGCGTGACGCTAGTGCTGTTTGTACACGCTGCTTGCGACCCAACGGTGCTATCTTTAACATTGCTGTTCTTGATGATTTTAGCAATGCTTCGTGTTGGTCATGGTCTAATAATCTCGCCACTACATTTGCCAAAACCTGCACCTGCCAAATGAAATTATCGTCACTACGTAAGGTAGTCAAGATAGGTTGTTCGTCAGCTGCATTAAACTCAGGTGAAAAAGGTTGAGGTAGCATTTCCGCCTGTTCGATAAGCGACAATTGTAGCCAAGTCAGCCACTTATTGCTTAGACGATAAAGCTGCTGCCGATAACGACGGATAGTATAGGACTGCTTACGACCTTGCCAAAAGAATTCCGTTTGATGGTCGTGGTCATCACGTTGACTTAGAAGTAGCACATCATCGACGAGCTGCTTAGCTGGTGGTAATGGCTCATCTTGACCTAGCCAATAATGTAATAATTGACGTTGGCGATACAGTGGTAGCTTGTGCAGATCATCAATATTTAGGACTTGCTGTGCAGATGGTAACTGTAATGAAGCAACCGCTATCTGCTGCAAATCTGTAGCAGCTTGTGCACTCACACTTGCCTGAGCTTCACTCAGTAGCTGTGCGCTACGAGCAATATTATCAATAACATTGGGATTGTATGACGCCAATACCGGCATGATGTCACGGCGTAATCCACTACGCACGTTATCGCCTGTGTCATTGGTGGGATCGTCAATATACGGCAGCTGTAGACGCTGAGCATAGGCACTAATACGGGCACGCTGAATAGTTAGCCAAGGCCGCCATAGTATATTGTGCTGCCCACCTTGTCTCTGTACGCGCCACGGCTGCATGCCCGATAGACCATTCACACCAGCACCTTGAATCAATCGCATCAATACGGTCTCTGCTTGGTCGTCAGCATGATGGCCCAATAGCAAAACATCACCTTGATTGATATGTGCGCGCATTACCTCATAGCGAGCTTGCCGTGCTGCTTGTTCATCATGACCGTTCACTTGCGCACGTAATATATAACACGGTATTTTTTGAGCCGCTGCCCAATCAGCGACATGGGCTGCCCAAGCGCTACTGTCTGCTTGTAAGCCGTGATTTACATGTAAGAGCTGCGGTAAAAATGGTAATTTACCTTGTCGATAGAGCTGCACACATAACGCTGCTAATGCCAGTGAATCACGCCCACCACTACATGCTAGCCAAATTCGTCGCCCATGCAGCTGTTCATCATACTCAGCCAAACTGCTCAATAATGCTGCAGCTAGCTTATCGTCAGCGGGTAATTCAGCGACTGGCTCAATAGAGTAAGAAAGTATTGCACTGCTGGTCATAGTCAGCCTTATTTTTAGTTACGTTAGGTGCTTTATATACTAACAGCCACAAAAAAACGCGCCATTAAATGACACGTTTTTATTTTAGCACTAAGCTCAACATCTAATATTAAAAGCCACGTATTCGTGATGTTTAATATTAGGTTGGTACAGTATTAGATTACTAAGCAGGCAACATCACTTCAGAGTTAAACGTTTTTAGCTTTTCATAACGTAGCTCGCAACGATCATGCGCATCTAAGTCTTTAAGTTCATCTAACTGTTCAGCAATGAGTGCTTTTAGTGCAGTCATGACTGGCTGAGGTTGCACGTGAGCACCTTCGCCTTCTTCAATAACAGCATCAATTAAGCCCATTTGATATAGGTTAATGGCGTTTAATTTCAATGCTTCACTAGCATCTTGTGCTTTTTCAGCGGTTTTCCATAAGATGGACGCACAACCTTCAGGAGAGATGACTGAGTAAATACTGTTTTGCAGCATGTTTACTTTATCACCCACGCCAATGGCTAATGCACCACCTGAACCACCTTCACCGATAATGGTGACAATGATAGGGACTTTTAGGCTAGAGAACACCGCAATACTTTCTGCAATGGCTTGTGCTTGACCACGTTCTTCAGCACCGATACCAGGATATGCGCCTTGGGTATCCACAAAGGTCATCACAGGAATATTAAAACGCTCAGCCATTTTGACCAAACGAATCACTTTGCGATAACCTTCAGGATTGGCCATACCAAAGTTATGAGCAATACGCTCGCGAGTACTGCGACCACGATGTTGACCAATTACCATTACTGGCATACCGTCAAAACGAGCCAAGCCACCAAGTATGGCTTTGTCATCGGCAAAAGCACGGTCGCCATGCAACTCATCAAATTCGGTAAACAGTTGATTAACATAGTCCATAAATAATGGACGCTTGGCGTGTCGTGCAAGCTGCACACTATCCCAGACAGTGCTCATAGACCTTTCCCTTTAATAATTATATTTAACAATAGCGTCGTTATCGGTTTGTAGATAATGGGTTTGTAGATAATGAAAGTACAGTTGTAAACTCAATAGAAGCTATAGTAGCACATCTTAAATCGCATAACATTACCGACAGAGCAGCTTTTGTTACGCGAATCTTTAGCTTAATAATTACAACCGTAATTTCTATAAGCGCTAAGCTTCAACCACGCTCAGCTTCACGCCCCACTTGGCAAATTGATCCGCTTCCGTCAGGAGATCAGACAATAAGAAAGCATAGTGTTCACTGCTATCAATAACGGTGATTTGCCAACAGTTATCATCCATGACCTTTAATTCTAATTCTGGTAACTCATAATCGCTGCGGCTATGATGTGCCAACACTGCCAGACGTAATAGTAGGCAGAGATAAACGAGCTGATCACCACCGATAGTGCACGTCTGCTCAAGCATATCAGCCTTGAGCTTACGGCGATGATTGAGCATCAACTGCGCCATACGTTTTTGGTCGACTTGCGAAAATCCTGGAATATCTGAATATTCGAGCAGGTATGCACTGTGCTTATGATAGCTGCTATGACTGATTGCGAGCCCTATCTCATGCAAGAAGGCTGCCCGTCTGAGCAAGTCACCATCATCGCTACTGAGCGCAAGCTTATCCATGACCTGTTCAAACAAATGACGGCTGGTCTTGACCACTTGCTTGGCTTGTTTCTTATCGCCTGAATAACGCTTAATCAGTGCCAATACACTGCGGTCACGCACATCTTCACTAGCAAAACGCCCGAGCATGTCATACATAACCCCTTCGCGTAGCGCACCATCTGAATAAGCAATGGTTTCAATGCTCAGTACCTTCATCACCGCACGCAATACGGCAACACCCGCTGGGAATACTGCTTTACGGTGCTCTTTTACACCTTCTAAGTCAATATCATCAACGTTGCCAATCTTTAGCAGTAACTTCTCTAGTTTTTTGACACCTTTATAAGTGATGCGTTCTTGCTCATCGGCCCAGCCTTTTGAAACAAGGACATTACGCACCGCTTTGATCGTACCACTAGAGCCAACCACACTACTCCAGCCAGTCTTTTGATAACGGCCGTTGATTGCGAGTACTTCTTTGCGTGCGCCTGAGATAGCATTATTAAAAGCTTCTTTAGTAATCAATCCGTCAGAAAAGTATTTTTGCGTAAAAGCCACACAACCCATCTGTAGGCTCTCAGTCAATAGTGGATCGAACTCTTGACCAATAATAAACTCTGTCGAACCACCACCGATATCCATCACCAAGCGTTTATCGCTACTGGCATTGGTGTGCGAGACACCCAGATAGATCAGTCGAGCTTCTTCGCGCCCTGCAATAATTTCAATAGGCTTGGGCAAAATCTTATTGGCACGTGCAATAAAGTCGTTTGCATTTTTGGCTTGGCGCAACGCATTGGTCGCAACCACACGAATACGCTCTGGAGGCACTGAGTCCAAGCGCGCCACGAACCGACTCAAACAATCAAGACCACGCTTTTCAGCGGCCGCACTTAAGATTTTATTTTCATCTAATCCGGCGGCCAGCTGCACCTTTTCAGACATAGACACTACTTTTCGCACCTCACCATGATCGAGACGCGCAATGGCTAGGTGAAAGCTGTTGGAGCCAATATCAATGGCTGCCATCATTTCGTCATCAGCAAGCGGTGGATTCGTAAGGTAGTCAATAGGCATAGGGGAAGTCGTTACCATGTTAGATAAGGGAAAAAGAATACTTATTAAAAATCAGGTAAATAATCTGTACAAAAATTCTGAGTACACAAGATAGCACTATCGACACGAATAGACGCTATTTTTGCCATTAAAGCATTTATGCTAAACACTCGCAAGCGGCACAAAACCACAGCGCACGCGTCATGACACCATATGTACAGTAAACGAGGCACACTCAGCATCTATTGCTTGTGTTAATAATATGGGTTTGCTACATTGAAAGCCACCAATATTATAATAAATAACAGTGACTTGGTGTCAGCTTATAAATAGGCTATCACCTATAATCAGCATCTAAATAGAAAGACATTTACTCACCAATGTTAAAGTTTGCCTTAATTTATATGGCATACACGACACCACTAGCAAGGAAGCTAAAAAATGAATAATACTGCTACACAGAGCATGACTCAAACTGCTGATACGCAGATCAATAGCAATGCCAAGAAAGAGGTGATCAAAAAAGAAGTGCTCAAAACCAATATGCCAGCTGATCAGAAATTTTATGATTTCTATTTGGATGAACATCAAAACATGGCTTGCCGTCGCTTGCACTTCGCAGGTAGTAGTTTTGGTTTGTTAGGATTGGCCAAGTCTGTCAAAACCCGTTCTCCCAAACCATTACTCAAAGGTATTGCCGCAGGATATGCTTGTGCGTGGGTGGGTCATTTCTTCTTTGAAAAAAACAAACCCGCCTCTTTTAAATTTCCGTTAAAAAGCTTTGCTAGCGACTTCCGAATGTATGGCGATGTGGTGCGCGGCAACTTGAGCTTGAAAGATCGCAAGTTTGATAAAGCGCGATAAGATTCAATCATCATATAACACACGCATTAAAAAACGGGGCTGCTTAAAATAGCAGCCCCGTTTTTTATTCGTTTTCATCAGTGAAATGAAGTCTTTATTTATCGCAAAGATTTACGTAATATTTTACCGACTGCCGTTTTAGGCAACTCATCAATAAACACATAAGACTGCGGACGCTTATAGCCAGTCAAACGCTCAATAGCAAAAGCTGCCAGTTCATCAGCCGTTAAACTTGGGTCTTTTTTTACCACAAAGGCTTTGGGCACTTCACCGCTGTGTTTGTCTTCGACACCAATGACAGTCACTTCTAGCACTTTTGGATGTTCAGTTAATGCAGCTTCTACTTCATTAGGATAAACGTTAAATCCTGAGACCAATATCATGTCTTTTTTACGATCCACGAGTGTCAAAAAACCATCACTATCCATGACGCCAATATCGCCAGATTTAAAATAGCCATCCTCAGTAAAGGTATCTGTATTGTCTTTCTGCCAATAACCTTGCATCACTTGTGGTCCTTTGATGCCGACTTCTCCAGGTGTTCCAATCGCACATGAAGATCCATTTTCATCAATGATTTTGATATTCATCATTGCTAACGGCAGACCAACGCTACCATTAAAAGTCGTAATCCCTGGCGGATTGAACGAGATAACCGGTGCGGTCTCAGACATTCCATAACCTTCATGAATCATCATGCCCGTCACTTGTTGCCACTGATCGGATACCGCCTTGATGATGGCGGTGCCACCACCAATAGATAAGGCCAATCGACTAAAATCAAGGCCAGGAAATTTTGGATGGTTGAGCATACCAATAAACAAGGTATTCACAGAAGGAATAACATGCGGACGATGCTGCTCGATGGTATTAACTAAGCCATCGATATCACGTGGATTGGTAACCAATATATCTTCCCAGCCACCATATATACCGAGCAAACCGCAAACGGTAAATGAAAAGATATGATAAAGCGGCAAAGGATTCAGTATCTTGATCTGCTCGCTACGACCTGCTTCAATCGCCTTGCCAAACATCGCATAACACTGACAGATATTAGCCATGACATTATAATGTGTCAGCATGGCGCCTTTTGGCTTACCAGTCGTGCCGCCTGTATATTGTAGTAATGCCAAATCATCGCGAGTAATCGTCACAGCCTGACACTGCTCAGCGTGGTATGTATTTATAATATGCGCAAAGCTTATAGCCTGCTCTGAGATATCGTTTGTAGCATTATCGTTTGTAGCATTATCGTTTGCAGCATTATCGGCTGTGGTTTGGTTGGTTTGGTTGAATTGACGAGTAGTATCAGCTGAGGCTTTAAGTTGGGTAAGTAAGGCAATATCGTTATCAGTAGGTTCAGCATTCGGATTGACAGAACAATGTACCACCAGTGATAGCTGCGATTTCACTGCATCGTCTAATTGATCGAAAGCGGCTGTCATTCCATCAAGGACAATCAACACACTGGCTTGAGCATCTGTCAGCTGATGTGCTAGCTCATAATGAGTGTACATCGGATTGACATTCACCAGTACGGTGCCTGAGCGCAAACAGCCAAGCAGCACGACTGCATACTGCAATATATTGGGTAGTTGTACCGCGACACGATCGCCCTTGTTGATTCCTTTTGCTTGTAAAAAAGCAGCAAAGCGGCGACTGGCAATATCCAATTGTGCAAAGGTAAGCGTAGCGGGCCCCATACTAAAAGCCACAGAATCACTATGTTGATCTATCTTCGGTTGCAATAAATCTAGCAGATTATGCTTGCTCTCTAACACATCTAAATTATTTCTTAGTCCATGTTTCTCATACGAGGCTTGCCATAACGGTGGCGTATTACTGCTAGGCATATCATTGGTGCTGGTAGTCATGAGTTAGCGTCCTTGCTGAGTATGTTTTTCTCAGCATAGCACACTCTAATAACGATTTTTTAAGCGGCTGAGTCACTTTATCAGGTCTGTTATTCGCAGTATTTTTTGGGCCATATGTATCGACTTTTATGACCAGTATATAGAACAAAAACTTGGCTCGACTAGCTTAAAATGTAGCTGCAATCACAGACACACATTTACTAAACCCCTTATAAATTCGAGATATATCCGGAATATAGCCATGCTATGCTAAATGCTATTTCACACAAGTAACGAGATTATATGATTATCATGAGCCATGTTAAAAAAGTAGGCTGTCTTGCTTTACTGTCAACAGGACTATTTGTCAGTGCTCAAGCGTCTGCAGCAAATACCTGCGACAATGCCTATACTCAAACAGATATGAATAAATGCGCTGCAGCTAAGTTGGCCGTAGAAGACCAAAAGCTAAACCAATCTTATCGTGATTTTCAGCGCTTACTCAACAGCTCTGAGAAAAAACAATTAAAAACGGTGCAATTGGCATGGATTGATTTTAGAGACAAAGCTTGCCAGTTTTCTGCCAGTTCGGTTCGTGGCGGTAGTGTTTATCCAATGGTGCTCAATGGTTGTTTGACCGCTTATACACAACAACGACGTGTGCAATTAGATGCCGATATTAAGAACATTAAAAATAAATAGATGACTGTAGAAAATAAATGGCAATAAAAAATAGACGGCCATAAAAAAACCAGCACCTATTAAGGTACTGGTTTTTTATTGCTTTGATTGCCTTGATTAATGTCACTTATGACTTTGAATCAGAGCAAATTAAGCACTGGCCATTTCAGCAAATATCTCATCAGCCGCTTTGATAGAAATATCAATGTCTTCATCGCTATGCTTGATAGACATAAATCCTGCTTCATAAGCTGACGGTGCCAAGTAAATACCACGATCTAGCATGCCATGAAAGAAAGTATTAAATACCGTCATATCACACTCTGTCACGTCATCAAAGTTCTGAGGCACAGTGGTCGCATTGTCTCTGACGAAGAACATACCAAACATGCCGCCCAATTTATTGGTACGCAGGTTGATACCATGCTTGTCAGCCGCCGCTTGGAAACCGTCTACTAAACGATCAACTTTCGCTGCTAATTCGTCATAAAAGCCGTCTACCGTTAAGTCTTCAAACATCGCAATACCAGCGCGCATTGCTAGCGGGTTGCCTGATAACGTGCCAGCCTGATAGACACCGCCAAGTGGCGCGATGCAAGACATGACTTCTTTTTTACCGCCGAAAGCGCCTACTGGCAGACCTGCACCGATGATTTTACCAAAGCAAGTTAAATCAGGGTCGATGCCGAAGTGTGCCTGTGCACCACCAAGGCCGACGCGAAAGCCCGTCATGACTTCGTCAAAGATTAATACTGCGCCATTGGCCGTACACTCGGCACGCAACGTATCATGGAATTCTTGTGTTGGAATGACCATGTTCATATTACCAGCGATTGGCTCCAAGATAACGCAAGCAACTTCTTCGCCCCATTTCTCAAAACAATCTTTAATCGCTTGCGGATCATTATAAGGAATCGTAATCGTATGCTTGGCAAAATCAGCAGGCACGCCTTTTGACGTTGGCTCACCAATATCAAGCATGCCCGAACCTGCTTTTACTAGCAGACTGTCTGAATGGCCATGATAGCAGCCTTCAAATTTAACGATTTTGTCACGCTGGGTATAACCACGCGCCAAGCGAATCGCGCTCATGGTCGCTTCTGTACCTGAGCTGGTCATACGAATCATCTCCACGCTAGGCACGATTTCGCAAATCTTATCAGCAACTGTCGTCTCGAACGGTGTAGGCGTACCAAAGCTTAAACCATCATCAGCGGCTTTTTTAACCGCATCAATGACTTTTGGATGCGCATGACCCAAAATCATTGGGCCCCACGAGCCAACATAATCAATATAAGCATTGTCTTCGGTGTCATAAATCTTGCTACCATTGGCACGATGCATAAAGATAGGTGTACCGCCGACTCCAGCAAAGGCGCGGACTGGCGAGTTAACGCCACCTGGGATATGTTTGCTGGCTTGTGCAAAGAGCTGTTCGTTTTTAGTACTCATAGTTATTCTCTACTCATAGGTTCTATGTTTTATAACTTCTGTATTTTTTGACTAAACTTCTATTTTATATTTGTTTATTATCCAATTTTTCAAGCACGTTTGGAGCGCTAGGCTTTTTTGACAACAGAAGATTTGAGCTTCATTGGCCCGTAGCCGTCAAGTTTGCAGTCGATATCATGACCGTCAGTAGCATCTGGCAACAGGCGAATGCTTTTCGCTTTCGTCCCGACTTTAATCACGATTGAAGAGCCTTTGACTTTTAGGTCTTTGATCACAGTCACCGCATCACCGTCTTGTAGCTCGTTGCCGACAGCATCACGAATAACTGCATCTTGCTCTTCAGCTTGCGCAGCATCGGTCTCAGCCGCCGTCCACTCATGAGCACACATTGGACATACCAGTAACGCACCATCTTCATACGTATATTCAGCATCACATTTAGGACAATTTGGTAAGCTCATTATTTCCTCGGCAGCCATGACAGATTAGGTTTTTACTAGAGCCAACATTGTACCGTAACTGATCATTTTTAACCAATTTGTACGGTTGAAAACTGGGTGCTGAGCCCAATTTAATGCTTAAGTTACCACTTAGTGATGACGTTTTTTATGACAGGGTTTTTTGTGGTACTCTTCTTAGCCTCATTTAGTTTTATGTGCATGCACGTTTATCAACAGACCCTATATCTTTAATGAATAAACTGACATTAAAAGGATAATAATAATGACTCAAATTTCAAATGCATCGATATTACCAAAGTTTGCCCAATTAACCATTCAAGGCGAGGACGCCGAAAAGTTCTTGCAAGGACAACTGACTTGTGATGTTACCAAGCTCGGCCTCAGCTATCAAGCTGCTGCCATTGGTAACTTGAAAGGCCGTATTGAATTTGGTATTTGGATTAAGAAGCAAGCAGAAAAACAATATGATGTGGTCATTAGTGCTGACTGCGCGGATGCTCTACAAGCCCACCTTAAAAAATATGGTGCATTTTCTAAATTTGAAACCAGCGCGCCGACGCCAATTTATCCTTGTGTCCTTGATAATGTACCGACTTTTAGTCATAAAGACGATCATAATACGACTGAGGATACACAAGCTTGGATGCAATGCAGTATTGCCACTGGTAACTATTGGATTGTAGCCGCCACTCAAGGCGAGTTCCAACCGCAAGAGCTGCGTCTGCATCAGCGCGGCGGTATGGATTACGACAAAGGCTGCTATTTGGGTCAAGAAGTCATCGCTCGTATTTACTTCAAATCAGCACCCAAAGCATTTTTACACTATGTACAAGGCACCGGTGAAGCACCAAGCGCAGGTGACAAACTTGATAAAATCCAAGTGGTCAATGCGATGAAAAATGATGACGGCTTTATTGCTTTGGTCGTGGCGCGTCCTGAACAGTTGGCAGAAAGCGATTTGAGCATATTGGACTTACCAGCCGCCCTACAAGCTGATGTGGCCCGCGCCAAATAAAAACTTGCCTGATACAAGGTGTTAAAAGTTTAACCCATCGCTCTCCAGCCATTAGACAATCACAGTAGAGAATCCTATGACACATGTTGCAGTACTTGGAGCAGGCGTGGTCGGTGTGACCACAGCATGGTATCTTCGTCAAGCAGGCTATGATGTGACTGTGATTGAGCGCGAACCCGCCGCAGGCATGCAAACATCGTTTGCAAATGGTGGTCAAATATCGGTATCGCATGCCACGCCATGGGCCAATCCTGCGACTCCAATGAAGGCGCTCAAATGGTTGTTCAAAGAAGATGCCCCACTACTGTATCGCTTGCGTGCGGATAAAGCGCAGCTCAAATGGGCGATGCAGTTTCTACAAGAATGCCGCGCCGATAGAGCCGATGCCAATCTCGTACAAATGGTACGTCTGGGTCTGTATTCTAGAGACGCTTTGCAGCGGCTGCGTGCAGATATCGGTATTAATTACGAGCAGCAAACACGCGGTATCATGCATTTTTATACCAATCAGGCAGAGTTTGATGCCGCCATCGAACCAACCGAACGTATGCAGGCCCTCGGTTGTGAGCGCTACGTGATTGATATTAATAATGCGGTCAATTTAGAGCCAGCGCTTTACCCAATTGCTCATAAGCTGACTGGGGCAACCTATACCAGTCGTGATGAATCTGGCAATGCCCATCTATTTACCAAGCGCTTGGCGCAGCGCTGCATCGATGCTGGCGTACAGTTTTTATATGATACTGAAATTTTGGCACTCAATACCGATACAGACTCTGCGCGCCCACACGTGCACAGTATCACCATTCGCCCAGCAGGTAAAAATGCCCAAACCTTTACTGCAGATACTTATGTATTGGCGCTTGGTAGCTATAGCGTGTCATTACTAAAACCTTTGGGCATACACGCACCAATATTTCCGGCAAAAGGCTATTCGGCTACTTATACCGTCAACCCACGAGCGCCGCATTTAGCGCCTTTTGTTAGCTTGATTGATGATGAGTTTAAGCTGGTCACCTCACGATTGGGTGATAAATTACGTGTGGCTGGCACCGCAGAATTTAATGGCTATAACTTAGACTTAAATACCACTCGCTGTGAAGCGATTACTCGGCGTGTACAGCAGTTGTTCCCAAAAGGAATTATTGCAAACTCGGTAGAATACTGGACAGGACTTCGCCCGATGACGCCCTCAAATGTGCCTTTGATTGGTCGTGCACACTGCGGTCAAGTCAAACACGGTAGTCATAATGCCTCAGCCACTTTTGACAACCTATGGCTAAATACTGGGCATGGTACGCTGGGTTGGACTCATTCTTGTGGCTCTGCAAAAGCCATTAGTCTGTTAATCCAAGGTGAAACGCCCAACGTTGATTTTGACTTTGTCGGTATGAGCGCTTGATCATATAAGCAATATGTTAAAGTTTCATGCAAAAAAGAAGGCGCTTACTATATGTAAGCGCCTTCTTTTTATTTTAGGACAGTGCTTAAATGATTACGCTATCCATCAAGGTTTATGATGCCGTAGCCAATGCGTCATCTGTTGCTGATTCAAGCGCTTCCAACCGTACCGGCACACCGTTAACTGCCGCGTTGCCACTTAACCGATCAATCAATGTGTCATCAGTCAAATCGTTAACGCTAACCCCTGCGTTTGCTTGGGCGATTTTTTGCTTAACCCCTTTACGGCCGTGACCAAAGCCATGCGGAATACTCACCACGCCTGGCATCAGCTCGTCGGTCACTTCTGCTGCAATGATCACACTGCTGATTCGTGAGGTGACTTTTACAGATTGACCATCAGCGATACCATGCTGCGCCGCTGTGTCAGGATGCAGCATCAATGTACAACGAGATTTTCCTTTTACCAATCGATGGCTGTTGTGCAACCATGAGTTGTTGCTACGCACATGACGACGGCCAATGAGTAAAATCTCATCATCGTTATACTGCTGTACCATCTCTCTAACCCGTGCCAAATCTGCTTGATAAAAATCGACATGAAGATGAATCTGCTTGTCTGCATGCTTGATAGCGTCTGGCAACATACTGTGCAATGGCCCTAAATCGATACCATGCGGGTTTCCCATGAGCACATCTAGTGTGACTTCTTTATAAGGCCCATACTTTAGACCCTGCTCTAAAACAAATTTTGGCCCAAATGCTTTTATCGCTGCACGCTCTTTTTGTGTTGCTTCTGGCGCATCTTTATCCAAACGGTCTGCCAGCTCTAAATAAATTTCCCAATCATGTCTAGTTTCTTCTGATCTCTCAAACAAGGCTGGCGAGTATTTGGCAACATTGTGCACCGCAAATCCATTAAACGTCACATCGTAATGGTCACGCTCTAGTGGCGATACAGGCGGCAAGATAATATTGGCATGACGACTGGTCTCGGTCACAAAGTAATCAAGTGACACCATAAACTCGAGTTTTGACAGCGCTTCGTCTAGCTTTTCACCATTTGGGGTACTGAGCACAGGGTTACCCGCAACGGTGACGAATCCTTTTAATTGACCCTCACCTTCGACCAACATCTCATCTGCCATGGCGACCACAGGATACTCGCCATTAAAATCAGGCAAGTTGCTCACGCGGCTGTGGCGTTTACCCAAATAGCCTGGGCCTGAGCTGTTCACAACGTCCATTGCAGGGTTGGGGAACATCAGCCCGCCCACTTCGTCTAAGCGTCCTGTGACGATATTAATGACCATAGACAGGTACTGACTCAGTAGGCCAAACTCTTGCACCGAAATACCCATTCGGCCGTAGCAGACTGAGCTTTCTGCTTCGCAGAACTCTTTCACAATACGTTTGATTTCAGCAGCGGTAATACCAGTAATGTCTGCTACAGATTCAGCCGTGTACTCTTTGGCAAACAAAGCAAGTCGGTCAATCTCAGGTGCCAATGCAGCGACTTTGCTATCTAATTTAGCATAGCCTTGCGCATAGATTTCATTCAGCATGGCAAGTAATAGCAACACGTCTGTCGCAGGACGAATAAAGTGATGTTCGCTGGCGATGTCGGCGGTTTCTGTGCGCCTTGGGTCAATCACCACCACTTTGCCGTCACGGGCTTTGATGTCTTTTAGTTTTTGGCGCATGTTTGGTGCGGTCATAATACTGCCGTTAGAGGCCAGCGGATTGCCACCGATAATGAGCATATATTGCGTGTGATTCACATCAGGCACAGGAATCCGTAGCATGTGACCGAATAGATGCATACTGACGATATGATGTGGCAGTTGATCAATAGAAGTGGCAGAAAATCGACTGCGCGTTTTTAAGCTGGTAAGTAGCTGTTTAATGGTCAACATGCCACCCATGTTATGCACATTAGGATTACCTAAATACACCCCGAACGCATTTTGACCGTATTTCTGCTGAATAGACTGAATACCAGCGGCCACTTTATCCAATGCTTCTGGCCAACTGATGGTTTTCCAGCCGTCGGCCGTTCTCTCTACTGGCTGACGCAAACGATCTGGATCTTCATGTAGATCCTGTAAAGCCGTTGCTTTCGGACAAATATAACCTTGAGAAAAAGGGTCGTTTTTATCGCCTTTAATCGACAAGACTTTTTCGCCGTCGTGTTTTATCTCAACACCACACATCGCCTCGCACAATGTACAAGTTCTAAAATGCGTTTGCGCTTCGCCTAACGTTGGTGTAGCCATGGTTGTGGCCATAATAACTCTCCCTGTTGTTTTTGATTAATCCTAGTTTTTACGATAATAGTTGTCGCTTATTATCGTTATTCACTACTATTGCTTCCGTGCAAAAAATTGGCGAACAGTGCATCAAAGCTGCTGCTTAACGTATCAATCGCTTGCTGCCTTGAGTAGCGCTGCTGATGACAGCCTAATATGAGCTCATGTACTTGTGCAGCAGCAATATCAACACAAAGATTGACAGCGCTGCGTTCACAAGAACGATTGGATAGCTGCAATCCTTGAATAAATATCTCTGTCCACTCTTCTTGTATCTCGATGACTAAATTGCCCAATCCGTTGTTTAACGAAGACTGGTTTTCTATATTGGCAGTAAACCGTGGGCGATCCTCTAACAAATGCTGAAACAGTGCAATGTTTTGAAAGGCCGAATCAAAAATCATCATCAGGCATTGCTGACAGCGCTCATTAAACTGCGCTTTACTTAATACATCATAATCTTTAAGCATATCGACCCACGCCATGCGCATGGGTGACAGATAGTTGTCTTTTAGCTGAGCGCTCAACTCATTCTGTAGCGCCTCTAGACTCTCAAAATGATTGTAAAAACTTGGCTGCGCAATACCAGCACCTTTGGCCACTTTATTCATGCTCATGCCCTGAGCGCCCTCTAAACTGTACAGCCTCAATGCACTTTTCAATAATGCACGGCGCGTTTTGGCTTTCGCCATCTCGCGTTTAGATTCTGTTGGTACATCTGAATATTGCGCTAGTACAGTCAATGAAAAAGCATCCTTCTTTATTTACTTGCTCGATAAATAATTAAATCGACACACCAGTAATTTACCTTGAGTGCTATTGCGCCGAAAAAATGTGATGATGACGGCCAAACGCCGATAGCTATTATTTCAACTATAAGGTTATAGTCATTTAAACCATAAGTCTATAGTGAAACCCATAGTAGAACTCGTGCTTCACAAAATAAAATTTTTAGGTTGCCATCATGACATCATCTGTTTTTCCCCCTTTCACATTACCTTGTGGCGCCACCCTTCCTAACCGCTTGGCAAAAGCTGCTATGGAAGAAAACATGGCGGACACAGGGCAGATTCCGAGCCCAGCTCTGTTACGTCTGTATAAGCGATGGGCCAATGGCGGTACAGGATTATTGATTACAGGTAATGTCATGGTCGATGGTCGCGCAATGACTGGGCCTGGTGGAGTTGTATTAGACAAAGATAGTGATATAGCCCCTTTTACAGCATGGGCACAGGCTGCCAGACAAAACAAAACACACGTTTGGATGCAGATAAACCACCCTGGCCGTCAAGTATATGCTGCAATGGGCGGGGATGTGTTGTCGCCTTCTGATGTGGCCATCGACTTGGGTAAGCACTCTGGTTTATTTAGCCAACCTCGAGCCATGACGCTGCAAGATATTGAACAGCTCATTCAACGTTTTGTAGACACAGCAGTCAGAGCCGAACAGGCGGGATTTGATGGTGTCCAAATTCATGCTGCCCATGGTTATCTCATTTCTCAATTTTTATCACCATTGACCAATAAACGCCAAGATGAATATGGCGGCTCAATTGAGAACCGTATGCGACTATTGATTACCGTTATTAAAGCGGTTCGTGCTGAAGTGTCATCCAATTTTGCCATTGGGGTCAAAATAAATTCAGCAGATTTTCAACGTGGTGGGTTTGATGCAGACGATGCAAAAGTGGTTATTTTAGCCATGACTGAGTTGGCGGTAGATTTGGTTGAGCTGTCTGGTGGTAGTTACGAAAGCCCTGCTATGCAGGGTAATACGGCAGATGGCAGAACGCTACAACGAGAAGCCTATTTTTTAGACTTTGCAAAAGAGATTGCGCAAGTAGCTACCATGCCAGTGATGACCACAGGTGGCGTTAGACGCTTGGCCGTTGCAGAAAATGTACTCGCGCAAGGGATTGATATCGTTGGTATGGGCACCGCTCTCGCCATGAACCCTTCGTTACCCAATGATTGGAAAAAAGATGAAACCATTAGCGCTCATAATCCAGTTGTGCAATGGCGTGATAAAACCTTGAGCGCTGTTGCTACTATGGCAGTGATCAAGCGCCAACTGCAGCGTATGGGTAAAGGCAAGCTACCTAAACCCGATGCTTCACCGATATTCTCACTCATTGCTGATCGCATTCGATTAAAAAAGCTGACCAAACGCTATCACACATATTTGGCTACCCTTAAAAATCCCACACAGTAATATCAAAGTTAAAAGTTATTCGTATGATTTAACGCATTGTAGGTGCATTGCTATTTATATTTTTATGCTTATTAAGCGCTCAATATAACAACTTTATAAATTTAAACGGCTTTGAAATCATAATTTTATAAAAATATGCTTGGTGGCTACTACGTATTGCAAACACAAGTGAGCCCGATTTTGACACAATGATGGTATAGGTAACAGACCTATGCCATTCATTATAATTAAGCAACACTATAAACATTGGATGTACAGACACCATTGTCAAAACTGATTATATTTATTACCACAAGGCAGTCAATAACAATAAAAAATAACTGCTTTGGTGATCAAATAATTATAAAAACAATCAATAATAAGACCAGTTAAAAAATAAGACTTACTCAAGCACGTTCCAATAAAACAAGGAAAACAACAATGAATGAACATACGCTAAAAGGTGAATGGAATCAGCTAAAAGGCTCAGTAAAGCAAAAATGGGCTGAACTAACTGATGACGATTTAACGCATATTGAAGGCAGCCGTGACAAGTTGGTTGGCCGTGTACAAGAGCGTTATGGCCATGCTAAAGACGACGCCGAGCGCGAAGTAGATGATTGGCGCCGCGAAAATAAATACTAATTTATTTTAATGATAAAAAACAAAAAGCCGCATAGAATCTATGCGGCTTTTTATTGGCTAATGACTTCTGTAGAGGTAGATAAATATATTAAGGACAAGCGGACAGATAAAAAATCATTCGTCCTTCAGCTTAATAAAGTTTCTCAACACCCAGACACGATAAAACCGCATAGCAATTAATTGTTATGCGGTTTTATTGTTAACTATCCATGTTACCTATCACGACTGTTTCCTATACATCCTTGCATAGTCTTCAGCATATTGTGATACTGGGCATCCTGCCCTATTTACTACGTCTACAGCATTAACTGCTGCTATCAGCAAAGGTTATGTGTCCTTACCTCACTCATTATTATCATCCTGATGCTAATAAGTCAGTCATTATCCTTAATGCGGTCAACTCAATCCTTGAGTCACATTTCCTAATGCCGTGTGACTATAATGCCCAATTCCTAACCTGATGTTAAGTCGCATAAGCGTCATTGAGTGTAAGCATATGCTTACAAGCATTTTAATAATGAGCCAACTTGTCTTGCTTTTGCATGGCTAAATGACCATTTCACCGACCACGCCGACCAAAAATCCTAGGGAGGCACCCAGTGACGTCAGATAATTATTGTCTAATTTACTTTCAGGAATGATGTCTTGAATCAATAAATAAAGAATGCCACCACTCGCAAACGTCATTAGGTGTGCAGTGATATTGGGATGTTGACTCAATAAAAAATGCCCAATAAGTGCTGAGATGACACCAAAAAAACTTAAACCAAAAAATATGGTCAATGTCTTTCGCACACTAAAACCGCTGCGCACTAAGTTACGAAACGAGTTAAAAGATTCAGGCAGATTTTGCAAACCAATGAAAATAGCCAACAACAATGCCATTTGTGGTTCGATAGCAAAGACAGCACCCAAAGCAATAGACTCTGGCACAAAATCCATCATCATCGCTAACAACGTTGCCTGCTGACTGCCTGACGATGCTAGCTTTCGGTCTATCAACATAAACAAGATAGCGCCAAATGAAAACGATCCCATCACGCCCCAAACACCTAACTCATCCATACCTTTGGGTACTAATACCAATGCCAGCGCAGACAAAATAATACCTGCACCAAAAGACATTAATGTATGAACCAGCTGCGCCTTAACCGGACTGTCTTTAATATGATGGTCAAACATATTGGCCAGTAGTCCACCTATAAATACCGTTGCACCTGCAAATCCTGAAAACAAAATAAGTTTGAGTGGCATTTTTTTCCTTATTATTAATTGAGTATTTTATTAGTTGAATCTCTTTGTATTATGTTGCTCAACGGCTTGTCTTGGAGACTATGTCTAACGCATGACTCGTTTGTTCATTTACAACTTCTTAACGTAAATGACATCTAACACCAAGCTTTATACCTTATGATTGATAATGTAAGTAAATATTTCATCATTAGTTGGATTATCAAAAGACCGTTGCTAGGCAAGATATTTTCACCAGTATAGTAGTGAATACCAATATATTAGATGTCAAATCTATTAAATTAAGCATACCAAGTTAAGAATACATAGTTAAAAATACACAGTCGCTGTGCTATACCAAACAATAGGAAGATTCATTATGAGAACACTACAACGCTCCACCATAAAGACGATTCTTTCATCAGGGCTTGCAGTTGCTTTGTTGGGCACGATAGTCGGCTGTACCACTATTGCCTCCCCTTATGACAATCGCCCTGTGTACCGTGATAGCAATACAAGTAACAATAACGTCAACCGCGTTAGTCAGCAGCTACGTCAAGACTTACGTCGCAAAGGTTATGATGTCAGAGACATTCAAGCTAGCAATTATCGAGGCAATCAGATACTTACGGCTTATGCCACTAAAGGTAAACAAGCCTATGAACTTAAGTATACATATCCTAACCTGAGGCTTATCAGCTCAGACAAGAAATCATGGTCATCTACTGGAAAAAATGACAGATACGAAAAAGACCATGATAAAAAAGACAAATATAAAAACAATGGTAAGCATAAAAACAGTAAGCATCATAAAAACGATGATATCGAAGACAATATTACAAGAGAATCCCGCTACCCAGCCATCAAACAACAAGCCATCAGAAAAGTTAGCGCGATGGGTTACCGTATAAAAGATATTGAGCTTGAAGAAAAGAACAATCGCGGTGTGTTTGAAATCGAAGCAAGACGTGGCTCACAGGATTATGAAATACTACTTGGCTATCCCAATCTAAATGTCATTAAGGTGAAGAAAGACTAGGTTTCAACACCACTACTATTCACAACATTCGTATCTTATAGTATAGATACGAGTATAAAGTTTTGGCATCACTAACCTCTTGATGCCTACGGTCAAATAAACCAGCCCTTGGTATATTTGGCCCTTTTTTTCGCTTTATTATGTATAACCAAAGCGTGTCCTCAACCCCAGTACTAAAAATCTAAGACCTTTATCATATCGTAAGCTGGTGTCTCATATGGATGCGCCTCTTTTAACGCAGCGATAACAGTTTCAATGACCGCTTCAGCAACGACCATTTCAACTCGCCATTCATCGACCATTTCTAAGCTATCATGTGTACCGATGTGCGGTGTACTACCTGATAATGGCATAAACTGTCCTGTTCCCTTTACCTGCCAACAGCATTGCTCATAATTACCAATGGTACCTGCACCGGCGACAAACAACGCAGACTTCACCTGATCTAGAGCAGATTCTGGGATAAAAACCGTGAGCTTATACATATCATCCATCCTTTCTACATTAATCTCATGAAATACATTAAAGATAAACTGTCCAATCTGCAGGCGATACTATTTTTTGGATAAAGAAGCATGGTCAGTCCAAACATAACGTAATAACCAGTCTTTCGCTTCACCTGCATAGTCAATACCAATACGTGGGCGCAGCGATATTGGAGACTGACACCCATCATCCTCTATCCAAACGGCTGACGCTGGGCCAATCACCTTGCCATATAAATCACGATCAATTTGCAATCGCTTGGTTAGCTTCCCAGGGCCAGCAAACTGCTTAGGATGGCTAAGCTGTTTGTCTGAGCTAAGCAACTGCTCATCAAATAGACGATCACTATCCTCTGTCAAAAACCCAGCCCGTATCAACACCGACTCCGGCGACTCTGCAGCACCACTGATTAAGTTAAGCATATGATGTACGCCGTAGGTCAAATAGACATAGAACACACCGCCTTGCTCATACATAATTTCAGTACGTGAGGTTCGTGTGCCTGCATGCGAATGACAAGCAGGATCACTTTCACCGATATAGGCTTCGGTCTCTGAGATACGCATTCGCAGTACTTTCACCGTGTCATCGGTATCTATCAATTTTCTACAGAGCACTTTGCCAACCAAGTCAGCAGCGACTACACAAGTTGGACGCGTAAACCAGTCAGGTGCTAAAACAGTTGACGAGGCAGTAGACATTAGCGAAACCTTTTCTTATTTTTATCATCTAATTGACATGACCAAATACTAATAAACAAGTATTAGGGCGTGTCCTCAATTCAATCGATAGTCATCTAAATGGGTTAAAAATGGCTAAATCTTGCCAAACGGCGTCAAATAGCTGACTAATATCTCGATATTATCTGCGCTATTTTTCTTGTTTGACTGCGATTTATCTCATTTTTATCACCATTTTTAAAATGAGGACACGCCCTAGTAAATTAGCATAAAAGTAAGATAAGGTATTGAGGACAATGTTTACGCTATGTTTGATTTTTTATACGAGTTAAGCTATAAAGCTGTGTTCGAAAGGCCAATATTAATAGTGCGTGGTAAGCATCAATACTTATGGATAAAGAGGGTTTCGTCATTAAGTATTATTGATAAACAGATGAAAATCGCAGTCTGTTTTGAGTGGTTCCATTACACCAGTCTGTTTTAAGTATCTGTTAATAGGCTTGAAGGACGAAATATACTGGTTCCGTTGGGGTATACTAGACTTGATATCTAAATGTTGATCAAAACTATATATATCAATAATAGTTAATTAGCTAAACTTATAATTAAAGAAAGTGTTCATACAACGATGGCAAGATAAAATAAGATAAAATTAGTAGAAACACCATAAAGCCCCCCGTCGTTATAATCAAACTGAGCATTGGATACCGAATTGAAAAAGGGTATTCAGGAACTGGCTGCTCAATCCCATTTTCTTGCAAACGCTGGATTGCTAAACTTCTAATTAAGTTATCCATACTAGTCTCTCTATTTCCAATAGTAAGAATACCTTCCTCATAGTCTTTTTGAGTAAAGGATCTACTAGCAGTTGTCATCAACATAGTATTGAGCTCATCCGATAGCTCAGTTTTATCCTTTTCATCACATCCCTGTGACAGCATGTATCGTTCACTATTTTTTAGTGCTCGACTATTACTTTTTAAAGCGAGTTTTTTTCGCTCTATTTCACGTTCAATTCGTATTGTCTCAATGATAGGTTCCAACTTTAATTCATAAGCTGCTAGTCGTTTGTTATACTTTCGGTTACTCATATATTCGCACCATTACCGTAATAACTTATCGTTTAAAGCTAGAGGAAACTAAATTTTAGTAATGTCATACCTTTACTGACAATATTCAACTTTGAAGAATCAAAGGTTTAAAGTGTGCTATATCATAGCAAATCACGTGGTAAATTTTAAATAGCTTATTCTGTTATTGACTGGTCTGTCTAAATATCTCTGTAAGTAATATAGTAGTTCATCATTATCCATGGGGCTGCAATAATCATTTAAGACTCTTTTTCATAGTACTTCTTGGATATGAGCCATGTATAATAATTACTGCATGTACACCACGAAGTACACTGTCATTATTTTAATAGATGTATTTACTAGCGTATATAGCCTAGATATGAAGACTCAAGTCCTCACTACGGTACACACATTAATATGATGCCATAAAAAAACTGAGCACATGGCTCAGTCTTTTATTGTATGTTATGAAACTTAATCGCTTAGCTTAATGGTACACCAATGCGGTTAGCCACTTCTTCATAAGCTTCAATAACATCACCTAGTGACTGGCGGAAACGATCTTTATCCAATTTTTTCTTGGTGATTTTATCCCAAATACGGCAGCCATCTGGTGAGAACTCATCACCTAAAACGATGCGGTCATGGAACACACCAAACTCTAGCTTGAAATCAACCAGTATCAAATCGCCTGCATCAAACAATGCTTTTAATACATCATTCACTTGATGAGTCAGCTCTTCCATTCTTGCTAATTGTGCTTCAGTTGCCCAACCAAGAGATACAGATAGTGACTCATTGACCATTGGATCACCAAGCGCATCGTCTTTATAAAATAGCTCATAAGTAGGCGGCGTCAATGCTTGGCCTTCTTCTAAACCCAAACGACGAACCAAGCTACCAGCAGCAAAGTTACGTACGACACACTCAACCGGAATCATATCTAGACGTTTGACCAACACTTCGTCTTCAGACAATTGCTTTTCAAAATGCGTTTCGATGCCAGCATCAGCCAGCTTTTGCATAATAAAAGCATTGAAACGGTTGTTGACCACGCCTTTGCGTGCTAACTGTTCGATACGCTTACCATCAAGCGCTGATGTATCATCACGGAAATGTAAAATCAAAAGATCATTGTCTTCTGTTTCATAGACGGATTTGGCTTTACCTTTATACAGCAGTTGTTGCTTTTGCATTATGAGAGTTCCTGTTCGTTCAAGCTTATGTGGTAAAAACGCGCAGCTACCGCTAGTTTTTATATGACGGTATTAATAGTTAAATTAACAAGTATAAAAAACCAACGGTAAAAATAGGGAAATAGTTTTAATTCGGAAGACCGCTTACAGCACGCTGAGGCTGTGGTAATTTATACTGGCTACCAGATTCGTTCGCTAGTTTTAGCGTATTTGCACCTGCGTCAGGTGTGGCGTATAAGGGTACGAAAGGTGCTGTTTCTGTAGCAGCTGGCAGCTCTATTGGCGCAAGCTTTTTGCTTTGCTGATACTCTAAGCTACCGTTGTCACGCTTACCAAGTAAGTTTTTAGTCGCTTGGCAGCCGCTCAATACTAGCGTACTTCCTAGTATCAAGGTCAGCATCGCAGGGAATATTTTTGTGGTCTTTGATGAGCTGTTCATCATATTATCTCTCTGAGTTAGCAATGATTGCTTATTTGGCTTATCGTGTGTATGAGGTCATATAGATATTGCTAAGCCTATCATCAGTGACTGACTTAGCATTTATAGCGCTCAATTTTATAGCAAATTCAAACGAATCTATATTAAGTTAGCACGAACCAATGCTTCATCAATAGTCGCATGATGTTGCTCCGCTAGCCAAACCAATGGCAGACGAATGCCCTTATCGATTATGCCCATTTTATGTAAGGCGTACTTAGCTGGGATAGGGCTTGATTCGATGAATAAGTCACGATGTAAGTGTTTAACGATATCATGTACTTTATTAGCAGCATCAAAATCACCACGGAGCGCAGCCGTAAACGTCTCGCTCATCGCTTTCGGTGCGACGTTGGCCGTTACTGAGATGTTGCCTTTACCGCCGAATTTCATCAATTCAAGCGCAGTGCCGTCATCACCTGACAATACAACCATTCTATCACCAACGGCTTTAATCAATTGCTCACCGCGGCTGACAGAGCCGGTCGCATCTTTAATGGCCACAATATTGTCAATATCACATAAACGCTCAACGGTATTTTGGGCGATATCAACGACTGTGCGTCCTGGTACGTTATAAAGCATCTGCGGAATATTTACCGCTTCAGCGATGGCTTTATAATGTTGGAACAAACCTTCTTGAGGTGGTTTATTATAGTAAGGTGCTACGAGCAATGCGCAGTCTGCACCAGCATCGGCTGCATCTTGAGTCAGCTTGATGGCTTCCATTGTATTGTTAGCGCCTGTACCAGCAATGACCGGTACACGACCTTTGACATGCTGTACAAAGTAGCGAATCACATCGCTATGCTCTTGCATAGACAGTGTCGCTGACTCACCAGTGGTACCGACAGCAACTAAGCAATGGGTGCCTTGTTCAATCTGCCAATCTATGAGATCTGCCAAACGTTTATAATCAACCTTGCCGTCAGGATGCATGGGCGTTACCAAAGCTACCATTGAGCCTTGTAGTCGGGTTTTGATCTCGTCGTATGCTGTGCTCATAACCGTGCCTTACTGTATTATCCTAGCTTTTGTCAAAGCTGTCACATGATAGGTCGTTTGCAAGAGCCAATTCTCATGCTTATGGCTGCACATAATATTATGTGCAGCCATAAACGCAATTAGCAATGTCTTGCCTGATGGTAGTGCTAAGTAACTTTCTAAAAAATATACTTTTAAAATAAGTATCTTTCTAAAATAAACATTTTTCTACTGCAAAAGCAGCCGCCACATAAATAATGATGTGCTCAAATCCGTATTGACGTTGCTTTTGCCAATGACTGATAAGGCTTATTCAGCAATAAAAATTAAATAATAAAAACGCCTGCTAGTGTAGCATATTTTAATTTGACCGCTATCAATCAATTGACGGTCAATATGGTTATTATGCAGCAAATAACACGTCGCCTCTCTTGTCCCATAATGCCCAGATAATGCTCAAAAAAGCACATCAATACTGACATTATTACTTAACATTCAGTTTAGCGCAATGGATGAGCACTTATAAGAATTTTGGCACATATTAACGAATTGTCAACACATCGATAGTGGGGCGATACAACCGAAAAGGCAGCCCTCGTGTGCCTATACCGCTACTGACGAATATCTGCGCACTGGCATGTTGATATAAACCTCGCTGCTTACCCAACCGACTGTTATTTGACAAAGTCGATTGCTCATCGCTCTGTTGCACGTCTTGGGTTTTTTGTGCCCACCAACTGTTCTCTTGAGTGGCTTTCGCAGCACCCGTAATCAATAACGGTCGCGGCTGTAAAGATTTGGGCAAGTCGCTGAGACTATCAAACCGTGAAGCCAAAATAATAACAGGGTTGATAGCATTGGCGATTTCAGCACCAAGCGCTACTTTTGCAGCCGTGTTTGAGTCATCAATATCAGCGAGTCTCTGAGGGATATCTTGCCAGCCGCAGAGCGCTGCGACCACTGAGTTGGCATCACTATCTTGCTGTCTAAGAATATCTTGGTTCAATGGTCGGCTATTCACCGCGCCGATATCCATAGTCTTAAGCGGCAACGAGGTACACTGCTGACCGATATAACTGATATCAAGTACATCAAAAGTGCTGGCCAACGTATCTTCCAACAGTGGCTGACCTTGCTTGGTCGTATTAATCGATTGATAGCACAGATCCGACGTACTCATCACCGTATAGACAGGTTTATTGACCGCTTTGAACAGCATGAGCTGCCCAACCAAATCTGCACTTGGATAATACAGCCAGTCACCTGTAATCAATACGGCATCCGCTGACAAAGCATTGATAGTGGCAACAAGCTTACGAATATGGCGCGGCTTACCGCTATATATCCCAATGCGTAAGTCAGCTAGCACAGCGACAGTAAGTGGCTTTGCTAAATTTAAATCAACAGCATGATGCTCTACTCGTAAACAATTAGGCTGCACCACTACAGTATAAAAGTACATTCCCATTGCGAATATAGCTATCAGCAATGATGGTACGGACAACGCTGCCAATACGGGTAGCATATTCTGTGACCAACCTATCACCATTAATACGATCCAAACGGGCATGGTATAGGCTGCGTAATAGAGTACCAGTTTCACCCAGATACGCAAAAATCGCTTGGTAGGATTAGCATTGAACGTTTGTAATATTGACCACAGTACGATGTACGCTAGCAATGCTGCTGACGTAGAGATACCTAGTATATATAAAACATGGTCAGTCATAATTACCTGATGGTCGTGTAACGGTATGAGCCTATCAAACAGCTTATAGTCAATCCTATATTAGAGCGCATGGCCTGCTAAATAAATCACTCCATGCGTACGTTTATCATAGGTTGTAATAGTTTATAAGGGCGCGCTTCGATTGTAATAACAACCATAATATGGAGCGTTTAACCCATCAAAATGATTATCTATCGAAATAGTCTTCTATTTCGCTAAAGACACACTTTCAATCATGGGATAAAAAATCAGCCATTATAGAGGTCAGCCTCTACGATAGACAAGTACAATTATCGACGCTCACTGTCACAATTTGTTTACTCATACAGTTTTTAATACTATCTCTCGCATCGGTCATTCAATTTAAAAGAGAGCCAAGACAACCAAGTATCGCTGTATATAAGCGACTTCAAGCAAAATGCACTTGATCTCTCTTTTATAAGGAATTGATTATCGCTACCCTACTGACTACTCAATCCGTAACCCGATAATCGCAGGGATACCTTGACGGATGACTTCCATCGTCACCACGCCTTTTTCAGGCAGCGATGAAATAGCATCTGAAAAGTCAGTCACTTCCTTAATTGGTTTTTGATGAAAATTGGTAATTACATCTCCTGCTAATATACCTGAACGTGCAGCAAGCCCAGTAGGGTCAACTGTCGTCACCAAAATGCCTGTTTTATGATCCACGGCGATTTCAGCTTGCTCATCAACAGTCAAGTTACGTAGACGTAAGCCCAGCTGTACATCGTCATTCTGTTGATCACCGCCTTGAGCTCTTACATCATCGGGTGCATATGCAAGCTGGCCACTGACCATCATCTGCTTACCATTACGCTGAATCTGCGCACGGAATGCATCACTTGGCTTAGCTCGATTTAGCAGATTCAATAAATCTGAGGCCTGCATAATCTGCACATTGTTATATTGCAAAATAATATCACCAGGTTTTAGACCAGCCTTTTGTGCTGGTGAGTCTGGTGACACACGTGTCAATAAAGCACCTTGCGGGCGAGACAGCTTATAAGCCTCAGCTAGATTACGATCGATATCTTGAGGATAAATACCTAAATAAGCACGCACCACTTCGCCATCTGTTTTTAGCTGCTGATAGATATCCATTGCCGCGTCAATCGGTATCGAGAACGACAGCCCCATATAACCACCAGTACCGCTAAAAATACGCGAGTTGATACCAATAACTTCACCGCGCTGGTTAAACAGTGGACCACCTGAGTTACCGGGGTTCAGTGCCACATCTGTTTGAATAAATGGCACACTGGTCTCACGCGAAAAACTGCGCGACTTGGCACTGACGATACCAGCGGATGCCGAGTAATCAAAACCAAATGGTGAACCAATCGCTAATACAGGCTCCCCTACTCTCAGCGCATTCGAGTCACCGATAGGGAGAGGTGGGAATTTATTACCCACGACTTTCAACACTGCAACATCTGAGCGCTCATCACTACCGATTAAGACCGCATCTAGCTCGGTTCTATCATTGAGCGTGACCGTGATTTTATCTGCGCCTTCCACCACATGATGGTTGGTCAGCATGTAGCCATCAGAGCTGACAAAAAAAGCTGTGCCATAAGCATGCTCAATCGCGGGCATGGTAGCCTGTTCAGGGATACTTAGACGATCGCCAAAAAACTGACGTAGCAGCTCAGCTGTCTGAGCCTTGGCAAGCTCAGCTTCACTAATCGTTTTTGTGACGTTCACACGGGCCACTGCGGGAGTGACTTGTTGTACCAAGTCAGAGAAGTCTGCAGTGCTGATCGCCGCTTGAGCACTGGTCATAGTCGTGGCAGTCATACCAACGACCATAGATGTACTGACAGCAAGCGCCAACGCACTACGCTGTAACCAATGCTGCATATTCAATTTAGATTGTGCTGTAAACATATCTGTACGCATACCATCCTCCATATGAGTGATCATGATTGTTATTATTGTCAATGTTAATAAATTGGTTCTGGTTATTCTCTAGAGCCATTATAAGACAGGTAAAAAATGTGACTTTAGCTTAAGCCATCTTAATATTTTTTAGCTTGTCTGCATGCTATATCTATATCTATATTTTATTGCCTTTGCATGGCAACCGTTGCTGCAACTCTTTCATAGTGAATTCACGATACAAGCTACATGCACGATAAATGCCGCTACTGTATGATAAACCATCACGTTATTTTGCTATCATTTCAGTAATTCAGGATAACCCAAGGATTGGTTATTTCATAATGGTTCTATACCCTGTTGTGGTTGCTCAATACTATAATCAACCCACTATAATATCGATACAAGACAGCCGAGTACAAGCAATACCTTTATATAGTTGACGATGTGGCAGTGTCATAGTGGATAAACTGTGTCGTGGTAAGCTCAGCCTTAGTAGGTATGAAATAAAATCATGTTATGATGGCAAGCCTAATAACTTTATAAAAAACGTAGGTTAATAGCCATTATTATTACGGACTATATATTTATAGAATTGGCTATCATCACCCTTATTTTTCATCTTTTGCATGTCTAGAGACGCTTATACCATTTCTAAAAATTTGAATAGCAGTAAAACAAGTGCAGGTACTACCGCTCGTAAGCCAAGCCAGTAGCACAAGCAATGTTGACACTGCTAATTGTATTTCTTGGGATGGGCATTATTTGTCTAGGAATGCGTTTGTCTCTATTACTTTATAGTATATATATCATATCTGGCTCACGTTATGATTCATGATGGTTGTCATTGTTGTCACTTAACCATTATTGTCACTTGGCCATTGTTGTCGCTCAGCTTTTGTAAAACGTGCCTCTATAGATAGGTGCTAAAGAGCGATTGATAGATATAAAATATGACAAGATTATAAAAGGATCAATTTATGGATACCGCCCTATTATTATCTGGCGTGGTTGGGATTGGCATCGCCGCCCAATGGTTGGCTTGGTATTTAAAGCAACCGTCCATTTTATTTTTATTACTGATTGGTATTATCGTAGGTCCTGTACTGGGTATCTTCGATCCCGACTTGGTATTGGGGGAGCTGATGTTCCCCTTCATCTCTTTGGGTGTGGCGATTATTCTCTTTGAAGGCTCGCTGACCTTGGAGTTCGATGAGATTAAACAACACGGTACTGTTGTGCAAATGCTGGTATCGGTTGGCGTACTGATTACCATCGCTATCGTCGCGTTATCGACCTATCTACTATTTGATGTCGATCCACTGATCGCCTTGCTATTCGGTGCGCTGGTTTGCGTGACTGGCCCAACGGTCATTATGCCGCTACTGCGTAGTGTGCGCCCGAATAAGACGATATCTAACATCCTAAAATGGGAAGGTATCATCATTGATCCAATCGGCGCCATTGCGGTGGTATTGGTCTATGAATATATTATCTCTGGCGGCGAAGCCAGTAGCATTCTACTGTTTGCTAAAATCGTTGTATTGGCGACTGCAATGGGTATGGCGGGCGCTTGGGTACTGGCGTTTCTCATGCGCCGCCATATGATTCCTGAGTTTTTACGCAATGTCTTTACTCTTGCCTTTGTCTTGGTTCTGTTCTCAATATCCAACCATTTAGAGCACGAGTCCGGTCTATTGACCGTTACTGTATTGGGTGTGGCATTGGCAAACTGGCCAAAATTCCCACGTGAAACCATTCTAGAGTTCAACGAATCTTTAACTATTCTACTAATTTCTGTGCTCTTTATTATTCTCGCTGCACGTGTAGAACTGGCAAGCTTAATGAGTGTGGGCTTTGCAGGCTTAGTGCTACTCGCTATCGTTATGTTTGTGGCGCGTCCACTGTCTGTTTGGGCATCGGCTATCGGCTCAAACCTCAAGACCAATGAAAAGCTGATGATTAGTTGGATTGGACCACGTGGTATCGTCGCTGCGGCCATTTCATCACTGTTTGCGATTCGCTTGCAAGAGTATGATATTCAAGGTGTTGAGCTGCTCGTACCATTAGTATTTATGGTCATTATTGGTACGGTTATGATTCAGGGCTTAGGCTCAAAAGTGGTCGGCAACTTGCTTGGTGTCCGTGAGCCTGAGACCAACGGTATTCTTATCGTCGGTTCAAACCCCATCGCATTATTGATAGCCACGTCTTTAAAAGACCAAGGCTTTGATGTCATTGTTGCGCACAATAACTATACCAATATTGCCCGTGCACGCATGAGTGGTTTGCGTACTTATTTTGGTAACCCCATCTCTGACCATGCCGATCATCACCTTGATCTTATCGGTATTGGGCGTTTGTTTGCCATGAGTATGGACAAGGAAATGAACACGTTGTCCGAGATTCATTATCGTCATGAATTTGGTGAGCGCAAATTATATCGTCTCAAATTCAGCGATGAAAAAGCCAGAAGCGAACGTGAAGACAAGCAGTCGAGCTTTCAATCGCAGTGGCTATTTGGCAAAGATGCAACTTATACCAAGCTTGCCAGCATGCTGTCGAAAAAGGCGCGTATCAAAATTACTAACATCACTGATAGCTATACCTTTGAACAATATAAAGCGGATAACAAGCAATTTGTCCCGCTCTATACCATAGACAAGGAAGGCAAGTTACACGTCATTACCGATAAGTTCGATGGCATCGTACCACGCGATCGTAAGCTTATCTCACTAGTGGTAGAGGATGAAGTACAGCCAAAGCCAGTAGATGTGACACCGAAGCAAGAGCAAGCACGTATGGCGGCAGATGCCAACTTTGAATCTAGCTCAAAAGCACCGGAAAAGCGTAAAGAGAAAGAGCTGAGCGATGAAAGTGCTGATGCAGCCGAGCAAGCGACGGATAGCGACAAAGAAAAAGGCGCTGAGCAGAAAAGCACTGAGCAAAACACCGCTAGTGACTCATTAGGTAATTCAAGTAATAATGCTGAGTCTAAAGACTCTTCAACATCGCCAGCAACGACTACTGACAAAACTGTCGAACCAAAAGATGAGTCTGCTAATAAAGGGGTGATGTCAGCGAATTCAACTGCTGTCTCCAAAACTAAGGCATCTAGCAATAGCAATGCTAACGGTAATGGTAGTGCACCCAAGACCAAAAAAGGCGCGCTTGATCCAAATCGCTTACCTGACTCTGGTCAAGACAATGCCAAAAGTGCTGACATCGAAACTGCTAATGATACCAAGCCAACGAGCTTAGAAAGCAAGGTAGATAACGAAGTAAATAATAAAGAGAAATAAGAGTAAATAGCTAGAAAATAGCCAGTAAATAAATAATGATGATCACTTTTTGAGTGGCTATTTACCTACTATATTAATGGTTTAAAAAACACAAAAGCCCCAACGTAATGTTGGGGCTTTTTATGGCGGTGATTTTGACAAAAATATCTACTATAATAAATAATCAAAATCTAGCAGATCAGAATTTCACTATGAAAACAGCTATTTAATATCTAACTTATCTTGTACCGTTGACCA
This sequence comes from Psychrobacter fozii, assembly GCF_003217155.1. Lineage (GTDB taxonomy): Bacteria > Pseudomonadota > Gammaproteobacteria > Pseudomonadales > Moraxellaceae > Psychrobacter > Psychrobacter fozii. The sequence continues at coordinate 399,245 of NZ_QJSU01000001.1, forward strand.
TATACGCGCACCCACTTCATCGGCAGTGCCTGACGCATCAATACGCTGGATGCGCTCAGGATACTGGGTGGCAAGTGCACCGAAACCTTTATGTACCCACGTAAAAAACTCGGTCGCTTGTTGCTCAAAACGATCTGCAGCACTACGCTTATTAGCGCGTGCCATACCTTCTAATACTGGTAAGTCCAACCACAATGTTAGCTCAGGCAGCTGTGGCACAAACTGCTCGATGAGCGCATCAATCTTGGCTCGTACTGCCTCATCCCCATGTGCACGACCAAAGCCTTGATACGCAATGGTTGAATCAGTAAAACGGTCACATATCACCCATGTGCCACCTTGTAGCGCGGGTATAATCACTTGCTGTAGGTGATCACAGCGGGCGGCGAATAGTAGCAACAGCTCGGTATCATCATTAATATCAGTCGTAGGATCTAATAGTATCTCTCGTAAACGCTCTGCAAATGGACTGCCACCTGGCTCACGGGTTCGCAGATACTGGATGCCACTGTCCTCTAGTCGTAAGCATAACTGTTCAATTGCGGTGGTTTTCCCCACGCCTTCGGTGCCTTCAAAACTGATAAAACGTCCTTGATTGGGCATGGTGTCATGGGTTTCTTTGGATGAGGTTGTTTGAGATAAATGGTCTTGCATAGGTGCTGACATGATATGACCTTATGTCATTGATGAGCGTTATGTAGATAATTGCATAACGCTCAGTAAATGATAGGTTTTAAGAAAGAGACGGACTAATTTACTGTGATGCTGCTTGTGCTTTCTTTTCGCGCATGACTTTTAGATAGTCTTTTACCGCTTGATTGTGCGCAGCTAAGCTATTGGTGAATTTGTGTCCACCTGTACCAGTCGCGACAAAATATAATGCTTCGCTGTCTGCAGGATGCAGAGTTGCCTCGATAGAAGCAGCTGATGGTAGTGCGATTGGCGTTGGTGGCAAGCCATCAATTTGATAGGTGTTATAAGAGGTCTTTTCATTGATATCTTTGCGACGAATATTGCCATCATAGCGGCTGCCCATACCGTAGATAATGGTCGGATCGGTTTGCATGCGCATGCCTTGATTCAGACGGTTTCTAAATACCGCCGACACCAACGGACGCTCTTCTGCCACACTGGTTTCTTTTTCGATAATAGACGCCATCACCAACGCTTCATAAGGCGTGCTATAAGGCAAGTTGGGCGCACGGCCTTCCCACGCTTCGGTCAACGCTTGCTGCTGACGCTTGTACAAATCTGTCAATACCTGCTTATCAGTAGTATCTTCACCATAATAATAAGTATCAGGGGCAAACCACCCTTCAAGATTGTGATTGACGATAGGATCACTGTCATTGATAACCGACGCTGGCAAGATGCCATCTAACTCCAACGCTTTGGCGATACTGGCGTTGTCGCTATCAGCAGTCAGTACTTCTTTTTTGATGCCATCATTATCACGTAGTGTCTGATATAGGTCTTTAGAGGTTTTACCCTCGATAATTTGTACCTTTACCATCGCCGCTTTTGCACCTTGTGCTAGTACTTGCAACGCTTCGGCAATCGTGGGATTTTCTGGTAGCTGGTAAATGCCCGAATGTAATGGCGCATCGACTTGCGACTTGATATAAAGCTTGGCCACGCTGGCAGAAAACAGCGGAATCTGCTGTTGCCACTGCGGCAATAGACCATAGTAAGTCTGACCCTGCTCAATCGTGACTTTCTTTGCTGGCTGTTCGATACGTCCAAACAATGTCTGATAGACCATCACTAAGAAAAAAGCAGCAATCAGCCCAAGCACGAGCAACACCTGATAACCACGCTGCATAAAGAACGATTGATTATCCACTCTATATTGGCGCGGCTTACTCTCTCCGCTGATCAGTGAGACATTGGTCGCGGGCTTATCCTCCACCTTATCCACTACCGGCTGCGAGTCCGGTAGTGTGGTATCGACACGCTCCTCAACGCTGCTATCTTTTTTATTAGATGGCTCATTATTAGGACGTTCAGGAGGCGTTTCAGGTGTAGGTGTGCTCATGGCAACTCGCGAGGCAGATGTTTGCTAGAATTTAGCACTGAACCGTGCGATTTTCAATGGTATTTGCTTAGCTTATGAATTATCTTGCTATTGATGCTCATTTATATGGCTTAATACTCAGGCGCTTTTTTCAGTATTCTCAGCTTATCTATCAATAATGAAAATATCTTATGAACCTACATTTTAATCAAAGTCTTGCCAAAAACTATAAATCACCTAGTCAAATAATTCGGGTATTAAGTGAAAACTGGGTCGCAACCAATAGCTACTGCCCTAACTGTAATGCTCAACCATTATCAGAATTTACGAACGGCAAACCTGTTGCGGATTTTTATTGCTCACACTGTAGTGAGCAGTATGAGCTAAAAAGTAAAAAATCTAAATTAAGTCATATCATCAATGATGGTGCTTATAAGACGATGATTGAACGCATCAATAATGCAGACAATCCCAATTTTTTCTTCCTGACATACTCAAAAGAATATACCGTCAATAACTTTTTGATTATTCCTAAGCAGTTCTTTAAGCCGGATATTATTATCAAACGTAAGCCGTTATCAGCGACTGCCAAACGCGCAGGTTGGGTCGGCTGTAATATTGACTTGCGCCAAGTACCAGAATCAGGCAAAGTATTTTTGGTCAAAAATCAGCAAGTCATACCACGCGAAGAGGTCAGCCAACAATTTAAAAAAACCTTGTTTTTACGAAAACAGTCTGTCGATTCTCGTGGTTGGACATTAGACATCTGGCAGTGTATCGATAGACTTGATACTAATTTTTCGCTAAAGCAAGTTTATGGTTTTGCTGACGAGTTAAAATGCAAACACCCTGAGAATAATCACATTCCAGATAAAATCCGTCAGCAACTACAAATATTACGTGATAGAGGCATTATTGAATTTGTGAGCCGTGGTCACTATCGAAAGTTATACTAATCGCTTCTCATTGTAGCGCTCAGGTCTCGGCTTTCCTTTTCTATCACGGTATACATCGGCAATTAGCTCATCTCTATCATCCCATAGCGGTAATCTTGCAGTGGCAACAAGGCGCTGATGAAACTTATGCGCTGGGTAATTCCAATCAATCTCGTCATTAATTTTGAAAAAATGCTCTTCACGATAATCAACGTAAGCATGCATTCTATTTTTCACATAATCATTCCACTGCAATAAAAGCCCAACTGCATTGCGAGCAGGCTTGTTAAAAGCTTTTAAGTTGACTGTCAGTGAACACATCACTAGCTCATCATTAGGAATGACAGAAATACGCTGCTCAATAACCTCCTCTCGCGTGTACGCATACTCGAACATACCACCGAAGGCGACAAATCTTTTAAAGTCTAGTAAATACATCACACCAAATGATAATTGGGTATAAGGTGATAAATGCACAATTTCATCAGGCTTACTTTTAGCCAGTTTGCAAATTTCATCAAAAACCATCAAGCGACGAATTTGTAGTGGAATTCTAGTTTCTTCATAGACTGAGCGCATGCGATTTTATCCTTTTTTAAAAATAGGATCATTGATCGATTTGCTTTAAGACACAAGTCCACGTAACAAAAGACGATCACTTCTTTTGAGTACTTTTGCTAATCTAGTTGGCATTGATGACTGAAGTTATTTGTGAGAAATGAAAGTGAATACGATGAAAAAAGATGAGAAAGCAGCACAAAAATTTCAAATAGAGATTGTCGAGACGATGAGTGCTCTTGTAGAAGTGGTTGCAGAAAATAGTGAAACTGCCCTACTAAAAGCGCGAGAAATATATCGAAACGAAGACATCATTTTATATCCCGATGATTTTATCGATACTAAATTTAATATTTTTGGGAGAGAGTAGATTGTTTTATTTGGCTGATATGTGACAGTTATTCAAACCCCACAACCATACCTGACAGCAACGTCAAACGGCTCATTGGCATGATGCCACGTAATGCATTGCAAAAGAAAACCTGCGTTAATTGCGGTAAATCTTCATCTTGTAGCGGCCTTATCACGATTGGATATTCCGTACTTGATAAAGCATCGATAATCACTTGCCGCATAACGCCAGCGACACCCGATTGGGTCATAGAGGGCGTGTACCATTGACCAGTGATCAGATAATTTGCATTACCTCGATGAGGTGGAAGCGTAGATAGTTTTTCTGATGCTGCGTATGGTGATTCTGACAATTGATAAAACACGTTGCTCATCGTACCTTCAACCCACTGCCCACTCATATCACGTAACAGACCCTCGCCGATGCTCTGTTCCGTATTGGATTTTGATATTTGAGCTTTGATACCTTGTAACTCACCACTCGCCAGCACATTATCCAGACGATTGAGGCTTTTGAGTCCCGCAAGCGGCGGTGGTAAGCAGGAGAGCTGCGAAGATAAGCAAATAGCAGCACTACTAGGCTGTATAGGAATTGAACGACCATCAGGTAGACATAGTGGCTCAGCGGTCGCGACAGTCATTGCAGAGGATTTCAGCCAAATGTCACACGCACTACCGGACGCGCTTGGCGTATAGCCATAACCACGGATGTCTTGCATGCTACGCGTGACAATCAGCTTGAGCATACCTTGCTGCAATTGCTTAGCATACGTTTGTAATGTAGCCAGTAGTGAACGGCTGTCTAGCTCAATATGCAATGCCTTGCTATGAGAGACAAGACGCTGATGATGATAATCTAGCCACAATATCTGACCATCGATGACACCCATAGTGGTAAAGAACCCATCACCATAGGCCAGTCCACGATTGTCCAACGATATGGTGGCCTTTGATGGCTCTATCGTATTGCCTGATGAATCTAGACATATCCAGCCACTTGGCGGTATGACATTGGCTATTGAATGTGGCATCGACACTTGCCTTATTTAGCTCTTGTCTGTTTGAGCATCTGCTTTATTGATGACCAACATACAACTATAGAACTCACATTTTGCCAGTTCTACTTTCTGACCACCGATGGTTTTGTTTTTGATGATTTGTACATTGAGCATATCAGCTACAAGGTTACCGCCCTCATCACCCATCAATTTGCGCGCGAGCTGATAGGCCTTTTTGGCATGATTTTGACTCAGTTCTTTCTCTTCATCAGAGTCGGTAGGATTCGCAAAATACCAACCAAGCTCAAGATACTTTTCAGAATCAATGATGTCTAAATAAGGCGCTTCAGTATCCATAAAACGATACTTGGCTGCTGGATTACTGGCATAGTCCAAGCTGTTTTCATCAGTGCTCAAAACCTTACCAAAGGTCGACTGGATACCTTCCAAGTCACCGACGTTGATTGAGTTTACGCTTTCGTTGCCCCATGCCGAGACGTCATACTTTACTTGTGTGCGTTGCTGGGCCTTTCCAGCTTCTACCTCAGTATTCGTTGCAGCGCTATCATCTGCTGAAGTAGTCTCAGCGACTACTTGCTCGCTGGCTCCTGCATCGACGCTTTGGTCATCATCTGTGTTGCTATTACAGCCACTCAACGACACACCAACTGCCATTATCGTGCTGGCCAAAAAGGTCTGTAGGCTATTATTCCACATGGGCAATTTACTCACACTTTCAGATTGATCTCAAAAGAATATTAGCGCGCAAGCAAATATGCCGCTGCTAATGAATAATGTTTTTTTATGACTTCACGGTTTTCAAAGTCAATTTTTTATAATGTAATAACCACTATAGTCGATTCAATTTAAAAGTAGTACAAGGCAAACGAGTCTAGATGTATATGTGATACTTCAAGCGAGGTTAACGCTGTCATACTTTTATAGTGGAATGACTATATAGGGCGTGTCATATAGTTTACCCAACTGCTTGATACTTGACTACCCTTTACGTTACGGATAACACTCCTAGAGAGTACATATTTGTTAAATACCTAACGCATAAAAAAATGCTATCTATTCAAGCATTTATTCACGAAAGCCTCGGTTTGTCAAACATCACGTTATCCCTTATGATAATAGCGCTTCAACGACTTTTTTATTAACGCTTTTTTGCCTTTTATAGCTCGCGGACCATATATGACTCAGCATTTTATCGTTATTGGCAATCCTATTGCCCACAGTAAATCCCCTGAAATCCATGCGCTATTTGCAGAGCAAGCAGCTATTGATATCAGATATCAGCGCCAGTACTGCCCTGACGATGCTGCCAGTTTTACCGCAGTGGTCGAAGCGTTTTTTAATGGTGGCGGCATCGGTGCGAACGTGACGGTTCCCTTTAAGCAAATCGCTTATGACTGCTGCGTGGCGCGTGGCGGTCTGTCTGAGCATGCCAAAGTCGCAGGCGCAGTCAATACGCTACTGCTGAATACAGCACTATTAGAGAGTGGTACGCCAATCGCTGATGCACTCTATGGTGACAATACTGATGGTCAAGGTCTCGTCAATCATATCACGAGCTTAGGCTGGCCATTAAAAGGTGCGCGTGTGGCACTCATTGGTGCAGGCGGTGCGGCGCGAGGCGTGATATTGCCATTGATTCAAGCAGGTATCGGGGCGCTAACCATTGCCAATCGTACACTGAGCAAGGCGACCAATTTAGTAGATGAGCTGAGTACCGCGAGTGAGACTATCGATAAACACAGTATTGAGACTTGTGCGACCAGTGAATTGACCGGACAGTTTGATATCATTATTAATGCCACTTCTATCGGTCTGTCAGGCGATACCTTGCCACTGGATAATGACTTAAACTGCCACTACGCTTACGACATGATGTACGGTCGTACGCTACCATTCTTACAGCATTTTGCGGCACGTGACACGCAAACATCCGAAGGTTACGGCATGTTGATTGGACAAGCGGCCTTAAGCTTTGAGCGTTGGACGGGTCATACCGTTGATGTGACGCAAGCCACAAATACCTTAAGTGGTCGTTAAGATAAAAGACACAGGCTATACCAGTAAAAAAAGGCGTATAAATTGAATTTATACGCCTTTTTCTTATCGAGTTCTTATCTAGCTTTTATCCAAAACGTGTCAGTAGCCAGCTTTCCATACGCCGTAATGGCACACGTAAATTGGTAGAGTGCATCACCACGCCGCCAGCCAGAGCCACCATACAGCCGATAGCGGTATCAACCAAGCGTACGTAGGTTACTTGTTGATACGTATGCGGTAAGCCGCTACCATATTCTGCAATAAATATGGTCAGTGGTGTGATAAATATCACGGCTAAGCCATAATGACGGTCAACCAAGGATTCAATACATAAAATCATAACCAATACTGCAATAGCGACTCCCCATATCGGTAGACTCCAAGACAGCATCCAACTGGCCAGCCCTGCACCCACCAATGTCCCAAGCAAACGATGTACCTGCTTAATCCATATTGTACGCAGATGTATCCCTTGAATAATAATAAAACAGCTAACTGCCGCCCAATAAGGATTAGATATATTTAGGGTCATTGCAACGATTAGTGACAAACTCACAAACCCTGCCACAATCACACTTTCACTAATAGTATCAGCCTGATAAGTGTAGATAGGCGCAGGTTTACACTCACGTGTCAGCAATAAAAATAGAGAGTATGGCAATGACATCAGCACTGCGAATGCACTACCAAGCATGATAAGGCCAACGGTATGTGGCAGTTGAGCAAGCGGAATAGGCATAAATAATGCCACTGCACCTGCCATCATAATAAACAGCCCTCCCGGTGGCGGCTGTTGATAATAGCGGCCGAAAATAATGATACCAAATGCCATCAAAGTAAATATAGGCAATCTTAAAATAGGAATCTGCTGCGTTATCACTCCAAGTGCAAAGCATAGCGACATACTGAATCCCCAAGCCATCACAGTGACCAAGCGATATGGTAGCTTACCAACTAAGGGTAAATTCAGAATCACCATTGCGCCTAACGAGCTGATGATGCCTGCGGATAACGCATCAAAATAAGCGCTGACAAAAACAGGAAAGCTGATGGTGGTCGCAGAAAAAAGTGGAATATGCCACGGTCGAAGGCTTCTGTTGACTGCTGTTAAATGCGTAAGCTCATTACTGATCAGATTTATAATAAAAGTTTTGAGGGTAGCAACCCGTCGCTTAAGCGACAACATTGGTTTGGATACAACCATGAAACCCTGTCCTTACGAAATAACGTAACGTTATTAACACAATGGCGGTTAATAAGTATGTGATGATATTCTATGAATGACTTTTATAAAAAGCTAAGCTTACCTAGAAGTATAAGGAATCTAAGTTTTCAGCAGATACATGACGATTAATTCATAGCAAAAAACTATTAATTATAAATAATTTTTATTAATTAACAGAATACTCATGAATATTATTTATACAATATGTATTTGTTGCCAAGAAAGATTTATAATAAGAAAAATTATACACCACTGCACGTTATCAAATAGAACATATCGGCTAATAAAAGCATCGAAGAAACCGCCTTAACCAACCCATTTCTAAACACACTTATATTTAACGCATATCTCACCTATAAATCGACACCAACAAATTAAAGAGAGCAACTATGTTAACTTACAAAGCGCCTTTACGTGATATCAAGTTTTTGATAAATGATGTTTTTGACTTTCAAACGCATTATAAAGATTTGGACAATGGCGAAAATGCTGACCCTGAAACAATCGATATGATTTTGCAAGGTATGGCTGACTTTGCCGAAAACGTGCTTGCCCCCCTTTATCAACCGGCTGATGCAGAAGGCTGTCATTTTGACAATGGTGTGGTGACTACGCCTAAAGGTTTTAAAGATGCCTATGACCAGTTTGTAGAAGGCGGTTGGCAAGGTATTTCTTACCCAGAAGAATACGGCGGTATGAACTTACCAACCTCGTTAAACCTAATTAAAGCTGAAATGATTGGTACGGCTAACTGGCCATGGGCAATGTACCCTGGTCTATCAACAGGTTGTATCAATACCATATTGCAGTACGGTACTGATGAGCAAAAAGAGACCTACTTGCATAAACTAATCGAAGGTTCTTGGGCGGGCACCATGTGCTTGACTGAGCCGCAATGCGGTACCGATTTGGGTCAGGTTAAATCTAAAGCCATTCCCCAAGAAGACGGCACTTATAAGCTTGGCGGCACCAAAATCTTTATCTCAAGCGGTGAGCATGATTTAACAGAAAACATCGTGCATATTGTACTAGCACGTCTACCAAATGCACCAGAAGGTACTCGTGGTATCTCACTATTTATCGTACCAAAATTCTTGCCAAATGCAGAAGGCGAGATTGGCGAGCGTAATGGCGTCACTTGTGGTTCTATTGAACACAAAATGGGTATCAACTCATCAGCAACGTGTGTCCTAAACTTTGATGATGCAGTCGGTTACCTGATTGGTGAGCCGAACAAAGGCCTAAAAGCTATGTTCACTTTTATGAACACGGCACGTATCGGTACTGGTATCCAAGGTCTAGCACATACTGAACTGTCATTCCAAAACGCACTACCTTATGCAATAGATCGCCGTTCTATGCGTGCGCTATCAGGTACTAAAGAGCCTGAAAAAGTGGCTGATGCCATCATCAATCATGCCGATGTACGCCGCATGCTATTGACTCAAAAAGCCTTTGCCGAAGGCGGCCGCTCAATGATTTATCATTCAGCACGCTATGCGGACAAGATGGCTCAAGGCATCGTTAATGGTGATGACGAAGAGTTTGAAAAATGGGATGACAAGCTTGGCTTCTACACGCCAATCCTAAAAGGCTTCTTAACCGAGCTTGGTATTGAAGCAGCCAAACATGGTCAGCAAATTTACGGCGGCCACGGCTATATCAAAGAATGGGGTATGGAGCTGATTGCTCGCGATGCCCGTATTGCCACTATGTATGAAGGCACAACTGGTATTCAGGCGTTAGACTTATTAGGCCGTAAAGTGATTTTGCAGTCAAAAGGTAAAATCATTCGTGACTATACTTCAAGCATCATGAAATGGTGTGGTGAATATGCTTTAGACAAAGACATGCGTAAATTTGTTTGGGCACTCACCAAGCTATGTGCTGAGTGGAATACTTTGACAGTACGCTTGATGCTAATGGCACGTAAAGACCGCGAAATCATCTCTGCAGCATCGGACGATTTCTTAATGTACTCAGGTTATGTAATGATGGGTTACCACTGGGCACGTATGGCAGCAGTGGCTCATGACAAACTCAAAAACGGCGGCGTAGAAGCTCCAGAGTTCTATAAAGCCAAAATCCAAACGGCAGAATTCTACTTTGATAAGCTGTTACCACGTACTTCAGGTCATGCCGAAGGTATGGTTGCACCAAGCGAAAGCATGATGGCAATGCCAATCGAAAGCTTTGCTTTCCTAGATTAAAATTAAGACTAAGATTACAAAGTTAATAGATGACTCACAAAAAAGCGCCTAAATATAGGCGCTTTTTTTGTGGTTGATGAAAATCAGTGCTCTCAAACTCAAAATAATTAACCGATAGCCAGTTTCTAGCTACCTAGCATTTTTTTGTGATATACCGCACTAAGCTCTTCCACTTCCACACATACTTGCAGTGCTGCTCGCCCTGACTGCTCTGCGCTTAGCTGATCTTCTATCGTTGTCATCAATAGCTCAGCAAGTTGATTGCGAGTCGCAATATCACGACCAGCCATCATTTTCAGATTCGCATAAACCATGCCATTTGCTTGTTCATCATCCTCAACACCTACCAAAAAAGTCTCAAGAGGTACGATGCGGGCTTTGATATCCGTTGGTTTACCAAAATGTCCGGTTTCCCATAGCGCTTTATTCAAAGACTTAAGCAATGATTCTTCGTGAGGAACACTGACATTAGGCGTCACTTGCAGGGTTAAATGTGGCATGAATATATCCTTATAGAGTATGGGTAAAGGTAGGACTTAAATGGTTGGGGTCTGTTGAACATTCAAAAGGATAAACTTATTTGATATCAGCGACAATGCTTTTTAATCATCAGTAATGTTACTAAAAAGTGCCGATAGAGCCGTAGCCAATTGCAGAGGTGGTAGCTCAATCTCCAAACCACGGCGACCGCCACTCACATATATCGTTGTATGCGCTTCAGCCGAGATATCTATGATAGTCGCTAAGCGTTTCTTCTGTCCTAGTGGGCTGACTCCGCCCAGTACATAACCTGTACTACGCTCTACTTGCTTTGGATCTGCCATTTGTACCTTTTTGCAGGGCAGTATTTTATTAGAGGATAAAGCTTTGGCCATTTTTTTAAAGTTTAAAGTCTTGTCTACTGGCAAAATAGCAACAGCGAGCGTACCAACTTCGGTCGCTACTACCAAAGTTTTAAAAACTTGTGCGACGTCTACACCGAGTTTTTCGGCAGCTTCTAAGCCAAAGGAAACCGCATTACTGTCATGAGTATATTCATGCAATTGGTAGTCAAGACCACGTTTTTTGGCAAGATTGATTGCTGGAGTCATAATACTTTCATATCATTAAGTGAAGTGATTGAGTAGGAAAAATAGTATTTATCGTATTTTATACCACAATATTATTATGCTAAAGACCTTATTTTTCAAATGATTAAGCATATTCCGTATGCAGCTAGCTCACAAGATAGTAAACAGCCCGTATGAATATTAGTAGTATATACAGACACTATATATCGCTTTGATGGCTTTTATGGCATCATAAGCGCAATATATTTAACTACTTTTGATATCCATTATGATACCCAGTTTCTTAAAGAATAAGTTCCTAAAAAAACGGATTTTTAAAGCGCCGGTCACTACTGACAGCGGCTCCAATACTGACGTCAATCCAATCGCCGCCAAGTCCTATTCGGGTGCTCCGATCAATCAGCTATATCGCAAGTTATCGGGTCACATGCTCGACGTTGCTGTCAAACCTAAACTATTAGGTGAGTTGCCTGATTTTGATGCTGACGATCAGACATTAAGATTTTATGTCCTACAAGACTATTCCCGCTCCAACAGTATTTTGATCGATTTGCAGACGCAAGAGCACAATTTACCGCCAGCATTGGTCGGGGTACACGATGCCGAGCATAATATTAAAGAAAATGCGGCTATTATCTTTTTAAATCATCCAGGTGCCAAAGACAGCCAATTATCACCGCGCTTGTCACGCTTGGTATCGGCTGTATTGCAGTATCCAGAGCTAAAAGTGCGTTTGGTCCCTGTCTCTATCCTATGGGGACGTGCGCCAGAAAAAGAAGACTCGCTATTTAAGCTGCTAACTACTGACAACTGGGAAGACCCAAGCATTACCAAGCAGTTATTTAATATCGGAGTAATGGGACGCGATACCTTTGTACAGTTTCATCCACCACAAGATTTGCGCACCCTTATCGATAATAGCCTCAAAGGCGATGTAGAAGGGCCTTCTATTTTTGATTCGCTAGCCACTGACCTACAAGATAGCTCTGTCAAAGAAGCCTCTATAAAAAGTACTTCTATAAAGGAAAATACTGACGATGCACCAAATTACGCGTTGGTGGCGACTGCCGATAGCAATCGAGAACTGGTGCGTATGTTGCAGCAACAGCTTTCGATTTATTTAGACAAACAACGTGCCAGCATGCTCGGCCCTGATTTATCGGACAGACGCAATTTGGTAGACAAACTGGTATATTCGCCCGCTATCAAGCATGCGATAGAAGCAGAAGCTGCAGAAAAAGGTACGACTACCCGTGAGGCACGAAGCTTAGCAAAAGGCTATGCCAATGAGATGGTAAATGATTACTCTTATCCTATCATTCGAGTATTCGACCGCTTCTTAACGTGGTTGTGGACGCAGTTGTATGATGGCGTAGAAGTACACCATTTTGAACGAGTACGAGAGCTAGCAACCGACTACGAAATTATCTATGTGCCGTGCCATCGTAGCCACGTTGACTACCTATTACTATCTTATGTCATCTACAAACGTGGTTTGAGTATTCCTTATGTCGCTGCGGGTGATAACCTTGATGTGCCAGTATTAGGCCCTATGCTACGCGGTGCCGTGGCATTCTTTATCCGTCGTAGTTTCCGTGGTAACGCACTATACACCTCTGTATTACGTGAATACATGCACACGTTAATCACACGCAATACGCCTATCGAATACTTTATCGAGGGTGGGCGTTCACGCTCAGGTCGTCTGCTACCGCCTAAGATGGGTATGCTTGCAATGACAGTACACAGTCAATTGCGCAAAACCAATAAACCTGTCGTGTTCATTCCTACTTACATCGGCTACGAGCGTATTATGGAAGGTGGCACGTATGTTGGTGAGCTGAAAGGCAAGCCAAAAGAATCTGAATCTTTGCTTGGTCTGCTCAAGGTAGGTCGCAAAATTGAGCGTATCTTCGGTAACGTACACTTGAGCTTTGGAACGCCACTACATCTCACTGAATTTATGACAAAGTTTGATGTGTCTGTAGACAGCTTACCTTCGGACCGTACCGATACCCCACTCGATGACAAAGCCAGTGCAATGGTCGACAATATCGGTGTAAAAATCATGCAGCATATTAATAAAGCTGCCGTGGTCACACCTGTATCACTGTTATCACTGGTGTTATTGTCAGCGCCCAAAGCGGCACTAGATGAAAACAGCTGCCGAGAGCAAATCGAGCTTTATCAAGGTTTGGCTAAGCAGCTTGCTTATTCAGATGATACCGTCATCACGGACATGACCCCGCAGCAAATCATTGATTACGGTATTAAGCTCAAGTTGATCGAGCGCACACCGCATATCCTAGGCGATATCATTCAGGTTGTCGGCAAGCAGGCTGCCTTACTCAGTTATTTCCGTAATAACATCTTGCATGTCTTCATTCTGCTATCATTTTTGTCAGCGCTAGTTGCACGCAATGGCCGTATTAAACGCAGTCGTCTAGATAGTATTGCAGAGCAGCTGTATCCGTTCCTGCAAAGTGAGCTATTCTTATATTATCCAGCACACGGCTTAGCAGATACGCTCAATAAAAAAGTGGATAGCCTACTCTCTCATGGGCTGATCGTTGAATTGGGCGACGGCATACTTAGCGTTCCTGAATCAAATAGCAAGTCCTATCAGCAGCTACAAGTACTGGCGACTCCAGTTGGACAGAGTCTTGAGCGTTACTTTATGACACTCGCTCTACTCGCTCAGCAAGGCTCAGGCAATTTGACCGAAAACGAAGTCGTAGATTTATGTCATCTACTTGGTCAGCGATTATCTGTGCTATATGCAGACGACATTCCTGACTTCTTTGACCGTGCTTTATTCACCAGTTTCATTGGTGCTCTGACGCGTCTTGATTATTTACAAAAGGATGAAGAGACTGGTGTACTGACATTTGATCACCGTATTAATGACATTGCCCATCATGCTAAGTACGTCCTAACACCTGACATGATGCAAATTTTGCAGCAAGTCGCTACTTTAGATGAAAATGAAATCAACCATGCCATTACTGAGATTAGTAATAAAAAGCAGCGTAAATTTGGGCGAAAGCGTTAGATTTTGATGACAAGATAAAGCTCATTCATCAAATAGAAGTTTTAATAATAGTAAGGGACTGCATTCAGTCCCTTTTTTATTAACCACTTCTTTTTTGCTGTAACTGCAACAGTTAAGCATTGTAAATGGGTTTAGCGATTATCATAAAAGAGTCAGGCTTTTGAGCTCGGCTCTTTTTTTGTGAAAAAACCTACCAGCTTAAAAAATATGATAAGTATCGACATGTAGCCAAAGGCAAATATGGCACCAGTAATAGGAGCAAATGCCCTACCTGTGTCTGACGTCACTCTCATCATAGCTTGATGCTGTGCCTCACTTCTTTCATCCGACGTAAAAAAACCATTGCCATCTAAATCAAAAACATCAAGCTTGGCTTGTAGATAAGCATCGGTAAAATAAACACCTATTTGAACCAACAACCAAACCACAACTATGCCAATAAAAAATATTTGCCAAGAAGCCAGACGAGATTTTTTTGAAAACTGATGTTTATAGACCATCACGATAGGTAACACTATCGTTGCAAATATAGACAACAATCTTAGTATTTCGAGTGTTTTTTCCATAACTTATCTCTTAAACAATAAAAAAAGGCATAACCTAAGTTATGCCTTTTTTGTGCAACCATAATGGACTATCTATGGGTTTTTATTGAATTCACTCTAGTTCGTAATCTTCTTATACTTCGCACGTTTAGGACTGGCGTCATCACCCATTGTCTTTTTGCGATAAGTCTCAAACTCAGAGTAGTTACCGTCGAACCAAACTGGACCTTCTTCTTCGAATGCCAAAATGTGAGTGGCAATACGATCAAGGAACCAGCGATCATGCGATACGACCATTACCGTACCTGGGAATACTTGAATCGCATCCTCTAGTGCACGTAAGGTTTCGATATCCAAATCGTTTGATGGTTCATCGAGTAATAGTACGTTTGCGCCTTGCTTTAGCGTCTTCGCCAGTTGCAAGCGGTTACGCTCACCACCTGATAGCTGACCAACGCGTTTTTGCTGGTCTGAACCTTTAAAGTTAAAGCGACCAATATAAGCACGACTTGGCGTGGTGTATTCACCAACAGTGATAATATCAAGACCGTCAGATACTTCTTCCCAAACGGTTTTGCTATCATCTAAGTGATCACGTACCTGACCGACATAGGCAACTTTGACACTTTCACCCAAATCAACGGTACCAGTATCTGGCGTATCGCGCTCGGTAATCATGTTAAATAGCGTGGTTTTACCCGCACCATTTGGACCGATGATACCAACGATCGCACCAGCTGGCACGTTAAAGCTTAGGTTTTCATAAAGCAAACGATCGCCAAATGATTTCGAGATGTCGTTGATCTCAATAACCTTGTTACCCAAACGTGGACCAGGTGGAATGTAAATTTCAGCCGTCTCATTACGCTGTTGGAACTCTGTTGAGTTCAACTCTTCAAAACGCTGTACACGAGATTTAGACTTGGCTTGTTGGCCTTTTTGATTTTTACGAATCCACTCAAGCTCTTTTTTCAATGCTTTAGCAAACGATTCTTCTTGCTTGTTCTGTTGCTCTAGACGCGTGTTCTTTTGCTCTAGCCACTCGGTATAGTTACCTTCATACGGATAGCCATGGCCACGGTCAAGCTCTAAAATCCACTGGGCGACATTATCCAAGAAATAGCGATCATGGGTAATAGCAACGATAGTACCACTGTAGTTCTGCAAGAACTGCTCTAACCATGCAACAGACTCGGCGTCCAAATGGTTGGTCGGTTCGTCAAGTAATAGCATGTCAGGGCGAGACAATAGTAGACGGCATAGTGCCACACGGCGTTTTTCACCACCAGATAGCTTACTAACATCCGCATCCCATGGTGGCAGACGTAGCGCATCGGCCGCTTTTTCTAGCTGATTGTTTAAGTTGTGTGCATCCCACGATTGGATGATGTCTTCCATCTTGCCTTGCTCTTCAGCAAGCTTATCAAAATCAGCATCAGGCTCAGCGTATTCAGCATAGATCGCATCTAGACGAGCCAGTGCATCTAACGCTTCACGCATACCGTCTTCAACGTTACCGCGTACGTCTTTGCTATCATCAAGCTGTGGTTCCTGCGGCAAATAACCGACTTTGGTACCAGCTTGTGCACGTGCTTCACCACTGAACTCAGTGTCAACGCCCGCCATGATACGTAGCAAGGTCGATTTACCTGAACCATTGATACCCAATACACCAATCTTGGCACCTGGGAAAAACGATAGGTTAATATTTTTTAGAATTTCACGCTTAGGTGGAACAAGTTTTGACACGTTGTTCATCGTGTAGATATATTGAGCCATTAACACTCCGATAGACTGCATAGAAGAGGCAAGCAAATCATACTTGGCAATGATGCCAAGTGTGCCGCACCTCAAAATCAGGGTTACAAATTATAAGCCATTATCGCATTGTGGCGCATACCCTGCAAGCCAACAGATTGTTTTAGCGGTTGTTTTGCCGCTTTTGGCATTTAGCATGACGCTTTCTACCTAAAAGCATCAACGAAATCTATTATCAGAACGCTTTGTTTAACATTTTGACTCATTACTGCTTTATAAAGACCACAAAAAATAGCATCAAACCTTTCGAAAACTTAATGAATAGCCTTTAGAATATTAGCTTACCTTAATAAGGTAACGTCATTTAATTTGAGATACACTCAGTACGACACATCTAACCCTGAAGCCTTAGACCTGAAGTATTAAACCTAAGTCATTAGACCTGATTATAAAACACATGATATTTATCTCCAAAAAGCATCAAACAAGGTAATGAGTTTATGGCCACTGGCTATCGCCCTGAAATTATACAACGTGCGTTTGTTGACTTTATTGGGTCACGTTTGCATCCGTTTTGGTCGTTGACCCGCCCTAAATTACGGTTGATTGCACGGCAGGCTCTCAATGACGATTTGATTGCGGTTCAGTTCGAAGGCAATCATGCTTTTAAACGGCAAGCACTTGCTTCAGACGGCGGTTGGCATGGTGGCCAACATATCAATTTAACGACCATTATTGATGCCTTTTACCATCAGCGCCATTACTCGTTAGTAGGCTTACCAAAACAACCCTTATATCTGCAATCGGATATCGACAATAGTGAAAATAGTGAAAATAGTGAAAATAGTGAAAACAAGCAGTCACAATCGAATATCATCACCATTGCCATCAAACCTCAAGGGTTGGTATCCAACTATCTAACACAGCAAGCACCACTGGGCACCATATTCGATAGTAGTTTGCCCAGTGGCGACTTCACATTAGCACAGGCAAAGCTTGATATACAGAGTGCTAACCGCTTACCTCCTGCACCCTCATCGCTACTGTTTATAGCAGGAGGCAGCGGCATTACTCCAATGCTAGGTCTTATCACACAAGCCTTATCGCAAGGCCATACGGTCACATTGTTGTATTACAGTCGCATGCCACTGGCAGAGACACCTTTTTTAAAGCACTGGCAGCAATTAAAAGACAGTTATCCAAACTTTACTTATCACTTTATCAATACAGAAGACCCTGATAGTTATTTGGCAGGTACGCGACATTTAAGTGCAGAAAGCTTGTTAGCACTTAGTTTGCCATTGGCAGATACTCGGGTATTTGTTTGTGGCTCGCAAGCATTATTAGCCGGACTATATGATGCTGTTCAAGCAATTACATCATTAGATATGGACTCACTGAAAGACAAACGCTCGTTGCACGACAATCTTATATTCGAGCGTTTTGGCAGTCTGTCACATGAGCTTGCTATCAATGGCAATAGTCATAATACAGACAACGAGAAAGATGATATAGCAACGCAAACGGTCTATTTGCGCGGTCGACAGCGACAATTTAATACCAATACCACGTTACTCATCGGTGCTGAACAAGCAGGTATATCCCTGAGTCATGGCTGTAGGCAAGGTATCTGTCAGCTATGTCGCTGTAACAAAGCCAGCGGCGTGGTCAAAAATATTGAGACAGGAAAAATAAGTAGCGATGGCTATGAATCGATTCAAACCTGTATCAATATTGCCATGACGGACGTAGTATTAGATATCTAAGATCATTAAAAACCATGAGTCAGATTGTTCAATAAAGTCTAGACACTTGATGAAACCAACCCTATGACATTCGATATTAATAGCCTTAGTTAAGGAATTTCTATGCGTTTATTACCGCCTATATTCACTGCACAGTCTGCCGTATCTACATTTTCGACAGACACGAATATACAATCGAAACAAAAGCTCTATCTAACATTGACGGGTGCGCAATTACCCAAAGACCAAAGTGACGCGCTAGCCGATGAGTTAAACACGCTCTACCAAAGCGTCATGGATTCATTGGGTAGCGACGATGCGCGTTATATTCAACGTGTACATGCCACCGTGGTCTATAGCGAGATTATATCTCGTGGTTTACTCGCAGCGGCTGGGCGTATGCCATCGAAACGCAGTCTGGTCGCTACTTGGCTACTCGGCACCTCTCTACTGAGCTTCAGTAAAATTTTGAATAATATGGAGCTTGGGCATAACGTCATGCACGGGCAATATGACTGGATGCAGCATCCGTATCTCAACAGTCAAAAATTTGATTGGGACATCGTTTGTCCTGCGCCACTATGGCAACATTCGCACAACTATTTGCATCACACGTTTACCAATATCGTTGGCCGTGACCATGACGTCGGCTATCACTTAATTCGCGTGACTGACGAGCAGCCTTGGGCACCAAGCGATCGCTATAACCTATTCAGTACCATGGTATTGGCCTTGGGGTTTGAGTGGGCAGTCGCTTTTCATGATATTCAAATTAGTGCTGATGAATATGCTGATTCGCCGCAGCTCACAGAGATCATGCGACCAAAATCTCGTGGTTTATTTGCCAAAATTGCAAGGCAAGTCGGCAAAGACCATATCGCATTTCCTACGATAGCAGGGCTGGCGTTAGGTCGACGTAGTACGATGACTACCCTGAGCGGTAACATTACTGCCAACATGGCGCGCAATTTGTGGACATGGGCAGTGATATTTTGTGGGCATTTCACAGACCAAGCACATATTTATACTGAGCTTGATACCAATGAAAGTAAAGGTGACTGGTATATACGCCAAATTCTCGGCTCGAGCAATATCCAAGGTAGTAAGTTATTCCATATTTTGACGGGCAATTTATCACATCAGATCGAGCATCATATCTTTCCTGATATGCCAGCCAACCACTACGTGCGCATATCACCGAAAGTACAAGCGATATGCCGCAAGTATAACCTACCCTACAATACTGGCCGTTTTGGTCGCCAGCTGCGTCAGGTCATCGGTCGTATACGTCACTTTAGCAAGCCGAGCGCTGAGGAATGGCAGGCGTATTTACAGTCGCAAGCCTCAGAATCGACTCATGCTGCTAAAGAAGAACAAGATGATGCTCCAGTCATCCGTGGGTTAGGAAAGCATCTTCCCCCCGTCATGCGCCAAGCTTTGTTTTATTTGTAGGACATCGCCAACATAGCCAATTACTCCAATGATTCTTAACATTTACCCTATCTACTCTTACGGTAAAGAGCTATAGATTAAATGACAGAATACGCATAATAAGAATTAGAAGTAGAGACACAAACGATATCTGATAACAGAGACACTTAATAATAATGGAGAGTAGCTATGAGTAATCAAACTGCTGAACAACCTATAAAAATTAGCCACGACATAGAAGCCAAACGATTTGAGACTGCTATCGACGGTCACATTGGCTATATCAGCTATCAAGAGCGTGATGGCAAACTGATCTACGACCACACTATCGTACCGCAAGCTTTAGGCGGACGCGGTGTCGGGTCAACATTGGTCAAACACGCACTCAATTATGCACGTGAGAATGATAAGAAAGTGGTGCCACAATGTTCATTTGTATCGTCATACATCAATAAACATCCGGAATATAAAGACTTGCTGTAATCCAATACTAGCAAATATATTCTAAGCAAGAACTTAGCCTTACCTTCTTTTTTATTTGTTGTCTGCGCTCGTATATTTATCTTTAAATATATGGCAAGATGACAAATACAGGAGCGATTTATGTCTTATAATAATTTATAGGATAAGGCACTTTTACATTTATTCTGTATCGTTAGTCGCACCGTATTAGATGTCATCTAATATAATTTTTAATAAACCAAGTCAGCATAACAATAAAGGTTATTAATATGAGTAGTCTATCTGATAAACAAGTAGATTTGCAGCTAGAAGATTTGCCAGGCTGGCAGCGTGATGGTAATGCTATCGTGAAAACATATCACTTTAGCGATTTTATTGAAGCCATGAGCTTTATGAATCAAGCGGCATTTTATGCTGAAGCACTTGAGCATCATCCTGAGTGGCGTAATACATATAACGTGGTAGAAGTGCGACTCACCACTGATGATACAGGTGGCATTACCAGTCATGATATTCGTCTGGCCAAACGTATGGAATATATTATCCAACCCAAACGCCTATAGTGATACGTGAATAATTTTTGATATGTGAATACTTTGATATTTAAATAAACAGTTCAAAGAAAATTAGCCATAAAAAAGTCCTCATCATATATGAGGACTTTTTTGTTTAACGATTTATTTTTATTTAGTATTCCACGGTTAATTATTACATCTTGCGGCTTACGAACGCGACGATGAATAAAATGACAGCAACAGCTAAGAAAATGTATGCCAAATTAGCAGACAGTCCAGCGACACCGCCAAAACCTAGGAAACTTGCCAACAATGCGATTACAGCAAAAATAATAGCCCAACGAAACATAATCTTCTCCTTAAATAGTTATTGAAAAATCAGAAATAAGACTCATAAGATAAGTATTAATTAAAACTGGAAAATACTGACCAGTACAATCAATAGCTATTATCTATATTTGTCCTGTTATATCTGACATCTCCTTTTTTGTTTTTAGTATTAGTGAAATTTTTAGTATTAGTAATAACTGCTTACGACTTTAGATTAGCAATATTCATCTTCAAAAAACGTTCACTTTGGTAATAAAATCGGTAAGTTATGTAATCTTTGTAGCAAATCTTAGCTTTCTGGCATTTTTCTCTAGTTTTATAGGACTTGTGTATAGAGAGAGTGAGTTGCTTTTTATCCACTACCACTTTCATCATATAATCTGCTATAAACAGTAAGTAGCAAATACCTTTCATTCGTCATCATTACTCTCAATGACCGTTTTTTGCAAAACACAAATGCCAATCATGATAGCCATAGTCAGATATATATTTCACTCGTATAGATAATTTGGCTTAGTCTTGGTTGTGCTAAGTCATTCATCAAGAAACCATTCATTTTAAAGTGACTCATTCAATAACCTATTAAGGATAATAAATATGGATACCAATACGGAAACCTCAAACAACACGCTACAAAGCATTAGTAAGAACCGTCCTTACGCGGTTGTTCTATACGGTGCAACCAGCTTCGTTGGAAAAATTACGGCACATTATCTAACAGAGTTTTTGTCCAATGCTAAAGACGCCAGTGGTGCTAACGTGACGTGGGCCATAGCAGGTCGTGACGAAGCAAAACTGAATGAGCTACAGTCGGAGCTAGAAAGCAAGGTAGATATCATTATTGCTAACAGTAATGATTCGGCGAGCCTCGATGAGATGACCAAACAAACCCAAGTCATCATCTCTACCGTTGGCCCCTACCTCAAGTATGGTGAACCTCTAATTAAATCTTGCAGTACTAATGGTACGGATTATGTCGATCTCACTGGTGAAGCCATCTTTATCAAAGACATGATGGATAAATATCAAGATGCGGCAAAACAAAGCGGTGCTCGTATCGTCAACTCATGCGGATTTGACTCTATTCCATCAGACTTGGGTGTGTACTTTACGCAAACCAAAGCGGAAGAGAATTTTGGCGAAGCTTGCGATGTAATTCATATGCGTGTAAAAGCGGCAAAAGGTGGTCTATCGGGCGGTACCATTGCCTCTATGGCGACTATTTTTGAAGAAGTCGGGAAAGACAAGTCACGTCGTAAGCAGGTAGCAAACCCTTATTTACTCAACGATGATACAGATGCGCCAAACGTGCGCCAAGATAATGTCAGCAAGCCAGAATACGATAGTGAGCATAAGCGTTGGCTTGCACCTTTTGTGATGGCAAGTATCAATACTCGTATCGTACATCGTAGCAATCAGCTGCTCGGCTATGAATATGGTCGTGGCTTCAAATATGACGAAGCGATGTGGATGAAAGATGGGGTGCAGGGTCAGCTATCAAGCTATGCCTTGAGCGCAGGTTTGTTTGGATTTGCCACAGCCATGATGATTACACCGAGCCGTGAGTTATTATCCAAACATGTATTGCCCAAATCAGGTTCTGGCCCGTCTAAAGAAGAGCAGAAAAACGGCTATTTTGATATTCGTCTCTTTGGACAGACCGCTAAGAAAGACACGATTAATACCAAAGTTACAGGTGATAAAGATCCTGGCTACGGCAGCACCTCGCGCATGCTGGCTCAAGCGGCACTGTGTTTGGCACAAGATGTCAGTAAAGAGACTGTTGGCGGTGGTTTTTGGACACCAGCATCTGCGATGGGTGATCAGTTACTTACACGCTTAGAAGAGCATGCAGGATTGAGCTTCGAAGTCGTCGACCATTAATGTCGTTAACCCTATATAAAAGAGATATAGCATGAAGTTTGCTCAAATTAGCAGCTGTAGCAATTTTACTTAGCCTTCTTACTTTCCAATTCTCTTTGAACGACGATAGCTAATAAGAAATTTAATTTTTATTACTCTTCTAACCGTATCTTGATATCGAGGTACGGTTTCTTAGTATTGAGATTTCATAACGATTTTAAGGAAGAGAAAAATACATCGCAACTACCAATACATGCTCCATTACAACAACAAAAATACAGTCATTGCACGATGTCACATGAAAACATCAAGCTGTGAGACTATTAATTTATGTACTACTGAATTAATGTGAGCTTAATTGGTATTCTTCTCTACAGAGTTTATGACTGGTCAATAGTCAGTTAATAATATCATCTTACTCAATCATGATAGCCAACGTAGCGGTTATCATGATTTTATTTTACCTATATATTATTTGTTAACTATACTAAATATATATATTTAAAATTATAAACAGCTCTATGTTATACGGAACAAGTTGTGCGAAATAATATTGAACACTGGTTAGTTTAAGAGTTTTTAATAAGACTACTTTGAACTGGCACATTAAATTTGTAATTCAAGGAATTAATCCATGCAAAAACGTACTTTACCTCTATCGCTACTTATTGGTGCAGCGCTGACTCTTCCAAGTTTGGCAATGGCAGCACCTGCAAATATGAAACCAGTAGACATGCAAAAAGCAGCTGCTGATAGCGCGATGCAAGCTAACGTTGAAAGTGCAGAGGGTGAGATCGCTTCTGCTGAATCCAGCCCGTTTCAAATCAGTGAAACTCAAACTATCTCTATTGCGCGAACCAATAGCAATGCAGGCATGGCTACGCAAGTAGAAGGTATGCAACAACCAGGCATGCAACAACCAGACATGCAACAACCAGACATGCAACAACCAGACATGCAACAGCCAGACATGCAACAACCAGACATGCAACAACCGGATATGCAACAACCAGATATGCAACAACCAGATATGCAACAACCAGATATGCAACAACCAGATATGCAACAACCAGATATGCAACAACCAGATATGCAACAACCAGATATGCAACAACCTATCATCAGATAGTTAAGCAATATCGAATTACGTAAAGCCGTAATCTCATGTTGTGCCTCCAAAAATAAAGGGCAGCGGTGAAGTATCAATGACCACTCACCTAACCAATCTTAAGATACTTTATTTTTGCGAATGACATAAATGATAGACAAAGAAAGGCAGCCTAATGGCTGCCTTTTTTTGTCTTATAAAACTTAATTGCCCATTAGGCTATTTCTTAGTTTTGGTTACACCAGCTTCTTGCAACAGTGCACCGAGGGTACCCAGTTTGCTAGGCGCTTCAGTTTTCTCAGCTCTTGACGCTTTGCTATGATTACGGCTAGCATTGCCTTTGTCCTGACGATCACCACGTGGCTTGTTTGGTCGCTTGTCAGCAGCTGGACGGCTGCTATTTGGGCGATTGCTACGAGGACGACTAACTTTCTCATCAGAGCCAGTTTCTTTAACAGTAGGTTTTGCTGCTGAGCGTGCTGGTTTTTCAGACTCAGGCTTCATACTGAAACCAATACGACCACGCTTTTCATCAATAGAGATGACACGTACTGATACGATATCACCCGGCTTGACACGGTTCATAGGATCAGCGACGAAATCATTGGCCATCTGTGAAATATGAACCAAACCGTCTTGATGAACACCGACATCGACGAAACAACCGAAAGCAGTCACGTTGGTCACGACACCTTCAAGCTGCATGCCTTCTTCTAAATCTTTGATGCTATTTACATCATCACGGAAGTTAGCCGTCTTAAACTCAGGACGTGGATCACGTGCTGGTTTAGCCAGTTCGTCTAAGATTGCTTTTATGCTGATATTATCATCATTAGCAGCAATTGCAGTGGTATCGATAGTATTTAGTATGCCATCATTACCGATGATTTCTGGCAAGGCTTTGCCTGTTTGTGCCAGTAAGCTATCGACCAATGCATAGCTTTCTGGATGCACACCGGTGGCATCAAGTGGATTACTACCATCATGGATACGCAAGAAGCCTGCTGCTTGTTCAAAAGTCTTAGCACCCAAGCGTGGTACGTTTTTCAATGACTCACGACTGTCAAAGGCACCGTGCTCTTTACGATAGGTAACGATTTGTTGAGCGACATTGCGATTGAGACCAGCGATGTGCGCCAAAATAGCAGGGCTAGCAGTGTTCACATCGACACCAACTGCGTTTACGCTATCTTGAGTTACTTTGTCTAAACTATCTGCTAGCTGAGTCTGATTGACGTCATGCTGATATTGACCCACACCAATGGCTTTTGGATCAACTTTAACGAGCTCTGACAACGGATCTTGCAAGCGACGAGCGATAGATACTGCACCACGTACAGAAACGTCCATATTGCCAAGCTCATCACTGGCCAGCTCACTGGCTGAGTAGACTGATGCGCCTGACTCATTGACGATAACAGCTTTGGCTTTTAGCTCAGCATTGGCTGCCAAAATCTCTTTAATCATCGCATCTGTTTCGCGACTTGCCGTACCATTCCCGATAGCCACTAGATCGACGTTATAAGTGCTTAACAATTCATCGATGACTTTTTTGGCTTCACCTATTTTATTATCAGGGGCAAACGGATAAACGGTTGAAACAACAGGCTTGTCTTCGCTATCTAGCATGACATGGCCTTGAGCATCGACAATCGACATTTTGACACCATGGCGAATGCCAGGATCGACACCTAAAATAACTTTGCGGCCGGCAGGTGCTGACATTAACAAGTGCTGCAGGTTATTTGCAAATACATCAATCGCATCTGCTTCAGCAGTCAGACGTTTTTCAGTCAATAAACGATGTTCAATATGCGGACGCCATTTGTCTTTCCATAGGCTGCTAGCCGCTTCTGTTAAGAACTCACGGCGAGCGGCTGGTGCCGTAGCATCAACATTGAAATGGCTAATAGCTTTTTCGATAAATGGTGCGTCTTCGCCTTCAATTTTCAGACCCAAGACGTTTTCTTGGCGACCACGTAGCATCGCTAATAGGCGATGATTAGGCAGACGAGCTAGGCTTTCGCTGTGCTCAAAGTAATCTTTGAATTTTTCACCGACTTCACGCTTTTCATCACTAGCAACGCTCGATACGATACTGGCCGTCTTGGCAAAACCACTGCGCAAGTTGTCTAGCAAATCTAGTGCTTGCGTCCATTCATCAACGATGATGGCTTGTACACCAGCCAATTGCTTTTCGATATCGCTGAAATCAACGTCAATCTCATTACCACTATCATCGGTAATGCTAGACTGTACTTGATAGTCCGCTAGCGCATCTGTTGGGGTAATCTCTTGTGTTAGCACCGCTTGGGCAGCAACATCGAGACCAGCAGCACGTGCTTTAGCAGCAGGTGAACGGCGACGTGGACGATATGGTAGATAGATATCTTCCAACTCAAGCTTAGACGTCGCATTATCGATACGTGCCTGTAGCTCGTCAGTTAAATTACCTTGCGTGCTGAGCAGCTCAGTAATTTTTAGGCGACGGGTGGCCATGTCACGCTCGTAATTGAGAGACTTCTCTAACGCTCGTAATTGTGCATCATCAAGATCCTGAGTCTTCTCTTTGCGGTAACGGGCAATAAACGGAACAGTCGCGCCTTCATCGTAAAGTTTGACAAACGCATTGACTTGAGCAGTCTTAATGCCAAGCGCGCGAGCAAGCTTGTCGTGAATATTCGCGTGTGTGGTTGCATCCAAAACCTTTGCATTTGTCGAGGTTTGAGATGGCGTTAAGGTATCAGTGCTACTCATATACGTATCAATCGTTGAGAAATGTAGTTTTGCATTATAGCAAAAGCTGCATGAATAAAAATCCTTTTTATCTTTTCGTTATTTATAGCGTGTTTTATATCAAAAATCGCCGAATATCATAGGTTCTGTCGCCTTGTTAAACAAACGCATACAGCATTTGTCCTTATGAGTGATGCAATTAGTCGTGCAATCTTATACACTAAAGTATCAATAACTAAAATATCGGTATGTTCTGATACATTGAACAATAGTTTTCAATTATGTGAAGATATTGCTTCTGACCAGTAATTAGATAATGATACTGTTTTTATTCATAATTTTTCACACGTGTTTTACACATGTTGTTATGTATATTTTCTGCTAATAATAATTTTTATAAGAGGATGCCTGTATGCCTGATAATACCAGCCCCGATACTTTGACTCAGCGTATTTTAGTCGTCGATGACGATGCACGTCTGCGCTCGTTGTTACAACGCTTTCTGGAAGACGACGGTTTTGTCGTTCGTACTGCTCATGATGGTAGTCAGATGGACAAGTTAATGCAGCGCGAACTGTTTTCTTTAGTCGTACTAGATTTGATGCTACCAGGCGAAGACGGTATTAGCATCTGCCAACGTCTACGCGAAGACAATGGCGACATCCCTATCATTATGTTGACCGCTAAAGGTGGCGATGCAGATCGCATTGCAGGACTCGAAGCGGGTGCTGATGATTATCTGCCTAAGCCATTTAATCCAAAAGAGCTATTGGCCCGTATCAAAGCTGTATTGCGTCGCCAAAACCGCGAGCTACCTGGTGCACCTAGCCATCAGCTTGAAGTGGTTGAATTTGGGCCGTGGACATTAGACCTATCGACTCGTACGCTCAAACGTGACGGCAACGTTGTTACCTTAACAACAGGTGAGTTTTCGGTATTAAAAGCTTTAGTACAGCATCCACGTGAGCCATTGACCCGTGACAAACTGATGAACCTTGCTCGTGGTCGTGAATGGGGTGCGATGGAGCGCTCTATCGATGTACAGGTATCACGTTTACGTCGCTTGATCGAAGATAACCCTTCTCAAGCACGTTACATCCAAACTGTTTGGGGCGTGGGCTATGTATTCGTCCCTGACGAAGCTGAAGTAGAAGCCATTAAGAGTGAATAACCTTTGGCTGATGTCATTTCTTTTAATATAGGCCGTGTTTGGTTGTTCACAAACACGTGCCAATATGATGAGCATATCTGTGAAAAACCCTATTATCTTTCAAAACATACCCTGCACCTTGGTGACAGGGTTTTTGGGTGCTGGCAAAACCACTGTCATTAACCAACTCCTCGCTACAAAACCAGCTGATGAACGCTGGGCATTACTGATTAATGAATTTGGTCGTATTGGTATTGATGGTGCATTGCTAGCCAGCTCACAAGACAACTCGAGTGAGCAAAAAAACATTGCGATTCGTGAGGTCAGCGGTGGCTGTATTTGCTGTACCAGTCAGCTACCTTTACAGATAGCTATCAGCCGACTACTCAGTGAGCACCATCCACAGCGCCTGCTCATTGAGCCGACAGGGCTTGCTCATCCACGTGAGCTGATCATGCAACTCGGTGCTCCGCATTGGCAGACAGCGCTGAAAATGCAAGCGGTGATAACCGTACTTAGTGGTGCGCAATGGCAACAAGATAAATATCGCAATCATGATGGGTTTCAAGCGCATGTCCGCGATGCTGATGTGTTGGTGATTAACCGCTATATCCAACTAAGCGATAGCGAAAAACAGGCATTACAAGCGTGGGTAATCACATTAAATCCGCAGGTAAATATCATTTGGACAGTATCTGAGCAGCTATCTCATGATACGAGTGACTCATCCAATATCCATCTATCAAAATCAAGCCTATCAGAGTTAAGCATTCAACTGACCAAGCCTAGTCAGACGATCTCAAAACAACGCACGATAAATATCACTCGCCCTAACAAGTCAGTGATTGGCTTACAACCTCGGGTTGGCGCTATATCAGCTGCTTCATTATCTTCCCCATCGTCCAACGCTCTAGTAGACAATGATGATGAGAACATTACCAATACAGAGCAGCCTTACCGCTATCATGAAACGCAGCAAGACATACTATTGGCAGGATGGCGACTGCCAGCACACTATGTATTAAAAGCTGATGAATTACAGAGTTGGCTATTAAGGCTACCAAGTTGGCAACGCATCAAAGGCGTGGTACATACCTCTGACGGCTGGCTACAGATTAACTTTACTCCTGACAGCTTGACCACGAGCACGGTCAGTCCTCAGGTAGATAGTCGATTGGAAATCATCTTGCAGTTGGATGAAGTTAGTCATGATGACAACGATTCAGCGGTAGAAAGCGATTGTTCAGAAGAAAAAGATAAGACAGCGCTTTCTTCTTCTATAGATTGGGAAGCATACGATACTGAGCTAATGGCATTGGTTCTATAGTAATAGACAAAAAAAGGGCGGACATTGCGATATAAAATAGCAATGTCCGCCCTTTTACTTTTTAGCGTAGTTGACTGTCTTTACTACCCCGACGATTGAACAACTCGGCAGCTCTCGCCTCTTGTTCAAGTTCTGTCTGACAACCTACGCAATGTTGGATACCTGGTACAGCTAAACGCCTTGCCTCTGGAATAGGATTGCCACATTCATCACACAGCTCAGCACTATCACCCGTTGGCAGCGAACGTCGTGCCCGTTCTAATGCATCATTAACGGTCGCATCCATTTGCTCGTGCTCAGCACCATCTCTTGACCAACCACCTGCCATAATATTCCATCCTATTTATTATCATTAGATATTACAAATCACTTTAATAACAGATAGATGGGGTTATTTATAACTGATTACAACCTACTGCTAGGTTCACAAGTCATGTATAAAAGTGCAAGTCATGTATAAAAGTGCTAAATAACGATATTCCCTAGCAGAAAACCACACTATCAATCTTTTGGTTGGAGCTCGACTACTTGCCCGCGTACACCGATGCTGTCATCACTCATCAGACAAACATAGCCTGCCATGATATCTTCAGGTGTTTTTAGGCTCATAGGATTTTCGCCTGGGTATGCATGGGCGCGCATGTTGGTACGAGTACCGCCAGGATTGACACAGTTAAAACGCAAGTTAGTGGTGCTCTGCGTCTCCTGAGTAAAGATATCACTCATACCCTCTACGGCTTGCTTTGAGAGCGCATAAGCGCCCCAGAATGCACGAGGATGTGTACCAACTGTGCTAGAGGTAAAGACAATAGAGCCATTATCCGCATCTTTAAGTAGTGGTAGTAGCGCTTGGGTGAGCATAAACGTCGAGGTAAAGTTAACCTTCATCACTTGAGCAAAGGTATCAACATCATACATCTCAAGCGGCGTCAGCTGTCCAAGCAGACCTGCATTGTGCAAGATACCATCCAGTTTACCGACTTCTTTGCCAATCAATCCTTCAAGCTGCTGCATTTCAGCATAAGTTGCTCCTTCTAGATTCATCGGTAACATGGCTGGTTGCTTACCACCAAAGCTCTCTATCTCATCATACACATATTCCAGCTTGCTACTGGTACGTCCAAGCAGCAGCACCGTCGCACCATAGCGAGCGTAAGTTAGTGCAGCGACTCGACCAATACCATCACCAGCACCCGTCACCAAAATAGTCTTACCATCTAAGCAGTTATCAGATGGCACAAAACAACGAATATCATCATGAGTTAAAGGTTGCTTGGTGTTTTTCATATCTTGTTGGTCAGCCGATTGGTCAATATTTGCGCTCATGTAATTGCTCACTACTTATCGTTTAATAGGTTGGGATATTTTCTTACATTGTCTGATTCAGAGTCATTTATTGGATATCACTTATATCCATACCTTTGCTCAATAATTTATAAATAATCAAATTTACCAGATGACAGCAGCAATTTGTTCAATTGCTCAGGTGTCTCGGTAATATAGTCTGCGCCCCACTTCTTTAGGTTTTTTTGATCTTGCGGCGGGATATAACCATATGCTGCCAAAATCGTCGGCATGCCAGCTGCATTACCAGATTCGATATCGCGTATATGATCGCCAACATAAATCACACAGCCAGCTGCACCACGAGGTATACCTAGCTTTTCGAGTGCCATATACATAGGTTCTGGATCAGGTTTTGGGCGAGACACGTCATCAGGACAGACCAACACAGCACAGCGTTCATCCAACTGCATTGTATTTAATAGTTTCTCTGCCAAATAACGCGGCTTGTTGGTAACGATACCCCATGGCACTCTTTTGGCTTCGAGGTCTGTAAGCACTTCCTCTAATTCAGCGAATACACAGCTATCGACACATATATCCGCCTCATAATCATCCAAAAACTGCTGACGAAAATCAAGCAAGGTTTCTTCACTGACATCGAGTTGCTCGTTATGTCGTAACATCAACTGTACCATCGCTGAGGCACCGGCAGAAACCTGCTCACGTATCTCCGACTCAGGTGGTGCTTGCCAGTTATTTTCGAGGCTCATCTTACCGATGATACGGACGAAGTCAGCAGCAGTATCAATTAAGGTCCCATCGAGGTCAAACAACACTGCTTTTACAAATTGGGCCATAGCAAATACTCTCAAGGTGAATAACAAGATTAATAAAATATGATGTCACAAAAGCAACCGAACACAGTATCAGATTTTTACGCCATTGGTTTTTGTACAGCAATCATATAATTGACATCGACATTCTGTGCCAGCCAATAACGCTTGGTCAATGGATTGTAATGCAGCCCAATGATGTCTTTACGCACAAATCCAGCATTGCCTGCCATTTTATCTAATTCGGCTGGGGTAATAAACTTGGCATAATCATGGGTGCCACGATCGAGTAAGCGTAGTACGTATTCTGCTCCAACAATGGCAAACAAGTATGACTTGGGGTTACGGTTAATAGTCGAAAGCACACAAACTCCGCCTGGTGCTAGCAGATCAAAACAAGCCTGCACAATTGAACTAGGGTCAGGAACATGCTCAAGCATTTCCATACAACTCACCACATCGAACTGACCTGCATGCGTCTGCGCTAAGCTCTCTACTGGGATATGTTGATATCGTAGAGTATCCTCTAAGCCGCTCTGCTCTGCATGTAACGCTGCCGCTTTTAGATTTTCAGTACCCAGATCAACACCAGTCACATCAGCACCACGACGCGCCATTGATTCTGACAATATACCGCCGCCACAACCGACATCCAGCACTTTTTTGCCCGCTAATCCAGTCTCAGCTGATTTGCTAGAATCATGGCTTTGATAACTGCGCTTAACGTTTTCTTCTATCCAATTTAAGCGCAATGGATTGATTTCATGCAAAGTTGCAAACGCGCCCGTATTGCTCCACCATTCACTGGCCAAGTTGTTAAACTTTTCAACTTCGCTAGGATCGACATTGATAGCATTAGCATGGGTATCATTGACGGTGGTATTCATTTGCTCATTCAAAGAAGGCTGGGAAGATAGAGCTGAACTCATAGCGTTTTTCCTTTATTGTCATTATCATATACAGTACGCAATTATGCGTTTAATATTAGCATGCGAGCAGCAATTTTGTTGTGAGGACATCGTCACCGATTGTGAAGTGTGATAACAAACTCTAGCCAATCATCACTTTGAATCATTTGGGCCGCCACCCTTGGTAATAAGCTCAAGCAGCATACCATTCAGACGACCAAACTCTAAAAACAATATCAAAAGCCATAAAAACTAATAATAATGAGTGTCTAGAACAATAAGCAATATACCTTAAATAATAGCTCACAGCTTTACAACCATTGGTTAAGAATCAGATTCACAAGTACACACATTTTACATTATCATAGTCGATACGCTATTATAGTTAGATTATACTCGACGCTATACCGTTTATACACTCAAAACTATTGCTATAGAAGCCTCCTAACACACCCTAAATCTCTACATCTCAAGGATAAAGTATGAAACGTGTCATCACACTGACTGGTCTAGCCATGGCTATTGGTCTTGCCACTACAGGCGCACAAGCCGCTGATTATGTCGCTGGAAAAGACTATCGCGTGCTAGACAATCCAGAAAAAATTAGCGGTGATGCTATCATTGTTCGTGAGTTTTTTTGGTACGGTTGCCCGCATTGTAACGTGTTGAATCCACATATGGAAAAGTGGGCAAAGAACAAAGACAAAGACGTTGCCTTCTTCAAAACGCCAGCAGCAATGAATCCTGTTTGGGAAACCAATGCTCGTGGTTTCTATGCAGCACAGTTATTAGGATTCGAAAGCAAAACACATGATGCCATGTTTGATGCAATCCACAAAGATGGTAAAAAACTGTTTGACCAACAGTCAATAAGCAAATGGTATGGTTCACAAGGTGTTGACGAGAAAAAATTCAACAGCCTTTATAATTCATTCGCTGTTGGTACAAAAATTGGTCGTTCACAAGCTGGCGCCAAACGCTATCAAGTATCAGGTGTACCAACCGTTGTGGTACAAGGTAAATATGTTATCAGTGGTCAAGACGCTACTGTACCTAAGATCGTTGACTTTTTAGTCAATAAAGTTCGTGCTGAAAAGAAAAAATAGTATAGCTTCTATCTATTATAGATAAAGAATATATCAATTAAGCCATACAAAAAAGCCAATCATTATATGATTGGCTTTTTTGTGTTTCAGTACTGCTGTTTGAACATTTTGGCTAGCCTGTAGGTCTATAAACACTGTGTGCCTATAAACTGTGGTTTCTATAAACTAAGCCTGACTATCAAGTTTATATGTTCGTTATTTTTTTAGCTGTGACAGTATAGCCACTTCACGAATATAACTCGCCAAATCTGCTTTTGACTCTGACATTAGCTCATCATCATTTGTATGCTTAGCATACTCAATCCAAAGCAATAGCTGATACATACTATGGTGCTCGGAAGCTTTATATTGTTTGACGAACTGCTTTAGCGTACCTTCATCATTGATATTTAGACGCTCATACCAGCTCTCTATCTTAGAAACTTGCTCTTTAGGAAAGTATGAATCAAATAGTGCCTTGATCAGCTCATGGCGATTTTCTTCAATCATAAGCTTGCCAACACGTTTGGTCTGACGATTACGCGCATTGGCGCTAGTAATATCGGCAAGTGCCATCAGCTCTGCCATAAAATAATCACTGGCAGGCAAGGCTTTTAGCTGTTTTTTTGACAAACTCGCAAGCGGTATCGATAACTGCTGCAAGCGCTCATGGGCTTTTTTGAGTTCTGTGCGCGAGACGCGCATATCCTGTTCTTTCCAGTCGATCATAAAAGCTTTCCAAAATAATAAATAATAAAATGAATAGTGTCCGCTACTATTACCAGCGACTTTTTTCGCGATGTTTAGCCAGCACCTTTACGCCTTTCGGCATAACATCAGCCAGACGACGCTGTAAATTATCGGTAATAAATACGGAACGGTGCTTACCACCAGTACAGCCAATTGCCACTGTCACCGTATGGCGGTTATTGTGTAAAAAATCTGGTAGCCAACGTGTTAAGAACTTTTCGAGATCATCGGTCATCTCGGCGACTTCTGGATAATCGGCAAAG
Source organism: Psychrobacter fozii (assembly GCF_003217155.1). Classification (GTDB taxonomy): domain Bacteria; phylum Pseudomonadota; class Gammaproteobacteria; order Pseudomonadales; family Moraxellaceae; genus Psychrobacter; species Psychrobacter fozii. Next base: position 433,812 of record NZ_QJSU01000001.1, read on the forward strand.
AATGCAACCACTTCAGCATCTAAACCTGTCGACATACGTAGTTCAGGTTTCCAATGTGGATTTGGTAAAATTCTCACATCAAATACAAAATCAGCATCAATAGGACTACCGTATTTAAAACCGAAAGACAGCAAATTAATGACTATCTGATTATCGACACCAGTATGCTCGCGCAAACTGTCTTTTAATTGATGGATATTCAGCGTGCTGGTATCAATTCTAATATCGGCATGACCCGCGATTGGTTCTAATAGCTCAACTTCTTTTTTAATAGCCGCTGGTAAATTAAAAGCAATATGCTTTGCATTATCACTATCAATATCCTGCGACATCAAAGGATGTACCCGGCGAGTTGCATTAAAACGCGCTATCAATGTGCTTTCTTGTGCGGTCACATAGAGCACTTGAACAGCGTTTGCGCCATACGTTTTTTTGAGCAGATCATGTGTTTGTGCAAAGTTAGATAAATCAGCACGCGGCGTGCGAATATCGACACCAAGCGCAATACGATGAATACCACTTTCATTGACCAATTTATGCGCTGCATCGGGTAACAAGGACAGTGGCAGATTATCGATAGAGTAATATCCCAAATCTTCTAAGATATTCAATACCGAAGTTTTACCTGATCCTGAACGGCCCGATACAACGAGAATACTAAGTGTATCAGAGGTTGCTTTATGTGCTACCGGCTCAGACTGATCGTTGTTTTCGCCTTGATTTATATCCATGCTCTATCCATCCTAGTCCATTGCACCTAACAAATCGCCATGTATAGTCAATCCTCTATAAAAGAGTGACAGCGTTAACCTCGCTTGAAGTATTACATATACATCTGCACTCGGTTGCCTTGACTCTCTTTTAAACTGAATCGACTATAACTAACAGCAGCTAACCTATTATCACCAATTGATTGTCCAATAAACGCGCACGTCCTAGCCAAGCTGCAACCAGAATAATCAAGTTTTTATTTTCTACATTAAACATATCAGTCTCACTAACGACCGAGTCTAGCGTGTCAGTTTTTATTTCTAAATAATCAATCGTGAAACCAGCATCAGTAATACGCAGTTGGGTTTCTATTAGAAATGACTGAACGACTTGCGGACTCTGCTCGCCAGTCTCTAACCGTTCTGCTAAATACTGCAATGCTTGATGTAATACAGGTGCTATTTGACGCTCAGCAGTGCTCAAGTATTGGTTACGCGATGATAGTGCCAAACCATCAACAGCACGAACAATAGATGCACCGATAATATCAATGGGGTAACTTAAATCACGTACCAACTGCTTAATAATTGCTAATTGCTGATAGTCTTTTTGTCCAAAAACAGCAATATCAGGTTGTACGATATTAAACAATTTAGAAACGACAATACCAACACCATCAAAATGTCCTGGTCGCGACTGACCGCACAATTGAGTCGTAATAGCACCGGCAAGAACGGAGGTCGGTGGCGGTAATACTGGGTACATCTCATCAATACTAGGCGCAAAGACATAGTCTGTATCAACCGTGGCTAGCTTTGCAACATCCTCATCAAGTGTGCGAGGATAGCTCTCAAAATCCTCTCCTTCGCCAAACTGGGTAGGATTGACAAAAATACTAACCACTACAATATCAGCATGTTGCTTAGCAATCTTCACTAATTTAAGGTGGCCATCATGCAGGTTGCCCATCGTGGGTACTAACGCAATACGTGGTTGGCTGCTCTGATTCTCGTTTTTTTGACCACGATAAGGCTGTAAAGCGGCACGTAGTGCTGAGATATGATGATGAATAATAGGCATGATTAAATATTCTTCTATCTATAATCGTAAAACTAACTATTAATTGAATTGATGCTGTTCAGTAGGAAAGCTGCCTTCACGCACTGACTGCTGATAAAGGGCAAATGCCCCTTCAATACTGTGCGCAGTATTACGCTCATCTGTCAGAAAATCATGAACAAAGCGCGGCACACGGCCGTGAGCCATGCCTAACATGTCATGCATAACAAGGACTTGACCGTCAGTGTCTGCACCAGCACCAATTCCAATAACTGGCACTGCGACGGCTTCAGTAACGGCTTTTGCAAGCTCAGCAGGCACACATTCTAATACTAGTAGTGCAGCACCTGCAGCGACAACTGCTTTGGCATCAGCAAGCAGTTTGTCCGCCGCTTCATCACCGCGACCCTGAATTTTGTAGCCGCCAAATACATTGACCGACTGCGGGGTAAGACCAAGATGTACACAAGTGGGTGTACCTGCCTGTGCTAATGTCGTGACCAACTCACAGAGCTCACTACCGCCCTCAATTTTGATCACGTGCGCGCCCGCTTGCATCAGCTTACGGCTATTAGCAATCGCTTCTGGCAGTGTCACATAACTCATAAACGGCAGATCAGATAAAATGAGTGCATGGCTGTTACTACGGGCAATATTGGCTGTATGATAAGCCATATCATCGACCGTCACGGGCAGCGTTGAGTCATGACCTTGCACGACCATGCCCAAACTATCACCGATTAAGATGGTATCAATCTCTGCCTTGTCCATCATCCGTGCAAACATAGAGTCATAGCACGTCAAGCAAGTGAACTTAGTACCTTCTTTTTTAAATTTATTTAAAGTAGATAACGTCGTCATATGACCCTCAATTATTCTGCTGTGCAGCTACTCATTAATATTTTTTATCAGTCATTAACAATGCTAACGACGACTATTCTAACATTTGAAAATCATGCGTCGTTTGCCAGTAACTTCAAACCTGTCCAATCTGCACTCTGTGGATAATCGCCGATCGGCATACCTTTGATTATCAAGTTTGGCGCCAACTCTCGGAGCGGTATCAGTACAAAATTGCGCTCAGTCAATCCAGCATGCGGTACGCTTAATTGTGGCTCTGTGATGTGCACGTCACCATACAATAAAATATCGACATCGAGACTACGCTCACCCCAGTGTCGTATGCGTGCACGCATGGCTTGCGCTTCTAGTTGCTGGCAAAATACAAGCAGTTCAAGCGCGGGTAACGTCGTCTCGAAACCAGCCACTGCATTGACAAAATCAGGCTGATCTTGCGGTCCCATAGGAGCTGATGCGTAAAATGAGGATACTTGAACATCACGTACCTGCTCATGCTCTCGCATCGTTGCAATGGCTTGCTGCAAATGCTCTGCTGGTGAGCCCAGCTCATTAGCGAGATTGCTACCCAAGCCCACATAGCAGGTAACCCAACCAGCACTATCCATATTGTTATCCATATTAGGCATTTTCAATACTTGGCTGACGACGGCGACGCTTCGCTGGCACAGGGCCCTTATTGTCACTCACGTTATTAGCAGTAACCTTGCTATGAGATACTTGACTGGTTTTAGCAGCTTTACTTTCTGTCGCTTTTGCTGATTTTCTAGCTTTTGCAGGAGCTGTAACTTTCGCTACAGGCTTATGCTCTGACGGATTCTTGGCTTTAGTATCTGCTTTATCAGCGGACTGAACTGCCGGCTTAGGTACTTTTTTCGCATACTTAGCAGTAGCTTGCTCGTTATTAGCCGCTATCTGAGGCGTTACACTGCCTACAGTAGGCTCACGACGACGGCGCTTATGCGGTATCGGCTCATTATTCATACTTACTAGTGCAGGCGATCTGGCCACCGAACGAGTAATATGTGTTGTAGATACAGGCTGAGTCTCTAATGGTTTAGCTCTAGATGATGGAACACTATTTGAACGAGCCGGACGTGTACCTTCTACTCGCTCCGCCTTCTTAGCCGACGTGTTCTGAATTGCTGCTTTTTGCTGCACAGGTTCATTAGAACGTTTAGACTTATCATTACCTGACAGTTGCTTTTGTAATGGCGGCACGACTTTCTCATGCTCTATAACAAATAACGGCGCAGGCTTAGAATGATGGCGTTTATTTGCAGTCTGGCTGCTAGTATTGGCAAGAGATAACTGCTGTAACTGGGCAAGCTCATTACTGTCTTGCTTTGCTTGCTGAAACTCATGGCTATTGCTTTTGTTGCTACCAGACTGCTTAGCAGGAGCTGATTGACTGGCAGCGCGGCGACGGCGTGCTGGAATATTTGACGCATCATTTACCATTGTCTGCTCACTCCTACCTTGCTCGGCACTGTTACTAGTTTTGCTTTGCTTGGTATTTTTTTGATGAGAGACTGTGTTATCACCACTGTTTGACTCTACCTTTTGACGATTGCGTCCACGACCGCGCTGTCCCTGCTGCTTGTAGGCACCACGGCGAATATTCTCATCAAACTCATCAACAGCCTGCTCTTGGTCTTGCTCAGACAGTGTCTGATACGTTTGCCACCAGTCGCCCATACCATTGGTAGACTCTGACAACGGATGCTCAGCATCACCGCATTGCTCGCGCAATAATAAAAAGTCAAAACCCGCACGGAAGCGTGGATGCTCAGAGAGCTGGACGATTTGTTTGCTACGTGGGGCGGCAAGTTTTGGCTGCAATACCCAAATATCACGGATAAACTGCTCTGCAAACTTAGGAATCGCGGTCTTAATACGTTGACGATCGATCACTTTACCAGCAGCGTGCATTTGTGCTTCAGCAAATGGCATATTACGTTTTTTAGCTTTTGCCAATTGATGGAGGTAGTTTTCCCACAATAGCGCGGCATAAAAGAACGCAGGATTGATACTTTTTCCCGCTGCAATACGTTTGTCCGTATTGATAGCCACTTGTTTGACTAGCGCACTTGGCTCAGACGGCGGATAAATAATTAAGCTGTCAATCGCACCTGATTCAAACAATAACGGCAGCAGTGGTACTAAATAGCCACCCGTGAACATCTTCTGCGTTTCATCATAGAGGCGATGCGGTGATATTTGCTCAAGTAGCGCCCAATTACCATCATGAAACTGATCAGACAATGCTTCGTCAAATTCAAAACCGAGCTTGGCCTTAAAACGTAAGGCACGTAATAACCGTACTGGATCTTCTTCTATACGAACGGGCGCATGGCCAAGCAGTCGAATGATTTTGTTATCAATATCTTCAAGCGCACCACAAAAATCATGAACCACACCTTTAAGCGGTTGATAATAGAGTGCGTTGATAGAAAAATCACGACGAGAGAAATCCTGTTTGATATCACCCCAAACATTATCACGCAGAATCATGCCATCTTGATTGGTATTGGCATCACTCGTTGGCGGACCACGGAAGGTAGCAACCTCAATCAGTTCTCTGCCTGAATACACGTGCGCCAACTGGAAGCGACGACCGATAATACGGCAGCGCTTACCAAAGACGTCTTTGATTTCATGCGGTTTAGCATCAGTGACCGCATCAAAGTCTTTTGGACGCAGACCCAATAAGGTGTCACGCACACCACCACCGACGATATATGCGTCAAACCCAGCTCGGGTTAAAGTGGCAATTACTTCAGTAATGGAATTGGGTAATTCAGATTTATTCAGTTCTAACTGCTTGGCGGCACGCTCGGCCATGCATCTACTCCTCGCCGGTATTCTTTGACCACCCCTGATGAACACAGCGTTTATCAGGCGGATGTACCCACTAGTTTAACAAATTTTGGACGCAGTAGGTGTGTTATGACATTTACTTACGTGCTATTTTGTCAATATTGGGGTTAATTAAAGCAAAATAATGCCCTTAATCTTGTACGCTTAAACGTCCTCGATTTTTCTCAACGGTTTTTGCACCGATACCTTTGACCTTTGCTAATTCATCAATTGTCTTAAAATTACCAAACATCTCACGATATAAAATAATCGCTTGGGCTTTGCTACTACCAATACCATTTAGTGAAACCAATTCACCTTCGCTGGCACGATTGATATTCACGGTATATTGATCACGCGCTTGATTTTTGGCATTTTCTTGTGATAACAGGTACTCATAGGCACGCTGAGGATTATCAAAACAGGGCGCTGCATTAGCATCGTTAAGTATCAAAATAGCCAAAACATAACCTAAAATAGCAGTCTTGGCTACGCTAGCAAACGAGATTTTAGGATGAGCGTTCATGTTGTTTCGCCGCTTCCCATAATGCATCCATCTCTGTTATGTCGCTGTCTTCCAAACGCTTGCCAGCTGCATCTAATTGCGTTTCAATATAACCAAAACGTGACTTAAATTTATGCACACACGTCAGCGTTGCTGTTTCTGCATCAAGGTTTAACTTGCGTGCAACATTGACTAGGGCAAACATACAATCACCCAGTTCTTTTTCGACTTCTCTGATATTGGCTTTGCTTATGTCATATTTAGCAGCTTCTTTGGATTTATCCGTCAATTCACTTTTTAGCTCGGCAACCTCTTCATCTAGCTTATCCACTGCCCCTGCAATACTTTCCCAATCAAACCCCAATTTTGAGGCCTGCTTTTGTACATCTTGTGCTTGCATAAGCGCACTACCCGCTTTGGTATTATCCAGACGTCGCTTTGGTTTACCGCGTGCCTCGCGTGCGTGCTGCTCCTCCGCTTTAATCTCATCCCAGCGTACTTTTACCGCTGCATCGTCTGTTAGGGTTTCGGCCTCAAACACATGCGGATGACGACGAATCAATTTTTCTTGTAGAGTAGTAATAACGTCACTCATATCAAAGCGCCCTTGCTCAGCATACATCTGACAATGAAACACAACTTGCAGTAGCACATCGCCTAGCTCGCCTTTGATATCTTCATCATCATCGCTTTGTACCGCTTCGCCTAGCTCATAAGCCTCTTCGATGGCATAAGGAATGAGGCTATGATTGCTTTGCTTCTTATCCCATGGACAATCAACTCGCAGCCGCGCCATCAATGCTAAAAGATCATCAAGCTGGCCTGTGGCTTCCGGTGTTCCTTGTACTGGTACAGGCACTGTGATTTTATTATCAGGAGTATTCATAAGGGAGGCTCTTATCGTTTTGTTTGTTATTTTATTCGGTGGCTTAGTATAAAGTTAATCAATAACTATTGGCGCGCGTTTGATTCATCATTGAGTGGTTAGTGTATCATTGAACCCTGATTGGCCTATAATTGTGCTATCTACTTTATTATTTTACCACTGCTCACGCGCAAGGAACTTTTACCATTATGTCTACTTCTGCGACCATTAGCTATCAGCCAAGAACTGCATTCAACCCTATTACGATCAGCTCATTCAAAGCTTACGATATACGTGGTGAGCTTGGCGTTAATCTGGATGAAGAGATTGCTTACCGTATTGGGCGTGCCTTTGCGCAGATTTTATATCAACGTCATAGTACAGTAAGTGAGACTCATGACAATGATATGACAAATCTAAAACCTACCATTGTCATCGGTAGCGACATTCGTCATTCTAGTGAACAGCTTAAACAGGCTACCATAGCAGGTATTGTTGATGCTGGTGTTGATGTGATTGATTTGGGTATGACTGGTACTGAGGAAGTATATTTTGCCACCAGTCATTATCAGGCATTGGGTGGCATCGAAGTCACTGCCAGTCACAATCCTATCAATTATAATGGCTTGAAATTGGTCAAGGAACATTCAAAACCGATCAGTGCCGATGATGGGCTGGCAGAGATTCAGGCGCTTGCTGAGTCTGGCAAATTCACGACTGACAATCTATCAGGCAAATTACAATTATTGACCGATAAAAAAGCTTATGTTGATCATGTCATGACCTTTATCGATACTGATAAACTAAAGCCACTCAAGCTGGTCATTAACTCAGGCAATGGCAGCGCCGGGCCAGTGGTTGATTTATTAATTGAGAAGCTAGCACAAGTGGATGCACCGATTGAAGTCATTAAATTACATCATGCCCCTGATGGCAGCTTTCCTAACGGTATTCCCAATCCTATGATTGAAGCCAATAGAGTGGCTACCCAGCAAGCTGTTTTAGAACATAAAGCTGATCTTGGCATTGCTTTTGATGGGGATTTTGACCGTTGCTTTTTATTCGATGAAGGTGGCGAATTTATCGATGGTAGCTACATCGTTGGTATGCTCGCTCAAGCATTTTTGAACAAATATCCGAGTGAGTCAATCGTTTACGATCCGCGAGTAATCTATAATACCGAAGCGGTGATTAAAGAACACAATGGTAAGGCCGTCATCAGTAAATCTGGACACTCATTCATTAAGCAAGTCATGCGTGACTCTGGCGCGGTATACGGTGGTGAGATGTCTGCCCATCACTATTTCCGAGATTTTTTCTATTGTGATAGCGGCATGATTCCTTGGTTGTTAACCATTGAGCTATTGTCCATCACGGGTAAAACCTTATCAGAATTGGTCACAGGCTATATTCAAGCATATCCTAGCTCAGGCGAATTAAACTTTCACCTCACCACTCACGACGCGCCAACGATTATTAGTGCAATTGAAGCCAAATTCAGTAACAAGCAACCAATTAAATCGACGCTTGATGGCCTCAGTCTTAACTTTGGCGAGTGGCGCTTTAATCTGCGGGCATCAAATACTGAGCCGCTTATCAGATTAAACATTGAAAGTCGCGGTGATAGAAAGTTGTTGGATACTAAGATACAAGAAATAAAGGAATGGTTAGCGGCACAAGGTGCTGTACCAGCGTAAATTCCTACTATTTCATAAGGATAGTTTTGGTTAAAAATCAAAAAAGGCTCGCTAATCATTATTAGCGAGCCTTTTTCTTAAGAAATATTTTTAAGAAACTTACTTAGTGCGACCAATGCCCATATAGTCACCAACTAGGCTATTAATTTGCATTCTCGTCAACGCATTTTGCGCATCAAATACGGGCATAGCTTGTTGATTAACTTTAGCAATATCCAACTGGTCTCGTGGCGACCAACTTACGATAAAAATTGCCTGAGCCTTACAAAGTTGCACGTAAGGAGTGTCAATTAGCTCAAGTAAAGGTTGCTGCTCATAGAGCACAGCAAGTTCGGCCTGCGCTTTGTCACTATAGACTATCGTACGAATATTATAAGACCACAACAAAGCCAATAATGGATGAATAGCTGAGCCAGCAGTACGTCCAGATCCTGCTTTATAGCTGCCACCCCAAACCATCACAGTTTTATTATCAATAAAGCCATCAAAATACTGCCAGAACTTACGGAATATTAGCTCTTTTTGGTCTTCGTTGATGTGCATGACTGACTGCAACAGCGGCATATTCAAACTGTGCGTTTGGCTTGACTGCTGTAGCTTAGACAATTCAGTCGGGAGTGTATTACCACCGAAGCCCCAGCCGGCTTGTAAGTAGCTGCTACCAACCCGATCATCCAACCCCATAATACGACTGACTTGCTTGATATCGACCTGCTGACTATCCGCTAAGCGTGACATCTCATTCATAAAGCTCACTCGCGTTGCGAGCATCGCCATGATACTACTACGGGCAAACTCTATCGTCGCAATATCAGCGTGATGGGCAGCACGCGCGTGCTGCATTAAAGGTTTTAACACTTCTAGATGTTGACTACTATTGGCGGTTTTTTCACCGAGTAACCACAATGAAGGATTTAACATTGAGCTATAGGCATCGCCGTCTTGCAAAAAGACAAATGGCAGGTAGTACACCCAAGCACGCTGTAACTGCTGAGCCAGTGCTGAGACTTTCCCCAACTGCTCAATACCGCTCATAACTACAGGTAGCACCTGCTGATGGCTATGATTGAATGCTGTAATCCAGCTGGCTTCTGTCCATACTAATTTGATGCTATCTAAAAACAACCAATAAAATGCCACAGTGCTTTGATTATCAACTTCGTCATGACTTGCCGACTCATAGCATTTGATTAACGTATCGGCACTATCTGGCAATACTTTGCTGGTAATAACCTGCTGCTGCTCATACATCTGCCACAGCGCTTGCAAATGATGCTCAAAACCATATTGCTGTATCTGCTGAGTTAATAAATCCATATCTGCATACAAATGGACGCGCTGGCCTAAGCTTGCCAGCACCACGGCACTGGTAATGGCTTCAATACTATGACCAACCAACACACAAACTTGATTGCTATCAGTACCTTGTGGTTTAGATATATTCATATACTTGGGAGTATTATCATTTATAGAATCAGCGCTCATAAGCTTACCTTTTTACTTTATTAATGTATCGGCAGCAGCATTAAGACAGCTGTCTAATGCGTTGTAGCAGCTGGTCAGTAGAGGTGTCAAATCTACCTTGAGATTCTTGCTGCGTGTGCTGCATCGCTTGATGTACGGACTCTGCCATTTGCTTACCCATCTCCACGCCCCATTGATCAAACGGGTTGATATCCCAAATACTGGCCATGACGTAGACCTTATGTTCATAAAGCGCAATCAGCGCTCCTAAACTATGCGGCGTCAGCTCGTCGATCAAAAGCGTGGTTGATGGCTGATTGCCACGGTAGTATTTATATTTATCGGCATTGGTGGCAGTTTCAGAAATCTCTTCGCTATTACTAGAAGCATCTGCCACAGCAGCATTGCCAAACGCCAGTACCCGACTTTGTGCCAAACAATTGGCTAAAGACAGTTCATGCTGCTGTTGTAATGAGGCGTTTTTTACTTCGCCACTATAGCGCCGCACGCAAGCAATAAAGTCGCAAGAGACTTGCTGTGTCCCTTGATGTAGCAATTGATAAAACGCATGCTGAGCATTAGAGCCAATCTCGCCCCATAGAATTGGACACGTGTCATAGTCAATATGATCGCCATGCTGGGTAACGGACTTACCATTACTTTCCATCTCTAACTGAGTCAAGTAGCTTGGTAAATAGCTGAGACGACCATCGTAGGGTAATACGGTGTGAGCATTCACCTGTAAAAAGGTACTGTTCCAAACGGCAAGCAGCCCTAATAATACTGGTAGGTTCTCCGAGAAATCAGCTCGCGCAAAGTGCTCGTCCATACTGTGAGCACCAGCCAATAACTCTTTGAAACCAGACATACCAATACGAATAGCAATCGCCAGTCCAATCGCCGACCATAAAGAAAACCGGCCGCCGACCCATTCCCAAAGCTGCAGCTGATGCTCAGGATGAATCCCCCAAGCACTCATTTTTTCACTATTGGCTGATATTCCAATAAAGTGGCGACGTAACACACTGTCTTCGGTGCCTGCACGCAGCTTAGCAGTGGCAAGTAGCCATGACAATGCAGTCTTAGCATTGGATAACGTATCGACAGTACCAAAGGATTTGGATGAGATAATAAACAGCGTCGTCTCAGGATTTAGATGTTTCAGCAAGTTATCAAGCTGAGTGCCATCCATGTTGGAGACGAAATGTACTTCAATCTCGGTGTCTGCCCATTCATCAAGCGCCGTCGTCGCCATGAGTGGTCCAAGATCAGAACCACCAACGCCAATATTGACCACATCAGTGATAGCCTTACCTGAAAAACCACGCCATGTACCACTACGAACCCGCTCAGATAGTCTCGCTACCTGCGCTAAACTGTGATGTACATCAGCAACGATATTTTGATTTTCAACTTGTAAAGTGGCTTTTTCTGGCAGACGTAGCGCCGTGTGTAGCGCTGCACGCTCTTCACTGGTATTCACCAATGCGCCCTGCATAAGCGCGTCAATACGTGTCGATAATTCGCAGCTATCTGCTAGCTGAAATAGAGTTGACAGTATCTGCTCATCAATACATTGCTTGCTATAGTCCATGTACAGCGCGCCAGCTTGCATGCTAAAGCGTGCAGCACGACTGTCATTCTGTGCAAACAGCTGTGCAAGCGACCATGGCTGCTTAGCAAGCGTTTGTAGTTGCTGCCAGTATTCAGAACGGCGAGCACTGTGATAAATACCGTGATAGGTTTCATCCTCTTTGATATTAGCCATCAGCTATTCATCTTCTGCTAATTGCTGCTCGGCAAAGTAGATAAATGCCTGCATATATGAGCGCATATCGCCTGCATCATAGCTATTTCCACGCATCGTCGTGACATTCACTCCGTACTCACTTATCAAGGCATCAATGGCATCGGTCAGCTGAATTTCACCACCGACTGAGGCTTTAGTGTTAGCCAAATAATCAAATATTTTATTGCTAAAAACATAACGACCAACGACTGCTAATTTCGAAGGCGCATCGGCTAAGTTAGGCTTTTCTACAAACCCTGCCACTTTAAAGCTAATGTTAATGTCTGATTGCTCATCAATATTACTGGTATCACCCAGCTTAGCAATACCGTATTTATGCACATCTTCATCAGCGACTTTATCGACCAATATTTGTGAATGGTTATCATCGGCAAAGGCATCCATCATAAAGGCTAAGTTATCAGCCGTCATATCGCCAGTAAAAGGATCGAGCACGACATCAGGCAACAACACGGCAAAATCGTGCTCTCCGATGATGGGTCGAGCCGCTAATACCGCATGACCCAAACCTAACGCCTTACCCTGACGTATCATCGATACTGTCACATCCTCTGGTAGCCAGTTTAAGCTATCCGCCAAGTCATCTTTACCTTTCGCACGTAGTTGACTGTCTAACTCAGCATTGATATCGAAGTAGTTTTCAATCGCACTTTTTTGGGCATGTCCAACCAATACAATATGCTTGATACCGGCAGCGATTGCCTCTTCGACCACATAATGGATAGCAGGACGATTACCTAGCGGCAATAGCTCTTTTGGCACAGATTTAGACAATGGCAGCATACGAGTGCCAAAGCCTGCAACGGGAATAACAGCGTGAGTAATTTTTTTCATAATGTATTAGCTATATTAAAAAGATGGGGGAAAACGCGACAATAATAACGCATTATTGTACTGCTGTAACTCAATACGATTTAAGAGGCATCATAGCCATTCGGATTCATACTCTGCCAACGCCATGTATCTTGGCACATGTCGGTGATAGGTAGCTTGGCTTCCCAGCCTAACAACAATGTCGCTTTATCAGCACTCGCATAGCAACTGGCAATGTCACCAGCACGACGAGCAGCAAACTGATAAGGGATGCTCTGTCCAGATACGTCAGAAAATGCAGATATCAATTCTAATACAGAGGTGCCTTTGCCTGTTCCTAGGTTAATGGGTAAAAACCCTACTGAACTAGATTTAGAACTGGTTTGCTTTGTACTGACCGTATCTAAACAACTTTTCTCTGGGCTTGTTTGTTGCTCTAAATAATTCAGTGCGGCAACATGACCTTGTGCCAAATCAGTAACATGAATAAAGTCACGTACACCCGTCCCATCTACAGTAGGATAATCATTGCCAAATATGCTGAGCTGTTCAATTTTACCAATTGCTACTTGAGAGATATAAGGCATCAAATTATTGGGAATATCATTTGGGTCTTCACCAATTCTCCCCGATGAATGTGCGCCTACCGGATTAAAATATCTAAGAGAAATCAAGTTCCAACTTTCATCGGATACGGCTAGGTCTTCTAAGATATACTCAACGGCAAGTTTGCTTTGACCATAAGGATTGGTACAAGAGCGTGGTGATTCTTCATTGATAGGTAGGCTTTCAGGGTCACCATAGACAGTAGCAGAGGATGAAAAAACAAAGTTTTTGACATCATACTCTGACATGACTTCTAGTAGAGTAATAGTACCACTGACATTATTGTTATAATACATGAGTGGCTTGGCGACTGACTCTCCAACCGCTTTTAACCCAGCAAAGTGAATCACACCAAAAAAATGATGTGCAGCAAATACTTTTTTGAGTGATTCAGCATCTCGTATATCACCTTCGATAAACTCAATAGGCTGTCCAATAAGCGTAGAAACACGGTTGATCGCTTCATAGCTACTATTAGACAAGTTATCGTATACAACGATATCATAACCTGCCTCATGCAATGCGATACATGTATGAGAGCCTATATATCCAGCACCGCCAGTAACTAATATTTTATTTTTCATAACATCGACCCGTTACTTTATGAATTAGTCATTCGTCTTTGCTCATAAATGCAACTATACTGGGAACTATAAAACATTACCAACATAAATACCTTAATAGTGTTTACTTACTCACCCTCTATAATCCTAAGCTATTAACCATATTATGAAATTCAACACCTACATTCAGCCACTTTTATCGGGCTATTATAAACATTGTTATCATTCAAAACAGCGTTTGGCGCTAGTTGTTGGTATGCAGCCATGGAAAGATATGGTCGGTGAGTGGGTATTAGAGTCAGCGCATATTCAGATACAAAGGCATTTTGATAAATGCTATTTTAATCGATGGCTCAAACCTTTTATCAAACGTGTCAATCCTGTTATCTATATTTGGGGTTATAAAGCCCCTGATTACTTTATAGAGTATGTACGAGAGCAGAATTTAGATATTTTCTTTTTGGAAGATGGTTTTATCCGTTCAGGCCCTGATGACGATAGTGGTACACCACCGCTGTCTATCGTGATGGACAGCCAAGCCCCCTACTTCGATACCACTCGTCCAAATGATTTGACTGACTTGATTGCTAATTTTGACTTTGGGCAAGATAGTTATAATGAGGTACTAGCCCAAGAAATGCTCGACTACTATGTCACACATCGAGTAAGCAAATACAATCATCAGCCATATGTGGACGTTGTGCCTATATACGGTATCAAGAGTAACAAACGTATATTGGTACTTGGGCAAGTACCATACGATGATTCATTGAAATACGGTGGTGGTATCGGTATTACGCTACTTGATGTGGTCAACAAGGCAATTGATGAAAACCCTGAAGCACAAATCATCGTAAAACCACATCCGATGACATTAGACAACCCTGACATTGTTAGCACACTTACTGAGCTAGATTGTCTAATCCTTACCCAGTCCATTCATCTAGTCGATGCATTAGAGACAGTTGATCATGTCTATACGATTACGTCATTGGGTGGCTTTGAAGCATTATTGAGAGGCAAGAAGGTCACCGTACTAGGACGACCTTTTTATGAAAACCTTTGTCATAGTGATGCAAAATCAAACATACCTTCACTTTCTCAGAGATTATATATCTGCTATTATGCGAGCAATATTACAGTTACAGCTTAAATATCCCAGCATTATTATTTAGTTAATTAATTCATATTAAAAGGTTATTCAATGAATTCCAAAAAAATCGCAATTATAGGGTTAGGTTATGTAGGTTTGCCATTGGCCTGTGCATTTGCAAAAAAATATGACGTTATAGGTTTCGATATAAATAGAACACGAATTAATGAGTTACACAATAATATTGATAAAACAAGAGAAGTAACTAGTGAGTATTTAAAGAACACTTCTCGCCTGACCTTTACTGATGACACAAATGAAGTAGCAGCAGCGAACGTCTTCATTATTACTGTTCCAACCCCAATTGACGATAACAACTTACCTGACTTAACACCGCTGATCAAAGCTTCACAAATGTTAAGTAAAATCATTAAACCAGATGACATTATTATTTATGAATCAACCGTATATCCAGGCGCTACAGAAGAAGTTTGTATTCCTGAGCTAGAAAAATCCAATTTAAAGTTAAATACAGATTTTGGTGTTGGTTATTCTCCAGAACGTATTAATCCAGGTGACAAACTGCGCACAGTAGAGAATATATTAAAAGTCACTTCAGGTTCAAACCCTTACTATACAGATATAGTAGATGAGCTATATAGCTCAGTAATTACTGCTGGCACATTTAAGGCTTCTTCTATAAAAGTCGCAGAAGCATCTAAAGTTATCGAAAATACCCAGCGGGATGTCAATATTGCTTTGATAAACGAATTGGCTCTTATTTTCAACGAAGTTGGTATCGATACTCATGAAGTCATAGAGGCTGCTGCAACTAAATGGAACTTCATCAAGCTTATGCCTGGCTTAGTAGGTGGACACTGTATTGGTGTAGATCCTTATTACTTGGCACACAAAGCATCGTCTTTAGGATTAAATCCCAACTTGATTTTGACTTCTCGTGCAATCAATAACTCTATGAGTAAGTTCGTTGCCGAACAAACCATCAAGAAGCTTATCTCATATGGTAAAAACATCAAAGATGCCCGTATTTTACTCTTAGGAGTTACCTTTAAAGAAAACTGTCCTGACGTGAGAAATACTAAGGTAACGGATATTGGTACTGAACTTGAGAAATATGGTGTGAAAATGACCTACTCTGATCCTTGGGTTACTGAAGAAGACTGGAATAGTCTAAATGTTGATGATGTCGACTATAAAGATATTCAAGAGAATAGTTTTGACGCTGTTATTGTAGCTGTCAATCATTCAGAATTTGTTGGTGAAGATGACAGAATAGATGGATTTTGCACTAAGCCTAAAGTAGTTATCGATGTTAAAGGTGCGCTAGTAAATCCAGATTGGCGTTTATAAGTACACTCTATCGATAAGAAAGTAAGATAGTTAAAACTATCCTTACTTTCTTATTGATAGAATAGCTTTTAAAGTTAAACATATTTTTGGTCTCTCACAAAATGTAAATTTACTATATTAAAAATTCAAATCTAGACTATAGATTCTTATTTTCTATAGCTTCAGCTACTTTCACCTTCATAGATTTTTTCATAATCGCATATTCTATATTATTTATACTATCTAAGAAATCTATGTGAGTTACACTAGAAAAAATCAAACCACATCCATACTTTTTTACAATGCTGCCTAAATGAGTTTTGTCATATACGATAATAGGACATCCAACAGCTTGGGCTTGGAAAAATTTGTTAGGTAATGCATATCTATAGCTAGGATGGGTGGGGTTTATCAAAATTAAAAAGAAGGGGTACTGATACTGCCCGATACTTTCTAGTAATATAGATTGATAATCCATTCCTTTGAAAATATTCAGGCGATGCATATTACTATTTTTCTCTAAATACAGTATAGCTTCTTCGTTATAATTGCATGCGAGTACTAATATATCATATTTATAGGAAAGTCTAACGATATCTTCTAATCCACGATCCATTGATACATTTCCTACGTATATCAATAGATGTTTATTCTTACTATGATTGAAATCTGAAAGAAAAGTTGTACTAACAAAATTTTTGTTGTAGATAACTTCTATTTTAGAATTTCTGAAATTATACATAGTATAAAGAGTATCAGCAATATATCTACTTATTGTAAGTATATTTTTCCGCTCACGTAGCTCTTCTAATTCTTTGAAATAGATATAAAAAGCTCTCTGTATCGATGCTTTGTTTCTGTTTCTAAAGACTTCAAGTTCGTGAATATCATATACATAATCAACTTCACTATGAGAGTCAATACTACTTACAGATATTAGATTATTGCAAATTACGCAAGTATAACCAGAAGTATCAATTTTCTTTGTTAGAAAATAACTATGGTCATTATATACTCCTTGCTTTGCTTTAGTTCTAAAAGTTAAAGAGGGATGATGAATGATAACTAATATGAGAAACCATGGAAAATATAGAATATTTTTTAAGGTCTTAAAATGTAGTGCTGCTAAAATATTCTTTTTTTGACTCTCTGTATAATTATTATCTGGCTTCACCTTTAGGATAGTAATATTTTTAGTTGCTCTCTGCAAAGCTCTTAGCTGATTTAACACTCGTATATCAGTTTTCACATCTTCATCCGTGACAATTAATACACGCTCTAGATCAAAGCTAGAAAAATAATTAAAAAAATCTTCAACGATAGGAGCTTCAAGTACCTCTGTAGTGAGGTGAGCAATCTCATGAAGATTTATTTTTTCAATTATCATTAATATATAACCTATCGTACTTCTAGAAGCCTATTGAATTATAAATTTTAATATAAGGAGTTTGAAAATAAATATCTCTTATCAAACTCCTTTTTAGAAAAACTGACTGACTTCTAGTCACTATTAATTATAAAAACTTGATATCTTACTACAAATATAGCCAACTTCCTCATCTGTTAAATAAGCATGCATTGGAAGACTCAGTACTGAATTAGTAAATTTTATAGCACTTTTCGATTCACCAATTTGATACTTCAAGAATGGGGCTAAAGCTTTAGTCTGACTCATTGTTTTAGGATAATATATGGTAGTTGGAATGCCCTGACTCTTCAGGTAAGCCATTAACTCTTCTCTTCTATCTACTCTTAAAGTATATTGTGCCCAGCTGCTAGTATAACCTGTCGGAATCTTGGGCACTATAACGCCTTTAGTGCCTTCTAAAGCGGAGGTATACATAGCTGCTACTTCATTCTTCTTAACTACTTCTTTGTCAAATATTTTGAGCTTTTCGAGCAAAATGGCAGCCTGAATAGTATCAAGTCTACTATTGTACCCAATATTCACGTTTTCATATTTGTGTGATCCTTTACCGTGTACTCGCAATGACTTGATATGCTCTGCAATTTCTATATTATCGGTAAATATAGCGCCTCCATCACCGTAACAACCTAAAGGTTTGGCTGGAAAGAAGCTAGTAGTACTTATGTCTCCAAAACTACAGGCATTATTATTGTCTATCTTACCACCAAAGCCTTGAGCAGCATCCTCAACATGCCATAACTCATGCTCTTTTGCCAAACGATTAATTTCATTATGATTGGCCGGAAGTCCAAAAAGATCAACACTAAGAATACCAGCTAAATTTTTATTACTATTCTTTAATGTTAATATTTTTTTCTCTAAATCTAGAGGGCAAATATTGTATGTGTCGTCAATATCTACAAATATAGGAATAGCACCTAATTCTGCAATAACTTCAGAAGTTGCAAAAAATGTAAAATCCGTGGTAATTACTAAATCATCTTTCTTAATTTTAAGCGCTGTCAATGCTAAACGAATGGCATCCGTACCATTTGCACATAAGAGACAATACTTTCTACCTGTGTATTCAGATAATTGCTGCTCTAAATCCAAGCACTCTTGACCCATAATATACTGACCAGTCTTTAATACTCGAGATATAGCTTCATTGACCTCTTTTTCGATTTCTTTCTGTTGACGCTCTAAATCTATAAAGTTAATTTTCATTACTATTCTCGAAGTCATTGATTAGCTGTCTAAGCTTTAAGTCATTAATTCCATTACGCTCTAAACCTATCTTATTTATGCCTATTTCTTTAGATGGATTCCCTGCATAGATACGGCCTGGTAGGATTTTGGCTTTCTTCGTTATTACTGTTCCCATACCGATCATAGTATGGCTACCAATCCGCTGTCTAGGATGTACAATAGCACCCATGCCTATATTAACGAAGTCTCCGACTTCTACGTGTCCACCTAAGCAAGTATGCGCAGAGATTATAGATTGTTTACCAATTTCTACATCATGGGCTATGTAAGCAGCTTTCATTAAAAAGCTACCTTCTCCAATCACAGTATCTCTACGAGAGCCTGCATCTATAGTAACATTACCTGTAAGGACGACATTGTCTTCGATCTTAACAGTATGACCTACACTTTTTCCGAACCCTTCTTTGTACTCAGCTGGGAAACCAATAGTGCAGTTTGGGCCTATATATACATTATCACCTAATATAACGTTTTCATTAATAACAGCAGAGGGATGAATTGTATTTCTCATAAATATACCTATAGCTTATCTACGAAATCAATGACTGATTTCTAATTGATTCTGTCATTTCAATACAACAAACGGCTTCTTGTGCACCAAAACCTCTTCCTTCAAGTACTTCTTTATAACTTATTGTATGCAAATCAGTGAAACCTTTGGAGAACTCTACTAACTCATCGCCAATCTTGATTGCGCGGAAAGTTGGTTGGTTGCCTTTGACTTCTTCAGGTAAATCCTCTGAATTGACTGATAGAAACCAGTTTACATTCGCATTTTTAAATTTCAACTTACCTTTTGAAGAGTGCGAACCTTGAAAATAATTCTCATTAAGAATTGGCTCACCAAATAAATGATATAGAAGATCAAAGAAATGCACGCCGATGTTAGTCGCTATGCCGCCTGACTTACTCATATCACCTTTCCAGCTTTCCTGATACCATTTACCACGAGACGTAATATACTGTATCTCACAATCATACTGCTTATCAGGATTTTCTAGTAAATCTTGATCGATTTGAGACTTTAAAGAAATGACAGCATCATGCAAACGCAACTGAAGAATATTATAAAGACGCTTTCCAGTTTCTTGCTCTACCAATTGTATTTCTTCAAGGTCAGCTTTCTTCAAGACTAAAGGCTTCTCGCATATGACGTCACATCCCATTCTTAATGCAAGAGTTATATGCGATAAGTGTAAATAGTTGGGAGAGCATATGGAGATATAATCTACCTTTGTGGTTTCATTTCTCTGTAGCTGATATATATAATGAGAAAAACGCTCAAACTCAGTAAAAAATTCGGAATCTGGCGAGATACTATCAATCACGCCTACAGAATCAGATTTGTCATAAGCCGCAACTAAAGTGCCGCCTAGTTCTTTAATCGCTTTCATGTGACGTGGTGCTATATAGCCTGCAGCTCCAATCATTGCGAATCTTTTCATAATTACCTTCTATTATTTGTTAAATGTATTAAATTAGATGTGAATAACTTACTTTTTAATGCCTAGTTTTTTCATTATTCTAAATGGCGCATTACGTATAGGTGCATCAAAAATTTGTTTTTTGCTTGTACCATCATTTAGAAAGTAATGTACTTTATCAATTAAGCTATGTGACATTCCTTCGCTACTCTGAAGATCCACATCCTTAATGGATATTTCTGAATCACCCTTATATAATCGGATTTTCTTTGCTAGAGCTATATTAGAATTTCTTAAAGTATTTTTCTCTTTATCTATTTGTTTCGAAGATTTCTGAAAAGCAGCATTTTGTTTTCTAAGCTCAGCAATCCTAGTATCCAATACCTTGGATCTACTCTTTTCTTTTTTCAGTAAACCTGTTTTCTTAAGCTCACCTTCTAACATGTTTAAAATATGTTTATTTAATAATATAGGATCTACAGATTTACGGTTTTGATAAGCTTCTTTATAAATATTTTTATACTTCACTGCTACCTTATCCATACAATGATAGTCTTCTACGAACTTTCGCCCAATACGTCCTTTTTCAATTACTTTACTCCGGTCATATATCAGCTCTTTCATGACATCCTTAATATTTTCAGGATTAGCATTAACTATAGGCTTTTTAAAAGGAGTAAGGTGATGCTCTATATCATCTCTAATATAGGCAACCGTACACTTCCCAAGAGCCATAGCTTCAACACTTGCAACGCCATACCAACCTATTCTCAACTGATCAATTACAATATCTGCTTTTGAATACATTTCAATCACTTCATCATGCGCTACATCTGTAATAAATTCGAATCTAAAATTATGTCCTTCTTGCCTTAGTTCCTCTAAAGCTTTCTGGATATAATGACTACCTTTAACCCCTTCTCTAGAAGGAACATGTACTATAAGAGGACCTTCTTCCTCCCATGCCTCAATAGAAGAAAAGTTATCTGCCTTATGTTGAAAAAGCTCTAAATTAATAGATCTTGGTACAATCTTAGCATCAGGCACGTAAGTAAGCATTTCTGGATCAGAAACAATTATTTGATCACAGACTGCTCTGCAATACTCAATAAACTTTTTTTGATACTCTTCAGGATTGCTTTCGATAATTCGATTTGGATTTTCATCCACATAATTGAATTTATTTATTTCTTTAAATTTAGAGTGTAGACGAATCTCGCCTCCTCTAAAGCTCATAACGACTAGTTTACCTGCACTTTTCAACTCTAGAAGATCTAGTCCTGTTGGAAATTCCATATTAGGCATACGGTATAAGGATCTGAAATGAAAATGAAATAAATCATATTTTGGTAATAACCTGTTTAAATAGTAAAAATTCTTCCTAATCTGAGAACCTTCCGATAATTCGAAATCTCTACCATAGTGCATTTTATTACCGCTACTAAAGCATGTGTTATCTGCAACTTTAAACCCTATATTTCTTAATCCACGGGTGATGGTATAAGGCTGATTAGCTGCTCCTGACAATCCATGTAATACTCTTAGATCTTCGATTTTATATTTAGGCTTTAATTCAAATAACTCTCTATTTTTATAAGCTGTAAGACTTGTTTCGTAAACTTCTTTGAGCTGGTGTTCAGCGAAGTCCCATGAATATCTATATTTTAAGTCTTCCGTAATATTAGATCTAAACGTTTTATAGTTTGCAACTAAATCGTTAATCGCTTTACTAAGTTCAGAAGTATTGCCCGGCTCAAAAGTAGTACCAACCTGATACTTTTCCATAAACTCAACCATTGCTGCCGTAGAGCTGGTCACAATAGGTAAGTTCGCATGAACGTACTCTGAAACTTTAGTTGGAATAGCCACTTCAGAGTTGCCATAACTTAATAAAGGATTTAGTCCAAAATCAGCATCTTGTATAAAAGAAGATACTTCAGAGTTATCGACATATTCATGAAAATATAACCTATTATCAACATTTAAATTTTTAGCTAATTGAATACATTCTTCTCTAAAAGAATCTTCCTGGTTGGTTATAATCGCAATATTTAGATCAGTATTAAGTTCTAAAACCTCGATGATATTTAGAATTCCGCGGTTTACTCCTATCCGCCCAACGTATATCCCTAAGAGTTGTTCGTCATCTAAACCAATACTTTTTCTTAAAGTAGGCTGATAATTATTTTTAAAGCTATCTAATCTAGGTGAGTTATTTATTATCAAAGGTCTTTCTTTCAATTCATAGTGTTCTTCTAGTTTATCTGCTAATGCATTTGATACTGTAAATAAGTAATCTGGGTCATGAATACGTTTTGCTTCGAAATCAGAGCAGTAATTCATTATATTCTTTGGCAAATGATCAAGACCTAATACATATTCGTGGATATCATGAATCCAAGGTATATTAAACCCTTTAATACTTAAGTAATTACACATTAAATAGCCGATTTCAATACCATACATATCATGTGTATGTAAAATATCAGGCTTTAATTCTATTAATAAGTTTTTAGATGACTCAAAATATTGATTAACAAAGCTACGATAGTCTCGTTTATTTAGATCTCGTTCAAACTTATCCATTTTTAAAAGATTAAATTTAGGATTTTGAACTAGAATCACATTAATATTATTTATACTTGTATAAATATTATCTTTAGTTCTAGACATACCTAGTATAGTAACCTCGTAGCCTAATTCTTGTGCACTTTCTGCAACCTTAATGACACGACTATCTCCTACCACACCGTTTAGTACCTGAAATACGATATGAGTTTTTTTATCATTGTTTAAGTCAATAACTTCTGATAATTCTAGATAAGGTTCTAATTCTTTACTACTTTGATATTTGAACTTCATGATTATTCCTATTTAGGGTATGTCAGAGTATTTACAATATTTATTAATTTACTTTCTTGGGTTTTCAACGAGTAGATTTTAGAAAATTTACTAAAAGATTTCTGGTTGTAAAAGCTTTCTTTATTTTTCAAAATTGAATCAACTGTTGCTTTAAAACTATCAAAACTATATATATCAAAATCAAAACCAAGGTTGTATTCTTTAACTAAACCTGCACATTTTAAATCTTTATTAACCATTATGGGAATTTTAGCAAATGACATTTCAAAAAGTTTATTAGGCATAGAGTACTCATACGATTTCGTCATACTTTCAATACTAACAATACCAATATCTGCTCCCTTAATATAATCAACCACGTTATTAGGTGGAACTGGCTCAAGAAAATGGATTTGACTTTTGATATTTAAATCATCGATAACACTATCAATATTCGCCTTAAAAGTATTATCCCATCCTCCAAGATTTACTAAGTGTACGTTCGGTAAATCTTTTAAATAGTGAGCTATTACTTCGATACCTCTACCATAAGTGAGCTTGCCAACATGCAATAGTACAATACTATCACTTCCAAGCTTCAAATCATCTCTTAAACGATTTTTCCCAACAGGTAATGTATCTATACTTGGACTATTATAAATACAGGAGATCGGATCCGTTCCATATATCTGCTGCATTTCATCAGCAATGTAGTGACTACAAGTAATGATATCATCACAGTATTTTATACAAAAACCTTCTAATCCCCTGACAAATAATTTATTCAATTTAGTTAAAGGAGGCATCCTATGTAGCTCATACTCATGAGCGTCATAAACTAATTTAGAATTTGGATACTTCTTTTTAAGTAAAACTCCTACAGGAAGTGTAATTAAATCGTTGGCAATGATTACATCGAGCGACTCAGGATATATTTCATTTTTCCAAAGATTAGTATAGCTCAAATAACGATAGTACTTTAAAAAACTAGGTTTTACTTTTTTCTTTATTTTTTTAGGAATTAATTTAAGTAATTTATCAGTAGATAAACTAGGGTTCCAAAACTTGCTTTCAATACTAAACTGTTCTACATCTAGAAATAATAGTTTTATATTTTTCTTCTTGTATACGGTGTTTAATATAACCGTATATCCATTAAAGCATAAAGCTTTGACAGTTTTCTGTACCCGATTATCATATTCACAGTCATTAGACACTAGTACAACAACTAACTTTTTTTTTATCATCTAATACTCATTATCAATTCAGAAAACTATGGGAGCAATGGGTTCTTATGTGGGTCTTCGCAAGTGTTGTCACTAGATATTCCATATGAACTTTGAGTGTAATTAATTTTATGAGCACTTAAGACATCAACATAAATACATACTTTGTAATAGAATTATATACTTAGAATATAGTTTTCAAGGCAAATAAAAACACCCCATTGTAGGGGTGTCTTTACTTTTTTTCAATGTAGTTTTGGTAGTTACCTAATAGACTTATGTCTATATTACCAACCAGTAACTTCTTTTAGCTTCTCACCAAGCTTAGATGGGTCACGCGTATACGCGATGCCAGCATCTTCAAACGCTTTGAATTTCTCTTCAGCAGTACCTTGACCACCAGAAATGATAGCGCCAGCATGACCCATACGCTTGCCTTCTGGAGCAGTAACACCAGCGATATAACCAACAACTGGTTTAGTCACATGGTCTTTGATATAAGCAGCTGCTTCTTCTTCAGCAGTACCACCGATCTCACCGATTAGGATGATAGCTTCGGTTTGTGGATCTGCTTCGAACAATTTCAATGCGTCAATCTGGTTCATACCAGGGATAGGATCACCACCGATACCGATACAAGTTGACTGACCAAAACCAAGCTTAGTTGTCTGAGCTACGGCTTCATACGTCAATGTACCAGAGCGTGAGATGATGCCCACTTTACCTGGTTGATGGATATGGCCTGGCATGATGCCGATTTTGCACTGACCCGGAGTGATAACACCTGGGCAGTTAGGACCAACTAGACGCACATCGCCCGCTTCTTCAAGATAGCGTTTGGCTTTTAGCATATCGATAGTCGGTACGCCTTCAGTGATCACTACGATCAACTTAACGCCAGCATCGATTGCTTCAACAATAGAATCTAGTACGAATGGTGCAGGTACATAGATAACAGAAGCGTCAGCTTGAGTCGCTTCCATGGCTTCTGCCATGGTGTTAAATACTGGTAGGCCTAGGTGCGTTTGACCGCCTTTACCTGGCGTTACGCCACCGACTACTTTAGTACCGTATTCGATCGCTTGCTCAGAGTGGAACGTACCATTTTTACCAGTGAAACCTTGTACCAATACTTTGGTATCTTTATCGATTAATACACTCATTATTTATTCCTTGTATTCGGTTGTCTTGTAATAGCGACTCTCAACACCATTTTTATTCAATGTTCATGGTAAATTTTTATATAAAAGCCACTATCACGCGTTGACTACTATGCTTTGGTATTTATTGCTAAATACCAATCATTAAAGACTTAGGCTTTAACCGCATCGACAATTTTTTGAGCGGCATCGGCTAGGCCTTGAGCTGTAGTCAGCTTAAGACCAGACTCTTCTAGAATTTGTAAGCCTTTTTCAGCATTATTACCTTCTAGACGTACAACCACAGGTACTTGTACATCGACTTCTTTAACAGCAGCAATAATGGCTTCTGCAATCATGTCACAACGTACGATACCACCGAAGATGTTGATTAGAACACCTTCAACGCTGCTGTCTTCAAGAATGATCTTGAACGCTTCAACAACGCGATCTTTAGTTGCGCCGCCGCCAACGTCCAAGAAGTTAGCAGGTTTGCCGCCATACAATTTGATGATGTCCATCGTTGCCATTGCAAGACCAGCACCGTTAACCATACAACCGATGTTACCTTCTAGGGCAACATAGTTCAGGTCAAACTCAGCAGCTTTAAGCTCACGCTCGTTTTCTTGAGTTTTGTCTTGTAGGGCTGCAATTTTAGGCAGACGATATAGTGCGTTTGAATCGATACCGATTTTGCCATCAACACAAACGATTTCGCCGTTTTCACGAACAGCCAACGGGTTAATTTCCATTAGCGCAAAGTCGTTTTCAACAAATGCTTTATAAGCACCAGTCATCAATTTAACGAACTGGTTGATTTGCTTGCCTTCTAGACCAAGTTTGAACGCAACATCGCGCGCTTGAAAAGGCATTAGACCAACTAAAGGATCAACATGTACTTTAAAGATTTTTTCTGGCGTCTCGTTTGCTACTTCTTCGATATCAACACCACCTTCGGTTGATGCCATGAAAGTCACACGACGAGTCGCACGATCAACGACTGCACCGAGATATAGCTCAGTTTGTACTGGGTACATATCTTCTGCAACCAATACGAAGTTAACTGGTTGACCATCAGCGTCAGTTTGGAAAGTAACCAAATTGGTACCGATTAGCTCTTCAGTTACTTGCTTAGCTTCTTCACGAGTTTTAACCAGCTTTACACCACCAGCTTTACCGCGACCACCAGCATGTACTTGCGCTTTAATAACCGCAATGTCAGTTGGCGTTTTATCAAAAGCAGCAGCAGCTTCGTCGCCACTATAGGCAATGATGCCTTCTTGAATCGGCAAACCATAGCTTTTTAACAGCTCTTTTGCTTGATACTCATGTAAATTCATTGATTGTATCCTTTATTTTTTACAATTAATAAAAAGTGAAAATGAGTGCGCATATATATTAGACATCCGTCTGGCGCACTCGTGACTGTAGTGATAGCTGTGACAGCGACACTACAGTCAGGTTATAAGTCAGTACTTATCAAACTAACTACTTATTTCTTACGCTTTTTGCGCTGAATGGCGTGAATAGCACGGCCATCAGCAGACAGAGCAGCTTCATGCACAGCTTCTGAAATAGTTGGATGCGCAAATGTCATCAATTGTAAATCTTCGATACTAGAGACAAATTCCATCGCGATCATACCTTGATGGACGATATCACCAGCACCAGCAGCGATAGCATGCATACCTAACAAGCGATCTGTTTTGGCATCAGCAACAACTTTCACAGAGCCTTCCGCTTCACTTTGAGCAAGTGCACGGCCGTTAGCTGCTAGGTTGAATGAACCAGTTTTAACTTCATAGCCAGCTGCTTCAGCTTCTTGCTCAGTTAAACCAACCCATGCGATTTCTGGATGCGTGTAAATTACGTTGATGATAGTATCATAATTAACCTGAGCTTTTTCGCCATGAATGCGCTCAACAGCCATCATGCCCTCTTCCATTGCTTTATGCGCAAGCATAGGGCCACGGACTAAGTCACCGATAGCATAGACGCCATCAAGGTTGGTTTTACACTGATCGTTTACGTCGATAAGACCACGTTCAGTCAATGTGATACCACTATCATCGCCAAGCAATTTTTCAGAGTAAGCACGGCGGCCTACACAAACGATAAGTTTGTCGAAGCTTTCTTCACTTGATTCGCCTTTGCTCTCGCTAGTAACGACCACTTGATCGCCTTTAACTTCAGCATTGGTCACTTTGGTATCGACACGGATGTCAAGACCCTGCTTCTTCAGCATTTTACCGGCTTCTTTTGCGATATCTTTATCAGCGGCTGCTAAGAAACTTGGAAGCGCTTCATAGACAACCACTTCAGCACCTAAACGACGCCATACTGAACCAAGCTCAAGACCGATAACACCAGCACCGATAACGCCTAGACGCTTAGGGACTTCAGTGAAATCAAGTGCACCAGTAGAGTCAACGATACGGTCGCCGTCAGTTTTAGCCACAGGGATATCGATAGGAACAGAACCTGCTGCTAAGATAACGTTTTTTGCAGTGATTGTGGTTTCGCTTTCATCTGCAAGTGCAGTGAATTTGATTTGCTTGTCAGCGCCTTTACCATCAACCAATGTGCCCCAGCCTTGCAGCCAATCAACACCATTGCCTTTTAGCAAAGCGGCAACACCACCAGTCAATTGCTTAACGATGCCTTCTTTACGAGCAATCATTTTTTCGATATCGATGGCTACATCACTAGTGCTGATACCATGCTCAGCAAGATCGTGCTTAGTCGCTTCATAACGATGTGAGCTATCAAGCAATGCTTTTGATGGGATACAACCAACGTTCAAGCAAGTACCGCCAAGTGCTGGCTCACCTTTATAGACGCGTTTTTCGATACAAGCAACGCTCATACCTAACTGACCTGCACGGATAGCGGCTTCATAACCACCAGGACCGCCGCCGATGACGACTAAATCATAATTGTCTTTCATAGTACGTTCCTATTTTTAATTATCATTCTAATTGTAAATATCATTTAAACTGAGGATTATCTCGTTAATAAATAAGCGATGTTTTTACTCAGTATGCTTCTGCTTAATGGTCAATACACCATGTCAGCAAGACACTCTTATTTATTAATAAACAGCTAATACCACTACTTAGACTAAAGTTAAAAAGCTTGTATCAGCGGTTGCCAATACAAGCTTAGAAGCTTATAGGTCTAGTAGAAGCATGGCTGGATCTTCAACCAATTCTTTGATGGTTACTAAGAACTGTACCGCTTCTTTACCATCAATCATACGATGATCATAAGATAGGGCTAGATACATCATTGGTAAGATTTCAACTTTACCATCAACTGCCATTGGGCGGTCGTTGATAGCATGCATACCGAGGATAGCAGTTTGGGGTGGGTTCAAAATAGGTGTAGACATCAATGAGCCGAATACACCACCGTTTGAGATAGTGAAAGTACCGCCAGTCATGTCATTCAGACCAAGTTTACCTTTTTGAGCAAGGCCACCAAGCTCACGAATACGGCTTTCGACATCAGCCATGCTCATGCGATCTGTATCACGTAATACTGGAACAACCAAGCCGCGATCTGAAGAGACTGCAACACCGATATCATAATAACCATGATAAACGATATCGTCGCCATCTAATGAAGCGTTCACAGCTGGGAAGCGTTTGAGTGCTTCTGTTGCTGCTTTTACGAACAATGACATAAAGCCCAAACGTACGCCATGACGTTTCTCGAACTGGTCTTTATACTTAGCACGCATATCCATCAACGGCTTCATATTCACTTCGTTGAACGTCGTTAGCATCGCAGTATCTTGTGATGCTGACAATAGACGATTCGCTACTGTTTTACGTAGGCGCGTCATTGGAACACGTTTTTCAGTACGCTCACCCGTTGATTCAGCAACTGGACGACCGCTGTCAGATTTGATGCTGCTGTCAGATTTTAGTGTTGGGTTAGCCATGTCAGTTTTGGTCACACGACCGCCACGACCACTGCCTTCAACTTCTTTAGGATCTACGCCGCTTTCTTTCGCTGCTTTGCGAACTGCTGGGCTCTGATCTTTATGATCCGCATCATTGCTATCGCTTTTAGCAGCTGCTTGTACTGGCTCGCCGCCATCTGCTGCTTGTGCTGGCTCTGCTGGTGCTTCTGTAGCAGTATCTGCACTAGCGCTTGCACCTGCTTCAAATTGAGCGATAAGCTCATCAGACAAAACAGTATCATCAACTTGCTTGACGATTTTGGTCACAACACCGTTGTCAGGCGCTACAACTTCTAATACGACTTTATCAGTTTCGATTTCAGCCAATAGGTCATCACGGTTAACTTGCTGACCTTCAGTAACATGCCACTCAACGATTGTACCGTCGGCAACCGATTCTGGAAAAACGGGGGCTTTGATATCAGCCATCGATATACTCCTTAGATTTGGATATTCATATTTGTTATTAAGTCGTGATAAACAGTCAGTGCCATCCTGGATAGTGATCTTAGATAATACTATCTAGATTTTATTACAGCATACTGACTGTTATCGCCTGATTCATTTGCATTCAATAATATGTTACTTAGACAACTCATCAACACTGATACCAAGACCGCCAGCGATTAACGCTTGCTGCTGTTGAGCGTGTAGTTTTGGTGAACCTGTTGCAGGTGCTGCACTAGCAGGACGTGCCACCGGCTCCATGACTTTCGCCTTGGTTGGGTGCGGTACGACAATACGGTACATATGCGGTGCTAAGTAATACCAAGCGCCTTGGTTAAGTGGCTCTTCTTGCGTCCATACGATCTCAGCCAAGTTGCTATACTTTTCAATCTCAGCCTTCAAACGCTGCTCTGGCAACGGATAAAGCTGTTCGATACGAACGATAGCTACATGATCTAAACCTAGTGCACGGCGCTGTTCAAGCAAATCATAATAGACCTTACCGCCACATAGCACCATACGAGTCACTTTGTCTGCGTTGTGATCGTCCATCTCTGAAATGACGGTTTCAAACTTACCATTTGCAAGCTCTTCCAGATTTGAAGTTGCTAATTTATGACGTAGCAAGCTCTTCGGTGACATAACGATCAACGGCTTACGAATAGGACGTACCGCTTGACGACGTAGTGCATGATAAATCTGTGCTGGAGTCGTCGGCGTGATAACTTGCATGTTGTCTTCAGCACATAGCTGTAAGAAACGTTCAAGACGCGCAGATGAATGCTCAGGGCCTTGACCTTCAAAGCCATGCGGTAACAGCATCGTTAGACCACAAACACGCTGCCACTTAGTTTCGCCACTTGAAATAAATTGATCAATAACAACCTGTGCACCGTTGACGAAATCACCAAACTGCGCTTCCCAAACGACCAATGCGTTAGGGACAGTCGTTGCATAACCATATTCAAAGGCTAGAACGGCTTCTTCTGATAGCAATGAGTTATAAGTAGCAAAACGAGCTTGGTCTTCACTCATATGAGCCAATGGCACATACATGCTGCCGTCATTGATATTGTATATTTCACTATGACGATGTGAGAACGTCCCACGGCCTACATCTTCACCAGTAATACGTACCAATACCTTATCGTTATCGACCAATGAAGCATAAGCCAATGTCTCAGCCGCACCCCAGTTCAATGGCTCTTCGCCAGTTTGCATAGCTAGGCGCTGCTCGACTACTTTTTGAACTTGGCGTTGTAGCTTGTAGCCTTCTGGCATTTCGGCCATACGGCGTCCGTAACCTTTTAGGACTTCGATATCGACGCTGGTATCCCACTCATCGACCAAATCATGACCCAAATAAGGAGTCCAATCTACGAATAAGCCCTCATTCGGCTCATTGACCAATGAGTTGGCAACATAGTCACCACGATCTAAAGACTCACGATACTCATCTTCATACTGCTTTTCTTGATCGGCATTCAGGATGCCTTCTTTGATAAGCTGCTGTGCATAAAGCGTACGAGTGGTTGGTAACTTTTTGATGACAGCATACATAAGTGGCTGCGTCGCTGATGGTTCATCAGCTTCATTATGACCATTACGACGATAGCAGAACAGATCAATAATGATGTCTTTCTCAAACTCATGACGATAATCTAATGCCAATTGAGCTGCGAATACGACTGACTCTGGATCATCACCGTTCACGTGTAAGATAGGCGCATGTACCATTTTTGCCACGTCAGTACAATATTCAGTTGAACGAACATCTTCTTGACGGCTAGTGGTGAAGCCTACTTGGTTGTTGATAACGATATGTACGGTACCACCAGTGGTATAAGCACGGGTTTGTGACATCTGGAAGGTTTCTTGAACCACGCCCTGACCAGCAAAAGCAGCATCGCCATGAATGACGATTGGTAGTACTGAATTACCGCCTTTATTGTCTAAAAGAGGTTGGTCATTACGACGCACCTGACGGGCACGTACTGAACCTTGCAATACTGGCGCAACGATTTCAAGATGTGACGGGTTAAAGGCCAAAGCCAAATGAGCTTCGCCACCTGGCGTCATCACATTAGATGAGAAACCATTGTGATATTTAACATCACCTGAGCCTTTTTCTGGCTGTACCTTACCATCGAACTCGTCAAACAAGTCCGCAGGGTTTTTACCTAAGATGTTTACTAGCAGGTTTAGGCGGCCACGGTGAGCCATACCAATGACCATCTCTTTGGTGCCATAACTGCCAGCACGTTGGATGATTTCATTGATAGCAGGAATAAAGCTTTCACCACCTTCTAGACCGAAACGCTTCACACCCGTATATTTACGTGCTAGATACTTTTCTAAGCCTTCAGCAGCTGTAAGACGTTTAAGAATAGAGATACGTTTTTCTGTATCAAATTTGATATGACCTAAGTTGCTTTCTAGATATTTTTCCATCCAGCGTTTTTCTACGCTGGTGGTTACGTGCATGTATTCGACACCAATGTGGCGGCAATAAACACGTTCCATGATCTCAATGATTTCACGTAAAGGTGCTGAATCTTTAGCGATACTTAGATCATTGGTAGGGAATACGGTATCAAGGTCAGCTTCTGAAAGGTTATGGTAAGCGAGGGTTAAATCTTCTACTTCTGCACGTACTTCAAGGTTTAACGGATCGAGACTAGCACGGCGATGACCACGGCGGCGATAGGCTGAAATCAGCTGCTGTACACCCATTTTCTTTGGGTTACCACCATCTACTAAAGCACTAGGCGCTGAGCTAGTCGCTTGATCGCTACTTTTGCCTGCAGTCTGATTGCGGGCAAGCAATAAGAACTGGTCTTTAATGGCATTATGCGGTGCATCATTTGGCGATTTGTATTGTACAAAATACGTTTGCCACTCGGTATCAACACTACTCGGGTCATTCAGGTATTGCTCATAAAGAGCTTCGATATACTGGGCGTTATCAGCGGCCAGTTCTGTATGTCCTGAGCCTTTTGCTTCTTTAGTTATACTATTCATAATAATCGTCTATTTGATAGATAAATGAATGGAATCGTGCTTATTATTGTGTCATCTGTCGTACGTTAAGTGCTGTCACCTGCAATATCTATATTAGCAATACAATTATTTGTGAACGTCCAGTTTTCTTATCCGGCTCGTTTCACAAAATTAATTTATATATACTACTGTTAGCCATAACCAATTAATTGGTAAAAAATTATCGTTAAACTATCAACGTTTTAACTGATAATTTTCACTACAATTTCTTGTTATTTCTAACATATTACAGCTTTTCAGCCAAACATACACTGCTGTATAGAGTAGCACGCCTGTATTTTAGGCCATAGTTTGTTTGTTCAATACTAGGTATTTAGGTAATGAATAACTATTCTCACCTTAGGTACTGCATATTGACCCTATTCTGTCTCGATATGATATCTTGTTGGTATATTACCAGTAACACAAACTATCGCTAACTGATATTTACTCATCACAACATCCTACCAGTACAACTATGCGCTATTCTAACATTTAACGTAGCCAATATCTCTTGATGAATGCTTTTTACTGTTGCCAATTATATAGATTGCTTGTGCATATATCATGTTTTCTTACACACGGCCAACGTATTGTTAGCACAGCCTTACCTTTGATCGTCAGTCGTTTTTCTCATCGCTACAGCTTATTTGCATCTAAAGAAAAAACCAAACTCTCTCAGAGTCTAAATCATAAAAAACACCACCTAATATATTAGGTGGTGTTTTTCGTATTATATCTGCAAAAAAACCATGCAATTATAAACGATTAACCTGCTTGGTCAATCAACATATTACGCAGATGACCAATTGCTTTGGTTGGATTTAGGCCTTTTGGACAAACTGACACACAGTTCATAATACCGCGGCAGCGGAACAAGCTAAATGGATCATCTAAACGAGCCAAACGTGCTTGAGTATCACCATCACGGCTATCAGCGACAAAGCGATAAGCATGCAGTAATGCTGATGGACCTAGGAACTTATCAGGGTTCCACCAGAATGATGGGCAGCTGGTTGAACAGCAAGCACATAGGATACATTCGTATAGACCGTTTAGTTTCTCACGCTGTTCAGGCGACTGTAAACGCTCTGTTGGCGGTGCTGGTTGGTCATTGATTAAGTACGGATGTACTTTTTCATATTGCTCGTAGAATTGGTTCATATCGACGACCAAATCACGAACAACTGGAAGACCAGGCAACGGACGTACCGTTACTTTTTCTGGCAAAGTATTCATGTTGATTAGACATGCTAAACCATTTTTGCCGTTGATGTTCATGCCATCAGAGCCACAGATGCCTTCACGGCAAGAGCGACGGAAGGTCAGTGTTTCATCTTCCTTTTTTAGGCGTAATAACACGTCAAGCAACATACGATCTGAGTCTAACAACTCAATGGTATACGTTTGCATGCGTGGCGCTGCGTCCAGATCAGGATCGTAGCGATAGATTTCGATGGTGCGAGTACCTCGGCTCATAATGCTAAACTCCACACGTAGGTGATGGCGGGCATACAAAGATTGCAACAGGATGACGCTAACTATTAATCTGTACTGATAAACGATATCAAATACCGATTAATAGTGTGCTAGCGCTGGCAAGTGCATGTAGCTGGCGGTCACCTTTTTAATAAATTAATAAAGGATAAAACATTAACGCTGCTGCTGTATATCAAGCGCAACATCTAAGATTAATAGACGCGAACTTTTGGCTCGATATAATCAACCGTCAATGGAACTTTGCGAACTGGCTTATAAATAATTTTATTGCCTTCAGAATACCATAAGGTATGCTTCATCCAGTTTTTGTCATCGCGGCCATTTGGTGCATGCTCATCATCTTCTGGACGATCATAATCAGATACACTATGGGCACCACGGCTTTCATGGCGCATAGCCGCTGATATCATTGTCGCTTTGGCCACTTCGTACAAGTTGGCAACTTCAAAAGCTTCAATACGCGCAGTATTAAAGACTTGTGATTTATCAGCCAAATGAATTTGGTCGATTTTGTCGCCTAGCGCTAAAATTTTCTCAACGCCTTCGTCCATCATTGCTTGAGTACGGAATACACTGGCATGTAATTGCATGGTGCTGCGAATCTCGTCAGCCACTTCTTGAGCATTGTACCCTTCCGTAGACTGTTGCAGCTTGTCCAAACGACGCATAGTGTAATCAAGTACACGAGGATCAAGTGGCTTGTAATTATGGTCAGCATGATGGAATTCATCAACGATATGCTTACCAGCAGCACGGCCAAATACCAATAGATCAAGTAGTGAGTTAGTGCCTAGACGATTGGCACCATGAACACTGACACAAGCACATTCGCCGATGGCATAAAGACCTTTGACGACGTTGCCTTGCGTGTATTGACCTTCTTCGTCCGTACCTGCTTCTAAATCAGGTGTCACCACTTGACCATGAATAGTGGTTGGAATACCGCCCATCATATAATGAATGGTTGGGATAACTGGAATAGGCTCTTTAGTGATATCTACGTTGGCAAAGTTTTTACCAATCTCGAATACTGATGGCAGACGCTTCATAATGGTTTCAACACCTAGATGCGTCATATCCATCACGATATGGTCAGCATTAGGACCACAACCACGGCCTTCTTTGATTTCTTGGTCCATAGAGCGTGATACTAGATCGCGTGGTGCCAAGTCTTTTACGGTTGGCGCGTAACGCTCCATGAATGCTTCGCCATCTTTATTACGTAAGATAGCGCCTTCTCCACGGCAACCTTCGGTCAATAGTACGCCTGCACCATGCACGCCCGTTGGGTGGAACTGCCAGAATTCCATGTCTTGTAATGGAATACCTGCACGTACCGCCATACCAATACCGTCACCAGTATTGATATAAGCATTGGTGGAAGCCGCAAAGATACGGCCTGCACCACCAGTCGCTAGGACAGTAATCGGTGACTGGAATACAGCAATAGTACCAGTTTCTTGCTCAAGTGCGATGACACCGTTAATGTTACCAGCTTCATCTTTAATCAAGTCAAGTGCAATCCACTCGATGAAGAACTCAGTACCTTGCTCAAGGTTTTTCTGATATAGCGTATGTAGCAATGCGTGACCTGTACGGTCAGCAGCAGCACAAGCACGTTGAACGGCTTTTTCGCCATAGTTAGACGTATGGCCACCAAACGGACGCTGATAAATCGTGCCGTCTTCATTACGGTCAAACGGCATGCCCATGTGCTCAAGCTCATAGACGACTTTTGGCGCTTCACGGCACATATATTCGATAGCGTCTTGATCACCTAACCAATCTGACCCTTTAACGGTGTCATAAAAGTGAAAATGCCAGTTATCGTTACTCATGTTACCCAAGCTTGCACCGATACCGCCCTGAGCCGCAACCGTGTGCGAACGCGTTGGGAATACTTTGGTAAGGACTGCAACCTTCATACCTGCTTCAGCCAAATGTAGTGAAGCACGCATACCTGAGCCGCCACCACCGACGATGACTGCATCGTAGTTTAGGGTCTTAATATTACTAATGGTATTATCTTGTCTAGTTGCCATTACGGTTTTCCTAATGCCTGTTAATGCTTAGAATTAAATAAAAAAGCTGTATCAAGCGTCATCTCATTGCAGGGCCAAATGTCATATTTATTCGGTCATTAAACGCAATTATTTAAGACGGTGACGCAAACAACCTTTAACCACTTAATTTGCATATCTATCGTTATATTGGGCTAATTTCATTCACTTTCAATTTGACTCAGCTGTCTTTAAATGACTGCTCAAGTCAGAAATTGCCCAATGCTATGACTATTATCGGCTATAACGGACGGCTTTGGAGTTATTCAGCAGCAAATAGTGATGCTGAGTGCATCCGTTATTATTTATAGATAGTAAAGGTATAAATTATTGGTTAAACGGCAACAACACTGAAGCCACTACCCCAAAAAATCATGATACCCCAAAATAGAAATACTAAAATAGCGATAATCATCAATGACTGTAGGACTAAACGTAAACCTGCTGCGCTTGAGCCTAGTTTGCCAGTAGTAATATAGTCAGTAAAGACTGTCCACATTCCAACCCAAGCATGGCCTGCTAGCGCAAGTACTGCTACTAAGCTAAATAAACGCATAGGCAGGCTAGTCATAAATGATGACCACTCAAGATAAGTGACGTCGCCATGGGTCAAAAAGAAACCCAGCAACACCACACTATAAACGGCTAAAACAACAGCGCTGATACGCTGGATAATCCAATCACGTGAGCCTGAGCCGGTCAGACCAGTAGCGCTTTTTATTCCTGAATCGTTTTTAATCATTAGAACATCACCCATACAAATGACGCGACAATTAGAATCGCTGCGATCACAAAACTGACCTTAGAAGCGGCACGTCCAGATTTTAGCTCTTCGTTCATGCCCATATCAGCAAATAAGTGCTTGATGCCCATCACAAAGTGATAAGCGATCGCGGCAACAAATATCCATGCCAAAAAGCGCACGAGTACGTTGTCAAATACGGTTGCAAAACTCTCAGGCGATGCCAAAGAATTCTGTAACAACCACAACATGACAGGAATAAGTAAGAATAAAATAATGCCAGATATACGATGCAAAATTGAGGCAATTGCAATCGGTGAGCGATTAACGCTAATCACTTGGCTTAAAGGCAGATCAATAGGTCGGTTGCTTTTCACAGCGGGCATCCTTTTTGCGGTTATACTCCTGTATCTGCTATCCACGCTTTGTATAAATGCTATACAACAGCGACGAGCAACACATGAGACGAATAAAGTAAGGAAGGGCTAGCTGACGTAGTTTAATTTGCGCTAAAGTTAAAAGGCGAATATGTCTTATACGATCATTATAGACGGTCGAACCTGACTCGTTGAACTGATACACCCTTTTATTAACGAGCCTTCGACTTACGTTATGACAATAAGTACGAAGCATGGGGTCAATCGATTAACTATTCTATTTTTACTGATTCCCATTAACAAAAAAAGATAACGCCATTGTGTCATCTCTATACGATCAATTTATTAAGGTGAACTTCACTGTTGGCTATCTAAAAATAGAACAGTTAACAAGAATATTCAAACGATAAGCTAGGTTTTGGTCTATAAACTGGTCGTCCAATCGTAACAAAATATGAGCAAAGCAAAGCTTCACTGATTATTCCATTAAGATGATCGCTCAATATGCGCAAAGCTAGTGCCAGTTAAATCCCTCTAATTATAAAATGACTGGGCGCTAATTACAAATTTATCCCCTAAATATTGGTTATTAGAGATTAATTAACAAAAAGCTGGCTATTTGCAATATTAATTCATTAGTATTACCCACCCCTAACGAACCATAAATCTAAACCAAATGGTCGTTTGTTCATACTCTGTCTGTTTTATAGTTAATATGACTAAACCGTTAAACTTATAATATTGCTAAAAACACTTTAATATTATAATGTTAATGATAATCATTACTTTCTATAAAGAAGCGGTTTAAAAGACAAATAGCTTACCAGACATATTTTGATACAAAAATTACAGTGAATAAACACGTCAAAACCATACTAATTGGCAGTGTTGACAGTAAAAGTCTTTTCAAATCATAGGGAATTGCTGCTAATATACTCTGCGTATTAAACGAGTTAGATGTATTTTGAGCATTTGACTGATGATGGCGCAAGGGTATGTGCCTGTAATAATCGACGACGCGAGGGTATGCGTCTGCAATAATTTTATTCTAACAAGCTAAAACAATGGAGAGCAATTTATGGCTGACACTAATGCCAAATTAACCGTAAATGGTAAAGAGTACGAATTTCCTATCATCGAAGGTACTTTAGGGCGCCCAGTTATCGATATTGCTGCTCTACAAGACTCAGGCTTTTGGTCTTATGACCCTGGTTTTAAAGTAACAGCCCCTGTTGAATCAAAGATTACTTATATTGATGGTGGCAAAGGCGAGTTATTACACCGCGGCTACCCTATCGATCAGTTAGCAAACAACGCTGAATACTTAGAAGTTGCTTATGCACTGATTCATGGTGACCTACCAAACGCTGAGCAAAAAGCAGACTTCTTTGAAAAAATCCGTAAACATACGGGTGTTCATGACCAATTACGTAAGTTTTTTGAAGGCTTCCGCCGTGACGCGCATCCGATGGCTATCATGGTCGGTGTCGTTGGTGCGTTATCAGCGTTCTATCATGAAAATCTAGATGTGAGCAATGAAGAGCATCGTGAGATCACTGCTATTCGTCTAATCGCTAAGATGCCAACACTGGCTGCAATGAGTTATAAATACTCACAAGGCGAGCCGTTCATGTATCCGCGTAATGACTTTAACTACGCAGAAAACTTCTTGTACATGATGTTTGCGACGCCTGCTGATGTTGATTATAAAACCAACGACGTCATCACTCGCGCAATGGACAAAATCTTTACTTTGCATGCTGACCATGAGCAAAACGCTTCAACGTCTACTGTACGTTTGGCTGGTTCTACTGGTGCAAACCCTTATGCATGTATCGCTGCTGGTATCGCAGCCCTTTGGGGTCCATCACATGGCGGCGCGAACGAAGCTGTTCTTGAGATGTTAGACGAAATCGGTTCAGTTGAAAACGTACCTGCATTCATGGAAAAAGTGAAGAGCCGTGAAGTGAAGCTAATGGGCTTTGGTCATCGTGTTTACAAAAACTTTGACCCACGCGCACAAGTCATGAAAGAAACTTGTGACGAAGTACTTGCGGCACTTGGTATCAACGATCCTAAGCTTGAGTTGGCGATGGCGCTTGAAAAGATTGCTTTAGAAGACCCGTTCTTCGTTGAGCGTAACCTATATCCAAACGTTGATTTTTACTCTGGCATTATCTTAAAAGCCATCGGTATCCCAACGTCAATGTTTACCGTAATCTTCTCACTAGCTCGTACTTCTGGTTGGATCAGCCATTGGTTAGAGATGCACAGTGCACCGTTCAAAATCGGTCGTCCACGTCAGTTATACACTGGCGAGTCGCATCGCGATTTTGTTAAAGTTGAAGACCGTAAATAGATAGAGATAATATTCTCTCAATAAAAAATCCCGCCATTGTGCGGGATTTTTTATTGCTTAGAAATTGTCTTGATTACTAGAAATATTTATTTAAACGATTCTAATGTCTGCTCGTACTTGGCAATCTGTTCATCGTATCCTTCAATCGTCTCGTTAAACTTAGACATAAGCGACTCAAACTCTTTTTGTTGATCAATTTTCATCTGTTGCATATCAATGACTTGTTGGGCTTCTATTTGCTCCCAAACTTGATGTTGGATTATCAACCGTGCCAGCGCTGGACTCTTGGCACTGACTCTCCCAGCAATTTCTGCGCTTTCAAACAACTGTGGCGCCAATGTCGCTATATTAATTAAAGTATTGATATCTTCTGCATTAAGTGGAGACGTCACAGGCTGATAAAGGGCATCCATCGCTTGCTGATAGCTGTCAATGATTTGATCTTCGGTCATCATAGTAGGTTTACGTGGTTCAAGACTGATACGTTTTAAGACAGTTAAATCTCGCTCACCCACTTCTGTACTGGTATTGATATCAGCCGTAGCCTCAACATCGCTATCTACAGCAGTAGTATCTACCGAATTAGTAGATGCGATGACTGAAGAAGTAGGGTCAGCTACGTTTTTGTCGCTGCCATCAATGATATCGTCAGTATTATCGGTCTTGATATTAGTATTGAGTAGCGAGTCTGCATTTTCTGATGTGTCAGCAACTTCCAGTGATTCATACTCTGCTTGTAAGCGGCGTTGTAACCCTTGCATCTGTGTGACGTAAATGGGCTGAAACTGCTTTATACGAGCAGCGGCCGCATCGCTTTGTGCCATTGGTTCACTGTCTTGAGCGTTTTCTGGATCACTGGTCTGACTGGCATCGACGACAGGTTGTGTATCTGACTGCTGCTGACAACCTGTCAATAAAATTATGCCGGTCAGTGTTGCCACTAGCAGTGTTGAGGACGAGCGCCGTGGCTGAACACTCTCATTAAGAGAGTTATCATGGTCCAAACGGTTATTCGCTTTATGACTGGCACTCAGAGCGAGCTTTACTGGCAAAAATTTAAACATGAGTGTAAATATCCTTGTTAAAGCACAAATATTAAAAGCTATAGCTACCGTAGCAATCCTTTGCTACTTTACTTTTCTCAGAGTTATCGTGACCTTGTAAAGCATAAAGCATGCTTTATACTAATTCTTATCATATAGTCATTCCACTATAAAAGTATTACTGCTTTAACCTCATTTGAAGTATTAAACATACATCTACACTCGGTTGCCTTGTACTACTTTTAAATTGAATCAGCTATAGTCACTATTTATCTCTATAAGAAAATTAAATTGTGAACGAGCTATCTGTATTTTTTGTTTCGTCGATAGAGCTTGTGACCAAAAATGGAATGCAGGCCTCCAAAGCTTGGCAGTCTTGTCCGCGCTGATGGCTAATAAAGTAATCCTGTACCATGCGTGCTTGCTGCTCGATACCATACTTAAGAAAGGGTTTTCCTACCTCAATCACATAATCATAACGACGATCGATAACCGCACCACGTACGACTTTCAATCCATGCTGTAATTGCCATACATGCGTTAGCTCATGTATCAGCCAGCTTTGTTTGCCTAAAGGAGCATCGCTAAAATCTGTAATCCAATCTGCAGGATTAAAGTAAATATTGCCATTAGGGCTAACGGCATAATTTTTTAGCACCCACCAAGCAGTCTTAAGCTGAACGCCATCAAGGTCAATGCTGTCACCGAATACTGAACGTGCTAGCGTCACCTCGCTCACAGTGAGTAAGCGTGATTGCTGCTGTGCACTGCGATATAAATATCGATTCAAAAAACGCTTAAATATCGATCGAGACTTCATCACTGTAATATCCTATGCTTGATAGACCACTTTTAATAAATTATGCTTAGTGAGCCATGCTTATTGATACTGCTCATCGATATGACTGAACCATTAATAGGGATAAAGTCTGAAAACCAAAGTAGTTGGGACATAAGCGATACACTTAGCGAGCTTTCATTAACATAAGATTGCGTTAACCTATCGTGTAGACACATAGCAAATATAGTCGATTCAATTAGCCTTTTTTTATTGCTAAGATCTAATATTCATTTAAGGTCTAATATTCATTAATGCGAAAACCATGCCAAGCAGGTAGAAATGTTTAGCTTCAATAAAAATGATAAATATAGTGTGGTGTGTAGCGGTTTAGATGAACCCATAAAAACTTATCCATAACTGTTGTGACACGCGAATTGATAGCTGTTTAAACTGATAATAGAGAAGCCCTATGCCACCTAGTTTTCATGCTGATACTCCACTTGCTCAGCGCATGCGCCCAAACACGCTCAATGCCATTATCGGTCAAGAGCATTTACTGGCCGCAGGTGCACCGTTACGCCGCTTGGTAGAGCAAGGGCATCTGCCATCTATTATCCTGCACGGTGAAGCAGGTATCGGCAAAACGACTATCGCGATGCTATTAGCAGATGCCGTTGGTCGTCCCTTTCATGCGCTGTCCGCGTTGAATACTGGGGTTAAACAGTTACGCGAAGTCTTAGATAATAAGGATTCACTGACATTTGAATCACCTGTGGTCTTCATTGATGAAATTCATCGATTTAATAAGGCACAGCAGGATGCGCTACTGGGCGCGGTAGAGTCTGGCGATATCACTTTGATTGGTGCCACGACCGAAAACCCCTCATTTAGTGTCAATAATGCGCTACTATCACGTTGCCAAGTGTATCGTCTAGAACCTCTGATACCAGAGCAGATAGGCGCAGTGCTACAACGAGCGCTGTCGGAAGACAATATACTCAATAAATTAACCGTCGACTTGCAAGCAAAAGACATTATCAGCCAACTGGCACATGGTGATGCTAGAAAGGCGCTAAACTTATTAGAGCTTGCCATTCAAACGGCTGACGCTAAGCAATCACCGATTATCGTCGATGATGCATTGGTCGGTCGGGTAGCACAGACTGCACTGATCCGCTACGATAAAGATGGTGAGCAGCATTACGATATCGTCTCAGCAATGATAAAATCAGTGCGTGGCTCCGATCCTGATGCTGCACTATATTGGATGGCTCGGATGCTGGTAGGCGGCGAGCCTGCTGACTTCATTGCACGCCGTTTGGTCATTTTGGCCAGCGAAGATATCGGCAATGCCAACCCTAATGC
Source organism: Psychrobacter fozii (assembly GCF_003217155.1). Taxonomy (GTDB): domain Bacteria; phylum Pseudomonadota; class Gammaproteobacteria; order Pseudomonadales; family Moraxellaceae; genus Psychrobacter; species Psychrobacter fozii. The sequence goes on from NZ_QJSU01000001.1 coordinate 477,052, forward strand.
CTTACTTCTTGCTGATGCAGCACTACGCAGTGTGCAATCCATTGGTATGCCTGAGGCACGTCTAATTTTAGGTCAAGTGGTGGTTTATCTGGCGACCAGTGCCAAAAGTAATAGCACGTATAAAGCGATCAATGCTGCGATGACGTTGGCAGAAAAAGATGCCTCTCCTGTGCCGCTACATCTACGTAATGGCGTGACCAAGCTGATGCGCAGTCAGGGATACGGTCAAGGTTACGCCTACCCGCACGATTATCCCAACCATTATTATCCGCAGTCTTATTTACCAGAAAATTTAATCGGCACACGCTTTTATGAGTTTGCAGACAATCAACGAGAGCAGCATAGCAAACAATTTATGGACTGGCTAAAAACCCAAGCAGCAAGTAATGACTAACCATGCATGACACGGCTCAGTTCATTATCTAATGTACGCTTTAATGCACAAATGATAGCAGTCATTGATAATACTTATGACTATTTTTGACATACTGAACGATATAGTGGGAAGATGACACAGCACATTGCGATGAAAAGCGTTAAAATGACCTCATAATGATATATACAAGCCATTAAGTGCGTCACTTTTTATTGAATGACATTACTGATAGCGCGCTTTGCTTGACCGTAACAGCGCTTTGTATCATCTGCTGCTACAATAGGCAGATAATGCTCTATATTCCAAATCACACCTATCTATAAATAATAAAATATTGAGATTTACTATGAGTTTAAATACGATCCCTGAGATTATCGAAGACATTCGTGCTGGTAAAATGGTCGTCTTGATGGATGATGAAGACCGCGAAAACGAAGGTGATATCATCATGGCAGCGACCCATGTGCGCCCTGAAGATATTAACTTTATGATTACCCATGCGCGTGGCTTAGTCTGTTTGACTATCTCACAAGCTCGTGCGCACCAGCTGTCTTTACCACTGATGTCTGAGCGCAACGAAGCAAAATTCAGCACCAACTTTACCGTATCAATCGAAGCGGCTGAAGGCGTTACAACTGGTATTTCCGCTGCCGATCGCGCCCGTACTATTCAAGCAGCGGTTTCTGCTACTGCTAAAGCTGAAGATATTGTACAGCCTGGCCATATCTTTCCTATCATTGCGCAAGATGGTGGTGTATTGCATCGCGCTGGTCACACAGAAGCAGGTTGTGATTTATCACGCCTAGCAGGCCTTGAGCCAGCATCTGTGCTGGTCGAAATCATCAATGCTGATGGTACGATGGCACGTCGTGATGATCTAGAAATATTTGCTAAAGAGCATGATCTAAAAATAGGTACGATTGCTGATCTTATCAACTATCGTATTGCGAATGAACAGACAGTAGAAGAAGTAGAATCATATCCTTTTGAAACTGAACATGGTACGTTCACCTTGCATCGCTTCCGTGAATTTGGTGCTGATGAGACCCATTTAGCGTTAGTCAAAGGCGATGTCAGCGAAGGCGTTAGTACGGTACGTGTTCATGGCTTCCATCCATTACGTGATTTGTTTGCGGCTAAAAATGACATGACTGGCCGTAGTGGCTGGAGCGTACAAGCCGCATTAAAAGAAATTAGTGCCTCGGATCGCGGTGTATTGGTTTGGATTGGTAGTAACCAACCTGTTGATTTAGGGGATGCGTTAGATAAAGCCGCAGACAATGAATCGCAATCAACGCTCACTCAACAGCCGTATCGTAGCGTTGGTGTTGGCGCACAAATATTACGTCACTTAGGTGTCCGTGATATGCGTTTATTGTCATCACCGATGAAGTTTTATGCGTTATCAGGTTTTGAATTAAACGTGGTCGATTTCGTTCAAGCACCGCAACAAGACTAATATCTGCTTGCACTATTGAGTCAAAAAACAAAGTATAAAAAAGGCACGCTACTCCAATGGTAGCGTGCCTTTTCTATGTTTGATAATTTTACTTACTATTTCAACTCATTCACTTATATAAAATAATTCTTTGAGTTTTAATACTCAGGCGTATGGCCAAATTTTGCCTCTAGTGCTAATAACCGTTCACGCTCCTCGATTGTCCATGGTAATTTATCCTTTCCACTACTATCTAGACGCACCACAACTGCCTCAGCCGTCGCAACGACTGCCTGTTGTGCCGTACTGTAGTAACTGTACTCTATTACGATGCTGGTCCTACCCAAGCGCTGACAACGCACACCCAATAATAAAGTATCTGGATAAATCACAGGACGTAAATACTGACAGCTCGATTGAGCCAATACGGTGATCATGCTGCCATCAAACATCCCTAATGTCTGCAAATACCCAATACGCGCTGATTCAGCATAGCGATAATAAACGACATTGTTTAAATGATTAAAGGCATCCATTTCGCCCCAATGAATAGGCTGATGATGAATCACTGGATAATGAGATAGTTCGTCAGGATTATGGTTTTCTGCGATAGTAGAGGCCAAATGTGCTTCTTGGTTCAAACTGTCCATAATGTCATTTCTCTTATTCTTTGTATTAATAAATTTTTGGCACAATAGGGTCTGTTGAACATTAACGTTTTGGTTGATCCAAAATCTGTGTCGTTAACAACGGTGTTGGTTTTGGTGCATTGGCAATTAATCGATCTAACCAATCTATAACTTCTGGAATATTCGCAGGTGATGATTTGGTCTGTACATTGGTCTCGTTAACCGCTTTTTTTGTACTTGCCGATGTTTGCTTGTCTGAATTTTTTGGCTCTAGATTTTGAGGGACTAAACTCTGCAATTGCTTTCGCGCTTGCGTCAAATAGCTAATAAATTGATCTTGCTCACGCATATTGCTGGCTTGATTTGCTAGATTCAATGTCATGATGACTTCATGAATCACGAGCTGTCTACGTGTTAGACCTGCATTATTATCGGTGGTTTTCGTCGGAGTCGCCGTACTAGTCGCACGCTCATGACTGTGCAAAAAATCTTGAATGTTTTGGATGGCTAAGTTTTGTAGCTGCCAAGGGCTAGGTTGCGAGCTTCTGGCTTGTAGACGCTCAATATCTTTCATCAAGCTTTGTTTGATCACGATAGTTAGCGCTGGCGCAATTTCATTACTACTTTGTGAGAGCTGCCAATGTAATCCTCGCAGCAACTCAATCGCAGCATTATCATTATTATCTGCCAACAACCTATCAGCGGCTTGTATTTGAATACGTAATAAATCTAGCTGGTTTTGAGCTTGACTGCTAACAGTGGCACTAGGCTTTGGTAACGTCTGTTGACTCATCGAAAATAAGCGATCATCCATCTCATTAAGACGACTGGCGATTTGCTCATTGCTTTGCAAACGATCATTGACGTTATTTTGAAAACGCTGTTGACTAATATAAAGCCAAAACAACGCAGCAACCAGCAACAGAATAACGAACCATTGCAGTCGTACCAACAACATATTTGCTTGCCGGCGTTGTTGAACAGCCGAAGGTTCCTTAGGTAACGATTCAGAATTAATTGACATAAGGCAACGCCGTTATTGGTAGATTTAAATATAGTTAGAATAAAGAATGCAAAAAATTAATGTTTAGATCTGATCGCAGCGAGGATAGTTTCTGGCGCCAAGTCTTCTACACGCCAATAATATAGTTGCTGCTCTGCGACCATATTAGCTAAGCGCTCGCCTAGTACCACATACGCAAAATCTGCTAGCTCAAGTGGTGGAAGAACTGTATCAGCAGTTGGTTCTAGGCGCTTCTCTGCCACAGCACTAACAACAGCTTCCCAATGCTCAAAAGCAGCACCACTACTGACCACCACGATTGGCTTTGGCTGCTCTGATAAAGCTACATCCGTCTCAGAACAAGATGTCAGAAAACCTTGTAGCCATTGCTCGTATTGCACGCTTGCCTCTACAGGCATTTTTCGCTCGTACCAAGCAATGCTATCAACATGGACACCACGCGCCTGTAATGCATCGACCAATAATCGCCGACCACCAAGTCCACGCCATACCAGCAGCTTATCACCTGCCTGCAAACTCTCGATCTCAGGCATCGCCAACATACCTTCATTATTGGCAACTTCAGGCTGGCGCACCTGATACTCTAACTCATGAGCAAGTCTATTACTTAAGACAGCCGCCGTCGCCTCACCAACAGCAATGATATGGCTTGGTGCTTTTACAGGTGCATCTACTTGATCATTTTCGTCATCTCGTACTTGATTCTCACGCTTCAGCATTTGCCAGACAGCTAAACCTGCAGCGGCCGCCGTTGGGCTAACGATAACAAGTGCCTTATAAGCCCCTGCTAGCCATTGCTGCATCAATATCATGTCATCATTAGTCGTTGGGCGCGACTGTAGCGCCAACATTGGCATCTCAACCACGCTCAACCCCTCCGCTTGTAAGTGCTGAGTCAGTGGTGCTGACCGCTCTACTGGGCGGGTATTGATGACGACTTGTGGTAGCAACAGATGAGCATCCGTTGCCTGACCTTTATGCACAGATTTGGCGTAAATTGACGATGACATAGATGTACCATGACAAAAGACTGATAAAGTTGGCTTAACCACCCATCAACATCTACAGTGAGGGCGTTATGGCTAAGCTAATAAAGATACTGACGTGTTATTCAGGGTGATAAATCGCTGATAAGATATCACCAGCGCCATCGGCAAGTAGGAGCTTAGCAACATCAATACCAAGTTGATTGGCCTGTATTTCTTGCTCTTCTTGCGTACCGACTAATGTGACACGCTTTTCTGCCTTTAATAACTGGCTACCATCAGCTTGACCTACTCGGCCACGGAGCCACAACACATTACCATTGTCGTTATTACCGTTATCGCCATTATCATCGTTATTGGCATCTGTTTCACTAGCCATTTGCAAGACAGCATAGGCAGCAATCGGCACTTGGCAACCACCCTCTAGATGACGGTTTAGTGCGCGCTCTGCAATAAGACGAATACGTGCTTTATCGTCATTAAGCGGTGCTAGTAGCTTTAATACTTCATCGTCACCTTCACGGCATTCAATTGCTAGCGCACCTTGTCCAACTGCAGGTAAGCAAGCATCAATTTCAAGCTCACCGCGTATACGCTCATCCAGCTCAATGCGCTGCAAGCCACTGGTCGCTAAAATAATCGCATCATACTCGCCCGCGTCTAGCTTACCCAAACGAGTACCAACATTACCGCGCAAAGTCTTGATCTGTAAGTCTGAGCGATAGGCTTTGATCTGACACTGACGGCGCAAGCTGGACGTTCCCACCACCGCACCTTGTGGCAACTCATCAATACTATTATAAGTATTAGAAACAAAAGCATCCGTAGGTGAAGCACGTTTACAATAGACACCTAGCGTCAATCCTTCAGGCAGCTGCATCGGTACATCTTTTAATGAATGGACTGCAATATCCGCTTGCTTGTCATACAACGCTTGCTCAAGCTCTTTGACAAATAATCCTTTGCCACCAATTTTGGCCAACGGTGTGTCTAGTATCTTGTCACCCTTAGTGACAATTTTGAGCAAGTTAATCGTCAATTCAGGATACATTTCTAATAGCCGTGCACGAATATGCTCAGCTTGCCATAGTGCTAAAGGACTCTGACGTGTAGCGATGTTTAAAGTGGTCAATGCAGTTTGCTGCGAATTGCTCATAAAAGGCCTCAATAAGTTCGGTATTATTATGTTGGTGCTGTAATGTTGGGCTGTGCTGTCAGTGCTGCTCGTATCTGTACGGCATAATATCTTTGTAGTATGACACCCGTACTAAACAATGTGGAAACTTGCCTCAGAAAACGAGCGCTATACACCTGTTATAGTGAATACTGACGCAAAAAAATACCCCTATTTAAGCATAAATAAGGGTTTGATGATATGGGATGATTATTTCACTATTAAAACAGTAAGTTACATGTGTTAAGTTACATACTTTGAATTTTGTCACGTAATGCTGGCAAGTGGCGACGACTAACGGCTAGCGTCTCATCAATACCTTTAAAACGTATCTGATACTGCCCTGCATCTAACGTTTCTAAGTAATCCAAAAAGCTGAGATTGATAATTGCGTTACGATGCACGCGAAATAGTCGATCTTCAAACTCTTGCTCAAGTTCTTTTAACGTTTCATCAATGAGTACAATGCCATCTTTATGGCGGACTTTGACGTACTTCTGATCAGCCGTAAAATAGTAAATATCTTTAAGCTTAATGAGCTCAACGCCGCGGTGAGTACGAGCAGCGATATGTTCGCGTACTGGCCGTGCGGTGGGATCTTCTAGCTTACGAATTTCATTCAACTGAGCAGCATTTAGATTTTTAGCTTTATTCAGCGCTTCTACTAGTTCATCTTTATTAGCAGGCTTCAATAAGTAGCCAATCGCATTGGCTTTTAAAGCAGCAATTGCATAATGATCATAAGCCGTGACAAATATAATCGCTGGTGGGTGATCAAGTTGCGAAAGCTCTTGAGCACAGCGTACACCATCCATTTCAGGCATACGGATATCTAACAATATGATATCTGGCTGCTGCGTTTTAACAGCCATAATGGCTTCTTTACCTGTTGTTGCTTGAGCGACCACTTGATGACCTGACTCTTGTACAATTCGGACCAAACGCTCACGCGCTAGCGGTTCATCATCACAAACTACAATACGCATGCAAACTCCCATCCCTGGACAAACTTAATACTTTCAATAGACATTACAAACATACTATCACTCATTACCATTCGCTTAGCATAAAAATATTTAATAAAACCACAAATAAAAAATTCTATAATAACCGATAAATCAGGGCTAATAATAAATTTAATACGAGGCTATTTTTTGTATCTCGTTTTTCATGTTTATTTATTCACCATCAATAATAATGATTCTTAATCACTACTAAATACAAAGTAAAACAATAATATAGATATACGATGCAATATGTATGCCACGGTTATTTATTTATAAGAAAAATAAAAAATAAGTAATGAAAAAATCATCATAGACTGACGTCTTGTAGCGGATAGTCAATAACAGTAATAATTTGGGTGTTGGTCACTGTGCTTTTAATATCAGCACTTTGACCGAAATAGGAACGTAAACGCTCAGCTTGAACATAAAAACTCATGTTTTGGCGTAAATCATGATTAATGATTAAGGTTCTTTTGGGAAGGTCGACACCAATTACAATCATAACCTGATGCTGCTGCCACGTTACTTTAATATTGATACAAATAATTTCAGTGGTCATCTCAACCACATTTAGCAGCATTCGTTCCAATATGCTCTGCAGGGTTAAGGCATTGATAACCATGTCATACATCACATCTTCGTCAGGTAGATCCCATGTCACCTCAAGCTTATCTGCCAAACGGCTAGCTTCAATCGCCAAATAATGCTCACATAGAGCGATCTCTTCTTCGAAGCTAATCTCGCGCGCCCCATTAAAGCTGGCACGGAATAATGCGGAAACGTTCTGTAATAAGGCAGCCGCTCGTGGTGGGTTGGATTCGATAAGGGACACAAGTGTGTTAATGGTATTAAAGAAAAAATGCGGGGAAAGACGCGCTTTGATGATATCGTTTTGGGCACTTAGTTTGTGTTCAAATGATTGCTTAAGTGCATTCATCTCACGATATCGGCGTAAGAAATACAGCAAAAATATCAAGGCAAAACCACCAGCACTCACGGTATCAATTAATATATCTGGAATGAACGTCTGATGATTGTACTCAACCCAACCCATATTAATCATAATAAGACTGATTAGCGTCATTGAAATGGCATAGGTAGTCATTAGTATGCTGACTACATATACCGTGACTTTGGGGATGCTCATACTTTTAAAGATATGGCGCAGATAGTCAATGATATACAGCGATGGCATGATGCTCAAAATATTTTGGAGTAACCTGCTCGAGAGTTGCATCAAAAAATCTGCCCAAGTGGCGATCTCGTAACGATGCGTCACCGTTACGAATATCGACCAAAAAAAGACATACAACAGCCACTGCCAAACTTTCATGACATCCATGAGCTTGGGCATAAAAAACTCTAAGCGCTCCGCTAGCAAGGCTACCTCATCCTTTGCTATACTCGAGTTCTTATTCTCTTGACTTGTCTTGTACCGATATGAACGCCAATTCTTCAAACCTTAGTAATCCCGAATCAAATGTAACTGCATCTGTCTCTGATTCTAGCACAGATGCCTCTACAACAAATAACAGCCCTGCAAGCAGTCAGGGTCAGCAAATGTGGGGCGGTCGCTTTAGTGAAGCAACCGACAGCTTCGTTGCTGCCTTTACCGCATCTGTCGGCTTTGACCAACGTTTTGCACGTCACGATATTCAAGGCTCGATCGCTCATGCGACCATGCTCAAAGAATGTGACATTCTGACTGCTGACGAAGTGGCCACTATCATCGATGGCCTGCAGCAAGTGTTGCGCGAGATTGAAGCCGGTGAATTTAACTGGTCAATCGCGCTCGAAGACGTACACATGAACGTCGAATCACGTCTGACTGACATTATAGGTGCGGTTGGTAAAAAACTACATACTGGTCGTAGCCGTAACGATCAGGTAGCTACCGATATTCGTCTTTGGTTGCGTGAAGAGACGGATAACATCATAGCCCTATTGGTACGTTTGCAAAGTGGCTTGCTGGATTTGGCTGATCAACATACCGATACCATCATGCCAGGCTTTACCCATTTGCAAACGGCACAGCCCGTCAGCTTTGGCCATCACGTGATGGCATGGTTTGAGATGTTGTATCGCGATACTGAACGTTTGGTCGACGCGCGCCGCCGTATTAATCAGATGCCACTTGGTAGTGCGGCTCTAGCTGGTACAACGTTCCCAATCGATCGTACGATTACTGCTGAACTGCTTGGTTTCGAAGGTATCTGCCAGAACTCTTTGGATGCAGTTTCTGATCGTGATTTTGCCATTGAGTTTACCTCTGCCGCGTCTATTCTCATGATGCACATGTCACGCATGAGTGAAGAGATTATTCTTTGGATGTCAGCACAGTTTAACTTCGTGCAGATTCCAGATCGCTTCTGTACTGGCTCATCTATCATGCCGCAGAAGAAAAACCCTGATGTACCTGAATTGGTACGCGGTAAAGCAGCACGTGTCTTTGGTCAACTGATGACCCTGCTTAGCCTGATGAAGAGTCAGCCACTGGCCTATAACAAAGACAATCAAGAAGACAAAGAGCCACTCTTTGATTGCGTCGATACCCTTACCGGCTGTTTATTGGCCTTTGGTGATATGCTACCTAACATCACGCCTAATAAAGAAAACATGCGTGCTGCCACTATGAAAGGCTACGCGACTGCCACTGACCTTGCAGATTATCTGGTACGCCAAGGTGTTGCGTTCCGTGATGCCCATGAAGTGGTTGGTAATGCCGTTGCTTTGGGTATCAAAGAAGGCGTTGATTTGAGTGATTTATCATTGGCACAGCTACAGCAGTTTAGCAATGCTATCGGTGAGGATGTCTTTGATTATCTAACGCTAGAAGGCTCATTAGCAGCCCGTGACCATTTAGGTGGCACTGCACCGAATCAAGTGAAAAAGGCCGTAATCAATGGTCGGGCTCGTTTGAAAGCTTTTGCTTAAAAGCGACTTTATAACCAAGTAGTTTATTAATTTAATAATCGAAAAACACCCGCTACTTAGGCGGGTGTTTTTGTTACCATAAGCAGGTAACGTCATTTAAAATATATTTATAAAGACCCATACATAATAAGGAACGCCTTATGACTGAGACTTTTAATCCTCAAGCCAATACTGTATTTTGCCGTAAATATAAGCAAGATTTGCCAAAGATGCCACACCCGCCTTTTCCTAATAAGAAAGGTCAAGAGCTGCAAGAAACCGTATCTGACAAAGCGTGGAAAGAATGGATCGAACATCAAACCATGCTGATCAACGAAAACCATTTAAGCATGATGGATCCTGCCGCCAAAAAGTTCTTAACCGAACAACGTGATAAGTTTTTAGACAATGAAGACTATGAACGTGCACAGGGTTGGACACCAGAAAGCTAGTCCTTCTTTCTTTTCTTACTTTTTAACAAACATCAAAAAACGCGCTATTTCATATAGCGCGTTTTTTTAACAATCAAATACCAACTTAATAGTTTTTACTATTCATCATTATCTAATGAAGCACTGTCAGAATCTGACACTGTGGCTGATGTGACACTGACTTGGCGCGCCGCCATGCGGTCATTGGCTTCTTGTACGGCTTTTTCGACCAGTGCATAGTCAGAATGACGAACATCTTGACCACTACTATAGTTAATCACCAGCTCGGCGACATTCTGTGCATGATCGCCAATACGCTCAAGTGCACGCAAGACCCACATAATATTGATTACTTTTGAGACATGGCGTGAATCTTCCATAATATAGGTCATTAGTGCGCGAATAGCCGATTGATACTCATCGTTGACCACATTGTCATTACGCATGACCTCAAATGCTTGCTCGGCATTCGACTGACTAAAAGCCTCTAACGCATTATGGAGCATGAGGCGAACTTGATTACTTAGGTGCTGTACTTCTGAGTAGCCGTACGACAATTTACCTTGCGCGGCGATTTTATTTGCCATTTGGGCAATTTTTACGGCTTCATCACCAATACGTTCTAAATCAACCACGCCTTTACTGATGGACATGACCAAACGTAAATCACTGGCGGCAGGCTGGCGTTTTGCGACCAATAACAAAATATGCTCATCCAACTCTACTTCCATTCGATTTATCTCAAAATCTAAATCGATGACCTCTTGTGCCAACGTCTCATTTTTATCGATGAGCGCATGAATGGCTTGGGCCACTTGGTCCGCGGCCCTATCACCCATGTATAGAAACAACCGAATGGCTTCGTCAAGATCTTGGTCAAAACTTTTAGAGATATGCTTATCACTTTGCATAAGAGGTATTCCCTGAAATACATATATTAGTAACGCGATGAGATTTTTAGGTTAAATGAATTAGCTCACAAAACCTTATCAAACGTATCGAGCATTTTTCACTTATTAATGCTCAGTGTTAGCCATAACGACCTGTAATATAGTCTTCTGTCGCTTTTTGAACAGGCTTAGTAAATACTTGATCAGTCTCACCCATCTCAATCATATCGCCTAAATACATATAGACCGTATAGTCTGACACCCGCGCCGCTTGTTGCATGTTGTGAGTGACGATAGCAATGGTATAGTCATTTTTTAGGTCTTCGATCAAATCTTCGATCGCACCCGTCGAGATAGGATCTAACGCGGATGTCGGCTCATCGAGTAGTAATACTTCAGGCTTGGTCGCGACACTTCGTGCGATACATAAGCGCTGCTGCTGTCCGCCTGATAAAGACAATCCAGAAGCCTTTAGTTTGTCTTTTACTTCTGGCCATAATGCAGATTTCTTGAGTGCCCATTCCACGCGATTGTCTAGCTCAGCCTTGCTTAACTTTTCGTAGAGGCGTACACCAAAGGCCACATTGTCATAAATCGACATTGGGAATGGGGTTGGTTTTTGAAAGACCATGCCGACTTGGGCGCGTAGCAAATTCACATCGACGTCTTTACCCAATATATCATTGCCATCAAGGTTGATACTGCCTTCGGCACGCATACCTGGATACAAGTCGTACATACGATTAAAGGTACGTAATAGCGTGGATTTGCCACAACCTGATGGACCAATAAAAGCGGTTACTTTTTTATCAGGGATATCGATATTGATATTTTTTAGTGCTTGGAAATCACCATAATAAAAATTTAAATCACGAATCTGCATTTTTGCCGGCGGCATATTTTGCGGGAGATCATGAAGGGTTTGTTTGGTCAGGCTGGCAATATCGGGTTGCTGCATTTGTGTGCTCGTAGACATGGATCGATTCAATAAATTGCCAGTTGTCGTATTGAATGTATCAACCGTGCTTTTGGTGCGTGTTTTGCTTGCGACATCATTCATAATATTATCCAACCTAGCTTAATTGATTTCGTATAAGTGTGAGTAAATGCTTGGTATCTTGGTATCTTGGTATCTTCGTGCTGTGTCATCTGACATCAGGCTTTATTTGACCTGACCTCTACTACCAATAAATCTCGCCAAAATATTGAGTACCAAGACAGAAGTAGTAATAAGGAGCGCCGCTGCCCACGCTAAAGTATGCCAGTTGTCATAAGGACTCATCGCAAACTGGTAGATCGTATTTGGTAAGTTGGCAAGAGGTTGACCCATATCAGTGCTGAAATACTGGTTGTTCAGCGCGGTAAATAGCAATGGTGCCGTCTCACCTGTGATTCTCGCAAAGGCCAATAACACCCCAGTCGTAAGTCCGGCTCTAGCAGCCTTGATCGTTACTTGCGTCACCATCTTCCACTTGGGTGTGCCCAATGCATAGGCTGCCTCACGAATGCTATTAGGAACCAGATTCAGCATATTCTCAGTCGTACGCACGACCACAGGGATGACAATCAATGCCAATGCCAATGCGCCCGCCCAACCAGAGAAACTTTGACCTTTTACCATGAGCGCATAAATAAACAGACCAATGACAATAGACGGTGCCGATAACAAAATATCATTTAAGAATCGCGTGACTTTACCAAGCATGCTACCTTGAGAAAACTCAGATAAATAAATACCTGTCATCAGTCCGATAGGTGCCCCGATAAACAATCCTGAAAACGCTAACATGACTGAACCGACAATCGCGTTGCGTAACCCGCCAGCACTCATCGGTGGCGGTGTATCAGCAGTAAAGATAGGCAGTTGCACTATGCCCTGAAAGCCTTCCACTAAAAGCGTAAGCAAAATCCAAAACAGCCAAAATAAACCGAAAACCATCGCCGCCATAGCAAACCCTAGACCCACTTTATTGGCCCAGCGGCGCTTATTATATAAGCTTCTGTTATAACGCCCTTCAAAACCTGTGTTCAGCGGTGACGGTGCATTGATTGCGTTGGTAGCATTGTTAGAAGGCATAAAATGTGTTTCCCGTATTTTTATCAATACCAATAACCATCGACACTTAACTGATTGATTCACTCGAACTGACTCAATCAAACTAAGGCAATCTAGCAACTAGCGATTACCTGCTTTTTTATCCATACTCATGAGCATCAGCTTAGCGAGCGATAGCACGATGAAGGTAATGACAAACAAGATTAAGCCCAGATGTAGTAAGGAAGCCAAATGTAGCTCACTCGACGCTTCTGCAAATTCATTCGCCAAGGCTGACGTAATCGTCACGCCTGACGTAAAGAGACTTGGACTGATGTTGAAGGCGTTACCAATCAAGAAAGTGACTGCCATCGTCTCGCCCAATGCACGACCCAATCCCAAAATGACGCCACCTACCACACCTGCTTTGGTATAAGGCAGGATAATCTTGAACATGACTTCCCAAGTGGTCGCACCCATTCCATAAGCCGACTCTTTCAACAGGTCTGGTACAACCGAAAAAACATCACGCATGGTGGCTGCGATAAACGGAATAATCATGATGGCAAGTACAAGGGATGCTGTGAACATACCTAGTCCCATTGGCGCACCTGCAAATAGTTTACCGATGATAGGCAGTGGGCCAATGTGCTCAATGAACCATGGCTGAATGTGATCACCAAAGAAAGGCGCAAAGACAAACAATCCCCACATACCGTAAATGATAGAAGGGATACCAGCCAATAGCTCAATAGCGATACCAAGGGGCTTTTTTAAGAACTTTGGGCACATCTCAGTTAAAAATATGGCAATACCAAAGCTGACTGGAACCGCAATTAAGATAGCAATAAACGATGTCACTAACGTGCCGTAAATAGGCGCTAATGCACCATACTCATTGGCAACTGTATCCCAGTTATTACTGGTATAAAAACCCAAACCAAATGCTTGAATGCTCGGCCATGCGCCGACTATCAATGATACTAAAATACCACCTAAAGACATTAGGACAAGAATGGCAAAAGCTTTGGTTGCATTAACAAACAAAAAATCGTAACGTTTTTGTTTAGCCAATTGGGACCTTAAATCATTCATAAGTGTCTCAGCATTGAATAGGGTTGAGTCAAAATATTAGAAATCTTTATTGGGTTTTATCACAGCAAGCTTAGGCTCAAACTTACTGTGATAAAACCTCTCAAATAACTACCGGAGAATAGTTATTCGAGAGGGTAACTCGTAACGTGCTAAAGCTTATTTAGCAGATACCAGTTACTGAGCTGGCTTGTAGACTGGTTGTCCATCACTGCCTTTTACGTCATTCCATTTGGCTTTGAATAAGGCAACAGCTGTATCAGAGAATGGAACATAATCTAGTGCCATGGCATCATCGTCACCTTGGGTATAGGCCCAATCAAAGAAGTTCAGCACACCAGCCACTTGCTGAGGATTTTCTGGTTGCTTGTGTACTAAGATAAAGGTCGCAGCAGCGATAGGCCATGCTTGCTCAGTCTCAGAGTTAGTGATGACTTTATAAAAGCCTTCTTGCTGTGACCAGTCGATATCACCAGCCGCTGCAAAGGTTTCTGCAGAAGGTTGTACGAAGTTACCCGCAGCATTTTTTAGCGCTGTGTGTGACATTTTGTTTTGCTTGGCATAAGCATACTCAACGTAACCGATAGAATTTTTCATACGGTTTACGTAGCTTGATACGCCTTCGTTACCTTTACCGCCTGCACCAGTAGCAGAGGTTGGCCATTTCACAGTCTTATCAACGCCGACACTGTCTTTCCAGTCCGTTGACACTTTTGCTAAATAATCAGTGAAGTTAAAAGTCGTACCTGAACCGTCTGAGCGGAATACGGTAGTAATAGCAGCATCAGGTAATGTCAAATCTGGGTTCATTGCTTTGATAGCCGGATCATTCCAGTTGCTAATTTTGCCCAAATAGATATCTGCTAATGTTGTACCGTCTAACTGTAATTGACCAGGCTCAACACCGTCGATGTTTACGATAGGTACGACACCACCGATAACGGTTGGAAACTGAATCAAGCCTGCTTCGTCTAACTCTTCAGGCGTCATCGGTGCATCAGAAGCGCCGAAATCGACAGTTTTTGATTGAATCTGTTTGATACCACCAGAAGAACCAATTGATTGATAGTTGACTTGACCACCAGTCGCACCATTATAGTCATAAGACCATTTGGCATAGATAGGCTGCGGGAACGATGCGCCTGCACCTGTGATATTCATTGCGATATTCTCAGCAGATTTAAAACCTGTTGTAGAAGAAGATACTGTCTGAGTGGTTGCCTCAGTGCTGACAGCGCTACTATCAGCAGCTGACTCTGTCGTTTCAGTCGATTTATTACATGCCGTAAGCACTAATGTACAACTAACGGCCACTGCTAATAACGAATAACGCATGTAAGACTCCTAAAGTTTAACAACGATACAAAAAAGCATTGTTTGTGACATGCGTGCTATCTTGACAAGTTTTTATGACAGTTTAATGACAACCTTATGAATCTTTCATTTGCTGTAATAAATGTGCAATTTGAGAAGTCTTAGAAGAATAAAGATGTGCCTACTTATTACAGCGCATTTATTAAGTAGTAGTTAAAGAGCGCTTATCGAAGGGTGCTCATGTTCTGTGCTTATCACAGATTTGAAATCTGCTGTGTAGATGGAACAACTATGACCAAATACCATTAGCCCTCATAGCAGAATTTTGTTAGTATGAAGAAGATTCACAACACTGACAGACTCGGGGTGCGGTGTATTATTGGCTCGCTTTATTAAAGTAGATGCCCTAATACATTCGCTGAGAGATCACCCGCCGAACCTGATGCGGTTAGTACCGACGCAGGGAAGTCTTAAGCACTTTGTTATTTATAGCAAGGGACGTGCAGAAATGCCTTTTTATCTTCATTACTATCTTAGTGTGCGTGATGTACTACTAAATAGTGAAAACTGATACAAAGCTGCGTCCAACGTTTGATGAGTATCACTCACGACTATATCACTCAGTTTTAGTCGCGAATGATGCTCATGAACTGAATTTGCCAAAATTACAAATGCTACCCCCGCAGATACTGGCGGTGTTGATTTTATTCAAAAACCAACACGCTAGGACAGCATATGACTATTTTAGAGACCTCCCCGAAC
Source organism: Psychrobacter fozii (assembly GCF_003217155.1). Taxonomy (GTDB): domain Bacteria; phylum Pseudomonadota; class Gammaproteobacteria; order Pseudomonadales; family Moraxellaceae; genus Psychrobacter; species Psychrobacter fozii. Next base: position 493,123 of record NZ_QJSU01000001.1, read on the forward strand.
ACAAAAGCCGCTCAAACTCATATCCCAGCCAGTGCCTCACTCAATGCGAGTGGCAGCAAAGCGGATAAAAAAGCAGACGCGCTAAAAACCCCTGCCCACCGTGCCGCAAGTGATGCGCGATTCGAAGAAGACGCTCGCGATTTGCACCGTATCTTGCCCGCCTCTCGTAAAGTCTATATCGAAGGTTCAAGACCCGATATTCAAGTGCCGATGCGCGAGATAACGCTTGACCCTACCCCTGTGCAAGGCGTTTCTGAAGGTGAATGGGAGCAGAACCCACCATTTTATGTTTATGACACATCAGGCGTTTATACCGATCCCAACGTCGATATTGATTTGACAAAAGGCTTGCCGAAACTACGTGAAGGCTGGATTGCTGAGCGTGGGGATACCGAACAATTAAGCGGATTGTCTAGTTCATACGGACTGGCACGCGCCCGCGATATCAGTACTGCCAACCTTAGATTCGCTCATATCGATAAGCCACGCCGTGCCAAAGCAGGGCAAAATGTCACGCAAATGCATTATGCTCGTCGCGGTATCATTACCCCAGAAATGGAATATATCGCCATTCGCGAAACGCAAAAACAGCATGCGCTGACCGATATGCGTCAGCACGATGGTGAGAACTTTGGTGCCAATACGCCGACCGTTATCACCCCTGAGTTTGTGCGTAGCGAAGTAGCAGCGGGTCGCGCGATTATTCCAAACAATATTAACCATCCAGAATCTGAACCGATGATTATCGGACGCAATTTTTTGGTGAAAATTAATGCCAATATCGGTAATTCAGCGCTGGGTTCTTCTATTGATGAAGAAGTGTCTAAAATGACATGGGCTACGCGTTGGGGTGCGGATAACATTATGGATTTGTCTACTGGCAATCATATTCACGAAACCCGTGAATGGTTGATTCGTAACTCGCCAGTACCGATTGGCACCGTACCAATTTATCAAGCATTAGAAAAAGTCGATGGAGTGGCAGAAGATCTCACGTGGGAAATCTTCCGTGACACTCTTATTGAGCAAGCAGAACAAGGCGTCGATTACTTCACCATTCACGCAGGTGTGCTGTTGGATTATGTACCGATGACTGCCGGACGACTAACAGGCATTGTGTCTCGCGGCGGCTCTATCATGGCGCAGTGGTGCATGGTGCACCAACAAGAGAGCTTTTTGTACACGCACTTCGAAGACATCTGCGAAATTATGAAAGCCTATGATGTCGCCTTTAGTTTGGGTGATGGTCTGCGCCCTGGTTGCTTGCAAGATGCCAATGACGAAGCGCAATTTAGCGAGCTCAAAACCTTGGGTGAACTGACCAAAGTGGCGTGGGAGCATGATGTGCAAGTGATGGTCGAAGGGCCTGGGCACGTGGCTATGAACCGTATTAAAGAAAATATGGATTTGCAACTTGAGCTGTGTGCTGACGCGCCATTTTATACTTTGGGGCCATTAACGACAGATATCGCGCCGGGCTATGACCATATCACCAGTGCAATCGGGGCTGCGATGATTGGTTGGTTTGGTACAGCGATGCTGTGCTATGTGACGCCAAAAGAACATTTGGGTCTACCGAACAAGAAAGACGTCAAAGATGGCATCATCACTTATAAAATTGCGGCCCATGCTGCTGATTTGGCCAAAGGTCATCCAGGTGCACAATCTCGTGATAATGCGTTATCTAAAGCACGTTTTGAATTCCGCTGGGACGATCAATTTAATCTGGCGCTTGACCCTGACACGGCACGTGAGTTCCATGATGAGACCCTCCCAAAAGACGCGCATAAAGTTGCCCACTTTTGCTCGATGTGTGGCCCTAAATTCTGCTCAATGAAAATCACTCAAAACGTGCGTGAATATGCAGCGGGTTTGGATAAGGCTGCCGCGGATAAAAAGGTAACCCCGCAAACGGGTGATCTGACTGATGCAGGTCATCTGATTAAAGAAGTGGATACTGAGCTGGTTCGTCAAGTTGGCGAGGCCAGTTTGGATGAGATCCATAAAGGTATGACAGAAATGACCGAAAAGTATAATAGTGAAGGACGTCAGTTGTATAAAGAGGTGTAGCGCTTTACTTACTAGAAACTGATTAACTTAAAAAGCTTGAATCCAACCAATGGGTTCAAGCTTTTTTATACCTACTTGTGCGGATAGTAGAAAATTCGTTTCAAATAAGAATCGCATAACTTCATAATGATTAGATAAAAAGGCAAAGCCAGTGGATAGCCGAAGACGACAATCAAAAATATATAACCATGATACCTGCTAGCATTCTCGCCTAGTAACCAGTCTATAAGGTAAATTTTATAGAAAACTATCATCAATGCTATAAAAGGTACAATTAATACTCCCAACCAAAGAATTGTTTTCGCTTTTTTAGAACGCCTTTCGTGACTCCAACGCAACGATCTATAATGAATAAAACCAAATAACATTATCGATACTAAGAACACTACTCTTCCATCTAAATCAATTAACCATTGCGCCAAAGAACTTGGTGGCTGTTGATAAGATATTTCTAGAACATCCTTAGGAATATGATCAAAGAACCACTTCGAATCAACTTGTATCGCTCCACTTAACGGCTTCCCAAGATTAGTCTTCAAGTATTGCGACTCGTCAGCAATCTTTAGATTAACGGTCAGGTCACCAAAGCTTTTCCAAGTTTTGGCAGGTTTCAATGAATAGCTATAGATATACTGATTGGTCCAATTACTACGGTCTATTGTAGGATAAGCAGAATAGTCAACAGTAATAACATGGTTACCTTTACTTAAGTCTATTTCAAAGTATTTAGCATTACTATTAAACGGTATAGCCGTATCCGTTTCAGCATCATAATAGGAAGGCAGTGCTGTTGAACCACTTTCATAATCGTAATTTTTCAGCACTGGTACAGTTTGACCATCTACTTTAATGACAAAGCTTTCGTATGAATCATCGCTCATATATTCTTCGAACACTTCAAAAATCAGCGGTATTCGTTCTTCTGCTTTATCGCTATAAATCTCGTAAGCAATATCATAATCAGCTTTATGAAAACCCTTACTGATATTGATATCTATAGTTTCAGAGAGAATATCAATATCTGTGCTCGAATATGCCGTGCTTGCAAAGGTACCATCATCGATGGGTGATGCCATATTAGCATAGCTAAACATGCTCGCACTTAGCAATAACAACCCTATGATAGTAAATCGAAACACAATATCTCCAAGCCTTATTAAAAATAAACACAAGTTTACTTTTTATTGATAATAAAAACTATAAAAAAATCCCAGCAAACATAACATTTACTGGGATTATAAATTCGCTTTCAATCTTTAACTTTAAACCTTCGACGCCTCATAAATCTCTTTGATTGACGCATCAATGACACTGGTGAATTCTTCATCGCTTTGCTGCTTACTCAAGCCTTCAGTAAAGGCTCGCGAGAAACTGGCAATCATACCGGGGTTTTGCTTAAGCTTATCACAAGCATCACTACGGCTATAACCGCCAGACAACGCCACAACTTTTAATACTTTTGGATGATCGATCAGCTCTTGATAGAAACCTGATTCCTCTGGCAATGTCAGTTTTAGCATGACTTGCTGCTCATCGTTCAAACGCTCCAGATTATGCAAAATACTGGTCTTCAATATAACTTCGCATTCATGCTTTTTGCTACTATTAATATCTACTTCAGGCTCAACAATTGGCATCAAGCCTTTTGAAATAATTTGCTTTGCGACATCAAACTGCTGCTGTACAACCAGTTCAATACCATCGACATTTGGCTCATAGATGACTGAGCGCATCTTAGTACCAAATACGGGATAATTTTTTGCTTTGTCTAATAATAGGTCTAAGTTCGGCATTGGCTTCATAACTTGCACGCCATTCATTTGCTCAGCCAGACCTTTATCTACCTTCAAAAATGGCACAATACTCTTATCTTCCCACAGATAGTTGGCCGTTGATTTGCCCTTAACCTCACGCTCCATGGTATCTTCGAATAAAATCGCGCCAAGTACACGCTCATTATCAAAAGCGGTGCAAGTCATCATACGAGCACGCATCTCATGTACTAAGTCGAACATGGCTTCGTCATTATCATAATCATCACTTGTGACACCATAGTTTTCTAGCGCCTTCGGTGTGCTACCGCCACTTTGGTCAAGTGCTGCGATGAAACCTGAACTGGTTTTTATACGTTGTAATTGTTTTTCGTATTCCATTAAGAGTGCATCCTATTTTTATTGATTGAGGTCAAGTGTCACAAAACCAACTGCTTTTTGTCAACTTATATCAGCCTTGCTGTTTGTAGACAACCTTAACATAGGACACTCTTTACGCCTATATCTGATCGGTTAACGCTTTCATAAAGTCGTCACCATACTCACGTCTTTAGAATAACTTTTTATGCTAAAAACAGTAGCGCCACGCAGCAAATCGCTAATAATAAGCCCAATACATTAATACGATTAAGATGCTCTTTAAAGATCCCAACACCAATCAAAGTAGCGACAGCGATAACACCAACATTCATACCAGTAAAGACGATACTGGGAGAGTCATGCATTACTTGATGGGCCCGTACATAGGCATAGATATTACCCATATTTAGTGTTCCCAGCAGCAATCCTGCCGCAATCGCATTTCCTTGCCAGCGCACACGAGTAACCAATAAATAAATCAGCAGTAATAAACCTGCCAACCCAAAACTGACAAATAACGTAAGTGGAAAAGCAGTACCTTGTTTGGCAACCTGCTTGAATAAGATATCAATGATGCCATAGCCAGCCCATACGCCAAACAACCAAATGGGAGTGTGTTTGGCCTGCTGACTAATCTCAGCATGCTGTGGACGATAGACCAAAGCTGCTAACGCCAAAAATCCTAACGCCAATCCCAATATATGCGTACCCGTGATTAGCTCACCAAACAATAAGAAAGAGGCCACGATAGGAATGATTAATGATAGACGCTGTGCTGCATCGGTCGCGACCATACCCACTGCTTCGATTGTTCGCCCAAGGATAATGAACACGGCAGGTAGCATTATACCGAGAGCGCCAATCACACCCCATGCACTACCAAGGGTACTCATCCCGCTTATATCTGGTTTTAGCAAAAGCCAAGTTAATAAACAAGCCACTGGATAACCAGCAACGATGGTCTGACGGATGTCTATATTTTTTTGCCGTAAAATCTTTAATAACACTGAAACAGCGACGCTACAAAACACCGCTATCGTTAAGTACACCATGAGCTTTTACCTTGTTAAACGACCATTTTTGCGTGATGACTTTTCAAAAAAGCAGAAAGTTCAAAAAAACAGCAAATTCAAAAACCAGAAAGTTTGCATATGACATTTGAGCTGCCCAAAAGAGTAGAATAATAACATGTAACAAAATATTTTTGCGTAGCTATCGATTGAATTGAGGACAAGACCTAATAACTAATTGACCTATACCGTTCAAATTACAATTAGCATGCAGGTCTAATTGTGAAGTTTGCTAAAATAGCGAGCAATCCTAATAACTAAAGTAACGATTCAAAATAACGGGTGATATCGTTGATTTTGGCGTACTGCTATTGATGTTTTATGACTACCTATGAATACTCTATTTCGCTTTTTTGAAACTCGCCTGCCTGCTTTCCCTGATTCCCCTATGCCGCTACCCTCACCTCGTGATGGCATGCTCAAATTCCTATGGGTGTGTACCAAAGGTCTACGCGGTTGGCTACTGCTATTCATGCTTTTGTCAGCAGGTATTGGTATCTATGAAGCGATGCTATTTGCTTGGATTGGTAATATCGTCGACTGGCTCGGCGTGTATACACCGCAGAATTTATGGTTAGAAAAAGGCGATATGCTGCTGATGATGCTAGCAGTTATGATAGTCAGCCCATTATGGATTGCCTTATCATCGTTCATTCATTTTCAGACCCTGCAAGGTGTATTCCCGATGCAAATGCGTTGGCGTTTTCATCAGCGTATGCTTGGGCAGTCAATGCAGTTTTATCAGGATGAATTTTCAGGACGCGTCTCTGCAAAAGTCATGCAAACGGCACTGGCTGTGCGTGATACCGTGATGACCGTTACCGACATGTTCATGTATGTCTCTGTCTACTTTATTACCTCGGGTATTATTTTATTCAACCTAGACAGCTTACTATTAATTCCATTTATCATTTGGTTTGTCTTGGTTACCCTGAGCATTTGGTACTTTATTCCTAAATTAAAACACACTGCCATTGTTCAGGCAGATGCTCGTGCGTTGATGGTGGGGCGCATTACTGATGCTTATGCCAATATCATGACCGTCAAGCTATTTAGTCATTCACGCCGTGAGCTAGGTTATGCTAAAAATGCCATGGGGCAGTTTTTAGGCACTGTCCATGCACAGATGCGCTGGGTCAGTTATCTAGAAGTCTCGACTCATCTTATCAGTGTTATTTTGGTCAGTAGTACTGCTGGTATTGGTTTATATCTATGGCAGCAAGGAGACGTCGGTGTGGGCGCGTTTGCGGCTGCGACAGCGATGGCACTACGTTTGAATGGTCTGACACGTTGGATTATGTGGCAAACTGCCAGTTTATTTGAAAGTATCGGTACGGTACAAGATGGCATGCGCACACTGTCGGCCCCACAAACCATTGTCGATCAGCCAAGCGCGCCCGCTTTAGACGTATCTAAAGGTCGTATCGTCTTCGATGACGTAGATTTTAGCTATGAAAGTAATAACAATGCCGATAATATCGAAAGCCAAAATGTAGAAGAAGCGAAAGTACCAGCAACCTCTACTATCAAGCTTCTCGATAACTTTTATTTGGACATCGCGCCAGGTGAGAAGATAGGCTTAGTTGGCCGCTCTGGGGCGGGTAAATCAACGTTGGTGAATTTACTATTACGCTTTTTTGATGTTGATAGCGGTAAAATTCTGATCGATGGTCAAGCTATTGATGCGATTACTCAGGAGTCTCTACGCCAACAAATCGGCATGGTCACCCAAGACACGTCTTTATTACATCGTACCGTCCGTGAAAACATCGCTTACGGCCGCCCTGATGCAACCGACGAAGAAATAATTACAGCTACCAAACAAGCCCAAGCTTGGGACTTCATCAAAGACTTATATGATGACAAAGGCAATGTTGGTTTGGATACCCAAGTCGGTGAACGTGGTGTCAAACTCTCTGGCGGACAACGTCAACGTATTGCCATCTCACGTGTTATGCTAAAAAACGCGCCGATTTTACTATTGGACGAAGCAACCAGTGCACTTGACTCTGAGATTGAGTTTGCCATTACCGAAAGCCTGAATGACATTATGACTGGCAAAACAGTCATTGCCATTGCTCATCGTCTCTCTACCATTGCTGCACTTGATCGACTGGTCGTCATGGATAAAGGTCGAATCATTGAGCAAGGCAGTCATGATGAGCTATTGGCTCTGCATGGTGTCTATGCACGGTTATGGCATCGTCAAAGTGGTGGCTTCTTAGGTGAAGACAGCTAAGGCGTGTATTCAATTCACTCAATAGTCATCTTAATAGGCTAAAAGTGGTTAATTCTCATTAAAAATCAGACACAAGGAGGTGTTTACCTTATGAAAGCATTTGCAAAAAGTATTAATATTAGTGGAAAACAAGCGCGCTACTATAATCTTAGTCGGCTTGCACCATCGGTACCATCAAACACTACCTCACGTGTACCGGCACACTTTTATGGTGGCAATAGCTTCACTGTTGGTACCTACCTACCACTACTAGGTGCTTTGGCAACTAACTTTGACATCCAATCCCTAGCCTTACGCGGCTACTGGTATGACAAACCACAACGTCGTCGTCTAACGCGCGAGCAAGATGCCGAGATACTTATTGAATTCTTAGAAAGAACACAAGACAAGCCCGTCGTTGGTATTGGTCATTCTCAAGGAGCAACTTCCACTGCAATCGCCGCGGCCAAACGCCCGGAACTGTTTTCACAGCTATATTTAATAGAGCCTGTGACCTTTACTAAAAGACAAGCCAGATTATATAACCTCTTGCCACGTAAGCTTCTGCTAAACCGTGAGCCGTTTAAAAGCACACTAGCCAAACAAACTATCTGGTCAAGTATCGATGATTATTATGAGAACTTGCGCGAGCAACGTGCCTATCGACGTATCAGCGATGCACACTTACGGATATTCGCTGAACAAAGCTTAATCAAAAATCCTGATAGCAGCTATACCTTGATATTTGCACCCGAGCAAGAGCTTGCTAACTATTTTGGCGCCCCTCATATCGATAGCGCACTCAAGCAGCTCAAATGTCCTTATACGCTGATTACAGGCAAGCCTACTTTGTTTATCAATGATAAAGTGCGTAAGCAGTGGCGCAAATTCGTACCGGACAATCGCATAATATCCCTATCAGAATATGGTCATCTGTTGCCGATGGAAGCACCTGAATTATGCGCTCAAATCATCAACGAGAACTATCAAAGTAGCAAGTAAGCGTATTTATGACTGACCTCTTCTCCCCTGCACCGACTGACAATCTATTGCCTTATAATGGTAATGTGAACGACTTCGGTGTTGTGGCTGAGAACTGCGATACTTTGTACGACCGCTTATTAAATGAGCTACCTTGGCAATCTGATATCGTGACATTGTTTGGACAGAGTCATATCACCACACGTCAAATCGTTTGGATGGGCGAAAGCAATACTACTTACCACTACTCTGGACAATCACGCCACACCACTCCATGGACAGACTCTGTGTTTCACGTGAAACAATACATCGAGCAACAGCTATCAAGTATTGGCATCGATACTACTTTTAATTCTTGTTTACTCAATTATTATCCGTCTGGTACTGATGGTATGGGCTATCATGCAGATGATGAAAAGGAATTAGGTGCTCAGCCAGTTATCGCTTCACTATCTCTTGGTGCCACACGCAAGTTTGTTTTAAAGCATAAAAAAACCCAAGACAAAGTTGAACTTCATCTTGAGTCAGGTCAGTTAGTAGTCATGCATGGTGATACACAAAAATTCTGGAAGCACACCATTACAAAAACTAAAACCGTTGCAACGGGACGTATTAGCCTAACATTTCGACAAATACTATCGCCTTAGATTGAATATAGTTTAGAGCGTATCTTAGCTTACTTTCAAAACAATCTTGCCGAAAGCATCGCCTTTTTGTAGCTCATGGTGAGCCGCAACCACGTCAGACAATGGATAAGTTTGCTGAATACGTAACGTCAACGCACCATCCGCAACAAGCTGTAAAACTCGAGCCATGTCCTCACCACTACGCTGCGACTTATAACCCGCCACATTTAAGTTCTTTTGGCTGCCTGCTTCTTTAAGCTTATCAACCCAAATCGTTGGTAATACATAGACATCACCTTCAGACTTCATGACATCAAGCGCTCGCACACCTGCTTCATTGCCAACTAAATCTAGTAGCACATCGGCTTTTAACTCAGGAAATACCTCGTCTTTGGTATAGTCAATCCAGCCAGCCAGCTTAGATACATCTATCAACTCACCAAGCTTGGCATATTTTTCTGGTGAACAAATTACCGTCACTTTGATATTGTTTTTAGCCACTTTATTCATCAGTAGCTGAATCAATAAGTGACCGACACCGCCCGCTGGTGCATTGATCACTACATGCTCACCATCTTTAATATCTGCAAATTCTACAAACTGTATCGCCGTCTGTCCGATACAAGGCAATGCACCTGCTTGCTCCAATGTCACTGGTTCTGGTACTTTTGCCAAGAGTTGGGCGTCGACTGCGACATACTCAGCATAACCACCACCATTGAAAGTCAGCGCAGCAACTTGATCGCCAATACCGAAATGCTCGCTATTACTATCGACCACCTCACCTGATACATCGAAACCTAAAATAGCTGATTCATTATTATCGAATTTTTCTTTTTGAATGGCGGCAGCACCCCAACCTTTTCCTTGACGTGTTTTATAATCGACAGGGTTGATACCAGCATAAGCGACTTTGACCAATACTTGGTTATCTTCTAATACAGGCACAGCCACTTTGTCTTGGTAAGTCATCACTTCAGGTGTACCGAACTCATTGATGAGTACAGCATGTTGGGTCGTTGGTAGTTGGCTATTAGACATCGTTATATATCCTTATATATTATCGGGCGTTTTTTGCACCCACTATTTTGATTGGTATTGTTTTAATAAAACGTTAATTTCAAAAAATACTGACAACTACTTTATAACGGTTTTAGATGTATTTTACAACAGCGACAACTCTGCACTGATTGGCAGATGATCCGACAGCGTCGACCAAGGCTTACCATTGTGTACCCACGCATCCTTTATCTTTAGATTACGCACATAAATGCGATCTAGACTGAGTACAGGTAATTTGGCTGGGAATGTTGGCAACAGCTTACCATGGCAGTGTTTAAAGGCTTCCGTCATCCCTAGACTAGTGGCCAGCTTATCGCAGGACATTTTTTTCCAATCATTAAAATCACCTGCCAAAATCAGGGGCTGATCATCAGCAATCTCATGACATATATAGTTAGTAATGGCTTCGTATTGCTTGATACGATCACGCTCAAACAAGTTCAAATGCGCGCACAGCACCACAACCGGTCTCTCCCAACCTATCGGCTGTACTTCGCAATGCAACACGCCGCGCTGCTCTAGCTTATTGACAGTAATATTCACATTATGTTTTGGGTCTAAAGGAAAACGGCTCAATACGGCATTGCCATGATGACCATTCTCGTACTCTGAGTTTTTGCCATAGCTATTCTGTAGCTGTAAATACTCACCGAACCACTCATGCTGTGATTGGTCAGGATATTCATTGTATTGCAGGTTTCGCTTCAGGTTTTGACCTTGTACCTCTTGCAGACACAGTATGTCGGAACCAACGATGTCAAGTGCTTGGGCAATACCTTGCATTTTGACTTGTCGATTTAATGGCGACATGCCTTTATGAATGTTATAGCTGGTTAGAACAAAAGAGGTCGTAGTTTTCATTTTATTAGTCATAGACTTAGTATTTATAAAGTAAGGATTGATAGCGCTTCTTCAAAATTTATCGCAAAAATATTGAATAAAGAAAGGTCAAAAACCATCAACATAAAAAAGCATTGATTCGTATAGAACCAATGCTTCCATGTTATACCTATCCGCCATCAATGGCTAATTCATACATAACTCTCATTGATGGAGTGTCTTAGCAAATCAGTAACGGGTTACCAAAGCAATCGGTTGATCTGCACCCATGATTTCTTCTGGTAAGAATACCGCTTTACCACCATTGTGAATGACATGCTCAATGATTTCGCCTACTGCATCATCAGTGACACCTTCGGTGGTAGCATCATCTACGATACTCAATGTCTGTGCTTGCTCATCAATTTTAGCAGACTGGATATATCGGCGGCGCACATAAAGTGTCTCACCCACCCCTTGGAACGCACTACGATAAATTTCTTGTAAATCGGTTTGTAACATATTGGCACCGCGAGCTTTATCAATCTCACCCATGGCTGCTTGATGTAGCGACGTACGATAGCCTTCTACTGCTTCTTGCACACTGTCGATGATATGCTGGGCATGGCCATCTTCTAAGTTGGTTGCATTTGATACTGTGGCAATGATGTTATCTGGACGGTCGCATACTTCTTTATAATAGCCGATATTTTTGGCATCGCCCACGACCACGAGTGGCATTTTATGTTCGCCCCATAGCTCTTGCACACTCTTATCTACTTGGTTAAAGAACTCTTTTAAATAGCTGCTCTCATTGTTCGACGAGCGATCTGTGCCGCCATCTCCTGTTGTATACAGGCCATTATTTTCAATTGGGAACGGGATATTGTCCATATTGTTTTGCACATCATCGTCTTTACCTAACTCTCTAATGACTCGATCATTAGATGCTTCGATCAAACGTGCACCATCACGGGTTAGCACTACCGTATAATAATGAACCGCACTGGCCATATCACGTACCAAATCTCGAGTCGCAAAACGATGTGAAATCATGACACGTTCAGTGGTATCAATCGGCATACGAATCACTTGCACATCTTCAGTACTGGCAAAAATAGCTAAAGTATCGAGATTTAAGTTATGGTTTAGCTCTTTCGTTTTGGCATGAATATTATCTAGAATAGTAGTCGCTGTGCGCTTGTCGTATTCATTGGTTAAGCGTTCTTCGACTACTTTTAATTGGTTTTTTAGAGCGATTGGATCTTGATCATTGGCAGGATGCTCACGATGAGTCTTGACAAAAATACTGACCGCAGGATTGGCATTGGTCTCGCGTAAGCTTTTGAGAGTTGCTTTCATATATTGCTCCTTGTTTTATTATCATTTACTCTTAACGTTGTAGATTTTCTAGGTGTCAGTTATTAATAACTAACCACTTATGCAATGTACGCTTTTAAAACTGATAAAAAATCGAGGCCTTATAAATGCCTACTTTTATGTGTCAGGAAATTTAATCATATCCTCTTTGATTAGGGCGTGTCCTCAATTCAATCGATAGTTATCTAAATGGGTTAAAAATGGCTAAATCTTGCCAAACGGCGTCAAATAGCTGGTCAATATCTCGATATTATCTGCGCCATTTTCCTTGTTTGACGGCAATTCATCTCATTTTTATCACCATTTTTAAAATGAGGACACGCCCTAGTATTCTATTACTTTTCTTCCGAGTCCGTACATACTTTCATATCAGTTTATGTAGTCGATATTTAATACATAGAATCTTAATACCTTGGATATCAACGCATTAACGATTATTTTTTTGTGCTATTACTTCGATGCTAACAGTAAGGTCACCCTATCTATACGGCTAATTTGCAATCAAATGATGGTTCTTTGTAAATAGAAAGATTTCTATCACCATAGACGTTGAGTTTTTTTGTTCCATATAGTCTGTATGTCGCTAACTTCGTTGTTTTACTCTCTATATTATGATTACTCAGGTTGTATTTTTATCAAACGAACCCATCTTTTATATAACTTACATATGAAATCACAAGATACTAAAAACTCAACGCACTACATTTTTGGTTAATTAATATTTTTATCACATCACACTTACTTAATAATAATTCATTCACTAATACCGGATACCTTTATGACATCTATTTCTTCAGACTTACGGCTTGTCGATTTTGCCACTGCTACGCCGAGCATGTTACAAGCCCAAGTTATCAATGCTATCGATAGTGCCAATGCATTTTTAGATGCGATGACAGATACCATAGATAATAGTACTTCCGCCCTAGAAGACGTGATGACTTTTGATCATATCAATCTCGCGCTAGATCGCAGTTGGGGTATCCTATCGCATCTGAATAGTGTGATGAGTAATAATGAAATCCGTCATGTACATCATGAACTACTGCCTAAACTATCAGCTTATGGCACTCGCGTAGGACAACATCAGCCACTATTTAATCGTTATCAAACGATCGTGAATGACACAGCATTTTTTGCGACGCTTGAGCCTGCGAGATCACGTGCCATTGAGCTTGCACTACGAAGCTTTGAGTTATCAGGAGTTGCACTACCTAAAGCTGAACAAGAAAAATTTGCTGCCATTCAAAGCAAACTATCTACCTTATCGGCAACATTCTCTGATCATGTTTTAGATGCCACACAAGCATTTGCACTGCCTTTACAAGAAGAACAGTTAGCAGGTTTGACCGAAAGTGGTTTGGCATTATTGGCAGATGCAGGTGAGCAATACAAAGTCCGTCAGCTTGCCAGCGGTGTGCTCACGCAAGCTGATATTGAGACGTTACCAACGCCTTATTATGTGGCAAGTTTAAACATTCCTGTCTATCTCGCTATCATGACCCATGCTGATAATTGCGATTTGCGTGAGACTATGTACCGTGCTTACGTTACCCGTGCATCTGAATTTGATAAGCATACCAATGCCAAAGGTGAGTCGCTAAACAATGCTGATATCATGAGTCAAATTCTAAGCTTGCGTGAGCAAAAAGCAAAACTACTAGGTTTCGATAATTATGCAGAAGTCTCACTATCGACCAAAATGGCTGACAACGTAGCGGAAGTTGAAGCCTTCTTACGAGACTTAGCAGAGCAAGCAACGCCTACTGCTAAGCAGGACTTAGCACAACTACAAAAATACGCGAAGAACCATAGTATCGATGACCTGCAGTCATGGGACAGCGCCTATATCGCTGAAAAAGTAAAGCAAAGCGAATTTAGCTTGTCACAAGAAGAAATACGACCTTACTTCCCATTACCAAAAGTGATTGATGGTTTATTTGCCATTGTTGAGCGCTTGTACGGCATAAAAGTTCAAGAGAAAAGTGAATCTGTGTCACGCTGGCATGAAGATGTGCGTTTTTATCAGTTATTTGATGCTGACGACCATTTACTTGGCGGCTTCTACTTCGATTTATTTGCACGCAGTGGTAAGCGAGGCGGTGCTTGGATGAGTGGTTTCCAGTCGCGTTATACTTATGACGAGCAAGATCACCAACAGCTGCCTGTTTGCTTTATGGTCGGCAATTTCACGCCTGCACTTGCGGGCAAGCCAAGCTTATTGACTCATGACGAAGTATTGACCTTATTCCACGAGTTCGGTCACGGCTTACATCATTTACTAACCCAAGTGACTGTCGGTGATGTCGCTGGTGTCAATGGCGTCGAATGGGATGCAGTTGAACTACCAAGCCAGTTTATGGAAAACTGGGCATGGGATGCGGAAGGTATCGCACTGATTAGTAGTCATGTCGAGACCGGAGAGCCGTTGCCTAAAGACAAACTTGATGCTCTATTGGCTGTCAAAAACTTCCAAAGCGGCATGCAAACCTTGCGTCAAATCGAATTCGCTCTGTTTGACCTGTTGATTCATGGACATTCGCCAGCACTTGATTACGATGGTGTTTTAGCAACTCTGAACACAGTGCGCAACGATATCTCTATCATGCAAACGCCAGATTACAACCGCTTTGCCAACGGTTTTAGCCATATATTTGCAGGGGGTTATGCGGCTGGCTATTACTCTTATAAATGGGCAGAACTGTTATCCGCAGATGCCTTTAGTAAGTTTGAAGAAGACGGCATTTTTAACCCAGCCACAGGTAAAGCTTTCCGCGAGTCTGTCTTGTCCGTTGGTGGCAGTTTTCCAGCCAAAACCAATTTTGAGAACTTCCGTGGTCGTAGTGCCAGCATCGATGCTTTATTACGTCATAGTGGTTTTGATAGCTCTAAAAATATCAACGCTGCCAATGCTCAAACGACTCAAGAGGCGGTTTAAATGCGCTATCAATCATCAAGCCCTAAACGCCGGTTTTTAGCAGGCGTTCGCTGCCCAAAGTGCCAAGCGATAGACGCGGTCGTGCAGGTGAATATCGTGACTCCTGCACCTGATGAATATATCGAGTGTACTTTGTGTGGGCACGCAGAGCATCGCCCTGACCCTGATGCGATCAGTGCCAAAAACCATCTCGAGGATCAACTGGCTCGTGATGCAATGGTCACGGGTACAAGTGGTACAGTGAAGTTCAAATCCTAATTATCTGATATTACGCGTCAAGTCCTAATCACTACTGGCCTATCTATCAATAGATAGGCTTTTTATTTTGAGTTTGCTATAGTATGGCTATCTATATTTCTAACATAAATCGACTACAATATGAAAAGCCAAAATATGCGTCCTTTATCAACTAAACTATCAGAAGAAAGTTCTACTAAATCTTGGAAAAAATGGTTGCTAGCATTGATATTAGCAATGCTATTTATTGGTTACTTGATTTGGAAAAGTGCTTTGTCTGATACAAGCACATCTCTACCAGTCACAAAACAAATTGAAGCGACAGAGTCTATTTCTACGCCACTTAATAGTGTGACGAGCGATTTGGAAGATACAGATGTACCTGTATCTTCAAATAATCAATCGCTTGATCCCGATGCTATTTTGAGCGCGCCTTTACCAGAAACGGACAGTTTGGCCAAAGAAGAGAGCGATCGTCTCAATGACGAAACCAACCGCTTAGTTGAGCAAGAGAAGTTATTGGCCGAACAACTTGCTATGAATAAGCAGTTGGCTGACATGAAAGCAGAGCAAATTACATTGGTTGAACAACAGATAGCTCAACTAGAAGCGAGTGGTACTGTTAAGACTGAGGTCAAATAAATTTATATTTATTATAAAGGGGCTGGCAATGGCGACTCTACAATTAACCCACGCCCCTATTCTCACGAGTAGCGCACAACTACTTATTCTGCCCGTCAATACGGCAGGTGTTCTTCTAGATCCTGTACTCACAAAATCTAAGACTTTATTTCCTGATAATTATCAACATTACTATCGCGCGTGCCGTGATGGTAGTCTAAATGTGGGTAGTTGCTTGCTTCACAAATGCATACTTGAGCAAGCTGGACTTGGCATAAGCAGTAATGGCAATCAACCAAATTATATCGCCAATCTTGTTATATCAGACCATCCTTACCATCCAGCACGTATGCGTTGGTTGATTGCAGCATTGACTGAGTTTCAGCAGCAGCTCATACCTTTGATACGCTATCAAGGTATCCGTAGAATTGCCATACTTGCACGTCCGCTTATACATAATAATGCACGGAATAACGATCCTGAAACACGAAGTTCAATGAACTCACTTCCTTTAGATTGGGATACGGATATTTTGCCGTTACTGATTGAGAAACTACAAGATCTGCCTAATTTACGTATCGACGTGCATGTACCTAGAAATATTGAATTTTAAAATGGAATAAGCCGAAATGGTTAAGACAATATAGCACCAAAAAGTACCGTTATTAGCAGTGGTAAGCCTCAGTGAGTGTAGAGCTGATATCTAGTCGTTTAGCGTCATAACCTCGTCCAATATTATATATATCTAAGATATAATGCCCATAAAAAAACCGCCTTGAATACTCATGACGAGTAGCTCAAAGCGGTTTTTTTGTACTAAATTAAACAAAACCAATTGTTAAAAATTAGTTCTGCTCAATACCTTTCATAGTCAGCTTAATGCGACCACGGTTATCAACGTCTTGAACGAAGACTTTAACGATCTGACCTTCTTTCAAGTAATCTGATACATTTTCTACGCGCTCTTCTGCGATTTGTGAGATATGTACTAGGCCATCAGTGTTTGGCAATACGTTAACGAATGCACCGAAGTCAACAATACGGGCAACTGTACCTTCGTAAGTTTTACCAACTTCAACTTCAGCAGTCAATGCTTCGATTTTACCAATTGCTGCTTTAGTCGCTGCTTTGTTTTCACCAAAGATACGAATCGTGCCACCATCATCGATATCGATAACTGCGCCAGTTTCTTCAGTTAACTGACGAATCATCGCGCCGCCTTTACCGATTACATCACGGATTTTGTCCGGATTGATTTCGATAACCGCATAGTTAGGCGCATGAGCATTGATTTCAGTACGGCTCTCTGGCAATACTTTATTCATCGCATCTAGGATATGGATACGACCGGCATGAGCCTGCTTAAGCGCTTGCTCCATGATATCAGGCGTAATACCTTCGATTTTGATATCCATCTGCAGCGCAGTAATACCATCTTTAGAACCAGCAACTTTAAAGTCCATATCGCCAAGA
Source organism: Psychrobacter fozii (assembly GCF_003217155.1). GTDB lineage: Bacteria > Pseudomonadota > Gammaproteobacteria > Pseudomonadales > Moraxellaceae > Psychrobacter > Psychrobacter fozii. Next base: position 510,750 of record NZ_QJSU01000001.1, read on the forward strand.
TGATCTTCATCACCTAAGATGTCTGATAGTACAGCGAAACGCTCGCCTTCTTTGACCAGACCCATCGCAATACCAGCAACTGGTGCTTTTAATGGTACGCCTGCATCCATCAATGCCAAACTTGCACCACAAACAGACGCCATAGAAGATGAACCGTTTGATTCAGTAATCTCTGATACCACACGGATAACATATGGGAAGCGTTCGCTATCTGGAAGCATTGCTTGTACACCGCGACGTGCTAAACGGCCATGACCGATTTCACGACGTTTTGGAATACCTTCACGGCCCGTTTCACCTACTGAGAAATGCGGGAAGTTGTAATGCAGCATGAAATGGTCACGGATAGTGCCACCTAGCGAGTCGATCATGTTGACGTCGCGACTGTTACCCAATGTGGTCGTAACCAATGCTTGCGTCTCACCACGAGTGAATAGTGCTGAACCATGAGTGAACGGCAATACACCAACTTGTACATCAAGCGCGCGAACGGTCTCAAGATCACGACCATCGATACGTGGCTTACCTGACAAGATATTGTCACGAACCGTGCGATACTTAAGGTCGTTATAGATTTCTTTAAGCTCAGTTACGGTATCAGCATAACTTTCTGACTCAGCATCACCAGCAAGCGCATCAATAATTGACTGCTTGATTTCGTCAAGCTTAGCGTAACGTTCTTGCTTGTCCGTGGTAGTGTAAGCGTCTGCAACTTGCTCACCGAACTGCTCTTTCATGCTGCTGGTAAGCGCTTGATCGCGTTCAGGGGCACTATACTGTTGCTTAGCAGTACCGATTTCTTCAGCCATTGACGCAATGTTGTCAATAACAATTTGCTGCTGTTGATGACCGTATAATACCGCGCCTAGCATCTGATCTTCTGAAAGCTCTGCCGCTTCAGATTCAACCATCAATACTGCAGACTTAGTACCAGCCACAACCAAATCAAGATCACTCTCTTTGAGCTGCTCAATGGTTGGGTTCAGTACGTATTCACCATTGATAAAACCAACACGTGCCGCTGCAACTGGACCATTGAATGGCGCATCAGAAATAGCCAATGCCGCTGAAGCACCGATTAGTGCAGCGATATCAGCAGACTGAGTTTTATCTGATGAAACGACTGTCGCAGTGATCTGAATTTCGTTAACATAGCCTTCAGGAAATAGCGGACGAATCGGACGATCGATTAAGCGCGAAGTTAATGTTTCAAACTCGCTTGCACGGCCTTCACGTTTGCCATAAGCACCTGGAATTTTACCCGCTGCATACATTTTTTCTTGATAGTTTACAGTTAGCGGAAAGAAGCTTTGACCTGCTTTGGCTTCAGATTTTACGACCGCAGCAACTAGGACGGTAACGCCGCCCATGTGAACTAAAATAGAGTTTGCCTGACGGGCTACGCGACCAGTTTCGATAACAACTTGCTGGTTACCGTATTGGAATTCACGCTTAATAGTGTTAAACATTGTCATATAATATTCCTAATGTTGACTGACAAAAATAATATCAGCGCTATAAAAACCTGATATCTGTCATTAAAATTCTTTGTATATAGCCGTTTATTGACAAGGCTCCTGTTGTAGGGTGATGTCAATTAGGGTCAATATCGCTACCTATTTATCTCATATATATGTCTATGATAGACATCGTACGCTTACGTATATGTGGTCGTTCAAATTCGGTTGTACTATAAATACCATCAAAGGCCTTCATACAAAAGGCATCAGTGATCAAAACTAACATACATGATATTTTCTGTGTTCTTTAAGTATTTATATTTATAGGGGCTAGGCTACAGCCAATCACTCTGTAAATAATCGCTATATAACTAGCAGCCATATGATAAAACTTACTAGGCATTATTTTACAGTGATTTATAGTCATTGACCAATGAATTGCAAAATGGAGCATATCCTGCCAGTTCGCACTTCAGTTCTGATTAAACCATCAATGTTATCGCTAATCAGCTATTTATCACTTACTCTCAGATGGCTATATCAGTTAAGACAACAACTCTTAATAACTCATACTGATAAGCATAAAAAAACGGCGTGAAACTATTCCACACCGTTTTTAGGAAAATCTATTTTATCGATATTAGCGAGCAAGTGCTAAGCGGCTTAGCAAAACCTTTAAAGTAATGCCACATACGGGCACTTTTTAATTTGGCAGCCACTCGCACAGTTGTCGCTAGATTAACGACGTAGACCTAACTGGCTAATAAGGGTGGTATAACGACCAAGATCTTTACCTTTTAGGTAATCAAGCAATTTACGACGGGTGTTAACCATACGGATAAGACCGCGACGGCTATGATGATCCGCTTTATGCGCTTTAAAATGGTTCTGTAGATCGTTGATACGAGCACTTAACAAAGCTACTTGAACTTCTGGTGAACCAGTGTCGCTTTCGCCACGTTGGTATTGAGCAATGATTTGTTCGCGATCAGTATTAGTTAGCATAAATATCTCCGGCAATGCTAAAAGCTTAAAAATACACTCGAATTTGAGTCGTTTTAAAAGCAGTAGAATAGTAAATAAAGTAACTTGCACGTCATTCAGGACAACCCTGCATTACTAGAGTTGACCTAGTGTACGACAAGCTCAATTAGTTATAACGATCATTTATATTAAGCTGCTATGAGACAGTATCTAATATAGCCATCCGTTTTGAATAGTCTACTCGATACAATATCCCATCTAAACTAAATTTAAATGTGACGCTGATTATAACAAAAAACTGCTGAACTCGCAGCAGTTTTTCACATTAGTTTTACGGCTAAATCAGCTTCTATCGAAAACATTAAGCCTAGTCATTTACAAACTCTAGTAATTTACAAACTGAGTCAACTGATAGCGCTATTTATTTTCTGATATCGCTCTCAGTAGCATTACCACCAAGTTCGTCATCTCCGAGCGGTGCCGCCGTAGTGACTTCCGCTAAGCTATCTGGGGCACTATGTTCGCTAGGATTAATCTCTTCTGCAAGCTTCTCAATTTCTTTTTCTTGCTCGTCCATATTGTTCGGTGAATTACTCATATTAGCTCCTGAATTATTATTTTTTTGGACTAAATGCGATTGCACTCATTAATACTGAAACGTGTAAACTATAAATATATTAGTATAGCTCTACTCTAGAAAACACATTGGACAAATTATTTGCCTTCTTTCGTACTTTCTACATTATCGGCAATACGGTCTGCAGCTGCTTCAGTATCTGCTGAGTGATTGTTTTCAGTCTGATCTTTGAGCGCTTCAGTGGCTGCATCAGAACGTTGTTGCTCAAGCTTAGTATCGTTTGGGTTAGAATTTGACATAATATTTTCCTTAGTTATGGTTATGAATGATTAAAGTATTTTGATGCTTGTTTGGCGATTAGATAGCAAAGATTCTAAGATAGTGCTTTATCGATAGCATCAACAAAATTGGTTATATCGTCTGGATTACGCGAGGTGATAAGATTGCCATCAACTTGTACTGTTTTATCTACATAATTTGCGCCAGCATTCTCTAAATCTGTCTGAAGCGTAGGATAAGCAGTCAATGTTTTACCCTTAGCAATACCTGTGTTAATGAGTGCCCAAGGTGCATGACAGATAACAGCCAATGGCTTATTCGCATTATTGATAGCGTTAATTATTCCATGAGCTTCTTTATTGCCTCGGATGGTATCTGCATTTACAGTACCACCTGGTAGCACCAACGCATCGTAATCGGCAACATTGGCCTCACTTGCAAAGATGTCAGCGGTGAAAATATCACCTTTATCGACCTCTTGATTCATCGCTTGGACTTCTTTATCTTCGTTAGTAGTAATAAGAACTGTCTTATAACCTTTGTCTTTAAGTTGGTTATTAACCTCTTCGTACTCTGCTTGTTCGAAGTTATTGTGTAGTAAAAAAGCGATAGTTTTCATAATACTTCCTGTCTTTATATTTGTGATTTTATATAAGAAAATTTATTATTGATTTGCCTATTTTTCTTGTTATTAGTGCCTTTTATTTTTATTGAGCGTCGAGTTATTTTTATTAAGTGTCGAGCCTTGGGCCGTACAACCTTCCTTGTTAGAACTATTCCATACTAGTTTTTTATTATTGTGAGTTTTTCTTATTAGCCTGATTTTTGTTTTTCTTACTTTTTGTTTTTATCGTTTTATTATATTAATTATTTCGTCTGGCTTTCCCTAGCTGACATATCTAATGTACAAAAAAAACAGGTTCCACCATAGGTGAAACCTGCAATAAAATGTGAGGATATGTGATTAGTGTAAACTGTTAGTAAGCCAAAAAGGCTTTATCGCGACTTATTTAACAAGAATAAAACTAACGCTGAATTAATTTTTTTGGCTGTAATCGACCATTCAGACTGACTGCACCTAAACCTAAAAACTGACCATCTTCGTTTATCAAGCGAATATCCACCGGTATTTCATGCTTCAATGGCTTCGTATCAGTAAGCTGCTCGCTATCATCTGTTTCAGAAATAAATTGCTGATTAACATTAACAGCTACTTCGTTATTTTCCAATGATTCGCTGTCAATATTGCCTGCTATGTACGCTTTGATATCATCTGTCAGTTGCTCAAACACATTTAGACGTTGACCCATATGTATACGAGTACACTGTTCAGTCGTCAATATCATTTCAGCGTCAATATTGATACAAGCATCCACTGGCATCAGTTGCTCTTGTCGGCTATCCAACGCTAGCGCTTCTAAATCCGGCAAGGCAATCGCATTATCAATGTTGAAATCACCCACTTGCGTACGTCGTAATGCTGTCAGATGACCTAATGTACCTAGTGCTTTAGCAATATCTTCACCAAGAACACGTACATACGTACCTTTAGTACAAGTCACTGTCAATTGGATTTGCTCGTGATCAATTGCTTTTAAATCAATCGCCTTAATCACAATATCTCTAGAGGCTCGCTCTACTTCTATACCAGCACGGGCATATTCATAGAGTTTTTTACCGTCTTTTTTTAGTGCAGAATACATTGGAGGTATCTGCTGCTGAGCGCCTGAAAATTGCTGAGCAACTTGCTCTAATAGTGCAGTACCGAAAGTTGGAATAGCTGCTTGCTCAACGATTTTGCCATCTGCATCGCCAGTATCGGTCTGACCACCAAGCAAAATAACTGCTTCATAGGATTTGTCAGCATCAAGCTGATAGTGACTGAACTTCGTTGCTTCACCCATGCAAATCGGCAATAGACCCGTTGCCATTGGATCAAGCGTACCCGTATGTCCCGCTTTTTTGCTGTCATGACTCGGTGATTTGAACAGATATTTCACCTTTGACACCACTTGCTGTGAGGTCATACCTTGGGGTTTATCTACTAAGATAACTCCTGAGACTTTTGTTTTATCAGCTTGCTTGGGCGATGTAGACATAATATAGATTTACTCGTCATTCTCATTTTGTTCTGTCTTAGTGACAGCCTGGCTAATCAGATCCATCATGTAATTACCACGAGCGGTCACTTCATCATAATGAAAACGCAAGCGCGGTGTAGTACGTGTCTTTAGACTGTGGCTTAGTTCAGTACGTAAGAAACCTGCTGCTTTGTTCAGTACGGTAACGCTCTCTTCGTGATTGGTCTTGGTCATCGCATCATTGAGCCCAGGCTCCATGATAGTGACATAGACATCAGCATACCCTAAATCCGGGCTAACCTTGACACTAGAAATAGTGACAAAACCAGTCAAGCGTGGGTCATTAACTTCATCACGAATAAGAACAGCAAGCTCACGCTGAATTTGATCGGATAAGCGTTGTAAACGTTGGTTCATTTTATTACCTTAATTTGGTAGGGCTTATTTTCATTGATTAGCCCATTTGCTTATTAATACATTTAAGGGCTGATATTTGTTAAAAAAGGCCTAGCAGGATGTACCTGTTAGGCCTAAGTACAGCTAGATATGAAAGGTATACTAATATGCTCAGCGGATTAAGCGTATTGCATTATTAGAGACCTTTATATCGAACAGCGACTTTAGATAGTACGTGCGAACTCTTGGATTTCGAAGACTTCGATCTTATCACCAGCTTCGACATCGTAACCACGTACCGCTAGGCCACATTCCATACCAGTACGTACTTCATTGACGTCTTCTTTGTAACGACGCAATGATTGCAATTGACCAGTAAAGATAACTTGGTCAGCGCGCAATACGCGGATAGGCTTGTTGCGATAGATTGTACCTTCAACGACCATACAACCAGCAGCTGCACCGAACTTACTAGAGCGGAATACTTCGCGAACATCTGCAACACCAAGGATTTTCTCACGATGTTCAGGAGCCAACATACCACTCATTGCTGATTTTACATCGTCGATCAAGCCATAGATGACACTATAGTAGCGAATATCCATGTTGGCAGAATCTGATTTACGACGTGCAGTAGCATCCGCACGAACGTTGAAACCTAGTAATACTGCTTCGCTAGACTCTGCAAGTGTTACGTCAGACTCAGAGATAGGACCAACGCCTGAGCTAATCACTCTGACTTTAACTTCGTCAGTTGACAACTCATTTAGTGCAGAAAGCAATGCTTCAAGTGAACCACGAACATCCGTTTTCAATACGATATTCAAGAATGACACATCGCCTTGTTCCATCTGATCGAACATACTTTCAAGACGCATGGCGTTTTGACGTTCAAGTTGACGTTCACGCTCACGGTTGGTTCTAAAGTCAGCAACTTCACGAGCTTTTTTCTCATCAGTGACGACTAAGAATTCACTACCAGCGGCTGGCGTTTCAGGCAGACCTAAAATCTCTACAGGGATAGAAGGACCAGCTGATTGGATACGTTGACCATGCTCATCTGTTAGCGCACGGACTTTACCATAATGCTCACCAGCTAGAACCAAGTCGCCTTGCTTCAATGTACCTTTTTTAACTAGGACACTAACAACAGGACCACGACCTTTTTCAAGTCTTGATTCAATAACGACACCCTGTGCAGCGCCATCTACAGGGGCTTCTAGTTCCATTAGCTCAGCTTGTAAGCTAATAAACTCTAGCAAGTTGTCGATACCTTCGCCTGTTTTGGCTGAGATACGTGCCATTGGTGTATCACCACCCCATTCTTCTGATACGACTTCTTTCGTCGTCAATTCATTAAGAACGCGGTCAGGATCAGCGCCTGGCTTATCCATTTTGTTGATAGCAACAATAATCGGCGTACCAGCAGCACGTGCATGATCAATGGCTTCTGCCGTTTGTGGCATCATACCATCGTCAGCTGCAACGACAAGTACAACAATATCAGTCGCTTGAGCACCACGTGAACGCATTGCACTAAAGGCTGCGTGACCTGGTGTGTCAAGGAAAGTAATAACACCGCGCTCGGTTTTTACATGGTAAGCACCGATATGCTGTGTAATACCGCCAGCTTCACCATTCGCAACTTTCGTTTCACGAATTTTATCTAGTAGTGACGTCTTACCATGGTCGACGTGACCCATGATGGTTACAACTGGTGGACGCGTTTGCACGTTGCTACTACGCTCATCAACCGCATACTGTAAGTCATCTTCAACTTTAGTATCACTGACTGGAACTGGGTTGTGACCCATTTCTTCAACAAGTAAACTTGCTGTCGCTTGATCAATAGTGTCTGACTCACGAGCCATCTCACCCATTTTCATAAGCAGTTTGGTCACTTCGCGAGCTTTAACCGCCATACGTTGAGCAAGATCAGCTACTGTAATTTGCTCACTGATCTCAACGTCATAAACGATTTTTTCAACAGGTTTTTCAAATTTATGCTGTGATGCTTGCGTTGAGCGCAAACCGTTTTTACGGTTTTTGATCTCACGCTCATCTTGATTTTTACGACGACGACCACGAGCACCAGTGCTGCTTGCACCGCGCTTGATTTCGCGACGTTCTTTTTCAAATGACTCTTCTAATGCGTCACCGACTAGACCTTCAGCCAATGGCTCATCTTTACGAACTTCAGCAGCAGGCTGATCCGTATATTTACCAGCCATTTTACGCATTTGCTCAAGTGTGCGCTTTTGCGCTTCTTCAGCTTGAACACGACGTGTTTCTGTTTCGATTTCACGTAAACGTGCTTCTTCTTTTTCACGTGCTTCACGAGCTTTACGCTCTACTGCTGTTTCAACTTTTGGTTTCGTAGCAGCGACTTTTTTCTTCGGTTGTTCTTTAGGCTTGACTTCAACAGTCGTTTTTCCACCTTTTTTCACAACAACTGACGTTGAAATATCGTCGTTCTTGTCATCAGATTTTTTGCTAGAACCTAAGCTTGCACGCATCGCAGCTAAGGTTGCTGCTTGACGTTCTTCAGATTTTTTCTTAGTAGCAGCACGCTCTTCAGCGTCCTTAGCAGCACGTTCTTGCGACTCAATCATCGCTTGCTCACGCGCAGCCAATTCTTCAGCCATTTTTTCTGGATCAGGCTTTTCGAATACTTTCTTTTTACGCACTTCAACATTGACGCTCTTAGATTTACCTGAAGAGCCAGTCACACGCGCGGTGCTAGTCGTTTTAGACTTGAGACTAATACGACGCTTCTCTTGCTGACCGTGACTTTGCTTTAAATACGTCACCAACTTCTCTTGCTCAACTTCTGAGACTAGGTCATCCTCTGCACGAGCAGGTAGTCCAGCATCTACTAATTGCTGTTTTACAGCACTTGCAGTTTTGCCTACCATATCTGCCAGTTCTTTGACGGTCTTATCTGCCATTTATTATCACCTACTGTCTATTATTTGCTATATGTTCAATTCAGTTGTTGGCTACAAATGATTGGGGTAAGGCTGGTATTTGTGTTGCATTCATACCAGCACTTTATTATCGATAGCATATCACCAAAAGACAGCGATATGCAGTTACCGCTTATTCATTGAACCAAGATTCCCGAGCTTTCATGATGAGTTTTCCTGCGGTTTCAGAGTCTAAACCTTCGATATCTTCGAGATCGAAGACTGCTTGTTCTGCCAAATCATCAACGGTGATGATGTCTTGTTGTGCCATTTTATAAGCCCAACTAACTGTCATACCTTCAAGCTCTTGTAGCTCTTGACTTGGCTCTTTCATGTTCTGTTGTTTGACCAGTTCATCAGCAATGACCACTTCTTTAGCACGCTCTTGAATCATCTCAATCGCGTCATCGTCTAGACCTTCGATATCATAAAAGGTTTCAACTGGTACGTAAGCCACTTCTTCAATACTGGTAAAGCCGATATCGACAAGCGCTTGGGCTAAATCTTTATCCACTTCTAGGCGTTCATAGAATAATTCGATAAACGCTTTAGATTCGTTTTGTTGACGCTGCTGATACTCTTCTTCTAGCATCATATTAAGCTTATAGCCCGTCAATTCAGATGCCAAACGTACGTTTTGGCCTTGCGATCCAATAGCACGTGCTAACTGATCGTTGGTGCTAAAGATAATATCAGCAGTCTGAGTATCTTCATCTAAAATAATGCTACTAACGTCAGCTGGCTCTAAAGAGCTAATGATAAATTGGGCAGGATCATCTGACCAAACCACCACATCAATACGCTCACCATCAAGCTCTTGCTGTACTGCTTGGATACGCGTACCACGCATACCGATACAAGCACCTACAGGGTCGATACGATGATCATTGGTCTTCACTGCTATTTTAGCACGAGTACCTGGCAAACGCGCGACGTTGCGAATTTCAATAATTTGTTCAGCAATCTCAGGTACTTCTTTTTGCATCAATGCTGAAAGCATTTCAGGATGAGTACGAGAGAGTAATAACTGTGCACCGCGGTTTTCACGGTTTACATGATATAAAATTGCATTGATACGTGATTTGGCACGTAGCTGCTCACGTGGCAACATTTGATCGCGTGACAAGTAACCTTCGGCATTGTCGCCCAAATCGATGATATAACCATCGCGAGTCTGTTTTTTGACTTCGCCATACATCATTTCACCAATACGTGGCTCAAAAGCATCAGCGACTAGCGCGCGCTCAGCTTCACGGATTTTTTGGATAATAACCTGTTTGGCTTGCGTGGCGGCGATACGACCGAATTCAATCGATTCAATCTGCTCTTCTTTTATATCGCCGATTGACCATTCTTCTTGATCAAGATCGGTAATGGCTAGCTGACATGCAGGCATTTCATGGTCTTCATCTGCAACCACTGTCCAATAACGATAAGTATCATAATCGCCCGTTGCACGATCGATGGCAACCCGTACCTCCACTTCTGGCTGTTCGGTGTATACTTTTTTCTTGGTAGATACCACTAAAGCGTCTTCAATCGCTTCAAAGATATCTTCAGGATTTAAGCCCTTTTCATTACTGACAGTTTCTACTACCGTTAAGATTTCACGACTCATGCTATACCTGTCCTATCATTTTTTAATTGACTTAAATTTTATAATTTATGTACTGATATTATATTTTCACCATTAGCTATAAGGCTATTTGGAGATTCAAATCTTGATTTATAATAAGCTGCTCATTAGATCAAACTAGATACATTCATAAGATGAACACTCTAGCTGATTAAGCGTCTTCGTAAATCAAATTGGCTTTATCTATATTACTCAGTGCAATCTCAAACTGCTGACCATCACTTGATGTCAATTTTAGCGAAGTTGCGTCGATACTGTCTAAAGTACCTGTCGCTTTACGACGCTTTTGATCACCTTCACCAATCGCTTGTATCAAACGCAAGCTGACGGTTTGACCAACATAACCATGCATCTGCTCATCTGAGAAGAATGCGCGATCAAAACCTGGTGAAGAGACTTCTAAGATAAACTCACCGGCAATCGGGTCATGAACCTCAAGAATACCGCTTACCTGATGATTCACTGCAGCACAGTTTTCAATCGTTACTTGCTTATCTTGGGCTTGCTCTTCTGGCAATGCCTCAATATAAATACGTAACAATGAACGGTTGCCTTGTGGTGCAAACTCGATACCCCATAGTGCCACATCGCAAGCAGCGACGGCAGGGGCAATAATGTTGGTCAGTTCTGTAACTTTGGTCGAAAGCTTCATAATCTATTTATCTTTTCCTATTCGCGTATCTATCATACTTAGTAAACCGTATTGAATTTTTCATTCATCTCTTACTTATTAGTAGTATGCACTTATATAGTAGGAAACACGGTCATAATATTGTTTTAAATCACAAGCATATTGTTTATGCGCTATGCCTTTATATAGGGATGAGCATAAAAAACATCAAGCTCAGCCAGACAATGCTTTTATTATTCATAAAGCAATACTATCGATAAAAGAGTGAGGAGTATAAAGATAGTGTGCTTAAGGAGCATCACTCTAATAACGGTGAGTCACGACAAGCTACAGTAGATGTTATCGTACTCTATAGAGCTAGAGCTTAACATAAGTAGGATAAAGACCGCGATAATGCTGACAGCCAGATACAAAAAAACCCACAAGCATAATGGTGGGCTAATCGCTACTGACAAATTTAGTGTACAAAACATCAGTATAAAAAGTGGTAGCGGGGGCTGGATTTGAACCAACGACCTTCGGGTTATGAGCCCGACGAGCTACCAGACTGCTCCACCCCGCATCAATCTAGAACGCACATTATAGGTAGGTTTGATAGAAGTGTCAACGTTTATTTTAAACTAATTTCAAATAAAATAATTGATAACTATAAAACATAACCTTACGCTGTGCTGCGTAATAAAACTTGGTGCGATTGGGGGGACTTGAACCCCCACAGCTTGCGCCACCACCCCCTCAAGATGGCGTGTCTACCATTCCACCACAATCGCATTTTACTACTCTGTTCCATCATATCCAGTCTACTATAAAAGATGCTTAAGGTAGGCATCCATAGAGTGGTACTTCTGAAAACAGAAACGCATTGTAAATCTAACGCATCAAAATAGCAAGGGCTGCATGTTTAAAAGATACTTACTGAGGATCTTGAGTCAAAGGACGCGGTGTTTGTGGTACTGAAACGGGCGCATCTAGACGAAACTGATCTTCGGCTTGCTTACGTGCATGAACAGCAAGCGTCATACTAGTAATAAAAAATATCACCGTCAACACTGCGGTAGCGCGCGTCAAAAAGTTAGCAGTGCCCGCTGCACCAAATACGGTACCTGACGAGCCAGCACCAAAAGAAGCTCCAGCGTCTGCCCCTTTACCATGCTGTATCAAAATCAAGCCGATCATGGCGATCGCCACAATAATGTGCAGGGCTAATATAAACGTAAACATGGTGGCCTCTTTTGCCGCATAATGACGACTGATAACGGAAAATAAATCTTAAGTTTAGTAGGACGTATAATCACGCCAAATCGATTATATAAATAAGGCGCATTGTACACGATTGCAAGGGCACTGTTAAACCTACTTTTGCCAACTGATAAAGACACTTTACATACAGATAGTGAACTTTATCTCTAAGTGCTACATTAAGGTCTAAGTGCTAGCACGACTAAATGCATTAGCAATCGCCAAAAAACTCTCTGCCTTTAATGAAGCACCGCCAACCAATGCACCATTAATCATAGAGTCGGCAGCAAAGCTATCCGCATTATCGGCATTGACACTACCGCCATATAAAACAGTCATTTCATTCAAACTATCCGCAAAACCTGCCACTGTCTGCTTTATATGCTGATGGGTTTTACTGACCTCCGTCACGGTCGGTACTTTACCCGTACCAATTGCCCAGACAGGCTCGTAAGCAATGATCAGACGATCAGATAATGAAGCAGCTATATCTGGTTGTTGAACCAATAAGTCCTTGATGACGGATAACTGGCCATCGATTACTTCTAGTGTTTGATTTGCATCATATTGCGTTTGGGTTTCACCGATACAAAGTACCACACCTAATTCTTGCGCTAATGCATGAGTCATTTTTTGCAATAAGCACTCATTAGACTCTTGATGATACTGGCGACGCTCAGAATGACCCAATAACGTCCACATTGCACCCGTGTCAGCCACTTGCTGCGCAGAGCAATCGCCTGTATATGCACCTGTACTCGCACTATGAGCACTAATGTTTTGTGCAGCACACAATATAGGCGTACCTTTTAAACGAGTACTGACAGCTGCTAAGTGAATACAGCTTGGTGCCACCATTAAGTTGCAATGACTATTTGAAAGCTCAGTACTAGCCTTTGCTCCATCATCTATTGCTGTCAATAAGCTTTCTAACAACGTATCGACGTCTTGACTCGCGGCTGGATTCTGTTTCCAATTACCTATTACCCAAGCTTTCATACTCATCTACCCTGTCTCATGTATTCCTGCCAATTCGGCTAATATGCGCGCCAGTATAACAAATAATTCCCAAGTGCTATAGTATGCTGCTATCCGCAAAGAAACAGCCTGTTAAGACAAATACTAAAATGACACTATTATAAATGATGTTTTTTACGGGCTAGTCGCTTAATAGTCTATATAAAGTTTTTAAACTAAAGTAAAGTTCTATACTATTGCATCTACATATAAAAGACTATGATTAGTCATCTGATGTATTAAGCCGATGATGGCATATACTATTAATAACAACTATCTATTGAACCTCTTACAAAAACACCTTTTCATCAATTTTCATTAGCAACAGTCCAAGGGGCAATGATGACTGATAAAATGTGTCTGTCAAAGACTATAAATAGTATCTAAATTTCAGGCAAATATACAGAATACTTGGTATCAAGGAGAGGTCGTAATGTCTATCACATCTAATAAGTATGGTGGTTTAGCACATCAGCTAATCAGCGAAGGTATTGTTAGCGAAGCAAACATGAAAACGGCACAGTCTGAGTCGCAACAGCAACAAATAGGACTCGTATCTTATTTAGTAGACCACAAACTCGCCGATGCTTATCATCTTGCTAAGATGCTGTCACAGGCATTTGGCGACCCTCTCTTCGACCTTGATGCCTTAAGCAATGATGTCGTTCCAAAAGATTTAGTAGACGAAAAAATCGTTCGTAAATTTAATGCGCTGCCATTATTTAAACGAGGTCAACGATTATTTGTCGCGTTGAGTGATCCCACTCGAGTTGATGCTATCGATGCCATTGCCTTTAACTCACGGCTGTCTATTGAAACTATCGTCGTTGAAGAAGATAAGCTAAAAAAGCGTATTGAAAGCCTTTTCGCTGATACCATGCAAAGTTTTGATAGCTTCAATGACAGTGATTTGAACGTTGGATTTGACGATGGTGAAGATGACGACAGTGAAGGAGAAACCAAGCTTACTGATAGTGTGGATGAAGCGCCTGTTGTAAAGTTTGTCAATAAAATGCTAGTTGACGCGATTCGTATGGGTGCCTCCGACTTACATTTTGAGCCATATGAAAAGACATATCGTGTGCGATTTCGTGTCGATGGTGTGATGCAAAGCATGGCTAACCCTCCCGTGCAGCTGGCAGGTAAGATTGCAGCGCGCTTAAAGGTGATGTCGCAAATGGACATCTCAGAGCGACGTGTACCGCAAGACGGACGTATTAAACTGAAACTATCTAAAAACAAGGCCATTGATTTCCGAGTGAACTCTTTACCGACCTTATTTGGCGAAAAAATTGTCTTACGTATCTTAGATCCTTCATCTGCCATGCTCGGTATTGAAGCTTTAGGTTATGAGCCCGACCAAAAAGAGATGTTCTTGGAAGCGCTTAACAAACCACAAGGCATGCTACTTATCACGGGGCCGACTGGCTCTGGTAAAACGGTCTCACTCTATACAGGCATTAATATTTTAAATACTGGGGCGACCAATATCTCCACCGCCGAAGACCCAGTCGAGATTAACCTAGAAGGTATCAATCAGGTCAACGTTAATCCTAAAGTAGGCTTAACCTTTGCCAATGCGCTTAAATCTTTTTTACGCCAAGATCCGGATATTGTGATGGTTGGTGAGATTCGTGACCTTGAAACGGCTGAGATTGCGATAAAAGCAGCTCAAACGGGGCACATGGTACTCTCGACTTTGCATACTAATTCAGCGCCGGAGACATTGACTCGTTTGCGTAACATGGGTGTGGCTTCATTTAATATCGCGACGTCAGTCAATTTAGTTATTGCCCAGCGATTGGCACGCCGCTTATGTAAAAACTGTAAAAAACCTATCAATATTCCGCGGCAGAGCCTGCTCGAGCTCGGTTTTACTGATACAGATTTAGACAATCCGGATAGCATCATTTATGAGCCCGTTGGCTGTAATGAATGCCGTGAAGGTTATAAAGGCCGGGTGGGTATTTATGAGGTAATGAAAGTTAGTCCAGATATTTCACGAATTATCATGGAAGATGGTAATGCCATAGACATAAAAGATGCAGCTCTTAAAAATGGTTTTCGAGATCTGCGCCGCTCTGGTATTTTGAAAGTACTACAAGGCGTAACCAGTATTCAAGAAATGATGCGTGTTACCTCAGAGTAGCTATTCCTAGCTCATAAATAGTGTCGTTGTTTGCATAAGCTTTGCTTCATCAGCCAAACTTTTAGAAACTAGCAATACCACCTACCAGATATACTTAAATGTAAAACAGATATATACTGGTTTTTTGCGTTAAAATAAAGTATGCCACTTTTAAGTAATGAGTCAGGCATCGTTATACATCTTTGCAATATCTATATTAGACAATATTTGAGGGTAGTATCATGGCAAAAGCGAAGACCGACATGCTGTTAGACTTTGTCTATGACGGGGTTAACCGACGCGGACAGAAAGTAAAAGGGGAAACGACTAGCCGTAGTTTGGAGCTTGCGAAAGCAACTCTGCGTAAACAAGGTATCTCTGTTAAAGGCATCAAGAAAAAGCCTAAACCTCTATATACATTCAAAAAGTCTATTAAACCTATCGATATTGCCATTTTTGCTAGACAGTTAGCAACAATGATGAAAGCAGGTGTACCGCTGACACAATCTTTTGAGATTGTCGCTGACTCACTCGATAATCCCAGTATGAAAGACTTGGTATTACAAATAAAATCTGATATCGAGGCGGGTAGTACTTTTGCCTCTGCACTGCGTAACCATCCGCGCTATTTTGATGATCTTTTTTGCTCTCTTATCGACTCTGGTGAACAGTCAGGTTCCCTTGAAACCATGCTTGAACGGGTTGCGACCTACAAGGAGAAAAGTGAATTACTCAAGGCTAAAATCAAAAAAGCCATGAAATATCCGATTGCAGTTATTGTGGTTGCTATTATTGTTACTGTTATCTTGCTAGTTAAAGTAGTACCCGTATTTTCTGGATTGTTTGAATCTTTTGGTGCAGAGTTGCCTGCATTTACACAAATGGTGGTTGCCATGTCTGAGTGGATGCAAGCATGGTGGTTCGCTTTAATCATCATGATTGGTGGCACAATCATTAGTTTCTCAGAAGCCAAAAAACGCTCTAAGAAATTTCGAGATTTTTTAGACCGCGCAGTACTTAAGGCACCAATATTTGGCAATATCGCTTATCAGGCAATTATTGCGCGTTTTTCACGTACCTTGTCTACTACCTTTGCCGCCGGTGTCCCGCTTATTGATGCTCTAGACTCTACTGCTGGTGCCACCAATAACGTTGTATTCTACAATGCGACTCAACAAATTAAAAATGACGTATCCACTGGTCAACAATTACAATTTTCGATACGCTCAACTAATCTTTTTCCAAGTTTAGCTATTCAAATGGTCGGTATCGGTGAAGAATCTGGAAGCTTAGAGGAAATGCTCGACAAAGTGGCCGTCTATTACGAAAACGAAGTTGATAATGCAGTTGATGGATTAACCAGTTTAATGGAGCCCCTAATCATGTCTGTATTAGGGATATTGATTGGTGGCTTGGTAATTGCAATGTATTTGCCTATCTTCCAATTAGGTGCAGTGGTAGGTTAAAAGCGAATTAAAGGACTGCTATTTCATGCAATTTATACAGCTACTGCAAGATAATATGGCTATGGCTTTAGTCCTATTTGGTCTATTAGGTCTTTGTGTTGGCAGCTTTTTGAATGTGGTGATTCACCGTATTCCGCTAATGATGCTTTATGGTTGGCGACAAGAATGCAGCCAGTTTATGTCCGAGCAAGTAGACTTGCCGCATGAGCATACTATACCTCTAACAAATATCGTAGCCGCTGACCAACCTATTACGTTGAGTCGTCCTGCCTCACGCTGCCCTCATTGTAGCCATAAAATTAAGTGGTATGAAAATATACCTTTAGTTAGTTGGTTGGTACTACGCGGACGATGCTCAGATTGCAAAGCCTCTATCGGTTTGCGTTATCCTATCGTTGAGCTGGTTACTGCATTACTGTCAGTATTAGTGATTTATCAGTTTGGGGTCAGTGCGGCTGGATTGTCAGCGTTACTTTTAGTGTGGACACTCATTGCTTTAACAGGAATCGATTTTGATACTCAGCTACTACCAGATCGCCTAACCTTTCCTCTAGCTGGTTTAGGATTGGCCGTGAACTCACAAGGCTGGTTTGTCTCACCAACTCAATCGATTTGGGGATTATTACTTGGCTTTTTATCATTGTGGGTAGTGGTTAAGGTGTTTTTTCTTATCACTAAAAAACATGGTATGGGACAAGGAGACTTTAAGCTTTTAGCAGTATTAGGGGCTTGGCTCGGGCCTATGATGTTGCCATTGATTATTTTATTATCTTCATTGCTAGGGTCAATTGTCGGAATTATCCTAATGAGAAAGCAAGGTGAGAGTAAACCGTTCGCCTTTGGTCCTTACATCGCTATTGCAGGTATCGTTGCTTTACTATATGGCTCAGAGATTGTCAGCTGGTATCTCGGTATGTATCCTTAATAGTTTGTGACAATAAAAACAGGTTAGGACAGCAAACTATCAATCTTTAACGGTCCTACTTGAAAGCTATATTTTTCAATTGGCAACTGCTACTATTATCATACCAATCAGATAAGTCATCATTATGTCAAAATACACAATCAATTCTTCACACTACTCGCATCAATCGCAAAGTCTGCAAACTAAAAGTAAGACCCTAGTAGTCGGTTTGACAGGTGGTATCGGCAGTGGAAAATCTGCTGCTAGTGCTTGGTTCGCTGAGCAAGGTATTGATATTATTGATGCCGATGTCATTGCCCATGAAATCGTCGCTAAAGGCAGTTCGACCTTGCGAAAAATTCAGAAGAAATTTGGTGATTGGGTATTGAATGGTGATGGTTCCATGGATCGAGCGGCCGTAAGAACGCACGTATTCACACACCCTGATGCATTAATTGAGTTAGAAGCAATCACTCATCCTGCGATACGCGAGACAGCAAAAGCTCAGTTAGCGGCTAGTACCACACCTTATATAGTGTTGTCAGCACCACTACTCATCGAAGCTGCAGAAGCAGGACTGGCGAATCTATGCCAACGTATTCTAGTAATGGATGCCACTGAAGACACGCAGCTTGCACGTGCCAGTCAGCGTGACGAGCAAAGCGTGCAAAAGATTAAAGCCATCATGCTCAATCAACTAAGCCGCGAAGAGCGCAATCGCCATGCTGATGATGTGGTGCTAAATGAAAGTAATCTTACAGATCTATACTCACAATTAGAACCACTACATCAAGAATATCTTATACTGGCCCAGCAGCTAAAGTTCGCTGCCGATTAACTTCGTATAATGCCATACCCGTGGCAACACTCACATTTAAACTCTGTAGGTTGCCATACTCATTTCCTGACATTGGAATATAAACCAGCTCATCGCAGCTCTCCATAGTCAGACGACGCATCCCTTCCCCTTCTGAACCCATGATAATAGCTGTCTTACCTGTTAAGTCAGCAGCATGTATCGGCTTGGCATCAGAATTGAGCGCGGTCCCAAAAACAAATACGCCTGCACTCTTTATCTGTGACAGTGTACGAGCCAGATTGGTAACACTGATAATCGGCATCATCTCAGCTGCGCCAACAGATACTTTGGCAACCGTTGGTGTTAGGCTTGCCGCATGATGCTTTGGACAAACCACAGCATCCACGCCCATTGCTACAGCAGTACGCAAGCAAGCGCCAAAATTATGCGCATCGGTAATTTGGTCTAAGACTAATAGCAAACACTGATCACGTCCAACGATAGTATCGAGCAACCCTTCGTTAGCGAAGCCTAGTGGACGAGCATTTAGCACGACACCTTGATGTTGCGGGCTACCACATAATTGTGTGAGATTGTCTTTTTGTGTTGGCTGGATACTGATACCATTTGCGCTTGCCTGTGCCATAATCGCTTGTACGTGGCTATCAGTCTCTCGGCCTTGCTGTACAAATAAGCTAAGCCCATCAAGAGGACGATGTTCGAGTAAGGCATCAATTGCATGAATACCATAGAAGTAAATAGGTTTTGCCATAGTAGGCCTACTAGTTATGAAGTGATTGTTTGTAAGGTGGTGAACGCCTAATGCGATAAAACAGAAAAAGAATAGAGAGGTGATTGTAGCAAGTCATTGTGAATAAAAGGGTGTGACAATTGAAAAAGAAATAAACAATGCCAATTCAGTATTGTTTATTTCTTTTGAATGAGAAGTGCTTGGCATGATAAATGGTAAGCCACTAAACTATGATTTCAACCGGCTGGTTTTGATAAAGACCTGCCAATCAAATTAGCCCTCTAGGTGACAAACATATTGTACAATTTCTTCGGTACGTAAGTTAAAACCACTATTGCCTTCAACCACGAATGACTGACCTGCACGGTAGTAACTGAACTCTTCTTCACCATTCGTTTTGACTTCACACTCACCGCCGATGATTTCGATACGCTCAGAGGTATTGGTGCTAAAGTGATAGTGCTCAACCAAGTTATCACAAGGCAGAATAACGCCCAATGTCTTATGTCGACCATCTTCGAACATAATAGTGTGACTAGAACAACGACCATCATAAGATATCGTTGCTTGAGCATTGACTGTTACATTAGTAAATTGCGCCGCTGTCATAGTGGCTTCCTTATCAAATAATTATTGCAAAACTAAAAAATAAGTAACTGGGTAGAGTACCGTGAAAGTGTATATTTTAGAAAATATAGATTCTAATTTGTGTTTTCTATTGTTCTAGAACCTGTGCTCTAGCTGTGGGCGCAGGCTTTACAAAGACGATATAGACTCATAGTTGAGATTCTTACCTTTAGCACTATACCTGCTTAATTTGAAAGTATTGTGACTCGTTGTCATGTAACATGAGGCATAAAAGCTAGCCAGTAAGAGTTTATCATTATGTTAGATTATGCTACCACATTATATCTATAAAGTTTGTTAAAGCGGTTAGGAAAATTTTATCTAATGCCCATTCTAGAATGTCTTTGCGGCTGAATATTTGATTCTAATATCTCACTGAAATTTGATTAACTTATTCAATTCATGACTAATATTAAGCAGCAAATGACAGCAATGAACCATTAGCTATTGCAAATTTTGTGATAATATTTTTTCCTCAATTTATTGTATTCACTGCTATTAAAATTTGTATTTGACCACATTTAACACCATAATATTTGCTAATTATCGTTATATAGCTAGTATTAGTACCTGAACGATTTCACTTATTTATTCTATTTTAGATATGGCTTTACTGTTTTATAAGTGAAGCTCATTGTCTATCATGAGAGGCGTTGATGCTAGTATCATTAACTTTACATCAGTTTGCGTTGATCGCTCAGCATGAGCTGAGTGTGGCTGAAGGCTTCAATGTCATCACTGGCGAAACGGGAGCTGGCAAATCGCTATTACTTGATGCGTTATCACTGTGTGCGGGTGAGCGTGCAGACAGTGCCATGGTCAGACATGGTGCTGCACATGCAGATATTTATGCGCAGTTTGATGTAGAAGACAACCATGTCATTGCTGACTGGTTCGCTAGAAATGATAGAGCTCTAGAAGAGCCGGAAGTATTAATTCGCCGCCAACTTAGTAATAACGGCCGCTCAAAGGCATGGTTAAATGGTGTGCCAGTGAGTTTGGCTGAGCTGAAAAGCCTCGGTACATTATTGGTCAATATCCATAGCCAACATGCTCAACAAGCATTGCTTAAACCACAATTTGTGGTGAAATGGTTGGACGAGATGGAGCAAATCACACCCCTAGCCTTACAAACGGCTAGTAGCTATCAAACCTATCAGCAGCTCAAACGCCGCGCCGATGATATCGCCAGTCGTGAAGCCCAGCGTCAAGACCGTATTCAATTGTTGCAAAGCCAACTAGCAGACATTGCGCCATTATTAGCCGTTGATTATGCAGAGGTCGAAGCAGAGCATGAAGAGTTGTCTAATATAGAAGCACTGATGCAAGAGGCCAGCCACGGCTTACATTTGCTCGATAATGATACGGATGAGCCAGATGTTATGACCTTATTAGGACAGGCCATCAAGCTCTGTGACAATCAAATGAGTGTCAGCCAAACCTTTGAGCAAGCGTCTGAGCAGCTACATTTAGCGCAGCAGCAAATCACTGAAGTAACTGGCCTATTATCAGATTATGCCGAGCAACAACTGCCTGATCCTGAGCGCTTGCAAACACTAGACAGTCTTATCAGCTTGGGGCATCGTTTATCACGAAAGCACAGCTTGCCAGCCAGTGACTTAATCGAGGAAGCAAAAGGTTGGGAGACACAATTAGAGCAATTAGAAAATGAGCCCAGTAGCGATGCGATGGCGGCTCAAATTGAACAAGCTTGGCAAGAATACCTGACACTAGCCACCCAATTAAATAAAGAACGCACTAAAGCTGCACCAATTGTCAGTAAACAGCTGATTAAGCAATTACAACCACTTGCCCTACCCAATGCCCGCTGTGAGTTTGTCTTTACCAAAAAAGTAGATCCTAGCCAATATAGTGCGCAAGGTTGTTTTGATATTGATCTGTTATTTAGCGCCAATGTTGGTATGCCGATGCAGCCACTGCACAAGATTGCCTCAGGTGGTGAGCTGTCAAGAATGGCATTGGTCATGCAAGTACTGCAAGCCACCAATGCAGACAACAATGCTGCCAAGCCAATGCTCGTATTTGATGAAGTCGATGTCGGTATCAGTGGTGGCACAGCACAAGTTGTCGGGGAGCTGTTGCGTGAGCTTGGCCGTACGCAGCAACTATTGGCCATTACGCACCAAGCACAAGTAGCAGCGCAAGCACATCAGCATATCTTGGTACAGAAGCATCATCAGGAGCAGACTGAGAGTGAGCTATTGATATTGACCGATAGTGCACAGATCGATGAGCTGGCACGTATGTCCGGTGGTGTAATCATTACTGACGTTACCCGTGATCATGCTCGTAGTTTATTGACGGATGTTAAATAGACATCCTGCATTTATCATCAGCCCCACATCACGGCTAAATATTTGCTTTAGTTGATTTTTTACTCACTATCGCCATATAGTGGTCTTTCACCTTTATTATTAGGTTTTGCTTGTCTCTATGTCTAAAACCAATTTGACTCATCATTTCTTAATCGCGGCGCCAGAGCTGTCAGACCCAAGGTTTGAGCAGGCGCTAATCTATATCTGCCGTCATGATAAGCATGGTGCACTCGGCTTGGTCATCAATCGTCCATTAGAGCAATCACATGTGGGTAAGCTGCTAGAAGATTTAGATATTGAGGTGACTGATCCGCAGGTGATGGAAGATTTGGCATTAGAAGGCGGCCCTATGTATCCTGAGGTTGGCTTTGTACTGCATACTGGCCAACCAGATTGGGCATCGTCTTTTGCGATATCAGAAAATGTCTGCATCACGACCAGTCAAGATATCCTCAAGCGTATCGCCGCAGGTCAAGGTGTTGGTCACTATCAACTGTGCTTGGGCCATGCCAGCTGGGGCAAAAAACAACTGGATCAAGAATTGAATAATGGTGATTGGTTGGTCTGCCCTGCAGATCTAAACTTATTGTTTGATACGCCATTTGAAGAGCGCTGGCAAATAGCCGCTGATAAAATCGGAATCAACTTTGATTACCTAAGCAGTGATATCGGTCACGCTTAACCTCAGATGTTCCATGAATACAAAAATAAAAAATCAAAACAGGATACATCCTTTACTATGGTAGATAGCACTCTTATAACAGATAGCACCAATACAATAGAGACTGATACTGGCGTTGCTGAAGCGACCGTTAAGCCGCATCTTGTCTTAGCCTTAGACTATGGCGTCAAAAAAATGGGCATGGCACTTGGTAATACTATTACCGAGACAGCGCGTGCTTTTGATATTTTAGCGATGAATAATGGCCAACCAGATTGGGATAATTTACTCGGTATTATCAAGGTGTGGGGCGTGTCAAAGGTGGTCGTCGGCCTACCGCTAAATATGGATGGTAGTAGCTCGATGCTGTCTAAGCGTGCGCATAAATTTGCTCGTCGCCTAGCGCATAGAGTTATGGAGCAGCATCTGCCCGTAGTAGTTTCACTCTGTGATGAACGCCTGACTTCAGTCGCAGCACGAGAAATCGCTTGGGACAACGGTTGGATTAAAAACGAGCGTGACCCTATTGATGATATTTCTGCATGTATCCTGATGTCGACGTACTTTGCTGATCCGAATAGTAGTATTGCCATCGATGCAATCAAAGCAGATTAGCTTAGCAACTAGCGTGCCACTCCTATGCCAATAATTTCTGCTATACCATCCAAACGGATAAATGACTGATTATTATGACTACTGTTTCAGACCAATCCATGCAAAATAAATCGCAACATGGTTTTTCTCCGCTTGCCATTGCTCGTATCAAAGGCGCACAACGGATAAACCAAGTAGCCATTTATCTCATTTATGCTGCTATCTTTGCGTTTATGGTCTTTGGTACCATTGCTAGTATTAAAGCCTTTCATGGCAATCAGCTACTTTACCAACTGTTCTACAACCTGCCCTATGCCTTGGTTGCGCTCACGATTCCCATTACGCTTTATGACGCCTTAGTCGTTTATCGTTATCGTTTGAACCAACCCTCAATGATTGCAATGAGTATTGGCGTATCGACCATCATATTGATTGGTGGATTATTATTCGCTGACACGGCATGGCTGGGATTGTCCTGTTGGCTGGGTGTGGCCTTTTTATTCAAAGTGAGCTTTAAGCGCTTTTTTAACTTTTTAGAAGTGGCTGATTTGCCTGATACTGACGAAGCGCTAGAAACAGATATTGTAGAAAACTCAGAAAGCACTTCCTGACTCCTGACAGACGCGTAAACAAACTATCCATTATCAAACTTATTTCTTAGATTAATTAAGCATAATTATGACAACTTCAATAACAGATACCTCTATCAGCCATCATCTAGACACGCAAGGGCTTATTTGCCCTGAGCCTATGATGATGTTACATCGAGTCATTCGCAAAGCAGACAGTGGTGAGGTGATTGAAATACTGGCCACTGATCCTGCTACCACTCGTGATATTCCTAATTTCTGTCGTCATTTGGGTCACGAACTGTTGGCTCAAGAGACGCTGGCTGAGAACGTGAGCTTAGATACTGACCCTGATGAAATCAAGGTCGATAGTGATGATACTGCACCTATGAGCGTGACGCTTTATCGCTATTTGGTTAAGAAAAAAAGCGCTTAAAAACGTTCAACAACTTTAGAACATTAATAATATAAAGATATCTTTGATTTGAGATATATCTTTCACAAAAGGTAGGCTACTACGTGTTACAAACAGAAAAGCAGTATGTACAATGGCAAGAAAACGAAACTCTACGTAATGCTCTTTGGTTGTCTGAAAGCAATCATATGCCACCTGCGCGCGTTGTATTGGTTGATGATACAACGACCGCAGATGACGCTTACCGTTTGGCTTGCGAAGGCACATCACTGCTATGGCGCGGTGACTTCCATAATGCACGGCAATTGCTACAAGCACTTGGTCGTCGCATAGATCGCACGAATGAACGATCTGAACAACGTAAGATCAAAAAAGCTGCGAATAAACCTAACACAGCAAAGGTTAAAGGCATTCCCAACTTATTTCATCAGCAGCGTCAATTGCAAGCTCAGCGCTCACGCATATTGAGCCGTTTACTGTTAGAGCTTGATGTCAATTATGTAAGCCAACTACGCCGCGCCCCTGATGTGAGTGCGGCCTGCACAGCAGCTTTTGGCCCGTTAGATAAAGCGGTGGATGAGTCTTGCGTGCTGTCATTCCGTGACTTGCAAGGCGCACTTGGCGCGGCAGGATGGCGCGAAAAAGGCGTCCCAATAGACAGCTTAGGGTTATCGATTTTCCCGCATTATGGTGTATTTGCGCCAACCCGTCATGAGTATGTGCAGCTGTTGCTCGATGCACCGCTACCAGCGACTCATGATGTCGCCTATGACATCGGTACTGGCACGGGTTTATTGGCCATTATCTTAGCGCAGCGCGGCATCCCACAAGTGATAGCAACGGATTTGAATCCGCGTTCTTTGGCCTGTGCTAGCGAGAACTTTGCGCGTTTGACGTTATCTAACGTACAGTTACAGCAAGCAGATTTATATCCAACTGATGCGCCACTTGCTAACCTCATTGTCTGCAATCCTCCTTGGTTACCTACTAAGCCAAGCTCACCGCTCGAATATGCAGTCTATGATGCCAATAGCGCGATGTTGCGTGGGGTGTTGCAGGGAGCCAAACAGCACTTAGCTGAGCATGGAGAGCTTTGGTTGATAATGTCGGACTTAGCTGAGCACCTGCAACTGCGCACCCGTGATGAATTATTAAACTTGTTTGCCGATGCTGGATTGGCAGTAAAATATCGTCTCGATACAAAACCGAAGCATGGTCGCAGTCAAGATGATACCGACCCGCTACATGTCGCGCGCAGTGCTGAAGTTACCTCGTTATGGTGTTTAACGCTTATCTAACAGTCAACCATCGAGTATTGAGTTATGAGTCGTGATCGTGCCGTGCAACAGCGCCAACCTAAGGCGCTGGCAGTAGATGACGAACCCAGTTATATGACTGAGTTTCGTCAAGCCATGCTGGCACGTGGTCTAGCGACGCGTACTCGTAATGCGTATGTCCGCGACCTGCGCTCCTGCGAGCTGACCAATCCTATCGCCCTGACACGCTGGCAGCCTGATGATGTGCTGCACTGCTTATCAACTCTCACTCAAGAAGGCAAAACCCCACGTACCCAAGCACGCATGCTCTCAAGCTTGCGTCAGTTTTATCTGTGGATGATTGCCAGTAATCTGCGTGAAGACAATCCTTGCGAGCGTATCAAAAGCCCAAAGCTAGGTCGTCCACTACCGAAAGATTTGGCCGAGGCTGATGTCGATAATCTACTTGCCTCGCCTGATACTAGCACTGCGCTAGGACTCCGTGATAAAGCCATGTTAGAGGTGCTATATGCCTGCGGTCTACGAGTGAGCGAGTTGATTAATCTCTCACTAGAGCAAGTGAATTTAAATTCTGGCTGGCTACAAATTACGGGGAAAGGCAATAAAACACGATTGGTGCCACTCGGCGAATATGCAAACGATGCGCTAGAAAATTATCTAACGCATGCTCGTGGTGATTTGATTGCGCATTTGAAATCAGGAAATTGCCAAGCGGTGTTTTTAACGGCGCAAGGTGGCTATATGACGCGGCAGAACTTTTGGTATTTGCTCAAAAAGTACGCCAAAGTCGCCAGTATCGATAAAGAGTTATCACCACATACCCTTCGCCACGCTTTTGCCACACATTTGCTGAATCATGGCGCAGACTTACGTAGCGTGCAGTTATTGCTTGGACACAGTGATTTATCAACCACGCAAATTTATACCCACGTGGCAACGGCAAGATTGCAGAAATTGCATGCTGAGCATCATCCTAGAGGTTAAGTGAAATTAAATCTAATATAGGCTGTGTACTATTTTTTTCTTAAGGAAATATTCAGCTCATTTACTAAATCTATTCATAAGCTTTTTTTATCGGATTGAACTTTACAACCTTACTGTAATTGACATGCTCAATACGCTCATCATCATTGGTAGGCATTTCACCTTTGTAAGTCAACATAATGGGATAGTAAGTGGTATTGTTAGGCAATACTTTTAAAGTCCCTTCATAACCATAATACAAAGGCGAGTCTTCATCGTAACGCTCATTACTTGAGCCAGCATCACCGACATAATAAACATTAATAAAATCATTCTCAGATAGGTGTAAGGCTTTCCACCATTCATCCCTTGCACCTTGACCCATATAAAAATTCGTAAATAAACTTCCTACTAGGTTTTTCCCTAACGGCTGTAAACCATTTTTAATATCTTCAGCATAAAGTCCTGTACTTCCATTGCTACCCGATTCCTCTACGTTCTTTGGTGTTTGACTCACTAACTGAAACAATCCGTTATTTAGTTTTTTAAAGCCGTATAAATCCGCTGTTGCCTTACAGATATGACAAGAGTCAATTTCTCCATCAGTAACCTGAGTCTTTTCAATGATAATTAGATAACGATCTTCACCTGCTGTATTTTTATATTGAATAATAGGGCGCATTAAGGCGATAGTTGCTCTGCCAGTATCATCATACTTCCCTAAGCCGATATATGGTGTATCTTCCATATAATCCACATGAATATCGAACATCTGACCATTATAAAACTTACGCATAACTTCTTTGAAGCTTAAGTCTTTGATTTTAACCTGAGCTATTTTACTGGCAGAGAAAGCTGGTACGGCAGCAATGACAGGGGTCGCTGATAGAACACTTAAACTGAGCGCCAAACTAAGTAAAAGATTTTTCATGCGACATTCCATTTGATTATAATGTTCTAAAAGAGTCTATCAATGAGTAGAGTATATGCAGCCATAATGTAACATACAAATTATAAAAGTATAAAATCTAAAGAACCATAGCTGCAAACTACCTCTTTTCTCGCTACAATACGCGTATGATGTGCACGCTGTATAACTGAGCAACGCACCGCCTTTTACTTATCCATTATCTGAGAATCTCATGAGCCATAGACCACCTGCTGACCTACTAAAAAGTGCCCAACACTGGCGCGAAGACATTAACTTTCGCCAAGATGTACTGGGAAAGCCGTTTGATTTTTCGACCACGTGGGGCATTTTTTCACCACAAAAGCTTGATGATGGTAGCTTGATGCTGCTTGATTATATTGATTTTGAAGCTGACGATGATTCGATCGATTTGGGTTGTGGCTATGGCGTACTTGGTATGACAGCAGCACGTGAATGTCCGAACGGGCTGCATACGTTAATTGATAAAGACTTTATGGCAGTAGAATATGCGCGCCGTAACTGTGAGAAAAACGGTCTGAAAAATGTCGATGTGCATTTATCAAATGGCTTTAACCATGTGGCAAAAGACAAAGACTTTAGCCTTGTGATGTCGAACTTGCCAGCCAAAGTAGGTAAAGAGCAGCATTATCTGTATTTCCTCGATGCTTATGCACGCATGCGTAAAGGCGGCCGTTTTTATGTAGTGACTATCAATGGTTTGCGCCAGTTTGTGAAGCGCTCGTTTACCGAAGTGTTTGGCAATAGCGATAAGGTCAAACAAGGTAAAACATATACCATTACCATGGCAACCAAAGACTAATACCAACCGCCAAAAATACGATTAGCTGTGTCAAAATCGCTTAGCCTACAATGCGTAGTGCTTGCGCTATTTTTCCTTGCTACTCTAATTTTTGTGAATGGTATAAATTTTTGAAAGTTATAAAAATAAGAAGCCCGCTAAAACACTATGTTTTAGCGGGCTTCTTTATGGCAAATGATATCTGGCTACATCTGCCGTTTGAGCAAATAGCCGCCCAATATCGCACTAGCGATGATCGGTAGTAGCACCATCAATAATGGCGAAAACCCAGTCGCGAGCGAGACAAAACCAACCAAATCTTGCACGTAACTAAACAGCAAACCAAACAATAACGCCACTACGATACGCAAGCCTAAGCTATGTGTACGCAATGAGCCAAAGACGAATGAGCAGGCAACGATCACCAATGACAGAATAGACAACGGCGATAGCAGCTTTTGCCAAAATGCCAGCTCATGACTTAAGGAGCGTGTGCCTTGTTGGCCCATAAACTGACGATGTTCATACAATTGAGTCAGAGATAAATCCTCTGCTTTACGAGTGAGCAAATACACAGACTCAGGGGCAAACGGTAGACTTAAAGTATCTGACGGTGAGATGGCTTGACTGCTATCAAAACCCTGACTGATATTCAGTTTGGTCATATTATTCAGCTGCCACTCGTAACGATACTGCTCGCTTGGCTCATCAGTAGTGGTATCCAGTGGTTCGCGACCGATATATTTTCCATCTTCAGCATGAACAGCCGTTTGCAAGCTACCATTATTATCCAAATGCCAGCGTTTTACCTCACCGATATTACCTTGCACATCGGCATAATCAATATACAGAACGTCGCTACCATCAGGGGTCGTGCCGCCATCCTCTGCGCGCGCAAAACGTGGCTGCACTGTCCAATAGCCACGTACCGAAGTGACCAACGAACGGCTATCTGCATCGTTAATCTCTTTTGCCAATTGATTAGAAGCAGGTAAGACAAACTGATTGATCGCCAATGCGATTAACACAAAAATCATTGCAGGCTGGAGCACCCAACCGACGATGCGATACACACTCACCCCAGCCGCGCGCATCACCACTAGCTCGCTTTTGTTGGCGAGTAAGCCCAAGCCTACTACGGCCCCAAGTAACGCACCCGTTGGAATAAACTGCTCTAAGAAGTAAGGCGAGCGATAAAAAATATATTTAATCGCCTGACCCATCGTGTAACTGTCATCTAGTGAATCAAGCTCTGACAAATAAGAGAATACCAGCTGCAAAGCCCACAGACCTAAAACTGCGCCGATAATCGCGAGCAACGCATTGAGTTTGACGTAGCGGCTAAGGACTTTTAGATTGGCAGGTCTTTTCGCAAACTTAGCTTTAGGGTTTTGAGAGCCAGTGTTTGGAGACTTAGTATTTTGAGACTTAGCATCCTGAGATTTAGAGAATAAAGCGCTCATTAAGGTTGCCCTCCTTGTGAGCCATTGCTCTGACTGTCAATAACCGTTAATGGCTCACTCTCTTGTTTGCGAAAGCGTAATCGATGCTGCACGCGGCTGCCCCAGTTCATATAAAGTGCTAGTGCCATAAACCCAAGCACCAACCACGCATTAGCCCATACACTCACACTGCCTTTACTCACTGCATTTTTGAGTGAAATAATACCCAGTGCACAGCTGACAAATAATAGAATTGAGGGGAACAGACGTAGCCAGCGACCTTGACGCGGACGTACTTGCGCGAGTGGTACGGCCAGCATAGGCGCGATAATCATCAACCACGGTAAGGCAAAACGATACCCAAGCTCACCTTGTGCTGCTCGTAGTGCATTGGTATTGCCCACTTGCCCGCTACCAGTCGCCGCCTGCCATAATGGGCCTATCTCTTGCGTTTCGATATTGTCTTCGGTTACCGCTTCTTTGGATGATTCAGTCAATGTGATGCGATAACGATCAAAGCCCACTTGATTGTATTTTAGACTGCCTGCACCAACTTCATAACGGCGACCTTGGAATAAATCCAACTGGGTCACGCCGCTATCTCCCGTGTCTACTTGCTCAGCACGATTGGCGAGTGTGATGGTGTCTTTGCTAATATTAGAATTAATAACAGCGGCTGGTAGGTCTGGTATATCTAGTGATTCTGCCGTTTCTGGATCGATACTGTTACTGGTATCAACCGCTGCATTTTTAGCCGCACTACCCTTTGCTTCAGGTTCAGACTGAATCAATATCACGTTCTGTAATTGTTTTTTATCATCACTCAAGCTGCCGACATACAAGTGATAATTGCCACTACTGATAAATTCATTTGGACGTATCAAATCAAAAGCACTGGTCAACGCTTGCTGCTGCCAAACACTCTCGGAAGAGCGTACGCCCCACGGTTTTCCGACAATTGAGAGCGCGGCTTCACCGACGAACAGCGCCAATATCAGGGGTGTTATCAAGCGGGCAAGCTTACCGCGCGAGACACCACTGGCATTGATGACGGCCATTTCTTGATCGACGTACAAGCGTCCAAACACTAGCATTAGCGCGATAAAAAACGCTAAAGGTAGAATCAACTCTAAGAAATACGGCAAATTATAACCAATGATGGTAAATAATAAGCTGATATCTAGGTTACCTTCTGCTGCAATGCCAAAGTAACGTATCAAACGACCACCGAGCATCATCACCACTAAAAACCCCAATACCAGAGCAGTGGTTGAGGCAACTTGTTGGGTCATGTAGCGGCGTAATATCACAATAGGCACTCTTAAAAGGGTTGGTATTCGCACTCATTAATTACACAATTATTGACAGAGTACTGACAAATTCAAGCGCGATAATTGAGTATTATAGGGACAGCACCGCTCAGTGAAAGACTTAAGCAGGTATAAAGATAACAGCGTCACTTGTTAGTGACACCCTATAAATACTGGCGATAAAGATAACCGCTAATGCTAGCATGTTTTGCCTAAAAATGGCGGTGAAATGTGTTTGGAAACATTACATTCCTATTGCTAACAGCCCATCCCCATTCAATAAATGATAGACCATAAAGCAGTAAATGAAATATATATTCGTTATTAGTCATATTAACAGTTAGGCTTGTAGCAACGTTTAAGTTGACCATGCTTCTGTTTTGGCGTTTTTGCTTTATTTATTTTAGAAAGGTTTGTTTGTCATTCGTATCATGTCACGCGGATGACTAAGATTAATTGCTAGACTGAATGACATCTGTTGAATATTCAAAAAATATGTTTATGCCATACGGAGAAACACAACTAATGAATAAAACCACATCTATACCCTCTACCCTACTTGAGCTCGCTGGTGGCTCATTCGATACGCTTGATTGGTCCAATTGCGCTATCGTCCTTATCGATTATCAAAACGAATATGTCGATGGCGCCATGCCATTAGGGCAAGCTGGCACCAAAGCCATCGCCAATGCGCGCTTACTGCTGGATAAAGCCCGTCAGCAAGATATCCCTGTCTTTCATATCATGCATCACGGTCCAGAGAACGGTAATGTCTTCGATCCTTTGTCATCCAACATCGAGATTGTCGAGCTATTAAAGCCGCATGATGGCGAAACAGTAATTGCCAAAAAGCATCCCAATTCTTTTCACGACACACAGCTTCAAGCACTTATTATAGCGGCACAAAAAAAGCAGATTATCTTTGCTGGCTTTATGAGCCATATGTGTGTCAGCTCAACCGCCCGCGCCGCATTTGATTTGGGTTTTCAAAACTTTGTATGCCATGATGCCTGTGCCACTCGTGACCTACCTAGCGCCACAAAAGAAACGATAAGTGCCGACGTCATGCATGACACCGCCATGGCAGCACTACAAGATAGATTTGCCGCGATGGTAACAACGGATGAATTGGTTAACGGCTAGTTTAATGTTTCACTTAATATCACTCACCATAAACCATTCATATGGTATTAAGTGATTGTGTAAATTGGTACAGCAGAATGGTTCAAACTCATTACCCAAGACTTGCTAACTGCGCACTGTCATCGCAATATGCTACACTATTGTGGTTGCTCGATAGACCAAATAATCTAATAATCTAATAATCTAATAATCTAATAATCTAATAATCTAATAATCTAATAATCTGACAGGTATAAGCAATCACATAAATCCTGCAATTTTCATAACTCTAATAAGGATAACTATATGAATATTAAATTGTCTCAGCACTTACCAAAGACTCATACACAAAAAATTCTAAAAAAAGAAGCAAAGAGCAAAGATGAAGCTTGTCTGGTTGTTTTAATCGATGACAAGAAAAACATCTTGGCTGAATCTGCTCTGACTGATTACACTGCACGTATTGAACAATTGATTGACGTGTCACACTTTAAAGGTAAGGCTGGTGAAACGGTTGTTGACTACGCATTGGCAGGCGACAAAAAAACCACCAAGCAAAACCCTGTACAACTGTTATTGGTCGGTGTGGGTAATACGGATAAGTTTAACAACACTGTCCTGCAAAAAATTGCCAACACTATTTATAGCAGCACGCAAAAGCGTGTGTCTTCTATCACTGTCGCGTTGGGTGATGCACTAGAAGAAAATCACTTCGGTCAATTTGCGCTTAATCTGTTGGCTGCGAGCTACCGCTTTGATAAATATAAATCTGAGCAAGCGACGCCTATATTAACTGATATCTACCTAGTTGCTGATGCTGCTTTACAGCCTGCGTTAGCATTTGCACAGTCAGTATTTGCAGGTCAAAGCCTGACTCGCGATGTAGCCAATGAACCAGGTAACATTTGCTTCCCGGCTTACATGGCAGAAAAAGCCCAAGAACTTGCAGCGACCTATCCTGACCTACTAACCGTTAAGGTACTGGGCGAAGATGAAATGTCAGAGCTAGGTATGCATTGCTTCTTAGCAGTCGCGCAAGGCTCTACCAAAGAAGGCAAGCTCGTACTCATGGAGTACCGCGGTAAGTCTAACTTCAGTAGTGATGCTGGCTCTACC
The DNA here is from genome assembly GCF_003217155.1 of Psychrobacter fozii. Classification (GTDB taxonomy): domain Bacteria; phylum Pseudomonadota; class Gammaproteobacteria; order Pseudomonadales; family Moraxellaceae; genus Psychrobacter; species Psychrobacter fozii. Next base: position 544,226 of record NZ_QJSU01000001.1, read on the forward strand.
AAAGCAACGACTAGCAGTGCTAAAGTCAGCGGCGGTCTAAAAGCATTGGCTGATAAACTGCCAACCAAGAAAGCGGCTAAAACCAACGATGCAAATGTGCAAGCAATAAATGATGATGCTCCTATCGTATTGGTCGGCAAAGGCGTGACCTTTGATTCAGGTGGTATCTCTATCAAGCCAGGTGCGGCGATGGATGAGATGAAATTTGACATGGGTGGTTCGGCTTCAGTATTAGGTACCATCAAAGCATTGTGTGAAGCGCGTCTACCAATCAATGTAGTCGGCGCACTAGCCTGTGCTGAAAACATGCCATCAGGTGATGCGACGCGTCCAGGCGATATCGTCAAGGCAATGAATGGTCTATCGGTTGAAATCTTGAATACTGATGCCGAAGGTCGCTTAGTATTGGCAGATACTTTATGCTACGTACAGCGTTATCAGCCAAAAGCAATTATTGATGTTGCAACCTTGACCGGCGCTTGTGTGGTTGCACTTGGTAGTGTTCGCTCGGCCGTCTTTAGTAATGACGAAGACGTATTGTTTGACTTAGAAAATGCTAGTAACTTATCAGGCGATCTCATTTGGCATATGCCGTTAGATGACGAATATCAAGCGCAGCTTGAATCACCTATCGCTGATTTGCAAAACATCGGTGGTAAAGGTGCAGGTGCTGTCACTGCTGCTTGCTTCTTGTCTCGCTTTGTAGAAGAAGGTCAAGCATGGGCGCATTTAGACATCGCTGGCACGGCATGGAACTCAGGTAAAGACAAAGCTGCAACTGGTCGTCCAGTACCACTATTTATGCAATATCTAAAAAATAGCGCAGATATGGTCTAGTCAATCAATGACAGTCAACTTATGAAAACTATTTGATGAAAATCACTTTATGAAAACAATTCTATGAAGATCAGTTTTTATGTTTTAAGCGAGAGTAAAGCCCAAGATTTCTTGGGCTTTATTTGTCAATTGACCCAAACGGCGCTCAATAAAAGCACGCAGTCACTGCTGATTCTTATCGAAGATGATGCGTTACTGTCGTCGCTTGATGAAGCGCTATGGGCACAAGAGGCCACGAGCTTTATACCACATCAATGCCTTTTGGATACGGGTGCGCAAGGTACTGATACTGAAGGCACTGATGTGGATACTGCTACTGCACATACTAATAACGAATCGCTAGCACCTGTCCTACTTGGCAACCATATGCCAGCCGACTTCAAGGGAATCGTGCTCAATACTACGATACGTCCCGTGAATACCTTTATGGCAGCGACCAGTAATGCCCAACCAACTCGAGTGCTTGAGCTGATAAAACCTGATGCGACCAGTGTTGAAGAAGGTCGTAATAAGTATAAAACCTATCAACAATTAGGCTATGAGCTAACTCATTTCAAAGTTTAAGTTGCATCCTGCTTCATAACTTTTCTTCAATTTCTCACGAAAAATCACGATTTCTCATCAGAGAATATTTGCCAATTTTCTCATATTAAGTCTCTACCTTCAGCTTACCCGCCTATGCCGGTTCGTGGTAAAGGTAGGCGCTTATCTTAAAAAATGCTACCATCCTTCGATTATTTTTCTGTTTTCACTATAAACGTCTTATTTACAGTCGAATTATTTCAAAATGGCGACAAAGCAACCGAGCGGAAACTGCTTATTTTAAGCAAGATTAACGCGATAACCATTTATAAATAATTTGGAATATTGACTAAATCGAGGATGTATAGATGCGTTCACTAATTGCGATGTACCAGCGTATAGGGCTAGTGCCGCTCATTATTATTGGTTTAATTTTAGGGGTGTTGATTGGTTGGCTAGCACCAGGAATCGGTATTGCATTGGGATTATTGGGCACGCTGTTTGTAGGCGCGCTAAAAGCCGTTGCTCCGATACTGGTATTTGTTTTGGTCATGGCTGCTATCAGCAAACACCGTAGCGGCAACAAAGTTTATGTCAAACCCGTACTTATCATGTATATGTTCGGCACTTTTTTGGCTGCACTGACCGCGGTAGGTGCCAGCTTTTTATTCCCGACGAACTTAGTTTTGATAAATGCGACGATTGAGCAAGTACCACCAGCCAACTTAGAAGCCGTATTAACCAACTTACTGATGAACTTGGTGGCCAATCCTATCAATGCTATTGCTGAAGCCAATTATATTGGTATTCTGGCATGGGCCATCATCATTGGTTTTGCACTACGTCAAGCCAGTGATACTGCACGAACAGTGGTCAGTGACTTTTCTGATGCAATCTCGCAAGTGGTCAAATGGATCATTGCTCTAGCACCTTTCGGTATCTTAGGCTTGGTTGCAAACACTGTCGCTGAAACAGGCTTTGCTTCTTTGGCAGGTTATGCACGTATCTTGATGGTACTTATCGGTTGTATGTTATTTATCGCTCTAGTTGCAAATCCAGTTATCGTGCTGGTCAAAACGGGCAAAAACCCTTATCCGCTCGTATTCAGATGCCTACGTGAATCAGGGATTACGGCTTTCTTCACTCGCAGTTCAGCGGCCAACATTCCCGTTAACATGAACCTTGCGCGCAAACTGGGCCTGCACGAAGATACTTATTCTGTGACTATTCCACTCGGTGCTACTATTAATATGGCAGGTGCAGCGATTACGATTAACGTCTTAACGCTTGCAGCAGCACATACTTTAGGTATCGAAGTGAGCTTTGCTTCAGCACTTCTACTGAGTCTGGTCGCAACCATCAGTGCTTGCGGAGCCTCTGGTGTCGCCGGTGGTTCATTGCTACTGATTCCACTAGCTGCTAGCTTATTCAACATTCCAAACGACATCGCTATGCAAGTAGTTGCGATTGGCTTTATCATCGGGGTGATACAAGACTCGGCAGAAACAGCGCTGAACTCGTCAACGGATGTACTATTCACAGCAGCAGCTGATCCGACGTATTCTCGTTAATTTATAGAAAATAAAACGCTATAAATAGAGAAACTAAAAATAAAAAAGGGCCCAATTTATCATTGAGGCCCTTTTTTATTGGCTATTATTTATTAGTGTCGTGGCAGCTTACCAAAAGACCAGTACACAAATATAGACGCTAATGAAATAAACAGCATGAAATATCTTAATCGTTTTTTATCACTCTCAAGTATTGCCACAGTGTCGTCATAACTACGTATAACTTTATCTTCTGACTCTAAAGTGACCACCTGCAGCCTGTTATTGGACCAACTTGGAAAACCGTCTTGTTCATACCATCCAACAGTGGCCATCTGACCAATATAGGGCTCAAAATCTTCATTTGAACCACAACTGCGGTCAGATGTACCAAAAAATGCTTGTGAATATGCGCAGGAAAACTCCAGTATTGTTTTAGTCTTTTTATCATAAAAAGCCAAATATTGGTGCATCGACTTTGAGTCAGGATCAGGCCTTACTCTCAAAACATCTAGCTTGCCAGAATAATAATTTAGCTCGTTTTCCTTGGGAAAGCTCATATCAGGATATGCCGTCATTAGCACACCACTCACAACAAATAAATTTACAGCAAGAAAGAAATCGAGTTTTCTAATAGGAGTAATTTTTACCACTAATTATTTCACCTCAATATCCACTTCAATCACTGGTGCTTGCAGGTCTAGTTGGCGTTTTAATTGGCGTAACTGCTCCACCTCATCTAACAGCTCGAGTATCAGACCAATTGCAGGGACACTGGCTTCAAAGTCGCGGCTAAGTCGTGAGGCACGGCGCACGGTCGTCAGCTGATAACCAGTAAACTGCTCACGCTCTGGCACATCATATTCAATAATATTTTCTTCAATCAATTCGATGACCCATTGGCGCTCTTGGCCACAGGCAGATACTAGCTCATCTAAGCTCATGATAATATCGGTCAATTCAGGCGAGTGTTTCATAGCTATTATCCTCGTTTGCGCTTTATTTCATCGTTATCGTATGGTCTTCATCTCTGTTGCAGTGGTTTCTGACTGTTATTAAGCACTGTTACTAAGCATTTCCATTGCCATTAACGTTCTATACTCGTCTCGGCAAAGGCTTGTTTTAATTGCTCATAAGCTTGGCTCGCAGCCTCAGTATTGATATCAGGATTAATAATATTCAGGGTTAAATATAAATCCCCCACTTGCTTGGCTGGAATGCCCTTACCTTTCAGTCGTAGATTGCTGCCAGACTTACTGTTTTTAGGAATGGTCACACCAAGTTTGCCTGCAGGCGTACTGACAGTTATTTTCTCACCCAAAGCCGCTTCCCATGGCGCTATATTGACAGTCTGATAGACATCAGCACCTTCTATCCGGATATTGTCTGCATGCAAGATTTTGACTTTTAGAAATAAATCACCATTTTTACCACGACCAGCACCCGCAGCACCCTGTCCTGCTAGACGAATCTGCTTGCCATCAGTGATGCCTTTAGGAATTTTAATTTTGAGCGTCTTATTATCATAATCTACGCTGCCATTGGTCTGACGAACAGGTACGTTTAATTTGATACTGTAGTCGTCACCATTATAGACCGAGGCCAAATCAACCGTAATCTCTGCATGTTGGTCTTGACCTTTGCTATCTTGCGACCCAAAGCCGCCACGTTGTGATTGGCCACCAGCTTGACCATTAGTCGAGCCACGCGCGCCATGACCAAATGCTGAAAAAATATCATCGAAGCGAAAACCACCATCACCATAGGCTTCACCATCACCGAACTGGTCTTTGACATCTTCCCAACGGAATCCGCCCTGACCACCACTTGTAGATTGACCACCGAAGCCGCCGGCACCAGCTTGACCTGCAAAAGGATTGTCTAACATGGCATCATATTCAGCACGTTTGTCTTTGTCTCTGATGGTCTCGTAGGCATTATTAATCTCCGCAATCTTGTTATCAGCATCTGGATGATCGCTGACATCAGGGTGATATTGACGAACGAGCTTACGGTATTTTTTTTTGATATCGGCGTCTGAGGCGTCTTTTTTGACCCCTAAAATGTCATAGTAGTTTTTCTCTGCCATGTTATTAGTCCTCAAAATAAAAGCATGTTGATGATACTGGTATGCCAATTTTAAACGGTATAGTGTGACAGCTTATTTGACTGCGACATATCAAGTTGTGGCTATGACCTAATTATAATAGCAATAATAAATAAAGACGGTCATATAAATATTACCAATAATGATGCCAAGCTATTGCAGCATTCAACGTATCTGAGTCGTCTAATATCACATCATTATCAGCCGTTACTGTGTCAGAGTACGTCACTATCAGTCTGGCATCGTTATTCTTCGATAACTGTTGGCGTACTGTGAGTTTGGTCAAATCAATGGCATTACGCCCTTCTCGTTTGGAAGCAATGTAAGATAACTCAGCACTTCGACCATCACGTTTTGCACGTAAACCAAGCTCAATACCAACATCTGCGTGTTTGTCTTGGTCATGGACAGTCGCATTGACCATACCATAGCCAAGTAAGTGCTTGCCAAATTTGGCACCTGCACCAATGCCCGATTGCGCATAAGGGCTATGGTGGTTACCCGTAAACCAATCGGTACGAGCGCCTGTTTTTAGTTGCCAAGACAGTTTAGGCTCACCTGATAACGGTTGTCTAAGATCTTCAATCTGTTGCATGTCTAAAAATACAAAATCCGTTAACGTCCATTGACGCTCATCAAAATTATAGCCCAATGAAGCCTTGACCGCTTCAAAACGTTTATCAATATCCGTATAGGCGTTGAGTGGGTCTTTTACAAATAGTGATAAACTAACTTCTGCCATCTCATCAGATAAAACGATTTTGGTCTGCGTGGTTTTGTTGCTCAATGCTGGAGACGCTTTATTCGGGACAGGCAGTTGAGCCAAACCATTGCTGGCTGGTAGTGTAAAACGCTGACTGAGCAGCACGCTTTTAAAGGCTTGCTGCTTCGGTGTGTTGTCTTGTGATATTTTATAAGTACGATGCAAAATCAAGAAATCAAGCGCCAGTGCTTTGCTCTCTTCATCCAACGTAGCAAGCGGCGCAGTGTCTTCTGTACGAATGACAGCATTTATGATGTCTTGTATTGGCTTTGAGAGCTGTACAAACTTCTCACGCAGCTGCGTTTGCTCAGACGGCAAATAACGTACCGAAGATACGAGTGACTCAGACTCAGTTTCGCCTTCATGCTCTAATAACTGATCGAACACATAATCTGGCGCATACCAAGGGCCTATTCGCTCAGTCGTTTTTACATCGCTTATCAGCTCAAGTATCTCGCCTGAACGATAACCACAGTTTTGCTTGATGAAGTAATAGTCAAAACGAGCGGATTTTGCTTCGTATAAATGGTAGTTCAATAATTGCGTATCGAATGTATCAAGATTGAGCACATACTCCCACATATCTCGTTGCTCATTCTTAGAGTATACCGCATCTTGTTTAAAGAATTCCGTCTCCGAAAACCCCGCATCATAAAGCCCAAAAAGCCCTTTAATAGCGTACATAGCACCATTTTCATTTGCTGGAATGCGAGCACCAAAATTGTATGAGCTATTAAGCAAATCCTCGCTAGAAAGCTCTCTAACATCCTGTTCCGTAGAGTCTGAATCATCGATAGGCATATTGGTCTTGACCAGTACATGACCAAATGAAGAGGCTGGATTTTTTAGGTAATTGCTCACCAAAATCAGGCTTATTTCCTGATTGGGATCTGGTAATTGTGAGCAATTTTTAAGATCGACATTCAATTCAGGTAAGTGATGAGTGAGCCATAAATATCTGGCCGGATATTTACAGACGACGCTTTCATCGTTACTTTGCTCTATCGTTGCCAAGAGCTCTGCATAAGGATCAAAATTGCGTTTCGAACGTGGCTTGGGGTTGGTTAAATAAAAATCTGGCGAGATAACTTCCGCCTTACCATTTTTATAAAATAATAAATGCTGCCACTGAGGATGCTTCGCCAATGACTTTAGAATTAAGGGGTCGATAACAATATTTTTATTGGCACTTGGTTTTTGCTCTTGTACTTGCTCTTCTGCCAGTGGTTGTATGCTCTGCTCAACACTTGGCAAACTATCCAGTTCGCTGATAGCTAAATGCGCTTCAATAGCCGTATCAGTGTTAGAAGCAATCTTATCTTCTTTGTCCATCATTATTGGCTTTGGCGTATAAGCATTTAACTCATCAACCTCTGCCGCACCAGCAGTCGTTGCCGCAAAACAAGCTACCCATAAAAATAATTTTTGCATTCTATCCAGACACCCTAAATACATGAGCAATAAAAAACACGTAAGCGCTAGGCTTACGTGTTTTCATCATAAAATAATCAAAAGCTTCCGCATTCAAATAACAGCTGAATACCTAATACTTTTAATCTTTAGATAGCACAGTTTTGCTTAACGATACCAAATAGCGCTTCTGCATTTTGATCTTGCGTAGCAGTACGATAGGCAGAAGTTTGAGCATATTGACCATATTGTGCACGTACGCTAGCAGCTGAATCACAGTTGGCAACACTCTGTAGTGCTGATAAATGAGCGCCTTGGCCTGAAGCTAAGTCTTTTTCTACACTTGGGAATGCTTCTTTGATCAAGACAGCAGCTCTAACATTACCACCTTGGCAAGTGGCAGGAGACATAGAATCAGAAGTAGCCGCTGTTGTACCTAAATCCCAAGTCACGTTAGAGATAATAGCAAGGATAGGGCTTGAGTTACCGAACAAAGCGCCACCGATACCACATTGCTTATAAATCTGTTCGATAGTACGGCCGGTATCTGCTGTCTTAAAGTTAGAACCAAGGTCAGCATTCGCTGTGCTAAACGGAATCATTGCGGCGACAACTGAAGCAAATACAATTTTTTTCAACATAAAACTTCCTTAAAGGATGATAAAAGATAGGTTATCCAGTAATACAATCAAATTTATTTTGAGTATTTTTGATAGATATTCCAGAATATTGTTTAACCTTTCGCATTGTACAAAATAGTAAGAATATAGCAAGGTTTTTTTACATTAGTTTCGATATTTTTGATTAGGCTTATTGGACGTTAATTGTACTATATGAACAGTTTCAGCCTTTATATATTACCTATCTATGTCGTGTTGCTAGCTCTCCAGTATTTTGTTGAGCTCTTTATAAGAATCAATCTCTATAAGACCATTTTTAGAACTCATTATCTTATTACTTATTCCAAAAAATGTCTTTTTCCCTTAAAAAACAGGCATTTGACCCTATGAGTTTTTTTACATGACAGTAATAATATGACAAGCTCCTTCTTGTAAAATCCCCCTATTATTCATACTCATAGGGAGTATAGATAACGTAGGCAAGAGTATCTGTCTATCTTATAAATTGCTTAAAGGTATTAAATGTCTTATTTAATCAAGTCTTTAGTTATCACTTTATCACTACTGCTTAGTACCACTGTTTTCGCTGGCAACACCAGCTATTATGGCAGCAAGTTTCATGGGAAACGTACGGCTAGTGGTAGTATCTTCAACATGAACTCATTGACCGCTGCGCATCGCACGTTACCGTTCGGCACGAAGGTACAAGTAACCAACCAAAAGACAAAGCAGAGCGTAATCGTAAAAATCACTGATAGAGGACCTTTTATTCGAGGCCGTATTCTTGATTTATCAAAAGCCGCTGCTGGTCAAATAAACTGTCAATTGTGCACGACGACAATGGAAATACTCTCTTATGGTGATGGTAAATACCGTAAGGAATAATGTAATAAAAAGGGAGAGCGTTAGCTCTCCCTTTTTTATGCCTGCTTATATAATCTAAAAACTGCTGAACAAACACTTAAACCTTCTGATTGCAGTTCTCTATATAACCCTCTCTACTTGGCAGCAGATTCTATTTCCTCTAACGTCGTCATTGATAGCAATAGTTTCTCTTCGTTATTACTATGCTGCTGTTGTAGTGCTGTTTGCTCATTGAGCAAAACAAGCAAATCAGACTTACGACTCTCTTCATACAATGTGGTATCCGCAAGCTTCTCTTCAAGCGTCGCAAGCTGTCCATCAATTTTAGCCAATAGCTTTTCTGTGTCTTCTATCTCACGGCGAATAGGAGCAGTAAGTTTGCGTTGTTCAGCCGCTAACTTACGCTGCTCTTCTTTACTTAGTGCAGGCTCAGTAGCTTTGCTTTTTGATGAAGTATCAGATGCTTGACTGTTCACTTGACTGATATTTGTTTCACGTGAAACAAACTTCTTGCTCTCTTTTTTACTTTTTTTCTTACCAGTGTTTTTATCTGATGAATTCTCTTGCTTGCGCTTTTCTGCCAACCATTTACCATAGTCGCTGATGTCGCCATCGAACTCTTCGATAATACCGTCATGTACCAAATACAGCTCATCACAAACGTTAGCAATCAATTCACGATCATGCGAGACCAAGACCACTGCCCCTTCGAAGCCTTGTAGCGCGATGGTCAATGCTTGACGCATCTGTAAGTCTAAATGGTTGGTTGGCTCATCAAGCACTAGAACGTTCGGGCGCTGCCAGACAATTAATGCTAGCGTCAAACGTGCACGTTCACCACCTGAGAACAGCTCGCTTGGGGTGTCAATACGATCACCACGGAAGTCAAAGCTGCCTAAGAATGAACGTAGCATCGCATCAGACGTTTTGCCTGCTAGACGACGCAGCATCTCTATCGGTGTTGCCTTGGCATCTAAGATGTCCATTTGATGCTGGTTAAAATAGCCCAGTTTCAGTGTATCAGACATACGATACGTGCCTGTTAATACACCAAGCTCGCCAACCAACGCCTTAATCAGTGTAGATTTACCTGCACCATTCATACCCAGCAAGCCAAGACGCGTATCTGGCGTCACCTGTACATTGGCATTATGCAGCAGTGGTACGTCGCTATAACCAATATCCGCTTTCGTCAGCTCAATCAGCGGTGAGCTCATATTGGCTGGCTCATAAAAACGGAACGAGAACGGGTTGTCCGCCATCATTGGCGACAGCTCCGCCATACGCTCAAGCTGCTTGATACGGCTCTGGGCCTGTTTGGCTTTACTGGCTTTGGCACGGAAACGACGAATAAAGTCATCCAAATGTGCCTTGGTCGCTTCTTGCTTCTCAAACGCTTGCTGCTGTTGTGCCATACGCTCATGACGCGTGCGAATGAACTGCTGATAGTTACCGGTATAAAGGGTGATTTTTTGTTGTTCGACATGCAAAATATGACCGACCGTCGCATCCAAAAATGCTTGGTCATGCGAGATGACAATCACGAGACCCATAAAAGCATTGATCCAAGTCTCTAGCCAAAGGATCGCATCCAAATCCAAATGGTTGGTTGGCTCATCGAGTAACATAAGATCCGCACGGCTCATCAAAGTTTTGGCAAGGTTTAAGCGCATACGCCAACCACCCGAAAAACCTTCTACTGGTAGCTCATGCTGATTGGTATTGAAACCCAAGCCCGCCATAATTTGCGCGGCTTTAGTTGGCGTACGATAGCCATCAATTTCATCAAACTGCTGATGCAATATGCCAATCTGCTCATCACTGACGCTGCTCAAATCATTCAATGAAGCATTAATCTCATACCACTGCTCATCACCACTTAATACATAATCAATGGCCGTCTGCTTAGTCGCACCAACTTCCTGCGCCATATGCGCCACATGCCAGCTATCAGGAATACTCACTTCGCCCTTATCAAGGGTAACTTCAGTATCGCCCTTACCCATTCGCGTGAGTAATAAAGCGAACAAAGTAGATTTGCCTGTGCCGTTATTGCCTGTTAAGCCAACCTTGTGACCCGGATGTAGCTGGAAGCTTGCACCTGCAAACAATTCACGACCATCACGGCGAACACCAACGTCTTTAAATTCGATCATATAATTTCTTCATCTCAACAGTAATATAAAAATAAGGCAATAAAAACACACATCTGGCATGCTAACTGGCGGCTATTATTTCAAACGCTTGCCCGATAGGCAAACGATTAAATAACTATTTCAAAACTAAGTATTTATTGAGGTAAAAAGCCTTTCGCCTTATAAGCAATTATCAGGGTCACAAAGGCTTATGTTGAATGCGATAAATTCGATTAGCAGCGTCACTCTTGACAAACGATTCGCGACCCCCATTATGATATAATGCTAAAAGATAAGTGCCGACTGTATGCCCAAGCGTTTGGATGGCACAAACAGCTTATATTGCTCCAATAGCTTTATCCTAATAACAGCACCCAATTAAATCAAACGCCGTGCGTATCTTTATTTGCAACCATTTCATTGCAAACCCAAACAGGACGACGACCGCATTTGATCCTAGCAACTGAGGTAGATATGAACGAATCAGCCAACCAATTTAGTCCAAGCTCGAGCCAGCCAGTAGATCCAACGGTACTAAGCCTAACCGATAGTGCCGCACAAAAAGTACGTCGCCTACGTGAAGAAGAAGGTGATAGCGACCTTATGCTACGCGTCTATGTGACTGGCGGTGGCTGCTCAGGTTTCTCTTATGGCTTTAATTTTGCCAATGAGTTGAATGAAGATGATGCCAACTTTGACAATGAAGATGTGACCTTAGTGGTAGACTCACTAAGCTACCAGTATTTGCAAGGTTCTACTGTTGACTACACTGAAGGGTTAGAAGGCGCACGCTTTATCGTGACCAACCCGAACGCAACGACTACTTGTGGCTGTGGCTCTTCATTCTCAATCTAAATTAGCGGTATCCGTGAGTGTTCATTCAGATGCCCTAGTTATTGGCTATAGCGATGATAAGTAGCTTGACGTCATCTATTAAAAGCATCTATCTGCTAGGTAGGTGCTTTTTATTCACTTGGTTTTATAGTGCATAAATGACACGTTATTCAAAAACCAGTGTGGCTTAAATATCCGCTGACATTCAGACAGATAAGCCATTGTAAAGCTTATCGTATTTGTAATCGTCCGTGGTTTTCAAGGCAGCTTTGAGCTAAACTGACGGAATTCTTAATCCAATATTTACCTCTTTTATGGTCGAACGCTAGTCGTGTTTTGATCCTCCATAATAAATAACAATAGATGACTATTATGAGTAATTTTGCGAGTAGCTTTGTGAACTTTGAAATCCCTAACTGGTTTGACAGCAAGCATTTAACGGGCATGTTACGCGGTATCGAAAAAGAAGGTCTGCGCGTTAGACCTGACGGATATCTGGCTCAAACACCACACCCAGCCAAACTTGGATCAAAACTCACCCATCCATTTATCACTACTGACTATTCAGAAAGCCTACTTGAGCTCATTACTGACCCCAAGACTTCACCAAAAGAAACGCTAAACATGCTGCGTCAGTTGCACGTACTGGTCTATCAAGCCATGCCTGAAGGTGAGCTGATGTGGCCACTGTCGATGCCTTGCATGCTGTCATCAAAAGATGAAGACATCCCATTAGCTGATTATGGTAGCTCTAATACTGGTAAGCTCAAGACGTTATATCGTAGTGGTTTGGGCATTCGTTATGGTCGCCGTATGCAGACGATTGCTGGTTTGCATTATAACTTGTCTTTCGGTGACGGACTCTTTGACGTCTGGCAAGCGCAAACACCTACCGCGCAAGACCAAACGCCCACAGAATTCAAAAATGAAAAATACCTTGGGCTTATCCGTAACTTCAAGCGACTAACCAGTCTGGTTCTCTATCTATTGGGTGCCAGTCCAAGCGTTTGTCCTTGTTTCTTAGCGGGTCGCGAGCATGATTTAGAACTGCTAAACAACTCAACCTATTATAAGCCGACTGCTACTAGCCTACGTATGGGCAAGCTTGGCTATACCAATAGTGTGCAAGAGCAGCTCGATATTCGTTATAACTACTTGCCAGAATATGTAGAAGGATTGCGCCGTGCGATTCAAACGCCGCATGAGAGCTTCGCCAAGCTTGGATTAGAGGATGCTGAGGGCAACCCTATTCAGATCAATAATCATATTTTGCAAATAGAAAATGAATACTATAGCCCTATCCGTCCCAAACAAATTGCGATGAGTGGCGAGACGCCAACTGAAGCGCTTGAACGTCGTGGTATCGCTTATGTTGAGTTCCGCGCCATTGATCTTGACCCTTATAGTGATGTCGGTATTCGTCTGTCTAGTGCCTGCTTCTTAGAAGTCATGGCACTGTATTGCCTGTTCAATGACTCTCCTGACTTGCTACCTGAGGAAGAAGAAGCACTGGCTATCAACCTTGAACGTGTGGTAAACGAGGGTCGCCGTGATGATCTACACATCATCAATAACGGCGAGGAGCAATTGCTTGAGAGCTGGATGCTGACACACCTAGAGCGTATGCAGCCACTTGCCGCATTACTTGATGCTCATTATGGCGGCAATGATTACCGTGCAGCAGTTGCGTTAATGCAAGGCAAAGCAGGACACTCTGAGTCAACCATCTCAGCACAAGTCAATTCTGATAGTCAGCGTTTGGGCAGCCTATGGCAGCTTGGCTTTACTTTGGCGCAGCAGCATCGCAATTCGTTATTGCAGCAAACGCTTAGTCCAAACACTCAAGCTAAGTATGAAGTGCTGGCAGAAAAATCGATACTGCAGCAAGCAGATATCGAAAAAGCAGAAACAGAAGATTTTATGGAATTTTTGCAACAGTACCGCTAAGTTCTGATTACCATTTAACATTTATAGCTGACTATTTTATAAGAGTAACTGCCCAATGCTAAAGCTAGCCACCTACCGCTCTTTGCAAGTGTTTTTGGTCATTATGACCGTCATCGGTATGAGTTTTGCGCTGTTTTTTCTACAGCGTCATTTGGGGCTTTTACCGTGCCCACTTTGTATTTTTCAACGTGTTGGCCTAATTGTCATGGGCAGTTTTGCTCTGATATCGGCAGTATTTAATCCCAAGTCTAAAGGCATGAGACTGCTATTGTGGCTGGGTAGCTTGATAGGCATTGGCTGGTCTACAGCAGTCGCAGTACGCCATGTCTGGTTACAGCACTTACCTGCCGATTTAGTTCCATCTTGTGGCCCAGGTCTAAATTATTGGATAGACACCCTACCTGTGTTGCAAGTATTCAAAGAAGTTTTTGCAGGCTCTGGTGAATGTGCTGAAATTGCTTGGACCTTTATAGGATTAAGTATCCCTGAGCAGTCTTTGATTCTATTTAGCGTGCTGTTATTGGTACATGTGCTGATATTATGGCGTATCTTACGACCTGTCACCCCTAGCCACACCGCTTAATAACTGCTTAACAAGTACGTAAATTCCATACTTTTTTACGCTACCATCGTTCATCTAGATAGATATGCAGGCAATATGACTCGATATCTATTTAGATGAAAACTGCTTTACCACTAAGCTCTGCTGACCTGATAACCACCTCTACTACGCTTTCTTATCCAAAGCTTTCATTCCTTAAACAACACTCCCCTTTAAGCCCCCCATAACAAAAATTCTACAGAGATATCTTCAATCTTTGGTATCTTGACCCTGCTTATTTTTTTTCTCATTGGTTGATATGACTGAGATAGCTTTTACTCTGATGTTTGTTTTTGGCTAATGTTCCGTCTGCTTCGTATCATATCTTTTGGCAACAAAACCTCAAATAATGCTCTTTCAACGCTTATATTTCCCACTATCTTGTATTTTTGACGATAGAATCACATTGCTCATAGTATGGGTAATCTACAGAAATATTATTTAAAAACTGTTTTTGGTGTGACCATGATATATTTTGCGCCTGTTTGCTCTATTACATTGACTGTCATCAGACGCTATGGCCGTTTTTTGCTGGCACTACCTTTTTGCGTAGTCCTTATCAGCTGTGACAATGCTTCGCCTAATACTGATCAGGGTATGGTAAATGAAGTTATCCCTGTTGATGGCTCAGCGTCAGCTGACCTTACAAATAGCTTGTCAGATAATAGTGACGGGTTACAAGGCTCTGATAGTGAGCAAGATAACGCAGAAGGCCAATCACTTATTGCTGCTGCGCAACCAAGTAATGAGTCGAACACCTACCAAACACAGACAGATTCAAAGTCACATAGCAGCGCATTACAAGCGACGTTAATGGGCGATTATGGTGGTATGGTGCCTTGTTCGTCTTGTGATAATATCGATGTCACACTGAACTTATTCGCTGATGGCTCAGTACTCAAGACCAGTATTTACAATAGTCCTGAGACGCCACGTTCACCGCTTTTTGAGTCTGGCATCTATCGTCAAGATAATAATAAGATTACGATTGTCTACCAACAAAAACAGATTGAGACCTATAGTATTCAAGACAATCATCTTATATTGATGGACGAAAATAAGAGTCCTAATAATGACTATACCTTGTCACGTAAATAAGACTGTAGGCAGACCGTCAGATATCAACAAGTTCGAATAAATAAACACCTAAGCCAATACACCAAACAACGCCTACTTTTAAGGCGTTTTTTATTGGTCATCTAATAGTGTTTACTTTACAATGAGTGGCTGTTTACCCTGTTGATACTTTGATGACTGCTTGCTCATTCTGCAATAAAGGTCCTTGGTACGGGTAATATGTAGGCGGGGTTCGACCTATAATAATCAGCTGTTTATTCTGCTGATATTACAAACGACTTTACGTTTTCATTCTTTCAATTTATGCTCATACGGAACGTCTATGCACATTCATATTCTTGGTATTTGTGGTACTTTTATGGGCTCGTTGGCCTTACTAGCGCGAGAACTTGGGCACACCGTAACTGGCTCTGATGCCAATGTGTATCCGCCTATGTCCACCCAATTAGAAAATGCAGGCGTCACTATTGAAGCAGGCTACCTGATAGAACATTTGCAGCCAGCACCAGACTTGGTCGTTGTCGGTAATGCGATGAAGCGCGGCATGGACGTGATCGAATATATGTTGGACACAGGACTACGCTATACGTCAGGGCCACAGTTTTTATCTGAGGAAGTGTTGCAATCGCGCCACGTGATAGCCGTAGCAGGCACTCATGGCAAGACCACAACGACTACCATGCTCGCTTGGATATTGCACTATGCTGGTATCGATACTGGGTTTTTGATTGGCGGTGTACCATTAGTCGATACGACTGATGAGCGTCTACAAAAAGTCTTTGCGCACAGCAGTTATTTGGGCGCAGAAAGGGCGAGTGAGGATAGCTCAGATACTGGCTATTTTGTCATTGAAGCCGATGAGTATGACTCTGCATTTTTTGATAAGCGTTCAAAGTTTGTGCATTATCGCCCGCGTACCGCCATTCTAAATAATCTTGAATTTGATCATGCTGATATCTTTGCAGATCTCAACGCAATTCAGACTCAATTTCATCATATGGTGCGTATGATTCCAAGCACTGGCAAAATCATCATGCCAGCAGCGACCGCCAGTTTAGAAGACACGTTGGCGAAAGGCGTTTGGACACCTGTTTGGCGTACATCAGTGGTTGATAAGAGCGCCGCTGACAACCTTGTAAATGATAGCGACTGGCAAGCTGAGCTTATTAGCGAAGATGGTAGCCAATTTAAAGTAAGATTCAGCGAAGACCTTGATTCTGCCGCCACCGTCAATTGGGCAATGAGCGGCATCCATAATGTTAATAATGCATTAGTTGCGGTATCCGCAGCTTACAATGTGGGTGTCAGCGTCTCTACTGCTTGTGCCGCTTTGTCTGCTTTTGCTGGTATCAAACGCCGTATGGAACTGATCGGTGATGTAAATGATATCTTGGTCTTCGATGATTTTGCCCACCATCCAACCGCTATTACCACGACGTTAGATGGTGCCAAAAAGAAGCTGTCTGACAGACGTATTTGGGCCATTATCGAACCACGTAGCAATACAATGAAAATGGGCATTCATCAAGATAGTCTAGCCGAATCTGCTGCACTCGCTGACCATACACTGTGGTATGAGCCTACAGGTCTTGAATGGGGTTTAAGAGAAGTCATCGAACGCGCTAATGCTGCAAATCCGAATATGGGCGACCAACAAGTACTGTCTAGTACTGACGCTATCATTGAATATATCGGCACACATGCACAATCAGGTGATGCGATTGTCATCATGTCTAATGGCGGCTTTGAAGGGATTCATCAGCGTCTATTAACGGCTCTACATAGTAAATAACTGAGCTGAATATAGTTTTATTAAAGTGAAAGCGTGGCATTGTTATCGACGAGCCACGTTTTTTTTGGTTTTAATAAGCATCAATCACGACCAACGTTTGCGACTTTACTACCTTTGTAACCTTTCATTTACTTATCCTATCTTCATATTAGCAAATCAATGGATTTCCTCACATAGCTCATACACTGGTAACATTTCGCGCTTACCTTTACTTCGATTCAGTGCTTACAATGTACCTATCAAAACGAGAAAATTACTATAAATGATAATAAGTTAGGAGAATACTATGGGTTTTATTTGGATGATTATTGTAGGACTGGTCGCAGGTTTATTGGCACGAGCTATTAAGCCAGGCAGTGACCCTATGGGTTGGATAATGACTATCGTATTGGGTATCGTCGGTGCTTTAGTTGGTGGTTTACTGGCTAACCTAGTCGGTATCAATGCTGACGGCGGTTTCACTGGTCTAATATTCTCAGTTATCGGTGCAATCATACTGCTGTTTGCATATGAGATGATTACCAACAAACGCGGTGTATAGTCAATCGCAGTATTGATTGTAATGCAGTAATAACGATATAAAGAGAAGGCCTTGCTGATTGCGAGGCCTTTTCGTTTGTCATACGATAAGCCCTCACCTTCGTTATCTGGTATCAGGAAGAGGTGATAGTTGCGGGAAAGTATTGATAAACATTACTTTTGCCCCCATTTATCTTATAATATCAACCCTATTTTATCCTTATCATTGAGGTAAGCGTTATGGCTTTACTCCCTATCTTAAATTATCCAGATCCACGCCTGCGCACACTTGCCAAGCCTGTCAAAGAAGTGACTGCTGAAATAAAAACCTTAATCACCGACATGATTGAGACGATGTATGACGCTCAAGGTATTGGTTTGGCTGCCAGCCAAGTGGATCGCCATATTCAACTGATCGTCATGGATTTATCAGAAGATAAAGATAGCCCTAGAGTTTTTATTAACCCAAAGGTGACGCCACTGGTAGAAGAGAAGCAGCCGTATGAAGAAGGTTGTTTGTCAGTTCCTGAGGTTTATGATAGCGTTGAACGTCCAAACAAAGTACGTATTGAAGCCTTGGATGAGAATGGCGAAAAAATCGACGAAGAAGTAGAAGGCTTACTCGCGGTATGTATCCAACACGAAATGGATCACCTAAATGGCGTCATATTCGTCGATTATTTATCGCGTCTAAAACAGACTCGTGCTCGCGATAAAGTACGTAAAGTCGTCAAAATACGTGAAAAACAAGGCGAACAAACTGCTGAGCCACAGCCTACCAACTCTTAATGATTCATCATATAAATTGATTGTCATATAAACTAATTGTCACATCAGCTAAGTGTTACTAATGGCTCGATGACAATATTATGATACTCGTTTTACCCTATAACATGTGCTGTCTATACTAAAGGTTCCCTACCATGACCATGATCAAAATTGACCAATATTTTGACCCTGCCAACTGGCAGAAATTCACCAAAGCTGCTGAAGGTCGTGAGACACCGTTTTTGATGGTGGACCTTAGCCGTATTAAGACCAAGTATCATGAGATGGTTGGGTTTTTTCCTAATGCCAAAATCCATTATGCCATGAAGGCCAGTCCTGCTGTTCAGGTCATCAATCTACTGGCTGAATTGGGTTCAAACTTTGACTGTGCCTCAATTTACGAGCTTGACCGTGTGCTTGATTGCGGTGTTGAGCCATCACGTATCTCTTATGGTAATACGATTAAAAAAGCGGATCATGTCAAATATGCCTTTGAGAAAGGCGTCGATCTATATGCGACTGACTCAGAAGCCGATTTAAAAAATATCGCGAAACATGCGCCTGGCTCTAAAATATTCGTTCGTATTTTGGTTCAGGGTTCAGAGACTGCTGAATGGCCACTATCACGTAAATTCGGCTGTCACCCTAATATGGCAATTGAACTATTGATTCAAGCCCGAGATCTAGGCTTGGTACCTTACGGTATCTCTTTCCATGTAGGCAGTCAGCAAAAAGACGTTGCCGCTTGGGATGATGCATTAGCCAAGGTCAAATATATGTTTGACTGGATGAAAAATGAAGAAGACATCAAGCTACAAATGATTAATTTGGGCGGTGGGTTCCCAGCCAACTATATCAGCGAAGTAAACCCTATAAAAGTTTATGCTGAAGAGATTACGCGTTATCTGACAGATGACTACAACGAAGAGGACATGCCTGAGATTATTCTTGAGCCAGGCCGTTCATTGGTTGGCGGTTCAGGCGTTCTAGTCAGCGACATCGTTTTGATTTCTCGTAAATCTCATACTGATTTAACACGCTGGGTCTATACGGACGTGGGTCTATTCCAAGGATTAATTGAAACCTTAGGTGAAGCCATCAAATACCCTATCTATACGCCTAAGATGGAAACATCAACTAGCGAAGGTACTGTGGTATTGGCCGGTCCAACGTGTGACTCAACTGATATCATGTACGAAGAAGCGGGTTATCAGTTACCAGAAGAGTTAGAGATTGGCGATAAAATCTATTGGCTAACCACTGGTGCCTATACCAATTCTTACTCATCAGTTGAATTCAATGGTTTTCCGCCATTAGAAGTGATTTACATTGACTAGTTTTTTGCTCTACTGTTAATAAAAAAGCGCGGTACTGTTAATCACAGTATCGCGCTTTTTTGTGTTTGTTTGGCAGTATCATTGATAACTGGCTACTGTACCAAGAGTGAAATAGGCACACTGTTACTACTACTGATTGTCTGATTACCACCATAGCTGGTACTTTGATTTTGACTGTTTTGAGAAATTTCTCCGATAGTCACCCATTGTCCGCGAGGCACGATAATCGTACTATTCAGACTTTGACCTTGAATAGCATTATTAACAGAACCGCTTCGATTATAGGGCGAATTAGATCGCACCAGTTTTTCTTCTACTTGAGACAGTTGTACTTCAACTTGGCCAGTAGGCAGCAGTCTTGGTGTTACCGCAATTCCCTGTGTCGTTGGTAGCAATACTTGCTGCTGAATAATAATCTGCGGCTTTAGATTATAGTTATTTGCATAGCGATTGCTACTATAAGCCTGAGTTAGAGAGTAGAGCGTGCCAGTGCTAATGCTCGCTGCGCTGCCAGATAAAGTTTTTATTTGGTATGAATTACTGCCCTGCTGCTGACTGTTACTTTGATTAATGATACCTGACCCTTGGATACCACGATTGGTAATAATGACCTGACTTTGCTGGATACTACTCTGAGCGCTGCTATCATTGCCAACGCGTACTGAGACGGTTAACGCTTGTGGTTGGCCATCTATTTGAGTCAAAAGCTGCTGTATTGCCTGATAATTAACCGCTGTGGTGTTCAGTACTAATTTGTCTTGATAAGTTGTGACTGTACCGCCGTCACGGCTGCTGTTTAACTGCTGACGCACCGCAGGTAGTAATGTGTCACCGCCATAAGTATGAATAACATAAGTCTGATAAGTGGCAGCTTGGACAACGACAGGCAGAGCCACCAGACTGATTGCCAAGACTGTTTGACCTGCATAGCCAATATTTTTACTAGCAGTAACAGCACTGCTAAGCACCTTTATCAAACTCCGTCTAAACGTATTCATGTTTGGCTCCTAGCAGCGACTTATCATTTATTGAGATTTAATCAAACGAGACTGAAAAATTAATCATTCAATTATTAATCATTTAACCCTAACACGTCTTGCATATTGTACTGCCCTACTTCTTGCTGAATAATCCAAGTTGCAGCGCGTACAGCACCAGCGGCAAAAGTCATGCGCGCACGGGCACGATGCGTAATCTCGACTACCTCGCCGTCAGCGATAAACATCACGGTGTGATCGCCGATGATTTCACCACCACGAATCGCATGGATACCAATCGTACCTGCTTCGCGTTCGCCCGTTTGTCCTTCTCGGCCATAAACAGCGACGTCTTTTAGATTCTGTCCACGAGCTTCTGCGACAGCTTCTGCCATCATATAAGCCGTACCTGATGGCGCGTCGATTTTGTGCTTATGATGTGCTTCGATGACTTCTACATCTGCGTCATTGCCAAATGCTTTTGCTGCCATCCCTAGTAATTTCAATGACAGATTCACGCCCGTTGAGTAGTTACCTGCATAAACAATCGCAGTCTGCTTACTCGCTTTTGCCAATACTTGCTCTTGTTGCTCATTGAATCCTGTCGTGCCGATGACCATCGCAACATTATGCTCAGCACAAATTTGCATATTTTTTTCAGTCGCATCAGGCAAGCTAAAATCAATCAATACGTCGATGTCGTCTACAACTGCCTTTAGATCATCGACAATCTGCACACCTAAGCGCCCGATAGCGGCAACCTCACCGGCATCAGCCCCTACTAGGCTCGATCCTTGACGTTCAATCGCTGCGCTTAATATCGTTTGCGTATTGTCTTTTACTGCTTCGATAAGCATACGGCCCATACGACCACCCGCCCCAATGACACCGACTTTGATGGTTTGTTCTTTTACTTGTTGACTCATATCTTTGTCCTAAATGCTTTGTTTTTAGTAAAGGTGCTTTTAAATACTATTTACCGTAAGTTTAGCAAATATCATCACATACGGGGTTTTTTATACAGCCATTAAAAAGCCCAATAGTTTCACGTGAAACTATTGGGCAACAACTGTTAAATAAATTGATTAAGACAAACTATCAGTCAAACAATTCGCCAATCTTTTTGAAGAATGATTTTTTATGTGGTGACTGTTGATGCTTACTATCACCGTCCAAAGTATCTTGGAATTGACGTAACAAGTCTTTTTGCTCGCGCGTCAGATTCACTGGCGTCTCGATGACGACACGGCAAATCAAATCACCTTTCATGGTCGTGCGAACTGGCGTCACGCCTTTGCCGCGCACACGTAGCAACTTACCACTTTGCGTGCCTTCGGCAACCTTAATTTTCACTTTGCCATCTAAGGTTGGAATTTCAACTTCTTTGCCCAATGCGGCATCAGTGATGCTAACTGGCACATCCATATATAGATCAGCACCTTGACGGGTAAAGACATTGTGCTGTTTGACGCGTACTTCGACATACAAATCGCCGTTTTGCACGCCCGCGCCGCCCGCTTCGCCTTCGCCTGCTAGACGGACGCGATCACCATCATCGACGCCAGCTGGGATAGACACTTCGAGCGTACGTGATTTGTCTTTGACACCATTACCATGACAGTCAGAGCATGGGTTTTTGATTTGCTTACCAGTGCCGCCGCAATGTGGGCAAGCTTGCTGAACAGCAAAGAAACCCTGCTGCATACGGACTTGACCTTGACCATGACACGTCTGACAAGTCACAACGTCAGAGGCATTTTTTGCGCCTTTGCCATCACAAGTGTCGCAAGGTGCAGGTGCTGTAAAGCTGATTTCTTTTTTACAGCCACGTACCGCTTCTTCTAACGTCAGCTCAATGACATAACGCAAATCAGAACCACGACGTGAACGTCCGCCACCGCCGCCGCCACGCTGCTGACCGAAGATATCGCCGAAGTTGCCGAAGATATCACCAAAGATATCTTGGAAATTACCGCCACCGCCGCCGCCGCCCATGCCGTTTTCAAACGCTGAATGACCCATGCGATCGTAGGCTGAGCGTTTTTCTTCGCTGCTCAGTACTTCATACGCCATTGATGCTTCTTTGAACTTGTCTTCAGCATCAGGGTCATCAGAGTTACGGTCTGGATGGTATTTCATGGCCAGCTTGCGGTAAGCTCGCTTAATTTCCTTGCTATCAGCGGTCTTACTGACACCTAATATTTCATAAAAATCACGCTTACTCATGGGCTCTCCTATCGTCTTTACAGTCCACCGGCCGGTCGATTCAGTAACCCTTATCAATCATTATATTATTGCTACTCGTTTTCTCACTTAAAGGTTTCACATGAAACACAATGAATAGTAAAGAAAAAGAGATGATAATGTTAAGAATCTTACAAGCGAATACGGCGGGATGCTGCTTAGCCAAATCAATTATTAAAAGTTTGCGCTATTTATGGAGATGGCATAATGATTTATCAAGCTCTCAGGGATGGAAAGTATCGTTTAAGAGTATTTCGTCACTACAAAAAGGTTTTATTAAGGAACGAACAAAGGTTTTCATACCTTAATACAATTAAGCCGTGCTAGTATTTATCGCCAAGTTTATAGCCATTTATCTTAAAATTATTAAGTTTGCGACAAGGTATCGTTTTTTATGAAGAAGCTGATTGTTTTACTAATCATCATCGTAGTCGCCGTCTATGCAGGCTCGCCCTATTACAGTGCATATCAGCTCAAAAATGCCTACGATGACAAAGACGGTGCCACTATTGCAGCGGCCATTGACTACGACCAAGTACGGCCTAGTATCCAAAACCAATTGACCAGTCAGTTTACGGCGACGATGACCCAATATCCGTTAGTTTCTCAGCTGGGCGGTGAGCCTTTGACCGAGGCTGCCAATAGTTTTATCGCAAAAGCCGTTGATGGTGCTATTACTCCGCAGAATATCGAAAAAGTTATTAACACTCAGGGTCAGGCCAATACAGCGACCAAAGAGTTGGCAGCAGCGTGGGCTATTGCGAGCAATCAAGTCAATCTGAAAAATTTGATTCAAAACCTCATTATCCAGCGCGGTGATGTCGATGCGGTGGTCAAAAGCCAAATGCAGGAAATCATGACAAAACAAGCCGCTGAACTTGAGAAACAAGTGGCGCAAGGCTCTGATAGTGACAAACCTAAACTGAGCTATTGCGGCATTAATTGCTTCACTATCAGCGGACAAGTTAAAGGCTATCCACTCACAATAGAGATGCAACGTGAGGGTCTGATTGACTGGAAAATCGTCGATATCGTGTTGCCATAGTACAAGACGCTGCGGTTGCGACTTTTGCACTATCGCTAATTACCTATAAAAAAGCACCTATAAAAATCCATTATAAAACAGTCACAGCGCGAACCTCGCTAGGAGTATCACCTATATTCTTAGCAAGATTACCTTGGCTGTTTTTTGAATCAACGAAGGCGTGTCATCAATTAGATTGTGGGCTTAAAATGAGAAAAATTTAGCCATTTTAAGGCCACTAAATGTATTAATGTGCTAATTGATGATACGCCCTACATTAAACCCATTTATAAGTGAGCGTACGATGCACACTCAAACAACCTCTCCAATGACAGATACAGTAACAGCTACTCAGCCTAATGACTCGCTTACCACGCCAGCGCCTAACTCTCTACCACCAATCACGATACTAGATGGCGGTATGGGACGTGAGCTTGAACGACGCGGCGCACCCTTTCGCCAACCTGAATGGTCAGCACTGTCATTGAGCCTAGCGCCAGATAGTGTTCGTGATGTCCATTTAGACTACATAAAAGCGGGTGCGACTGTTATCACCGTCAACAGCTATGCAGTTACTCCTTATCATTTGGGAGACAGCTTTTTTAGTGAGGGTGAACAGCTCATCAGAACTGCGGCGCAGCTCGCATTCGAAGCCGTACAAGCAAGCGACAAGCATAGTAGGTCTGAAGCCGTACAAATCGCTGGCTGTTTGCCGCCACTATTTGGCTCTTATCGTCCTGACTTGTTCGATGCCAAGCAAGCCCCTACGATTGCGCGTCCGTTATTGTCTGCACAGATAGATTATGTGGATATGTGGCTGGTAGAGACGCAAAGCAGTATCGTTGAAGCACAAACGTGGCATCAGCTAATTACTGAATTTACAGCGACTCAAAAAGAAAGCACATCCAAACCAGAAACTGCATCTAAACCTATTTGGATTGCATTTACACTAGATGACAGTCAGTTAGATATTACTGCCGATGACCTTGATAGCAGTGCTGATCGCAATCATGCTGTGAGCACTCCGATGTTGCGCTCCGGTGAATCAGTAGCCAAAGCCGTACAGGCTATGATGGCATTGAATGTTGATGCCGTACTGTTTAACTGTAGTCAGCCTGAGGTCATGAATGCAGCATTGCAAACTGCGAAAGAGCTGATTGATAAAGCAGCGCACCCTATGCAACTGGGCGTCTATGCCAATGCGTTTGTCTCAAAGCAAGTCCATAAACAAGCCAACGCACAACTGCGCGACATGCGTGAGGACACCACACCTGAGCATTACCTGACATGGGCAAAGCTCTGGCAAGCCTCGGGTGCCAATATCATTGGCGGTTGCTGCGGGATTGGCGTTGAACATATCGAGCGACTCGCGCAGCAACTATAGATAATAATATCTTAGTAGCATCGCTAGTGACGTGGTTTACTCTACGCCCAAAAACTCTAAGAATTCAGGACTCTCAAAGCTGGCTTGATAGAGTACGCCATCCTCACGGTAAATAGCAGGCGTCGCCATCACGGCCAGACCAGCTGCTTTTTCACGGTTCGGCGTTATATGATCGGTGTTACAGCTCGCTGGTGCAGGCGTCATCTGACCCGCTAGCATTGCTTTGTCAAAAGCTTTGCGACGACTACTTTCATCAGCTTGACACCAGATACCCCGCATTTGCGCAGGTGACGCCTCATATATCGGATAGCCGATTACATTGACGGTGACACCTTTTGTATTGAGCATTGGTATCTGTTGATGCAATCGGCGGCAGTACGGACAGTTCACATCATCAGCCACATAGATGACAGCACGCTCTTTGCTGGTCGCTGGGTAGGTAATCAGTTGGCTCTTATCCAACGTCGCAAACACAGACTGATTTTTTAGTGCCTCAAACGCTTCATCAAGCCCAATGAACTGGCCATTTTCGATGACAGATATCTCGCCATCCGTGATGTACTGCGCATCATCTGACAACAAGAAAGGTACGCCTTCTAACGTCGCCCCCCAAATCACACCAGGTACGGCAGTATAGAAAAACGGTGTTTTAGCACTCATGTTTTTCAGCGCTGCCATATTCGCTAGCATGTCAGATTTGACGCTAGCACTGACAGGTTTGCCTACCTGCGCACTTGTGCTACGTGCTGGTGTTTTGGTCACTACCCGCTTGCTTGGATTCTTTTGTAGCTCACCTTGGATGACATATCTACCATCTTCAGTGATGTGCAAAGGCAACTGCCCAGCCAAATTGACTTGATACATATTGGGTAAATTGGAAGGCACAATAGAGGTAATCTGTGTTTTGATGCCTGCTTGGGTCAGTACTTGGCGCAACTGCTTATCAACAGTCGCACTCACTGCTTCAACCGTTTGTGAATGTTGACTGCTTTGTGTTAAGTCATTGCTTTTAGCATCCGCTGAACTGGGCTGAGCGCAAGCAGTGGCTGCTAGTAGTATGACGCTGACCAGACTGGCCGATTTTAATACAGGTAATGTCACAGAGAGATTCCTATCTGATTTTTGATAATGACGGTTTTCGATACAAGGGCGTGTCTGCACTTTACAAATGGTTTAAGCATTGTCAGTTATAAACATATAGATAAAAAGGACTGTAGCATATGGGATAGTTTTGCAAAGCGCAAAATTGCTAATGTCGCAAAATTGCTACTGAGCTTTAAGAGATAGGCAACACAGGTAGGCGATAGACATAAACGCCATATAGCAGACCGCAAAAAGCAGCACACTGTTTAGTGGCTGCTTATTTTAGACAATATGTTTACGAGTTATTCTAAAGCGAAATCATTTTAAATCGAAAGAAAGTAACGACTTAAAACTTAGCAACTTCTTCTGGTGTTAAGAAACGACTGTCGCCTTTCTCTAACCCTTCTAAATTGATATGACCAATGCTGGCACGATGTAGCTCAGTCACTCGATTGCCAAAATAACCCATCATACGTTTAACTTGATGATATTTGCCTTGCTCTAACGTCAGGCGCGCATGTGTTGCGTCGATGAACTCAAGAACCGCAGGTTTGGTTTCTTCATGATCACCTTCTAGCAAGATACCTTCCGCTACTTCTTTGACTGCATTGCCCTGAGCATCGCTATCCATTGCATCAGCTAAGGTCAGCTCATATGTTTTTGCATGCTCGTGCTTAGGACTGGTCACACGATGTAGCCAACCGCCGTCATCACTGATCAGCAGCGCACCAGTGGTATCGACATCGAGGCGACCAGCAATGCGTAAGCTGCCAAGCTCTGGAACTGAAATCAGCTCAGTAACGATAGGATACTCTTTGGCCTTTAGCGTACATTCAAAACCTTCAGGTTTATGAAGTAAAATATAACGATTGCCAGCCGCGACCGAGAGTGGTTCACCGCCCCACATTACTTCATCATTGACGATATCGACATGCAAACCGGGATCCTTGACGACCTGCTCGTTCACCATAATCTCACCAGCGTGCATGATTTTTTTGGATTCTTTACGTGACAGCTCAGTGGCTTTACTAATAAATTTATCTAGACGCATACTATTTACTACCATCCATTTTATGATACCTACTTTACCTCGGTATATTCAGTTCTATCTAAATTAGAGAGGATGTCAGGCTGGTGTCGTCTACTGTTTGTAGTCCTTTCACTTGCCATTCTTGTCTCTAAATCATCTTGAACTGACTATAGCAGCAACGCAGGCACTCACATTGAGCTTGCATCGCTATCTTCACGGGTAAGAAGTGGTACTATAATAAAAATTAAATAAACACTGCGCCAAATACGGACGACAGTGAAAGTAAGACAAGTTTACCATATCCAACCTAGACCTGATGAAATATGAGCTATCAAACGCTAAAACGTACCGTCACTGCTCGCTTAGAAATCAAGAAATCTGAGTTTATTGCTTACGCTTATCCCGTGGCCTCACGCGAGGACGCAATGTTTCACGTGGAACAACTACGAGAAAAGTATCCCGATGCTCGTCACCACTGCTGGGCTTATATCATTGGCGATCCAAATAACACCACCAGTGCAGGCTTCGATGATGATGGTGAGCCAAATGGCACGGCAGGACGCCCGATATTAAATGTCTTGCAGCACAAATCTATCGGCAATATCATTATCATCGTGGTGCGTTATTTCGGTGGTATCAAGTTAGGCGCAGGTGGTCTGACCCGTGCGTATGCCGGTTCGGCGCAAGCGGCCGTCGACCAGATGACATTAAGCCCTTATGTCCCAATGGCACAAGTACAGATATTGGCAGAGTTTGCCACCGAAGCCCAATGCCGTTACGTCGTCGATAGTCTGAACGGCAGCATCGATGACGTCGCTTATAGTAAGCAAGTGACACTGACTGTGACGCTCGCTGAAGCTGATATTGACAGTTTAAAAGAACGCTTGGCGATGGATGGACGGGTGTTGAATAAGCCCTGAATAATGCATGATGCTAATTGACCGCTTCTCAGCATTTACTTTTGAAGGACTGTTTTTAAGCGTCTACTTTTGAGTAATTTCTTTAAGTAGCTGTTTTGAGTGACTGCTATTGAGTAGCTGATATTGAGTATCCATGCGTTCACTGAAAAGCATTGGTTTTGGCCATTGCCATCGGTATGATAAGCCATTGCTTTTTAACAATAATTAAATAAGAGCCATTTATGTCTGTTTCCAAATCGAACAAGCCATTCTCTCCGGCCCCTTTTAAACCGCCATTTTGGCTAACCAATCCGCATCTACAAAGCATCTTGCCCAAGTTCTTTGCACCCAAAGCACCAACCTATCGCCGCGTGGTGATGCAAGATTCCTTAAGTGAAACCGATATTGCTTACGACTTTTATGATGCGCATTCTGTAGAGGCATCAAAAGCTGGTGAGCTTGAGCAAACGCCATTGATTGTGCTATTTCATGGTATGGAAGGCAGCAGCGATAGTCATTATGCTCGCGCGCTGGCATATCAAATGCATGCGCAAGGCTGGCATTTTGTGGTGGTGCACTTTCGTAGTTGTGGCGGTATTCCAGCTAATGGTCGAGTTTTTTATAATGCGGGTGATACTGCCGAGGTGCATCACGCGCTACAGAACTTACGTGCGCAGTATGCCAATATCTATGCGGCTGGCGTGTCACTCGGTGGTAATGCACTAGCGAAGTACATGGGCGAGTATGGTGACGAAGCTATCTGCAAAGGCGCTGCGGTCATCTCTGCTCCCGTCGATATGTCGTCAGCGGCCATTACCATGCACAGCTTTTTGAGTCATCGTATCTATACGCCTTATTTGCTCAATCCAATTATCAAAAAAGCGTTGGCGAACGATATTACCAAAGAAGAAATTGATGCTATCAAAGCCGTCAATCGTATCAGCGACTTTGATGATATCTTCACCGCCCCGCGTCATGGCTACCGCTCTAACAATCACTATTATCAATCTTCTTCTGCGCTACCTTATTTGATCAACGTAACCAAGCCTCTACTATTAATTAGTGCAAAGGACGATCCTTTTATCGGCTTTACCGCCACGCCAAATGATGTCTCTGATAGTGTCACTATTTTGGACACCCCGCACGGTGGTCATATCGGTTATTTGCGTTATCGCTCAGACAATCATTCAGAAAATAGCGCAGACATTTCTTCAGTAAACGGTCAATCTACTGATGATAAATCTAACGTTAAGCAATCTGGAACCAATGGTAAAAAAGCAAAAACCTCAAAGTTCGATATCAACTGGATACCCGAAACCGTCAGTGCTTATTTTAATCATATTGGCGTGGCTTCTATTAGAGAACCTTATCAAGATGCGGTCTCTGACAATAAATAATCATTGCCATAGATGACAAAATAATAACGCCAACGTTTATAAACTTTTGAGAGTGTTCTATGTACCCATTTATCCGCTACGCCACCACCATCGCTCATGCCGCCCTAAAAGCAAAACGAGGTGATACATTGACGTTCAAGGACACCAGTGAGATTCAATTTCGCTGTCGCTTATCTGATATCGATAACTTTTTGGAGATGAATAACGGCCGCGTATTCACGCTGTATGATTTGGGGCGTATGGATTTTGCGGTACGGACTGGTCTTGGCAAGCAACTGTTAAAACAGCGTTGGGGTTTGGTCATCGCTGGCAGTACCATCCAATATCGTAAGCGTATTCGCGCCTTTCAAAAAGTCACGCTAAAGACCAAAATCGTCGGTATCGATGCGCGTTGGCTCTATATCGAGCAATCAATGTGGGTCAAGGGCCAGCCCTGCTCATCTGCCCTACTGCGTACGGGTGTGACCAAAGGTGGCAGAGTGATCGACACGGCACAAGTGCTGGCAGCATTGGGGCAGTCTGAGTGGGATCTACCGCCAACTGGCTACGTCGCCGAATGGATAGAGAGTGATGCTGATCGCCCATGGCCACCAACGGAGTAGTGGCAAGAAATCTTAACTTAAAACAACTCTTACTAAGCACTTATTAAAAGCACGTCACAAACAAGCCACCTTATGGCTACTATTGCATAACAATACATTATATAAATAAATATATTAAATGTTAGGATGGTAGTGAGTTTGATACTCAACTAAATACTATCTAATTAAAAATAGTCTCATAAGGAAAATAATATGATTAATAATACGGATTACGTCGGTACTCTATTCGACAATAGCGAATCGAACCCAAGCAAAATCACCTTGGCTTTTACCATGGCAGGTGTGGTACTCAAAAAAGGACACTCTGCCTCAGTGATATTGATGGTAGATGCCGTACATTTGGCATTGCCCAACGCGTTGGCAAAAGTGGATATTGGCGCACCGTTTGAACCTGCTGGCGAGTTACTAGAAGCCTTTATCGAAAAAGGTGGCCAAGTATTGGTCTGTAGTGCATGTATGAAACACAATGGTATCGGAGAGTCAGCCATCGACAAGCGCTTCACGGTCATCAGTGGTGATGACGTGGTTGAGCTGCTGATGAATGCGAAGGGGTCTTTGCAGTTGAGTTAGTAGCAAACGTTAAAACGTAAAGTTATAAAAATGGGTCAGTTTTCTTAGTCATCGTTTTGATGGCTTGGGAGCTGGCTCTTTTTTTGTCTTGAGGATTGGATTTTGTAATCTAATTAATGGATAAATTTTTCACATAGATTGAAATTTTGAGTAGGTGCGCCCAGCGCACCGATTTTTTATACTATTTTAATTAAGCAAGATGTCAGATTAGATCTGAGATAGTATAGCTAATGACTATGTTCAAGGAGCTTATTAATAGTAGTCTAATTTGCATTAATATTACGTAAACCTTGGAACAGTGTCGATAAGTTTTTCATTAATATTATAACGACCTAAAAACTTATTAAAACTAAAGTTTATTTGACTAAGTGCCTTTTTAACTCCAATCTCGACAATAGGATGACTATAAACATAACCATCAGTTAAATTAGAATTTTGGAAGAAACGACCTAATGGGTCTACCATAATGTATGAATCCATCATCTCGTTGTTGTCCTCTGATGCTATGATGCTTTTAAAATCTGAATGCTTATCTAAAAATACACTAAACATTGTGTCTGTAATCGTTGAAGCATAGCCCTGGCTGGGCAATACCTTAAATACTTTCCATTTAGAAGGATTAACATCTCTAATAAAGCCCGACAAATCTTCATTAAAATTATTACTATTAACTACCGTATTGATTTTGATATCTATCTCAGTGTTTAGCTTTCGCAAAGCATGGATATCGCTGCAAACTTTGTCAGTATCCATTACCTTGTTCTTCTCAGATCTCCCGATAATCAAATTAGTTTTATGGTTTGTAGAATCCACACTGAAACCTATCCAGTCTAGATTTTCAGCTATTAGTGAGAGCAATTCAGCATCTAGACGACTGCCATTTGTGATAGCGGACACACGAAAGCCATAACTTTTAGCACGCTTTATTATATGAATAGCTTTGGCTTTATATAAGAATATCTCGCCACCAACTAAGTTTAATCTAACACCATCAAATTTAGTATTTTGTTCGTTTTCCAGTATAGTCTTCAACTCAAAAACTTCGTCTAACAGTTTATCTGTCAAGCATTCATCATGAAACAGCTCTTTTCTGCCTTGTTTATCCCACTTTGCGAAACAAAAATCGCAAGCGTAGTTGCAAGCTTCTGTAAAATGCCAATTTATAACGAGCTCAAATGTATTATGCATATTCATGTCTCTATTAGTATGATTTATATTGATGATGGCTATCCGTATTGTAGGTAGTTACTAGATTGTTTCCACAGACCACTACCGTTACTCCTCCTTTGTTCATCATTTTTAATACCAAACTCCTGAGTTGTACCAGCCTATTGATTGCTTTAGCTATAATAATTGAAACTCTATAGTGCTCATATTTCTTATACATTGAACGGCAATCTACTAATTTAGTGTCTAACTCGTTTAAATAGTCATTCAAACATCGACGATCAGTTATATATCTGTCTCCTTTAATAACACCTATCTCTATGGTCAAATCAACCATACTTTGGACAATGCCACGATTATTCATTCGCTGTGCCATATGGGTTGTAACTCTCATAAATATCTCCTATCTATAAAACACCGTTATATCTAGAACTAAATAGTACAGTAATAACAATAAAGGTAAAGATACGATAAAATTTATTAATAGCTATTTTAAAAATAAAAATATAATATATAGATACGATTATTATTTTTAAATTAATTAATCGTATCTGCTTTATATAAAAATTTATTTTATATCTTAATAACATCCAGATAATATTTATAAACAACCTCTTTTAGGTATTTATACCTATAGACAGTATCCCCAACTAATTAAAAGCAAGGCTATACTTAGGAAATTCTGAATGAACTCAAGTTACAAAAAAGATGATAAAAAGCTAATCGATTTAAATCTAGAAGTACTAGGAGTACGACCTAAGGATATTGATAGTATTGTCAAAGAGACCCAAAACGTTACAAAGATGGTGTTTGAGCAAGTATTTTTAGTGATGCTATACACAAGACAGCTGATATTGCAGCCTAGCACTGGATCACATATTGAAGACAGATTAAAGCTCATTTTCATTGTATGCGACGTTATAAAATTAAAGCTTGGAAGCGCACCTAATAGAACTGAGCACTTAAAAATTAGAGACACTATTTTGCAGATGATGGAAGACAACAAAGGCAGTAATGATTTCATCGCTTATTTGCATTCTTTAAAGCTTAAAAATGAGATTGATAGCGATGCTATCGACACTATCTTATCGTCCATACAAAAAGAAAAAGTTGCTTTTGCTCCTCTTGGCAATATTCATGGAAAGGGCTATAAGTTCATAAATATAGATAGACAGTATAGCTATTATGAGATGTATGCATCTCTTAGATATACTATGACTATTTTCAAGAAATTCCTTAATCAAACTCCGTATGACAATAATGTTATAAAACTAGCATTATTTAAAAAAATAAAATCCAAGGCTAAAACCAAAGACTTCTATAGACCATCTTCGACGCAGGATGGAAAGGATATACTTTCTGGTGAGCAGAAAAAGATATCAGATTTTTTAGATAATCAGAATTATGCAGAGCTAGTCAAAGAATTCGAACTCCTACATAAAAAAGAGTTACTACAAGATATTAGAGCAGATATAGCAATTGACTTAGGCGTCTGGGCAACAGATATTTTTCGCCGAATCTATGACTCAAAGTATATTGGAGGACCAATTTACCGCTCTGAAAACAATTATTTGAATAATATAGACTTATTGGAAATAGACAACGAATCAGAAGATAATGTCACTGTTTCTATTGATAAGACAATATTGGAAGATATCTATAAGCTCAATCAGTTAGACCATCTAGCAGATAGCATTAAAAATGTATTAGTTAATAGTCTTAGATCTGAAAAAAGAACCGATGGGAAAACTATTAGTTCAAGTACCGAGCATCTTACAGAAAGCTTAAATAAGGTTAAAGACAATAATGAAAGTGCGTTGACTCAATTAAGCGAATGGTATATAGAGAACTCTATTGATTTTTTTAAGAAAATAGATCAAATACCTAAGGCTATTGTTTCTATTATTGACTTTGATCTTCATAACCCATGGAGCGAGGTGAATTGGGACCTAAACAATATTTTAAGGTTCGACCAAGCTTATAGCTACAAAAAACAGATAAATAATCAAGGGCAACCTCATCTTAGAAGGAAAAGCCCTATAGCAGAGCATAATAAGCTTGTAACCTATTTAATCTCCTTATTTTTACACTTGAAACTGCATCATAGTTTAATATCTTATGAATTTTTCAACTTACTCCAAGATATCAAAAAAGACAACCCAGTACACTTCAATCATTCAGACTTTTTTGAAAACCCAATGATGCTTTCATGGAGTATTTTTAAGCCATCTACAGAAGTAGAGAATACTGATAATTCTTTTCAAGAGAAAAGCGAAATAAAATTTGGCGAAGATGAGAAAAATCAGATGATGTATCGCTTTAAGAAGATACCAATATCTATACGCAATAGTGAGGGACGTAAAGTAAGGATATTGTCTAAAGACACTACTGAAGACGTTTTAGAGACTTTAGTAAATTTTATTACCAATCAGCCTAGCACGAAGCCTTATCCTTACAACTCTTCATTTCCACTACCACTAAGAATTCGGAAAAAATAATAGACAAAGTAGTACATCGATAATAACTAGTGAGCTATGCTGAAGAAACCGTAGTCAAAATTTTTAACTACAAAGCTATCATTCAACCACACCCGAACTGGCAGCGATAGTAAGTAACTTTGTCCGAGGAAGTACAATAGCGGAAATATGTTCACTTTTATATTTTTTAAATGTATGATTGTATATTCAAAGCGGGTGAACACTCGCTTTTTTTGTGTCCGAATAATCGTTATTTTGCTTGCTGATTACTATAAATTGAGTAGCTCTTATCATTATAAGACGGTGGATATTTAATTAATTATTTACATAGGTATTTCGATGAACTGTAAACTATTTTTATCCATTCTGAGCATTGGGTTTCTTACGACCGCCTTTAGTCATGCTGATGAGAGCGTTACAGCCAACATCGACGCTCCTTCAATTGCTAGCAAACTTAGCGATATTAATCGTAATGATTTAGCAATTGCCAGTCCGCTGGGTATTACAGTTGGCGAAGACTCTATTGACGTGGCAATGCAAAAACATCCAGGCCTTGAACCGACCTTACAGTATTGGAATAGTGAATGGTTCGATGATGATCCCTTGGGGTATAGATTTTATAATCTATTAACCGATATGTCTTCAACTGAATATGGAAATATAAAAGAAATTGGCGTGTTTGCTGACAGCAAAAATATCATTCAAGAGATATATATTGTATATGATACTGAATTAGTATCTTATGATGAAATACTTTCTGATATAAAGCAAAGCTACTTAGAACATCCAATGACCATAGGCAGACTGAATAACTCCTACGCCTACATCAATAATGATTTTCCAGAACATTCTCGGGGGTATTTCATTGGAGAGGCAACGCAATTTGTCGGTAAAAATGTAAATATCGATATTGCGGACTTTTTATCTGGTGAAATTAAAGAAGACCTGAGTAATATGAGTTCTATGAAACAGTTAGATGGTACTTCAATGGCACAATTATATTCAGAGCCTGACTGGAGAGAAGATGCCCTTGAAAGAAGCTTAACAGTGATTTATTCGTCGCCTTCAATGGTGAGCATGCGCAATAAACAATATTTTTATACTGAAAAAATATATAGCAATATCTATCAAGTTGAAAAAATAATAACCGATTATTTAGCACAAGTAGGCTCAGATAATTTCAAGTTAAATAACATGACTTATCATGACATTTTAACGCGCTTTGTTGATCAACAGCCTATTCCGTCTTCTGATGATGAAGCAATTGAGTTATATAAAACAATCGTTGCGCAAACGCAAAAGGATTTATTCTTAATAAAAGCCTTCACAATGAGCGAAAAAATACGTGCTGCTATTCCATGGAAGTGATAAAGGTCAGGAAATCTAGAACATTACACAGCGTTTCGAAGCGGAACCAAAACCCTCTAAAGCACCGACTAATAAAAACCTTCCTATTTCCTAACTAAATAAACACTATCTCACATACTATTTACTCAGCTCTGTTAAAGTAAGTCATGCAAACACCCTACTAAAAAGGCAGCCAGTCATGAGCTTACTTGATACTCTGAATTTAACCTACCCTGTCGTCCAAGCACCCATGGCAGGAGCAACCACACCTGAGCTGGCAGCGACGGTCAGTAACTTTGGCGGACTGGGCTCATTAGGATCTGGCATGACGGCGCCAGACGTTTTGACCAGTCAAATTGATACCATTAAATCGCTCACCGACCGACCTTTTATGATCAATCTGATGGTGCTCTCTGAGCAGGACTCTACGACCTTTAATACCGCAATGCCTGCTTGGTTAAGTCAATACTATCAAGACAACAATATCGAGTTTGCACTACCTGAGCGCCCAGCGCTAAGCTTTTTAGACCAGCTACAAGTGCTCTATGACAATCCCGTTCCTGTCGCCAGTTTTACCTTTGGTATTATCAGTGCCGAGCAAGTTCAGCATCTCCAAGGTCTCGGCACGCGCGTCATCGGCACCGCCAATCATCCATTAGAAGCGAAAGCGTGGGCGGATATTGGCGCAGATGCGGTATGTGTACAAGGAGTCGAAGCTGGTGGGCATCGCGGTGGTTGGCTACCGCAAAGTGAAAGTGATCCATTAGGGTTATTGACGTTGATTGGTCAGACACGTGCCTGTACCGATATTCCGTTGATCGCAGCAGGTGGTATTATGACTGGACAAGCTATCAAAGCTATTCAGGCAGCTGGTGCCGAGCTGGCACAAATAGGGACAGCATTTTTGACCACCGATACATGCGGTATCAATGACATTTATAAACAAGCTTTACTGGATGCCAGTCATAGCAAACGCAGCGCTGAGACACGCTTAACTCGATTATTCTCAGGTAAGCTCGCTCGTGGTTTATTGAATGATTATCTACGTGATTTTTCCACATTTGAAAGCGCTAATGAGCTACCGCCCTATCCGCAATTAAATGCCATGACCAAGTTTATGCGAGCTAATGCGTCTCAGAATAAAGATGCAGAACATCAATCATTATGGGCTGGACAAGGGGTAGCCTTGGTCAAACAAGAGAGCACGCTTGAACTGCTTGAGCGATTGGTAAAAGCGTTATAAATTTACTCATCTTTTAACGTTGCCCGAAATTTTTTATAATCTGCTGCTGTCTCTTTTACCGACTCTATCATCGGTACGTGACCGACTTCTGGCATCATAATAACTGTCGACTGCGGGATAATTTCCTTAATCAACGCAGTCGTTTCAGGCTTGATGACTTGGTCTTTTTCGCCCCAAACGACCAGCATCGGAATCTGATAGTTCGCAATGACTTTGGCACGCTCTTCGACATTGTCTGTGACGATCTGCTCTAGTATTTTGGACTCAAGCGCTTTATTAGCGATACGCTCTTGCGCAAATACCGCTTGCACAGTTTTGGGCAAATAAGGCGGCTTATACATGACAAAGTCATACATCTCGTAGATATCTTCCGTCTTATTGATCAATAGGGGATTGTTCTCAAGCGTGGCATTTTCCAACGATTTAGGAATGCCCGCTGACCAAAACCCTGCGCTATCGATGAGCCATAGACTTTTGACATCGTCTGGATACTTTGCCGCATAAGCCACACTGATGGCACCGCCCATCGAATTACCGCCGATATGGATATTGGAGGCCAAGCCCTTCGCTTGCATCAACTCATGCAGACGCTGCGCTTGGGCATCCGCGCGATAATCCGCTGTGTCAGGCTTACTCGAATCACCAAACCCTAATAAGTCTGGAATAACAAGGTGATAGTCAGCCAGCTTGTCAGCGATACGAGTGAAATTGTCTTTATTACCGCCAAAACCATGAATCAATAATAAAGGCTCAGCATTGATAGCGTTATTTTCGGTATAAGTGAGTTGTTCACCAGAAGCGAGTGTAAATACCTTAGTGGTAAGGTCTGCTTTATTGCGTTCGTGTTGGATGATTTTTTGAGTCGTGTTTACGGCTAGCGTATTGGGTGCGGTGGTACAGCCGACGACTGATAAACTGAGTACAGTGGCGAGGCTTAGGCGTTTTAATATCATTGAAACTTTC
This sequence comes from Psychrobacter fozii, assembly GCF_003217155.1. Taxonomy (GTDB): domain Bacteria; phylum Pseudomonadota; class Gammaproteobacteria; order Pseudomonadales; family Moraxellaceae; genus Psychrobacter; species Psychrobacter fozii. The sequence continues at coordinate 582,316 of NZ_QJSU01000001.1, forward strand.
CTATTAAGAAACAGTAAAAGACTGGTGTGCAAGATGCGGCTAGTGCTGCTTAGAGTCAATCTACTATAACTCGCCACCAAACAATAAAATTTATAAACTAGGGCGTGTCCTCATTTTAAAAATGGTGATAAAAATGAGATAAATTGCAGTCAAACAAGGAAAATGGCGCAGATAATATCGAGATATTGACCAGCTATTTGACGCCGTTTGGCAAGATTTAGCCATTTTTAACCCATTTAGATAACTATCGATTGAATTGAGGACACGCCCTAACTACTTTCAGTCCTTACCCAATCATTTTTACCTAACAGAAAATTAACCGCTGCGGCAGCATGAATAGCCGTGGTATCAAATACTGGAATCGGGCTATCGGCTTGACTGATAAGTAAGCCTATCTCGGTACAGCCCAATATCACACCCTCTGCCCCTTCATTGGCTAAATCTGTAATGGCTTGGCGATAATACTGACGTGAGCTATCGAGTATCTGTCCTTGGCACAGCTCGTCATAGATAATACGATGCACCTTTGCGCAAGCGTCAGTCTCAGGAATCAATACTTGTAATCCTGCATCGATAAGGCGCTGCTTATAAAAATCTTGGGTCATGGTGAACTGTGTACCGAGCAGCGCGATCTTGGTCAGACCTCGCTGCTTAATCGCCTCGGCAGTAGCATCCGCAATATGAATAATCGGTAAATCGGTCGCGGCTTCAACGTCACTGACTACTTTATGCATGGTATTGGTCGCAATTAATAACCCCTGTGCACCAGCCGCCTGTAATCGCTCGCCACTATTTGCCATCATTGCGCCAAGCTCAGTCCACGCTCCTCGTGCTTGCAACGCGCCAATCGGTGCAAAGTCGACACTATGAATCAGCAAATCTGCTGAGTGTAAGTTACCCAACTCAACTTTGATGCCGTCATTGATTAAGCGATAATAGACCTGAGTACTCTCCCAACTCATACCACCAATGATACCTAATGTGCGCTGCTTTCGAGCTGCCATTTCATTGTCCTACGTGTTTATTGTGATCGACTTTATCGTAGCAAAATTAATCAGATTTAGTGCGCTATTTCTTTATACTGTACTGCTGTAAGAATGGCTATAGTTTAACCATAACAAACCTCGCCATTTATAATAACCATTTTATTCATTGGTCAGCACGCGATATGATAGTACTCAATGGCAGATTCTAACGGCCCCTACCACCATTTATTATATAAAATTGACACTTACCTCATCAGTGAAGTGTCTTTAGCACCACTCAGGACACTCTAAAACTATGGCAAATTTTCCTACCATCAGAATACGTACACGGCGCAAATACTACCGCCTTATCTTCACAGGTATCATGGCAATGATGATGTCACTGATAATATCGACGGCCTTATTGGTGGTAAAACAAGGCTTTATCGACGGCTTTTTTATGGAGTTGATGCATTCGTGGGGACTGGCCTTTATGTTTGCGTGGCCAAGCGCTTACATCTGCGCCTATCTGGTACAAGAGCATGTGCTCAGTCGTATTGAGTTTTATTAAATAGTATCGATAGCTATCATCATTCTAAGCCATCATCAGTCTAAGATAGTTTAGATATAGGGCAAGCCAGTTAAGGTTCTACAAAGCATAGACTGAACTGGTCTGATGCCGTATCCCATGTATATGAGCTTGGCTATCTAACGCTAGAGAATATTACTGATGTAAGCCAAGCTTTCTATAATAAAATCCCGTTAGCGCAAATGTATCTGACGTCTAGACGACCAGTCTATTTTTAAGTATAGTGTCTTTGTTAGTCGATAACCTATAAGCATCATTATCATGGTATCGTTTCTACTAGAAGAAAAAATACATTGGTGAATGACCTTGGTGGCCTGATGCTTATAGCCGGTTATTCGTACTCTTAATACACTTATAAATAAACCAAATCATAAATAAATAAAGGAATTATTATGCGTAGTGCTATTCATAACAGCTTTGGCAAACCTTCTGACGTATTGAGCGTGGGCGACAGTCCGATGCCGCAGCCTGCTGCCAACGAAGTCCGTATCAAAACCATCCTCTCCCCTATTCACAACCATGACATGCTGACCGTGAGTGGACAATATGGCTATAAGCCTGAAATGCCAGCCATCGGTGGTAGTGAAGCGCTAGGCATTATCAATGCGGTAGGCGATGACGTGACAGACTTTAGTGTGGGTCAGCGTGTGGCGTGTGCCAGTGTGCATGAGACATGGGCAGAGTATTTTGTCGCCCCTGCCAGCATGGTATTCAACATGCCTGATAGTATCGAAGACGATTTGGCTGCCCAGCTGATTGCTATGCCGCTGTCTGCCTTAATGCTATTAGAATTCTTAGAAGTAGATAGCGGTCAATGGATCATCCACAATGCAGCAAACGGCGCTGTCGGTAAGACCCTTGCCATGCTCGCAGCAGCACGCGGCGTGAATACGATTAACCTCGTCCGTAGCAAAGATGCGATAGAAGAGCTGACCTCACTCGGTATCAAAAACAATGTGGTCACTGCTGATGACGATTGGAAAGACCAAGTCCGCGCCATCATAGGCGATGACAAAATCACAGCAGCCGTTGACTCAGTCGGTGGTGAGTCGAGCAATGAGCTGCTATCGCTACTGGGTAGCAAAGGAACTCTGGTCTCATTCGGTATCATGTCAGGCAAGCCCATGGCACTGGACGCTGGTAGCTTGATCTTTAAGCAAGCCACTGTGAAAGGCTTCTGGGGCAGCAAAACTAGCCAAGAAATGGATCTAGACAACAAGCAGCGTCTGATCACTGAATTGCTAGAACGCGCATCGAATGGCGATTTGAAGCTACCGATCGAAGCTGTCTATAGTCTGGACGATATCGCCACCGCTGTCTCTGGAAAAGTACAATCAAGTAAAAAAGGCAAAGTTCTTTTAAAACCTTAATTCCTACACTCGCCTCGTAATTTCGTAATAAGGGCAAAAACCAGCGGTATTAGCAAATATAAGAAAGCCTATGTGTATTAGCTATAAGGTACGGTGGGCTTTTTTAACTATTCTGCTGTAATAGTATCGCTAAGCCAATCAGCGCAAATAATAAGATTTAATAAGGATATAACCATGTCAAACGATACAACATTCAAAGCATTAGTCGTTGAAGAAACCAGCGATGGTGAATTCAAAAAAAGCATTCAAGAACGCAAAGTTAGTGACTTACCAGAGAATGACTTACTCATCGAGGTGCATTATTCATCGTTAAACTTTAAAGATGCAATGTCGGCATCGGGTAATAAGAGAATCACCAAACAGTATCCACATACCCCTGGTATCGACGCAGCTGGCGTGGTCGTCAGTGACAAGTCAGGCACGTTTACTGTAGGGCAAGAAGTATTGGTATTCGGCTATGATCTCGGTATGGATACCGATGGTGGCCTTGGTCAGATGATCTCAATCCCCGCAGAGTGGGCGCTGGCTTGTCCAGAAACGCTAACCCTAAAAGAAGCGATGACCTATGGTACTGGCGGCTTAACCGCAGCGCTCAGTGTCCAAAAGCTAGAAAAAATGGGTGCAAAACCAAGTGATGGCCCAGTTGCTGTGACTGGTGCAACAGGTGGCGTGGGTACGATCAGTATTGCTATCTTAAAGCAGTTAGGCTATGAGGTGATTGCATTCTCAGGTAAGCCAGAGCAAAGCGAGCATTTAAAGGCATTGGGCGCAAGCGAAGTACGTCATCGCGATACCATCAATGAAATCGGTAACAAACCTGTCGGCCGTGAGCTATGGGCAAACGCTATTGATACCATCGGCGGCGACTACTTACCCAACCTGCTAAAGCAAACCAAATCTGGCGGTGCAGTGACCAGTTGCGGCCTAGCCAGTGGCGCTGATTTTTCGATGTCGGTGATACCTTTTATCACCCGCGCGGTGTCACTATTGGGTATCGACTCGGTCTATATCCCATTGGCTGATAAAGAAGCCATTTGGAAACGTGTCGCAACTGATATGAAACTGCCTAATCTTGAAAGCTATGGTGAAGAGATTACGCTAGAGCAAACACCTGAATACCTAGATCGCTTTATGTCTAGCAAGGTGGTTGGGCGTTATGTGGTGAATGTGAAGGGCTAAGTTTTTAAAAGTTAGTTTTATACATAAAAGGCAGCATCTCTTTTGAGGTGCTGCTTTTTTTAAATTAAGAAGTAAGCTTGCATACTATTGACAGTATGCAAACTTACTTTAATTAAAAGGAAGAATTTTTTTAGAGAATATATGTGTTATAAGTAGTTACTTATTGTCTCCATATGATGCATCATGCTTAGCTTTTTTGGTATGCCTAGAGCATGAAAAGACTTTCTCTTATGAATATCTATATACTCTTGAAAACCTAAAGTATTTTGATCTAAACTTGGTGTTTGATTTGCAAACTGTATCATCTCGTTTAATGCTTCTTGAAACTTACCCGCAATATCACTTTGACTGCTAGGATTTGTTATCGATAAGCTGTGTTTCACATACATATTTAAATTGCTGTTTTCAATATAGGTAATATGTAATGCTACTACGTAAGCTGGTCCTCCATTAGTACTCCAAGCATTATCTATTATTAAATAGTCCCCGAAACCTATTTGATTTTGTACTAAAGGAACTTTATAAGTGATATGAGCGTCAGAAAAAAACTGAGGTATGGAATTGTAATTTGCATTTTTATCTTTTGTGGGAAATGAGCTACTGATGATCACGCAATTAGGTATTAGATTCGCAAATGTATGAGAATATCTGCTTTGATCTATAATTAGGTTTGCTCTGGCTTTTGCGGTAAAAGAGTTGATATTAGAAAGTATATCCTCTTGTAGTAACAAAGAAAATTCTAATCCACGATCAATGAGCTGATTTAAAAACGTTTGTGTGTTAGTAATATTCTGATTATTCAAACGAATACAAGGAACGAATTTCACACTTTCTTTAGATATAGTATTGTATAAGTGATCAGGAGAATCAGTAGCTAAATCGCCTACCTCTGGGTTTACAATAATATGGGGTATAATTCCGTTATCATTAAGAATACTTATAGTCTTTAGAAGCGGTTTAGTATTACTCTTAACGGGTTCAACAACTGGATAGACTTTATCTACTTTAAGCCTAGAAACCACTTCTTTTAAGGCAGCTAATTCATTCTGCTTTCCTCTCAAATACGGGAAGTACATTCTTTCTATCCTTGTTTAATAAATTGCATTTTAGAAGCGAAGATGTGATTGCTGCTTTATTTTTTTTATCGATTTTAAAACTTATTCCTAAGTTTTTCATTGATTTAGGTAGTTCATTAATGAAGCCATCATCATTTCGACGGTGTTTTTTTAGTACTCTCTTAAACTGTTTACTAGCTACTTCCTGTTCTAGATTACAAAAAATATTTTTACATTCGAAAAATAGTTCTGTGTCAGGATAGTTCGGTTCAGACCCAGTTACCTCTTTAATGACGTCTATGTACTCTTCTTTTCTTAAAGTATGAAACATTGAATCTGAGTTAAAGCATACACTTTTTGGCGCTATAATCTTTTTACTCAATCTATTACGACTATTAGATAGCATGATTCCAAATACAGGGTTTTCAGAATAAATTTCCAGTATAGCCTTTAGATGAATTTCATGAGCTACCACATATGTATAGTCAAAAGCTTGGACATAAGAGGCTAGCTGATCAGAAAGTCTTTTTAAGGAGTCATATTTCGTTTTTATTTCATAACAAGTGGAATGACCGTTTATAATTACGCAATCTGCTTTATTGGAACCTACTCTAAGTTCACTGAGCATACTGGCAGTATTCATTGAATGAGTTCCAATAAGAATATTATTTGCTATTATATTTTTAACAACATATTCATTTGGATAATATCTACAAAGTAGTTTGTATGATTCATTATAAACCTCTTCTAGAGTATTCAGGTCTTCAAGGTCAGAAAAATTAGAAACAGCGTCATAAATATTACTAAAATCGCCTTGAGCGACCTTATTAATATTTGAACTTGTAAAAATTTTTGCTAAATCTCTGTAATTCATTTTCAGCTCACACTCTCGATAGACTTTGTATATTGAAGTTCTTACAGCAGTCTACAATAGCAAATAAAGCTAAAGATTTTAAACTATATTTTTGAACTTAGTATTTGCTTCTCGTCAAAAATTAATTTTAATTATTATTAAATAGATTAAAGTTGACTATACTATAGAAACGAACATATGTGTAATTATATCCAATCAATTACGACAACAAAATATTAAACCAAAAAAAACACCCAACCAAGTTGAGTGTTTTTTATTTCAGCTAAAGGCTAAGTAGAGAGAAAAACCGACTACACCAACCAAAACCAATCAGGCGCAAAAAAGTAGGACATACCCATTGATAGCAACACCGCCACTATACTACCCACGATTGCGCCAACCCATGATGTACCACCCTTTTCCGCTAATTCCTGTTCAGCCATAGCTGGATCTACGTTATTATCCATGATTTTTTTTATATTTTTAACGCTATGACTAAAGTAAAAATAATTACCTAACATACCTGTCAATACTGCCCATGCGATAAAAAAACTGGTTTGACCAAGAGAGTTATACGTTTCCATACCGAGCGTATACATTAAAATCAAATCGACCGTATTTATACCAACTACAATACATAGGGCTACTAGGTACATCTTGCGATAACACAACCAAGATGTTCCCAAGAGAAGTCCGACAATATTAAAACTGTGAATGCTCGAACCATCGTTATTAACTTCTAGGCGTGGCTCACTATCTTTAAACCATTTATCACGGTAAAAACTGTCATACTTTTCACCGACGAAGGCCGCCAATAAAGTATCCGCTGTCTCAGAGTCAGAAGATACTGTGTTTTGTGAGCTTTGCGCATCTTTTGAGATATTTACGGCAGTGAGCGGTGGTGGTGTTTGTGCTTGAGTATTAGATAGCTGATACCCACATTTTGAGCAAAATCCTGCGTCACTTGAGTTTTCTTGATCACAATTATTACAAAGCATCTTATCCCTTAGTTTTACTAAATACTGAACGGTTAGTTGTCTTATCTCGACTTCAATAATAAATAGCCAATTAAAGTTGACTACATTATAGATAATAAAGACAAATGTTCAATAAAAAACTAAAGCCTTTTTAGTTGCCTGTTTATTCAAACCAAAAAAAACACCCAACCAAGTTGAGTGCTTTTTTATTTATGACAAGCTGTTCATCAATTCAAAAAATCTGAGTTGAAAAGCTGTTTAGATAAGTTTACGTAGTCTAAGATGGTAACAAGGCAACCGAGCGCAGATAATACGTGTTTGTATATCTAGCGAGGTTAACGCCGTTACCGTTTAGAATACGTAAACGAATTATTCCCACTCAATCGTTGCAGGCGGCTTGCTCGAAACATCATAAGTCACACGCGATACTTCCGCGATTTCATTCATAATGCGGTTCGATACCGTCTCGATCAAATCATACGGCAGATGGGCAAAGCGTGCCGTCATAAAGTCTACCGTCTCAACCGCACGTAGCGCAATTACCCACGCATAGCGGCGACCATCGCCGACCACGCCGACAGATTTGATTGGTTGGAATACCGCAAATGCTTGTGCAGTCTTGTCGTACCAGCCTGATTTTTCTAGCTCTGCCATGAATATCGCATCAGCCAAACGTAGGATATCAGCGTATTCTTTTTTCACTTCACCAAGGATACGTACACCCAAACCTGGACCTGGGAACGGATGGCGATAGATCATTTTAGCTGGTAGACCTAAGGTAATACCAAGCTTACGTACTTCGTCTTTGAACAAATCACGTAATGGCTCAATCAGTTTAAATGCCAAATCATCTGGCAAACCGCCTACGTTATGGTGGCTCTTAATCACGTGTGCTTTGCCTTGATGCGACTTGGCAGATTCGATAACGTCTGGGTAAATTGTACCCTGTGCCAAGAACTCAACGACTTTACCATCGCTCTGCTCGCTCACTTGACGCGCGCTATCAGCGAATACGTCGATGAACGTTTTACCGATAATTTTACGTTTTTTCTCTGGATCAGACTCGCCAGCTAGTGCATTTAAGAATAAGTCTTCTGCATCAACACGGATCACTTTTACGCCCATGTTTTCTGCAAAGATTTGCATCACTTGGTCGCCTTCGTTCAAACGAAGTAAGCCGTTGTCCACAAATACGCAGGTAAGCTGATCGCCAATGGCTTTGTGCAATAACGCTGCTACCACTGAGCTATCGACACCGCCTGACAGACCTAGCAATACTTGCTTGTCACCGATTTGCTCTTTTAACTGTGCGATACGCATCTCAGCGATGTTGTCTGGCGTCCAGTTGCCTGCACACTCACATATTTCATGAACGAAACGACCTAGCAACGCCTGACCTTGTAAGGTATGCGTCACTTCTGGATGAAACTGTAGACCGTAGTATTGCTTGTCATCATTGGCCATAATCGCAATCGGGCAACTTGGCGTACTAGCAACGATGTCGAAGCCTTCAGGGACTTCAATCACTTTATCGCCATGACTCATCCAGACATTGAGCGTACCAGCTGCGTCTTCGATACCATCGATCAAGGTAGACGTGCCATTGATGTTGATCGTCGCTGCGCCAAACTCATGGATATCACTGGCATGAACCTGCCCGCCGAAACGATCTGCCATCGCTTGCATACCGTAGCAAATACCCAATACTGGTACGCCCAAATCAAACACCGCATCGTTGATACGTGGGCTGTTTTCAGCATGGACGCTTTCAGGGCCACCCGATAGGATGACACCTTTTGCGCCAAAATCGATGATGCGCTGAGCGTCGATGTCATAAGGGAACATCTCACAAAACACCCCAGAATCGCGCACGCGGCGGGCGATCAGCTGGCTATATTGCGAGCCAAAATCGAGGATTAAGATGCGGTCTTCTTTAATGGTAGGAGTGGCAGCAGTTGTGGTCATAAATCGATGTCCATCAATAGATAAATTGGTGCCCTATTTTAACAAGTTTACGCCCTCTATTGGCTATTAGATGATGAATTATTCGCGATTATTATTAGAGCGTGCCTTCCATTCACTCGATAGTCGTCTAAATGGGCTAAAAATAAGAACAGAAGAGACAGTAAGCCCAATCATAAGCCCAGTGACAAACAAGCTATCCGCCTCTCCATTTAGCAAGGACCCGTACTACTTACTGCACTTACTACGTAGCATCACTCAACGCTGCATACATACGAGTCAACCCTTCTAGTAACAATGCTCTAGGACATGCGACATTAATGCGCATTTTCAGATGACCTTTCTCACCATATTTGAATCCCGCACTCAGCTCAACCTTGGCAGCGCGAAGAGTGTCATACAGTGCTTGATCTTCTTGACCATACGCCGAGCAATCTACCCAAATTAAGTATGAGGCTTCTGGGCGCATAACCTTAATCTTAGGCAAATTTTCTTCTAAAAACTGCACCGTCAAATCAATATTGGCTTCGATATAAGCAAGCGCCTGCGTCAACCACTCATCGCCCTGCTCATAAGCCACACGCATAGCCGTATAAGCAAATAAATTCAGCTCATACTCGTCATTTAGGTTTTGCTGTTGGCTAATTTTTTTGACCAATGCCTCATTTGTTGCAAATATCATAGAGCCTTTGATACCGGCGATGTTAAAGGTTTTGGTCATTGAGGTCAGGCTTACGACATTGTGCTCATAGCCTTTTGCTAATGTTAGAAACGGTATAAATGTGTGACCAGTCAAGGTCAAATCTTGATGAATCTCATCACTGACAATCGCCACATTGTGCTTTTTGCAAATCGCAAGCAGCGCTTCAAGCTCATCAACCGTCCACACGCGCCCGCCCGGATTGTGCGGATTGCAGAGTAGATAAAGCTTAACATCATGTTCGATGATTTTGGCTTCGATATCGGCCAAGTCTAGATGATACTTACCCTCGGCTTCCTTTAGTGCAGAGAGCACAAGCTTACGGCCATTCTGCTCAACCTTGCTCATAAAAGGCGTATAAATGGGATCATTCACCAATACCGCTTCGCCTACTTCGGTAAAGACGTTCATCATCAGCGCTAAGCTTGGCACGACGCCGGGTGAGAACAATATATTCTCTTTAGTCAGCTGCAAACCATAACGACTGCCATGCCACTGAATAATTGAGTCATACAAAGCCTCGGTAGGTTTGGTATAACCCAATATACCGTGCTGCACTGCTTGCTCAATTGCGTCTAAGATAGGCTCAGCAGCCTTAAAATCCATATCCGCGACCCATAGCGCAATCGTGTCATCGGTATAGTGCCATTTGAGTGACCCTGTATTACGTCTATCGACTATCTCATCAAAGTTGTATTGCATTGGCATTCTTCTTAATTATAAAAATAGTGGTTTAGGGTACAACATGAAGGGCGTCATCGCCAATGGCTTTATGGTTGTTATATGGATAGACGAATGGTTAGCGTGTGTTAGAGCATGACTGTTTGTTCAGCTGTTTAATTACCGTTTACTCATTCGCTTAACTATTCTTTGAAGAGATAGTTGATTCAGTTTAAAAGAGGGTCAAGGCAACCGAGCGCAGATGTATATCTGATACCTCAAGTGAGGTTAACGCTGTCACTCTTTTATAGAGGATTGACTATATAGAATATTGATTGCTTGAACGGTCACTATAAGTTAATGTAAAAGTCGTATATAGTCGGTTCAATATCATTTGGATACAAGGAAGGTGAGTGAAAGTACTACAAATCGTAGACTAAACGAGACTGACACCGTATCCAATGTATAGGGGATTGACTAGAGTTAAGCTTACCTACCGACTGGAACGAATGTCATCATAGTATGTCAACACTATATACCTGATGGCTTTGATCCATCCAAACCACCTACTAAGCCGTTAAGGCTATCAAAAAGGAATTAAGAATGAAAATGGACTTTCTACCGAATTCAGTGCTAAAAATCAGTGCGCTCACGTTAGCCATCGCCGCAACCACGGCATGCACGACGATGGCAACAGGCGCTGAGCATAAAATGTCAGACGCTCCAACTACTGCCAGTGCTACTAGCAGTACCGCCATCACGCTTGGCAACGCTGCCACAACTAGCGGCACTAATGATACTGTCGCTATCGGTAGTCAAGCCAATGCAGGTCTGAACTCGGCAACGGCTGTCGGTGGTCAAGCCAATGCAGCAGGGCTAGGCTCAACCTCTATCGGTTGGCAATCAAAAGCCACTGCTGAACGCGCACAAGCGTTCGGTCATCTAGCTAATGCTAGCGGCGTTCGCTCTACCGCAGTTGGTGAAGCGGCCATGGCTGGTGGTACTAACGATACAGTCGCTGTCGGTAATAAAGCCAATGCAGGTCTAAACTCAGCAACGGCTGTCGGCGGCGAAGCCAACGCTGCTGGTCTAGGCTCAACGTCTATCGGCTGGAAATCCAAAGCCACAAGCGAGCGCGCACAAGCGTTCGGCCATTTAGCTGACGCTAGTGGTGTTCGTGCTACGGCAGTCGGTGAAGCGGCAGCAGCACAAGGTGCAAACTCAGTCGCGGTCGGTAATAAGTCTATGGCAGCTGGCATGAATAGCATCGCTATCGGTAACGAGGCAAAGGCAGCTAAAAACAACCAAGTCGTCTTAGGTAATGCTGGACAAGTGCAGTCGAGTACCGCAGCACAATCAGGTACGGTCAGAATTGTCACTATTGATGACAACGGCACGCTAGGTACGATGATGGTTGATTACTACCAAAAAGCTAAATAATTATAGTTGAGTGGTCAACACTGATGCTGTTGTAGTCAGTCATACTAGATAAAACAAAAACCTCGCGATTGCGAGGTTTTTTTGGGTCGTATGTTTGGTTCGCTTGATGGTATTTCGAAGTGCTGCGTTAGATTCTGTAGTTATTAAAGTTATTATGAAGTGGGAGCCAATCCTGCCATCCGCTATTATCTGCTTATCTAGGAGTGGCGCGGCAACGGTTTGGGTCATTCCTGTTTGGTGACGAGACTGCCCCAAAACCTAGCCTTCGCAACACGCCTCTTCAAGCAGGATAGCCGCTACTGTCAGGGCTAAACCGCGTCACAAGGCGGCTATTGAATGATAACTAACTTTAGACAGTTGAAAAAGATTCATCGATACTTTGCTTAAAAGATAGTTCTTTAATAGATTCAATTAGCTTTGTCTCATTCATAGCAATAAGCTGTTTAAACTCTGGATAACTTGCAACATGTTGGGGAATGGATAGCTTAAACTTGTGGATACTGCCACCAAAACCATTAAGCAATCCCATATTTAGCACCAAGTTATCCTCTTCTGTAGGAGCAATATAACCTCCAATATTCGCTTTATATAAAAACAAGTATGACAGGACTTGATTAAGGTCATCTCTATCGATTTTATTATCTTTCATACGCTTATATTTCGCGTCTAAAATAATACGATTGTCTTTCACAAAGTCAGGATAACGACGCACGTTATTACCTGAAAGCTTTTGAGCATACACCTTGATACCACCTTGTCGGGTATTGTTAGTGGGATGGTCATATCCGATAGGACGTAGTAGCGTGTTGAGGTACTCCTCCCATAACCACGCTCCATCAAACAAAATGCCGTGAGCCTTATCGTCGTTGTGAGCGTATTTTAGACCTTCATAACGCAAGATTTGCAGACAGATTTTTTGCAGGCCACTGTATTCCGTAAAGTAAGGATGTACAAAAGGCTTACGGTTAGTATTGATAATAGTATGTCGATCGCGTACATGATATGAAGGAGTATGTTGGACAATCAGATTGACGAAGTCAAGTGTTTCGCTGTCGCTATGCAGCACATCTCCCAGATTAGGTTTTTGTTTAATAAGCTCTATTGCGTGACGAATAAGCTGGGAGATTGAATTATCAAAACTATGTTCGCGCACACTGTAGGCAACGTTGCCTCGAAACGGCAGGTTTTTACGTAAATGGGCTTTGATGTCGATAGCACCTTTCAGACTACTGTCGTTATAGCTTTGCTTTTGATACTCTTTATACAGGCCTTGCGAGAGTGCTTTTTTAAGAAAATAAGGAAACAGATATACCAAAAAATCAAATAGGTTAGTTTGATTTCGACTGTGCTTTAAATCAAACAGGTTAATACACAATACTTTTTGCAGCATATAATGTAAAAAATAATCTTCTTCAATAGCCTCTTCTTGATTGGCCTGGTCATCACTATCAACAACAGAAGCCCGAGCAAAACGGGACTGGATTTTCAACTGTGTATCTTTCACACCAATAAAACCCATGACATTGCCTGTCTCTAAAACGGTCTGAGACTCATTAACCTTTAACTCAAAGATTGGTTTACTGGCAATATCATCTTCGTTATCCTCAAAATGCGCAGGGAAAATCAATAAATTAGGATGTGCGGTCACTAGTTCGCCAATATTCTTACTAGCGAGTAGTGATAAATCAGCTATAACTTTATTAACATTTGGAACATTGGCGTCTAGAATTAATGAATAATTATCCGTCGTTACGATCATCATCAAACCCTAACTGTAGATTATAGGCATCTTTTAATCCTTGAATCTGTTGCTCAGCATCAGGATAACCACGCAGATATTCAAAAAGTAGCGACTCTAAATGATATGTCCATAATTTATCGAAATCACCATCATAGTTGGCAAGCTTTAGGAAGTAAGATGGGCCAACATGATAAGCTGAATTCAATCCTTGCACAGATTCGATAGCCTTGTTTAAATCCATTAGGCGCTGTTCGGCTTCCTCTGCCCAATCATCAATTTGACCTTCCCACATAGATAGTCGATCTGCTGATTTGATTTCTTTCCATGCAAAACGGCGCCGCATAGCAAAATCAAAAGACTCAACACTGCGGTCGATATCATTCATTGTGCCAATGATATAGACGTTATCTGGTATATAAAAACCTTCTTTGAATACATCTTCATCCGTTTGCAAGTTGGCATATTGAGTAGTGACTCTACCACTCTCCCCTCGATAGCCAGGGTCAATAGAGAAGAAAAGCTCACCTAAGACTTTTGAGATTTCAGCACGGTTTATTTCATCCAAGATAATAATAAATTTTTTATTTTTATCGCCCGTATCAGACATTCTTAGTGCATATTTTTCTTTGATATAGTTACAAATTGGTATTAAGTAAGGCTTCCAATCTATTACTTTGCCAGTTTCAAAATAAGTTTGAATATAGCTTTTAGTAACTATCATTGGTGTTTGTTTGATTGTGTCAGGTATTGCAACACAATCACCTTTCTTGTTTATCGTTATTCGAAAAGGATTACCTTGAACACGTGTCGCAAGCTCTAAGCCTTTTTCAGCAACATCCTCTATAAAACTCGCATACGCTTGATCAAAATTATCAAGCTCTTGGTTGGCTTGGTTTTTGAGTGCTCTTTTACAAAAATTCTTGAAACTACCATCTCGTAGCTCAAAACCAACTTCTCCATTTTCATTTTGAATAGGTCTTAAGCCTTCGACAAAGTCAGTATAGTCATAAGATGGATGAAACTGAATGAGTTCATATTCTGCGCCCCATTCCTCAGCCAACGTTTTAGCTAAATAGGTTTTGCCTGTTCCGGGTGCACCTGTAAGTATGAGATTTTTATTAGCAAGTAATAGCTCGCTAATTTCTTGTAGCAATGGGTTGGTAATCGGTTGTTCATTTACGGTTAACTCATTGGTAAGCTTAAAATTTTTTTTATAAGCTTCAAACAAATCGCCTTTGAGGTCATTAATGATGCTGTAATAGTCTATCAAGGAAAGTTTGTTGCCAGTTAATGAGACGACTCGTCCAAATAGATTATACCCACCTTCACCCATACTTTTTAAAGAGGTTAAATCAATCTCGAAGCCTCTGTTTTTAAGAGTTTCGACTACGTCACTATTCTGAATAGATAGAAATGAGTTAACAAATGGCTTTATAAGTTCAAGTGATGTTTTATCATTACTAAATGGGACGTACTGAGCGTTAAAACCTAGTCCATAACCAACTTTATCATCTCTCAAGAATATGTGATACTGGATTTCATTATGTCCACCTTCATTTATAGCCCAGTCTACGTCATCACTTTTATATTTAAAAAGAATGCCTGATGTGGTTGCTCTCTCCTTATTTGACAAAATTTTTCTTTCTTTTCTAAATTTTATAATGAATTCGCTTAAATCTTTATTGATATAATCAATTAGAGCACCTAAATTTACGATATCAAGGTAATTTTTATTTACGTAATCCAGCTCTGTGATAGCGTCAACAAGCTCTTCGCGCATTTTCCACTCAAAAAGACTTCCCGCAACTTTCTTACCTGTCATAGTTACTAACCAAAAACTTTTTGCACCTTCTTCCGTGACAATTTCAAACTTATTTAGCTTTTCTTGAACTCTGGCACTAAACTGAGTAATAAATCCACTTAGAGAAAAAGGTGACATATTGTATTTGTCAGCTAAAAATTTACAGGTAGCTTTATGATTATGTTCTAAAAAGAAAATACTTAAAGCGAACTTATAATTATTCGACATAAAGCTTTCGTCGTTTAATACTATCTTCCATTCTTCTTTTGTGACTAATGAAGGACTATCTGTATCACTATTCTTAATAACTACCTGATCCATACTTAACCCTTATGAACTAATTGTATTTTTAATATTTTGATTATTTAATACCTTGAAACTACCGTCCCTTAAAATCAGCTTCACGTCTCTCAACCATCGCCATCACACCTTCTTTCGCATCTTCTGAATGAAAGAGCGGCGGCAGATAACTATGGATATTGGCCAATGCAGTCGCTGCGCCATTTCGACTGGCATCTTGCGCTGAAGATAAAGCACCTCTCACACCTAAAGGCGCGGCTTTGCAGATCTCTTGTGCCAGCGTCAATGCACGCTCGTACTCAGTACCATTGGCCACGACTTCACTGACCAAATTCAGTCTATCAGCCGTTTGCGCATCGAATGCTTTACCAGTGAGTAGATACGGCATGGCTTTTTGCCAGCCTGCCGCCGCGACAAAACGTACCGTCGCACCGCCAAATGGCATGATACCGCGCTGGACTTCCATTTGTGCAAAGTTGCAGTTGTCACTGGCGATGACCACATCACTATTTAGCATCAGCTCAATAGCCACAGTGAAGCATGTGCCTTTGACCGCTACGACCACAGGTTTGGTACGCAGTTTTCCACCGATGCCCCACGGGTCTATTTGATCGTCATTAAACTCAAACACACCATCGTTTAACTTGTCTTGCAGCTCTACCAAATCCAGCCCAGCGGTAAAATGATCACCATGCGCAAATATCAATGCGCAGCGTAAGTTGTCGTCTTGCTCGTAGCGTGTCATCGCGTCAGACAACTGGCCGATCATATGACTGTCAAAGGCGTTGCGTTTATTGGCACGATTTAGACCGACAAGGCAAACATGGCCTTGGGTGTTATAAGTGATGCGATTTTCTGTTGCGTTGCTGTCCGTAGTCATGGTTCTGTCCTTGTTGAAATAATCATTATTATGTAATGGGTGGTTATATAGTTGCGCCTCGATATCCTTGATAGCCTTGATATATCATCAGTCGCAGCAATTGGCTATCTTCAATACAGATCTTGCAAATGAAGATGATAATTCGGTAATAGATTCATAGAAATTTGTCGATAAATCCACTTTTAATATAGACACCCTCGCGCGATAACACAAGCAATAGAACTGACTCGAATAAAGCATAAATCGATAAAATTTGACCTCATTTACGATAAGTGCAACTATGATGCAGGTCTAGGTATTGTTTAGAGTATTTTATGGAATTTTGGCACGGTTTTTTGCTGATCACCAGCGTTCATCTATTGGCTGCAGCCTCACCTGGTCCTGATTTTGTCTTGGTATCACAGCAGACGTTGGCGAAAGGTCGACGCACAGGCTTGATCTGTAGTCTCGGTATCACCTTGGGCCTTGCCGTACATATTATCTATTCGGTATTGGGACTGGCGACGGTCATCGCACATTCGCAGCCGCTATTGACTACTATCAAATGGTTGGGCGGCGGTTATCTGATTTATCTCGGTTGGCAGGGCATCCAAGCCAAGCCTAAAAAGCCAGCAGATTTAGCCAACTTAACAAATGCAGCAGACTCAGAAGTAAGTTCAAGCGCTCACGTTTCACAGGATGCGCTTACTAGCCAAATCACGCCCACAACTAAAGATATCTCTACCCAAAAGTTACCTAGCAATAGCGAATCCACCTTTGCTACGTTGCGCCGTGGCTTTTTTTGCAATGTCTTTAATCCAAAAGCCCCAGTATATTTCGTCGCGATATTCACACTCGTATTATCACCTGATATACCGCTATGGCAGTTGGCCATTTATGGCGTATGGATGATGGTCTTACAAATGGCATGGTTTAGTACGGTCGTGATGCTGCTTTCCATCCCTGCTATTCATCGCCGCTTTCAGCGTTTTGAGCATTGGATCGACCGCGTATTGGGTACAGCGATGATAGTATTAGGATTAAATCTGATTTTACGTAGTCGATAAGACATTCGTTACTCGTGAAATCTGCTAAAATGGTTGATTATATTCAAACATCAAAGCCACACACTATGACCCGTATTCCAGCAAATAGTACACACAGAAACAGATCACCGGCGACCGCCAAAAAACTCGGCCAGCTACATCCGCGCAACCCACATCAGGGTCGCTATGACTTTGCGGTATTGACTCGCGCGTTGCCTGAGCTTGCCAACCATACTATTACCAATCCTAAAGGCGAGCCGACGATTAACTTCTCGGATAACCAAGCGGTACGTGTCCTCAATCAGGCGCTACTGGCCCATTATTATGGTGTAAAGTTTTGGGACATTCCAGAAGGCTATTTGTGCCCACCTATCCCAGGACGTGCTGATTATATTCACTATATTGCGGACTTGCTTGCGCAGACCACCCATGTGAATGCAGATAACACACCGCCGACAGGTAAAGAAATTCACGCTTTAGATATTGGAACGGGTGCCAGTGCTATCTATCCAATTATTGGTAGCCAGAGCTACGGTTGGCGCTTTACTGCTAGCGATATTGATCCAATTTCGGTCAATACCGCTGCGCTTATTTGTGATGCCAATCCAAAGCTAAAAGGTGCGGTAAAAGTCAAACTGCAAACCAATCCTAAGCATATGTTCGCAGGCATCATTGGTCGCCAAGACTACTTTGATGTGGTGGTCTGTAACCCTCCATTCCATGCCTCATTAGAAGAAGCGATGGAATCCAACAGCCGCAAGCAGCATAATTTGCAAAGACATCGTGGTAAAAATGAAAACGAACAAATCAGCCGCAGTTCGTCGAAGACAGGTAATGCGGCACAAAACCTGAACTTCGGTGGTCAGCATAAAGAGCTATGGAGTGAAGGTGGCGAGATTGCCTTTTTGACCAAAATGGCAAAAGAGAGCCAAGATTTTGCAGAGCATGTTGGATGGTTCACGACACTAGTCTCAAAGTCTGAAAATGTGAAACCATTACAGCTGTTATTAAAGCAACTTGATGTCGCCCAAATGCGTATTATCGAGATGAGTCAGGGTCAAAAGAGCACCCGTGTCTTGGCATGGCGCTTTGGCACTGACGAAGAGTAACCGTTAATAGCTTATCTATTTAAGTTTCACGTGAAACAAAAAAGCACCGCTCTAAAGTTTAGAGCGGTGCTTTTTATTGGAAATAGTAAATTTAAAAAAACTGATAGTCAAAGAAGTCTATAACAGGTACAAGGCAGCCGACTGCAGATAGTACAAGTAGTACATCTAAGGAGGGTAACGCCGTAGCGGTTTATTAATTCTTTGACTATATTAGCTAAAAAACATCACTTTTAATCCAATTAAAATAAGCACCAACCCACCTAATGCTTCTGCTTTATCTTCTAACCACGTACCCGATCGCCAGCCCAAATAAACGCCAAACAAGCCAAATATAGCAGTGACTACCGCGATGATTAAACAGGCTAACCATGCATTTAGCTCTAACAAATTGAGTGTAAATCCTGCTGCCATCGCATCGATACTCGTCGCAATGGCGAGTGTAAATAAAGTGCGGTGATTGATAGTTTTATGGCCGTTATGAATAACTGTCATTGCTTCACTATCAGCATTTATAGCGTCGCCGTTTGTGTGAAGCGCACTGTCGACAGCATCCTCCTCATCCGCAGTAAATACTTCGTAAAGCATCTTTCCGCCGAGAGCGATCAGAATAAATCCACCAATCCAAGGTGCAGCTGCTGCCAACCAACCCAAAAGTGCTACCCCTAATAGATAACCAATAAGTGGCATCACGCCCTGTGCAATGCCAAAATATAAGGCAGCATAAATAGCCAATCGCAGCAGATAAGACTTACTCTGTTTTTGTGACTTAGCACCCAGTCCAATAGCCACAGCGAATGCATCCATTGCTAATGCGATAGCAAGTAATACGACTTCAATCATTCTATTTTTCTCGTAAAGTAATCAGTTATTCGTTCCACGTGAAACAAAAATACCGCTTTGGATGCCAAAGCGGTATTTTTATATCTTATTAACAGCCAACTCTAAATTTAGATATCTAGATTAGAAACGGTCAACGCATTCTCTTCGATGAAGATACGGCGCGGCTCAACATGATCACCCATTAGGCACGTAAACATATGGTCAGCGGCGATCGCATCTTCGATAGTGACGCGTAGCATACGACGGTTTTCAGGATCCATCGTTGTGTCCCAAAGCTGATCGGCGTTCATCTCTCCTAGCCCTTTATAGCGCTGGATGGCTAGACCGCGACGTGCATCGACCATCATTTGCTGCCAGAGATAATCGAAGTCACGTACTGGGATATCTTTCGTCGTACCAGCGGTCGCTTCACGGCGAATAAAGGCATCGCTTTCAAGCAACGTGTTCCATTCAGCAGACAAGCGCAACAGCTTGCTGTATTCACCCGAACTAATGAAACTCGCATCCAGTAGATAATGATGAGCCAATTGATGCACATAGACCGTGATACGTGGTAGCCACTGTGCTTTGGTAGATAAAGCTTCACCATCGATAGTTTCTTCAGCCACCACTTCTGGCTTCATACCCAATAAATCAGCCGCTGCCGCATCCATATTTTTTGGCTGAGGTGCGTGGATATTAATCAGTTTAATCTCAGGACTTAGATCACTACCGAAATGGTCCAGCTGCGTTTGCATGGCGTCTTTCCATGCTTGCATAGCAGACTTATCGTTAGTCATATCCGTGGTCAGCTTTGGCGTATGCGTCAATGCATCCAAAAGCACCGCTGGAAAACGAATCTGCAAACGTGCTTTGATCAGCTGCGTTTGGTTATAGTCATTCAGTAATGTCTCTAACGCTTGACCAGTAATCGCAGGCGCATCAGCACTGATATGCAGCTTGGTATTGTCAATCGTCGATGACAGTAGATACGCTTTAAGTGCCTCATCGTCTTTTAGGTACAGCTCTTGACGACCTTTTTTGACTTTGTATAGCGGTGGCTGAGCGATATAAACATAGCCACGCTCGATTAACTCAGGCGTTTGACGGAAGAAGAAAGTCAACAGCAACGTACGAATGTGTGACCCATCAACATCAGCATCCGTCATGATAATGATTTTATGATAGCGTACTTTGTCAGGGTTATATTCATCAGGGCCAATGCCACAGCCAAGTGCTGTAATCAGGTTACCTACTTCAGCAGAAGACAGCATTTTGTCAAAACGAGCACGCTCAACGTTCAAGATTTTACCTTTTAACGGCAAAATGGCTTGGGTTTTACGACTGCGCCCCTGTTTGGCTGAACCACCTGCAGAGTCACCCTCCACAATATATAGCTCTGACAATACTGGATCTTTTTCTTGGCAATCAGCCAACTTGCCCGGTAAACCTGCGATATCCAAAGTCGTCTTGCGACGCGTCATCTCACGCGCTTTACGAGCAGCATCACGCGCACGTGCCGCATCGATAATCTTACTCGCAATCGCTTTACCCGCACTTGGATTCTCTAGTAGATAGTCATTAAACTTATCATGCATCGCTGATTCAACAGCCGATTTTACTTCGCTTGATACGAGCTTATCTTTAGTCTGACTAGAGAATTTTGGATCAGGTACTTTCACAGAGACGATAGCGGTGAGACCTTCACGGGCATCATCACCCGTTGCAGCTACTTTTTCTTTTTTGAATAAGTTTTCACGATCCATATAACTGTTCAGGCAGCGCGTCAATGCTGAACGGAAACCTGATAAGTGAGTACCACCATCTTTTTGAGGGATGTTGTTGGTGAAACATAGTACTTTTTCGTTATAAGTATCTGTCCACTGCAGTGCGACTTCAACACTGATACCGTCATCTTGTTGACTGGTAAAATGAAACACTTCGTTGACGCCGTCTTTGCCAGCATTGATATAGCTAACGAACTCGAGCAACCCACCTTTATGTTCAAACTCATGACGTTTATCAATGCGCTCATCAGTCAATACAATACGCACACCAGAGTTCAAAAATGATAGCTCACGTAAGCGTTTTGCTAAGATATCATATTCAAAAATAGTACCAGTGAACACATCACTGCTAGGATAAAAACGGATTTGCGTGCCCGTCTGATTCGTGGCTTCCATCTGCTGAATATCAGCATCAGGTACACCATCGGTATAAGTCTGATTATAGTGATAGCCTTCACGCCAGATATTCATCTCAAGCTTTTTAGACAAAGCATTGACCACTGAGATACCTACGCCATGCAGACCACCTGACACTTTATAACTGTTATCATCGAACTTACCACCAGCATGCAGTACCGTCATGATGACCTGTGCTGCAGATACACCCTCTTCTGGATGGATATCGACAGGCACACCGCGACCGTTGTCCATCACACTGACAGATTCGTCTTCATGGATAATGATGTCAATCTGATCACAATGACCCGCAAGCGCTTCGTCAATAGAGTTATCCACTACCTCAAAGACCATATGGTGGAGGCCTGTACCATCATCGGTATCGCCGATATACATACCAGGACGTACACGTACCGCCTCTAGCCCACGTAATACGCGAATATCTTTAGAGCTATAATCAGAGGGTAATACTTCAGGCGCCACAGCTGGCACTGTCGTTTCAGCAATGCTGTCTGATGTCAGTTGCTCGTGGTCGGTAGGTAATGAATCACTCATGTGTCTTCCTTAATCTAGCCATAATCAGCCGTTTGCTATGGACTCACCACTACGATGATGCCTCATAACGTTATTTTAGACTCAACTGTTGTAGTAAAAATCTTCGATACGCATCATTGGCTAAAACTTAATTAACCAAAATTTCGTCAGAGATGATATTGACTCAGAGAACACAAAGTCAGTGCTTTATAACTTCACAATCAGCTTCTTTTTTTTAAACATTATTAAAGCCAGTAGAATAAATTAAACACATACTTATCAAACACTTAGAAACCTATAGATAATAAAAAATATCTACATAACGCTATTAAACAACTTGCTGAAAACAGGATAAAAATAAAGCCTAATTTTAGCATTTTTTTGCTTCTAAGTCACTGTTTACTGACAGTTTTCTTAGTATGAATGGCTCTCGAAAAATAAACGGTACTGTAGGAAAATGATAGTAGGTATAGAGGATTTATGAGGTTGTAAATCAGGATGAAATAGACAGTATGAGGAAGTTATTAAAGAGGTTGGATATTACCTTGTTTCACATGAAACATATTAGGATTTGACCATAAATCTTGGATCATTGGCACGATATCATCAGTCAAACTGCTCATAAATACCTGGCAGGGCAACTGCGATAAAGTCGATAATAAAATCTCTATCGCTCTATTATCAAGCTCTGCCGTTATATCGTCTAGCAATACGACTGGCGTGGCTCTAGTATTAAACCCATCTCTCTGTGAGTCAACATTCTGTTCAGCATTGAGCAGTAGCGGTAACTGAGACAGCCTTAATGCAGTGATTAACAGCTTCTTTTCTCCACGAGACAATACGTTAGCCGCTTGCTCTTTTAGAGTTGGTAATTTAGCACTGACATCGTTTTTTGGCGTTGTGCTTGCAGACTCATTATTCATCTCTAGTGAATCATCAGAATGCCAATGCACATGAACATCAGCTCGATGGTTACCGATACGAGTGTATCCCAGCTGCAGATCCTGCTCTAGTC
This sequence comes from Psychrobacter fozii, assembly GCF_003217155.1. Classification (GTDB taxonomy): domain Bacteria; phylum Pseudomonadota; class Gammaproteobacteria; order Pseudomonadales; family Moraxellaceae; genus Psychrobacter; species Psychrobacter fozii. The sequence continues at coordinate 605,473 of NZ_QJSU01000001.1, forward strand.
GCTCATTAAGCTGCACATCTAACGCAATACTCGTATCGTAGCCAGCATTGTAGCTTAAGCTCAATTGTTCGGCATAAGATGGCAGTAACTGCTCAATACTCTCAGCAAAATAAGGCTGCCATTCGGTAAATATCCGCTCACGATAATGATGAATGAGTGCTGCATGGCTACTCAATCCTTTATCCCATGACTTCAGCTCAGCAAGCTGCACTTGGGTCAAATGCCGTGTTTTTTTTAGTAAACTATTGCGCTGTTTTAGTAATCGTTGATAAGCAACCCACTGCGGATGAAAGCCTTGTTTCATGTGAAACACTAGCCAATCCAATAGCTGTCTACGACTGGCACTACCCTGCTCTAACATATCCATCGTTGAAGGATCTATCAGTAGTGTTGGCAGTTGCTCAGTTAAGATGCTTTGGTTGTAGACAGTCGTCTGATTAAGACGCAAGAGTGTTGTAGCATCAGCTTGTTTTTGGATAGCTAAGGTACTGCTATCATTAAGCTTAGCATGTACAGTAACCATATTTTGATGATGTTGAATATAGCGCTTGGGCTGGTGATGCCGGAAACTTTTGCCTCTGGACAGCAAAAATATAGCTTCAAGTAAGGATGTTTTTCCGCTGCCATTCGCGCCGATAATGACGTTACACGCAGCAGGCTGTAAATTGACTTGTGTTAGATTTCGAAGGTGTGATATTTGCAGACGTTCAATCATAATACTGATAGCCGCCTATTAAAATAGTATATAAAAGGTAATTATAAGTTGACTAAATTGTAGGCAAAAAAGATTAAAACTTAAAGGTGCAAATCTACTCTAAGAGTAAGTTTGCACTTAAATACAGCTCAAATACCCAACTCTGCCGCTTTTGTAAAACGAATATCACTATATTCGCATTGGCATAATGACATACTGATGGAATTCATCATTCAGTTGATTGACTAGCACTGAAGCGTTTGATTGGCTCATATGCATTTGCAAATCACCTTGGATAACGCCCAGTACATCTTGTAAGTAAGCAGCGTTAAACGATAGCTCCATGGGCTCACCTTGATACTTAGCTTGTATCATTTCCACCGCTTCGTCTTGCTCAGCATTATTAGCACGTACTTCTACCATACCGTCACTGGCAAAGTTAAAGACCACACCGCGAGATTTTTCATTACTCAAAATCGCAACACGACGTAGCACATCAGTCATTTTTTCTTGATTAAACAACGCCAGCTTATCCGTATTACTTGGCATGACACGGCGATAATCTGGGAACTTACCATCGATCAGGCGTGCCGTAAAAGTGACCATTAAATTATCACTCACCTGCCCTGCACTATCAACATCACCGAACGGTAAGCTGACTTGCAAAAATTCACGACCAAAGCTTAACGTAACTGGGTTATCTTTATCTCCGAGCATTTTACCAAGCTCAGAAGCCAAGCGCTCAAGCTCAATGACAGCTTTGCGTGGCAAGATAGCCTGCATATTCAGATCAGCACTCACATCGATAACACTACGCGCTAAAGCCAATCTATGCCCATCAGTTGCAACCGTGGTTAGCTGCTGCTGTGATACATCAAACAACATGCCAGTTAGATAATAACGCACATCTTGAATGGCCATCGCAAACTGAGTTTTGTGGATCAAATCAGTAAGGCGGCTACGGCTGATGATTAATGGTGTGATGTTTTCTGGATTACCCAAGCTTGGATAGTCTTCGGCTGGCAATGTACCTAATGTAAAACGGCTTTTACCGCTAGTCAGTAGGCAACGTTCATTCTCTTGAGTCGCCAGATTGACTTGCGCCTGTGCTGGTAATGATTTGCAAATATCTTTCAGCTTCGTCGCAGGTAAAGTTGTTGTCCCAGCTTCAACACAAGCACCTGCAGGCAATTTCAACGTCGAGGTCAACTCTACTTCTAAATCAGAAGCTGTCAAAACAAGCGCTGACTCAGACAACTGTAGCTTAATATTGCCTAAAATAACCATGTTATGGCGTTTATCAGCAGCCTTGGCGATCAAGTTAATGGCTTTTAGTAACGACTCTCGATTAATCGATAATTGCATGCTTAGTTACTCTTATTTAAATGACTGTATTTTTATCAATTCAGAACAATAGCTTAGGCTTAATAATACCTTGTCTACTGACTATAATCCATTAGCTATCTGTGTGCATATATCGTCAATATTATAAACCATATCATCCTACTAAAACATAGTGATACTGTGGCCTACTAACCTGCTTGCAACATTAGCGCTAGGGTCTTGTAATCCTTATCAAACGCAGGATCTGCGGCTCGTAGTTCATTAACTTTATCACAAGCATGCATCACCGTTGTGTGATCACGTCCACCAAATGACTGACCAATCTCAGGAAAACTATCTCCCGTCAATTCACGTGATAGTGCCATCGCAATTTGGCGAGGTCTAGCAATACTGCGCGTGCGCTTACGACCCATCATATCTTTGATAGTCACATCATAGTATTCAGCGACTACTTTACGAATATTATCCATATTAACGGCTTGTACGCGCATTGCAACGATGTCTTTTAGCGCATATTGCACCATCTCAAGCGTTATTTGTGCGCCAGTTAAGTTAGCATTAGCAAATACTTGATTTAGCGCACCTTCTAGACGCCTGACATTAGACACCACATTTTGTGCAATGAATAGCGCACATTCTTTAGGCAAAATCATGCCGTATGAGGCTGCCTTTTTTTGCAAAATTTGCACACGAGTATCAATCTCAGGTGGATCAACTGCTACGGTCAAACCCCAAGAGAATCTCGATCTAAAACGCTCGTCAAACTCAGTCATTTGTGATGGATGACGATCAGAGGCCAAAATGAGTTGTTTATCACCACTAGTAAAATCTGCAAACAATGTCAAAAACTCGTTACTACTTTTGGTCTTTCCAGCTAATACATGAATATCATCTACAATTAATAAATCTACTTTTTTAATTTTCTTTTTAAAATCTTCTATTTTATTATTTCTTAAAGAATAAACCAATTGATTAATAAATTTTTCAGAAGTGAAATAATAAAAACTTTGATTATTTTTTAAATAGCGATGTGCTACAGAATGCATTAAATGCGTTTTTCCCAAACCAGAAGGGCCATATATAAATAGAGGATTGTGACGATTTTTCGACTGACGTTTACCAAGCTCATAACAAGCTTTGTAAGCAAGGTTGTTAGACTTACCCGTCACGAATGTTTCAAAAGTAAACTCAGGATTAAGATAACTAAGTGACTTAGCATCAGCAGAATCAACCAGTTCTGCATGACGCATATTGGCATCAATATCCGCTTTCGCATTATTGTGATGGATCGTCTCAAAATTATGTTCTGCTGGGGGAGGGGAGGGCTTATCTTCTGCAAATAAAGACCCTGACTGCGGTTGGTTATCATCGATATCACGACCTGCATTATCAACACGTACGATAACCTCTTCAATACTTCCTTGGCTATGCTTGGCGACCAATTGCTGGATATCTTGTAAATGGTTCTTTTTAATATAAGTGACAAAATAATCGTTAGGGGCAAGTATGATAAGGGTTTGAGCCTCTTGATGGGCTGATAATGGTCTCAACCACATAGTAAATACATTGTCTTTTACGTTATAGCGTAAATCGTTTAAGCATTTATCCCAAATATTTGCTGTGTCTATCATGAAAAGTACTAACCCTATAATTTGAAATAACAGATATCTCAACGGTATAAATCGCTATTAGAGCACTAATGCAGTGCCTACTTGCTATACCAAAGAGAGTCACTGTAAACCGAGTAAAACTACACGTCGAGTAGGTAGCTAATTTAACACAGTTACCCTGTGGATAAAACCTTGTTTTTTGGGGATAAGACTGTGGATAGTTTTGTGGACAACTTCGAACCTTGAGTTATCCATATTTAACCCACAGGTTATCAACAGGTTTACCCATAGCCTAGTATTTTGATTATAAAAAGAAAATTAGAGTTAACCACAGATAATAGAGCTCCCAATAACAACAATACTTATATATATTAATAGTTAATTACTATAGAGTTCGAGACAAACTGTGGATAACTTTTAAATGTTAATTTCAGAAACTAGGTTTACTGAACAGTTAAACTAATGCTAGTTATTTCTACTTATCAAAAATCAGCTACTAAAAACTTGCTTCTGACAATAGTAATTTTTACTTGTATAAATACTGATTAAATTAGTTCATTGACCAAGACAGTATCTGGTGGTATAATCCTCCGTTATTACGAATTTAGTCCATTATTTTGATAGGTGAGTTATGAAACGTACATTCCAACCAAGCGTAATCAAGCGTAAACGTACTCACGGTTTCCGTGCTCGTATGGCAACTAAAAAAGGCCGTCAGGTCTTAGCTCGTCGCCGCGCTAAAGGACGTCATCGCCTTACTGTATAATCAGTAGATTGCGATAAGCATGGCTAATTGTGCTTGTTGTGTCTATATTATGCATAGATTGCGATAGTCAATCATCACAACTGACACTTAGCCATATATTAAAAGCGCCCAAATAGGCGCTTTTTTTGTCTCTATATTTTACTATTATTTCCAATCTTGCTATTAGCTCTTATACTAGGTCTTAATATGCCAAATACTGTTTCAGCTACACCTACCGCCCATTTCACTAAAGAGCAGCGACTGCTAACACCAGCGGCTTTTCGTGAGGTGTTTGATGCGCCTGAACGTAAGATTCACCAAAGTCATTTGATGGCCTTTGTACGTACTAATACTCATGATAAACCGAGAGTTGGTATGGCTATTACAAAGCGCAAAGTACCTACTGCAGTCGCTCGAAATCTAATTAAACGTCAAATACGTGAACAGTTTCGATCAAAGGCTTTTAAAACAGAAAGTAAAGACATTGTTTTTATTGTTAAGAAATCAATAAAAGATATAGATAAAAAAGAATTAAAAAATCAAATAAGTAATATTTTTAAAAAAATAGAAATAAAATAAAATGAATTTTTTTATAAAAACTAATAAAGTTATTTTTTATAAATTTTTATTAAATGTAATTATTTTTTATCAAAAAATAATTAGCCCAATAATACCTGCTCGTTGTAGATATTATCCAACTTGTTCAAATTACGGTAAACAGGCTTTGATGTGGCACGGTGTCCGAGCTGGTAGTTGGCTACTGTTAAAACGTATTGGCAGATGTCACCCTCTAGGTGGGCATGGCATTGATTTCGTGCCACTACCTTTAGCTTCTTACCAATATAGTTACGTATCTTTTGCTTGCTTACCACATATAAACGTTCAAGGATTGGGTGTTTATCGAGATAGCAAAAGCTATGTTTCACGCCTTAATCATTTAATGACGTTAGGATCGAAGTGAATATCGATTGGCTTTGATATAAAGACCAAGGAGTTACCCACAAGTTATCCACACTCTTGGTATCATTTAAGGCTGATTTTTAGTAAAATAATGCACATTTTATGTAAATGACTCGCAATACTGTTGTTAAACATCAGGACAGCCGTGCTGTAGAGTCATGACACATGCCCTAATTTTTCATTCCCTAATTTTTTAATCTAGGAAAGGTTTATGCAAAAGATATTTCGGGTGATGATCATCATTGCGATGCTAATCACCGCTTATCTGCTGATTTTGGCATGGCGAGATGATTATGCCGATGCACCAGCGGTAGATGTGCTGCCAGAAACGACCACTTCAGTGGGTGCTGACATTCCATCTTCGACCGGTGCAGCAGGTGATATTCCGGCACAGACACAACCTGTCGATAGCGACACAGTGACTGCGACCCCTACTCCTGCTAAAGACACAGGTCTAATCACGGTTACGACCGATCGCTATGATATAAAAATCAATCCAGAAGGCGGCGATATTGTTTATGCTGCTCTTAAGCAATATAACGCGAAGCTCGATAGCGATAAGCCTTTCGTATTGCTAGAAAATAATAGCAATCGTGTATACGTGGCTCAGTCTGGTTTAATTGGTCAAGATGGTATTGATACGGCAGAAGGTCGTGCCAATTACAGTCATACTGCCAATAATTATGTAATGGAAGAAGGGCAGCAAACACTGTCTGTACCGCTAACTTACAAAAAAGATGGCGTGACAATTACCAAGACCTTCACCTTTACTGAAAGTAAGTATCCGATTGATATTAGCTATCAAATTCAGAATACCTCTACCAATGCTTGGCAAGGTCAGATGTTTGCGCAGTTAAAGCGTGATGACAGTAAAGACCCTGGTACGTCTGACAAAGGCGCATTGAGCATGGCTACTTATTTGGGCGGTGCTTGGGGTACTCCTGACGATCCTTATAATAAGCTGAAGTTTGGTGACTTTAGTGATGGCGAGTTGACGACGACCAGTGATAAAGGTTGGGTTGGCATCGTGCAGCATTACTTTGTGTCTGCATGGACGCCTGAAAACTTTACCGGTAATTTCTTTAGCCGTGAAACGGGTGATGATTACTTTATTGGTTTTAATAGTCAGCCTATTAATGTAGCACCAAACAAGCAGTTGACGTTGAATGCCACGTTATATGCTGGTCCAAAAGTACAGTCTGAACTCAAAGAAGTTTCGGTAGGACTCAACAAAACGGTCGATTATGGTCTGTTATGGCCAATATCTAAGATCTTGTTTGCTATCTTGGATGGTATTCACAAAATCATCGGTAACTGGGGTTGGTCAATTATTCTATTGACGGTTTTAGTTAAAATTGCCTTGATGTGGTTCTCTAACAAGAGCTATTACTCAATGGCAAAAATGCGAGCTATCGGACCGAAACTCAAAGCGCTCAAAGAAGAGCATGGCGACGATCGTATGAAGATGTCGCAAGAGATGATGGCCATTTATAAAGAAGAGAAAGTCAATCCAATGGCGGGTTGTTTGCCTATTCTGATGCAAATGCCGATCTTCTTGGCGTTATATTGGGTGCTGGTCGAAAGTGTTGAGCTGCGCCACGCTCCTTGGATCTTATGGATTCAAGATTTGTCATCGATGGATCCATGGTTTATTTTGCCGCTACTAATGGGCGCATCCATGTTTATTCAGCAACAGCTTAATCCGCAACCAGCTGATCCAATGCAAGCAAAGGTTATGAAGTTCTTACCGATTATCTTTACTGCATTCATGCTGTTCTTCCCAGCGGGTCTGGTTCTATACTGGACTGTGAACAACTTGTTTAGTATGACTCAGCAATATATCGTCAATAAAAAAGTTGAAGAAGAGCAAAAGCGCCGTACTGTGAAAGTACTGGACTAACTAGCTCTAGCTTATGAATTGATAGAAAACCATCGCTACGGCGGTGGTTTTTTTATGCGTGGCACATATCTATCGCCTTTAACTTATTCTCAATAAAAAATAAAAGAAACGTGCCACATGCTTAAAGTATCACTATGTAAAGTTTGCTTTGTCAGTCTGTGCTGAGGCGTCTATAATGGGGTTTTCAGTTATTGAGAGTTATAGTGGATTCCCTAGAAAACGCGTCAACCTCGCATCACTCATCTGATAAACCTAGCTCGGCTGGATTGGCTACGATTGCAGCCATTGCAACACCGCTTGGCCGTGGTGGTGTCGGCGTTATACGTTTGTCAGGTGTGCGTGCGTATGATATGGCCTGTGCCTTAACAGGTAAGTCTGCCTTTACGCCACGTATGGCCAGTTTTTGCCGATTTTATCAGGCTGATGGCACAGTGATTGATGAAGGTTTGGTGCTGTATTTCAAAGGTCCACATTCATTCACCGGTGAAGATGTGATTGAGCTGCAAGGGCATGGTGGCATGATTTTGCAAAACCAATTGCTAGCTCGTGTGTTTGAGTTGGGTGCAAAACAAGCCAGTGCAGGGGAGTTCTCTTATAGAGCTTTTGATAATGACAAATTAGATTTGGTTCAAGCAGAGGCGATTGCTGATGCGATCGATGCGACCAGTGCGGCGGCAGCTAGTAGTGCTATTCGCTCTCTCAGTGGTGAGTTTTCACAAAAAATTAATCAACTGTTAGAGCAACTTATTCATCTGCGCTTGCACGTTGAAGCGGCTATTGATTTTCCTGATGAAGAGGACGTAGACTTTTTATCTGATGGTGTGATACAAAATAAGCTTGAGCAAACACAAGAAAAAATACAACAAGTACTGGCAACGGCAAAACAAGGCCAGCTGCTACGTGATGGTATTCATGTGGTACTAGCAGGTAGACCAAATGCAGGGAAATCAAGCCTACTCAATCGTCTAGCGGGTCAGGAGAGGGCTATCGTTACTGACGTAGCAGGGACTACTCGTGATACGCTGCAAGAGACAGTAGTTCTCAATGGGCTCACACTTCATTTAACTGATACGGCAGGTCTACGTGACACAGAAGACACGGTAGAGCGTATTGGTATTGAGCGTGCACGCACGGCCATTACTCAGGCTGATATGCTACTCATGGTCTATGATGTCACCCGTGATCTTGAGGAAGAAAGTACACCGCTACAGCTTGCAAAGCAATTATTTGGCGAGTTGCCAGAGGCCAAACGTTTATTAATCATTGCTAATAAAAGCGACTTATTTAACGACAGTAAGCGCGAGCAAGCTATTTCCACTTCGCAATCTGAAATAGAAAGTCGTGGCTATGAACAAGTGAATGTTTCATGTGAAACAGGCATTGGCATCGATAATTTGGTCGAAACATTGTGTGCTAAAGTGGGTTTTCATCCACCAGAAAACAGTCTCATTGCTCGTACAAGACATTTAGATGCGCTTAGGCGGACGGCTGATAATCTGGTCGAAGCGCACGAACAATTAACGGTCTTTCAAGCAGGAGAGTTAGTCGCTGAAAGCTTACATCAAGCACAGCGCAGTCTGGGCGAAATTACGGGCGAATTTAGCGCTGATGACTTGTTGGGCAAGATATTTGGTAGCTTCTGTATTGGCAAATAATAGAGTATTACTATGATGTACTCATCTAACATGGGTCTCATAAATAAAGACTTTGACTCTCAATGTTAAAACAAGGAAAATGCGATGCACTGTCCGTATTGTAATGCGTCAGAGACTAAGGTTATTGACTCGCGTCTTGCTGCGGAAGGTGCGCAAGTTCGCCGCCGCCGCTCATGCAATAGCTGCCAAGAGCGTTTCACTACCTTTGAGATGGTCGAAGTCGTGATGCCAAGAATTATCAAATCAAGTGGCAAGATTGAGCCTTATGATAATGAAAAATTGCGTCGCTCTATTTTATTGCCTTTGCAAAAGCGTCCTATCACAATTGATGAGCAAGAGGCGATGATTAGCCGAATTGAGAAACGTGTTAGACAAATGGGTGAGCGTGAGATTAGTAGTAAAGTCTTAGGTGAAATAATCATGAGTGAACTCAAAACACTAGATGATGTCGCTTATGTGCGCTTTGCTAGTGTCTATCGGGACTTTCAAGATATTGATGCTTTTCATCAAGAAATTGCGAATATCCGCCCAAATGAAAAACAATCGAACGAAACTGATAAATAAGTCATAGTTACTCTATTAATCAGGTCTCAAACACTTACTTTCTTATATAGAACCCTCAATTATTGATTAAGTCTACTGCTATGTCTATTCAAAACCATGCTCAAGATGCACAAGATCGCTACTTTATGATGCTTGCTATTGAGCAGGCAAAGCAAGGTTTGTATACCACAAGGCCTAATCCTGCAGTAGGCTGTGTCATTGTCCAAGCAGGAGAAGTAGTCGGGCAAGGATTTCATCCCAAAGCAGGTGAGCCTCACGCAGAAGTATTTGCGCTCAAAGAAGCAGGTATGAAGGCAGTAGGAGCCACAGCTTATGTAACTTTAGAGCCTTGTAGTCATACAGGGCGTACACCACCTTGCGCATTGGGTCTTATTAATGCGGGTATAAAGCGTGTTGTAATAGCAGGCCTCGACCCTAATCCACAGGTTGCTGGACGTGGTATAACGTTGTTAGAGCAGGCTAGTATTGAAGTTATAGTTGGTGTGCTGACAGCGCAAGCAGAAGCCTTAAATCGCGGGTTTTTAAAGGCGATGCGTACTCAAATGCCGTATGTACGACTGAAAATAGCAACCAGCCTTGATGGTCGCACAGCGATGGCGTCTGGTGAGTCAAAATGGATTACCTCAGCCGCCGCCCGTGAAGACGTACAGAAACTACGCGCACAAAGTGGTGCGATTATTACGGGTAGTGAAACGGTTATTGCAGACGATCCACAGCTTAATGTACGTTCTAGCCAATTAGGTGTGCCACCTGAGCAAGTGCCAGCACCTATCGTAGTGGTGCTCGATAGACGTCAACGGCTAGCGCATAGTCCAGAGTCTAGTCATCAGTTATGTCGTCGTCCAAATACGCTATATTGGCGTGAAGACGACTTGACTGCATTACTGAAAAATTTGGTCAGTGAGCATCGGTGTTATGACGTGTTAGTAGAGGCTGGTGCTAGCGTCGCTGGTAGCTTTTTAAGCCAACAATTGGTGGATAAATTAATCGTCTATCAAGCACCCTGTTTATTGGGCGCACAGGCCAAACCGATGGTCGAGTTCAGTCCGCTGTCTTTAGCAGAGCAGCTACGTTTTAGTGTTAGTAGCCATGAACGGGTAGGCTCTGATCTTAAGTTAACGTTGTTACCTCTATAAGCCATTGAGTATAAAGGGTTTATCTATAATTTATATCTGGTGTGGGCTAAATGTGGATAAGTAATGTTATATAACTTAGGTTTCACATGAAACTGTGTATAACTTCGTTTCACATGAAACTTATATTATGCGTCTCCACACAATAATATTAATAAAAGTAATTAAATCAATAACTTAAACTTAATTTATAAGTAGCTTGTTCTATTCTTGAATTTTATTTTCCTGTGGATAACTTGTTATTATCGAGGGTTTTTGGCTTACTAAAGGTTGATTTATCATTACTTATCCACAAGTTATCCCATAATGAGCATAGAATTAGCTTAGGTTTCACTAAAAATTTAGTTTGGACAAACACTACCAAAATACGAATGAATTAAAATATATTGTCGATAACGGCAATATTACAAAGAGATGAGGCCAATATGTTTACTGGAATTATAGAGAGTGTGGGAAAAGTAAAATCTATGCAGCCTACGGGCGGTGATATACGTTTGACAATAGAATCTAATGATTTAGATTTCAGTGATGTGAAACTGGGAGACTCTATTGCCTCAAATGGCATTTGTCTGACGGTGGTAGAGTTCGGTAGCAATCATTATTCTGTTGACGTTTCACGTGAGACTATCGCTCGTACAGCATTAGAGACATTAAAACCCGGTCATATTGTCAATCTAGAAAAAGCCATGCTACCAACAACACGTTTCGGTGGTCACATTGTGGCTGGTCACGTGGATGGCGTTGGGGTAGTAAGCAAGATACAACAAGATGCACGCTCTATCTATATTGAAATCGAAATACCACAAGAGCTGGCACATTACACAGCGACTAAAGGCTCTATTACGATTGATGGCATTAGCCTGACAACCAACCTTGTACGTGACAATATTGTTTCTTTAAATATTATTCCACATACGGCTCAAGTAACCAATATCGCTAAACATTGGCTGGTTGGAAACAAAGTTAATATCGAAGTGGACATCGTTGCACGCTATTTAGAGCGTTTATTAAATAAGTCGCAAACGGGCGGTATGAATGCGCCAAGTCCACAAAGTCAGATTACGGAAGCTTTCTTAGCAGATAATGGCTTTATGAAGTAATCGCTAACCATATAAAAATAAGTATTTGAGCAATTGAGTAGCTGTCTAATAACATACTACTCAGTTGCAATTAGCGTGATTTTTATGCTTCTATCAAGCGCTCTAACACTGCTTCTAATTCTTTCTTATTAATCGGTTTAGATAGAAAATCATCCATTCCTACGTGCATACAAGCATCACGATCTTCTTGTGCATTGTTTGCCGTCAGCGCCACGATAGGAATATCGTCATCTTGCGCACGGATAGCACGAGTAGCCTGCAACCCATCCATGACAGGCATTCTACAATCCATCAAGATAAGGGAAATATCCTGACGCTGCTCTTTCAGTTTGTGTAATGCTTGCTGACCATCTTCTGCGACAACACTACGATAGCCCAGTTTACTCAATATTTTGCAGGTTATTTTCTGATTGGTTGGACTGTCTTCTGCTACCAAAATAAGTGGTGATAGAGTTTCGTCTTTTGGTTTAGCTGTGTCTATTGGTTGTTGGTTACTCTCTTTTTCACAGCTGATAGGTGCTGTAAGCTTTTTCCTAGCTGATATCGTTAAGCGCAGCAATTCAGAAACCAGTAAGTTAGCATCTAGTGGTTTGGTTAAAAAGCCATCATATTTGTCTAACAATACAGATGGAATATGACGTTCAGGCTTCATGCTAAATAATAGTTTTGGTAATAAAGGCGTCGCTAGCAAGTCGTTCAAAGCCTGAAGCTTATCGCTATTATTGAGTGTTTTATATTTCCAATCTATTTGCTTCTCTACTATATCTGTTTGTATATTTTGAGAGTTGTTATCATTATCAGTTAAAGTGATGGTTTTGTAGTACTCGTAATCCAATAATAGGATAGGCGTGAGCATCTGCTCGTTCTGTATTAATGTATTTGTTAATTGCCTCAAGGTGACTAAGTCTACTGCGGTATGAATAGTCATCGGGATGGCTAAGTGTTTGCACAAGCGCTGTAAATTTTCAGCAACAAGAGGTTGCTCGATGACAGCGATGAGGTGGATGCCACTTAAATGTTGATTCTGATGATATACCGGCTGATAGTTAGGACGGCGGCAAGGGAGGTAAACATTAAATATGCTCTCCTTGCCTATCGTACTTTTCAACTCGATAAAACCACCTAATAATTGTGCAAAGCTATTGGCATTATCTAACCCTGTGCCTGCTTGCTCAGTAGCTTGAGTTGGTTTGTTATTATCTAGATTGGTTTCTTGATTAAAAACAGTGATGAGCTGATTTTTTTTATCAGCATCAATGCCAACCCCTGTATCTTTTATACTGAAATGAACCCAGTGGGAAGCCTGAGTAGGTACCATCGTATTATGGGTAGGAAGTATACGATCGCTATTTATGCGTTTGATTTGCTCTTCTGTGACGCGATCTATCGTGAGTGCGACATAGCCTGAAGTTGTAAATTTTATGGCATTTTTTAATAAGTCTAATAGGATGTGACGTAGACGAACGTCATCAGTATCAATGTAACGTGGGCAGTCTGGTGCAAAGAAGTAAATTAACTCCAATCCCTGCTGTTTTATGTCATTGATGACTAGACTATTAACTTCCTTAGTCAGTTGATAAATATCAACAGGTTCAATACTCAGTCGACTTTTTCTAACTTCAATATTGCCAATATGCAGCGTATCGTTGAGTACGGTTAGCATGTTTTGGCTGGTTTTTATCAGAGTATCTAACGTCTTATTCTGCCTAGCATCCAGTCTCTTGGGATCGATAGGCTCAAGAGTATCGATCATTGCCTCTATCGGTACACGCAGCTTATGACCGATAACAAGGCGAAGCTTATAGAATTCGTCAAGCTTAGATTTCAGCTGTTTGTTTTTTTGCTGCAATTGCTCGTTTTGCTTAACGATTTCATTGATGTTGTTAAAAATCACTGTAAAGCCATGAACTTGTCCGTGTTCACCGAACCATGGCGTGATATTCAATTGATAGGCTTGCTTATCCTCTAATCCATAAACATTCAATGTGCGAGTGACACGTAGATTAGACAGTGATTGTAATAGCAGCTGGGTAGACTCATCCTTACCTGCGACGAAGTCTATTAGCTCATAGTTTTTATTACTCTCAGGAGGACAAGTAAATACTTGGTCAAAACGTTGATTACAAAAGCTAATCTGACCGTGACGCATAATCATAATCATCGGCAGTGGTGCTTGGTTTACCAAACGTTCAAGACGGTGTGTTAGGGTTTTTATACGGCGATAGTTACTGTGTAGTTGGTAGCTGACACGGCTCAGCGCATGACCTAAACGCAAGAACTCAGGCGTGGATTTTTTATATAGAAAAGGTGGTGTGCTATAAACTTCTTGTTTATGACTGTTTAGGCTGTCGGTATAACTTATTAGCTGTTCCCAATTGATACGACGGTTGAACATGTAAAGCAAAGCGATGATAAAAAGTACAATCGCTGTCATTAGCGGCAACCAATAGCGGTAAGATATCCAGTCAATGATAAGCGGTTTATGACGTAATATAATATAAATTTGATGACCACTTTTGAGCTTGATGGTGCCTGTCAAGTTACGGCTGTTAAGCTTATAGGCGCTATGACTACTGTTATCAGGAGGTGACGATGTAATAGTGGGAAAGCTGACAGTAGGGAAAGCACGCTCATCTGGACGGGTATAGCGGTGAATATAAGTCTGACCAGATGGCATCATAAACACCAACTGATAGCTGATACCTTCAAAGGCAAGCTGCTTCAAAAATCTGTCAATTTCAGGGTTTAGTGGGCCTGCATGCTCAGTGATTTCATGTTGTAATGAGTAAAAGGTATTGATACTTTGTTGTTCACTGTTTGTCTTTATTTCGTGAAAAAGCGTAAAGTAATACAGTACTAGCATCACTAGCAACGTCAGTGCATAAAATATAAGTAAGCGCTTTAAGGACTGAAATTGTTGCATGAAAACGTGGTCCTATATCGACACGAAAAAACATAGTGAGTGAATCGTAAGTTTGAATCAGTAGGTAGCTTGCTTAATTCCTTATGGTTTTAAGTTCTTTAACTATTATAAAGATAAACGGCGTCATTAGTAACGCCGCATTGCTACAGTTACAATCATGGCACAACGTTGTAAACTCACCTATAATGAGCAACTTAACCCTATATAATGCATGATTATGACTACAATTGCTTCTACCTCAGATATATCTACGCTATCTATTCCCCATAATCCTCTATCTACTGGCCGATTGAGGGTGGTATTTGCGGGGACGCCTGAGTTTGCAGCGATTAGTCTGGAGTCACTAATCAGTCAGCAAGATGTACTGGATATAGAGATTGTGGCGGTGTACACACAGCCTGATCGCAAAGCAGGTCGTGGCCAAAAGCTGGCGGCTTCTGCGGTCAAAGAGGTTGCACTCGCGAACGATATCCCTGTAGAGCAACCACTCACTTTTAAAAAATCCAGTACAGAAGGGTTGGCTGCTAGGCAGACTCTGCGCAGTTACCAGCCTGATGTCATGATTGTCGCCGCTTACGGGTTGATTTTACCTGTCGGCGTATTAGAGATGCCTATTCATGGTTGCTTAAATATCCATGCCTCACTATTACCGCGTTGGCGCGGTGCGGCACCGATACACCGTGCACTCTTAGCCGGAGATGATGAGACGGGTATTACCATTATGCAGATGGACAAAGGCTTGGATACAGGCGACATGATTTATAAAGTCAGCGCTAGTATTGATCTTATTGATACTGCTGCCAGTCTACACGATAAAATGGCTGCGCTTGGTGCGACAGCCATCAGTACGGTGCTAAAAGACTTATCTACTTATCAAGCGCAAGCTATCGCTCAAGATGATAGTCAAGCCAACTATGCTGAAAAGCTGGTCAAAACGGAAGGCGAAGTTGACTGGTCACAGCCTGCTGCTGCTATTGAACGCCAAATCCGAGGGCTGACCCCATGGCCAGGTGCTTATACTTTTCTTGCAGGACAACGTGTCAAAGTGTTGGCGAGTTTGCCTGTGAATGCCTCTCAGCAAACTAATGAACCTGCTGGAACTGTTATCAGTGTCGGACGAAAAGCGATTTTAGTGGCTTGTGGCAAAGACAGTGATACCGAGTCATCGGCCACGACTTTAGCCATAACTCACTTGCAGTTTGCAGGTGGTAAGCCCATGACGGCCGAACAAGTTTGCCACGGCAACCAATTAAATGACGGCGATCAATTTACGACAGAATCAAAATAACTGAACCTAACTTAATGATAGTTAACCCTATCTGCACAAGACGCTATCAATGATACGTCAAGGAAATGAAATTTAATGAGACAAAACATTACTGCGCCTAGAAACAATAAGCTCAAACCATCAAGCAACCTTATTATGAATGGTAGCGTACGCGTACGTGTGATTCGTACCTTACTGGCCATTCAAAACGGTCAGTCGCTCTCAAGCGTCCTTGATCCACTGCTAAACAGTCTACACGATGGTGACAAAGGTTTTGCACATGCGCTACTGCTTACGACATTGCGTCAATGGCACGCGCTGGCACGGTTGCTCGATAGCTTAGCGGATAACCCTATTGATGAAGTTGAGGTTCGTACGACCATTCAAGTAGGCTTAGTGCAGTTACTGTATTTAGAAGTGGCTGACCATGCTGCAATTCACGAAACCGTTGAAGCTGCAAAAGAAATTGAGTTTGCTCATTCGACTGGTTTGGTGAATGCTATTTTGCGTAAAGTCGCGAAGAATCCAAGTAAATTCCGTAAGAAATGCGATAAAAAGCATAGCCTACCGAATTGGCTCGCTTATCAACTTAAGCAAGACTGGAGCGAGCAGTATGATGAACTGACACAAGGTTTGCGTCAGCCAGCACCGATGTTTTTACGAGTGAATTCGGCGGTTACTTCAGTAGAAGATTATCAGCATGCATTGGACGGGGCAGAAATTGATGCAGATATCGTTGAGCTAACGACTGGCTTTAAGGTAGCGAATTCGTCAGAGTTTGCCGCTGCTACTACTACGCTATCAACCAAAGGTCTTAGACTGCATCAAAGCACTGCCGTCAACGCTTTACCTGATTTTGCTGTAGGGACTGCTAGCGTTCAAGACATGCATGCCCAGCTAGCTGCACCGATTATTAATAAAGCATTGATGGCTAAGCTCATTGCTGAAAGTGCGAATACTGACAGCGACAGTGATGAAAGTAATAATGAGATACACATTTTAGATGCTTGTGCGGCACCTGGTGGTAAATTGGCTCACTGGTTAGAGCTCATAAGCGCTAATGACGAATCATCGTTGTTTCACGTGAAACAAGATAATGCTGAAACGTCACCTGCAATTACTGATATCAAGGTAACAGCTATTGATAATGAAGCACCTCGTATCGAGCGTATTCGTGAGAATTTACAGCGCCTAAATTTGAGTCAGCATGATTTGCAGCAAGCAGATAACAGCATTGCATTGAATATTGTCTGTGCAGATGCGACCAGATGGCAGCATTGGAAAAACAAAAAAGCGGCGACCAATGAACCCGTATTTGATGCGATATTATTGGATTCTCCTTGTACCGCGACTGGCGTGATTCGTCGTCATCCTGATATCAGTATCCTGCGTACCGAAGAAGACATCGAGCAAACGGCACTGTTGCAAGCAGATATCTTGCATAATCTATGGCCACAACTCAAATCTGGTGGTTATCTGCTGTATGTGACGTGCTCTATCTTAAAGCAAGAGAATGTCGAGCAAATGCAGGACTTTATCACTCATCATAATGATGCGGTAGCGATTGAGTTTACCGAAGAATGCAGTTGGGGTATCGAACAAGCGATTGGTCGTCAGTGCTTACCGATTGATAGCGCGAGTGGCGATGGTTTCTATTATGCATTGTTGATGAAGAGTTAAAGTAATAGCATGAACAACCTTTCTATGATTAATATTCAGCAAGGATATAACCCTGAAGTATTTTATTCAGAGCTTATAGTTGATGGTGTATTACTTAGTGAGTGGCTTGCTGAATATATAGATAAAAGTACTCAGTTAAAAAGATTAGGTGTCAAAGAGCTAGGGTTGAGTTTGAATCTAGATTTATATTCCGATACTAAGATTGTTTGGTACTATTTAGGGCAGTTAGGTGATGGTAATGTTAGCTATGTACCATTATTAGTCTGCCCTGAAGATAATGATTTGTCTTGTACCACCATTATCACTGAGCAATATATTATCGATGATAAAGTGGTATGGAAGCGTTTTGGACTGCTTACAGGTTCAATCGAAAAGCAAAACCCAGATGCTATAGATTGGTTTGATACTGTACCTGAATTAACGTTTGCTAAAGATAATTTTGAAAAGGTGTTCAGTCAGTTTATGAGGGATTTTACTGAAGCTTATCAACACCGAGATGAATTTGTAGATATTGATTTTCCAACGAATTTTCGTATTAAATGATACTTATACTGACTGAAGTCACATAAAACTAAGCTTATATAGGATAAACCATGAAATATATCAGTACCCGTGGTCAGACAGCGCCAATGGATTTTAGTGATGTGCTTTTGATGGGTCTTGCCCCAGATGGTGGTTTGATGCTGCCTGAGCATTATCCAAACATCGATAGCACAACGCTTGATGAATGGCGTACGCTCAGCTATCCAAAGCTTGCGATGGCGATTATGCAGCGTTTTGCGACAGATATTCCTGTGGCTGATTTGCAAGATATCATTGAGCGCACTTATACCGCTGATGTATTTGGTAGTGAAGAGATTGTTCCTGTTCGCAAGCTTGAAGATAACTTATATATTCTAGGATTATCAAACGGTCCGACATTGGCATTTAAAGATGTCGCCATGCAGTTTTTGGGTAACGCATTTGAGTATGTGCTTAAGAAAAAAGACGCGCGTATTACGATCATTGGTGCGACCAGTGGTGACACGGGTAGTGCAGCAGAGTATGCGCTGCGCGGCAAAGAAAATATCGAAGTCTTCATGTTGTCACCACATGGCAAGATGAGTGAGTTCCAGCGTGCGCAGATGTATAGTTTGACGGATGCTAATATTCACAATATCGCTATCGATGGTATGTTTGATGATTGTCAGGACATCGTTAAAGCACTTCAGCAAGATGCTGAGTTTAAAGCTGCTTATAACCTAGGTACGGTAAACTCTATCAACTGGGGTCGTATCCTAGCTCAGATTGTTTATTACTTTAAAGCTTACTTTGCGGTCACGACGAGCAACGATGAAAAAGTTAGCTTTAGCATACCATCAGGTAACTTCGGTAATATCTGTGCTGGTCATATCGCTCGTGAAATGGGTCTGCCAATCGACCGTTTGATTGTCGCAACCAATGAAAATGACGTGTTGAATGACTTTTTTAATCAAGGCGCTTATCAGCCGCGTCCGACTGAAAAAACCTATATCACCTCAAGCCCGTCGATGGATATCTCAAAAGCCTCTAACTTTGAGCGTTTTGTTTATCTATTATTAGAGAAAAACAGTGCACGCGTCCATGAGTTATTTGAAGGGGTGAAGTCTGGTCAAGGTTTCGATCTATCTGAGCTAATGGAAGCAGTTAATACTCGCTATGGTTTCGCTGCTGGTAAATCTACCCACAGCGATCGCTTGCAGACCATCAAAGCACTGTATGAGCAACATGGTGAACTGATTGATCCACACACAGCTGACGGTATCAAGGTCGCTAAAGAGTTGCAAAAAGAGGGCGAAATCATTGTTTGTGCAGAAACAGCATTACCTGTTAAGTTTGCGGATACCATCGTTGAAGCTATCGGTCAGATAGATATCGCTCGCCTAGCTCATACCGAAGGATTGGAGAGTTTGCCGCAGCATGTGGTCGTGCTAGACAACAATGCTGAATTGGTCGCTGAGCAAATTCGCCAGCATGTCACCCCGAACCCTGCATAAACCACTGCTAATGGTGAGCTTATATTCAATAGAAAACCTAAAGAAAATATCCACATAAAGGTTACACTATTGTAATAAAGTGTTTATGATTGTGTTATGGTAGATATAATTGTAATATTAGGAACAGCGTCAGCGAGTCATCATTGTGCTAGGCGCTTTTTTAGGAATAAAACCAGTCAACTACACTGAACAGCTGCCCTCTAGGCGTCACAATAAATGCAACTTTAAGTCTATAGTTTTTTTGGATCTTGATGCTGGCTTATTTGCTCAAGTATCGAAAAAAGAGCTTCTAGAAAAATAGACTTAAGTGCGATTTTAATGGCGATAATAGCGGTACATATTGTGGATATAACAATGAAGATGAGCTTAAACAAGATAGCAAAAGCACTGTTACTGACGACATTTAGCAGTGCGATGCTGATGAGCACTGCCCACGCTAACAATCCACCACCCACTCTTAAAGCAGATGCACCCAACCGCTACACTGTCAAAAAAGGTGATACGTTGTGGGATATCTCAGGGCGCTATCTGGACAGTCCATGGCGTTGGAAAGAGATTTGGGCGACCAATAAGCAAATCAAAAACCCCAATCTTATCTATCCTAACGACATTCTTATCTTGTGTGTGATTAAAGGTCAGACGCTCATTGGTGTGGATACAGGTGAAGGTTGTGCTGGGGTTGAAAAGCAACTTACAGGCAACGTGGTTGCTAATAAGGTAACGGTTACGTCAACTGCCAACAGTATTCCTTCTATTCCTCGGTCTGCTATTCAACATTGGCTAGATAAAACAGTCATTGTTAATCCACAAGATTTTAATACGACTCCTTATATACTGGCCTCTAAAAAAGGTAACTTAATCACTGCAACTGGTGACAAGATATATGCTAAAGGTGTGCCGCTTATCATCGGACAGCGCTACGGTATCTATCGTGAAGGCGAGTTATATACTGATCCCACTACAAAAAATATTATTGGCTTAGAAGTCACGCAAGTAGCAACGGGTTTAGTCACATCTACCGAAACCAATGGTGTTACTAGCTTGCAGCTTACCGACAGTTATGGCAAAGAAGTACGTGAAGGTGACCGCGTATTTGTTGAATTGAATAACTCTATTCCACCTGTATTTTATCCAACGCCTGCTAGTACCAGTCGTGGTGGTATGATTGTACGTGTGATGGATTCAATCAGTTCAGCCGCGAAGGGCAGTGTGGTCGCTATTAATCTAGGTAGTACCGAAGGTGCTAAGCCTGGTGATGTCCTGACGGTCTATCAAAAAGGTGCTTTGGTACGTGATATCAAAGATGAAGATACGCCTGTACGTTTGCCAAATGAACAAACTGGTATGGTAATGGTCTTCAATACATTTGATCATATTAGCTATGCTTATGTGCTTAGTTCTGAGCTACCGCTTAATGTCGGTGACCAGTTACTACCACCACCTTATTTATAAGGAAGTAACGAGATTATTGGAAGGCTAACCATTCCAAATCCACCTATAAGAGATAAAGGACTATGACAGCAGTCACTTCTTCTTTAACAGACGATCAGCGCGCCGTACTGGCGCTGTGGTACGAAGTGAATGCGTCATTATCTGCTTATCATAAGCTACTTACTTCCTTTGGAAATGCAGAGCTTGCTTGGCAAGCCAAAGTAGAAGCATGGCGGCAAGCAGGTATTCATCATACTCATCTCAAACGTCATGAACAGCCAGAGCAAACACTTGCCAATATCGATAAAATTCAGCAAGCACTTATAGAGAGACGCTATGGTCTACTATTTGCTGACGAATCTGACTATCCCGCCCAACTCTTACAAATCTATGATCCACCGCCATTACTATTTTATCGTGGCAATCATTCGCGTCTGCATCAAGCACAAATCGCTATCGTCGGAAGCCGAAAACCCACCGCACATGCACAGAAGATCACTTTTGATATTGCGCAATATCTAGCGCAAGCAGGTTATATCATTACCAGTGGTCTTGCTATGGGTGTGGATAAGCGTGCGCATCTGGGTGCACTGGCTCAGACAGATACTGACTATCATGGTCGAACGATTGGAGTGATGGGTACGGGAATTGATGTCAATTATCCCAACCATCATGATCAGTTGTTCGCTCAAATTATCGATCAAGGTGGTTGTATTATCAGTGAGCTATTGCCACATACGCAGCCACACAAGCATACTTTTCCGCGCCGAAATCGGCTGGTAGCTGGATTGAGTCTAGCGACCATTGTGACGGAAGCCACGATTAAAAGTGGCTCGCTTATTACTGCACGCCTCACTTCAGAGCAGGGCAAACAAGTCTTCGCTATTCCAAGTCATATTGACAATACCAATGCTGAAGGCTGTCATCACTTGATACGTGAAGGCGCCACTTTGATTTATCATCCTCAGCAAGTCTTAGAAGATGTCAATGGCCAGTTGACCTATGACCGCCGTTCTTACACACCAGCAGACATACCTCAATCGAATAATAGCCCCTCTCAACAAAATATCGATGCAGAGAAAGGCGCGGTAACCACAGCTGGCCATGCTACCTCATCACCTTCTAATATTAAATCTCCTGCTAGTGCCATCGTAGTACCTGAGCATTTAACCCCTGTTTATGAACAGCTGGATTGGCATGGACAGGATTTAGATGCGCTTATCGTAGCAACTGCGCTTGCACCACCGCAATTGATTGGACAGCTAATGGAACTTGAATTAATGGGTGTTATCAGTGTACAGGGCGGTCGTTATTTACGCGTCTAACGCTAAACTTATCTAACTTTAAACGTTTCTATTTTCCAGTCTCTAACTCATTTAACATAGTAAAAAATTGGCAGCTTTTGAAATTTGTTGTCTGAGCCCAACTTTTTCCTGTGTTATGATTAGCGCCTAATTTTCTATTATCCTAAACCATTTCAGCCATGAACCATCTCACACCTTTCATCACTGATTCTACTCTACAAGCAGCTCAGAGCCTCAAAGAAGGGCAGTTGCTCGCGTACCCGACTGAAAGCGTTTGGGGTATTGGCTGCGACCCTTATGATAAAGCAGCCGTTCAGCGCATTTTGGACATCAAACAACGTCCACAAGCCAAAGGCATGATTGTCATTACCGACAGTGTAGAGCGTTTGGCTCCTTTGCTATCGTCTTTAACGGATGAACAGCGTGACCTTATTCTAAAGAGTTGGCAGACAGATAGTGGCCATAATAACGATGATGGTTTGCAATATAAGCAAGCGCATACTTGGTTATTGCCTATTCCTCAGGCACTGGCTACAGCTATACCCACTTGGATTACTGGCCAGCATCAGACGATAGCAGTAAGAGTCATTGCTCATCCTATTATTCGTCAGCTTTGCCAACAGATGGTCAATGAGCAAAACCCATTTGGCTTGCTTGTTTCAACCAGTTGTAACCCGTCAACGCAATCACCTGCTAAGACTTTCGACGATGCTTATGCGTATTTTGGTGAGCACATCAGCTACTTACAAGCTGATACGCTAGGTTATACTTTGCCCAGTCAAATTCGCGATGCAACGACAGGCTTAATAATTCGTTAGATAGTAGCCGTCATTTAAGCGTAATGAGGCAAGTGACATCATATAAATAATAAGCATTGATTCTATATTTCACTATTGACAGAAATAAAAGAATGGCGCAAGATAAGTTAAGAAACAGCTCAATTAAGAAACAAGCCATATCGCATAAAAAATAAGTGAATAGCCATTATGAAACTAAATCCTGTGACCGAAAAATTTATCTTACATTGGGGTGAGATGGGCTCGCAGTGGGGCGTTAATCGCACCATGTCACAGATTCATGCGTTGTTATTTATCATTGGTAAGCCGCTAAATGCTGAAGAAATTACCGAAACACTTGGCGTGGCTCGTTCTAACGTCTCAAACAGTATCAAAGAGTTGCAGCATTGGGGCTTGGTACAAAAGGTCTCCATATTGGGTGATCGTCGCGATCATTTCACGACCAATACCGACGTTTGGGAGTTAGCACGCATCATTGTGGTCGAACGACAAAAGCGCGAGTTAGAGCCTACGGTGCAGTTTTTACAAGAGCTGATGGACAGTCCTGAATTCGAACACGAAAACAGCGACGTAAAGGCACGCATCCGTGACACCCAAGAGTTCGTTAGTACGCTTACTACGTGGTCTGCTGAGATGCTCAAGCTACCTACCAGTATTCTCAAAAAAGTTCTTAAACTGGGCGCGAGTATTAAAAAAATTCTTCGTTAGTAGCGATAAGTATGATTTAAAATAAAAAATTTGAGTAACTATTTCTGTTTAGACAGAAACTTATGTAATAAGTATAAAGAGTAACTAAGTTTGAGTAATACGAGTTTCGGTAAAAATAGCAGCAAGAAACAGCAACGACAAATGGATGTGCAAAATGAATGCAAACAAAATACACGCTGATAAAGAGAAGACCATTAAAAGCGCGATTGCTTCAGTCGAGTGGCAGGATTTGCGCCAACTAACGCGCGCTCAAATTGCTTATAACCTCATTTTGCCTTATCCATTTTTATTGCTGTCTTGGTGGTTCGCCAGTCAGTCTTTGTATGTGTTGGCCTGTGGCGCTTCTTATTTGTTTTTCGCTGCTGCTTTTCGCCAAGCTCATGATGGCTATCACCATAGTTTAGGGACAGGTAAGCGCGCGACCACCGCGATATTGCTATTGCTCAGTGTACTATTGATGACCAGTTTGCATAGTATCCGAGCCACCCACATGGAACATCACCGCAATCCATTGGGTGACAGTGATATCGAAGGCCGTTTGGCAAAAGGTTCGTGGTGGCAAGCGCTGCTTGGCGGAATAGCGTATCGATTGGATATTTATCGCCAAGGATTGCGTCTCAGCAGCCGTCGCAATCAGCGTATTGCTTGGTTGGAGTTTGGCTTGATTTTCCTTGTTATTATCACTGCGCTGGTATTGACTGTGATTCCTGTAGCTGTTCCTGCTATTTCAACGTTGGCGCAAGTGTTGATATATCACCTACTGACGATGATGTTGGCCAATGCCAGTGTCGGCATTATCGCCGTGTGGGGCGTGCATCACGATTGTGATGAGACAATCGCCCGAACCGAGCGCAATCCTTTGGTCAACTTACTGACCTTTAATTTACTTTATCACGTAGAGCATCATCTCTTTCCTGCTGTGCCATCGAATCATTTACCTGAGCTTGCTAAGCGTTTAGATGTGGTAGCGCCACACCTGACTAAGGCACATGTATTACCAAGTATGACGACTGTGATGGAATTTATAAATCATTATGCGAGTAAGTTGAAAGATAAAGATCAAAATAGTAATGATAGTGAATGTCCTATTCGTAAGCGTTTTGCTTAGTGTGGTTATCAAATTGGGTAGTCGAATAAAAGGATAGTTGTATGCAAATATCATCGACTCAGCCAAGTAATAGTTTGAATATTTACCCTGAGAAAAAAGTGCATAGAACGTTCATACTTTCGGGTACTTTATTTCAGCTAATCTTATTTCCACTTATAGCGATTTTATTCACCTTTGATGAAAGCATAGGCTTATTGGTTATCTTGTTTTTTCCAATATATATCATAGGTGGTGGGCTACTTGGGATGAGTATGATGTCTATCATTAGTGCTTGGCACGTCAGTAAAAAGCGGTTTATCAAAAAAGGATGGTGGATACAGACTTTCCTAGTTGGCTATATTGTAACAACGGTATTCTATCTTCTTTTTTTAAGTTCTATAGCAGGTATCCCTTATTTGTTAGGGATTGGTCTAACGGGAGGCATAAGTGCTGTGTTAGCAGGCATGTCAGCATTACCTACTTTAGAAGAGTATGCTGAGAATTTGGATTAATCGACTGAAAAAATAGCTAAAAAACTGTCTCTAAGGATATCGTCATGGGTTCAGATTCTAACAAAGGTCATGGAAATTATTCAAAAGCCAATGTCATAGCATCCTATTTATTCTTTGGTGGAGCTATTGGTGGCAGCTTAATAGGATTAATAATAGCTATGCTGATGGCCTTAGAAGCCGTCTTGCAAAGTGATGTCTTTCAGAATATCGTTAGATCAATAGTGCTAGCTGTATTAGCAGTACCTATCTGTGCATTCTTTGGTTTCATGATAGGTCTGATCCCTGCAACATTGACTGGTTGTTTAGTCGCGAGTTTGAAGCTATACCGCAATTATAAAGGTTTATCGTATTCAGCTATCATCGGTACAATATCGACGGTTATCTGTACTTTACTATTCATGGTTTTTAACGACATCCCTTTTTCAATTACTGCTTGTATCTTTGCTGCCTTTATCGGAAGTTCTAGTGGATATTTCACAGGGTTGTTTGTCTTACCAAAGGCATGATTCACAGAGATAAGTTACATAATTAATCATCAATTATCCACAGTAATTTCATGCGCTTTACCAAGGCGATATTTATACTAAATTAACAATGACTGTTAATGGGATAAATAGAATGAAAACGAATAATGAGTTAGGTGCGTACCCTTATCTACAAGTGATTATTCTGTTTGCAGGATTTGGTAGCTTGGTTGGTGGACTGGTAGCTCAGTTGTTCTTATTGTTTATTTTTAGGGATGCTGATTTTGCTCAAATTGGTTATCAGCCATTATTATATGTTGGATTACTTGGTTTTATCCCTGCTTTATTAACAGGTGTTATCGTTGCTAGTAAGAAGGTATGGCGCGGTGATCGTAAAAGTATAAGAACGACATTCTTAACTGGTTTTATAACTTCAGCATGTTATATGGGTTCAATCATTTTGTATTTAGGCATAAACTCATTGATAGAAGTTGGCGTATTATTCGCATTTATGATTGCTATAGGGTTATTTGGCGCAATCAACTCAGCGATTGCTAGCTGCATTGCTTTACCAAAAGTATGTAAAAGTGGTTTTGATATAACGGCTAAAAAAGAAGACGATGGTTATAAGGGTTTACATTTCAATGAATCATAAATCAGACAGTTAATACATATAGGGAGTAGGGTATGAATATTCTAATCAGTGGCGGTTCAGGGTTTTTGGGTAGTGCGTTCAGTAAAGAGATTCAGAAACGTTATCAAACGGCTGATAAAGAATTACATATTACTTGGCTGACACGTGACAGCAGCCAGGAACATCCTAATGATATTGAAATGATGACTTATGACCAACTCTCAAAAACAGATAGTACTTTTGATGTAATTTTTAACCTAGCCGGCGCAGGTATTGCTGACTCGCGATGGAGTGATGAACGCAAAGAACAGTTGCTCGCCAGTCGTATTAAACCCACTGAGTCAATACTGGAGTTTATCGCCCGCACCAGTATCAAACCCAAGCTATTAGTTAGCGGATCAGCGATTGGTTGGTATGGCACGCAAGGTGATAAACCATTAACCGAAAGTAGCAGTTTTGAGACAGATTTTTCACATCAGTTATGTGAGCAATGGGAGCAGCTAGCTTTGACAGCAACGGATTATGGCGTACCTGTCGTTATCGTGCGAACTGGTGTGGTGATTCATCCTGAGGGCGGAATGGTCGGCAAGCTTTTGACACCGTTTAAAATGGGTGTCGGTGGTCAGTTGGGTAATGGTCAGCAGATTATGAGCTGGATCAGCCGTGAGGATTGGGTAGGCGCAGCGCTATTTATCATTGAGCAGCATCTTGCTGGTTATACGCAAAGTCAGGCTACACAGGATAATCTATTAAAAACGGCAACGGAAAACGATACACCAGCGTTTGTATATAACCTAACGTCGCCAAACCCAGTAAACAATCATACTTTTACCAAAACACTAGGCACATGGCTGCATCGTCCAACATTCTTCACTTTACCTAATTTTTTACTTAAGCTGATGTTTGGTGAGATGTCGACGCTATTAATTGATGGTCAAAAAGTATTACCACAAGCATTACAGGATGCAGGTTATGAGTTCCAGCAGCCAACGCTACAGCAAGCGTTAGCAGAGCAGAAGTCATAAATGACTAGGTAACTGTTTCATGTGAAACGTAGATATTCTATATCTGAGTTTTAAGTTTCATGTGAAACAAAATAGAGGTCTTTATGAGCGATATGGAGAGTAGAGCTACAGTTACGGTACCTAGCTATCCAAAAGATAAAGTAATAGAATCCTATGGGTTGTTGGGCGGAACAATAGGAGGCTTGTTTCTTTGGCTGACAATGATAGTACCTAATGCCCTACTTGGAAATAATAGTTTAGTTGGGCCTGAAGTATTCAATATTACTAATATCTATTTTATAACTATATTTAACATGATCTGTTTAATAGGGTTGATAGGATTTTTGCTAATCTTAAGCATGTTTTTTGGATTTATATTGGGTTCGATACCTTCATTGCTTACAGGTTATATTCTCGCGAATACAAAAACTTATCGTAGTTATAAAGGGTTTCTAATATCTTTGGTCACTGGTAGCCTCATAGGTTTTACTTTTCTATCTTTACTAGATTTATTAGACTTACCTTTTATTATTCGGGTTTTGACAGGTGGCGTAAGCGCGGTAGTCACAGGTCTAATCGCACTACCTAAGCACAAATAAAATTTATCTACACATTTCACTTTTGACAGAAATAAAATAAATAATACTAAGCCAATTAAATTAAGTGGTCGCGCTAGTAAGACAGCTACTGCTTATCACTAAGTAAGGAGAACATCATGCGTCATCCTTCGTTAGCCAGTATTGAATGGCAAGATTTACGTCAGCTTAGTCTGAGCGAGACTGTTTATAATATTTTTTTATCATTACCTTTTTTATTGTTGTCATGGTGGAGCGCGTGGCAAGGATGGTGGTTACTTGCACTTGTGGCGACGTTTTTCTTTTTTACTGCCGCACTGAGACAGGCGCATGATTGTTATCATCGAACGTTGGGAGTAGGAGTACTCGCCACCGAGCTCATGTTGTTTTTTCTCAGTATCACGATGCTCTGTAGTACGCACGCCATTCGGCACACACATCTCAACCATCATCGAGATCCGCTGGGAGACAGTGATGTTGAGGGTAACTGGGCGCGCCTGCCGTGGTATCAAGCAATATTGGGAGGTGGACTTTTCTCGATTGCGATTCAGTGGTTTGGCCTGACGCATGGTAGCCGTCGTAATCGTATTCTGGTCGGCATTGATATGTTGCTTATTGTTGCAGTGATTGGCACTGCTTTTATCACGATGCATCCAGTATTGGTGTATCACGTGTTGGTGATGATATTGGCTAATACGATGGTTGGGTTCTTTGCGGTATGGAGCGTACATCATGGTTGTGATGACGTGGTATATGCCCGTAGCGAGCGTCATCCACTGATTAACCTACTGACTTTTAACTTGCTCTATCACATCGAGCATCATCTATTCCCAGCGGTGCCGACCAATCATTTACCAATACTGGCTAAGCGCTTAGATGCCGCCGCACCGCAGTGGGCGCAGCAGCCAGTCATTCCTTTTTTAGCACCAGCTTTAACACCAGTCAATAAATACCAAAAATCTAGCGTAATTAATAAAACGAATAGCCTCGATGCTGAGGTATCACTCATAAAGGAGTCGTAACATGATTATCCAAAACCATATCAACAGCTATAGAGAGCAAGCGAATTTGTCCGTTACCATGTACTACGATGATGCGTGTGTGATATGCAGCACCGAGGCGCATAATATGAAAAAGCGTCAACCGGAAAAGATACGCTTAGTTCCTGTAGATGAAGGGTTAGATGAGTTAGCGGTCGCAGGATTTAGCCGTGAGGATGCGATGACGTATATGTGCATGA
Organism: Psychrobacter fozii; assembly: GCF_003217155.1. GTDB lineage: Bacteria > Pseudomonadota > Gammaproteobacteria > Pseudomonadales > Moraxellaceae > Psychrobacter > Psychrobacter fozii. The sequence continues at coordinate 634,819 of NZ_QJSU01000001.1, forward strand.
AAGACAGTTACGGCAATTGGTACACACATATGGATGCTATTAGGCTGCTCTACAAGACGGGCGGTGTTAAGTGGTCACCGTTGTTGTTTTTACCAGTGATCAAGCAACTGGGTAACTTTGGCTATCCGTATATCGCTCGCAATCGCTATCGAATTCCAAACTGGGTGACCAAGCTGCTGTATGGCAGAGCAATCATGCAAGCATGTGAAAATGGTGTCTGTAAAATAGCACCAGATAAACGTTAAGGCAGTTGTGTCAAAAACCATAAGACGGCTCTACTGCAAGCCGTTTTATGGCATGTCGTTTGTCGTAATAGCGCCTGGTTTTGAGTTTGATACTAAAAGAACAATAAGGCTGATAACCCCGACGCATAACGATAGCAAGGAGCCTGTTATTAACGTCATGACAAAACTTGACAGGAAGGGTTGGTGAAAATCCAACCCAAGAAGTTCAACGATATAGATAGCTGCAACCCCTGCTAAAATCTCTGGTGATATAAAAGGGAAAATAGGCGTAGCTAGATTCAGAATCTGCAATCCTGCCTTTATATAGACGCCTTTCTGTAATGCTGCTATAAACCGATGCCACTGATTTTTACGTGCAAAATCATCAAGCAACGTATAGAAGATAATAAAGCAGCCAATTCCTGACGCCATGCCAGCTATAGATAACCAAGAATTATCATTTAATGCAACTCCCCATACAAAACCTGCTATTGCACTAATACAAACCCAAAGTGTCCAAAAACCCCAACGTTTACTCATCTTTTCACCTTTGTTGTCTGTACGATTCTTACGATAAATCATACGATTTTATTTAACGGATATTCATGTAAAAGCTATGGAATATTGATGGAATATGGGCTAAGCAGTAAAAATAAGCGGTTTTTAACGTAAGATAATCTCATTTTATCTGAGTAGATTTTACTATGTGGTACTTCATTGTTTTCACTCAATCACTCGCCATTATGACCTCTATACTGCTTTGGTGGTTCATTAAACCAAATCGGCAGAGTAGAAAGATTATTTTGGTTATAAGCGTTTTTATCATTAATAATGCCTTTCTCATTTATGGTCTAAGTGATTTTTGGGGCGAGCGTTTTAACGTTTATCTGGTTATCAGTATTTTACAAGGCTTTATGTTCTATGCAGGTATAGCCACTGCTGTACTATCACCCCTTTTTAATAAGTTATTAAGGTGTCGGCCGCGGCCTAAGCTGTTACGCGTGTTTGCGCTTACGGCTTATGTATCTATTGTCAGCTTGGCTGTATTTAATGCTTACTCGCCTGTGGTACATCGTTTGACAGTTACGACAGACAAGCCGCTGAATAAGCCTATGAGCATAGCATTAGTGTCTGATACTCATTGGGGTAGATGGTTTGGAAACCACCAGATAGATAAGTTGGTAGATTTGGTCGATGAGCAACACCCTGATGTGGTCGTCATAGCAGGAGATATCATGCATGATACGACGATTGCTTATGACAATACCAATATGCATAAGCATTTATCAAAGTTGAAGGCGCCACTTGGGGTTTATGCTACTTTAGGCAATCATGATTATCGAGGCTATGATGAAGCGATCGCTCAGGCTGTTGAAGCAGCAGGTATCCAAGCGCTCGATAATGAGAGTGTGCTACTAGATGACTCAGTATGGTTGGTTGGGCGTTCGGATGATGTCGACCAAACCAGACTGTCAGCGGAGGAGTTATTGACCCAAGTTGATACTAATAAGCCGGTGGTGTTTTTAGAGCATCGTCCTTCTATGATGGATGAGATCAAAGCGTTGCCAGTTGATTTGCATTTATCAGGGCATACTCATGGTGGACAGATATTTCCATTGACGATGCTGATGAATTGGTTAAAGCCGCTCAACTATGGTACCAAAACAATAGAGGACACGCAGTTTTTGGTGACGTCAGGTTACGGTTTTGGCGCGGTACCTTTTAGATTAGGCACGCGCTCAGAGATTTGGATGATTACGTTACAGTCAGCAACGTCATAAGTTCAGCTATATAATAATGAGATAAAACAGACTAGGAACGCCCATGCGCTACGTGTTTTTTGCAGTTATCATTTGTTTGCTGCAGTTATTTAGTTTGGGTGCCGCAGTAAGTTTGCGGTGGTGGTTACAGCCTTGGACAACTCCTACCTTACAGATAGCAGTGATGATAGCTGTCTTTATAATCAGTAACGGCTTGCTATTATTAAGCGCCAGTAAACTGCTGGCAAATAGCTACCGATGGGTGAGTGGTTGGATGCTAGTCATGCATTTTATCATACTCACCGCTGGACTGACCGGTGTGGCGTACGGCGGTTATTTATTAAGTACAATGGTATTTAGCAGCTCGACTGGTCTACTCATTACGCAGCCACCAGAAACCATTATTTTTGGCTTGCGCGTATTCGCCTTTGTCTTGTTTATTGGACTGTTCGTTTACGCCTTATATAGCGCTTATGTGCCAGTGGTAAGGAGGCGCACCATTCATATCAATAAGTCTATGCAAGGACAACTGCGTATTGCGGTGGCCAGTGACTTGCATCTGGGGCGCTTGTTTGGGAATCGTGCAATTGATAGATTAGGTCGTCTGCTTGTTGAGCAGCGTGCGGATATGCTGTTGATGCCGGGCGATATTATGGATGACAATACGCACGCCTATGCAGCATATGATATGCAAAATAATTTGACTACACTGTGTGATCAGCTGCCTTTGGGTGTTTATGCCACACTAGGCAACCATGACTTATATGGCCATGAGCAACCGATTAGTGACTCGTTACGCAGTGCTGGCGTGCATTTATTAAATGATGACGTGCTGTGTGTTAATCATCAAGACCAACCAGTTTGGCTGATCGGGCGTTTTGATAATCATAAGCGTGAGCGAGTAGCCACTACAGAGCTGTTATCACAAGTGGATACCACGTTGCCCGTGATACTGCTAGACCATAGACCAAGTGATATTATAGAACATAGCAAGCTGCCTATTGATTTGCAGGTATCAGGTCACACACATGATGGGCAAATATTCCCCGCCAATTTTATTGTGCGAGCCATCAACCGTTTGGGCTACGGTTATGAAGCCATTGGGCTTGGACATTTTGTGGTGTCATCAGGCTATGGCTTTTGGGGGATTCCTTTTCGATTGGGGTCACGCTCTGAGGTATGGCTTATCACCGTTCAATCAGCGGCCTGACAAAGCATGTGTACCCATTTGGCGAAATCACTAATGATGTGATTGACCTCGTGGTTTAGACCACTATGAATGCTCATCAAATGAATAAAGCCATGCGGTGCACCCAGTACTGTATGGACTTTGACCGGATATCCTTTGGCTTTTAGCTGCTCGGCATAATCAAGCGCTTCATCACGCAAAATATCAAGCTCCGCGGCCACGATATAGCTTGGGCACATGTTTGTGCTATCACCACGTGCCACCGAAACAAAGCCATGCTCTGGCGGGATGGTACCATGCCCCATATAAGCGGCGTCAAACACCTCAGCATCATTATGATCTAAAAACAACCCGTCACCGTACAGTGTCCAACTAGGGTGTTCGGCGGTAATATCGATCACAGGATACAGCGGCAACTGCGCCAATGGCTGTGACAAGCGCTGGATGGTTTGCATATCAGTTGCGCCATGTATCTTCAATTGCTGCCACTGTACCTCGTCAGGTGAGATCACTTGCTGCGCCACTAGTGTTGCAAGGCAACCACCTGCACTGTCTCCCGACAAAACAATGCGAGAGGGTAACGCACCCATCGTATGACAATGCTCTGATAGCCATACATAAGCGGCTAAACAATCTCTGAGGGCCGTTGGAGCAGTATGTTCAGGCGCCAATCGATAGTCGACACTCGCAACTGCCCAGCCAGTTTGCTGGCAGACGGTATGGCAAAATTCATGATGCGTATCTATATCACCGATACAAAACCCACCACCATGAATAAATAGCATCACGACTTTATCGGGATTGCTATGTTGCCCTGCCTCATAGCAGCGTATCTGCATGTTTTCGCCATCGGCATTGGCAATCTTTTTGTCTTGCCAATGCACTTGCTGGTTGGTTGTTTTCTTAGTTTGCAGGCTCTTAGTTTGCGGATTTTCAGCTTGCACCCGTGTGCTATTTGATTGCGTCTGCCAAACGTTTGGCGATTGCATGGATACCGCATCTACAGCAAACTTTTTGCGCATCTGTGTGAGCTGAGATACGGTTAACGGGCGCTTCATTTTTCTATTGGCACCGATGATGGCACGCAAATGCCCGTCAGCATGTGGATACTGTGCCATGGTGGGCGCATTTAGAGATCGATTTAAGCGCTCTAACAAAGGGGTAGGTAAGTAGCCCAAGCTTTTTAACGCATAGTGCAAGGCGTGTCTACGGTAGCGTGATACAGGTAACGTTAGCATGGGCATAAGGGTCCTCACAGGGTTACAGAAGTGGCTAGAATTACTATCAACGGCCAAGTTATATGTCAAAAATTTTAGCACTGCTGCTTGTTTAATACCATCTAGAGTGCCATTAATAGTTCATGAGTTAGGGCGCTAAAGATGCCTATTAAAGGTAATAGTTAGTAATTCTTTACTCTAAAGTAAAAAATCCTTGGTTTTAGGCTTGAAATTTATGCTCATCACCTTTATCAAGCAGCTAGTAAAGCGCATTAATAAAAACAATGAGTAAAACATTTTAAGTATCTAATAAGGTCGCAGTATGACTGGCGATGAGCCTATCTATTGCGTCCTATATAAGTCGTCATTATTACATTCTAAGGAGCTATCATGAGCGAGAAAAACACCAACCACGAATCTGCTGAGCAAAATATGGCGAATGACAATGTCAGCCATACTGACAGTATTTTAGAAGAAACGATGAAAGAGTTTGATCCACAGAATAACTCAGGCGAAGAGATGACTATCGAAAATGATATCGATCTTGATACTTTTAAGGCGCGCATCGCTGAGTTAGAAGGCGAAGTTAAGCAAGCCAAAGAAACCACTGCCCGTGCTAATGCAGAAGCTTACAATGCGCAAAAACGCATGGAGCAAGAAGCGGAAAAGAGCAAAAAATTTGCTCTACAAAAATTCGCTAAAGAGCTATTAGATATTGTTGATAACTTAGAACGTGCTATGGAAAATGCTGATGCCAACGATCCAGTAGCTGAAGGTGTGCAATTGACGCACAAAGCGCTCTTGGCGCTATTGACCAAAAACGGCGTAGAAGCAGTTGATCCACAAGGTGAAAAGTTCAACGCAGATCTTCATGAAGCCGTCGGTATTGATGCAGATGCTGAAGCGGATACCGTTGGGACCGTACTACAAAAAGGTTATAGCTTGAATGGTCGTCTGTTGCGCCCAGCAATGGTACGTGTCGGTCAATAGTATTTAAGCCAATATTGCTTGAGGCAGTGGCGTTTGAAGTCATCGCCTTATTATATAAGCAGTGAACAATCAGTTTTTAATTGTGCTAAACCTCATTATTAGTAAGGGTTTTCACAAAAAGTCACACAAAAGGCAATTTTTGCGTGGCTTTTGACTTGAAAAAATTAATAAGTAAACCGATATATAGCAACAAGTGACCGACTATGGTCTGAACATATAAGTATTTATATTGAAAATAAATTAGGAGCATTTGATTATGGGTAAAGTAATTGGTATTGATTTAGGTACAACGAACTCATGTGTAGCAGTAATGGAAGGTGACAAAGTTAAAGTCATCGAAAATGCTGAAGGCACTCGTACAACACCATCGATCGTTGCTTATAAAGATGACGAAATCCTCGTTGGTCAGTCAGCTAAGCGTCAAGCGGTAACGAACCCAAACAACACGTTGTTTGCAATCAAGCGTTTGATCGGTCGTCGTTTTGATGACAAAGTCGTGCAAAAAGACATCGGTATGGTGCCTTACAAAATCGCTAAAGCAGATAACGGCGATGCATGGGTAGAAATCAACGGCAAAAAATTAGCGCCACCACAGGTTTCTGCTGAAATCTTGAAAAAAATGAAAAAAACAGCAGAAGACTATCTTGGTGAAAGCGTAACTGAAGCAGTTGTCACGGTACCTGCTTACTTCAATGACTCACAGCGTCAAGCAACTAAAGATGCAGGCAAAATCGCTGGTCTTGATGTAAAGCGTATCATTAACGAGCCGACTGCTGCTGCTCTTGCCTATGGTATGGACAAGAAGCAAGGCGATAGCACTGTTGCTGTATATGACTTGGGTGGTGGTACTTTTGACGTATCAATCATCGAAATCGCTGACGTCGATGGCGAGCAGCAATTCGAAGTACTTGCAACCAACGGCGATACTTTCCTTGGTGGCGAAGACTTTGACTCAGCATTGATTGACTTCTTAGTAGACGAGTTCAAAAAAGACCAAGACGTTAACCTAAAAGGTGACTCTCTTGCGATGCAGCGTCTAAAAGAAGCCGCAGAAAAAGCAAAAATCGAGCTATCAAGTGCTCAAAGCACTGAAGTGAACCTGCCTTATATTACTGCTGACAGCAGTGGTCCTAAGCATTTAGTTGTTACTATCAGCCGCTCAAAACTAGAAAGCTTAACGGAAGAATTAGTACAGCGTACTATGGGCCCTTGTAAAATTGCTCTTGAAGATGCTGGCCTAAAAATTGGCGATATCGATGACGTTATCCTAGTTGGTGGTCAGACTCGTATGCCACTAGTACAGCAAAAAGTACAAGAATTCTTCGGTCAAGAGCCACGTAAAGACGTGAACCCTGATGAAGCCGTAGCCGCTGGTGCAGCTATTCAAGGTGCCGTATTATCTGGTGACAAAACTGACGTATTGCTACTTGATGTGACGCCACTGACACTAGGTATCGAAACGATGGGTGGTGTAATGACGCCAGTTATCGAGAAAAACACGATGATTCCTACCAAGAAATCACAGGTGTTCTCAACGGCTGAAGACAACCAGCCAGCAGTAACGATTCAGGTTTATCAAGGTGAGCGTAAAATCGCTAACCAAAACAAACAGCTTGGTCGTTTTGATTTGACGGATATTCCACCAGCACCACGTGGTCTGCCACAGATCGAAGTAACTTTTGACATCAATGCTGACGGTATCATGAACATCTCAGCAACTGATAAAGGTACTGGTAAAGCACAAAGCATCCAAATTAAAGCGGATTCTGGCTTGTCGGACGAAGAAGTTGAACAAATGGTTCGTGATGCAGAAGCCAATGCTGCTGAAGATGAGAAATTCGCTAACCTAGCGCAAGTTCGTAACGAAGCAGATGGCCGCATTCATGCCGTGCAAAAAGCACTAAAAGAAGCAGCAGATAAAGTGTCTGATGAAGAAAAATCTTCAGTTGAGACTGCTATCACTGAGCTTGAAGCAGCAGCTAAAGAAGATGATCATGATGACATCAAAGCCAAGCTTGAAGCGTTAGATAATGCTTTCTTACCAGTTAGCCAGAAGATTTATGCTGATGCAGGCGCTGGTGCAGAAGGTATGGATCCAAGCCAGTTCCAACAAGGTGCTGACGGTGCAGCAGATAGCAGCCAAGCCGATGACGACGTTGTTGATGCTGAGTTTACTGAAGTAGACGAAGACAAAAAATAATACGGCTACTAACTAGTTAAATTAAAAAACGCATCCTTCGGGATGCGTTTTTTTATGGATACTACTTTTACTAACTGTAATTCCTATTAATTAGTTACTATTCTTGTCATATGCTGCGTGATTAAGGTTTAAACGCGCTCACTGTCAGCACCTCATACGTTAAATTCACACAAGGTTGTCCTTCCTCGTCTTGCACTGAGAAGTGTTGCCAATAGTCTGACTCAAACTGCTGTAGACGTGACTTTGTCCACATAAAGGTCTGGGTATTATCTGCTTTTACTTGTGTCTGATTGGTCGATACGCCAGTCAGCTTCATATGTTTTAAGATAGCGTAGGGGGTAGTGAACGGTAAATCAAAGCGCTGAGTTGAGAGTGCGATATTCTCAAAACCTGTATCAACCAATGCAGATTGCCATTCGTCGATATCTGGATAGTAGAGCCCTTGACCGGTTAGCGTCTTAATTTGTAAAAAGTTATTTGGGGTAAAGGTACTAAAGACTAGTTGGCCTCCAACTTGTAGACGGCGTGCAGACTGCGTGACAAAACTCAACGGATTATCAAACCACTGCACTGCATTGGCACTGACGATCAAACTATGATTTGCCTCCAAGCCTATGGTTTCAGCATCACCAATAATGATGTCAGCAGTTGGCAATATGGATTGCAATGTAGCAGCTTGCTCACTACATAATTCATTAATGACCCAGTGCTCGCTCTGTATATGCTCAGCGAGCAGTCGTGTCATTTGACCTGTACCTGCGCCGACTTCTAATACACTGCTTTGTTTAGTTTGAGCAATATTGGCGATTAAGTGCTGACAGACCTGCTGCTGAATACTGGCATGTTGGTCATAGTCACCAGCACTCGCAAAATGACGAGCGATGATTTGCTTTCTAGCACTGAGGTCATCAGGTGTGTCGAGTTTTTTCATAGAGTGTATTACATCCAGTTGAGCCAGTTATCAATCGATATAGTCATTCCACTATAAAAATATTACTGCGTTAACCTCGCTTGAAGTATTAAATATACATCTACGTTCGGTTGCCTTGTACTACTTTTAAATTGAATCGACTATAGTAGAACCATTGTCCCTGCTAGAGAGTGGAATTATAACTGTTGTATTAGCCGTTCGCAGTCTTCATTGGTCAGTTTGGCATTCATGACTAAACGAATACGAGCGGTGTTTTCAGGAACGGTGGGTGGTCTAATAGGCAATGCGTAGAACCCTGCTGCCTGTAACTGGTTCGCTTTAGTAAGCGCACGCGCATTATCGCCTAATATATAAGGAATGATAGGAGAGTCATAACTGATATGTTGAGCAGTAGGTGATACACGGTGTTGTGGGTCGATAGCCTGACTAAGTGTGATAGACAATTGCGCTAAATGCATACGTTGATCAGTCAACATTGGCATTTTGGCTAAGATAAAGCGTGTCCAAGCATGATTGATAGGGGGTAATGCCGTACTAAAAATCAGTGGACGCATATGGTTAATCAGCCATTGTTTGACGGCCTCATCACACATGATATAAGCGCCAACTGAAGCGAAGGCTTTCCCAAATGTCCCCACCAAATAATCAATATCGGGCAACGTATTTGTTTCCTCTGCCAGTCCTAAGCCAGTATCACCCAATATCCCAACAGCATGAGCCTCATCGACATACAGCTCAATACGGGCATCTTTGGCTCTTAACTGCACCAACTGAGGTAAGTCAGCACGGTCGCCATCCATACTAAAAATACTCTCAGTGACAATAATAATGCGCTCAACCGTTTCATCTGCTTGCTCAATGAATCTGGCCAAATGCTCGTAATCGTTGTGACGGTAACGACGATAGGTGACCAGTTTGCTTTGGCTCAGACGCAACCCATCGATAATACTCGCATGTACTAGCTTGTCAGCCAAAATAAGTGTTTTGACTGGTAGGGCAGTCAGTGCTGGCAATATACCAAGATTGGCATGATAGCCACTGTTCAATACCAACACTGATTTTGAGGCAGATATGTTCTGCTTGTCGGTAGCATTCTGATACCAGCTTTGCAATTCAGACTCTAATGCTTGCAACTGTATATCATTGCCTGTGAGGAGCCGTGAGGAAGTGGCACTCATTTTAGGGATCTGTGCAGTGGGTAGTTGTTCTATTTGATTAAGAAATTCAGTTCGTAGCTCGATATCACCGCCCAAGCCGAGATAGTCATTACTTGCAATGTTGAGCAAAGCTTTACCCTCGCTCATAACGTACTGCCCCTTATGTTGCAGGTTTGGCAATTGACGATATTGTTGATTTGCTTTGAGGTCTTCGAGCGCTACTTGTAGACGATCAGTGATGAGATTGGTCATTCTTTCTTCCTTAATTTTTGTTATTTGACAGTATTTAAGGCATTTCAATCTTGGTTTTTAGTAGGAAGAGCGTGAAATGAGTAGGGATTATTGCATAAATAGGCTGGTTGTAACAAAAGGTTTCATATCTTGGCCTTTGTAACCCACTCGCTGATGAAAACTTGCAAATCTTAACTCTCATACTATTAAACACTGACAGAGTGTCTGAAATAGTTTGTTACTATTACATTCATCGTAGCAAGCAAGACGATAGGGCTATAAGAGCCAGCATAAATAAATAGATAACTTGTTTGTTTAAATGGATGTTAAGGAGCTAATAATGAAAATTCTACAAAAAACTCTAATCACGCTAGCAGCGGGTTCTTTATTAAGCATGGGCGCACAAGCCGCAACGTCCTATAGCAACGGCTACACTGGTCAACCGTATATCGGTGCCAAAGTCGGTCAGTTTGATTTAGACATTGATAACGCAGATGACCCTACCGCTTATGGTGTCTATGGTGGTTACAACTTCGATTCTACTTTCGGTGTTGAAGCTGAATATGTCGGCTCAGATGACGCTGATTATAGAAACGGTGACCTCGATGCCAAAACTTATGGCGCATACGGTACCGCACGTTATCAGTTCCCAAATACTGGCTTGTACGCCAAAGGTAAGCTAGGTGTGGCTAAGACTGAAGTGGAAGGTGACTATACCAACGGTTTGGTTAAAGTCTCAAACTCTAGCAGTGATACTGGTATTGCTGGTGGTGTAGGTCTTGGTTATTCAGTCAATCCTAATTTTGGTGTCGAAGCTGAGTATTCAATGATGGACAGCGATGTAGATGCCAAACTCTTGACCGTTGGTGCTCAGTTAAAATTCTAAATATTTGTTCTAACCCTTTTTATTGAAGGCTTATCTGATGGGCTTTTCTCATACAGATAATATATAACCAATCAAAAATGTAATTTTAAGGAAATAAAATGAAAACTCTACAAAAAACTCTAATGGCAGTAGTAGCAGGTTCTTTATTAAGCATGGGTGCACAAGCTGCTGGTTCTTATGGTAATGGCTATACTGGCCAGCCGTATGTTGGTGCTAAAGTCGGTCAATTTGATTTAGATACCAATAACGCTGATGATCCAACGGCTTATGGTGTTTATGCTGGTTATAACTTTGATCCTAACTTTGGTCTTGAAGCTGAATATGTAGGCTCAGATGATGCTGATTACCGTGGTGGTGATATCGATGCCAAATCTTACGGTGCTTATGGTACTTATCGCCATGCGTTCGCGGATACCGGTCTATATGCAAAAGGTAAGCTAGGTGTAGCAAGAACTGAAATCGAAGCTACTAACACAGACCTTGGTGGATTTTACGATGGCGAAGATAACGATACTAGCTTAGCTGGTGGTGTAGGTCTTGGTTATTCAGTAACGCCTAACTTCAACGTAGAAGCAGAATACGACATGTTGGGTAGCGATACAGATCTTATGACTGTTGGTGCAAACATCAAGTTCTAAACGTTTGACTAGCTGTACAATGAATAAAAAACGCATCCTTTGGGGTGCGTTTTTTTATTCGTGAAATACAAAACAGTTGTATGCTTTAAGGTTGGAAATTGCTAATATACCGCCGTCAGTTATGGATATGCGATATTTCTACTGACAAAATTCTATCTAAAAGTTAATTGTTAACTGAAATAGCCTTGGAAAATACAATGAGAACGATGCAAAAAACACTATTAACTTTAGTAACTGGTGCTGTGTTAAGTGTAAGTGCACAAGCGGCTGTTAATTATGCAGGTCAGCCATACGCTGGTATAAAAGTGGGTCAGTATAATGCAGAAGATGCTGATGACGAAGCAGTATCGTATGGCGTTTACGGCGGTTACAAATTCACGCCAGAGTTTGGTGTGGAAGCTGAGTATTTAACTACAGGCGATGCCGACGCATTCAATGACAGATTTGAGAAAGCAGAATATAGCGCCGATGTTTATGGCCTATATGCAACATATGATTATGCTTTTCCAAATACAGCAGTATATGCCAAAGGTCGCTTGGGTATTGCAAAAAACGAGATCGATATAGATTACACTGATAAAACTGATTCTTATTATAACGAGAGTTTCAGTGTGTCTGATACAGGTATTGCTGGCAGTTTAGGTCTGGGTTATAACATTACACCTATGGCCTCTATTGAGGCCTTGTATAACGTATATCCTAAAGCTGAAGACATAGATGTTGATAGCATTACTTTAGGTGCTCACTTTAAGTTCTAATCAAATAAAGAATAAATAAAAAACGCATCCTTTTGGGTGCGTTTTTTTTGCGTTGTATTTTTATACTTTCTCTCATGTTTATTAAGCTGTGAACATCATAGATTGATGATTTTTAAGAAGTTATGAATACTAAAAGTGTGTTACATTGAAAGTTAGAATATCAAAAATAAGAGGTATTGCAGCGATGGACATACTTTGGATGATTGAACCTTGGCATTGGCTCGTTTTAGGCTTCATATTGCTGATTGTTGAGATGTTTGTGCCCACATTTGCAAGCCTATGGTTTGGTGCTGCTGCTATCATTGTTGCAGCCCTTTCATGGTTATTGCCGATTTCAGTCTTTGTTCAAGTGATTATTTGGTTGGTGTTATCAGCTATATTTCTGTTGGCATGGTTCAAATTCATTAAGCCGTTATCGATAGACCGTACCAAAGCAGGTTTGGGTGGCAGCGTTATCATTGGTGAAACTGGCATGATTATCGTACAGCCGCAGCCAGATAGGGCGGGTACCGTCAGATTTAGTGTACCTATTGTTGGTGCTGCTGAGTGGGTATGCCGCACGAGAGGGGAACAAGTAGCAGTCGGTGATAGAGTGGTAGTGACCGATATCGTCGGCAACGAGTTGATTGTGAGCAGTATGAAATCGCAGGCAGCGATGAATAATAGTAAACAAATATAATAATAGGGGTGGGTTATGGGAAGCTTTAGTATTGTCATGTTGGTCTTGGTGGCACTGGTGGTGTTTACAGTGTTTAAGGGTGTTCGCATCGTACCGCAAGGCTACAAATGGGTGGTGCAGCGCTTGGGGAAATATAGCCAAACGCTAGAGCCTGGGTTAAATCTGATTATTCCTTTCGTCGATGATGTCGCCTATAAAGTGACGACTAAAGACATCGTGCTTGATATTCCATCACAGGAAGTCATTACTCGAGACAACGTAGTGATTATCGCCAATGCAGTGGCTTACATTAATATCGTACGCCCTGACAAAGCAGTATATGGCATCGAAGATTATGAATATGGTATTCGCAATCTGGTACAGACCTCATTACGCTCAATTATCGGTGAAATGGATCTGGATAGTGCCTTGTCGAGTCGCGACGAAATCAAGATGAAGCTAAAGCATGCAATCTCAGAAGATATCGCTGATTGGGGTATCACGCTGAAGACGGTAGAAATTCAAGATATTAACCCATCGCAAACTATGCAAGCGTCAATGGAAGAGCAGGCGGCGGCAGAGCGTCTACGTCGTGCCACAGTGACCCGTGCTGATGGTCAAAAGCAAGCCGCTATCCTAGAAGCCGATGGGCGTCTAGAGGCCTCGCGCCGTGATGCTGAAGCGCAGGTAGTGCTAGCGAGAGGCTCAGAAGAGTCGATTCGTTTGATTACTAATGCCATGGGTACAGAAGAGATGCCTATTGTTTACTTACTTGGTGAGCAGTATATCAAGGCAATCCGTGAACTGGCTGAATCTGATAACTCAAAAATGGTGGTGTTACCTGCTGATATTTTAAGTACTGTAAAAGGTATGGTGGGTGATAAGTTGAAAGTGTAATAACTATAATTTCAGATAAAAAAAGACCTCGCTTGAGGTCTTTTTTGTGCCATAAATTCACCGTTGCTTTTTAACGTTATTTTTTAACATTGCTTCTTAAAGCTGTTTTAAATCACTTTGGAAAAACGATTCTTGTGCTTTTTCTCCAGATATTCATCAAACACCATAGCGACATTACGACCAAGCAATCGACCTCTTGGTAAGACACGAATACCAGCCGCATCCATATCGATGAGCTTATCGTCTTGCATGGCGCCGAGCTGTGCTATTTCATCAATAAAATAAGTAATAGCATCGATACCGAATTTCTGGTTCACATCTTTAAAATCGACATAGTCGTGACATAGCAAGTTCATAATCACGTATTCACGCAGACGATCTTTAATCGACGTCTTAATGACTTTTACCGCTGGCGTGACAGTAGGATTGATTTTCGCCATATCAATATTGGCTTGATAGGCTTGCAGATCCGTATCATTTTGTAGGATATAGCGGGTACTGGTATTGGCAATCTGACTGATAGAAGAGACACCGAATCCTAATAGGTCGCAGTCACCCATGATGGTGTAACCTTGGAAGTTACGATGTAATTTACCCTCGCGCTGTGCGACAGCGAGTTCATCATCAGGCTTTGCAAAGTGATCAATACCGATATATTGATAGCCGGCGTCGCTCAGCATATTGATAGTATTACCAAGCATCGTAAGCTTCGCTGCTGGATTTGGTAGGTCTTCATCTTTGATCTGACGTTGCGCTTTAAAGCGCTCAGGCAGGTGAGCGTAGTTAAACACTGACAGACGATCTGGTGACATCTCTATGATGCGCTGTACCGTTTGGTTAAAGGTATCAGGCGTTTGATATGGTAAGCCATAAATCAAGTCAATGTTAATAGAGTGAAAGCCAAGTTCGCGCGCCTCGTTGAGGACGTTCTCAATCAATTCGGCGGAATGGACACGATTGACAGCGATCTGTACGGTTTCATCTAAGTCTTGCACACCTAAACTGATACGGTTGAAACCAAGACCACGCAATACTTTTAGTGTGTCTTCGCTCAGCTCGCGCGGGTCAATCTCAATAGAGTAGTCACCCTCATTTTCGGGCAAAAATTCAAACTGCGTCTGCAAAAACTCCCACAGCTGAACCATCTCTTCATCGCGCAAAAATGTGGGTGTACCACCGCCTAAATGTAGCTGCTTGACCAATGGTTTGCTGCTACCTTCAGGCGCCGATAATAAGCGACGCTTATGCTTAATTTCGGCAATTAAGTACTGTAAATAATCACCCGAGTCGCTATTTTTTTTGGTAATAATCTTATTGCAAGCACAGTAGTAGCAAAGATGACGACAGAAAGGGATATGAAAGTATAGAGACAGTGGGGCACGCGTCTCACGGTTCTGCAGAATTTTGGTCTCAAGACTTTCAGCGATTGGCGCGAACTCTAAAGCCGTTGGATAGGATGTATATCGTGGCCCTGAGCGATTGTATTTATGGATGATCGCTTCATCAAAGGCGGGCAGCTGTTTGCTCGTAATACTGCCGCGCATACTGGCATAAGGATTGTCTGGTTGCATGACAGGACGTGTCGTGGTCGGCTGCTCTCCGGCGCGATTATAAGGCTGCTCGATATGGTCAGCACTGTTAGAATGGTTTTGTTCTGAATGTTCTGTCATGCGATATTCCTCGTTTTGACCATATATATTGCTAGGGTTTATGTGGTTCAAAGGTAGCAATTGAAACCGTTCGTTTATGATCACCTTTTTAGTAATATTTATGTCTAAATAGACAGTGGCTAGTATAACAAATCCTTGTTAATAGTGGGGTGAATGGCGAGTACTCTTAGGCAAAACTTATTAAGATAATGAGCTCATGATTGAATCATCAATCACATGAGGTTTTATGACTCAAAACACGACATTTGCGTACCCATGTGTAATCCTCTATTATCGAGAGAGCCTCTTTATAGGAAACACTCATGTCGTTTGCTCAAGTCTATACCCGTTCAGTCGTCGGTTTGCACGCACCTAAGGTTATTATTGAGGTGCACTTGTCGCAAGGTCTGCCTGCATTGACCATTGTCGGTCTGCCTGAGGCTGCGGTACGTGAGAGTAAAGACAGAGTACGATCCGCGATATTGAATTCTGGATTTCAGTTTCCCAATCGCCGTCTCACTATTAACCTAGCGCCTGCGGATTTACCCAAAGATGGCGCAAGATTGGACTTGCCGATTGCTATCGGTATCTTGGCAGCCAGTGATCAGCTTGATCCAGACGTGTTATCAGGATTTGAGTTTATCGGTGAATTGGCGCTAAACGGAAACTTGCGGCAAGTGACAGGCAGTTTGGCAGTGGCACGAGCGATTAAAGCGGAAGGGTTGGCGGCAAAATCATCGAGTAGTCATGAGCAATCACTGACTGAGCCGCTGCCAGTAGAAGCAGTAACATCGGTCAAATTAATCGTGCCAATGGATAATGGGGCAGAAGCCAGCCGTGTCGAGGGAGTGGAGGTATTAGGCGCCCACAGTCTCAAAGCCGTTTGTGACCACTTACAGTCGCTAGCGAATCCAAGCATACCCCATGAGAGTTTGGCAGTCGTCACCCCCAGTCCAGCACCGCAGCATATTGGTTATCAAGTGGACTTGGCCGATGTCAAAGGGCAGCATCATGCGCGGCGTGCACTAGAGATTGCCGCTGCAGGTGGACACTCGATATTATTTACAGGGCCGCCTGGTTCAGGCAAGACATTGATGGCATCGAGGCTACCGACTATTTTGCCAGACCTTAGTGACGAAGATGCGTTAGAAGTAGCCAGTACGTATTCAGTTGCAGACAGCGATTATGACTATGGCACACGACCATTCAGGCAAGTTCATCATACGATATCAGCCGTGGCATTGGTTGGTGGCGGTTCACGTCCGAAACCTGGTGAGATTACGCTGGCCAATAAAGGCGTATTATTCCTTGATGAATTGCCAGAGTTTGATCGTACGGTCTTAGAGGTGTTGCGTCAGCCATTAGAGGCTAAGCAAATAACGATTAGCCGTGCCAATTCACAGATGACCTTTCCCGCAAATTTTCAATTGGTCGCGGCGATGAATCCTTGCCCATGTGGCTATGATGGCGATGCTTCAGGGCGTTGTCGCTGTCGACCCGAGCAGATTAAACGCTATCAAGACAAGCTATCAGGACCGCTATTAGATCGCATTGATTTGCATATCACTGTGCCTGCTTTACCCATTGCCGACTTGCAAAATGCCCAAGTAGGTGAGACCTCTGAACAAGTACGTGTTCGAGTTATTGCTGCTCATAAGCATCAAATGCAGCGACAACAAAAGGTCAATAATGAGCTTAATCCTAGCGAGATTGATAAATATATCCAACTAGGAGAGAGTGAGCAGCAGCTATTACAACTCGCCCAGCAGCGCCTGAATTTATCCGCGCGTGGCTACCATCGAGTATTGCGAGTGGCGCGTACTATCGCAGACCTTTCTGATAGTGTAGATATAACGAGTGTCCATGTATCCGAGGCGCTCAGTTATCGTAGCAAGTGACTTTATTCCCACAAGATGAGCCACACATTCCCACAAGATAAGTTCCACAAGGTAAGCCACAAAAGATGCGACTAACCTTGTGGAAATTTTTGAGATTATAATTATTTAAGCAGATAATCTTGCAGTGCCTGAAAGCTATCAAACGCTTCGGTAGGGTTTAACTCACGAATATCTTGCCCATAGTTATAGCCATAAGACAGTCCAAGCGTGTCCATATTGGCATTTTGTCCGGCTAAGATATCGTTTCTAGAATCACCAATCATCACGGCTTGTTCTGGAGAAACATTCAACGCTTCACAGACATGTAATAGCGGTGCAGGATCAGGCTTTTTGGTCGAGAGGCTATCACCGCCCAATACTTCGCTGAATAAGTCTTGCCAGCCAAATGACTGTAATATCTTCGGTACAAAACGAATGGGTTTGTTGGTCACTAACGCCAGTGTATAACCTGCGTTTTTCAGTTTCTTTAGTCCGTTATCAACATCTGGATAAGCGACGGTTTTGCTGCCACTGAGATTTTTATAAGCCTCAAAAAACAGGTGCTCTGCGTGATCGGCTTCCTCGACCGTTAACTCGTTTTCTAACACTTCTACCTTACCCACTAGCGCGCGCTCTACCAGTAATCTTGAGCCATTGCCTATCCAGTTGCGTATCGTCTCGATAGGGTAGGTCTCTTTTCCCAGCGTGGTTAGCATAGCGTTGGTCGCATCAGCTAAATCAGGCACACTATCAATGAGTGTTCCGTCGAAATCAAAAATCAAAAGTTGCTTATCCATTATTCCTCGCTATTTGAAACAGTTATATTTGTTATGTGGGTTATATTGCGCTTCGTTCCATACCTTAGCATAGCCATGCTTTAAGGCTAGAAAATTTGCTTTTCTAATGTTCTTTGTACGATGAACAGAAGCAATCATTCAACATCTTTATAGCGTTCACGATGCTCGGCTTTCATTCTTAGATAATCTTCGTTTTTACGACACTCGTCCCATTTTTGTTTAAATATGCGCGCTGACTCCGCTTTTATAGGATCCTCGATTTGCCGTGGTAACTCTTCACGCCCATGTGCACCGCTTTGGCCTTTTTTATCATCAGGGACAGCGCCCTTATATTTTTTGCCACCTTTATGATTGGCATAGCGGCGGGCACGGGTATAGCCCATTTGAATAAACTTGCGTGCCATATCAGCACCGACAAAGTCATCAGCAGCCAAATAATCTAAGAATATCTGATAAATAGTATCACTGCTCTCGGTCGCAATGTCAGGATCGGCAAAACGCCAGTGTGGTAATACTTCAGATTTGTATGGCTCTACGAGCAGCACTCCTTGCTCACCACGACCAACACGATACAGCTCGGGCTGCGCACGCAAGTCTAGATTTTTGTAGTCTAAGTCGTAATCAAACTCTCTCATAACGTTACCTGCTAAGGATATCGATATTTAATACACCCTAGTATACTTAGCGGGACTGTTGAAAAAACAGCGTATAAATGTTGTTCAGCTGTGACTGTCAGCGTTATAGTCTGCCTATTATAAAACTGCTTCAATACTATCGCGGGTTGAAGATATTACTTATCAGGAAGCCAATCATCATGAATAAAATAACGACTACGTATTCACGTTTTATGCGGTTAACACAGAACAGCTTTATGATGTCAGCCGTACTGATAAGCATGCTAATCTCTAGTGCAGCTCATAGCGCTTGGTTTGAGGGTTTGATTCCAAAGGGAGAGACATACACGGTACGCGAGATAGATCGTGATTTGGCATTTGTGATTGATGGGTTTATTTATGATGCTCGTACATCTTGTTTCTTAGTAGTGGGTGATCGGGTGATATTTTTCGAAGGACGTCATGGTATTGATTACCGTGCGACGGTTTATGATTTAGACTCGCGTGAGCGTTGTGAGTTACTATTAAGAAAGCGTTTGTGATAAGTAAGAAAGCGCTTATAGTCATTCCACTATAAAAATATTACTGCGTTAATCTTGCTTGAAGTATTTTATATACATCTGAGCATGCTACCTAAACATAAAAATCCAAACATAAAAAAAGCCCCAAACATAAATGTTCGGGGCTTTTTAGAATTCTTAAACGAAATGGTGGCTCGAGGCAGGTTCGAACTGCCGACACACGGATTTTCAATCCGTTGCTCTACCGACTGAGCTATCGAGCCGTCTTCGTTGAGGCGCTATTAAACTAAATATACGCACTGCTGTCAAGCAGTTTTTGCATTATATCTGATAAAAGACGATAAATAGTCAGATATGGGCAAAATTAAACACTCTAGTTGTCAGTTTAGTCTTTGACACGCAGTAGTTCGTACTCGCTCATAATACGATGAATATCCGTATCTACAGGCACAAACTCACGTACGCCTTTTTTCACTTCGGCATCATAGACCAGTTTAATAAACTTGGCATCAATGGCTCGGCCACGATTTTGTGCATGCACTGTTAAATACTGCAAGCGCTTAGCATTAGTCTGCCCATCATCAAAGCAGGCGACAGCAGCGATAGGCTTATCATTGAACATACCGACATAGAGATACTGTCCACGCTTAAATCCTTGCTCAACGAGACTGAGTACATCGGCACCAATGGGCTGAGCATCATCGCTATCATATAAAGCCTGCAGGCGTTCTGCTAGCTCGTTTTCGCGTGCAGGTTTTTTAATCAGTGGGGCATCCAAACTATTGATGGCGATCGCTTCTAAAGGCATAGCAGTTCCTATAAACAGAGGGTTTCTATGATGTGAGACATTATAATGTCATAGAGTGTGGTGTCATAAATTGTCGTGTTATAGCATTAGCGTGCGTCATGATTGATAATACTGAACGCACTATTTTAGCAGAATGAGGTAAATTTGTGCGTGGTTTACGGCTTGGACATAGCAGTAAATGTTAGGTTTTGCTATGATGAAGACAGACAATGCCTAGGGCGTGTCCTCAATTCAATCGATAGTTATCTAAATGGGTTAAAAATGTCTAAATCTTGCCAAACGGCGTCAAATAGCTGACTAATATCTCGATATTATCTGCGCTATTTTCCTTGTTTGACTGCGATTTATCTCATCTTTATCACCATTTTTAAAGTGAGGACACACCCTAGTAGGCATAAATCCTAATATTATTCGTATCATACGCAAACATTGATAGATTTTTTAAATTTTTCATTATTCACTTAATTATTCACTTATTTAAAGACTCGGGCGTGTTTTCGTCCTATTTTATTGACCGCTTTTCACTGATAAAAAACTGATAGAGAGTAGCCATGACAGCCAATGCAACTGAGCAAAACCCATCACAGAACCCGAACCTACATGGTCGTCCAGCGCGTATCGCCACGGTTGAGCGTATCACTGCAGAAACGCAAGTGAAGTGCACTGTCAACCTTGATGGTACGGGTCAAGGCACTGTAGACACTGGTGTACCGTTTTTGGATCATATGATTGATCAAATCAAGCGTCACGGTTTATTTGACTTGGATATCAAGTGCACAGGCGATACCTTTATCGATGATCACCATAGCGTCGAAGATACCGGTATCACCTTGGGACAAGCGTTCAATAAAGCATTGGGCGACAAGAAAGGTATCCGTCGTTATGGGCATTTTTATGCACCACTCGATGAGTCGTTGACTCGCGCCGTTGTCGATCTATCAGGTCGTCCTGGTTTACACATGGACATTCCGTTTACCCGCTCGCACGTGGGCGGTTTTGATGTTGATTTGTTCAGTGAGTTTTTCTACGGCTTCGTCAACCACTCGTGGATGACCGTGCATTTGGACAATCTCAAAGGCAAAAATAGCCATCACCAAATCGAATCGACCTTTAAGGCTTTTGCTCGCGCTCTGCGCATGGCTTGTGAATATGACGAGCGTGCGTTGAATACCTTGCCATCGACCAAAGAGGCTTTCTAAGTCGCATTTAAGGCTCTTCTACGGTGTCAGTCAAGCTTGGCGTACTAGCTGTAAAGCCTGCGCTTGGCTTCCTTGTAGCAAAACCTTATCTACACCCGCGATAATAGAAAAGGCAATAGCCAACAATATAAATGGCTAACGATACAAATAGTACAGTAGTCAAAATATTTAAAAATGAGAACCAATCGATGACCAAAATTGCACTATTAGATTATGGTATGGGTAATTTGCATTCCGCCAGTAAAGCATTGTCAGTGGTCGGGGCAGAAGTCTCTATCACCAACGACCCCAAAGTCGTTGCCGCAGCAGACAAAATCGTCTTCCCTGGTGTCGGTGCCATGCGCGACTGTATCGCTGGCATGCATGATGCTGGGATTGATGACGTCATACGTCAGGCTATATTTAATAAGCCCGTTATGGCCATCTGCATAGGCATGCAGGCGTTGTTTGAGCAGTCAGTTGAAAATGGTGGTACAGACTGTCTTGGCATCTTAAAGGGCACGGTAGAAGCCTTTGACCCTACGTGGAAAGACAAGCAAGGCGCAACTATCAAAGTACCGCATATGGGCTGGAATACCATCAGCGGCATGGATTTTGAGCATCCATTGTGGAATGGCATTCAAGACAATGCACATTTTTACTTTGTGCATAGCTATTACTGCGAGCCTGCCAATCACTCACAAGTGGCTGCGGTATGTGACTATGGTCAGCCGTTTTGTGCCAGTGTCATCCAAGACAATCTATTTGCGACCCAGTTCCATCCAGAGAAAAGCCATACTGCAGGCTTGCAGCTGTTAAAAAACTTTGTAGAGTGGGATATATAAATAGACGATAAACGTGAATTGAATGTTTAATTTAGCAGGAAGGTAGATTATCCATTGTATAATCTGCCTTTTTTGTTCTCAGCTATTACTTTTTTAGCGACCACTTTTTAGCCATCATTGTTTAGTGATACGCTCAGTTGTTTTCTGCTCGTTTATATTTGGAATATCTCAGTGGATTTTACTGCCTTTAAAATGAATATTATCGAGACAACAGGGCTGGCCAAAGATGCTTTGCACATCTATGTCGGTGTTGGTGTCTATTTGCTGTGTTTGGTATTACTGCGTCCTATTTTTAAAAAGCAAGGTATCAGGTCATTCATAGCTGTCATTGTCGTAACTGGCATTGCGTTGTTGGGTGAGTATTTGGACAATCGAGAGACGATTGAGTCGCTAGGCATGGCAGGTTTGAGCCGAGAACAGATTACCGCGAGCATCCGTGATTTGATCAATACGTGCATGCTGTCTTATGTGCTTTATGGCTTAAATAAATGGACCAAGATATTTCATCCAACTAGCAAACCTACCTCGTTGACCAAACGCCATAAAAAAACGGACTATTAATAAGTCCGTTTTTTGATTCTGCTATTTGAATTTATGATTCTAGCAGTTAATCTTATTTTTTGGCTTCATCATACAACTCACGCACCACCTCACCAATCACTCTAATACCATCAGTCAGCGTCTGCTCGTCAGCCGCGATGCTCATACGAATACATTCATGCGCATGCTGATAATCGCTAACATCGACCCCAGGGAAGAAGTATTCACTTGGCACTATCAGCGTGCCTTTTTCTTTGAGACGCTCGTATAGCTCAAGGGTGCTAATCGGCAAATCTTTAAACCACAACCATAAGAAAATCGCGCCTTCAGGCTTATGAATCATCAATGGGTAATCACCCAATGCTTCTTTTAACAGCTTCACGGCAAGGGTCGCCTGCTTTTGATAAAACGGCTTAATCTCGGTATCGGCTAACTGCTTGATACGGTCGTCTTTTACCAATGGCGTGGCAATCGCTGCACCAAAGCGTGTTGGTGCTAAATTCACTACCGCATTCATCGCGCTAACCGCTTCGATCACTTTTGCATCGGCCACGATAATACCCGTACGCATACCGGGTAGGCCAATTTTAGATAGGCTAAAACACAGAATCGTATTGTCATCCCACGTCAAATGCGCGTCTGAATAGATGATGTTAGGGAAGGGCATACCGTAGGCATTATCGATGATAAGAGGTATGTCATAACGTTTGGCAATCTCGGCCAAATGCGCCATTTCTTCATCGGTCAGCACGTTGCCAGTCGGGTTGGTCGGGCGTGAGCAGCAAATCGCGCCGATACGTCCTTCTTTTAGCGCTGGCAAGTTCTCTAATGCATCAAAATCGACACGATATTTAAAGAAGCCTTCCGCGCCGTCATGAGTCACTTCATCGATATGTGGCAATACCGCTGCGAAATGCTGACCTTCGACATGCACGTCGCTATAGCCGATATACTCAGGGGTCAATGGCAGTAGAATGGATTTGTCTACAGACTGGTTCTGTTCATCAGCGAAAGCGCCGCCAAATAGATTAAACAGATAGAAAAACGCATTCTGTGAGCCATTGGTCAGGGCGATGTTTTCTGAGGTCAAATTCCAATCATAATGACGGTTAAAGAAGCCAACCAAGGCATCGATAAAGGCCGAGTCACCTTGCGGATTAGAGTAATTCGCCATGCTGATAATCGCGCTACTATTGGCCTCACCTGTATCGTTATCAGTGCCTAGCGCCTTATACGTCTCCAAAAATAACTCATTGACGGCATCAATTTTGGCAGGGTTACCACCGCCTAGCATGTTGACTGGCTGATCGCTTTTTAGCGCATCGCCTAAATCGTCCATCAATTGTGAGATGCCAGTGGGTTGGGTAAATTTTTGACCGAACTTTGAGAATTTCATAAGACTACCATGCTGTTTTGGAGGGTTTGATAAGAAGGAATTTGATTGAAAAAAGTTAGGCTAGTATAGCAAATGAGGGCTAGTATAGCAAATGAGGGCTAGGTAATCCCCCCCCAATAAATAAGCAAACAGCATGGCTGATATTGGTTTATATGCTGATACGTTGAACGAATCAAAAAACGCCTCCTATATGAATAGAGGGCGTTTTGGTTTTCAGGCGACACAAGCGCTAGAGCCTATCAAGCTAACGCTTCAATCAGAGCCAAATAACTCTACAATTGCTTATTAATAGTTGACAAATATCAGTATTCATCTAGTATGAGACTTAGACCTATAAATAGATTTTATCATTGTGCTTCACAATGAGTGATTTTCAAGCTACTACTCCTTTTAAGCTCATGAGGTTCTATGAGGCTCTTGGTTTGTCGTAGGGTTCCTAGTGTATTATATTGCGAAAGAGTATTTATAGGTCTTTCCCTCTTATAAGAATTAAATATGAACGATTTCTCTAAATTAAAAGCATTACAAAAAACAACGACCCTTTCCGAACTGGCTCATCTACTCCGAGTTCAACCTAAGACTCTTTCCTACAATATTTATATCATTGATAAAAATAAAACTACCACTAAAAAATATTCGGAATTTAGTATTCCAAAAAAAAGTGGTGGGACGAGAATAATCCTAGCACCGAATCAGAATTTGAAGTTCATACAATCCCAATTATCGAAAATACTTTATAGTTGCATCGATGAAATCAATAAAGAGAAGGGGGTTACAGGCAGCTTATCTTTCGGCTATCGGAAGAAAAGCTCTATATTTGATAATGCTAAGGTACATAAAAAGAAAAAATTTGTTTTTAATATAGATTTAAAGAACTATTTTGACTCAATTAATTTTGGTCGGGTGAGAGGTTTCTTTATAAAAAATAGAAATTTTTGTTTAGATGAGAACGTAGCTACTGTAATTGCACAAATTGCTTGTCATAATAACATCCTCCCTCAGGGAAGCCCTGTGTCACCAGTTATATCAAACTTAATTGGACATATTTTAGATATTAGATTATCAAAAATAGCTAGTAGTTGTGGCTGTAGTTATTCCAGATATTGTGATGATATTACTTTCTCAACCAATGAAAAAGTGTTTCCTAAAAAATTGGCTTACTCGAATACTGATAAGACTTGGCATCCTAGTAAACTGCTTATCAGCATAGTGTCTCAGAGTGGTTTTGAGATTAATATGCAGAAAGTTAGAATGAGTCTTTTTTATTCTCAACAACGAGTTACTGGATTAACGGTTAATAAAAAAGTCAATACCACAAGAGCTTATAGGGATCTAGTAAGAGCTTTAGTTCACAGTTTATGTACTAAAGGTGATTTTGAATTTCGGGGAGATTTTTACAAAGATAAGATTTCAGAAACTAATAAGCTAAATAGCTTACAAGGTATGTTGAACTATATATCTCGTATTGAATATCAAGAATTGAGAGGTAATCGAGAAAATAAAAGGTTCTATCCAAATATTAATAAGCTTACAAAAAGTGAAATAACTCTTAGAGATTATGTCTTATTCAGATATTTTTTTAACCCTGAAAAAGTGACTATATTTGGTGAAGGGAAAACTGATAAATCTCACTTAAAGCATTATTTAAACTTCAGGTCCAATATTGATACTAGCAAAAACCCTATGCCTGAAAGCTTCTCTGATTGGAAAAATATGAACTTCCATGATTTTGAAAGTAGAATTTTTGATGTAATATCTAAAAGTGGTGGGACAGGTGACATAAAAAAATTAGTTACAGAGTATAAGAAATACTGTAATAAATTTTGTATACCTGAAGTTCAAAACCCAGTAATTATCCTTGTAGATGACGACGATGGTAGTGCAGACCTTCTAATGAAATTAGAAAAAGTAAAGAAAGATAAGTTAATCAAAGTTGTTAGAAAGGATTTCTATCATATTGATAATAATCTATATTTAATATTTCTACCTAGAATTAATTCTACTGATACAGACATCGAAAGCTTTTATTCTAAAGAAGTGATTGATATACCAAGAAATGGTTTATATTTCGAAAAATCCAACTTATCTAATAACAAACGAAATTATAGCAAGAAAGTATTTGCTACCGAGATAATACCTCGAAATCAAGAGTTAGTCGATTGGTCAAAATTCGATCAAATTTTTGAAAAAGTTCAGCTAGCTATCGAGCACTTTCAAAGTAAGAAGTGACTCCACATAATATTGAGTTTTATTGTGGCTATATGGATAAGAGACACAACAAGCTATTGCTATAATCTTGTCGGAATTTGCAGACAGTAGTGAATTAAAAACCCCCTATTTGAACTGACCCCCAAATATTGGACGGTTTAAGTTTATATCAAGGACTGAGTTCTGTATTGCACAGGACTCAGTCCTTTTAGTTTAAGCTGAATTC
>NZ_QJSU01000002.1 GCF_003217155.1 Psychrobacter fozii
ACCTGATCCCTTCCCGAACTCAGAAGTGAAACATCGTTGCGCCAATGGTAGTGTGGATTCGTCCATGTGAGAGTAGGTCATCGTCAGCTCTCTATTCAAAGTAAAACCCCCTTTCGCTAACGCGAAAGGGGGTTTTCTTTGCTTGTGAAAAATGCAGTGTAGTATTATCTGTGATATCGGTTTAAAGTAGATGAGTAAAACAATCAATAAAACCAAACTAGAAAGCAAATTAGGACATAAACCGATGTTAATTATCAAACTGACTGATAGCAGAGAAACTCTAGATGACATTGAGAAAGTATGTCTATATTTAACAACGCACAAAGAGTTGTTGCCTTTGATAAACACTGAAGAATGTCATGATATTTCTTATATTTTAAAGCCAACATTTAGAGCTGATCATAACGAGTCTGAAAAGAAAGCTCACTGGGAAAAAGTATTTAATGAGTTTACGCTCGCTGATAATAATGGCGATGAAATGCGTTTTTATAGAGAAAAGCAAACAGACGCTTTATACTTTGGTACTAAGAAAGGGTTCGAGACGCTAGAAAGCATCAATAATGACGAACCTGCCATTAAAAGTAGATTTAACAGCTAAAGTGTATGGATTACTCAAAGGTAGGCACTACTGATTGACCAAACGGTTTTAGACAAGGCGTAAAACGATGGTAATGCTTGTCTTTAACTAGGTTTATACCACACTGCTTATATAGTCGTTGAACTACTAAACCGCTATGGCGTTCCCCGTCCTTAGATGTACTACTTGTAAAATCTGCAGTCAGCTGCCTTGTCCCATTTTAGAGTTCTTTGACTATAGATCTGGTAGGAAAGCGTTAAGTCAATAAAGGAAGGATTTATGTCGATTTGGTCACTAGTTCTAATATCATTTTTGCATATTACGATTGGTGGGGCTTTTTCACTTGGTTTTCTCTTTTATATTTGTGCAGAAAATAGCCCAGATTTATCTGAATTTGAAAATACTGCTCTGTTTACTTTACTCATTGCATATTCAGCCTCTCTTTTGGTGAGCATGGGATTGGCTATTTATTTTTATGTGGCACTTGATAGCGAGTCGTACTACTTATGCTTTTCATTATCTTGGGGTTTGCTCATACTGCTGTTAGGTTATTGGACCTATATTTCAGCGAGAGTTAGCTAATAGCTTATTTGAGACTATTTGGTAATTAGGAATTTTTTTACTATAGATTAGACTGAGGTAAAGAAAGTTGATTAAAGTTAAATTTGCAGGTATTCAATATTTAGGCGACAGCGGTATTACGCAAACATGTAAAGAGGCAGTTATACAGCTCATACATAGTGGTAAAAACATACAAGACGTAAAGATACTTACCTTTGAAGAAACCCATTCAAAAGCCCATGCATTGTTGTTAACCGTTGAATATGACATTCAAATAGTAATTAAAGGTGGTTTTGCTTCTGGTTACAATGGAGAGGCACCAAAAGGATATGCATATGTCTTAAATTTATTGCGCAACTACACAGATAGTATTAATGAATACATAGTCTCAAAATCAACTTTTGAGCGTGTATCTAATTCAAGCCTAACAGTAAAAGATTTAGAGTATATCAATAGTATAAAACCAGTGCGTCCTTCTAGGTGGTATGATTCCGCTTATCTATATAAGGAATGTGAGCGCAGTATTTTTAGTGAGTTTCCGCTTACTATTCCTATGGCACTGCTTGACCCACGCCTGATCCAGCTAGCACTGGATTTTGATAAGAATCCAGATAATGCAATCATGAGTGCATATCGAAAGATTGAATCTATAGTCAGAGAGCGAACTGGCTTAGATCATGAAAGTAGTACTAAGCTGTTTGCAAAAGCTTTTCAAGGTGATGATTCAATTTTGTATTGGGGAAACCTAGATTCAGGCGAATCTAAAGGAAGGGCATCCTTGTTTGCTAGTGTATTTATGGCTTATCGCAACAATCGAGCACATCAAGAACCTCGCCATAATTTGAGCGATGATATTCGAGAATTTATGTTAATCAATCAGCTATTTATTTTAGAAAGTGAGGCAGTTGTGAGGTACGCGCAAGAGTAATAAAATTCCCAAGTGAACTTATCTAACAGATGCAAAAATTTTAGATTAGGTCTGATGGTTTATGGATATCAAACTCAGTAATAATATTGATGTGTTTACTATTTAAAATTTGTATTTTTATCTTAAGGTTACGAAAATGGAATTAGAACACAGTATCTTTAAAAGAATAGAAAATAAAAGGGAGGAGTTTGGCTTACTCTTGAATGCTGCGATAAAGGATGGTCTATCCAAAATTTCCGATAGAGTGTCTTCAAAAAAATATATCAGTGGATACTATAATTGGCCTTCAATTTCGTTTAGAGAAAATGGTTTGCCTAATCTTTCATCATCAAATTTTCAAGAAATTAAAGAGTATAGAGGTTGTTTTGGATCTAAAGAGGGAGACATTATTGCATCAGATATAAATTCTTTTACTGATTTTCTAAAATTTATAAAGTCTAATGAAGAGCTTGAAAGCCGATTTATAATGCAAGAGTGGAAGAAGATAGAGGGTAAGGCTTTTGTAAATTTTATAGATGTATTGATTTATAATATTATAACAAATGGTATTGAGCGTTATATACATGTTTACGATAGTTTTGAGTACAATGAAAATAAAGTCAAAGATATTATTGACGAAATACAAAATTTTGTATTTCTAGGTACATTGCCAGTTGATATAGTAATCCCGATTCTTTTTGTCAATTTTGAATTTGAATCATATGTTTTGTCTGAAGCGATTGAGGTTAGACGGTTGGTAGACAAAGAACACCTAGCTAGATGTAATATAATATCAAATAACGTCAGTGTTCATAAGTCCGTACTTTCTTCGGCAACACATGCATTGGTCTTAAAGGGATGGGAAGTAAAGAATAGCGATTATGATATGGATTTCAATACTTTGAACGATATACGAGCATACCCAACTGATCGTATTGATAAGTTCTTTGCTTCAATACGGCTAGTTGAAAACGTAAGCACAGGATACGCTCAGATATTTTCTCTAGCTAAATCTTGGATTGGACATTGTAAAGCAGACTTACCTTATGCTGTTGGTGCTACTACGCGTTCTTACCCATCAAATTTCGAAGACTACTATTGGAATATTGACACCGTTCCGGTAGTTACAAATATCAAAATGGATGAAATTAGTAAAATATATAGCTTATTAATTGATTCGGAAAAAAACTCAATAGATTTGTCAGTCAAGAGGTTAAATCAATGTCTCGTCCGAGATAGTGAAGAAGATGCTGTGCTTGATGCAACTATTGCACTGGAAGCATTGCTTGCGGATGACGGAAATCAAGAAATGACTCATAAGTTAGCGATGAGAATAGGAGCTTTGGTAAATTTAGATGATTGCTTTAAAAAATCTCCAGAGCAAGCTTTTAAAGATGTAAAAAGTATTTACGCTTACCGTTCAGCGATTGTACATGGAAGCAAAAAACTAGATAAAAAGCGAGTTATTAAGCTTGAGGGCGATAAAGAAACTACAACTCATATCCTTGCCGTAGAGTATCTCAAATTTGTACTTAAAGTCCTACTTGAAAATCCTAAATATCAAGATTCGAAATTAATTGATTCAGAGCTCTTGCTTGGTGGAAAAAACGTCTAAGTAACTGTGAATTCTATGCCTTAGCTTTGTTTCTATTGATACTTTCTAATTGATTAATGCATTTAAACACACAATAATAACCACTAAAGAGAAACCCATGATAACCTCAAAAGTAACCTATCAAGGCAATTTACGTACACAAGCCATCCATCTACAGTCAAACAATCAAATCATTACTGATGCGCCGACAGACAATCATGGCAAGGGCGAAGCGTTTTCTCCCACTGATTTGCTAGCCACCAGTCTGGGCAGTTGTATCTTAACGATTATCGGTATCAAAGCCGAAGCGATGGATATCGATATCTCAGGTACGACCGCCGAAATCACCAAAGTCATGGCTGCCAAACCAAGGCGTGTGAGTGAAATACACATTATCGTTAATTTTCCGCGTGCATTAGATGAGAGCACCTTAAAACGATTTTATAAAACCGCATTAACGTGTCCAGTAGGCAATAGCTTGGATCCTGCTATTACTCAAAACTTAGTATTTCATAATGGCACAGAAGCCTAACATGGCTAATAAGACTTTACTGATTGTGGCTCATGCGCCATCACCCAATACTCAGAAATTGGCGCAGGCGGCCTATGACGGTGCCAATCATCCTGATATAGATATCACTGTCGTTCTGAAATCACCGCAGGACACGCAGCCAGAAGATGTATTGACTGCTGATGCGTTATTATTAGGCACGACTGAGAATTTGTCGTATATGGCAGGGCTGACCAAGGACTTTTTTGATCGTTGTTATTATCCTGTGCTAGAAGAAAAGCAGGGTATGCCATTTGCGGTATATATTCGAGCTGGGCATGATGGGACAGGTACTAAGCTTGCTATCAGAACCATTACCACAGGACTGCGTTGGTCATGGGTGCAAGAGGTGCTGATACTACAAGGCGATTGGCAAGAGGGCTTTGCTGAGCAAGTAGAAGAGTTGGCGATGACGCTAGCTGCTGGGGTCGAGGCAGGTATTTATTAATAGTGAGTGGTTTGGCAATGCCTGTGAATATATTGCAACTACTGCCAAAAGCACCATAGACAGTTTGGAGAGAGCCGTAATGCACCATGATGATGTGAATAGTAAAGTGGATATTTCTGCACTGCCATTTTCCCAAGCGTGTGAGAATAATAAACAGCCTATTTTAGAAGTACTACAAACAGAGTTACAAGACTTTAATCATGTATTAGAGATTGGTTCTGGAACTGGTCAGCATAGTGTTTATTTTGCGCCTCATTTATCACATTTAAAATGGCAAACCAGTGATGTCACTAGTAATCATCGTCACATAATCGCTTGGCATGATGCTTATCCTGCGCCAAATCTATATCCCCCTTTGGCTTTTGATTTAACCATTAACTTAAGACCTATTAACGGCCAATTAAATACACCTTATGATGCGATATTTACGGCCAATACCTTACATATTATTGGTTGGAGTTTGGTCAAAAAGTTATTTGCATTGGCAGGCGATACCTTACAAACGGATAATAAGCTGATTGTATATGGCCCTTTCAATGAGCATGGTGACTATACCAGTGAAGGCAACCAGCGATTTGATGCGATGTTGAGAGCAGGCAATCCTGACAGCGGGATTCGTCATAAAGAAGATGTTGTCAGTTTAGCCAGTGAACATCATCTGCAACTTGTCACTACTTATGCGATGCCTGCCAATAATCAATTATTGGTATTTCAAAAAGCTAAATAGTTAAAGTTTTAGCAAAAACTTTATAATAAAAAAGACATTTCAATAGATCGTTTTTAGATCCTGATTAAGGTGTCTTTTTATTTGGGTTTGCTTAGGGCGTGTTGAACATTCAAATATTAGGGCTGCTGATTGCTAAAATTGCACCAAACTAGGCGCAAGCCGACGATAATGTCGAGACCTTAACTAGGCTTGTAACGACGTTTGGTGCAATTTTAGCATCAGCCTTTCAGGGCAGTACTCTTTTTTGCCAATATATGGCGAAATTGTTTAACCTAGAATGACTAGGCATCAAAAATTTCACTGCATATTGTCTAAAAAATAGTTGCTGCCAGCACCACATTTGAATGTTCAACACGCCCTATATGATTATTGATATTGCTACTTATATTATTGCTAATATGATTTTTATACCGTTAGACTATTTATATTCTTCTGCTAAAAAATCCAAGTAACGTTTCCAAGAGCGCTCATCGGCACGCTCATTATAGTTTTTGCTACCAAACACACTAAAGGCGTGTGGCGCGCCGCTATAGGTGACCATTTCATGCGGTATCTTAGCCGCTTCTAATGTTTTACCCAGTGTCGCAAAGCTTTCAAGAGACACCACCTCATCCGCTGAGCCATGGAACACCAGTATCTCGCCTGTGGTCTTATCATAACTCTGACCGGTTGGCACCTCAAAAGCTCCATGGAATGGTACAAACGCTTTTTGCTCAAATCCTGAGCGTGCCAGCTCTAGCGCAACCGTACCGCCAAAACAATATCCCATAGTCGTGCCTTTTCGCACATCATTGCC
The DNA here is from genome assembly GCF_003217155.1 of Psychrobacter fozii. Lineage (GTDB taxonomy): Bacteria > Pseudomonadota > Gammaproteobacteria > Pseudomonadales > Moraxellaceae > Psychrobacter > Psychrobacter fozii. The sequence continues at coordinate 6,161 of NZ_QJSU01000002.1, forward strand.
TTGCAGTTGTCCTGCCGTTAATGCCCCTGCTAATATCCGACGCATTTTATTACGGTCGTCATATAGCTCACCAGTTAAGCGTTTGTTTTCTTCAATAGACGTCGGGCGAATACCTTGTCCAAACATGTCAGCTGCTAAGACGTTGTAGCCTTCAGTCGCTAACATGTCAGCGCGTTTGCGTTCGTAGTCGGTTAGACCATCCCAATCATGAATCAGTAGGATAAAAGGCGCATTAGGATTATCCGCTTTGGCGTAATAGCCTTCGTAGGCTTTATCGTCCACTGTATAGGTAACGTGTTTGGTCGTGATGGCGGCGGCGGTTTGGCTGATCATTAATGCCATCATGCCCATAGAAGTGCCCAGTACCAATGAGCGAAAGGGAGTGAAGGTGGTATCTGATGAATTAAATAACATAAGTAGCCTCATTGTTTTAGAGTAAAAGAGAAGTAAGCTAACTAAATGGATATTTATTACTGTCAGGAGTAATTACTCTCAACAATACTTTTGGATGATTTATCGTAAAGAATAACTACAATATAGAAATGGACTATTAATAATAGCATGAGGTACAAAATATAATAAAGACGTTTGTTAGTGTGCAAAATTTAAACAAATATCAACAAGGAGTGCCATGAGTTAATCATAAATCTTGGCTAATATTAAATACAGCTCAGCATAGAGCCTACTTTTAACTACTAGCTAGGATGCATAATGAAAAATAATATTGATCATACTGACCCCGCTAAAGATATGAATACGGAACGTGGCAATGGGGGCGAAACCCATCAGCGTGCTGGTGATGACGCCAAAATTTTGACGACGCAACAAGGCGTTGCCATCTCTGATAACCAAAACTCTCTAAAATCTGGCAGTCGTGGCCCCACACTGCTAGAGGATTTTGTATTGCGTGAAAAAATTCATCATTTTGATCATGAGCGTATTCCTGAGCGTATTGTCCATGCGCGCGGTAGTGCCGCACACGGTTATTTTGAGCTGACAGAATCATTAGAAGAATACACCACAGCGAAAATTTTGACCGAGACGGGTAAGCAGACACCTTTGTTTACCCGCTTTTCAACTGTGGCTGGTAACAAAGGTTCAAAAGATACGCCACGTGATGTTCGTGGTTTTGCCGTGAAGATTTATACCGAAGAAGGCAATTGGGATATCGTTGGTAACAACATGCCAATTTTCTTTATTCAAGATGCGATGAAGTTTCCAGACTTGATTCATGCGGTAAAACCTGAGCCTGATCGCGGCTTCCCGCAAGCGGCCTCTGCGCACGATACCTTTTGGGATTTCGTCTCATTAAGCCCTGAAACCATGCACAATCTGATTTGGCTGATGAGTGACCGCGGTTTACCGCGCAGTCTGCGAATGATGGAAGGCTTTGGCATTCATAGCTATCGTCTCATCAATGAAGCAGGCAAGAGCACCTTTGTACGTTTCCATTGGAAGCCAGTATTGGGTGTGCAGTCAACCACATGGGATGAAGCAGTAAAAATATCAGGTGCTGATCCTGATTATCATCGTCGTGATTTGTTTGAATCAATTAACAATGGCGACTATCCTGAATGGGAGTTTGGCGTTCAGTTATTTACCGAAGAAGAAGCCAATGAGTTTCCATTTGACCATTTAGATGCGACCAAACTGATTCCAGAAGAAATGGTGCCAGTGAAGGTAGTTGGTAAAATGGTGCTCAATCGTTATCCGGATAATTTCTTTGCGGAAACGGAGCAAGTCGCATTCTGTCCATCGCATCTACCACCGGGTATCGACTTCAGTAACGATCCATTATTGCAAGGTCGTCTATTCAGCTATCTAGACACGCAGCTGTCTCGTTTGGGTTCGCCTAACTTTGCGCAGATTCCAATCAATGCGCCTAAATGTCCGTTTGCGAATAATCAGCAAGATGGCCATATGCAAATGCAAGTGCCTAAAACTCGTACGCTTTATGAGCCACAGAGCTTAGATCCAACGAGACCTCGTGAAAGCGCCAAACGTGGTTTTGAATCATTCCATGAGCAGTTGGATGATGGGGTAAAAGGTCGAGTACGTGCAGAGAGCTTCGCAGATCACTATAGTCAACCACGTATGTTCTATCGCAGTCAGACGCCGACTGAGCAAGCACATATTGCAACAGCCTATGCCTTTGAGCTGGGTAAAGTGGATACCGCACATGTACGTGCCCGTACACTCAGTCATCTGATTCATATCGATGAAGATTTGGCCAATCGTGTGGCAACCGCGCTCGGTATGGAATTGCCAGAGCCTGCGGATGCCGCTGCACCTGTCCAAGATATGGCAACGTCTAACGCCGTACAAACCATCGGTCTGACACCTGACAGCCTAAAAGGTCGTATGATCGGTATATTGGTCGCAGAAGGCTCTAACAGTAGCGAAATCAAGAAGTTTGAAGCAGCAGCGATGGAGCAGGGTGCTAGCGTAAAAATCGTTGCGCCCAATAAAGAAGTGGTACTGGATGATGGTACTCGTATACAAGCCGATGAGCGTCTCGCTGGTGGCCCGTCAGTGATGTTCGATGCGGTAGTGAGTATCATCATGCCTGAACAGGCTAAGAAGCTCGCAAAAGACAGCTCAGCACTAGACTGGTTCAATGATGCGTATAATCATTGCAAAGCGATTGCTTATTGCGGTGCGACGGATGAATTTATCTTGAGTAAACTCCCCGTTGAAAAAGACAGTTTTGTCACGCCACTGGCTGAACTAGAGAGCTTCATTGAAAATGCAAAGTCTCGTCTGTGGGAGCGTGAGCCAAAGGTTCGTGATCTTGCTTAATATGACGTTTTATTACCATAATCAGAACCAGCCATAGCAATATGGCTGGTTTTTTAGTTTGGGTAAGAGGTTACATCCAAACTACCTTATCCTTTACCGCAAAAACACCACATAACCTTTAAAGTGTGGATTGTTTTCCAAAAACGCTGCGCCTTGCCATTGACCATCTTCAACAATACCAACCTTGAAATCAAAGGGTAAGTTTTCTAACTTTTTTAGATATCGAGAGTAATTGGTCAAAGTAGTCGTTCCTTGATAGGTTTGGATAACCAGTTCATCGACGGCATCACTGAGTTGCATAAACTGAGGGTCCTCAGCTTGGTTGGACCAATCAAGCAATCCAGTCACACTCAATTGATAATGCGCTGGTAGCTGCTGACGAACATGCCTAAGTAATTTTGCATACTTATCCAATTGATAGGTAGGGGCGTCATAGTCTATTTGAATCCCCATAACTTGATTGCCCGCACGCTGCCATTTCTCTAAGCGTTCAATCAGCTGTGCCATCACTTCGTCCGACCACTCTTGACTGGTTGCACGATAGACGAGCCAAATCTTTTTATCACTTAAAGAACGAACACCTAAACCTTGCGGTGTCAGCGTTGCAAGTGCAGCATGAACCGCATTCTCATTGGTATTGGGACGATAATACGGAATATTAGGCGGACGAATTTCACCTTGTAAGATATACAAGGTATGAGCTTGGCTAAGCTTGGCATCATCTTCGGGCGGTGTCCATATCCAAAACTGCTCATAATCCTTAGTATTAATAATCTCATCGCCAGTAGCAGTAGCAGTAGCAGTATTGAGAGAATGAACGCTATTGAGATGACTATCTACTGATTGGGTTTTCTGAGAATTCTCAGACTTATGAGTTGCAGCAGGACTAGTGATTTGATTATAAATAAAAGCCGCAAAAACCAGTACGATTAAGCCAATAGACCTTAATACCAATCCTTTATATTTCTGCTGATTTTTTATCAAATCAATAAGCCCTTAAATATTACCAGTAATATTTCTGATTTTGTGCCCAAGTAGTATGGCTAAAGTCTGATTTTAAACGTTTAAACCAAGCTTTGCGGACTGACATATCTATGTTCTCATCGCTGCACTGGTTACTACCAGAACTTGCAAAACAGCCAATCGCACGATGTAGCGCATAAGCGGATAACTCGTCATCTCGATTGCTAGCAAATATGGACTGATAGATGTCCAGTCGGTTTAGTGCCTGACCTTTAAAACGACTGGGTATATCACCCAAGTAAGGATAGCGATAGCCCGAATCGCTTTGACCAGAAGAATGATAGGACTTGTCATAATCTTCTAGATAGTAAGTGATGGTTGTATCATCCATAAACTCGGCCAGACATAGGGTTCGCAGCCTGTCTTTTGGGTTTTGGCTTAAACGAGTCACTGTTTTCGTTAAGTCTTGGCAGTTTATGCTAGGACTAATCTTTTCACCCTGCCAATTAAATTCACTGAATGTAGGCAAGTATTTCAATGTTTCGTTCTCACTATCAAAGCCTATATATTTTTGTGAGTTCTTTGGAAGGTAGTTCTGCTGGTATGTTAAGTAATCAGTATAGCGTCCCTGTATTAGTGATTTGGCCAGTAGCGCGTAACGAGCCTCTGCGCCAATCGTATCAGTAGCTGAATGACTGTCAGCAACTTGTTTTAAAAGCGCTGGATCAGCAGAATATTTTATCATGCGTATCATTAAATTATGAGATTGTACCGTAGCGTTATTGCCAAAAAGTTTGCTGTAATCATTGGTCTGATCTGCTTGAAGCGCTAACCCCAGCTCAGTTATTCTGTTTTGGAACGGTTGTTTTGGTAATTGATGTAGACGATCCCATATTGCGTTTGCTTCATCGACACGGTCTATCTGTTGTAAGGCTTTTGCTTTTAGGACGTATTGGCTAAATTTTGAGTATGACATCTCGCCTGTCGGTAGCGTGGTTGGTGAATACTTTATGGCAAGTTTTGGATTATTCTCCTGCACGAAATAATAGGTCGCTATGAGATACTGGTACAAATCCATGCGATCTTTAAACTTAGGTTTTAGACGCTCAAGCTCTGTTCGCGTTAGCGGTGTAGGAGCGTTGAGAGAGTCGGCAGGTCTTAAACGGTATAGTGCAAAACTGGTGAGCAAGATTGGGTCATTAAGCTTGTTAATATCGATTGGCTCATCAAAATTTGCAAAGAAGACTTTTTGTTCGATCTCTTCTGGCAATAAGCGACTATCAAGATTAAAGCGTAGTGAGTTTGTATGATCGATTTGCCATTCGATCTCATCAACCAGCTTTTCTTGTTGACCTGCCAGCCAATATAGTCGGCGTTGTAAGCCACGAGCCGAGGCAGTATAGTGGCCGTCTTTGAAGCGGCTAAGATAAGTATTAATCGCCTTTTGAGTGCTAGCAAACAGTCTTGGATCAACGGTCTCACTCTTATAGCGGTAGTCTCCCATGCCATGCTGATAAATACGATTAATACCAGTACGAATCAGCATATAGTTGGCGGTATCGACTAGCCAAGCAAGCCCTACATTGTTACCTGTTTTAAGATCAATCAACGCACTATAGAGATTATGGGCACTGTCAAAGTCTGATTTTTCACCCAAATAAAACAATTGAGTGGCCATAATATAGTCTGCGTATGGCTGAGCATGGATAGACCATTTTAATGGAAAAACAGGTGCGTCCTCTGCTGATGATGTGTCATGACCGAACGAGTCCGTACATTCGCTGCGAATGGCTTGGCGAAACTGCCTCAGTTGTAAGCGTTCTTTAGACGTCAATTGAGTATCAATTTTGAGCGCGCCTTCTAGCGCCTCTTCACCCGTATAAAAACTATTACAATATTCGGCGTAATGACTTTTTTCAGAGTGCTCTAAAAAATTCTGATTGGGGTTTTTGACTTCATTCACAGCCGTTTGTCTTAAAGTCCTTAAGTTTAACGGAAAGTCATGAGCCTGATAAGAGTCTGAGTCATGCGTATTAGGCTCGTCAAAGCGAATTAAGCCTTTATCTGCGAGTAGTAGATATAAGTTGGTTTGGGTGTCATTGCCTGTGTCTAGGATTGGAAAATTAATCTGACATTCGTTATAGGTGCGATTGTCCAATGAAAAATTAGAGCCGCAGTATTCACCACCTCCGGCTTTTGCAGAGATAGAGAGCCCCATTAGTGCTGTGGTCAGTATGGTTAAAACACAATGTTTGGTTATAAGGTTTAAGAAGGGCGGTGTAGGCCGTTTGATAGTTTCTGCAAGGTGATTCATGAATGGCTCATTCGTTATACTTTTGTTGATTGATATAATCATAGCAGAATTTTATTTTAACTGTTCCTTGTTTTATCTCAAACTCAGCCTATGTGCTGAGTTTTTGCTTTTATGAAGAAGAATGATTTATAGTCACAAGCGTTCACTCAAAGTCATTACAATCTACATGGCGAGGGTTATACTAAATTCTATTAAGACGCGTTAAAAGCGTCCTATATAGTAGGGATACTATAAAAGTGACCAATCATGTAGCAGGGAATGCAAATGAGTTTATGTGAAATTGTGCGTTTAGAAGGATATATTCAAAGCACGTATCTGGCGGTGTATCCAGATAAGATTATGCTGCTAGATGGGGCATGTCGCCCTGATGTGCCGATGGTATTAGAGTATATCAAGACAACGTTGCAGCGACCAATAACTGATCTAAAGGTCGTCGTCGTCACTCATATGCATCCAGATCATGCAGGCGGCGCACACAAATTCCGAGAGCAGACGGGTTGCCTGATTGTCTCAGCGGACAAAGATACGCAGTGGTATAGCCGTATCGCTGGGCGTACTATGCACCTTGTCGATATGAATCTTGCGCATTATGTGGCGAGACGTCAAGGTCGCTCTCCAAGAAATCTATATTATCCAGCGCATCTCAAGGCCGATATCACTGTTGGTGAAGGCGACTGCGTGCCTGGGTTTGATGAATGGCAGGTGTTAGAGACCCCAGGTCATACAGACCGTGATTTGTCTTTATTTCACATGCCCAGTCGACAGGTATATACCGCTGATTTGATTATTAAGCTGCGTCACAAGTTTGTCGCACCATTTCCTATCTATGATCCTAAAGTCTATATTCAATCACTCCAAAAAATAAAAGCGTTAAAACCTTCTGTGGTCATGATGGCACATGGGTGTGAGCTGGAGATAGATGAGGCTACTTTTGATATGTTGATTACGCAAGCACCCAAGCATCCACGTACGATTAAAGACACGATCAAGCATAAACTGCTGTGGCGGAAAAATAGCGACTTTACTGTCTTTAAGAAAAAACATAAAAAGTGAAATAGAAATTTAAACGAAAAAAAGCCCAGTTACTATGCGATATAGTAACTGGGCTCTCTAAATATGGTGGGCCGACCGCGACTCGAACGCGGGACCAATTGATTAAAAGTCAACTGCTCTACCAACTGAGCTATCGGCCCTGAAGAGCGTATAAAAAAAGCACTGCTTTTTTAACTCTACAAGTGAATTTACAGTTTCGTAAATTCGGTGAAGTTTTCTAAAAGAAACCTTCTTAAACTTTGTGACTTATTATGCCGCTACCTGATAGGGTAAGGTACATAACAAGCGTAATACTAAATATGGTGGGCCGACCGCGACTCGAACGCGGGACCAATTGATTAAAAGTCAACTGCTCTACCAACTGAGCTATCGGCCCTGAGCGAGGATAAAATGAAGTACTACTTCATCCGAGTGCAAGAGGATTTACATTTTCGTAAATTCTAAAAACTCGATATCAACACTAGGTTTGCATTTAACTGCAAGTCAAAGTTCTTTAAACAAAAACTTTGTTAATCAAACTTAATTTTAATAAGCACATTAAGTTTGTTTCAACGTTTAAAGTTTTTGTATCCCTAAACGTGAGAGCACATTATATATATAATTATGACAATTACAACCCTAAATGACAAAGAAAGTGAAAATATTAGGAAAAAAGTCATATTTTTTCAGAATTTTGCCATTAGAGCCATTTTAGGCTCTAAATATTCTGATTTAGTGCGTTAATTATTAACGATTAGTCTCTAGATAGAGCGTCAACAGGGTCAAGTTTGGCTGCATTGCGTGCTGGTAAGAAGCCAAATACGACACCAATCAGTGTTGAACATATAAATGCAGCAATAATAGAGGTGGATGAGTAAATAACTTTAAAGCTATCGCCAGCAAAATTATTGATGAGCTCACCGATAGCGAACGCGAGTCCAATGCCTAGCAGACCACCTAAAATACAGACCAGTACGGCTTCTATTAAAAACTGCTGCATGATATCGCTTTGCCGTGCGCCAACAGCCATTCGCACACCAATCTCATTGGTACGCTCAGTGACAGACACCAGCATGATATTCATCACGCCAATACCACCAACTATTAATGAGATAACAGCAACGGATGAGATAAGCAGCGTCATCGTGCCTGTCGTCGACTCAATGGTTTGACGGATAGAGTCTGAGTTGCGAAGCTCAAAATCATCTTTGCCGTGGCGACCCTCTATTATGTCGGAGATAGCTGACTCAGCTGCACTGGATGAGATACTGTCATCTAATAAAGCCACAAAGCTATCAATATTTGCACTGCCGGTGATACGTGACATCACCGTGGTATAGGGCATATATATAGTGGGTGTCGAAATATCTGGACCAAAACCGCTATCATTTTCTTCGAGTACGCCAATCACGCGTCCAGGTACACTGCCGATGAGTATCACTTCACCAATAGGATTATCAATGTCTGCAAAAAATGCATTCTTAGCATTGTCATCGAGAATGATATCTTGACTGCGCAGCTTAATACTTTGCGAATCGAAACCTTGACCAAGTGCTAGCGTCTCACCAGTAACTTCTAGATAATACTCACCAACACCATTAATGGTCGAGTCTTCCTGCACGCTGCGATAGCGTACACTAGAGCTGGCATTGACTTGAGGGCTCACATTGGTAACATACGGTTGACTGCTGATCGCATCTGCATCTTCTGGTGTGAGGTTGTCGTCATTATATTTACGTCGCGGGTCGCCTCTAGGGTATCCATCATTGACGGTGATGGTATTGGTTCCTAGCGAGCTGATATTTGAGAGAATTTGCTGCTGAGAGCCTTGACCAAGACCAACGATAGAGACAACCGCAGCGATACCGATGATAATACCTAACATGGTCAGCAGGGTGCGCATCTTGTGTGCACGCATGGCGAGCAAGGACATCTTAAAGGCTTCGAGCAAACGATCGACAAAGCTAGCAAAGGCGCTTTTTCGATGTCCACCGAGGATAGAATCAGGCTGCCGCGTTGTCGGTTTATAATGCTCAGTTTTATAATCAGCAATGACATAACCATCTTTCAGCTCAATCACGCGCTCGGCTTGGGCGGCAAGTTTGGGATCATGAGTGACCATGATGATGGTATGACCTTTAGCATTTAGGTCATGTAAGATCGCCATCACGTCTTCGCCAGATTTGCTATCTAGTGCACCAGTTGGCTCATCTGCTAAGATCACATCGCCACCATTCATCAAGGCACGAGCAACAGAAACACGCTGCTGTTGTCCACCTGAGAGCTGACTGGGTCGATTGTTTACTTTTTCTCCAAGACCTAGATCGGTTAATAGCTCTTCGGCACGATTGATGCGTGCATCAGTATTCATACCAGCGTATACGGCGGGGACGGCGACGTTGTCTTTGGCACTGATATCACCAAGCAGATGATAGCGCTGAAAGATAAAGCCAAAATGCTCTCGGCGTAACTCAGCCAGCTCATCAGCGTCTAGCCTATTTGCTGATTGGCCGTAAATCTTATAGTCACCAGCCGTCGCTTGATCTAAGCAGCCCAAGATATTCATCAGCGTGGACTTACCAGAGCCAGATTGACCGATGATCGCGACCATTTCACCTTGATTAATCGTTAAATTAACCTCGTGCAATACGCGAATGGTTTGCTCGCCGGCAGCAAACTCTCGAATAATACCAGACAGCTCCATAATTGGCTTGTCAGCGGTAGTTGCCGTATTAGTATTATTCGGTGAGTTGTTTTCTATCGAGGTGCTAGCGTTGTTGGGCGGCTGTTTAGCAGATTGAGATATAGTCATAGCAATGTCTTTAATCAGAGATAGTGAGTGTCGTGATAAAAGGGCCAAGGTTTTTCAGCCCCTCCATCGTTAACATAGTCAAAGAATTAATTACATCCTTGGAGTACCAGGTATACGAGTACCACCACCACCTTTACCTGAAGCATTGGCACTACCTTCACCAATAATGACTTGCTCACCTTCTTCCAATCCGCTTAAAATTTGCGCATTTACTCGGTTATCAATGCCTACTTCTACTGTGCGAGATTCTACTGTGCCGTCATCATTTAGTACGCGTACAACCTTGCTGGTTTTTGCTTGACCTTCCGTTTTATTTTTCGTAGGTTTTTCTTGTATGGCTGCTGATGGCACAAGCAACGCATCTTTGGCTTGATCGATGATGATGTAGATCTGGGCGGTCATATCAATGCGGAATAAACGCTCAGGGTTTGGTACTTCGACATAGCCCACATAGTAGATCGCAGCATCCGTCGAGCTGGTATCACTAATCTCTTCAGGTGCTGGTTCAATGGCTGTCAAGGTCGCATCATATTGTTGGTCTGGATTACCGATGATATTGAAGTAAGAAGGCATCCCAGCACTGACATTGATGACATCTGCTTCGGATATTTGCGCATTGATACGAACCGTTGATAAATCGGCTAGAGTGACCAGAGTCGGTGCCGTTTGATTGGCGTTGACGGTCGTGCCTTGCTCAGTCGTGATAGAGACCACCGTACCGGACATGGGCGCACGAATAGTGGTATAGCTGAGATCTTCCTCTGCTGTGCTTACATTCGTCTCGGATATGCGTATGGCCGCCTGTTGACTATTAATATTAGCGTTTGTAGTAGCGATGGCTGCTTTTGCTGTATCAATGGCAGCACTCGCATTGGCAACCGCTGCTTCGGCTGTCTCAACACTAGTCGCTTGCGTATCATACTCCTGCTGAGAGATTGCATCGATGGCAACCAAAGACTGCAAGCGGGCAAAGTCGGACTTTGCTTGTTTGAGCTCAGACTGACGGCTAGCAAGGTCGGCATAGGCACTTTTTAGACTGGCTTGCTTGCTTAGCGCTTCTGCTTTTGCACTTTGAAGTGCGGCTTCACTTTGCTGAAGGCCGGCTTGTTGATTGCTTAAATTGTTGTTCTGCGTGACCTGATCAATCTGTGCAATCAAATCGCCTTTCTGTACCTCATCACCGACTTCAACATAGAGACGAGTTACTTCACCAGAGACCTGTGCACCGACATCAACCGTATTTAAGGCTTTGACTTTGCCTGAAGCCATGACATTTTGTTCAATATCACCGACTTCAACAGCCGCTGTCAGGAAGTTAGGTTTTTCTTCTTCTGGTTTCAACGTGGCATAAGCCAACGCCGCCAATGCTGCAATAATCAGGACAATGACGCCCCATTTGATAGCAGATTTTTTGCTTATTTTGCGCATAACAACAATCCAATGACAGTAAACTCAAGTATGGTTATAGTAGATGCTTCATCCCTAAAAGGGAATGGCAATTAGTTTAAGAAAGGTTAAGGTGTTTTTGAACGTGGTTGGAATAGAGGAATAATAGAAGTTGAGTGATGAATAGTAAAAATGGGTGAGTCTGAGAATGATAGAAAGGGCAAAAGCTGTGCTAGAGATGGTGATAGGTGTCACTGTCTAAAGCGTCGCATGTGCAAGACAGGAATGGCGATAGTGATTGATATTTATCGCGCAGTAAACAGGCGCTTTCCCGCTAGCTCTAATGCCGCTTGTAGTAATAGCACCCAAGCTGGCTGACAAACCAGTCCTTTGATGGCTTGGTCACAGCGGTATAAGAGCGCAGGAGATACTTTTAGATCAGATACTACGGCCTTCTCATCCGTCCATGGCACAAACTTCATTAGGGCGTGTCCTCATTTTAAAAATGGTGATAAAAATGAGATAAATTGCCGTCAAACGAGGAAAATAGTGCAGATAATATCGAGATATTGACCAACTATTTGACGGTGTTTGGCAAAATTTAGCTATTTTTAGCCCATTTAAAGGACACTCGTTTGAATTGAGGACATGCCCTAATATGAGTACCATCTATAAATACCCGCTCAAGGTCTGAATCTGTGATTAGGGTCTGTTGAAGTAATCGGTAGATCACGGCAAGGACAGCCAACGTGCATACGATAAAGACGCCTCCAACCGTTTGTCTCACATTCTCTTTGTTATAAACATTAAGTTCCAGTAATATAAGTTTCAGTCTGGTTCAGTGTTCATCTTTGAGTATTATGCGAGGCATAGGAAACGAGGTCTTTTGGTGTAAGAACTTAAAGATTAACGGTTTGCTATTTTTATCATCACATTATGACCAATGTTCAACACGCCCTGAAGGTTTGTTGGGTAGTCTGCGTCATACAATCCAGATATAAAGGAATATAGAAAATGGAAAATATTACAATTCTTGGTGCTGGGACGATGGGGCATTCAATTGCTTTATCAGCAGCATGGGCCAACCAAACCGTAAACATATACGGCATCGATGAATATGATCTTGAAAACGCTGTTAAAGGCTTGAATAATAAGCTCAAGGTAATGACTGAAAACGAGCTGTTTACATCCGAACAAATGAACGAAATTAGACAACGTATCCAATTTACTACTTCCCTAGAAGAAGCAGTGTCGGAGGCAACTTTTATTATTGAAGTTATCCCTGAGGTTTTAGATTTAAAAAAAGAGCTATATAGCAGGTTGGAAGCGTTAGTTGAAGACGATGTAGTGATTGCCAGTAATACCTCAGGATTTACACCGAGTATATTAGCGGCGGATATGCTGCATCCTGCACGTTTTGTTGTAACCCATTTCTGGAACCCAGCTCATCTCATTCCTTTGGTGGAGGTGGTAAAAGGCGAGCATACAGATGCAGTTACAGTCCAGCGAGCAATGGATGTTTTAACGTTGATGAACAAAAAGGCAATAGTACTTAACAAAGAAATCCCAGGGTTTATTGGGAATCGTTTGCAGTATGCACTGTTTCGGGAAGCACAGGCATTATTAGATGCTGGAGCTGCTTCAAAAGAAGATATCGATGCTGCTGTGACCTACAGCATAGGCCGCCGGCTGCCTGTGACAGGGCCACTGATGTCTGCGGATATGGGTGGGCTAGATGTCTGCTCGTCTATTTCCAATTATTTATTCGAAGATTTGTCGACAGATCAACGTTCAGGTAAAGTGCTGTCTCAACTTGCGAATGAAAATAAGCTAGGAAATAAAACAGGAGAGGGCTTTTATTCGTGGGAACCAGATGTGTCGGCAAAAATGAATGAAGAACGGGAAAAAACACTGATTTATTTCCTCAAAAATGATTTAAAGGCAGGAATATAAAAATTAAAGTAGAGGCTGCCCTCATTTTTAGCCCATTGAGGCGATTTCGTTCAGATTGAGGACACGCTCTAGATAACCAGTTCAGTTCCTGCGTGACCCATTGTTTTAGCTGACGTAATTGACGTTTTGGGTCACTGTAGTTAAAACGCCTATCACATTAATTATTCAAAATAGATGGAAATACTCTTTTGAATAATTAATGAGTCAGTGGTATCAAGCTCTGGCGTTAGGTATGAGACAAGCATAAACGCTTAGAATGACTAAACTTACTATTTTTAACGTCGAACTGTCTAAAAAACAATCTCTGCCAGTGCCATGATCGAATATCAAACACGGCCTAAGTTATTGAATTTTTCCAACCAATCAAACGGTAAATAAACGCTTTCCTGCTAGCTCTAGTGCAGCTTGTAATAATAACTCCCACGCTGGCTGGCGAACGAGTCCTTTGATTGCTTGGTCACAGCGGTATAAGAGCGCAGGCCATTCAGCCGTTTGCGTTTTTGATTGGCGACGGCAGGCTTGTTGATATAACCCCTGTTTGCTGCGCCAAATGCCAAGCGCTTGCGGATCTTGTCCATCCATCAGTTGTATAATCTGACGCATGTCTTTGCTAATTGCCCATAATACTAAGGTCGTCGGCTCATCAGTCGCTTTGAGTTGAAAGATGATTTTTGCCACTTGCGCGCTATTACCTGCCAGCATTGCATCCGACAAATCAAACACGCTAAATTGAGCGTCACTGACCAGTGCTGCTTGTAAATCTTTGATATCGAGTGCTACAGTATTTGTAGGCTGTGCAAAATCGCCAGCTGTTTCGGTATCTTCATGAGGAGCCATTAACTGCGGCGCAAACAGATAAGAGAGTCGCCACAAGGTTTGATAAGCACTTAATAGATGATGCTCAGTATGTGACATCAGTAGTTGCCATGCTTCTTGAGACAGCCGTAACCCAAACTTTTGAGCCTGAATCTGCAATAGCTGCTGCCGTTGCTGCTCGTTGTATAAATTACAATCAATGATGTGACCGTATTGAGAAAATGGCGCAAACCACTTACTGCTCTGGCTACGTTTGTCTTGCTTAGGCGTAAGCCATAATACACTATGACCGTGTGTACCTGCTTGTGCTTCAATCGCAAAGCGTTCGAGCTCAGCAATGACAGTTTTATCGGGCTTATGATTGCCGGTCACGATCAAGGCGCTGGCATCATCAAACAATGATTGGCTACCCAACTCTGACAGTACTTCTTGCCAGCTTTTGACTGATATCAGCTCTATGCGCTTGATGGCATAATTCTGCGCGCGCCAATGTGGACGCAGCGCATCGATAAGCCATTGACTCAGCAACGGCTCATCACCGTGTGCCAGCCACAAGCCCGCGACTGCAACGGAGGGTTGTAGTAGTTTTGGATAGGCTTGTATAAAGGTATCTTGCATAAATAGATGGGTAGTACACAGGTTAATGGAAATAAGTATGGAGCGTATCGTAATAAGACACTAAGGTGTTGGTACGACCACGGCTGTCGATGCTGAGCCGTTACCGATTTTCACTGGTGTTTTAGTGCCAGTGGACGGTACTTTAGGCAGAGAGATAGCAACATATTGGTCAGTGATACGGCGTGCCAAACTGTCGTAGAGCCATTCGCGAATTTGCTCGCCTTGCTGATCATCCGTACTCACCGAGGCATCATTGTACTGATAGCTACGCTCGATTTGGATAGGATTGCTCAGTGTAACGGGCTTACCATTTTCAGTGGTTTGATAGCTAACATCTGCTGATATGATCAAGCGAATCTCTGTTAATACACCGACTAATTCATACTGTCTAAAGCGCAGGTTATTGACGCTGATAACAGAAACAGGATCAGCGCTGGCTTGTTTATTATTAAGCGCAACGTCTGCGGCTGTCATGTTACTAATAACATCGACACCTAATGTTTCTAGACGTCGCGTTAATGGTAGCTTAAGCGGGAAGGCGGTGCGATTGTCTTCGATAATGACCGCTGTTTTGGCAACATCGAGGAGCATCGGCGCATCATAACCACGTAGCTGAAAGCCGCAACCACTAAGCGCAGCCGTTGCACCGAGCACCGTAAACATCGGCAGTGCAGTAAGTAATGCAGTCACTAGCTTTTGTCCGCCGGACTTTTTTGCAGTAGGGCTTTTGCTACTTGATGGGGCTTGCTGCTTATACGACATAATCGCTATCCTCAAATGATAAGAAGGCTTAGATAGAACATCTACTAAGCCTAAAATATCTAACCTACAACCACGATATTCACGAGTTTATTCGGGACGACGATTTCTTTTTTGATTTCGCCAGTGATGAATTTTGCCACGCTTTCCATGGTTCGAGCTTGTGCTTTTAGCTGCTCTGGATCGCTATTTGGCGCCACATCCATCTTACCGCGCATTTTACCATTGACCTGTACGACCATCGTGATCATATCCTGCACCAGTGCAGCTTCATCAACGGCTGGATAGTCCAGCGTGACGGTGTCTAAGCCTAACTGCTCAAGTAAGTGCTCACCAACGTGCGGTGCATACACTGATAACATGATAAGCAAATCAGTCACTGCCTCGTGCTGTACTTTTAGGTCTTGCTCATTAGCTGCCTTAAAGCTCGTCAGCTCATTAGCAAGCTCCATAAGGCTTGATACTGGTGTGTTCAATGCCAAACGATCACCTAAATCATTATCAATTTTGGCAATGGTTTCATGGGTCTTACGACGTAAGTTTTTGGCTGCTTTGCTCAAATCGTCAGTATTCAATGCTTCGCTATTGAGCGTCGCAAGATCTAAGTTCGCTGCGGTAAGTGCTTGCGTGTGCTCTGTTGCCAGACGCCAGACTTTTTTGACGAAATTATAAGGGCCTTTTAGGGCATCGTCTGACCATTCTAGCGTTTGATCAGCAGGCGCAGTAAATAGTGTGTACAGACGAACCGTATCAGCACCATATTTGTCGATGGTGATTTGTGGATCGACACCATTGTTTTTTGACTTAGACATTTTTTCGATTTTGCCAATGGTTACTGGCTGTCCATCAGTCTTTAAGATGGCTTTGATCGGCTGACCACGCTCGTCATAATCGATATCGACATCTTCGGTAAAGTAATAAGTGGTACTACCATCAGCGTTGACACGATAGAAAGTACCTGCAAGTACCATACCTTGGGTCATCAAGTTGGCAAACGGTTCGTTTCCTGAGACTAGGTTTTCGTCACGCATAAGCTTATGGAAGAAACGTGCGTAAAGTAAATGCATAACTGCGTGCTCAACACCGCCGATGTACTGGTCGACAGGCAGCCATTTGTTGGCAGCAGATTTGTTGACCATGCTTTGTGCATCATTCGGGCTAGCAAAGCGCGCATAGTACCAGCTTGACTCAACAAAGGTGTCAAAGGTATCGGTTTCACGCTCAGCAGGGTTACCACATTTAGGGCAGGTGGTATTTACAAATTCTGGAATGTTTTTGAGTGGGTTGCCGCGGCCATCAGGAACGACATCAGTCGGTAGAATGACTGGCAAATCTTGCTCTTCGACAGGTATCGTACCGCAATGTTCGCAATTGATCATTGGAATAGGGCAGCCCCAATAGCGTTGACGCGATACACCCCAATCACGTAAGCGATATTGAATTTTTTTCTTGGCCAATTCTTGTGGCTCAAGCTTGGCAAGCATCGCTTCGAAAGCTTGCTCAAAGTCTAGATCATCAAATTCGCCTGAATTGACTAAGGTATTGCGTTCAGTATAGGCAAGATTGATTTTAGTATCATTCGCTTTGGCATCTGCTTCTGCTTCATCAAAATAACCAGCAGGTACGTCGATAACTTGCTTAATAGGCAGGCTGTATTTGGTTGCAAACTCATAGTCACGCTCATCATGTGCCGGTACTGCCATGACCGCGCCTGAACCGTAGCTCATTAGGACATAGTTGGCGACCCAAACAGGCACTTCTTCACCCGTCAATGGATGCGTTACGGTCAGACCTGTGTCCATACCGATTTTTTCAGCTTTGGCCAAGTCAGCTTCAGCAACTGAGCCTTTTTTGCACAAGGCACAAAAATCTGCAATGGCTTTATTATTCTCAGATGCATACTGTGCGAGTGGATGCTCAGCGGCAACGGCAACATAAGTCACACCCATCAAGGTATCAGGGCGGGTAGTGAACACGTCTAAAGTGTTTGTTTCACCAGCCAACTCATATGGGAAATGCACTTCCATACCCGCACTACGACCAATCCAGTTGCGCTGCATGGTCAATACTTCAGATGGCCAATGCCCTTCCAAATCATCCAAATCATCCAATAGCTCATCGGCATAATCAGTGATATTAAAGTAGTACATTGGGATGTCACGCTTTTCGACTGCAGCGCCACTACGCCAACCTTTGCCATCGATAACTTGCTCATTGGCCAAGACGGTATTGTCAATCGGATCCCAGTTGACAGTCGCTAGCTTTTTGTAGACTAAGCCTTTTTTGTATAACTGCAAAAATAACCACTGTTCCCACTGATAATACTCAGGGCTACAAGTGGCAAATTCACGTGACCAGTCAATAGATAAGCCTAGTAATTTAAGCTGTGCACGCATGTTGTCAATATTGGCAAACGTCCATTTGGCAGGTGGTGTTTGATTGGCAATAGCAGCGTTTTCTGCTGGCAGGCCAAAACCATCCCAACCCATTGGTTGCATGACTTCATAGCCTTTGAGGCGGTAGTAACGGCTCAGCACATCTGAGATGGTATAGTTACGCACATGGCCCATATGCAGCTTGCCACTTGGGTAAGGGAACATAGACAGCATATAACGACTTGGCTTGTCGCTAGGCTCATTACCTACTTCATAGCGCTTGTCAGTTGCCCATTTGGCTTGTTGCGCCGCTTCGATAGCTTGTGGGTTATAATAATTGTTTTCTGCTTGGTCAGATGTCACAGTATTACTCATAGTGGGCTCTAGATTGAATATTTTGATAAGAAAATTAGATACGATAGAATAGCGCAAATCGGCAAAAAATGCGATGGGGCAACGTAATAATAGAGCAGTATTAAGAAGTATATAACGACTTATGAATTGATAGTAAGGCTAGACATGCAAAAACTAAAGAAAGGTCAGGTATTAAAGTATCCTATTGATTTGTATTTATCAAAAAAGAACATAGCGCTTATGCTTGCTTTGGGTATGTTGCTTTTCCCCTTGTTTTTTTATGGAATACCTTGGGCACAAGAAAAAAATGATTGGCTTTTTCTGATGAGCATATGGTTTTTCATCGTTTTAATTTTTTTTGGTGTGATTGTAGTGTTACTCACGCTAATAAAAGGTAAGCCTGTCTTGCAAATTACGGATACAGGTATAACGCTTCTACAAGTTATTCGACGACCACAACAGAGATATTTGTCATGGCAGGATATTGAATGTATAGGCATCGATTGTCGGGTTGTTAAGCACCACGAAATTTGGTTGCTAGTGATTCAGCCCAAGCAAGGCAAGCTCATACAACTCCCGATAAAACCTATGAGATATAAAGACGCTATCTTGAATGAGATGGAGGTTGTACATCTAGTGCAACTCGCCTTTGAAGGCCAATCCGCTATACACTACAAACCGATAGAAATGGAGAGAATGAAACTGCTCACGCCAAGAATGAAGTGGCTAATATTAGCCTTGATTCTGATCTGTCTCGCTGTTTATCTATTTCTACTTTTTAAGTAAAACGCACATAATCCATATTATATTTAAAGGAACAATAATGACCATCACCATTTACGGTATCAAATCATGCAGCACCATGAAAAAAGCATTTACCAAGTTGGATGAATTGAATATAAGTTACGATTTCCATGACTATAAAAAACAAGGCATCGACAAAGAAACAGTACAGTGTTGGGTAGATGGGCTAGGTATTGATAAAGTACTGAACAAGCGTGGCACCACATGGCGTAAGCTGACTGACGAGCAAAAGCAATCAGCTGATGCCAGTGTAGATAACGCGATTGACCTGCTAGTAGAAAATACCAGTATGATTAAGCGTCCGATTGTAAAAGGTCAGATCGACGATAAAAACCAAGGTCAGCCAATATTGCTTTGCGGTTTTGATGAGGCTGTATTCGATACAACTTTTTCATAAAAAAGCTGTCACTTTGACACGTTATAAACTATGATTTCATTAATGGAATTAAGTTTGCTTGTTTATAGTGCTCAAGGATAAAATCATGAAAAAATTATTACTAATGGCCACCCTTGCAGTAGCGCCTTTAATGGCCACAAGTGTGCAAGCGGCGGAAACCTCTACTAAGGTTACCTTCGCAAAAGACAGCTATTGCGGCAGTTTTACAGGTAATATTAAAAACGGAAAAGTGTTTCGCCTATGGCTTGCGTCAGATCAGAATCTAGTGATTCGCAATGTCGGTGATGACCGCATCAATATGGCTTATGTCTCAGGGCCAAGTGGTCGTTTGGATGGTGACCGCTATGACAATGAAACGTCTTACATTACTGAGAGTAAAGGCAATCATTATATGAAGGTTTATGGCAATAGTAGCCATAGTTCTGTCGAGTTCTGTGCTTATTAAATTTCTCTCATTTAAATGAGCATTGATAGCTAGTTAAAAAGCCCGAGCTTGGTATCCAAGCTCGGGCTTTTTTATGCTAATAATTATAGATTGTTAGCGCAATTATGCATCTAGCTCACGACTGATTAACGTACCGACACCTTCATTGGTGAAAATCTCAAGCAAAGTAGCATGAGGCACACGGCCATCAACGATAACAGCGCTTTTTACGCCGCTACGTACGGCATCAAGCGCACACTGAATTTTAGGAATCATGCCACCTGAGATGGTGCCATCTTCGATTAAGCTGTCGACTTTCTTTGGTGTCAGTCCAGTCACAACTTCGCCATCACGACCCAATACGCCTTTGATGTTGGTCAGCAGCATTAACTTTTCTGCTTGCAAAAACTCTGCGACTTTACCTGCGACTAGATCAGCATTGATATTATAGGTGTTGCCTTCGCTATCGACGCCGAGTGGGGCGATGACAGGGATAAAGTCAGACGCAATGAGCATGTTAATCACGTCTTTATTGACACTGACCACATCACCGACAAACCCTAGATCTATAGGAACAGCGATGCCATCTTCGCCGATTTTTTCCATCTTTAACTTTTTGGCTAGGATTAAGTTGGCATCTTTACCCGTTAAACCAATCGCGCGTCCACCATGCTTATTGATTAAGCTAACAATCGATTTATTGACGCCGCCGCCTAACACCATCTCGACGATATCCATGGTGCTTTTATCAGTGACACGCATACCATCGATACGGTCAGACTGACGACCAAGCTCTTTTAACAAGTTATCCACTTGCGGGCCACCGCCATGTACGACGACAGGATGCATGCCAACGGTTTTTAACAAGACGATATCGCGGGCAAATGAGCTTTCTAGCGCAGGATCAGTCATCGCATTGCCGCCGTATTTGACGACGATGATCTTATCGACAAAGCGCTGGATATAAGGCAGTGCCGTGGTCAATACTTCAGCGGTGTTTTTGGCATCATCTAAGTTAAGCGTCATTACAAACTCCTAAAGTACGGTTTTGAGCGGGTTGGTTATTTTTGCGATACAAATCTATCGCCACTATAGTCATTCCACTATAAAAGCATTACAGCGTTAACCTCGCTTGAGGTATCACATATACATCTGCACTCGGTTGCCTTGTACTACTTTTAAATTGAATCGACTAGATCAATATCGTCAATATTATTGATAAGGTCACAATGTGTTTAATACAATTATTCGGCAGGAATAGCGACAATTTTGGCTGCCAGTTCTTCATCGAATGGGTGACATAATGCGGCAAACTTTGCCTGAATATCTGCTAGGTCATCGATGCTATCACCAGCAAAACGTGCCGTCAGATGGTGACTGGTGTTTGATTGGCGCAGCACCCCAAAGCCATGTGGAAAATCCAAACGAACGCCATCGATACAGCTCAGCGTTGTCCCTACTGGCATTAGATCTCTGGCTTGCTTGAGTGTTAAGTGAGGCTCTACCACTGAGCAATGACAATCTAATAGCAGGTCAGTATTTATTAAATGATGGACAGAATCTGCTGCTGTCGCTTCCAAAAGTTGGCGTAAATAACGACAGAATCTGGCCAGCTGTTCTACGAGTGAGTACTCTGTCCCAAAAGTTGTTGGCATTGGCAAATAATGATCAGCTGTACTTACCATTGCCGGTAGACTTTCCGTAATGTCCGTCAGTGCTCGTTTGCTATCGACGAGCTCATCAGTAGCCAACCAGTGCAACAGCCGTAATGCTGCGTACGTGGCATCATCATAAACAATAAAGCGGCTATCATTAAAGATAAAGTGCCCTGATAATTCTCCGGCAAAGACAATTTGATAATCAGAGCTCTGTATCTGTTGGCGCATAAAACTGCTACCCGTTCTACTCATTACGGGTGTTGCATCAAGATCAGATAACAGCTTTGGTAAATGATGTGAGCATTTAATATCAAAAAGGACTTGAGGCGAGCGTTGTGAGCTTATTGACTCTGCATCATATATTGAGTCTGCATCGTATAAAGTGTCAGGGCGTTCCGCGATAGCCACTTGCGCTAATAAATATAATAGATGGTCAGGCGAGACGACTTTGCCATTGGTATCGACGATCATTAATCGATCACCATCACCGTCAAAAGCAATCCCTATATCTGCTTGATGATGAATTACGTTGTGCTGTAATTGCGTGAGACGGTGCGGTTCAGTAGGATCAGGATTGCCAGAAGGAAAGTTGCCATCTGCTATGTCATTCATCATGATGACATCTTGGCAGAAACGACCAAATAAACGCTGCGCAATAGCGCTGGTCGCGCCATGCATACAGTCAATAACGACTCGAAAATCAAGTTTAGATAAGGGCTGTTGACTCTCTTTTGGATGTTGTCTACTTGCATTTTGTCTATTTGAATGTGGCTTACTGGATTGATCAATCTGCTGAAAAACTTGAGCGATTGCTTCAATATAAGCCGTTGCTATGTCCTCAGTAGATAAGCCTGTATCCTGAGTATTTTGCTTGAGAGTATTCGCTTGAATGACGCTATTATTTTTTGAATTGCTTTTAGTCAACTGATGATAAAGCAATTGAATCTCTGAGCTACTAGGAGATTGGTGGTTTACCAACCATTTGATGCCTAAAATCTCTTTAGCAGAATGACTGGCCGTCACAATGATGCCATGCCCCTGATATTGCTCTGCCCAAAAGACCATCATTGGCGTCGTAACGAGACCTAGTTGCACCACTTGCAAACCACGTTGAGCCAATATATCAGCGAGTTTCTGTGCAATAGCATTACTACCATTACGCACATCATAACCAATAACAATAATGGTTTCTAAAGAAGTTAACGATTGCGTTAGCAGGCTGTTTTGTGAATCGTTATCTTCTGATAGACAAAGTAGACCACTATAAAGGTGAGCAAAAGCATTGCCGAGCGCTTGTATAAAGTTAGTGGTGAAATACTGGTGTGAACCACGAATATCATAAGCACGAAATAAGGACTGCTGCTCAGCAAAAGTTGGCATCGCTTACGCTCCTTATAATCGTGGTTATGATGGTTGTGGCTATTATTGTTAATATCGTGATTGTTGTCATCGTAATTGTTATTATCGTGATGAGTAACAATAGTTAAAACGGTCAATCAGTCATGATTACCGATTGATTACTGGCGACCTGAATGTCCAAATCCACCAGCACCGCGTTCGCTTTCATCACTGAACTCTGCTACCACTGAAAACTCAGGGCGGGCAACAGGTACAACGATATATTGTGCCATACGCTCTGCTGGATTAAGCACAAAGTCGTCGTTACTACGATTCCAAATACTAACCATTAGCTCACCTTGATAATCAGCATCGATTAGCCCAACCAGATTACCCAAAACGATACCGTGCTTATGACCAAGACCTGAACGCGGTAAAATCATACCTGCATAATTAGGATCTTGGATATAAACGGCGAGACCTGTGCCGATTAAGTGTGTTTCACCTGCTTTAATGGTTAATGGCTCATCGATGCAAGCGCGCAAGTCAATACCCGCACTGCCATCGGTGGCACGAGTCGGAAGAGAAAATGCTGCGTCTTCAGTAATTTTAGGGTTTACAACTTTAACTTGTACAGCTTGCATAACGAACTCACTTAACGATTTGATGGTTTTTAAATTATGATTTTGAACAAAGCTTATTCAATATTTTGAAACAATGACGATGTTTTTTAGAGCTCAGTATTTGATTATAGTATTAATACGCTGGCTAATCCTAAGAATGACATAAAACCGACGATATCGGTTACGGTGGTCAAAATAACGGAAGCAGATAGCGCAGGGTCGATATTCATACGTTTGAGCATCAGCGGTATACTGATACCCGAAACGTTTGCGGCCGTCATATTAATCGCAATGGCAAAGCCAATGACCGCACTAATCTTAATATCATGAAACCACAGCTGGGCAATAAACGCCATGATTATAGCCCATATGATGCCGTTTATCGCGCCGACCCACAGCTCTTTGTTTAATAGCCACACGCGGTTAGAACCACCGATTTGACCCATAGCCATACCACGAATGACGACGGTAAGGGTCTGAGATCCGGCGATACCACCCATACTGGCGACAACTGGCATAAGTATCGCTAGCGCCACGACTTGTGCCAATACTTCCTCAAACTGGCCAATCACCGCTGCGGCCAATAGGGCGGTACACAAGTTAATGCCTAGCCAAACACTACGGCTTTTAGCACTGGTTAAAATAGGGGCAAACAGCTCTTCATCTTGGCTAACACCTGCCAAGTTTTTCATGGTGCTGTCGACATCATCTTGGATAATCTCCATGATGTCCTCACCATTTAGCTGACCGACCAACTCGCCGTGGCTATTAATAACAGGGGCGAAGCGAATATCTTCTGAACGGAAAATCGCAGCGGCATCTTGGATATCTAAGCGATCATTAATGGTAATGGCGGTGTCGATTAATTTCGATACCAAAGTAGTTTGATGGTGTTTAATCAAATCAACCAAACTTAATAGACCGAGTAGTTGCTGGCTTTGATCAACGACCAATAGCTCCTGACTTTCATCATCAAGCAAGTCGTCATTCTCTCGTAGCCAGTGTTGTACTTCTTCTAGCGTAATGTCTTCTCGCACCTGAATAATATCAGGATCCATATAGCTACCAACTTCCCAGTCCTCATAAGTATCGAGTTTGTTGACCTGAACACGGGTCTCTTCGTCTAGCGTTGCCATGACGGAGGTACGTACGCTCTCGGTCACGGTATCCAAAATCTCAGAGATGTCTTGTGCGTCGAGGTCTTGGGTAAATAAAGAAATCTCTTTTGAAGAGATGTTCTCCATCAACGGCTGGCGAGTATCGACATCTAGCTCAGCGAGAACTTCACCTTTAATACTCTCTGGAACCTGCGCCCAAATTAAGAGCCGGTTTTGAGTCGGAAAAGACTCTAGTAAGTTGGCGATCTCATATTCAGACTGCTTTGTTAAAAACTCGGTAATGGCTTCATATGCCTTATCAGCCACCAGCCCCTGCAGATACAGCAGCTTATATTCAGCATTATATTCAGCTGGATTGTAATCTCCCTGTAGCGTAGATGGTCGTTCTTGATTCGGCATAGGGGTAAGCATAAAATTTCCAAGGTTTTCAAAAAATATAAATAACAATAACGACTAAAGCAGTCATTTTTCGCCCAGTCTCAGGTGTGTGTTTTCAAGCATTTTCATTTAGGTGTTTTCATTAAGGCATTTTCATTAAGGCTAGCGATTGCCTAATAACGCTCTAATATTTGCCAAATACTCATCAGCGACAGCTTCTGGGTCTTTGGTGGCTTTTTTCTTTTTCGCTTTGGCTGGCCAGTCTATATGATCTTCTGGTAACTCATCTAAAAATCGTGACTCTGAAGTAACCCGCATCTGACCGCCTGCACGGCGCTGTGTGGCTAGCGTCAATGTTAGCTCACGACGAGCGCGAGTGATACCTACGTACATTAATCGTCGTTCTTCTTCTACGGTTTCGCTGAGGATAGAGTTACGGTGCGGTAGCATCTCTTCCTCAAGTCCCATGATATAAACGAAATCAAACTCCAAGCCTTTTGCCGCATGCAAAGTCATTAAGTTGACCTTGTTGGTATTCTCTTCTTCTTGCTGCTGCTCGAGCATATCAAGCAATACCAGCTTACGAATGATGGTATCAATCGTCCGATCCTCGTCTTCTTCGGCCCGATTAATCAGCGATTGAATACTGGTATAGAGCATATCGATATTATCAATACGATTTTTTTCTTGTTGCGGCGTTTTGGCATCACTGCGCACAAAGTCGATATAGCCGGTCTCATCGATCATTTGACGTACGATTGGTACAGGGTCGGGGTGTTGGTCTAACTCACGAGTATAGTGCTCGATAAATTCACCAAACTCTTTTATGGTGCTATAAGATTTAGACGGTAACACATGGGTTAAGCCAGCATGTGTACAAGAGGCCAACAGCGATATGCTGTGCTCTTGCGCAAATAAACCAAGCTTTTCAAGCGTTGCTGGTCCCATACCGCGCTTAGGCGTATTGATAATACGCAAAAATGCGCTGTCATCTTCAGGGTTCAAGATTAGACGCAGGTATCCCATGATGTCTTTGATCTCACTACGCGCAAAGAATGACTGGCCGCCAGACAGTTTATAAGGGACTTGTAGCTGACGCAGTTGCGCTTCTAACATCCGCGCTTGAAAGTTACTGCGATAAAGGACGGCATATTGTTCCCACTCATTACCAAAGCGCAGTTTATGAGTGACGATTTCTTTTGCCACGCGTTCGGACTCATCGTCATCATTACGGCAGTTGATAATACGAATTTTTTCGCCTTGACCTTTATCTGACCACAGTTTCTTTTCAAATAAATGCTCATTATTCATAATGACTGCGTTGGCTGAGGTCAAAATACGAGTGGTCGAGCGGTAATTTTGTTCCAGCATGACAATTTTTAGCTTAGGAAAGTCTTCCTTTAGCAGTGCCATGTTTTCAGGCTTTGCCCCGCGCCACGCATAGATAGATTGGTCATCATCGCCAACCACGGTAAAGCGACCTTGCGGGCCAACCAAGTATTTGATCATTTCATACTGGGCCGTATTGGTATCTTGATACTCATCGACCAAGAGGTAACGAATGCGGTTTTGCCATTTATCCCGTAGCTCTCTATTTTCGCGAAGTATTTTCGTTGGCAAGACAATCAAGTCATCAAAATCGACAGCGTTATAAGCACGCAAATTACGCTCATATAATGCATACAACGTGGCAAAAATCATATCTTCTGGATCGTCTAACGTTTCCATTGCCTTGTCAGGATCAATCAGATCGTTTTTCCAGTCGGAAATCATTTTGATTGCTTTACCAACCAACTCACGACTTTCAGCGCCACTTAGGTTGTCGCGCATCATCAGCTCCATCAGCAAGCGCTTACTATCGTCGCTGTCCATGATAGAAAAGTTACCCTTTAGCGGGGTATGAATCAGCTCGTAGCGCAAAAACTGCAGACCGAACTGGTGAAAGGTCGACACGGTCAGGCCACGCATTTTTTCACTTGGCAGCAGTTTACTGACACGGGCTTTCATTTCACGGGCAGCTTTATTGGTGAAAGTCACCGCCGTGATGCGCTCAGCAGGCATGTCGCATTCTTCGATCAGGTAGGCAATCTTTCGGGTAATTACGGACGTCTTACCGGAGCCTGCACCTGCGAGTACAAGTAACGGACCAGATACGTAGAGCATGGCTTCTTGTTGTTTGGGATTGAGTTGACTCATAACGTAACCTGTAAGACAAAAGCAAAAAAAGAGAGTGGCACTGATGGCGGCATCATTAAATATACGCCGATTGTCTTATTAACATGAGTGTCATGATGATGTTTTAATCAAAAAACACCCAATAAAGGCAATAAAATTAAGTGGGTTATTATAAAGCAAAAACATAAACTTTGGGGAATGAGTTGGGCGAAGAGTAGGGGTTTAAAGGCTGAATTTTTGACCATATTTACAATTACGGCCTATGATAATTCATAAGATGGATTTGATGTTAATATAAGGTAAAACCCCTATCATAATTTTTGATAAAAAAAACATGTTTTATTACATATAAAATGACCGCTCAATACAGTTAAAAACTAGCTTTTGAACACCGAAATGCGTATAGTACGTACATAATTTATGCCAGTTGTCTCGTCATTATTGACTACGTGTAATGAGCTATTAAATCAATTAAGTAAACTATCGAATATGATATTGATTTAATAAGTTGATCTTACGTTTTTAGAAGATGCGTTAGACGACCAGCCATCTTTCCGTGCGTATATCGGAATCCCTGCTGTTGGTTATGTCTGACATCGTCGTCAATACACTTGATAATTGGTTGTTACTAGCAAAATACCTAAAATGTGACTTAATAACAGTTGCTTAAATAAAGCGACTGAATGACAGTCGCTTTGTGTTTTCGTTTGTGTGATGCCTGTGGCTAGACGACCTTGATAGGTCGGTACTTGCGCTGTGCTAAACACTCGATTGGGTGAGGAGCACGTATTATCATGTCTGCTTTTAATTGGTCAGCAATCGCTTTTATCTTAGCCGCCATTGGGCTAGTTGTCTTCATGCTGGTCGTGCCGCGTTTGCTTGGCGGTCGCTCTCATGGCTCACAAAAAGAAGAAGTATTTGAAGCGGGTGTTGTCGGATCTGGCAACGCCCGTATTCGTTTGTCTGCCAAATTCTATTTGGTGGCAATCTTCTTCGTCATCTTTGATCTAGAAGCGCTGTATTTGTATGCTTACGCCGTTTCAGTACGTGAGGCTGGCTGGTTAGGTTTTGCCGCTGCTGCTATATTTATCACCATCTTAATCATCGGTTTGATCTATGAGCTAAGTTTGGGCGCGATGAACTGGGCACCTGCTGATAAACTGCGCAAAAAAGTACGTCTATATGCCGCACCTGCTGGTTTCAACCTAGCAGACATCACCAAATTCGATGGTGCTCACGAGCTGATGGTCGATCCGACAGGCAAAGTACCCGCACAGTCCTCAGGACAAATCAACGTCTCGAACAATATTGAAGTCAATCGTCATCATTTAGAAAATATCGATCATATTAATACTACAGGTAATGTTACTTCTGTAGATTTTGCGACGTCTGCTCGACAAGATAACGGTAAGCGTTAGTCTTGTTAAACGGTCTTAGTTTTCGATAGTCTATAAAGGCTAGTAGTAAGATTACGACGACGCGAGTATGTTTGGATTAATGATCACTTGTTAATAATAGAAGTTAAGGCGCTAGCGAGGGCAAGACGATTGCCACGCGACGTCTAATATAAAGGTTGTATGTTATGAAATACACATTAACAAAAGCCAACCCTGATGCAGATACCTATCCTGCACAGACCAGTCAAACGGTCAATGACCCTATCGAAGACGAAGTGAATAAAAACGTCTTTATGGGTCGTCTCGAAGACCTCGTCCATTCGACAGCAAACTGGGGGCGCAAGCACTCACTATGGCCATTTAACTTTGGTACTTCTTGCTGCTATGTAGAATACGCCACCACCCTGACAGCCGTTCATGATTTATCACGCTTTGGTGCTGAGGTTATTCGTGCCTCGCCTCGTCAAGCAGATGTCATGATCGTTGCCGGCACTTGTTTTGTCAAAATGGCGCCTGTTATTCAGCGTCTATATGAGCAAATGCTTGAGCCAAAATGGGTCATCTCAATGGGTGCCTGTGCCAACTCTGGTGGTATGTATGATATCTACTCTGTGGTACAAGGCGTAGATAAAATCATTCCAGTCGATGTCTATGTGCCGGGTTGTCCACCGCGTCCAGAAGCTTTGATTCAAGGTTTGATGTTATTGCAAGAATCTATCACTAAAGAGCGTCGTCCATTAGGTATCCATGTCAATGAGCAGGGTGTTTATAAGCCACAGATGACACCTGAACGTGACCGTAAGCAAGCAGATCGTATCGCTGTTAAAAACTTGCGTAGCCCAGACAGTATTTAGATTTGTGTGTTTAGATTTATAGCGATAGCAACAACCTCAACGTTTTATACGCTCATCACAGTGTAGTTATGATGAATCAGTTATGATTAATGAAGGAATACATCATTCATGGTCACGGTAGTCGAAAACATAGATCCTAAGATTAAGCCTGTCCCAGCGGTTATCAAAGAGCTGGAGCAGAAGTATGCCGGTAAGTTTGTCGTGCAGCACACTGTTGATGAGATTCCAACGGTTTGGGTTGCGCGTGCGGATTTGCTCGATGTTCTCTTATTCCTGCGTAAATTGCCACAGCCATACGTCATGCTATTTGACTTGTCAGCGATAGATGAGCGTTTACGCCAACATCGCCAAGGTTTGCCTGATAGTGACTTTACAGTGTTTTATCACTTGATGTCGCTTGAGCGCAATAGTGACGTACGTATTAAAGTCGCGCTGAGCGAAGACGACGTCAATGTGCCGAGCGCCACGCAGATTTGGCCAAATGCCAACTGGTATGAGCGTGAAGTGTGGGACATGTTCGGTATTGTCTTTACAGGTCATCCGCATTTGACCCGCATCTTATTACCAAAATACTGGGAAGGTCATCCGCTGCGTAAAGAGTATCATGCGCGTGCGACGGAATTTACCCCGTATTTCTTGAATACCGCAAAGCAACAATATGAGCAAGAGAACCTACGTTTTGTCCCAGAAGAATGGGGCATGAAGCGTTCAGGTCGTGATGAAGACTTTATGTTCTTGAACATCGGTCCTAACCATCCTTCTGCTCACGGTGCATTCCGTTTAGTACTACAGCTCGATGGTGAAGAAGTCGTCGATTGCATCCCTGATATCGGCTATCACCATCGCGGTGCAGAAAAGATGGCTGAGCGTCAAACTTGGCACTCATTTATTCCGTATACCGACCGTATCGATTATCTCGGCGGTGTGATGAATGAGCTGCCGTACATCATGTCGGTCGAAAAGCTTGCGGGAATCACCATTCCGCCGCGCGCTGAGACCATCCGCGTAATGATGAGTGAGTTTTTCCGTATTACCAATAACTTACTATTCGTTGGTACGTTCATTCAGGATGCGGGCGGCATGACCCCGGTATTCTATATGTTTACCGATCGCCAAAAAGCCTATGACGTCATCGAAGCCGTGACTGGCTATCGTATGCATCCTGCTTGGTTCCGTATCGGCGGTACTGCTGCTGATCTACCGCGTGGCTGGCAGCGTCTGGTTCGTGAGTTCTTAGATTGGATGCCAAAACGCTTGGACGAGTATGTCAAAGCGGCATTACAAAACAGCGTGCTCAAAGGCCGTACTCAAGGGGTTGCTCAGTATAATGCCAAGCAAGCATTGGCTTGGGGCGTCACTGGTGCAGGTCTGCGCGCGACAGGCGTTGACTTTGATCTGCGTAAAGCACGTCCATACATGGGCTATGAAAATTACGATTTTGAAGTGCCAGTCGGTTACAACGGTGATGCTTATGATCGTTGTATGGTCAAAGTCGAAGAGATGCGTCAGTCATTACGTATTATTCGCCAGTGCATGGATAACATGCCACAAGGCCCTTATAAAGCGGATCATCCACTAGCGGTACCACCGCCGAAAGACCGTACCTTAAACGATATTGAGACTTTGATTAATCACTTTATCTCAGTATCTTGGGGTCCTGTGATGCCAGCGGGCGAGTGTACGACGATTGTAGAAGCAACCAAAGGTCTCAACAGCTATTACATCACCTCAGATAAGGCGACGATGAGCTATCGTACCCGTATCCGTACACCGACATTTGCGCATTTGCAGCAGATGCCATCAGTGATTAATGGTTCGCTCGTCTCTGATGCCATTATGTATCTGGCATCGATTGATATTGTGATGGCTGATTGTGATCGCTAATACTTTGATCGTTGATGCTTTGATCAGAAAATTATCGTTATTAAAGAAATACGTTTATCAATATATCATTGCCAAATGGCACACCAAAATGCTGATATTTTGCCATGTAGCGACACTCATAAGACTGTCGTTATTAGCTGATAAAGCGTGATGAGTGAGGACAGATAGAAGACTATGAAAATTGTTTCCGACAAAATGCCAAAAGTAGATGTGGCAAGCATCCTCACTAGCGAGGAAATTACGGCTATTCATGAGTTTATGCACCATTATCCACAGGCGCGTGCTGCCTCGTTAGATGCGCTAAAAATTGTGCAAAAGCGCAACGGCTGGGTCGATGATGCACAAGTGAATGCCATTGCCAATATTCTAGATATTCCAATGTCAGATATGGATGGGGTCGCTACCTTCTTTAACCGTATTTATCGTCAGCCTGTCGGTCGCCACGTCATCCTTATTTGTGATTCAGTGGCTTGTTTTCTGACAGGTTATGAGGCGTTATCAGCTGAAATTAGATCGCAGCTGGGTATTGAATATGGTCAGACGACGGCTGATGGTCGTTTTACGCTATTGCCAATTTGCTGTTTAGGTAACTGTGACAAGGGTCCTGCTGTGTTGATTGACGAAGACACATATGGTCCAGTCCAGCCTGAAGAAGTCACGCAATTATTGGAGTTATACGCATGAGATTAACACTTTCAGAGCAGATTGCTCAACGTAGCCAAGGCAAAGCGCCAAGCCAGCTTAATGAGCAGCGCATTCCAATTTATGGTGATAAAGCTACAGCGACTAGCGAAACCAAGCCGCTAACATGGCGTCTAGCACATCATGATGCAGTGCTTGATTTGGCCACCTACGAATCTCTAAAAGGTTTCACTGGTTTAAAGCAAGCTTTGAGTCAATCTCCTAAAGAAGTCGGGAATATGATCAAAGCTGCCAACGTCAGAGGCCGCGGCGGTGCAGGTTTTAATGCTGGCTTGAAGTGGACATTTATGTCACCGCCAGATGGCTTACCGCGTTATCTCATCTGTAATGCTGATGAGATGGAGCCGGGCACGTTTAAAGACCGTCTATTGATGGAGCGTCTACCGTTTCAGTTAATTGAAGGTATGTTGATTACCGCGCATGCGATTGGCGCAACTGATGGTTATATCTTTATCCGCGGTGAGTATATCTTGGCCGCTGAACGTTTGGTCGCTGCCATTGAAGAATGCTTGGCCAACAATCTAATGGGCGCTAACATTTTAGGCTCAGACTTTAGTTTTAATCTGCATGTTCATACGGGTGCTGGACGCTATATCTGCGGTGAAGAAACCGCATTGATTAATTGTCTAGAAGGTCGCCGTGCTAACCCACGTACCAAACCGCCTTTCCCGCAAATTTCTGGTGCATGGGGTCGTCCAACGGTTGTTAACAACGTTGAGACTTTGTGCAATATGCCAGCCATCTTAAATCATGGCGTCGAATGGTATCAGTCGTTATCTACTATTAAAGGTAAGAGTCAGACACCAGGTACTAAACTATTTGGTTGTTCAGGTTTGGTCAATGACCCAGGTCTGTGGGAATTACCATTTGGTTATACGGCACGCGAAATCATTGAAGATTTAGCGGGTGGTATGATCGAGGGCAAAACCCTCAAAGCTTGGCTACCGGGCGGTGCTTCTACTGACTTTTTAACCACTGAGCATTTAGATGTGGTGGTGGATTTCGACACCATTCAAAAAGCAGGTAGCCGTATGGGTACTGGGCTGATTATGGTGGTGGATGAATCACAAGATATGGTGCCACTCGTTCGCAATCTCGAAATTTTCTTTCAACGCGAATCATGCGGTTGGTGTACACCGTGCCGTGATGGTCTACCGTGGGGTGTCAAGCTGCTTACCGCTATCAACGATGGCGAAGGGCAAGTAGGCGATGTGGAAAAACTAGAAGGCCTCACGCGTGACTTATGGATTGGTAAAACATTCTGTGCGCATGCGCCAGGCGCGATGGAGCCACTAATGAGTGCGATTAAATATTTCCGTCCAGAGTTTGATCAAAAAATCACTCAGGCGGTTGGTGTAGATATCATTGATGCTGCAGCCAATCAACAGCCAGTAGTGAAATAAGGAGAGCGGCATGGCAGTCATACATATTGATGGAACCACTGTCGAAGTAGATAGCGCGGATAACTTGCTACAAGCTTGTCTATCCCTCGGCATTGATGTGCCGTATTTTTGTTATCATCCAGCCCTTGGCTCAGTAGGCTCGTGCCGTCAGTGCGCGGTCAAGCAATTCCAAAACAAAGAAGATATGGAAGCAGGTCGCGGTCGTCTCGTGATGTCATGTATGGTCGCTCCTGGCGATGACATGTACATCTCGGTCACTGACGATGAAGCCAAAGCATTTCGCAAGTCGATGGTTGAGTTACTCATGACCAACCATCCACATGACTGTCCAACCTGTGAAGAGGGTGGACATTGCCATCTGCAAGACATGACATATATGTCAGGTCATAGCCGTCGCCGTTATCGCTTTACCAAGCGCACGCATCACAATCAAGAGCTTGGTCCATTCATCGCACATGAGATGAACCGTTGTATCGCTTGCTATCGCTGTGTACGTTTTTATAAAGACTACGCAGGCGGTGAAGACTTGGGTGTTTATGGCTCAAACAACCGCGTCTATTTTGGTCGTGATAAAGATGGTCAGTTTGAAAGCGAATTCTCAGGCAACTTAACGGAAGTATGCCCAACCGGTGTATTTACTGACAAAACACATTCTGAACGTTATAACCGTAAATGGGACATGCAGTATGCGCCAAGCATCTGTCATGGCTGTTCGGCTGGCTGCAATATCTCACCAGGTGAGCGTTATGGTGAATTACGCCGTATCGAAAACCGCTATAACGGTGAAGTAAACCGCTATTTCTTATGTGACCGTGGTCGCTTCGGTTATGGCTATGTCAATCGTGAAGATCGTCCAACGCAAGCGCTTGAACGTATCAATGATAAGCATGTCAAAATCAATATTGACTACGCACTCGATGAAACCATTAAGCGTATCAAAGATAAAAAAGTCATCGGTATTGGCTCACCACGTGCCAGTCTAGAGACCAACTTTGCGCTAAAAAATCTCGTTGGCTTTGATAACTTCTCAACAGGTTTGAACCATCAGCAGCAAGCACTGGTTAATAAATGCATCGAAGTATTAAGTACTGATGGCATTTATAACCCAAGTATGACGGATATTGAAAGCCATGATGCGGTACTGGTGTTGGGTGAAGATATCACGCAAACCTCATCACGTGTCGCATTGTCAGTACGCCAAGCCGCAAAAAATGAAGGCCTGAAAATGGCAGCGGCGTTGCAAACACAGCCTTGGCTTGCAGAACCGGTTAAGCGTATTGCTCAAGATGCGTTAAGCCCAGTCTATGTCATCGACGTGATGCAGACTAAGCTAGAAGACATCAGTAAAGTGAGTGTGGTGGCGACACCTGAAGACATCACTAAACTTGGCTTTAAAGTCGCTGATGAGATTGCTAACTTTGCTGATGATTTATCAGAAATATTAGATCCACAAGCGGCTGAACAAAATGTTGACGCTGATGCTAATGTTGATGGCATGCAAGTGTTGGCTCAGCAAATCGCTTATGACTTGATTCAAGCGGACAAGCCACTGGTTATTTCGGGTAGTAGTTTGTCGTCTACCGCATTGATAGAAGCAGCGGCGCAGATTACCCAAGCATTGACGCAAAAACGCTCGGCTATTAGAGCCACTGAGCAGCAGCAAGTTGAAGCGCATAACGCCAAAGTAAAAGCAGCCCAAGCAAAAGCAGCTAATGACCAGCCTGAAGAAGATCAAGATTTATCTGCCAAGCCAAACAAACCTGAAACGGGCGTGAATACAGAAGCGCAAGATGATGTAGAACGCGCACCTGCCGAACCGCTCGAATTAAAAGAAGTAAACAATAAATATCAGGCACAAGCAGGTATCTACTTAACGGTTACCGATGCCAATAGCATGGGTGTTTGCATGCTCGGCGGACAGTCAGTTGAAGAGTTGTTAGCGACTGATTTCGATGTGGTTATTGTTGCTGAAAACCAACTGACTGATGCCATCGATGCCAATAAATTAACGCAATTATTATCTGATAAGACGGTCATTGCACTGGATCATCAGCTACTTGATTGGCATAAGGATGTCGATATCGTATTGCCAGCGGCTAGTTTTGCAGAAGCAGACGGCACATTGATATCTGCTGAAGGCCGTGCACAGCGTTTCTTCCAAGTCTATGACAACGAATACTACCATCCGATGAGTAGTATCAAAGAAGGCTGGCGCTGGTTGCATGCAGTGCATAGCAGCATCGAGGGCCGTGATGTCGATTGGACGCAGTTAGATGATGTGATCAATGCGTTGATTGCCACCCATCCTAAGCTTGTTGGGATTAAAGGCGCTGCACCTGATGCTGCTTACCGTATGACTGGTCTGAAAATTGCTCGTCAGCCACGCCGCTATTCAGGTCGTACCGCCATGCGTGCCCCGATATCAGTTCATGAGCCGATGCAACCAAAAGATTTAGATACCGGTTTAACTTTCTCAATGGAAGGCTATAGCGGTAAAGAAACGCCAAGCTCGATGATTCCTTTTGCTAATGCGGCAGGCTGGAACTCACCGCAAGCGTGGAACAAATACCAAGACAAAGTCGGCGGTCATCTCAAAAATGGTGATCCAGGCGTACGCTTATTTGATCAGCTAGCACGTTTAGAGACACGCCAATATGTTGCGCCGGAAGCGATGTCTGCGACGACGACTGATATGCAGCAAGGCCAAGCGAAGCTAGTGCCTATCTATAATATCTATGCCAGTTCAATGATGGCTTCTCGTAGTCCAATCGTCGCTGAGCAACTGCCTGTTGCCGCATGGCGTATCGGTATGGATGATGCTAAGGACTGGAATATTGCTGCTGGTGATTACTTGGCGATTGAGATTGATAAGCAACAAATCACTTTGCCAGTACAGATTGTTGGTTACTTAGCGGAAGGTTGTATCGGTTACCCAGTTGGGCAGGTGAGTATCATTCACCCATCGATGCCAGCGTCGGTACGTAAAGTCGATGCACCAGTGACGATGATGGGCAGTATGGCTAACGATAGTACTTTGATAAATAATGATGCTGCGCACGTAAATGCAGCGCCGATCACCACACAGGAGGTGTAATATGCAAGTTACCCGTATTATCCCTGATGTGCCAAGCTTTTTGACTGGTAGCCTGAGCTTTGATGCTTGGTCTATCTTATTTCTGGTTGGGCAGTCACTGGTTATCTTCTTAGTCGTGGTATTGGTTGCGGCGATGATGATTATCTATGAGCGCCGTATGTTGGCCTTATGGCAAGATCGTTATGGTCCAAACCGTGTGGGTCCATTTGGTTCGTTGCAGCTGGTCGCTGATATGCTCAAAATCTTCTTTAAAGAAGATTGGACACCGAAATTTACTGATAAGTTTATGTTTACATTGGCACCTGCGGTCGCGATGTTTACCGCACTGGCCTCATTTGCCATCATTCCTATCTCGCCAACGCTTGGCGTGGTTGATTGGGATATCGGTATTCTGTTCTTCTTTGCTATGGCAGGTATTGCTGTCTATGCAGTGATGTTCGGTGGTTGGGCTTCTGCCAACAAGTTCTCATTATTGGGCGGCCTACGTTCAGCGGCACAAACCATCAGTTATGAAGTCTTTTTAGGCTTATCTTTGATGGGTGTGGTTGCACTGACAGGCTCATTTAACTT
Organism: Psychrobacter fozii; assembly: GCF_003217155.1. GTDB lineage: Bacteria > Pseudomonadota > Gammaproteobacteria > Pseudomonadales > Moraxellaceae > Psychrobacter > Psychrobacter fozii. Next base: position 43,161 of record NZ_QJSU01000002.1, read on the forward strand.
ACGTGCTATTGTTGAAGCACAAGCAGACGGTTGGTATATCATTCCGCAGTTTTTTGGCTTTTTGACTTTTGTGGTTGCTGGTGTTGCCGTTACGCATAGACATCCATTTGATCAACCAGAAGCAGAGCAAGAGCTGGCCGAAGGGTATCATGTTGAATATTCTGGCATGAAGTTTGGTATGTTCTTTATCGGAGAATATGTCAACGTTGTCTTGATTTCTGCATTGATGACTTGCTTGTTCTTTGGCGGTTGGCTTGCGCCTTTCAATTTAGATATTCCATTTATTCCACCAGCTTTTTGGTTCATGATTAAAACACTGTTTTTTATGACGATGTTTGTTTTGGCTCGTGGCTCACTTATGCGTCCGCGCTATGATCAGGTAATGAATTTTGGTTGGAAAGTCTGTCTGCCAGTAACACTGATTAATCTGTTGGTTACTGCTGCAGTCATTTTGATCTTTTCCCCAACGTTGTAATCATCACTAGCCATCATTGATGAACTAGGGTAAAGCTGATAAGGATAATAATCCCATGTTTACTACCATAAAAAAGACCGTCATTGGTATATTTACCATTGTTCGCAGTATGTGGATGGTCAATAGTCATGCGCTCAGGCCACGCGACACCATTCTTTATCCTGAAGAGCCCGTACCAGTACCGCCGCGTTTTCGTGGGCGCATTGTGTTGACGCGTGACCCTGATGGTGATGAGCGCTGTGTTGCTTGTAACTTATGTGCTGTGGCATGTCCCGTTGGCTGTATCTCATTACAGAAAGCTGAGCGTGAAGACGGCCGCTGGTATCCAGAGTTTTTTAGAATTAACTTTTCGCGCTGTATTTTTTGCGGATTGTGTGAAGAGGCGTGTCCAACGACAGCCATTCAAATGACACCTGACTTTGAGTTGGGTGAATATAAGCGCCAAGATTTGGTCTACGAAAAAGAGCATTTGCTTATTTCAGGACCAGGTAAATATCCCGATTATAACTATTATCGTGTGACGGGTATGGCGGTAGCGGACAAACCAAAAGGGGCGGCGCAAAATGAAGCTGCACCTATTGATCTAAGGAGTTTGCTGCCATGATGAACATTTTGAACCATCCTGAGTTGGCAGGGTTTTATTCGCTCGCAGCAGTGGCAGTATTTGCCAGTTTGCGCGTGGTGACCCAAGCCAATCCGGTGCATGCTATTTTGTCGATGATTGTGTCATTGTTAGCGATTGCTGGCATATTCTTTGTGCTCGGTGCACCATTTGCAGGGGCACTAGAAATCGTTGTTTACGCTGGTGCCATTATGGTGCTGTTTGTCTTTGTCATTATGATGCTGAACTTGGGCATGAGCAATGATGAGCGTGAAGAGCGTTGGCTTGATGCGGGCACTTGGGCGATACCGACAGGGTTGACGATAATCATTGCCGTTGTGCTATATGCGATGATTGGTCTCAATCATGACGAAGCAGCGATGATTGGCGGTACGACAATATCTGCCAAAGTAGTCGGCACGGTGTTATTTACCAAATATGTCATGCTGATAGAAGTGGCGGCATTATTGTTGCTAGCTGCTCTGGTCGCTGCTTATCATCTAGGTAAAGAATCTATAGATGACGAAGTTGAGAGTAATGCTAGTCAAGCATTCAAACCAAGTGCGGGTAGTGTTAAACAGCATGAAAATAATGGCACTCATACACAGCATGATGCCGTAGAAATGGCTCAGCCTTACGAGTATAAAGATGTTGACCCGCTTGATTATGTCAGTATGAACATAGGTGCGAACAAAGTCACGCGCAAGGAGTCAGACTAATGGTACTAGCAGCAAGCGTGGCACAAGACGTGTCAAACGTGCCGTTTGCCCACGAGGTAGCAGGCTTAATGCAGCCAGCTGTTGAGGTGCAACAGGTATTGGGTCTGATACCCATGAGCCATGGATTGATTTTGGCAGGTATTTTATTTGCTATCGGTCTATGTGGTGTCATGGTACGTCGCAATTTTCTCTTTATGCTTATGAGCCTTGAGATCATGATGAACGCGGCAGCACTAGCATTTGTGGTGGCAGGTAGTCGCTGGGTCGATCCAGATGGACAGATTATGTTTATCTTTATTTTGACGTTAGCAGCAGCAGAGGCCGCCATTGGTTTGGCAATATTATTGCGGTTTTATCATCAGCGTGGGCATTTAGATGTCGATAGCGCCAATGAGATGAAAGGATGATGTCATGAGTTTATTACCATTAACCTTTATATTCCCGCTCGTTGGCTTTTTGATTTTAGCCTTTATGCGCGACAAGCTAACAGAGCAGGTGGCAGCGATTGTCGGTGTGGGTAGCATGCTGTTATCAGCACTATGTACGCTATTCGTTAGCTATACTTTTTTAACCAGTAACCCAGCAGGTACGGTAGTCGAGATTCCACTTTGGACATGGTTCCAAGTCGGTGATTTTGCGCCAAGCTTTGGTCTTAGTTTTGACGGCTTGGCTCTAACGATGACGGGTGTCATTACGGGTATTGGCTTTTTAATCCATCTGTTTGCCGCTTGGTACATGAAAGGCGACACTGGATTTGCCCGTTTCTTTAGCTATATGAATTTGTTCGTTGCTAGCATGCTATTGCTAGTATTGGCAGATAACTTGTTCTTGCTATATCTCGGTTGGGAAGGCGTCGGTATTTGTTCTTACCTGTTGATTGGTTTTTATTACCATGACCGAGCCAATGGTATTGCGGCGATGAAAGCCTTTACCGTCACGCGTGTAGGTGATGTATTCCTAGCGTTTGGTTTGTTTTTATTATTTCGAGAATTCGGCACGCTTAATATCCAAGAGATTATTACGCGCGCGCCAGAAATATTCGATATTAATAATCCAACGATGATGCTGACTACGATGATGTTGGTTGGCGGCGCGATGGGTAAATCAGCCCAGCTACCACTACATACGTGGCTTGCTGATGCTATGGCTGGTCCAACACCTGTATCGGCATTGATTCACGCCGCGACGATGGTCACAGCAGGCGTTTATCTAATCGCCCGTCTACATCCATTGTTTGAGCTGACCCCTGGTATTTTATTGTATTGGGTCGGTGGTGTCGGTGCATTGACGCTTATCGTTGCAGGCTTCTGTGCACTGGCACAGACGGATATCAAACGTATTCTTGCTTATTCGACCATGAGTCAGATCGGTTATATGTTCCTAGCACTCGGTGTGGGCGCATGGCAAGGCGCTATCTTCCATCTGATGACGCATGCTTTCTTTAAAGCATTGCTGTTCTTATCATCAGGTGCGGTCATCCTTGCCGTACACCATGAGCAAGACATCTTCAAGATGGGCGGTCTACGCAAAAAGATACCATTGGTATTTTGGTGCTATGTCGTCGGTGGTGGTGCACTTGCAGCCATACCTTGGGTCACCGTTGGCTTTTATTCTAAAGAAGCGATTCTTTGGGAGACTTATGCCACAGGTCATCTAGTATTGTTCTATATGGGTGTGTTTGGCGCTTTCTTAACCGCGATTTATACGTTCCGTATGATTTGGATTATCTTCTTTGGTGAAGAAAAAACGCCTGCACACAAATTATCAGGTATGTCGTATTGGTTGCCTTTGACGGTATTGTTAGTATTATCTACCGCCGTTGGTGCATGGATTACACCGCCATTAGATGGTGTCTTACCAGAGAGTGTTGGTCACTTATTAGAAGTTGCGGGTCAAGCACATGCTAAGCATACTGCAGAGTATATTGCGATGGGTGCAATGGCGGCAGGTTTAATATTGGCAGCATTATTGTATGTCGTCGATAAAGGTAGAATGCTCACCAGCTTTAAGCGCTCACGTATTGGTGGGGCGCTATATCACTGGTGCTATCATGGCCTAGGTTTTGATGCGCTATATGATGTAATTTTTGTAAAACCCTTTTTATTCATCGGCCGCTTATTAAAAGCCGACCCTATTGATAAAACGTGGCTCATCCTACCTAAGCTGGCTTCAGCAGGTAACAAGGTGTTGTCTGCGACGCAAACAGGGTCACTTCGAGGTTATGCTGCAAGCTTTGGCTTGGGTATGGCTGTATTGCTGGTGCTGGTAATGATGACGGTGGTATAAGATGATTGAGTTACAACAAACGTGGATGCTACCAGCATTAATCGCAATTCCTTTTATTGCAGGATTGCTATGTTGGTTGGTCGAACGGTTTAATAAACGTCTACCGCGCTGGATTGCCTTAATCGGCATGACGCTGACCTTTGTATTGTCACTAGTATTGTGGCATTACGGTGACTTTAGCGGAATGAGTAAGCAAGTGATTGCCCCAAGTGCAAACGTGCCTTGGGTCGCTGAATTCAGTGTGCCATGGATACCGAGCTTTGGTATCAGCTTTCATTTAGCGTTAGATGGTTTGTCACTGATGATGGTGGCTTTGACAGGACTGCTCGGTATTGCAGCGGTTGCCTGTTCGTGGAATGAGATTCAACGCCGAGTTGGTTTCTTCCATCTGAACTTGTTATGGAGCTTAGGCGGCGTCATTGGTGTTTTCTTAGCTATTGATTTGTTCTTATTCTTCTTCTTTTGGGAGATGATGCTGGTTCCTATCTACTTCTTGATCGCGATTTGGGGTCATGATGTGGTTGGCAAAACCAAAGAGTATGCAGCAACCAAGTTCTTTATTTATACCCAAGCTTCTGGGCTTATCATGCTCATTGGTATCTTGATGTTGGTCATTATTAGCTATGCCCAAAAAGGTGTGGTTAGCTTTAATTATAATGACTTGCTTGGTACGTCGTTGGGTGGTTGGGAATATCCAATCATGCTGTGTTTCTTTATCGGTTTTGCGGTGAAATTGCCAATTATCCCTTTCCATGGTTGGTTGCCAGATGCGCATGCACAAGCACCAACGGCAGGCTCAGTGGATTTGGCGGGTGTACTGATTAAAACTGCGGCATATGGTCTGATTCGTTTTGTGTTGCCATTGTTTCCAGTAGCGTCACAAGAGTTTGCACCGATTGCCATTACTTTAGGTACGATTGGTATCTTCTACGGTGCATGGTTAGCCTTTATGCAGACCGATATGAAGCGTCTGCTGGCTTATACCAGTATCTCGCACATGGGTTTTGTAGTATTGGCAATCTATGCTGGTACATTACTCAGCTTGCAAGGTCTGATGATTCAGATGTTGGCACACGGTCTGAGTTCAGCGGCATTGTTCATTATGGCAGGTCAGTTATATGAGCGCCTGCACACACGTGATTTGACCTTGATGGGCGGTATGTGGGGACAGTTCCGTTACTATGCGCCGATATTGATGTTCTTCTGTGCAGCGTTACTGGGTATTCCAGGTACAGGTAACTTCATTGGCGAGTTCATGATTTTATTTGGCTCATTTGCTCAATACCCTGTGTTTGTCGTCTTTGCGACATTCAGTTTGGTACTAGCAGGTCTTTACTCGCTTATTCTGATTCATCGCGCATTATTTGGTAAAAACAACATCGAAGCAGTCGCAATTCAAGAAACCAAATCACATGGTTTGCCACCGCGCAAACTCAAAGATTTGGGCAAACGTGAGTTGTCATTACTACTGATGTTAGCTGCCGGACTGGTCTGGTTGGGTCTATATCCACAGCCTTTCCTTGATACATCGAGTCACGCGATGCAGTGGATTAACAATGCATATACCTATAGTCAAGTAACACAAGTAGATGCATCGCACCTGCTTGATGCAATGGAGGCACGTTAAGTCATGAATGATATTACGATGAATGATTTGATGGGATTATTGCCTTATGCACCAATCATTACCGTAGTGATTACGGTACTGGTGGTCATGATTGCCATCGCAGTTAAACGCTCACATATGGTGACGGGTACAGTTACCGTCGTTGGTTTAAACATTGGTTTATTTACTTTGCTTGGTCAAATGACTGGCATCGTGAATAGTGGAACCATGATACCAAGTGCTGAACAGTTATTTGTGATTGATAACTTTGCTCAGTTTAATATGGTAATCATTTTTATCTGTGCATTGGCTTGTTGTACGTTGTCTTATGCGTACTTAGCAAACCTTAAGGATAATAAAGAAGAGCTATATTTGCTTATGTTGTTATCGACGATTGGTGCTTTGCTGATGGTCAGTGCTCAGCATTTAGCGTCATTCTTTATGAGCTTAGAGATGCTGTCTATACCACTGTACGGTATGCTGTCATATACCTATATGCGCAAAAACTCGCTAGAGTCTGGTCTAAAGTACCTAGTGCTATCTGCAACGGCCTCGGCCACTTTATTGATGGGTATGGCGTTTATTTATGCAGAAGTAGGGTCGCTAGCCTTTAAGCCTATTAGTGTGGAATTGAGCAATCTTTTTGAATCGCCACTGTTGATATTGGGCGCGGCGATGATGATGTTTGGTATCGCCTTTAAACTCTCAGCTGCGCCTTTCCATATGTGGACGCCAGATGTGTACGAGGGTGCACCAGCGCCTATCGCGACCTTCTTAGCATCCGTATCAAAAGTGGCGATGATGGCGCTTGCGGTTCGTTTCTTAATTGATACCGCTTTGCTAGCACTGCCATCTGTACAAATGCTATTGATGGTAATGGCGACCTTATCGATCTTAGTCGGTAACTTATTAGCCGTACGTCAGACCAGTCTGAAACGCCTACTGGGTTATTCTTCTATTTCCCATATGGGTTATGTGATGATCGTGATTGTCAGTATTGGTACGGCAGCGGATAGCATCTCTAGTATGTATATGGCCGTTTATGCGTTGACCTCTATCGGTGCCTTTGGCGTAGTGACTCTCATGTCGAGTCCTTATCGACTATCTGGTGAAGCTGATGAGTTAACTCATTATCAAGGGCTGTTCTGGCGTCGTCCAGTGCTGACTGCTGTCATGACTATCATGATGTTGTCATTGGCGGGTATTCCGTTGACGGCAGGCTTTATCACTAAGCTATTTGCGATATTGGCTGCGGTACAAGGAACCAACTGGTTCTTAGCAGCGATGATTATTTTAGGCAGCTCGATTGGTCTATTCTATTATTTGCGCGTGATGCTTACGCTGTTCAAACGTCCTAAACAGTTTATTGAGTTTGACGTCTCTGGACAGTGGGCGATGCGTACTGGCGGTATCATGATTATTGCGGTGACAGCGATGATTATCTTCTTCGGTATCTTGCCGAGCAATATGATTGAATGGTCAAGTTTGGCACGTATCTGGTAGTCTTGAGAGAAAGGTGAGATAAGTCGCTGCATGTGGCTTATCTGCTGTTACGGTTAGAAAACCAAGATGCGCCAGCTTTGTGATAAGCTTGGCGCATCTTTTATTTTGTATCGTTTAAAATTTTATAAAAATAATTAACAATAAAAAGCGAGTGGCCAGTTCTTATGAGTGACAATATTCAAACGGTAACCGTGCTTAGCAAAACCACGTGGACGCCAAACCTATTTAGTTTTACGGTCAGCCGTCCTGACAGCTTTAAGTTTACTGCTGGCCAGTTCGTGCGCTTGGGCGTCAATCCCAGTCGATTGAAGTACTATACAGAGCAGGGTGGCATGTCTGATGCTGATATATCTGATGAGGATATCTTTCGCGCTTATTCGATTATCTCTTCACCATTCGACGAAGTATTAGAGTTTTTCTCTATCGTCATCCCTGAAGGGGGATTTACCTCACAGTTGCAACATCTACAAGTAGGGGATGAGTTACTTCTTAATACCTTGCCATTTGGATTTTTGACATTGGCGCGTTACCAAAAACCATTGCCAAAAGATCTATGGTTGCTCGCAACAGGTACGGGTCTGGCACCATTTTTATCCATGCTACAAGATTTGAAGACATGGGAAGATTATGAGCACATTGTATTGGCTTATAGCGCGCGCTCGATAGAAGAGCTCGCTTATGTTGAAAAGATTGAAAGCTTACAAGAAGATTTTGGTTCGTTGGTTGAGAATCCAGCAAAGTTAATATTTATTCCTATCGTGACTCGTGAGCCTGTTGAAGGCGCATTAACAGAACGTCTGCCAAAGCTGTTACTGGATGGTACGTTACAAGGGCGTGCAGGCATCGATTTAGATATCGATACTACCCATGTCATGCTGTGTGGCAACCCAGATATGGTGGATGACACCAAAGAAGCATTAAAGTCGCTAGGACTGGTGATGAATCGACGAGGCGAGGGTAATATTGCCGTAGAGAACTATTGGTAGCCATATAACTGATTTGAGTATTCTATAGATCTGCTTTGACAAAATAAAAACGCTGAGCTTCAAAGACTATTGTTTTTGAAGGTCAGCGTTTTTTATACGGTGAAATAGTTAAACTTGGCTTGGTTCAGTCGCATCATCTACGGGATTGACAGGACCTTGCATCAACTCAGGTTCATCATCGTCACTAATGATATCTTCGTTGCTACTTGCGGCTAGTAAGTCACGATAATTAATCTGAGTCTTTAAAATCATTTGCTCTTCTTCAAGTTCGCCATAATTCACTTGTACCTTATGCAAGGTACTCATGATTTTTTTATTCTTTTTTAGCCAGCGATTAATATCAATGTAGATGACTTCATCTTTTGCACGAGCAATATTGATATAAGAGAGCAAAAATCCTAACGGGTCTTTTTTAAGAATACTGTGATAGAACCAGACAAACAGTTTGACACCTTGGCGTTTAAGAAAAGACTCGCAGCGTAAGTTGAGGACGTCAGTATATGTCTGCTGACCAAATACAAAACGTTGGACATTGCGATCGAGCTGAACATGAATCAATCCAAAGTTACTCGCGATTTCCACATAAATGCCTGCCACGTTAATCGTACAGTACAAACGAAACCAGTCGTCATGCATCTCAACACGCAACTCTAAGATGGCCTTTACATTATCAGTGACGAACTTCTGTAGCGAGTCATTGACGTACTCTTGTGTCACTGGCAGCGCAAGTTCATCTTCAAATTTATCCGTTGTTCTATCATATATCTGTCTGATAGATTGGGTAAGGCGCTCCCAGCCACCGCTAAACGACTCATCGAATCGATAGCCTAAATTGTCAAAGAATTCGTCAAAATTGTCTGAAGTATCCATGTTGTCAAAATCACTCAAACTTCTTATCCTTATCATTATAGGGGTGCATCATCGTATAGCGCGCGCTCAGCATCGCTAATCAAAAATGGTCGATGAACGTTTATTTGATAATACGATGCTTATTAAACAGTATATATTAAATATGATGGCTTCAAAATGCACACATGTACTTTGTAGTCATTCATTTGGTCAATATTGAATATCAGAAGACAGCACTGACAGCGATTATGTTTTAGAAAATATGAATCGCGGATAATAAAAAAGCCTATTTGGTTTATCTATGTTCACTATATAGATGCTGATATCTAGGGTGCTTGCAGCCCAATCGTCAATGTTCTTTCATCTGGCGTATGGGTTTTGTATTAAGTTTGACGGTATTTTTTTAAGCGTTTGCCTAAAGAATTGTAAAGTTTGCGTGAGTGGGTTAGATTGCTAACGCACAGGTTCTCGTGGCGACACAATTCTATGTCATGGTATGATAGCGCCAGAATAAATCATACATACCATTATGATGCTTATTATTTGCTGTTTTGTATTTATAAGCTCGTACCCATAAGCTGAGATCGACTGTGGCCTATATTAAAGATTCACAAAGCTATCACTTTTCCGCACAAGTACCTAAGCGAGATATTAGCTTACCTGTTGCTATCGTTATCGCAGTTGGTGTACATGTGCTTATTATTTTTGGTGTTAGCTTTTCTATGGGGAAAGACCCTGCTGCGATGATGCAAGATGTCGCAAAAGCGCTGACTGACAATATGAAGCCAAATGAGGATGCTCACTTTATTGCTGATGCCTCCCAAGAAGGTGGTGGTACGGTACAAGAGCAACTGAGACAAGAGACGGATCAGATTAGCCCATTGTCTGCTGAGCAAATGAGTGAGACACAAGATGTGATTAGCTTGCAACGGCAAGTTCGACAGCAGCAGTATCAAGAGAGCTATCTACGCACGACATTAAGTTGGCGCCAGGCCAATGTAGAGTCGGATAATGATAGCAAAGAAGCACAAGACGATATGATTGCACAAGAAGAGCGTCTGCGAAAACAAGTCGCTACCTTGGAAGCTCAGTTGTCTCAGCGCCAGCAAGTGTATGCCACCAAATCGAAAGTGGTGACTGTCGATAGTAATTCAACGACACGCGGTGCAGCAGCGGACTATATCAATACGTTTCGTGAGCATGTCGAGCGCATCGGCAATCTACATTATCCCGTACAAGCGCGCGCGCAAGGCATCACTGGTGAAGTACGTCTAATGGTAATCATCAGTAGCGATGGTAATATTAAAGCCATTCGCTTACTTGAGAGCTCAAACTCAACGATATTAGACGAAGCAGCCAAACAGTCGGTTAGACAAGCCGCGCCTTTTGGTGCATTCACCAAAGATATGAGTGATATTGTCGAGTTACGTTTGATTCGTACTTATCAATACAGCGATAAAGTGAATGTGACTTATTAAGATACTTCTTAAGATGGTTCGAATGTAATCGATGATGAAAACTAGCATAAAGCATAGTCATTCGTGCGTTATTCTAGTTTTGATATGACAGACACTCAAATTCATAAAACACAGCTATAAAATAAAGAGTCAGTATGGAATTTTTAGGTTTTACCATAGATATTGCGGCCTTAACCAGTAATGCAGTAAGTTTGGTTATAAAAGTAGCACTAGCGATATTGATATTCGTCGTAGGACGTTGGCTTGCCAAAAAAGCCGTCGCTATCGCACAAAAAATTATGCTGCGTAGTCACTTAGATGACACGGTTGCTAGCTTTTTGGGTCGTTTAATCTACGGCGTGCTATTAGTAGTAGTTGCACTAGCAGCACTTAGCAAAGTTGGTGTGCAGACGACTTCAGTTGTCGCCATATTAGGTGGTGCGGCCGTTGCGATCGGTCTGTCACTAAAAGATCAGCTGTCTAACTTTGCCGCTGGTATTATGATTGTGACGTTTCGCCCGTTTGTACGCGGTGATTACGTGCAAATACTGGGTCACACAGGCACGGTGACAGAGATCAGTTTGATTAATACGCATCTGACCACGACCACCAATCACGATATTATCATCCCTAACGGTGACATCACCACAACCGCGACTATCAACTATTCGTCGTTACCGAATCGCCGCGTGGATATCACTATCGGTATTGGCTATGATGCCGATATTAAGACAGCAAAAGACATCATGATAAAGCTGGCCACCGATAATCCGCTGGCATTTACTGATCCTGCACCTATCGTCCGTGTGACCAATTTAGGGGACAATTCAGTTGATTTGACCTTAAACGTTTGGACTACCAATGCGGACTGGTGGAGCATGCAATGTGATTTGCTTGAGCAGTTTAAATACGCGCTTGATGACAATAAAATCGACATTCCATTCCCACAGCGCAGTGTACATGTCAAAGGTTTAGAGATGTTGATGGGCAACAAAAACGAATCGCCATTGCCATCTTTAGACAAAGATCAAAACCTTTAAATCGTATTCATTATAAATAGGGGTTTGGTAGGTTTAGGCCTGCCAAAACCTCAATTTCAAACTGCTCCATCTCATCTTGTTCAGCTTGTCCGAGCTCATGATCAAATCCTAGTAAGTGCAGCACACCATGTATTAACAAGTGGCTAATGTGCTGTGCGACTGTCTTTTCTTGTTCTGCTGCTTCATGCACGATCACATCATGACAAATAATCAGCTCACCAAGCGCTAGCGTTGGCATCAGCTCGATGATAGCGGCTGGCAATTCACTAGGATAAGACAGAATGTTGGTCGCATAATCCTTGCCTCGTGCCTCCAAATTCAACTCACGACCTTCAGTCTCATCAGTGATATATATATCGAGTGATTTGGCTTTTTCTTGCCATAATTCAACATCAATATCTGCAAAATAAGGCAGTACTAAATCACTATTAATTTGCTTATCTATGTAATCTAAAGTTGCCATCATCACAGGTAGTAGTGTGTCACGATGATAAAAAGTATCGAGTAGTGTGTCATCAATACTACTCGTTGCACTGATGTCTAATATCTCAAAGCTTTCATCATTATTAGTGATATCAGTTGCCTTATTTTGGTTAAGATTATCATCGTCATTATACTGGCTCATGTTGTTCTCTCCTTACTGTATTGTCATGTCGTTTGTTTAATTTGCTAAAACTGCCCAAGGCTAACTTACCAACCCTAATCTACTACGCTAATTATCAGTCTAGCAGCAAAAAACCGGACTACTAATCAGTAATCCGGTTTTGCATTTCTATATTTGCGGTTCTAGGGTGGCAAATATCAAACCTGCCATTTTATAGTTTTGCCGCAGCATTAGCGATAGCTTGTCTACGCTCTTGCTCTTTGATACGCTCAAACTTACGCTTTTCTTCTAATATGATTTGCTCTTCATCAAACACATCATAGGCTTCGACAATTTTTTGTACCAATTGATGGCGTACCACATCTTTTGAGTCAAACTTAGTGATATGAATCTCTTCGATACCGCTTAAGATTTCCATCGCTTGCGCCAAGCCAGACTTATGACCCCGTGGCAAATCAACTTGGGTCACGTCACCAGTGATCACGGCTCGTGAGCCAAAACCCAGACGGGTCAAAAACATTTTCATCTGCTCAGGTGTAGTATTTTGCGCTTCATCCAAGATGACAAACGAGTTGTTTAATGTACGACCACGCATATAGGCGAGAGGTGCAATTTCGATAACTTGTTTTTCAATCAGTTTGCCCACCTTTTCAACACCGATCATCTCATATAGCGCATCGTATAATGGACGCAAGTAAGGGTCGATTTTTTGCGTTAAATCACCCGGCAAAAACCCCAGTTTCTCACCAGCTTCTACCGCTGGACGCACGAGTAAAATCCGCTCAATCTCATTACGCTCAAGCATATCTACGGCGCAAGCAACGGCTAGATACGTTTTACCAGTACCAGCAGGGCCAATACCGAATGAGACGTCAGAGTTCAGCACACTTTGGACATAGGTTTGCTGGTTGCCACCGCGAGGAATGATACGACCCTTACGGGTGCGCAAGCTAACTGGCGTAAACTCACTAGCGATATCGAAATCTTCTTCTTCGGCAGCATCTTCTGCCTGTTGTGCATCCGCTGCCATGTCTTCGTCACGAGAGATACTAGATTGGATGATGAGATGCAGCTCTTCGGCACTGATGTCTTTTTTATTTTGGGCTTCATCCACCATTTTATAAATAATACGTTCACCACGCTCAACACCGGTCACATCACCGCTCAGGCAAAAATCGCCTTGACGCTGCATGATTTTGATATCGAGGCGTTTTTGGATATATTTCATGTGATTATTGTATTCACCTAGCACGATTTTAAGCTGTGCTGGCGTCAATGATTCAAACTTTATACGGCGGCTCATGGAATCAGTCAAGCGATTATCCTTTTATTGTGTGCCCAAAGTGATGTTGTTTTATTAAGCTTTGGACTTAAGAGATAAAGTAGTCGGTCGTTATTGTCTTGGCTTTAAATTGTAGAGATAGAAATGACGGTAGCAATGCTGTTGGTTTTGTTGTTTGTTTTAGGAGTGGTGATAAGTAACGGTCTTGCCTTTATTATGGTAGATAGTTTTTAAATTTCAAGCCATACATCATATACGTGACGCTGTTTTTGTATGGTGATTGCAACGGTCATGCTTTATTTAATGCTTTTGGCTTTTACGTGTCAATCTGATATTAAATTAGTCTTCAGTAGTACAAGATATCACGAATTTTTAGTACACGCTTTGTCTACCGTTAAGAGCGCGGAGTGATAGGTAATTTGTGGTAATCTAACAGTGATATCATAGCGCCTATAATTAAATTTAAAACACGAATAAAATGAGCAGGATTATAAAGTATAAGTGGTTGCTAGCGGCAATTAATAGCCCATTCATCAATTATAGAAAGCACTTCCCATACAATAAAGTAGGAATAATAATGATACAAAATACTGATGTAAACTTATCGAATGCTAAAGACAAAGTTGAGAATGCAGTTGAAAAAAATGTAGTCAAAAACATAGCTGATAATAGTAAGGCTATCACGGCGCAGCAAGTACTTATCGCAGGTGGCGGGCATGTCGGTTTATCCTTTGCACTGCTGCTAGCAAATCATGGCATTGCGAGCACGTTATTAGAAAAAAACAGCTATCCAACTATTAGTCCAAAAGATGATGATAATCGCAGTCACTATTTGGACAGTCGCAATACCGCATTATCACGCCGCACCGTACAGATTTACCAAGAGATTGGCCTGTGGGATGAGTTGCAAAGCCATGCCTGCCGTATCGATGCAGTACAGGTAAGCGAACAAGGCAGCTTTGGCCGTGCGCAGCTCAATAAAGCTGAAGAAAAAGTAGAGTCATTTGGTCAAGTAATAGAAAATGCATGGCTCGGACGCAAGCTTTTATTGGCCGCGCAACATGAGCCGTTGATTACCTTGATTGATAATGCCAATGTCAGCGCAGTGACACAAAAAGCGGATGGTGTCACGCTGAGCTTTAGCTATTACGGTGAAGAGGAACAAGCGCAGCAATTGCAGGGCAGTGTCTTGGTCGCTTGTGATGGACGTGATTCTACCGTGCGTCAGCTATTGGATATCGGCACAACCACTTATGATTATCAACAAACAGCTATTGTGGGTGTGGTAGAAACTGACAAGGCGCATGAGCATGTCGCGATTGAGCGCTTTAGCCCAGCAGGTCCACTTGCCGTACTACCACTGACAGATCCAAATGGCGACGGCAATGATGAGTATCAGAATGGCTATAGACGCTCGGTCGTTTGGGTATGTCCAAAGGGCGAAGAGAAACGCTATCTAGAAGACGATGCGCATTTTTTACAGACGTTACAGCAAGCCTTTGGTCAACGAGCTGGAAAATTCATCGCTGCTGGTCGTCGCGGTGCTTATCCATTGACACGTGTGCTAGCAGACAAGCAAGTAGATGGTCGCTGCGTGGTCATGGGCAATGCTGCTCACACACTGCATCCCGTAGCAGGGCAAGGTTTTAACCTGTGTATGCGTGACGCGCATGTATTGGCGCAGATGATGAATGCGCAAGTACTGAAGGGCGCAGATATTGGTGATCCAACGCTACTCAAACGTTATGAAAAAGCACGTCTAAGCGATCAAAAACGAGTCATTCGTTTTTGCGATGCTGTGGTACATGGATTTACCCATCCTAATCCAGTCATAAAGCTAGCAAGAAATGTGGCTCTAGTTGCCTTTGATAAACTGCCAAATATCAAGCCGTTGGTTGCGACCTACGCGATGGGTTTAAAGTCATAGCGATATAGCTAATCCTCTATAAAAAAGTGACAGTGTTAATATTGCTTGAAGTAAGATTGATAACAAGCATTCTAATATCGACTAGTATTGAGAGACACCTTATGAAAAACAACCATACGCTGATTATCGGTAGCGGTATCGTTGGTGCGACACTTGCGCTAAAACTGGCACAAGCAAAAATGCCTGTGACGTTAATTGATGCTCGTCCCGCACGAGATGAATTAGCTTGGCAAGGCGTGCTGAGCAAACGTGATGCTCGAGTCTATGCACTGAGCTTGGCCAGTATTAATCTGCTTAAAGACGTGGGTGCTTGGCAAAAGATTGCGAGCTCTGAGCGCAAGGCGGATTACTCACAAATGCAGGTATGGCAACTGAATGGTAGGGGTGAGCTGTTATTTGGTGAGAGTAGCGATAACTTTGGTGATAGTAGTGATGATCCGTCTAACTCTGTTATGCAGCAAATGCTGGGTAGCATGGTCGAGCCAGCCGTTATTGAGCATGCATTATGGCAGCGTTTGTGTGAGGATGACGTCAGTGATTATCTAACCATTATCGCGGGGCAAAAAGTCACAAATATGGATTGGCTCGGTGCAGCGTCAGGATACCGTGTAACCGTTGATGATGGTACTGTGATTGACGCTCAATTATTGGTTGGCGCGGATGGTCGGGGTTCATTTGTACGTAAACAGGCAGCGATTGGTCTAGATACACTCGATTATAATCAAACCGCGATTTGCTGTGCGATTCACACCGAAAAACCACATCAGGCAACCGCACGTCAGGCGATGTTGCCCACAGGTACGCTGGCGTTGTTGCCGTTAGCGGATATTACCGATGACGATAAAGCCAATCCACAGCATTGGCAATCGATTGTATGGACATTGCCACGCAATCAAGCATTGGCATTGATAGAGGAAGATGGACGCGTTATCGCCGATAAACTGGCTGCTGCCTGTCATTATGAGTTAGGCGCTATCAGTCAGATTGAGTCAATCGCTAGTTTTCCATTGACCGCGCAACAAGCAAAAAGCTACGTCGCTGATAACTTGGTATTAATCGGTGATGCGGCACATGGTGTGCATCCGCTGGCGGGTCAAGGGCTGAATCTGGGCATGCTTGATGTGCAAGTATTGAGCGAACAATTAGCACACGACTTTACTCGTAGTGGCGGTACGATTTGGGGCAGCAATCAAACGTTGCGTCGTTACGAGCGTCTGCGTCGTCCGCATAATAGCCTGATGATGCACAGCTTTTCGGCACTGAACTGGTTGTTTGCGGGGTCGCTTGCGCAATTACGTCCCGTGCAGCAGATACGCAGTGAAGGCATGTACCGTGTTGGTAAAATGAAGCCGTTGATGCGCTTGTTTGCTAAGCAGGCGAGTGGCGTCTAAGCGCTTAAAGCTCAACCACCGTCTATCTTAAATCAAATACCTTAAGGTAATCCCTTATGCTCATCCC
Organism: Psychrobacter fozii; assembly: GCF_003217155.1. GTDB lineage: Bacteria > Pseudomonadota > Gammaproteobacteria > Pseudomonadales > Moraxellaceae > Psychrobacter > Psychrobacter fozii. Next base: position 59,954 of record NZ_QJSU01000002.1, read on the forward strand.
TAAATACTGGGCGCAATATAAACAGCGCTTTGAATTGTCAAAAATGGCTGATAACGCATCCGATGACTTTAATTCTAAGCAAGCAACTATTAAGCGCTATGGCTGGTCAGATATCAGTCAAGTAGAGGCCTTGGCCCATGCTAAGGCACGAGTGAAGGAGGCTCATCAACGCTGGCTAGAGGGTGAGGATATTGTCAGACGTGAGCGTAGGGAAGAGTATAACGAAAGTAATGGCATTCCTATTCGTGAGCAGATTATTTCTAAACAGAGTTTTTCAAAGAGTGGCCTAACTGCAGGTGGTTTAGAGAGTAAGGCACCTAATACGCAGCTCATTGTCACACGTAACAGTTACGGCGCGCAGGTTGCCAATGTCAGTAATATTGTGATTATAGATGTTGATAATAACGACTTATTGCATCAAAAGTATCCTGATGAGTATGATAGTCATGGCTTTATAGGGATAATTAGGAAGTCGAATAATGTCTCAAAGAAAACTAAGGCAACCGATCCCGATCCGTCATCGCCAAAAAACAATGAAAAACCAGTATCGATGAAACCGTTTGTATGGACTGTCGTAATTGCTGCAATTATTTTAGCAACTTTTATCGCGATGAAATCATTATCATGGCTATGGCTGCTATTATTTTTAGGAGTAGCGACGGCAATACTATGGCATCAAGCCAGTAAGTATGATCAGGAACAGCATCAAAGATATATGGGTCATGTGGCCTCATTGCAGACCTATATGATAGATTTGATTCAGCAGCGCGTCGCCAGCCATCCACAAGAATCCTTTCGTTTATATGAGACACCTGCAGGCTTTCGTATTATGGCTACCCACGATACTATCTCGCCAAATGATGCGTTAGTTGTAGATTGGTTTGAGTATTTCCATGCCGATGCCAATTACGTGCGTCTCTGTCAGGCGCAGCAGTGCTTTCGAGCGCGGCTCACTGCTAAACCGTGGCGTATGGCTGAGGTTGCGGATAAAAAACTGACTAAAGATATTCCTGCTAAAAACTTTTGGTTTGATGCTGAGAGCGCGGATGCATATAGTAGTATTGAGCAACGTCAAAAAGAGTTAAAGGCGCGGAAAGAGTGGATTAACAATTACGATAAGTATGCTAAAAACTATCGAGCCTGTCGCTATGTTGAGGATTTTTCTGGTAAAGAAGCTAGCCATCAGTTAGAGCACAAATCCATACAAGCATTTATTGCATGGCATGATAGAGCTTGTCAGATGGATAAAGCCTTATCGATGGCTTGATGGATTTTAAATTGTGACTTAAGGATTATCTATGAATGAAAGCAACTTTCAAGAAATTTTGAGAAATGTTGATAAAAGACCTATTACTTTAATAAAAATGGATATCGAAAAATCTAGTGCTTTGAAAGAATCTGTAGGGAATCGTGAATACATAACTCTTGCTCTTCGTCACAATTATTTTGAAAAAACAAGAAAAAACAGTATATGTATTTTAGAGCTAAACTATGACAATAGAGCAAACATGACAGAGTATCTGTTGGGAGTGGTGACTAATAAGTCGGCAATTACAACATTTGAAACAAGAGTATCTATCAATAGTTTGAGTAAAATATACATGTCATCTTTTGTTGATTTATCTTCAAAATTTAAAGATGAAAAAATAGAAAAAACCTTTAAGACTAAACTATCTTCAGAGTTAGAAGTAATAAATCTTACTTCTGCCACTAGTAAGGCTGCTATTAATGCATTACTTGAAGATAAGAATAATCACTATGCCCTAAATAAAGCTTCTAAGATATTAAATATATCTAAATCAAAAGATTACATAGATCTTGTTCAAGAAGATGCTGAAAATATGGCATTAAAAATCTTCGGAATTGATGTCAATAAAAAGACTAGATATGAAAGTAGGCTCTATGAAGATAATGTAATTCAAACCGATCTTAATAATTTGGAAGGTTTCACTAAAGTTGCGGCAGATTATACAGGTAGAGTTTGTTATGTTAAAAATCAAGAGCGGTTAACCATATACCATTCTAATAAACTACCTTTAGAGAAAATGCTTGGTGTGGATTTAATTTACATTAACGAAACGATGGGTTCTATAGTAATGATTCAGTACAAAATGCTTGAGAAAGAGTATGAAGACTGGGTTTTTAGACCTGATTTACAAATGACAAAAGAAATATCAAGAATGAAGATCCCAGAGTCTTCAGGGAGTCGCGAAGGCTATAGACTGAACAGTAACCCATTCTTTTTTAAGTTTATAAAAAGAGAGGCCGAGGGCTTAGGTTCTTCGTTTGTGATTTCCTTAGACCATTACCAACACTATATTTCTACAGAAAATGCTAAAGGCCCTAGAGGTGGTGAGCGCATAGGTTTTGAAACACTTAAACGCAACTACTTAACTTCAAGTGATATTATAAATTTGATTCGTTCTGGATATGTTGGTACTCATGTTCAAGAAACTAAAGCGATAAAAATTATTGTTGATGAAGTCGCAAAAGGAAATAAAGAAGTAATCATTGCATGGCAAGATAAAGTTGAGCAAAGTTAGTTATCACCCTAACGCCGAAAACAACACCATCAATACGGGTGAGACAATATTAATAATAAAGCCAAAACTAATTGCCAATGGTACAACCTTTAGACCGCCTGATTGCTGAATGATTGGCAAGGTAAAATCTAAGCTCGTCGCCCCGCCAAGCCCTACTGCAGCTGATGGATATTTTCGCATAAATACTGGGATAAATATCAAGGCAAAGAACTCACGCACCAAGTCATTGAATAAGGCGACACTGCCCCAGACGGCGCCATAAGCATCGGTCATCACAATGGCAGATAGTGAATACCAACCAAATCCTGATGACAGAGCCAAGCCTTTTGTCCATGATACATCACTGAACATCAGCGCAAAAGTTAAGCCACCTGCCAATACTGCTATCGTAAAGACAACACTCATCTCAACGCCACGTTTATTGAGTAGGACTTCTTTGAGCGTAATGCCTGAACCCTTTAAACCAATACCGACCAGCAAGATTAGTATCATTAGCAGAGCAGTCATGGTGTTTTCTGGTGGCATGTAGTTCGCTGGTAGGAAATAGCCAATTACCATGCCGATTACTACGCAAACGACTTGGGCGAGGCTGCCACGAATACTGACGCGATGCTCTTTAGATTTGACGCTGGGTTTTTTAGCCTGCCATGGGCGCATGTTATCGAATATCATCAAAGCTAGTAGACCAGAGCCGATAGTGAGGATTGAAAGCACAGCAACATAAAGCGCAATCTCACCTACTTGACCGCCTAAGCCCTCGACTTGCGATAGCTCAATGCCAATTAGCGCTAAAATGACAAACACTAAATAAGATAAGCCCTTATCCGCAAGCCTTGTCATAGTGGGATTAGAAGGAATGGCAAAGCCAATAAACATTGGCATTAAGACCAAAATAAGGGTAACTATGCTTTGCATAACGGCAGACTCGTGGGTTTTAATAAGGCATTTTTAAGAAGCTGAAGATTGTAACATATCAAGTTATAAATACTGACATTGGCAAACCATATTCTTTATAAAGCCCGATTTTTATGGATTATAATTAGATTTATCGCCACGTTTAAGTATTTACTTAATAAACTTTTGTTGTTAAATTAAGACACCGAAAATACGTGGTTGGCATTATGTCGCTATATCAGCTCAAGCCTAAATTTCAAGATCAGCTGCGACCGCTGAGTAATGCGTTGGTCGCAAAGAACATCACTGCCAATCAAGTCACTGTATCCGCAGTATTATTGAGTGTGGGTACGGCTTACGTGATTGCTAAGCCTGCGATTGAGCAGCAAGCGTTATGGCTTCTACTGCCTTCATCACTGTTTGTACGTATGGCACTCAATGCCATCGACGGCATGATGGCGCGTGAGCATGGCCAGGCCTCTAGATTGGGTGCAGTGCTCAATGAAATAGGTGATATTGTTGCTGATACGGCGCTCATTGCCAGTTTGGCTCCGCATGTCGCTAAACATGATTTACGAATTAATTCTGAACGACAAACTCTCACGAGTAAGTCGCTAACCACTCAGCGGCATGTCAGCAGTATTGTAGCGTTGAGTGTTAGTAGTGAGCTACTCGGTATCGCCAGCAATACTTTACTAGGGGTTCGTGCTAACCAAGGGCCTTTAGGCAAAAGTGATCGCGCTTTAATACTAGGCGTGCTTGGGGCTTTTATGGGTAGCAAGGTACCGTTATCGCGCGCTCATCTCAGCATCACACCGCTATTCATATTGACCGAAGTACTACTATTAAAAACTTGCCTAAACCGCTTACGTTATATGGCAAATCTATATTTGATGCATCAGCCACCAGCACTTCGAGCAGTAACGTGTGAGTCAACAAACAACTCGCTATCTCTTACTACTGTTTTGCCAAATAATTCTATTGATAACGCTCGCCCATTGGAGTTCAAAGAAATGCCAACCACCACTGTTAATAGTCAAAAATTAAAAGAACAGGCTAGCGTTAGTTTTGAGCAGTCTTTAGCAAAAATTATTGGTGGTGAAAGTTGCTACAACGCTTATGACAGCACTGCTATTTATTATCGCTATTGGTTAACGATGCCTTTAGAGGACGTGCAAAAAGCCAATCAGCCGTTACGCCAAGTTATTCTGTTACATCGTGGACACGAGCATTCGGGTCGATTAGCAGAGTTAGGAGAGCAGTTTGCAAAAGCTGGCTATCAAGTTTTTGCTTGGGATGCACGTGGCAATGGGCGCTCGGGTGGTATCAAAGACCATGCCGAGAGTGTTACCGAGCTAGAACGAGATTTAGACGGTTTTGTGCAATTGGTTATTGGGCAGACAGGCATTGCTATTGAAGATACCTTAATCGTCGCCAGTAGTATCGGTGCGGTACTGGCAGCAGCATGGGTGCATGATTATGCGCCCAGTATTCGCGGGATGATATTGGGCACGCCTGCGCTAAGTATTCGCTTATATCTGCCTTTTGCGATACCGTCATTGAAGGTAGCACGTACGTTAGGTCTGATGTCGCGTGTTAGTAGCTATGTCAAAGCGCAAGTATTGACTCATGATAAGGACGCGCAGCAAGCTTATAATGCTGATCCATTGATATCGAATAGTATTTCAACCGACTTACTCATCGATACCCATGCGACGGGTCAGCGTTTGCTCGACGATGCAGGGGCTATCACTGTACCGACGTTTGTCTTATGCGCGGGCAAAGATTATGTGGTCGATAAGCAGGCTGAACGCACGTTTTATGAAGCGATTAATACACCTACCAAACGCTGGCAGTTGTACCCAGACAGTTATCATGCGATTTTCCACGAGACCAATAAGGCTGATGTGTTTGCCGACTGCATAGATTTTGCTGAGCAGGTCTTTGCCGCGCCAGTACAAGCGCCTGATCTGAGTACCGCTCATTTGAATAGCGCGAGTAAAGATAAGGTAGACCGCTTAGCGATTAAGCCATTTAATCCAAGTTTTGCGATTACCCGTTTTGCGATGCAAAAGTTCGGTCATGTGAGCGATGCGATTGCGACAGGGCTTGAGCATGGATTTGACTCGGGTCATTCGCTGGATCACGTTTACTATAATCAGCCTAGCGGTCAGAATAAATTTGGTCACGCAATCGATAAATTTTATTTGAACAATATCGGCTGGCAAGGTATTCGTATTCGCCGTGAGCATATATTAGAGCTGGCACGTTTAGCACTCGCAGATATCGAAGATAAAAACCAAAGTAGCGTCAAACCATATCAACCAAAACTATTAGATATTGCCAGTGGCCATGGTTTTTATGCGTTTGATCTGTTGACAGCGTTTACCGATTTGCAGGCAGAGCTACGAGATTATGAGATGCATAATATCAAAGCACTACAAGCAAAAGCGGAGCAGTTAGCGATTTCTGATCGAGTCATTGCTTGTCAAAAAGATGCGTTTGACGTGGTAAGTTATCCTGATTCTGATAACACAAAATTTGATGTGGCCATTAGCTCAGGCGTGTTTGAGTTGTTTTCTGACAATACACTACCCGAAACGGCATTGGCAGGTATTTATGATAGTTTAAAAGCGGATGGTTATCTAATTTACACCAACCAACCGTGGCATCCTGAGCAAGAGTTTATCAGTAAAACGTTGAACAACCACCGTGGCAGCAGTTGGGTGATGCGTTGTCGCTCACAAGCCGAGATGGATCAATTGATTGAACGTGCGGGCTTTAAAAAGGTTGCCATGCGTATCGACCGCTTTGGTATCTTTACCGTGTCATTGGCGATCAAAACGGCACCAATCAATGATAAGTAATAAATGAATAATAAACCTACTAAGCCTTATGAGCGTGTCCAGCTTTTTTCAGGAGGAGGCTCGCGTTTTGGCTATTACTTAGGCAGCTATGCAGCATTAGTTGCACATGATTTGACGCCAGATATGATCATTGGTACTTGCGGCGGGAGCTTATCCGCTTATTTGGTCAACCTAGCGCCTGACCCTAGGGACTTGCAAGCGCTGATGTGCAGTCGCGAATTGTCTCGTGTTATTGCTGCAATTAGGCATGTTTCACCAGATGAAGCTAATAGGCGTTTAAAAATGCGTTATATGACTCATGCACTCAAGCGTTTGGGTTTATCCTTATCACGTCAAGCGTCTAAAGCACAACGGCATCGACATACAGACAGCTATGCGCGACTCTTAGATGAGTTACAGCAGCTGGCGATGTTTCGGGTCGATAATGAAGGGCAATGGCTCGATGAGCTATCTAGCTTTGCATCTAGCGAAAATGGCAGTCGTCGGTCTAACGCTAATACGCCTGAGATAGCCATCATTGCCAGCCGACTGTATCAAGCGCCTGTTGATGGTTTATATAATGAACAATTAAAGCTACAAGAATTATTATTTGCACCGCCACGCTTTGAGCATTCTGTATCAAGTCTGACCGACGAGGAAATGAGATCTTCTGCGCACGCCTTTGCCAGTGAGCGGATACATCCGTCTGTAAAGGTAGAAACACAATGGGATTTTGCACCAGTGGTTCGTGCTTCTATGGCAGACATGTATTATTTACCGCCCACGTATATCGCAGAGCTTGGCTGGTGCTTAGGTGGGGTTATTAATCTCACACCTATTGAGCTAGCATGTCAGTTGGGTGATAGCGTATTTGCAGAGACTAAGGCAGGTTATGACTCATGGCTGGCTGCTCCCGCGATTCAGCGTGTTTTTGGTTTTGATCCTAATGAGCGACTGGCAGCAGTACACGGTTATCAACCGATGGAAGTGTCGTCGCACACTAATACTGCTAGCGAAAAACATCGGCTACACTGGCTACCATTTGCCGATAATGAGCAGCAGTTAGCGGGCCAAAATGTGCAAAAGCGTTTTAATATAAAACAAATGATTGTTGAGCTGATACACAGTAATTACGACGGCTTTGTGCAGCAAATGCAGGCGCAATGGCAATATGGCTACCAGCGCACGGCCGACTATATACAGCAGCATAATTTATGAAAATTCTCGTAGAAGATACCGCCGAAAATCATACGCCGCATATTATTGTCGTTGGTGGTACGAGTGGTCTTGGCTTGGCATTGGCTTTGCATCATTTGCAGCTTGGCTGGCAGGTGAGCATTATTGGAAGTAACGAGGCAAAGATAGCCGACATTAATAACCAGCATCCTACCGTCGTGACTTATGTGTGCGACTTAACGGATGTTATCCAAACACAGAGTCTATTAGATGAATTGTCAGCTACAAGCTTTCAAAGGCTCATATATAGTGCGGGTAGTTACACCAATGAGCGTGTCCAACATCTGAGTCAAGCAGACAGTGATAAAATGTTAGCGATTAACTTGCAGGCATTTGAGCAGGTTTTTAGATGGGCAAGTGTGCAGTTAAAGCAGCAACATCAGTCACTGGACTTTGCCAAAGACTGTAGACCAAGCCTCATCTGTATCGCCTCTATCGCTGGCACGATGGATTATCCGTATGCCAGCCTTTATGCGAAAAGTAAGCGCGCGATGATTGCGGCTGCTAGCGCTTATCGAGCAGCACTTGCGCCTTATAATATCCAAGTGACGTGCATTGCCTCAGGCTATATTGATACCCAAGCATTGCGCGACTTAAATGACGGTGATGCCAGTCATAAGCCCTTTATCATGAGCACGCAAACAGCGGTTGATCAGGTTATGCAAGCGATTGACGATGATATAGAACTGGCAATATTCCCACGCTCAATGCGCTATATCACGAGGGTCTTGAACCATTTACCTAAACCCTTACTCAACCTAATATTGCGCGGTAAGCTAGACAAGCCTTCTTAACCAAGAACTGTTTTAATCAAAAATGGTCAGCTCAGCCAAAGAGCCAGTAGAGCAGGGTGAATATTGGTACTCCAATCAGTAAGCTGTCTATCCGATCTAATACGCCGCCATGTCCAGCGAGCATCGTTCCAGTGTCTTTTATGCCATGTTGACGCTTAAATGCTGACTCTAATAAATCTCCAAAGATACCGCTCACCGCCAAACCATAAGCGGCTAATAAACAAAGCCACCCGCTGAAAGGCGTGAGCCAGTGACCTAGTACTGCTGCCAACATCGCTGCAAAAAAACTGCCAAAGACCGCGCCTTCAATGCTTTTATTTGGGCTAATAGTCGGGGCGAGACCTCGCTTAAACAGTTTGCGTCCCAGTAGTCGCCCACATAAATATTGGGCAATATCGTTGAACTGGCTGGCGAAGAATACAAAAAGTAAAATACCATATTGCTCACGCTGCCATGTCAATTGCTGCAATACGATAAGGCTTAGAATCAGAGAGATAAAGGCGCTACTAAATATGATGTCCAATAGATTGAGACGCGTATAGGAGTGTATCAGTACTGATTTTGGTTTATCAGATATGATTTTTGGTTGTAGCCCGCGTGCTTGGAGCTTGCTAATCAGCCCTGCTTTGTCATATATGCTCCATACGCGTTTAATCTCATAGCAGCCGCGTAGCCCGATTAACATAAAAAACGCAATGAGTACCCATTGATAAGGATAACCATGCTGACTATTATCTATTTTGGCGATAACATAGCATACGCACAGCGCCACTAGCATGAGCCACCAAGAGCGTGCAATCAGATAAATCTTAGGCAAGCGAGTACGTAGACGAGGGATAGCCAGTATGCCCCAAACCAAACTTACTACCGTCATAAGTCCGATAACAAACAGCGTATCAGTAGACATGTTTTTGACACTTTGAGAGATATAAAAAGCAGTCATCAACCACTTTAAGAATGACTAGAATGCAAATTGACTGCTGCTTTTATGTGGCAGTCGTCGCTTTTATTGCTCTAGCTCCTGAATGAACAATTATAGGCTGAATGAGCCAGTCAATACTACCTTCTCTCGTGTCTAATAATGGATTAATCACACTCGTCTGAGGTGTGACGGCTAGATTTGGATAGTCTGTTCTATAATGCCCACCACGACTTTCAATGCGCTGATAGGCAGACTGTACAATCAATGTCGCTAATTGTAACTGTCTTTCTAACTGTAAATGTGTAAGCTCATCAATGCTAACAGCGCTATTTTTGCGATTGATGTTGCTATCACTATCATTACTATTAAGTGAACTTAACTCAGGTTTTTTCAACCATTTCTGCCATTTTTGTATTTGTTTAAGCGCTTCCTCTAACTCTTTAGCACTACGTGTAATGCCCATGTTGGCGGTCATCAAGGCTTTTAGTTTTATAATAATTTCTGTCATGTCAGCATCAGAATGGCAGTGCTTACTGGCTTCATGATAATCGTATAAATTTGATGTCGACGATGTAAAATATGGCAGAGTAATAGTTTGGGTGTTCTTCAGTATGGGTGTTTTCCAAATGTCATTGGCACTTACATTCAAATTATGACGATACGCCGATGTATGTAGCTCTGCATCTAATACTTCTATTTCTGTCAAATAACGAGGCAAGTCAGCAGCGATATTGCGACCAACCACCACACACTCCAATAATGAATTACTTGCTAAGCGATTGGCTCCATGTAGCCCTGTATAAGCAACTTCACCTGCTGCATAAAGACCCACTATATCCGTCATACCGTTCACAGATGTGACGACCCCCCCACAACTATAGTGGGCGGTAGGGGCGACTGGTATCGGATCCGTCGTAATATCAATACCAAGCGTTAGCAACGTCTGATAAATTTGCGGAAAATGCTCTTGTAAAAATGGCGCTGGTAGATGACTGACATCAAGATGTACGTAGCCAAGACCATTTACATTAATCTGCTCAGCGATCGCTCGTGCAACGATGTCTCTGGGTGCCAATTCAGCACGCTCATCAACGTCTAGCATAAATCGTCGACCTGTCTGCGGACAGTACAGCCGTCCACCTTCACCGCGTAACGCTTCAGATATCAAAAAGCTGCTGTCATCTAATGCTAAGCCCGTAGGATGAAATTGAATGAATTCTAAATTTGCCAAACGGCAACCCGCTTGCCAAGCCATCATGACGCCGTCACCGACACAAACATTGGGCGCGCTGGCACGTTGAAAAAGCTGTCCTAAACCGCCACTGGCCAGTACGACTGCGCGACTATAAACAGTGAGTTGACGATGACTCTTGTGGTCAAAAACGCGTGCACCTTGGCAATGGTTGTCTCTATTGCCTTTCAGCAAACTTAACGCTTCATGATACGGTAATATCGTGATATTACTTGCAGCATGTGCCTTTATAATTAAAGCTTCCATCACGTGCCGACCCGTTGCGTCATCAGCATGGGCCACTCGCCTGCAGCCATGGCCACCTTCTTTGGTAAGGTGTAAGTTGCTAATTTCTAAGTCACTAGTATTCAAATCAGTACTATTTAAATCAGTTAAAGTTTTTTGCTTCGTATCTTGTTGTGTGTTCTGAGTAAAAGGGACACCTTGTTCGCATAGCCACTGTATGGCCTGCTGTCCTTCACTTAGTATCTCCGTCGTATTATTGGCGTCGCATAACCCTGCGCCTGCGATTAAGGTATCAGCGACATGGTCGGTCACGGAGTCGTTTTTGTCCAAACTTGCAGCGATACCACCTTGCGCGTAATGGCTTGAGCAAACCTCCAAAGCGGCTTTACTCAGTACCATGATACTTAGCGATTTTGGTAGTGATAGCGCAGTACTTAAACCGGCCAATCCTGCACCGATAATAAGTACGTCTGTTCGCCTGACATTATCCGCGCTCATACTAGGCAGCCCCAACGTTAGCGAACAGTTTACGGTCTTTTACGATATCGCCACTGGCGGCCACACGTTGTTTTTGTGATTCAGCAAAATCAAGCATGCGTTGTAAAGGTTTTTTGGCAGCTGTTGCTAGCTCTAGTGTCATCAATACTTCACCGCTAAACTGCGTTAAACACTGTTCGATACCTTTTAGACCATTCATTGCCATCCAAGGGCAAAACGCACAGCTCTTGCAACTGGCACTTTCACCAGCGGTAGGCGCTGCCAAAAATCGCTTGGTGGGCGAGCGCTTTTGCATCTCGTGTAATATGCCCAAATCGGTAGCGACGATAAAGGTATCTGCATCCATCTCATAGGTTGACTGTAATAGTTTGCTGGTTGAGCCGACCACATCTGCCAGCTCAACGACGCTATCAGGTGATTCAGGATGTACCAAGACCTTGGCGTCTGGGTACTCATCTTTCAGCTGCAGCAGTTCGGTTGCCTTAAATTCATTATGTACGAGGCAAGACCCTTGCCAAAGCAACATATCTGCACCAGTCTCGCGCGCGATGTATTTACCCAAATGACGGTCAGGTCCCCAAATGATAGCTTCACCTTGAGCATGTAAGTGTCGGACGATGTCGATACCAACGGACGAGGTCACTACCCAGTCTGCACGTGCTTTGACCGCGGCGCTGGTATTGGCATACACCACCACGGTACGCTCAGGATGGGCATCACAAAAGGCTGAAAACTCATCAGCAGGGCAGCCCAAATCAAGCGAACACTCGGCTTCTAAGTCTGGCATCAGTACGGTTTTTTCCATGCTCAATATTTTTGCCGATTCACCCATGAAGCGTACGCCTGCGACCACCAATGTCTGTGCACTATGTGCTTGACCAAAGCGTGCCATCTCAAGAGAATCGCCAACACAGCCACCAGTCGCCAATGCCAAATCCTGAATAAAAGGATCGACATAATAATGCGCGACCAGTACGGCATTATTACCTTTCAATAATTGCTTAATATTTTCTTCAACCACGATACGTTCTGAACGCGGCAGATCCGCTGGCATCTTAGCTTTGGCATACTCGATATTCATTTTAGTCGCAATGCGGTTGTCATTGCTCATGATGGGTGCGTCATAGGGATAAGTTTTCATAAGTGCAAACCTTGTGTGCGATAACGACACGTTATATGTCGCTAAAAATGATACCAACCTCAAAAATATGATTAGCCGTATTAAACTTGTTCAGTCTACTAGGCGTAGTACGGACGATCGTTTTGCTTGCTGTTCTTATTTTGAGGAGTAATAAAAGTCGCCTAAATACAGCTTTAAAGTAAACGAGCTTTTATTATGCTCATTTTGAGCATAAATACAAGTGGTTTTTTATATTCTACTTTCCGTACAGTAGGTATTTATGCAAAATATGCTCTGTCACTTTTGCATTCAGCTGCTTATATTTACATCGGTAGACTATGATATTTTTAGATTCAAGCTATACTGATTCGTACTACAAATAACAAGTGTAATGGCTTTCTTATTGCACGCTCAAAGTTAAAAGGTAATTACTAACATCATGACGTTGTCTTATTCACATGCGCATCAGCAGGGTAGCGGTACTACTGAGGTTGTTGCAGTTTTGGTTGCGATTACGGATCATACCGCCCGGGTTTTAACAGTTGATCAAGGCAAGTTATTGCCCAATGGACCACTCATGCCATTACATCGCTCACTGCAAGCTGGTGTGCGCCAATGGGTTGAGGAACAGACGCAGCAACCACTTGGCTATTTGGAACAGTTATATACCTTTGTTGATACCAATAGGCGTAATATTGATGGCCATGCATTGGTTTACGTAAGCTACTTGGGCTTGGTGCAAGAGACGCAAATGCAGGTGCTCCAAAGCAAAGCCCTATGGCGAGATTGGTACGATTATTTTCCATGGGAAAATCACCTAGATGGTATGCCAGCTATCATTATGGATTTTATTGTGCCGGCATTATTGGACTGGGCAAATAGTGTGCCAGACTCAATTGCTCAGCAGCGCCGTCGTCGTCAGCGTATTCATTTATGTTGGGGTGTAGATACTGAGGTTTTAGACTCGGTTCAAGATAAAAATACCTATCATCAATCAAGCACTACTAACGGTTATGACTGGGTCTCAGAGCATGTATTACTGCGCTATGAGATGCTTTATGAAGCAGGACTGATTCCAGAATCATCTAACTATCAGCCGCAAAAATTGCCAAAGCATTGGGCACAGATCATAGGTACACCGATGTACTATGATCATCGCCGCGTCATTGCGACAGCGATCTCAAGACTGCGCGCCAAGATTGAATACCGACCGCTTATCTTTGGTCTGATGCCAGATGTCTTTACGTTGTCGCAGCTGCAGCAGAGTGTAGAAGCGCTCTCAGGCGTGCGCTTGCACAAGCAAAATTTTCGCCGTCTGCTAGATTCACAAAACTTAGTGACAGAAACAGGGCAGAGTAGTAGTGCCCAGCGTGGTCGTCCTGCCAAGCTTTATCGCTTTTGCCACGATATCGAATTGCAAAGTTTATTGATGGATAGCAAATTGCCTAAACGTAAATAGGTTTAAATAAGCGGTAAATGCTCTCACGTTTTTATGACTATCCGCGTTTAGCCATTGCATGAAATACTTCATTTCCTTGCGGTACTGTCAACTTTACGCTATATTTATGCTCATTTTGAGTTTAATTAAATTGAACCGATATCAATATAATGCGTATATAGGGGTGACAAATGACTGTTAAAAAAGAACCTGCATTGGATGAAGTGTTGTTAAGACCTTTGGTAGAAACTGCCTTGACTGAAGACTTGGGCAGACGTGGTGATGTGACGTCTCAAGCGACTATCCCTGCTGATCTGCAAGCAAAACTAGAGATTAAGGCGCGGCAAGCAGGCGTGATATGCGGTATGGACTTGGCGCGTTTATCATTTGCTTTGGTTGATGCTCAGATTGAGTTTATCGCTCAAGTAGATGATGGTGAATTGGTTGAAGCGGGCACAGTATTGGCCAGTGTCAGCGGGAATGCACGTCATCTATTGACAGCCGAACGCACTGCGCTTAATTTTATGACGCACCTCAGTGGCATTGCTACAGATACCAGAAAAATTGTAGACAGTGTGGCGCAATATCCTGCGCAAATTACTTGTACACGTAAAACCATACCAGGCTTGCGTATTGTACAAAAATACGCAGTACGCTGCGGCGGCGGGCGCAATCATCGTCTAGGGTTGGATGATGCTATTTTAATCAAAGACAATCATATTGCTATCGCTGGTGATATAAAAACGGCCATTCAACAAGCCCAAGATTTTGCTGGTCATCTGATTCCAGTAGAAGTGGAAGTGGATACTTTGGAGCAGCTAGAGCAAGCGTTGGATGCTGGTGTGAGTTTGGTGCTTTTGGACAATATGTCCCCTGACGTGTTATCAAAGGCAGTAGCCATGTGTAAGGGTCGCGCCAGAACAGAAGCTTCAGGAGGTATTACTCCTGCGACCGTGGAAGCCGCCGCCAAGACAGGGGTGGACTTTATTGCGATGGGGTATTTAACTCACAGTACCACTGCATTGGATATTGGTTTGGATTTTAGCGCATAGGTTGGCGACTGAATTTTCATGGTAAAAAATCTATTTATCTTATGTATAAAGCTGATTAGAAGCGTTGCTCTGCACTTAACTTTTTTAATGAGATGGTACAGAGGAATTAGGGCATATCTTCATTTTTAACCCATTTAACAGTTATGATTCGAATTGAGGACACGCCTTAAGCAAAGTTAATGATTTTATTAGCTTATCTGCCTATGTTACAATACAAGCTACAATGCTATTTTTAGTCAGATATTGTTTTAGTTAGATATGGGGTCATCGTTGCACTCGCACGATGGCCTTGCTTTTTTCAGCAGTTGTATCAATAGACAAGCGAGCGCTCAGTGAATACTGAAATCATTAAGATAATCTTAGCCTTTATGGTGTTGATTAATCCCTTTAGCGCTTTGACGTTATTTTTGGATTTGACCCGCGGTTATTCAATGAATAATCGACGTAAAGTCGCGCGTGTGGCTTGTTTGACGATTTTTATCACCATCAGCTTTTTTACGGTCGCAGGTGAGACGCTACTAAAAGCGCTTGGTATCTCAATTGGCTCGTTTCAGTTGGCAGGTGGTATTTTGGTATTTTTGATTGCCCTGAATATGATGAATGGCGATGGTAATCCTGTTAAGCCTGATCAAGAAAACTTCGATGTCGATCATGTACAAGATTCGCCAGTCTCAATGGCAGCTGCTGTCGTTCCACTCGCTATTCCAATGATGATTGGACCGGGCGGTATCTCAACGGTGATTATTTATTCTTCACAAGTTTCTGGTGTACTACAAGTATCGGCCATATTAATAGCTGGGTTGTTGATCAGTTTGTTTTGTTATTTGGCATTGATGGCAGCAGGTCGTATTAGCCGTTTATTGGGTGATACGGGTCTGAACATTATGAGCAGAATCATGGGCATGTTGTTGGCGGCAGTTTCTATTGAAATCATCGTTAATGGCCTACGCACGCTGTTTCCTGCTTTAGTTTAACGAAAAAATTGATTGCCTGTACCTTTGTTTATTTTATTTAGAGTTACCCCTCAATTTTTAGGTTGTAAAGAAAGCTTATATCTTACTTCTACTATTAGCTAAAAAACCTTTAAAACGCCCCAAAATTATAAATATTCTATAAAAATGGCTAAAAGCGATTTTTATAGAATAGCTATGTCTAAAATAATGTTATCAATCACCAAAAGTATCCGAAAAAATGCTACCTATAAAAATATGTTACAGTGGAGGAACAACTAATATTATAGGAGTTAAACTTGAGTAATAAAAGAATTGCTATTTTAGGGGCAGGTCCAAGTGGTCTAGCACAATTACGCGCTTTTGAAGCAGCACGATTGGCTGGTGCAACCGACTTACCTGAGATAGTTTGTTATGAAAAGCAAAATGCTATCGGTGGTATGTGGAATTATAGCTGGCGTACTGGTTTGGATAGAAACGGTGAACCCGTTCACGGCAGTATGTATCGTTATTTGTGGTCGAATGGCCCAAAAGAATGCTTAGAGTTTGCTGATTATTCATTCGATGAGCACTTTGGTGATGCCATCCCTTCATATCCGCCACGTGAAGTCCTAAAAGACTACATCATGGGCCGTATCGACAAGCAAGACATCCAAAAGTATATCCGCTTTGAATGCCCAGTACGTTGGGTCTCATTCGACGATGACACGCAGAAATTTACTGTGACAGTCATGAACCATAAAACCAATGAGCAAGAAGTCGAAGAATTTGATTATGTCGTGGTAGCGACGGGTCACTTTTCAACACCAAATATGCCATATTTTGAAGGTTTAGAAACTTTTCCAGGTCGTATCCTGCATGCTCATGATTTCCGTGATGCATTAGAGTTCAAAGATGAAGATATCTTGCTCATTGGCAGTAGTTATTCAGCTGAAGATATTGGTACACAGTGTTATAAGTATGGCACCAAATCAGTAACCATTAGCTATCGCACACAAGCACTGGGTTATGACTGGCCAGAGGGTATCAAAGAAGTGCCGCTTGTCACCCACTTTGAAGATGACGTGGCGCATTTTGCCGATGGTACTAGCCAAAAATTTGACGCAATCATTATGTGCACAGGTTACCTGTTCCATTTCCCGTTTATGCCGGATGAGCTACGCTTGCAGACACATAATTGCTTATATCCAGCCAATCTATACAAAGGGACTTTTTGGCAGCCCAATCCAAAGCTCATTTACTTAGGCATGCATGATCAGTATTTCACCTTTAACATGTTTGATGCTCAAGCGTGGTATGCACGTGATGTCATCATGGATGATATCGAGCTGCCTGATTTGGCGACTCGTGAGGCCGACGAAAAAGAATGGTTAGCAACGTATGCTAAGTGTGTCACGGTCAGCGACTCAATTGACTTCCAAGCCGCTTATATTCGTGATTTAACCAATGCGACAGATTATCCAGAGTTTGCAGTAGAGAAGCAGGGTGAAATCCTAAAAGAATGGCAAAAAGATAAGACCGACAATATCATGACTTTTAGAGAAAAAGGCTATCGTTCAACATTGACGGGTACGCTATCACCCGAATTACCAGAGCCTTGGCTAGATGTCCTTGATGACTCGCTTGAGCACTTTTTGAACTTAACGCTTGTTAAGCCTAAAAAGCGCAAGAAAGCATCATAGATAGTCGCTGCTACAAAGAGTAGGGGCCGTAAAAAATTAGTTGCTATTAAAAGCATCTGATATAAAAAATAAAAAGCCAAATACGTTTAGATGTATTTGGCTTTTTTGTGAACGGTATTTTTAGCTACTATAGTCGGTTTAATATAATGTGGATACAAGGAAGGCGAGTGAAAGTACTATAATTAGTAGACTAAGCGAGACTGACACGGTATCCAACCTATAGAGGATTGACGATATATTAACTATTATACAAGTGCCAAGCCAAGTACAGCATCAGTATGCCCACCAATCCGTCAAGTATATTCCATGCCTTTGGTTTGGAAAATAACGGTCTAAGCAATCGTGCAGCATAACCCAAAGCAAAAAAGAAAAAGAACGAAGCACTGACAGCACCCACACCAAAGGCCAATTTGCTACTAGCACCCGTTGAAACCATGCCGACGAGCACCAATGTATCTAGATAGACGTGCGGGTTGAGCCAGGTAAAGCCAAAACACAGCAACAGTGCTTTTTTCAAGCTGGTAACGGCTTGACCATCGACAGTTAACGCATGTGAGCGTCGAACACTAGCATATAAACTTTGCAAACCGTAAACGAGCAAAAACAACGCACCTGCGAATCTGGCAATATCTACTGCATGTGGATAACGAGCGGTTACAGCACCAAAACCAGCAACGCCCGCTGAGATTAACAACGCATCGCTAATGGCACAGAATAAGCAGATAAAAAAGATGTGTTCACGTTTGATGCCTTGTTTAAGTACAAAAGCATTTTGTGATCCAATTGCTAAGATAAGCGATAGCCCAAGCAAAAAGCCAGAGGTATAATCGGTCGCGTTCATAGTAAAGTGCTTATCATTTAGAGAGTAGATGTTTTTAGGGTGTCGGAATATTGACACTTTGCTTACTGGCAGTGCCAAAAAAAGCTGTTAAGATACGTCATTGAATCAATATATGCAATACTTGCACAATACGAGTGCACGGAACGAGAGGCAAAGTAGGTCATGGTGGTAAGTTTGACAAGAATGCTAAAGTCATTTGGGCAAGCTCAAGAAGACCTGCCAACACAAGCGGCTAAAAATGCTCAACAGATGAGTGTCAGTCAAGATATAGAGATGGAGGGTAGCAATGATGAAAACGATCAAGCTATCAGTCAGCGCTCTGTGCTTACGCCACCTGAGCGTGCAGGTCGTATTCGTGATGCATTAGCACAAGTGAGTGATATTCGAACGCCGACGCCCTTGACCGATCGCTATTTGTCCAATCGTGCCCAAATGCGCCCGACCAATAGACCTCCTTTTGACCCAGATACTTTGTGGTATCTCAAACATGGACGCTGTCCGATTATGACTGAGCTTGTTGATGTGGTCGATGAAGCCACCCTAAATGCCATGCCTATTGAGGCTGTCGCAATTCTAGATCGAATTAATGGTAAATTGAAGCGTTACCGTGAATGGAGCAGCGAGCTCAACGAGCAGCAACAGCAGCAACATAATGAGCGTCAGTTCGTCATCGATAAGCTGGTGTCTGAGAGTATTCCAGAAGCGCTGCATCATTATGAGCAACTACAACGGTTCAGCCCACATCGTACCAAAAACAATATGGTACAAGGCAAGATGACTGCAGGGGATATGCTGACCGATTTGTTTCTTGAGATTGATTATGAGCTTGATGAGTTGCTAGATGAGCTGCATCAAACGGTAATGAATCGTCTGGCCTCAACGCATCGTTATGTCAAAAGCCGCACGAAAAGTTAGTTAACAATGGCTTAAATGATCATTGTCAACTTAAGATAGCTAAGTGCCATTAAATCCAATCGACTCACTATGATGCATAACAATATAGGGCTTTAATAAAGCCTTATTTTTTTGTTTAATAATAGCAACTCATAAAAATATGAAAGGCCTAAGCATCAAGACTTATCAAAAATAATAATAAGCTTGCCACAAAATTCTACTAAATAATAAGGACAGTCTAATGACCCAAGTTACTGCGATGTTTGTCATGTTTGTTTTGTATGGGCTGTTGCCAGTCGCTGGGTTATACCTAGGGTATCGTGGTATCAAAAAATTCACCGCGCCCAAAATGCTTGAATATAAAGCGATGCCGCAGTTGGGTTATATCCCTGAAAAGAGTCTACCTGTGGAAGTTAAAACAGCTCTTGAGCAAATCAATGAAAAAGGTGAGAAGCTGCGTGTCATTTATGGTGATACCAATAATGATGGAAAGATTGATGATAAAGATACCGTCACCGAAACGTATATCATGATTCAAAATTTAATGGACAGGCATGTGCCACTTGCCGTGGCGGACTATCGCCGCTTGCACGACTTAGATGGTAAGGACGGTGCACTCGCTGATACGACCAAAATTAAGCACTCTAACGTCACTGGTAAAGAGGCGCTGCTAGATGTACTAAGTACGATTAATACGCAGTTCGATGATCTGCTCAATGCCTCCTATCATCAAGATGGACAAAAACTGCTCGCGACCAATCGCTATTTACAAAAACGCTTTGACAATCCTACTGGTAATACGGAGATTCGAAAGCTCGATAGCAATGTCAGTAGTGCCAGCAGTGATGTGAGCAGTGATGTAAGTATTCAAGCGATTGAAAGCCCAACGGCTACCAATGTAAGTGCTGAAGACATTAAACTATAAATGCAGGGTTTTATGATTAAAGGATAGAATGAAGAGTAAGTGTATATGAGCATCTTAATAGGCATTGGCATTGTAACGACAGTCACTACCTTTTATTTGGGTAAAAAAGGCTGGCAAGCTTTCCACAAAGCTGTCGGTATTAAGCCAGGTGTGCTTGTCTATCAGGATTATGATGCTCCTCTATCATTATCCAAACTCAGTTGGCAGCAACTAAGTTTAAATAAGAGACATCTGCAAAATCTGCCAGAGCGTCAATTGTACCAACTGCAACGTATTGATGAAAGAGTGAATCACTATCAAGCGTATCAGAAATCACTAAAAGCTCAGCATAAGACGCCTGCCATAACAGAAGAGCAGTTTGTATTGAATAAGATGCTGCATACTCGGCTTCCAGAAATGTTAGCCAGTCATTACCATTTAACAAATATAAGTGCTAACAATAGGAATGACGAAAAGAAAATAGAAGCCAATGAGTTATTACAGAGCGTGTTAAATAATATTGAGCAGCGTTTAGATAAGTTACTGGCGCAAATGGATACGCAGCAGTTGCAGGAATTGCGAGTCATGAAAAACTATATCAACAGTCATGATAGCTAAGTCTACGTCATTAGATTTATAACGACTTACTATAAATGATACAAAAAAAGCTGCCAATGATGAATAATCACTGGCAGCTTTTTTTATGCGTCACTTTAAACCTATAGCTTTGAAACTATGAATTTAAAGCTCTAAAGTCACTGTCATGCCATTCACAAAAATTAGAGTAGCAAGGAAACCGAGTGCAAGTACTACGAATGGTAGACTAAACGAGTTTGACACAGCTAATCGCACTTTTTGAGTTTGGTATTACCTAGCGTTTATCGTTGCGGTCACGGGTATTACGCGTACCACGGCTGGCAGGACTAGCACTACTTTTAGGTTTTGCGCTGCTGTTGCGATTGTCGCTACCACTGCGGGTATCACTACGACTGTCAGTAGCGCGACGCGCTTTAAGCGGCTTGCTTCTGATACGCTCTTGCTTCTCTTTCGCTGCGCCATGCAGACCCGTACCATAACGAGGACGCAAGCTTACTAAATCAGTCAAGGTATTGATGTCTTTTCTGTCGAGTTCTAAGAAACGACCAGTACGTAACTCTTTTGGTAGGGCAATCGTACCGTAGCGCGTGCGTAGTAGACGGCTTACTTTTAGGCCTTGTGATTCAAACAAGCGACGTACTTCACGGTTACGGCCTTCTTTTAGCTGGACGTGATACCATTTGTTGACGCCTTCACCGCCACCGTCTTTGATATCTTCAAACTTTGCAAGGCCATCTTCTAGCATGACGCCAGCCGTTAATGCACGGGCAATCTCAGGTGTCACTTCACCCAATACACGTACCGCATATTCACGAGTGACTTCACCAGATGGATGCATCAAGCGATGCGCCATTTCACCATCATTGGTAAACAATAACAGCCCCGTTGAGTTGATGTCCAAGCGTCCGACCATGACCCAGCGATCATGAGTCAGCTTTGGCAAACGCTCAAAAACGGTTGGGCGACCTTCTGGATCTTTAGCAGAACAAACTTCGCCTTCAGGTTTGTAATAAGCGATAACACGGCGACGCTTCTCGTTTTCAGAGGTGTATTTAATCTGACGGCCATCAACGCGAATCTCATCGCCTTGCTCAACACGATCACCAATAGTTGCAGGTCCGTTATTGACAGTGACGCGACCAGCTTTGATGACTTCTTCCATCTGACGGCGTGAACCAAGTCCCATGCGGGCGAGGGCTTTCTGTAATTTTTCGTCTTTCATAATCATAACCTTGAGTCGGTGGGTTTACATTTCTCAATGTAAAATTTTTTGGATTGACTATTCTACGCTATTTTGATGGCTTTAGCACGCAAACCTGTTGTTACTAATTATATAAGTTGTTGTTATGAAAATAAAATTGAATAAAAGTTTATTAATTATATACAGCTATTTCAACCAGATATCGGCTCAACTATATCGAGAATTATATTTTTATAAAAAATAGCCTTGTTTAATTGATACTAAATTATCGGTTGAATATAAAGTGCGACATCAATTTTTAAAAGTCACAGAATTCTTACTTGTATTCTTTGCTATCTGCTCACTATTTTATCCTACCAGTTGTGTCTACTTCTAAATAAATTGGTTAGGCATTGTTGTAAAAGGGCTGTATTAAAAATATAAAATAATTAGACGTAACTATATGAGGATTTATAAATATTGCGTTGTGTATAGTTTGAGTGTATATTTGATATATACATTCTTTTTAGTGAATATACTTATCATAGTGAGCGGCTTCGATTTTATGCAATATTATAAATATGAGTAACTGTTATGGTTTATAAATACATCATTTCTGTACGCAAGCGCTTTGTAATGACGAGCATTGTTGGCTTGTTATTAACACTCTCACTTGCGAGTTGCACAGTCAATTCAGGACTTCAGTCTGGAGATGTGCCAGAATCAGGTGCATTTACTGCAGAAAATGGACTACAGTTTTATATTCAACCTTTGAATTTGGCGACCTTGCCACGTACAGAAGCCATTACCCCAGATCAGGATTTATATCATTTAATAAAAACGTCTGGTCGAGTCAGTTATGGAATTTCTAAAGGTGACATTCTCAATATCATACTTACCAGTTATCCAGACATTAATGCATCGACATCTAGCCTAACCGTTGATCAGCAAGGCTTTATACAGTTCCCATTGATAGGACGCATTCAAGCCAGCGGAATGAGTGTGCCGCAATTCACCGCAACCTTACAAAGTAAACTACAACGCTATCTGAAATACTCAGATCCTCAGGTCAAAATTATCAACTATCGTGGCAGCAAGTTTTTCGTTGATGGTGAAGTCAAAGAGTCTGGTGAGTTTACGATTGCTGATGTGCCAATCTCCGTATATGGGGCAATCTCTATGGCAGGTGGTACCACTGATGCTGGTGATTCAAACCATATTGTATTAAATCGCCAAGGCAAGAGTTACAAGCTAGGTATCCAATCATTACAGCAAATGGGACTGTCTGCCAATCAAATATATTTACAAGATGGTGACGCCATTCATGTCAACAGCCAAAGTCGTAATAGAGTCTATGTATTGGGTGAGTTTGGCAAAATTGAACCAGTTTCTATTCCTGAGCAAGGGCTGAGCTTGGCACATGTGTTAGGCGAGTCGAACGGGTTAAATTCCAATACCGCCAATGCTGCAAAAGTATACATCGTTCGTGATAACCCGCAATCACAATATACACATATTTATTATGTCGATATGCAGAGCCTCACAAGTTTGGCATTGGCTAGCCGTTTTGACATGCAGGCCAACGACATACTTTATGTAGATCCAACAGGTTTAGCACGCTGGAATCGTATTATCAGCGCCATTCTTCCCTCAACATCAGCAATCAATCTGATTTCAGGGATATAGGAGTCAATCATGAATACGTTTGACAGTATCTTAGTCGTCTGCGTTGGCAATATATGCCGTAGTCCTATGGCCGCTGCTATTTTGACAGAGCGCTATCCAGATAGGCACGTAGACTCTGCGGGTCTATCAGCGTTAGTAGGGCACTTTGCAGATATCAAAGCAATAGAGTTGATGACCATTCACGATATAGATATTAGCTCACATATTGCCAAACCCATCAGCGAAGCGTTAGTCAGTCATGCAGATTTAATTTTGACGATGACAACTAGTCAAACCAAGTGGATTGAGAATCGGTGGCCACATTGCCGTGGCAGAATTTTTCGAATTGGGCATTGGATTGATAAAGATATTGTAGATCCTTATCAGCAGGATAAATCGGTATTTGAGACGAGTAGACAAGATATTGACGACAGTCTTGAACAGTGGGCTATTAAGATGAGTCAAGCGACTGAAATAAAAGAGCTGAAGGTTAGTGAGTGCTATTAAGCGATAAACATTGGGTAGTGAGTATATGGTTATGAATAAAACAGATTCAAAAAACCTATCAATGCCTACGGGCAAAAAAGACACTGACGACATCGACTTAATGGCGCTGGTTTTAGTATTGCTGCGCGGTTGGAAAATAATAGCGCTCATGGTGGTATTGGGTTTATTGATAGGCTTTTTGTATACCCGTCATGTCAATCCAACGTTTAAATCAGATGCGCTGATACAAATTGAAGAGAATGCCCAAGGGGTAGAAGCACTTGGCGCGAGTATCTCAGAGTTGGTCGGTGCAGAAACAAGCAAAGCAGAAACAGAAGCAGAGCTTATAAGATCACGCATGATACTAGAGCCTGTGGTAGATCTACTGCATCTGCGTATTAGACTCACGGATCCTAATATTGGATATATTGATACGATCAAAAGAAATTATATAGAGACTCAAGTTAATACAACCGATGAAGTGTCACTGAATACCGAAAACGGCGTAGTAGAAATCATTCAGTTTGATGTGTCGAAAGCTTATTTGAACCAATCTTTTACTTTGATTAGATCTGCCACTGGATTTGTTTTGAGCAATGGTTTGGATAACTTTAAAGGTCAGCTAGGTAAGCCGTATCAGTTTAAAGGGGCAAAAGGTCAGATTAACATCACCGTGACCGGATTACCGACGGGTAATTACCCGATTAGTATTAGTAAGCAGACGTTAAAAGCCACGACAGATAGTATCAATAGCGCCCTAACGGTTGAAGAAAAAGGTCAAAGCACGGGTATTATCCAGCTATCGATGACGGGTACAAACCAAGAGCAAATCACGACCATACTCAATCAAATAGTTCGATCTTATGTGGACCAAAACCAGTCACGCGGCTCTGAAGAAACCACTAAAACGCTCACCTTTATGGAAACGCAGATACCGCTATTAAAAGGGAAGCTAGAAGCGTCTGAAGCACTATTTAATGATTTTCGCAAAAAACACGGCACTATCGATGTGGCTCAAGAGGCTGGTTTATTATTAAGCGAAAAGTCTCGGATTGACGGGCAGCTCAATGATCTTAAGCTCAAAAAAGCAGACTTGACCACTTATTATACGGAAGAGCATCCCTTGGTCGTCCAAATTAATGAGCAGCTCAAAGTACTGAGTAATAGAACGAGACAAATCGAAAATACGGTGTCAGGTCTACCTGAAATTCAACGAGAGTTTTTAAAGCTATCAGAAGATACCGCCATCAATAGAGAAATCTATCTGACGTTACTCAAGAATTATGAACAACTAAAAATCGTGAAAGCGGGCCAAATCGGCTATGCTCGTGTCATCGATACACCCACCAGTACCTTTAATGCCATTGCCCCTAATAAGCTACAAATCATGATGCTAGCCATATTGGTCGGCACGATGCTTGGGGTAATATTGGTTTTACTCAGAAACTTAATGAGGACGGTTGTAAAAGATCCAGAGCGCTTAGAGTCTAAGACAGGTATTCCGGTGATTGCCACTATTTCGCGCTCACCTTTACTGTCCAGACTGAGTAAAAATAAAAAAACCACTGATCGAATGCTTGCTCATGTTGACCACAGTAGTTTGAGTTATGAAGCCATTAAAAGCTTGAGAACAAACCTGATGTTTGGCATGCCAACAGGCGCAGTGGCTGGCGAGTCCGCACAAGTCATATTGATTACTGGAGAGAGCCCAGGTGTCGGCAAGTCCTTTATCGCGGCCAATTTATCTGAGGTGTTTGCACAGCTTGATAAAAAGGTTTTGATCATTGATGGTGACATGCGCTTAGGTGCGCTGCATAAGATGTTTAAGCTGAGCCCGCAAGACGGTCTCGCCGATTATTTGTTGCAGAATAAAAAGAGTGCGTCTCCGATTAACGGTATTCAAGCCGCCAGCGAAGTATCTAGTCCAGAGATTGAGACTTTTATTCATCCTACTGGCATGGAAAACATTGATTTTATATCGCGCGGACAGTCGTCAAATAATCCTACTTCATTATTAATAGGTCAAAATTTCAACCAGCTAATGGAAGTGCTGAAGACGCAATATGACTATATTGTCATTGACTCACCACCGATATTGGCAGCTTCAGATGCGATGGTGTTGGCGCAACATGCGGACAAGGTGCTTATCGTTACTAAATTTAATCGCTCAGTAGAAGGTCAGTTGATGTATGCGGTCAAGCAAATGAGTAAAGCCAATGTGCAAGTGGATGGCATTATTCTCAATGATGTACAGCAAAGCCGTATGAACAAATACAGCTATCATTACCATTATTCCTATGGAAATAACCGCTAATTCGTATTTTGTGGTTGTTCATTATCATCAATACAACTTAAGTGAGTGGATCTTATGTTTATAAAAACAGAGTCTAACAATGCTTATCGGTCGACTGGTGAGTTGCATCAATGGTCGAAGCGTGCGGCTCTGCTTTTATTGTCATTACCACGGTTTGTCAAATGCTCTATTTTATTTAGCATAGATTATGCTGTATCAATTTCTTGCTTATTTTTAGCATTGGCATTACGACAAGGGTATGTAGCGCATCATGTCAGTCTTATAATATTGGTTTCATATGCATTTATCCCTGTGGCGAGCCTGTATCTTATCGGGTTTTATAGAGGTGCTTCTAGAGGTTTTTTTGATGCAGTAATGGGTCGTGTATTACAGTTGTTTTTGTTGCTTATTATCGTCTACCAAGTGCTTATCTATGTAAACCCACTGTCAATGATACCGCGCTCTGTACCCATCATATTTCTATTTTCTTTTTTTATCTGGTTATGGAACAGTCGCCTGATAATCCGTACCTTTTTGAAACGGCTGCAGAAAACAGACAGAAAATGTCGTCCAAATGATTGCTGCGATAATGTAATTATTTATGGCGCAGGAGAAGCGGGTAGAGAACTGCTAGAAAGCTTGAGACATTCCCATAAATATAACGTGGTGGCATATATCGATGATGATCAACAGCTGACGGGTGCTTATTTACATGGTAAAAAAATATATGCTGATCATGCTTTGCCATTGTTAATAGAGAAGTTTGCTGTGGCACAGGTGATTTTGGCGATGCCATCTATGAGCCGTGCCCGAAAAAAGCAGATTATGGATAGCCTATCAGGTATTTCTGTGAAGATAAAAGACCTACCGAGCTTACGAGAGTTGGCAGACGAGCGGGTGACGGTCAGTCATATACGCCCTGTCGATATTTTGGATGTGCTTGAACGAGATACTGTTGAACCAGTCGCTGAGTTGCTACAAAAAAACATCACTGGCAAAAACGTCCTCGTGACAGGTGCTGGAGGCTCTATTGGTAGTGAGTTGTGTCGGCAAATCATTAAAAATAAGCCTAGATGCTTGGTGTTATATGAGCAGTCTGAATATGCTCTATACACGATAGATCAAGAGCTTAGAAATAAAAAGACAGAAAATATTGATTATCAAGATATTGAGATTATTAGTATTATTGGAAACGTGGGTAATGAAAAAAAATTAATCAATATATTCAAAATTAACCATATAAATACGATTTATCATGCAGCTGCCTACAAGCATGTCCCGATTGTTGAGTCCAATCCTTTTGAGGGCACGATTAACAATACCAAAGGCACCTATCATTGTGCTCGTGCTGCGATACAGGCCAAAGCGGATACCTTTGTATTGATTTCTACGGACAAAGCGGTGCGACCTACTAATATTATGGGGGCATCCAAACGTTTGGCGGAGTTGGTTTGCCAAGGATTGAGCCAGCATAGTAGTCACACTTGTTTTAGCATGGTGCGTTTTGGCAATGTACTAGGATCTTCAGGCTCTGTTGTACCGTTATTTACCAAACAGATTGAGCAGGGTGGTCCGATTACCATCACTCATCCAGACATAACACGCTACTTTATGACGATTCCAGAAGCGGCCAGTTTGGTGATTCAGGCAGGTGCTATGGCATTTGGTGGAGAAGTGTTTGTACTTGATATGGGTGCACCCGTCAAAATTGTGGATCTTGCTAAGCGTATGATTCGTCTGACTGGCTGCGAGTTAAAAGATGCGAGTAATCCTAACGGAGATATCGAAATTGTGTTTACTGGATTGAGGCCGGGTGAGAAGCTCTATGAGGAGTTAATCATAGGCGAAGATAATATCGAAACCACGTTTCATCCGTTAATCATGCAAGCAATGGAGCATAGCTTTCCTTTAGAAGATATCGAAAATGTTTTGTTTGAATTTATAGAAAAAGCCAAACAACAGGATGTGGCATGGCTAAAAACACAATTTAGAGCGTTTGTGGAAGGTTATCGAGAAGGGGATGATGTCAGGGTTGAGGTCGAAAAACTGACATCATCGCTGGTAGATGAGATTGGTTAATACAGTAGATAGCTAACCGCGAGACTGTTAATTCTTTATAAGTTCTATGAAGTATCAAATTGGATGATGAGCAATGGCCTCTGAAGTGTTGTTATCGATACAGAACGTAATCAGTCGATTGAAAACTAGTCACTTTGTACGAGATGTGGCCATGGTTGGCGGCGGTATTGCGGCTGGTCAGGCAATCGCTATGATCTTTATGCCGTTTCTCACCAGATTATATAGCCCTGAAGATTTTGGTATTGCTGCCACCTTTGCCGCAATCATCAGTATTATTACTCCGATTGCGACCATGGGTTATGCCAATGCCATTGTGATGCCTGATAGTGACGAGGATGCTGCAGCCATTATCAGGTTGTCTGTGTTACTCAGTTTGTTTGTCGCTGCTATATCGTTCATCGTTGTCTATTTTGGTAATGTTTATTTGGCACGATGGACGGGTATGGAAAGTACACCATACATGTTGTATCTCATACCTTTGACGCTATTGGCAGGCGCGTTTCTATCTGTTGCTGATCAGTCTGCTATCAGAGTAGGTTTGTTTAAAGCCAAAGCTCGCGCTTATGTAGAGAGCAAGCTTGTGACAGATACCAGTAAGTTGATAGGGGGTATGTGGGCCCCCTCTGGTATGTTGCTTATTTTATTAACGATAGCAGGGCAGCTCACGAATTTTATGATGCAGATGCTTCGTGTGCCTAGGATTGGTGTATTAAATGTCCGAAATTGGTTTGGCACGGTTGGTATCCGTAACGCCGCTATATCTCAGCGTGACTTTGCCATATATCGCATGCCACAGAGCATGCTTAATGCTGCTTCAGTAGGGTTGCCAACTATCTTATTAGCATCACTATTTAGTGCTTCTTCTGCTGGGCAGTATTCGTTGGCTGTTCTTGTGCTCGGCGCACCAGCGATGTTGTTAGGCCAAGCTGTTGGAGAGGTTTTCTATCCTAAGATTACGCGTGCGATCACAGCAAAGTCACCAGAAGCTTATCAGTTTTTATTAAAAGTGACGGTAATTCTATTGGTGGTTGGTATTGTTCCATTTGGTACAGTGTTCGTTTTTGGCGATTATCTTTTTTCTTTAGTGTTTGGCGCAGAGTGGGCATTAGCAGGTAGTTATTCGCAGTGGCTTTCTATTTGGCTTTTGACCAGCTTGGTATCGGGTGCCAGTACTGCGGCATTGCCAGCATTACGTTTGCAGCGTTTTCTTTTAATTAGAGAAGTGTTTGCAGTGATATTTCGTGCTGCAGCGCTGTATATAGGTTTCTACGTTTTTGAGTCAGATATGGTCGCTATTGCCCTGTTCTCATTTGTTGGGGTCTTGCTTAGTTTATCTATCGTTTATGTCGCTTTTCGACGTCTTGTTCATATCCATGAAGTGCAGCAGTAGGTAAATATCTTGACTGCGTTGGATGGCACAAAGGATATGCATTAGAAGTCTCAACTCAAGAGGCTCACTATGATTTCAGTTATTATCGCCGCATTTAATGCCGCTGCTACTATTGATCGTTGTATTAGTAGTATTGACGTTGCGAAAAAAAGCCATGAGATTGAGTTGATAGTTATTGACGATGGTTCTAAAGATGAGACTGCTAGGTTATTGCATAGGTGGGAGAGTGATAGGGCGTGGATTACGGTGAAATATCAAAAAAATAGTGGCGTGGCAGACGCTCGTAATACTGGGCTTGATATCGCGACTGGTAACTACATCGTTTTTATAGATGCGGACGACACTATCGACGATTGGTATTTTGACTTTGTCATTGCACAAGTGATTGATCGGGATATCGAGATGTTGGCGTTTGGTCATAAGCGCATCATGCTAGATGGCTCTGTTATCGAGCGCCATAACATTTCAGCAGAATATTCACGGCAAGATATTGAGAGTTTGCAACTGAGAGTGACAGAGAATAGAAATATATATTGGTATGTAACTACCAAAGTTTATAGCAAAAGCCTGATAGCGGATTTACGGTTTAATTGTGACGTAAAGCTTGGTGAAGATGGTATTTTTAATATTGAGTGCTTGGATAAAGCGAACCATTTATCTGTCGTACCCGACTGTCCATATAACTACTATGAAAATGCTACTTCGATGACGAGTTTGCAATATAAGCCAGGGCTGTTGGAGTCTATTGAAGCAGACTATAAAGCCAGAGTTAGGATACATGACTGGTCTATCAGTGCTACTGAGAAGCAAGTGTTGCTATCAGATTTTGCTCGTAGTTATATCGAGCATATGCTGCCATATTTACTCAATAATTTGGCTCATATTCAGATGAGAAAACGCCATGCAGAGTTGATAAAAATACGCCAGTCTTTCGTTTATCAGAACTGTTTACTGCACTATCATCAACAACACCCAGCGCGAGGCATTCGTATCTTGATTTCATGTTTTTCACGACATTGGTATGTTATGACATTGGTTTTTCTTCAACTGTCTTGGACTAAAGCAAAGGTAAAAAGACATGTTTAATATTGATTTGTTTCCTCAGGCATTAAAGAGTGATGAAAGCGGACAGACTCGTTCTTGTTTGCTGAAACAAACGGCTGCGAGCGAAAATTCTACCGAACAAGAATTGTGGTTTGCGTATCCTATTAATTTACCAATGCCAGAAGACGATGATTGCGACTCTTATTTGTTAGCCACATTGTTGCCTGCGATGCAGCTGCGTGCGGCTATTCGTGTCCATGGCAGCGTGTCCCACGAGCTATTAGCCAACCTGACAGAACTACAGTATGTCTGGAATAAATGGTTACCAGAGCGTTATTTTCTGATTGATATACAAGTTGATCGTATTAGAGAGAGCAACGTACAAGTAGATGGTGCGATTGCTGCATTTTCTGGTGGCGTTGATGCTCAGTTTACCGCTTATCGTCATGCGACAGGTAGAGCAGGATACGCCA
The DNA here is from genome assembly GCF_003217155.1 of Psychrobacter fozii. GTDB lineage: Bacteria > Pseudomonadota > Gammaproteobacteria > Pseudomonadales > Moraxellaceae > Psychrobacter > Psychrobacter fozii. The sequence continues at coordinate 91,252 of NZ_QJSU01000002.1, forward strand.
CACGAGCTATTAAAGCTGGGGTTTTTGTGCATGGCTTTGATATACCTTTAGAGGATACCGAAGGCTTTGCCAGTGCAGCAAAAATAGCGGCAAAAGCACTCGCAGATATCAATATCGAGCTATTGCCAGTTGAGACAAATATTCGCACGCTTTGGTCTATCAACTGGGAAGACTATCATGCTGCTGCTATTGCCTCAGTATTATGCGGCTTGAAACGATATGCAGGAATTGGGCTCATTGGTAGTGGTGATTCTTATGACGTATTAATTAGTCCTTGGGGCTCACACCCAATCACTGATCCACTGCTGAGTTCTGGCGACTTTAGAGTGATTCATGATGGCGCTGGTTTTAGTCGTTCAGAAAAGCTTCAAACTCTTTCAGCATGGCCCTTGGGTATTGAAAGCCTGCGTTTCTGTTGGGCGGGTGAACAGAATGATAGCAACTGCGGCCGCTGTGAGAAATGTGTTAGGACGCGTCTCAACTTTTTGGTCGCAGGTATAGATAACCCTCAATGTTTTAGTGAACCCATTGATTCATCACTTTTTAAATCAATAGCTCTAAAGAGCAAGGCTGTCAGCATAGATTGGAATCTAATTCGTCATGAGATGATTAAAACGGGTAGAGGTCTTGAATGGCTGCCATACATTGAAAAAGCACTCAAACGTAAACCGCCTCCTAACTTGAATAGATTGTTTCCTTTTGGTTCAAGACGTCGTATGTGGGTGAAAAAAATGTTAATGAGAAACAAATAAGGGAGTGTCAAAAATGAATACTACCGCTATAAAAAAGCTCATACCACTCAGACTAAAAAAATATTTAGCCACCTATATGTGCGCGCGCGATTTACCACTTCCGAGCAGTAATCGATGCTTCATTTTTCTGGCTGCTGACTATGGCAATATTGGTGATATCGCTATCTCTCATGCTCAAAAGCAATATTTGCAACATGTGATGACCGATTATGAGGTGGTCAGTGTTCCTATTAGTCAAACCAGACTGGTGCTCAACTCGATTAAACAGCAAATAAAAGAGAATGATATTGTCACTATTATCGGCGGCGGTAATATGGGTGGCACATATCCTGATATTGAGGAGCTGCGCCAAGTAGTCATTAAGGCGTTTCCTGCGAATCGCATTGTTTGTTTTCCTCAGACATTAGATTGGAGTGATTTTGCTAAGTCTAAGCGTGTATTGCATCGTATCGTAAACGCCTACGCCAAACATCCAGATATACATATTTTTGCTAGAGAGTCGATGACAGCGGCCAAGCTTAGCAAGCTTTTTGCTGAGCATAGCAATGTCCATATTGGTCTTGTGCCAGATATCGTCATGAGTGCAAACGCAGCAGTACTTGGAACGACAGATAAGTTAGCACCTTCAGGTATTTTGCGTTGCTTACGAGATGACAAAGAAGCTGCGCTATCAGGTGAGCAATATGCAATGATAGACAAAGCCTTAGCAGATACTGGCTATCAGATTGAAAAGACAGACACCCATGCTGGCGGCTCTCAATTGGACGAGGCACATTGCTCAAAGTTGCTAACTGACAAGCTTAGCCAGTTTCGTGCTGCAAAGTTGGTGGTGACTGACCGTTTGCATGGCATGATTTTATGTTTGCTATCGGGTACGCCTTGCTTGGTATTACCGAACTCCAATCATAAGATAAGACAGACGCAGTTGGACTGGTTACGCAATCATCCAAGACTCGTATTTTTAGAACTAGATGAGATTTCTGAGATTCCGAAATTCATTGATAGGCTTCTATCACTACCTCACGGTACGATGATTGAGTCACCCGTTCACATCAATGAGTACAATGATTTAAAAAAATCGGTGGCCAGAATATGACCATCGCAGCCGAGCCATTAGTGAGCATTATCGTGCCAGTATATAACGTCGCGTCATATATTGACGCTTGCTTAGCATCTATCAAGCAGCAGACTTATAAAAATATTGAAATTATCGTCGTTGAAGATTGCTCCACTGATGACTCAAAACAAGCACTAACCCCACATCTCACAGATAAGCGCATAAAAGTCATTCAACATAATGAAAACAGTGGTCTTTCTGCTGCTCGTAATACCGGCATTAAATCTGCGATAGGCGAGTATATGATGTTCGTTGATTCTGATGACATTGTAGATACTCGCTTGGTAGCTGCTTGTGTGGATTGTGCTCTCAAAACAAACGCAGAAGTGGTTACGTATGGCTTTACACCGTTCGAAGACGGACTAGAGGATAAAGAGCTACCATACCTAGCTGAAAATATAGTAATTGAGTCAGTCCAAGAAAATCATTCATATTTTGACTTACCGCATTTTGCATGGCTAAAATTTATTCGGTCTAGTGTCGTGCGTTCTGCCTCGCTACATTTCCCAGTGGGTCTATATTACGAGGATTGGCCGTTTCATTGGCATCTCGGTTTATCTGCTAAGGTGAGATATCAACTGCCTATTGATTTTTATCTGTATAGACAGCGAGGCACGTCGATTACAGGTTCAACGGATAAAAAGCTATTAGACCTTTTCGTTATTCACTCAGAAGTCATAACTCTAGTAGAGAGCTATCAAGCGGATAAAGTTAAAAAAATACTCGCCAATAAAATCAGACAAAGTCATTGGAGTATTCTTACCCATATAGATAATGATTATTTAGCAGCTGCATTAGTACAAGCTAAAAAAGCAGATAAAACGCTGCGATTAAAAGGCTATGAGAGCGATTTGGCATTAAGACATCTAATGATCAGCAACATAGTACGTATGCCAAGCCAAGTCGCTTTGTCTATGTTGCAGGTGCTTCGTCAAGCGCTAGATAAAAGAGCAAGAATGAAAGGTTAGTAGACAATAGGTTGAAAATATTTCTGAAAATATGTTTGGCTTTATGTTTCTTGATAGGGAAAAAGATGGCTATTCAGAGAGTGCTGCACATAGTGGGAAAAATGGATCGTGCTGGGGCAGAGACCATGCTCATGAATCTATATCGCCATATGGATCATAATCAGATTCAGTTTGATTTTATTACCTTTACCGATGAGGTCGGTGACTATGATGCTGAGATAAAAGCGTTGGGGGGTAGAATTATACCCATTTTAGCCAGTCATTCATTGACGCGTATGCTAAAGCTTAAACGATTCCTTAAACAACACCCTGACTATCAAATCGTTCATGCTCATATGCTGTTGAACAATGCTTTTCATCTGTTGGCTGCTAAAAGTGCTGGCGTGCCGCATCGCATTTCGCACTCTCATAGCACCAGTAACGGTAAAACCAATATCGTTAAAAAAATATATGAGCAATGGGCATTAATTACCAATCGTACATTGGCTACTAAGAGAATCAGCTGCGGTGACTATGCTGCAAATTACCTATTTGGTACTACAAAGGAGGTGTGGCTACTGCCCAATGCTGTTGATATACAGAAGATGATGACAGTCGCTAACCAATCACGACATTATATCGATCAGGAGTTTGGTGCTAAAGGATTTGGAGATAAAGGGTTAAAAATTATTCAAGCCGGTCGTCTCAATGAGGTTAAAAACCATCAATTTTCTTTAGAAGTCGCTGAGCAGCTAAAAAAACGTCAGATTGACTTTACCTTGTATATCGTTGGACAAGGTCCATTGGCGGCGAGGCTAAAGCAGCAAGTGAAAGACAAATCACTGTGCAGCAATGTCAAGTTTTTGGGGCTGCGTACGGATATTACAGAACTGATGGCCAGCGCAGATTATATGATCATGCCTTCTTTGCATGAAGGGTTTCCGGTTGTATTGGTAGAGAGTCAAACCGTTGGGTTAACAGCGCTGGTCTCTGATCAAGTATCACCTGAAGTGGATTTAGGGCTCGGATTGGTGCAGTTTTTACCTATTCATTCGGCCAAGGAGTGGGTCGATTGTTTATTGAAACCTAAAAACATACGGCCTAATGAAAAAGAAATAACAGAAGCACTAAATCTATATGGATTCAGTGCTGTGACAAACGCGCAAAAATTAACGCAAATGTATTTGAATATGAAATGACAGCTTTTGCTGTTTATCTATAGCAGGTTTAGCGTTATTTAAGTACAAGGAATGAGAGTAAAAGTGCGACACATAATAGGCTGAGCGAGCCTGCAATCATATCTGATTGATATAGAATTGACCATATCCACCTTATCGAGGGTTAAATGCTTCCATACCTGTTGGTTCTTAGCCTTGTTATCTTTTGGATCGTACTGGAGAAAAAATCTCTCAACCGTACGTCTTTTTGGTTGCCGTTAATTATTCTGACTTTATTTGCAGGCGCTCGGAGTTATCGTGTCGGTACAGATACAGGAAACTATACAAGAAATTTTAACAGTCAATTGAATGTCGAGTATTTTAGATTTAACGAAGACATTGAGTTTGGTTATCAAGTTTTAGAGTATGCATTGTTAAGCGTGACAAGCAGCTACTTTTGGCTTTTGACGATTACCAGTTTAATCATTGTGTATTGCTATCTTAAGAGTATTAAGAGATACAGCGTCAACTATTGGTTTTCAGTATTTTTATTCATCACATTAGGTGTTTATACGTTTTTTTTCAACGGATTACGTCAAGGGTTGGCGATGGCAATATTTACATTGGCCGTCCCATATTTATTAGAAAAAAGACTTATCCCATATCTGTTGGTATGTGCGGTCGCCTCATTATTCCACGTTACCGCATTATTTATCATTCCATTTTATTTTATTGTCAACTTAAGGGTAAGACCTGTATATAAAATTTTGGCAACATTTCTAGGATCATTATTGGTGAGTGGCGTACTGGTCTCTTATATTTCTTCTACCAATGATAGGTATGAAAATTATGCAAAAGCTTCTGAAGAAGCAGGCGGGTTTTTAACGCTAGGATTTTATACTGTCCTCATGCTTTTAATTATGCTTGTGAGTTACGTATATAAAATTAAAGATGAAAATTTCCAGAAGCTAATAACGTTTTATGCATCAGGCGTGGTTTTTATCATACCTCTGGCGATGTTGGGTACGAGTCCTTCAGGTCCGCAAAGGTTACTGGCGTATTTTACGTGGACATTAATTTTGATACTGCCTGTGATGTTGAAAAAAATAAATAACATTTATCTTTATATCGCTAGTGTGCTGTTGTTTCTCACTTACTTTATGTTGACGACATCGAGATTTAGTAACTTGAGTCCGTATATTCTCAATCCGATATTTGAGGTTTTCTAATGAAAAATCAGCAGTACATATCCATTGGCATCCCTATTTATAACGCTGAAGCATACTTGGAAGATGCTATAAAGTCGGTATTGGCTCAAACGTATGAGCTATGGGAGTTGATATTAATTGATGATGGCTCTACGGATGGTTCATTAACCATCGCTCGACGTTTTGAGAAAGCCGATAATAGAATAAAAGTCATTTCTGATGGGAAAAACAAAAAACTGCCAACTCGCCTAAATCAGCTCATTGATGAGTCTCAATATGACTATATTGCACGTATGGATGCTGACGACCTCATTCATCCAGACAGACTGACGATTCAAATGGCATTTTTAGAAAATAATACAGATTGTGATCTGGTGTCCACGGGTGTGGTGTCTATTGATAATAATAATAAGGTATATGGCTGTCGCCATGTAGATGGTATTTATACAGAGTTTGATGCAATTGCGCCAGCATACCCTATTGTGCATGCTTCTGTATTGGCAAGAAAGAGTTGGTATGAACGCAATAGATATGATGAGAATTATCCAAGGTCTGAAGATTATGACCTATGGTGTAGAGCCATAACCAATCGAGATTTAAGATTGGCGGTATTGCCAGACTTATTATATTACTATCGAGAAGAGGGTAATTTATCATTAGCAAAAATCATTCGATCATACAAAGATAGCTTCAAGACCTACCGTGAATATAAAGGACGTAGTGGGTTAGGGTCTTTGAAACTCACCGCAAAAATAATAACAGTTAGATTGCTGGACTCTATGGGTTTGTTGCAACGCATAGCCAATAAAAGAAATAAATTAATGATGTCTAATGCACTTAAAACACGTCATCAAGCTGTCGTTGATAGCATCTGTGCTGAGTGAGTTCACTAATGAGAAACAATGAGGTGCTTAAATGAGTTTTAAAATATGCTTTCTTGTGACAGATGCCGTTTCATTTAATGCTCTATACCGCAATCAGCTTGAGTATATGAGGGACAATTCAGATTTTGACATTACGCTAATCTGTGGTGGTAATGAGGAGCAGCTGGATATTTTACGTGCGCGTAATATAGGTAACGTGGTCAATTTAAATTTTCAACGCAAACCGTCTTTATTTGAAGACACTAAGTCACTGGCGCTGTTAACTCGTTATTTTCTATTGAACCGCTTTGATGTGGTGGTTTATCTAACTCCCAAAGCGCTACTATTAGGAAGTATAGCAAGTGCATTTACTTTGCAAAAGAGACGGATTGCTTTCAGTGTGGGTAGAGCTTATGAGAATTTTTCAGGTTTTAAAAAGCGAATATTTCAGAGTTTTGACACATTAAGTTTTGCCTTGTCTCATGACGTTTTATTTGTGTCTGAGTCGCTATTGGATGTATGTCTAAAAGAAAATATTTTAAAAAAGAATAAATCAACTGTCATCGATAACGGCTCATTTAATGGCATAGATATTGATTTGCTTAGTCCTATAGATCAGCAGAAAGAAGATGCATTAAGAGAAAAATATAAAGTGCCTTTAGACTGTTTTTTACTTTGTGTAGTAGGAAGAGTGTGTGAGGATAAAGGTCTAACAGACATTGGTTATATATCTGAAACACTCAAAGAAGAAAATATCCACTTTATCTTTATTGGAGGTTTTGAAGATGATGTGGGGCAAACCGTCGTAGAAAAAATGGTTAAAGACAATAGAGCTGTATATATACCAGCTAACCCAAATGTACACGAGGTTTTTCAGTGTGCTGATTTACATTTATTTTTGAGCTATCGAGAAGGATTTGGCAGTGTGGCGATTGAAGCGGCAAGTTGCGGTGTTCCTACGTTTGCCTATGATGTTGTCGGTGTAAAAGACAGTGTAAAAGAAGGTGTTAGCGGTCAGAAATTTACATTTAAAGATGTGCAAGCGGTGGCAACGGCAATTAGTAATGCCGCTACTGATGAGGGCTTTAAAGATAAATACCCTGAGGCAAGAGACTGGGCCACTGCGAATTTCGAACAAAATAGATTATGGCAAAGTTTTTTAAGCTTTTATTTGCCCAGTGTTGATGATGTTATAAATAACAGCGTAGATGGAAAAAGGCGGGCGGAACAATGATAAAACGACTATTCGATATTGTAGGTGCAACAACTGCTCTAGTAGTACTGTCTCCTGTCTATGTTGCAACTGCCTACAAAGTTAGCAAGAATTTGGGTTCGCCCATCTTGTTCCGTCAGACTCGCCCAGGACTGCATGGTCAGCCGTTTGAGATGGTAAAATTTCGCTCAATGAAAGACAGTGTAGATACAGACGGCCATCTGTTAGAAGATGCTGAGCGGCTCACGGCATTTGGTAAAGCATTACGTAATACCAGTCTGGATGAGTTACCTGAGCTATGGAATGTGATTAAGGGTGACATGAGCTTGGTTGGCCCGCGCCCGTTATTGATGGAGTATCTGCCATTATACAGCGAGGAGCAAGCTCGCCGTCACAAGGTACGCCCAGGTATTACGGGGTATGCACAAATTAACGGTCGTAATGCTATTGGTTGGCAAGAGCGGTTTGAGCTTGATAACTGGTATGTGGTCAATCAATCGCTATGGCTAGATATAAAAATCTTACTTAAAACAGTAAAAAAAGTCATCGTAAAGGATGGTATTAGCGCAGAAGGTGAGGCGACCATGAGCAAGTTTACGGGTAATAACACCAGGGCGTGTCCTAGTAAAAATATGCTTTGATAGATTGAGAACACGCTCTAGCTATTCAATCAAGTCTTTGAGTATTAAAAGTATTATGTAAGAAGTAATAAACCATTAGACATAAGTACCATAGAGGAACATATGCTAAATACCCCTTTTTCACCTTGGCCAAGTTTTACGCAACAAGAAGCCGATGCCGTGAGTCAAGTATTGCTATCCAATAAAGTTAATTATTGGACAGGGCAAGAATGTCGTCAGTTTGAGCAGGAGTTCGCTGATTGGTCAGGTAGCAAGTACGCGATTGCGATGGGTAATGGTACTTTGGCCTTAGATGTGGCCTTGCAAGCGCTTGGAATAGGAGCAGGTGATGAAGTGGTCGTTACGCCGCGTACATTCATCGCTAGTATCTCATCAGTCGTCAATGCAGGTGCTACGCCTATTTTTGCAGAGGTTGATGATGCGACAGGTAATATCACAGCCGACACCATCGCTGCTGTGTTGACTGATAAAACCAAAGGTGTCGTCTGTGTACACTTGGCTGGCTGGCCATGTGATATGGACAACATCATGGCACTCGCAGATGAGTATGGTTTGTATGTCATTGAGGATTGTGCACAAGCTCATGGCGCACAGTATAAAGGCCGTAGTGTTGGGAGTATCGGTCATATTGGTGCGTGGAGCTTCTGTCAAGATAAGATCATGACCACGGGCGGCGAAGGCGGCATGGTCACTACCAATGATGAGCATCTGTGGCGCAAAATGTGGGCGTATAAAGACCATGGTAAGAGTTATGCGGCGGTCTATGAGACTGAGCATGAACCCGGTTATAATTGGCTGCATGAGAGCTTTGGCACCAACTGGCGCATGACTGAGATGCAAGGCGTCATAGGGCGGATTCAATTGGAGAGGATGAGTGACTGGACTGCCAAGCGTACTGCGAATGCCCAAGCGATACTAGATGCGTGTGCTGGTTGGGAGGCACAGGGCTATCTGTCGGTGCCAAGACTAGAGACATCTGCTCAGTTTTCAGACTCTAAACATGCGTACTATAAGCTCTATGTGTATGTGCAACCGGACAATCTACCTGATGATTGGTCTAGAGATATTATTATTCAAAAGATAAATGAGTTAGGCGTGCCTTGTTTTTCTGGATCTGCTTCAGAGGTCTATTTAGAAAAAGCATTTGATGACACAGGGTTACGCCCAGAGACTAGACTACCAGTTGCAAAGCAGTTGGGTGAGACCAGTTTGATGTTTTTGGTTCATCCCACATTGACCACCGCAGAGATAGAGCAGACGGTTCAAGCTATCGACAGCGTGTTTGGTTCAATAGCTAAATGAAGCATTGCTGATATGCATTGGTGTTCCGTACCGAAATGCCAGTCTGATATCAGCTTTATGGTTCATTAAGGTATGGATTTAAAGTCATTAGAGGTTTGTTTATTATAATGGGACACCGCTTAATAGAGTCTTTATAGAAATTTATGAGTATCTAACCTTATGCCATGCTAGGATTTTTGGACGCAGGCAGGTACAATATCACTATCAACCACACCTTGATTAAGGATAAGACAGGCATGCAAGCAATTGCGGCGCTGTCTTTATTTTTTTATCATACCCTCTATTGGAGTTCTTATGTCTATTGCGTCTACTACCCAAGAGTCTGCCACCATTTTAGACGGCAAAGCACTTGCCAAACAAATAGAACAACAACTGCGCACGCGCGTGGATGCCATTAAGGATAAGACGGGACGTACCCCAAGTTTAGCGACCATATTAGTTGGTGATGACCCAGCGTCTGCGACTTATGTACGCATGAAAGGCAATGCCTGTAAGCGTGTGGGTATGGACTCTATACGGGTTGAGATGCCAAGTGTCACCACTACTGAGCAGCTCATGGCAAAGATAGACGAGCTGAATAGCAACCCAGACGTACATGGCATTTTGCTACAGCATCCTGTCCCTGCACATATCGATGAGCGTGCGTGTTTTGAGCAGATTGATTTGGCAAAAGATGTCGATGGCGTGACTTGCCTCGGCTTTGGTCGCATGGCTATGCAGCAATCAGCTTATGGCTCATGTACGCCGCAGGGCATCATGCATTTGCTAGAGCATCACAATATTGAGCTCTCAGGCAAAGAAGCAGTCGTCGTCGGTCGCAGTGCTATCTTAGGTAAACCAATGGCGATGATGCTATTGAACGCTAACTGTACCGTGACCATTTGCCATTCTAGAACTCAGGATTTAGCGTCGCATATTAAGCGCGCTGATATCGTGGTTGGCGCTGTAGGTGTGCCAGAACTAATTAAAGCAGAGTGGATAAAAGCGGGCGCGGTCGTCATCGATGCAGGGTTCCATCCTACTGATAATGGCGGCGTGGGTGATATCGAGCTAGCAGGTGTAGAGAACATCGCTAGTGCTTATACGCCAGTACCTGGTGGTGTGGGTCCAATGACCATCAACACTTTGATTCGTCAGACCGTTGATGCTGCTGAAAAGTCAGCAGGTTTGTAGTTCGATTAAAAAGAGTGTGATAGGAATACTGATTGCCGAAATATAAGGGGCCTGAGGCAATAATAGCTCAGGCTAAATCAACCACATTTCAGTTGATAGGACCTAAACATGGCTAAAAAAAACGTAGGTATTCATGAGCGACTACAGAGTATCGGTAGAGAGTTTGTCGATATTTGCCACTACGTTATCTTATTTCTAATCAGTGTGGTGGTCGTGTGGACCGCAGGCAAAGAGTTCGTTGGCATTGTCCAAAAAGGCTCAGCAGATCTAAAAGATATCTTGATGCTATTTATTTATCTTGAGCTACTGGCCATGATAGGTATTTATTTTAAAACCCATCGTCTGCCCGTACAGTTTTTGATATTTATTGCGATAACTGCCTTATCACGTCACTTGGTGGTCGATGTGCAAGCCGTCTCAGATTACTTCCATTTATGGCTGCTGGCCACCATTTCTGTGGCTATTATGGTATTAAGTGCTTCTATCGTTGTGCTGACATGGACAGCGAGGACATTCGGGCGTCCCGAAGACAATCTCGACCAGCAGCATGCAAACCTAACGGTCAAAGCGCTGCTACCTGATGATGCAAAAGTACCGGATAGTCATACGAAACATCGCCGCGAGTGACATTTTGACTGGCTGATGTGATAAAAAAGGGCTACCAACGGGTAGCCCTTTTTTATTGCTTGCTCAAATTTTAAGCTTCACTTTGAACAATTTAGATATCTTACCTAGATGCTAACTGAGGTCAAGAGCGTTAACTTAGGCATGGTTATCAATCTTCTAATCATGCACCGAACCGCTATCCTCTTCCTAAGCGTTATTATACAACTAACTATTATATAAGGCAGTACCCTACAAGCCATTTGCGGTGACAGTACTTCCTAAATAGGAGATTTCTAGATAAGCGCCTTTTGAATAAGTAGCTTCTAAATTGAGGCTTTCTAAATAGGTGCTTTTTAAATAAGTACCTACTAGTTAGGCACTTTCTAAATAATTATTTTCGACATAAATCGTTTTGGTTGAGCGCATGATATTACCGGCATTGTCTATAGCTTCTAAGAGGATAGTATTGCTACCTGAGGCTAGCAAGATACGATCCTTAAAATACCCTTCAGTATCCACTTCTACAGTGTGTGCTGACTCTTCGTTGAGTGTATAAGTTAGCGATTTAACCCCATTACTGTCTTGCACTTGGCCTGAGACAAATAAGTCTGCAGTCGTACTATAGCCATCCGTAAAGTTACTATCGGTGGTTAATAAAGGCGGAGTCCCATCAATAATAGCGATGGCCATGTCAGAACGATCATCGCTACAAGCTGCAACTACCAAAGCAGTGGCAACGAAAGTCATGGTTCGAATAAGGTGAGATAAGCGCATAAAAAACCTTAATAAGTTCACAGTAGTATCATGTCAAAACATCAGGGGAGCGAAAGGTAGAAGTGCAATCACTACATTGAATAGGCATAGCACGTTTGACGTGGCTCATCATATTTTTGAAATTGAGGTTATATCAATCATGAGACAAGCTTAATAATAATATTGCAAATAGGAAATATTATCAATAATTAAATAAAAAAGCAGCATCATTGGCGATACTGCCTTTCATTTAACTATTGAAAAACCATTAACAACTTTATTGGTAAACGTGTGCTATAACCATTTGAGTCTCTTGAAGTTATAATACAGATAGCCACATAACGAACCAATAATGAGCATGATCACAAGGTATGAATATTGCCAGTGTAGCTCAGGCATAAAGTCAAAATTCATCCCATAGATACCAGCGATGGCTGTCGGCACAGCTAATATACCTGCCCAAGCTGCAAGCTTACGCACCACCTCATTCTGTCCCATATTGACCATGGCCATATAAGTGTTCATGACCACGCTGAGCATTTCATTAAGCCCGTTGATCGCATCTAACGAGTGTAATAGATGGTCATTGACGTCACGAAAGTAGGGCTTTGCCGCTTGAGAGAAGCCTGAGACCAACTCGCTTTTTTTATGATTGATAAAAAAGCTGCAGATGTCTTGTACCGGCAAAATAATGGCACGCATATGTACCAGTTGCGATTTCAGCTCATAAAGGTTTTTTAGCGTGCTCTTGTCAAACTCAGAGGTAAAAACATAGCGCTCTTGCTCACGTAGATATCGGCCCAAGCGATCGGTGACTGGCATATAGTTATCAACGATAAAATCGAGGATGGCATGCAGCACAAATATTGGTCCCATACGCAGCTTTTCAGGTCGACGATTACAATGCTCACGGACAGGTGCGTAGGAGTTTGATGGGCCATTACGAATAGTGATTAGGTAGTTTTTACCCATAAATATCGCTGTCGTACCATAACGAATAACTTTGTCTTCCAGCTTGGCCGTACGCAATACTACAAAGACCATGTCGTTGTCATAATTCTCGACTTTGGCGCGTTGATGATCAGCGAAAGCATCTTCAATCGCCAGTTCATGCAGACCAAACGCTTCTTTGACTTTGACCATAGTCTCTAGGCTAGGATCGTATAAACCCAGCCAAACAAATTGACCGTTGTTACTCAAAGCGCGACTGACATCGTTTAGGGCGACTCTATTAAGTTTTTCGCCCGTCTTACGCGAATAAGCATAGCAATTGACAACCTCATCCTCACTCGACAAGTCAATATCTTCATAGCGCTCAGAATCAGGATCGTAGACCGTCATGGTCTCGATAGTGTCCTCATTCGTTGCATCAGTATCGCCGTAGATATAACTGCCGTTATTGTCTAAATATAAATGTGAGTCATTCATATCGGCATAAAGACGGCTGATATTGGAGTCGGGTGCAATACGTGCTGTTTTTTGAATCAACGGATCATTATTTTTTTCCATACACCCTCCTTTAATAAGTAGTACCAATCCCAAAAAACACGATTAGCTGTGTCAAACTTGTTTAGTCTACAATGCGTAGTACTTGCACTCGTTTTCCTTGCGACTCTAATTTTTGTGAATGGTATAAAAAAATATATCGATACCGCAATTCATGTCACAACTTATGTCACAACTTATGTCACAACTTATGTCACAACTTATGTCACAACTTATGTCACAACTTATGTCACAACTTATGTCACAACTTATGTCACAACTTATGCCACGCTCTAAAGGGCATAGCGCTTTAACGTATCAATATCCACTAAGCTCAATAAACTCTCATGACAGGCTTCGAGTTTGATTTGCGGTGCAATATCGAAGTCTAGTGCTTCAACCCAGCGTAGGGCACAGATACACCAGTAGTCACCAGGTTTGAGGCCCGCAAAATTATATTCAGGGAGCGGCGTAATAAGGTCATTGCCACGACTGGCAGAAAAGTTTAAAAACTCGCTGGTCATCTTGACGCAAACAGTATGCTGACCGACGTCGTGATTGCCAGTATGACAAAAGCCATTGCGATAGTAGCCTGTGATAGGGTCGAAGCAGCAGCTGGCAAGTGCTGTACCTAAAACATTGGTTTGGTTGATGGCTGGGTTTGGGTGATAATCAGATGACATAAGGCTTCCGAGATAAAAGTATGCGTTAGTGTACCATGAGTCTATACTGAGGTCGTTGTTGAAACTCTGCTCAAGATGCTCTTTATTGTATAGAATGATTGTGACGTTTCTGAATCGAACTATTACTTGTGTAAGGTATAGATAATCTTCATGGCTTTAGTGTTGATAAGGCGTAATTAGATAGTGATTGTGGCCAATTGTCACTAGGCGAACCTTAACTGCTATGCTAAACTAAAACCGTAAAGCGCCTTGATTATTTATCGCCGTTTATTGGCGCATAAAGATACTCGTCTTATCATTCTAAATAATACTTATTACTCACCCTTTTGCGGTTACCTAGTTTGTTTATAAATAATTGGGTCAATGATGTTGTGCGTTAAAAATAAAAATGCGTGACGTCAATGCAATTGTAAATATAACCTTTAAGTACCGCATCAGTACCGCGTTTTTGGTAAGCGATACGCCAAACAAGGATTTATTGTGTCTGTCAGTCCTGATTTTGCAAAACCTGCCCCGTCAAATACTACCAATCAAGCAGCGACTCAGCATGCCAACGACGCTGCTGCATCTACGCCGTATCTAAGCCATTTCTCTAGCGATGTTGCCAACAGCTGGCTATTGCCTGATGGTGTGGTCGATGTGCTGTTTGAAGATGCGCATAAGCAAGAAGTGCTTAGACATCAATTGACCAAGCAGCTCATCTCTCATGGCTATCAGCTGGTCAGCCCACCAATGATTGAGTTTACTGAATCGTTGCTAAGTGGTGCCTCAGAAGATTTAAAGCGTCAAACCTTTAAAATCATCGATCAGTTGACAGGCCGATTGATGGGCTTGCGTGCGGATATCACACCACAGATTTTGCGTATTGATGCGCATCATGGTGGTACGGGTATTGCACGTTATTGTTATGCAGGCGATGTGATTCATACTTTGCCATCAGGGCTTTTTGGCTCACGTACGCCTTTGCAGCTCGGTGCTGAGATATTTGGTTGTGCCTCGCTTGCCGCAGATATTGAGCTGATAGATGTGTTATTCACGATGGTGAATACACTGAATATGAGTGCTGCGCTACATATAGACTTGGGTCACGTCGCCATATTTAAGCGTTTAGCAGAGTTGGCTCAATTGTCTGATCATGACACTGAGCAATTGATGCATTTATATGCTAATAAAAACTTGCCAGAGCTCAAGCGTGTCTGTCAGTCATTGCCATTGGGTGATGATTTTTATGCATTGGCACGCTTTGGCCACGATATTACCAATCTATTGGCGAGATTGTCAGAGACTACGCAGCAAGACACGCAAGTTGCGACTGCTATCAATGAATTACAACGTCTAAAAACACATCTGCAAGAGCAGTGGCAGTGCCCTGTGAGTATCGATGTGACGGAATTATCAGGCTATCATTATCACACTGGTATCGTATTCAATGGTTATATCAATAGTGAGACTCAGCCACTGGTACGTGGCGGTCGTTTCGACGGTATGCAAAGCAGTAATCAATTAGCAATCAATCAGCCACGTGAAGCCACCGGTTTTAGTATGGATGTCAGTCGTTTGCTAGCGCACACTCAGCTTGAAGCACCAATTATCGTATTGGTCGACTATGAAGCATTGAGCAGTGCTAGCCAAGAGCAAATGCAGACGCTGTTGCAGCAAGTTGAGAGTTTACGCCAGCAAGGCTATCGCGTCACTATGCCATTAGATATAGCAGATCGCCCAGTTGGCATGACGCATCGCTTGAGCTTTATCGATAATCATTGGCAGTTACAGAATATTTAATCATTAATTTTAATAGTATGACCATTTTTTAACGTTTTTAAAATCAAGATAACGAAAGTTATAGTTGATTCAGTCTAAAAGAGAGTCAAGGTAACCGAGTGCAGAGGTATATGTCATACTTCAAGCGAGGTTAACGCTGCCACTCTTTTATATAGGATTGGCTATATCACCGTTTTAAACCGTTATTGCACACACCTCAATACATAAAGGTAAGGATTGATCATGGGTAAGAATGTCGTAGTTTTGGGTAGCCAATGGGGCGATGAAGGTAAAGGTAAAATCGTTGATTTACTAACCGAAAAAGCCTCAGCAGTCGCGCGCTTTCAAGGCGGCCATAATGCTGGTCACACGTTAGTTGTCGATGGCAAAACCACCGTCCTGCATTTAATCCCATCAGGTATCTTACGTGAAGGCGTTACTTGCTTCATCGGTAACGGCGTCGTATTAGCCCCTGACGCATTGCTAAAAGAGATGAAAGAGCTAGAAGACAACAACGTACCTGTACGTGAGCGTCTGCGCATCTCACCGAATTGCCCACTAATCATGCCATATCACGTAGCGCTTGACCAAGCACGTGAAGCCAAGCGTGGTAGCGGTAAAATCGGTACAACGGGTCGTGGTATCGGCCCTGCGTATGAAGATAAAGTTGCACGCCGTGCCATTAAGCTTGCTGATTTATTCCGTGAAGACTTAGAAGAAAAACTACGTAACCTAATCGAATATCATAACTTCCAACTGACTCAGTATTATAAAGTTGAAGCGATTGATTTTGATGAAACACTTAAGCTTTGTAAAGAATGGAAAGAAGAGATTAAAGGGATGGTTACTGATGTAACTGAAGACCTAAATCAATTGCGTCTCGCTGGTGAAAACCTAATGTTTGAAGGTGCTCAAGGTACGCTACTGGATATCGATCATGGTACTTATCCGTTTGTGACCAGCTCAAGTGTAACTGCGGGTGGCGTGTCTACTGGTACTGGTATCGGTCCATTATATTTAGATTACGTACTTGGTATCACCAAAGCTTACACCACGCGTGTTGGTAGTGGCCCATTCCCAACTGAATTATTCGATGATGTTGGTGCTCATTTGGCCAAAGTCGGTCATGAGTTTGGTGCGACCACTGGTCGTGCGCGTCGCTGTGGTTGGTTCGATGCTGAAGCATTACGCCGTGCCGTGGTATTGAACTCTATGTCAGGTATCTGCTTGACTAAGCTTGACGTATTAGATGGTCTTGAAGAGTTGCTAATCGGTGTGGGTTACAATCTACCTGAGACTGAATGTGCAGGCGCACATGATGCTGAATTCTATGAGTCAGTTACGCCTAAGTACGAAACCATGCAAGGTTGGAGTGAATCAACCGTTGGTGTAACCAACTATGACGACCTACCAGAGAATGCTAAAAAATACATCAAACGTATCGAAGCATTGATTGGTTGCCCTGTTGATATCATCTCAACTGGTCCTGATCGCGAAGAGACTATCGTATTGCGTGACCCATACGATGCGTAAGGATAGTGAACCAACTATGAAGCTGCTACTGTGTCAGACTTGTTTAACGTACTAATTGTACAATTCACATTCGTCTTTCTTGTTTCAGCTTTATATTTGTTACACTCTCAACAAACTAAATAATCGAATGACAAAACCCCAATGCTAAGCATTGGGGTTTTTGCTTTTAGACCGTTTTATGGTTTATGAATAATTTATACATATTAAATAGCATCTATCAAATTTATGGTTATGCAAGGTACGGTCATAAATTAACCCTATCATTTATGGTCTCAATCATTATAATAGGCAGCAATCCTATGTTGGCGCTCAGGTTTTAGATTTGACCAACAATAAGTTAGTCAAGTTTGCCCAAGTCAACATTGTGGTCAAAGATAAAACAAAGCATTTACCATTTTACTTTTATCCAATTTATCATTTATTAGGAGCTTTTCATGGCTAACGAACGTACTTTATCTATCATCAAACCTGACGCAGTTGCTGGCAACCACATCGGTGCTATCTACAGCCGCTTCGAGCAAGCTGGTCTAAAAATTGTTGCTGCTAAAATGATGCAACTTGATGATGAAAAAGCAGGCGGTTTCTACGCTGAGCACGCTGAACGTCCATTTTACAACGACCTAAAATCTTTCATGATGTCAGGTCCAGTATTGGTGTCAGTATTAGAAGGCGAAAACGCCATCGCTAAGCATCGTGAAATCATGGGCGCCACTAACCCTAAAGACGCTGCTGAAGGTACTATCCGTGCTGATTTCGCTAACAGCATCGATGAAAACGCCGTTCATGGTTCAGATTCTGCAGAGTCAGCAGCACGTGAAATCAGCTACTTCTTCAATGAAGAAGACGTTTGTGCACGTACGCGCTAATATAGTAAACCAACTATAAACGATGACGGCATTAGACTTGTTTGCTGTAACTGCTATAATTAGCTAGTTACGATTTACATTCGTCTTATTTGTACTGGTTTTATATTTGATTCACTGTATACGACTGACGTAGCAAATTAGCTGTCAATCAGTCGTGTCGCGAGACGGCTTATATCTTATGGGTATAAGCCGTTTTAGCTATTATAATAATCCTATAGTCAAAGAATTATTAAACTGCTACGGCGTTACCCTCCTTAGATGTACGACTTGTACAATCTGCAGTCGGCTGCCTTGTATCCGCTTTAGAGTTTTGTGACCATATTATTCATTGAAATTCTTAATGACTTGCCTCATTATTAATTTTACGTAGCGTTATCAATCCCTTATCAGCATGTTTTTGTCACTTTGAAAAACCGCGCTCATAACGGATTGCTCATGCACTCATATATTATGTATGTATGACAACATTCATATAAACAATTGCACCGCTTATCTAAGCTTATGCAAAAAGGTTATCTATTATGTCCACTGTTCAGTCACCGATCCAACATATCCCTGCTAAGCTAACAGATAGCATTAAGCTAGTTGATGAAGCGCACGCAAAAACCAATCTGCTAGGAATGACGCAAGCCCAACTTGCAGAGTATTTTAAGAGCATTGGCGAAAAGCCTTTTCGCTCAACGCAGGTGGTTAGATGGATATATCAGCAGGGCGTGACAGATTTTGAGCAAATGACCAATCTGAGCAAATCATTGCGTGATAAATTATCACTCAACGCTTGTGTCATTCCGCCAAAAGTGATTCATCGTCAATATAGCGATGATGGCACGCGTAAATGGGTGTTTGAAGTCACGGGTGGCTCATTGGTTGAGACCGTTCTTATTCCTGCAGATGACAGCAAATTGAACGGCCGTAAGACGTTATGTGTGTCTTCACAAGTGGGCTGTGCGCTGGACTGTAGTTTTTGTAGTACCGGAAAGCAAGGGTTTGAGCGTGACTTAACCGCTGCTGAGATTATCGGTCAGTTGTGGGTGGCCAATGCCTCATATATGACTGACGAAAATGACAGCTTAGAAAACGTCGATCATAGCCTATGGGAAAACAACGTCACCAACGTCGTGATGATGGGCATGGGCGAACCGCTATTGAACTATAAACCAGTGGTTGGCTCAATGGAGCTGATGTTAAGCGATCATGCTTATGGGTTGTCAAAGCGTCGCGTCACATTATCGACTTCAGGCGTCGTGCCTAAGATGTATCAGCTTGCGCAAGATATCGATGTGGCATTGGCTATTTCATTACATGCGCCTAATGACGAGCTGCGTAATGAGTTGGTGCCAATTAATAAAAAGTATCCGCTAGAAGAGCTGATCGCTGCGGCAAAAAACTATGTGTTTGACGTCAATCCACGTCACAAAAAGCACGTCACGATTGAGTATGTAATGCTTGATGGCGTCAATGACAGCAACGAGCATGCTCATCAGTTGGTGACATTATTAGAAGGGCTACCAAGTAAGATTAACTTGATTCCGTTCAATCCGTTCCCGCATGCAAACTATGACAAATCAAGCAACAACCGCATTCACGCGTTTAGCAATATACTGAGCGAAGCAGGTTTTGTTTGTACCATTCGTCAAACTCGCGGTGATGATATTGATGCTGCTTGTGGCCAATTGGTTGGACAAGTGGCAGATCGTACTAGACGCTCAGCCGCATGGCAGCAAAGTATTAAAGACCGTGAAAACGTTTAGTAAAGCCTTAAACGGACAAGTTTAGTATTTAACGGTCTTAGAGCGTGTCATCAATTAATACATTTAGTGGCCTTAAAATGGCTAAATTTTGCTAAACATCATCAGAAATTTTGTCAATATGTTCATATTAACGGCAATTTATTTCTTGTTTATCTGCAATTTTTCTCATTTTAAGCCTCACAATCTAATTGATGACAGACCCTAGAAGATAAGCTGTCTTTTATCTGTCGCAATGGTAATAAAAATGTAGCAATAACAATCAGTATCGATGAGTACAGCAATTAATCACAACTAAATTGTACTTATGGGGGTTAAATCTATTAAACTGATGTTTCTTTGATCGAACGCATTGAATCACAGTTTTATGATGGCGGCTATGATGACTTCTAAAAATTCTTGTCAGTTCAAATATCAAACATTATTTTCTAAAGATGGTAAGCAGTTGATGACAGCAACTTCCCAGATGACGACGTCGAAGCATATGATGCTGGCAACGGCGTTTGCAGGGGTTCTGCTGACTGGTTGCCAAAGCACATCGACCAATGAGTTGATTAACAATACGGCTTATCAGACATCCACACGGTCCAGTGATAACCGCAAATCGGATCAACAAGAAGTCGCTCGTGTGCGCACCTCACTTGCTGCACAATACATTCGCGAAAAAGACCTCGATACTGCCCAACGCCAACTCGAAAAAGCCTTTATTGCTGATAGCCGTTACGCGCCAGCCTATGATATGATGGGCGTTTTGCTGCAGCAAGAGGGCAGTCAGCGCAATCTCGAAAAAGCCGATGAGTATTTCAAAAAAGCGATCTCACTCGATAAAGATTTTGAGCAAGCAAATAACAACTACGGCGTATATCTGTCACAGATGAAGCGTTATAGTGAAGCGGCTGAGCAGTTTCAGATTGCAGGTTCAGCATTGGGTTACGAAGGGCGTATTGGTGCGTTAGAAAACTTAGGGCGCACCTACTTACAGCTCGGCGACCGAAGTGCGGCTTCCAAAGCGTTTTTACGTGCGCTTGATGGCAATCGTAATAGTATTATTGCCCATATCGAATTGGTAGATTTGCTGCTTGAGCAACAGCGTGTTCCACAGGCTCAAAGGCTTTATGATGAAACATTAGTAATTGTACAAAGACAGGGTGTTAGCCCGCGCGTACTATTACAAGGTATCAAACTTGCTGCTGCGCAAAACAATATACCGACACGTCAAAGATTAGCACAGCAACTTTTATCCGCTTATCCATTAAGTGATGAAGCAAAAAAACTTAAGACTTGGCTTAACAATCCAGAGGCACCATGGAAATGACCACCCCATCATTAAACACTCAATCTAACGCTCAGGGATCATTTGGTGCCATGTTGCAGCAAGCCCGAAAATCTAAGCAAGTCAGTTTAGAAGAGGCGGCCGCCGAGTTATTTATTTTAAAGCGTCATTTACAAGCGCTAGAAAATGAGAATTTTGCTGATTTACCACAAGCAACGTTTGCTCGTGGTTTTGCAATAAACTATGCCAAATTTTTAGGATTGGATGCAACCAAAGTCGCTAGCAGTTTTGATGCGGCTTATCCCACTGAGCTTAAAGCTAAATCAGTCAATAATACCAATACCCCATTGCGTCCAATGGGCACGTTGCAGCGTGATACCCGCAACCGTATTCGCTTTAACCCATTACTGATTTTGGCGGTCATCGGCGTTATTGTTTTGGCAATTTTCTTATTCCGTATGGTAAGTAACGCCAGCAAAGAAAACAATGCAGAACCAGTACCTACAGTAGACGACGTATCTGAGATAGAACAAGCTCAAGGTGCTGCGATTGATAGCACAACTGGCGTTGGTGCGTCTGGCTCTGCATTGAACTTAGGCGGCGCTGAAGTAGGTCCGGCTGCGTTAACAGTCAAACTGACTGACACAGCGGTCATAAGTATCATTGATGCTTCTGGTAATAGCTTAATGGATGGTGCACAAACATCAGGTGATTATCAGTTGTCAGGCACGCCGCCGTTCAGTGTGAAAATTGATAACGTCGATAATGTTAGCTTAATGCTAAACCAAGAAGCAGTTGCATTGGATACTTATGCAGCAACTGATAAGCAAGCCAGTTTTGAGCTAGCACCTTAATTGCCAAAACTAACAGCTGTTTAAAGCCAATAGCTGTTCATAGTTATTATAAACACGTGTCTTCTATATTTTTTTGCTCTAATGAAAGGGTTTGTCTATGTCAACGTCAGCGCCTATTAACCGTCGCCTTACCAAAAAAATATATGTCGGTGATGTCGCGATTGGTGGTGATGCGCCGATCAGTGTGCAAAGCATGACAAACACTGATACTTGTGATGTGGCAGCGACGGTCGCGCAGATCGAACGCTGTGTTGAAGCAGGCGCTGACTTGATGCGTGTCTCAACGCCCACGATGGATACCGTCAAAGCGTTTGGTGAAATTCGTAAATTGGTCAGTGTCCCATTGATTGCCGACGTGCATTTTGATCATAAGATTGCATTGGCAGTAGCCGAAGCAGGAGCGGACTGTCTACGTATCAACCCAGGTAACATCGGCAGCGATGCCAAAGTACGTGAAGTCGTCGCTTGTGCCAAACATTATAATATTCCTATTCGCATTGGTGTGAATGCTGGTTCTTTAGAAAAAGATATTCAGCGTAAATATACTGAGCCAACTGGCGCTGCCATGCTCGAATCTGCGATGCGCCATATTGATATATTAGAGCGTCTCAATTTTGATCAATATAAAGTATCGGTCAAAGCCAGCAATGTGTTTTTGACATTGGACGCTTATCGCCTTATATCGGCTCAAATCGACAACCCATTACATTTGGGCGTGACCGAAGCTGGCGTCTATCGTACTGGTGCCGTGAAGTCTGCGATTGCGTTAGGTGGCCTACTGTTAGACGGTATCGGTGACACCATTCGTATCTCTCTAGCAGCAGAGCCTGAAGAAGAAATTAAAATCGGTTTTGATATTCTAAAATCGTTAAATATTCGTTCTAATGGCGTTAATTTTATCGCTTGTCCAAGTTGCTCACGCCAAGAGTTTGACGTGATTAGAGTGATGACTGCATTAGAGTCACGCTTAGAAGATGTCCGCGAACCGATGAATTTGTCAGTGATTGGCTGTAAAGTGAATGGCCCAGGTGAGGCGAAGGAATCTGATATAGGTATCGTTGGCGCTGCACGTAAGTCACTAGTCTATCGTATGGGTGAAAAAAGCCATCTTATTGATACCAATAACTTGGTTGATGAAATAGAAAGTATGGTACGCGCTCACGCCGAAGATTTGGCCAAAAAACGTGAGAATGAGATCATTCGAGTAAAATAACACGCCACTGTTAGTAAAAAAATTATAGATATACTTGTTAAAAATTTTAAGGATACGACCGTACCATGATTAAAGCTATCAAAGGGTTCAATGATATTTTGCCTGACCAGTCCGCAAAATGGTTACATTTAGAGGCAATACTGGCTGACGTTTTGGGCAGATACGGCTATGAGCATATTCGTTTGCCAATCGTTGAGCAAACCGATTTATTTGCACGTGCTATCGGTGGCGCAACAGACATCGTCGAAAAAGAGATGTATAGCTTTACTGATAAATCTGATCCACCAACGCCATTGGCATTACGTCCTGAAGGTACCGCTGGTGCAGTACGTGCAGTGATTGAGCACAACCTACTGCGCGGTGATACACCCAAATTATGGTATATCGGTCCGATGTTCCGCTATGAGCGTCCACAAAAAGGCCGTTATCGTCAGTTTCATCAGTTGGGTGTCGAAAGCTTCGGTAGTGCATTGCCAGATGCTGATGCGGAATTGATTGCGATGACCCATTTAATGTGGCAAGAGTTGGGTCTAAAAGACGAGATGCATTTGCAGCTGAATAGTCTGGGAGAGCTTGATGAGCGTTACGCTTATCGCGAAGCGCTCGTGGCTTATTTGACGGATAAAAAAGATCAGCTCGATGAAGACAGCAAGCGCCGCTTGACGACCAATCCGCTACGCATTCTAGACAGTAAAGAAGCGAGCACCCAAGCCGTATTGGCAGACGCGCCAAAGTTGGCTGAGTTTTTGGGTGCAGAAAGCATGGCGCACTTCGAGCAAGTACAAGCGTATCTGACGACACTTGGTATCAAATTCGAGATTAATCCGCATCTGGTACGTGGACTTGATTATTATAATAAGACTGTTTTTGAATGGGTGACAGACAAGCTTGGTAGTCAGGCTACTGTGTGTGCTGGCGGCCGTTATGATGGTTTGATCGGACAGCTGAAGTCAATCGGTACCGATGCCAATAAGCCAGTAAAATCTGAGCCTGGTGTAGGCTTTGCGATGGGGCTTGAGCGTCTATTATTATTGATGGAAGCGGTCGCACCGATTGCTGATATACCTGCTTGTGATGTATTCGTAGTTGCTCATCCAGAGGTCTATAGTGCTGGTATTGGCTATGCACAAAACTTGCGTTACAGTCGTCCAGATGTACGGGTCAAAATGGCAAGTGCAACCAGTCTAAAAGCGCAAATGAAAAAAGCGGATAAGTCAGGTGCTGCATTGACGGTTATTATTGCTCAGCAAGAATTGGACGATGATACCATTAGTGTGAAAGATATGCAGACGGGTGAACAACAGACGGTTGCGACAGATTGGTTGTCGAATAAAGACAATTTTTCTCGTAACTGATCGGTTTCGGTTTCCTTAGTTTTAGCATCAGCAATTTAATATAAATTTATCAGGTAAATAGATATGGCTCTGACACCCAATTCGCCGAATGCAGACAACTCAATGCAAGCGTTAAAGCAATATGGCAGCTACATTGTCACTGCGATTTTATTGGCATTGGCAGCCTATTTTGGTTGGACGTACTGGCAGGATAATCATGCACGGGTAGATACTGTAGCTGCTGATAGTTATGCCGATATTCAGCGGTTGAATGAAGAAGTCAGTCTGTCCTCACAAAACCCTGATTTAGAAGCAGAGGCACAAGCAGCGCTCGAACAGAGCCGTACGCAATTGAGCAGCGATATTGATACGTTGGTAAGTACACATGGTGAGTCAGTCTATGCATGGCAAGCATTGATGATTAAAGCTCGTCATGAAGTTGATAACGACGATTTCGCGGCTGCTACAGAGACTTTTAAAAAAGCACTGGCAATCGACTTGGGTGATGCAGGCTTAGAGGCTATTACTCGTTTGCGTTATGCGAAGACGTTGTTAGCGACAGGTGATACAGATGCTGCATTGGCAGAAGCTAAAAATGACATGCCAAGCTCTTTTGAAGCCAGTCAGCAAGAACTACTAGGTGATATCTACTTAGCACAAGACAATAAAGAATCAGCAGTTAAATCGTACAACAATGCTTGGGAGCTGTTACGTAGTCGTCAAGAAACGCGTGCAGTATTGGCGTTAAAGATGGAAAGTTTGGGTACGGTACCTGAGCCTATCGAAGACCAAGCCAGTCTTATTCAAGAGTCAAATGCTGCTGTTCAATTACCAGTGGCGGCTGACTCTGCAGAAGCTCCTGCTGCTGAGGTTACGCAATAGTCGTATCGTCGTAAATATTATTGACTAATAATGGCACTTGTATTCTACTTAGCACTTGATAATAGCTAACTGACAGTCAGTACCTAACATTGTTCCATATACCAGTTCCATATACTAAATGGCGCAGTAAATCAGCAGCACATTAAGACACAGGGCGCTGATTTGACGTGCTTTGCTAATACTATTCGTTGACTAGTTATTTATCGATAGCTAATTTGCTTATTAATAATAATTTATTTGTAGTGAGAACTTATAATGACTCAATCTATTCGCTCTAGCAAAACCTCAAAAGCTAAAACCATCAAAACGACGGTTATGCATGTGGCCGTACTGGCAGTAATGAGCACTGCGGTGATTGGGTGTAATCGCGGTATCAAGCCCGTTGTCAATGATCCGGTAAAGCTAGTACAGATTGCTCAGCCTATTAGTGTACTACAACCTGTTTTTAGTACGGATGTCGGTAATAAAAAAGCCAGTAAAAAAGATCCACTAGATTTGCAGGTTGGTTATACCAATGAACAAATCGTTACTGCATCACGCGGTGGTGAATTGACTGGTTTTAATAATACTGGTGAGCGTCTATGGTCAGTGAATGTTGACGAACAAATCACCGGTGGTGTCGCTTTAGATGCATTGAGCCAAACCGCGATTATTAGCACGCGCAGTGGTAAAATAATGGCGTTTGATAGTGCCACTGGTGAAAAACGCTGGCAGCAACAGCTATCAGGGTCAGTTTTGACACCAGCGCTCATTACCAATAATCGTGTCGTTTTATCAGCAAACAACGGCTTTTTACATGGCTTATCACTACAAACTGGACAGTCTGTATGGCAGTTTGCCACACAAGTACCCGCTATCAGTGTGCGTGGCAGTGCTTCACCAACGTTATTAGATAGCAAGACGGCATTATTGGCCACGGCCGATGGACGTTTGCATGCAGTGACAGCGGATAATGGCTTGCCACAGTGGTCAAGACGCGTTGGCGTTGGTGCTGGCAGCAGTGAAGTTGAGCGCATGAGTGATGTTGATGGCGCGCCTATCGTTGATAAAAATCAGATGTTCGCCATTAGTTATAGTGGTCAATTATTAGGTATTGATTTGGCATCGCGCCAAGTGATGTTCGTCAATGAACAAGCCAGCTTAAAAGCGCTTGCTGTCAACACTCAGCAAGTCATTGCGACTGGTTTAGATGGTAAGGTTGTGGCTTACGATCGCAATACTGGTGCAGTATTGTGGGAAAGTGAAGAGTTGGCTTATCGTCATTTGACCAATCCTGTGATGATTGGCAACTATATTGCAGTTGGTGACTTAGACGGTGTGGTGCATTTATTTGACCCTGCTAGTGGTAAAATCGTCAGCCGCGTAGAAACCAAAGGTGCGTTAAACAGCTTGCAGGTACAAGGCAGTCGTTTGATGACTCAAAGTACCTCAGGACAAGTCGAAATCTGGCAGTTGGCACGCTAAGATATTGATTGATAAGCATTAAATTAAATAATATGTTTTAATATAGTTGATTCAGTTTAAAAGAGAGATAAGGCAACCGAGTGCAGATGTATATCTGATACTTCAAGCGAGGTTAACGCTATCACTCTTTTATAGAGGATTGACTATAGTGCTATTATGCAATTTGATTGACCATGATATTATAAAATACAAACGCTGCTTAGTCAGCGTTTAGTGCCTTGTGTAAATGACTTGTTTAAACACAGGCTTTCGCGTACTCTATGCGACCGATACGCCATAGGCGTTATCTATATATATTGTTTATACAACATGTAGTCCCCCTTATATAGCATGCATTAATTGCAAAATAGTTAATTCTTGTTTTTGCTATCGTTTTATTATTTATTTTAATTTACGGTCAAGTGCGGTAAGTTCGCTGTTATGTTTTGGTTATCAGAATAACTGTACTGTCCGTCATTTTGCCTTTCACTGAGAGTAATCCATGAGTATCAAGCCTGTGGTCGCCTTAATTGGTCGTCCAAACGTCGGTAAATCCACCTTATTTAATCAGTTCACAAAAAGTCGGCAGGCATTGGTTGCTGATTTATCAGGACTGACTCGTGACCGTCAATACGGTGATGCTACTTATGAAGACAAGTCTTTCATTGTTGTAGACACTGGTGGTATCGGTGAGGCGGATGATGGTAGCGGTAACATTGATGATTATATGTCTGAACAGTCGCATACTGCAATTCACGAAGCCGATATCATTGTATTCGTCGTTGATGCTCGTGCTGGTATGATTGGTGCCGACGCTGAGATTGGTAAGTTTTTGCACACACTTGGCAAGCCAGTATATGTTGTCGCCAACAAAGTCGATGGCGTCCATGATGCTGCGCCTGCAGAATTCTATGCATTAGGATTGGGCGAGCCGTACCCAATGGCTGCCAGTCATGGTCGCGGTGTTGGTAATTTGCTTGAAGTATTGACAGCGGATATGCCTGAGCAAGATAACATTGTAGAGCCAAGAGGTTTGAAGCTTGCTATTATTGGTCGTCCAAATGTTGGTAAATCAACGCTAGTGAACCGTCTATTAGGTGAAGATCGAGTGGTGGTTTTCGATATGCCTGGTACTACACGCGACAGTATTTACATTCCTTATAAGCGTGAAGGTAAAGACTACGTATTGATTGATACCGCTGGTGTACGCCGCCGCGGTAAAATCGATGAAAAAGTAGAGAAATTCTCTGTCATCAAAACCTTGCAAGCAATCGAAGATTCTAACGTCACCGTCATTGTAATTGATGCCCACGAAGGTATCGTCGATCAAGATTTGCATATGATTGGTTATGCACTGGATGCGGGTCGTGCATTGGTAGTGGCGATTAATAAATGGGATGGTCTGACTCAAGATCAAAGAGACTATATTAAAATTGAGATGGATCGTCGTTTCAACTTTATCCCTTATGTGAAAATTCATTTGATATCGGCGCTGCATGGTACTGGTGTGGGTAATTTATATCCGTCTATCTTACGCGCTTATAAATCATCTATGTTTGAAGTATCAACCAACCGTTTGACTCAGATTTTGCAGGATGCCGTAACTGCAAACCCACCACCAACCGTGTCTGGTCGTCGCATTAAATTACGCTATGCACATATTGGTGGTCACAACCCACCAGTGATTGTTATTCATGGTAACCAGACCAGCTCATTACCTAAGAGCTATCAGCGCTATCTTGAAAACCAGTTCCGTCAGGTATTCAAGCTCGAAGGTACGCCGCTTAATGTCATTCTTAAACAAAATGACAATCCATATGCGAACAAGAGTGATACTCCTACCAAAGCGAAAGAACAGCAGTTGCGTCAACGTGAACGCAACCGAGCACAAAAATTTACCACCAAAGATAAAAAACCTCGTAAATAGATAAGACAGTTGACTCATTCACTACTACTTTATCGTGCCATAGAGCACGATAAAGTAAGCTGTACGCTACTGTATCTGTGGTTGCTTTAGCTGTCATGAAGAGTGAGTATCTATCAGTTTCACCTATCACACCTTCCTAGTAGCTGTAGTATAAATCAATGTTATCTTAACTTAGTTGAGTGATATGAACAGCCGTTCACCGCAAACCATCTCTGTGCTAATCCGGCGTTCTGTCGCACAGGCCCTCATACTAGCTGTGTTAGTAGGCTTTTTATTGTCTTTTATTTATGGTTTAGTTTATCACTACACAGAAAAATATAGGCATGTGCAACAGCTAGCCACTTTACTAACGACCAGTGCATCGACGGCTGATAGCGCTGATGTTGTTTCTGAGCAAGTGAGGTTTTTATTAGAGAATGAACCAAGTATCAAAAGTATCTTGTTTTATTCAACACCTCAGCCTGTTGATGATGTCAGCCAATCAAAGGATGATTGGAGAACGGCATTATTTGCAGATACCGTCAGCTTTAACTATCCGGTAACCAGCAACTATATTAATATCGATAGTGACGTTAATGCATTAAAACCTAAACAGCAATCGGCTACCACTTTATTAGGCAATAAAAATGAGCCGTCAGCAGCTGATAAAGTCGATAAAGACAGTGCACTAGTTGGCTATATTAATATCACTTTAGATGTGCAACAACTTCGGTCGCATTGGTATCGTAGCAACTTGCTGCTATGGCTCTTTACTACCATACTGGCAGTGCTTTGGGCTTTATATCTTTTACGTAAACTCAAATGGCCAGTCAGAGATATTGAATCTCTGACCGAAGCCTGTGACATCGTGTTAAAAAACACAGAGCTTGAGCAGTTACCAGTCATTCCGCAACATTTTAATTTTCAAGAGCTGATGCTAATCAAAGAGGCCTTTATAGCCTTGTTTAATCGTTTACAAAAAGTTAGCCTAGATTATGAATCGCTTGCGACTTTTGAAAAGCAGTTGCATAGCAAAGATTTGTCTCTCGATGTGCAGCTGCATAACTTTCAAAGTATGATAACCCATGAATTGAAAACCTCGCTAAATGCTATCGTGGGCGGTTTGCAGTTATTGGATCATGATTTACTCAATAGAGAGCAAAAAGATGCTATTGAAATCATTAGTAGTGGTAGTGATAAATTGGTATCGTCGCTTGACCATATTATCCAGTTGAATCAAATACAAAAAGGTCAGGTAACTATTAATTCTATCGAATTCAATCCATTACAATTGATTGCAGATCTTTTGGCAGAGTTTGAACCAGCTGCTCAGAAAAAAGGCTTAGTATTAACCAGCCGTATTCATCATATCGACTATAGTCTTACAGGCGATGCTGAAAAAATACAACAAATTCTATCGATGTTACTCAGTAATGCAATCAAGTTTACGCCTGCTGGACAAGTGATTATTACGTCGCAATTGACCCATTTTGATAAAAGTAATCGTTGGCAAATCAGTGTGAAAGATACTGGTATTGGTATCGATCGCAATCATATAGAGGATATCTTTAATCCATTTTTTCAGGTAGATTCATCACAAACTCGGCAGTATGAAGGCTCAGGTGTTGGGTTGCCTGTCGTTAAGCAAATAGCGCAGCTTATGGGTGCTACTATCGAAGTGGATAGTACGCTAGGACTAGGTACAGAGTTTACGCTGACGGTCATAATGCCTAACCAGCATCAGTCTCAGCAGCAACAGCTATTGGCTGGGTTGACGATCATTTATTATTACTACCATGAAGTAGGTTTTTTAGGGAATGAGTTGGAGCGTTTGGGCGCGACAGTCATCTACCATCAGCATGAACAGCTGGTTATGGATGAGATGAGCGTCAAAAAAATAAATATGGTCATGTTTGCAGAGGATATCGTGGTAAATAAAGCCGAATCCTTAGCCGATCACATCCGTCGATCTGAAAGCGAGCACCGTGCATTATTAGTGTATTGGTACTCACCGCATCGAGCCCAGTACTTAGACAGTTTTGAGCATGGTTTGAAGGTTGCAGGTATCGATTACTGTCGTAGTGCTACTTATAAAGGTAAGGCTTTGAGTGATCTGCTGCAACGTTGGTTGATATGGAAATAAGCTAAGCTGTCCCTTATCTCTTATCTCTTATCCTTTATCCCTTATCACAATCAATAAAAAAGACGCCCTATATCAGGGCGTCTTTTTTATTGGACAACATGCTTATCAGGCACGTTGCTCATATCTAATATTATGCTTAAAAGAGGTTCTGTACCCAACGTGCGAGACGTTGCCAAGTACGGCTCATAAAGCCTGACTCTTCAATATCGCTAGTCGCAATGATAGGCACTGAGGCTACGGCTTTACCATCAATAACAGCCATCATTTTACCAATTTCTTGACCTTTTTTGATAGGTGCTTCTATGCTTTCAGGGATATCAACCACAGTGGTAATTTTATTCTTTTGCGTTTTGCTGGTTAGAATTTGTAAGTTGTCAGCAGTCGCTAACTCAACCTCATCCGCTTCACCAAACCAGACAGGGACTTTGCTGACGAATTGTCCAGCAGGCGCTTTGGTAACAGTAGTGAAGTGGCCAAAGCCCCAGTTCAACAATTCACGTGATTGATCAGCACGGGCTTGTTGGCTCTTGGTACCCATGATGACAGAAATCAGACGCATACCATCGCGATTACTTGAAGCAACCAAGCAATAGCCCGCAGCATCAGTGTGGCCAGTTTTTAGGCCGTCAACGGTTGGGTCAGTAATGAGCAAAGCATTACGGTTACCTTGAGTAATGCCGTTATAGGTAAACTCTTTTTCTGAATAAATACCGTAGTAATCGCCGCTGTTTTTAATGATAGCACGTGCAAGTTTAGACAAATCTAAAGCAGATGCTAAGTGGCCTTCATAAGGCATACCAGTCGCATTGACAAAATTAGAGTTCTCCATGCCAATTTTTTCTGCTTGCTCATTCATCAAGATAGCAAATGATGCTTCGCTACCGGCAATGTGCTCAGCCATTGCTTTTGACGCATCGTTACCTGATTGAATGATAATACCGCGTAGCATGTCGATCACGCTGGCTGTCTTATTCACTGGCACATACATACAAGATTGGCTGCTACTGCCACGGCACCAAGCGTTTGGGCTCATCAACACTTGATCATCTTCTTTGAGGTCACCCGATGCTAAGCGCTGCTCAATGATATAGCTGGTCATCATTTTTGTCAGAGATGCTGGTGGTAATGACTCATTGGCATTTTTTTGAGCCAAGATTTCACCAGTATTGTAATCCATTAATACATAGGCGGTATTGTCCATCTCAGGCGGCTGTATGGCAGCACTGGCCATCACTGCACTCATTGAGATACTTACACCAACTACCAGCTGTACAAGCTGATTTTTTACACGCTTTACTGTCATATATCGTTACACCGCATCATGGAACCAAATGTATCTATTGCTTGTATCCTGTACTAATTTTCATACATTATTTTAAGCAGCATGTCTTAAATGCAGTGTTTAAAATAATGTATCGACGAAAATATGAATGACTGCGCAATAGACATAAAATTAACGCCTTATCTTAGCAAAATGACAACCGATGGGGAATCGATAAATACAAAAAATAAGGCGCGACTAAAAACAAAGAAGAATATTTAGGGAAGGTTTGGTTATAGCCACAAAAAAGCCTGCTACACCGTCTATTATTTTGAGCGGGGCTACAGCAAGCTTTTTATTTTACAAAGTAAATCACACAGTTTTTAAGTCTATCTCTATATAGAGATGACATAATCTATTCTATATAGTTGATACCGCTGTTTTATTATCGTTAATGGTAGCGGGGTTTATCAAGCGACTATTTAGTAAGCCAGTTGTTAATGTCTAGCGACTAATATTCAGCATTCGCTAAATCTTCACATAATGCTTTATTTTCTTGCTTTGAGAAGCCCATTGTCCAACTACGAATACCTTGTAGGATTTGACGGTAGTCTTGTTGAGTTGATAGATATTGAATAGCCGCTTTTGGATCTTCTAGAGATGGCATCAGTTCGTGCAGCTGCACACCATAGGATTTATAAAAACGCTGTTTTTGGTTGCCATTTAGCATCGGTGGACATATCTCTGACAACACTTGCATTACCGCAATTTCATGCTTGGTTATGTTTACGCCAGCCATATCTAAAGGTATGGTTGTATCAGGGTTATTCGCCGCAAAAGATGCTTGAGATAGCATAGCAGCAGACGTGATTAGTCCTGCAAGACCAAATTTTGGTGCAGTTTTCGCTATGACAGAAGCTATAGATAATATCGATTGATTTTTCATTTAGCATTACACTCGCTTATCTTTATTTGATGGTCATATGTTAATGGCTAAAAAAACAAAAGTCACATAAAATATTGACTTATGTGTAGATGTCTTGTGAGCCAAAGGCATTTCTTAGCAACATATCAGCAGCATATACTTGTAAGTTACGTCAGCATAAAAATATAAGTTTATATTGTTGTCCGTTGTTGCCTATTGTAACGTGGAAAGCAATGTTTTTGCCTCTGCCGATTCAGCGACTATACGGATAAAGTCGTTAGTAAAATAACAAATCAGCTAGATTCTAAGCAAAGACAGGGTTCGTGTCAGGATACTATGTAGGGTATAATCTTTCATCATTATGATTGCACCATAGCCTTGATATACTGAACTAATATCGTGAATTTTTTTCATGGCTGTGATGTTTTCGGTTCTAATTATAGCAATTTTATGCCGATAAAGTTCATAAGTGGACAGGCGGTCATTTATAAATATATTGAGTAGCAATGAAATTTTTGATTAGTAATGATGATGGGGTTTATGCGCCAGGGTTGTTGGCACTGTATCAGGCATTGTCTACCATTGGTGACGTGGTGGTGGTTGCGCCAAATAGTGAGCAGAGTGGTTACGCGAGTGCATTGAGTGTGACCACGCCATTACATACTCATGAACTGCCATCTGGTTTTATCGCTGTAAATGGCTCGCCTGCGGACTGTATTTATTTAGCATTACATGAGTTGTATCGTCATACGCGCTTTGATTATGTGATTACAGGTATTAACTCAGGTGCTAATTTGGGGCAAGATGTTATGTTTTCTGGCACCTTCGGGGCAGCATTAACCGCGCAGCTTTTTGGTGTGCCAGCCATCGCAACCTCTTTAGTAGGCGGCGGTGCCAAAAGGGGTGGGCAAGAGCAAGTCAGTGATTATCAGCTGGCGGCAAATGAGATAGTTAAGCTATTAGCTGAAACGTCACTATTAGATGCCTGCAAAAATTTGCCCTATCACGTATTAAACGTTAATATTCCGGATGTTAATCATGCCGATGAGATCAAAGGTCGTAAGATAACCTCGTTGGGGCATCGTCAGGTTGCCCGTCCTGTGCACCATGTAATTGATCCACGCGGGCGAGATGCCTATTGGCTGTCGCTACGCAAATGTAAACATGAGTTGCCAGAAAAAACGGAAGATATGCCGTCATCTGCCATACAATTAACAGATGACCAAGCAGTGGCAGCGGGTTATATTAGCCTATCACCAGTGCGACTCCATCATACACCAGCAGCCGCGCTAGACAGTTTATCTGCGTTAGCCTTATAAATGCGCTGTATAAAACGATGAATGGCGCTAGGTAAGTGGTGAAAGGCAAAAGAGTGCGTTGATTATCAAATGATGGATAATGGTCATTATCAAATATTTAAGTAGTATAAAAGTTAGCAACATGCTTGTGAGTCACACAAGACGTTTGTGAATAACGTAAAAAATAGGAAACCTTGTATGAAGAAGCTTATTGCTGGATCACGCTTTACAACAGCGGCATTGATTGGCACTCTAACAGTCGCAACCTTAACGATAGTCGGTTGTGCCACCAAACCTACTTACCAATCAGCTAATCAAGCTGGTCCTACAATTGTCACCAATGCACAAGGCATTCCTAACTATCATCGCGTGCAACGCGGTGATACGGTCAGCCAAATCGCCGAGCGCTATCGTGTCAGTTACCGTCAAATCGGCGCACTTAATAACTTAGACAGCAAGTATACGATTTATAGTGGTCAGTGGCTCAAGCTATGGCAAGGCAGCCAAGAGACGACAGCGAATAACACGTATACACAGCCTAAGCAAACCTATACACCTCCTGTAACCAGTGCGCCTCAGAATAACTCACAAAACCCTGTCTATGCAGTAACTGCAAACGCAACGTCAGGTTATGAATATCCAAGTCGCAATCAAGTCACTCGTAACTTCGATGTGTCAGCTGGCACGATGGGTATGTGGTTTGCTGGTAATGTTGGTGATCCAGTGCTTGCCAGCCAAGCAGGAACAGTGCTCTACTCAGGTAATGGTCTGACAGAATATGGCAACCTTATTATGATTCGTCATAGTGATAACTACATCACTGCCTATGCACACAATAGTGAGCTACTTGTCAAAGAAGGCGATACGGTACAGCTGGGTCAACGTATTGCAAATATGGGCAACAGTGGTACAACCAACCAAGTGGGATTGGAGTTCCAAGT
Source organism: Psychrobacter fozii (assembly GCF_003217155.1). Taxonomy (GTDB): domain Bacteria; phylum Pseudomonadota; class Gammaproteobacteria; order Pseudomonadales; family Moraxellaceae; genus Psychrobacter; species Psychrobacter fozii. Next base: position 126,533 of record NZ_QJSU01000002.1, read on the forward strand.
ACGTTTAAATGGTAATCCTATCGACCCACGTGCGGTATTGGGACGTTAAGTTTGACACCGTGCTTTTAATTGCTTGGCGAATTTAGTGGCGTTACTGACATTGCTTTATGAACGCGATTTGCATAAAGTTGTGTTGTTTGAGTCACTTTACTTATTCATACCTGAGAATTTTTATGATGTTAAAAAAACAGTACATTGCTTTTTTCCCAGCTCTAGTCATGGTTGGGTGTACGAGCCAACAGGCCATGCAAGAGTCTAACAAGCCCGTGCGTCAAGGCAATGTTGAGATTACCCAGACTCAAACAATACAAGTGAAACCAACACCAAAGCCAGTAGTCACGCCGCCACCAGTGGCAAAGCCAAGCTATAACAGCTTTTATGACTGGAAGTCGGATTTTTCTATGCGTGCGATTGCATCAGGTAATGATGCGGCAACCGTTCGTCGTCTACTTGACTCAGCTTACTTAAATCAACAAGTGATTTCATTAGACTCAGGACAGCCAGAGTTCTCAAAGATGCCTTGGGAATATGTAGACTCTGCTGTATCCGATGGGCGCGTAAGTACTGGTAAGCGTAAGTTTTCTGAGCAACGTGCATATCTGTCGCAGTTAGAATCACAGTATGGTGTGAGTGCAGAAATTGTCGCTGCTATCTGGGGTATGGAGTCTTCATATGGTGTTGTGACTGGTAATAGTAGTTTGCCAAGCTCATTGGGTAGTTTGGCTTATGACGGTCGCCGCCAAGAGTTTGCAGAAACTCAATTACTGTCATTAGCGACGCTATTACAGCGTGGTGATGTGTCATGGTCACAGCTCGAAGGCTCTTGGGCTGGTGGTATGGGTCAAACTCAATTCATCCCTGCTACGTGGCTTAAGCATGGCGTCGATGGTGATGGTGATGGTCATCGCAATCCATGGGCGACTGGCGATGCTTTGGCTTCTACGGCTAATTACCTAAGCAACTCAGGTTGGGTTCGTGGGTTGGCGCCGTTTTATGAAGCAACGGTTCCTACCTCGTTCGATTATTCAACCGTTGGTAGTAAGCAGTCTGCGGCTAGATGGGCTGCAATGGGCGTTGATACAATAGCGGATGTGTCGTTAGATGCTAATACAGAAATGGAGCTATGGCTGCCAGCTGGCAAGGATGGCCCAGTACTATTGTTAAGCCCAAACTTTGATGTAATCAAAGTCTATAACAACTCATCAAGCTATGCACTAGGGGTGAGCTTACTGGGTAAAGCAATTACGGGTCAAGGAGGCTTGCAAAAGTCATGGCCGCGCTATGAGCGTCCGTTATCGACTACTCAGGTACGCAATTTACAACAGCGTTTGACCAGTGCAGGTTACGACACAAAAGGCGCAGATGGCATCGTTGGTACTAATACTCGTATGGCATTCCAACGCTGGCAGGGAGATAATGGTCAGACTCCAGATGGCTTTATTACCCAGCGTAGCGCGTCTTCATTGGCATCATGGTGAGAGAAGCTATTGCTGTTGATACGTGATATAAGTGCCACTATTTTTGACCGCTAATGTTTCAATGATTACGTTACTTTGTTCTACAAAAAGCACCTTGCCAAGGTGCTTTTTTTGCCTCAGTCTATGGGTGATTTTGCTGGTAGCTATCGAGACAATAAGTATGGAGTACTCAAGCTGAATCTACTGCGCTTTTGTCAAAACTTATCAGGACAAGGTTAATACAAGAAAATTACGATTGTGAGTGCTAGACTCTAGGGCGTGTCCTCAATTCAATCGATAGTTATCTAAATGGGTTAAAAATGGCTAAATCTTGCCAAACGGCGTCAAATAGCTGACTAATATCTCGATATTATCTGCGCTATTTTCCTTGTTTGACTGCAATTTATCTTATTTTTATCACCATTTTTAAAATGAGGACGCGCTCTAGAAAATGGATTTTTTAAACCACGTTTTTAGTAGCAGTTTTCAAAGGATAATTTTTAAATAACAGTTTTCAAATAATAAATAAATAGAACGACCCAAAGAGTGTGCAATATGATTACCATGGAAGAACTACAAGCGGCGATAAAGCAGCGTATAAATAACTACAACGATACCGACTTTCCACTACAAAATAGAGAGCTGCAGACGTGTGACTTATTAGACAGTCGCAACCATATCTTGGCGCAAGACATCACCTCGACATTTGATGTGCCCAGACAGAATCTATCTGCGATGGATGGCTATGCGATTGCTCAAGGTAGCGAGCTAGCAATGGACAGCACTATCGACATTATCGGAGAGTCTCAGGCTGGCTGTGCTTATGTAGGTGAGTTGATAGCAGGGCAAGGTGTCCGTATCTTTACGGGTGCAGTAGTGCCAGACAGCTGTGATACGGTCATTATGCAAGAGAACACCAATTTTGCAGATATCAAGGCTACTGTAGACAAGTCTCGGCCTTATCCCATAACGCTATCACAAGCAGCTCAGGTTGATAGCAATATCCGCTCGCAAGGCGAAGAGATTGAATCTGGTGAAGTTGTTCTCAAGATAGGCAAGCGTATTAACCCTGCCGATATCAGCTTACTGGCAAATTTAGGTATCAGCCAAGTCCGTATATTTGAGCCGCTGACGGTAGGTGTTTTAGCCACTGGCGATGAGCTTGTGGCGATTGGTGATGAGCTGACCAGCCTAGCACAAATATATAACTCCAATACCCCAACGCTTAAAAGCCTCCTATCAGATTTACCTATTACCATTCGTGACTACGGCATTGTTCCTGATAACTTAGAGCAGACGACCGCTGCTGTTCATGATGCTATGCAAGACTGTGATGTCATTATCTCGACCGCGGGCGTATCTGTTGGTGATTATGACTTTTTGACCACTGTGATTGAGCAGTTAGGTCACATCAATCACTATAAAGTGGCGATGAAGCCAGGCAAGCCTTTCGTGTTTGGTGAATTAAACAAAGACATTGATAAGCCAGTGCTGTACTTTGGTCTACCGGGTAATCCATTATCCACAGTCGTTGGCGCGCTACAGTTTGTGATACCAGCGCTGTGGCAGATGTCAGGCGCGGACGTGTTAGAGCAGCCTATGCAGCTGAGTATTCAAGCCACACTCACCAATGACATCAGAAAGTCAGTAGGTCGTAAAGACTTTCAGCGCGGTGTGCTGTCACAGAATGCAGTAGGCAGTTATGAAGTCGAGAGCTTCACCAGTCAGCAATCTCACAGAATAAAGCAGCTTAGCCGTGCCAATTGTTTTATTGTATTGGACAAAGACAGCGGCAATGTCTCTACAAATAGTACGGTCACGGTACAACCTTTTCCTTGGTTATATAATTAATTCTCCATGTGTTAACTTACTATAAAGTGAGTATCAAACAACCGATAATGACTTCTACAATGGTATGCTAAACGCAAACAATAAAGTAATGCTTATAGATAGTAAGCAATACTGACGGTAGTAAAATATGAGTGATAATTACGGTAACATAGGTAGTGCTCAACAGTACTCACCACTGGAAAACTATGAACCTCTGACGGATGGGTTTTCACGTCGTCTGACTTATCTGCGTCTATCTATCACTGATTTTTGTAATTTTAGCTGTGAATACTGTTTACCAAATGGCTATCAAGGCAAGCGCCCTGATGACGAATTGAGTGTGCCTGAGATTGCCACCTTAATACATGGCTTTGCCCAAGTAGGGACTAAAAAAGTCAGAATTACTGGTGGTGAGCCTTCTATTCGCCGCGATGTTGTTGAGATTATAAAAACGATTAAGCAAACTGATGGCATCGAGACAGTGGCGATGACCAGTAATGGTTATAAGCTCGGCAAGCATTTAGCCAGTTGGCAAGCTGCAGGACTGGATCAGCTTAATATCAGTATGGATAGCTTTGATGCCGTGACCTTTCATAAGATGACCGGCTTTAATAGTTTGCCGCAGCTGCTCACTGATATGGATATTCTATTAGAAACAACCGATATCAAGCTCAAAATAAATGGTGTTTTGATGGCAGAGACGGCCTTTGAAAACCTCATGGACGCCATCGACTATGTAAAAGACAGAAAAGTCACCTATCGTTTTATCGAGTTTATGCAAACCAGTGACAATAGCGACTTGTTTTTTGCCCAGCATGCGCAGTCTGATATCATCACTGACTATCTATTGGAGCACGGTTGGCAACCACATGAGCGTGGGAGTAGCGATGGCCCAGCGGTAGAGTACAGTCATCCTGACTATGTAGGCCGTATCGGTATGATCGCGCCTTATGCCGCGCATTTTTGTGATACTTGTAACCGTCTGCGAGTCAGCAGTCAGGGTAAAGTGCATTTATGTTTGTTCGATGAAGGCAATTATGATATTCGTCCGCATCTGCAGCAAAACAATGTGCAAGGACTGGTAAATACATTACATGAGTTTATGCCGATCAAGCCTGAGCACCATCATCTGCACGACTCTAACAGTGGCATCATGCACAATCTATCAATCATTGGTGGTTAAGGTGTACAACCACTAAGCATGACAGACGACATTGAATAGCTAGAGTGCCAACGACATTTTTGAACATACTATAAAATCATATGTATAAAGGAATTTTTATGAGCAAGCCTGCTGCGGAATTTATCCCACTTAACATTGCTATCTTGACCGTATCGGACAGTCGTACGCTAGCACAAGACACATCAGGGCAGTATTTAGCCGATAGTATAGAAGAAGCAGGCCACCATCTGGCAGACCGTCAACTTATCACTGACGATATCTATAAGATTAGAGCTGTGATTAGTGGTTGGATTGCGGATCCGAAAGTCCATGCAGTGGTCACGACTGGCGGCACAGGTTTTTTCATTAGAGACAGTATGCCAGAAGCCGTCAAAGTCTTGTTTGATAAGTCTATCGATGGCTTTGGTGAAATGTTCCGTCTCATCTCAAAAGATGAGATTGGTATGTCAACGGTACAGTCACGGGCAGTGGCTGGCATGGCAAATGGTACAGGTATATTTTGCTTACCTGGCTCATCAGGTGCGTGCCGTACTGGTTGGGAAAATATCTTGAAGGATCAGTTTGATAGTCGTACTCGTCCGTGTAACTTTGTGCCACACTTCTTGGCACAAAATCCAAGTCACGACTGATATTATCAACGATGAATAATTCAAATCATGTAGCTAGCTTGGCAGGCATTGTTATTTTGGCTGGTGGCGCCTCTAAACGCATGGGTACGCCCAAAGCGGCGCTTACTTTGCCGACAGGGGAACGCTTGCTCGACTATCATGTCCGTCACGCGCTTGAGCTAAATGTGGCTGATACCCATCTGCCTATTATGATTGCAGACAATGGGCGTGGCTTTGATATTGATGCAGATTTAGTGCGAAGCCGACCGTGCTCAGCAGTTTCTCATATCTCTGATTATACTGCTAATGGGAGTGATGAGCAGATTGATACGGCTGGTGCATTGGCCGCTATTGAATCTGCCATGCAAACATTGACGAATGTAAATGGTTCAGCGGCTGGTTCAGCGACCATAGATAAGAAAAAGCTATCATGGCTAATGGTCATTAGTTGCGATAGTTTGATACCGGCGACTGATTTGTGGCACGAATTGCAACGGGCAAGTGCTCAAGCCGCTGATAAAAAAGTCATTTGCTTAACAGATGACAGTCACTTATACCCACTATTAGGACTTTATCAGTTGAGTATTGAGCCTGACTTAAAAGCCTATATTGATAGTGGTCAGCGCCGAGTAATGCCATTTATCAAGCCTATTGTGCAATCTGTACCCTTTGCAAAGAGCTGGCAACACTTGACCAATTTTAATACGCCTGAAGATTTTGCACAGGCATGTACGGCTTTAAATAATTTATAAAAAAGTCTATCGAGAGAAATCATAAATGAATATCAGTAGCCAGGAAAACAACCAGTCGACCTTGTCTCATTTAGACAGTGACGGTGATATCACTATGGTTGATGTCAGTGGTAAGACCGCCACGACACGTGAGGCTCACGCTGTTGGGCAAGTGCGTTTCCCAAGCGAGATTTATACCCAAATTAAAGCAGCTGATGGCATGACTAAAAAGGGTAGTATCACCCAGACGGCTCATATCGCAGGTATCATGGCGGCCAAGCGTACGCATGACCTCATTCCATTGTGTCATCCATTACCGTTAGATAAAATCGGCTTGAGCTTTGAGTATGACGATGCCAGCCACAGTATTAGTGTGAGCGCGACTGTCAAAGTTACCCACAAAACAGGGGTTGAGATGGAAGCGCTAACCGCAGTCAGTGTGGCTTGTTTGACCATTTATGACATGACCAAAGCACTGTCACATGATATTGTTATTGATGGTGTTCGTCTGATTAAGAAAACAGGTGGTAAATCCGATTATCAGCATAAATAGCATCATCAGATTTTGTTTGAACACTTAGCCACATAATAAATATGAAGCTCGACAGCTTGCAATAAATGGAAGGTTTTATGAGTACTACTGATGTTATGGATAATGTTGACGTAGAAAAAAACACTGAATCCTTGATGACTATTAACATTCTGTACTTCGCCAGTCTAGCTGATGAAGCGGGCTGTCATGAGGAAAAAGTGAGCATTGACTCATCAATGTCGCTTATTGATTTATATACACAGTTGAGTCAAACACATCGCTTCAGTCGTCCACAATCAGAGCTGCGAGTGGCAGTGAACGATTATTTCGCTAAGTGGACAGACCCCATTTATGATGGCGATAGTGTGGTATTTATCACGCCAGTCGCTGGTGGCTAAATAAATAAATGGATAGATAGGTGTATAGACGTTCATAACTATTCAACAGACTGTAGAATAAACAGAGAAAATACATGACAGATAATGTTCATAGCCACTCGATGACGATCAAGCGTAGTGTGGATGAAGTATATGCAATCGCTGAACGTGATGGTTTTGCTTTATTAGATGTAGCGATCGATGAGGACAGACTCAAAAAAACGCTCAATGATGATAGCTGCGGCGCGTTTGTATGCTTCGAAGGAAGAGTACGCAATCATAATAATGCCACTAGCGTTGATCGTTTGACCTATTATGGCTATGAGGATTTGGCGATTAATCAAGGCCGTGCCATTATAGAAGAAGCCAAAAAACGTTTTGAGATTACACATGCTATTGCGATACATCGTATTGGCGCGCTAGAAGTGGGTGATGTGGCCATATGGGTAGGCGTCGTGTCTGCCCATCGTTACCCCGCTTTTGATGCATGCCGCTGGATACTAGACACGGTAAAGGCAGATATTCCTGTGTGGAAACAAGAGTATTACGAGGATGACTCATCTAAGTGGCTGAGCAATAATGGGTAGGTTAATACTGGCCGCATCTACTGGTCTGCTAGTACTATTAAGCGCCTGTGCGCAAGAGAAAAGTGTTGATATAGCATCTGCTATCAACTCATCTGAGTCTACCCAGACGCTACGTATCGCTGCGGCTGCTAATTTGTCTGATGTACTACCGAGTATTATTGATGCGTATCGAGCAGATAATAATTTAACTGAATCTAATATTGACGTTACTTATAGCTCATCAGGTAAGCTCTACGCCCAAATAATTGCTGGAGCGCCTTATGATATATTTTTATCAGCCAATCAAGAATTTCCTGCTAAGCTTGCGAAAGAGAAAGAGGGTAGTCATTCAAACGAGATAACACACCCTCCGTTTACTTATGCACAAGGTCAATTGGCGCTATATAGCGTGACCAAATCATTGAATGAACTCAATATAGACTCACTGGCTGATGTCTTTATGAATGATGCAACCGCTAAAATAACCATCGCCAATCCTGAGCTTGCCCCTTATGGCGCGTCAGCTAAAGCGTTCTTAGAATCACAAAATCTCTATGAGTCTTTAAGTAAGCAAAAACGAATCATACAGGCAGAAAACATCAGCCAAGCATTTCAGTATGCGCATACTGCTAGTGTCGATTATGGCTTTGTTGCGCATTCACAGCTTATCGCGATTAAAGCCAAGCCTGAGCAGTTTATTACCTTGCCACCAGAGTCTTATCCAGCTATCTTACAAGATGGTATCGTTTTGAATGATAACTCCTCAGCGCTATCTTTTACTGACTATCTACGCTCAACAGCAGGGCAACAGCATTTCTTACAAGCAGGCTATCTGTCCGTGCAGTAATCGAATACAACACCAATTTTATCTTCATGACCAGTAGGGACGAGCAGTGACATTATGATAGATCAGTCGCTTATGTCAGATATGCTAAGTCCATTGTGGGTGAGTATTAAGCTTGCTGGTGTCACTACCTTATGCTTATTATTATTTGCTACGCCTGTAGCCTATTGGCTTGCAAAGCCTAGCAATAATAAATATATAGCACGATTTAAAGTCTTGCTTATAGGCATTATCGCTATGCCACTCGTTTTACCGCCTACTGTTATAGGGTTTTACCTTTTATTATTGTTTAGTCCTAGTATGAGTATTGGGCGGTGGCTTAGTGAGCATAATATCAGCCCATTGATATTTACCTTCGAAGGCTTGGTGATTGGTTCTATTATTTACTCATTACCTTTTTATATCCAACCTGTTTATGCACAGTTTTTACGTATTCCGAAAAGCGTAACGGAAGTCGCAAGCTTATTAGAGCCGAGCCGTCTCAGGCGTTTTATAACCATTGCGTTACCACAAGCGCGCATTGGTATCGTGCTAGGTAGCTTGATCAGCTTTGCCCATACGATTGGTGAGTTTGGTGTCGTGCTGATGATAGGAGGCAGTATCTCTGGTGAGACTAAGGTGATATCAATTGCGATATATGAGCAAGTCGAAGCCCTTAATTATGAGGCAGCACACATGATGTCAGGCTTGCTTATTGTTATGGGTGTATTCATGGTGGTCTTGATCGCTAGTCTGAGCCGAATAAGCCAGCGTTCATAAAACGTAAAGGAACTAGCGCGCCCTCATTTTAATCGATAGTCATCTAAATGGATTGAAAATGGCTAAATCTTGCTAAACGGCGTCAAATAGCTGACTAATATCTCGATATTATCTGCGCTATTTTCCTTGTTTGACTGCAATTTATCTCATTTTTATCACCATTTTTAAAATGAGGACACGCCCTAATTTCCATGCTGTCAGTCGTAATATTTGTGTTAGTGGACACTTCTTAAAGTAGGAGTGTGAATAACTTTGATGTAATTAGAATTTATGTTAAAGATTCAATGATAGGTTCATAAGCAGATCTATATGAATTTGACTATCTAAACTAAAAATCCCCATGCAACATTTAACGTTAGCATGAGGATTTTTTAGATATACAGTTGTTTAAAAGTGCAGTTTAACCAATGCGCTAGGTGCATTTTGGGTCTTATCACTACCATATTTGTTTTTCCAATAGCTGTACTCCATACCCACTTCTAAGCGATTATCAATGCCTAGTACATCCTGTAAGTTATATTTTATTTGCGGATTGATATGTAATTGGTCTTTTAGATCATCGTTATTAAAGGAGTAATCGACATATCCATCTACAACGATGTTATTTTTTTCCCAGCCATACGTCAATGTGATTTGCTGGTCGTCATCTGTATTATCATTAAAGGCGTGATACAAAGACGCTGAGGCATATTTCATACCTGGAATAGGCACATTTAAATCTGCACCAATACCAACTAGATAGTTGTCTTGGCTAAAGCCTGTACTGTTTGAGCCAAACTCATACTGACCTGCTAGGTTCACTTGCTTAATAAGACTGTCATCAAAGGTTTGCAGCTTAAATTTAGGCGCGAACTCACCATAAGTTTCTTTATATTTGTTATTTTCACTATCGCTAGCCCCTTGATGTCGATCGACAAAGAAAAACACGCCGCCCCAAGTGTGGGTAGAAGCATGCTCCAGTGTGATGGTGGTTAATTCACCATCTTCTACCAACTCATAGTCGTCACCATAGAGTACAGAAAGACTGGTATCGGTAAAGAGCATCTCTGCATGGCTGTTGCTCATCGCACCCAAAGCGACAATAGTTACTAAAGCGGTGGCCAGTGGTTTAATAGAGAATAGATTTTTCTCAAAGTTACGTTTAGATGTTTGAAGCGTCAGGGGTAGGTTTGCAGATAACTTATGATGCACAGTAATAATACTCCTTTATATACAATCGTTGGTTTTAGCAGGCTAGATATCATGGTAGGAAATAGCTTTGATTTTCTATCAACAGGTATCCGCATTGCTAAGGAGAAAACTCAGTCAACTTTTAGTAGAAATGAACCATAACGAAGATGAATACGCCAAATATAAGCGTCCTTCATGTTGCAAAAATCCCTCTAATTACTGTGATTTTATTGCAACATCTTTTAACACTCTGAAACAGTTAAGCATTTTTTATAAGCACTGACAATACAAAATCCTTTGAGGATTAGGCATAACAGGGCATTCTAAGTTTTTGATATTAGCTAAGTTTTTGATTTAATTAACATAACTGACCAAATGGTCAAGAAAATTAATTTTGTAAGGAAAAATGAGTATATAAATAGCTGTGCTGTCTGATAAATAGCGAAAGACGGTGTCGTCTGAGACAAGATTAAACGTGATTTATAGGAAGGATAGTGATAAATAGAGGTGGGAAAGAGAATAGAAGGCTAAGTTTAAAGGGCTTAGTAGATGATATCTAATACATAGACTTATGTGGAAGGTAATAGATTCTGATTTTTAAATTAATAGTAGCTCAGAATTTTTAGACACAAAAAAACCTCAAACAATCTAATGTTTGAGGCGAAACTTGCTTAAACTCGAAAGTCTAAATTCGTTTTAAATATGGCGCAGCGGACGGGACTCGAACCCGCGACCCCCGGCGTGACAGGCCGGTATTCTAACCAACTGAACTACCGCTGCTTAGGTCTCTTTAGCATTTTACCTTTATGAAGAGGTCCACTTCGCTAAAGTAGTGGTGGGTGATGACGGATTCGAACCGCCGACATTCTGCGTGTAAGGCAGACGCTCTACCAACTGAGCTAATCACCCGCGAACAATTGCTATGCAATTTATTCAACATCAACTGAGCTCTTAAGTTTGTCACTAAGCTCTGCTGCTGTGGATGTGTATTATATAGATTTATAGTTGCCTGTCAAACAGTTTTTTAAAATTTCCGTAAATAATTTAAAATAATTTCTGTATAGCGTTATCGATAGGCGCGCAAGCCACGTGTTTACTGAGGTGGCCATAAAAGCACTTATTATGGCTAGCTATTGTTTGATGGCTAAAAACTACTATACTATTGATAATATTTTACGACTCATGCTTTATTTATTTTAATCGTTGGAGGCTGGCATAGATAATTCCATTGTTGAACAAACTGCTACTACCTGGTCTTGGGGTGATTTTGCAGGGTTAGGGTTGGTATTGCACATTGTTCTCATGATAGTCATGACGCTACGTGTTGTGTCAGTGCAGCGAAATATCGGTGTGTCGATTGCTTGGGTCGCTGTGCTTTATACAGTGCCTGTTTTTGGATTTATCGCTTATATACTGCTAGGTGAGCCAATGATTGGGCGGCGCTATCGCGAGCGGTTAGACCAAGCGGGCGTATTGATGAATGATATGGCACAGCGTGAGCATTTGGTTTTTGATCAGGGAAAAGACTTATTGCCAACCAACTATCGCGGTGTCAGTCAAATAGGCACGCGCTGGACAGGGCTTGGGGTATTTCCTAATCATAAAATGCAGTTATTGACGGATCCCAATACTATTTTTCAAAGTCTAATCGAAGATATCAATGCTGCACAGAGCATTATCCTGATGGAGTTTTACATTGTTTATCCTAAGGGTCAGGTGATAGAGGTAATAGAAGCGTTGTCAGCAGCAGCGCAGCGCGGGGTAGAGTGTCATATATTGGCGGATAGCGTGGGCAGTTTTAGCTTCTTTAATAGTGATGCACACCAGACATTAGAAAAAGCGGGCGTTTTTGTCCATCAGTCACTGCCAGTGGGTCTGTTTAAGACATTGTTTAAGCGTTCTGACTTGCGCAATCATCGTAAGCTCGTTGCTATTGATGAATATATTGGCTATATCGGTAGCTTTAACTTGGTCGATCCGAGGTTTTTTAAACAAAATAAAAATGTTGGCCAGTGGATTGATGTGGCAATACGCACGACCAGTCAACACTCTATTAGTATTACGACAGCCATGGCAATCGTGGTGGCCACGGATATCGGTGCCGAAAATAATGACAATCTACACGCACTTAATAAGCGAGTAAATGGCTATACACGTAAGCTATATGTGATGAACCCAACTATCAATGATCTAAACAGTCGGGTAAAAGTGCTAGGAAATAGTATCGACTATCATAAACAGCCAGATATTGGCTCGACATCCATTGTGATACCGAAGATGCCTATCGTAGAGGATGTGATTGCTCAGCTAATACCTTCAGCACCGCAAGTGACGGAACATGTGATTTATAACACCTTGGTCACGGTGATTCATCGCGCCAATAAACGCATTCGTATTACTACTCCGTACTTTGTACCTGATGAAGCCCTGTCGGGTGCATTGACGACCGCCGCTAAGCGTGGGGTGGATGTCACGCTGATTGTGCCTGAAAAAGTTGACTCATTTCTTGTGCAGCACGCATCTCAAGCCTATTATCAAGAGTTGCTGGAAGCAGGTGTGACCATTGCTTTGTTTAAAGGCGGGTTATTGCATACCAAAACAGTGGTGATCGATGATGATTACTGTCTGTTTGGCACTGTGAATATCGATATGCGCAGCTTTTACTTAAATATGGAAGTCAGCTTGGCTATTTATACGCCAGAGATGGTTGCCCAAGTGGCCGATTGCCAAGCGGCTTACTTAGAAAGCTGCCGGTTTTTGAGTTTAGAAGATTGGCAGCAGCGTCGCGGATCAGAGCGGTTGTTTGACAACGTCGTCCGTTTATTTAGTCCTTTATTGTAGCGTTTTCAATTTTAGGGTAAGGTAAACCGCTGATCTGGTTTTGGTGCCATGATGGTTTTATGTTTTCTATTATTAATTTATCCATATAAAGGACGCGCTTGTCTATGTATGCATCGTCTGCATCACCCCTAACGCCTTTTGACTATATCGCAGCAGGTTATTGGCAAGATTTCTTAGCCGGACGAGCCATCGCTGGTGGCATTGCTTACGAAACGGAGCTTCGTGATTGCGTGCTAGATGAGTCGCTGGCAAGCTTACAGCGCATAGATACGCTATTATCGCAGATACGCCGTGAAATGATTAAAGTCGGTCAATGGAATGAAGAATCATTATTGGTCGATGAGCGCTATCGTAATTTCATGATGTTTTTGGCATTTTATGCTGGGCGAGTCTTGGCACAGCAATGGCAAAGCACATCGCATTGGTACGGACAATTTGAGCTACATAAACGTTATCCAGAATTGTCACTTATAACAGATGATTTTTATCAGCATATGGCGGTCATTTATCGTGATGACGTTGGTATTAGTGCCGATGCGTCATTGTTTTTTGCACTAGAGCCGATTGGCTTGCGTTTATTTGGTCATATTGACAGGCAGTTTGAGGCGGTACAAGGCTGTCAAGTCGCTAGTGGCCTATATCAAGCAATTAATGCAAGACTGCCAAAGCTAAATGATAGCCAAGTGCTTAAGTCAGGCACACCGGCACCAGTTACTCAAATTACTGAAAGCAACTCAAAGCATGCAGATATAGATACAGATATAAATGAAGGCTCTGACATAGAGAACGTCAAAGCAGTTGATATGCATACGGCATTAGAAAAACAATGGGTAAATGATACGCCAGCTGCTATACCAGAATCTAAAGTACTCGCTCAGCCAGACAGTCAAAGTCAGCTTGCCTTAGCCAAAGAAGAGCCGCTAATAGAACAGGTTAAACCAGTAGAAGGTGCTGATTCAGAACACACTATTCCAAGCAAATTGTCAAAACAGCTATCAAATCAGCCACTGACATCTTCAGCATCACCAGTGCCTTCTTCAAAAGAATTGCCGATGCCAGAAATGTTTATGCAACTGCGCATAGAGTTAGAGACTATTGAGGTGGGTCAGACATCTGGTCAGACTGAATATCAGCAAGCCAGTAATGTATTGGAGCAGTTTGAGCAACACATTGCTAAGCAAAACAAACCGCGAGCGCAGATTGTATTTTCAGAGAATCATTTGGCTGCCAAAAAACAAGCGTTGTCAAAGTTACAAGAAGTGGCAAGAGCCGGAAATACCGCCGCCATGTTACGATTAGCGATGTATGAGTTGCTCGATGAAGGTATAGCGGCTGATAAAAGTACTGCTACAGAATCGGGTACCGCTTGGGTCAAGCAAGCAGCTAGCAAAAATGACAGTCGTGCTCAGCGCCTATTAAGTAAGATGTTTTATCAAGGGCTAGGTGTGGCGCAAGATATTGATAATGGCAAATATTGGCTAGAGCAAGCAGCAGAGAATGGCCATTTGGAAGCCGCAAAAATCGTGGAGCAATGGCAGCAAGCACAAACACTGATAACGACACAGAAGCAAGAGCAGCATAGTATCAAGCGTTATCAGTTATTATTTGCAGCCGTTATAGTGGTCGCGTTACTGATATTGATTATTGTTTAAAGGCTTTTTACTAAGTTAGGCATTTAATTCCTGACTTATGTATGCGATAAAAGTTTATTGTTACGCGCCAAATTCAGGTAGAATTGGCGCAATTTTTACCGCTACCTTCTACTATTCGATCCATTACTAATCTGGGCTACTTCATGCCATCGTCTCATACCTCATCCGATTGTCCTTCATCCGCGATTGATTCTGAATCGTTGACTAGCCAAACTGTCTATCAGCCGCCATCTTATTACCAGTTTGCCATCAGCTTACTTAAGCCCGCGTATCGACTGCAAGTATGGCGACGATCACATAAGCGTGACAACTATCGGCAAGAAGTTGAGCAGCGTTTTGGTAAAAACTATCCATCAGTTCCAGTAGGAAATGCAGAGGATGCTAGCTTCGCACCAGTAGATATGCCTAGCACTGATAAAGGTATCATTTGGTGCCATGCGGTCTCCTTGGGTGAGACCAATACGGTCGCACCGTTGCTCGATATGTTATTGGCTAGTGGGTATCAGATATGGTTAACCAACACTACTCAAACTGGTTTTGCTCGTGGTGCGAGTCGTTTCGCCGATGAGATTGCTCAAGGTCGAATGAGCCACAGTTACGTACCTGTCGATAGCCCTGCCGTGATCGAACGATTTTTAGCTCATGTAAAGCCTGATATCGCATTGTTTGTAGAAACAGAGCTGTGGGCAAATATCTTAACCAAGCTGTCCGAACATCGTATTCCTAGCATCTTGGTAAATGGTCGGCTATCCGCGTCATCTTTTATACGTTATCAAAAGATAGGTTCTGTCAGCCGTAGCATGATGAAAAACCTTGCGTTAATTATTGCGCAAGACAATGAATCAGCCAAACGCTTTCGACAATTGGGTGCTGATAGTGCGAAAATTCGTGTGGCAGGGTCGTTGAAGTGGGTGATTAATACGCCAAAAAACAATACTGCTCATAGCACCGCTCACAGCAATACGGCTGTTACTGATGCGAAGACAGTCGATGTAGAAGACGAATATCAGCATATACAACACCAAAAAATTGAGCTGGCAACAGAGTTTGGTGTCGTAGGTCGACCGATTTGGGTGGCGGCAAGCACGCATGGTGGCGAAGAAAAAATCGCATTATCACTGCACAAACAGCTACTGTCCAATCCTGCACTTGCTGATGCACTACTCATTATAGTACCTAGACATCCTAAGCGTTTTGATGAAGTCGCAGCACTCATTCAAAGTACAGAATTAACAATGGCACGGCGTAGTGCAGAGGAATCTATTAGCGCAGATACGCATGTTTATCTAGCTGATAGTATGGGTGAGCTAATGACGTGGTATCAGTTGGCAGATGTGGCATTAGTTGGTGGTTCTTTGGTTGATGTAGGCGGGCATAACCCCGTTGAGCCAACCAGTATCGCAACGCCTGTACTGATGGGAGGCTATACTCAGTCTTGCCAAACGGTGGTTGATAGATTGTCAGAGGTTGGTGCGTTATATCAACCAAATAATACGTTTTATCATCCTGTTGCTTTAGATGCAGCGAGTACAACCACTTTACCTAAGGCAGGTAAAAATGACGATGTGGCGCTTATTTATCAGCAATTATTATCTTGGTTGAGTCATCTAGATGTTGCAAAGCAGGCAGGACAAGCAGGCGCGCAATTGACTGTGCAGAAACAAGCCGTATTGGTGCGTCAATTCACCATGATTGAAGACGTGATTGAGCAATACTCAAATCAAGAGCTGCTATGAACTGTATATTATTGCCCGCTACGAATTTCTCCAATGACTCAGCAGTAATCAATGAGCTATCGCAAATCAGCCATGTCAATAAAGTACTGGGTGCAACAGTCGGCGACACGCTCAAAATAGGCCAGTTAGAGGGTCATTTAGGCACTGCCGTCATAAAGAGTATCAGTGCTGATAGTATCCAATTGTGCGATATTCAACTTACTATGGCTCCGCCAGCCAAGTTAGATCTTACGGTCGTATTAGCGCTCCCACGTCCTAAAGTACTGCGACGCTTGATAATGGACATGACCGCATTGGGTGTACGCGATATTATTCTGATTAATAGCTATCGGACGCAAAAAAGCTATTGGCAAAGTCCAATGCTTGAGCGGCTCGATGAGTTTGTATTAGAAGGACTGCAACAAGGTGTTGATACGATCGCACCTCGTATCAGGTTAGAAAAGCGCTTTAAGCCGTTTGTTGAGGATGAGCTGGCAAGTCTAATAACCAATCGTGCTATCGTCGCGCATCCGTATAGTGATCTGTCGTTTGCACAGTACTTACTACAACAAACACCACAGCAATCACTAAGGCTTCCAAGTTTGGTTTGTATCGGTGCTGAAGGTGGCTGGATAGATTACGAGATAGAGCTACTTGCCGCACAAGATTGCACAGCCGTAAATATAGGCCCACGCATCTTACGTACCGAAGCCGCCGTGAATGCTATCTTAGGACAGTGGCTGCTATAGTATGGTCAGAGAGTTGCTAATAGTTAGAAAACGACTAAACGGCTATGACGTTACCTTACTTAGATATACAAGTTACCTTGTTTAGATGTACCGCTTGTACAATCTTCAGTCGGCGGCCTTGTACCTATCTTAGACCTCTTTAGCTATATCAAAAATACCTGAAAATACGCAAAAGCTCTGTGAGTCATTTGGCCGTCAAAGTTGATAAACAGGTATCTCAATAATAATTGCTGATTCATAAAGTTAGCATGATTCTGAATCAAACAAATGGATTGATAATTACTCTCATTTCGATTAGTATATCGTGTTCATCTGTCGCAGTATTGCCCCTTTTGATAGTCAGGGTTTTATTGCCATTCTGTACCATTGCTGTCTTATCTTTTTTAGCATTATTATGGGGAAAACCATGTCATTAAGTGCCATTAGCGCTAACCTAACTTCTACCAAGCTTATCTTGCCTGTTGCCGTATTTGGCATGATGTTGGGATTAGCAGGCTGTAGTAATTCATCTACGACAGAAGAAACTGGAGAAGCGGGTACTGAAGAACAAGCTGCTAACGATGGTGCTACCGGTACAGATGAGCAAACGATTACTATTTATTCTTCACGTAATGAGCAGTTAATTAAGCCATTGCTAGATCGTTATACCGAACAAACAGGTGTGAAGGTTGAGTTGGTGACGGACAGTACAGGCCCGCTGATGGCACGTTTAAAAGCGGAAGGTCAGAACACGCCAGCCGATATGCTGTTGACAGTGGATGCTGGTAACTTATGGCAAGCGGCAGAGCAAGGCCTGTTACAGCCAGTATCGTCTACTGTATTAGAAGCCAACGTTCCTGCAAAATATCGCGATCCAAAAGGTCAGTGGACGGGTCTGTCACTACGCGCCCGTACTATCTTTTATGACCCAAGCAAAGTCAGTGCCGACCAGTTATCTACTTATGCAGATTTAGCCGATCCAAAATGGAAAGGTAAATTATGCCTACGTACATCTAAGAAAGTATACAACCAATCGCTTGTGGCCAGTATGATGGAACATTTGGGCGAAGAAAAAACAGAAGAAATCGTTCGTGGTTGGGTTGATAACTTAGCCACTGACGTATTCAGTGATGACGTTGCTATGCTAGAAGCCATCGCCGCTGGTCAGTGTGAAGTGGGTGTTGCCAATAGTTACTATTACGGTCGTCTGCTAGATGAAAAACCAGATTTCCCAGTAAGTATATTTTGGGCAAACCAAGACACGACTGGTACGCATGTGAACATCTCAGGTGCTGGTGTGGTAGCTGGATCTGATAATCCAGACGGTACGCTTAAACTCATAGAGTGGTTGTCATCTGATGAGGCGCAAGGCCTGTATGCCAGCTCAGATAAAGAGTTCCCAGTCAAAGAAGGGATTGATGAGTCAGACCTACTTAGATCATGGGGCCCATTCAACAAAGATGACATCAACGTGCAGAAGTTTGGAGAATTGCAAACTCAAGCCATTCAGTTGATGGACAAAGCAGGTTATAAATAGGCGTCACTACCAATAATACCAATCTTAAAAACGACAGTAAGCTAGCTAAGTTTGATGCGGCTCATAGTGTTTTTAGGGTTGGTATGATGTAAGGTCTTTATGCGTATGACACGGTAATAATTTATGAGCACAATGCCAGACGCGTCTGTACGTCAGAATGATACAGTCAATGACACGGTAATTGATAATACTATTATTGATAAGCATCAGATTGTCAGCCAAGACCATACTCTCCGTAAACGTATTATCTCAAAATCAGTCTTAGGACTGATTTCGTTGTTTATGCTGGTGCCAATTGTAATCGTACTGCTATCGTGGACACAGCCAGTCGCTGATATCTGGGGTCACATGGCAGAGTATGTACTGCCGCAGGTTCTAAAAAACACCGCGATTTTGTTGTTAATGGTAGTGGTGATTTCTGGAACGGTTGGCACCGCGCTTGCTTGGGTGACCAGCATGTACCGCTTCCCTGGGCAGCGGTTTTTTTCGTGGGCATTGATGTTGCCGCTCGCGATACCTGCCTATGTTTTAGCATTTGTTACTCTCGGTATTGTAGATTTCAGTGGACCATTGCAGACAGGTCTACGTGATATGGGTATCAGCACTGCAATCCCTTCGGTACGAAATGTCTGGGGTGCAGGTTTGGTATTATCCCTAGCATT
Source organism: Psychrobacter fozii (assembly GCF_003217155.1). Lineage (GTDB taxonomy): Bacteria > Pseudomonadota > Gammaproteobacteria > Pseudomonadales > Moraxellaceae > Psychrobacter > Psychrobacter fozii. The sequence continues at coordinate 145,725 of NZ_QJSU01000002.1, forward strand.
TTACCCCTACGTTTATCTATTGGCACGCCAAGCGTTTTTATCGCAGGGCAGGCGGGCGATAGAGGCAGGGCAGATGCTAGGCTTAAGCCGTGGCCGCGTGTTCTTTCGTTTGGCATTACCGCAAGCACTTCCGTGGATTATTGGTGGTCTGTTATTGGCCAGCATGGAAACGCTTGCAGACTTTGGTGCAGTGTCTGTCTTCAATGTCGATACGTTTACGACGGCTATTTACAAAGCATGGTTTGGCTTCTTCAGCCTAACGACTGCGGCACAACTGGCAGCGTTATTAATCGGCATGATATTTATCGTTGTATTGTTTGAGCAGTATTGGCAGGCAAAGCGCGGTCAGTCTATCACTCAAGGCAGTAGCCAGCGTTTTGAAGTTAGTAAATCAGCTAAATGGGCCATGACATTACTGTGTACGTTAGTGTTTTCAGTGGCTTTTTTCATACCGTTTCTCCAGCTTATCTATTGGACTGCATTAAACTTCAGGCAAGATTTCGATGCGCGTTATATTGGTTTTGTGACCAATAGCCTTATGATTGCGAGTATGACCACGATTTTCATTGGCTTTTTGGCCATTATTATTGCGTGGATAAAACGTCAATATCCTGATAAGTCAACCAAACTAATGACCACTTTGGCCAATTTGGGTTATGTGGTACCAGGTACAGTATTGGCTGTCGGAATCTTCATTCCAATCGCATGGTTAGACAATCAAATGATTGCCTTTGGCATTACGTCACAGCAAGTGCTCTCAGGCAGTGTTATTGTTATGCTATTGGCATTATCAACGCGCTTTATGACGGTGAGTTTCCAACCCGTCGACCGTCAATTGCAACGGCTGACTGTCAATCAAGAGGCGGCTGCTAAATTACTGAGTGATAGCGCTTATCAACGATGGCGACATGTGATGTTACCAGTGCTCAGTCCTGGTGTACTGACCGCGTTATTGATGGGCTTTGTCGAAGTGATGAAAGAGATGCCGATTACGCTAATGACCAGACGTCAAGGCTGGGATACATTGGCAGTACGGGTGTTTGAGATGACCAGTGAAGGCATGTGGGGACGCGCCGCGTTGCCAAGCTTATTGATTGTGCTGGTTGGTCTGTTGCCTGTTTGGATACTATTGCGTCAAAGCGACAAGCAAAGCTAAACGTGGTGTCAACATTCACCTCAAATATTATAGTCTTTCGTCGTAATTTTTCTATCGTTCTACTGCTTTATCTACAGGTTTTATTTACTAATCGCTAACTGGTACCGTCTATGCACACTGATTCAATCAAATGCTCATCAGGCTCTCAATCAATGGATACTGAAGCAGATACTAGTATCAACCCTTATTTTAGTGTGCAAGATTTAATAGTGGGTTATGACGATACGATCATCGTTAATGGACTGTCGCTAGTGCTACAGCAAGGCGAGATTGGCTGCTTTTTGGGTTACAGCGGTTGCGGGAAAACCACCGCATTACGCGCTATTGCAGGGCTAGAGCAAAGTCGTGGCGGTAATATTCATCTGAGTAATCAATGTTTAACAGATATCACCGATCGCAAGTCATATGCAGTAGCGCCTGCCAAGCGTGGTATGGGTATGGTGTTTCAGGACTATGCATTATTTGGTCATCTCAGCGTGGCAAAGAACATCGCTTTTGGTCTCAATAAATGGTCTGCCGCTGATAAAAAAGCACGTGTCGCTGAAATGTTAAGCCTTGTTGAATTGACCGAGCACGCGGACAAACGTCCAAATGAGCTTTCAGGTGGGCAGCAGCAGCGAGTAGCCTTAGCTCGTGCATTAGCGCCGAAGCCTAAACTATTGCTACTTGATGAACCGTTTTCGAATTTGGATGTGGTGCTACGAGAATCATTGGCAATGAATGTCCGTGATATCTTAAAACGCACCAATACCACGGCTATTTTGGTAACCCATGATCAAAACGAAGCCTTTGCATTAGCGGATAAAGTTGGGGTAATGCAAGCAGGTAAGTTGGTGCAATGGGCGACGCCGAGCGAACTTTATCATGAGCCAATCAGTCCTTTTGTTGCTGAGTTCGTCGGCGAGGGTGCGATGATAGATGGCATCATCAAAGAAGGTCATGTTGAGACAGCACTGGGTAATATTTATCGCCGTACGGAAGTCTATGATGAGTCTGGTCAACCGCAGTACTGTGAATATGATTATCCAAACGGTACATTGATTAAAGTATTGGTGCGCCCTGATGATATCATTCACGACGACGATAGTAAGCAGACGGCATTGGTTATCGGGCGTGTGTTTCGCGGTGCGAACTACTTGTACCGCTTACAACTAGACGATGGGCAGACAGTACTGTCGCTAGTTGCCAGTCATCACAATCATGGCATAGGAACACGCATCGGTATTTTGCCCATGCTTGAGCATGTAGTCGTGTTTGATGAAAAGAATATCAATGCGACCACATGGTCAGAGTATGATAGATCAGAAGAGGCACAGTAGTAGTTGCGTATCAATTTAACGAGTGGCCAGTATGTGCAAATAGCGTCCCAGCCACTTGTAGGGTTCTAGTTGTGAGTAGCGCAGTTCCATCCGAATGACTGCTTCTGGGTCATTATGTCCGCCACGTTTGAGCGGTGCATAGTCATGAAATACACGCAGACCACTGGTGCGCACCGTTTTATAATGATGCGTTGCCAGCCAAGACTCTACTTCTTCTTTAGCGACAGGGTAATTGGGCGTTAGGCTTTTTTTGTTGTCAGCTTTGTATTCGGGATTATCAAGTAAATTAAAATTCCCCATGATCAGGTTGCGATAATCGAAGCTGGCTGGGTTATAAAAGCACAATGACAGCGCACCATTATCTGTTAGATGCTGATCAAAAAAGCTCATGACTGCAGCGGGCTCTGCCAACCATTCAAGTACGGCATGACAGAGTATCAAATCAAATTTATCTTTCTTATCACCGTTTACCTTATCTGTTAGCTTTCCTGCAAGATCTTGATACGGGCAAACATGCCATGTGATATCTAACACTTGATCACTCTTTTCCGCACTTGCTTTTGCTTTTTCTAGCATATTCTCAGAGATATCATTGATCATCAGTGTGTGACCTTGAGCAGCAAGTTCAATCGAAATCTGAGCCAATCCTGCACCCACATCTAAGATACGTAGCGGTCGATTCAGATCTTTGCTCATTTGCGTACAATATTCAAAGATGTCACGACGCAGTACTGCCAGTCGGATGTCACCTTTCAGACCGCCGTAGACCTTCTTTTCAAAATGATCAGCAATGGCATCAAAGCTACGATCTGCTCGATCGACTTCTGCTTGTTCAACTTCTGCTCGATCGACCTCTATTGATATGGAACGGTTTGATTCAGGTTGGCTGTCTTGAGGTTTAGTTGGCATAAGTCATTCAGATCAGTAAGTAAGAGGTTTAGAGTATAGTCAGCGAACTACTAAACCGCTATGGTGTTACCCTCCCTAGAGGTACTATATGTACAATCTGTGGTCGGCTGCCTTGTAGCTGTTTTAGGTCTCTTTGACTATAAGAAAAGTATTTAATTCAATCTAGCGTTTCAAACGTCTATTAATGACCCATTTGAAGATGATTTTCGATAAAATAATAATGACAAATACGACGATAACAAACACCCACATACCATTGCCTTGTAGGTTTTCTTGATAAGCTTTTGCCAAGTATGCTGATAAAGCCATTGCGACTAAAAGTGCGCCCCAACGGACATAAGGTACAGCACGATTGTTATGGTTAGGAAATTTAGAAACATAATCGCTCGAAAAGCTATATAGCACCATTGCTAAAATCCAAACAATCGCAAGAATGATATCCATAATAAGAGTAGCCTGTTAAATCGTTATTTAAGTGTTGTAAAAGATAAGTTAGTGTAGCGTTTAATTTTTTTTTGTCTAGGGCATGTTTTCAATTTACTGGATAGTCATTTACATGGGTTAGAAATGGCAAAATCAGCCAATCAAAACGTGCCTGTTAGTAATATATTTTCAGAGGGTGTTGATTGCTTCAAATATTGCAGTTAATAGGCTGTTTTGCTTGATTTTAATAGTACTCGGAACCCCCTAAATCGGCAAATTTGTGCTAAAATAGCTTCTTTATTTTACTATCAAAAATATCATCATTTTCCCAGTATTTTTCACGCTTTATAGTGTTGCTGTGCCCGTTGTATTTATTGGTTTTTATCAATATTGATGGGCGCTAATAATCTATCTATAAAGCCTGCAAAATTAATAGCGTGGATATGAGTGAAGGAGTGTATATGAGCGAGTCGGTCAGTCCTATTGGCATCGTAGATGAACTGAAGCAGTCCTATCTGGATTATGCGATGAGCGTGATTGTCTCGCGTGCGCTACCTGATGTACGTGATGGGTTCAAACCTGTCCATCGCCGCGTGATGTATGCCATGCATGTGCTATCTAATGACTACAATAAGCCATACAAGAAGTCAGCACGTGTGGTCGGTGATGTCATCGGTAAATATCATCCGCATGGTGATAGCGCTGTATATGATGCGATTGTCCGTATGGCGCAGGACTTTAGCTTGCGTTATCCGATGGTTGATGGTCAAGGTAACTTTGGCTCGATCGATGATGATCCTCCGGCAGCCATGCGTTATACCGAAGTACGTATGACCAAACTGACTCATCAGATGCTTGCTGATTTGGACAAAGACACGGTCGATTGGGAAGACAACTATGATGGCTCTGAGCGTATGCCAAGCGTCATGCCTGCGCGTATTCCTAACCTATTGGTCAATGGTGCAACCGGTATTGCTGTCGGTATGGCGACCAACATGGCGCCACATAACTTGACCGAAGTGATTAATGCGTGTTTGGCGTATGCCGAAAACCCACAAGTTTCAGCTGAAGAGTTGATGTCACATATCTCAGGTCCTGACTTTCCTACAGGCGGTATCATCTATGGCCGTGCCGGTATATTAGATGCTTATCGCACTGGTAAAGGCCGTTTGCACATCCGTGGTCGTTACCATATCGAGCCGATGAGCAATGCTGGCGTCAACCGTGATCGCGAGCGCATTGTATTTACAGAAGTGCCTTATCAAGCCAATAAAGCCAAATTGATTGAGCGTATCGCAGAACTCGTACGTGATAAAAAAATCGAAGGCATTAGCGAAATTCGTGATGAGTCTGATAAAGACGGTATGCGTATCGCCATTGACTTGCGCCGTGGTGAAACTGCTGAAGTTATCGTCAATAACTTGTTCTTACAAACGCCGCTAGAGTCTAGCTTTAGCATCAATATGGTCGCGCTTGATAATGGTCAGCCAAAGATATTGACCTTGCGTCAGCTCATTGCTGCTTTTGTCCGTCATCGTCAAGAAGTAGTGACACGTCGTACGATTTATGAATTGAACAAAGCGCGCGTTCGTGGTCATTTGCTTGAAGGCCTAACGGTCGCACTAGCAAATATCGACGAAATTATTGCGACAATTAAAGCCTCTGCAAACCGCGGCTTAGCACGTGAAAGCTTGTTGAATAATACGTGGGGCTCAGGCAGCGTCGTTGCGATGCTAACGGCTGCTGGTAGCCAATCTGTCCGTCCTGACTTTATCGAAGGCGAAGATCCTAAAGCACCGTTTGGTCTGATCGAAGGCGAAGAGCGCTATCGCTTGTCACTTGAGCAGGTTAATGCGATTTTAGACATGCAATTGCATCGCTTGACGGGTCTTGAACAAGACAAATTAACCGAAGAATACCAAGACTTATTGCGTGAAATTGCACATTTAGAGTCTATCTTAGGTGATTTCGATAAGTTAATGGCCATTATCTCGAATGAGATGATTGAGATTCGTGATAACTTTGGTGACGAGCGCCGTACGGACATTATTGACTCACGTACTGACTTTAGCCGTGAAGACCTTATTCCAGAGCAAACCGTTGTGATGACAGTGTCGCGTACGGGCTATGCTAAGACTCAGCCAATTGATGATTATGTCGCGCAAAAACGTGGCGGTAAAGGTAAGTCTGCCACGGCGATGAAAGAAGATGATGTCATTGATCATTTAGTCGTGACTTCAACTCACTCTACCGTATTGTGCTTCACGGATAGTGGGCGTGTCTTTAGCTTACGTGGTTTTGAAGTGCCAATTGCTAGCCGCGGTGCACGTGGTCGTCCGTTGGTCAATCTAATCGGCTTAAATGGTGATGAAACCGTTACGACGATATTACCGATTCCAAAAATCGTAGAGGACACATCGGTCACAGGTGAGATATCAGACGCAGATATCTTAATAGATAGTGATGATGACTCATTAGAGGGCAGCAACCAAGCAGAGGCGCCTTTTGTCTTCTTTGCAACGGCTAATGGTACCGTGAAACGCGTAGAGCTCAAGCAGTTTGCAAATATTCGCTCGAACGGTCTCATTGCAGTTGGTCTAGAAGACGGCGATAAACTGGTCAGCGCTCGTATCACTGATGGTAGCCAAGAAGTCATGTTGTTTGCCTCAAGCGGTAAAGCCATTCGTTTCGATGAAAATGATGCGCGTGCGATGGGCCGTACTGCAAAAGGCGTCCGTGGTATGCGTCTGGCTACTGACGAATTTATCAAATCATTGGTCGTTATCGAAGACGATGTACGTGAAATTCTGATTGCTTGTGAAAATGGCTTTGGTAAACGTACATTCATTGATGAGTTCAATACGCAAAATCGTGGTGGTGGCGGTGTGATCGCGATCAAGACCAGTGAGCGTAATGGTGCGCTGGTTCGTGCCACTAAGGTTGATCCTGAAGATGACATCATCTTAATCTCTGACAAAGGCACGTTAGTTCGTACGCCAGTTGAGCATGTGGCCAGTTCTGGTCGTAATACTCAAGGTGTCACTCTGATTCGTCTGTCAAAAGATGAAAAGCTGGTCGCTATGGCACGTGTTGAGCACCAAGAAGGCGATGATGAGCTTGTCGATGCCATGAAAGAAGATGGTACATTCGATGTAGAAGGTCAAGAGCAGATAGATATTGATGCGGCGACTGGTGATGCAGTGTCAACCGACGTCAGTGATGTTATTGATATTGCAGATAATGATGAATTAGACGGCGAGTAAGTGCCTCAGTAGTTAGCTTTTTGATCTAGTCTTATATGATTGTTCTAGAAAAGCCTCTGACATTATCGTCGGAGGCTTTTTTGTTTTTCTGAGGATTATTAATTTTGAGGTCAGCTGTTAGCTCTTAAGTTATATAAACCTCAGCTTCTATAATTTTTTATAAATTACGCCCATAAAGTTATATTTTTAAGGCTGTTGTTATGTTTACGACCAATCAAACCTTTCAAGGTACCCTTGCATCGATATCATCGAGCTTTTTATTCGCGATGATGTTTTTGTTCGGGCTTTTTATGCTGCCTCTAACTGGCACACAAGTAGCGTCATGGCGTGTGTTGATGATGCTGTTGAGTCTGATGTTACTAGTCAGTTTTACCAAGCAGTGGCAGCATGTTTTTGACTATATAAAGACGCTCAAGACGATTAAAGAATGGTTAATATTTATATTACCCGCACCAATTTTGGGTGGACAGATTTGGTTGTTTATGTGGGCACCGGTGAACGGCTTTGGTTTGGATGTCACTTTGGGCTACTTTCTATTGCCGCTAGTGATGATAGTACTGGGTCGGTTTTTTTACCATGAGTATATGAGCGTATTACAGTGGGCGGCAGCGCTATTTGCAGCGATGGGTATTGGCTATGATATATTCCAATATGGGTCGATATCTTGGGTGACGCTGTTTGTATGCTTGGGTTATCCGCCGTACTATCTGCTGCGGCGTACGCTGTCTGTGCCACCAGTGACGGGTCTGCTGTTTGATTTGACACTGCTGACGCCAGTGGTACTCACCATGCTATATTTTAGTGGTGGCTTTAGTGTGGCAACACAAGACATGAAATTTTGGTATCTATTGCCATTGCTTGGTGCTTTTAGTGCGCTTGCGATGTCGTTGACAATGATTGCGAGTAGTAAGCTGCCCGTGTCATTATTTGGGGCATTAAGCTATGTAGAGCCTATGCTGCTATTTGTGTTATCTATTACCGTTCTCAGTCAGAGTCTTGAGGAGGGCGGTTCTCTCTTTATGTACGGCATGATTACGCTTGCGCTACTGGTTATGATGGCGGATAGTGCGACAGGCTATATGGTTCGTCGCCGTGATGATCATTTGCATGGTTATAGAGAACCGCAGATAGGGGGCTTTCCTCCACGGCGTCATTTTATCAATCAGCGTATCGATGGCGTGCTAACAGCCCATCGTTTTCGTAAGAAACGCCGCTATCAAAAAAAGATGAATAAGATACAGCAAAAAATAGAGAAACTTGATTTAAACTAATCAGTTAGGTGCATTTAATTTACTCAATGAAGAAGTTGAGTCAATAGGTGAACACTGGCATTGCTTATCTGTTTTGACTTTGACATAATGCCCGCCATGATGTAAGCACGATACATTCAAAGCGTTTATCTTAGATTGCGCGACGACCTTATTTGCAAAAGCCTCAGACGTTCTCGTCTGAGGCTTTTGTTTTTTTTAAAAATTGCCAAGGATGTGCACCAATCGTTAAAGGCCGCTGCCATGATGACTACTAACCAAACCTCGCAGGGTACAATCACTGCCGTGGCTGCAAATTTTTTGTATTCACTGCTGTTCTTATTTGGCTTACTACTGCAACCATTATCAGGTACACAGGTTGCGTCGTGGCGCGTGCTAACGATGTTTTTTAGCTTGGTGTTGCTAGTCACTTTGCTAAAGCAGTGGCAGCATATTTTTGATTATCTAAAAACACTAAAAAACGCGAAAGAGTGGTTTTTATTTATACTACCCACACCGATTTTAGGTGCGCAAATTTGGATATTCATGTGGGCACCCGTCAATGGCTTGGGGCTGGAAGTAACGTTAGGCTACTTCTTATATCCGATGATTATGATTGTGGTTGGTCGCTTCTTCTATAATGAAGACATGAGCCTACTCCAGTGGGTTGCCATCGGATGCGCAGGCTTTGGTATTGCTTATGATATCTTTCAATATGGTGCTATTTCTTGGGCAACGTTGTTTGTCTGCTTGGGTTACCCGCCTTATTATTTATTGCGTCGTTATTTGGCAGTGCCGCCCATCACTGGTCTTATATCGGATCTTGTATTGTTGTTACCAGTCGTATTGGTTGCGCTGTATATGAATGGTGGCTTTGAAGTAGCGATAACCAACCATAAACTGTGGTATCTGTTGCCTTTACTTGGCATTATTAGTACCGCTGCGATGTCGTTGACGATGATAGCGAGTCGGAAATTGCCAGTCTCACTGTTTGGTACTTTATGCTACCTTGAGCCGATATTCTTGTTTATATTTTCCATTGCTATTTTGGATCATAATGTCGAAGAAGGCTCGATGCTGATGTACAGCATGATTTTTATCGCATTGCTTATCATGATTGCGGACAGTGCACTTGGTTATATGGCACGCAAACGTGACGACCGACTACATGGCTACAATGAGCCACAAGTGGGTAGTTTTCCACCGCGCCGTCGTCTCAAAAATCGCCGTATTAAAGGCGTATTAGCCGCGCATCGGTTTCGTAAAATTAAAAAGTATCAGCAAAAAATAGATAAGATGACACGCAAAATCGAAGCATTGCATTTAAAGTAAACATTGCTAGTGGGCGTAGGTTGAGTCTGACTTGGCGGGCTATATCTTTTGGCATAACGCGATACAGTTTCTGTGTCAAAGATGAGGTAATTACGCTATTATCAAGAGCAGTGCTGCCAGACTTAGAGAAATGCAGCACACCCTATATAAAATATTATTGCTCATTCACACTATAACTAGGATGGTTTATGTTGCATCTTCATCATTTAGCAAACTCACGCTCGTTCCGTATTTTATGGCTGTTAGAAGAGTTAAACATCGATTATAACTTGACGAGCTACGAGCGCACTAAAGCATATCGCGCGCCAGAAAGCCTAAAAAAGGTGCACCCACTTGGCAATGTACCCATACTAGAAGTGAATGATCGCGCGCTGATTGAGTCAGGATTTATCATTGAGTATCTACTCAAACATTATGATAAAGAGCAGCAGTTTAAACCTACTGATGACAATGAAGCAGCATGGGAAGCTTATACTTTTTGGTTACACTTTGCTGAATCATCGCTGATGCCACTGCTAGTCATGCGTTTGGTATTCACCAAAGTGGTTCAACAGTCCCCAATGCTGATCAGGCCCATTAGTAAAAAAATTCAGGGTCAAGTCGAAAAAAATATGATCAGCAGTGGTCTAGAAAAAATGCTGTATATGATTGAGCAGCGCTTGCAAGACAATCATTGGTTTGCAGGCAGTGAGTTCAGTGCTGCTGATATTCAGATGCACCTTGCGATTGCTGGAGCCAATGCAGGTGAAGGTTTAGATAGTCGCAAATATGCCAATATTTTGAATTGGCTAAAACGTTGTGAAGAGCGTGATGCCTTTAAACGTGCAGAAGCCAAAGGCGGTCGTTTGCAGTTTTAGACGAGCTATATTTAACCAATGATAAATAACTAATTTGATAGTAAAATGAAAGGTTTTGTTTATTTATAGACAAAACCTTTTTTAGGATTACAAATGACAGATTCGAATAAATTAAACACCAAAAAAATTGATACAGACAATACTGCTGACTCTCAAATTGATAGAGCCGCTGTGAATAGCCAGCAAGTCTCTATCAAATCTTGGTCACAAAAATTGCTCGTGGTTATACTATGTGTGGCCAGTTTTTATGGTGGTTGGAAGTCTTATGAATCCAACATGGTCAATGAATGTACGGCCAATGGTGGGCAGATGGTTGAAGCACAAAAAACCATGATGTGCCAATTATCATAGTGAATAAGTATTATATGTAAGAGAGGTAATCTATGTTGAGGCTGACTTTTTTGGGTACCTCTGCTGGTGTGCCGACCAAACAGCGTAATGTGACAGCACTAGCGATTGAATGTCTGAATACGCATGGTGCTCAGCCAAATAATCAATCACGAGCTGCCAATCACAATAATCAGAACAAAAAATCACGTCCATGGGTGTTGATAGATTGCGGTGAAGGGACGCAGCAGCAACTGTTACATACCAAGCTCTCTTTGCATCAACTAGCCGCCATCTGTATCACTCATGTGCATGGTGATCATTGCTATGGCCTGCCAGGTCTATTAGCGAGTGCAGCCATGTCAGGACGCCGCGAGCCGCTGACACTCATTGCCCCAAAAGCCATCGCGACATTGCTCGAAGCCATTACCTTAACCACGGAATTGTATTTACCCTTTGCTCTCAATTTTGTAGCAATTGAAGAAGTGTTATCTGAGCAAGGTAACACCAATAAGGTTAATATTCGCTTGAGCGACCAGCATCAGCTTGATATTGATATCACGCTGCTATCACATCGGGTTGCTTCTCATGCATTTGGTATCACGCAGACTATCCATCATCGTACGCTTGATACGGATAAACTGCTAGCGCAAGGTATACCTGCAAGCGCACTGTGGGGTAAATTGCAACAAGGTGAAGACGTTATCACTGAAGAGGGTCAGCAGTTATGTGTAGATGATTATGTTAATGATGATCTATCACGAACGCGAGTAGTGGTGGCTGGTGATAACGATACGCCAGCGTGTCTCACCGCGGCGTTGGTCGACACGGATTTGTTGGTGCATGAAGCAACATATACACATGAGGTACTGACTAAGATTCAAGCAAAAAATCCAGAGTTTGATCCGATGCATAGTAGTGCGCAATTGGTGGCGGATTTTGTGGAAAAAAGTGGCGTAAATAATTTAATTTTGACGCACTTTAGCGCCCGTTATCAGGGTTTTGATAATCCTAATAGCAAGACGCCAAATATGGCATACATTCGTTTAGATGCTAAGAGCGTTTACAGAGGCAATCTGTGGCTGGCGGCAGATTTTGACCAATATATGGTCGATGGTGCCGTTGACGTGGCAAGCAATCAAAAGAACAGTCAAGAGAAGAACCGCGTGCAGTATATAGGCTCTGCACGCAGTGATTAGACATGGCTAAGCTTAGATATGGTTTAGCGTTAAATATGACCTAGTACTTACTGTCTGCAATTTCCAATTGCGTTATACCGCTCCAGTATCGACTGAACTGGTAAGCAACTCGTCCTGAGCGACCACCACGTTCAGAGGCCCAACGTAGCGCATCCTTTTTGATCTTGTCAGGCATGGTCTGACTTTCCAAAGCATTCTTAGCATCACTATCCATATCAGCTGAGATTTTTTGCTGTTCTAAATTCAGATAATGCTGAACGATATGCAGATAAGTCTGCTGATCCATAGGATGGAAAGTGAGTGATAAACCGAATCTATCTGACAATGACACGGTTTCATCAATGGCTTCATAAGGATTGACTTCATCCGTCTGACCATTGTAGATATTAATATTGTCTTTCATCATTTGCGGTAGCAGGCGACGGCGATTACTGGTGGCATAGACCAGTAGCTTGTCTTGCTCAGAGTCTAGCGAGCCATCAAGCACGCTCTTTAGCGTACGATAGCTTTCATCTTGACCGTCAAATGCAAGATCATCACAGTATACGATGTAGCGGCAATTAGAATCTGCTGGTAGGGCATTAATGGCAGCGCGAATCTTATCTAATATTTGCAGATCATCGCGAGCAACTTCAATAATACGCAAGCCTTCACTATGATGGGCTTGAAGCAAGGCGCGAATCAATGATGATTTACCGGCACCGCGTGTCCCCGACATTAATACGTGATTGGCAGGATAACCCTTAATAAACTGACGGGTGTTTTGTACCAGTTTAGACTTTTGCTTATCGATACCATGCAAGTCATCTAAGCTCAAAAACAAGTTGACCGACAAAGGCTCTAAATTACCAGTGCGTCCACCAACCCAGCGATAAGCAAGTTGGTTCGGATCGATTTCAATCGTCGGTGTAACCTGCTCTTTTAAGTACTGACTGAGTAAGTCTAATAACGGTTGAGGTAGGGCATAAGTAGGCTGATTAGAGGGCGAGGTTGGGATTATTGGTTGTGACATAGTGGCTCTAGTAATTAAGGTTGTCTTTAATACCATACCCAAAAATATCATTAACGTGGCTAAACTTTTGGCGCCTACTGAGCGTAGTATTAGGGTGTGTCATAAATTAGCATATTAATACATTTAGTGGCCTTAAAATGGCTAAATTTTGCTAAACATTGTCAGAAATTCTGTCAATATGTTCATATTAACGGCAATTTCTTCCTTGTTTATCTACAATTTTTCTCATTTTAAGTCTCACAATCTAATTGATAACACGCCCTAGTCAAAATTATTCGCGCTATTATTATTTTTGGAAATGATACGAACGGGAATGCATTAATCTCACTCTATTATGAGAAAAAATACCATGAAAAATAGTGCCAGTAATCTGTCTATTAAGCAAGCGTTGCAGGTGCAAGCTCAGCAGATATTGCCCATTATTACGCAAGAACTAGTTGCACAGCATTTTAGCGAGATAGTACATCAGCGTATTGCTCAGCAAAGCACAGAACAAACGCAAGATGAGCATACGCAGGTTGTCAAAACACAAAGTATCAAAACGCAAAATATCGAAAATACTTCTTATCAAGGCTTAACGTGCGCCCAACATCTACAGTTTGGTCATGTCGTGATTAAATGGCAGTTGAGTGCCGATGCTTATCCTATATCTTCCGATTTAACTCACGAAGCAGAGGTTTTAGCTGCTGTAAAGGCCTTATCAAGAATCAAAGATAATACTATCGCACCGCCACTATTGGCGCATCATTGCGTAAACGTTCAGATACCAGAACAGCCTTGCAAGCTGGTAATATTAGTCATGCCTTATTACCCTAATGGTAGCTTGGTGAGTCAGCTGACCGCTTCAAAACATCCGTCATTGACAGCGTCACAAAAACATCATTTCATCATGCAGTCTGCCTGTTTAATAGCCAATTTGCATCACGCTGGCTGGCTACATAATGATATTAAACCTAGCAATATTTTGCTAGATTCTTCTTTCAATGATGCCTTGCTAAATAATGCAGGTGCCAGCAGCTTAATACCTAATCTATTATTGACTGATTTTGCCTTGGTAGAGAGGTTTAACGAACTAAAAGAGGGAAGCCCTGCTGGTACACCTGCATATCTTGCACCTGAGCGCTGGCAAGGACAGGGTGCAACGGTGCAAAGTGACATCTATGCGTTTGGCATTATGATGGTTGAGATATTAACAGGCAAGCGACCGTTTCAGGTAAGTAGCAATAGCAATGATAAATTAAAAGCGTGGGCGATTCAGCATTGCCAACAGCCTATTCCAAAGCTGTCATCAGAATATAGTCGTTATCAATGTATGGTTGATAAGGCATTGGCGAAGCGGGTAGAGAGACGGTATCGGAGTATGGAAGAGGTACTGATAGATTTAACGTCATTAGACAGTCGTTAAGTTTATGATTTGATTTTCAAAAAGTGATAGTTTGTAGTATTCACATATTACCCAGTCGTTGTTTTTTATGTTTGAATGGATATTCAGGCTCATTTTAAGCTCAGTCGCTATAAGCTAATTTGGGTTCCCGTATTTCATTATAATATTTCATTAAAATACAGTGAGAATATCATGGCTAAAGTACTTATCATTACCGGTGATTTTGTTGAAGACTATGAAAACATGGTGCCGTTCCAAGCGCTTTTAGCGATGGGACATGAAGTTGACGCGGTCTGCCCAGATAAAGTGGCAGGTGATAGCATTGCTACCTCCATACACGACTTTGAAGGTGATCAAACTTATACCGAAAAACGCGGTCATAACTTTGTTCTTAATGCGTCTTTTGCTGATATTAATGTCGCAGATTACGATGCTCTGTATTTACCAGGTGGACGTGCGCCAGAATACTTGCGTTTGAATGCTAAGGTCATTGCAATGATTCAGCATTTCGCAAATACTGATAAACCGATTGCGTCGGTTTGCCATGGTCCACAAATGCTAACGGCTGCTGGCGTATTAAAGGGTAAAAAAGTATCTGCTTATCCTGCGTGTCAGCCAGAAATAGAAATGGCTGGCGCTGAGTATGTCAAGTTACCTATGGATGGCGCTATTACCGATGGCCAACTGGTAACGGCTCCTGCATGGCCTGCCCACCCAGCTATGCTGAAGCAGTTTGTTGCCTTGCTATAAGCTTTAATTAGGGTCTGTTGAACATTTGAATATCAAACAGACCTTAGTATCGAGAGAGGATATTATATGTGCCAACTTTTTATTAGTGCTGACGATAGCTTGTGGCGCTCTAAAACCAAATCGCTTCGAATTCAGGGGGTTGTCACCTCAATTCGTTTAGAAGTGTTCTTTTGGGATATATTAGAAGAGTTGTCATTTCGTGATCAAATGACAGTTAATCATCTGATCACTAAGCTATATCTTGAATCTCTCGATGCTGATCATGACATTGGTAATTTCACCTCTTTTTTAAGGGTTTGTTGTTCTCGCTATTTATCATTAATAGCCGATGGCGATCTTTCTCGCGAAACAGAATTACCTTTAGAAAAAGTCGATGCAAAAAATATCATTGAACGTGAAACCCTGCGTAAAAAACAACGTAGTGCCTTATTCAATGACAGTGAGAAAAATACTTCTGTCCATTAGGGTGAGGTATTTCCTCAATTCAAGCGATAGTCATCTAGCTGGGCTACATCTTGCTAAATAGCTGGCCAATATCTCGATATTATCAACACTGTTTTTCTCGTTTGACGACAATTCATCTTATTTCCATCTTCATTTCTGAAATGAGGACATACCCTAGTTATGCCTATAGCAAGTGCATAATCATATAGTCATTATCAATGTATTATTGATAGGGCATTGGTGAAGCGTGTAGAGAGGCAATGTCAGAGTATGATGGATGTTTTAACTGTCTCAAATATCATGCGCAGTAGTGTATTTTATATTTTAACAGTCTTTAACAATACTTAACAGTCTTGATGCTTTCAAGATTTTTAAGAGTTGGATAATGAAGTATAGATTCTTTATTAACACTCATTATTAGCCTATTTTTTAATTGTATAGTCAGTTCAATATAAAAAATAGTTAGCAAGACTGGAGTGATGTTTTTGTCACTTCTGTCTGCATAGGCACAGCCTGAAATAAAAACTTAACTCGGTCGTGTGTCATATACAATGCATCTATTTTATTTAGAATTGACTATACCAATCAAGAGTATGTTGATCATAAACAAAGGAGTTTTATATGAAAGCAGCACGTTTTTATGATAAAGGCGATATTCGTATTGAAGATATTCCAGAGCCTACAGTAGAACCAGGCACAGTTGGTATTGATGTGGCATGGTGTGGTATTTGTGGTACTGATTTGCATGAGTTTATGGAAGGTCCTATCTTTATTCCGCCGTGTGGTCATCCTCATCCTATTTCAGGCGAGTCGGCACCCATTACGATGGGGCATGAGTTCTCAGGGGTTGTGTATGCCGTTGGTGAGGGTATTAATGATATTGAAGTCGGTCAGCATGTAGTGGTCGAACCATATATCATCTCTGATGATGTACCAACAGGCCCTGGTGACGATTATCACTTATCGAAAGATATGAACTTTATTGGTTTGGGTGGCCGTGGTGGTGGTTTGTCTGAAAAAATTGCTGTGAAACGCCGCTGGGTACATCCTATTGCCAATAATATTCCATTAGATCAAGCTGCTTTGATTGAGCCGTTAGCTGTTGGCTATCACGCGTATATGCGTAGTGGTGCTAAAGCAGGTGATGTGGCATTGGTTGGTGGCGGTGGCCCTATTGGTCTATTATTATCTGCGGTGCTAAAAGCCAAAGGTATCACTGTAATTCTGACGGAGCTAAGTGCTAAGCGTAAAGAGAAAGCCAAAGAAAGCGGGGTTGCTGATTATATATTAGACCCTACAGAAATTGATTTAAAAAAAGAAGTCATGAGCATCACTGATAATCGTGGTGTGGATGTGGCCTTTGAATGTACTAGTGTGAATAAGGTGTTGGATTCGTTAGTTGAGCTTAGTAAACCGACAGGTGTGGTCGTGATTGTTTCTATTTGGAGCCATCCAGCTACTGTAAACGTACATAGTGTGGTGATGAAAGAGCTTGATGTACGTGGCACGATTGGCTACGTGAACAATCATAAAGATACGATCCAACTGGTTGAGGATGGCTTGGTTAATCTTGAGCCATTTATTACTCAGCGCATCGCTTTAGATGATCTGATATCCAAAGGCTTTGAGACACTGATCCATAACAATGAATCGGCGGTAAAAATCATCGTCAATCCAAATCTATAATCGTTGTATATCGCCAGTGAGCCAGTACTATATCTTTGATATGATCCCCGCTAATTAGCGGGGATTTTTTATACAAATTCCAGACGTAAAAAAACCTGCTAAAAGCAGGCTTTGATATTTGGTCTAAGATGTACTATCCGAAAATGGTGGGGCTGGAGAGACTCGAACTCTCACACCTTGCGGCGCCAGAACCTAAATCTGGTGCGTCTACCAATTCCGCCACAGCCCCATTTTCGTTACTCTATCATTATTAGCGTTTAAACTCAAACACAACGTAGATAGTTAACTGATTCGGTAGTGCGTCTCAGTGGTTGGCTATTATATAGAGTTTGAATAGTTTGGCAACCCCTATTTGCAATTATTTTTAATTATTTAACGATTTTATTGTCAATATTTCATAAATATTTGATATTAATAGGGTTTTTAATTGAGTTTTTTATGTCTTTAATCACTATTTCTTTGCACTTCTGATGCAGTGATATCTAATTGCTGCAATTTACGCGTCAAGGTATTGCGTCCCCAACCGAGTAAGTTGGCAGCAGCTATCTTTTTACCACCGCTATGGTTGAGTGCAGCTGTCAGTAGAACACGTTCGAACTCAGGTGTCGCTGTCTGCAAAATATCCGTTTCTCCGGTTTGCAGAGACTGGGTAGCCCAAACAGCCAGTGCTTGCTGCCAACTTGTAACATTAGAGACAAGCTGACTTTGTTGAATAGGGTTTTGGTTGTCTGTGCCAGCACTATATAAATCTTGTTCTAGATGGGGATCTAGATTAGAAGGGATATTTTCGAGCAGCTCTGGTGGTAAATCCTCAGCCATGACGGTGTCGCCAGTCGCCATCACGGTCAACCATAGGCAGACATTTTCAAGCTGACGGACGTTACCACGCCACTCAAAAGACTGCATAATCTGTACAGCCATCGGATGTAGCTGTTTCGGTGCAGTATCCATTTGATCGGCAGCGCGCTTCATAAAGTAGGTCGCTAGCGCAGGGATGTCTTCGCGTCGTGTCCGTAGTGGCGGGAGTGGTAAGCGAATCACGTTAAGGCGATAAAATAAATCCTCGCGGAATTTGCCTTGTTTGACCAGCTCTTCTAAATTCTGGTGAGTGGCAGCAATGATACGCACATTGACTTTGACGGGTTGCTGACCACCCACACGATAAAACTCGCCATTGGCAAGTACGCGTAGCAGTCGTGTTTGAGTGCTAAATGGCATGTCACCGATTTCGTCTAAGAATAAGGTTCCGCCATCAGCTTGTTCGAAACGCCCTGGTCGAGTCGTCGTCGCACCAGTAAACGCACCTTTTGCATGGCCAAACAGCTCAGATTCAATAAGGTCATGTGGAATGGCTGCCATATTGAGTGCAATAAAAGGCTGCTGGTGACGCGGTGAGTGCTGATGTAATGCACTGGCGACCAATTCTTTTCCTGTTCCTGATTCACCTGTGATTAAAACAGTAATAGGTGAGTGCGCTAACCTACCAATAGCACGAAACACGGTCTGCATGGCTTGTGACTGACCAATAATGCCGCTGGGGTTGTCATTTGCGCTAATGTTTACTTTGACAGCAGTTTTAGGTTTGGTAACTTTATTGACCTTGCTAACTTTACTGACCGTATTAGCCTGATTAATAGGCTTGGATTTGGTATCAGACTTTGTATTAATGTTCGTTGTGGGATCAGCCGTTACTTTCGTTTCAGAAGTATCAGATTTGGTTGCCTTACTCTCTATCACCAGATTGGGTTGATAGTTAATCGCTTTATAAATCGTGGCAACGGCATCATCTAGATCGAATGGTTTGGGTAGATATTCAAACGCCCCTGTTTGGTAACTATTGATAGCAGAGGTAAGGTCTGAATGTGCGGTCATGATGACAATAGGCAGCTTAGGGAAGTGCTGATGTACCCAATCGCTAAAGGACAACCCATCCATCATCGGCATACGAATATCAGTCAATATCACATCGGGTAACTGCGTGACCAACTCAGTTTCTTGCAAGATATCATTCAGGCGTCCCCATGCTGCTTGCGCTTGGGTAAAGCTAATAACTGTAAGCCCTGCATCCTCAAAAGTATCTGCTAACACCATTCTCAGTGCGGCATCATCGTCGATGAGCCATAAAGTCGCTGGGCTATCATCAGGGGCATTATTGACCGTCACTTTGATGGCTTGGTCCGTGGGGATTTGATCGTTTGCCGTTTGAGTATCGCTTTTAGGTTTATGCTTGTCGCTATATTCAGTCATGTATGAGGCCTAATGAGCAATGAGTTGGTTCAGGATGGTAATGTCGTATTTGCGATGTAACTGTTCGAAATAATATCCGTTTTTTGCACTGTGATTGTTGATCAATGAAACGGCAGATATAGTGTAAAGCGTGTCTGCTGCTGACCTTGTACTTGTGTGGAACTGACATCAATCATACCACGATGATGGCTGATGATATCTTGCACAATAGATAATCCTAAACCAGTCCCTGCAGCACGGCTAGTCACCATTGGGAAAAATATTTGTCCAATCAATTCTGGATCAATCCCTGAGCCGTTATCGGTAATGTTTACTTGCAAGACTTGCTTGTGTTGATGCCCAATAATGGTGTGTTGAAAGGCGACCCGCGTTTGGATATGTAGGGTTGGCTGGTAATCTATATGGCAGTCAATGTCAGTCTCTGAATCTATCGATTGCAATTTTTTGGCTTCCGATAGCTCTTGCTGTTGTAGCGTTTGTTCAAACTCAGTCATGGACTCACAGGCATTATTGATCAGGTTTAAAAACACTTGAATTAATTGGTCTTTATCAGCGCATAGTTCAGGCAACGATAAATCATAATCTCGCTGTAGCGTTAATTGAGGGTATTGGTTGATCACTAAAGACAAAACATGCTCTAGGGGTTCATGGATATTCAGTGTTTGCCAGTTTGGCAGCTGATTAGATCCGAGGAACTGTCCCACCAGATGGGTTAAGCGATCCGTCTCTGAGATAATGATATCGGTATAGCCACGTAGTTTTTCGGTGGTCTTCTGTAGGTCTTCATTATGATTCGAACCAGAGTTTTTGCTGCTCATAGCAGTCGAAGCATTGCCATTAAGATTGGCATCATCGCTGAATTTGATAAATTTTCGTTGTAATAGTTGTGCAGCACCGCGAATGCCAGCCAGCGGATTTTTTATCTCATGGGCGACTGACCGTAGCATATGACGGGCCACACCATATTGTTGCTGTTGACGTTGCTCTTCTGATATACGGCTTTGGCGATCTTTGCCCCACATCTCGATGATAAAGTACGTCTTCTGCTCGTAGATGAGCGGCGTCACGCTATAGTCGACGGAAAACGATAAATTGCCATTCAATTGCGTATTTATGATGTGATCATGATCAATGAATGGTTGCTGATACTGTTTCGCTAGCTCAAACCTTTCGGCTAAAGAGCAATTTTGCTCATAGATTTCGTCGTTATTGATGCTAGGGCTGTCTTTTGGTTTTAATTCTTCGGGTGAGAGTAATGCCAATATAGGTTGATTGAGCAGCCTTCCACTGCTGATAGCCAGTAGTTGTTCGGCTTGAGCATTTAGCCAAGTAATAGAGAGATCTTCATTGACCCACAAGATAGCTGTGAACAAATGCTGTGATATGAATGCCAAATCAGGTGTCGATTTTGCGGTTGTCAAATGGGTTGTCATGGGTCGGCGCCTACAAAAAAATACTCAATATAATATTTAACCATAAATCAACACTATAGAGCGGCAAAACTGGCGATTTTTGCAAAAAAAACGTACAATGCGCACAGCCACTTTATCTCTAGCAAGGTTAGCCATGCCCAAAACTTCTACCGAGTCGGTCAATCCGACTATTACTACCTCACCGTCAGCTTCTATCGCTCCAAAAGACACTGCCACTATTTTTAATCCTGCCAAGCCAAATATAGCGCAAGATAGTCAGGCAGATGTCAGTCAAACAGATTCTAAACAACCTTACCATCATAAAGCCAATCATAACCAAAACCGTAGTGTAGCCCAAAGCAGTGATGTAACGACTGCCAATGCGACTGCTACGATGCCAGTTAGTGCAGCACCAAAAATTGGTTTTGTATCGTTAGGTTGTCCAAAAGCCTTGGTAGATAGCGAACGTATCATCACCGAATTGAGCCGTGATGGTTATCAAGTAGCCAGCGACTATGAAGGTGCGGATTTGGTCGTGGTCAATACTTGCGGTTTTATTGAATCAGCGGTACAAGAGTCGCTTGATGCAATCGGTGAAGCTATTAGCAAAAACGGCAAGGTCATCGTGACAGGTTGTTTGGGTAAAGAAGCAGATAAAATCCGTGCAATGCACCCAGCTGTATTAGCAGTGACGGGCGCGCATGCCTATGACGAAGTCATTACGGCAGTTGCCCAGCATGTGCCCAAGCCAAATCGCAGTAAGGATGCAAACTACGATCCTAAAATAGATTTGATAAATGAGGCGGGTATCAAATTGACCCCAAGTCATTATGCTTATCTAAAAATATCTGAAGGCTGCAACCACCGTTGTACTTTCTGTATTATTCCAAGCTTACGTGGCGATTTGGACTCACGTCCGATTGATAACGTTATGAATGAAGCACTGGCGCTGAAAAATGCTGGCGTGAAAGAATTATTAATTATCTCGCAAGACACTTCTGCTTACGGGCTGGATCTTAAATATAAGACCAGTTTTTGGAATGGTATGCCGCTGAAGTCGAAGTTCTATGACTTATGCAAAGCGTTGAATGATCTAGGTATTTGGGTACGTCTACATTATGTCTATCCATACCCGCATGTAGATAAAGTCGTTGAATTGATGGGCGAAAAGAAACTTTTACCTTATTTAGACATTCCTTTTCAGCATGCCAGTCATCGCATCCTAAAAGCAATGAAACGTCCAGCGCATAGTGAAAACACCTTAGCACGTATCAAAGCATGGCGTGAAATTTGCCCTGATATCGTTATTCGCTCAACCTTCGTTGTTGGTTTCCCTGGTGAGACAGAAGAAGACTTTCAATGCTTGCTTGATTGGCTTGTTGAAGCTCGTCTTGATCGCGTTGGTGCCTTTACCTATTCAGAAGTTGAAGGTGCCGTGGCCAATGATTTGCCAGATCACGTACCTGAAGACGTTAAAAAATCTCGTTACGAGCGTTTAATGACGCTACAACAAGATATCTCAGCGCAAAAACTACAAGAAAAAATCGGCAAAACCTTGATGGTATTGGTCGATGAGATTGATAGTGAAGAAGGTATTGCGATTTGCCGTAGCTATGCAGATGCACCTGAAATTGATGGTCACGTCTATGTTGACGACATCACTGCACAAGTCAAAGTAGGGCAGTTCTTAACCGTCACTATTGACGACGCCAGTGAGTATGATTTGTTTGGCAGCTACAAAGGTTAAAAACCTAACACGATAGACAAGTGAAAATTGCCCCACAAAGGGCAGTTTTTGCTACAATTAGCGCAATTTAGCCTTTTGGCATGCTTATCATCAAGTATGTCGGTGTCGTCAAGACCAAAGGCAAACTCCATTTGTATTTTACCGATAACTTTAATTATAATTTAATGATAACAAGGTGATCTCATGTCTGACAAAAACCCGCGTTACTCTCGTATTTTGCTAAAACTCTCTGGCGAAGCTTTAGCTGGTGGCAAAGACATGGGTATTGATACCGAAGTGCTTGATAAAATGAGCTTATCTATTGCCCATTTGCGTGGACTTGGTGTCCAAGTTGGTATCGTGGTCGGTGGTGGTAACTTATATCGCGGTGCCCAATTACAAAAAGAAGGGTTGGTCGGCCGCGTTACAGGCGATCAAATGGGCATGCTAGCGACGGTTATGAATGGTTTGGCGATGCGTGATGCCCTTGAGCGCCGCAATATTAAAACGCGCTTGATGTCAGCACTTCCTATTGGTGAAGTGACCGAAAGCTATAGCAGCCGTAACGCCATTCGTTATCTGAAAAATGGTGATGTTTGTATTTTTGTGGCTGGTACAGGTAATCCATTCTTCACTACTGATACCGCTGCTTGCTTGCGCGGTATCGAAATCGAAGCGGGCTTGATTTTAAAAGCAACCAAAGTTGATGGTGTGTATGACAAAGACCCAAGCTTACATGCTGATGCAGTCAAGTACGACGGTTTAACGTTTGACGAAGTGCTAGAGCAAAAGCTTGGCGTCATGGATTTAACCGCTATTGCCTTGTGCCGTGAGCACAACGTACCGCTACAAGTTTTCGATATGACCAAGCCTAATGCATTGTTAAATGTCATTATGGGTGAAAATGAAGGCACACGTGTTTATCACTGATCTGCTTTGATATGCCCAGCACTAATATCACAACGTAAATAATTAAAGTTACGTCAGTCGCTGATAATCAATACTAATGATTAATAGTGACTGACATAACTTACAACAATGAATGATTTATCGATAGCGATAAATAAGGACACATAATGATTAAAGAGATTAAGCAAGACGGCGAAGCACGCATGCAAAAAACGTTGGAAGCGCTTCAGAGCACTTTTAGTAAAGTTCGCACAGGCCGTGCCCATCCAGGTATGTTGTCAGGTGTGATGGTCAGCTACTACGGTTCTGACACTGCCCTCAACCAAGTAGCAAGTGTTAACGTTGAAGACTCTCGTACACTGCTTGTTCAACCGTTTGATCGTACTATGGTACAAGCGATTGATAAAGCTATCCGTGAAGCAGATTTGGGTCTAAACCCAATGACGGCTGATGTGATTCGTGTACCGATGCCAGCATTGACAGAAGAAACACGCCGCGATATGCAAAAACTTGCGCGTGGAGAAGCTGAGAACAGCCGAGTTTCCATCCGTAATATTCGCCGTGATATGATGAATGATATTAAAGACTTAGCAAAAGAAAAAGAAATATCAGAAGATGACGAGCGCCGCGCCAGTGATGATATCCAAAAAATCACTGACAAATACATCGAAATCATCGATAAAAGTCTGACCAAAAAAGAAAGCGATTTGATGGACGTCTAAGAACTAATTTTATTGTTGTTTATGACAGTAGTTAGTTAAGTCATCGCTCTAATAATAAGCAGCCAATGTGCCAACGCTATTGGCTGCTTATTATTGCGTAAGTGCTAAGCGACTGATGACTGAATTATGATAAATTTATGAATTGTCTGTCTGACGCTTTTTAATCACCCTCGCACACGTTATTATTATCTTACCTCAACAATAAGCAAGTTCGCCTATGTCCACTTCAGCCGTTTTGGCTCCCACTATTCTTCCTCGTCATATCGCTATCATTATGGATGGCAACAATCGGTATGGCAAAGCCAATGATTTGGGAAAAGGCCAAGGGCATGTCGCTGGCAAAGACGCACTAGATCCTATCGTTGAGTATTGTGTGGATGCTGGTATCGAGGTGTTGACGGTATTTGCGTTTTCTAGTGAAAACTGGCAACGTCCAGCTAGTGAAGTGGCGCTGCTGATGCAACTGTTGGCCTCGACCATTCATGAGCAAATACCACGCATGTATGAGTACCGTATTCGCTTGCGTTTCATCGGCGATCGCAGTCAACTAAGTGCTGACTTACAAGCATTGATGGCAGATGCTGAAGCAAAAACGGCAGATTTTGACGCTATGACACTGGTTATCGCTATCAGTTATGGTGGACAATGGGATATTGCGAATGCTGCAAAACAGTTGGCGCAGCAAGTAGAGTCAGGACAGTTACGTGCTGATGATATCAATAAAGAAATGCTCGGTGAGTATGTTCAGTTAGCAGACGAACCAGCCGTAGACATGTTAGTACGTACGGGTGGTGAATACCGAATATCCAACTTCTTATTGTGGCAATCAGCCTACGCTGAGTTGTTCTTCACCCAAACGTTATGGCCGAATTTTGCAGCAGATGAGTTAGCGACGATGGTAACAGAGTTTGCTCAACGTCAACGCCGCTTTGGCAAAACCAGTGAGCAGATAGTGATAGAGCAAGATAAGCCTTAAAACCGTTGTCATTTTAATCATTGACTTAGCATTTTGCAAAGCCGTTATCGTATGAGTAGTTAATATTGATTGTTTATGAAATAATAAACCGCTTCAATGGGTGTTCATTGCTATTAGTGGGCTATTGTAGATTAGCTGCTATAATGCACTTTTTGACCATGCATTATTCATTATTATAAGGCTCAATAAGTATGTGGCAACGAATTAAGACGGCAATTGTTCTCGTTATTATCGTTGGTATTGCAATGTTTGCGAGCCAAACCCCTGTTTTATTTGCACCGCTTTTAGCCGTTGGCGTGATTATTGCGGCTCATGAATGGACGAAGCTGATGCCTAAGTGGCGTCAGCCTGCTGTATTTGTGTTGCTAGTCTTGGTGCTAACTTTAGTCTCTCTTATATTCAAAGTGACTTGGCTGTTTTGGTGGGTGGCGTCACTCGCTATATGGTTGATGGCGCTATCTTGGGTCAGGGTATTCCCAACGCATACCAATTGGTATGGAAAGAAACTGGCCTTGATGGGTGCTGTTATATTGACGGCATCGATTACAGCTATGTTTTATTTGTGGCAACTGTCGGCATGGTGGTTGCTCTATGTATTCTTATTGGTCTGGTGTGCAGACAGCGGCGCTTATTTTGTAGGTCGCAAGCTTGGTCGCCGCAAGATGGCACCGAATGTCTCACCCAACAAGAGCATGGAAGGACTGGCTGGCGGATTGGTCACAGGCTTGCTAGTCGTCATTGGGATTAGTGTCTTTAAACTACAATTGACTGGTGTGCCATTAATCGCATTTGTGGCATTATCAGCGATAACGATTTTAGCATCAGTACTTGGTGACCTATTTGAGTCGATGCTCAAACGCCGTGCTGATGTCAAAGACTCAGGAACGATTCTTCCAGGTCATGGCGGCATATTGGATCGTATCGATTCGCTATTGTCTGCCACACCGATATTTGCACTTGGTTTTTGGGCGATACAACAGTTTGGCTTGATCGTCGTATAAGGCATCAACGTCAGAGCGTTCAAAAATCAAAGTGCTTAAAAATCAGAGCGTTTATTTATTTTATTTCTCACAGTATCCTTCATAGGCATCAATGGTTATGACGCAACGCATCGCCGTACTAGGCGCAACAGGTTCGATTGGCGATAGTACGTTAGCAATCTTAGCAGCACAACCACAGTACACGGTCTATGCTTTGTCCGGCTATCACCGTTTAGACAAGTTATTCGCCCTCTGCAAACAGTTTTTACCGAAACGTGTCAGCGTACCGACAGCAGCCGTTGATGATTTTGCTCAGCGTCTCAGTGCGGCAGGTCTTGATATCGATGTCGTGGGTGGTGAACAGGGGCTGATAGACATCGCCGTTGACTCGCAAACTGATACCGTGGTCGCCGCGATTGTGGGTGCTGCGGGCTTGCCTTCTACTTTAGCTGCCGCTCGTGCAGGTAAGCGTATTTTACTTGCTAATAAAGAAGCGCTGGTGATGGCAGGGCAGGTAATGATTAATGCTGTCAAAATGCACAATGCCACTTTGCTACCGCTTGATTCAGAACACAATGCTATTTTTCAATGTTTACCACTCGCTATTCAGCAAGACAATATCCAAATCCACCAGTCAGAACACGGCGTACGTAAGTTATGGTTGACCGCTTCTGGTGGGCCATTTTTGCAGCAGTCATTTGAGCAGATGCAACAGGCAAGCGTCGCTCAGGCAGTCAAACATCCAAACTGGTCAATGGGTCAAAAAATATCCGTCGACTCTGCAACGATGATGAATAAAGGCTTAGAATTGATAGAAGCTTGTCATTTATTTGATTTGACTGAAGATAGGATAAATGTGGTCATTCATCCACAAAGTATCATTCACTCAATGGTAGAATATAGCGACGGTAGCTTCTTGGCACAGCTGGGCAGCCCAGATATGAAAACGCCTATTGCGCATGCACTCAGCTATCCCAATCGAATTGAGAGTGGCTCGCAGCCATTGGACTTATATGCGCTCAGCGGATTAGAGTTTATCAAACCAGATTTGCAAAAGTTTGCTTGTTTACGTTTGGCACGTCAAGCTATGCAAGCGGGCACGCAAGCGACTATTGTGCTCAATGCTGCGAACGAAATCGCGGTGGCTGCATTCTTAGATGGACAAGTTCGTCTGACTGATATTGCGGATATCAATGAGCAAGCCTTAAATGATATACAAGTACCGCCATTGAATGAAACGGCTGACATAGAAGATATATTAACCATTGATAAGATAGCACGGCATCTTACTGACAAGCTTGTAGCAAAGTTGGCATAATCGTAATTAGTATAATCGCAGAAAAAGCTTTTAGTCAAAAGACGATTTATAGCAGACTCTAGCAAAGATGTTGATAAAAGATGCTAAGAAATCATACTGAGAAAAGATCATGACGTTTTTATTAACGCTCCTTGCAGCAATATTTGTCTTAGGTCCGCTTATTGCTTTGCATGAGTGGGGTCACTATATCGTGGCACGTATGTGCGGCGTTAAGGTGCTGACTTACTCTATTGGTTTTGGGCCTAAGCTGTTTGGTTGGACCAGTAAAAAAAGCGGAATTGACTATCGTATCTCGGCATTGCCACTGGGTGGTTATGTCAAAATGCTCGATGAGCGTGAAGGTGAAGTGGCCAAAGATGAGCAACACTTGGCATTTAATCATCAGCATCCGCTAAAGAAGATTGCGATTGCCGCTGCTGGCCCTATCATGAATTTTGTCATTGCTATTGCGCTGTTTTGGGTACTGTTTATGACGCCATCAGAGCAATTAGCGACTAAAATTGGCAGCGTATTGCCTGATACGCCTGCTGCTATGGCACAGCTGCCTGTTGGTGGTAAAATTGTTGCGATCGATGGTCATGATGTGCAAACGTGGGAAGGTATTAATTATCGTTTGGCTGGACGTATGGGCGAAACAGATGATGTGAGTATCACGGTGCAATCAGCTGTCCAAACTGATAACTCGACCAAAACGTATCAAGCGCCCGTGCAGCAATTTATGCAAGGCGCGGCTCAAGGCAAAGACGCATTGACCAGCTTTGGGATGCTACCGTGGCAACCAGATATTGCCCCGATAGTGGGTGATTTGAGCGCTGATGGTGCTGCCAGTCGTCAGGGACTAAAAGTCGGTGATCGCATTACGGCTATCAATGATACAGAAATAAAAGACTGGATCAGTGCTACCCGTATCATCCGCGATAGTCCTGAAACGCTGCTTAATTTTACGGTCCTACGTGATGGAAAATCTGTTCAGTTGCAGATTATGCCGCAAGGCAAAAAAGATAACTTAGGTAACGATTATGGCCAAATTGGTGCTATGGTGGTACAGTCTGAGATTGTGGTCCCTGATGCGTATAAAACCACAGTCGTCTATGGTCCTGGCGAGTCATTGGTAAAGTCATTTGAGAAGACAGAACAGCTAGCAGTAATGACGGTTAGCTCAATGGGAAAAATGCTGTCGGGTATGATTGGGTTGGATAATTTGTCAGGTCCTATCACGATTGCCAAAGTTGCCAAACAGAGTTTTGATATCAGTTGGCAGATGGTATTGTCCACTGCGGCTTTGATTAGTTTGAGTCTGGCGGTATTGAATCTTTTGCCCATTCCTGTATTGGATGGTGGTCATATCGTCTATCATTTTATTGAACTGATTCGCGGTAAGCCACTGTCAGAAGGCGTGCAAATGATCGGTCTAAATATCGGTTTACTCTTGCTGGCAGGTTTCATGGTGTTAGCAATTGGTAATGATATCAGTCGGCTATTTTGATTAAATGATAGCTAATATAAATGATAAGGCATTATGTACTAATGGCTTTACGCCTATCATAGGCTGATTGTTTCTATGATAAATGATAGTGCTTCATCTCATGGTCTCTGTACTAATCGTAATTTTTAGTTTATTTTGTGATGCATTTTATATAAAGTGTTCTGAGTCTCCCTCATATGAGTTGAAAATTTCATATGCAATGGGCTAGACAATATGTGCTTTTTAACTTAACTTAAGCAAGTTTTTTATTGACGGATAGTGTTTATGCGTACGCCTTTATTTATGAGCGCGGCAGGGTTGCCGTTAGTTGTAGCGATGATGAGTATGCCAGTACATGCTGCAGAGTTTGTAGTCACTGACATCGGTTTTAATGGTCTACAACGCCTAACCCCCGATAGCCTCTATCCGGTTCTGCCTATTTCGGTAGGAGACACGGTGAGTGACAGTAGCTTGGCAGCGAGTATTAAGGCGCTATATGCGACTGAAAATTTTGCTGACATTCAAAGTCGCGTCGAAGGCGGTCAGTTACGATTTGATGTCGTTGAGCGTCCAACCATTGCTGAGGTGACTTTTGAAGGCAATAAGCTTATTCCAAAAGAAGGGCTTGAGCAGGGACTGAAGAATGCTGGCCTAACTGCAGGTGATGTGCTTAAACAAGCCACACTACAGGGCGTCGCTAACGAGTTACAGCAGCAATACATCAGCCAAGGTTACTACAATAGTAATATTGAAGTGGATCAAACGGTACTTGACGGCAATCGTGTCAAGTTAGAAGTACGCTTCGTCGAAGGGGATCCTGCTAAAGTTGTCGATATCAATGTTATTGGTAATAAACACTTCAGCGATGAAGAAATCAAAGACGTATTTGCGGTAAAAGAATCGTCTTGGAAAAATCTGATCTCTAAATCTGACCGCTATGCTCAAGAGAAGCTGGCCGCTAGTTTAGAAAACCTAAAAGCGCTCTATCAAAATGATGGTTATGTGCGCTTTGCCGTAGACAATGCCGTGCTTAATATCAGTGAAGATAAAAATAGCATCTTTATTGAAGTGAGTCTTAATGAAGGTGAACAATATCAGTTTGGCGACGTTAACTTCTTAGGCAAGCCAACGTTTGATAACGATGAGCTAAAAGAGCTGGTTACTTTTGCCCCTAACGAAAAATACTCGCAAGCCAAGTTAGACGCGACTACCGCAGCACTTAAGAGTCGTTATGGTAATGAAGGTTATTATCTAGCGCAGGTCAGACCGGTACCACGTATCAATGATGATACCAAAATGGTTGAGATTGATTACTTCATCGATCCTGCACGTCCTATCTATGTTCGTCGCATTAACTTTACGGGCAACATTAAAACCCAAGATGAAGTGCTTCGCCGTGAAATGCGTCAGTTAGAAGGGACACTGTCTTCTAATGACAAGATTCAGCTGTCACGCACACGTTTGATGCGTACTGGTTTCTTTAAAAGTGTGACTGTCGATGTTAAACCAGTACCTAATCAGCCAGACCAAGTTGATGTGAACTATGTGGTCGAAGAGCAGCCTTCTGGTAGCTCTACTATTGCCGCAGGTTATTCACAAAGTGGTGGTGTGACATTCCAGTTAGATTTGACTCAGAATAACTTTATGGGTACTGGTAACCGTGTAAAAGCTGCGTTGTCACGCTCAGAAACCGTTGACTCTTATAGCTTAGGGTATACCGATCCGTACTTTACGGAAAATGGTGTTTCTCAGGGTCTGAGTGCTTATTATCGTAAGACCAAATATGATGATGATAACGTCAGTAACTATGTGACAGATTCCCTTGGTGCTACACTTAATTACAGCTATCCAATTGATGAAACCAAGCGAGTCAGTGCTGGTTTGAACGTTGATAATACGACCGTACGTGGCGGTAAATACCTTGGTATTTCCAATGTTCAAGAGCTGTTAGAAGATGGTGGCACGGCAACATATTATGATGATACAGATTTAAGCGATGCCAGTTTTAAAAATGACTATACGACTTATAATTTACTATTTGGTTGGGATTACAGCACGCTAGATCGCCCTGTGTTTCCAACGAAAGGTATGAGCCACGCCATTGATGCAACGATTGGCGTTGGTGATTCTAGCTACCAGAAATTAACCTATAGCGGTAATGTTTATTATCCTATATATAAAGATGTTATCGCCCGCGGCTATACCAAACTTGGCTATGGTAATGATTTGCCATTCTATGAAAACTTCTATGCTGGTGGTTATGGTTCGGTCCGTGGTTATGAGTCTTCTACGCTTGGCCCTAGATCAGAAAACTATTATTATGCTGAGAATGGCATAGAAAGTGAGGGTGAAGAGGTCGGTGGTAATGCCTTGGCAACTTTCGGTGCCGAACTGATTTTACCAATGCCATTTAAAGGCGATTGGGCAGATCAAGTACGTCCAGTATTGTTTGCTGAAGGTGGACAAGTCTTTGATACCACGGGCAAAGAAGATGAAACCTTTGAGGATACAGGTGTGTCTTTAATCACTCAAGACAATAGCTTACGCTATAGTGCGGGTGCGGGTATTACTTGGTATACGCCAATTGGACCGATATCACTCAGTTATGCGATGCCTATCGGTGATAAAGAAGGCGATGAGACTGAAAAAGTTCAGTTCCAGATTGGTAGTACGTTCTAACGCTATATCCGTTAGACAGTAATAGATTGCCAAGATGATTTTTCAGCTTGGCAATTGCCTTATTCATAACAATATTAATAATCACTATGATAACGATAGAGCAAATTATCACTCGGATTGAGCAGCGTCAGCCGGTTACCAACAAGACTGAAATTAACGCTGAACAATTACGTCAAGAGCTCGATGGTGTGGGTAGTCTGACCAATGCCAATCATCAGCAGTTGAGTTTTTTGGCAGGTGCTCGCTATGCTTCTAGTCTTGCTAGTAGTCAGGCAGGAGTAGTGCTAGTCACTGCAGAGTATAGTGATCAAGTACCAGCGATAGCGCTAGTGGTTGCAAGCCCGTATTTGGCTTATGCGAGTGCTAGTCAGCTATTCGGTCGCGAACTACGGTTTAACGAGATTCATCCTAGTGCAGTGATTGCTGATAGTGCGATTATTGGTAATAATGTTAGCATCGGTCCTTTTTGTGTGATCGGTGACCATGTGCACATTGGTGAGCGTAGTTCATTGGCTGCTCATGTGGTCGTTGAGGCAAATACTACAGTAGGCACTGATTGTATTATAAAATCACACGTGGTTATTGGACATGATTGCATCATTGGTAATCATGTCAGATTGCATGCAGGTGTAAGCGTGGGCTCAGAAGGGTTTGGTTTTGCACCAACCACTGATCCTAGCACTACAGGCTGGGAGCGTATCGCTCAATTAGGGCGTGTAATGATCGGTGACTATGTACGAATTGGTAGCCAGACCTGTATTGATCGCGGTGCCATTGATGATACGGTTATCGGTAATCATGTGATTATTGATAATCTAGTGCAAGTTGCTCATAACGTGCATATCGGTGACGGTAGTGCGATTGCTGCCCAAACGGCTATCGCCGGTAGTACTCGAATAGGTAAGCGCTGCATCATTGGTGGTGCTGTTGGCATTACTGGTCATATTGAGATCACAGATGATGTAACCTTGTCTGGAATGACAATGGTAACCAAATCCATCAAAACTGCTGGTTCATATTCCTCTGGAACGGCTGCAATGCCGACGGCTAACTGGCGACGTGCTGCGGTACGTTTTCGTCAGCTTGGCCATGATTAGCGCCACTACAAACAAATCATAAAGATTCAACACATAGCAAGGAAGCGCCATTATGAGCAGCCAAGACATAAATATTTTAAATGATGACAATATCAAAAGTTTAGATGAGCAAGGTCTTAAGTTACCATTAACTTATCATACGCTTAAGCATTATTTGCCACATCGTTATCCTTTCCTTCTAGTGGACAAAATTATTGATTGTACACCTGGAGAATGCATTACTGGTGTGAAGAACGTGACGATTAATGAAGAGTTCTTTAATGGACATTTTCCTGATGAGCCGATTATGCCAGGGGTATTAATGGTAGAGTGCATGGCTCAAGTTTCAGGCGTTCTTGGATTTATTAGTGCGGGGCTCACGGCAGAAGATGGTTATCTATATCTGTTTGCAGGCGTAGACAAGGTTCGCTTTAAGCGTCGTGTTATTCCTGGTGATCAGCTAACTATTCGTGCCAAAACAGTCATGCAAAAGCGTGGCATTTATAAGTTCGACTGTACTGTACATGTCGACGATGAGTTGGCTGCTAGCGCCCAAATAATGATTGCTCGTCAAGAGCAATAGCATTGGTTTGGTTGATAACGAACGATAATGTCCATAGTGAGCCATAGCATCTAAATAGCTATCTCAAAATGGACAATCAGAATGACCACTGAATATTTTATATAATAGCAGAGCCAGTTTTAGCTTTTTAAACACCGCTAAATTGGCTGTATTTTTACCATTTACTCGCATCAGATGATACAAAGGCCCACATTATGAGTCAGATCCATTCAACAGCACTCATCTCACCGTCCGCTCAGATTGATGAGACTGCCACCATTGGTCCATATTGTATCGTTGGTGATGAGGTATCCATTGGTGCACATACTGTTTTGCACCGACATGTAGTCGTCACTAAGTTGACTTGTATCGGCCAGCACAATCAGATTTACCAGTTTGCCAGCATTGGTGAAGATCCACAAGATTTGAAGTACGCAGGTGAACGCACCTGGCTTGAGATTGGTGATCACAATACCATTCGTGAGGCCTGTAGCTTACACCGTGGTACAGCACAAGATGGTGAGCTGACCAAAATTGGTAGCCACAATCTGCTGATGGTCAATACGCATGTGGCTCATGATTGTGTGATTGGCGATCATAATGTGTTGGCGAATAATGTCGGTGTGGCAGGCCATGTCACGATTGGTGACCATACGATTATCGGTGGTAACTCAGGTATTCATCAATTTTGTACGGTGGACGACTATAGTTTGATCGGTGGGGCGAGCTTAATTCTAAAAGACGTGGCTGCCTTTACAATGGTATCTGGTAATCCGGCAAAAGCGCATGGTCTGAACATCGAAGGTATGCGCCGTAAAGGTTGGTCAAAAGAGACCATTAATTTTTTACGCGAAGCCTATCGTACAATTTTCAGATCGGGTTTGACGACCGTAAAAGCGCTAGAAGTTTTGAATAATGAGCTGTTGCCACAAGAGCCAAAAATTCAACTACTCATTGACTCATTACAGAAAAGTCGTCGCGGCGTGGTACGTTAAAAGTAGGATAAAAATACGCTAAGAGTTAGTAATAGTATAAATCTTCTAATCGACCAAACGCTTGTTAACTTTAAATAAAACATAAAAAACCATAACTAATAGTTATGGTTTTTTATGTTTATGAGTACTTGACTTTTTTGGTCGCTTAGCAGAAACTGAGCGTTTACGGTATTGTAATCAATTCTTTCTTAATGTTACTGGGCGTTTCGTATTGATGCGCTTACTAAATAGCCTACTATTATAAATGGCGTTTATGATAATCAAGGAAGATTATCAGTGACATTAATTGAAGCACGAGGATGGAAAAATGGCTATCAATAAACAAGAACATGCACAGTGGAGCTCAAGTTTTGGCTTCGTGTTGGCAGCAGTAGGCTCAGCAGTTGGTTTGGGAAATATATGGAAATTTCCATACATGGTAGGTGAAAGTGGTGGTTCAGCTTTCGTTATCGCTTATTTATTTTGCATTGCGTTAGTTGGTTTTCCAATTTTGGTTGCTGAATGGCTGATTGGTCGCCGCGGACAAAAGAACCCAGTTAATACCTTTGTTGATGTTGCCACAAGTGAAGGCAAGTCACGCAGTTGGGGGATTATTGGTGCTTCAGGTATTTTGGGTGGCTTCTTAATTCTATCGTTCTATAGTGTCATCGGTGGTTGGGCACTCAACTATGTGACTAAAATAGCGACAGGTCAGTTCGTTGGACAAGATAGCGATGCTGTTGGTGCCACATTTGATGCTATGTTAGCCTCTGCTGGTACATTAACGATATGGCATACAGTATTCATGTTCTTTACCGCTGTTATCGTTGGTATTGGTGTGACGAGCGGTATCGAAAGAACGGCTAAGATTTTAATGCCATTATTAGGTTTGATTCTATTCGTTATCGTTGGTTACAACGTCATGAATGGTGGCTTTGGTGAGGCAGTGGCTTATCTGTTTACTCCTGATCTAAGCAAGCTGACCGAAGATGTTATGATTGCCGCATTGGGCCATGCTTTCTTCACACTATCAATTGGTATGGGTATCATGGTTGCTTATGGCTCATATTTGGGTCGTGAAGTGAACTTACTTAAGACGGCACGTACGGTTGTTATTCTAGATACTGTGATTGCTTTGGCTGCTGGTCTAGCTATTTTCCCAATTATCTTTAGTAATGGTCTAGATCCTGCTTCAGGTCCTGGTCTTATCTTTGTTAGTTTGCCAATTGCTTTTGGTAGCATGGGCGCTGGTACGATTATTGGTACATTGTTCTTCTTACTTATTACTTTTGCTGCTGTTACATCAGCAATCTCATTGCTTGAGCCAACGGTTGAGTTTTTAGAAGAGCGTACTTCAATGAGCCGTACTGTAGCGACGATCGTTTCGAGTACTATCATTTGGTTGTTAGGTATTGCGGCATTACTATCGTTCAATCTATGGTCTGACGTTACTATCTTGGACAACAATATTTTCGATGCTCTAGATAAACTGACCAGTAAATTCATTCTACCTTTAACGGGCCTTGCAGCGATTATATTCCTTGCTTGGAGAATGGATCAGCGTAGCATTCAACAAGAGCTTGGCCTGTCTAATGGTGCATTTCAGATTTGGCAAATTGTTGCTAAATTCGTTGCCCCAATTGCAGTCGTGGTCGTATTTGTTAATGCGTTAATCTAATAAATTTAAAGCAGGGCATTTGATTGCTCTACTTTAAAAGTAATAGATAAAAAAAGGGCTTAAGATAATTCTTAAGCCCTTTTGTATGTTTATCGATGAATAATTGCGATGATTAGCGCAAGTTCAGCTCAGGTACAGTTTGACCACGCTTAGTATAGAACTCGATGACAAACTCATCAAACTTGTCTTGTTCAATAGCATCTCTAATACCCTGCATCAAACGTTGGTAATAGCGTAAGTTATGAATGGTGGCTAGCTGAGCGCCTAGCATCTCTTTGCACTTATTCAGGTGATAGAGATAAGCTCGGCTGAAGTTCTGGCAAGTATAGCAGTCGCATTCAGGGTCTAATGAACCTTCGTCATTGCGATACTGGCTATTACGGATACGTACCACACCAGCGTTGTCTGTATCGCCTGTGACAAAGTAGTGGCCGTTACGTGCGTTACGAGTGGGCATGACACAATCAAACATATCGACACCGCGACGTACGCCCTCAACTAAATCCTCAGGCTTACCAACGCCCATCAGATAACGTGGCTTATCTGCTGGCATATCATCAGGAAGGTAGTCTAGGACATCCATCATCTCATCTTTTGGCTCACCAACAGACAGACCACCGATGGCATAACCATCAAAGCCGATATTTAGCAGACCTTCAAGTGATTGCTGACGCAAATCAGGATACATGCTGCCTTGTACGATACCAAATAAGGCATTGGTACTGCCCAGTCTGTTGTGCTCATCCACGCAGCGTTGTCCCCAACGTAATGATAGCTCTAAAGATTTTTTCGCTTCGTCATGAGTGGCTGGATAGGGCGTACACTCGTCAAACTGCATGACGATGTCTGAATTCAAACTGTACTGAATCTGCATCGATTTTTCTGGAGACAGAAATACCTTAGCACCATCGATAGGGGATTTAAAATCTACGCCTTCCTCGGTGATTTTACGCATGGCACCCAGACTGAATACTTGGAAACCACCTGAATCAGTCAGGATAGGCTTGTCCCAATGCATGAACTTATGCAAGCCGCCAAACTTATCAATCACCTCGGTACCTGGACGCAACCATAGATGAAAGGTATTGCCCAAAATAATATCCGCACCGATGGCCTCGATATCACGTGGTAGCATACCCTTAACCGTACCGTAAGTACCGACAGGCATAAAGGCGGGCGTTTGCACGTCGCCATGATTGAGATGAACTGTACCACGGCGTGCACGCGTGTTACCGCTGGCCGTTTTATGTAAGACAAATTGCATATGATTATCACTATTTACGCTATGAAAATGGCGATAATTATAGCATTGTTAGCGGTTTTTTTGGACATATAGTCAGAGAATCACTGAACTGCTACGGTGTTACTCTACCTAAATGTACTACTTGTACCATCTTAAGTCGACGGCCTTTCACCCATTTTAGCGTTCTTTGACTATAGATATTGAGTGTCATCGGTATACGCTCGATATGCACTTTGGTCAATATCGCTTTGTTATAACCAAAAAACACAGATAGCACCCCAAAAGACACAGACAGCAAGTGGCGTCATTGATAAAGTACCAGTCATACAGGTGAGGCAGTCAGAGTCATCAGGCTTATTTTAAGAAACAGATTTGTTTTAAGAAACTAGGAAAATAATATGAAAAAGACAGGTTATTTATTATTAATGGGCGGATTGTTATTGATATCAAAAGGGGCGATGGCCGCTGAGACAGAAGAGCCAGAGTACACGTTATTGACGCAAACAGGCGACTTTGAGCTGCGTCGTTATGACGAGCAGCTCGTGGCGCAAACGTGGGTGAGTGGCGATCAAGACGCCGCCAGTCGAGAAGGGTTCAAAGTGTTAGCGGATTATATTTTTGGTAATAATACAGCACCAACGGGCGGCAGTAGTAAAATTAGCATGACAGCGCCTGTGACCATGCAGCCTAATAATAAAAAAAGTGAGACCGACTCACAGAAAATCGCGATGACAGCACCAGTGAGCATGCAGCAGGAGGATGGAAAGTGGCGCGTGCAGTTCACTATGCCAAGTCAATACACTATGCAAACGTTACCAAAGCCTAATAATCCAAATGTTGAGATTATTGAAGTGCCTGCACAGACTTATGGTGTGATTAAGTTCTCTTGGCTCGCAGGAGAAGACAAAGTAGCGGAAAAAACCAAAGCGCTGCAAACATGGATGCAAGACCAGAATCTGACCCCTACAGGCGAGCCTGAATTGGCACGTTATAACCCACCTTGGACGTTACCATTTTTGCGCCGCAATGAGGTAATGATCGCCTACGAGTCAAAATAGTAGCCGCAGCTAAAGGATATCATTTTTAATGAGTATGTTATTTATCTGCTTTGACGATTCATAGGGTTATAAAAACTAGGCCCATAAAAAAAGACAGCAATCGCTGTCTTTTTTGTATTTAAGGTTTTAGATAGTTAGTCTAGTTTTTTTGTTCGCGGATGATATTAAGCATACGGCGTAATGGTTCAGCTGCGCCCCATAGCAGTTGGTCGCCGACAGTAAATGCACCTAGATATTCAGGACCCATATTGAGCTTACGCAGGCGGCCCAACGCAACAGTCAAAGTACCAGTAACAGCCACTGGCGTTAGACGATTCATGGTGGCTTCTTTGTCGTCTTCAACCAAATCCAACCATTCGTTGCCGCTGTTTTTAAGTGCTGCTTCGATTTCTTCTAACGGAATATCTTTTTTGAGCTTGATGGTTAAGCCTTGTGCATGACAGCGCATCGCACCAACGCGAACACACATACCGTCGATAGCAATCTTATCAGCTTCAGAATTACCAAGGATTTTGTTGGTTTCAACACCACCTTTCCATTCTTCTTTTGACTGTTTGTTTTCTAGTTGAACATCAATATAGGGGATTAAGCTACCTGCTAGTGGCACACCAAAGTACTGAGTAGGAAAGTCTGCTGAACGCTGAGTCTGAGCGATTTTTTTATCAATTTCAAGAATCGCGCTAGCAGGATCAGCCAATTCGTCTTGGACGGCATCATGCAATACGCCCATACCACTGATGAGCTCGCGCATGTTATTAGCGCCAGAGCCACTAGCGGCTTGGTAAGTCATGGCGCTGACCCATTCGACCCAGCCCTTATTAAACAACTCACCGATAGCCATCAGCATCAATGACACAGTACAGTTACCACCGATAAAGTCTTTCTTACCATTGGCTAAGGCACTATCGATGACAGCGCGATTGACTGGATCAAGAATAATGATGCTGTCATCTTTCATTCGCAACGTGCTCGCTGCATCAATCCAATAACCATTCCAACCGCCATCACGTAATGGCTGATGTACCTTTGACGTGTAATCACCACCTTGGCAAGTAATAACGACATCACAAGCAGCAAGTGCGTCAATATCATGAGCATCTTTTAATTGGCTAGTTTCAATACCCTCAAAGCTTGGCGCATCTCCGCCTGCGTTGCTGGTTGAAAAGAACACAGGTGTGATGCCATTGAAGTCATTTTCTTCTTGCATACGTTGTATCAATACTGACCCAACCATACCGCGCCAGCCTACCAAGCCTACTGTTAAATTACTCATGAAATCCAATCCTATTTACAATTATTTGTTGCATCACCAACCGATAACAATGCCGTGAATAGCGCCAAAAAGCAAGGCGTTTTAGCGGTTTTCTATATACTATTAACTATGTTCGTTATAACTTTAAGTTATTAGCATAATAGTGACACTCACTATGCCTTAGACAACTCATCGTATATTAATAATATCTAGCAATCATGACTATAGAAAAGACAGATACGATGATGGTTATTATGAGCTTGTAAATATTGTAATGTTTTATGATAGTTGTCGCATAATGATGGCTCATTAGTAGTCTATAATATCGTGAAATGCTAAGGTTAGAAGCGAGCTTCAATTCAGACCAAGCCATGCAATATTTCGTCATCGAATAAGTCATAAACATGGCCATTTCTTCAGTCATCATCCTAATAGACGGTTAATACACACTATGGATCTCTCACTATTATATTACAGCCTACAGGGACTAGCAGGATTCATCGCCTTCGTAACGATTTGGGGTTGGATACCACTTGATAATTGGTGGGTACGCGGCGTTGAGTTTCCACGTATTCAGATCATGGTGTTAGGTGCTATTGCTTGGATTGGCATGCTGCTTTTTTGGTCAGAGTGGGCGTTAAGTCAGTGGCTGCTGTTCTTGGTCTTAAGTATCACTTTAGCATTTCAGCTGAGAATGATACTGCCTTATACTAGGCTGTGGAAAAAAGAAGTCGAGAAAGCAAAAGACAAACCAGAGGAACAGGGTAATCATCTAAAAATAATGGTTTCAAATGTTTTGACGCCTAACGATAATACACAAAAACTGGTTGATTTGGTTAATCAAAAAGAACCTGATATTTTGATTACTTTAGAAAGTGATAAAAAATGGGAAAAGGCATTACAGCAGATTGAATCTGATTATCCTTATACCGTAAAAGTGCCACTGGATAATCTGTATGGTATGCATCTCTATTCTAAGCTTGAGCTGATTGATCCTGAAGTCAAATACTTGATGATTGATGATATTCCTTCTATTCATGCGCAGCTGCGCCTGCAAAGTGGTCGCGTCATTTGGTTGTATTGCTTGCATCCTATGCCGCCCAGTCCAACCGAAGCAGACAAATCTACCACTCGAGATGCCGAGCTGCTCATGGTCGGAAAACACATAAAAGAAAACGACCAAACGGCGATATTGGCAGGTGATCTCAATGATGTGGCATGGTCAAAGACGACTCGACGTTTTCAGCGTATATCTGGGTTACTAGACCCGCGTATTGGCCGACATTTTATCAATACTTTCCACGTCAATTATCCATTTCTGCGTTGGGCTTTGGATCATATTTTCCATAGTGCTTGCTTTACCGTTGTAGATATAAAGCGTATGCCCTCTATTGGCTCTGACCACTTTCCTGTTATGACGACGCTACAATATGAGCCAGAAAAGACCAGCCAACAAGCACAAAATGCGCCTACTAAGGACGCAGAAGATATTAAAGAGACGGACCATAAAATAGAAGAAGGTAAAAAAGAAGGTAAAAAGGTATCAAAAGAACACGCAGAAGAGTAAATGATTTTGGGCCAACAGATACGATCTTGTTAGCCTATTGCATGGTTTAACTTTCTCTAAAAGCGTAAGCATATGCTTACGTCAAATAAGGTCTTTAGCCTCTAGTTGTATCAAACTGATTGCCCTACAATACGACCATCAACACAAGGATATGCAAGGATGCAGTGTTGAGACAGTATCAATAAAAGCTCAGGTCAGCCCGCTGTCTTATAGGTTACTGTTCATGACTTAGGATGAGTCAACACGGAAATAATAACAACATGAAGCGTTAAAGCCTCGAACCAATCGCCCTAGGTTCGGGGCTTTTCTTTGTGTGTAAAATTCATTCGTTGAAGAGTAATTTTTTGGGCTTTATAAAAAATTAGAATATCAGGAATCAGAAAATATTCTCAAACGATATAGTCGGTGAACTACTAAACCGCTACGGCGTTACCCTTCTTAGATGTACTACTTGTACAATCTGCAGTCGGCTGCCTTGTATCCATTTTAGAATTCTTTGACTATAGCTTCTAAAAATAGGCGCTTATCAATAAAAAAGGGTACATGCATTGGCATGTACCCTTTTTCGAAAAGATTATTTATGTTGCTAATCTATTTAGTAGCTTATCCAAGTACTTGGATATAAGCGCTAGAACGTAACTCTTGTAGCCAGTCTTCTTGAGCTTGTG
This sequence comes from Psychrobacter fozii, assembly GCF_003217155.1. GTDB lineage: Bacteria > Pseudomonadota > Gammaproteobacteria > Pseudomonadales > Moraxellaceae > Psychrobacter > Psychrobacter fozii. Next base: position 187,545 of record NZ_QJSU01000002.1, read on the forward strand.
GTGCTAGGCGTTGGTACAGTGCTTGACGTGCCATATTGCGACGATATTGTTCACTAACGTCCTGATCACGTTTACCATCAACTTTCAAGATATGCCAACCGAACTGAGTCTTGAAGGGAGCAGAATAATCACCGACCGCTGTATTTTTCATGACAGCCTCAAACGGACCGACCATATCCTCTTCACTAACCCAATCAAGATCACCACCGCGACCAGCTGAACCTGGATCATCTGAATAGGTCGATGCTAAACCAGCAAAGTCAGCGCCACTGCGTAGCTGCTCATATAAGTCATTGATTTTTTGTTCAGCAAGCGCATCAGTCTGGAGCTCATCAACTTTCACCAAGATGTGACGAGTTTGCCATTGCGGTATCAGCATAGTATCACTGGCTTTTTTATTAGCAAGCTTAATGATATCGATACCTTCAGGGGTAACTAATGGTTCGCTAACCGCACCGACGTCAAGCTTGGTAATTTGGCTTGACAGTTCTGTAGGCAATGAGGCCGCTTTGTGAAAGCCCATATCGCCACCTTGTAGTGGGATAGGATAGCTACCTTGGCTAGCAGCGACAGCTTCCGTGACATTGACATCTGATACGAGCAGGCGAGTGCGTAATGCTTCCGCTACCTTTAATGCTTCTGCACGCTGCGCTTCAGATAAACGGCTATAGTCATCGATATAAGGCACGCGTACATGAATGGTTTGATATTCACTTTGGTTCAAACGCTTGGCTTCAGGAGATGCCAAAAATGCATCGATATCCTGCTCGCTGATGCGGACACGATCACTGATTTGACGTTGCTGCAATGCTTGAATAGAGGCATCTTCGATCAACTGAGCACGCAGAGCAGCGTAGCTACCAGGTCTTGCTGCATCTAGACGTTGCTGCAATGCTGAGATGCTACCCAGTCCTTCTGCTTGTGCGATTTGACCCAGGCGCTGATTGATAGCGGCATCGTCAGGTTTTAGGCCTGAGCGCTTGATCATAGATAGCTGTAACTCACGTAAGATAAGTGCATTTAACACTTCAGACTGTAGCTGAGCTGAGTTGGCAATTGGCTCGCCAGCAGCTTGAGCACGTGCTTGAGCTTGCGTAATAGCCGCAACCAATTCACTTTTTAAGATAGCATTCTCATTGACTAATGCAATGATGCCGTCTGTGCTATTGGCTGGAGTCAGGCGATTCACGTTGCTTTGTTCAGCATTGGTTGTCGCTTTAGCCGCTGCAGGCTTTACGGTGGCAGCTTGGGCATTGAGACTAAGCACAAGGCCTGCACTCATACCCATAGAAAACAGTACAGCACGGCTGGTTTGACGTACAGAAAAAAATCTCATGATGCTCCTCATCAATGTCATCGCATCGGATGGTAGTTGGTCAACCATATCCATTATATTTTAATAATCATATACTGAATAATCTTGTCCATAATAATGTGATAAATAGTATCACGTAAATAGATAGCTACGCGAGTAATGGGATAGGCTGACTTTATTTAGCCGCTCATTCTTAATTTGTTCAGCTAAGCAACTTATCGGTCTGTCATAAAGTTTTGGTTTTATAACAGACCTTGTAAGAAATCCTAGTTTTTCCACGCAGTTTGTACAGTATCAAAGCCACGTACCTTCTCAGACAGTAAACGCGTCAAACTGCCATTACCACTGCCAAGACCACTTAGTCTAAGCTCTGCCATGATTGCTTGTGTCGGCTCATTGGTAACATCCAAGTCATTATAATAACGACGGCCATAAACGGCAAAACCAAAGCAGCAGTCTTCGTAATCGACACCAACAAGTGCATCAAGCATCTTGCTGTTGCGATAATCATATTGGCCTTGTGTCAATATTCGCCATTTATTATTGATAGGGAATATAGCCGATGCAGTAACGGCAGATAATGGTAGCTGATTGGTGTTCGTATCACTTTGACGCTTTACAAAGCCGACATTAAATAAGCTGTTGTCTGTTGGCTGGTAACGTAGCTCAGTTGTGATAAAGTTTAAGTCATAGCTATTGTCCAATGCACCGTTCACATCGACCCAAACGTTATTATATGGTTGGATACTCGCATCCCAAACCATGCCTGATGATGACGTAGTAAAAACAGGCTCATCATCGGTGAGCGTGACGCGACCATCATCGATATAAAACTGCTCTGCAATACTACCATCGAAACGTGTCACACCCGTTGCATCGATGTAACGATAATTAATCCCTGGCGTAACGGCATGCAAGTCTTGCAAGCGGTCATGACCTAAAAACCAACTGTCCGAAAATAGCTGCTCATAGTTGGTTGAGGCAATACGGGTATTAAAGTTAGGAATGTCATTCTGGTCTTCGTATGGTGCATAAGTGTACTTCAATCGCGGATTGAGTAACTGATAACCACCCATAGTATCGTCAAACGCACCAAATGGTGAACCGGCACGGTATAGATGTAGTCCGGCATCAATGCTGGCTTGCGGTACAAACGCTGATAGACTGCCATCTTCTGCACTTAGCGAGCTATCTTCTAAGCTGTCTTCGTCGTATGCCGTATAGAGATGTTGTAGGCTCAGCTTTGGTTTAATGTAGCCCCACGAAGATTCGATCGGGTAAGCGGCGCTAATTTTATTATAAAGACGTGTACCGCTTTTTTCAGTCTCAGAACCATCATCGATAGATTTTTTAAAGTACGCTGAATCACTAACACCCGTAATTTCAAAGTTATTGTTTGTCGGTATACGGTAGTTCAGCATTAGTTGTGGCAGGCGAGAGTAAGGTTTGTCTTTATCCTCTAGTGCGTCACCATCGCTATCAAAAGCATCCAGTGTTTGAAAGGTCTCGAGTTTTAGCTCACCAGTGACATAGTCGTTATAATAGTTGAGACGGGCACGTCTCGGTAAATTTACCGTACTATCGGATAAACCAAGGGTATCAAAGTCATCCAGGTAGTCCGAATCCGAGACATAGCTGTATTTGAGATCCCCGCTTAAACGCGGAATACTCTTGGATTCCCAAGTATGATCATAAAATAGACTGCTACGATTTTCGTCATCGTACTCGTTATCATTAGGGAGGTATGAACCAGTTACCGTACCTTTCCCATAGTTTTCGGTCAAATAACGAAACTCACCTGATAACATGGGGTTGCGATCAGTATAAATATGGGTATTAAGCGTAGCATCGTAATTGGGTGCCAAATTTAAATAATAAGGTACATCAACTTCAAGACCAGTTTCACTACTAATACCGACATTCGGTAATAAGAAGCCACTACTGCGGCGACTGTCTATTGGGAAGTTAAAATAGGGTAGATAGAATACTGGTATGTCAGCGATACGGAACGTTGTATCGTAAGCTTCACCGCGGCCTGTTTCTGTATCTAAATCAATAGTTTTGGCATCAAACTGCCATTTTCGATTCATGGGTGGGCAGGTACTAAACATGACATCATCTAATTCATAGTGACTGTCATTGGGTCTGTTTAAGCGCTTGGCATAGCCATGTGCTTGTAGATCGACACTAGCAAAAGCCACATTCTCAGCGGTTGATTGTCCCGTTTCCGTGTTGTAGTTCAAGCTGTCAGCGACGCCAATCAGGCCACCTTGTGACGCTCTTTCACTTAAACTGGCTTGAGTATTATTCATAGCCTGATTGGGTACATTATTCCGTGGTACTTTTTGCCCTGTCGCTTGGTCAGTAAACATGACGTTGCCTTGGGCTGCTGCCACACCTTTGCTCAAATCTAGCGAGACTTTTTCTGCTGCTATTTGTTGGGTGCCTTGATTAATAATGACATTACCCGAGAGCTCAGCATAGTCAACGCTGTCGTAATAACCATAGTCCGATTCTGTAAACAGAGGTGCTCGGTTATTTTCTAGACTATTAGTTGCTCCAGCCTCATTGACAGCACGCTGATAATTAGGGTTGCTATGTGGATATACCCATTGACCTTCACAGCGTTGTGAGCTATCTACAGTACGTATCGGTATCTGTAAATTCTTACCAACTTTAGGAATGACCTGAGGACTGGTTGTGTCGACCATACTATCAGCGGTTGGAAGCTCAGTATCGGGTGTTAGCTCATAGAACTCTGCCAAGCGCATTAAGCTGTCTTGAATGCTTTCATCATTTAAATCAAGCTTGTTGGTGTTTTTTGCAGCTTTAGGCGTGCTGGTATCATTACTTTGTGTAGCGGCAATGCTTTTCTGAGTATCGAGTGCTGGTACAAAAGCTGAATTGTTACTGTCTTGATTATCGCTGTCTTTATTGTCGCTGTCTTTAATGGCAGTGACTTCTAGAGAGCTGTCATCTAGGGTGTCTTTACTAATGGCACTCTCAGTATTGAACAAGCTGTCATTATTGACAGAGCTATCACTGAGGCCGCTATCGTTAAAAGAGCTGCTATCTAAAGTGCTAACACTTGCAGCCGTATCAATACTATTAATGCCGTCAGTTAAAGTTGAGTCATCAATAGTAGCTTTAGCAGCGACGGCTGCCTGTTGCGACTGCTTGGTTGCAGCAGTAGTCTTTGGACTCTGACTCGCTTGATAGTTAATATCACTATAATCAGGCGTTTGATTGATGTTGCTATTAGCATTAGGCGCTGCTTTAGATATGTAACGTGTACTACTATCGGTGAGGATCGGCGCAGTTTTTTGTGTGTCAGCATCGCTGATTGCAGCATTAACGGCTAGGCTAGATAAGCCTAAGGCGCCAAATAAGATCACGCGAATGCTTTGGTAAAGCGGAGAATATAACAAGGGCACACCTATGATTGCAGAGCCTATTGGATTGCGATACTGAGCTTAGTAGCCGCATTATTGAACAAGGTATAGCAGTTAATAAACGACTAAAAAATCACTAATTGCTAATAGCGATCTCAAGAATTTGAGTGTTTTACATATAATGACGACTAATCATAGTCAAAAAAAACCAAATCAGCTACACTATTTACCAAAATTTATAATATAGCTAGGCTGCTTTTCGAATGATTGCCGAGATTATGCTTAGCGCCGCTAGATATTGAATGATAACTCAATATACTTGTTATAGCAGTTATTGTGGCTCAAGATTTCACCATTTTAACAAGGTTTTGCCTGACTTATCACTACTTTAATTGTTTACGACTTATATTTAACCTGCGATGCCCATTATGACTGACAAACTAACTTTAGAGCCGAACATGACTGATACCAAAACCAATAGTCGCCTACAGCAGCTAGAGAGCTGGTTGCAGCAGATATTTACAGGTAAAATATTTAACTTAGATAGCCTGCCTGGTGATGCCAGCGCCCGCCAGTATCACCGTATTCAACTACCAAAAGATGATGGTAATGGAGCGTTGAATTACATTGTCATGGATTCTGCTGACGAACAAGACGCCATGCGTCAGTTCATTAACGTCGCAAAATTGATGTCACCTGCTATTAATGTACCAGCGATTGTCGCACAAGATGTGACCAAAGGCTTTTTGGTCTTACAAGATTTTGGTGCGGTAGAGTTCGCCCATTTGCTTGTTGATGCACCCTCTACTCAAGTGAACGAATACTATCAATTGGCAATGCAGACGTTGGTCGCACTACAGACCGTACCTGTTGAGACAGCAAAATCTCAGCACCAATTGCCAGATTATGATACGGCGTTATTAGATCGTGAAATGGAGCTGTTTACGGATTGGTTTATACCATATATCGGCATAGCGCTTGATAAAACGTTGTGGGACAATTTAAAAGTAGCATTGACCAAAGAGATTTTGCAGCAGCCACAAGTCATCGTTCATCGTGATTATCACAGCCGAAATCTGATGCAAGACCAAGCAGACCATTCACGCTTGGGTGTGATTGATTTTCAAGATGCAGTGGTTGGCTCTTACACCTATGATTTGGTGTCATTGGTACGTGATGCTTATGTTGAATGGCCGGAGCGTCAAATATCTGAATGGATAAAAGACTTTTGGCAATTACAGCAGCAAGCAGAGCTAACCACAGCTGCCAGTGCGCAACAGTTTGAAAATGATGTCAATGTGATGGGCGTGCAGCGTCATCTAAAAGTACTGGGGATTTTTATCCGTTTGTCTGAGCGTGATGGCAAAGACCGCTATTTAGCAGATATTCCTAAAGTGATGAGTGATTTAGTTTTTGAGCTAGAGTGGCTTGGCAAACACGGTAGTGATAGCTTACAACAAGCGCTACTACCATTTAATAAATGGCTTGTGGATACTGTGCTGCCTGCATATCAGCATAAGTTTGTGCAACAGTATATCTAAACCTATTTATCATATTAGTATTTCAAGAGCTTAAAACTCACACATTATAGGAGGGTACATGTCTACCTCTACGATTACACAAGCCATGATTTTGGCAGCGGGCAAGGGTACTCGTCTACGCCCGTTGACGCTTGAGACGCCCAAGCCTTTGGTGGAAGTTGCGGGTCAGCCGCTTATCGTTTGGCATATCAAAGCGCTACAGGCGGCAGGTATCACTGATATTACGATCAATGCGTCATGGTTGGCTGATAAGCTCATCGATACGTTGGGTGATGGCGCTCAATATGGCGTAAAACTGCATTGGTCAGTAGAAGGCGATGAACCTTTAGAAACGGCAGGTGGTATTTTTCAGGCACTACAAACTGGTAAGCTGCGTGATGAGCCGTTTATCTTAGTGAATTCTGATGTTTGGACGACATATGATTTTACCCAGTTGCAAGACTATACACTGGGTGCTGATCAGCGTGCGCATTTACTCTTGATTGATAATCCGGCGCACAATGATAGCGGAGATTTTGCGATTAATAACGGGCTTGCTAGTGAGCAACCTGTAGGTGATGGTGATAAATATACCTTTGCTGGCATCAGTGTGATGTCGCCTAGATTGGTTGATGGCTTGGTATCAGGTCAGCCAGCAGCATTGGCACCATTGCTCAAACAAGCAATGCTCAAGTTCCAGATTACTGCTGAAGTCATTATTGATAATTGGATAGATGTGGGCACGCCTGAGCGCTTGGAACAGGTAAACGAGTTTATTGAAAGTAAAGGTGCCCAAAATCACTTAGGTGTATAAGCTCAATAAATTCTTATATAGTCAGAGAACTACTAAACTGCTACGGTGTTAGCCTCCTTAGATGTACAATCTACAATCAACTGCCTTGTAGCAATTTTAGATTTCTTTGACTATATGATTATGTGCAAAAAAGCAGCGTTGATTTAATCAACGCTGCTTTTTTATGCGTGTATTTCAATAAATATTAAACACCCATTGCTAGTTTGATTAGCTGTGCGATGGTAAACACGACCAAAAATCCTGCCACATATAGGCCGACAAACCATAGCCATTGTGACTTTTTCTTACTGAGCTTTTTCATGCTCGTCTCCCATTTACGTGTCAATACGCTTTTGAACATCAGTATAGCTACTGCTAATAACAGCAATAGCCAGTGACTGTTTTATCAATTCATATGTCCATGCTTAACGTTCTTATTTATCAGTACATATGCTCATGATCCGTCTTACCCTTAAAGGTATAATACGCAAAAGCGGTGTAACTCAGAATAATGGGTAGCATAATACCAGCACCAACGAGCATAAAGGACAGTGACGTATCTGCTGCGGCTGCTTCATAAATCGTCATTTGATACGGTACGATATAAGGGAACATGGCAGAACAAACACCGATATAACCCATCAAAAATAGCGCGACAGTCAATAAGAATGGACGATATTCACGTTCAGTGTTCAAGTCTTTACGCATAATAAAGAATAACACCATGACGATAATAGGCATGGGAGCCAGATATAATAAATCTGGGAAATGAAACCATCCGTCGAGTGCATTGATATCTGAAAAATACATAAATACTGTCACGACAATCATGGCGACGACTAAAGCAGATAGCATCCAGCCAGAAACTCTGCGTGCCCAAACTTGTAGTTTGTGTTCTGTCTTGATAATAAGCCAGGTAGAGCCAAGTAGGGCATAACCGATAATCATCGCAAAACCGCAGACGATAGAGAAAGGTGTTAGCCAGTCAAACGGCCCACCGGTATACAAGCGATTACTTGCTTCGAGCCCTTGTACCAATGCCCCAAGCATAATCCCTTGAGAAAAAGTAGCAAGTACTGAACCGACAAAAAAGCAAGTATCCCAGACATGGCGACGTGTCGATGATTTAAATCGAAACTCAAATGCTATGCCGCGCAAGATAAGACCAAATAACATCGCTGTCACAGGTAAATAAAGACCCGTCATAATGATGCCGTAGGCGACTGGGAAAGCGGCAAACAAGCCACCACCGCCCAATACCAACCATGTCTCATTACCATCCCAAAACGGTGCGATAGAGTTCATGATGCGGCTACGATTTTTATCGGAGCCTGCAAATGGAAATAAAATACCGCAGCCTAAATCGAAACCGTCCAGTAAAACATAGACGAAGACTGCGAGAGCGATAAGTCCGCCCCAAATCAAAGGTAAGTCTAATACATCACCGTAGTTAAACATTAGCGTAACCCTCCTTCATCGATGTCATCTGCAGGTTCATCAAGGTCTGTTCTCATTCTGTCGCCAGCACTGGTATCGCCAGTCAACGTGCGACCTTGACCTTCTGTGACAGAATGCTCATAGAAGTTATCTTCAGAAGGGTCTGAATAGGGTTTTGGCCCTTGAGCAATTAAGCGTAGGATATAGAAACTGCCTGCGCCAAAGACAAAGATATACAGCACAATGAAACCAATCAATGTGGTCGCGACTTGCTGTGCAGCGACTGGTGACATACTCTCAGCTGTACGAATCACGCCATACACGGTCCATGGTTGGCGACCCGTTTCAGTCACAAACCAACCAGACAATAATGCAATAAAACCAAGCGGTGTCATCATCATCCACGCACGGTGGAACCAAACACTTTCGGGATTGAATTGCTGTTTTTTGAAGTATTTGTATATGCTGAATAAACCGACCAGCACCATCAACATACCAATAGCGACCATGATACGGAACGCCCAAAACACAATCATAACGTGCGGTTGGTCTTCAGGTGCCCAGTTTTTGAGACCTTTGATTTCACCATCTAATGAATGTGTCAAAATCAAACCAGAGACATATGGAATCTTAACTTCATATTTATTGGTTTGGTTTTCTTGGTCGGGAATCGCAAATAAGCGTAAGGCTGCACCGCGCTCATCTTCCCAGATACCTTCCATCGCAGCGACTTTGGCTGGTTGATGCTCCAAGGTATTTAGACCATGCTCATCACCAATCAACACCTGAGCTGGCGCTACAAATATGGCCATAATCATCGCCATACCTAGCATGACACGACCGTGTTTGCGGTGCTCAGTATGTTTTTTGGATTGTAAATAATAAGCACCGATACCACCAATGACGAATGCAGTGGTCAAAAATGCTGCTGTCATCATATGAGCATAACGGTAAGGGAAAGATGGATTGAAGATAATCTCAAGCCAGTTGGTTGGGTATAGCAAGCCATCTGCGCCCACCATAAAGCCCTGCGGCGTTTGCATAAAGCTGTTGGCGGCTAAAATCCAAAAACCTGAAATCAGCGTACCAATGGCGACGATAGCGGTTGCAGCAAAATGCATGCGTTTGCTCACACGTCCCCAACCGAACAGCATAATCCCTAAGAAAGAAGCCTCTAAGAAGAATGCAGTCAGTACTTCATAGGCGAGTAGTGGGCCTAAGACGTTACCGGCTTTGTCAGAGAATACCGCCCAGTTGGTGCCGAACTGGTAGGACATTACCACACCGGATACGACACCCATACCGAAGACGACAGCGAATATCTTAATCCAATGCTTATAAACTTCGGCATAGATAGGATCGCCCGTTCGAAGCCAACGGAATTCAAGCACCGTCAACCAACTGGCTAGTCCAATAGAAAAAGCAGGAAATACAATATGAAATGAAATAACAAAAGCGAATTGAATACGCGCGAGTAACAACGCGTCCATTTGGTCGATCATAAATGCAGCGAACATAAGCGCTTACCTTTATTTGTTAGCCAAGTAGCGCAAGCTTCCATGATACGCTCAAGTAACTGCCCGCAACCTTTTATACGAGTATCGCGGTCAATAATCAGGTTTTCTTTAGCTGTGAATATTAGCGAGTTAAACCGTTTTATTTATGCTATGACTAAAGCGATTCAACTGAATAAATAATTTATATCCATACAAATTAAGAAATAGTCGTTCATTCAATTACTGTTACTGATGCTTCATTATGCGCCTGCAGCTTTATCGCTACAAGTAAGGCCATGTAACGCATACTTACTAGTAAATATAAATTAGTAAGAATAAGTTAATGCTATATTCCTTATACAATATTATATATTGTAATAAAGTATAAAGAAGGTGTTTTATCGTACTTAGCAGTGTTCAATATCGTCAATGTTCAACAGACCCTAAACTATTGATTGAGCTGCTGATGCAGTATACGCCTTAATGTCAAAATAGTTTGAGGGTTTTCTTGAATGCTGTGACCACCATTAATAACGGTTTCGGAAGCTGCACCGTCCAGATGGGCACTGGTATAAGGTACGATACCATCAGATAGGCGTTCAGTTAATGCCTGACTGATATTTTCATCGATGGTAACGGCCGCTACAAGCGATTCATCTGTCAGTTTAGCGCTATCAGAATCAGCGTTTTCACTTGCACTGATAGCCTCACCTCTTGCGTCTTCTTCTATCGCTTGTGACAAGTCGATTCTCGCACCGCCCGGCTGCATTTCTGCCAGTCCTTTGGTGATGTCAGCATCGTTATTGGCAATAATTGAGTGATAAGTAATGCGGTCATTGATGGCGAGATCTTTGGTGAGCTGTATAAAGGAGGATTTATTGCTGAGCTGGCTAGCACCGTTTTGTAGATATAGCGCGCCTAATGGGTTGTCTGCCAAATCGCCTTTCGTTGCAATCGTTGCTAAATTTTCAGTGACGGTTTTCACTAAACCGACAGGTAAGTAGACAACACGGCGTAGGGCACGCGTGAACCAGCGGTCTGCATAATCAGTACCACGAAACGGCGCAGACAAAAAGACAGCAGTATCTACTTGTGGTAATGTCTGTAGCTTAAAACGTTCTTGTAATTGTGCCTCACCAAAAGAGGCTTTGAGTGCGTCGCGGACTTTACGTTTTTCACTATTAGAGAGTATGTTTTGATCATCGAGATTGTCTAAGTCATCGACTAAGTTTTCATCAGACAGCATCATGCGAGCGATCACAGCACCCATACTATGACTGATAATCACGCTATTTTTGCTCGCGAGATTTTGTCCTGTCGGATCCGTCTGCTGATAAGTGCTGTCAATCAGACGTTGTATTTGGTAACGGTTTTCTAAAATGGGTAAGTTGGTTGGGTAAAATATTTGCCAAACCTGATAGTTGTCACGTAACTTATCATCATTGAGAATATCGTTGGTCAAGTTCACCCACGTTGCAGGGCTAGAGGCCAAGCCATGCAGCATAATCAGCACGCGCTTATTGGGGTCATAAGGCTCGAGCATAAACAGTTTGGGCAGTCTTTCTTCTGGTTGGCGAGTGATTAAATTTAGATAGCCGACGCCATCTAGTTGGTTCTCTGATAGCCACAAGCCATAACCGGCAGAGAAGTTGGCTGCCAGTGGATAGTCATTATTGAGGATGTTAACACTTTCGCTTTGATACGGATTATACAGATGGATATCGAGTTTACGACTGTCTAGTACTTCTAGCACGCTATCGCCACTGGGTTCAATCAGCCCCGTTAAAAGTAAATGGCCTGTGGGATAAATTCGCGAACTTGGTTTACTATCGTCAATATTGTCTTTTTTATCATCCGATTGACCTGACAGTGAGGATACCAATAATTGGCGAATCGTGGTGGTGTAGCGGTCATCCAAGGATGCAACCAAGCTAATACCCAAGCCTGGACGTTTACTGATTGAGTTGAGCCCAGAGAGACGTAAATCATAAGTGGAGACCAAGTCTGCCAGAGCGGAGGTTTGCTTATGTGCATTTTGCAGATAGCTGTTTTCATTGGGCAAATAGACACCGAGGTCATAGCCATCGACTTGTATCTTCATGACTTTGACTTGGTCGGTAGTCTTGCCTTCTAGAGGTGCACGATTGGCAATAGCCGCCTGCGCGCTGTTATCACGCTCAGTGGAGGCTATTGGTAAATGTTCTATCTGTGGGTCGCCCATCAGTTTATCTGAACCATCTACTGCCTTGTAGAGCTGAGTGATGACATCGTTGCTCGCTGCATTATAAATATCTTGGGTCTGAATATCGGTATCGTTTGGAATGCGGTTTGGTGTACTAGAATGGCTACTACCCTGAGCGCTACCTTCAAAGTCATGTGCTAAGCTGTCATAAAATAGATAGGTATAACTGTATTTTATCGCATTAAACAATCGCTCTTGGTAGCCAGTTAGGCAACGACTGGTACTTTCCTGTTGAGCATTGGCCTCGGTATCACTTAACGGTGCATTGGCATAATAAGGGTCGAGTGGTGGGCGAGAAAGCGCATTGAGGCAGTCTTGCGATTTTGCAAGCTGTCGAGCCTTTGCATAATGTAGTTCAGAAAAAATAGCCAGTGAGGAACGGTGGTGTTCATCTAAGATGCTATCGGTGAGCTGGGTCAAACATAAATCAAACTGCTGCATACAAGCTTGCTCATTGAGCCCTGCTGATAAGAGTGCTGATGCGGTATCACTACTGAGCTTGTTGTCCGTGACAATGTTGCCACGCTGTGCCGTAATGGTCTTTGCTGAAGTTTGTTTATTCACCGAGACCGTACTGCATGCAGGCAATAATGCCATCGCTGCTATCAAAGCGACTGAAGTGATCGGTATGCTTTTTTTATTGGCGTGCGTTACCATATTTTTTATAGGGTTAACGAAAGTCATAGTTCAGTCCAGTTAGTCATCAAGGTATGAGTCAGTAAGCGGTGTACAAGAGAGAGTGTAGCGTAACTTTTGCGATTAAGCTTTTTTATTTCATGCTTTGTCACTAGGGCTTTGTTATTGAGTAATATCAAAGGAATAAAGATATCTTTTATTGATGCTAACGTTGCCACTGATGAATTATATTTACATCTTATTAATCGAATATATGACTCTTGTCAGTAAGATAAGAAACCAACTAACTAACATAATCAGTTTATTTGCAGACACAAAAAAGCGTCTTCATTTTATATTGAAATAATATCGATATAAAATGAAGACGCTGATTGCTTTGGGCTTAGATTATGTATCAATCATTTTGATGAATACATAAAGCAGCTTTAGGCCCCTGGTTTAACATTGATGTCAGGTGCTGGTATGTCCCAAATGTAGAACTTACCTTCTTCAACAATTTTTATCTGTTGACCAATCATAGCATTGTTGGGGTTTTCACTCTCAAGGCGACGTAGACGCTCTAATGCGCTATCACGACGGTCACTTAAGACGTCTGACTGTGCCAAGCTTTGCTCTGCTTCGGTGTAGCCTAGAGAGACGGCCTTATCTAAGTATTTTTGACCTTCTTTGAACCCGCCACCTTCTGATAGCATCATGCCATACAAAAAGTTAGCTTCACCGCTGTCAGGTTGCAGCTTGATAGCGCGATCCACATATTTGCCGCCGCGTATCGTATAGTCTGAACCCAAATCTAGGTTACGTCCCATGCCATTAAGCTTGGCTGCACGAAGCAGCACATCATACGAGGCATTTGGTGACAGGGCATAAGGTTCAATCCACTCAGCCAATACTTTGATTTTTTCGCGAACATTATATCGTTGTGTACGGTTAGGGAAGTTTGGTGGATAGTGGCGGGCATTAGGTGATGCTTCTTGGATAAAGTCATCAAGCAGACTCACATCTAATTTGTCAGAGTTAGCGGTTGTTTGTTGTGGAATCAATACGGTCTTTAAAAAGCTCACGTCTGACAACTGTACTTTCGGCGTTGGAATGTTTGCAAGTTGACCACTACGCAGGTCGATACCAGATGTCGTCATTGGACCTGGCTCATAGACATGAGTGCTACCTGTGTACACCGGCTTGGTTGGAGCAGGTGTGACAGTTTGTGGCTGCCCAGAGCTCATTGGAAAAAGACTTTGCGTAGGCGCGCTTTGTTGAGTAGCAGCGACAGGTGCATTAGTTTGTGGCGCTGGTTGAGTACTTGATTGAGCTGTACTGTCTGCTTTGGGTTGAGCAAGACGAATCACACGTTTACTAGAGTCTACAGCACTAGGGACGGATGTGGCTGCTGCATTGGTTTCAGCTGCATTGACAGGCGCTGATAGCAACATTGTGCATGCGGCTGCCAGTGCGGTCATCGTGACCAGTTTCGAAGACTTGGTAGACACACTGCTAGAGAGCATTGATTTTTTAGTGGTTTTCATAAAAATTGTTACCTTGTTTATTTAGTCGTTATTTAGCAATTAAATGGTCATATAGGTTGTGTCTTTGCTGCAAAATCGTACAAATTTCTCATACCGTAGCAAATTAAGCTTTACGCTATCAGTAGTAGGATTGTTAATAATAAACGTTAAAAACTCGATAGTAGATGCGATAATCAAGCTTATAGTCTCTATTAATCTAGAGCTGGCAACTACATCGTTTACTACTACAAATGATAAGCAGTGGCTTTCATACGGTTGGCCATCCAGCGCATCGTCTTGCGTACAGGCGGTGACAATGCAGCGCCGCCGCTGGCAAGTGCGAGCTCACGATGGTGTAACTCTTCGATATCCATTTGTGCCAGTATCTCTTTTGAGCGTTTATCATGCTCAGGCAGTTGCTGGATATGATCTTGCAAGTGCTCACTGACTTGCGCTTCTGTCTCTGCGACGAACCCCAAGCTGAACTCATTAGAGATAGCACCAGCTACTGCCCCAAGACTAAAAGACATGCCGTACCATAGTGGCGTAAAGAGACTGGCGTGGCTACCAAGCTCACTTAGACGAGTCTCACACCAAACCAGATGGTCAACTTCCTCTTCGGCAGAGTGTTGCATGGCCTGCTTGACGCCGTGGTCTTTCGCCGCAAATGCTTGACCGTGATAAAGCCCTTGCGCGCATACTTCACCAGTATGATTGATACGCATCAACCCTGCGACATGCCGTGCTTCAGTGATGGTCAGCTCAGGAATTTCATCGTTGCTGACTGGTAATGGACGCGTACTAGGGTTTGAGTGCGGTACGACAGCTCGTAATGCCTTATCGACGCCGAGTAAGAACTGGTCAATTTTGGATAAGGGACGTAGGGCCATAATTCACTCCTAATGGCTGTATGTACTATCAAAAGGTACTGTTATTAAAAGATTCTGTTGTTAAAGTGCTATTGTTAAGAAGTACTATCAAAAAATAAGGTTGTCTGTTTTTCTGAGACAATTATAGTCTCAGCTTCACAAGCATTACTATAGCAAACAATCTAAATTATCAGCACGAATATTATCGGCTCAAAAACATACTGATTACTATAGTAATACTCAATTCAGCTTTAGCATATTTATGGAACGACTTCATCATGCGTTTGAATCACAGCGCTTTTGATATGTTTATTGAGCTTGACGTATAAAAACGCGCCAAATGCAATATTGAGCAGTCCTGTTGCCAAAAACAGTTGAGGCATGCTCAACGCCAACGTATTTAAGATAACAATTGCGAAAATCGCTGAGGTAACCATAAATATCGCATTAAAGATATTATTAGCACCAATGATACGCGCGCGATGGCTTTTGGGTGCATACGCCTGCATAGACGCATAAAGAGGCACAATATATAGACCGCCACTAAAGCCCAAAAAGAACAAGTCTGCAAATACTCGCCAGCTACCACTCATACCCACTAAATCACCGACACTGAGGAAAGTGTCATTACTCACGTTGATATTAAGACCTGATAGTGAGAAATATAAATCGATCGCAAAAATACTTAATCCAGCAATACCAAAAGGTAATAAGCGCAAACTGACTTGGTTTTTGGTCAGTGATTTACACAGTAATGAACCAATCGATACGCCAACTGAAAATAGCGTCAATAGGAAAATTACCACTGACTCATCACCATGCAAAATGACTTTGCTAAGCTCTGGCATTTGGGTCAAGAACGTCGCACCATAAAACCAAAACCAGCTGTTGCCAAGAATGACGCAAAATAGAAAAGGTAATGAATATAAGTAGCGAACCGTGGCCAAACTGGTGGTGAAAATATTCCAGTTGATTTTTAGACTGGGCTGCATCGCTGGCATGGTTGGAATGTAACGTGCTGCCAAATAGCCCAACACGGCTACGATGAGAACGGTCACACTAATCCAATATAGCGACTGCGACAGTTGTGTGAGGACGCCCGCGATAATCATACCCAGCAAAATAGCTAATGATGTGCCCATTTGAAACAAACCATTGGCACCAACCAACTCGTCTTCTTTCATCGCTTGCGGCAAGTAGGCGTATTTAATCGGTCCAAAAAAAGTTGAATGGGTACCCATTAAAAACAATGCTACAAATAATAGGGCATACCACTCAAACACGAAACCAACCGCAGCGATCGCCATGATTACAAGCTCAAGCAGTTTGATCAATTGCGTTAGCTTGGACTTTTCGTATTTATCCGCAATTTGCCCTGCCAGCGCTGAAAACAAAAAATAGGGCAAGATAAATAACATCGCGGCTAAGTTATTTAAAATACTGACTTCCATTCCCAACTGACTTGCAGCGGTGTAAGTCAGAACCAGTATGAGCGCTTGCTTAAAAACATTGTCATTAAACGCGCCCAAAAACTGGGTAAAAAACATGGCACTAAACCGGCGGTGCTTAAATAACTGAAACTGATTTGCCATGAAAGTTCCTACAGATAGATCGCGGCTGATAGATTAAAAGGACATACGGAGTGCGGCTTTTAAGATAAAGGTAATTATTAATAGTATCAAAAACTTATCGAAATATAGCATAGGTTTTATCAATATTAGGACGTATAATAGCAAGGCTTTGGTATAAATACATGCGCCCGACGCTATGATTTCATAATTATCTACGTTATGATTTGTGAATTTTACAGGGTTTTACTGTCATATATAAGTGATGGCAAGCCCCGCTATCAATACAGTCTACCTACCTATTGATACGATGACGGCACTCAGGACTAAAGTTTGCACTATAGGCCGTAGACTGTCATTATCAAGAGCAAAGGTAGTCAATCAGAATCTCAGCCAACTGTTAATAAGTTTATTCACCGGTAAGACTTAGCGATTGCCCTCGTTAATGACATTGTGCCGCGTGAGGTGATAGGAAATAAACATGAACCACCAGCCTTCAACTCTAGCGCGTCCTGTATCGGTTAATCCGTGTGATACTCCTATAAATGTGCCAGATAATATCAGTGCCCAACGCATGCAAACTTGCCATGCTCAAGCTTGCGATATTAAACCTTGCCATGCTCAACCTTGCCAGACTCAAAACGGCCCTCGTATGGCTACGTGCGATGCGCCGCGCATTCACTTTACACGCTCTGCGCTTTTTTCTGCTTTAGCGACCAGCTTTGTCGGTTTTGGTATCGCACCTGCAGCTTTGGCTGATACTGCTATCAATGCAAATACTCCTGCTCAATCCATGACCAATCAAGTAGCGGCCAGTCAGTTAGCCACACTTTTAGATTCAAATGATGATGCTCAGCGCAATATTTTTGATAGTTCGGATGATGAGTTGTTGCAACAAGCCACAGCGATACAGCAGCAGGGTTATCAAATGATGACGCCTGCGCAGATTGATCGTGAACTGGCTGAGTTGAATACGCAAAATACCCAAGACATTAATACGATAGGTGGCGGCAATAACCGCAATAATGCTAACGCTATCAGTAATAGTGACGTTGATAGCGATTTTACAGCACCAATCGCGACGCTGGATGATACGGCACCTCCTATTGGCTTAGATGTGGATCTTGATGCGGATAATCTGCCATTACCTAGCAATCTTGATACATTGGGTAAGAGTGAAAACGCCACTGAGCCAACAGCAGCGACTGAATCGGTGTCGAATCCGATAAATGTCAGCGGCTCTGTTAGTGCTGAAAGTGTGGACGGTGACAGTGATAGCGATGATAATAGCGACAGCGATGCTCTTGATAATAGTAATGAGCTAGTCGCGAACAACAGTGGTGTCACGGATGTAGAGGGTGCGACATCAAATATTATCGATCCAGGTGATTATCTGCCAGATTATCAAACAGATACTCAGGTAGCCGTTGAAAATGTTGAACAAACTAATAGACCTGGGCCTCGGGAACGTAACAAAGGCAACATCGTAAAGCGCCTTTATAATCGTTTCTTTAATGATGGCGCCATTGCCATACCTAATGTTGAAACGACCATCTATTTACAGGAAGCCACGTCTGAAGATACGGACGATAGCGAACCAAAAGAAACCAAGGCGGATAATGATATCCAGCCAATGAAAAATATTAAAGCCGCACTGGATAACACCACAGTTCAGTCTGTTGCTGACTTTACTGCTGCTTTACCGCGCTTGCGTCAAACGGCACTGGATGCTGCAAAAGCCGTGGGCTATTATGAAGTTACGTTGAGTCTGCGCCAGCCTAGTAGCGATACTTTGGATGTGGTTATTGAAGAGTTGGGTGAGCCAGTACGTGTCGATAGCCGTATTATTGAGATTCGTGGCGAGGGTAGTGAGCAAGAGGAATTTGCAAACTTTGAAAAAGAACTCCCACCACAAGAAGAAGATATCTTCAATCACCGTGTCTACAAAAACAGCAAAGCTGCGCTAGAGTCACTGAGTAATACCTATGGTTATTTTGACCAATATTGGCTAAACAAATCGGTTGATATTATCTTGCCGGATAACACAGCAGATGTCTCTTTGGTCTATGACACGGGCAGTCGTTACCAATTTGATGACGTTGTGTTTTTCACCTATGACCGAGAGACCAATACGTTAACGGAAGACCCTGATAAGCTGCCTGTTGAGCTGCCATTATTGCAGCAGTTGCTTGATTTCAAACCCGGCGATCCATTTTATGCGCCTGATGTGACCAAATTTAGTAATGATTTATCAGCGACTCGTTACTTTAATACAGTGAACGTTGAGTCGATACTACCACCAAATGAGAGTAGTGAAGCCAGTACACTGGCTTTTGATAATACCCCAGTGAATAGCGACGGTACGTCAGAGTCAGATGAAGACGTTAGTAGCGGTAGCATTACTGATGTTATTAATAATGGTAATGACTCTCTAATGACGGCGAACGAGGCACTTGTTAGTGGCGCCAGCGATTCTAATAACGGCAGCGTGGTTAGTGAAAACACAGTCAATGAAGACGATATTGCTGCTATCGAGTTCGAGGCTGATGAAGCAACCCTAGATAAGCTGCAAGCCATTGAACAAAAAGCAGATCGTTTAAGCCGTTTGCCGAACGATCGGGTATTAGATGAAAAACCTCAAGAAGCAGACAACCTGTTAGGTAAAATCAGTGACTCAATCAGTAATGTCGCTCAAAAAATACTGCCTGATGAAAAAAGCCTGCTTTCCGATGAAAGCTTTGTACCACCGACATTAGCAGGACGTAAAACACCGCAAGAAGTGGCAGAAAGTAAAAAAGTGCCGTTGTATGTATTTGTTGCCTCTGACAAACCGCGCGATGCCCAAGTCGGTCTTGGTTACGGTACGGATACTGGCGTGCGAGCAACGGCAAAGATAGATTATAACCTGATAAATCGTAAAGGTTATCAGGCTGGTGCAGAAACAGAAGTTTCAAGAATTGCTAAAAATGTGGCGGTCTATGCCAGTCGACCTTGGAAGCACCCGCTTAATGATAAGCTAGATGCGCGTCTGACTTATGAGGAAGAGGTGATCGACCAAGGTGAAGGTAACTTTGACCTGTCTACCAGAACACTAAAAGCAGCATTGGCACGTAACATCCGTCAAGATAACGGATGGAATCGTAGCTACTCTGTGCGCTACCGTTTGGATGAGTTAGAAACAGGGGTCGATGAAACAGAGTTGGATGATCTGCCTATACGTTTTACGTCTTCAAATCCTAGTCAGCAAGCGTTGTTATTTGGCTATGGCATGAGTAAAACCAGTATAGATAGTGTGACTAATCCGACTCAGGGCATACGTCAGTCTTACTCTATTGAAGCAGGCAGTGAATCAGTTGCTAGTGATACCAATATGGCAATCGTTCGTGCAGGTGTTAGTGGTCTTTATAGCTTCGGCGATGCCGATAAGCATCAAGTATTAGGCAGTCTGAATACGGGCTATATCTGGGCAGATGATTTTTACGAAGTGCCTTATAAATTACGTTTCTTTGCAGGTGGTGACCAGAGCATCCGTGGTTATGACTATGAGAGCTTATCACCACTAGAGAACGGCTATCTGACAGGTGGTCAAATTCTTGCGGTGGGTAGTGCAGAGTATAACTATGAGTTCAAACCGGGTCTTCGTGCAGCATTCTTCACGGATGTGGGTAATGCTTATGACGAAAACTTTGATACTGAGACAAAGGTCGGTGTCGGCGTCGGTATTCGTTGGTCGTCACCTGTGGGCGTGGTGCGAGTCGATGTAGCGGCTGGCGTGACAGAGGAGAGTATTCCCATTAGACTGCACTTCTTTATTGGTTCGCCTTTATAATTGTTTGATTCGTTCTGTTATTTATTATTTATCGTACCGATTGCCGGTAATCATTCTTTAACGTAGTTGAGTGCCATGCTGACAAAAAACAACCCGCCTAGTAACTCACCAGATGAAGATCCGGCACAGCGTGACGCTCGTGCAGTCAGGCGCTTGTATCCGTTATCATTTTTGCTCAAGCTACTGGTGCTGATTTTAATCGTACTAGCGATTATGTTTGCGGTGTTCTTTTATGCAGCCGGCACAGAGTCAGGTACCAAGTTTATATTAGAGAAAGTCAGTGCCGAGACAGGCATAGAGTTCGAATATGGGAAAGGTAACTTGCGTGACGGTATTTGGGTGACCGACATCGATATCAAGGCGACTGAAGACCTTGAGATATTGGTTGATAAAGCCTATGTAAAGATAGGCTGGCGCGCTGTATTTGCCAAAGAAGTGCATTTGCGTGAGGCCGATATACAGACTATTGAGATTATCAACAATGAGCCACCAACGGGTGAGCCCTTCGATTATAAAACCCTGCAGTTACCCGTTAATCTACGCTTTGATCAAGCTAAAATCAAAAGCATCACTTATAAGCAAGTGACCAAAGAGCCTATCATCATCCGTAATATCGTTGCCCGTGATTTGACTTGGGTCGGCAGCACGGTATCCATTGCTCGTGGTGATTTGCAGTATGCTGATATCGTCAATATCAGTGCTTTAAAAGGTGAAATTGATTTACAAGGCGATTATCCGCTAGATTTAAGTGCTATTGCAGAGGTGAGTGCGCTAGAACAAGCCTATATTGATCCACTAAACATTACCGCAACAGGTACGCTTAAGCGTACGGTTGGTAAAGTAAGCAGCCGCTATAATGATAGTGATGTTACCGGTGATTTTATCGTGCAGGGATTGGACAGCGATTCACCGTTTCGGGCGAAACTGCAATGGGATGATATCTTAATCCCGTATGCAGAAGATCAAGATATTCGCCTAAAAAGCGGTACGGCCACAGCAGAGGGTGTCATCTCTGAGATACGTCTACGCATCAATACTGAACTGACGGCCAAAGACATTCCTTCAGGTCATTATCAAGGCCGTGCGGTTATTGCTGATAGTCAGCTGCGTATTGATCGTTTAGATGCTGATGTACCTGCTGGACGTTTGGTGTTGCAAGGTATTTTAGATTGGAAGAGTAGCTTTGATGCAAAAATCCGAGCGACAGGCAGTAACTTTAATATCCGCCAAGCGATTCCTGATGAGTACGCTGACTTTAAAGCGTACGCACCGCAAACGCTTGATGGCAGACTGTCGCTACATTATCAGCAGCAGAATAGCGCTGG
Organism: Psychrobacter fozii; assembly: GCF_003217155.1. GTDB lineage: Bacteria > Pseudomonadota > Gammaproteobacteria > Pseudomonadales > Moraxellaceae > Psychrobacter > Psychrobacter fozii. The sequence continues at coordinate 209,469 of NZ_QJSU01000002.1, forward strand.
TAATACAGAGATAGATGCAGACTTACGTCAACGTGATGGTGAGCATGTTAATGCTAATATTGCCAGTGGCAAAGTTTCAGCGAAATCTAAACAGGCGGCCCCTTGGTATATTGATGCTAAATGGCAAAACCTAGTCCGCCGTGATGTGCCTGATGTCGGCAATATTAATAGCCCGAGTGGACAGGCAGATGTCATCATTCGTGACTCACAGCTATCCGTTGATGCCAACGCGGTTATCAATGAGCTCAATGCTGCTCCAAAAGGCAACTATGATGTGCGTCTACGTAAAGCTGGTGACGTCATTGATATCAATCGATTGAACTATGAAGGAATCGTAGGCGACCTATCTGGAACTGGACAGATTCGACTAGCGAGTAAGAATACGCCACTCACATGGCAAGTGGATGCGAGTACCAAGGGCTTACTGCCGAAAAAATACCGCAGTGACTTACCACTTGAGCGTCTAACGGGTAATATTAGTGCACGCGGTCGTCTGTTAAATATCACCAAAAGCGGTGTCAGTGGTCAGCGCCATATCATTACGCTGAATAACACTGATTTGCAGACGCAGCTTGATGCCACACAAGACAGTCGTACTATCGGTATAACAGGTGGCGGTGATGCCAGCGTCGATATCGTCGGTGGTGAGCTGTCTGTATTTGATGCGCGTTTTGATGGTCAAATTGATACGGCAGATGTACCAAAAGGCCGCCTATCTGTTGATGCCGCTGGTACGCCAAATCTGATTAGTATCCGTAAATTGAATTACAATGGCGAGGCTGGTGCAGTGGCAGCGAAGGGTGTCATTGATTTACGCAAAAATATTGGTTGGACGGTAGATGGCCGCTTTGACGATTTCAATTTGGGTTATTTTCTACCCAACAACCCAGCAATTTTGACGGGCGATCTAACCACCAGTGGCGAATGGCAAACGCCGCCTAGCAATAGCAAAAATACAGCAGGTAAGCTGAAACGTTTTGCCGTAAATTTCGATGGTGTACTGGATGCTGAGCAACTGCCAGCAGGTAAGCTGACTATTGATGCCAGTGGCGATGATCAATTGATTCGTATCAAACGCTTCCGTCATGTGGGTGCTGCCGGCAGCATCGATGCCAAAGGTACCGTAGATGTGCGTCAAGGAGTTGCGTGGGATATCAATGCGGTAATGGATCGTTTTAACCTAGGGTATTTCCTAAAAGACACACCAAGTCTTATCACAGGTACGATAGATACTGATGGACGCTGGAGTGATTCGCAGCAAATTATCAATATCAAGCAAGTTAATTTGAGCGGTATGTTAAAAGGGCAGACGTTGAGCGCTAAAGGCAGCTTGGCGGCGAAAATGCGCTTACCAAAAGACTTGGCAAGCTACTTTGAAAGTCTGCAAACGCAAGATGCTCAAGCGCAATACAAAAAAGTAAATGCCTTAATTGATAGCTTAAATGCCGAAAACCTCGTACTGCGTTGGGGTGATAATTACGTAACTGCTAACGGTAATGCTAAGCAGCTACAAACCAAAATCAATATCACCAGCTTAGATCAGCTCTCAGATCAGCTGGCTGGTAAAGTAACTGGCGGTGCCACTTTATCGCAGCCAGTAGGACAAGCGTTACCAACCATTTATATTGATTTGGTAGGTGAGCGTCTTGCGCTACCAGGCTTTGTTTTACGTCAGGGTCGTGTCCGCGGAAAACTGGTCAATCTGGCAAATAGCCCAAGTCAGCTTATCATTACTGCCGAAGGCTTAGATGCTGCTGGACAGAGTTTTAAAAGTGTTAAGGCTTCATTTAATGGGACAGAGCAGGCACATGTGGTCGATCTCGACGTAGCCAATGAACAGCTAACTATTGGTGCGCGAGTCAAAGGTGGATTCAATCGCAATAACGTGAGCTGGTCTGGAGTCATCGGTGAGGGTCGCATTCAGTCTAAATACGCGACCTTAAACCAGTTGCAACCAGCGCAGTTGATTGTGAATTTACCTAATGAACAGAACGGAAAAAATACGGACTTTAAAGTACAGCTAGCCGCGCATTGTTGGCAAGCTGCTGATCAAACTGGCAAGCTGTGTTTACGCAAAAAATTAGTCGCATCACCAGATCAAGGTGAGGTCGATGTGGCCTTACAGAATTTAGATACTTCATTATTCTCAGTCTTTTTGCCCAAAGATATTGATTGGCATGGCAAGATTAATGGTAAAGCTATTGTCGGCTGGCAACGTGGTCGTCCGCCGACTATTAATACAACATTGTATTCGGATAACGGCAAAATTGGCTTAGCTCAAGAGGGTGATAGCGCTGCTGTTACTTTACCTTATAAGCGGGTTTCTCTCATTGCTGTATCCGTTCCAGAAGGCCTCAAGCTACGCACAGACATCAATACCGGAAGCGGTGCTCGTGGCTATGCTGAAGTCGTTGTTGATCCTTATAAGGCGCCTAAGCCAATTTCGGGTGCATTGGTACTCAATGAGCTTAATCTAGCGATATTTAAGCCTTTCTTCCCAGGGATGCGAGTCCTGCGAGGAAATGTCACGATGGCAGGTGGCGTCGGTGGCACGCTGGACAAGCCGCAGTTCTATGGTGATGTGAAGCTTTCTAATGGCCGTATCGCCATGTTGGATTTACCGATTAACTTGACCAATGTGAATGCTGCTGCCAAAATTCGTGGCACTCAAGCAACGATGGATGGCACGTTTAACAGTGGTACTGGTAAAGGCTCTCTAACAGGAACGGTTGATTGGAAACAGAAGCTACAGGCTAAGCTAAGTGTTATCGGCGAAGGCTTGGTGCTTACTCAGCCGCCGTTGCTAGTGGCTGAAATCGATCCGGATATTGATATTATTGTGCGCCCAGGTGATCGCTATGTTGATATCAAAGGTGCCATTAGTGTACCGTCAGCGACTATCCGTCCACCAGAAGCCAGTGAAGATATCGTGACGCAAACCGAAGATGCAGTCGTGCTCGATCGTCGTTTGATTGGTAATATCGATGAAGTCTTGGCCATCTCGAAGCCTTGGTCTATCAATGCAAACATTGGTATTGATTTGGGTGAGGATATCAATTTCCGTGGATTTGGTGCCGTGATTCCTTTAGCAGGGGCGATTAATATCACCCAAAATGGTACTGGGGTTATGCGTGCAAAAGGTGTGGTGCAGGTATCGCGTCGTACAGATATCAATGCTTTTGGTCAAAGTTTAGAGCTCAATTATGGTCAAGTACGCTTTGACGGTGATGTGATGAACCCAACGCTGAGTGTCGAAGCAGTTAAAAGCATTGAAGGAAAAATAGTAGGCCTACGCGTTAAAGGTGATACTGAATCACCAAACATTATTGTCTTCAATAATGCTGGTCTGACACAGCAGCAAGCGATGAATGCGTTGGTCACAGGCCGCCTTACTAATACAGGTGCGACCCAAATCAGTGAGCAAGGGTTTAAATCGCAGGTTACCAATAACTTAGCAGCGGCTGGATTGAGTTTCGGACTGAGTGGTACACGCAGCTTAACCAATCAGATAGGTCAGGCTTTTGGTTTGCAATCTCTCACCGTGGATGCCTCCGGCAGCAGTGAAGACACCAATGTCAATGTCACCGGTTATGTGACCCCTGATTTATATATCCGCTACGGAGTGGGTGTGTTTAATGCTCAAAATAGCTTGTCGGTTCGTTACCAATTGACGCGTCGTATCTATGTTGAAGCAAGCGCAGCTGCAGAGAATGCAGTAGATGTGGTCTATAGCTGGCAGTTCTAAACGCAACGCTATAGTCAGAGAACTACTAAACTGCTACGGTGTTAGTCTCCTTAGATGTACTACCTGTACAATCTGCAGTCGACTGCCTTGTAGCAATTTTAGATTTCTTTGACTATAAATTATTATCAATATCTAAAACCTATATCCATTAACGATGACTATAGTAATGTTCAGCCAATAAAAAACGCCTTTTAATGAAGGCGTTTTTTTATAAGTGGACATCGAGTGATGTTCATTCTATTTGGTTAGGATTAATCGGTTATTACGTGTCAGGCGTAGGCGGTATTCTTCACCTTCATGCTCGATACGTACTTCCTTGGTTAGGGCAAATAAGTGCTGTGATTGTAGGGTAGGTAGACGGTTTTCGCGGCAGTTTAGATAACGAGAGATGACCATGCTCATAATAAAATCCTTTTGATAAAAAATAGCTGAGTAGCGATAACAGTAAGTAATCGTCTTTAACGATAATAATTATCATTTAGATTGAATGATTTTGCAAGACAATTGATAAAATAAAATGCAGTTATTATGTAAACTTATCTAAAGCAGTTGTTATAAAGCCTATCTTATTCGAGATGAACCATAAGTATTGTATTTGAAATCAGTAATTTAAGTTATATTTCTACTATTTCCTAATATTTTCGTATGACTGAATATACTCTAATAAAAATAAACAACGAAGGACAAAACCATGCCAATCGAACCAAATAACCAAGAAATAAACCAAATCATAGATAAAAAAGTAGTCATCGTAAACGTTGCAGTCGCTGTTATTCATCATAAAGAGCAGTATTTGCTTGGGTTTAGAAATGCTACCCAACATCAAGGCAATCGCTATGAGTTCGTCGGCGGTAAGATTGATGCCAATGAGAGTGCAGAACAGGCATTGGTTCGAGAAGTCGCTGAAGAAACAGGTATTGCTATAGATAATGACATTATCGTCAAGCTTGGTCGTTTGCATCACGACTATGGTGACAAGCAGGTTGTGCTACAGGTTTACAAAATTGAGCTGGCAGCGCAGCAATACGAGCAGCATAAGCATTGCGAATATGGATTAGAAGGGCAGGCATTGACATGGGTAGATAAGTCTAAGCTGTTGGCAGGTGAGTATCCCTTGCCCGCTGCGAATAAAACGATTCTAGAGTGGCTGAGATTGCCAATGCAGATAACCATCACCTATCCGTTAGCACATTTTAGCGAATGCGCAGATTCAGCGGCAGCATGGTTGCAATATCATCAAGACAATTTAGCGATAGAGTCTTTGGTTTATATTCGAACAAAAGAAGCTGATGCAGAGCGCTCAGGCAGTCTAGCAGCGCAATTGATGCATGGTCGTCCAGACGTTCAAGTAATTGTACCTTATGATGCCGATAGCCAAGTTGTGGATGTTGATAAGTCAACACCGATTAAAGATGAAAATATCTCTCATCAAATCGTTGCAAATCATTTGACCCATACGGCATTAATGCAATGGCTTGAAAGTGTTTCAGACACTTCTGTATCTGAGCATTGTTTATCGGATGACTTTCCATTGATAATAAGCTGTCACGATATTGCCAGTATTGAAGCGGCCAACAAACTCGCCAGTGCTCGAATACAGCAACAGCTGCTGCCAGTGATCGGTATTTTCATCTCACCAGTATTAGCCACTCACACGCATCCTGATACTGTACCACTTGGTTGGGAGGCATGGTCTGCCTTAGCACAGCTGGCCGATATGCCAGTCATTGGTTTGGGCGGTCTATCACCCACGATGATAGATCAAGCATTAGCACATGGCGGTATCAGCGTTGCTGGTATTCGTCAGTTTTTTAACAGTGAAAAATGAGAAGAAATTCGGCTTATATTGAGCCTATTATTTGTTGAAAATTATCAGGGATATCACTGATTTGTCTGATATTTATCCAGTAAGTAACTATGTTTTTATTAGGTGTTTGTTCTACCGCATAAAGACCTAGTTACTTACAAACCGTTGCGTTTCCCTACATTGCGACACTGTTTTAATAGTCAAGTTGTCCTTAATATAGAATACCTAATTAAAGAGTATTTACTCTATCATTCATAAGCAAACTGTTTATTATTCATTAGCAAATTGCCTATGAAAACATATTTTGACCCTTGCAATAAAATCAAATTCTGTAGCGCTGGTTTACTTATTAGACACGCTTTTTGAATTTGGCGACGTTCAGAGAGTTAGACTAGGTGGATAAATACACAAAGAATTTTTCACAGTCATTATTAATAACGGTAATTCTATGAAAGCCAACAAGTTACCTAAGTCAGGATGGTCTGATTCACAGGAAGCTGGTTCTCAATCTCAGCAGACTAGCCAGTCAAGCAGTTATTATCTAGATAAAGATAATGCGCAAAAGGCAGGCTATGCCAGCAATGATGCTAGCTACAACCATGACGAATCGAATGATGAGTATCCGAGCCATTCGGTAAAAAACACGTCTTCGCAAGACAGTTATTTTGGGTACAAGAGCGCTGTCAAAAGCCTGTTAAAGGCAAAAGAGTCTGCTATGTCTGATGATGACATTACGAAAAATAATGATTTGAAAAGCAGTGTTGAACAGTCCCAAGGACTGACTCTGTCTACGCCAATCACCTCAGAATCTGTAGGTGGTCAAATAAAAATAACAAAAGATAAGTATGAGCATAGAGATTCTGAACAAGAAACCGATTCGTCATCGGATACCACTCATTCATCATACAAAGAAATACCGGAGCGCATATTTATGAATGGACTGATCAAACATACAGGTATTGCCTTAGCTATTATTATACCATTGGCTGCGTTTTCAGCTTATGCTGCTACGCCTCCAGTCAATGCAGCGTCTATGGCGGCTACCAATGCAACGATGGATAAGACGACAACAGAGATGCTGTCTATCGAACCAAGCGCCATCATTCATAAGTCTGTAAATACCCCAACGACAGTCGATAGCGTCGACCTCGAAAAATATGCTGGAACGTGGTACGAGATAGGTCGCTTACCGATGTACTTTCAGCGTAAATGTGCAGGTGATGTTACGGCCAATTATGCTCAAAAAGCTGATGGAAAAGGTATAACCGTCACTAACAAGTGTATGGCCGAAGATGGCTCGGAGATTGTTGCTGAAGGTCTCGCTAAGCCAACGGACGAGACTGGTAGTAAGCTCAAAGTAACTTTCTTGCCCTCATGGATTCGTTGGTTGCCAGTCGGCCGTGCCGATTATTGGGTACTAGCACGTGATGCTGATTATAAGACGGCATTGGTCGGCACACCTGACAAAGATTATCTATGGCTATTGGCTCGTTCACCTAATGTCAGTCAAGAAACCTATTCTAAATATCGTCAGATTGCACAACAACAAGGTTATGACTTAAAAGAATTTAAGCTCACACCGCAAACCAATCAGACGGTAAATTTGACGCCATAGTTAATATGAATATAAAACGTTAAATTGAATTGTAGAATGAATTTGTATATCTGAATATCTGATAGATAACTGGTTATTATCAGGTTATTTCAATAAATAAAAAGTCATAGTAACTCTCATTCAAAAAAACTAATAAGGCAGCATATATGGCTGCCTTTATTTTTATCCCTGTTTATATATGAGTCTGTATATGAGAATGAAACCTATTATGCACACTAGCTAATCGGTTACTACTGGCAAAATGAGGCGTTTTAGGCTAAAATCTATGCGATTCAAATACTCTAGTGTCAATAACCCATATTGATAGTGGTTGATTATCACATTAGAGTCACCATTTAGAGCATACACAACCTATCTATTTCATATTTCTTCATATTTTATTGATCATACATTACTGACCATAAGGATGTTTCTCGTGAGCAACGCTGATACCTTACGCCAATTACATCAAGACCACTTAAGCAACTATAACAATCAAGAGCAACAAGCGATTGAGCTAATGGGGTTATTGAATAAGCTCTATAATGCGCAAGACGTACAAGTGACCTTGTTCGGCGAAACGCTAGACTCTACCTCAGTTGGTCAAATACTCGCTTTGCATCAAAAAGTTGCGTTGCGTGACCATGGCGCTAAGTCTATTGATATCGCTGACACGTTAGCGATGGTAAAAGTCATCGCAGAGAGCAAAGATATCCAAGCCACTCGTATCGATGTTGGTCAATTGATTGCTAATGACACTGACGTACAAGCTGCGCTAAAATCTGTTAATAATGCAGGTGCCGTGAATGGCGCGACAGATGTTGTATTATATGGTTTCGGCCGTATTGGTCGTATCTTGACCCGTTTATTATTGGCGCAAGCGTCAAGTGCAAAAGGTATGCAGTTAAAAGCTATCGTCGTACGCCCAGCAGCTGCTGGTGACTTGGCCAAACGTATTTCATTGCTTGAGCGTGATTCGATCCATGGTAGATTCTTGGGTGGCATCAGTATCGATGATGACAACAACGGCATGATTATTAATGGTCGTTTTGTACAAGTTATCTATGCTAAAGACCCTAGTGAAATCGATTACACCGCTTATGGTATCAACGATGCTCTCGTTATCGATAACACGGGTATCTGGAAAGACGAAGCAGGCCTTGGCAAGCATCTACAATCTACTGGCGTGAAAAAAGTACTACTAACTGCCCCTGCTGGTGGTGACATCAAAAACGTCGTTTATGGTGTGAACAATGACACGGTTGGTGATGACACTATCGTTAGTGCTGCCAGCTGTACGACCAATGCTATTACACCAACGTTGAATGTATTGAATGATGAGTACGGTATCGAAAACGGTCACGTAGAGACTATTCACTCATTTACCAATGATCAAAACTTGGTTGATAACTATCATAAAGCAGACCGCCGTGGTCGTAGTGCAGTGATGAACATGGTTATCACGAGCACAGGCGCAGCAAAAGCAGTTGGTAAAGCACTACCAGAATTAAGTGGTAAGCTAACGGGCAACGCCATTCGTGTACCAACACCAAATGTCAGTTTAGCGATTCTGAACTTAACGCTTAAAACGGCACCAGAAAGTGCTGAAGCGTTGAATGAATTCTTGCGTAAAATTGCTAACAGCAGCACTTGGCAGTCGCAGATTGCTTATACAGATTCTACAGAAGCCGTATCAACGGATTTCGTTGGTACGACTCATGTTGGTATCATCGATGCGCAGGCGACTATTCTGACTGGTAATCAAGCCATTGTGTATGTTTGGTATGATAACGAAGTAGGTTATAGTACTCAGGTATTGCGTCTGGCGACACAGATGGCTGGAATTAGCTACACTCAGATTCCTGCATAGAACGCTAAATATAACAAACCAGTTGTCTATTATTGTGTGAATCAGTGCGGTCATACTGCAAAATTTGCCATAATAGTGTCTGGTTTGGATAGCTTGATATTGCGTTAGCTGTCATACTTAAACACCCGATAGTCCGATTGATTATCGGGTGTTATTTTCATATTGAATATCAAATACAAGTAGCGTGCTTTTAGCGCTTATTTTGTCACAATATTTTTTGTGACAATACAGTAAAACCCCATAATATAACCGTTGGTTGTAACCAGTATATAAACTGGATTGTGAATTAAGGAAAGTAAAATGCGATTTATTGATGAAGCCGTCGTAACGGTAAAAGCAGGTGACGGTGGTAACGGAATCGCCAGTTTTCGCCGAGAAAAATATGTCCCACGTGGTGGCCCTGATGGTGGTGATGGTGGTAAAGGCGGAGATGTTTATGTCATTGCAGAAGACAACACCAATACCCTAGTTGACTACCGTTATACCCGTCGTCACGACGCCATGCGAGCTGAGAATGGTCACAGTAGAAACTGTTCAGGCAAAGGCTCTGATGATTTGTTTTTACCAGTACCTATCGGCACCACGGTAGTTGATACCGAAACAGATGAAGTATTGGGCGATTTGATTGAACTTGGTCAGACGTTACTGATTGCCAAAGGTGGTGATGGTGGTTTGGGTAATACCCATTTCAAGAGCTCTACCAACCAAGCACCGCGTAAAGCGACGTCAGGTTTTGAAGGTGAGCTAAAAGTCCTTAAATTTGAGCTAAAAGTAGTGGCTGATGTTGGCTTGATTGGTTTGCCTAATGCTGGTAAATCTACCTTTATTCGTCAAGTTTCTGCTGCTAGACCAAAAGTTGCTGACTATCCATTTACCACACTCGTTCCTAATTTAGGTGTGGTTGATATCGGTCGTCATCGCTCATTTGTGATGGCAGATATTCCGGGTTTGATCGAAGGTGCTTCAGAAGGTGCCGGACTTGGTATCCGCTTCTTAAAGCATGTGGCTCGTACACGTCGATTGTTACATGTGGTCGATGTAAAGCCAGTTGATGGCAGCGATCCGGTAAACAACGCTCGTGTTATCTTGAATGAGCTTGAACGTTTTTCACCTGAGTTATCTAACTTGCCCCAGATTTTAGTATTAAACAAAATCGATCAGGTGCCTGAAGAAGAGTTAGATGAGCTCTGTACCCATATTGTCGCTGAGCTTGATTGGACAGGCGATGTATTTCGCACCTCAACCCTAATGGGTGAAGGGACTGATGCGGTTAAATATCATTTGATGAATGAGATTGAACTAGAGCGCGAGCGTGAACTAGAAGATCCTATCTTCGCTGAAGCACAAAGAACACGTTTTGAGCGCTTAGAAGTAGAAGTCCGTCTAAACACTGAAGCCCAGCGTGAAGCCTATCGTGCGGCCCGCAGAGCAGCACGTGAAGGGGTGGACTTAAATGACGATGATGACGACTTCGATGATGAAGACGGTGTCGAGGTGGTTTACGTTCCATAAGTGAACAAGCTTGAACTGATGTACCTGAATTTTTTAAATCAATCCCCTAATCAATTCATAAGATAAAAAGGAGTTTATATGGCAGATGGCATAGAAAACACGATCGAAGAAGCAAGATTTGTTAAGCAAAATCGCAACTTTGATATTCAGCGCGTTATTGTCAAGATTGGCTCATCGTTGTTAACCAATAACGGTCGAGGGCTGGATCGAACTGCCATATACGAGTGGGCCAAACAGATTGCTAAGCTGCATAAGCAAGGCGTCGAAGTGCTACTAGTATCGTCAGGTGCTGTTGCTGAAGGTGTGGTACGTATGAACCTTGAGGAGCGCCCTAAAAAACTAGCCGCACTACAGGCCTGTGCCTCCATTGGTCAGATGGGTTTGATTGAAACATGGTGGTCAGCTCTGATTCAGCATGGTATTCAAAGCTCGCAGCTGCTATTGACTCATGATGATTTGTCTAATCGTAGCCGTTATCTCAATACGACAGGCGCATTGACGCAATTATTAGAATGGCGCGTGTTACCTGTTATTAACGAAAACGACACCATCACCATTGATGAAATCAAATTCGGTGACAACGATACATTAGGGGCAATGGCAGCAGCGATGGTCAATGCTGACTTGTACATTATCCTCACCGATCAAGATGGTGTGTTTACAGATAACCCACGTGACAATCCTAATGCAAAAATGATTCGTCAAGAGCGTGCGATGGCTGATTATTTATTTGATATAGCCGGAGATGGTGGCAAGCTCGGACGCGGTGGTATGTTGACCAAAATCCGTGCTGGTCGTCTTGCTGCAATGGGTGGCTGTCCAACCGTTATCGTAAGCGGTGCAATTGATGACGTCATTACTCGTGTGGTATCAGGTGAAGCAGTTGGTACGCTTTTGACAACCAACGATGAAGACAAGATCATTGCTCGTAAGCAATGGCTGGCGGCTCACCTGCGTATGTCAGGTAGCTTGGTTGTGGATGCAGGTGCGGCAAAGGCACTGACTGAGCATAATAGAAGTCTACTACCCGTTGGTGTTGTCGAAGTCCGTGGTGGTTTTGATGAAGGTGATGTGGTTGAAATTATCCATCAAGATACTGGTGAGCGTCTCGCAGTCGGGCAAGTCAACTTTTCATCGCAGGATGCGCATCGAGTAGCACGTGAGCGTACAGAGCAGTTTGATAAGATTTTTGGTAGCAGTGAAGAGCGTGTTGTCATGGTACACCGTGATAACTTGGCACTAACCGTATAGCACATTAATAATATAGAATCGCTTAGTATGCACACAGTCTCAGTCTAAATATAGGTTAATAATATTTAAACTGAGATGTCATCATGACCATTCTATAAATATTTATCATTCTTTTATTTAACGTATTTTATCCAACAAAGTATTCATCAATAAGTATGAATACTTTGTTGTTTTGGAGATTTGTACATGAGTGCTTCAGACAATAGTAATTCAACTCAGCACGACTTTGCGCCATTAAAGAACGACAGATTGTTGCGAGCACTACGATTTGAAACGATAGACACCACTCCAGTTTGGATGATGCGTCAAGCAGGTCGTTATTTACCAGAATACAAAGCGACCCGTGCTGAAGCGGGCGACTTTATGAGTTTGTGTAGAGATACAGACCGTGCCACTGAAGTGACCTTACAGCCACTGCGTCGTTATGATTTAGACGCTGCTATCTTATTCAGTGATATTTTGACCATTCCTGATGCCATGGGGTTGGGCTTATATTTCGAGGCTGGTGAAGGTCCTAAGTTTAAGCATCCTATTCGTACGCAAGCGGATCTTGATAGAATACCAAAGCTTGATCCGACCGACTCTCTTGATTATGTCATGCGTGCGGTGACCAGTATTCGTAAAGCTTTGAATGGTCAAGTGCCGTTATTTGGTTTTTCTGGTAGCCCGTGGACGCTAGCTACATATATGATTGAAGGCGGCAGCTCAAAAGACTATCGCTATACCAAAGGTTTTTTATACAGCAATCCTGACTTTCTACATCAACTATTGGATAAATTGGCAACGTCTGTCATTGATTATCTAGATGCGCAAGTAGTTGCTGGTGCCCAAATTTTACAGATATTTGACAGTTGGGGCGGCGCGCTTGGTCATCGTCAGTTTATTGACTTTTCTCATGCTTATAATAAGCGTATTGTCGCTGAGCTAAAGGTACGCCATCCGGAAATACCAGTAGTATTGTTTACGAAAGGTGGTGGGCTATGGTTAGACATCCAAGCTGATAGTGAAGCTGATGCTTTAGGCCTAGACTGGACGATGCCGATTGATCGTGCACGTAAAGTATTGACTGACAGTCAGCGTCAACTGACCAAGCAGCATAAAAAACTACAGAGTAGCAAAGCCATCCAAGGTAACTTGGATCCAGCAACCTTGTATGGTTCACCTGAAACGATTCGCGCTGAAGTAAATGCAATGCTAGATAGTGCTTATGCGAGCGGCGAAAAAACAGGTTATGTCGCAAACTTAGGTCATGGCATCACTCAGTGGGTCAACCCTGACAATGCAAAAGTATTTATCGATGCAGTGCAGGATTACAAAATCTAAAGTTTGAATATGCAAAGCTTATAAGCGTTAACATAGACGTGATATTTATCTGCTATTTACTGAGTAAAAGAAAAAAGGATATCTTATGATTTCAGCAGCGATTGTTGGTGGTACAGGTTATACAGGTATTGAGCTGATTCGCTTATTATCTGCCCATCCTGAAGTATCTATTGATTTGCTAACCTCGCGTAGTGAAGCTGGTACACGAGCTGATGAGATATTCCCAAGCTTACGCGGTATATCAGATATTGTCTTTAGCGACTTAGGTGACGATACGCTTGCGACGCTACAAAAGTGTGATGTGGTGTTTTTTGCGACACCACACGGCGTGGCAATGCAACAAGCTGAAGCGCTTACTCAAGCTGGTGTAAAGGTCATTGATTTGGCTGCTGACTTTCGTTTGCAGTCATTGACTGACTTTGAGAAATGGTACAAACAGTCACATGCGTGTCCTGAGCTATTAAAGACCGCTGTTTATGGACTACCTGAAGTTAATCGCGATAAACTTGCAAATGCATTGTTGGTGGGCAACCCTGGCTGTTACCCAACCACTGCCATTTTGGGTTTGAAGCCGATCATTGAAGCACAAAATAAACAAGCAGAACGTTTGATTGAATCTCGCATTGTCATTGATGCAAAGTCTGGTGTGTCTGGCGCGGGTCGCCAAGCCTCGCTTGCGCTTAATTATGCTGAATCAACAGATAACTTTAAAGCTTATAGCGTCGAAGGGCATCGTCATCTACCTGAGATTGAGCAGGGTGTGGCACAATTATTAGACAGTCAGTTTACCCATCGTATTCGTTTTTTACCGCATTTAGTACCGATGATACGCGGTATGCTAAGCTCAATTCATATGGAACTGACGGATGCTGGGGCTGCTATCGACTGGCAACAGGCGTTTGAAAACGCATATGCATCAGAGACGTTCGTTGATGTGATGCCAAAGGGTGTTTACCCTGATACACGTAGTGTACGCGCCAGCAATCGTTTACGTATTGCCGTGCATCAAGACAGTGATCGTGCTGAGTTGACTGTCATCGTAGTACAAGACAATTTGGTCAAAGGAGCAGCAGGACAGGCCGTGCAAAACATGAACGTTATGTTTGGGTTTGATGAGTCAATGGGACTGAACTTTGCGCCGATTGTTCCTTAAAGTCGACTGCTTTATATTCCAATCATTCACATTTACGGTGCTAGGTATTGATTATAAATTCCGCTATAATAACAGGTACTTATTGTTAAGAGATACCGCCTAAATGCGTGTTAAGTTTGTATTACGCTTTTGCTCACAGTCAGCACGTTCATCGTGTATAGACGCCAATCGCCATCGTTTTAGCCCAGTAAGTTCTATAGGCCGCGAGCAGCAAGGAGCGTCTACATTGGTACTGGCGCTATTTGTGGTTGTCATACTGGTAACTGCCATGGTTGGATTAATATTTGGTCATAAGCTCGGCTATCAGCGCGGCTACCACTCTATGGAAACAGAAACCCAGCAAGCACTAATCAATAGTGAAGAGGCGACCAAAGAGCTGGAAGACACGCGTCTTAGTCATAAAATAGCGATCAATCAAGCGGCTACTGCCAAGCAAGAGTTGGCGATAAGCTTAGCCAATGTAAAAGAGCTGAGTGAAAACAAGCAAGAATTGACGGTTGAAAACAGACAGCTTTCGCAGCTCAACGAGTTATATGCTGATATCGTTAGTAGCAAAGGCGGCATGCCATTACAGGTGCTTGGCGCTCATATTAAACCGTTACCCGAAAATGCTTTTGAGTATATGTTTGATGTTGGAATGCTTGCCAGTGATGGCGCATCAAAACGACTGACGCCAACATTGACACTGCTCAATGATGATGACTTCGTAGAAGTGCCTTTAGAGTATCCAGTCGATACGATTGAAGGCATTGTTCGTATTCGTGGTCGCTTTATCATGCCATCTAGCTTTAAGCCGTTACAAGTAAAACTCAGCTTGAAAGCAGACGGGCAGGAAGTAGAGCAAATCTATGATTGGAAGCTCGGTGCTCGAGTTGACAACATGCCGCTATCACTCTTGGATTTGCCAGAAGTTGATGACAGTCCTATTAAGCCTTAGTTGGTTCTAGATAACTGAGATATGAGAAAGGCGAGTGACAATACTATAAACAGTAGACTCAGCAAGCCTGATACTATATCTGAATGTGTTAAATCTAATTTTATTAAACTAGCGATTACCTCTCTTCACTATCCCTTATTCCGTAATAAATATACCTATTAATTTGTACTCTAATTATGATAAATCAAGCAATACTACAGACTACGCCAATCGTCTCTGATTGGCATCTCCCAAACATGCCTGCTGACCGTGCGCAAGATGGGGATACGGATGGCGAAACGTCACCACAAGCAGACGTACTAGTGGCAGAGCCGGAAGTGGCTAAGCCGCCGATGTATGCAGTCGTTATGTATAATGATAACTATACGCCGATGGAATTTGTCGTCTATATTCTGCAATCAGAATTTCGTCACAGTATGGACTCTGCCGTTGAGATTATGCTGACGATTCACAATGCGAGCAAAGGTATTGCGGGTATTTATCCAAAAGACATTGCTGAGACTAAGGCCAAAAAAGTAAATAGCTTGGCGCATCGTGAAGGCTATCCACTATTGACTCAGATAGAGCCACATCAAGGCGAATAACTGAATCCCTCTATAATGCTGATTTCAACGTTTCGTTTATCTATTCTTAGCTTTGATAAATAGCTCACTTTCCACAGTGAGCTAGATAGTTATCTTACATAGAAATTTTTTCACTTCACTGTTTAGATAAAGCCCCTTCAAATTCTTTGTCACTTCGCTCATTCTCTCTGTTATCTGTTTAATTCTCTAAGCTTTTATCATTTATTATTTCTAACACTGTTGGCGTACAGCACGCTTTGATACACTTTAGTCGTTTTTAATAGATTGACTCTGATTGAGTATCGTGTTGATATAAAGAACAGCAAGTATGAGTTATCAACACTCTTGGTTGGTAATAGTTAGTTGATGATAGACAGTACTGTTATTTATACAATCCCTAGACAGTGTCATTTAGCAAGATATTTTAATAATACAGATATTACCCTTGAACAATCCATCTATCGCCCTGATTTACTTACTAACTCATTCATAAAGCTATCAATTATAAAGATAGGTATAACCGTAGGAAGTTGTTATGTTAAGTCGTCATCTTGAAGTTTCTTTGCGTTTAGCAATGACACTTGCGCGTCAAAAATCGCATGAGTATCTAACTGTTGAACACTTACTACTGGCATTGCTAGAAAATACGCACGCCGCCAATACATTGACTGCTTGCAATGCAAATGTCTCAACGCTGCGTACTGAGTTGGAAGCTTATATCAATAAGCATACGCCAACGATAGATGCAGATACAGAGCAGTCACCGCAGCCTACCCAAAGCTTTGATCGTATTTTGCAACGTGCTATTTTCCATGTGCAATCTATTGGTGGTGGCCGTTTGGTAGAAGGCTCGGATATCTTGGTATCTATGTTCTCAGAGCATGATACCTATGCTGTTTACCTGCTTAAAAAGCAAGGTATCAGCCGCCTTGAGCTGACTCAGTATTTATCACATGGCCAAGATAAAGAAGAACCCTCTGAGCCGCGTGCTTCGATGACTGGTGAGCGCCGTAATGCCTCAGAGAAAACCAGCAAAGATCCATTGGTGGAGTTTGCGACCAATTTAAACCAACGTGCTGCTGAAGGTAAAACGGATCCATTGATTGGACGTACCTCTGAAATTGAGCGTGCTGCGCAAGTACTGTGTCGTCGCCGTAAAAACAACCCATTGTTAGTCGGTGAACCTGGTGTGGGTAAAACCTCTATTGCTGAAGGTTTAGCATGGTTGATTATCAATGACAAAGCACCAAAACCATTGAATGGTTGCGTTATTTATAGCCTAGATATTGGTTCATTAATCGCTGGCACAAAATACCGCGGTGATTTTGAAAAACGTATGAAGTCGTTGCTTGACGCATTAAAGAATAAACCCAATGCTATTTTATTCATTGATGAGATTCATATGATTATTGGCGCAGGGTCGTCAATGAGTAGTAATATGGATGTGTCGAACTTGATCAAACCGGCACTTGCTAATGGTGAGCTACGCTGTATAGGTTCTACGACCTTTACCGAGTATCGTCAGGTATTTGAGAAAGATCATGCGCTATCACGTCGTTTCCAAAAAATCGATGTAAAAGAACCAAGCGTTGATGACAGTATCGACATCTTACGTGGTCTAAAGCCTCGCTATGAAGAATTCCATAACGTTGAATATACAGATGAAGCATTGGTTACAGCTGTTCAGTTATCTGCTAAACACATTCACGAGCGCTTTTTACCAGATAAAGCCATTGATGTGATTGATGAAGCGGGTGCTTATAAGCGTTTGGGCGTGATTCCAGATGCGGATGATATCGATGCAGAAGAAAGCTTCATTGCTGATTTAGAGCAAGACTTTGATGCTCAGATTGATGCTGATGAAGAAGATTTTGATGGTGTGACTCACAGCGAGATTGACAGTAATGAAATGCAGGATGAAGCAGATACTGCTAAAGTCAACGATCGCGTTCAATCATCTAAAGATTCAAAAGCTGCGAAAAAAAGACCACCGATGAAAATCGATGTGGCAGACATTGAAGCCATCGTTGCTAAGCTTGCACGCATTCCACCCAAGTCAGTGTCTAGCGATGATAAGAGTATTCTCAAGCATCTAGATCGCGACCTCAAGCATTTAGTATTTGGTCAAGATGAAGCGATTGAAACGTTAGCAGATGCGATTAAGCTGTCTCGTGCTGGCCTAAAGGCACCAGATAAGCCTATTGGCTCGTTTATGTTTGCTGGTCCTACAGGCGTAGGTAAAACAGAAGTATCACGTCAGCTAGCCAATCTACTTGGTGTGGAATTAGTTCGCTTTGATATGTCCGAGTATATGGAAGCACATACGGCCTCACGTTTGATCGGTGCGCCTCCTGGCTATGTTGGTTATGATCAGGGCGGTCTGTTGACTGAAAAAATCAATCAGCATCCACATTGTGTCTTATTGCTCGATGAAATCGAAAAAGCGCATCCTGATGTATTCAACTTGTTACTACAAGTGATGGATCACGGTACTTTGACGGACAACAATGGTCGTGTTGCCATCTTCAAGCAAGTTATCGTCATTATGACCACCAACGTTGGTGCTGACAGTATTAGCCGCTCATCTATGGGCTTTACTCAGCAAGACCACAGTCGTGATAATACAGAGTCGCTCAAACGTGTCTTTACGCCAGAGTTCCGAAATCGTCTTGATGCTATCATCCAATTCAACCCACTAGATACGTCGGTCGTGGTATCAGTAGTCGATAAATTCTTGGTTGAGTTGCAAGTGCAGCTTGATGATAAGCAAGTTACTTTAGAGATTGACGATGATGTCCGTAACTATCTAGCTGATAAAGGCTACGATCGCCTAATGGGTGCACGTCCTATGCAGCGTCTGATTCAAGACGAGATCAAAAAGCCATTGGCAAGCATGATTTTGTTTGGTGACTTGGTCAACGGCGGGGTTGTACATCTAACGCTAGAGCCTGAAGACAGTGCTGTGCAAGATGATAAGTCTGTTAAGATTGAAAAAACCAATGGTAAAACGTCAGATAAAGGTTCGTCAGACAGTCGTATTATTTTGACCGTCGTTGAAACGCATGAGCCATATCCGGACTCTGAGTCGTTAGCCAGCTAAGTCTTTTATTATCAATAAAACAAGAACGGTTACCATGTTGCTACGGTAGCCGTTTTTTTATTGCTATAATTCATCATAAAGCCAATGTATGAGTCTACTTATTCTAATGTGAAAGACTTGTTCAGGTAGACTTATCTAGGGCGTGTCATCATTTAGATTGTGTGGCTTAAAATGAGAAAAATTGCAGTCAAACAAGGAAGAACTCGCCGTAAATATGAACATATTGACAAGGTTTCTGACGATGTTTGACAAAATTTAGCCATTTTAAGGCCACTAAATGTATCAATGTGCTAATTGATGACATGCCCTATTATTTATATGATGTATAACAAATAAAAAAGGATATATTATGGAATTGTTTGATGAACAGACAACCAAAACCACCGAGCAAAAGCAAGCGATTTTAGACAATGTACGCCTGCCAACAGATTGGAAAACAGCATTAGCAGATGAGCTAACCTCTGATAACATGGATAATTTGCGTGCATTTTTAAAAGAAGCGTACCAATCAGAGGAAAGCGTTTATCCGCTAGCACCACTGATGTTCAATGCTTTTAACCTAACGCCTCTATCACAAGTCAAAGTCGTGATATTAGGTCAGGACCCTTACCATCGTCCAGGACAAGCAATGGGGTTATCGTTTTCTGTGCCAAAAGCTATCCCAAAACCGCCATCGCTTAATAATCTGTTGAAAGAAATGGCTACTGATATTGGTCTGAAACCATCAGCACATGGCGATTTAACGTACTGGGCGCAGCAGGGAGTATTGTTATTAAACAGCTCATTGACTGTAAAAGAGGGTGAGCCGAATAGCCATCAAAATCAAGGGTGGGAGCAGTTCACTGATGCGGTGATTGATGTAGTCAATGAACAAACAGAGCGTACAGTATTTATATTATGGGGCAGTAAAGCACAGAAAAAGGGCAAGTATATCAATACAGATAAGCATCTTATCCTGACGGCTGTGCATCCTTCACCGCTTGCTGCTAACCGTGGTGGTTTTTTCGGCTCTAAGCCATTTTCTAAGACCAACGACTATTTGGTACAGTACGGCCAAACACCAATTGATTGGCAGTTACCGCAATAGATGATAAACATACCGGATATAAGCTTGAAACCATCTCAATTCTTCAATCATCATCCAGTTATCGAAGATATTCAGACTAGTATATTTTGGTCAACTGAAGATGTTAAGTGGATGCAAGAAGCACTCAAGCTTGCTAAGCAAGGTGCTGAGCATGGAGAAGTGCCAGTAGGGGCGATACTAGTACATGGTCAGCAGGTCATAGGGCAGGGATTCAATGAGCCAATTGGCCGCCATGATGCAACTGCACATGCCGAAATTATCGCATTGAGAGATGCCTGTACCCGTTTAAATAACTATCGCTTGCCATTACAGACAACGCTGTATGTTACCTTAGAGCCTTGCACAATGTGCGTTGGGGCGCTGATTCACGCACGGGTAGAAAGGCTTGTCTATGCGGCGAGCGAGCCAAGAGCAGGTATGGTTGGTAGTCAGATGAACTTGCCGATGCAGCCTTTTTATAATCACAGTATTCAAGTAAACAGAGGTCTTTGTAGCGAGCACAGTAGTCAAATACTCAAAAGCTTTTTTCGCGAACGACGAAAACTGGCCAAAATGAAATCAAAATAATCTGTTAACAAGATATCGGACTTGTCGCTAGTGATAGGGATGTTTCTTTGCTATAATATCGCCCTATTTAATGGCGAAGTTGTCAGCCATATGAGTATTGTCTCCGATTAAGTGATTATTATGACCGTTTCTACAACTGATAACACCGCACTTCATAATGATAATAGTCAAACGCAACCACTGCGTTATCCTGTTATTTGTATTGATGGGCCGAGCGGTGCAGGCAAAGGCACGGTTACATGGCGCTTAGCTCAAGCATTGGACTATCAGTTGCTTGATTCGGGTGCTCTGTATCGTATTGTAGGACTCAAAGCTTTCGAAGCTGGTCTGGTTACCGCAGATACCAGTCAAGTCATTGATGAAATGGCGGTATTAAAGTTGACTCAAAGCCTAGAGATTGCATTTGTGCCTAATAATGCGTCAGGACGTGTCGATATTTTGGTGAATGATGAGGCAGTTGGTGAGCAGGTACGTAACGAGACAGTTGGAGGCTATGCCTCACAGATAGCAATATTTCCAAAAGTTCGTGAAGCGTTGTTAAAGTTACAACAGGACATGGCCACTCGTTCAGGTTTGGTTGCTGATGGCCGTGATATGGGAACGATAGTATTCCCAAATGCTGATGTTAAGGTGTTTTTGACAGCCAGTGCTGAAGCGCGTGCTGAGCGCCGTGTGGCACAGTTATTGAATGCTGGGCAAACAGCAGACTTTGACGCAATATTAACAACGATTAAAGCCCGTGATGATCGTGATGAAAATCGTAGCACTGCACCGTCGAAACCTGCAGAGGACGCTTTGCTGCTTGATAGTTCAATACTAGATGCTGATACTGTATACGAGCAAGTGAAGAAACACTGTCAAACCAAAGGCATATTCTTTAATAGTTAATAAAAACAACATATTAAGCATTAAAAGCTTTGCTATGAGGTTTGGTTTTAGTATAAAATTGTAGTAGTGAGATTTATGGGGCTTACCAGGCCCTAAGAAAACATGATTTGATAGAATAGATAACGAAGTTTTTAGATCAGACAGACAGTTGTTGTTAATAATTTCGGTAAAACATGCGCTTATTAACAACAAACGTTTTTATATATGATTGTATGGGATAAAAAACCAGTATTCTCGTTTTATGCAATCATAAATTTGATCCGTACTGTGCTGGACAGGATACGGCTATACAAAGGTAGACATAATGGAATCATTTGCTGAACTATTTGAAGCGAGCATCGAAGAAACAGGTCTGGATATCGAGCGTGGCTCGGTTATCACTGGTACTGTTGTAGCCATCGATAGCGACTGGATCACTGTTGACACTGGTCTTAAGTCTGAAGGTATTGTCGCTCGTGAAGAGTTTTTAAGCGAAGAAGGCGAACTTGAAGTTGAAGTTGGCGATAGCGTTGATGTCGTGGTTGAAGCAGTTGATAACGGCATGGGTCAAACCTTGCTATCACGTGAAAAAGCTAAGCGTGTTGAAACTTGGAACTTCCTTGAGAAAATTGCTGACAACGATGAAATCGTAAAAGGTATCATTTCAAGCAAAGTTAAAGGCGGTTTCACTGTAGATATCGGTTCAGTACGCGCATTCTTACCAGGTTCATTGGTAGATGTACGTCCTATCCGTGATACGACGCATCTTGAAGGCAAAGAGCTAGAATTCAAAGTTATCAAACTTGATCAAAAACGCAACAACGTTGTAGTTAGCCGTCGTGCAGTTATGGAAGCTGAAAATTCAGCTGAGCGCGAAGAGCTATTGAACAAGCTTGAAGAAGGCATCGAAATCGAAGGTATCGTTAAGAACCTTACTGATTACGGCGCATTCGTTGATCTTGGCGGTATTGATGGTCTATTGCACATCACTGATATGGCATGGCGCCGTATTAAGCACCCATCAGAAGTTGTTGAAGTTGGTCAAGACCTAAAAGTTAAAGTATTGAAGTTTGATCGTGAGCGCAATCGCGTAAGCTTAGGTCTAAAACAACTTGGTACTGATCCTTGGGATAACGTTGGCGGAACTTATCCAGTAGGTAGTGTTGTTAAAGCACGCGTAACTAACCTAACTGATTATGGTTGTTTTGCTGAGATTTCTGAAGGTATTGAAGGTCTAGTACACGTATCAGAAATGGATCATACCAACAAAAACATCCATCCATCTAAAGTTGTTCAAGTGGGTGATGAAGTTGAAGTAATGATTCTTGATATCGACGAAGAACGTCGCCGTATCAGCCTAGGTATCAAACAAACTCTTGCTAACCCATGGGACGAGTTTGATAAGAAACATGAGCGCGGTGATAAAATCACTGGTACTATCAAATCAATCACTGACTTCGGTATCTTTATTGGTCTAGACGGTGGTATTGATGGTCTTGTTCATCTATCTGATATCTCTTGGAACGAAACTGGCGAAGACGCTATCCGTAACTACAACAAAGGTGACACCGTTGAAGCAATGGTATTGTCAGTAGATGCAGAAGCAAACCGCATCAGCCTAGGCGTTAAGCAGTTAAGCTCTGATCCATTCAACGAATACCTAGTCAACAATGACCGTGGTGCTATCGTTAATGGTAAAGTGAAAGAAGTAGACGCTAAAGGCGCTACTATTGAACTTGCTGACGAAGTAGAAGCTTATCTACGTGCCTCTGAAATCCAACGTGACCGCGTTGAAGATGCCACTAAGCATCTAACTGTTGGTGATGATGTTGAAGCTAAAATCATCAGTGTTGATCGTAAAACACGCAATATCAACTTGTCTATCAAAGCGAAAGACGAAGCTGAAGAGCGTCAAGCAATTAAAGAACTAAGCAGCACAAGTACTACTGCCGCTGCCGGTTCTGAAGCTCAACCAAAAACTATTGGTGACTTGATCAAAGAACAAATGCAGTAAGCTGCTAAGTTATTGATATAAAGTAATATAAAAGAAGCGACTCCGGTCGCTTTTTTTTATGAATAAATTTTGATATTACTATTAACAAGTGATGTTTTTGCCCAAAGAGGCAAACTCTTATTTTCATTTACGGTAATATCCGCTATCATTTGCAACATTGAGTAACAAAATGTGAGTCGCTACTTGTTCAAAGCGATAGGCTGTTCTAAAGACCGAGTTTTTATCCTTACTATTTTAAGGATATGCTGATTTAGCAGTAGTTATTGAAATAAATACCGTTATTTAAATAACCTAAAATATCGTTCTGACTCACAATCATCTTATCCATTAATTTACAAGGCAAGCGTAATAATGCAGCAAGCGATTAACAAGTCCGAATTTATTAGTAATTTGAGTGCGAACTGTGACAATATGACTGATACAGTCGTCGATGATGCAGTACGCGAAATATTAACTTTGATGACCCATACTTTAGCCAATGATGGCCGAGTAGAGGTTCGTGGGTTTGGTAGTTTTTGTCTACATCATCGCCGTGCACGTCTAGGACGCAACCCTAAAACAGGGGAAAGCGTGCCAGTACCTGCTAAGGCTATTCCTCATTTTAAACCAGGCAAAGCACTACGTGAAGCGGTCAATGACACGGTTGCAACTAGCTAAATGTTTTCATAACCCGTTTATTGAATAAGCATTTTTCATAAAATGGTTTATCAGTCGCTCATATCACTTATTTATTCTGAATACATTAACGGCATTTCCAACTAAGGTAACCGTCTCATGCGCTTTTTACTATTTGTATTACTGTTTCTGAGCTTTGCCTATGCGCTTGGTTTGGTGCTGGCAAATAATACTGAAGTTGGTGTAAATTTACTGTTCTCGCAAGCGCCTACGATGAATTTAGGGCTGCTACTGATACTGTGTCTGATGCTTGGTATCGTTATTGGTATTTTGCTAGCACTGCTTATTTTCCGCGTTTTACAAAACAAGTGGGAAATTTCGCGTTTGCAAAAAGCAAAAACCAATCTACAAGAGCAACTCACACAAGCCAATATAGTCATCGATCGTCAAGCGAATTCGCCAACGGTAGAAGAAGCCGTTTATGGCTCTACGGCGACTAATGTACAGGATGGAGCGGTTAGCGACTTAGATGAAAGTGCTGCTCTTACTAAACATAAGCGAGATTAAACCATCTCGCAATGAATCTGCGATTAAGTTAGATATACTTCTTTAATAACTCCGATATCAATATGGCTAAGTCATGAATAATATAATTAAGTCTCCAGTCGTCGTCGCTCTAGATAATATGACCATGGAAGCCTCTTTAGCACTAGCTGATCAATTAGATCCAGCATTATGTCGATTAAAAGTAGGAAAAGAGCTCTTTACTCGCTGTGGTCCTGACATGGTCAAAGCACTGCATCAGCGTAATTTTGATGTGTTTTTAGATTTGAAATTTCATGATATTCCTAACACTACTGCACAAGCAGTTTTGGCAGCGGCTGAACTGGGTGTATGGATGGTGAACGTCCATGCAAGTGCAGGTCTAGAAGCAATGTCACTAGCCAAGCAGCGTTTACTAGATAATGGTTTTGATACCTTGCTGATAGCAGTCACTGTATTGACCTCTATGGACAATGAAGCGCTGATGCAAACGGGCATTACTGACGGTCTGGATGCGCACGTGAGTAGACTGGCGCAATTGACTAAGCAAGCTGGACTTGATGGTGTGGTGTGCTCAGCACAAGAAGCTAAAACGCTTAAAGCATTGTGTGGTCAAGATTTTAAACTCATTACTCCCGGTATTCGTCTGCTAGAAGACAATGCTGATGATCAAAAACGCATTTGCACGCCTAAACAGGCACTCAGTGCCGGTTCTGATTACTTAGTCATTGGGCGTTCAATCACACAGGCAGAAAACCCTGCTGCGAAATTGCAGAAGATACTACAAAGTATTTAGGCCACGCTTTAATAACTTATAATGTCAGAACGATCAAAAGACAGCCTAACTCGCTGTCTTTTTTGCTTTTTGCGGGTAGGTAAAAGGTGCTAAACTATTTGTGTTTATTCAATGATATTGGCTTATATGAAATTACAGATTTTGAGTGACTTACATATTGATAGTTATGCTCGTCAGTCACATCCGATAGGACACATCCCTAAAACCGACGCAGATGTGGTGCTAGTAGCGGGAGATACTGCAAATAGTGACAATGGTATGCCATGGTTACAGGAGCAAGCTGCGCGTTTGCAAGTCCCTCTAATCACTATCGCAGGCAACCATGAGTACTTCAATGAAGATGTGCTGCATTTCGATAAGAAACTAGCGACTTGGGACAATTATAATATCGAGTCGAATGAAGGCGTTCGGGTTTTGCAGTGTCAGCATATGGATATTGGTGAAGTGCGAATCCTAGGCTGTACGTTGTGGACGGATTATCAGTATCAAGCCAATGAGGATACGATGGCAGCTGCTAGTCGCTTTATGCGTGATTACAAACAAATATATGCCGGTAGCGAGTTGTTTTCACCTGAGGTCTCTATGCAACTTCATGCCGAGCAGCGTCAATGGTTACAGCAAGCATTAATCACTGCTAATAAACTTGGCAAAAAAACCGTGGTGATGAGTCATCATAGTGTTAGCCCGTTATCTGTGTCTGAGAAGTATGCCAATTTACCAAGTAACGCCGCTTTTATCAGTGATCTCTCCGGATGGATGCATGAGGAGTGGGCGCCGACACTCTGGGTACATGGACATACCCATGAAGCATTTGATTATCAGATTGGTAAGACGCGGGTGATTGTTAATCCACGTGCTTATCCAAATGAAGTAAGCAGTACAGCATTAGAATTCTCATGGGATAGAGTGATTGATATCGGTTAGCGTGCATCTGTAGAGATACAGGTATTGTTAGCAATAATGTCATAGCAGTGTTAAGAGTGACCACCCTATTTTTGAGCAGCTTTGGGTACAATCATTGGCGCCTATACGATGATTGTACTGATATTTTGTTCATTCCTACCAGAAAATCTGCTACGCTTGTTAACATGAGTAAATACACGAACGATACTTTATCAAAATTATCTGCTGAAAAGCTCGGGACTCACATCCCAAGTGCACCAGCGCCTTCGCACCTGCCTGATAGTATGATCTCGTCAGTCAGCTTATTACCCGAAAACAAGCGATTGATTTTGTTTACAAGGCATTCTCTACGCGAGCGTTCTGATGGGAATGGCTTTGCCAGCTATCAGTTGCCACTGACACCTAAAGGTCGCGTGTTGGCAAAATCTTGGGGTCGTTGGTTGGCAGGACATCTGCCGTACTCCCTCAATGTTGATAGTATCTCAAGCCCTATAGGTCGCTGTATTGATACGGCACAGCTGATGCAAGAAGGGGCAGGTCTACGACGAGATATTGCACATCAATCACTACTGGTTGAGCCTGGCAGCCTCGTTACTGAACCTGAAATAGCCAATCCAGTGTTCAAAGAGATAGGTGTGCTTAACTTCATCAATCGATTCCTACAAGGCAACCTTGAAGGTACCAAAAACGCCTATCAGGGTGGTCTCGATATCTTATCTCTATTTTATCAACATCAGCCTGAGCATGGGCATCTTATGCTTGCCGTCAGTCATGATACGCTACTGTCTGCATTTTTAGCCGTGATGTTTGATGTGGTCGAGATTGATTGGAATGATTGGCCAAAAATGATGGAAGGAGTGTTTTTGTGGTTTGATGATATGCCATTTGAGCAAGCCAACGCGCATTTTGTTTGGCGTGGTGAGATTTATACTCGTCCCATTCATACTCTGTTAGACGGCTATCGTGCTGCAGGGTATCATCCTAGCAAACTGTTGCTACCGCCAGAAGTAAAATGGACTTGATATCAGCATAGTCAGCGAACTACTAAACCGCTACGGTGTTACCCTCCCTAGAGGTACTATATGTACAATCTGCGGTCGACTGCCTTGTAGCTGTTTTAGATTTCTTTGACTATATAAGTTGAATCAATGAGTTTTAAACAGGCATAAAAAAACCTTGCCCCAGTATTAGAACCAGTGACAAGGTTTTAGTCATTACACTATAAAGCGTAATGCGGTCTAAACGCGACCAATCTTAAGCTTGAAGGCCTTTGATTGTTTTGTTTAGGCGGCTCTTACGACGAGCAGCTTTATTCTTATGAATAATACCTTTGTCAGCCATACGATCAAGAACTGGTACCGCTTTTTTGTAAGCTTCGGTAGCCGCGTCATAATCTTTAGCTACGATAGCCGCATCAACACGTTTTAAGTAAGTACGAACCATAGAGCGTTGTGACGCAGAGTTCTGACGACGTTTGGTGTTTTGACGGGCGCGTTTACGAGCTTGTGCAGTATTAGCCACGCGTATCTCCTTGATAAAGACAGATAAAATATGAATGTTGATTGCAATAAAGGGTTTAAACAATCATCGGTGACGAGCAGCCTCTCGCCAAACATGATGTCGATGTCTTATATTAAAGTATCTAATATGAATAGAGCATCGCAAGCGCCAGAACTGTTTGGAATAATTAAACAGCGTTGACGTGTAAAGCCGGACATCTTAGCAAATTATTGCGCTTAGAACAATATATTTGATGATTAATGCCAAAAGAAGTTATGATATCACATGGGCGGCTGATTTCTCTAGTGTCTATTAGGATTGTTGTTAAGCCATCTTTCAGTATTGTTAGTGGAGACATGATTGGCTACACAGATGCGTCAGCTGATAAAACCTCTTACAATATATTCTATAGAATACCATCAGTTGTGTATTAAATTAGGTATGATACTAGACTTAAGATCTTTCACACGACAGACTGTCTTATAAAAATAAATTTTCCAACACTATATATAAATGGATCGGATATGCAGCGAAAAGCAATTGTAATTGGTGCGACAGGGCTGGTAGGGCAGTATCTGGTTAAGCAGCTTAGTGAGCTTTATGACACGTTAATTGTGATTGCACGGCGTCCGCCACGCTATATCAATGCGAGCATGCGTTTTTATCAAGTGAACGATTTTGATAATTTAACTG
Source organism: Psychrobacter fozii (assembly GCF_003217155.1). Taxonomy (GTDB): domain Bacteria; phylum Pseudomonadota; class Gammaproteobacteria; order Pseudomonadales; family Moraxellaceae; genus Psychrobacter; species Psychrobacter fozii. The sequence continues at coordinate 237,909 of NZ_QJSU01000002.1, forward strand.
AGGTTTTTGCCAGCGTTGGTGTTGATCGTAAGACAGATGCTTTTAGTTGTCTTGGTACGACTAAGAAGCAAGCTGGTAGTGACGAAGCCTTTCGAAAAGTTGACCATGACTACAATGTGAATTTTGCTAAGTTGTGTCAAGATAAAGGCGTCGAAAACTTCTTCTTGTTGTCTTCAATGAACGCCGATATTGACAGTCGTTTTTTATACAATCGAGTCAAAGCGGAAACCGAGCAATCCATTATATCATTGGATTTTGCGCATCTAGTCGTTTTACGTCCTTCATTGCTATTAGGCAAACATAAAGGTCGTCCTCTTGAGAGCATTGGTCAAAAGGCTTTTAAGCTCATATCACCGCTTTTGTCAGAATCATTACCACTACATCCTATTTCTGCTAAGCGTGTCGCTAGTGCAATGGCAATGAGTGCGCACGCCATCTATGAGCGTAACAAGTACCGTGCTGAGCCTACATTGAAAAAAATAGAAATCATTGAAAATAAGCAGATGCTTGCGATGACAAGAGTGAAAAATTAAACGGTTAATGACTTATACATATATATTACAGTACCGTATTTTAAAATAGCCTAAGTATTTATATAGATATTCGATAAAAATTGAGAGTAATGACTAGATAATCAAAAATAAGGAGCTTCACTATGCCGGAATCCATGCAGATAAATAGAGAAAATTTTGTGACTTGTGATTTATTGGATGCCAATCCTGAGTCGCAAGTATGTTTGCCAAATATTGAAGGCAAGTCATTTCATAACTTTGGTGGCAAAGACAGATTTTGCGGTGAAATCGTAACAGTGAAGTGCTTTGAAGATAATAGCCGTGTTAAATCACTATTGAACAGTGACGGTAAAGACAAAGGTGGGCATGGCAAGGTGTTAGTCGTTGATGGTGGCGGCTCAATGCGCTGCGCTCTTTTGGGTGATATGATTGCAGAATCAGCAATTGAGAATGGCTGGGCAGGAGTCATTATCTATGGTTGTGTCCGTGATGTGGATGACGTGGCACAAATGAATATTGGCGTTAAAGCGCTCGGTTGTATCCCACGTAAATCAAATCGTCGCGACGAAGGACAAACGGATATCGAAATCAGCTTTGGTGATTTAACCTTGAACTCAGGAATGTTTGTTTATGCAGATAACAATGGCATTATCGCTAGTGATAAACCATTAGTTTAACAATAACTAAATGAGTACCAATTCAAAACCTCAGCTTATAAGTTGAGGTTTTTTCATTTCACGACGATTTTAGGTGGTAATGAGTATTTTTAAGGTCTTAATTGATCATTTAATAATTAGTAAAATTTTAAGTGACAAACCGTTACGGCATAAATTTTGGTAATTGATGAAATATTCGTATAATAGCTATCTGACTCTTAACTTTGATCCTATTCTATATGCCTATCACTGCTTTGACTGACGCGTTTGACCCTATTAACCAGCAGCTATTCCCTATCCAGAATGCTCAGCGGCGCTGGCTAGCACCTGTGCATGGTGCTGTCAGCAGTTTGTGGTTAGCAAGCTTGGTACAGGGATCGATATGGGATGTGGCTGATCGTCTCAAGGTTGTTGTGACTCGTGACCAAAATCAGCTCAATCAAATAGAAACAGAACTGGCATTTTGTGGCGTGGATGCCTACGTGTTCCCTGATTGGGAAACATTAACTTATGACGAACTGTCACCGCATCAAGATATTGTGAGTGAGCGTATCAATCTATTGACGGATATGCCGACATCGGGAGTCCTGCTGATTTCTGTACAGGCGCTGATGCACCGAGTAGCACCACCAAGTTGGCTAATTGGGCAGCATTTCGATTTGAGTGTGGGTGACCAGTTTGATATCAACACTCAACGCGGACTACTAGCAAAAGCAGGCTACCGCGCTGTTGAAAACGTCTTTGAGCCGGGTGAGTTTGCCGTACGTGGTAGTATTATTGATATTTTTGCGATGGGTCAGCCATTTCCGCTGCGTCTCGATTTATTCGACGATGAGATTGAAACCATTCGCTTCTTTAATCCACAGACTCAGCGCACTCTGACTGTTGATGATCTCAAATCAATGATGAGTGGTAATGACAGTAGTATGGATAAAGAGTCGTTGTCGCTACTACATAAACTGCCAGATATCTCAAAACCTATTCAGCAGTTTCAAATCCTACCAGCAAAAGAATTTCCACTTGATGAAGGGCGTGAGACCTTCCGTACAAACTTTGCTGCGATATTTCCTAATACGAGTAGCCGTAAGTTTGAACTACACAAAGACGTGATGGCAGGTATTGCCAGCAGTGGGCTTGAATATTATCAGCCATTGTTTTTTGATTTAAAAGACTGGGAAGCAGAGAGTAGTTTATTCGCCTACTTGCCAAGTAATGCGTTATTTATCACTGATGAATTGATTAACGAAAAACAGGCAGATTACTGGTCACAAATTCAGCGCCGCTATGAAGAGCGCCGTCATGATATTGATAAGCCTATCGTCGCCCCTGAGCTACTGTATCTCTTGTCTAATAAGCTTAATGAGCATCTCAACGATTATCCACGCGTTATTCTAAGCGCGCGCGATGAGCTAGCATTGATGACAGATGTCGCTGATGTGGATAATGAGAGTTCATCATTAGAGCCTGCATCAAACAAACCACAGGGGTTGGTAAGACTAAGTGCCCAGTCACCACCGCAGCTAGCGGTAAATCATCAAAAATCCGAACCTCTCGCTGAGCTCTTAGCGTTCTTAGAAATACAAGAAAAAACGTCCACACCTGTATTAATCGTTGCTGAAACAGCCGGTCGTCGTGAGATTCTCATCGAGTTGTTTAAAGGCAAAGTCGATATCAAAGCCTATGACAGTTTTGAAGCGTTCCTAGTAGCCGATAAAACGAGTGGGATTGGTTATAGCAAACTACCAAAGGTCGGTCTAACCGTTGCGCCTATTGAGCGCGGTGTTTATGTTCCAGAGCGTTTGGTGCTGATTAGTGAGACGCAATTATTTGGTCGACAAGTACTGCAAACGCGCCGTCGCCGTCAGAGCGGTGTGTCAGAGGAGTTTTTGGTTAAGAGCGTTACCGAAATAACTCAAGGTAGCCCTGTTGTCCATATTGAGCATGGTGTCGGGCGTTATAACGGCCTGATTACGTTAGACGTAGGTGATGGTGAGCAAGAGTTTATTCACCTAAAATATGATGGTGACGCCAGTATTTACGTCCCAGTTGCCAATTTACAAATGATTAATCGCTATAGCGGCGGTGATCCAGCACTTGCGCCACTGCACAAAATCGGTAGTGGTAAGTGGGATAAGGCTAAACAAAAAGCGTTGGAACAAATTCATGACGTCGCTGCTGAGCTACTAAATATGCAGGCAAGACGCGAAGCTAAAGTAGGTATTCATTTTAAAATAGACTCGTCACAATATGATTTGTTTGCCAGTCAGTTTGCGTTTGAAGAAACGCCTGACCAAGCCAATGCCATCCATGCAGTGATGGAAGACATGAAGCAAAATCAGCCGATGGATCGTCTTATCTGCGGGGATGTTGGTTTTGGGAAAACAGAGGTCGCCATGCGTGCGGCTTTTATTGCCGTTAGCGCAGGCTACCAAGTGGCGGTGCTAGTACCTACAACGTTGTTGGCAGGTCAACATGAAGACAACTTCCGTGATCGATTTGCTGATTGGCCAGTACGTATCGAAACGCTATCGCGCTTCGGTGGCAAAAAGCATCAAGACACGGTATTGGCAGACTTGGCCGCTGGCAAGGTCGATATCGTTATTGGTACGCATAAGCTGTTACAACCGGATGTTAAATTCTCTAATCTAGGCTTGATGATCGTCGATGAAGAGCATCGCTTTGGTGTGCGTCATAAAGAGCGTATTAAGGCCATTCAGACTGATGTAGACAGTATGTCTATGACAGCGACGCCTATCCCTAGAACGCTCAATATGGCGCTCTCAGGTATGCGTGATATGTCAATCATTGCTACCCCACCTGCGAGACGCTTGGCGATTAAAACTTTTGTCATGCAAAAGACAGAAGCACTCATGAAAGAAGCCATTTTGCGTGAACTATTGCGCGGTGGTCAGGTGTATCTGCTGCATAATGATGTGGCTAGCATTGAGCGCATGGCAGAGACCATACGCGAGCTGGTTCCAGAGGCGCGTGTAGGCGTGGCTCATGGACAGATGCAGGAGCGTCAGCTTGAACAAGTGATGCAGCAGTACTATCACAAAAAATTCAATGTGCTAGTATGCTCGACTATTATCGAAACGGGCATTGATGTGCCTAATGCCAATACTATTATCATTGAGCGCGCTGATAAATTTGGTTTAGCCCAATTGCATCAGCTACGTGGTCGCGTTGGTCGTAGCCATCATCAGGCGTACTGTTATTTGCTTGTACCATCCATCAAAGGTCTTAAAGGTGATGCGAAACGTCGATTGCATGCTATTGAACGTGCCAACACACTGGGCGCAGGTTTTATGCTGGCCAGTGAAGATTTAGAGATTCGCGGAGCAGGTGAGATACTGGGTAAGCAGCAAAGTGGTAATATGCAGGTAATTGGCTTTAGCTTATATATGGATATGCTAGAACGTGCAACGAAAGCGATTAAAGCGGGTAAACAGCCTGATTTAAGTACACCGCTGTCACTGACCAGTGAAATAAATCTACATAGCTCAGCATTGATACCAGAAGAGTACTTGCATGATGTGCATCAGCGCCTATTGTTTTATAAACGCATTAGTAATGCCGATGATAAAGAAGCGCTAACGGATATTCGGACTGAAATGATTGACCGTTTTGGTATATTGCCGGATCAAACTAAGCAGCTCTTTGCCATTCATGGGTTACGTTTACAAGCAGAACCATTGAAGATTAACAAAATCGATGCCAATGGTAGTAGTATGACGCTAGAGTTTGCACCTGACACACCTGTCGATGCTTTAGCGATTATTAAACTGATTCAAACAGATGGTCAGCGCTATCGTATGAATGGCGCGTCTGGCATCCGTTACCAAAATGCTGATAAACTCGAGACGCCTCAACAGCGTGTTACGGTCATTCAAGAGCTGTTGCGCTATTTTAGCGAGCATATGGTATCAGAGCCTGCTTAGCTTCATTCTATAATGGCTATTTGCTATGCAGATGAATTATGATATTGCCTAGATCGTTCACGCAGATAGTTTAAAGATAAAACGCCAAGGCAATGAGTCATGGCGCTATTTTATCGGATAGATAACTGATAAAATAATGAGACCATATTTTATTTACTCATATTTTAGCTTTCTATACTTTTGATTTCTTTTATTTGAGATCCATAACAAGAGAACCGTCATTATGTTCCAACTTCATCATAAACTTGCTGCCGATAGCTTTTTAGTGGGTGACTTTCCGCTATCGACTTGCCGTTTAATCAATGATTGCCAGTTTCCTTGGTTGATATTGGTGCCACGTGTATCAGGTATCAAAGAGTTATATGAGTTATCCGAAACAGACCAAGTACAGTTTTTACGTGAGTCGAGCTGGTTATCAAGCCAACTGGCCAAGACTTTCCAAGCAGATAAAATGAATGTAGCGGCATTGGGTAATCAAGTACCACAGTTGCACTTTCATCATATCGTACGCTATCAAAACGACATGCAGTGGCCAAACCCAGTATGGGGTGTTCCAGCTGTTCCTTATACCAAAGAAGTATTGGCACAAATGCAGCAGACTCTGATGATGGCGTTACGTGGACATCATCAAATGCCTTTTGATTGGCAAATGAAATAAAGTCTTAAGCGATAATTACATTAATAAAAATATACTAAGTTATTTAAAGTCTATTTTGCAGCAGTTAAAAAAAATCCAGATATTTATTATCTGGATTTTTTGTTTTTTAACTTAACTAATAAAGATCGTTATTTTAATTTAATTGGATATTAAGACAAAATAAATGATAAGTGGTGTTCTTTTGGTTATGAGTGGCATGGGATTTATAACCTTTAAGAAGTATAATGTAGTATCAGACCGTACTTATGTCCAATTAGTCATAAAAATAGGTAATACACTTATACTCATGCCTCTTGGTTTCTCCTACAGCCTATTTTGTTTAAGCGAATGCTCATATGACTACTTTAGACAGATTGAGACCAGAGCTTCTGACAAAAGAGGAAGTATACGATAAGGTCGATTACCCAGAAGTTTTCGTATTAATACTCACCGTTATACTCCTCGCTTTACATTTTGACTTTAGACCCACTGCAATGGCGCTCCTTGTCATTGTTGGCCTGCCAAGTATGCTAATTTTAATTTATAATTATCGTCGCCAAGCCAGCTTTTGGACATCTAATATTGTCATTATTTTACTGTCTATGGTGATTGGGTCGATAGAGCTGCATATGATTATTTCGCTTAGTCTAGCGGCATTAATAGGCCTTAGAATTATTGTTAGTAGCCCTGAAAATCGTATAAAATTGATCATTGTATCTGTAATAACGGTTATTATTTTTTATTATGTCAGTATTATTTTAAATATTCCCAAGCTAGAAGGTTATGATGATTGGATAACACCTCTTATATTATTAGCCAGTATGATCGTTGTTTTATGTCGATTTACGTGTTTTTATAGGAAGTATGTCCGTTATGAAGCTCACTCTCATCATGCGGTTGGGCGATTGAATAGTGCAGTCTCTGTTATTAATAAACTAACACGTTTTGTCCCATTGCAAGTTTGGGAGCCAATCGTAAGAGCAGATATCCCAGTGAACGTCTCTAATAAACGTGCCAAGCTGACTATTATGTTCTCAGATATTATTGGTTTTACTGAGTTGTCTGATAGCCTTAGTGCGGATAATTTGGCTGATATTTTGAATACCTATATGCATAGCATGACGTTAATTGCTAACAAACATGGTGCAGTGCTTGATAAGTTTGTTGGCGATGGCATGATATGCTTTTTCGGTGAGCCAAACAGTCAGGGTACGCGTCAGGACGCTTTGAGCTGTCTTGAGATGGCAATAGACATGCGGCGTGAAATGCGTACCTTGAGACAGAAATGGCGCCTTATGGGCTTTGAGGGGCTATACATACGTATTGGTATTACAACAGGTTATTGCCATGTGGGCAATTTCGGTAGTAACAATCGTCTTAGCTATACATTGATTGGTAAAGAAGCCAATTTGGCCGCGAGACTAGAGTCTAGCGCTGGTAAAGATGAGATACTGATCAGTGAAAGTACTTATGACTATGTCTGTCATAATTATGAGTGTCAGCATGCTGGTGCATTTCATCTAAAAGGATTTGATAAGAAAGTACAAGCATGGCGAGTCTTTGATCCTGATATCAATAAAGCCAATCTATCAAAATGGGTCGATTACACATTACCTGGATTTAATTTGCATTTAAACTTCAAGGACATGAATCATAACGACTATCAGGATGTTAAAGCTCGGTTAAATTTTGCGCTTGGACGTATTGAGCAAGAAAACGAAAAAAATGAAAATGATATTAATGCAGAAAATAAACGCAATGATATAGGTAATAAGTAAGCTGCATTGACAAATAATAGTCTTTGAATATATACGTAAAAAAGCCAACGATCATTATGATCGTTGGCTTTTTATATGAAAATAAAAAAGAGCTTTTTATCAGTGCTTAATGATTTTCTTTGGCATGATTTAGGGTATATTTAGGCACTTCGATGGTTAAGTCTTCGTCCTCAACTATCACTTGGCAGGATAGACGTGAATCAGGCTCTAACCCCCAGGCACGATCTAGCAAGTCAGCTTCGATATCATCCATCTCTTCCAGACCATTAAAGCCTTTGCGTACGACTACATGGCAAGTTGTGCAGGCTTTTGACATCTCACAAGCGTGCTCAATTTTAATGCCTTTCTCTACTAGTGCTTTGCATAAGTTACTACCGGCCTCTAGCTCGACTTCAGCGCCTTCAGGACAAATCTCGTGGTGGGGTAATACAGTAATCTTTGGCATAAATCGTCTTTCCGATGCTAATCAATTTAAAGAAATAAAAATATAATGGAGATGCTATTCAGCAAATATGCTACCAATCTTGGGCGCTCGTACCAGCCATACTGGTTTTGACGCTCTGATTCATGATACGGGCAGCAAAAGCATCACTATGGGGCTTGAGTTGTGATTGTTGTGCTTCAATAAGTGCTAAGTCATTAGTGCTCAGTACTTCTTGCATTAGTTGTATTTGATCAGCCAGTGATTGCTGCTCTTCAGCAGATAGCAAAGCTGCAAATTCATTAAGTGCCGATTGTAGTGCTAATATTTCACGCTCAGCCTCTACTTTGGTTTCAATTAAAGAGCGGGCATTTTTGTCTTCTTCTGCATGCTTAAATCCTGCAATCAGTAACTGCTCTTTTTGTTCGTCTGACAACCCATAAGAAGGCACAATTTCAATCTTACTTTCTGTTTTGGTTGTGGTTTCTTGTGCGCTGACCGTTAGCTGACCATTGGCATCAATACTAAAGGTAACCTCAATACGGGCAAACCCAGCCTTCATAGAAGGAATGCCATACAATTCAAAGCGTCCAAGTGAGCGGCAGTTATCGACAGTTTCACGTTCACCCTGTACAACATGGATTACCATGCCTGTCTGACCATCTTGATAAGTTGTAAATACTTGACGTTTTTTGACAGGGATAGGGGTATTGCGTGGTATGAGCACTTCGACTAGGCCACCCATAGTCTCAAGACCAAGTGATAGCGGCGTCACATCTAGCAATAGTAGGTTATTGTCACTATCACCGTTGACCAGTTGATGCGCTGTCTGCGCCGCGCCTAGAGCGACTACTTCATCTGGGTTGAGGCGGCACAGCGGTTGTTTGGCAAAGAACTCAGTCACGACTTGCTGAATAGCAGGCATACGGGTTGAACCGCCAACCAAGATAACTTCGTCCAAATCAGTACTGGAGAGTTTGGCATCACGCAGTACTTGTTCACAGACACTTAAGGTACGGCGGCTAACAGGTTCTACGATCGTCAGGATATCTGTACGGCTCAATACACCTTGATAAGACTGAGTATTGACGACAATGTCGATATCGACTTGTTCACTATCAGTCAGTGCTTGCTTATAAGCTTTAGCTTGTTGCGCAAGTATTGACTTGTCATGAAGACTGACATCTTTTGGATCGATAGCCAATTGTTTGATGAGCCAATTGGTGATTAGTCGATCGATATCGTCACCACCTAGTGCACTGTTACCACCAGTGGCTAGTACTTCAAAGACGCCGTCAGTCAGCTTTAAGATAGAGACATCAAACGTACCACCACCCAAATCGTAAATTAAATAGTAGCTTTCTTTTTCGCTAGCTTCTGTGGCTTGATCAAGACCATAAGCGACAGCAGCAGCAGTTGGCTCGTTCAGTAAACGCAGTACCTTGATACCAGCCGCTTGAGCCGCATCTTTGGTCGCTTGACGCTGTGCTTCATCAAAATAAGCAGGTACGGTAATGACAGCACCTTCGATACTATCTTCAGGCAGTGCGCTTGCTGCACGTTGCTCAAGCGCCGCTAGTATACGGGCAGAAACCTCAACAGGAGAGACTTCACCCTGAGCAGTGACAAAAGCTGGCATGTCATCTTTATTGCCAGACAGCTCATAAGGGTGAGAAAATTTGATATCCGCTTGGCTACGACCCATAAAGCGCTTAGCCGAGACGATCGTATTTTTTGGATCATCCGCTAAGTGGGCTAGGGCATCATAACCAACCAATGGCTTGCCAGTGCTTGGGTAATAAACAACAGACGGTAACAAGGTATCAGTGCTGGTATTTGCTTCTAATACTTGCGCCTTGCCTGAACGTACCACAGCGACCAACGAGCGTGTGGTGCCAAGATCGATTCCTAAACCAAAACGATGCTGGTGAGGTTGGGCACTTTGATTGGGTTCGGCAATTTGCATTAAAGACATAAAATAACTCAAAGATAAAATGAATAAGTGAAATGGGGTAAGTGCAGCATAGGCATTACGACAGCCTGACAATTATAGTCAAAGTATTTATCAAGTAATACGGCGCTAACCTGGCGTGTTAACTAATACTGCTATATATGTTCGGTTGCCTTGTATCAATTCTAGACTGTCTCGACTATGTTCTCTACCATACAAATAGAGTCGTACAACGGCCAATAAATTTTGGGATAAATGATTATACGGTATAGTCGGTACTATTTTAACCAAATATTTTTTAACTAAATATCTAAAACCTAGTCTTTGGATAAAATAAATTGTTCACAGCTATCTAAACGTATAAATCATCGTCATCTGAATGCGCCGCAGCTGCAACGTCATCAAGACCAGTCGTGACATCTGCATTTAACTTGACCAAAAACTTCAATTTTTGTGTCGCATCAATCGCCGTTTGCCAATCTTGGCTGTCATAAGCATGGCTAAAGCGCTCAGATTGTTTTGCGAGACGCTCTGTGATTTGAGGATGTAACTGCTGCAAGGATGGAAGATCTTTGCCTTCAATAGCGTCATCCAAATCCATTCGCATTTCCATCGCATCTTCTAAGAAGTCTAAGTCTGCGATTGAGTGCTCTAGATTTTGAGCTTGATCTGCTATATCTAATAGATAACTAGCACGACTATCAGGCGAGCTAAGCGTTTGATAAGCTTGATTGATCAGTGCTGAATATTTTTCAGACTGTAGTTGTGCTTGAGCAATGTCAGCCTGGTTTTTAGCAACGTTATCAGGGTGATAACGTTTTTGTAGCAGACGTAGATGTTGATCGAGACTGTCTTGATTGACTTCAAATTGTACTGGTTGCTCAAATAAAGCAAAGAAGTTATCAAACTGTGCTTCTGGTGTGATGTCTGTCATATCATACGCCTTGCTTTTTATTTGTTTGAAATGTCTGTCTGTTGATACTCTATTACTGAGTCTATAATCCGGATTGTAGCGTAGACTGTTTAATGTTTTTCGAGCGTAAATGTTGGAAGGTTTAGGTCATTAAACCGTAAATGACTCACCGCAACCACATTCGCCTTTTTGATTAGGGTTACTGAACTTAAAGCCTTCGTTAAGACCTTCTTTTTCATAGTCCATCAACAAACCATCTAAATATACCAAGCTTTTAGGATCGATAAAGATGCTAACGTCTCGGCTTTCATAACGTGTGTCATTTTCGTCAGGTGTATCTACAAACTCTAAAACATAAGCTAGACCTGAGCATCCCGCTGTGCGGATACCAACTCGAATGCCTTCACCTTTGCCGCGATTGTCCAAAAAGTCTCGAACATGCTGAGCGGCGCGTTCTGTCATTTCAATCATGCCAACTCCCATTGACTATTAATTATAAATATCAATAAAAAAATCTGTATAGACTGGCAACTGAAATTACGAGATTGCCAAGATAATATGCTAGCGGCTCTTAGAAAATAAAAGGTGACAATTACATAAGTGTCATTGTCACCTTTTTAGCATCAGCAGCTGTTTAACGTGTTGCTACTATAGCGCTGCTAATACCACACAGTGCTAGGCTAGTAGGTTTAGCCTTAGATAACAGCTTCTTCAGTTGCTGCTGCTACGCCATGCTTACCTTTATAGTCGCTAATAGCGGCTTTAATAGCATCTTCTGCAAGTACAGAGCAATGCACTTTTACTGGTGGTAATGCCAATTCTTCAGCAATGTGACTGTTCTTGATTTCGCCAGCTTGGTCTAGGCTCTTGCCTTTTAGCCACTCAGTAACAAGTGAGCTTGAAGCAATAGCTGAACCGCAGCCATAAGTTTTAAAGCGTGCATCTTCGATAATACCGTTATCATCGACTTGGATTTGTAGACGCATCACATCACCACATGCTGGAGCACCGACCATACCGGTACCAACATTTTTGGCGTTTTTATCAAGGTTGCCAACGTTGCGTGGGTTTTCGTAATGATCAATAACTTGGTCGCTATAGGCCATGGGGTTTTCTCCTAGTTAGATAATGAGTAGTAGCTGATTGATTTGAACGCTGCTACTCATTGATAATTGGGGTCAAACACTTAATCGTAATTGTCTGATCAATCGGTTAATGGCTATGTTCGATAGCCATATCTTCGTTTTTGGTAATTTTAGTGCTCAGCCCATTCGACTGAATCTAAATCAACGCCATCTTGGTACATATCCCAAAGTGGTGATAGGGCACGTAATTTGTCAACGGCTTCATGCATTTGCTTGATAACGGTGTTGATATCTTCTTCAGTCGTATAACGACCAAAGCTAAAGCGGATAGAGCTATGTGCCAATTCATCTGGACGGCCAATAGCACGTAATACATATGATGGCTCAAGCGTCGCTGATGTACAGGCCGAGCCTGATGAGACAGCCAAGTCTTTAAGCGACATCATGAGTGACTCACCTTCAACGAAGTTAAAGCTGATGTTCACAATGTTAGGAACGCTATGCTCTAAGTCGCCGTTTAAGTAAATCTCTTCAATATCTTGTAGACCATCCCACAGCTTTTGGCGTAGTTTCGCTGCATGGGCATTGTCTTCTTTGTAGCTGTCATTGGCTAGAGCAAATGCTGCGCCAAGGCCAACGATTTGATGCGTAGGCAAAGTACCTGAACGCATGCCACGCTCATGACCACCGCCATGTTGCTCAGCTTTTAGACGAATACGTGGTTTGCGGCTAACAAACAAAGCACCGATACCTTTAGGACCGTAGGCTTTATGACCTGAGAAGCTCATCAAGTCGATTTTCATTTCTGCAAGGTCGATCAATACTTTACCCACTGATTGCGCGCCATCCACATGGAAGACCACACCAGCTTCGCGAGTGATTTCACCAATCGCTGTTACATCAGTAAGCGTACCAAGCTCATTGTTAACCATCATAAGTGATACTAGGATTGTATCCTCACGTAGCGCTTCTTTAACTTGTTCTGGCAAGATTAGCCCAGTGCTTGGTTGTGGCTCAAGATAAGTGATCTCAAACCCTTCTTGCTCAAGCTCACGGCAGGTATCTAGTACCGCTTTGTGTTCAATTTTACTGGTAATAATGTGCTTACCACGAGACTGGTAAAAATGTGCAGCACCTTTAATAGCTAGGTTGTCAGACTCAGTAGCACCAGAGGTAAAGACGATTTCGCGTGGATCAGCGTTAATAACTTCAGCCACTTGTTGACGCGCTGTCTCTACTGCTTCTTCTGCTTGCCAGCCGTAACCGTGTGAGCGCGAGGCTGGGTTGCCAAAGACGCCATCTACCGTCAGATACTCGCTCATCTTAGCAGCTACTGATTTAGCAACTGGGGTAGTGGCGGCATAATCTAAGTATATAAGGTTGTTATGTTGGCTCATGCTGGGTTTGCCTCGCTGTTCGATAGAGTAATAGTATTGATGTCTTTTATGGAAATCTCTTTAGTAGAGCTATGCTGACGTTCGGAAACTGACTGCACGTTTTCCATGTCTAATAATTGTGCTAATGTTATATTATTCAAGTACTGTTCGATATGATTTGACAGTGCACACCATAAATCATGGGTTAAACACATTGTACCACCTTGGCAATCACCACGTCCTTCACACTGCATCGCATTCACAGACTCATCGACGGCAGATATGATGCTCATCACATCTATCTGATCCAATGGTTTAGCCAAATGATAACCACCGGCTGCACCGCGAATACTAGTAACGAGCCCACGTTTGCGAAGTTTGGAAAATAATTGCTCAAGATAAGAGATAGAGATTGATTGCCGTTTGGCTATATCAGATAAGGATACCGCACTTTCTTGTTGGCTGGTTTGTAGTGCCAAATCTAGTAACGCAGTAACGGCATACCTGCCTCGAGTAGTCAAACGCATGTGTTATCTCCAAACTGTTATGTCATTTTAGTTAACAACGATCTTAGCGAGATGATATTTGCGATAATTCGTATAAATATACAAGTCACGGATATAAATCATAGGGCAGCTAAGTTGTGTCTTATCGTTATTAAACAACAGATGATTGACCCGATGTGTGCAACGATTGGACCAATTATACTTAATCCCGAGTAATTTAGTCAAGATTAAAGTGTGGTTGAATGGTTAATCTAGCTTATTACTATGATTGATAAAAACAATGGTATTTAGAAGCGGTCATAAAACCGTTTAGTGGTGGTGACTATAGAGATTATGCTTAGAGATTTTGAACGTGCTGAGAAACAGAAGATTGTAAGTTTGTGTGCGTACTATGTTGAATGGACTAAGTATTGAAGTGACTAATTATTGAAATGATTGAGTATCGAGGTAGTTAAGAAGCAAAAAGCGGCTGATATCCTGTAATGGATATCAGCCGCTTTTTATTAAGCCATCGTTCTAAATTATGATATGCCGTTAAGATTAATTCATTAATAACGCAATGATAGTACCAATCATAATGGCAAGAGCAGCGATCGTCACAATAACAAGCATCTTTTGCTTGCTCTGTAATTCTTTTACGGTGGTTTCAAGCTCACGATTTTTGATAGTAAGGGTGTTTATCTGAGTTTGTTGTTCTTTAATACGTAACTTATAGTTTTCCTTTTTTTCTGCTAGGTCAGCTTCAGTTGGCTTAGACTTACCTTTGCCACCTTTTATCTTTTTGATCAAGCCTTGAATCAAGCTACCCAAACCGAGTTGCATGATGAATTGCTTGACCAATTGTACTTGCACAGACTCACCGCGCATTTGTAACTTTTCAGTCGTTTCGCTGTCGTGAGTGGTGATGGCATTGATAACCTGAAGGCTGTAGGCATTGATGATGACATCAGGTTCGCTACGGTCGATAGGTAGCTGAGCATCTAACAATACGCCTTTGGTACTAAAAGTGGCAAAAATTTCAACATGCGGCAAGTACAAACGCAATGCCACAACAGTGTCTTGCTTGGCAAGTGGATAAGCAGCTCTACGCAGTTCAGGATCTAAACGTAACAGTAATGTCAGCGCCGACTCGATGAACACCAGAATGATATTAGAAAAAGAGTGAGACAACGTAGAACGCTTCATGTAAATAATCCGTTTTTTTATTTGGCAAATTATAGGCAAAAGACAATCAAGGGTCAAAATCGACGCAAAATGTGCAGTAATATTTTGCTTATAGTAACGCCTTTATAATAAAAAGTAACGCTAGTTTCTGTCAGTGGGTCAATTATTACTTTACAATTTGTTAGGCAATAAAGACACGAGTGTTTGTGACTGATGGTGCATTAATGTGACCTGACCAGCGCTAAACGATAAGATAACATATAGGTGTATCTTTAAGATAAGGTCACATTAGTTGAACCTTGTGCCTTGATAGAACCGTTGCAGATACTTTGCGTAACATTGAGTGTCAAATACGTAGTGTAGTGAACAAAAATATGTAAAATCGCTTGCGCTCCTTATGCTGCCTTGATATAAAGACGATAACAAAGCGAGACCTGTTAATACGTCAGGCAGGCAGTTTTTATTGCTTAAATGCTATGAGAGCGTTACAATGCTTGGCGTGAGCGTTTATTATCCCCCTTAAACTTGAAGGAAATTTTATGAATAAGTCAGAATTAATTGATAGCATCGCAGACAAAAGTGGTCTAAACAAAACCCAAGCTGGTGATGCATTGAATGCTGTTATGGAAAGTGTTGGTGAAGCGCTAGAAGCTGGCGATAGCATCTCATTAGTTGGTTTTGGTACTTTCAGCGTAAAAGATCGTAAAGCGCGTACTGGCCGTAACCCTAAGACTGGTGAAGAGCTTAGCATCCCTGCAAGCAAAGTACCTAGCTTCAAAGCTGGTAAAAACTTAAAAGAGCGCTTGAACTAAGCCATACTATTATCAGTAAGCGCTGTGTCATGACGTAATATACGAATAAACATAACGTTTACCAATAGTAAAGTAGTAGATGATTTATAGCATGGTTCAACGCCATACTCTAAATTATAAAAAAGCACCTAATATTTGGGTGCTTTTTTTATTGCTATAGTTTGTATCATACAACGTGAATATTTTGAGTCTACACCAAAAATCACGTATCATAGGGCGCGCGATAGATGCGTTGTTGAAACTAGGCTGCTTTAGTCAGTCTTGTCCTTCTATATAAAATGCACGCGCGCTTACTTTTACCATTGCCTGCTTAGATAGCATTGATATTCATATTAATATTACAATGGTTTTTCATCAATATAGGTTAATACAGCAGAGATAACTATGGATAAATTGCGCGATTTCTTAAAAAGCTGGCCAGGTCGCATTTTATTGATTTTATGCCTATCGCCGCTCGCTCTATTGGGTGTCGAAAGTTACTTTGGCGGTGGAGTCGATCCCAACCAAGTCGCTCAGGTAGGTGACGCAAGCGTAGGGCTGACCGAATACCAGTCTGCTGTCAATAGCCGTCGTACTGAAATATTAGAACAAGTTGAGGATGCCAGTCTATTAAATGAGGATGTGCTACACGAGCAAGTCCTAAAAGGTCTTATTGATCGTACGCTACTAGAGCAGCAAGCAGGCAAGCTTGGTATGACGGTTTCTGATGACACAATTAATCGTTTGTTGCGTCAAGAAGCAGTATTTCAGGATGCTGATGGCAATTTTTCTAACGATCAATTTGCAAACTTTTTGCGTCAGCGCGGTATGACAAAGAATCAGTTGTTTGCTGAATTTCGCAATCAGTTAAGCTTGGATCAGCTTAATGCTAGTATCGTTGGTACGGCAGTGTATCCAATGCAAGCGGTCAGTCAATTGATTGATTTGCAACTTGAGTCGCGCAACGTCTGGTTGCATCGCTTTAATTGGCAAGACTACACCGATCAGGTGAAATTGAGTAAAAATGACATACAAGCCTACTATGATGCCAATAAAGAAACGCTAAAAAGTGCGGCAATGGTAGATTTGGCTTATCTGCAACTCAGCCCTCAAACCATTCAGGTGACAGACGTTACAAAAGAAGATCTACAGCAGCAATATGAAGCTTATAAGCAAGAGCAAGCCATCGTCGATGAGCGTCAAGTTAGTCAGATTCTATTGACAGGTGATAATGCTAAGGCGCGAGCAGATACGGTTAAAGCGCGTTTAGACAAAGGGGCCTCATTTGTAGCATTGGCTAAATCGGAGTCAGATGATCCATCAGGAGAGACGGGTGGTAGTATCGGTCGCTTTAACCCTTCTGTATTCGGCAATGACGCGACAGCAGTTGAAAAAGCATTAGAGGGGTTGAGTGTGGGTGACATCACAGCACCTATCAAGACCAGCTTTGGCTATCAAATATTTACGGTGACCGAAGACAATGGTAGTAAAATACCGACTTTGGAGAGCATGCGTGATGACTTAACCGCCAAGGCGACAGAGTATAAGCGTCAGGAAATGTATGCTGATAAAGTAACAGCGATCAATGATATGGCAGCAGACGGCTTTAGCATTGAAGACATTGCTCAACAAGAGAACGTGACATTGAAGCGTCTCAAAGATTACCGCAAAGAGAACAATAAATCAGTACTGTCACAACCTGCGGTGATCAAACAAGCATTTGATGAGTTTACCATTCAAGATCAAGCAGTGACTGCTGGTATCGAAGTGGGTAACGGTACTGTATGGGTACAGCCAAGCAATTATCGTCCTACCAAAACGCTTGCTTTATCTGCCGCTACGCCAAGAATTACCCAGATACTACGTCAGCAAAAAGCCACAGCATTGGCATTGAAAGAAGCCAAATCGTTGATCGCTGGTATTAAAACGTCAGCTGATATTAGTAAGCAGTCAGTCAGCCTTCAGTCATTGGGTGCAGTGAACCGTCAAACGACACTATTGACAGAAAAAGAGCGTGGATTGGCTTTCAGTCAGCAAGCGGCTAATAATGGGGTGGTTGCTGTTGCGAGCGAAACAGAAACGGGTGCTACTCTGTTGGTTGGTGATCGTATCAAGACAGAACCACAGTCTCCATTATCTGATGCGCAAAGAGCGCAAACGGCTAGTATTATTCGTGATAACTTAGGTCAAGATCAGCTACAAGACTATTTAGATTATCTACGTTTGGTGTATAAAGTTGAGATTAATGAAGCCAATATGTCAAATGCGCAAGGGCGTTAGAGATAACAGTGTTGAAATAAGAATATTAAGTGAAATATAACAAACTTGTTAAATCGCACTTTTCTAAATACCCTTATTAAATTTGACGTATAAAAAAGCCACTATCTATAGTGGCTTTTTTAATGGCTATTGTTTTTATCATAATCATAAGAATGTAGCATTAACAGCAGTATGCAATTTAGTACGGCTATTAATGCCAGTTTTCAAAGTGATACCAGACAGTTTAATGGCGGAAATGGCGCATACCAGTAAAGACCATTGCAATGCCATGCTCATTGGCTGCAGCGATAGTTTCGTCATCACGCATAGAGCCACCTGGCTGGATAATAGCAGAGATGCCTACTGCAGCAGCGTTATCGATACCATCACGGAACGGGAAGAACGCGTCTGACGCCATAACAGCGCCTTCAGTCGCTAGTCCAGCGTGCTCTGCTTTGATGGCAGCGATACGAGCTGAGTTAACGCGGCTCATCTGACCTGCGCCAACACCGATAGTGCGTTGCCCTTTGGCATAGACGATGGCATTAGATTTGACGTATTTTGCTACGTTCCAGCTGAACAGTAGATCTGCAATCTGTGCTTCAGTTGGTTGTACATCAGTAACGATTTTTAGATCATTGGCGGTAATCAAACCAAGATCTTGCTCTTGTACCAATAGACCACCATTAACGCGTTTATAGTCTAGCTGGATATCGCGTTGATCTGGTGCTGGTAGCTCGCCGCATACCAATACACGTACGTTTTTCTTAGCAGCAGTTGCTTCAAGCACACCGTCTTCGATACTAGGTGCAATAATCACTTCTACAAATTGGTTGTCGATAATGGCTTTTGCTGCTGCAAGCGTCAATGGGCGGTTAAAGGCAATGATACCACCGAAAGAAGATTCAGGATCAGTGCTAAAGGCTGTGTTATAAGCCGCTACTTGGTCATTATCAACTGCGACGCCACAAGGGTTTGCATGCTTGACGATAACGCAGGCAGGCGTACTAAAGGCTTTGACACACTCAAGGGCGGCATCAGTGTCAGCGATGTTGTTATAAGACAGTGCCTTACCTTGTAGCTGCTTAGCCGTTGCTATAGAAGCTTGTTGGCTCTTTAGTGGCTGATTTTCGATATAGAAAGCAGCGTTTTGATGTGGGTTTTCACCGTAGCGTAGGTCTTGGACTTTTTCAAGCTGTACATTGAATGTACGTGAGAAGTTTTCTGCTTCTTGGTTTTCGTTCACACGGCTGCCTAAGAAGTTGGCAATCATCCCGTCGTACTGTGCCGTATGTTCAAAAGCCTTCACTGCCAAGTCGTAGCGTAGAGCCGTTGTCAATGCGGTACCATCACCTAAAGCGGTAAGGATGCGGTCATAATCAGCCGGATCAGTCACGATACCCACATGGGCATGATTTTTGGCAGCTGAACGAACCATGGTAGGGCCGCCGATATCGATGTTTTCGATAGCATCGTTCATCGTGACATCAGCACGAGCAATGGTTTCAGCAAACGGATATAAATTCACCACCACCAAATCAATACGGTCAATCGCGTGCTCACTCATGACAGCATCGTCTTTACCACGGCGTCCCAAGATACCACCATGAATTTTAGGGTGTAGTGTTTTGACACGGCCGTCCATCATTTCAGGGAAACCGGTATAGTCTGATACCTCTGTCACATCAACGTTATTTTCTGTGAGTAACCGATAAGTACCGCCAGTAGAAAGTAAGCCAAAGCCCGCTTTAATAAGGCCTTGAGCAAATTCAACGATATTAGATTTATCGGAGACCGATAACAATGCAAGTGGGGTAGTACTCATAAAAAAACTTCCATAAAAAAAGCCTGACGTAAACGTCTGGCAAGGTGATGAAGACAATTATTGCAAACAGTATCACAATGGATAATGTCATGAATATTCAATTGCCATGCATAATGATGGTTGTTAAAGATAAGTGCGCTCATAGAGCAAGGGCTACATTAAGTCATAAGTTTTGAGTTTTTTGCGTAAAGTGCCACGGTTTAGACCTAGGATTTGCGCACATTTGGTTTGATTGCCCCGAGTTTTTTCAAGGACGACAGATAAGAGCGGTTCTTCTATTTGTTTTAGGATGAGCTCGTATAAGTCGGTGGGTGTCTCATCGCCTAGCATCGCAAAATACTGTCGTACCACACGCTCAACATGTACTCGTAGCGGCTCATGCGTATTACTCGCATAGCTGTCTACTGACGCATTAAAGTGGTGAGTCGGCTGAGGGTAGTTTTCTTTATTATAATCGGCAGGATGCTCAGAGCTTGTAGCAAAATGATTGGCATAATGCTGTGCATGAGGCGCCATAAGATAATGTCCTTGGGATTAGGGAGAATCAAACCATAAGATATTGTGGGTATTATATCAAATTAATGTCGTCTAGCGCTGATATATTGGCAGTTATCTTAGCATTGACGCTATTTACGAAAGCTTATTCTCAATAGTATGAATACAAACTTCTCTGACTGATAAGCATTAACTCAATGTTATAAGCTTCAATTTAGCTCAAAACTTAGTACAAGGGGCTGATGCTAACATCGCGGATTTGTGTATTTGCAACGGGTATAGTAAAGAGTATCTGACGGTTACTGTCTGCAGCCAGTTGGCTTTGCTTACTTAATAGGTAGTCAGCTGGTGTAGCAATAAACTCACCGATTAGCTCATTGCTACCATAGACGCTGACTTTAACATTTGGATATAGCTGAGTGCTTGCACTTTGATTATTTAATGTAGCGCTTATATCGCTAAATTTACCCGTCATTTTTATTTTGCTGGATCTATGATTGGTATTGGTGAGCGTCAGCGCATTTATATCAGCACTGGGTAAGCTACACGAAATAGCTGAACATATTGCTTGGAGTTTTTCAGCATGAGCAGGGGTTTTTACTAAGGTCTCTAAGTTAAAGATGACATATTGTGCAAAGAGTAATAGTGCCAACACTAAACACCCGAGTATCCATAGTAACGATGCTGCTGAACGTTTCCTCGGCGTTGGTATAAATTGCTCTTGAGACTTTCTCACACGCTCATCAATGGATTTGTCTTCGTCTTTAAGTGGTACGCCCATATCGAGTAACAGTCGTGATAAGTCTGTTTCGTCTTGTAGTATGTCTTCGCTTTTGTTTTGATCTTTAAGAAGCTTTTCGAGCCATGAGTTGTCAGTCGTATCATCGATATTAGCGTGAATATCATTAGAGACGGCTGAACTGATGCTTTTACTGGTTGTTTTAGAGGTGGTGTTTGACGGTTCATCAGATACTGTTGAAGTATAATTGGTCTCGTTTATTTGATCCAACCACGCATCCATACTGTCTAGAGAATCATATTCTAAAGAGGTGTCGTCTGGCTCATAGGTATCCATGTCATCATGGATTAGTATGTCAGAGGAGATTTTTTTTGAAGGTGGTTTCTTGAGTGCTGATTTAGTGTTATCTGAGCTGTTTTTATTATTGATTTTAGATGTTTGTGCAGAGTGGTTATGTGGAGTCGACATATCCTTTTTTTGGGTCGTTGCTGTCTCTACTGGAGAGGCTGATATCTTAGAAACATCAGGGTTTACGACAAGATGTTTGTTGACTAAAAAACTTTGGTGGCATTGATCGCAGATGACTGTTGCATTGTCTCTATTGAGCTGATCCTGCTGTATTTTCAAGCAATTTTTGCAATGAGGGCACTGGGTCTGTATTGGCGTAGTCATAGGGTCGAATCCAAAAAAATATGGTTATCAATACCGCTTAGCCACTCAATAAAGGCTGCCTATGATGCTAATGCCATCATTCAAAAGCGTTTAAAAATCTATGAGTCATGAGCACGGATAGAGTGGCGTCAAACACAGGGTATCTGACTGCCCTCTATCGTAACAGATGTAATTAAATGTTGCTAGCCTGTAAATGTACCAGATAGACGTTGCCAATGTTGGTCTTCTTGCGCTGTAAAAGCATGTTTTGCATCAAGAGCAAAATAAGGCTGATAAGCATCAGTGACTTGGTCAGTTTGCGACTCTATCAAGCCTGCTAGTACGATTCTACCTTTTTGCGTGATTAAAGTCGCAAAATAAGGGGCTAAGCCAATTAATGGTTTTGCCAAGATATTTGCGACGATAACGTCTACTGGCAAGACAGAATTCTGTGAACAGTAATCTGTAAAATCTTCTGGCAAGAATGCTTGTAGACGGTCACCAACATCATTGCGTTCTGCATTTTGATTGGTTGCCAATACCGCTTGTGGATCGATATCAACTGCATAGACTTGGCGTGCACCCAATAGTAAAGCAGCAATGCCCAAAATACCTGAGCCACAACCATAATCAATGACCACTTTATCTTTTAAATCTTGCTCTGTTAGCCAATCTAGACATAAGCGCGTGGTCGCATGATAGCCAGTACCAAAGGCCAGTCCAGGATCCATAATAATATTGGTCGCGTCAGGGTTCGGTGGTGTTAGCCAATTGGGTACGATCCATAGATTATTGGCACATTCGATAGGGTGGTAGTTACTCATCCATTCGCGTTCCCAGTCTTTGTCATCGACAGCACTCAGCCAAACACGGGTGGCTTGTACTTGAGCGGCAATTTCATGACTCAACTGCTCGACAGCCTGACGGTTGCCAGCATCAGTCGTCGCATCAAACAGCCCTGTTAGGATAACTTCGTCCCATAGAGGCGACTCACCAGGTAATGGCTCAAACAAAGGCTGGTCACCTGCATCATCTAAGGCAATAGACAGTGCACCTGCCTCTAGTAGTAGCGCCTCAGCCAAATCGACGTTTGCTTTTTCACATTGTAAATGTAGTTGTTGCCATGCCATAACGATAACCTTAAGCTAAATTAAATGTATATTTTGGATAAATGATGGGGTGTAGAATATAAAAAGTGAATAGATTACAAAGCTATAAACTTGGCATCTATTCACTTAGATATGTTTTGATATTAACGTAATGCTTGTTTTGCCTCACTGACGACACGTGAGTTACCTTGTGCCTGTCCTGATTGCAAAATGATTTGCCATAGCGCGCGTCTGCGATTGGCGTCTTGAGAGACACTAAGACCACGGCGTGCCATTGCTTCTGCTTTACGAGGTTGGTTCTTTTTCAATGCCACTTGTGCTAAATAGAAATATACTGCTGATGATTTGGGTGCTAGGCGCTGTGCACGGGTAAAGCTGCTTTCAGCATTGGTCAATTGACCTGTTTTGAGCTGATTGACACCTGTCTGCATTAAACTGCGAAACGCTGGCAAGTTACTATTGTTACTGGTCGCTTGTTGCGTTCGTTGCTGCGAGTTGCTCCTAGCACGTTCCAACAGTTCGCTATGTGACGGTATAGAGGGCTCAGGGACTACGTATTCTTCACGAGAAGGAATAACGAAGACGGTGTCAGGCTGAGTCGGTATAGGGTTGGATGGTACAAACACCGGAGACTCTTGCGTCAGTGGATTTGTCGATTCAACGGAACTGCTGTCAGGCTCGATAGGATAGTCGCTATCAGCATCCTCTTCATAGGTAGGGGCCTGAGTCTCAGTAGTCGCAGATGTATCAGGCATTTGTGACGATGGGACAGTTTGAGAAGGGGCTGTCGTCATCGTAGTCGGCGCAGTCTGACAAGCGCTCAAACCCAACATGCTGATAAGTGCGCTGGTTACCAGTATAGCATTGGCTGAGGTAGGCCTTTTAGGACTACCAATAACGGCTGGCTTGACTGATGTAGCGTGCTTCAGAAATAACAACATGTTGAGACCTTTTGTAATGTTTAAAAGCAATGTTAGAACCATTCAACGGCACGATCATACCAAGTATCGGCATCGTTTTCATCTTGCTCATCACTATTTTCTTGGCTATCGGTATCAACGGCTTCACCATTTGGAATCTCAAAGTTACCTTGTTGATTTTGCAGTTGTGACTGCTCGCGTGCACGGTCTTGCTGATATAGACCAAGCGCACAACTGCTGGCTTCTTCTGGTAGATGTGCTGACAGTACTGGCAGATAACGGGCATCAGTACAACGCTCATTAGAGAGCTTACCTGAGTTGTTCTCTAACCATAACCATTCAATGCCTTCAGGCTCTGGTAATGACACAGGTGTCAGCTTGAGACGATCCATATAATCAACCCAAACTGGTAATGCACCACTACCACCGCTTAGACCGATAGGTTTGTTATCATCACGACCAACCCAAACCACACTGACGTAGTTGCCACTATAACCGGCAAACCAAGCATCTCGAAAGTCGTTTGTGGTACCTGTTTTGCCCGCCAAGTTTAAATTGCTACCAAGTGATTTTGCACGTTTAGCAGAACCAGTTGCGACCACTTGCTGTAGCGCGTAATTTGTGAGGTAATTGGTCTCAGGCGGGATGCTGCGCTGAGTATTGAGTCCAGTACGCTGCAAGATACGGCCGCGATCATCTATCACCGTACGAATACTATGAATAGGGGTGCGAAAGCCACCAGTCGCAAAGACTTGGTATACGCCAAGCATATCCATCGGGCTAAGATTGACAGAGCCTAGCAGTGCTGAAGGATATGGTGGTATGTCTTCTTTTACACCCATACGCTTCAACTGTTTGGCAAAGGTATCAATCCCAAACTCCATGCCCAAGCGTACCGCCGCTTGGTTATATGACTGTGATAGCGCAGTGGTAAACGGTACATAACCATGATCACGATTGTCGTAGTTTTTCGGGTTCCATTTAGTACCGTCACTTAAATTTACCGTAATTGGTGAGTCATCTACCGAGCTTGCGAGATTGTAGCGACCGCTTTCAAGCGCGGTCATATAAATGACCGGCTTTAATAATGAGCCGACTTGACGCTTGGCATCAACGGCGCGGTTAAAGCCTGTAAACTCACTACCACTACCGACCACAGATACCAGCTCGCCAGTTTCAGGATTGGCACTCACTAGAGCACCTTGTAAATCTTTGGTTTTGCTGCTCTTGCGACGTAGTTCACCCAGTTTTTTATCAACGGCCTTGTCTGCTGCCAACTGCGCAATAGGGTCTAACGTACTGATAATAGTGAGACCTTCGTTTTTGAGGTCATCAGAATAATAAACAGTGTTCAGTTCACGTTTGACGATATCCAAAAAGTCAGGGAACTGGCTCTTACCCTCAACAGGTTTTTCAACGATATCGAGCGGTCGTTCGATCGCTTTATCATAGTCTTCTTGGCTAAGTGACTCTACGGCCAGCATATTACCAAGGACAATGTTACGGCGTTCTTTTGAGTCATTTGGGTTGCGACGTGGATTATAGATACTTGGGCCTTTTGCCATACCCACAAGCATGGCTTGCTGATCTAAGCGTAGCTCTTTGAGTGGTTTGCCAAAATAAAACTGTGAGGCCAAGCCAAAACCATTAATAGAGCGCTTACCATTCTGACCTAAGTAAATCTCGTTTAGATAGGTCTGTAGAATTTCGTCTTTGCTGTAATGCAATTCAAGTAGTACAGCCATTAATGCTTCGTTGGCTTTGCGTTTCAGCGTACGGTCTGAGTTGAGATAGAAGTTTTTGATCAACTGCTGAGTAATGGTCGAGCCGCCCTGTCTAGAGCCACCAGAAAAGTTATTTATTACGGCGCGTGCAATACCGCGTACAGATACCCCTTTGTGCTCGTAAAACGCACGGTCTTCCGTGGCGATCAACGCGTCGATGAGTGGCTGTGGCACGTCATCTAATGAGACGACCATACGATCTTCATTGCTGTCTGGGTAAATACCGCCAATGTTGACAGGCTCTAAGCGAATGATGCCACTCTTGGCAGGTAAGGTGCTCTGTACCGATGAAATCTTATTACCATTAATAGTCATTTTGATGACTTGCTCTTTGTCCACATCATTGGCGCTATAAGTAAAGCCACGCGTATGGATAAAGTAGGTATTACCTGATTTATGATAAGTGCCAGTGCGATCATAAGCTTTGTTGCTTTGATAATTAAGCAGTTCTAGCCAAGTTTTCATCGTATCTGTATCAACACTAGCACCTTGATATAACTCAAGTGGCTGTGAGTATACTTTGGCAGGAATATCCCAGCGCTTACCCTCAAACTTATGGGTAATGGTACGATCAAGTTTGATTAAGTATAGCGCGAGCAGCACCATACCCGCGATAATGACAATTAATATAAGACTACTAAATACCAAGCCGCGCTGCTGTGATGGTAGCGTGCTGACAATAGGCCTAGCAGACTGTGGTAACTGGGTATTTGGTAGCTTGGAATTGGATTTTTGCACTGATATCGCACCATTTTGGGATAAAAAACTGCTTCATAATGACGCAAAATGACAAATTTTTCAATCTATCATCGTCAAAGTTAGCATTCATTGGTATTAAACTATGAGCATTGAGACTGCTTACAGCATTTGCTTATAGTATAATCTTTATTAAAATATTCACATGAATATAAACGCATCAAGAGCTTTTAATTGCTTTTATAGATGCCATATAGAATAGTCGTTCACGATAGCAATTTAATCTTGCTACAACGATGTGTTTTTTATGAATTATCCGCTGTTATTGTTGCGTGTTACTTTATGCTAGCAACGCCAAGAGACTTCTAGAGTTACTGTTTTATTTGGTTCTATAACCTAGGCATTGAGTACCGTTAACAATAGCAAGCTGCCCGCGAAGCGAATTTACTTGAAACGAACTTGAAACGAATAGGGTTCGAGCAAACCTGTCTAAAGGAAGTAAGCGCGATTATGTCTAGTGTCCCTCCATCAATAGCCTCTACCCCAAACCATCATTATGAAGACAACTCGATCATTGAAGGTCTAGTGCTGCCACTTGCGGGCGATTGCTTTCATTGCGGCGATCCTGTACCGCAGCCGCCATTCTATGCCGAGATACTGGGTCAATCACGTGAGATGTGCTGTATGGGCTGTCAGTTGGCAGCGCAGAGTATCGTAGAGGCAGGGCTTGAGCAATATTATCTGGATCGCTCGGAGATTAGTCGTACGGCAAGCTTGCCTACTCAAATGACTCGCCTTGAGGCTTATGATCATGACGAGATAAAGCAGCAGTTTGTGTATGCGCAGGATGGTATGTCGGTGGCAGAGTTGTCTGTCAATAATCTGCGTTGTGCGGCGTGTACGTGGTTGATTGAATCACGTCTCGACGAGTTGGATGGTATCAGTAAATGTCAGGTGAATTTGACCAACCAACGTATGCGGGTGATTTGGAACGAAGACAAGCTACCGATTAGCCGTATTCTAGCCGTTATCAATGAAATCGGCTATGAAGCCAAGCCTTATCGTCAAGACACGCATGAGGCCATGCTGGCACGCCATACTAATCAAATGCTGCTGCGCCTTGGTATTGCTGCATTGGGTTCGATGCAAGCAATGATGTATGCCGTGGCGCTATATTTTGGTGAATATAGTGACATGCTGATATTGCAGCGTGATTTTCTACGTTGGGTCTCATTGTTCGTCAGTACGCCTGTATTCTTTTATGCTGGACTACCGTTTTTTACATCAGCATGGTCAGCGGTTCGCGCCCGCCAAGTTAATATGGATGTGCCTGTCAGTATTGCGCTAATTGTGACTTTTTTCGCCAGTCTATATGCCACGATTACTGGGCAAGGGGAAACGTATTACGATTCGGTCAGCATGTTTATTTTCTTCTTATTAGCAGGCCGTTACATCGAGCATAATGCTCGCCTAAAAGCTGCGACTATGGCCAATGATTTGGTGGTGGTTGAACCGGTGTTGGTGCAAAAAGTTGCGGAAGATAAAGAAGCTGCTGAGCGTATTTTGCAACAGATTTCGCAGAATATGCTCAATGAAACGGCTAATAAGTCAGAAGATGGCACTGCTGATATTTCACGTGATAATGTGAATGTGGACCCTATAAGCAACCAAAAACTATCAAGTGCTATGCCTAATTTTATGAAGAGCATAGATGATAATGTTCATGAGTTAACCGCACGTATTGCCCAAGACTGGCAGCAATCGCGTAATCAGCGATTCTCTTTATCAAAACAAGAATCAAAACCAGAGCCAACAACAGGCGTCAGCGTCGAAGATAAAAATAGTACACAAGACAAAAAAATGGTGACCGCTCATAGCTTGCAAGTGGGTGACATCATCATGGTAGAAGCGGGATCTGAAATTATCAGTGATGGTATTTTGCTCAGTCCAACCGCCACAGTCTCGCAAAGCCTGCTGACGGGTGAGGGCGACTTGATTATCAAGACCCAAGGCGACTATATCGTTGGTGGTGCGCAAAATGACAGTCAGCCATTTGAGATGCTGGTCACCGCATTGCCAGAAGATAGCCAGATAGGCTTGATAGATAGACTCATGAACCGCGCCAT
Organism: Psychrobacter fozii; assembly: GCF_003217155.1. Lineage (GTDB taxonomy): Bacteria > Pseudomonadota > Gammaproteobacteria > Pseudomonadales > Moraxellaceae > Psychrobacter > Psychrobacter fozii. Next base: position 266,244 of record NZ_QJSU01000002.1, read on the forward strand.
GAGTGAAAAGCCAAAACTGGCACAGCAGGCAGATAAGCTGGCACGTTGGTTTGTGGCGCGCATTCTAGTATTGTCCGTCTTGGTGTTTATTGGTTGGTATATCGTTGATCCAAGCCAAGCTGTTTGGGCTACCGTCGCAGTATTAGTTGCAACTTGTCCTTGTGCCTTGTCTTTGGCGACACCTATTGCCCTGACGGTATCGACGAATCGGTTGGCGAGCTATGGATTTTTAACGACGCGTGGGCATACGCTGCAAACGCTCGCTGAGATTACTCATGTGGCCTTTGATAAAACAGGTACGCTGACTTATGGTAAGCCGAATTTACTCAATATCGAATTAACTGATCCTCTGAGTCAAAAAGAGACAGAAGGTTTAGTATTAGCTGACCAAAAAGATAAAGTCTTAGCCATCGCCGCTGCTCTAGAAGTGGGTAGTCGGCACCCAATTGCCCATGCATTGCTTACTGCGGCTTATCAATTGCACCTGCCAGCCACGCAAGCACTACAGCATTATCCAGCGGGTGGGGTAGAAGCAATGATCGATGGTGTGTTATATCGAATTGGTCATGTGGATTTTGCCTTAGACAACACCAATGATGCTAGTGCAAATAATGATATAACCATTGATTTAGTAGCGCAACGAGCCAGCTCAGCGGTAGTCTTGTCTCGTCAAAATAACGATTCAGACGATTGGCAGGCGCTGGCGTGTTTTTACTTTAATGACAAGGTGCGTGACAGTGCCAAGTCGATGCTTGATACACTGAAAGCACTAGGCATTGAGTCTGTGATGCTAACTGGTGATCCAAGTCCGCAAGCGTTAGTAATGGCGAAAGGTTTGGGTATGGAGTCTGCCTATAATGGTTTATCACCAACCGATAAGGTCAACCATATTCAAAAATTGCAGTCTGAAGGTGCAGTAGTGCTGATGGTTGGTGACGGTATCAATGATGCACCCGTACTGGCAGCGGCAGATGTCTCGACCTCGATTGCTGGCGCGGCAGATTTGGCGCAAGTATCGAGCGATAGTATTATCTTAAATGGTCAAATAGAAGCTATTACTGCGGCCAAACGTATCGCTGATAAAACAGAGCGTATCATCAAACAAAACTTTCGCTGGGCACTGGTATACAACAGTATTGTGTTGATACCAGCAGCGTTAGGCTACGTGCCACCATGGCTCGCTGCTATTGGTATGTCACTCAGCTCATTGTTTGTGGTATTGAATGCTTTGCGCTTGAAGCGTGCTTAGGGGTGACTCTAAGACACGAGGTAGTGTGCAGTGGCATGGGTGACTGCACGATAGACGCTATGATGGCTATGATGGCTTTGATGACTGTTTGCTACGACAGTCGCTTCATCGATGGTCTCGGTATCTGTCACGGGCGCAAATGCAGCAGGGGTGTCTAACGTGAGCGTTTGTTTTTTAACCTGAATTCGGGATAAGCCACATTGTAAATCATTGATACATATTTATAATATGGCGACCTGTCCTTGCTAATTCATGTTTGCTTGCCTTGCGTTTAGTATTGCTTATTAATTGCTTCTATTTTAATTCTGGGTTATATAAAGATATATCAGTTCTGTCATCATCTTCGCAAAAGATCATCTCTACCATAACGTATTTAGATTGTTTCTGCTGCACAACACATTCTGTATATTTTATAATCTTTGGACTATCTAGCAATTCTTGGAAGAACTGAGGAGGGTTATCTGCACCACTTACATCTATCATCTTATAGATAATATTTTTCTGAAAATTACTAAAAGCTTCAGTAGGTTTTTGAGGTACTGCTACGTAAAATAGTTTGCCAAAATATTGATCTTTTTCTTTCTCAAAAGAATAATGAATAAAAGTATTATCGGAATATTGAACTAAACCATAAAAGCTATTAAGGTCTTCATTTATATTTTCCCCCTCAATTTTTTCAACTTGCATATCATCATAGAATGAGGTCTTTAACTTCTCTGTATTTAATTGTGGCAAAGAAAAGCGTGTCTGGGATTGCTTTGCCGGCGTACTTGTTACTCTTGGCTCCCAATCAACGAAAAAATTATTTTCTATTTCGTCTATATCTCCATCTATTGCTGGATACTGTTGATTGGTTGATACATTATCTGTATTTGAAACAGTGTTGTTAGTGCTTTTATTTTGCTCTATGCCTTTGATTTCAGCTGATTTGTTATCACAAGCTAGTAATGAGGGACTAAATAATAAGGTAATAATAAAAAATCTTAATAATTTCATAATCTATCCTGTAAATTCTCGTATCTTTTTGCATTTTATACCATTGATATCTAGTGAATGACATACGCTTTTTGCTTTTTGCTTTTTGCTTTTTGCTATTTGTTCTTTTACTAATGGCTTGCCAAGTGTAATCCATCACTTTATCACTAAAGCTTTGATAGAACTTATATTGGTTGGCAGAGTGGGGCTCAAATATATGAGGCAATGATAAACTATGGCCAATTTCATGAACTAAAGTATCAAGATTCTCCCAAGCGTTTTTAAAAACGACAGCAACATTACCCGTTGCCAATTGTGTTAAACGTTCAGCCAGATGCTGACCACCCAATGCCGTTTGGGTGAGAGTCGGGGTGTGGTGTTGATAGTTATGCTGTCCAGATTGCGCATGGGTTTGTGGCTGGGTTGTAAGGAAATAATAAAAAAACCACCCGAAAGTGGCTTAAGTAAAATAATAAAAGACTAACCTTACTCACCATCAAATTGCCAAATCACCTCACCCCAGTTGTTGTTTAGTTAGTCTGGCATGAGCTGGCTTTTCTTAAGATAGGCTCAGTTATATTTTTTGGTAGGTGTAAACCAGTAGGCTGATTTGGCTAGGCATTATTTTATAAAATAGTCTTAGGTTTGTATTCAACTTCAGACTATTTCATATACTCCCAAAAATCAGGGGTCTCATAACTTTCATCGATAGTATAGCCCTGTTCTTGCAAATCAAGCTCTTTCTTTAATCTACTAGTTAAAGACAGTTTAATCATGTCCTCATAGGCTTGTTTTAAGGCGGCTCCTTCAAGTTTAGAGCCGCCTTCTATAAGATTGACACCAGTATATCCAGCAGTGTTAAACGCAAACCTAAGCATATACTGCTCTTGTCCGATCTCGTTAATTTCTGTCCTATCGACAGTTATAATGACGATGATACCATCAAGATATAAATTATAGTACAGGCTTTGATCTGGGTTGCTGTTAAATAAGCCAGACCACTCTTCATAGCTTAGAATATAACTAGGATCCGTGACTTCATTGAATTGCTTTATAGACCTAAGATTATCTTGTTTTGAGATACGAGATGCATAGGGAGCGTAATACTGTTGCCAACCTTGTTGGTTGATTTGAGTCAATAATTCTTTATAGGCTAAGTAAGCTTCCTTTGGTTCCACAAATTCTGCTTTGTTTAAGCTAGCATTAATACTTATACCTATAATACCTTTACTTACGTTATTGTTTTTAGAGTTTCCCAATACGGAAAATGCGTTATCCAAAGTTAAAGTATGATTCTCATGAGCAATATTTACTGATCCTAGATCAGGAGGCGTCCAATCCAAATCAAAAAAGCTCATTCCAGCAGGTTGGATGTCTACATCGCCACCAGTATAAGTGTTAAAGTCTTTGATTCCTTGCTGATCAAAGTGAAGAGTGACATTTTGTGGTGTGGACATAGATTTATTCTCTTGTTGTGTGTATTGAAATAAGATAAAAACAATCGCCACGATAACCGCTAATATAACTGCTTTAAAGGATAGTAATCGCATTATTTTCCCCCTTCATTACTGCTAGGAAATATCCAAGAGGTTTCTCAACCATTGCCCTAAGTTGCAATAATTCTAAGCAGAGTGGGGTTGATCTGCTAGGCAACGTCCACGAGCCTGACTGGACATTTCAGGTTTAGTCTCCGGTTGGTTTTCGTAGTAGGGTGTCATATCTTCACCAGCCTCTTGACGCTTAATGAACTCTTCGTAAGCTATCTTATAGGGGTCAATCGATACAAACTTTCTGGTATCAATCCCTGTTTCTTTAAGTACAAGGGGTAGAGTATAGTCAGGTTGATCTTGCTGAATCTTCAATCCCATTTTGATGGCTTTAGTCTCGAAAAAAAGTCTAGCTTCAGGTAGTCCACCATAAAGTTTACTATATTCTTTAGTCAAAGATTCATCGTAGTTATTAGGGATTATTTGTTTTATTAATTCTGACTCATCGAAAACATCTAAGCTAATTAGGTAATGACGGCTGCCTGTTTCAGGGTCACTTTGCCTATTTATTCTAATATTCATAAATACATCTTTACCATGGCGCAGTTGCCATACTTGTAAATCACTGAGCTGCATCCATTGCTCAAAGTTTAAAGGATAGGTGTAATCAAGGTTAAAGTCACTTCCACCTTCTTTTGTGGCAAATGTAAAGCTGTCTTTAGGGCTTAAACGAGGTTCACTTAAGCTTTTAGCATAAGTCCAGCCTTTATCTTGTAGTTCTTTAAAGAAAGACATTATTTTCTGATAAGCATCTTCGTCTGATATGCCGCTTACTTTTTGGTTGAATAAAAAACCAAGATTGATTTTCGAGAGTTTGTAATTTGCTTTTTTGTTATCGTCGTAAGCTAAAATCGACATAACACCGTCAATACTTAACTCACCATTAGGGTATTTAATAATGACAGTAGGCTCTTTATATCTTGGAAAGTCATAACCTTGAAAAGTAACGCTCATAGGCTGAGCGTCAGCTTCTTGAAAAACTTTATACTCAGGGTTAGCATCGTATAACTCTTGAGCAGTCATATTTAAAGCAATTTCTAGAGGTTTGTCAGGCAGTTCACTGTGTTTTGCCTGACAGGCTACCGTTAAAAAGATAAAACTGAAGCAAACTAAAACACTTAAAATCTGCTTGGGCATAATACTAACCCTGTTTTTGAGTCAAAAAATACAACTAATGAATTGTTAGGTTACTCAACATATCAAACCTACAGTGCTCAAGTTCATGAGTAGTATTTCGCCCCCACAGCTCAAAGAGCAAACCATTAAAGCGAACATAAGAAAAATAGATATCAGTATCTTTTAACTTAATATCGTTTTTAACTTTTTCACTGTAGTCACTATACAACTCATTTAATATCTCTTCAGATTTTTCGCGGTCATCTAAAACTAGGTTGAGGGTCTCGAGCATGCCAAATCTATCGAGTGCTATGAGCTCATGACCATACTGTTTTCTAGCATGCACACTGTTAAAATGGTAAGAAATACTATTAAGTTTATTATTACCACCTATATCTAGTAAATGTAAATCTCCATTTATTTTTCCCAGTTCAATACGCCGATCAAAATGATTTCTATGAGTTAGCTGAGTATATAAAGGCGATTTCTCAAACCGCTCTAAAAATAAGTCTTTATCCATCACGTCGATAAATTTGTCTCTTTGCACACCAGTGTTAATAACTTTTATTTTTTCTTTAGCATAGCGACTACGTTTATATTCGACGCAGGGGGCTAGGTTTGTAAAATCAGGACTATCTAAATAAATACTTCTATAAGCGTCAAATTTTGAGTCAAATACTGGTTCTATCGGTTGCGCTCTGATTTGAACAGATAGGCTTAATAAAATAATAGTACTGAATAATTGAAAGTGTCTTATATACATAACAAAGCCTACTTTTTGGTTTAATTACTGATATCAATACACGCTTCTATCATTACGTATAATATCCCATTGCCACTTAAATGAAGCGAGATTATGCTCATAGAAATCATTAAATTGAACGTCTTGATAAGTGCCTAAATTGTCGATTTTAGTATCATAATCCATTATATTATCAGTATACCCTTGGTAAAACTGATGTTTGGCTGAGCTAGTAGTCTCAAAAGTATGCGGTAAACCTAAGGTATGTCCTAGCTCATGGATAGCAGTTAGTGCATGAAGCTTGCTGCCGTCATATTTGTACATCACCCCTAAATTCCCTGCTTCATCTATGTAGCATGGCTCAGGGTTGCATGACTGGTTATGTATTTCCTTATAGTCCCAAGTTGCTATACCAGCGGCATCTGGGGTAACGTAGTTTGTAAAGACTAGGAAAGTTTTTTTGTGATTATCTGAATCAATATACAGTCCATCTATTGAATTATTGTTTGTCGTTTCTCTTAATATAGCTGCCATCAGCTTAGCTAAATCATCAGGAAAAGCATCCCCTTCGCTCTCCGTCAAATCTCTTATAGATGGTGATGGGTATTGTGCCAAAAACCCATTTATTAAGCTTAATGCCATATCCTTATTTATTGCAAAACTGGCCTTTTGTGATTTTTCATATTGTTGTTTTAAATCGGCAATATTTAAAAGCTTGATTTTTTCAATTTTTGATGTGATACAAGCCTGTCGAAGTAATGTCTGTGCTAGATAGTCTTCAAGGTATTGAGGGACTGTAACGCTAGTATTACCAAGTACGGAAGAAAACTTATAGGGCACTATTTCACATGTCTTTGGTATGTTTGGATATATCATAAGTAAACCAACGATACGCTCTGCGCCTCTCAAGCTTGCTTTAATTTGAATAGATCCTGGCAAGCCATCTGTAACATTCGATTCAATTTTGAAAGTAGTGCTTTCATCTCGATATCTATGAATGGTTTTAGATTGGAAGACGCTATTAGAAGAGTTTAAAACATCTGGAGACAGCCGACCTCCTTTTATCAGATCACCCAAACTTATAGAGTTAGGCGTTATGGTTATGCCAGGACTGGTTATAAACTCGATTATAGTGCCATCATTGGTAAGTTCTGAACCATCGTCGCTATTTTCTTGATCTATTTGTAAGTGTAAGTCAATTGGAACACCTTTTAGAGTGGTTGAGTGAGTTGGTATTATCGATAACCATGCAGGGATATACGGCTCGCCATTCGTCGGCTTGATATTGGCAAGCTCTTTTACATCCGCTGTATCAGATGAGCTTAAGCGTGTGTATTCTTTAATTAATTCACGAACATCACCACGATATAATTGAGTTTCAGAATCCTTATTTTCTATAACTTTTAGATAATCATATACATATTCATCTCTCAACCAATCAAAGCCATACAAACCGTTATATTTTGTCAGCGTAGGCCTTCTGAAATGTATTAGAAAGTCTCTAAGGGTAGGTCCTGTTATTTTTACTATTTGGTTATTGGTACCCGTTGTGAGCTTCTTAGTAGTACCTTTAGATTTATTTCCTACCATGGTTGTGTATCTCAATATCTAATTATTAAAAATAGTTCGTAAGTAAGTTACGACATTAACGGGGTGCTGCGAAGAGTATCTTTGTTCAAACTAAGTCAGATATGGCCTGTTGAATATTAGACCATTCAACCTTGTTAGATATTGGTATCTGCCCCAAGTGAACTAGCCTTCGATAAAATAGCTGTGTTTTAGGTTTAGTTATGAATGTGATACAGGGGTAGGGGATGTCATTGTTACTTATGTATCATTATAAAAAACCACCCGAAAGTGGTTTGAAGTAAAAAATAGTCTTATCTGTCATCGAACGGCCAAATGAACTGCCCCAGTTAATGGTTGGATAGTTTGATGTTGCCTTATTCTAAGATTTAGATTTATATAAAGACAAATCTGTTCTATTATCAAACTCACATGATGTCAAATCCACCATCGCATATTTCGATTGTTTTTGTTGCACAATGCAGTCCCTATATTTAGTAATCTTAGGGCTGTTTATGAGTTCTTGAAAAAATATATCAGGGTTATCTGCCCCGCTTATATCTAATATTTTGTATATGATATCTTCATCGAGTCTATTAAACGGGTCATGTGGTTGATATTTCCCAGCTAAGGTAAACCTCTTCACAAAATATTTATTATTAACTTTATCCAATGAGTAATCTAAGATAGTGCCATCGTCATATTGAATGACAACAAAAAAGCCATATGCCGTTTCGTCAAATTGTTTACTATTTATTTGGTTTAAATTATATTCTTTGTGGAATAATTTTTTAGTTTTTTTTACATTTTCGTCAGGCAGAAAAAATGGTTCATGAACTTGCTTTGCGGGGGTTTTAGTGATGAAAGGAGCTGGGTCTGTTGTATTGAAACCCTGTTGTATTTGGGGTTCAGTCTTAGATGTTGATATGCTCTCAGCGCTATTCTGTTCATCCAGTATTACAGTAGGTTCGATCACTTTACCTGAATCTAGAGTGAGTGAGTCAGAAGAGGTGGCGTCACAGGCAGCAAATAATGCAGTAATTACTAGAGTAAGTGCAAGCTTTATTGTTTTCATACAGACCTCTTATAGTTTGTATACACTGGGATCTTTTTGCATCAGGTACCATTGATACCTCGTAAATGAAATAAGTTTATTTGGATTGCTAGGTGCAATACCTGTTTGCCATTTATAGTCCATTACTTTATCACTAAACCCTTGATAGAATTTATATTGGTTAATAAGATTAGGCTCAAATACGTGCGGTACTCCCATACTATGGGCTACTTCATGAACTAAGGTCTCGTAATCGTCTAAACCTGATTTTAAAACGAGCGCAACATTACCTGTTGCAAATTGTCCAGTAGAAAAATCAGCAGGTGCTTTACCGTACAAGTCTTTTACATCAAAATCTAATAGAAAAAGGTAAGTCTTTTTATGACCTTTTTGATTAATGGATAAAGCATTACCATTTTGGTCTCTATGTTTTCCAAGTCCATATTTATCATACGCATTAATAATGCCGTCACTTACTGATTCTGGAGTATGGCTATTTGTCTTTGCATGTTTTATATAAGACTTTATATGTGTGTCGGTATCAAATTTATTCAAATCGAATGGCTCTGTAGTTTTAATCTCTGCTCTTATAAGTGCTTGATTGAATGAATTGTACTTTAAATATGACTCTATAGATTCTAAAGATTTTTTATTTATACCTGTAGATGTCTTAACAGGTACTAGTACTAAATCAGCTTTGTACGTCTGATCGTTTTTATGCACCATTAATTCTCCTACTAAGTCTTTATCGTTAGCAGAAATAGCATAAACAGCGATACTTTCATGTCTGCTAAGTGGTTTTTTGTTTCTCACTCCCTTAACCAGTACAGCTCTTTTAAGAACATAGTCTTTTCGGCTCTTACTGTTAGTCTTATCCACTACAGTCGTTTTATATCCTTGTTTGATAAATTTTTTAATTGGAATGCTTGAAGGCGAGACAGTAAGTTTACTTGGATTTGAAGATACAAACTTTAATTCTGTATATTTACTGTTCTTGAGTTGAGATGTATCTCCAATTAGTTGTTGAAGCTCAATATCTAGTTGTATTCCATCTTTGTGCATAGAGGAGCCACCTCTATAAACACTGCTGGTTGTATACGGGAAGATAGCCAACCATGCTGGTAAATAATTGTATTTATGTAATAGTGGTGAGTACATAGCATCTTTAAGGTAAATATCGTTAAAATTAGAAATATTACCTTTAAATAATGCTTTGCGAGTACGCCTACCTGTTGTGGGTTCTGTTACCTCTTCCATAGGGTATCTATCAGTATCTCGTGGATAATCAAATCCATAACGTCCAGCCATATCCTTTGGCTGTCTAAAATGAACCGTAAACTCACGACGGCTTATTCTAACTACTGCGAACGGATCAGATGGGCCAGTAGTGCCATTAGATTTTTTACTCATAGTTTCTACCCTATTGCTCTTTGTTTTGCCAATCCAGCTCTAGATGAACTTCAATCTCATCTTCGCTATTAGAATGGAAGCGTTCTGACCGTCCGTCTTCATCGGTCACACCTTTAAACTCTTCGCCTGTTTGTTTGTTCGTCGCTGTATAAGGTGTGTTGGCATAGGGCTCATCATCGTCATCCAAAAACTGATATGCCAAACTATACACTCCATCCATCAGCGTCTTTTTCTCAGGAATGATGCTCGGCAACCCCGCCAAACTCAGCCCATCCATCCCGCCGCTATCACGACTATGCTTACCAGCCTTCTCCGTAAACTGCATCGCCGCAATCGTAATATCCGCGCCATCTAGCGTGATACTCGCACCGCCCGCCGTCAGCGTAATCTTATTCGTTGCCACTATCTCAACTTCTTTAGTTGAGGATGACATATTCACATCTTGCTTCGCTGTCGCTTCAAGCTTCCCTGTATGTGCAGACAGCATAATATTGTCCTTGCCATTGGTCATACTAAACTGACCATCAGCGACTATCGTCAAAGACTCACTACTGACCTGATGATGACCATCACCACTGCTCACCATCATATCTTGCTGAGTGGTCGTTATCATCTCACCCATCGATCGCTGAATCAGCGTATCGTCACTGACATAGCTCGTATCAGCAGCGCTATCTATCAGCGTATAGGGCGCTTGTTGATGGGTTTTGGTGTGCTGATCCTCTGCGATACTTTCTAACTGGGTCTTAATCACTTTGTGGTCATTGATATGACGTCCCAGTCCCGTTGCCAGTTGTGTTAAGCGTTCAGCCAGATGCTGACCACCCAATGCCGTTTGAGTCAGAGTCGGGGTGTACTGTTGATAGTTATGCTGTCCAGATTGCGCGTGGGTTTGCGGCTGGGTGGAGAATACTAAGGCTTCGCCCGACTTGATATTGATTTGAGCACTGGTATTGGCATTGATGCCTTGACGTTTACTACTGGCGCCATCACTTTCAGCATTGATAATTCCCATCTTGAGCGTGGCAGCCACTTGACCATCATTGACGTTCAGCTGTGAGTACGCTTGCTCCGTTCTATGATCGGTAATCCACTCTGATAAACCGTTGCCCGTGTTGCGATAGCCGCTCTCGACTGCTTGTTCATTGTCCGTAGCAAATAGGCTAGGGCGCGTGCTAGACAATAAGCTACCAGTATTGATTAAGTGCTCACCATCACCGATAGACTGCATCAGGGTCTGGTCGTCAGTTCTATGAGTGAAGTGACTGCCATAGTTGGCTCCTGCTTGGGCTTCTAATCGATTGATAGGTTGGGCAGGACTGTCAAGCAGATAGCTTTTGGTCGGGGTCATATGATTGCGACTGTCGGTATCGCTTTGAGCATCTGTGATACCGGTCATTGGCGGTAGTACGCGTTTGCTATATAAACTACCGACCCACGGCGTGTCTGCGGTAATCAGCCGCAGCTGGGTCAAGTGAATGCCTGATTCTAGTGTTGAGGCATGGCGTTCATGATGGCGACGACTGATGGTCAGCCCTGTCACATGTGCCAGACTGTTGCGCGCCAAGTGAACGATATGGGTGGCGCGATAGTGCTGATTGAGATGGTTGTGATCGACCAGTATAAAGGTATCGGCAACATTCAAATCAGTGGCATGAGCAAGTGCATGATAGACGCTGTGATGGCTTTGATAACTGTTGGCTATGACAGTCGCTTCATCGATGGTCTCGGTATCTGTCACGGGCGCAAACGCAGCAGGGGTGTCTAGCGTGAGCGATTGGCTACTTGCTTGATTGTCTTCTTGAGCGCTATTTTCATCAGTACTGGTGTTTATGGCAATATCAGCAGACTGAGTAGGGTGTGCGACACTCGCACTGTTAAAGCGTTGCATCGTCACGGAGCTTGGCTGAGTGATGATTTGCTCACTCAGTGCCAATACTGGCGCATGTACGCGGTCGTGTAATACTTGCTGATAGCGTATCGCACCAATGTTTGTGCTGATGCCCTCGCTATCGCTTGGAGAGGCTGTCGTGATAATGAGCTTTGGCGGTGTATGTTCGTCCGTTTGCTCATGACGCAGATAGGCTGTCAGTCCTTGACGTGCAAGCCGCTCACAAATATGCGTCCAGTCACTGATTTGCCATTGGGTCATGCGTGCAGGTGTCCAGCTAGCGTCTTCACCACTGCTGCTATCATCGACGGTCTCTATCTCTAGAGTAGCAGTGCGTTCTGCCACCATGGACTGTACTGATAAGTCAGTGTCTATATGACAGCGTTGGTGTTGATGCAGGCGATAAGTAATGGGCTGTGCGAGCAGACGATAATAGCCGTAGCTGCCATCGTGATCCAGTTGATGTACGGCAGTCAGGTATAAGTGGCGGTAGTGTAGACCGCTCGGGGTATCGAAGCTCAAGGTAAGCGGAGTGCCGATTAAGTAGGTGAGCGATGTAAAAGGCGGGTGGTGACGCTCATGAATATAGACATGAAGCAGGTAAGTGTCGATACCGTGCTGCTGATATTGCTCATTCCCATTGGGGTTTAGCTGGGCAACGATATCATCTTCAGAAGATGCTTGAATCAGCTTATTCTGCCACGCTTTATGGTCATTGATGTCTTGACGAGCACTCGCATAGGGAGCTTGTGTACTGCCTTCACTGGCATAGAGCCTGTCAGGATGCATGGGGAGTACAGTATTGGTCAAGCGTAACATAGTTATGTCCCTATTCTTTGCGCAATGGCATCATGTTTTTTGAGCGCTGGCATCAAAACATAAGTGTTTGTCTGCCATTGTCATGCATACAGCCGTGTTATTCGGCGAGGGTAAATTCGATACGGCGATTACGAGTACGCCCCTCTTCATTGTCATTACTGGCGATGGGGTCTGCGTCCCCTTTACCCGTAGTGCTGAGACGTGCTGCACTGATATTTCGACCGATGAGGTATTGCTTGACCGCTTCTGCACGCTTATTTGATAACACCAAGTTCGAACTAGGGTTGCCGACATTATCCGTATGTCCAGTGATGGTCACGGGCTTATCACCGACCCGCTGTAGTACGCCTGCCATATCGTCTAAAATGCCAAGCCCCATCGGGGTTAGTGTGGTGCTACCTGATTCAAACTCAACGATACGATTGCCTAATGTGTCGTCGAGGAGACGTTGTTCACCCTCTACGACAACCAGTTGATTGTCCAGTTGATAGAGGTCGGTTAGACGGGTATGAATGCGATTTTGGATCGCTTGTTTTTGTTCAAGACTGCTTACTTTGCCATGTAAGCTAATGGTCGTACCATGGATGTCGATACGGCCTTGGCTAATATTGGATATGTCGCTATCGATAATGGCAGTGGCTATCTGTTGCCAATTGGTCGGTATGCTAATGTTCGAGCGCACTTCGATTTCGTCTCTGACCGTTTTATTAGGATATTGTGCTTTTAGTTTTTCGAGCAATTGTTGCTTGTCTGAGCTGGTAGCGACCACACCTTTGATGACGACTGGTACGTTGCGTGATAGACCATCATCTTGTGCTGCAAAGACAACCGCACTGAGAGGAAGTATCATCGCGGATACTAATAGTAGTTTCTTGGAGTGACCAGCAAGCTTAGATGGTAATGTTTTGGAGAGGACTTTCATTGAAGTGCCTTTTAATCTTTATATTATTGAGCAGTTATTAAATACAGAGGCCTGATATACACGGTCATCAGTTAATCATGAATCATCATTGTGCCAAAAATGTTTTTTTAAACAATTGCCTAGTATCATACAGGTAGAGACTGTCTTGTAACAAGACTTTATTGAAGCGGGTCAGCCCGATATCTTCTTCAATATATCCTTGTGTCCAGTCACTATCAGCGATGACAACCCAGCCTTCAGGGTAGCTGTCCTCACTCTCCGATATCTGACTGAGTATATGTCCGTCAGGTTTCGTAAAGCTCAGTAGTAGACGATAGCAATTAGAGGCACGGTAGAGATAGGTGTTCAGATAGAGCTGATGTGGTTGATAAAACCCACTGATTAAATCATGCCAAAAAGTAGCCATATGTATCGAGGCAGCTCTATCGGAAGTGAGTGACCAACAGATGGCTTTGTTCAGACCATGAAAGCCTTTCGTGAATGTCGGTAAAAATAATAATCCAGTCGCGATAATTTGCTGTATCAATTGCGACTTATCGATGTTCATCAATATGGCGATATCGTGTAGAGTCGTGGTATTGATAAAATCGTAATAGTGCGTACTGGCATTATTGTCAATCGTGAGCTGGCTATGACCGAGATATTCCATCAAGTCAGTGCTGTCTGTCTTAGACTTGGCTACGCTTATAATTTCGTAAGTTTCATTCCAAATGCTAGCAGACTTAATGGGCAAATAATTCATCCAGCTTTTAGGTTTGTCGATATGTAGGACACCAAAACCGATCAGTGGATAGTTTCTATCGCTACTGTCATGACTGGGAATCAGGACGCCAGTGATAATTTCATTGGTTCTGGTATCCACATGACTAAAGTTTAAAAAAGCCGTTTTATTGGTCGTCGTCCTGTCTACTAATCTGTCACTAAATAGTGTTTCCGAGCTTACTAGGGCCTTACTGACCCATTCGTCAATCGCGTTGGTCTCTGAGATATGAGCACGTGCCCGCACAAAGTCTCCGCGTGCAGGCAGCTTGCCAAAATATACTAAAGGTAAAAGCTCAGGAGTCATGGGGTTTGCTCCTGAGTTTCTGCTTCGGCTGAGTCATTATCTGTAGAGGTGTTAGTCGCAACAGGGGTATCAGCTTGTGCATTGCCAGCGTCATTAGCATTAGTAGTAGGCGTCAAGTTTAAGATGTTGGATGGCGTCGTAGGAGTTGTATTATTCTGCCCACCGCTTGGCGTTGTCACGTTGGTTGTCGAACCATTGGTAGGCGTACTATTATTGGCAGCATTACTATCAGCAATAGGGGCTGCTGTACGTGTGACACCCAGAGCGATAATCTCATCGGGTAACTTCATACCATTGAATGGATTGGTAGAGCGACCCTGAGTAGCATTGCTGCTATTACCACTGATGATTCTAAAGCGTACAGAGATAGTGATGCCATCACCTGACCATGCCATCTCAAAGATATCGTCGCCAAGCTCAGTACGTCTTGCACTATTGATGAGGCGTTCTACACCGAAGCTACCAGCTTCTTCAAAGACGGTAAAGTCTCTGCCATCATAGTCCTTGGCTCGAATGCTCGCACCAGGTTGGCTGCTTGGGTTCGGCCATACAAAGGTCGTCCAAGCTTGGGTACCCATGCGATAGCGTAGCTGCTGACCATCAACCACAATCGTATACTCGGTCAGGCCGCTGACAGGTAGTGGCATGATTTGGAAAGTAGTTTGATTGGTAGAGCCACCATTGCCAGCAGCACCTGTCGTACCAGCAGTATTGCTACCCGTATAGTTAGTAAAGTAACGACCAAAATCAGCGACAAATTTCGGGTTAAGGCCTAGGCCTGCACCATTCCAAATCTTACTAGAGATTTGGTCACCACGGCGAATGATAAAGGGCGACAACGTCTCGTTGACGAATTTTGCCACATAACCGTCTTCACCAAAGAACTGACCAATCTCTGCGGGTGTTGCCTCTAAATTTGCATTGGCAGTAAATGGATATTTCTTTTCTAAATTATCGAGGAAAGGCTTACGTACTTGTGCTTTCCAGACTTTATTAATCTCCGCTTTAGTGGGAGTCAATAGCATATTAAATGAGCGGGTTAGTGGCTCACTTAATAACGGTCGAACGAGTTGTTTGATTTCAGAGTTGGCTTGGCTCAGTATCTGCTCGTCCAAAATCTGTAGAGATTTGGTCAACTCTGAGCCGTCAGGGCTGAGAGTCTGCGAAGCAAATAACAGAGCATCAGGACCGATATCATCACTACGAGCGATATTATTAAAGCGCGTTCTAACATCACCTAAACTTGCCAAATAATTGTCTAATAGCGACAAGTCTTGATTGTCTTCTCTTGGTGTTACCAAGGCATGTATAGAGGAGAACTCTTGAGCAATTACCCCTGACGGTGCTTGTGCTGTAGGGGTCGCTGTGTCACTGGTACTACCATTGTTGCCTAGCGCTGCTTCTGCCTGTCGCAGCTCAGCAGGGCTTTGACGCAGTATGGTCTGCTTGAACCAATTGACAAATGAGCGTCGAGATTGACCACCATTGGCTGCCGCTGGATTGGCCGCTTGGTTATCCCATTGTGTCTGACGATCGACGGTTTCAAACAGTGTCTTTAATGGTGACTCTGTGGGGTTAGACAGCTGATTCAACAGCACAGCATGGTCATCGAATCCTTTGCTATCACGAACATATACTTGCGATAAAAACCGTTTCCATTCGCTGATGTACTCTTGCTTATAACGGTTGACCAAATATTGTCGAATCTGTTCAGGACTGCCTGTTAATGTAAGGTCATTTTGACTGCTGGTTGCTAGCACCCAGTCATCTGCTACCACTCTAGTAGTAGCGGCTTTGTCTATCTCATCACTGACGAAAGAATCCCATGCTTGCTTGGTAAAAGTACCCGAAATTACATAGCTGCCCAGTAGCGCTTCACTGTTGGTGTCTTGCGTAATTTGGGCAACGGTAACGGATGGGAAGCGGGCAGAGGAGCGCATCTTAATTTCAGAGTAGACGCGATCACGAGCAGGTTGACCTTTGCTAACTTTCGATAGATTGGTACGTGTTTTGTCTACCAATCCCAAATCATTTTGGATGAGTGGAAAGGCAGGGTCGTCGGCATGAGCCAGTGTGAAACTCAAGATACGCTCAGCTTGGCGAATCATTTTGTCACGTGGCATATCTGCACGATTGGCTTCAAGCCAGTTACGCCAAAATCGTGTCATCTGATCACTCAAGTGACTGGTCTCTAAGTTGTCATGATTGCCAAGCATGAGGTAGGCTTTGAGGGCATTATAAGCGTCTTCAACATCCGTAGGATCTGACTGAATATACGCATCATTAGTCGCGGCTTCAGCGGCATCGTCAGCGGTTGAGTCCTCTGTACGTACTTCTAGCTGGTCAGTATTGCTGTTCACCTCGGTCAAAAACTGTTCTATGTTCTGTTTGGTGGGTGCCAACACGATAATGCTGATACCGTTGTAATACTCTGCTAGCAGTTTGTCTTTGAGTTTGTCACCTTGATACAGACCAAATCTTAAAGACAATGGCTTGTCTTCTTCATAACCCTCAAGTTGCTCTATTCTGCTTTGTAAGATATTAAGCGACTCGAGCTGAGATTGTAGGTCGCCATTAGCGTTCTTTTGTAGCGCTGCGACTTGTTGTAAGTCAGCCACGACGCGTTCAGTGAGTTGTTTATTGTTGGCATAAGACCATGTCCATAGACCAACTGCCGCGCACAGTGTTACGACAGCTGCTAAGGTTGCAATCGCACGGTGACTGCGTCTATTACGGTTTTTGTGCTGCTTGACCAAGTGCTTGTCTTTTAAAATAACTTTTGAAAATAGGTCTTGTAAAAAATAAGGCTTGTCTGCGGCTTCTTGCTGCGCATTGAGCGGGATAGCAGGTGGACGCAAGTCGTAATTCTGCATCATTTGCAGCGTCATTTGACTGCTAACTTGTCCCTCTTGCAATGCGCTCGTAAAGTAAAATCCGCGAAGGATAGGCTTAAACTGGAAAGGGTTGTCCTCAAACAGAGCATGCATCAGCGTTCGTATCATTGGGCGTAATGACTGAAACTCCATAGGGAATGTCATCAAGCTAGGAGATACGGTCCGCTGATGACGTAAAGACAGTTTCGTCGTGCTCAAATCCTTTAGACCATTTACCAATATGCCAAAATGCTCTTCGAATACATCGGTCATGTTGATATTGTCTGGATCTTCAGGGTAGGGGATGGTCGCACCCCATACTTGATTACGCTCCTCTTGCTCATAGTCATTAAAGAAGTCACGAAAGCCTGAGATCAAATCCATCTTGGTAAAGACGACGTAAACCGGTGCATAGACTTCTAACTGCTCAGTCAAATCTTGGACACGGCTGCGTAAGTTTTTGGCCAAATCTAATGCATAGTTTGGATCGTTTTTGGTCAATTCAGCGATACTGACAGCGATGATAATGCCGTTAATCGGTGCTTTAGGACGGTTCTTTTTGAGTAGGCTTAAAAACGACAGCCATTCTGAGCGATCTTCTTCATAAACAGAATAGCGCCCTGCAGTATCAAGTAAGATGCCTTCAGTTGAAAAAAACCAATCACAGTTACGTGTACCGCCGACCCCTTTAACAGACAGTTTGTTGGTTTGCTCCATAAATGGGAATTTTAAGCCAGAATGCAGTACGGCTGAGCTTTTACCTGCTGCTGGATTACCAATGACCATATACCAAGGCAATTCATATAATGCTGCTTTGCCCGTTTGATCACCAATTTTTGATTTGCGGATGGTTTTGATTGCATCTTGCATTTGCTGACGTAGCGCTTGTACTTCTTGGGTGTTTTCATCTTTGGCTGTAGGAGTACCATTTTCATTGGTACCCTCACCGCCATTATCTTCTACCAAATTTGCAAGCTCATCTGAGGCTTTTTTGCGCTTTTTCCACAGATAGTAGGCAAGCGCTCCTAACACCGTAAAGGTGATTAGGACGCCAATAATAATGAAAAAGGTTTTGATAGGGACGTAGTCGTATAGCAAGACTAAGGCGACTATGATACCCAAGGCTAATAGCACTCTTGGGTTATAGATAAGATGAAAAAACCTTGAAAACATGCGTGCTACCTAGTGTGGTCTTAAGATAATAAAATGAGTATTTTCAATAATAAAGCGTCACCAAAAGCTATGATTCAGACTGCTGAGAGGCATCTGCTAACCAAAGCATGGTGCAATGCTTATGTTGAGTAATCAAAAATACGCTGTCTGACTCTTGTTGGTCATTTTCGACTAAGTCTACGAATAGCGATAAGCTAATAAATGGCTTTAACCAGTGATTCAATGGCATATAATGCCCTAAATGACGTTCGTTTACTAGAGCGCCTTGCGCTATAAATGCGCCAAGAAAATTCATGTATACCGACATGTCATAAGGTTGGTTTGATGGATTAATGTCTGATATGGCTGTAATACTGAGGTCTGATAGTGCAACATTAGTTTTGGAATCAGCATCATCTGCTTTTGTTGTCGGTTTGTTGACAGTATTTAGTGCTGCCGTATTGGTCGGTGATAGTGACAGCGCATTATCGATTAATAATTTTTGGATCGTCGTTAGATGATTAAGGTAGTGGCGGTTATTACTTAGACGATTAGAGGTATGACCTTCCTTATCTCTATCACTGGCTTTGGGGGTATCTATCTCAGTTAATAGAATACGGGTACTGGTATCTATATTCAGTAAATCCTGAGCCGCTTCATTAAAAAATACCAGCAGAGCGCCAGCCTCAGTAGGAATGACATTGGCCGTTTGATTGGAATGCAGTTCAGAGTCCAACCACTCCTCACTAATCTGCGAATCTGCAATGAGCATCAAGCAAATGTCAGGGGCAGCTGATTGCGACAAGGAGATGATATGTCTATTTATAAACTCGGCAGGATTGACCGTTGTTGCCTCGCTTACTCTGTCATTTGTTGCATCGGTATCATCAGTCGCGATAGTGGTAAAAGAGAGTGCGGCTTCAGGAATACCGTAGGTCGCTAACTGTTCTGTTATTACTGAGATAAGAGATGCTGAGTCAGCGCTGGCAGGCAAGCACAAATAGATAGGCAAGTTGGACAGACGGACAGTAGGGGCGGTCGCCATTGTCTCATCGCGATTGCCTTCTTTGGCGCTAACTAAGTAATGCTGCTGCCATTCGGGATGAATATGGGCAGCCGAGTTGGACTGCATGTTGTCTTGCTGATGATGCTGATAAAAATGTTCACCGAGTACAGACCATATCTCATCGCTCAAAGTAAGCTGCTCATGAATCAATGAGCACAAGCGCAAAGTTGTGTCATTCAATCCGGCCATACGCTCTGATCTGGATTCGTCTTCATCGGAGGTATCAATATCCCAGTCGGCGTCTTCCAAATCCTTAGATATATACTGATATGGTAGCGATGCTGCATCGGTAAGTCTGGTAATCGGTTTTACTAGTATCGGCAAGCCATCGAAATCTGTCAGCTCATCACTTAATAGTGTCAGGTCTTCGTCGTTGTCAATAACTTCAGACCAGCTGTCTCCTTCAGGCAGGCAAACACGGCTAAATATAAATACTTGATAAGTATCGGGCTGCTTGGCACTTTCTGTTTTATTTGATATGTCATCAAGGGAATCAGAGTTCTTGCTGGCTTGCTTATCTAGCTTTTTTTGCCACCATAGGAGTGCCATGATAGTACCAAGTAACAGTAAAGGAATGGCAACGAACCACAGTAATAAGCCAGATGAAGTCAGCTGTCGGGCATTGTCTTTGAAGTACATCCAAACCAAAATGAGATAAATGCCTAAAAACGCTCCTAAAATAAAGCGACTGTACGACAGTATTTTTTTTGCAGCCACTTATCTAAACTCCCTATTTGTTGGGTTGTTATTATCATTGTTACTATGTAGATAAACTTGCTAGGCAGTATTTTAGGGCATTCATAGACTACTTTCTACTATATTTGATGACTTTATTTTACTTATATGTCATTTGCTTATGGAAGGAGTGCGTAATCGATGACGGTCTACTCAAACAAAAAATATCTATAAAAATAAGGTATATAAAGGGTTGTAAGTGAGAATTTATAAGATAATCTCAATATAAAATGACTTATAAATAAAAAAGCAAACGGAAAGATAAGAAAATTAACGTAATTAAGTCAGCTTTATTTTAAACGGTGGTCATTTGTCTATATAATACTTGCGCAATACCAATAATAAACGCCTGTTTGTTTTTGTTTTCATCGCCTTAACTGTCGTTGCTGCTTCTTTATGATTTACTGGACTGTGTCTGCATTTACTATTGTCTCTATCATCATGATTATCATGCTGTTTGATAGGCAGCTGTGCGCGCGACTGTTTAATAAAGTAGCTGTTCGTTTTCAGCGATTATTCAGATTCAAAATTAAGCGCTTAGCCGTCAAACCACAAGAAAAACCATTCCGTTCTCGTATCCGGCAGCTGAGTAGTATGGCTTCGCGTATCGATGTCTCTCGTGTCCCGGTTATATCAGCACTGTCGGTATTGATTGTCATGGCAACCGCTGGTCTTTGCTATGCGCTGATTAACAATCATTCTCTGGCGGTATACCATGCGAAAGATACCGTACCCAGCACTACCAGCACACAAATCAGCCAATTACTGATAGGAGAGCGATTGCGTCCGCCACCAACACCACCAGAAGAGCTATTCGATGAGCTTGATGCTGAGATTGCGAGTTATCAAGCCAGCAAAGCGGATGTGGACTATTGGCCGGATGCTCAGACGGATGTGAGTCAGATAGATAGACCGCTGATGATGCCTGAGCCTGACTTGTCTAACTTAAATGCGTTAGATCATAGTACTGGCTATTCAGGTGACATGTTGGCTTCACATTTGAGTGGGGGTCATATCAACATCAAGAATGCTGACCGTAATTGGAAAAAGATGAACTCGGAATTTGTTCAACGGCTGTTGACTGTGTATAAGGTAATGAGTGATCAGTATGGCTATGATATGGTTCTTTTAGAAGGGTATCGCAGCCCTGAAAGGCAAGGCAGACTGCTCAAAAAAGGAACGCATGTGACAAAAGCAGGCTCATATAAGAGCTATCATCAGTTTGGTTTGGCAGGTGATAGTGCCTTTATCAGAAACGGTAAGATTGTCATAACTGAAAAGGATCCTTGGGCGATGCGGGGCTACAAATTATATGGTAAAGTAGCCAAGTCTGCCGGACTTGTGTGGGGTGGTGACTGGCGAATGATGGATCTTGGGCATGTTGAGCTACGTAAAAAAGGCGTACTCGGTCGCCCAGAAATGGCAGAGATTTTGACCAGTCAATAATGATAATAATATTTCAAGGTAAATTGAAAATATGGACAGATGTATGACATTGCCGACAGCGTTAATAGCCACTGCCTGTTTGTTAAGTGGCGTGCTCACAGGATGTAGCACGGACAGATTTAGTCAATCAACTGATAAAGCCTCTGAGCTGGCTGGCGAGTCTGGTATTGGTGATAAGATAAAAGACATCATTAGCAGTGACAATGATGATTTACAGAATCTCAAAGGCCAGCTAGAGAAGCAGCAGCAACAGCTAGAGACAATGCTTGCCGAGCAGCAGGCGTTGCAGCAACAGCTAAAGCGTCAGCAGGTCACATTGACGATCAAACCATCGGCCAATGCCAATGCGGGACGCGCAAAGCAAGGTACAGCGAGTACTGCTTATATTGCGTTTTTGGAAGAAGAAAGCGAATTCACTGACATCGAATCGCTAGCAGCGAAAGAGGTCAGTGTCGTGCCCAATCGTGAGAGTAATTTGACATTGAATATTCCACAAGATGCACGCTTTATCGCAGTAAAAGTGGGATTGAGATACACCAAAAAGCGCTCACAGTTCCTTATTCCTATTACCAGTCTCAACTTTGATACCCCACTTACTCTAAATATTGGCGCATGCGATGTGAGTATCGTAGAAGGTATCAGCCCAGAGCAGGCACCCACATTTACCACCAAACTTAAATATTATCAGCAGCCGCTTGTCAGCTGTTCGTAGGAGATTGTCTTGAGTAAACATAAAGTACTATGGGGCGAGGGGCTATTCTTACGACCTCAGCATTTTCAGATTCAAGACACCTATCATGACTCGCAGCGAGCATTGAGCATGATGCTGATGCATCCCTATGCTTATGGCGTATCGGATGTGCAGATTGACAAACAACTTTTGGAAAGCAATCTATTAAGTTTTCAGAGTATTTATGCTGTACTGCCAGATGGCACGATATATCAGGCTCCTCGTACCGATGCGTTGCCAAAAGCCATTACGCTAGATACTCAAGACAATGGCGATGAAGTTTTTGTATTTTTGAGCTTAGAGATTGTCCATAGTGGTGGTAGTAATATACAGACCGACCACAGTGACAATCCCGCTCGCTATGTCAGAGGTGCTGTTGAGGCGCAGGATTTGTACAGCCAAGCTGCTGAAGCTGTTATTGATGTCGTTAAGTTATCACCTAGCTTACAGCTAAGTCATTCCGTGCAAGCGCCTAGTCAAGACACCGTGTCTCTACTGGTTGCTAAGCTAGTGCGTACGACCCAAGGTGTTTATCAAGTGGACGATGATTACATCGTGCCGAGCGTACATATTACGAGTAATGCTGCGCTTGTGAGTCAGGTCTATCGTTTGATGACCATGATTAATACTAAGTCTACTTCGCTGTACGATCATCACCGTCAGTCCAACAATGACTTACTAGAATTCCGCTCTTCAGATATTGCTTCCTTTTGGTTGTTACATACGCTGAATACGGCATATTCTCAGTTGAGTCATTTATATAACAACGCTAAATTACATCCAGAGCGCCTCTATGAAGCACTGTTGAATGTGGCCAGTCAGTTAGCAACTTTTAGCTCATTATATAAAGTAGGCGATTTGCCTGCCTATCATCATGATAATGCCAATGAGTCATTTGTGAGTATTATTCTGATCATTCGTGAGCTGCTCAATACGGTCATTGCGAGCAACTTTATATCGATTCCATTGCGTCAGAATAAGCCGTCTTACTATACTGGTGAGCTGGGCAGTGACAAGATTACGCGTGGCTCACAGCTGTATCTGTCTATTAGCTCGTCGCTACCAATGCATGAGCTCATCGATATCGTACCGCGCCGCTTTAAGATTGCGACCCCTGATTCAGTAGAGAAACGAGTCTTATCCGCGCTTCCAGGCTCACCTGTGTCACACGTTACTCAAGTGCCTAGTGCGATACCTGTGAGACCTGGATTCAGCTACTTCACTATTGAGCCGGTAGGTGAGCTGTATGACGAGATGCTAAAGTCTGAATCTATCTGTATTTATGTGCCGAATGGCTTTGATGACTTGAAAATTGAACTGATGGCTATCGTACAGTAGTCTCTTTAATCGCTATTGTCGTTTTCAACTTTGAGTGTAGCTTTATATAAACAGGCAAAGTGCTTCTACTTAACGACTATTAATGTATTTATATACCAATGTATCTATTAGTCTATACATTAATAGTCGTTAAGGATTTCTATTCGTCAGTGCTTTTAAATCAGTATTCGAAAACCAGCATTTGCAAATTAGTATTCGCAAAATAATAAGCATTAGGAACAATCATGTCAGGGAATAATTCAACGGGTTCTGCGCCTTCGCTATTAGATTCAGGTGAGGTAGCCTCAAAAGTCTCAGCAACGGGCCTTGATAAACGTATCAGCAGCCAGTCGCTGGTTGATATCATGTATGACGGCTTTTATTTGGTGTTTTTACTGCGGAATCACTATTTCAGTACAGAGCCACGCAAATTTCGTCAAAAAATATATGATTTTTTAGATAAGTTCGAGATGAATGCGCGCAAAAAAGGATTTCTGTCAGAGGATATCCATGAAGCCAAGTACGCGTATTGTGCGCTGATTGATGAAACCATCATGACATCGCAAGAGCCAGAGTTTCAAACTCTAAAAGATTCTTGGGAGCTCAATCCGTTGCAATTGGATTTGTTTGGCTCACAAGTCGCTGGTAATGAGTTCTTCGACCGTCTAGATGGGCTGCGAGAGCAGGGGGAGAAGCGTCTGCCAGCCCTAGAAGTTTACCACTACGCAATGCTGCTTGGTTTTCAAGGAAAGTATCGTTTAGAAGCCCCTGAAAAAATCCGCTATCTTATCTCACGACTGGGTGATGAGATTGAACATCTACGCGGTAACAAAAACGAGTTTTCACCATTTTGGGCGATTCCTGATCAGATCAAACATACGCTTACGAGCGAAACGCCATTATGGATTATTTTGGCGGTGATGGCGGTATTATTGACAGTGATATTTGCAACCATGTGGCAATTTACCAATAGTTTCTCTAACGAGCAGCTGTCCGCCTATGATAATGTGATTCAAGAGAACAAAGAGCAGGCTCATATTTCGATTTTCTTACCTTAATGACAGTTATGCTGTGGTAAGTATGTAGAAGCTCTGAATTGATTCTACGAGCAGACAGCAATATAAGAAGGGCATTAGTATGGTTACTATTTTATATAGCGACTATTACTAATGCCCTTTTTTGTGCGCATAGTATCTATTATTTGATCTGTATTGTCCGTCTTGCATATATAGATTAAGAAAATAGCAGACATAAAAAAACCCTCATCAAATTGATGAGGGTTTTGGCAAATGCCATAATCGAATTAATAATAATTCGAAAAATTTACTACTAAAATGTGGCTCTCCAACCTGGGCTCGAACCAGGGACACACGGATTAACAGTCCGTTGCTCTACCAACTGAGCTATTGGAGAATAGGTTGTAAGTATTAAATACGTTTACAACGAGCTTAGAAAGTCTCTAACGAGTTCTTGCTAAGTGGGGCGTATTCTAGCAAAGATAAAAAATACGTCAAGCTTTTTTTGCATAATTTTCAAAGTTTATTCTTTTAAGTAGGTAATAAGGCATTTTTCGAGGTGGTTTCCCAAAGATCAGTCATTAATAGGCGAATAAAAAAGACGCCACATACTTTCCATGTGGCATCTTCTCTAAGTGCTATTTTAATCTATCAATATATTTCTGAGCTTATCGTCTTTGAAATTTATTCAGCAACGTCTAAGTCCGCAACTGCTTGCTCGATACGTGACAAGGCATCTTTTAGTGTGGCTTCATCAGTGGCGTACGAGATGCGCATGTAACCGCCAAGGCCGAATGCATCACCAGGAACGACTGCCACGCCAACTTTATCTAACAACCATGCTGAGAACTCTGTGCATGATGACAGGCCAGCAGCTTTGATGAGCGGTACGATATTTGGATATACATAGAATGCGCCATCAGGACGCAGGCAAGTAATACCTTTAATGGCATTTAGACCATTTACGACCAAATCACAGCGCTGTTCAAATGCCGCTACCATGGGTTCTAATACGCTTTGGTCGCCACTGATAGCCGCTTCGGCAGCGACTTGGCTGATAGAAGCTGGGCATGAGGTAGATTGTGATTGTACCTTTTTCATGGCACCGATTAGTTTGGCAGGGCCGCCAGCATAACCAATACGCCAACCTGTCATTGCATACGCTTTTGAGACGCCGTTCAAGATGATCGCACGGTCTTTCAACTCAGGTGCAGCATTCAAAATATTGTAGAACTTGTCGCCCGTCCAGCGGATATGCTCATACATATCATCTGAGGCTACATAGACTTGTGGATGTTTTTTCAAGACTTCAGCAATGGCTTTTAGCTCATCTAACGTATAAATCATACCCGTTGGGTTAGATGGGCTATTCAATACCAATATTTTGGTTTTATCAGTGATAGCTGCTTCTAGTTGGTCGGCAGTTATTTTGAAGTCTTGCTCAGCAGGACATTTGACAATGACAGGTACGCCTTCTGCGATGATGACCATGTCAGGATAGCTGACCCAGTAAGGCGCAGGAATGATAACTTCGTCACCTGGATTGATAAAGGCTTGGGCAAGGTTAAAGAATGATTGCTTACCACCGGCCGATACTAAGATTTCGTTTGGCTCATAGCTGATGTCATTGTCCCGCTTAAATTTTTCAATAATGGCTTTTTTTAGCTCTGGCGTGCCATCAACAGCAGTGTACTTGGTAAAGCCATTATTAATGGCATCAATCGCTGCTTTTTTGATGTGCTCTGGTGTATCAAAGTCAGGTTCGCCAGCGCCTAAGCCGATAATATCTTTGCCCGCAGCTTTCATCTCTTTGGCTTTATTGGTAATGGCCATAGTCGGTGACGGTTGGATGTTGTTGACGCGGTTAGACAGTTGTATCTCGCTCATGAGGTATCCTTTTTGTATTAGAGTAGAGTGGGTGAACAGCTGATATTGATTGTATAACGTGCTACATGCAACCAGTACACGATATTGTAGGCGTGTCGAATATGAGATG
This sequence comes from Psychrobacter fozii, assembly GCF_003217155.1. GTDB lineage: Bacteria > Pseudomonadota > Gammaproteobacteria > Pseudomonadales > Moraxellaceae > Psychrobacter > Psychrobacter fozii. The sequence continues at coordinate 292,932 of NZ_QJSU01000002.1, forward strand.
GTTTTTTAAGCCGTTGAGACTATAAATAATACTGAATAATAAATGTGCTTTGATTGTAATATTGTAGCATCTAGGTATTTTGCTGTCCCAAGACGCCAAGACGTATATTCAACTCAAACCACATCTAATTAATAATTATTCAAATGAGCTAACAATGGCTAAATTTTGCCAAATAGCTGTTTCATATCTTTGTGTTATTCGAACTGTGTTGTCTGCGCTGTTTATCTCGATTAATTACCCTTTATCGAATTTTCACCAATATTTTATAGAATGAGAGAGACGTCTTAATAATAGGAATTAATGTCATTATTCATAGCGTTATCATTGGCTAGATAAACCGAGTGTATTTGTACTTCTATGCTCATTTTAATTGCGAAGTCACAACAATAAACCTGTATCGACACACTATAATTATTTAGATTTCTTAAATAAAATAGGCATTAGCTTAATGAAATGCGATTAATGTTATATAGCAAAAAACAATAACAACTGAGTATGTAACATCTGGCTAAGCATCGACTTATACATTATAAAAAATAACAAAGGATACTGACAATGACAAATTCTCCCAAGAAACAACATATTCTCATTACTGGCGCAACGTCAGGTATTGGCAATCAATTAGCCAAAGATTATTTGTTAGACGACCACCATGTCTATGCTGTTGGCCGTGATGATGCCGCATTGGCTGAGCTAAAATCATTGGGTGCTGAGACCATTGATTTAGACCTCATGGATCGAGAACAAGTAATAGAAGCTTTTGATAAAATAGATGTGGTTGACTTGGCGATTTGCGGTGCTGGCATGTGTGAATATTTAGATATGCCTAATTTTGATAGTGCGTCATTTATGAAAGTTATGTCAGTGAATATGGGGACATTGTCGCACGCTATTGAAGGCGTTTTGCCTAAGTTAATTGCTTCGAAAGGCTGCTTGGTTGGTATTGGTTCAGCGTCCGCTTATGTACCTTTTGCCCGTGCTGAGGCTTATGGCAGCTCAAAGGCGGCCATTCATTATCTAATGAAGACTCTACAGATTAGTCTTGCACCGCATGATGTATCGGTCAGCTTAGTCGTGCCTGGTTTTGTCGAAACACCAATGACCAAACAAAATGACTTCCCTATGCCCTTTATTCAGACACCAGCGCAGGCAAGCCAAGCCATCCGTGACGGTATAGCGAGCGGGCACGATGTGATTGAATTCCCGAAGAAGCTAACCTTGCCATTGAAGGCGTTGGGTACATTGCCAGATCTGGTCTGGCAGCAAGTCAGTGGAAAGCTTAATAAAAAATAACTGATACTAGGGCGTGTCTTCAATGCACCCGATAGTCATCTAAATGGGCTAAAAATGGCTAAATCTTGCCAAACATCGTCAAATAGCTGGTTAATATCCCGATATTATCTGCGCTATTTTTCTTGTTTGACGGCAATTTATCTCATTTTTATCACCATTTTTGAAATGAAGACACGGCCTAAAGAGTCGTTCAAAATAAATCGCTAAAAACAAGTCGTTAAAAACCTACAAAGGAACGCATGTATGTCGTTTATCCGCCGTAAACGTAAGAACACAGAAACAGTCTCTAACGAAACCAGCAACGTTTTGAAAAATAGGTCTAGCGTCCAAACTAAAAAGCGTATCGCTATTATTGGCTCGGGTGTGTCAGGATTGACTTGTGCTCATTACCTTGTGGCACAACATGATGTAACAGTGTTCGAAGCCAATGATTACATCGGCGGGCATGTGAATACGATTGATGTGACACTCCAAGATGGCAAAAAAGCAAAAACGGGCAATGTGGAAACCAGTGCGATAGACACGGGATTCATTGTTTTTAACGAGCGTACCTATCCTAACTTCTTTCGGTTGTTATACGACTTAAAAGTACCGTTCCAATCTACAGACATGAGCTTTTCGGTAAAAAATACCGCACGTCATTTTGAATACAACGGTCATACGCTTAACACTTTATTGTCACAGCGCAAAAACGTGCTCAATCCAAAATTTTGGCGATTTATCAAGGATATCTTACAGTTCAATAAGCACATCAAGCAGCTACGTCAAGACTACGAAGTGGCACGTGCTCGAGGGCAAGATGTCAGCGTCTTCACCGAGCAAACACTTGGTAACTACCTTACACAGAAAAACTACGGCAAACTGTTCACAGACAACTATCTGCTGCCAATGGTTTCAGCTATTTGGTCAACCAGTCTGGATGAAGTACAAGACTTCCCATTGGTGTTTTTTGCACAGTTCTTTGACAACCACGGCTTGCTCGATGTGGTCAATCGTCCGCAGTGGTTCACGATTAAAGGCGGCTCAAAACAGTACGTCAATAAGTTAGTGCCACGCTTTATCAAAGCAGGTGGCAAGATACGAGTCAATAGCCCAGTACAGTCTGTGGTTCGTGATGGTGAGCAAGTATTATTGACGGTTCAGGATAAAGGTAACGCTGATAACACGCTCGAAAACCTTGTATTTGACGAAGTTATCTTTGCTTGTCATGCAGATACTGCGCTGAAGGTTTTAAAAGATGCCAGTACAGAAGAGTCTGAAGTGCTGGGACATTTCCGTTTTACCAAAAATACCGCCGTACTTCATACTGATACCAGTGTTTTACCTAAGAGGACACTGGCATGGGCAAGTTGGAACTACTTAATAGATGAAACGGTTTCGGGCAGTGTTAAGAATAATGAGAATAATGAGCAAGCGGCTGGAAACGCACAAACCCCTGCTAAGCCCGTACTGACCTATCATATGAATATCCTTCAGCGACTCACCAAGCAGCATAATTATCTAGTGACGCTTAATCCAGAAACCGTTGATAAAAATATCGATGACAAGCAAATCATCAAAAGCATTGACTATAGCCACCCAGTATTTGACCTTGCGATGATTGATGCTCAAACCAAATGGTCTAGTGTCTCTGGTAACGGCTTGCATACGCATTTTTGCGGTGCCTATTGGTTCAATGGCTTTCATGAAGATGGCGTGCGCAGTGGTCTACGTGTCTGTCAGGCATTGGGCCATGGTATTGAGATAAAAGACGACGTTGATCCGACTCACTTGCCTGATGCTGATAGTGCTCATACGCCATTCCGTTATAAAGACATGCCAGTAAAGGCAGATACCAAGTTACGTAAACTTAATAAGCGTGAAGTCATCACAGCGACCACCAATCAGGAGCTGGTTGAGTATGCTGAGCGTTTACAGTCTACTGTCATAGACGGTGGTCAGAAGAAAAAACGTGGCTTATTTGGTTATCGTAACTCGAAGTAATTTTAGAATTAAAATAGAAAACACCACTAAAGAGAGTGCTATGTCTAACGAAGACTACTCGTCTAACAACGCCTTACCACATCAGTTGTTCCATGGGACAACATGGCACAGCCGATTACTGCCAAGTGTGAATAAATTTGTCTACCCGTATCGCTATTGGGGAGTCAATATCAGCGCACTAGCTGCAGGGCAGGAGCTTCCTGAAGTCAGTAAAAATATTTTTGCAAAAAATAGCCTTATAAAGAAACTGCCATTACAAAGGCTTTTAGCAAAAGGATTACCATTATTTTCAGCAAATAAAAAAGCCTTGCAGCAGTTTTGCCCAGATGATTATTTGCAGAAATTAGAGGGTTTAAGCGGCAATGAAGATAACGACAACAACGAAGGTACCAATAGCAATGTTGATTTAAATCCTACTCAAGCACTCAGCCATCGTCTGCGTGATGCTTTCGTTGAGTATTCAGGTAGCGCACCGACTGGCGATATGATCGGTTTGCTAGTCTGTCGTAATGCAGGCTTGTACTTCAGCCCAGTCAATTTTTATTTAGGATTTGATGCGCAGCAGACGCCAACGCATCTGCTAGCTGAAGTAACCAATACGCCATGGGATAAGCGTCATTGTTATGGGTTTTTACTCGATGGTGAGGAGACGGAGTTCTGTCATGATAAAAATTTTCATGTCTCACCTTTTAATCCCATCGATCAGCTTTATCGCTGGCAGGTTAAGGTAAAAAAACAGCCGGATAACTGTTTGCAGGTTCGTATCGCTATTAATATCAGTGATGAGCGTGGTGAAGTGCTAAAAACAGGCATAAAAATGTCAGGCGTACCAATGATTGACGCCTCTATCCGAAAAAGCTTACGACAAAATCCAGTGATGAATCTGACTTCTTTGACTCGTATCTATTGGCATGCTTTTAAACTTTATGCCGTCAAAAAAGTCCCTTATATTAATTATGATGAAAAGCTAGCAGACAGCCAACAGCAAAAATAAAACAGCTCAAAAGACAGCCATTAACAATCCAAAAATCTCATGAATGTTAGACCAACCAATAAAGCATTTAGACAAGGATAAATACACGATGCCAGCCAGACTGACCGATCGAGCACCTGTTTCAACATTAGAGAAATTAACTGCACAGATGAGTAAAGTGGTCAATGAGAGCGCTGTCTTGAAACCCGTCAGTGGCGGGGTCAATAAAGTGGCAAGGAAGTTGATATTTCGCGCGTTGCAGCATATACAGTTTGGTAGCCTTACTCTCATCGAATCTTTCGGTAATCAAGCACCTAAGACTAGCTGTTTCGGCAGTGAGTCTAATACGGTAGCCAGCAGCTCGGCAGTGGGTCGTCACTCTTTACATGTCACCTTGACCATCCATGATCCTGCTGTCTATCGACAACTGCTACTTGGCGGCTCTATTGCGCTAGCAGATAGCTATATCAACGGCGAGTGGGATACGGATGATTTGACGGGTTTGATTCGGTTGGCAGCTCGTAACTTGGCCGTATTGAATAAACTAGAGAATCGTTTTGCAGGTGTCAGTAAAGCCTTTGAAAAAGCCAAGCATCAACTGCGTAGCAATGATAAGTCTGGCTCCAAGTCAAATATTCTAGCCCATTATGATTTGGGCAATGACATGTATCAGCGTTTTTTAGATGACACAATGATGTACTCGTCAGCGGTATATCGTACGCCCGATGTGTCTCTTAGCGATGCCCAACAGCATAAACTGGCACTCATTTGTCAGCGTCTACAATTGACTGCTGATGACCATGTGATTGAAATTGGTACTGGTTGGGGTGGTTTTGCTATTTATGCTGCCAAACACTATGGCTGCAAAGTCACCACGACAACCATCTCTGATGCGCAGTATGGCGAGGCGCAGCGCCGAGTCGAAGCAGCTGGGCTGTCTGATAAAGTGACATTACTCAAGCAAGACTATCGTGAGCTGACAGGGCAGTACGACAAATTAGTCAGTATCGAGATGATTGAAGCAGTTGGTCATGAATATTTACCGACGTTCTTTGCTAAATGTAATAGTTTGCTCAAGCCAACAGGATTGATGGTACTGCAGGCAATTACCTTTAACGACCAAAATTATCAAGACTACGTCAATTCGGTCGATTTTATTCAGACGCACATATTCCCAGGCGGCTGTCTACTATCTAACCAAGAGCTCAATACACAATTTACTGAGCAGACTGACATGGTTATCAAGCAGCTTCATGACTATGGCTTTGATTATGCGCATACGCTCAGAGATTGGCGCTTAGCATTTATGTCGCAGCGTGAAGAGATAGTTGCGCTTGGTTATGATGAAGCGTTTATCCGCCTGTGGAACTTTTACTTTTGCTACTGTGAAGGTGGGTTTTTAGAGCGGACTATCGGTGTGGTGCAGTTGACAGCAGTGAAGCCAAACAACATCGATATAATGCACTTCTCTGATTTGCCAGCTGCCGTCTTAAATCATAAAACAGTTTTGAACGATGAGACAGTCTTTAATGATGAAAACATGGCAGACACCGCGACTGTGTAAATGTTTTGATGTGGATATGGTTTCGTTTTAGCGCTCGTAAGGTCTTATAACGCATTAACCGTTTGAGACCTATGTGCTGAGATATTTTATATTTTATGTTGTTTGAGTGGCACGTTTATCAAGGAAACCTGAATAGCATGTCACCGCTAACGCCTCATCGACATTATAATTTTCTACGTTTTTATTCATTTTATAAGAGGTAGTATCATGGGTTACGTTTTCATTTATCTCGCCGCTGTGGTTATCTTTTTGGGTGTCGATGCTGTATGGCTGACGACCATGAAAGGCGCCTTTTATGAGTCACGTATCGGTCATTTATTGGCTGATGAGCCAAACATGATGGCTGCGGGCGTGTTTTATATGTTTTATATATTGGCACTTTGTATTTTGATTCTGTATCCACAAATCAAAGCAGGCGCTTCAATTGGTCATATTTTCTTGCTTGGTGGTTTGATTGGACTGATGGCATATGGAACGTATGATTTTACTAACTTGGCACTGTATAAAGGCTTTACCTTAGATACGGCGTTGGTAGATTTTGTTTGGGGTGGTATTTTGACTGGTTCAGTGAGCGCTACTGTTGCATGGTTGGCTTATCGCTTTCATTGGCTCAGCTAAATATTATTGGGTCATCAAATCTGTCATACTGGCATGCAAATATATACAAATAAAAATTTCTAAAAATAAGGATTATCATGCCGCAATCTAACACTAGCACATCCGCTCAAAAAGCTCCCTTAAACAGTGAGCTATACATGTCGATACTCATGACGCCCGATATGGCGAATTTCATTGGCAATGTGCATGGTGGTGATTTGTTAAAGATGCTTGATCAGGTTGCCTATGCCTGTGCCAGCCGGTATAGCGGTAACTATGTCGTGACACTGTCTGTCGACCAAGTGATGTTTCGAGAGCCTATCTATGTGGGTGAACTGGTGACCTTTGCTGCCAGTGTCAACTATGTGGGAAATACGTCGATGGAGATTGGCATTCGTGTTGAAGCGGAAGATGTGCGTGGTCGTACTGTCCGTCATACCAACAGCTGCTACTTCACGATGGTCGCTATCGATGATAAAGGTAAGCCAACCGCAGTGCCACCACTTGAGATTAAAAACAACCTGCAACAGTGCCGTGCTGATGCTGCGTTAGATCGTAAAAACTTGCGTATGCAAAGCTCGCATCGTCCAAGCTGTGAGTTAAAAGAGATGGTCGGAGAGTTGGATGGTGAGCATGAACGTTAAAATAATGGGAGTATAGGTAGTGAGTTAATTTACTCTTCCTAAGTTCCTAAGTATGTATCCCAGTTATCTTGAGATGGTCACTTTGAGTCGACTATCTCGTTGAGTATCTAAATATCTATGTTTAACACGTCTGTATCGAGGCTACTATGAGTCTGAAGCCGCCAGAAACCAAATTGCAAGCCACGCCTATCGCTCAACCAACCACGCGAATTGCGCGTGGTGCTGGTATGGATAGTGTAGATCCTAATCATGTTGCTAATGTTGCTAATGTTGCTAATGTTGCTAATGTTGCTAATGTTGCTACCGATGAAAGTGAGCCACACTCTGGCTCATTGACGACGGTATTGATTGCCGTCGGGGCTAACCTCGTTATTGCTATTGCAAAAACCGTTGCAGCAGTTATGACAGGTTCTGCTTCTATGATAGCGGAGTCCGCGCATTCTTGGGCAGATGCAGGCAACGGTACCTTGCTCATTGTCGCAGAAAAAAAGGCAGTCAAACCTGCGGATAGCAGTCATCCATTGGGTTACGGCAAGGAATCTTATGTCTGGTCTATGATTGCCGCCTTTGGTGTGTTTATGGCAGGCTCTATCGTCTCCATTTATACGGGTATCACCGAATGGAATGCGGCGGAGAGTGAGACCAACTATACCATCGGTTTTATTATATTAGCGGTCGCGTTTGTGCTCGAAGGATTTTCATTAGGGCAGGCTTATTTACAAAGTAAAAAACATGGTGAAGCAATTAATGTCAGTGCCATCGGTTATGTGATCAATACATCTAACCCAACGTTACGTGGTGTGTTCTTCGAAGACTTGGCCGCTGTCATTGGCTTGGCGGTTGCTGCTGCTTCGATGGGCATGCATGCTTATACTGGACAGCCATTTTGGGATGCATTAGGCTCTATTATCGTTGGCATATTGTTGGGCGCTGTAGCCATATTTTTGATTAGCCGTAACCGTGACTTTTTGGTTGGCTACAAAGTATCAGAGCAAATACATGGCTATGCGTTAAGTGAGTTACTGAATCATGCAGATATCGATAGTGTCTCGTACTTACATCTAGAGTGGGTAGGACCCAAAAAAATATTTATGGTGGCGGCAGTCGACATCGCCGGTAATCAAAAAGAGAGAGAAATCGCTCATAAGTTTGAAGCTATCGAAAACCAATTTCGCAAAGACCCACTGTTTCAAGAAGTTATCTTGACACTATCCGTACCAGACGCAGATGTTTTGACTTTACCAGATATAGTTACTCCATTATAAAACTGTTACTGCGTTAACCTCGCTTGAAGTATTCAATATACATTTATACTCGGCTGCCTTATACTATCTTTTAATTTAATCGACTATAGTCCACTAAAAAGTAGCTAACAAACCATAGGGTGATAATTATATGAGAACTTTATTTAAGAGCGCTATACTGAAGAACACCGTATTTGCTGTATCTTTAAGCATAAGTGCGGTCAGTTTGATGGCGGTGCCAACGCTATCTGTACAAGCGGCAGTACCGACGGATGCCTCTCTATTAAAACTCATCAAGGTCACTAAGGTCGTTGAGATGATGAATGACATGTCTAGTGACAGTGGCATCACAGATCAAGTGACGCAGTCCATGTTATCTTCGCTGCCGATTGATAATTTGAGTACAGATCAGCGCCAACGTTTAGAAGGTATTGTCAGTAAATATAGTAAAGAGATGACAGACAATAGCGACAGGGACAGCGTGAATCAACAAGTTATCAAGGTTTATATGGAGACAGCGAAACAGCACTTTGACCAAGCAGAGGTTGATGCACAGATAGCATTTTATAGTAGTAAAGCAGGTCAAAGTATTATTGATAAACAGCCTGCTATGATGAAAGATTATATGACAAAAGTGATGCCTATCGTTATGGATTCTACGATGGAAAAGGTGCAAGATATTATGCCAAGAATGGCTGCAGATATTAAAGCCCTTAAACTTGAAGAGTAATGTATGACCTTATTAGCCTAGAATCATTCATTCCAAAAATCGTTGATATGAAAGTCTACAAGCATAAAAAAGGTCGCCACATCTGGCGACCTTTTTATGCTTTAAACTTACGTTTCAAATGCTCGGTAAGGTATCTGACTATTACTTGCTAGGATTACTTATTAAAGTTACTTACTAGGAGCGTTTGCACCGATGAACCATGCATCTTTGTCAATGATACGACTGGCTTCTGTAAACAAATCAGCAGTATCTTCGTCACCTGCATCGCCAGCAGTAGCGATTGCTTTACGCAATGTTTCGGCTACTTTCTTATAGCGGCTAGTCAATTCACGAACATGTTGATCGACTTCAGTGATATCTGTTGGGTAGTCGTCTAAGATAGACTCTTTTACCACACGACTGGCCAAACCGTTTGGTTGACCGCCCAAAATTACAATACGTTCGGCAATAGTATCTGACACTTCAAGGATACGGTCCGACGTATCATCTAATAACTGATGCACACCGATAAAGCCAGTACCTTGTAGATTCCAATGACACTGCTTGCCATCTAACGTTAAATCGATGACGTTGGCTAAATTTGCATTTAACAGCTCTACCATGTTTTTGGCTGTTTCGTCTGATATTCCACTTGCGTAACGTTCTCTCATATCTTACTCCATTATGTATTTTGTTTTATTGAATTAAATATTTAGCTTATTGTTATTTGATAGATTGTATCGGTACTGCTTGTTGATTCGTTATAAATAATAGCAGCTTAAATCGTTATTGGAACCCTCAAGCGTTAGGCTTTGTTGAGTGGTCGTGTAAGGAGTTTGTTAACCATGAAAAGCTTTGTAAATATAGCCAAAATCATGTGAGTTTTTTATAACTGTCTTAGACTTTTCGCCAAAACAGGCGTATACAATATCGTTCTTATGCACCCATATATAAGCTGGAACTGGTATCCATTAGCATCATGTCCAACCTATGATTGTCCTTTAAAAACCGACACTCAGACCCCATATTGTTATAAACCTTACCTCATTATAAGAATTAGGAAGAAAGCCATTATGCGTATGCCTGAACCGCGTTCATCGCGTCAGTTAAATCAATTGGCCACTCAGCTCCAAGGCGAGGCTGAAATTAGTGGTGTCAATGCGTCAGGGACGCAAATATCAAGTCGTGCTTTTGAGATGGTTACCGACTTTGAGCCGGCAGGCGATCAGCCACAAGCGATCAAAAAGTTGGTCAACGGTATCAATTCGGGTATGAATGAGCAGTTGCTATTGGGTGTGACAGGTTCTGGCAAGACATATACCATGGCGAAGGTCATCGCTGAAACGCAGCGTCCAACCATTATCATGGCGCATAATAAAACGCTTGCGGCTCAGCTATATGGTGAGTTCAAATCGTTCTTCCCTAATAATGCGGTTGAGTACTTCGTCAGTTATTATGACTACTATCAGCCTGAAGCTTACGTTGCAGCAAGTGACACCTTTATCGAAAAAGACAGCGCCATCAACGATCATATCGATCAGATGCGTCTCTCAGCCACGCGTGCCTTACTAGAGCGTCGTGATGCGATTATCGTGGCGTCAGTATCTTGTATCTATGGTTTGGGTGATCCTGAAAGCTATCTAAAAATGCTACTGCATGTGGTCGTGGGCGATAACATAGATCGTACGGCGACGATTAAGCGTCTAGTAGAAATGCAGTATATGCGCAACGAGTTGGATTTTGGCCGTGGTACGTATCGCTTGCGTGGTGAGCTGCTAGATATCTATCCGGCTGAGTCTGAGCAGTTGGCCGTACGTGTGCATTTATTTGACAATGAAGTGGAGAAAATCACTTGGTTCGATCCATTAACGGGCAAGACCGTGCGTAGCGTGCCACGTATTACCATTTATCCAAAATCACATTACGTGACGCCGCGTAATAAGCTAGAAGCTGCTAGCCATACTATACGTGCGGAGCTAGAGCCACGATTGGAATATTTCCGCGAGAATAATAAGCTCATTGAAGCGCAACGCCTCAAAGAGCGTACTCAGTATGATCTTGAGATGATACAGCAGCTCGGCTACTGTAACGGTATTGAAAACTACTCGCAGCATCTGTCTGGTCGTCCATCAGGGGAAGCGCCGCCAACGTTGTTTGATTATATTCCAGAAGACGCACTGCTGTTCCTTGATGAGTCACACGTGACCGTCTCGCAAATTGGGGCGATGTATAAAGGCGATAGATCACGTAAAGAAAACTTGGTCAATTATGGTTTTCGTCTACCAAGCGCAATGAACAACCGCCCGATGAAGTTTGAAGAGTGGGAGCGTATCAAACCCAAAACCATTTATGTGAGTGCCACGCCAGCCTTATATGAGTTAGAGCACAGCGAGCAAGTCGTTGAGCAGGTGGTGCGCCCAACGGGTTTGATTGATCCAGAGATTGAAATACGTCCCGTATTGACGCAAGTCGATGATGTGCTATCAGAGATTACCAAACGCCGCGAAAAAGATGAGCGTGTATTGATTACCACATTGACCAAGCGCATGTCAGAAGATTTGACCAGTTATCTCAAAGAATATGATGTCAAAGTCGCGTATTTGCATTCTGATATCGATACCGTCGAGCGTATGCAGATTATTCATGAGCTGCGTACAGGTGTGCATGATGTACTGGTCGGTATCAATCTGCTGCGTGAGGGTTTAGATATGCCTGAAGTCTCATTAGTAGCGATATTTGATGCAGATAAAGAAGGTTTCTTGCGTTCTGAGCGTGCCTTAATTCAGACTATTGGACGAGCCGCACGTCATATCAATGGTAAAGCCATTCTATATGCGGACCGCATTACCAACAGTATGCAAAAGGCGATAGACGAGACTGACCGTCGCCGTGAAAAACAAGTGGCGTTTAACCTTGAGCACAATATCACGCCGAAAGGTGCTCGTCGTAGTATTACGGATAAAATCGATACCGGTGACGATCAGAATGCCAATGACAATCAAGTTATTCCAATCAAGAGCAATCTGCCTGATGTCGATATTAGCATCTTACGTAGCCCTGATTTGCTTGCCAAAGAAATCAGCCGTCTTGAGAAGCTCATGAAACAGATGTCTCGTGATTTGAAGTTTGAAGATGCGGCAAAAACGCGTGACAAGGTATTAGAGTTAAAAGCACATTTAATCTAAGGTATGATTTGGCTTTTATTCGATGTTAGAAAAGATGAGTTACATATTCTGTAGCTCATTTTTTTGTGCGTCATTTGATATCAGAATCCTTGTAATAATAATCGATGCCACTTACCATATCAGCACTTATGCAAGTGAGTCTCTCCATTCATAAATCATATCATTCCAAATAACGGAAGTAGTGACAGATAGTCGCAAGTACATTGTTTAATAAACTTGGCAAGTCTAACACTGACACTGCGCATTCAATATTTGGTATGGGTACTAACTAGGCGTATTTATATTGTGCTTACCAATAATTTAATAGAATTAAACTCTAACGAAAACTCACTAGGCATGGCTGAATCTGCCAAGCAAGCAGTCATAGATTCTTTAGACATCGGCTTTCGTTATCCAGACGATCAACGAGCTGCTCTAATTAGTCGAATTTCTGATATAAACGGTGTGACAGAAAGCCAAATATCTCTAGGCTGCGGCTCAAGCGAAAACATCCGTACGGTTGTACAGATGCTGCAAAACACAGCTTTGAGAGAAGGCAAAAAATTCCAAGTGGTCGTACCGCATCCAACCTTTGCTTATGCTGAATTATATGCGACCTCTATTGATGTACCTGTATTAAAAGTACCGTTAACGCCTGAAAGCTATTCTCTCGATTTGCAAAATATGCAAAAAGTGGCTGATGACTTTGACGGAATTAGCTTGTTTTATCTCTGCAATCCTAATAATCCAACTGCGACGATTACTGATACGAATACGCTTAAAGAATGGGTAGGGGCGGCACCAGATAATCATTATTTTTTATTAGATGAAGCATACTCAGAGTATGTGACCGATTCAAATTTTGAGAGTGGTGTTACCTGGATACGAGAGGAATACTCAGAAAATATTGTTGTGGCTCGTACTTTTTCAAAACTGTGCGCGCTCGCAGGCATGCGTGTCGGCTATGCAGTTGCTAGCCCACAAATGACTGCTAAGCTAGAGGCATTTATATCAATTGATAATACCAATTTATCAGGTGCTGTTGCCGCGATGGCGACCTTAGGTGATGACGAATTTTTGGCATTGAGTTTACGTAATGCCAACCAGTCCCGCCAGATGGTCGAGCAGACGTTAGATGAGCTTGGCCTGCGTTATTTACCATCGCAGGCCAGCTTTATATTCCATGAGATAAAAGGTGATGTGCAAACCTATATCGATAGAATGCGTGAGCATGGTATAGCGGTCGGTCGTGAGTTTGCGCCTATTAGCGGGTTCAATCGCTTGACGCTTGGTCGACCTGATGAAATGGCGGTATTTATCGAGGTGCTTAAGTCATTTCGTGAAAAAGGCTGGGTGTAATTTTCATTGGATTAAGCAGGTAGTTTGCACCTCATTTTTACCAACCTTAAACGCAGTTTTACACATTACCCCTTAACAAACATCCTTCCATCTAATAGGATAAGCAAGCACAGTATATAGCTGTTTTTGACTCATCAAGATCAAAAAATATCGAATAAAAAGGACATAATTATAATGGACGTTAAAGCATTATTTAAAAAGGGCATAGAAAAACAGTTACTGGATGTGGATGACTATATATTTAAGCCTGAGCTGATAGAGATGACGGTTGAAGAAGGGGAGTTGACCTGCGTGCTAAACAGCGATGGTAGTGTCAATATTTTCTATACTAAAGCGGGAATCACCGACGTCAGAGCAGCGGCTCGAAAGCATCCTTTTACTTCTTTTGCAACTGAGCTACATCATGGAATTTATGATGATGTCATTGACGATGTCGTAGGTAACGTAAATGATATTATAGACAGTCATTCTAAGTATTTTCGTCGCAGCAAAGTCTTGCCTCTTACGCCTGCATTAGGAGGCAATGATGCCGTTATTACAGAGGCTGATAAGTATTAGGTTTAACTGATTATGCTATATACTGATCATGACTCTTGTTCAAGAAATAATGTGTTCTATAGCTGGTGAGAGTCAAGATTGATTAGCGGTCGTGTTGGCTTAATATAGATATTTTGGATGATTATTCTTTTATCTTTTCCATTTCACCGAGTCGACCTTTATACATTTCAAAAATAACGTTTGGATTCCAGTCATCCATCTCAGTTTTGCCATGTCCAAGCGACATCATGGTCATCAGTGTTTCATTATTTATATAAAACTCGCAATGCCAGACTTGCTGAGTAAAGTGGTTTTTTGGCATATATCTTTCTGTTTCTGCGGCATAAACTAAACTACCGTTTCTTTCAAAATAGGCTTCTTGATAATAAGTATCTTCGCTATAAGACTCTATTTTGATAATTCGATTGTTGTTATCTAAATTACAGATTCGCCAAAACTCTTTTTTCTTACCAAAGTCAGTGACAACATCTACCTCTATACTGCATTTTGATATATTTTTCTTAAATTCTGCATTGGTATCTGTTCGTAGTTTTTCTTTTGTATTATCTTGACTGTGTGTATGACCATTGACAGTTCCAAACAATGTCATAGCTAATGCTAATAATATGTGTTTCATAGTGGTTCGCAACATTAGTATATAAAAAAGGGCTAGGTTATCTATGATAACCTAGCCCTTTTCTTATCAATAAGCCATTAATAAATAACTTATTTAACCAAACTGGTATAGCAGCTTTGTAGTGATTTAGCGACCACGTTAGCGACCAATTCAGTGCGATAGCTTGAGTCTATGGCTGCATTACCCAATTCAATCATGGTTACTTGTTGAGGGGCTTGCTCACTGACGCAGCCACAGACGTTGGTTTTAACAGTTTCTTGCTGAGCATCAGTCATCGCAACACTAGCAACGCGCCATGCATTTTGTTTTTCGATTTCGCTGCGGCATTGCGTATCAATGGCTGATGTAAATATATTCATACCAATACTACTTGCAGTCGTCATGGCTGTGCTAGCAGTCGTGCCTGTAGTCGTGCCAGTACCTGTTGATGTACAGCCAGCTAGAGCAAGAGTGGCAAGCATAGCGGTCGAAGCTAGGAGTTTTTTCACAGAATTTTCCTTTGAAGTTTTTATGAGTTTTCAAGATTGATGTTTGATAGGAATTAGGGCGTGTTGACTATTCAGCAATATCACTGACAGTATCTATCTGCGAATGTTCAACACGACTTAATGTTTGCTAGTCGGAACTAGTCTTCTCTTTAGCAAGTCGTATATTATCAGCAAAATACGTTAATAACACTATCAATGCTTACTTAAGAAAAATCAAGCCACTTTTTATGTTAATCCAGCCACGCATAAGGATGGTAATAAGCGTAGACTTTGTAACCAATATATCCAGTAATCATTAGTAAACTACCGACGACAAATAACCATGTGGTGATGTGCTTCCATGAAAAGTCATCAAAACTGTTATTGAATGCTGCAGAAATACAGGCAATGAAGAGCATGATGCAGCCTGACAATAGTATGAACTCATAAATATTTATTCCAAGATTCGGCATGCTATGCCTCCAACATAAACTTTATCTTACTTTAACGATTTGAATAGATAAAGTAGATGAAATTTGCATGGAGTATTTGTGTATTTGGCGAAGGTGTCGCTCTTTTGATCTTGCAACATAGTAAAAAATACTGATCTAAATAGATTTTAACTAGAGGTAAAATCTCATATGAATCGTAAGTTACTTATCTTATGTGTCTTAATTGCTTTGATACCTAGCCTGTTTTTTATAAGAAGCATATATGTAATGTCTGATCATCATATACAGCAATGTCATTGGAAAAGCTCTGGATCAAAAGTCATGGGAGATGCATTTAGTTTTGATAACTATATTCGGCTTGAAGGTAATGTAATTTACTTAGGTAAGCAACCAACAGCACAAATAATGCTTAGAAAGTATCGTCCATATGCTGATAACATCATTATAGTTAGCGATATAGATTATTTTGAGTTGGAGATATATTATGAAAAAGGCTGTCATTAAATAGCAAAATCAAATGTATATATGCGCTGCTAAGTTGACATAAAAAAACCAGCAAAGACAAATGGTCTAAGCTGGTTTTTGATACTACTTAATAAGTACTTTTATACATTTTTGCCATGTTGCTTTTGCTGAATTTCTTTCGCTAATTTGTAGCATTCATTGATATGGTCATTAGCAATTTTTTTGAAAATCATATAACCCATGGTTGCTGCAACCATTTGACCACCCAATGGAATAAATTTTGTCACTTGTTTGGCAGCGATACGACCACCGAAGCCTTGTACTGTCTTTTTCACGATACCACGTGTCGCCATTAGTCCTGCAAAGTCAACGGTACGGTCTTTTAAAGCGCCCCAATGAACGGCTCGTGACTCTAAATCAACAGCTGACTGACGATCTTCAATTAAACCAAAGCGTTCACTGATATCAGGTAATAGCTGGGTAAGCATGCCAGCATCCACAGCGACATCAAAGAAAGGCACAGGAACGATGGCAACACCAGCAGAGTACTTAGCGCGTTTTTTGACCAGCTTTTGACATTCTTTTTTTGTTTGTTCGAGGTCTAAGCTAGGATCTATCGTATTTGGTAGTTTTTCAGCGTTTGGTGTGGTTTTCATAAAGGTTCCTTATAAGTAATTGAAGTAAATAATTAAAACAAAGCACTCTAAAATATCGAATTATAGTTTTAATGAATAACAAATATCTCAGTTGCTATCTATTTTATGGATTTATAAGAGTCATACAATCATTGCTTTGTAGCAAAATGCATAAAAATACAGTCACTGTGCACCGTTTTTGTAAACTGGCTGTCTTGTAAAGTATAAATATAGTCTAAGAATGAACTGTAATATATAGCTGCTCAGATAGGATTGATAGTAATGCCATACATAAAAAATGATAAACCGTTCCGCTAGAAATGACCATTGTGACCTTTTGCTAAAGCCAGTAGAATACACCCATGCTAAATTTAACCCCCCGTTATACCAGCACTCGCATCGACGAGTTGCCCACCGCGCTGCAGCCACTTGCTGCTCAATCATTAACGCTTGCCCGGCTATATGCTGGTCGAGGTATCACTGAGCCCGATGAGCTTGAGACAGGACTATCAGGTCTACTGCCTGCAGAGATGCTACATGGTGTGACTGAGGCAGTGCGCTTGTTAGATATTGCCATTGATGATGGTCAACGTATCCTGATTGTGGGTGACTTCGACTGTGATGGCGCAACCAGTACCGCATTGATGATGCGCGCGCTCACAAAAATGGGCGCAGTCGTTGATTTTTTAGTGCCTGATAGGTTTAAGTACGGTTATGGACTGACACCAGAGATTGTCGAGTTGGGTATCGAGACTTATCGACCCGATATGATAGTGACGGTGGATAATGGTATATCAAGTCATGAGGGTGTGGCTCGTGCGCAGGCCGATGGCATCACTGTCATTATTACTGACCATCATCTGACGACTAAACAGACACCGCCTGCCGAGGCTGTGGTTAATCCCAATCAGCTTGGTTGTGACTTTACCAGTAAGGCACTGGTTGGGGTGGGCGTGGCATTCTATGTGCTGGGACGCTTAGCCAAGCTGCGCCGAGAGGCCGGCAAGTCCACCGTACAAGTCAGTCAATATTTGGATTTGGTAGCGCTTGGGACGATTGCTGATGTTGGGGTACTAGACAAAAACAATCGTATCTTAGTACATCATGGGTTGAACTCTATCCGTCAGGGGCGCTGTTGCCTAGGTATCTTAGCGTTACTTGAGCAGGCAGGCCGTGACCCTAAGCAGTTGCATGCACAGGACTTTGGCTTTGTCTTGGGACCACGTATCAATGCAGCTGGGCGCATGGACAATATGCGCATCGGTATTGAGTGCTTATTAACGGAAGACTGGAGTACGGCACAGCGATTGGCGCAAGAGCTTGAGCAGTTGAACCGTACCCGTCGTCAGGTAGAGGGTGAGATGCGGACGCAAGCAGATAATATTGTGGCAGCGTTGGCAGTGGAGACGGATAACGATATAGATAAAGCCAGTGATGTCATTACCCAAAGTAAGCCTGAAAAGGAGGCTGTTAATGGTGCTAAAAGAAGCATTGTTTTATATCAAGACGATTGGCATCAAGGCGTGATTGGTATCGTTGCGGGACGATTAAAAGAAAGCCATTATTTGCCTAGCATTGTCTTCGCGCCAGCAGATACGGCTCGCACAGGTAACGAGGACGCTATAAAAGGCTCCGCACGTTCTATCGCTGGCGTGCATGTTCGTGACGCGATTGAGCAAGTGGCTGAGCGTTACCCTGAGTTGATTACTCACTTTGGTGGTCATGCGATGGCAGCAGGTTTGACGATTAAGCGTGGCAATTTTGATGGGTTTGTGACAGCTTTTGATGAAGTCATGGCAGAGATGAATGATGACGTTTTCGCTGAGCAGAAATTCACAGATGGGGCATTGCAGGCGAGTGACTTTAGCTTATGGTTTGCTGAGCACTTAGCGGATGCCAGTATTTGGGGTCATGGCTTTGCACCACCGATATTTGATGGGATATTCGAAGTGCTAAGTTTTAAGGTTTTAAAAGACAAGCATCTGAAACTGTCGTTGCGCTATCCGGATGTGCAATATCCAATTGAAGCGATTTACTTTAATTTCGATAGCGATGTATGGGATTACCGTGCGCAACAAGTACATTTATTATTTCAGCTAGACATCAACGAATGGAATGGCAAACAAAGCCTACAGCTGATGGTAAAGGACTTAGCACTGGTCGAAAAAGCCTAAAAAAATTAGTCTATCGGAAGCGTTGCGTTGCGCCTTACTACTCTTAATACTTCCATTCCAATGTTGGAAATTGCCAATCGTAGCGTATCGCCATCATGCGTAAGGTAAAAATCGTACTCATGGTGGCGATATCAGTAATCCAATCTGTCACGCCTAAATTGCGTAATACAAAGTAAAGAATACCACCGGTCAAGGCTGCGGTAATATAAATCTCTTGCTGTAGTACCAGTGGAATCTCATTGCAGATCATATCGCGGATGATACCGCCGACGATAATGGTAATAACCCCAAGTAACAATGCCACGGGTACATTCGTGCCCATGCTATCGGCAACCTTGATACCGATTAAGGTAAAGGCTGCCAGTCCAATAGTATCTGAGAGTTTGAGAAACTTATCAACGCGTCTAGAGTTGGGGTGAAAGAATATCTGCATCACGAGTGACGATATCGTAATAACGGTCAAGTAGCTCATGTCTACCATCCAAAATAATGGATGACGATCCAAAATCACATCACGGACCGTACCGCCGCCAATGGCAGTCACGATTGATACTAATAAGCAGCCAAAGACATCAAAGTTCTTGTGCTTGGCCAGTATCGTGCCCGACACACTACAAGCGATGATACCAATCATATCAAACACAAATATCAGTGAGCGTGGATCAAACGTAGTAATTAGTGCTTTAGGATCCACAGAGATGGCCAACATGAGCAAGTCTCACTAGTTTTTGATGATGATAAATCGATATGATGAGTGCTAAATCTACAGCCATTCTTACTTTAAGTGGCCAAGCAACTAAGCGACTAAGCAACTAAGCAGCTAGGCGACTAAGCGGATAGAAGGCAAGTGCCAATCAAACTTAAGCGCCAACATACGTACTGCAAAGATGATAAACAGCATGATAAACTCATTAATACCAGAGGACACGCCGAATTGTTGCAAAATCAAATAAGCCACAGAGCCTGCAATGCTAGCCGTGATATAAATCTCACGCTGTAATACCAGCGGAATCTCATTACAGATAATATCACGGAGCATACCGCCAATCATCGCCGTCCATACACCCATCATAATAGCAATAATAGGCGACATGTCTTGGTTCAACGCGATTTTAAAACCAATCACGCTAAAGGCAGCCAGCCCAATGGCATCGAAAAGCTTCAATGCCTTATCAATCTTATGATATAGATGAAAGAATATTTGTAAGATGAGGGATGTCACAGTGATGACAATCACATAATTGAGGTCAGTCATCCAAAACAGCGGATGACGGTCTAACGCCATATCTCGTAGCGTACCACCGCCAATCGCATTGACCATCGCGACTAGGATACAACCAGAAATATCGAAACCTTTATGCTGAGCAAGCAAAGTACCTGCTATCGCGCAAGCAATCACGCCAACCATATCTAATAAATACAACAAAATATCAGGAAAAACTAAACTATGAGACATAATTATATTATCAAGTAGTGACCGTCAAAATAGATAGCTTGGGCTGGTTTTGAAGGTGTTTATATCAATGATGAGTATATATTTAGTATGGTTCTAGATGGTAGTTTAACCGTCCTTCGCAAATAGAATAAGCCCTATTATAATCAGCCCGATACCTATCAATCCCATCGATGATGGCAGGCTGCTATTGAGTAATAACATACCACCAATCAATGCAAATATCACCTCGCTGGCCTGTGTGGAATCTACACCAGCGACTTCGCTTGAAGTAACGGCTTGCTCGCGCGCATACAATATAGTCGTTGCCGCAACCCCCGCCAATAAAGCCACGAGCAGAGTAGTGAAAATCTGCGATGTACTTGGTAATTCAGGGCGAACTATCATGCCTAAAACCAGCCAGAATGGCAAACTCCCGACAGTCATTAACCATACTTTATTAAATGCGTTTTTCAAGAGTGAAGTTTCAATAGCGGGGATTTTTGCAATTAAGCGTGGTAGTAAAGAGGGTGGTGAGTGGGCTGAGACAGTATCTGTCGTATGGGTGATATTGGTAGTATCAGCTGCATAGTGAGTATCAATTGCAGACAGAAATGGGCGCTCAGAGTCTAATATCTGATGAGTATTTTGAGTGGTAAGAGGCAGTTTAGTATTTTGATTTTTGGCATTATAAGACACTTGCCAAACTAGCTGATTACCAATGGGGTAGCTAAAAGCGGCAATTAATGCAGGCAGAGCACCATAAAGCAGCATGTCTGCCATTGGTATAACATTTACATCGGCTACCTCAGCTGCGTGTAATCCTTCGCTCACATTGACTAATACGACACCGATAAAAACCAGCAACGCATACGCAATGAATTTTTTATCAAAACGCTGTCCAAATGCTAGCAATACCAGCAGACTTGCCACTACCGTAAACATAAAGGTTGCTGCGACTACCCAGCCCGCAGCATGATCTGCCGCGTAGCATATGCCAGTATAGAATAGTCCGAAACCAACACTGCCCGTCACACACCAAAAGCCCCAGTGTTGACGGAAAATGGTCGCCAGCTCTCTAATACGTCCAAAGCCGTGCTGCATGACGATAATGGCAGTGAGAATCAACAACATAAAGATATAGCGTAGACTGGCTGACCAAAACCAATGACCACCAGCTGTACTCATCAGCTCGTTTAAAATAAACGTGGTGCTAAAAAATGCACCTGCCAACAAGCCCAATAAAATGAGTCTAATCATACCTACGCCTGTATCCTTGGCTTGTTACTTATACTAAATGTCCATATAGAGGATTGTTATTTGCCCTTGGCATCAGCCCAAATAATTTTGTGCAGTTGCAATTGAAAGCGTACGGGTAGGGCATCTGCTAACATCCATTCTGCAAGCTCACGCGCCAGTACTGGTACTTCAGGGCTAGGAAAATTTTTACTAGCATCTTCACTGATGTCATCTGCGACATTGAACATTGGAGAAAACCAAACCGTACCGACCAATTCATTCAGCTTATGCTCAAATAGTTTCTCTTTTGCCCAGTCATAATCAGCGCGGTTCATGATGACAAACTTGATTTGATCGTGCTGAGTCAAATAGTCAAGATTTGACCATAGGTTTTTGTCGACTTCACCTGAGCTTAGTGTTTTGAGATCCATCACTTTGCTGACGGCTGGCGGTACATTTTCTACCGTGAGCGCCCCCGCAGTTTCAAGCGAGATTTCATAATCATCGCTCAGCAGTCGCTTCATTAGCTCGATGGCATTCGGCTGCGCTAATGGCTCTCCACCAGTTAAACAGATGCGCTTACATGGATAGCCTTTGATGGTCTCGATGATAGTTTCTAATGACTGACGCTCGCCACCTGTAAATGCATATTCGGTATCGCAATACACGCAGCGCAGTGGACAGCCAGTGAGGCGCACAAATATCGTTGGCAAACCTGAGGTGATAGCTTCCCCTTGCAAGGAGTAAAAAATCTCTGTCAGGCGTAGACCCGCTTCAGGATCAGTGACAGGGATGGCGGCTGTGCGTAATAGTGATTCACTCATAATATGTCAAATACAGTTAAAGATTGATAAGGCGATTAGGCATCTATCAATCGTAATAAAAAGGCGGGTTATGATATGGGGATTTTGCGTTTGGATAAAGCCAAACTAAAGAAAAGGATTATAACGCACCACCCTCTATTAAGCTGCAAAAAAGACGCTGAAGTTTTTTCAGCGTCTTTAATAAAGAGGATCTGTCGCTGTCCGTACTGTTTGGGTACGAGACTATAAGTATTAAAAATACTAGGCTAAGCGCAATAGCTCATTGACTGATGTTTTTGCACGAGTTTGCGCATCTACTTTTTTCACGATGATAGCAGCATACAAGCTGTGCGTGCCATCTTCTGACGGTAAGCTGCCTGGTACGACAACAGAACCTGCTGGTACACGGCCACGATGAATCTCGCCAGTTTCACGATCATAGATGCGCGTAGATTGACCGATGAACACACCCATAGAGATCACAGAACCTTCTTCTACGATCACGCCTTCAACGATTTCAGAGCGCGCACCGATGAAGCAGTTGTCTTCGATGATGGTTGGGTTGGCTTGTAATGGCTCTAATACGCCGCCGATGCCAACGCCGCCTGATAAATGCACGTTTTTACCGATTTGCGCACATGAACCAACGGTCGCCCATGTATCTACCATAGCGCCTTGATCAACGTAAGCACCGATATTGACATAAGATGGCATTAATACCGCACCAGCTGCGATGAAAGAGCCTTTACGAGCAACGGCTGGTGGTACCACACGTACGCCAGCTTCTTTAAACTGCGCTTCAGTCCAATCAGCAAACTTAGTTGGCACTTTGTCATAGAACTGCACATGCTCACCAGCCGCCTGAACATAGTTGTCGTTTAAGCGGAAAGACAGTAATACCGCCTTTTTCGCCCATTGGTTGACGATCCACTCACCGTCTTTCTTTTCTGCAACACGTAGGCTACCATTATCTAATTGCTCAAGCACTTGCTCGACAGCATCGCGCACGTCTTGTGGCATAGTGCTTGGGCTGTATTCGTTACGGTTTTCAAAAGCTTGTTCGATGGTTTGTTGTAATGACATAAAAAATCCTAACGTTAGTTAAAGGTAATTAAAAAATACATCGTACTTATAGTTAAATGTTTGCTTAGTTTCGGACTAAGATTTTACTTGCCGTATTGTCGCTAATTTAACAACTTTTAGCAAACGAGTTCACTGTGAACCTCGGCATTGAGCTTAATTATCCGACGTATTACTCTCAATCCACTCTAAGATATCTTGATAGACGATTTCATGATCTTTTTCGTGTAGTGGCTCATGGCGCATATTTGGATAAAGCTGAATATCTACGTTACTAAAATTTTTCTTATTTAAGCGAGTGACGATTTTGCGGATACCGTGACCCATATCTCCAATAGGATCATCTTCACCACTGATAAATAGCATCGGGAAGTTTTTAGCGATGGTTGTCGCCCAGTTTTTATTCAAGCCTGTTTCCATTAGAGAAAACAACGTCATGAAGCCATTGTTGGTAAAGTCAAAGCCCGTCAATGGATCTGCTTCGTATATTTCGATGGCTGCAGGGTCTTCAGTTAACCATGCAAATTCTGATGAAGAGATGCGATCTTCAAGCTTACTATTAAGGACTTTATTCATCACCTTCGCAAACACAGGGTTTTGTTTTCTTGAGGCGACTTTTGCCAGTATTTTATTGACGGGCAGTAGTATTTTAGTCAATGGGTTAGCGTCGGCTGTGCCCATTAAAATAGCACCAGCAAAGGTACCTGCATGATGCTTGAGGACGTTGCGAATAATGAACGAACCCATTGAATGACCCAAGACAAAATGCGGCACGTCAGGATGGCGATTTTTTAAGATATCGGCCATGATAATCACGTCTTTCAACAATGATTGCACTGGATGCTCATCTCCAAAAAACCCTAAATCTGCTTCTGTTTTCACCGTTTTCCCATGACCCAAATGATCATAAGTTGCCACCGCGATGCCATGATCTGCCAAAAACTGTGCAAAGTCGCTATAGCGGCCACTGTGTTCCGCCATGCCATGTACAATCAATAAAGTCGCACTGATATCGACATCTTTATTACTAGGTTCAAAAAACTCATGGTGCAAATAGTGAGTATTGTCGGAGGAGAGAATATGGTCGTTACTGGTACTCATGTAGTATTCCTTGACGGGTTTTCATTATTTGTAATTTTGATGAATAAAATCTGATAAATAAAGAGACAGCGTATCTGAAGCATGCCAATAGCGACTATAAAGGTATAGTTACTATAAATGATATGCCAAAAAATCAAATAATTATAGGGCTTTAACGGGTTTGTTTTATTGAACGTGGATACATTTTACCTGCTTTTGCTAGGTTAAGTGACCCACACAGACAGATTATTTTTAATGGTACAGTCGATTCTCTATAAAAGAGCGACAGCGTTAACCTCGCCTGAAGTATTACAGTTACATCTGCAATCGGCTGCCTTGACTCTCTTATAAACTGAACAGCTAAAGGTACGCAGGTGCTAGTAGGTAACATAACTGCTTTAACATCGTAAATATTATCGAGACTGAATGATCAAGTACCACTGTTTAATGTGTATGGTTCAAGCCATTGATACTGTCATCGCACGTTTACAACAGACCATTCTCAAACCCGTTGCATTCCCATGTTATTTTTAAACAGGATGTTAAAGCCGTACTAATAACTTAAGCCATGCTTATCATTCAAAAATTATCGGAGTTTCTTTTTATACTGAACTGACTATACCACTGACTGATACGAAGTAGCCTATGACGAACCTGTCTAAAAAATATTACTACTAGCAGGAGCAGGTTATGCCCACATTGGGATGCTACGCCGACTCAGTGCTGAACGTCCAAAGAATGACACGGTCATGAATACTGACATTTATGTGAGTAGTGAGCAACTGCAAAAGCTCTATTTTGGAATGTTACTTGGTTGGCTCGGTCTGGAGATCACCGACTGATTTAGAAACGATAGATAATGGGTGGGTCAGTCTACAAGGATGTTGGGTATGGTATCTCAAACAAAAAATTGATAGACGATTTGTAAAGTCCTATGACATGTAATGTTGATTTGAAAGCACAGTACATCATCTATAAAGCACTATATATGGATGTGTAATCAACATGGTGAGTTGTGAGCGCTTATTCATAATAAGCTACCATTCATTAGAAAAAAGACAAAGTTAAGAATTTATAAATGAGGTAGTATGAATATGAAATAGTCATAAAAGCAATTGTTTACGTATCGGCATTGCTTTTTTATGTTCACGTTATTATTTTTTAGCTGTACAACTAAAAGGATTTTGTACCACTATGAAATCGACTATCGAATTGCTTGAGCATACGGACTTTCCTGCTATTAAACGCCAAACATTAACCATATTACAGGTCAACATGGGGTATTTGTGCAATATGTCGTGCGTGCATTGCCATGTGGCCGCCAGTCCTTATCGAACTGAGATGATGTCACGAGAATTGGTTGAGCTGATACCTAAGGTGCTACAAGCGCAGAATATTGACACGCTTGATCTGACGGGCGGTGCGCCTGAGATGCATGAGGACTTTAAGTATTTGGTAAAAGCAGCTCGTGCACTCGGCGTTACAGTAATAGATCGCTGCAATCTGACCATTCTCATGGAAGAGGGTTATGAGGACATGGCGCAGTTTTTAGCAGACAATCAGGTAGAAGTGGTGGCCTCTTTGCCATGCTATTCCCTAGAAAATGTAGACAAACAGCGTGGCAAAGGTGCATTTGACGACAGTATATTGGGATTGCAAAAGCTCAATAGTTTGAGCTATGGCAAGCCTGACTCAAGCCTGACACTGAATTTGGTCTTCAATCCACAAGGTGCGACACTGCCACCCAATCAGCAGCAGCTTGAAGCCGAATATAAGCGGGAGCTAAAAGAGCATTTCGATATAGAGTTTAATCAATTATTTGCACTGACTAATATGCCGATCCAGCGTTTTGGGGCAGTGTTACTGGCTAAAAATCAATTTCACCCCTATATGACACTGCTCAAAGACAACTATGTCACTGCCAATTTAGCTGGGGTTATGTGCCGCTCAACCATTAGCGTCAATTGGCTGGGCGAGCTATTTGACTGTGATTTTAATCAACAGTTAGAGATACTCGTACCCAATAAATCGCGTCGACATCTAAACGATCTGTTGACCCAAAACCCTTCTGGTGATGACATTGCTATTGCTGATCATTGTTATGGCTGCACCGCAGGACAAGGCAGTAGCTGTGGTGGCGCGTTAGAGGAAGAGGAGATAGGTCACCCAGCAGAAGATACGATTATTTAATAATTTATCTCAAATTATCACACATCCAATATTACCAACAAATAAACAGATAGTTTTTGTCAGTAAATACTATTGAAGCAGACAAAAATTAAATAGCAAAACATCATCGATTCAAATGGAGCCAGTCTTATGTCAGTATCTAACTTTTCAGTCAAAAACTTAGTGGTACAGCCCGTGATTGCGACAGCAATTCTATTATCCAGTGTTGCCGCTTATGCTGATTTCAACCATCAAAGCTGGGATAGTTTGCTTAACAAGCATGTCACCATGACCAACGGCGGTAAAGCTTCGGTCGTCAACTATGCTGGCATGAAAGCAGATAGTAGCAAGCTCACAAGCTATTTGGATGCCACGAGCAAGGTGTCTCAGTCTGAGTTTAACCGTTGGAACAAAAACGAGCAGTTGGCATTTTTAATCAATGTCTACAATGCGGGTACTGTCGATTTGGTATTGACTAAATATCCTAATATCAAATCTATCAAAGACATTGGTGGGACATTCGGCTCGCCATGGAAGCAAAAATTTATTCCATTATTGGGTAAGACCCGTTCACTAGATGAGATCGAGCACACCTTGATCCGTGGCTCTAAGCGCTACAATGATCCGCGCATTCACTTCGCGGTTAACTGTGCCAGTATTGGCTGCCCTGCATTACAAGATGATGCTTTCACTGGTAAAGGTTTGGACGGGCAATTAGAGCAAGCGACCTCGAAATTTTTGGCAGACAGTAGCCGCAATCGTCTAAAGGGCAGCACCTTGAGTGTATCGCCAATCTTCAAATGGTACAAAGAAGACTTTGCGACCAATTGGCGTAGTACCAGCGATTTAGAAGGGTTTTTGGGTCGTTACTCTTCATCATTGGGATTAAGCAAATCCCAAACCGCTGATTTGAAGCAAGGCAAAATAAAAATTAGTTATACCGATTACAATTGGAACTTAAACAAAAAGTAAATCTAGAATTTGGTCGATACAGGTGCTGATCTTTATCAAAGATAGGCGAAACTGATGATGATTCATCAAAATGGTGCATTTATTGAATATCTCTATCATCATTCCGTTGCTCAATGAAGCGGACAATATGCCGCAGCTCATTGCTCATATTAATGGTCTATATCCACCGCCATCACAAGTGATAGTGGTGGATGGTGGCTCGACGGATGATTCGGTTGGTATTGCTAGACGTTTGTTAAATGATTTATCAAGTGTGGCGCAGCCTACTATCGACTGGCAAGTGATTGAATCCGTAGCAGGACGTGCTCGGCAGATGAATACGGGTGCTAGGCAAGCAACAGAGGATGTTTTGCTATTTTTACATGCTGATACCGAGTTGCCAATTGAGGCGATAGATAACATTCAGCAGGCAATGACTCAGTATGTCTGGGGACGTTTCGATGTACGTCTAGACAGCCGTGATCCGTTATTAAAAATCGTCGCCATGATGATCAATAAGCGTTCACGCTTAGTGAGTATCGCCACGGGTGATCAAGCGATTTTTATCAAAAGGTCTTTGTTTGAGCGAATGAATGGCTATGCCGATCAGCCATTGATGGAAGATATTGAACTTTGCAAACGTCTAAAAAGTATTGCTAAGCCTGCTTGCCTAAAAAGTAAAGTGACGACCTCAGCGCGGCGTTGGCAGCAACATGGCACATGGCGCACTATTTTTTTGATGTGGCATTTACGATTCGATTATTGGCGCGGTGTATCCCCTGAAGTATTAAGGCAGCGCTACTATCGTTGAATTCAAATGACTTTGATATAAGGAAGCCGAGTGCAAGCTATACATTTGCACTGGGTTGTCTTGACGCTCGTTTAAACCGAATCAGCTATATAAATATTAATACCCCTTTAGATTAAGGATGCGCCCTAGCATGACTGAGCATTCAAGCCCTCACACAACCCTTACGATAACTGATGCACAAGCACAACACCCAGACACCTGTGTCATTTTGTTTGCCAAATATCCAGCACGTGATATGGCAAAGACTCGCTTGCAGCCAGCTCTAGGCGTAGAGGGTGCTGCCCGTATGGCAAGGCAGCTGTTGTTGCATAGTATCGAACAAGCGGTCGCTACGGATTTTACCGTTGAGTTATGTGTCAGTCCAGCAGCGACAGACACTTGCTGGCAAACCCTCAACTTACCTGACTTACTGCAGTGGTCGACTCAAGCGGATGGCGACTTGGGCACGCGTTTAATCACAGCAAGTCAAGATGCACTGAAAAAACACCAAAAAATCGTATTGATAGGCTCTGACTGTCCTAGTCTGACGGCAGAGCGTATTCAGACAGCGGTACAGCAGCTTGATGACCATGATGCGGTTATGATTCCAGCGACTGATGGTGGCTATGTGCTACTCGGGTTTAGACAAGTTGATGACAGTCTGTTTTCAGATATCGTCTGGAGTACAGCTAGTGTGGCAACTGTGACTCGGCAGCGTGTGGCGGATTTGGGTTGGACATTGGCACTGTTAGCACCGTTACATGACATTGATGAGCCTGAGGACTTAGCACATCTGCCATCAGATTGGCTTAAATTTGCTCAATAGTTATGACCATACGAACAACTGGGCGACTGTCAGGATACGCTTGTTATAGATGTACTTATATCGTATCGCTTTCCTTTTATGATGTTTACTCAGATTTTAACCAGGTTTTACTCTCAATAAGGACATTGTTATGCATGATGTTGTGCAAAATTACTATGGTAAAGAGTTACAAGGTACTGCCGATCTAAAAACCTCAGCGTGTTGTGATGTGAGCAATATGCCAGAGTGGCTCAAACCATTATTGGCTAACATTCACGATGAAGTGCTGAGTCGCTATTATGGATGCGGGCTAGTATGTCCTGCACTGCTCGAGGGTTGCCGAATTTTGGACTTAGGCAGTGGTTCAGGCCGAGATGTCTATGCATTGGCGCAATTGGTGGGCGAGAGTGGGCATGTGGTCGGTGTCGATATGACCGATGAGCAGCTGGCCGTTGCCAAAGAGCATCAGCAATATCACATCGATAAGTTTGGTTATGACAATGTGACTTTTTTGCATGGCTATATCGAAAAGCTAGATGAGCTCAATCTTGCAGATGGTAGCTTCGACATTATTGTCTCAAACTGCGTGATTAATTTATCACCAGACAAAGCGGCCGTCATGGCCAGTGTGCAGCGTTTACTTAAGCCTGGCGGCGAGTTTTATTTTTCTGATGTGTATGCTGATCGCCGTATTCCACAACATTTAGCCGATGATCCAGTCTTGTATGGCGAGTGTTTGAGTGGCGCATTGTACTGGAAAGATTTTACCCGTTTGTCACGAGAAGCAGGATTTTTAGACGTACGTTTGGTCGAGGATCGTCCGCTTGAGATTACTGATCCTGCCTTGGCGGCAAAAATTGGTGATATTCAGTTTTTTTCTGCTACTTATCGTTTGTTTAAGATTGCATCGCTTGAGGATGCTTGTGAGGATCATGGTCAAGCGGTTATATACAAAGGAACTATTGCTCAGTCACCGAATCGTTTTGATCTTGATAAACATCATGCTATCGAAGCGGGTCGCGTATTCCCAGTCTGTGGCAACACGTTTAGGATGTTAAACGAATCTCGCTTAGCACCACATTTTGAGTTCATCGGTGATGACAGTCGTCACTATGGTATTTTTGCAGGCTGCGGTGAGCTGATGCCATTTAACCATTCTGTGATATCAACCTCTGGATTAGGCAGTTGTTGTTAAAATTAAGATATTGACATTAGTAAAGGCCATTAATTCACTTAATGGCCTTTTTTATGAGTCATTCGTTTCTGATGTTTGTATATTGGTAGACGCTATAGAAATAGCGTTTTACTGTTTGAACGATTGATTTTCGGTTAGATACTCATTTATCGACATGTTTATCAATGTTTAGGAAGCAATGCCGCCAATCGAGTTTTGGTTGCATCATCCATCATATCTACTGATGTCACCAGTGCCTGAGCAAGCGCATCATGTGCAACTGAGTTAGGCGATTCAGCGGCAATCAAAGCGACCGCTTCCTTAATTACTTTTTGAGCATTATCTGCATTTTTCATTAGATTTTTTATCGCGTAGTCTGCACTGACGGTTTCTTCAGTCGGATGCCAACAATCAAAATCTGTCACCAGTGCCAAGGTCGCATAAGCAATACTGGCTTCACGTGCCAATTTGGCTTCTGGCATATTGGTCATACCGATGATATCCGCCTGCATTTGACGATACCACTGGGACTCTGCACGGGTTGAGAACTGTGGACCCTCGATACAGACATAGGTCGCTTTTGAGTGACTGGTGCCTTCTACAACATCTGCATTGTCATAGGCACGCGTCAAGAGTTCTGCTAGGGCAGGGCAAAGCGGATCGGCCATCGATATATGAGCGACTGCGCCCGCGCCAAAAAATGTACTCACTCGCTGCTTGGTCATATCAATCATTTGATCTGGAATGACCATATCTAGTGGCTGAAGCGATTCTCGTAGAGAACCTACTGCTGATACGGACACGATGTAGCGCACCCCAAGCGTTTTTAACGCATAAATATTGGCACGATAAGGCACTTCAGACGGCGTCAGTCTGTGACCTTGACCATGCCGTGTTAAAAAAGCAACGGTCACACCTGCCAACTCACCAAGGACAATATCATCAGAGGGGCTGCCAAAGGGCGTATCAATAGTGATATGACGCTTGTTGATGAGCGCATCCATTTGATACAACCCGCTGCCTCCAATGATGGCGATATCCGCAGATAGTGGTGCTTGTTCTATAGAGGTTGTCATAAGTGTTATCCAATTTTAGTTGTCAAAGACAACCTTGCTAATATAGAAGAACCTTCTTGTTATTGGCGCTTATTAATATTTAAAGAAAATATAGCAGAAATTGAGTGGTAATAGAAAGCAATCAAAAATAAGTACTGGGTCAAATTTTATGTGTTGCCTATAATGAGATATTGTCACAATTAAAGTAGAAGCTGCCTCAAATAGGCAGTATGTGTCATCTATATCTGGTTTTGATAAAGGTTTGTAATACCCTCAAACCTTGCTTAGATAGTTGATGATAGGAACTCAGTTTTATATAGAGGAACTATGTATATATTCAGATTTGATGATAAAACGCTAGCATGCCTTCAAACAGCT
This sequence comes from Psychrobacter fozii, assembly GCF_003217155.1. Lineage (GTDB taxonomy): Bacteria > Pseudomonadota > Gammaproteobacteria > Pseudomonadales > Moraxellaceae > Psychrobacter > Psychrobacter fozii. The sequence goes on from NZ_QJSU01000002.1 coordinate 324,785, forward strand.
TAAAATATAAGGTATTGAAAGCAAAAGAGAAAACAGTCTGTGGTTTATTTATTGTAAAAATTGCTATATTATTACAAGTCTGTAACGCATTAATAAGCGTAAGTTAATGCGACCCTATGTATTAAATTGATTATTTCAAGGATGAATTCCATGCTCAACTCTTTCAAGTCTCCATTATTATTGTCAGCGATACTAAGTGCCACGTTAGGCCTAGCTGCATGTTCAGAAAGTAGTGATACTACAGCCACTGATAGTACCGCAACAGATAGCGCAGCGACTGACACTGCTGATAATAAGCTAGATACCAAGTTCCTTACCATCGCTACTGGCGGTGCATCAGGCCCTTACAATATCATTGGTACGTCATTGTCTGAAGTCTATGTCAAAACCTTTGGTGTAAACTCAAAGACACAAACCACGGGCGCTTCAGTTGAGAACGTCAATCTATTGACCCAAGGCAAAGTCGACATGGTATTGGCACTCAGTGACGTGGTCACTGATGCAATCGAAGGTAAAAACAACTTTGAGAAGCCAATCACTAACATTCAACAGATTGCTGTTTTATACCCTAATGTCGTGCAAATCGTCACGTCAAAAAAATCTGGCATCAAAACTATTGAAGATTTAAGAGGCAAGCGTATCGCTGTCGGCGATCAAGGCTCTGGCACAGAGGTCAATGCTCGCACGTTATTGGAAGGGTTTGGTATCACGTATGACGATGTCACCGTTGATTATCTAGGCTTTGCAGAAGCAGCTGATGGTATGAAAGCAGGTAAAATTGAAGCAGCATTCTTTAGTAGTGGTTTGCCAAACTCATCTTTGATGGAGTTAGAGCAGGGTTTAGACTTACAGATTGTCAGCATCGACCAAGACAAGCTAAAAGAAATCATCGCGAGCAAGCCTTATTTCAAAACCTTTGAGATTCCTGCTGGCACGTATGGTAACGAAGCCGCTATCCCAACGGCAGCAATTATGAATGCGCTATTGGTTAGTTCTGATCTATCTGAAGCTGATGGTTATAAGTTAACCAAAACGTTATTTGATAATTTAGAGGGTCTAAAAACCGCTCACCAAGCAGCCAACGACATCAGCCTAGCAACCGCTCGTGAAGGTATGGTCGCTCCAATCCATCCTGGTGCTAAAAAGTACTATGACGAACAAGCAGCCAAATAATTCATTGTGGTTATCGACTGGCGCAGCATTTATTGCCGCGCTGGTTTTTTTTACGTTATGGATGGGGGTTATTCTCCAGCCTGTCGTTGAAGTGCGCGTCGCAGGGGTAGAGGATGCTGATGATACGGTTTGTTATTTCGTTGAGCCTGACTTTCAACTGCGATGGATACATTCTGTAGAAAAACAATGGTGGGAGGAGCAGTACCAACGTAAAAGCGATGGTTTGCTACTGACCACAACCTATTTTGAAGCTTTCGGTGCAGGTACCCCTTCCACCGAAATGCTTGCTCCTGTACAAAAACCTGGCTATCTGGGTTACCAAATCAATGAGAAGTTACCTAATCTCAATTGGGTGGTATCCAGATTGACCAAAGGTGAGATTGATTATGGCGACCATCGTGTTTTAATTCACCAGTTGGTGCCAGATTATTCTGAAGTAACGATCATGCCGAAAATGTATGGTTTCATTGATAGATTTAACAAGGACTTTTGTCATGACATCCCAAGTGACGGATCACGGTAGCGTAACTACCAAGCCAGACGCTCATGTTGATACCGACGCTGAAGCTGCGGCAATCAACAAAGCAGTATTGGAAAAATATGACCGAGAGTCAATCACGCGTCATATTACCCAAGGACCAGTGAAATATTTGATCGCTGGGGTTTGTATACTCTATTCACTGTTTCACCTTTATATTACCTTTAATCCGATGCCAGCGTTATTACAGCGTTCTGTACACGTAGGTGTTGGTTTTGCATTAATTTTCTTGATTTTCCCCGCCAGTAAAAAAAGCAGCCGCCAGCGCGTGGCATGGTATGACTGGATTTGGTTTGCGCTATCGTTATCTGGCATGGGCTATCTAATATATGAATATCAAGATATTGTGACCTCGCGTGGCGGTATGGCCAACCAAGTCGATGTGATATTTTCATTGATTACTGTGGTCTGTGTGCTAGAGGGTAGTCGCCGTATCACTGGTTGGATTTTACCGATCTTAGCAGGGATATTTTTGGCGTATCCATTTGTCAGTCATTTGGATTTTATGCCCGATAGATTATTGACTCGTCCTTATGATATGGGTGATATCTTTGGTCAATTGTTCCTAAAAACCGAAGGCTTATACTCTGTTGCGATTGGTGCATCGGTAACGTTCATTTTCCTATTCATTCTCTTTGGCGCGTTCTTAGCACGTTCGGGAATGGGGCAGCTGTTCAATGATTTGGCATTGGCCATCGCGGGTCACAAAAAAGGCGGCCCTGCAAAAGTAGCGGTCATCTCTAGTGGCTTTATGGGCAGTATCAACGGCTCTGCGTTATCGAACGTGGTCAGTACAGGTGCCTTTACCATTCCGTTGATGAAAAAGGTCGGCTATCACAAAGATTTTGCCGGTGCAGTTGAGGCAAGTGCCTCAGTTGGCGGGCAGATATTACCGCCAATTATGGGTGCGAGTGCATTCATCATGGCGGAGACAACAGGCTTACCTTATAGCACGATTGCGTTGGCCGCATTATTGCCCGCGATTTTGTATTATTTGGGTGTGATTGCACAGGTGCATTTCCGCGCTGGACGCCGTGATCTAAAAGGCATTGCGAAAGAAAACTTGCCAGCGGTAAAAGAAGTATTAAAAGCCCGTGGTCATATGCTACTACCGATTGTGTTTTTGGTTTTCTTATTAATCAAAAATGTCCCTGTCGGCTATGCAGCGGCTTATACCATTGGGTTCACTGTTGTGATCAGTATGTTACGTGCTGAGACTCGCATGGGGTTGTCTGATATTTTGGGTGCATTAGAAGATGGTGCGCGCCAGTCGCTAGCGGTAATGGCTGCTTGTGCGGTCGTCGGTATCATCATCGGGGTGGTTAGTTTGACCAGCTTTGGTACGGTGATGACCTCATCTATTGTCACATTAGGCGCAGGGTCATTATTCTTTACGCTCATTTTAACCATGCTAGCATCGATGGTTTTAGGCATGGGACTACCATCTATTCCTGCCTATATCATTACGGCGACGATGGCAGCACCTGCACTAGCTGGCTTTGATATTCCAATTTTATCAGCGCATATGTTTGTATTCTACTTTGGTATCTTTGCCAATATTACTCCACCTGTATGTCTCGCAGCCTTTGCGGGTGCAGGTATTTCGGGCGGTGATCCAATGAAGACAGGGTTCTTGTCATTGAAACTTGCACTTGCCGGATTTATCGTGCCGTTTATGTTTATCTACAACCCAACGATGCTAATGATCGATCCAACAGGTTTGGCCGTTACGGCGAAAGATTTTCCACTACCTCCTATTGTGGATATCATCACCGTGGTAGTAACGTCAATCACTGGTGTGATCGCCTTAAGCGCTGCGCTTGAAGGATATTTCAGAGGCGGAATGAATACACTCACCCGTGTCATTTTGGTTGTTGGCGCATTGTTGTTGATTTACCCTGAGATCATCACTGGTGTTGCAGGCGCTGTCATTGTCCTTGGTATTGCTGTGTTTAATATTAAGACGAGTGAAGCACCGACACCGACGTTAAGTGTCTAGCTTTTAGGGATTAATATTTAATCAAGTTACAAAAAAAGGGTGAATAACAAATTTGTTATTCACCCTTTTTAGTTTTTTAGCAACTATCTTAGTAGCTTTTCTTAGCGAATGCTTTCACATTCGCTGTATGTTTAGATTAGCAGCCAAGCTTGCCTTCTGCTGCCAATGCCTTTTTGCTACGGATTGGTGCAGGGCAGTCCTCACCATAATACTGACGATCTGCAAAGTAGCTTGAGCGTACCATTGGGCCTGCCCAGATATTAAAGAAGCCGATTTTTTTGCCGTAGTCCATATAGCGTTGGAACTCATCTGGATGGACATAGCGATCAACAGGCGCATGGTTTTTACTAGGTTGTAGATACTGACCAACCGTAATCATATCCACATTGTGTGCCTTTAGATCATCAAGCAGCGCATAAATCTCTTCTTCAGTCTCACCAAGACCAACCATAAAGCCACACTTGGTAGCGATATCTGGACGACGCTCTTTATACAGCTTGAGCAAGTCGAGTGAATGCTGATAATCAGAACCCGGACGGAATGCTTTATACAGACGCGGTACAGTTTCAATATTATGGTTAAACACGTCTGGCGGCGTTTCCGTTAGCAAATCCAACGCAATATCCATACGACCACGGAAATCAGGTACCAATATTTCAATTAAGCAGTTCGGGCTAAGCGCACGTGATTCGTTGAGTACTTCAACGAAATGCATGGCACCACCATCTTTTAGATCATCACGATCCACAGAAGTAATGACTGCATACTTGAGTTTAAGACCTTCAATCGTCTCAGCAGTATGGCGTGGTTCATCAGCATCTAGCTTATTTGGACGACCATGGCCGACATCACAGAACGGGCAGCGACGCGTACAGATATCACCCATAATCATAAAGGTCGCCGTACCATCAGCGAAGCACTGTGGCAGGTTAGGGCAGGCCGCTTCTTCACAGACCGTATAGAGCTTTTGCTCACGCAATGTGGCTTTGATACGGGCGACTTCAGCAGGCGATGACATCTTGACCCGAATCCAATCTGGCTTTTTCTTTGCCTCGACGGTCGGGATCACTTTAATTGGGATACGGGCAACTTTATCGTAGCCACGCAGCTTTTCGCCTTGAATGGCTTTTTTGGGTTTGGCCTTAGCAGCAGGTACATAGGTTTGTACGGCAGTTGTCATAATAAAATTATCTCTTAACCCTTTATCTTATAAGGGTTTATGGAATTATTAGAATGTGTTGTGAGTGAGGACATTATAACAGAAATTCAAGGGGTAGCTTTTAATCAATCTTGTTAAGATTACTACGACTTGTCTCTTTACCATAGTTTTAAATATCTATGTCAATATCCAACTCATTCAGGATTTCTATGGCAGCACGAAACGCTTCTTGGGTAGCGGGTGCGCCGCAGTAGGGTAAGCTGTGCATGAGCACTTCTCGAATCTCAGCGACACTAGCACCATTATTGATAGCGCCTCGAATATGTCCTTTTAGCTCATTTGGGCTTTTTTGGGCAATTAAAAAAGCGATAGTGATTAATGAGCGATATTTGCGCGGCAGTACTGAGTCATCTTGCCACGTACTACCCCACGCATGCTCAATGATCCAATCCTGTAATGGCTGAGTGAACCCAGTCGCGCTATCCAGTGAACGTTTGACATGTTGCTCACCCATTACCTCGGTGCGAACTTTTAGACCGTTGTCATAATTGGCATTGTTTTCTTTATCATTCATTTTATTATCCTCACTGGCGGTTTATATGTGCTAGCTAGCTAGCTATGTATGTATGTATGTATGTATGTATGTATGTATGTATGTATGTATGTATGTATGTATGTATGTATGCTAATGATATGTACTACCTTATTAAGCTGCTGTGCTAGAGTGCATTAAATGACTAAAGCACATTTGAAAAAAGGCATGTTTGAAAAATAATATCTTACAAAAGAGTATAGCAGTCACACAGTTTCTATTTAACTGAAAATCATAAAGCAGTATATGAGCGTAGCGCGCGACATATAAGTTATAAAAGACCGTTCAAGCGTATTGTTGACGGTACTATTTTTATAATAAATGTCCAATATGGCCTTATTCTAAGCCTTTTCCAAGCTGAGCCATTAACATTTAGAGCGTTTTGAGCTATGATTGCACAGATAATTATTCCATCTAGTACATGGACGCAGGCTGTCATACTGACTACCCAACGTAATGTGCTAAACACCAACTGACGAGGACGACTATTGTGTTAGAAGCTTATCGTAAACATGTCGAAGAACGTGCTGAGCTAGGAACGGTTCCGCTACCACTGAATGAAAAACAAGTAGCAGAGTTGGTTGAGCTATTAAAAACGCCACCTGCAGGCGAAGATGCATTCTTGATGAACTTGCTAGAAAACCGTATTCCTGCTGGTGTTGACCAAGCTGCTTACGTTAAAGCTGCATTTTTAGCTGCGATCCTTAAGGGTGAAACATCATCACCACTTATCAGCAAGCAAAAAGCAGTTGAAATCTTAGGCACTATGCAAGGTGGCTACAACGTTCAGCCATTGGTTGCTGCACTAGATGACGCGGAAGTAGCACAAGATGCAGCTGAAGCATTGAAAAAAACTTTGCTAGTATTTGACGCGTTCAATGACGTGACTGAAAAAGCAGAAGCTGGCAACACTATTGCAAAAGAAGTCGTTCAATCTTGGGCAGATGCTGAGTGGTTCTTGAACCGCGCTGCGGTACCAGAAAAAACAACTTATACAACGTTTAAAGTAACTGGCGAAACCAACACCGATGACTTGTCACCTGCGCAAGACGCATGGAGTCGTCCAGATATCCCATTGCATTCATTAGCCATGCACAAAAACTCTCGTGACGGCATCAATGCTGATGACGAAGGCGTTGTCGGCCCAATGAAGCAAATCGAAGAGCTCAAAAAAATAGGCCATCAATTGGCTTATGTTGGTGATGTCGTCGGTACTGGTTCTAGCCGTAAGTCTGCGACCAATTCAGTACTTTGGTTAATGGGTGATGATATCCCTAACGTGCCAAACAAACGTGGCGGCGGTCTGGTATTGGGTAACAATATCGCGCCTATCTTCTTCAACACGATGGAAGATTCTGGTGCATTGCCAATTGAGAAAGTGAATGTTGATAACCTAAACATGGGTGATGTGTTTGACATCTATCCGTACGAAGGCAAAATCACTAAGCATGACTCTGACGAAGTATTGTCAACGTTTGCGCTAAACTCGCCAACTTTGCTTGACGAAGTTCGTGCTGGTGGCCGTATTCCATTGATCGTTGGTCGTGGTTTGACCAATCGTGCTCGTGAATACATGGGTCTTGGTCATTCAGACATCTTTGCTAAACCAGAAGAGCCAGTAGACACTGGTAAAGGCTTTACCTTAGCGCAAAAAATGGTTGGTAAAGCTTGTGGTCTAGAAGGTGTACGTCCTGGTATGTACTGTGAGCCTAAAATGACGACAGTCGGTTCTCAGGATACTACTGGTCCGATGACTCGTGATGAGCTAAAAGATTTGGCTTGCCTAGGTTTCCAAGCGGATCTCGTGATGCAGTCATTCTGTCACACCGCAGCTTATCCAAAGCCAGTTGACGTTGAAACTCAGCACACACTACCTGACTTTATCATGAACCGTGGCGGCGTAAGCTTACGTCCAGGTGATGGTATCATTCATAGCTGGTTGAACCGTATGCTACTTCCAGATACCGTTGGTACTGGTGGTGACTCGCATACTCGTTTCCCAATGGGTATCTCGTTCCCAGCGGGTTCTGGTCTAGTGGCATTCGCAGCAGCAACTGGTGTTATGCCACTTGATATGCCTGAATCTGTCCGTGTACGCTTCGTTGGCGAACGTCAGCCTGGTATCACGCTACGTGACTTAGTACATGCGATTCCTTATCAAGCAATCAAAGAAGGTCTATTGACTGTCGATAAGAAAGGTAAAATCAACGAATTCAACGGCCGTATTCTTGAAATCGAAGGTCTAGAAGACTTGACTGCTGAGCAAGCATTTGAGCTATCTGATGCCTCAGCTGAGCGTAGTGCTGCTGGTTGTACTATCACTCTATCTGAAGCGTCAGTGACTGAGTACTTAAACTCAAACATCACGCTACTTAAGTGGATGATCTCAGAAGGCTATGGTGATGCACGTACTATCAGCCGTCGTGTTGAGCAGATGCAAGATTGGCTAGCTAACCCAAGCCTAATGCGTGCTGATGCTGATGCTGAGTACACGATCGATATGACGATCGATATGAGCACTATCAAAGAGCCTATCCTATGCTGCCCAAATGATCCAGATGATGCTAAAACGTTAGCTGACGTCGCTGGTGATACCATTGATGAAGTGTTCATTGGTTCATGTATGACCAACATTGGTCATTTCCGTGCCGCTGGTAAACTGCTAAAAGATGTACCAGCAGGAAGTCTAAAAACTCGTCTATGGATTGCGCCACCAACTAAAATGGATGCGCGTCAGTTGATGGAAGAGGGTTACTACAACATCTACGCTCAAGCCGGTGCTCGTACTGAGATGCCAGGTTGTTCATTATGTATGGGTAACCAAGCACGTATCGCACCGAAGTCTACCGCGGTATCTACCTCAACCCGTAACTTCCCGAACCGTCTAGGTCAAGGCGCTAACGTATACCTAGCTTCTGCAGAGCTTGCAGCAGTAGCAGCGGTACTTGGTAAATTGCCAACCAATGACGAATATCAGCAGTATGCTGGTATGCTAGACAGCATGGGCGAGGAAGTGTATCAATACATGAACTTCGACCGTATGGAAGAGTACACTGAAGAAGCGGATAAAATTAACGTCGCTCAGTTGACCTAATTTTTGATGCTGTAAATCTCTCAAATTAGAAGCTTTATACTTCAAATAAGAAAACCCCGTACCGTTATGGTGTGGGGTTTTTTTTATAAAAATTAAAAAGTGAGTAGTTATTTACAAATTTTTATTGAGTAATTATACTCAACGTTGTGGCTGTTTGAATGTACGACTCTTAAAATGAAAGACTTTTTAGGACAAATATTATGGAACATAACGTTAGGCTTGATAAAGCAACACCGTCACCATTACCAACTTCTTCGATGGCCAATAATCATAGCGCTGAAGCGAGCTATGGGATCATTAAACCAATCAATGGGGCCTACCAGCAAAATAATCCGTTTTAAAACAGGTGCTAATCGTTAATAAAATTGCTTATGCCTGTTTACAAATGTGCTCACTGATTTTTTAACCTATCTTCTGTATAATATAAGGGCAGGCGGAAACCGTGGCTCTGCACTATACTTATCTTTTACCTCTCGGGACGGACCGATACTTTGATAGGCACCTTGCTGTTTAAATACAGGTGCTTTGGAGTCTTGGTTGATTACTTTATCCCCACTCAAACGTCGCCTAACATATGTGACCGTCTTTGAAATCATTGCTATTATTTTATCTACTCTTCTATTGATGATGCTCAGTCATAGTGATGCATCAGAATCGTTGCCCGTCGCGATAATGATGTCGGTAGCAGCCGTCATTTGGAACTTTATCTACAACACCGCTTTTGAAGCGTGGGAACGTCGCAAACGTTTGGTACATCGGACGTTATGGATACGCAGTGCCCATGCTGTTGGTTTTGAAGGTGGGTTGGTGCTGATTTGTCTGCCACTGTATATGGTTTGGTACGATATTGGTCTGATTCAAGCCTTTAAAATGGAGGTGGCATTACTGCTATTCTTTTTGGCTTATACTTTTCTTTTTACAATGGCTTTTGACAAGATATTTGCGTTATCGTATCAGCATGAGTCCGCTGCTGCTTCTTAGGGCGCGTTGAGCATAGTAAAAGGCTGCCTATTGGCAGCCTTTTTAATGACAGTTTTCAGTTATTCAGTCATATAGATACCAAGATAGAATGAAAATCTAATACCCAAGGTATCAAGTCTTAGTGTGTCAGTTATTTACCTTGATAAACAGGTTTATGATTCGCTATACAGACGCTGACCCCTTCTATAAAGTCATCGGTTTTCACCATTATGGTTTGTTGTTCAACTTCCATATCTAATGCCTCGCTCAAACCAAAAAAGCGTGCACATTAAAGAATCAGTTGATGTATAACCAAGGCTATGGCACGGAATTCGAAGCTATAGGCAATATCACTAAATCTATTGAACTATATTACAACTAGACTATGACTCGGAAGGATTCAGTCTATAAGAGGCCGAGACAGGTGTGGTTTGACTTTTATAGCCAAACAGCTTTATTAACCAAACCTATCTGGACAGTAGTTTAATGGTTTTACTTAGACAACTGACTAAAATTATTAGTATAATCATTCTGATTTCTCAACAAAAAACCACTGTAGCCCACTATGACTTTAAAGCCTTTATTCGTATCTTTGTTTATCTTGCCTTTATTTACCCTATCTGCCTGTGCGAAAACGACTGCTACTTCTACTGATAGTAATGGCATTCCTCAAACTCGAGACAACCTCACTGATGCTGAGCAGCAACAGCTTGCTGACTTTTTAGTCACGCAAAAGACTAACATGCGCTTTATTAAAGGGGGTAGTTATGAGATGGGGGACTTTGGGTCTAAGCTAGACTGGACCGATGGTCTGCCATTGACTGGACAGTCTGATAATAAACCCATACATAAAGTGACGCTCGATAGCTTTAGCATAAATGCCTACAAGGCCACTTACGGCGACTTTGATATCTATAGTATGGCAACTGGCCAACAAAAGGAAGGAATGCAGGACGTAACTATTGGCGTACGCCAACCCAATGCTGCCGCGGGAATCAATTGGCAAACCGCACAGCACTACTGCCAGTGGCTGGGTCAACAGTTAGACGTAGCCACGGGCTTGCCAACCGAAGCGCAGTGGGAATATGCCGCGCGTAATCGCGGAAAATATGTCTTATTTCCAACCGATACGGGAAATATTGACCCTGGACGTAATATGTGGGCTTATGAAGAACAAAGGGAGTTTAGCGATAGATATAACACTTCTTTAGCGGTTCCTATGTTGGGACTCTATCCACCTAACCCTTTAGGGCTCTATGATTTAAACAATCAAAACTACGAATGGATGTTGGACTGGTACGATCCTGAGTATTACGCTAATAGTCCAGAACATAATCCACAAGGACCAGAGACAGGCACTGAGAAAGTATTGCGAGGTGTAGAAGCCAATGAAGGATCAGCTGGTAATGTACATGCAGGAGGTTCAGTTACTGTTAAAAGATTCCAAAAAGAACCTAATCCACCATTAATATCTGATGATCCTAATGTGAATCAAAATGCTTTCACATCTGCACGTTGTGTGATCAATTTAAGTAAACCTATATCATAAAGAGGAATTAATACTTGATAGATTAAGCATCATAAGTGTCATCATCACTTCTCTGGATTGGTGAGGTATCTGTATAATCATTAAAGATAGACTGATCATACTGATCTGGATTGGCAGCAGCGTAAAATCGATAGTCGTTAGAGCTGTTATAATTGATATAGATATCATATTTAGGACTGGTGTTTTTGACCACTTCTATGCCGTCAGGGTATCTAGGAGCTACTTTAGCTCTCATTTTTAGATATAAAGTAATATACTTACTATAATCTTTATCGCTCTCAAATGCGCCTATATTTCTTGAATTTATATAATCAAAGATCTCTTGCACGTTTTTATCTAAAAATTTTCCATAATTTAATAGTCGAATAATATCCCCTTCATTTTTTCCTAAGTCACCTTTCAGCCCATTTGGATGCATATGTTGTAGTACATTTTGCCATTCGCGCTTGATAAGAACTGTTTCAAAGATTTTTATAATTGCAGCTTTGCGATTTGGCAAATAATCTATATCGAAATCATTCCAGTTTGTAGTAGTATCTGGTTCGTCTATAACTTTGTCTGCTATACCATGACGTGTCAGTTGATAAAGCAATATACCTTTGGCTTCAGGGGTAGCCGTTTTTAACCAAGCATCGTCTGCGTTGTTCAGGATAAAACTGGCTAGTTTATTGCGTTCACGGGCTTTATCTAAGGAGCTATTAAAGTCTATAAAAACTGATGAAATGTTATTTAAGTTTTCAGAGATATCATTTTTACGCCCTAACATCAGCACAAAAAATTGACTCAATTGTATAAATGATTCCTTCATTATAAATGACAATACACGGAATTCAGCAGTAAGCAGTTGACGATATATCCAAGAAGAGAATTCAAGCATTAATTTTATATTAACATCGAATAACGCAGCTCCCTTTGCACCTATGCCAAAACATAAGGCGGCTTTGGCTTGTATTCTGAATCTTCCTTTTGCATAAGAAACTAAAAAACAGCCTTCAGCTCCTGCACCCAAACTCACAGCACCTGTTACAGACAACTTAGCAAGTGCCTTAAAAGTATTAGTATCGCTATTTAGCCATTCTAAACTTGCACTAGGCGTAATTCCTGTTTCCGCGCCAACGAAAGCGGTAACACCTATATTTAAGTCTTTGTTTACAGGGGCATCAGCGAAGTGCTTATTGTCAAGAATAGGATCGAATTTAGGCTTATTAATAGTTTTTACTGGTCCGTAGAGTTGACTTGCTGATAGAGCAGGATCTTTCTCAATAGCTTGAACTTCTTGTTTATTGCCATTAAAACTTACAGACACCGCACCTGAAATGCCTGCCCAAGAGAGATATTGCCAATACCTTCTTTATTTATAACATATCTACTCTGATCGGAACTTATAGAGTTATCTGATTTAGTCTCTACAAGTATGTTTTGTATTTCACTATCAGTTTTTTCATTAAAAGATGAGACAAAATCTTCTCTTTTTTTAAGATTATCAAGACGTAACCAACCTTTCTTTGAACCCTTTAAGTAATAAGTTTCTATCCAATTATCTTTAGTAGATAGTACCTCAATCTCATCACCCTCAATAAAATATGAAGAGGTCTTATTGTTAAGATTTGGTTGTTTATAGATAAAAGCTTTATCTGCACTAACTATATACGTTGAATAATTGGTGCTTGGCAGAGCGTCACATTTTAATCCAGTATCAAACGAATATGATGTGGTTTGACCTTTTGCATCTGTTAATTCTAAATTCCTAATGGCATTTTGAGACATTAACGTTGCCGTGTATCCTCGATCATTCTGATATATACGAGTGAATTCATGAGGACGATACTTACTTGTTTCTATCTCATTAGTACTTGTCAATTTGAAAGTGCTATAGCCATTTATTTTTAATTCCTTAAGGCTTTGAGGGTAGTAGATATTTATTGATTTGCTGTTATCTATTACACACGCTTGCGTAGTTGTATCTGAGACTTGAGAGTGGTTTGATGACTTTTTACTCTGAACATTGGTCGAAGACGATGCTATCTCTGGATTTGAGGAGTTAACAGGGCTTTCACAGCCTAAAGTTAAGAATAACGTAGATATAGCTATGATCAAGGTTTTATCAAGACTCATCATTTATTGATCCTTTTTTTAGCACAATCTACGGCATTCTCAATTGATAGGTAATAGCGATATAAATTCTAAAAACACTAAAGTAAAAAGGTAGCTTATTTGAAAACCTACTAAGGTAAGTCAGCTTTAGATTCTTCTAAATCTATAATTGCTGGAGATACTAATTTTTTTTCTGCAAATGAATTGGTTGTACATTCCTTTGTGTTAGTACTACCGTTAGGACTTACAATATCGATGAAAGCTCTAACACCATAGGCTTCCTCGGGAACACCTATAATGTAGCGGTATCCATTATTTTTAAAGTGAAAATAGGTTGTGTAGGCTGAATAAACAAGTGTTCTTTTCAAAGGCTCCCTGCTAGTAAAATGTTTATATAGCTCCACTTTATCTTTTTTACCAAATCGATAAACTGCACTTTGAGAGTCAGTAGAGCCACATATAGATACAATTCTGGTTTGTGGTTCATTTATTTCGCATGATACAACGGGTATTTCACCAGCTATACATAATGAGCCTAAACTCTTTTCTTCTGCATAGATATCTGTAAACGAAAGTGATTTAGGCTCTTCCTTTATGTACTCTCCATTAATTAGATAAGTATTAGTGCTACAATTTTTACCTGTATTATCTGTAACTTTAATGACGTTAGCATCGCTTTTGGTGTTTACAGTTATTGATTCAATATCCCCACAATCCCATTCAGCTACTTCAAACGTATAAGTGTGTAAAAATCCACTATCATCAAACAAAATAGCGTTGTACGACAGGTATTCTTCTGTTGTCGTAGGTAGTATCAAAAATTGCCCATCAGCATCATTAGCGAAAACACTAATTCGCTTTAATGCGCTTTGCAAGTCTTCACCATACGTATAATTAAAGAGCCCATAAGTATAATTAAAAGGCCCATCAAGCCCTTTGCTGACAACACTACCATCCATCATTAAAGTTATATCAGACTGATCACCACCAAATAATTTGATAGAGATGGCAGTATTATCATGCTTAATGTCAACTTTGTCCTGACTCTCATCATAGGTTATTAATGAATTTATTTTATTAAAGATAAGCGGGTTACTGTTATCTTCTAAGAGAGTGTTATTTTCAATATTTGTTGTGACTGTATTGTCATTTTGAGTATCCGTTTTATTGGTAGCATCATTGTTGGTATCAGTATCACCATAGTTATTGGTGCATGATGCTAATAAAAAAATTGAAAAGAAAGTGGCTATGATTCTCACTATAGATGCCTTATCTTTAAGATACGTTATGTATGCCTGATTTTTGTATTTTGTTATGGATATCTCAAAATGTACATAAGGTGCACACGTTCCTTTACTTGGTATCATGACAATAGGTAAAATGGGGTGTAATGGAAATAATTCATACTAAAAAAGCACTTCTCAATAGTAAGAAGTGCTTTTTTGCATTCAACAATCATTCAATAGCATCATTAAGTAGTAAGGTATTATTTATCAGAATCAAACCACTTCAATATTCCGACATTAGTTTCTTGGATGAAAAATTGAGTAATAGTAAGGTATTGTTTTATGTAGCCGTCAGTTAGATAAGCGCGGATTTTATTGGCTTCGTCTTCAATGACCAGTGCCACTGCTGTTGACAACTGATTTGAGCTAAAGAAATCTTTAAACTCTTGATATATGACAAGATCATCATCTGGCTGTTCTGCTTTGCCTTGTTTTTGCTCGGTGAATTTGACAGTGAGGCTATAAAATATGCCTGATTTCTTATACTCTAAGCGCAGCCATGCTGGTACATACTCTTGCGGGATACCCCCGTTTTTTTGTATCTCTTCTTTAGTGTAGAATTGCGAATTACCATTTATCGACCATATTTTGCAGGCTTCCATCTCTATCTGAGTCGTTAGATACCAATTGAGCTTGTCTGAATAATTCTTCCAGCGTGTCAGCGGAAATGTGTCCTCTTTGACCATGGCTTTGATATTGTCAGGTAGCTTTTTATAAGAGTCATCCATAAACTCAGCCTCAGGATACGTCTCTGGTGCAAAGTGATGGGTAAGCGCGAAGAAATTCCATGACATTTGTATTTCTCGCGCTTGAAAATTAGCGATTTCAGTCACACTTATACCTCCTAGACGCAGGCTAATATAGCCACCAGGAGCTAGTGCGAAATCAATCGTCGTATATTGGGCTTTTTTTGATCGATCATAAAGCTCAACCTCAAAGCGCTTTGCAAACTCAGCAAGCATTAGATCTCTAGGTAGTGTGATTCTGGCTTGATAGTACTTTTTTTCAGTGGTGGAGAGCCAAGTGAGCTGTACACCTAAGGGAAGCTTCACTAGAGCAGGTGGTGAACCGCCTGATGCCAATACGCCTGTACTACGCCAACCACCACCAATATCTGCCGAAAATCCTAGACCCTGTCCGGCCTCTTCGGTGTAATACCAAAAACACTCCCCCGAAATAAGCCACACACGGAAGTGACGAGGCGCGAAGATATGGGTAGACCATTTAACAGGGATTTCTTTGTCAAACACGGGGCTATCCTCTAAAGTGTTGGTTGGTAAATATGCCGACTATGATAGTGCTAATACTCTTCATAATGTTGAACCTGTTGATTAACCTTCAATGACGTAGCGGAAAAATATATTTTTATTATTGTTCGTAGGCATATAGCTACAGGAACTAACTGAAAAGCAAATAGGTAAGTTTGAATTGTTGCATATTTTAACTGCTTTTTTATTCCCACATAATAGGGTTTACACTGCCATTGACACAAGTAAAGGAAACATAAGAGTAACCATCAGGAAATCCATTGTCTCTTCTAAATTGCATAATACCACCCTGCTGATTAGCAATAATCTTGCCTTGACAGTCCGCGACTTTATCTAGTAAATATGCCTTTCCATCCTTGCACATATAGTTAGTTGTTCCTCTAGGTAGGTTGTTATCCTGCCAAAATCTATCAGCTGCTGATGGTTTATCACTTGTGCTTAAGCGAAACCCCTGACAGTCTCCCACTGTTCCCTGATCATTTGATAGATAGTCTGTTCTATCTCCTGATAAATAGTCACTATTCCAGTTTTGAAGATTACCGCAGGCAGTGAGAGAGAGTAGGCAAACACCTGATATAATAATATTGATGATTTTCATAATGTTACTCCTGTTGATTAACCTTGAATGACGTAGCGGAAAAATATATTTTCCCTATTGTCTATATTGGGGACACTCACATATACAGGGCCGCTGATGCTACTACTAACATGTAGATAGCGATTTTTAATAGTCAAGTCGCTAAAGTGCAATCGATGGGGGTTACCATCGGCTTTGTGCATGTTTTTATCCACATAGTCTTTTTTACCATCTAATGCTAGCGCTTGCGATTTTAACTCTTTAAAGGCAGAGGATAGCCCTGCTGGCACGGCATACATCTTTAGCGTATCAGGGAGATAAAAGTCGGCACAGTATTTTTTGATAAAGGTGAGCATCAGATGCGTAGGTATCTTTGGGTAGTCTGGAGAGACTTGTTTTCTGTTGGTGATGAGTTGATTCTTATCGCCCGTACAGCGGATAAATAGCTCTGCTTCTTTTCCTGTCGCTTTCTCTGGTTCTGCCACTGGTATTAGCCCAGCAGCTTCATGCTCTACTTGTTTTCTTTTGACTTTACAGGTGTCAATCTCACAGGTTTTCCCTAGGCACTGATATTCTGCCTTTCCTGTGTTGTCCGCCCAGCCCTCTGCTTTTAGCGATTGTAATATAATATCGAAGTCCGCGTACTTTTGTGCGCTAAAGGACTGACTCTGATATTCAAAGACTTTTGGAGTAAAGACTTTCCAAAAGCTACTCATCTCGATGTCTCTGTTAGGATCAGGCTCAATGTCTCTATAACGAGCAGGTTCTCTTCTTCTTTCTCTAGGGGAGCCAAACTGAGGCAGTTTATGACGGTCTCTACTGAGGACAACTTGCTCTGCGTCATCACGACCTTTGATATACCAGCTATTTACTTTATTAACTTCGCCCAAAGTACTTAAGCCATCGCCGATGTCAGTATGACAACCAGGTATGATAAATTCCAGTCCGACATCAGCTCGTACGGACTGCCCGATACTGGTTAGGTTGAATTTCTGACGGTACTCGTCACCAGCGACGATATGTACGACTTTAGTTCCATCTATTTCTTTAAAATCCAGCTCTTGGCCGTCATCTTCCACGTCGTTATCATGGTTGGTGCCGATAGAAGACACCGTATCAAATAAACCCACAAAGTCAAAGACTACATCATATTTTGTTAGATCGACGAACTCCTTAACTTTTGGAGTGCTTCTCTCTGTAAAGATACGTTTACAGAACATACGAGCAGTTGCCGAACCACGGCTAAAGCCATAGACATTGAATACCAGCTGTTTGGGATTATTGCCCTTACCAACATAAGACGCTAAAGCCGTCTTTACATGTTCTAACATATTCTCAAGCTTGGTCTTAGCACCAGTATCTCCCATTCCTAACCCTGAACCTATGCCGTCATCAGCATGATATTCCCATCCTGGTACGGGAGCTGATGCATCGTTTGATTCTGTTCTGGTTTCGATACCTGAGCCGTCGGTATATAGGTTGATAACGTGTGGTCTATCGCTATCGGCCGCTCTATGTAACTGATCCACTACGCTTGGCGCTCGGGCAAAGCTAAGTGAAGAGCCAACTGGCCAAGGTTGCGGGTTATACTTTGCATCCATTCTATCTTTTAGATTTTTTACCTGCTTTGGCGCAATTTCGTTGTATAGATCTGAGTTTTCTTTACTATTCCATGTACCATCAAAGAAAATATTAAATGTCAGGTTGGCGATAGCAAGATCTACAGATGAGTTCTCTTCTGGATTGGTTAGATCGTTTTCACCGTTGATTGGTTCCTCTTTTTTTGTGTTGTCGCTACTCATTATTCATCATCCTCACTACTATTACTATCACGCCTATCTGGATATACCTTTAGCTTGGTCTTGCTAGCACCACTAAAGATACGAGCCGTCTGACCTTTTTCGTCTGTGCGACCATAGAATATCTTACCAAGATCATCAACGATCTTATATCGGAAGCCTTGAACAGGATCGCCATTTTGATCACGAATGACAAACATCTCATCGTGAGGATCTTGATAATCAAGTATGCCGTGTTTTGCGAAAGCCCCCGCAACCATCTCTTTCTTCACCGCCTGAATCTTAACCGTCCCCGGACACACCAGCTTAATACCACTGTCATCGATCGTAATCGACGCTCCGCCTGACGTTTGCAGCTTAATCCGCTTCGGACTCGACACATTGACCTGTCCTGACTCAGTGCCGATTGTCATTGATTGTTGACTGTGCAATTGCAACTCACCGCCCTGTGCCTGTATCGCCACAGGTTTGGTATTGGCACTGATATGTAGTCCTGATAGACCCGCTTGACCACCGACGCCTGAGAGTGAATCAATCGTATTTGCTGCCAGCGCATAATTGCCTGCCACCATATCTGATTGCGTGCTGCCTGATTGCCTAACGATTGTTTTCGCTGTCCACAGCGTATTGCTGCTTGATGCGAGGATACTATCTTTGCTTACTAGCAGTACATCCGCTGCGCCAAGTACTTCCGTATTCAGTGTCTCATCAATGATTTGTGCTGTACTCTTAAACCCTTCTATTGACGCTCGGGCATTACTGAGCGCCTCGGTCGATTGCAGATGTGCCTGCTTGGCCTCCGCTAACGTTTCGCTTAGCTCAGCGCCCAACTTAAGCTGCTGCTGTCCTGCATCATTGACCCACGCAGACTCATGTTCTGACTGGCTGTGTCTGATATCAAAGGTAGACAGCAGTACACCCGTATCACCAGTGATTTGTAATCCATGATCGGTAGCGACATTGATGCCTTGACCACTGTCATTTGATTGATGATTGCTAAAGCGATGACGTAGTGTGCCCAATGCGACGATATGCTCATCAGGAGCAAAGGTGGCGTTAGAAGTAATGGTTGGCGTCTCAGCATTGGCGCGCGTGCCAGTATTTACCGTCCACTGTAGACCGACCTTGTTTGGCGTGTCATCAAAGCTCATCGACACTTCAGAGTCAGCCGTCAGCCCATATTGCGCAATACCAGAGATCCAGCCGCTATGAGTATCATCATCACTGATTTGCGAGTGACCCAAGCCACCGCCATGCCATCTAGGAGAAGCACCGCCTTTGAGGTTATGTCGATTAGATAAACCTGCATCCTGAGTGGTGATATCTTTCTCGTCCACATCACCCATACCGATACCGTCAAAGAGCGCACGGCTAATCACCGGACTGTCAATATCACCATACCAGTGATTAAGCAGTACCGACTGTCCGATGCGCGGGGCGAACTGCCAGCCGTGAGTAGCGCCTGAGGAGAGTTGCAAGGAGCGTAGCGGTGGCGTCGTGCCATCATCATGAGGACTGATACCTGACCAAACGGGTGTGGTAATGGTTTGCTGTAGACTGTCATCAGTAATACTAGAGGCGTAACTAGGAGAAGATGAGCTACTCGTGTCTCCTGTACGCGCTTGGGTCAGGCCGTGATAGGTACTACTGGCAAAGGACAAGGCGCTGGGATAAGGACAATAGGGGGTGCTGGCATCAAGTAGCGTAGCTGATACCCAAACCCCAGTATCACGAGCGATATTAAAGCCATGATCGGGCATTGATAATAGGTTCGAGCTTGTGGTACGGCGTTGTATGAGATGTACAGTTTTCTGTAACCATTGTTTGATAAAGGCCTGATAATGATAAGACACGCTATCGTTGTCAGGTTCAATACCGATTAATGTCACTGCGATACAATGCGTCGATAAGCTGCCAATGGAGGGTAGGTTGTTGATACTTACTGGACTACCGACACTTAGACCACGCATGGCGCCAGTCGCTTGATACGTCTCACGCTGACAGCGATTGGCCGCGATCCATTGCTCAGCAATCGCAGTCGCCGCGTCATCGCTATAGACACGTGATGGTGCGGCAATCAGAATCGTCGTGTCATCTATCGCAAGCAGTGACTCATCTACTGCTTGACCTTCATAGATGGTATCAGCGGCGAGGCCATCTGCTCGTACCATGACACTATGACTACCTAGCTGCTGCGTAGTCATCTGTAATGCATTCACGCTGTCTTGACCTGACTGTACTGATGATTGGGCATAGCTATAGGTTAGAGGCAGTCGCTCATTTTCATCGAAACCACTGACCAACCACCACGTCCCCAAATCATCTACCGAATCCCCTGATACCCACAAAGTAGAGACACCAATATCAGCTAGCAAACCCATGACAAACTCATAGTCACTGACATCCGACTGCGTGCGTATAGGTAAGGGTAGAGATAAGCGCTCTGAGTAGGCACTGTCTGATGACAAAAGAGACTCAGAAATTTGCCACTTTATATCATAGTCACCGAGAATAGCGGTCAGGATATCGAGGGTGGATTGATTGATAAAACTGCGAGTATGTATCGACTGCGTCAATTGCCAATCAGGGCTCACGACCTCTAACGCATAAAAATGCATCGCACCATCAGACTGCTGATAACTGATACCTCGTATGAGGCCAGTACGGCAAGTAGGCGTGCGATTAGAGGATAGCGTGGTCAAGCAGATAGGCGTACCGACCAACGATAAACAAGCGTCCGAGTCCAAAAAATCGTAACTGAACACTAGTATGTCAATGATATCGGTTTTATTGACACCGCTAGCCCCAAAAAATGCAATAGGATAGAAAGCATTGGTTGTGAAGCTGTCGGCATGAACGGTAATTGTATGTAGGCGACTGGTATTAGAAGGCATGAGAGGGGTACCGTTACTACTGGCTTTATACCAAGGAAATGGCCCGAATTGGATTGTTGCTGAATTATTTGTCAATAAAAGTATAGAGTTTATTGAAATATTGTCAAGTGTATGTATAATCAATCTCACCTAATTCTTCTACTTGATAGACTTTAGTTAGATTTTTACGTCAATATACTTCCTTTTATACTTAAGTGATGATACCGCACCTATGAATCATATTTATCGTACCAACCTAAAAACGATGGGTTTGCTATCTATAGTACTGAGCGCTTCGATGGTAATAACTGGTTGTAACACGACTGCTAAAGAAGAAAAAAGTGCCACTGTCAAGGCATTGAGTCAGCCATCACTTGTCTATTTGGCAGATGCCAATCCAGGTGATTTTGAAGCATGGATGACTGTCGCTAAAAGCAACTATGACTCAAAAAATTATGCGCGGGCACTAAGAGCGGCTAACGAAGCCCTTAAGTTTGATAAGCAAGCAGTTGGGGCGCGTCAAATAGCCATGCTCTCATCTATCAAATTAACAGAGAATAATATCAGTGCTTATCACAACGATTCATTAATGGATAGTAGTGATAAAGCCATGCTTAAAAACAAGCTAACCAATATCACAACCTTGATACAAAACTCTAATTAGAGCTTCTAATTAAAGCCTCTGGTTTGATTAAAAAGCTTTAGAGCAAAGACACTCAAAGTAAAAAAGTATCCATCTAGTACTTACGCACTTAATACTAATAACGACGAGCACCGACTTACGATGACCAGTATCCAACGCAGTATTAACGTCAGCTTTAAGCTACCGAAAGCACTCTTAGCGGGTTTGTTTATCATGGGTTCAGCGATGAGTGCTGCACACAGTGAGCTTGTGATTCAAGAAAAAGATCCAAGCTCTAGTATTATCAATCAATTCGCCACGCTTAAAAATGCAGATGCCAAGTCACCGCAGCTGCATCAATTAATTGCAAATTTAAATCAAAGGCTGGCTGTTAATCGCAATGACTCTTTGGCATGGGAAGTCTTGGCACAGATTTACTATAACAATGGCTATCATGATTATGCGGTCTATGCTGCTAGTGAAGCAATTGATCAAGGTAAGAGCACGGCTGAGCTCAAAAATATTTTGTTGAATAGCAGTGCCATCATCGCTCAAAAACAATTGCAGTCTGGTTACTTAAATAATGTCGATGCGGCGTTTAAAAAAGAATATCAGCACGCCTTGAGTAAGATAGCTGGTGATGTTTATGGGTTTAATTACGATGAGTCTTTGCCAAAACCACCGAAAGTTGTAAGACGTAGCGTCCCTAAAAAAACAAGCAGCACGAAGAAAACAGCTGCTCCTGTTAAGAAAAAAACAGTAGTGAAACCAAAAAGAACTTACGTTAAACCAGTTGTTCAAAAGCCTACCCCTACTAGAAGCAATACTCCTGTATCTACTGATCCATTTGATATATTGCGTTGAAACCAGAAACTGCTGAGGTAATTAATTATGGCAAAGCAAGACAGTGTGCAAAAGAAACTCGCAAAAGTACGTGCTCCTCGTGTACATCTTACCTATGACGTCGAAGTTGGTGATGCGATCGAAACGAAAGAAATCCCTTTCGTGGTCGGTGTGCTAGGAGAGTTCTCAGGAGATTCTAAACTTGAGCAACCTCGCTTTAAAGACAAAAAGTTCGTTGAAGTGGACTTGGATACCTTTGATGAGGTGATGTCAGGTCTAGCACCTCGTGCGACTTTCCGTGTCAGTAATGACTTGAGCGACAAAGGCGGTGAGTTTGCCGTTGACTTGGCATTCAACAGTATCGATGATTTTCGCCCCGAAGCTGTCGCTGACCAGATTGAACCGTTAAAGCAATTGGTACAAGCACGAGATCGCTTAGCAGATCTACGCAATAAGATATCAGCCAACGAAAAACTCGAAGATCTATTGGATGATGTGCTCAAAAATACTGAGCAAGTCAAAAAAATGGCTGAACAAAACCAAATTGACGGTGAGGATTAAACGATGAGTGCCCAAGCCCAGCAGAATATAGCAACGGATTCCGTAAATAGTGAAAGCTACGACTTGCTTGAAGAAATCGTCAATAAAAGTAACGTTGCCAAATCCGATGATGAAAAAAATCGTGCGAAGTCACAAATCGCCGAGCTTGCCAACGAAGTCATGCAAGGTACTGTGACGTTATCAGATAACTTGGCTGCCTCGATTGATGCTCGTATTGCACAAATTGATGCGCTGATATCTAAGCAATTGACGACCGTCATGCATGCGCCTGAGTTTCAAAAGCTAGAGTCTAGCTGGCGCGGTTTGCACTATCTATGTAGTCAAACGCCCTCAGAGTCTATGCTGAAAATCCGCATGATGAATACCACCAAGCGTGAGCTAACCAAAGACTTTCAGTCTTCAATCGATTTTGACCAAAGCACATTGTTCAAAAAGATCTACGAAGAAGAGTTTGGTAGCTTCGGTGGCGAACCTTACGCTGCCATCGTTGGTGATTTTGAGTTTACTCGTCAAAATTCAGACATGTATCTACTCGAGCAACTGTCTCATGTTGCTGCTGCGGCTCATGCGCCTTTCGTATCAGCAGCATCTGCTGAGATGTTTGGTCTGGATTCGTTCACCGATATCGGTCGTCCTCGTGATCTGTCGAAGATATTTGAAACCGCTGAATATATACGCTGGCGCGCGTTTAGACAGTCAGAGGATGCTCGTTACGTCGCACTGACTGCGCCTAGATTCTTAGGGCGCCTGCCTTATGATCCTAAAGATGGCACGGTGGTTGAAGGATTTAACTTTACCGAAGACGTTTCAGGTAGCGACCATAGTGATTATCTATGGGTGAACGCAGCTTATGCATTTGCCTCACGCTTGACGGCTGCCTTTTCTGATTACCGTTGGTGTGCGGCTATTCGCGGTGTTGAGGGCGGTGGTTTGGTTGAAGGTTTACCTGTCCATACCTTTAAGACAGATGAAGGGGATTTGGCACTTAAGTGTCCAACTGAGATATCTATTACAGATCGCCGTGAGAAAGAGCTCAGCGATTTAGGTTTCATTCCATTAGTCCATTGCAAAAATACCAATTACGCTGCTTTTTTTGGGGCGCAATCAGTACAAAAAGCCAAAACTTATCAAAACGATGATGCCAATGCCAATGCTGCGCTATCGACGCAGATTCAATACATTATGGCTGTGTCACGTATTGCCCATTATCTAAAAGCGATGATGCGCGATAAGGTTGGTAGTTTCTTAGCACCTGGTAATGTTGAGACGTTTTTGAACGACTGGATTTCACGTTATGTCTTGTTAGATGACGGAGCCTCACAGGAAGCAAAAGCCCAGTACCCACTGCGCGAAGCTTCTGTACAAGTTGTAGAAGTACCGGGTAAGCCTGGTGTCTACAAGTCAGTGGTCTTTTTGAGACCACACTTTCAACTTGACGAATTGTCTGTTTCTTTGCGTCTGGTTACTCAACTGCCGCAGTCTAGCAACAGCTAATCGTTTATTAAAAACTAACGTTAAATTTAATTTTTCAAAACAAGGTATGTGACATGAAAGATATTTATATTCAGTTCCGTGGTAAATATAAAATTGATGGCGAGTCTCGTGATAGCGAGCATAAAGGTTGGCTTGAAGTAAACACTTGGGATCACTTGATCCGTCAGCCAAAATCAGCGACAGCAAGTAGCGTTGGTGGTCACACTTCTGAGCGTTGTGAGCATGCTGACATGACGTTTATGAAAGACTTGGATTCGACCAGTCCTAAGCTATGGGAAGCCTGTTCTGCCGGTTACACGTTCGATGAAATTCAAATTGATTTTTATCGTGCCAACGGTGACAAGCGCGTTAAATATCTTGAAGTTAAGCTTAAGCATGCGCTTATCGCAAGTGTTGAGCCAACCGTACGTTCAGAAGGCGTACCAATCGAAAAAGTCGGTATCAAGTATGCTGCTGTTGAGTGGACTTACACCCAGCAAGATATCGATGGTACTGCTAAAGGCGCTGTGACTAAGAAGTGGTCACTAGCCAATAATACTGCTACTTATACTGCCTAAGTCAGGCTGTATCAGGTGTTGTCTATCTTATCGTACCGAAAAAGAAAGGTTTATATCTAGGCCTTTCTTTTTTACTTTTCTAAATAGGAATGATCGTATCGATGAACTACGCTACTAATGCCTCTAACAAAGAACTTGGGTTTCGCCCAAATTTGTTCGAACAGTTATTTGATGATCAGCCTCGTCATTTGGCGCATGAGCTCGTGGTGCGTCGCCTTAATATTGATGAATTGAAGTCTTCTGTCGCGCGAGATCTTGAGGCTTTATTGAATACGCGCTGTGTGGTGTCTAGCAAGCTGCAAGACTATCAGCACGTGCGCTCATCAATATTGAATTTTGGCATATTGGATTTTGTGGGATTGAGCAGTGCCAACCCTGCTGACTGCGATTATATCTGTCGACAAATCGCAACAACCGTTGAACAGCAAGACACCCGGCTAAAAAACGTTCGCGTATCACTAGATATTGGCGCGGTTGATGTCAATCAGCTGTGTTTTTCGATTGAAGCGTTACTGAAAGTGTATCCAGCACAAGAGCTTGTTAGCTTCGATGCGTTCTTTGAGCCAAGCTCTCAACGTTACTTAATAAAATAACCTATATCAATGCTTAACCGTCAGAGTTGGCAGCGATAACCGTATTGAGGCATCATGGACAGTCTACTTCCTTATTTTGAGCATGAGCTTAGCCTGTTTAATAAACAGTCAAAAGAGTTTGCCAAAAAGTACCCAAAAATAGCCAATCGGTTACTGATGGGGCACGATACCGTAGATGATCCACATATTGAAAGGTTGATACAGGCTTTTTCTCTCATTAGCGCGCGTATCAATAAAAAACTAGATGACTCGTATTCTGACTTTACAGAATCGTTATTAGAAGTTGTTTATCCTGATTATCTCAAACCCTTTCCATCCGTCTCTATCGCGCAGTTTAATCTGGGCGTGCAGGGCAATGCGATGAGTGAAGCGGTCTTGGCACCGAAACAGAGCACATTTGCCACCCAAAAGATAAATGGGACGCCTTGCCAGTTTCAGTCAACCCAAGACGTGACGTTGTTACCGATAGAGATAGATAGCGTCAGCTTTGAGACTCGCCAAGAAATCTATGACAATCAGCATGGTCTGCTAAATGGTTGTATCAGTATTAAATTTAAGGCGCTGAACCCAAGCTTTGACTATCAGGCATTATTAAGTCATTCGTTAGATCTGTATATAGACGAAGATGCCAGTCAGGGCACCAGTCTCTGGGATTTATTATGGTGTGACGTCAAGCAAACGCACCTTCATGGTAGGCAGGTCAACAAGATAACGGGTAGTCCGTTTGAGATTATAGGCTTTG
The DNA here is from genome assembly GCF_003217155.1 of Psychrobacter fozii. GTDB lineage: Bacteria > Pseudomonadota > Gammaproteobacteria > Pseudomonadales > Moraxellaceae > Psychrobacter > Psychrobacter fozii. The sequence continues at coordinate 351,158 of NZ_QJSU01000002.1, forward strand.
CCCCTGAACAGCAAGTGCTCCCCAGTCACCGTGTGAGTAATGCCGCCTCTGCTTTATTAAAAGAGTATTTTTATTTCCCTGAAAAATTCAACTTTTTACGTCTGAATCTTGGCCGTGCTTGTCCAAATTTAAAAATTGATAGTAATGGCTTTGAGATTCGCTGTTATTTTAAGTTTGATAAAAAAAACACCATTCGCCTAAAAAACCTGCAGCAGCTAAGCGCTAGCAGTATCAAGTTGTTTTGCACGCCTGTTGTCAATCTATTCAAAGCTGCTGCCAAGCCTATCCAAGTGACCCATCGTTCTGTCTATTATGATTTGGTGCCCGATACTCGCGCGCTTTTTCAGCATGAAATCTATGAGATCAACAAGGTCATAGAGTCTAAGCAAAGCGACAATCGTCTGATACAACGTGAATACCATCCGTTTTATGCGCTCAATCACTATGAGCAGCAAGATGAAGGCCGTTATTATCATATTAAACGTGATAAAGACATGGCTGAGTTTAAGCAAGGTTTTGAATATCAGATTATGTTTGTAGAAAAAAACCGTGAAGACTTGTCAGGCGCGGTGAGCATGAGTGCTTCTTTGTTATGTACCAATAGAGACTTGCCCGCCCAAGTGATATTTGGTCAAAGCCGTGGTGATCTGTTTAGTGAAGGTATGACAGGATTTAGCAGTTTGTCACTATTAAAGCAGCCAACCAGAACGGCACGGTTTGAATACACAGGTGAAGAGCGCTGGCGATTGATATCGCTGATTAGTCTGAACTTTTTATCATTGGCAGCCCAAGATGCGGAGCTGATGAAAGAGTATCTGTCGCTTTATGATATTACCCAATCAGCATCTAATAAGCTGCTGGTTGAAGGCATCGTCGCTGTCGAAACCAGTATTGCGGCTAGGCGTATTCAGCGCTTACCGCAACCTGGGTTTGTGCGTGGTACGGTCATTGATATTCAGATTAACCAAAAGAATTTTGCTGGAGTGAGTATCCGCCAGTTTGCCCATTTATTGGCTCATGTCTTTGGCTATCACGCTAGCTTGAATAGCTTCGTTGAGGTTGCCATTAGTGATGCCGTTACGAAAGAGGAGATATACAGATGTCAGCCACGCAGCGGTCTCAGTCCTCTTATCTAACGGATTTACTAGCGGCGCCACAATCTTATGAGCTATTGCAAGCGCTGCGCTTAGTTCAGCATGAAGTCAGTATGGGGCATGCGCCTATCGAAGTGCGTTACCGTGCCTCGTTGTCATTGGCATATCCGCAAGCTGAAATTGAGTCAATGGCGCTCATTGCCCAAGACAATATGGAAGGCAGTGACAGTTCAGTAAAAGATGGTCAAATAAAGGCCAGTTCGTTAATGGGCAGACAGATAGAGGTTTGCCCAGCAGTTATTGGACTTACGGGCCCATTATCGGCTTTGCCCGCGATGTATACCGACCATTTAGCATCACGAGTCAATCATGCAAAAGACAAAGCTGCACCGGCATTTTTAGATTTATTTAACCATCGTTTAACTGATTTGTATGTCGAAGCGAGCTGGTTTTATAACTTGCCATTACAGTATGAGTTAAAGGACAAAAAAGACAGCTACCTGTTGAGCTTGCGGGCACTGGCACGTCAGCCTAAGAAGTTAACCGCCATCGACAGCTTAATTGCCTATGCTGGCATGATTGCCCCCGGACGTCTGACCGCTGATCAGTTAGCACATGTACTGTCGCACTTTTTGGATAGCACGGTGAGTGTGGAGCAGTTCGTACCAGAATGGTTTGACTTGCCAGCTAGTGAGCAGACTGCACTTGGTGGACAACATGCGGCACTTGGCTTATCTGCATTTTGCGGTGCGCGCGTCGTACAGTTCGATAGCAAAATTAGAATCGTATTTCACCAGTTGGATGCCAAGCGTTATTTGAGACTGTTGCCAGCCGGTGATATGTATCAAGTCATCATTGATTTTATCCGTAAATGGTGCGGTGTCTGTCTTGCCGTTGAGATGCAGCTCGAGTTGGACAAGCAGTACATCACTCCTTTGTCATTGTCTGAAAGTGGTTTTGGTGGCTTGGGGCAAGGTGGGTTTTTGGTATCGCAGCCCGCGACCCAGCATCATGATGACACTCGCTATGCGTTGCCTATTCAGTAAGTAGTTAATAGATACATAGGTTGCTTTTGTATTTATCAGCAATTTTGAGTTTTATAGATAGTTTTGGTCTATTGCTAAATTCCATCTTATTAAGTTTTATACACCCGTTTTATAAAAATAATGTTAAGTCTATCGAAAATGACAACGATAATGCCAAAGGAAAAGGTTTATGAGCCAGTTAAAAGCTGTAATTACCCGCTTGAGTCCGAGCTGCCGACAGTGTTTGCAGCAGGCAGCTAGGCTTTGTATCAATAATGGACATCGTGAAGTCGATACTGTCCATCTATTGCATGAGTTGATTGCGACGCCGCACAATGACGTGGCTCAAATACTGAAATTCAATAAGATTAATCAGCAGGCATTGCTAGTAGATATCACAGACTTGCTCGGTACTTTTAGTCAGGCAACAGGCTCGACCCCTGTGTTTAGTCAAGGGTTGATGGCGTTGTTAGAAGATGCGTGGGAGCTAGCCAGTAGCCAACATAGCCAAAGTGATGATAATAACAGCCTACTCGAAATCCGCTCTGGACACATATTGCTCGTGCTATTGGCGTATGAGCGCTATCAGTCATTACTCAAAACCCTCCCTGAACAGCTACAGTATATTGATCGTTTTACCCTAAAAGATGATTATGAACGCCAATGTCTTGGTAGTACCGAGGGTAGTGGGTCAAGCAGCAATAAAGGCGTGAATAAGGGTGCTGATGATAGTGTAGACAATGATATTAACAATCAAGAATCTTTAGACGCTAAGCAAACTGAAACTAAGCCAACCCCTGCGTTGGATAAATATACTTATGATTTGACTGCTAAAGCCAGTGCAGAGCAAATAGATCCAGTGATAGGCCGTGAGTTTGAAATTCATCAGCTGATCGATATTTTGATTCGTCGTCGCCAAAACAACCCTATTTTGACAGGTGAGGCAGGCGTTGGTAAAACTGCTGTGGTAGAAGGATTGGCGCAAAAGATAGTTGCTGGCCAAGTACCTGATCAGCTTAAAGACGTGACGATACGTAGTCTCGATATGGGGCTATTGCAAGCTGGGGCGAGTGTCAAAGGTGAATTTGAAAACCGTCTAAAGCAAGTCATCGAAGAAGTACAAGCGTCGGTACAGCCGATTATCTTGTTCATTGATGAAGCGCATACCTTGATTGGCGCTGGTGGGCAAGCGGGTCAAAACGACGCGGCGAATTTGCTGAAGCCTGCGCTGGCTCGTGGTGAGCTCAGAACCATTGCTGCGACGACGTGGTCAGAATATAAGAAGTACTTTGAAAAAGATGCAGCATTATCACGTCGCTTCCAAGTAGTCAAAGTTGATGAGCCTGATATCGATACGGCAGTGGCGATGATTCGTGGTTTGAGTGCCAAGATGCAGTCGCACTTTAGCATATTGATAGATGACGATGCGCTACAAGCAGCCGTTGAGCTGTCAGCACGTTATATCAGTGATCGACAACTGCCTGATAAAGCGGTCAGCGTATTAGATACGGCAGCTGCACGGGTGAGCTTATCAAAAACAGCCATGCCCAATCAGCTGGATAGATTACAAGCCAAAGGTGTGCAATTAGAGCAGCATATCAATAATCTCAGTCAACAGCTTGAGCGTATCGGCGGTGTGGACGAAAAAGAAAAAGTCAGCCAAAAAATTGCCGTGCTTGATGAACAGCGTCAAACCAATCAGCAAAGCATCGCTGACATGACCAGTCGCTGGCATGAGCAACGTCAGCTTAATGATCAGCTTGATGCCTTAAATCAGCAGTTGAATGGTAAGGCTGATGGTGCTGATACGCTCAGTGCAACAGAGCGCTTAGACAAACAGTCTGAGTACCAAAGCATTGAGCAGTCACTAAAACAAGTACAAGAGACACATCGCCTCATTCATCCTGTATTAGACAGACAAGTTATTAAGCAGATTATCTCGGATTGGACAGGGATTCCACTTAACGATATGGCAGGGAATGAGAAAGACCATATCTTGAACTTGGCTGATACTTTGCAGTCGCGAGTCATTGGCCAAGACCATTCTGTGGCTGCTATCGTCAAGCGGATTCATACTGCAAAAGCACGGTTAGATGATCCTAATCGCCCGCAAGGGGTGTTTATGCTCGTGGGGCCAAGTGGTGTGGGCAAAACAGAAACTGCATTGGCGCTATCAGAGGTATTGTATGGTGGTGAGCGTAATCTTATTACCATCAATCTATCAGAGTATCAGGAAGCGCATAGTGTTGCCTCCTTAAAAGGCTCGCCTCCAGGTTATGTGGGCTATGGTGAAGGTGGTGTGCTAACGGAGGCTATCCGCCGTCGTCCCTATAGTGTGCTTTTGCTTGACGAAGTAGAAAAAGCCCATCCAGACGTATTGGATCTGTTTTATCAGGTCTTTGACAAAGGAGTCATGGAAGACAGCGAAGGGCGTTTAATTGATTTCAAAAACACGCTTATTTTATTGACCAGTAATGTTGGTTCATCGCAGATTATGCAAGCGTGCATCAATACTGATCCAGCCGTCACTGATTTCAGCTTACCAGACAGCGATAGCCTAAAACAGGTGATTAATCCGCATTTATACAAATCATTCAAGCCTGCCTTTTTGGGTCGTCTAACGGTCATTCCTTATTATCCATTGACGGATGACGCGCTGGCAGAAATTATTCGCCTGAAACTGGATAAAATTACTGCCCGCATCCGTGACAATTATGATGTGCCTTGTGTCATTGACCCTGAGGTCATTGAGCTCATTTTATCGCGTTGTCATGAGGTCGACTCTGGTGCACGTAATGCCGATGCCATCATCAGTCATACCTTGCTACCGCAGCTGGCAGGTCAGCTACTGGCTCATGATGACAGTCAGAGTGTGCTAAAGAAAATTACTGTATTCGTCGATGATGAAGATAATTTTGCGTATCGTCTGGATACCGATGCGGTTGTGCCGCTGAATCAAATGGCGCAATACAGTGAAGATGAGACTGAGTATAAGGTTAAAAAGTCGGCAAGCAAACCAGTTTCAGCCAAAAAGCTTGCTGCTAAAAAGCCAACAGTTAAAAAAACAGCACGCAAAAAACCTGTTAAAGAGGAATTACTATAATGAGCACTGATAACTCTTTAGCCACCAATATGGATGCCCTTATCGCTCCTATTGATGGCAGTCATCATGGTGTCGGCGAAGACCTGACTTTTGATTTACGTATCGATGCCATCGTTGCTGCTCGTCAAGAGGACGACCCACTGCTGGCACAAGGCAACTGGGTCACTGAATTAAAAGTCGCTGATTGGGATTTTGTCAAAAACCAGTGTGCAGAGTTGCTAAGTCATACCAGTAAGGATATGAAGTTGGCACTATGGTACGTTGATGCCTTGAGTCATACAGATCATCTGGCAGGTATTAGTCATGGGCTAAGCGTATTGCAAGCATTCAATGATGAGTACTGGCTCACCATGTACCCACCATTGGATGGTGAAGAAGACAGCATGGATATTAGGGCAGGGCTACTATCATGGTTTGTAAAAGCGCTCACTGATGACCTAAAACAGCTATCACTCTCTGATACAAAGACAGAAAAATATAATTATAACTATTATCTAACCGCTCGTGACCATGACAAGCAGCGTCAGCAAAATCCTGATAGCGAATCGTCCAGTCAATTGACGCTTAGTGATTATAACCAAGCCATCAAAAGCAGTAGCGAATCATGGCAACGTGCATTGATGACGACTCTGAGTACCGTTACCGAGCAGTGGCAAGCATTGTCTGACCAACTAAATGATCTCATGGGTATCGATGCGCCTGTCTTCGCGCCAGTGACAGAGCTGTTAGCTGGACTGAAGCAACATCTGCACTCATTGATACCAGAGCAGGTTGATATGGTAGACAGTAATAGTCAAGAAGGTATTGACGATATGGAAGAAGGTTTTTCTACTGAGAATGCAGTGCTAAATGATGGACAAGCAATTGGTGCAAAAACAAGCGCATCAACCAGCTTTAATCCGAACAACCGCGATCATCAAAGCAATCGCCGGCAAGCGCTTAAATTATTAGGTCAAATTCAAGACTACTTTGCGACCAATGAGCCGCACAGTCCAGTGACATTTTTACTCGGTCGAGCGATCAATTGGGCTGATATGCCGCTAGATCAATGGCTCACACATATCATCAAAAATGAAGACCAGCTTGCTAATCTTTCAGACATGATTGGTATTCAGCCAAAACGTGACTCATCTGATGACAGTTATAGCTAAGAAGACAGTTATAACTAAGTAGTCAATTTGGCTGCGGCTTAACTGGCAATTTGTGTGCCATTTTTAATGTATGTTTACACCTTTGGACTGATAGAGAAGGGCTTGTCATGGTATGGACTCAAACGAAGCGGCATCTGCAAATTAGTAGTGCCCATCCTGATATTGCTACTAGCCTTATTCAACAAGCTGACCTTATAGAGAGCTTGCTTGGTTTGCCGTTGCCTGATAGCGTGTGGAGTAAGCCCGCGCTGATGCCAACGCCCGATGCTTACCCAAGCCCTTATCATCAAGATCAACGAGCGCAATCCTATCAGCAGCGTCAGCTGGCCCTCTATTGCGGCTATCGCATTAGCATTACGCTACTGCATCCGCAAGCAGGACTGGATACTAAAGACTGGATAGGGCAGAGTTTAGCGATTCACTGGCATACAGGCGACGCGCTACTGCCAAGCCAAATCCGTCACGGCATCATCACCGAAGTCGTCGCTTTGGGTAGCAACAGTGGTATGGCCGCCTATCGTATCATCTGCGAACCCGCTTTGAATCAATTACGCCTATCTAGTCATAACCGCCGTCATCATCATCTCAGTCTAAGTGAGCTGATCACCGATATTCTTAGCCCGTACGATATGAATGTTGAGATTGACGAACGTCTCAGTGATGACAGCGTCTATCATATTCAGCACAGCGTGCAATATAACCAAACAGATCTCGCTTACTTAACGCAGTATCTCACTCTTTACGGTATCACGGGCTACTATCGTCACGAAGCGGACAGTCACACGCTGGTGCTACTACCACATGATGGTGAAGTACTGCGTCCTGATGCCAATGACATTCAAAGCATCCTCAGTCAAAATCCAGCCAACCTCGCTGACAGACAAGACCGCATCACCGCTACTCGTCCGCAAGTTGCCCAACATACTCAGCAGAGCGACCTATATCGTTACGACAACCGCTTAATTGGCACGTATACTGGTAATAGCACCAGTGAACAACCTATCGACTCGGACAGTCCCAATGGTCACAGTCGCTTTTTGCACAGTCATAGTCACCTAAATGACGACGGACTCAGCAAGCTTGCCACCCGCTACCAGCATCACGCACAGCAGCTTGCCAATCTTGGCAGCCTAACAGGCAACATCCGTCATCTAAATTTGCCAAGCGCTCACTATATCGATGGCAACCCTTATTTGACCGATCCACTCAGTCTGGTCTCTATACATCAGCACATTAACAATCATATTCCCGCAGACTGGTTGGGTGCAGTTGCCTTTGATCCTACTACCTTGCAGCCCAATGCCAATCATGCCAGTCATGACAATGATGACGACAATGACAATAATAACGACAACGTCCATCATATCAATGCCTGCTACCTACCGTTTCCACATCATCACCATATTCCCTTTGGTCAGCAACTGAGCGAGCTTGGGCAACCGCATCCGAGTCTCACAGGTCTTATGAGTGCCAGCATCATAGACACAGACAGCAGTGCCATTACCCATGACCGTAACCACCGTGCCCATATTAGATATCACTGGCAAGGTGAAGACAGTAATGGCAGTGATAATAATAGCGACAATAGTCAGGATGATACCCACTGGATACCCATCGCCAGTCATCTCGTCGCCGACCACATGGGGCAGACCCATCCTCTGCGTCATGGACAGCATGTACTCATCGACTTCATCGGTGGTGACTTAACCCATCCCATCATCATCGGTAGCACCCATAATGGACAAGGCAATTCTGACGCTCAGCATAATAGCATCGTCAGTGACTCAGGCAGCCTTGACGCTACCAGTCCAGCTTGGTTCATCAACCAAAGCCATGCTTACCCCATAGACGGCATCAAAACCCAAAGCATCGACAGCAGTCGTACAGGCGATGCGACCAAAGACAGTGTTACTAATGGCTACAACCAGCTGATGTTTGACGCTCATCCTGAGAGTCCACAGATCAACGTCTATAGCAGCAGCTACCAGTCCAGCCTAACCATTGGTCATCTCTACCAACACACTGACCATACCCGTGGTCAAGCACGTGGACAAGGCATCAGTATCGAGACCCAAGCCGCTGCCAACATCCAAGGCAGCACCGGTATTCATATCAGTAGTAGCCAGTCAGACCCCTCATCAAACCCTCATATGAGTCATGACAGTCATAGCAAACTACAAACTGCTGACCAACATCAAATAGCCTATCAAAGCCTAGCAGAAACCCATCAACCTGTCGGTATAGATGGCAGCAGTCAAAGCAGTAGCAAAGGAGGAGAGCAACAAACCGCATTCGGTCAATTTAGCAAAGATACTAATGACAGTGCACTAGATGATGCAGGACAGTGGCAACAAGCCAATCTGCTGATCGACTCTCAGCGCCGTCTCGCCATGCTAAGTGGACAGCATAGCCAACATACCAGCACCCAGAGCACGCACAGCCACGCCACTGAAAGCACCCATCATCATAGTCAAACGCAAATGAATCAGCTAGTAGCAGGTGATATCCATTACTATTCAAACAAAGCCCAAACCCATACCGCTGCTCATGGCGATGTCACCATACAGGCGCATCAGAACGAGATGCGACTCGACAGTGAGCAAGTGCTGCGCATCCATAGCCGAGACAGTATGGAGATCATCGCGCCTGATACGCTGACGCTAAAAGCAGCAGGCAGTGGTATTGAGATATCAGGTGGTAATGTGACGTTTATTACGCCAAGTCAGGTGGGCTATAAGGCAAGTAAGGTGGATCGAGGGAGTGGGGGTGGTGAGGCTAAAAACCTAATGATGAAGCAGGTGCAGTTTGAAGCTTGTGAGAAACTGTCAGAGCAGGCTGAGGACAATCATGCTGCTAGTACCGATTTATAATAAAAATGACTTTTACTCAAATCTCACACACAGATATAAAAGCATGACAGCATAATGACTATCCAACCAGAAAAACCATTGAGCGTAAGCTTACAAACGCAAACGCTTGACGCCAGGGTGCTTAGTACCTTTGATGTCATGATTATTCATCATAGCCAGACAGAGCTGATCGGCGAGATTAACTCTGCTTTCCCCGACGCTATATATTCATTACAACAAGAATTGCTTAGCTATCATATGATCGATAGTCCAGTCATGGTCACGCTAAGCTCAGACATCAGTAATATACTAGAGGTGCATTTGCAGCAGTGTGAGCTGCTATCTCGTCATCACGGCATACTCTCATTACTGGATTATACCGCCCCTAATATAAGGGCATATAAAACAAGAATTAGTGCAAAAGAGTATCTACCAGATGATCCTGAATGGCAGCAGCCAATAGTTAATGCAGCTGATGTAGAAGCCTCCAAACCAGATGCTAAGCAAATCGCTCGTTTACTAGGACTGAACCAAATCATCCAGAAAGGCAGTCAAAAAAAGCATTTTCGCTACTTAGACGCGCAAGTGCTGATTCACCTCTTACCGTTACAACAGCACCACTATATCGCCAATCGCTATGGCTATCCCAAGCGGCTCTGGTTGCCATTAGGCAGTGACTGGTACAGTGTAGATAATATCCATCATTATATCGCTGACTCTAAAAGTTATATTCAACATCAGTTAGGCTACTGTCCAATCACTCAAAACCAGCTAGACAATATCAGTATGCTTAATCGCTTCTTTGCTAAAGAAGTGATTGATGGTAACGATTTAATATTAAATCACTATGAGGCACTACTTAGTTGGTTGGACAAAGCAAACACTCAACTAACCGCTGCCACGCATCTGACCAATTCTGTGGATCGTATGACGATGATGAACAGATGGCTGTATGAGTGCTATGAACAATTTGGTTTAGCAGAAATAGATAATTAAAAGATAAGGAAAAAGGTCATGGCAGAGAGGTGTGAGCAGTGCTTAACGGAAGGGATTACGATATTTCCTGCGCGCTCGGGGTATATATTTGAACAAACAGCACTTGTACTTGATTCTAAGCTCAAAGCTAGAGTACTTCGTGAAGGCTATATGTATATTTTAGATGATACAGGTAAATGGTATGGCTATGTTGTTACCGAAGGTCGTTATCTTAAAGGTTTTACAGTAACTGGTGTATCAGGTCCGCCACCTCTTGTAAAGGAGCCCGACTTACCTTACAAAGACTCAACATGCTTAAAGGGAGGTAACTGCACGGCATTAAATAGCTTTATCCGCATTCCTAATCCAAATAACGATATTGAAACGTTATGGATAGCTTATAGTCCTGTCAAATGGACAAAAACAGTATTGAATAGGCATAAAAATAATACTGATGATGCTAAAACTAATAACATGATCGAAGTACCCGTATCTGCTACTAAATCTAAAAGCACAGCTTCTTTAGGTGTTGAATCACAAGATGCTGGAAGTTATGATTTATGGAGGTATGACCCTGACGGAGCAGGAGAAAACCCAATCGCTCAGTATTATAGCGCTGAATATTTGATAGAAGTTATTAATCCATGGACTAAAGAGCCCTATAGTCCAGATAAAACAAGTGAAGACGAAGCTCTTGGCAAAGCGTTAATCAAGACAGAAGAGGGAGGAAGTCGTGTTTTAATGGTGCTCTTTAAAGATGTCATAGGAGAGCTGATTGATCTAAATGAAATGATGATCAATATTGAAGATTATCATGATTCAAAACTACTTAAAAGTATGTCTGTTAATTCTTTTGATACACTGAATCATAAAGCATTTATTGCTAACACTATACTTGATCTAAAAAATCAAATTAAATCAAATGCTCCAGCATATGCTGATAAACGGAAGCTAGAATCTCTAAGTAATCCCTATGGATCTAATCACATCTTCTTGACTTCGAAAGAAAATTTGGCAAAAGGTTATTATAAAAATAATTGGGAAGAGGGCTTTAAGAAGCTCATTAGATATGATGAGATGTCTAGGTGGCTGTCCTCATATAAAGAAAAGCAAGCTACTAGTAATGAAGATAGAGAGAAACAACTAAAACCTATAATCGAAGCCTATGGCTTAACATGGTATTCAACAACATTACATAATGAAATGACTTATAACTTTGACGATGTTGATATTGATAGTTGTGCCAGTTATACACTAACCGTACAAGACGGTATTGGCTCAACTAGTAAATACTTAGAAATATCTCAATACTATACTTATCTGCTAAGTTTTCATCCGCTATTAAAGTCTTATAATTACGTAGGAAGAGCTTGTTGTTTCAATAATAAGGCTATGATTGAGAAATTTGAGTCAGCCACTACTGCTGATGGTATTACTCTTGAGGGCATTACTACATTATCATGGTCTGCCGCTGCAAGCGAAATACTATCGAAAATTAGAGAGAAATATCTAGAAAAACTAAAAACACATGGCACTACGATAACCTTAGAAAAGCTTATTTTTGACCCTTACCTATACGTTCGTAGAGTTGGTACTGAAACAAAAGCAACCAGTACTTTATACCCGCATATTCAGCTTGGGCGAAGTGATTTATTGATGAGTATATTTACTAAACGACCTTTATCTGTGGTTACTATTGAGGGCAATCTCAGAGAGATTACCAAAGGTGTTTATGGACTACTCAAAACAGAGCTAAGCAAAAATGGTGGTCAGCAAACAAGTAACAATAAGTTGAAAGATGCCGCTTCACAATTTATAGCTCAACTAGAAAAAGATGATATCACCGTAGATAAGAAAATATCTACTAAAGTAAAAGTTTTTGTAGATATAGATGCTTTATCTAGTGCTAACGGTGCTAAGAGTTCAGTGGGTATAGCGAAGTCTATAATGACCGATCGTAAATTACAATTTGATGAGTTTAAAATTTTTTACAAAAATCAAGCATCCCAGTCAGGCATTGGTAATTTAGGCGGCGCTTTACAAGTATTATGTTGTTTAAGTTTATTTAAGGGCCTTATTGCATCTTCTGATAATGAGGCTAAAGAACCACTATATAAATTTGGTGCAAGTATCGCGATATTGGCAGGCGGTGTGGTACAACATAGAGCTGACGTTGTTGGTTTAAGAATAGAGCTTTATGAATCGGTATCAACCAATAGTATTCATAGGCAACTGAAGTTGACTAGAATGGTAGAAGGTTCCGAAATCGCTTACTCAAGTCTAAAGTTTGGTGCTAGGGCATTAAATATTGGTGGGGCAGCCGTCTTTGCTTATTATGATATTAAAGCTGCTCAAGAAAATACTGAGAATGGCGATATATTGATGGCAGGCTTGTATTACACGTCTGCAATATCAGGTGTTGGTGCGACAGGACTGCTTATGTTTGCCGCCACTGCATCATGGGTACCAGTAGCGGGATGGGTTGTCTTAGGTATATCTATCGTGGCTGGTTTGGCTATTATGTGGTTCCAAGAAACACCACTGGAAAAATGGGTCAAGTATGGTATTTGGGGTATGGATTCTAACGGGTGGTCATTAGACTTTGAGCAGGCACAACTGGAAAAAGCTTCTGAAGGCATAGAAATTGATATTGAGGAAAACCAAAAATGAGCGGATATGTTGTAGATATGGAAGGGCGGTTTCGACTGACCAAGAAGCCACCATTTTTGACCCCTGGCTATCAGGCAGTTGGGCAAAAGCTTGATGATGTGAAAGGCATCCGTAAAAGAGTGCCGCTAGAAAAAGATAAAATCTATGAGGTGCCGTTGCAGCCTCAGCAAACGGTTGTACAGTTTAATTCAACTTATCTAGAAACCACGGGTCGCAATGAAAGAAGACGTGGTGATGCGGTAGGATGGGGGCTAGCGTTAGGAGCGCTTGCGCTGTTTATTACTAGTCAATCTAAGTTTTTGTTCGTAAATTTAATCAATGATTTTAATATTTTAATTTTAATTTTAATAATTTACTCTGCTGTCATAATGACAATGTTTTACGGTCTATTAGTTAATGTACTCTCAACCGAGTTATTTACCACATGGCATTATCCTATCCGCTTCAATCGTAAAACCCGTAAGGTCTATGTCCGTCAGTATAACCGTAAAGTAGAGGTGTATAACTGGGACGACTTGTCCTTTTTTATTGCCTATATTAGTGAAGACAGAGACATCAGAGCGGTCACCTTTGATAAGGATGGCGAAACCGTGACAGGCATGTTTGCGCTTGCTTTTCAAAACAATGTCACAGATCGAAGTTTAATCAGCTATTTTGAGTTTATCCGTCGCTATATGGAGGGTGACGATCAGCAACTAAAAGAAGTCAAAGAAGCGATACGTTATATCTATCCCATTCATAAAAAACGTGAAACACCACTCATGTCATTTAAGCGCTTGATACTCAATGTACTATATTACTCTCACGAAAATATAGAGTATCCTGAACGCACGTTTAGATTTCATCCAGTGACATTGGTTATTCTACCTTTATTAGTACTACGCTATGTAGGCCGAGTGATTTCTATGCTGACCAGTTACCGTCACCGTTTTAGCTCAGATATTCAGGCGGAATGTCAGATTGATCCCAATGACCCTTATGATTTAAATAAACACCTACCAGAAGGTAATCTTGAGCAGCGCAATCAACCTATGTGGAAGACGGTGGTTTATAGTGTCGGTATTGCTATTGCAACTATTGTCATGATGTTTGTGGGCGCCTTTATAATAGATCTGATGGGCGCGGCGAGACCACATGGTGACTATCCAAGCATGGTCGGCAAACTCTGGTATGTGGTTAGTTTGGGGTGGCTATAATTCAATCAATGTTTTTTGTTTGACTGCGATCCTGACTCTGAAAAAATGAGTGAGTAAAACGATGATCGACATAATAGGCCGCGGAAAGAACGGAACCTACGACACCTTAGGTAAAGCCTATAAAGTAGATAACTTACAACATGAGCTGCGCCCATATCAAAAGCTTGATTATCCGCTACGGCCTCAGCGTACTGTTGTACAGTTTAATAGCACCTATATGGAGCTGGTAGACATGTGGGACTTTATCCGTGGCGAGATTGTTTGGAGTCAATTATTTATTTTGATAGTTGTATTATTTGGCATCGGTACTTTCTTTTTAATGCTAAGAATGATGTTTATTCAAGATGGTATAAGTCTATACTTTGTTGCATTTATACTTCTCACTTCAATACTTTTTGCTATTTTCTATGGATTATTAAGACGTCTTAGCAGAGAACTGTTTACCTACACCTATTTTCCCGTTCGTTTTAATCGCAAAGAGGGCAAGGTCTATGTCATGGGTGCCAATAAAAAAGTAGAAACCTATGACTGGGGTAGTCTAAAGATACAAATGCAGACCGATGCCAATGCACCTTGGGATATTCGCTGCAGCGATGTGGATGACAAGGGTATTATCCAACGCACTTTTAGTCTGCCTTTTCGTTATCTTGATGTAGATGAGGCACTATACGGTCATTTTGAATTTGTTAATCGCTATATGTCTGCCAAAGATGATAGCGAGCTCGCTGAGGTAGCCAGTAGTATCCGTCATATCTTTCCCGTCCATCAGCGTAAAGAAACCTTTAAAGAAAGTGTACAGCGTACTTTATTTGATTATCACTATCGGTTTATGGATATAGAGTATCCAGAGAAGTCCATAAGACTTGATTGGTTATTTGCTATAAATATTCCTTTTTGGTTTTTAAAGCTATTGGGACGTCGCTTAGCTGTATTAACTTCTACCACGCCGCATTTTCCTTTTGAGATAGAAGTTCAATGTGATGTAGATCCCAACGATAAATTTGACTTAAATAAAAACCCGCCGATACCAGCGCTCATGAAGCCTGCTACCTTATTAGAAAAAGTATTCTATGTCGTGATGATGGTAGTTGCAACGCTTGCTTCTTTATCGATACTCGCCATCATTATTGACATCATCGGTGCTGCGCGACCACATGGTGATTACCCCAGCTTCTTTAAAATACTGTGGGATTGGCTGTTGTTTCGGTGGATTTAGATATCTGAAGACATCAGAGCTGTGCGATGGTAGAAACAATGGGGATGTCTATATAGACGAGGATCAATGCCTGAAACGTACTCTCAAGCTTGGTCACTTGAGCATACATTAGAGCAATTTGATCGTGCTGTGGTAGGTGATGATATCGATCTACAGGATAGTTAAATGATAGATATTAACGGTAGAAACCCCTTTACCAAACTTAGTTATAAAGAAATCAATCAAAAATTCGGTGGTGATTTTGGTGTGGGTTTAGGCGGACGAGTTCAAGAAATTAAGGACTTCAAATGGCTAGATAAAGCACACAGTTATGACGTACCATTTTATCCGCAGCGCACCGTCGTACAGTTTAATTCAACTTATATGGAGCTAACAGGTCGTCAGGATAGAATACGAGGTGATGTCACGTTTGGCAGTTTATTTTTTTTAGGACTAATATCAGGTGTCATCTATTTAGGTTTTATCATACTGTATGACGAGTTCCTAACAGGCTCTTTTTTATTAGGGATATTGGCTAGTGCCATAACGTTAGCCTTTATAGTTGTTTTTATTTATTTACTGGCTTTACTCTCAACGGAGCTATTCAGCTATACCTATCTTCCCATTCGCTTTAATCGAAAAACACGCAAGGTTTATGTTCGCCAAGCCAATCGCCAAGTACAAGTTTTTGATTGGGATGACCTAAAATTCTATATGGCCACTACCTACAAAGACGGTGGTGATGTGCGTGGTATTACTTTAGCTGATGATGGCGTCACTATTACGGGGATGTTTAGCTTACCGTTTGTTAATAGTTTAGGGGCAGATAGACATGATGAAGGTACATTGCTAGGACATTTCGAGTTTGTTCGTAGATATATGGAAGACAATGATAAGCAATTTAAAGAAGTTAAAAGCGCTGTTCGCTATGTTCATCCTGTACATGAAAAGAGAGAAACTCCATTAGTGTCTTTGCAAAGAGTTAAGCTAGGCTATCATGCTAGTCACGTTAATCAAGAGAATCCAAATACATTTAGACTTGTATTAGCAGAATACCTACTAATACCTTTTTCTTGGTTACGTTACCTGGGACGTTTATTATCTATCAACACCAGCATCACCCCTAAGTTTAGCCCTGAGATTGAAGCTGAATGTCAGATAGATCCTAACGATCCATATGACTTAAACAAAAACTTGCCCGAAGGCAATGTTGAAGATGC
The DNA here is from genome assembly GCF_003217155.1 of Psychrobacter fozii. Taxonomy (GTDB): domain Bacteria; phylum Pseudomonadota; class Gammaproteobacteria; order Pseudomonadales; family Moraxellaceae; genus Psychrobacter; species Psychrobacter fozii. Next base: position 367,636 of record NZ_QJSU01000002.1, read on the forward strand.
CAATCAACCCATTTGGAAAAAGCTAGTATTTAGTCTCGCGCTTATTTTATTCGGTATTATTATGTTGTTCGTTTTTGCATTTTTTATTGACATAATAGGGGCAATTAAGGGGTATGACACAGGGCTGGCATATACGCTACTGTATTGGTTTCATTTAGTGTGATTAAATTTTTTACTATGCATGTGACTGCTTAGATAAAAATAAGAAGGCTTTGAATGCAACTACGCAACGATTTTGCCACCCACATCAGTGAACTTCACAATCCTATAGAGCGTCCATACTCTCAGCCTATAGACAAGACGCTACTTAACGATAATGAAGATGATATCAGCTACCTTAATAGAGAAATTCATAATATAAACCCTGATTACCTTACCTTTTTTCCTGCTTATTTCTGGTATTTTTATTTTGCTATTGGATGGGTTTATTTTTCTTCTTTTATGTTTTCTGTCACTTTTATCTTCCTGTTCATATTAAATAAGGATTTCGTGTTATCTGGTTTTACTGTATCGTTCATAATACTGGGCATTTTTATGTTTATAGTATTTTGCACACCTTTAGTCCTAATCCTCTATCAATTCATTACCAAGAAACCGTTTCGCACCCAATACTACTTTTTAAAGCAGCAGCAAAAAATAGCTTACTACTACCGTCCGCTATGGAAAATCAGACAGCCTTATGAGCTGAAAATAGTAGACTACAAGGACGTCCATCCAGACCTCCATCAAGACAAAGGCAATCGGGCGTATACACCCCTTAATCTTTATGTCGCTGATCCTGAGACAGGCGATATCACCCATCATCTAAAGTTAGAGGACTATAACGTCAATCCAAGAGTGCAATGGGCGTTTATTCGCACCTATATGGAAAGCCCGAGTGAAGCGCTACCGATAGATTCAAAGTTATGTCAGGCTTATCCTACTGATACTAGCAAATCATTATTTGCCTGTAGCGACATTATCTATCGAAGAGAGGGTTCTATAAATACGAAACATACTGGAGACACCGTTGTTGCCATGCTGGCTATAGGCTCACTTTATGCTTTAGGGAACTTATTTCACGGCAGTCATTATCAATGCGTCAAACGAGCGATTCTACATCCCGATGTGCAGAAGTTACTGACATGGGACGGTCAAGATAACCCGTATCCTATTCAACCAATTACACCAGAAGCGGAGAAGGCATTTCAAGGTAAAAACTGGCAAGTGAATATCAGATGGATAGTGGCGATCGCGATTAACGTTGGTTTATTTGCTTGGGCGGTAGTGGCTTATAATGCTTAGCTAGTAGTTATCTACTACAGTCCCTGATTTGAAGAGTAAATAATATAAGTAGGGGGGTTGTCTAGAAGACCCATGAAATCAATACTGATTTTAAGTAATGGACTCAAACTATAATTTAATAACTTTAAAATCGATACGGTATTGTTTGTATGAATGCTTACTGACTCTGCCATGCAAACACAAGACAATCTACTACTCGTAGCCTATGATATGTAAAGAAGCATGGTTTTCAAAAGATATAGATGAAATTCTTACTGAAGACCATCTAGGAAGTGGGCGTTTAAAGAAGAGATTTAGTTCAATAAGAAATATTAAAGCATAAGAAAAAGGCTTCCAATTGCTTGGAAGCCTTTTAATGTAATGGTACCCGGAGCCGGACTTGAACCGGCACGCTATTGCTAGCGAGGGATTTTAAATCCCTTGTGTCTACCAATTTCACCACCCGGGCAAAACTTGTTTTATCTAAAATGTAAGCTAGCTGATAGACCATCTAGTTACTAGATAAGTGCTCGCTATTATAGTCAATTATGATAATAATGCAAGCTTAAATTAACGTAAAGTTAATAAATAATTGGAGGCTGGAGTCGGAATCGAACCGGCGTTAACGGAGTTGCAGTCCGCTGCATGACCACTCTGCCATCCAGCCAATCAAGGTGGCCTATATTAGCAAAACTATAATAAATTACAAGTGATTTTTTCATTAAAAACAGGTTATTTGCTACCTTATCTATAAATAACCCCAATTTAGAGTTATTTATACGATTAATAGGCTTTATGACGCTATCACCAAGCCAGTGCTCAGTGATGTTTTCTAAAAATAATGGCGATGAGACGCTAAACGATATCCTTGTTATCACGTTTTGCTTTTTTAATATCACGATAGGTTGCGGTGCAAATTAATATGAGCACCCCTAGCGTAATCACTGGCCAAATCAAAATATATGAGCCGTAGATAAAGACGTTATCCATACTATCTCCTTATAGTCTCTTTTAATAGTTATCGGATGATCAGTTTGATGACGCTATGACAAACTGACCAACCGCTGTTTGCGTTCAATAATTTCAGTTAAGACAATTTAAATTTGTGGTGTATCAGGCTTATTATCGTAGTCATCCACACGCTGCTTAATTAAGTCAAAGTCAAAATGTTCGTCACCCATCAGGCTGACTATCACACAGACAATAGTACTAGCGCCATAAGCAGTCAGTGAGGCCAGTAAGACCATGTATTGACGTAGGAAGCCAGTGGAAAAGATTAGCATCAGTACGAGCGCGATAGCAGCGGCTCCCATGCCAATCTTACGACCTAAGAACCCAAAGACCATCAGACCAATCACGACAGCACCACCGACACTGGCGAGTATCTCGAAGAATAGGGCAGTGAAACCCGTAATTGGTAGTAATTCAAAGCGTACAACACAGAATAGAAGAAGTCCGATGATGACAGCTGAGGTGAAAGCAGTATTGGTGACGCGATTCCAGAACACACTGGCAATGACAGGAAAGACGATTGCACCCCATAATGCGCCAACGAAGACTAGCATCACTAAAATATCGAGCTTAAAGCTGGCAAAAATCAATCCAGCTGCCGTCGCGACAATCATCGTGCCACGACCGACAAGCATCATAGTTTTCGGTTTAACATGACCTTTTTTGGCAATGTTTTTACCATAGACATCCGCCATCATAATCGTCGATAGCGCTGACAGATCTGAATCAGCGGTGGATGACAATGAGCCAATCACTAATATAAAGAATAATGCGATAAAGACGGGATGCAGATAAGTGCTCACCATCTGTGGAATCAGGTTATTCATGTTGCCATCGAGTGGTTCGATACCGATGGTGACGGCCATCAATCCGATCATCCCTAGACCAATGACGATACCTGCATAGCCCACAGTGGCTGTGACAAAGGTAGCCTTAATCTTAGTTTTATCAATCGCAAATAATCGTTGGGTAATGGTTTGGTTGCCGATAGCGTAAGCCAATACCGCAACGAAATAGGGCGCGCCTTGCTGAAAGAATGCTTCAGAAGAAAAGAAGTTTTGTTGCTCCAATGTCAGATTTGACAGTCCTTCAACCATGACTTCAGGCCCACCCATCGCAAATAGTACTGCTGGGATAATGACAACACCAATGGCCATCAACGCGACCAATTGGGCAAAGTCGGTAAATACAGATGCACGGAAGCCTGACGTCAACGTATAGCTCAATACCCCGATACCCGCGATCATCACACCGGTTTGGAACGATAATGGTGACAAGACTGACACCAGTGCTCCAGCAGCAGTGAAGTTGACCATCAAGCTAATTAAGCTGCCCATAATATTAGATATTGCTAAAATTAATTGGCTTGATGAACCATGGCGGGCATGGATGAGCTCGCCTAACGTGTGACCATTGGGGGCAAGCTCACGAAAGCGCATACCAAAAGGGTAGATGAATAGAATCATCAACGCTCCCCAAAACCCATAATGTATCGGTCCTGACACGCCGTATTTATAGCCAGAGGTAGCCGCAGCATAAAATGAAGCAGCCCAAATCCAAGTGGCGGTCATACTAGCCGCACCCATACCAAAGCCAACACCGTGGCCTGCGACCATAAACCCAGAAGTTGTTTCTTTGTCCTTTTTTATCAACAAAGAAAGCAGGTAAGTGCCGCCATAAAAAGCTAGTAGTAATAAAATAATGGTTAATGATGAAAATTGGAACAATGACTCAGTTTTCAAACTTATACCTCGCAATTGTTTTAAGTAAATAAAGTTTATTAAAATTATCTATTCCAAACTATTGAGCATACGACATGGCCTAAAAAGCCCTCATACTGGATGTATGTGGCTAATGTAGACAGCAAAAATACCAACTGTAGTGTTGAGCAAGTACTAAGTGTCGTGCCGCTGTTTTATGACTCACATCGTGTTAAATCAAAATGACAGGGGCTACTTTCAATAGGCGTCATTTCATGGATAAACCATGACGCTATTAATAGGCATACACAAAGGTAGCTGAGTGCTAAAGAAAGCTCATATGATGAGCGTCTATAGCAGAATTACGAATGAGCACTAAGCCATGAGGGCATGACCTGAGCTCGGTTTAGACAGCCTTATCAGCTGTAATAAGCAATAGTTAAGAGATTTTTACTCAACTATCGCATTGATGCATCACCTGTAATTTAAATACCAAATCCAGTACTGTGTGAATAATCAGCACAGTGAACTTGGTATTAATAAATAAAACTACAGATCTGTTAAGTGTATGTAACATGTTCGTGAGGTTAGGGTAACCTATTATGTCGTCAACCTCAAATGTTATGCAAGATTAAGAGGGTATTTCCTCAATTCAATTGCTTACCATCTAAATGTGCTAAAAGTAACTAAATCTTGTCAAACAACGTCAGAAATTTGGTTAATGTCTCGATATTATCTACGCTAGCTTTCTCATTTGACGGCAACTTATCCTATTTTTATTAATATCTTTAAAATATGGACACGGCCTATCCTTGAACGTCGGAGCATTCAAGGGAAGTCATCAATAGATAGTCTAGGTTTAGTGAAAGGGGTGGTATTGAGAGTTGTTACGAGAAGCTAATATGAGTAAATTTAAGATGATACCTATTCATTAGTTCTATGAATTAGCCTTTATTACAGAATACGTGATGATGGATCAAATGCCTGAGTAGTAGGTCACTCTATCGTTACGTAAGAATCCTGCTAATCCCAATCCATAACGCTCAGCGACACGTACCGCTGTACTGGTAGGCGCAGACATGCCAACCAGCCAAGGTATGCGACCACGGATAGATTTCTGTACCAGTTCAATTGATAGGCGTGAGGTCATTAGTACACAGTCGACATCGACCTTTTGACGCAGTTGCCAACCGATTAGTTTATCGAGGGCGTTATGACGTCCTACATCCTCAAATAGATATAACTGCTGCTGATGCATCGTTGCCGCTGCGTGTACGGCACCTGTCAGTTGGTGCGTGTGTTGTGTGGCATCGACTTGTTGTCGCATTTTTAATAAGTCGTCTAGACTCGGTGTTGTGGATTTTTTATTTGAGCCGTTTGATACATTATCTTGGGCGTAACTACTCAAATCAGGCAAAGCTTGTGCCAGTCCAGTGATACCGCACATGCCGCAACCTGTGCGCCCTGCGAGCTGACGTTTCTGTGCTTGGATACGTTGATGGCAGCGTTGGTTTAAGACCAGTTCCACGATATAAATATCATAGTCCTGTAGCTGTTGTAAGGTTTGTTCAAGGCTTTCTGCTTCAGCATCTTCTGATTCCAGATCAGCTGATTCTTGAGTAAGGGGTTGGTAGCTTGCGGTATCGGTCAGTTGAGTGACGTCCCAATCAAGCAATTCATGGCTGTGTTGGATCAAGCCTTCGCTAAATAAAAACCCAACAGCTAAATACTCTAGCTGATGCGGACTTGCCATCAATACCGCATAGTGAATACCATTGATAATGATGGCAACCGCCGCCTCTACAGCGAGACTGGCGGGTTGGCGATCAATATGTACTTGAGCAATGTTGTCATCGTTGTTGTTAGCGGATGAATAGTAATGCTTTTCTGATAAATGGGTACGTACCAGTGGCGTCATCGATGTATTTACGCTTTCAAACACATTGCTTTCATGCGGCTGTTCACTGGTGCGCTCATTTTCTTTAACATAGGTCTCAATTGTTATCATTTTACGATCTACTTCCCACTTACTATACTGGCTCAGCGATGCTTGCATTGACCCGTTGTAAGACAACCGTCGTTGATTTATACGCTGGTATGTGTGAATCGGGCGCATGCGTGTCTAAGTCAAATAAGTCGTTACATTCAGGGTAATAGGCGGCAACAGCATTAGACGCAATATCCATTTCAGTCAATACCAGTGGCCCTAGTGTACGCGGCTGGCTAGTACCATTTGGATTACCTTGTCGAGATACCATGACACTATCACCTGCGTGCCAGCCTAGGCGGCTGATTTCATCAGGATGCATCAATAAAACATCACGGCGATTGGTTTGACGATAGCGATCTTTATAGCCAAAAATCATCGTATTAAATTGGTCATGACTACGAACACTGGTCAATTGCCAAATCTTTTGTCCATCGTTTTGATCGTCATCAACGTTGCCATTTTTTCTCGCATTGTCTTCAAGAGCTGATGTTGTTTCTGCCATTTGTGCGGCGACATAAGTAATTGGGTATTTGGGTACTTCGAACTGTGCCTTACCACTGTCAGTATTCCATATACGATGGCGAGCAGCATGATATAAATGAAAGCCACGTTCAGTAGTGCGAATGCGATGATTAAAATCTTCGAAGCCATTGATAGCTTGGGCAACATAGTCACGAACGATGTCAAAATCCTCGCTCATGGCTTGCCAAGGAATAGTAGAGTCAGGGCCAAGCACATGAGTGGCTATGTCTGCCACAATCTGCGATTCAGACTTTAAGGTATCACTGACAGGTTTGAGCGTGCCTTGAGTGGGTACTACCTGACACATAGAGTCTTCGATGGTTGCAAATTGCTCGCCTTTAGCCGTCACGATGCGTTCAGTACGCCCTAAACACGGCAAGATTAGATTGTTTGCACCCGGGTACAGCATGGTTTCATTTAGCTTGGTACCTACGAATATATTAAGCTGCGTTGTCATTAAAGCTTGTTCAATGGCACTGGTATCAGGTGCTGCCACAGCATAGTTGCCACCCATGCCCATAAATATTTTTAGTTTACCAGCGATAAGCGCTTTGGCCCCAGTAACCACGTCGTAGCCATGCTCTTGTGGCATAGGATGCTCAAAGACACGCTCCAGACTGTCCAGTAAGCTTTTGCTAGGACGTTCATGGATACCCATGGTGCGATCGCCCTGTACATTAGAGTGCCCACGAACAGGAGACGCGCCTGCGCCATCAATACCAATCATACCCATTAATAATAATAGATTGGTAATCATCGCGACATTGTCATCACCTTGTACATGCTGAGTGATGCCCATACCCCATGTGCAAATCGTTGCAGGACTAGCAGCAACTAGCTCGGCTAAATTTATAATATCTGTTTCTAGAATACCGCAACCAAGTTCGATATCTGCCCATGATTGCTCTGCCAACCACTGTTTTATTGGCTCAAAACCTGATGTATGAGTGGTAATGAAATCGTGGTTGATTTTATCGTTTTCAATCAGCCATTTGGCGATACCTGTCAATAACGCCGCATCGCCACCGATCTGAAGTTGAACCACTTCATCGACCATGTCATTGCTTTGGCCTGCTGTCATATGTGTGGGTTTTTGCGGGTTTCTAAATTTACTTAGACCTTGTTCGCGCATGGGATTGATAGAAATAATTCGACATCCTTGCTCGTGAGCATGGGCAAGCATCTCAAGCATTCGTGGGTGATTAGTCGCTGGATTCTGTCCAAACATCAAGATAAGTTTGGCTTGCTCAAAATCCTCTAACTTGACCGTCGCTTTACCAATACCTAACTGCCTTCCTAGCATGACCGAGGTTGGCTCGTGACACATGTTTGAGCAATCAGGTAGGTTATTAGTACCGAAACAGCGTACGAACAGTTGGTACATAAAGGCTGGCTCGTTGGTGACACGACCTGAAGTATAAAAGAGCGCCTCATCTGGCGAGCTCAGTTGTTTGAATTGTTCAGCGATACGTTGGTAAGCCATCTCCCAAGAGATCGCTACATAGCGGTCTTGTGCGGCATCATAATATAGCGGCTCTGATAAGCGGCCACTATGCTCTAGCTCATAGCCTGTCCACCCTTGTAGTTCAGTGACGGTGTGTCGCGCAAAGAACTGTGCATCTGCTTTTTTGGTCATGGTTTCACTAGCGATGACCTTGATACCATTTTCACAGACGTCGATAGCTTTGTGTGACTTGTGATCAGGCCAAGCACAACCTGGGCAATCAAATCCGCCTTGAGGTTGGTTGCTTTTGAATACGCTGACACTGCCACGCAAAAAAGTTTGATAGTCCATCAGTTTACGAGTAGAGGAAAACAGCGCAGGCCAACCAGCAGCAGGGTGGGAGTAGACAGGAATTTTGCGCATGATAAACCTCATAGATACATGGTGATGGATAAGTTGTTGTTATAGACGACAACTATATAATGATGAGCGAGAAATTTGTAGAATCAGTAACTATAGATAACAAAAAACCTTTGAGAAGATTGAGTGTTCTCAAAGGTTGATAAGTGACCTATGCTGTCAAATCTGTAGACATTCACTTGGGAGATTTTAGTTACGTAGCCTGATAATAAAAGTCAAACCACATCTGTCTTGGCGTTCTATAGCCTAAATCCATAAAGTGAGTAATACCGAGCACCTTTTCGAAGAGGGTTGAATCTCATATAGTCAATTTTCTCGGAATATTAAGTTTCCGATAAAGTTGGGGCGGTTCATCTTACTCAATATATTTTTTTACTTATAACAAAATGCAAGTATTGGCGAAATATCACGATATAATTTCTATACGCATTGCAAAGTTTCCATAAACTGCATTTTGCTATTCAGCATCTCTTTTTTCAGCCAATTTTTAAACATCACTTTTCTCTCATCTTCGTAAAAAGGGTGATAAGACAATAAATGATAAGACGAGCTGTCTGCCATTGGAGGATGGATTAATTCTAAAAAGTGATGCGAAAGTTCTTTTTCCACCATAAACATTGAAACAATAGCGGTTCCCAAACCAGCTAAGCATCCCTCAATACATAAGTAAAAGTGCTCTAACACCATAGTCTCGTACGATAAAATCTCGCTACTGACTAACTTAGATTTATTTATGTGATGCCAAAAATTTGGTCGAGAAGAAGTCAGTAATAGGGTATTCGTTGGTTCAGTTCTAGGGTTGCGGACAGCGACTATGTATTCTTCAATAATTTTCTCATGAAATATATTTTTGTCCCATTCAAAATCATTTCTGCGCAAAGCAATATCGATAGATTTCCCTTGAAAGTCTACTATTCCGCCACCCGTCAGTAATACAATTTCAAACCCATAGTTTAATGAATTAAATTCAGCCAAACGTGGTATTAACCATTTCATTGAAATAGTGGGTTCACAGGAGAGTACCAGTTGCTTTTTTCGATGATCTTGTCTCGTTAGATCTACAAGACAGTCATCTAATTTCGCAAAAATTTGCTGACAACAAGAAAAAAGTAGATTGCCATTGGCTGTGAGTACCAGTTTCTTATTGACTCGGTTAAATAAAGATACACCTAAAGCATCTTCCAAATTCTTAATCTGTTTGCTCACTGCACTTTGTGTCACAAACAGTTTCTGAGAAGCAAGCGTCACACTATTATGCTCTGCAACGTAGTAAAAGAACCTTAATGAATTCAACGATATTTTTTCTATCATGCCAAAAACTCATAGATGATGATGTAATAAACTCAATTTTAGTTTATCTGTAAATGTAGGAGAATGCACTTAAATTAATAATATGAAAAAACCAATATAAAGATAAAACTCTTTATATATTGGTATTTTCTTTATAGAGTTCATTAAATGACAGAATTTTTTACCGTTATCATGATTACCATTCTTGCTGTGATTAGTCCTGGGGCTGATTTCGCTATTGTTACTAAGAATAGCTACCTATACGGGCGTTCAGTCGGTGTGCTAACGTCTATTGGTATAGCGCTAGGTGTCTTAGTGCATGTGACTTATACGTTAGTAGCTGTTGCGATTGTCATGAAGCTTGCGCCAAATTTTTTGACAATCATAAAATATCTTGGTGCACTTTATCTTATTTATATTGGTTATAAGACATTCACACAAAAGCCTGTACATGACGTCGGCGCTTCTGCGCGCATCAGTTCCGGACAAGCATTGCGCTATGGTTTTTTTACCAATGCTTTGAATCCCAAAACTACATTGTTTGTCATTAGTACGTATACACAGATTGTTAGTGCTAGTACCCCAAAGTCTATTTTAATCGGTTATGGATTGTTTATGTCTGTGGCTCACTTCATGTGGTTCGCCTTGGTGGCTTTATTGTTCTCTCAACGGACGCTAAGAGAAAAAATGCTAAAGCAGCAAGTCGCAATTAATCGTGTCATTGGTTTTATATTAGGTCTATTAGGTGTGTTCTTGCTCTTTGCAAACTTAAACTAAAGGAATTAAATATGAATAAAGTTGCCTTTATCGATATGGAAGGGGTTTTAGTTCCGGAGATATGGAAATTAATGTAAGCATTGCGGCTGATAGGTATTAAAAGCTTTTGCGCAAAGTAGAGAAGTGTCTCTATTATGCTTATTTATTCTTAAATCACCTAGGGTGTGTCATTGATTAGATTATGAGGCTTAAAATAAGAAAAATTGTAGATAAATAATGTATTAATGTGCTAATTGATAACACACCCTAACACTCTAATAACTTTAAGGTTGAACTTTCATGACGCTACAAATTGATCATATCTCACTATCGGTTGCCAACTTAAATAATGCTGAAAAATTTTACGATGCTATCATGCCTATTTTAGGAGCCGAGAAAGTAGGGCAATCAGCTGATGCATTAAGATATGGTGTTCGAAACAGGTCGTCTTCTCATAACCATAGTTATTTAACTATCTTTGAAGTGCAGAACTCCACTAACAGTACTGCCAATCATTGGTGTTTTCGAGTCGATGAAAGAGAAAAAGTGGATGCCTTTTATGCTCAAGGCATCGCTAATCGTGGACGTGATGCTGGGAAACCTGGGCTTAGAGCTGAGTATCATGAGGGTTATTATGCCGCTTTTCTTATCGACCCTTCAGGAAATAAAATTGAAGCCGTTTGTCATTCTTTATAAAATTTATATAATGACTATGATGATTAAAAATGAGGAGGATAGATCACGCCAAGGATAGCCGACACGCATAAGATACAGTACGCCTTCGACCGTTTGTCTAAGATTCCCTGTGTCATAGATATTAAGCTCTAGTAATATAGACCTTAGTCTTGTCCAGTGTTGCTCTTTGAGAAAGGCATAGCAAACGACGTCTTTTTTGTGTGAGAACTTAAAGATTACTCGTTTGCTATTTTTTTGCTCCTAATGTTCAACACGCCCATTTAACAGGCGTTTTTTATTTAGCATTCAAATGCAGCTGTTTTGCAAGTTAGCTTAAAATCAAGCTATCATCTTCGACTTTTTCGCCGCGTGTTTGCTCAAACATATCGAGTAAATCATGCACAGTCATACCTTTACGAGCATCACCAGCGACGTCTAATACGACTTGGCCTTGGTGCAGCATGACGGTGCGCGTACCATGTGCTAAAGCTTGCTGCATAGAGTGCGTGACCATCATCGTGGTCAGCTTGTTGTCCGTTACAATTTTATCGGTCAACTCTAAGACAAAAGCCGCTGTCTTTGGATCAAGTGCGGCTGTATGCTCATCAAGCAATAAAATCTTAGATGGCTGTAACGATGCCATCAATAGGCTTACTGCTTGACGTTGACCACCAGACAGCAGTCCCATACGGTCAGTCAGGCGATTCTCTAGTCCAAGCTTTAGGACTGAGAGTTTCTCTCTAAACAAGTCTCGGTTATTTGGGTTCAGCGCAAAGCTCAAACCACGTTTGCCGCCGCGCTTATAGGCAAGCGCCATGTTTTCTTCAATAGTGAGCGCTTCACAAGTTCCCGCCATTGGGTCTTGAAACACACGAGCAACCCAATGAGCACGTTGATGCGCAGTCTTTTTGGTGACATCAATACCGTTTAATAGGATTGAGCCACTATCGACGCGCGTGGTGCCACTGACGGCATTTAGAAAGGTCGATTTACCAGCACCATTGGTACCGATGACTGTCACAAACTCACCATCGGCAATGTTTAAATTGATACCGCGTAGTGCAGGGTTTTCAATGGGCGTTCCGGGATTAAAGGTCAACCGCAAATCTGTAGCTTGCATCATAATAATTATTCCTTATGGTTGCACATTGACATTAAGCTCGAACTTTACGACTTAAAAATTTATTTTTAGCTTTTGGCAATACCAAGGCAAATACGACGAGTAGCGCTGTAATCAAGTTCAAATCCTGCGGGCCAAAGCCAATACTACGCAGCGTATCACTCGATAGGGCGACCTGAATAAATAGCTTGTACAGCACAGCACCGACGACCACAGCAAAAGTAATCAGCCAAATGCGCTTGGCCGGAATGATGGTTTCACCGATGATGACCGCTGCTAGACCAATGACAATCGTACCGATACCGATTGAGATATCTGCACCGCCCTGAGTCTGAACGAACAATGCACCCGCTAAAGCGATCAAACCGTTAGACACTGCCATACCAACGATGGTCATCCATGAGGTATTAATACCTTGAGCCTGCGCCATTTTTAGGTTTGAGCCAGTCGCACGCATCGAAAGACCAGTCTCGGTACTATAGAACCAGTTTAAAAACAGCATGGCAAGCATCACAACCATACCAATAATCAAACAGCGCATCCAATAGCCATTACCATCGGTCACCAAGGTGCTAAACACCGTGGTTTCGCCCAATAGCGGTAAGTTTGGCGCGCCCATAATACGTAAATTGATAGAATATAGGGCAACCATCACTAAAATACTGGCAAGTAATTGCAGTATGCCAAGTTTGACATGCAACCATGCAGTAACGATACCAGCGACGGAGCCTGCTAACATACCAAAGGCACAGGCCAACCATGGGTTGATACCAGCGATGATGGATATACCAGCGACTGCGCCACCTAGCGGAAAGCTACCGTCAGCGGTCAAGTCGGGAAAGTCGAGCGTACGAAATGAAATCAGCACGCCAAGTGCAACAAGGCCATAAATTAGACCGCTTTCAAGCGCACCAAAAAAAGCAATTAAGGACATAAGATATTAGTCGGTTATCATCAAGCGTTTAGCGATTATTATCACAAGCAAAAAGTAGCAAAGGTATGAAGCATGCTGCCTATAAGCCTATATAACCCAAACGGCTAAGCGGTGAATTTAACAGATTAAGCAATCTGCGGTTAGGGTAAACCAAAACATCTTCCTATGAGGAATGAGCATAAAATACCTTGGTTCGAAATTCGGTTTTAATGCTTATATCACATTAAAAATAACCCAGCTCGTATACCAGTAGCTGGGTCATTTTTATACTGAAATAATAGCAGTAAATATAAGCAACAATCTATGATTAAACCATCAATATAATCGTTTAACGTGATGCTTACATTCAGAGGGCGCTATTCTACCACTTCTTTTGCTTTATCGATAACTGCTTGTGGCAATGTGATGCCTTCAGCTGTGGCATTTTTTGGACTGACATACAAATCAAGTGCTTGTGGCGTATAAACAGGGATATCGCCTGCTTTTTCACCATTTAAAATACGCACTACAATTTTACCTGTTTCGCGGCCAAGTGCATAATAGTCAACGCCCAATGCAGCAATGGCACCGCGTGCAACAGAACTGGTGTCTGAAGCAATCAGCGGGATTTTACTTTCTTTAGCGACTTGGAACAGTGACTCGTAAGCAGATACCACGTTATTATCGGTTGATGTGTAAATCATATCGACTTTACCTTCGAGGCTACGTGCAGCCATCGCGATGTCGGTACTGCGCTGGGCAGGGGCTTCATGTACAGTGATGCCCATTGGTGTCAGCTTTTCTTTTAGGTTTTTTAGGATGATGGTAGAGTTCACCTCACCTGGGCTATAAACATAACCTACATTTTTCAAGCTTGGAATAATTTGGCGCATTAAGGCAATTTGTGGCTCATAAGGGAGCGCATCAGAACCGCCAGTCACATTGGTGCCAGAACCATCAAGCTTTGATACCAATTTGGCTTCTACTGGGTCGGTCACCGCAGAGAATACCAAAGGAATCGTACTGGTAGCAGCTGCAACTGACTGTGCTGATGGCGTACCAATGGCAACGATAACATCTGAGTTGTCTGCAACAAATTGCTTAGCAATCTGCCCTGCAGTAGCAGTGTTGCCCTGTGCGCTTTGGAAGTTAACGGTTAAATTTTCACCGTCTTTAAAGCCGGCTTCATTTAGCTCATCGATGACACCTTTGCGTACGTCATCAAGCGCTGGATGCTCAACAATAGCCGTAATAGCGACGTTTTTCATCTCTGTTGCGGCATCGCCAGTGGCGCTGTCAGTACTACCAGCATCTTGTGCTGATTGATTACAACCAGTCAATAGAGCGGTACAAACACCGCCTAATAATAGCGCCTTACTAAAATTGAAATGACCAAAACGATTTTGATACAACATGGGTCTCACTCCTGAAAATAATAATGTGTCCGTACATTATTTAATAAATAAAAATGAATGCTAGCGATTCTTATATTGATAAAACGCCTTAGTATAGGTAACTATTACTTATTTAGCACTCTTTGCTTCTTTGTCGACATTGATGGCATTTTTTAGCAGCTCATCGGTCAAGCTCACGCCTTGCTCAGCCGCATGTTTTGGGCTGGCATATAAAGTCAAGGTATTCATGACTTCGGGCTTGATCGTATTGACGGCTTCGCCACTTAATACTCGATACACCATTTTGCCTGTGGTACGACCAAAGTCATAGTCATTGACACCAAGCGCCGCAGTAGCACCGCGTCTCACACTAAACTCGTCTGAGGCAATGACGGGAATATCAAGCTCATTGGCTGCACCTGCCATCGCTTCAAAGGCAGAGACGACATTGTTGTCTAACGAGGTATAAATAATATCAGCACGACCAGATAAGCTACGTGTCGCCATAGCAACGTCCGTTGGTCGATTGGCGGTGACTTCTAATATTTTAAGACCACGCGCGGGTGCGGCTTTTTTTAGTTGTTTGAGTACTGATACAGAGTTGACCTCACCTGGGCTATAGACGTAACCAATGGTCTTAGCATTAGGCGCAATTTTCTGAATGTTGTCTAATTGCGGCTCGATAGGCAACTCGCTAGATAGGCCTGTCACATTAGATTGGATAGGCACAGCGTTTGCGTCGATAAGCTTCGCCGCGACAGGATCTGAGATAGCGGTATAGATGACAGGGATAGTTTTGGTTGAAGCCACGATTGATTGGGCAGAGGGCGTTGAGATGGCCACGATGGCATCTGGGTTGTCTCCTGCGAACTGCTTGGCAATCTGCCCCGCTGTCGCTGTGTTTCCTTGAGCGCTTTGGAAGTTAATGGTTAGGTTTTGGCCTTCGACATAACCGTTGTCAGCCAACTCGTCTATGATACCGCGGCGCATCTCATCTAACGAAGGGTGTTCGACAATTTGCGTAATGGCCAATGTTTTGGCGGGCTTGCTAGCATCAGCAGTGGCGCTGTCATCAGTTGCAGTAGTGTCTG
The DNA here is from genome assembly GCF_003217155.1 of Psychrobacter fozii. GTDB lineage: Bacteria > Pseudomonadota > Gammaproteobacteria > Pseudomonadales > Moraxellaceae > Psychrobacter > Psychrobacter fozii. Next base: position 383,225 of record NZ_QJSU01000002.1, read on the forward strand.
TAGCATTTGAGCAGCCGATCAGTCCGAGAGTGGCACTGATAGCAGCACCGTATAGGCTTAAGCGTAAGGTAGAAGCAATAGTCATTATTAGGTTAACTCATAGGTTATATCAATCGTAAAAACCAAGTAAATATCGTTAGATGTGTTCAGTCTATTTATAAGAGACCGTACCCGTCTTCGTTATGCTTAGTTTTTGAACATGATATTGGAAAATGCAGGTTAGCCGAGTCAATGCTATGTTGATGCCAAAATAGCAGGCTAACAATAAAGTAATCGTTCCATCGATCATTATGTTCATATTATGACAGTAATGTAAGTTATCGCAATAAAAAATTCAGTCGTGTTCGTCATCGGTGCTAATAAGGAGTAGGTTGGCTATCTTATTGAGTAAAGTCACCATCAAAAATCTTACAAGCTAGCAACGCATCTATTACGGACTGCCTTCATAATTAACGTAAGCTAATTTTTATACGAGAATTTTCTAATACGAGAATGATAGTGAGTCCAAAATTCACATTACTATTACGCTGATGTGGCGAATATAAAACTCACTCTGGTCTCTACTTGATATTGTTTAAACGAATACTCTGCAAGCACCATTATGAAGGCAACATTATGAACACTGCTAATCTCAAACTATTAACCATCGCTGGCATCACTGCTACCTCATTGATTTGCTTACCTGCTATGGCAAAAAATGGTCATGGAAACGGGCACGGGAACGGACATGGAAATGGACACGGAAATGGCAAATCTGCTTATGTCCATAAAGATAATAACCATCACAGTAAAGCCCGACCTAATATTAACGCTTATCGCAATGCTAGCCCTAACGCCTCATTCAAGCGTGATCTCGATAGATACGGTTACAGAGTAGTCGGCAAGATTGATAGAAGAGATTACGATCGTTCGGTCGTCTTAGACCGTTATGATAACCGCTACACTCGTATTCGCACGCCAGAAAATAATATTGTGACGGTGATTAGTGACACGTTGCAGATCATTAATATTTTGAATAAGTAAGACTTGGTTTTTATTCATTTAATAAATCAACCATAAAAAAAGATGCCACTAGGGCATCTTTTTTATTTTTTAACACTAAAAATAACCGTTAAGCTAATACGTCACCAACGACACAAGCATCCGGTAAGGTAACGACTGTTAAGCCCGTCTTTGGCTCACCAGTTGATAGTACCATGCCTTCTGAGATACCAAATTTCATCTTACGCGGTGCCAGGTTGGTCACACAAACGACTTTTTTATCAACCAATTGCTCTGGCTCATAAAACTTACGGATACCGCTGAACACGTTGCGCGGCTTGTCTTCACCAACATCTAGCGTAAACTGTAAAAGCTTGTCCGCGCCTTCGACGTGGTTACAGGCTAAGACGTGCGCTACCTTCATCTCAACTTTAGCAAAGTCGTCAATACCGATGTAGTCAGTTTGCTCAGCGTCTGCATTGGCTTCTGCTGCTGGCTTGCTGTTTGTGATAGCAGCTGGCGCTGGCGCGTCTACTTGTGCGAGAGAGGCTTTTGAGTCTTCCACCATAGCTTCAATATCTTTTTCTTCGATACGCTGCATCAATGGTTTGAACTTATTGATTTTATGGCCAAGTAACCACTGGTTACGACTGGCGAAATCTAAGCTGTCAATGTTTAAGAATTCTTTGGCATTATTGGTCAGCTCAGGTAGTACTGGCGCTAGATACACCATCAACTGACGGAAGATGTTAATCGCGACCGAGCAGACGTCTTGAACTTCTTGTTCAGTGCCTTCTTGCTTAGCAAGCGACCATGGTTTTTTCTCATCAATATACTCATTGGCTTTATCTGCACACTGCATGATTAAGCGCATGGCACGTGAAAACTCACGGTTTTCATAAGCAGCAGCAATCTCATCGCCCGTTTTGGTGATGTCTTCTAACAGTTCTGGCTCTGCACAAACTTCTGAAAGCATGCCGTCGTATTTCTTCACCAAAAATCCTGCACTACGACTGGCGATATTGACCACTTTGCCAACCAGATCAGAGTTGACCTTTTGCATAAAGTCTTCTAAATCTAGATTGATATCTTCGACTTTGTCAGACAGTTTACTGGCGAAGTAATAGCGCAGGTACTCAGGGTGCAAATGCTCAGCATACGTTTCGGCCTTGATAAAGGTACCGCGTGACTTACTCATTTTTTCGCCATTGACCATCAAGAAGCCGTGGGCAAAGACGCCTGTTGGTGTACGATACTCGCTGCCCGCAAGCATCGCTGGCCAAAACAACGCATGGAAGTAAACGATGTCTTTACCAATGAAGTGGTAAACCTCGGTTTTGTGCTCGTTTTCTTGTGCCCAATAGCGGTCAAAATCAAGCGCTTGCTCTGTACCTGCGCGTTTGTCGCATAGGTTTTTAAAACTTGCCATATAGCCGACTGGCGCATCTAGCCATACATAAAAGTATTTATCTGGCTCATCGCTTGGGGTATCTGGAATTTGAAAGCCAAAATAAGGCGCATCGCGTGAGATGTCCCAAGTCGCTAAGCCTGCCTCAAACCACTCTTGCAATTTATTGGCCACTGACGTTTGCAAACGGTTGTCACTGCGTGTCCAGTCTTTTAAGAATTGCTCAAACTCTGGCAAATTAAAGAAATAATGCTTAGAGGTTTTGAGTACGGGCGTTGAACCAGACAGCGTAGACTGTGGATTTTTAAGTTCGGTGGCATTGTATGTGGTGCCGCATACTTCACAGTTATCACCATATTGGTCTGGGCTATCACATTCAGGGCAGGTGCCTTTGACAAATCGATCGGCTAAAAATAACTGCTTTTCAGGATCGAATAACTGCTCAACGTCTTTAGTGCTGATGTGTCCAGCGCTACTAAGACGACGATAAATAAGCTCAGAAAATTCTTTATTTTCTTCTGAGTGAGTAGAGTGATAATTATCAAAATTAATCAAAAACTTAGAAAAGTCAGCTTCATGTGATGCTTTCACTGACGCAATTTGTTCTTCAGGTGTCACGCCATTGGCTTCTGCTTTTAGCATGATGGCGGTACCGTGTGCATCATCTGCGCAGACATAAGTGACCTGATGGCCTTGCGCTTTCATCGCACGTACCCAAATGTCTGTCTGAATATACTCTACAAGATGCCCCAAATGGATATAGCCATTGGCGTAGGGCAGCGCACTGGTTACTAGAATTTCACGCACAAAATCACCTATATTTTTATATAAACGGGTTAGGTATCAAACGTCTTAAGCAGCTAATGGCTATTGGACGCGATGTTATCAATGCTAAAAACTTCCAAAAATAATGAAAATTTAAAAAGTGTGCCTATGATACCGTAATTCGGCTAAATTTGTGATATTCCTTGGTAATTACTTCTCATTCGTTAGGCATCCACTAACCATAAACAATAGGCTTGCATCGAATTTAGACGTTATCAGCTGGTCATAAAAAACCCACCGAGCAATCGCTAAGTGGGTTTTTGGTTAGGTACAGTTGTTTAGACTTTATTATTAAAAATTAAAACGAACCAAACATAGTACCTAAAGTGATAACAGTGACGACCGCTACCAGTGGAATAGCCATTGTGACCATGGCAACGTTTAGATATGACTGCTTGTGGGTCAGACCACAAATCGCTAGCAAGGTAATAACCGCACCACTATGTGGCAAGGTATCCAAACCACCGGCTGCCATGACAGCGACTCGATGCATCAGCTCTGGATCGATGCCAGCATTTACGGCCATTCTGAGATAGTCTTCACCCAAAGTGGACAGAGCAATACTCAAACCACCAGACGATGAACCAGTAATACCAGCAAGCGTGGTCATTGCGACCGCTTCTGAGATGAGTGGGTTTTCAGGGCTTAGGTTCAATATGCTATCACGAATGATAAGGAAGCCTGCCAACGAGGCGATGACCGCACCATAGCCTACTTCCGATGCGGTGTTGAAAATCGGCAACATAGAATCATAAGTACCACGGTTAATGGTTTTTTGTAGATTGTTCCAATGACCAATACGTAGCAAGATTAACACCACACAAGCCACAACCAATGAGAGAATAATTGACCATAATCCGAGTGAGCCTGCGATATTTAAGTCAGGAAACTGTGCCTGTAGAGCGCTAAAGTCCATCGATGGAAAGATAGCATACGTCAATACAGCGTTTAAACCGATGACCAATATGAGCGGAATCATCGCAACGGTAAATGAGGTGTGATGCGTGTTTAATGCTTCAGCTTCTTGTGTGGCTGCACCAAGACCGCCCACATCCTCTTCATCATGCTGACCATAGCCTTCACCTGCTGCATTGGCCTTTCTGGCTCGTGACTGCAACCACAACCAACCACCAATAAACATCACCAGACCACCGATAATCCCCAAAATAGGCGCGGCAAATACGTTGGTATTGTAATAAGGAATTGGAATGGCGTTCTGAATGGCAGGCGTACCTGGCAATGCTGTCATCGTAAAGGTAAATGAGCCCAAAGCAATCGCTGCTGGTATCAAGCGCTTAGGAATATCGGCAGCTTTGAACAAGTCTTTGGCGATTGGATAAATAGCAAAGGCCACGACGAATAATGACACACCGCCATATGTCAAAATAGCACAGACTAAGATAACGGCTAAAATGGCTTTGCTAGCACCAAGCTTTTCGACCACAGTATTGGCAATCGCTGTCGCTGCACCAGAGTCTGCCATCAAACGCCCAAAGAGCGCACCCAATAAGAAAATAGGGAAAAACTTAAGTAAAAATCCACTCAAAGCACCCATGAAAACATCGGTATAGGCGGGAATACTGCTTAAAAAGTCACCTGAAAGAAATACGGCTAATGTCGCCATAATCGGTGCTAAGATCAGCACAGAATAACCGCGATAAGCAAAGAACATGAGTAATAATAGAGTAATGACAATAGCAAGCGTACTAAACATGATGGCCCTCCTTGGCAAAAAAAATAAGGCAGCGAGTATGCCGTGCTTATCAATATAGGTCAATAAAATTAATCAAAACAGGTCTATTTCGTCTGTTTTATCAAACATAAATCTAGACTCATGCGCTATCCATCATTAATATCTTACCGATCTATATACTGCACAGCGTTGACTCACATGCACTGACTGTTATTTTCTAGTCGCTACGAAAATAATATGTTAAGTTAGCACAAGTGTTTCACGCATGATATAGCGATATAAAATGTATTGTTATGGATGACAATATAAAATACAATGTTTTCCATTTATTAGGTGCAGTAAACAGTAATTGCTCTCAAATATGATAATTATTCAACATAGCTCTAACTATATTTTTTAAAACCAAACATTAAATTTACAAGGAATGTGAATATGTTTAGTGCCATCACCAATATGAGCGTGCAGTTAGTCAACCGCTATCTACCATCCCCATTCGTATTTTCGATCGTTTTGACGCTCATTGCGTTTGCGGTGGGACTGGCTATTACTGGCCAAGATATGATTGCTATGGCAGGGCACTGGGGCAATGGACTATGGTCATTACATAGCTTTGCCATGCAAATGGCATTGGTCCTAGTGACAGGCTACGCATTTGCCAGCGCACCATTTATTCAGCGTTTGTTAGACAATCTTGCCAGTAGAGTGCATTCTCCTACGACCGCTATTATCGTATCAACCTTGGTTGGTCTGGTCGGTTCATGGATAAATTGGGGGTTTGGTCTTATCCTCGGGGCTATCTTTGCGAAAGCCTTGGCAAAGAAAGTGGCTAATGTCGATTATCCTCTGCTGGTCGCGGCCGCGTATTCAGGTTTTGTGATTTGGCATGGCGGTTTTTCAGGATCGATACCGCTGACACTTAGCTCGGGCGGTGATACGCTGCTGACGCTATCAGGCAATACCATGACCGAAGCAGTACCTTTATCTCAGACCGTATTTGCAGGCTATAATATGCTGCTAGTGGGTTTGCTCATCGTTATTTTGCCACTCGTCAATCGCTTTATGCATCCCAAAAACCCTACGGTTATCGATCCTAAATTGATAAAACAAGAAGTATATGTCGCGCCTCAGAGAGACACGCCGGCACAAAAACTAGATGACAGCCGTATTATTGCTGTTATCCTATTGGCCTTGGCGCTGATGTACTATATCAGCGAGTTTGGTAGTAACGGTTTTAACCTAGGGCTCAACATCGTCATTGGGCTGTTTTTGTTTATAGGGTTGCTATCGCATGGCACGTTAGAGCGTTATTATCGTGCCGTGCACTCAGGGATAGGTGGCATTACAGGTATAGTGCTACTGTTCCCGTTCTACGGCGGTATCATGGGCATCATGACTGGTGCGAATGCTGATGGTATTTCTATCAGTACACAAGTGACCGAATTTTTTGTCAATTCTGCCTCCGCAGACAGCTTTCCGATCTTTGCATTTTTAAGTGCTGGTTTGGTCAATGTCTTTGTACCGTCGGGCGGTGGACAGTTTGCGGTACAGGGTCCTGTTATGATTCCTGCTGGCATTGAGCTGGGTGTTAGTCCAGCCATTACTGCGATGGCGATTGCGTGGGGTGATGCGTGGACCAACATGATTCAACCGTTTTGGGCTTTGCCATTATTGGGTATCGCAGGTTTGGATGCACGCGCTATCATGGGCTACTGTCTGATAGTACTGGCAGTCTCTGGTGCCATTATTATGGGTGTGTTCTGGCTAGTGGTATAAGGTTATAACGCTCAAAAGAAAAATAAGCGTGGTTCACTTTCGCTTTTAGTTCTTAATTTTTATAACAATCAACAATCAAACGGATAATTGAGATACTTAATTCAGCATTAGTTTATGCACGAATTAAAAATATAAATAACAGTCATAGGAGACAAGCATGAGTCAGTCAAAAGTATATAACAGTGCCGAAGAAGCGCTAAAAGGTGTCGTCAGTGATGGGCAAACACTTGCTATCGGCGGTTTTGGTCTATGCGGTATTCCAGAAGCATTAATCGAAGCGCTGCGTGACAGCAAAGTTAAAGAGCTGACCTGTATCAGTAATAACGCCGGTGTCGATGACTTCGGTCTTGGTCTGTTACTACAGACGCGCCAAATCAAAAAAATGATTTCATCTTATGTGGGCGAAAATAAAGAGTTTGAGCGTCAGTATTTGGCTGGTGAGTTAGAAGTTGAGTTGACCCCGCAAGGTACCTTGGCTGAGAAATTACGCTCAGGTGGTGCAGGTATTCCTGCATTTTATACCGCAACGGGTGTTGGTACACTTGTTGCTGAAGGTAAAGAGACACGTGATTTCGATGGTCGCACTTATGTATTAGAGCATACACTACGTGCTGATGTGGCATTGATCAAAGCGCAAAAAGCAGATAAAGCGGGCAATCTAATCTTTAACAAAACCGCTCGTAACTTTAATCCAGATTGTGCAATGGCGGGTAAAATCACCATTGTCGAAGTCGAAGAAATCGTTGAGACAGGCACCTTTGATCCAGACGAAGTGCATCTGCCAGGTATCTTTGTTCAGCGTATTGTATTGAATAATAGCCCTGAAAAACGCATCGAAAAAACGACAATTAAAGCAGTGTAAGGTGCTTAAATAAAAACGTGGTCGAAGCTTAATCGTATGTGAAATTAATAGTCAGTTCTTATATTTATGACAGTTTAGATAGCTCATCGTTTAGATGAAGAACCGTTTAAGTAAAGAACTGCTTAGATGAATAAAAATAGAATATCGTAAAAAATAAGGAATTTACCATGGCATGGACAAGAGAACAAATGGCGCAGCGTGCTGCACAGGAACTACAAGACGGCTATTACGTAAATTTAGGCATTGGTCTACCAACGTTGGTCGCTAACTACATTCCTGAAGGCGTGGACGTGTGGTTACAATCAGAGAACGGCTTGTTAGGTATTGGCGAGTTTCCAACAGCAGATAAAGTTGATGCCGACTTGATTAATGCTGGCAAGCAAACGGTCACAGCAGCGCCAGGCTCCAGCTATTTTAGCAGCTCAGAGTCTTTTGCAATGATTCGCGGTGGCCATGTTAACTTGGCGATATTGGGCGCGATGGAAGTATCAGAAAATGGCGATTTGGCCAATTGGATGATTCCAAAAAAGATGGTTAAAGGTATGGGCGGCGCGATGGATTTGGTCGCAGGTGTGCAGCGTGTGATTGTCCTAATGGAACAAGTCAATAAACACGGCGACCCCAAAATTCTAGCCAATTGTGAGCTACCATTGACTGGCAAAGGCGTGGTTGATCGTATCATCACCGAGCTTGCCGTATTAGACGTTACTGATAACGGGTTAAAATTGGTTGAATTAGCAGAGGGTGTGAGCTTTAAAGAGTTACAAGAAAAAACGCCCGTCAACATTATCCAGTAATATGGCTATCTTAAAATCAATGAGCTTTATCCCGCAGATAAATACGCCACTATAATCATAGTGGCGTATTTATTCAGTTCTATTTTTATAAAAACTAACAATATTTTAGACCATTATAAGGAATATGTATGGCGACCCAATTACAACAAGATTTGACAGGCAAAGTAGCATTAGTCACTGGCTCTGCAAGTGGTATCGGACGTGACATCGCTGAGACTTATGCAAAAGTAGGTGCAGCGGTTGGTATTGCAGATATTAACCTAGAAGCGGCACAAAAAACCGTTGATGCTATTGAAGCTGCTGGTGGACGTGCTCTCGCGATTGCCATGGATGTTACGTCAGAAGATGCAGTCAACGAAGGTGTACAGCAGCTAGTAGATACCTTTGGTGGTATTGATATTCTAGTCTCTAATGCTGGTATTCAGATCATTGACCCTATTGATAAAATGGCCTTCAGCGATTGGAAAAAAATGCTCAATATCCACTTGGACGGTGCATTTTTAACCACCAAAGCAGCGATTAAGCATATGTATAAAGGCGATAAAGGTGGCACGGTCATTTATATGGGCTCTGCTCATTCGCATGAGGCCTCATTATATAAAGCCCCTTATGTGACTGCTAAGCATGGATTGTTAGGTTTGTGTCGTGTATTAGCCAAAGAAGGTGCCGAGCATAAAGTACGTTCGCATGTGATTTGTCCAGGCTTTGTTAAAACACCTTTGGTAGAAAAACAAATCCCAGAGCAAGCAGCTGAAAAGGGCATCAGTGAAGAGTCTGTCATTAACGATATCATGTTGGTTAATACGGTAGACAAAGAATTTACGACGGTAGAAGACATTGCGCAATTGGCGCTATTTTTAGCAGCGTTCCCAACCAATGTATTCACTGGACAATCTATCGTTGCCAGTCATGGTTGGTTTATGAACTAAGAAATTAGTAACTATCCATTCGATGGAATAGCCACTCGTTTTCTTCTATATTCTTATCAGATCAGCATCTTGTTTTATACCCATTAGAGCCAATTAGATTGGCTCTTTTTTATTGCTTTTTCCTGTCTATTTTTTGATTAATGGTTGAGATAGTTTAAGAAATAGCAGGCAGCAAACTTGGCTCACAGTAGAACATATGTAGCAAAGCTCAGTCCTACTGGCGTTGTGGTTTTTTTATGCTTGTAATTCAGCTACACTATCAAGATAAAAGGTCTGGCTAAACTCTCATATATTATATAGTCAATCCTCTATAAATTGGATACGGTGTCAGGCTCGCTTAGTCTACTACTTGTAGTACTTTCACTCGCCTTCCTTGTATCCAAATTATATTGAACCGACTATATGGTTTATCATATCTACTATGATGTTGAACGAGCTGTTTTAGCATACCAACCCACTTGTATAGGCAGTAATGGTCGCTATGTTTAACTTTATGAAGAAAACTCCCACTAACAAACCAGAAACGCCAGAGCAGCGGGCAGCTCGAGATAGTGCTGTGGACAAGGTATTGCTTGGTTATGAAGTCGGTACGGTCAGTATTGCCACTATGGTAACGGGTCTTAATCGCGATGGTGATCAGCTCACTTTAGACTTGCGTCTACCGCAAGAGAGTAAGCCTGAAGCCATTCAGCAAGAACTGGGTCAATTACTGCATCCGCATGGTATTACGACGATTCATATGAATGTACGTCTACCAGCGCCAGAAAAAGGCTCCGGTTCAAGTTTACCAAAGAAAATGCCGAAGACGACCAATGCTATGGACAGTCAGAGCAAGCCTGCAGCCAATCCTGATGACAATAGTAATAATGATAACAGTGCTGAACCACCGATTACTAAAGCGGCACCGACACAAGCATCGCTAGCAGCGCATCCGCGTATTCGCCATATTATCGTGGTAGCATCGGGTAAGGGCGGCGTTGGTAAGTCTACAACGACAGTCAATATCGCATTGGCATTACAAAAGCTTGGCAATCGTGTTGGTGTGCTTGATGCTGACATTTATGGTCCTAGTATGCCTACGATGTTGGGTGTTGCCGATATGAAGCCGCAACTAGAGAACGAGCAATTCGTACCTGTTGATGCACATGGCATAGCGATGCTGTCAATTGGCAGCTTACTTGATGGCGATAATACGCCTGTCGCATGGCGTGGACCGAAAGCGACTGGTGCTTTGATGCAGCTATATAATCAAACCAACTGGCCACAGCTAGATTATTTGGTGATTGATATGCCACCCGGTACTGGCGATATACAGCTCACATTGGCACAGCGCATTCCAGTCACCGGAGCCGTGATTGTGACGACACCGCAGCATGTTGCTTTACTGGATGCACAAAAAGGCATCGAGATGTTCAACAAAACTCATATTCCTGTGCTTGGTGTGGTTGAAAACATGGCGCTACACACTTGTAGCAACTGTAATCATACCGAAGCTATCTTTGGTACCGGTGGTGGCGAAAAAATCGCTGAACAATATCATGTGCCATTATTAGGACAGTTACCTTTAGCCAGCGGTATTCGTGCTCAAGTGGATAAAGGCGAACCAAGTGTATTGGCGGATGATGAGTTCGCGCCATATTATTTGAGCATTGCTAAAAATATCGAAACCAATATTAATAAATTCGCAAAGCCTGTCGATGATAAGCGGATTTTTTGATGGTGGAGAAGTAGCCTAAGCTGGCAACTTTTAAAGTGAATGTATTGTCTAAAAAGAGGATATCTTGAACTTATCTATTTATCAAAGTCATTTAGACAATATTCCCAAGCAGTATAGAGTCCTACGATTATTTCGCCCACCGATATACGTCATTGAACTCTCAAACAATCAGTTGAGTGCCATTTGCTACTATAAAGATGGCAGTAGCGAACGCTATCAGATTAATGCTGACTTTAGCAATCGCCGAATGGTAATTGCCGATTTTAACAAATTCGCGAAGGCTCTCGCTGAGCTGTTAAAAAAGTTTCCAAGACACTTTTTATGGATGAGTGCGCTTGCATCAATAAATGTTACAGAAACACTAGCAGATGGATTAACCAATATTGAAATTAAGGTGATAACTGAAGCGTTTTTTGTGGGTTCTGTACAGGCAAAAAGAAGAATTTTACATAGCACCGTTAGCTATCAAGGACAGATAGTACCTTTAGAAAAATTTGGCTAGGATGCCGATATCATGAATAAAAGCCACGACAAACCGTATACTGCCGCCAACTTAAAACTGGCAAATCTCGAATATCTTATCCAAAATGGTCAGCCTATTTTTGGTGTTTTCTCCCAAGTCAAAAGTATCAATTACTTAGACTATCATAGTCATCTCATTTCACAAAAATCCTTACCTAACTGGCGTAAAGAACTAAAAGCCAACCAATTCTGCTTCATTCAGATACTCCAGTCCCCTTATCGAGTGTGCCTCGCGCTCGCAACGATTAAGCTTGCGACTAGCGCTTTCATTTACATTTATAATGAGGATACTCAGCAGCTAGAAGTCTGTGAGGCGCTACAGCCTTTGACGCATCATACGCACTTAGACGGTGATGGTTATCAAGGGCAGATGGCATTTACACATACAAAGCTTAGCGTCACCTTGGATTTTAGTCCTGCTCAGATGAATATTGCGCTCGACAGTCAGTATGTTGCAATAACGGCAGCATTAGCACGAAGCGCACAACCGTTAGCCATATGTACGCCGACTGGTAGGCGTGGCTGGACGTTTACGCAAAAAGAGCCGTTGACCGCACTATCTGGGCATTTACTCATTAAAGCCAAGTCAAAATTTCATACTGATACTCCTGATACTCCTGATACTCCTGATACTCCTGATACTCCTGACGCTCAGCCTCAAAAAATAACCTTCACCGATGCTACTATTGCCAATCTAGATTGGACGCTCGGCTATATGCGTCATGAGACCAATTGGTTTTGGAGCTGTATCACTAGTTATTTGTCAGATGGCCGTCACTTTTTGCTCAACCTGTCTATGGGTGTTAATGAGACAGGAGCCAGTGAAAATGCTTGTTGGCTTGATGGGCAGATATTCTATTTACCACCCGTTATGTTTGCTCGTGAGGGTTCAAATATTCGATCAAGTCAGCCAGACAGTCTTGAGCCAAGTGTTGAAATTGATACTAGCGCCACAAAGCCGTGGCGTATCTATCATCAAAATCTTGGGTGGAGTAATGTCGATATTGATTTGAGCTTTACACCGATTACCGTCTATAAAAAGACTGATAATTTTGGTGTGATAGCCAGTATCTTTGAGCAATGGATAGGTTTTTATAGTGGTGAAATTCGAATAAGAGATGAAGTCATTAGGCTTGATAATGTCATGGGGCTCGCAGAAGATCATTTTGCCAAATGGTAGCTTCTAAAATATAAGATGGGGATAAATGAGATTATTGGCTGTATTCAGTTTTAAGTAGCTGCTCCTCTATAAATTTTGCCATCAATTCCGTATAATCGTCGCTATCAAAATACTGTTATCATAACCGCTATTAAATATTTGCTAAGGAACAACAATGTCTATCAAATCTGATCGCTGGATTCGTAAAATGGCCGAAGAGCATGGCATGATTGAGCCATTTGAAGCGGGTCAAGTACGCTTTAACGATGCTGGTGAGCGTTTGGTGAGCTATGGTACGTCAAGCTATGGTTATGACGTTCGCTGTGCCCCTGAGTTTAAAGTATTCACCAACGTACATTCAGTCGTCGTTGATCCTAAGAACTTCGATGAAAAAAGTTTTATTGATATCGTTGGTGACGAGTGTATCATTCCACCAAATTCATTTGCATTGGCTCGTACCATGGAATATTTCCGTATTCCACGTGATGTATTGACTATTTGCCTAGGTAAATCAACGTATGCGCGTTGCGGTATTATCGTCAACGTGACGCCGCTTGAGCCAGAGTGGGAAGGGCACGTCACTTTAGAGTTTAGTAATACCACCAATCTACCAGCACGTATCTATGCCGGAGAAGGTGTGGCGCAAATGCTATTTTTCCAAAGTGATGCTGATGACGTTTGTGAGACCAGTTATAAGGATCGCGGTGGTAAATACCAAGGTCAACGTGGTGTGACACTACCAAGAACCTAGATTAGGTCTTAGGCGATACGCAGCACAAAAAAAGCCAGTCATATTTTATATGACTGGCTTTTTTATATAGAAAAATCGACTATTTTAAGACTTTTAAGCCTGCTTTATTATCACGTTTTGGCTTGGGCGCAGTAGTAGGGGTTGTCTTAACAGTAACGTCTGAGTCTTCTTCAGGTACATAATTATCATATTCGTTAGGATCAAAGAACATGCCTTGTGAGTTCTCTTTTGCATAGATACCCAATACGGCAGTCAGTGGCACCCAAATTTCTTGCGATACACCACCGAAGCGGGCACTGAAGTTAATATAGTCATTTCCCATACTCATATTACCAGTTGCACGGCTAGCAATATTGAGCACGATACGACCATCTTGCACATGCTCTCTTGGAATCTGTACTTCTTCAGCAGTGGCATCAACCATGAGATACGGGGTAAGTGCATTATCTTCTATCCACTGATACAGTGCGCGCACCATATAAGGACGTGTTGGGGTAATAGAGGTGGTTTCGCTCATTTGATGATTTCCTATACGAATTATTTTTAATAGTGAACAGATACTTCTTGGAGTAGCTTGTTCATTGAAAAAACCTAAATAAATATTACTTAACTTCTATTCTAATAATTTTCTATTCTAAGCCAGCTGTCTAATCAACGCACACTTTTTTGAAAGCTATCACGTTCAAAGACACGCTTTTGATAATCAAATAATGGACGACTAATGGCACGAGGCAGTTCGATATTCATCTCTTCAAGTCGCCACAATAACGGTGCTAATAGTATGTCACACCAGCCAAATTCATCTGCCATAAAATAAGGTTTATGGGCAAACAAAGGCGACAAGGTAATAAGCGAGTCACTGAGCTGTTTTTTGGCAATCGTTGCTTGTGCTTTATTAAAACTATCTGGATGCATCAGTAATCGCTTGCCGAGTGAGAGCCAGTCACGCTGAATACGCCACGCTAATTGTCTGAATTGTGCACGTTCTTGCGGGGTATCAGGCAGTAGCTTGTTTGTATGATAGCGTTCTTCGAGATATTCAAAGATAACATTAATCTCATAAAGCGCAATTTCTCGCTGCTGCAGGACAGGCAAAGTATGATAGGGGTTTAGCTCGGTCAAATCTTCAGGACGCTCAGAGTGTAAACGTGATAAATAGTAGGCGAGCTTTTTTTCTTCAAGTAATAGGCGTACCACATGACTGTCGTAGCCGTCATCAGCATACAAAATCAGCTGACTACTTGGAATGTCGTTCGCATCAATCATGAAAGCCTAATGTTAATAGTAAAGACTATCATCGTAAACAAAGTTGCCCTGATTATCAAGGCAACGTACGTAAACATTGCTTGTGAGCGCTTTATTTGTCTACTTCTTTGGCGATAGTTCTACTATTTAATGGTTTATCAGAATAGAAAAAGGCACTACCGAAGTAGTGCCTAATATTATGCTCGTTTTTTATGTTTCTACTACTACCTTACTTTACATCTTTCCAGAATTCTTTGTTCAATAAGTAAACTGGGATGAGTAGTACTAATAAGAATAGAATCACAAAGAAACCAATCACTTGACGGTCATGACGAGCAGGTTCACCCATCCATGCCATAAAGTTCACTAGGTCACCAACTTCGCTCTCAAACTCTTCTGCACTCAATTTTTCTTGCATATTATGCAAGACGTGAGGCATAGCAGCATTTTTAAGCACTAGGTTATTAGCGCCCCAAGGACGATTTGGATCTTCATAAAACGACAGTAGGTAAGTATATACCCAATCATCGCCGCGTAGTCTTGTCTCAAGTGACAAATCCGGAGGCGCAGCACCAAACCAAGATGCTTGAATATCAGGATCAATCTCAGCAGTGATATGGTCGCCGATTTGATCGGTGGTGACCATCAGATACTTTTCAACAAGCTCAGGCGGTATTTCTAAATCTTTGGCAATGCGTGAATGACGAACATACTTGGCTGAGTGACACCCAGCACAGTAGTTCATAAAGATTTTAGCACCGTTTTGTAGTGAACCCTTATTGGTAAAATCAATAGGAGCTGTACTACAAGCCAGATGTTCATCAACGCCATCAGCATTAGTGAACGTACCACAGCCGCTACCTTCGGCCATTGCGGTACCAGCAGTCAAGGTTAATGCCGCGCCCAAGCCTAGACCAGCTAGGGATTTAATTAGCGTGTTCATTAGTGACCTCCGGTAACGCGTTCTGGTGGCTGTTTACACTTCTCAATAGCAGTGTAGAACGGCATCAATAAGAAGAATAAGAAATACAAGACCGTAAATATACGAGCCATTAATGTTGCTGTTGGGGTCGTTGGTGTTGCACCCAAGTAGCCTAGTACGACAAAGCTAATAGCGAATACTGTTAAAGCAATCTTAGACAATATGCCTTTATAGCGTATAGAACGTACTGGTGATCTATCCAACCATGGTATCAAGAATAGTACGGCAATTGCAGCACCCATCGCGACCACACCACCTAGCTTATCAGGAACTGCACGTAAAATAGCGTAGAACGGCGTGTAGTACCATACTGGTGCAATATGTGCTGGTGTTTTCAGTGAGTTCGCTGTCTCAAAGTTTGGTGGCTCAAGGAAGAAACCGCCGCCTTCTGGGAAGAAGAATACCACTGCAAAGAAGCAGATGAAGAACACAACAATACCAACCATGTCATGCACAGTGTAGTACGGATGGAATTCGATACCGTCTAATGGCACACCATTTTTATCTTTTAGCTTTTTAATGTCAATGCCATCAGGGTTGTTCGAACCCACGTGATGCAGTGCTACCAAATGCATAAATACTAAGCCTACCAGTACTAATGGAATAGCAACAACGTGTAGAGCAAAGAAACGGTTTAGCGTAATGCCAGAGATAATATAATCACCACGTACCCATTCAGCAAGACCATCGCCGATCACAGGTAGGGCAGCAGGAAGGTTCAAAATAACCTGTGCACCCCAGAATGACATGTTACCCCAAGGTAGTAGATAACCAAAGAAGCCTTCTGCCATTAGCGCTAGGTAAATACCCATACCGATGAGCCAAATAAGCTCACGCGGTTTTTGGTATGAACCATATAGTAATGCGCGGAACATATGCAAATATACCACGACGAAGAACGCTGATGCGCCAGTCGAGTGCATATAACGAATGAGCCAACCGCCTTTTACATCACGCATGATGTATTCAACAGATGCAAACGCCCCTTCGGCACTTGGGTTATACATCATCGTCAGCCAAATACCAGTCACCAATTGGTTAACCAGTACAATCATTGACAATACGCCAAAGAAGTACCAAAAGTTAAAGTTCTTTGGTGCATAGTACTTTGACATATGGTATTCATAGGTTTCGGTCGCTGGGAAGCGAGCGTCCACCCAATGCATTAACTTTTTACCCATACTCATATTAAGCCTCCCCAACCGTCAAGATGGTACCATCCATGTTGTACTCTGGAATAGGTAAATTAAGCGGTGCTGGAACGCCACTAAAGACGCGACCGGCTAAGTCATATTTAGACCCATGACACGGGCAGAAAAATCCACCAAACCAGTCATTACCACCCAAATCAGCTGCACCAACATCAGGACGATAGTTCGGTGCACAGCCTAGATGCGTACAAACGCCTTCGACGACCAACACAGTTGGTTCTAAAGAGCGAGTAGGATTGGTACAGTATTCAGGCTGTAACGATGCTGCAGACTCAGGATCAGACAATAATGGCTTGACTGACTCTAGTCCTGCAATCATTTCTTCGGTACGTTTAACCACATAGATAGGTTTACCACGGTATTTGACAACAATCATCTGTCCTGCTTCGATAGAACCAATGTCTTGGGTCACTGCAGCCCCTGCAGCCTCAGCTTTAGCGCTTGGATACCAAGAACGGACAAAAGGTGTTGCCACAGCAGCGACTCCAACTGCACCAATCGCGGCAGTTGAGGCAATAAGAACTCTACGGCGTTGTACATTAACGCCTTCGGCTTGGCTCATTAATACTTCCTCCAGGTGAATGAAATGGGATTATCCCACACTGGGTTTGTGACTTATAAAATATATAATATCAAGCCACTTTGGCTATGCCTAATTTTGCTAATTGTTGCTATTCTAAGCTATTTCGGTGATAAAATAAATTATTGCGTTAAAAATAAAGCAACCTTAATAGGATATATTATAAGGTTGAAAGCGATAACCTAAGTAAAGTAGATGGTTTATCACTATCTGGACTCTGTTTTCTAGCAAGGATTATAAATGCGGATGACCTTATAATTAATAAGGATATTTAGCAATAGCGAATGATACTTGAAATTAAGGTAACTTTCACTATCTAACTGCTTTGTAAGTCGCTATAAACGAATAATCACCACTTTGTACAATCAAGTGGTGATTATTTTGTAATATTTAACTGCTTACCACTATAAATGCTCATCAAATAAGCACTTATCAAAGAACCTAAAACAAATACTTAACCCTCTAGCGTACTCCAGCGTTCAAGCTTGCTCATCATCTCGTCTTCGATAGTCAATAGACGCTCACTAGCAGCAGTCGCCGCATCAAAGTCGCTATTGAACCAAGAGCCATCTGCCAGTTTTTCTTGTAGATCATTTTGTTCAGCTTCTAATGCCGCGATTTCTTTTGGCAAATTATCCAGTTCGCGTTGATCATTAAAGTTAAGCTTCTTGGCTGCTTTATTGGGTTTTGCGGCTGTTGGTTTATTGGCTGCTTTACCTGCTGTATTGATTACTGGTGCTCTAGCCGCCTTTGCTGCTTCTTCACGATTTTTTTGTACCAAATACTCTTGATAGCCACCGACATACTCGCTGACAGTACCTTTGCCATCTTCGTCTTCGCCAAATACCCATGTTGAGGTAACGACGTTGTCCATGAATGAACGATCATGACTGATGAGCAAAATCGTACCACCAAAGCTGGCGACTGACTCTTCTAATAGCTCAAGGGTTGCCATATCCAAATCGTTGGTTGGCTCATCAAGTACCAGAATGTTTGCAGGCTTTAATAACTGCTTGGCAAGTAGGACGCGGTTACGCTCACCACCTGATAATGCTTTGACAGGTGTACGTGCACGCTCTGGAGCAAACAAGAAGTCTTGCAAATAGCTCATGATGTGCGTCTTACGACCACCCACTTCTACAAAATCCGAGCCTTCTGAGACGTTTTGCGCCACACTGGCTTCAAGGTCTAACTGATCACGCAACTGGTCGAAGAAAGCGATTTTTAGGTTGGTCCCTAATTCAACACTACCAGACTTTGTGACTTCGTCATCAGACATATCAAGTAGGGCTTTAATAAGGGTGGTTTTACCAGCACCGTTAGGTCCGACAATACCGATTTTATCACCGCGCATGATAGTCGTCGTAAAGTTTTCAACCAATACATTGCCGTCATACTCAAGATGTAAGTTTTTAACTTTACAGACGAGCTTACCGCTTTTCTCGCCTTGACCCATCGTGATGTTGACATTACCAACTTGCTCACGGCGATCACTACGCTCTTCACGTAATGCTTTTAGCTCACGGACACGGCCTTCGTTACGGGTACGGCGGGCTTTGATACCTTGACGAATCCAAACTTCTTCTTGTGCCAGCTTTTTATCAAAGTTAGCGTTATTTTTTTCTTCAGCCAGTAACTGTAGCTCTTTTAGCTCTTGATAGCGTGCGTAGCCACCTTCGCCTTGAGTGACGTCATAGCTGGTCAATTGACCACGATCAAGCTCAATGATGCGAGTCGATAGTTTGTTAACGAATGCTCTATCATGGGTGACGAACAATAGTGTCAGACCTTGCCAGTCTAATAAAAAGCGTTCTAACCATTCAATACTATCAACATCCAAATGGTTGGTTGGTTCATCGAGAAGCAGTACATCAGGTTTGGTTACCAAAGAGCGTGCCAGTAGTACACGGCGCTTACGGCCACCTGATAATGAAGACAAATCATCGTCTGGGTTGAGCCCCATGGTTTTGATAAGGCGGGTAGCTTCGCGCTCTAGATCCCAACCATGTACGGCATCGATATCATGTTGCAAATCAGCCATACGCTCGCAGGCATCCATATCGCCATTCGCACATAAGTCAGTTTGGGCGTTATAGTTGATAAGCAGATCGGCCGTGCGGCGGCTGCCACCCATCACGATATCCAAAATACGTCCGCTGGTTTCAGGAACGTCTTGTTCTAGCATCGCAACACGTACGCTACTATTGATAATAACTTCGCCACTATCAGGTTGTAAGGTGCCGCTAATCAGCTTAAATAAGGTAGATTTGCCTTCGCCATTACGGCCAATTAGACAGACACGCTCGCCTGCTTCAATAGCAAAATCAATGCCATCAAGTACAGGAGCGACGCCAAATGCAAGGTGAATATCTTTTAAATGTATCAGTGCCATAGAATATCTTAAGCTTATATAATAGTGAGGTAGGGGTTGTTGCAGAATTGCTAGCAGTATAACATGCCACTACGTGACTGTAGTGCGTGTAAATGGTTTTATACACACTATTTATAGCTACTGTTTTAAAAGTCTTATTTTTTAATAGCGGTAATATATCGGTTACTTATTTGCTTACGTAACCAATCCTACTAGCTTTATATTTACGATAACTCAGAGAAAGACATGAATCAATCTAACACTCAAGACAATGTTCAAACCGATGCTCAAAACGATGACTCAACTGTGCATGCTGAATCACAAACGCAACAAGTCATTGACCTTCAAATGAGCATGGCGCATCTTGAGATGACAGTAGAGAGACTCGATGCGGTGATTGCACGTCAAGATAAAGATCTTCAGACATTACAGCGACAGTTGCAGCTGATTTATAAGCAAGTGGATAGTCAAGATATAGAAACGGGCATTGCACCATTTGATGTGATGGCAGACAGACCGCCTCATTATTGATATATATAAATATTGAACCGTTAATAAAATTATATTCACTTTTTCGCATAAATATGCTATCTAATGACTCTCTGGTCATAAAGAAGAAATAATGTATTCTTATGGTTGTTTTAATGTTTGAAAATCATTACTATTCTCCATCTCGGATGCTGCTTACTCATCAAAAACGGGTATAGCAGTAAAACAATGCGGATGTTTGGAGATATACAATGCGGGCCACTTTTCACTTAAAAACTCTTACAGTAGCTGTTGCTGCACTTTCTATTACTAGCATTGCTAGTGCTGCTGGTCTTGATCGTTCAGGCCAAGACATCACCGCATTCCTACAAGACGGCACTTATGCTGAAGCCGTCTATACTTATATCGATGCCGATGTAACTGGTAAAGATTCATCTGGTAATAAAATTAGTGACATCGCAGAATCTTATGATTTCTTTCGTTATGGTGTAAAAGCAGATATCAATGACACTTATAGTGTTGGTATCTTATATGACGAGCCTTTTGGTGCGGCGGCTGACTATAGTGGTGACAATAACTTTGTAAATGCGAGCGGTGAAGGTACGAATGTAGAAGTACGTACTGAGAGCATTACTACTATCGTTGGTGCCAAGTTTGGTGAAAACAAGAACTTCCAAGTATATGGTGGTCCAGTGGCTCAACGTGTAGAAGCGGATGTAAAGCTGCGCGGTCCAGCTTATAGTGTCGCTAATGGTTATACGACGCATATTAGCCCTGATCAAGAGTATGGTTATATTGCTGGTATTGCCTATAGCAAGCCTGAAATAGCATTAAAAGCAGCCTTAACTTACCGCTCAGAAATTGAACATAATGCGCAATCATCTGAAACTTATCCAAACGCTGTTCTTTTTGGACTTCCAATAAATAGCGGTGAAAGTATTGAGATTACGACACCTCAATCAGTGAACTTTGATTTCCAAACCGGTATTAACCCAACAACTTTAGCAACTGCCAAAGTACGTTGGGTACCATGGAGCGATTTTGCAATTACTCCATCATCGTATAATAATGTTAGCCAAGTATTGGCAACAATACCTCAGGGTGCTGGTATCCCTGCCGAAGGTTTAGATTTAGTAAGTTATGATAAAGATCAATGGGTAGTTGAGCTAGGTCTTGCCAAACGTCTGTCACCAGTATTGGCAGTTAGTGGTAATGTGGGTTGGGACAGTGGTGCTGGCAACCCTGTGACTTCATTAGGTCCTATCGAAGGCTATTATAGCGCTGGTTTAGGTGCTAAGTATAACGTGACTGAAAACTGGGCAATCTCAGCCGGTGGTAAATATCTGTGGTTCGGTGATGCTGAAGGTCAAATACCAAGCAAGACGATTGTTAGTGATTTCGAAAGCAACGACGGCTTCGTACTTGGTGTAAAGGTTTCTTACCAAGCACTATAATAAAGTATAAGCTGCTTACATTGTTATAGCTTAAGATTAGTCAAATAAAAAGCGATCCATTTATGGGTCGCTTTTTTTGTGGCTTTCTGTCTGTAAATAGGTAGGTTTTCTACATGAAAATGAATGACAAAACGTAAATTACTTCCGATAATTTTAGTTATGAAATTTCCAGTCATTTATTAGGTTAGAGAAATGTTGGTAATAATTTAGAAATAATCAAACATAAATAGTAAGGTAACAGTATCTTACAGATATGTTGCGTGTACTGTTCAGTCATAATTGGGAAATAAAGCACTTTAATTGTTGTTTTAGTGTCAAAAAGGCATTAGTATTCATCTTAGGACACGACTTTGATAATCTCAATGTTAAGCGCAGTAATGCTGCATATTGGTTATTAGAGTAGTAATACAACAAGGATCGTTGGAGATACACAATGCGCAATCACTTTCATTTGAAAACCCTCGTAGTAGCGATTGCTACTCTCTCTATAGCCAGCGTAACGAACGCTGCTGGTCTCGATCGTTCAGGTCAAGATGTCACTGCCTTTTTCCAAGATGGCACCTATGCTGAAGCCGTTTATACCTACATCGATGCTGATGTGAGTGGTTACGATAGCTCAAACAATAATAACAGCACTAATGACTATACACGTGGTGATAAAACGGGCGATATTGCTGAAGCCTATGACTTTTTCCGCTATGGTGTAAAAGCCGATATCAATGATACTTTCAGTGTTGGTGTGTTATATGATGAGCCTTTTGGCGCGGCTGCTGAATACACTCAAAGTAATTTTGTTGCGAGCGAGAGCTTAGGTGGGTCTGTCGGTGAATTAGTAGCTGATGGCGTTGATGGGCAAACTGCAGGTGCTATAGCAACAGCTGAAGCCACTGGTGCAGGCGAAAACACTAACGTTGAAGTACGTAGCCAAAGCCTAACAGGCATGCTTGGTATGAAATTTGGTGCTAACAAAAACTTCCAAGTGTATGGTGGCCCAGTGGCACAGCGTATTCAAGCAGAAACCAAACTACGTGGACTGGCTTACGGCCCTGCCAGTGGTTACACCTCAACCAGTAATCCTGATATGGATTATGGTTACATAGCAGGTGTTGCTTATTACAAGCCTGAGATTGCTCTAAAAGCGGCGCTGACGTACCGTTCTGAGATTGAACACAATGTAGATATAGCTGAAAGCTATCCTCTCAGATCTATTATATCTGGAGGTGCACTTTCAGCCAATCAGAAGAGTAATTATGAAATTACTACGCCTAAATCAGTGAATTTTGATTTTCAAACCGGTATCAATCCTACGACACTAGCGACGGCAAAAGTACGTTGGGTACCGTGGAGCGATTTTGTCATCACACCACCGTTATATAACGAAGTCAGTAAAGCAAATTATGGTCCGGATGGTCTAAATTTAGTTGAGTATGATGATGATCAGTGGCAAGTAGAGCTTGGTCTGGCAAAGCGTGTAGCACCAGCACTAGCAATCAGTGGTACGGTTGGTTGGGATAGTGGCGCTGGTGATCCAACAACGTCACTAGGTCCTGTTGATGGCTACTATAGTGTTGGTCTTGGTGCTAAGTACAATTTCACTGAGAACTGGGCCGTATCAGCTGGTGGTAAATATCTGTGGTTCGGTGACGCTCAAGGCTCACTACCAACTGACAAAATTGTTGCTGACTTCCAAGACAACGATGGCTTCATCGCTGGTCTAAAAGTTTCTTATCAAGCAAAATAGTATTAACTGATATGTAGTAAAAAAAAGCGATCTGCTAAAGGTCGCTTTTTTATGGCGTGTTTTATATGGACTTTCTTATAAAGAGTTTAATAACGAATAATAGGACATGCTGTTCAGTGAAAAAATGCTGATTGCTGCAATCGTTATAAGTAAATATAGGGCAGGTGATAAATTACTGTGGTTAAGTAGACTGAAGTTATAGAGGGGGTTTAAGGTAAGCTATCGAGTTTCAGCTTGTATGCTATGTGGGGTTATTTGAGAAGTATAGCGCTACGATTGGATACTATAGCGATCTATTGATGGAATCTTTACATGACAGTCTGAAAGAATAATTAACGACTGTTTATATCCTTTCACAAAGAAAATAGAGGTATTGGTACTGTCGTTATAGCAATTTGGCATTGCCAACACACGGTAGGTACTAAGCGACAAGCCCAAAGTGAGTTGATTTAAGTTCTAGTTACTTTTCTCTTTTGTATTAATTGCAATCAACAAAAAAGCCTCGCCAATGATGGCGAGGCTTTTTTATTGTAGTAAGCTAAAAGTGCTAAACAAAGTTACTTGTTTAGGTTCAGCTCCATCTCTTCGAACTTAGCAGATACTGAAGGTCTTGGACCACCAGTCATGATACTAACAGCAAAGATTGCGATCGTACTTAATACAAAGCCTGGAACGATAGCATATAACCAGCTATTCAATGCCATACCATTCATCTCGAATGGACCATATATCCATAGAATGACGGTCAAAGCACCAATGACCATACCAGCAACCGCACCGTTGCGGTTCATACCACGCCATATCAAGCTAAATATAACCAATGGTCCAAATGCTGCACCAAATCCAGCCCATGCGTTAGATACAAGGCTTAGTACAGAGCTTTCAGGATTAGAGGCAAGTAAGATTGATACTAGAGCAACGGCGACTACAGAAATACGTCCAACCAATACTTGGCGAGCTTCTGGTGCATCTTGATCAAAGAACAATTTGTACACATCTTTGGTTAGTGAGCTTGATACCACCAATAGCTGTGAAGAAATCGTACTCATAATAGCGGCTAAAATAGCGGCTAATAGGAAACCTGATACCAGTGGATGGAATAAAAACTGAGTGAATACTAAAAAGATAGTTTCAGGATCGTCTAGTGTCATCGCAGTTTTTTGTACATAAGCGCGACCAGCAAAACCAGTCATCAATGAACCTACAAGACTAACTACCATCCAGCTCATACCGATATTACGCGCAGTAGGAACGTCTTTTACTGAGCGAATCGCCATAAAACGAACGATAATATGTGGCTGACCAAAATAGCCTAAGCCCCATGCCATCAAAGAAACGATACCAATAACCGTCATACCACTGGTAATGTCTAGCAAACTAGGGTCAATGTTTCTAACAGCTGTTGTGGTGGCAGAAATACCACCTAAGTCTGTGAAAGCAACAACCGGTACGATAACCATGGCAAAAAGCATGATAACGCCCTGCACAAAGTCGGTCATTGACACGGCTAAGAAACCACCAAACAAGGTGTATGCGACAACCACGCCTGCGGTGACCCATAGGCCTGTGCTGTAAGAAAGGTTGAGTGAGCTTTCGAATAGTTTACCACCACCTACTAAGCTGGCTGCGGTGTAAACAGTGAAGAACAAGATGATAACCACGGCTGAAATAACCCGTAGCATATGTGATTTATCTTCGAAGCGGTTGGCGAAATAATCAGGTAGGGTAATAGCGTTATCAGCTACTTCGGTATAAACACGAAGACGCGGTGCCACGATGAGATAGTTCAAGAATGCGCCTAATGTCAAACCAAGGGCAATCCAAATACTAACCACACCATCGGCGAACATATAACCAGGTAGGCCAAGTAATAACCAACCTGACATATCTGATGCACCTGCCGAAAGTGCCGTTACTGCTGGACCTAAGTTACGACCCCCTAACATATAGCCTTCAGTATCATTGGCTTGCTTAAAATAAGCGTAAATGCCAATCCCAATCATCACTAAGAAATAGGCGCCGAGTGATATCAGCACGCCACTAGAAACTCCGTTCATATAAATGATCCTTAACCAACCATGTTGGCTGTAATTATTTTTAACTATAAATATTAAGTGTTACAAGACGATGTCCAAAACAATATCTAAAGACAAAAAAAGCCATTAAGTAGGACATAATGGCTTTTATTTAATATCTGTTGTTAGTTTTATATGATTGATGCTGTTTTAGGGCGAATACTAATTAAGCAGTCATTTGAGAGTAATAGAAATATTACGCTCTTTCTATCTGTCTCAATTACTCGCATTTGCTCGTTATATATCAATATAAGCCGCCTGTATAACCAATCATTTAAAACCATCAAACCTACTACTAACCATCATATCTTACTAGAAGTCTTCAATATATGACTATCAGTGTTCATATGGTAAGTTTTTGTTATGTAGACAACGCCGAGTGTATTATAACGTATGACTGACGCAAATGCGAATAGCGTGCTTTTTTGACCCAATAAATTGTCCTAATTGTAACTATAGAAATTGATCTTTAGAGAGCAGTTTTTATTCGATAGGAGCAAGCAAGTCTAGCAAAGCAGTAACACTACTAGATTGTGTTAGTTTTGGATTGATTACAACACCCAAATGACGCTGTAGCTCAACGTTATCAGCCATATCGATACGTTCCAAATCTTGACTGATCATGGTCTGTGGCAACACTGACCAACCAAGCCCAACAGAAACCAACATGCGAATAGACTCAAGTGGATTAGTGCTCATCGTGGCATAAGGCTTGAGATTGTGCTTGGCGAATTCAGCCAAGGTAATCTGACTGGTAAAGGTATTGGCAGATGGCAAAATAGCAGGATAACGTGCCAATTGCTCTAAGGTGACATTAGACTTGGTCGCTAAAGGCGATAGAGTGCCTGTCATAAAGTAGAGAGGATCTGACCATAGCGTGTGATAGGTCAAGCGCTTATCATAAACCGGTGGCAGCGTGACGAAAGCCAACGATAAATCACCGTCTAACACGGCCTTGTGTGCTTTTTCTGAATCAACGAAATGTACTTCTAACTGTACGGCAGGATAAGCTTGAATAAAGTGTTTAAGCACAGGGGCTAGATGATGCAAGCCTATATGATGACTGGTGCCGATGACCAGTTTGCCAGATACGATATGTTGAGAGTGCTGTAGGTTAATTTTGAAATTTTCATAATCTTCTAACCAACGTTTGGCATGTGGTAGCATCTCATTGGCTGCTTGTGTCGGTACAATCCCGCGTCCTACTGTGTCAAACAACGTAATATTAAATTCATCTTCTAGATTTTTGATGCGTTTACTGACAGCAGGCTGAGTAATAAACAGCTTTTCTGCCGCGCCCGAAATACTGCCTGTGTGCATAACAGTGACGAAAGTCGTTAAGTTTGTGGTGTTCAAGCGGATGTCCTTAGCTACTTATCGAGCTATAAATAAAAGTTGGCTGGCCTAATCATAATGTATTAGAAATAAAAGTTTGCGTCTGGTCAAAAATCATCAATTATTATTATAGGATTAGCCTGCTATAATCACAAGACATCAGGACGTATTGTGACATATTTATTAGATTAACTTGATAAATGACGCTATAAAACTTGTTTTGAGCCTCAATTGCAGTAATAAATATAAAAAAATAGAGAATTGTTATTTTGTATTTATAGGTTTGTATTTATAGAGTAGAGATGTCCTGATAGATCTATTTTGATGAAAGTATTGATTGAAAAATGTCAGTTTTAAGCCAATAGGCATTGATAAGAAAATACCATCAAGCTGTTATACATAAATTTTAAATAGAATCCTCGTTTATTATGGTGTAAGCCATCGAGTAATTAAGTAGCTAGCAACCAATAAAGGATAGCAACATGGCCAGTCAAACGTTATATGACAAACTTTGGAACGCTCACGAAGTCACTAAACGTGATGATGGTTCGAGCCTAATTTATATCGATCGTCATCTACTGCATGAAGTGACAAGTCCGCAAGCATTTGAAGGTTTGGAATTGGCCAATCGAGCGCCATGGCGTTTGTCTGCCAATATCGCGAGTCCTGATCACAACGTGCCAACGGTGTCTAAAGAGCGCTTAGAAGGGGTGTCTGGTATCAAAGACAAAGTATCACGCTTGCAAGTGGTTACCTTGGATGATAACTGTGCCAAGTTTGATATCGCTGAATTTACGATCAACGATGCTCGTCAAGGAATTTTGCACGTTGTTGGTCCTGAGCAAGGCCTCGTATTACCAGGTATGACCGTCGTTTGTGGTGATTCGCATACAGCGACCCATGGTGCACTTGGTTGCTTGGCACATGGTATCGGTACGTCTGAAGTTGAACATGTATTGGCAACTCAATGCCTGATTCAGAAAAAATCAAAAAATATGCAAATTCGTGTGACTGGTCAGCTAGGTGCTGGCGTGACCTCGAAAGATGTTGTACTGGCCATCATCGCAAAAATTGGTACAGCGGGTGGCACAGGCTACGCGATTGAGTTTGCAGGGCAAGTATTTGAAGAGATGAGTATGGAAGGTCGTATGACCGTCTGTAACATGGCCATCGAAGCAGGTGCTCGCGTAGGTATGGTTGCGGTCGATGACATCACTATCGATTATGTGAAAGGCCGTCCTTATGCACCAACGGAATCACAATGGCAACAAGCTGAAGAATACTGGCGCACATTGTATTCAGATGATGATGCAGTATTTGACAGCGTGGTCGAGATTGATGGTAGCCAAATAGCGCCGCAAGTGTCCTGGGGTACATCACCTGAAATGGTCGTCGACATCACTCAGTCAGTACCAACACCTGATCAAGCTGTGGATGAAGCACAAGAAGAAGGTTGGTTACGTGCCTATACTTATATGGGTCTAGAAGCGGGTCAAAAAATTACCGATATCCAACTAGATCGTATCTTTATTGGGTCATGCACCAACTCACGTATCGAAGATTTACGTGATGCAGCAGCGGTAATTAAGGGCCGTAAAGTAGCTAACAATATTAAAGAAGCCATTGTCGTCGCTGGTTCTGGTCAAGTGAAGTTACAAGCAGAAGCAGAAGGTTTGAATACCTTGTTTACGGACGCTGGATTTGAATGGCGCGAGCCGGGCTGTTCTATGTGTTTAGCCATGAATGCCGATAAGCTTGAGCCACAAGAGCATTGTGCCTCAACCTCCAACCGTAATTTTGAGGGTCGTCAGGGTAATGGTGGTCGTACGCATTTGGTTAGCCCAGCGATGGCAGCAGCAGCAGCATTGGCCGGTCACTTTGTAGATGTGCGGACATTCTAAGACAGATACACATCAATAAAAACATCATTGATAGGAAATTTTATGCAAGCTTATAACACCCAAACAGGTATCGTCTGCCCTTTAGATCGCGCAAACGTCGATACCGATCAAATTATCGCAAAACAGTTTTTAAAATCTATTAAACGCACAGGGTTTGGCGTCAATTTGTTTGATGATTGGCGCTATCTCGACGAAGGCTATCCAGGTCAGGACAATAGTACACGCATTATTAACCCAGACTTTATTCTCAATCAACCACGTTATCAAGGTGCTAATATCTTGCTGGCACGCAGAAACTTTGGCTGTGGCTCTAGCCGTGAGCATGCACCGTGGGCGCTTTCAGAATATGGCTTTCGTACCGTTATTGCACCAAGCTTCGCTGATATTTTTTATAACAACTGTTTTAAAAATGGCATGCTCCCAATTGTACTGGCGGAAGACATCGTTGATGCGTTGATGAAAGCTACCGTTGCTAATGAAGGCTACGAGCTGACTGCTGATCTTGAGCGTCAGGTCGTTATTACGCCAACAGGTGAAGAATATGCTTTTGAAGTGGATGATTTCCGTAAGCATTGTTTGCTAAATGGTCTTGATGATATCGGTCTTACTTTGCAGCAAAGCGATGCTATCAAAGAGTACGAGCAACAAATGATGCAAAAAACGCCTTGGATATTCAACGAAGTACGAGCCTAGGCAATTAATTGATAGCTATGGTGCATAAAACTGCTGAACAACCGTAATGCAGCGTTGAGTTATGGCGGCGAACTGGCTAAAATGAAGTATGGTTTTATAAAGTATTTTATTATTTCACTTATGAATAGTAGCCGTCATTATGAATAAAAAACGTTATGTTTTATGGACAAGTACAATTGTTGCTGCCAGCTTGTGGTTGTCAGGCTGTCAGCTCATGAATGGCTACCAGAAAATAGATGAGGCAGAAAGCGCAAAAGCGTGGGCAGGTAAGATTCAACCCATCGCTGGTGAGGTGAATATTGCTTGTATAGGCACTTATCACTGTGAAATTGCGCGAATAGACAAAGTGCCAGTGATAGGGACTGACACCCATGAGCCTATTAATGCTGCGATGGTCGTTGCGATGACAGCCGCGAGTGACAATGGAACAAGTGGTAGTGGGACAAATTACAATAGTAATAAACGTGCGTCAGTCACTATGAAGATGGACATGACACCGATTTCTCATAAAAATGAGATAAAAATTGTACCTTTGTCTGCTTCAGGTATCGTAGGTCTAACCAATTACTATGCACGGGTAAAGCCAGCCAAACGAGAAGTACAAGTGAATTTTTATCCAGAAAATAACTTGGGCTATGTTGAGCGTTTTGCGATGATTCATGATTTTGTCGAGGCAGATACTTATCAGCTTCGAGCTTATCAAAAGAAATCTAGTGATAGCTCAGGCAGTTTGTTAGACACGGCCTCACCAGAGCCTTTGTGTGTCGATCTGTATCAAGGAAATAGTGTACAGCGCCGCTTCTGCAAAGAACTGGGTGCTGAGCATCAAGGCGAGTTTGTAGAAACACGTCTCACCAATACTATGCCTACACCGTCAAAAGCGAAATCAAAAGCTTAATAACCAGTGTGCTAGCCTCAGATTGATACAGAATTTAGTAGTCATTTAAATAAGATAAATCTCGTTTTTTTGTGCAGCTTATTACACGAGTAATTATCTTTTAAAAGTTATCATGTGCTTATAGCAGTATTATAAATAAAACTTACTTACCCAAGGATCAGTATGGCAACGATTTTAACATTAGCAGGCGATGGTATTGGCCCTGAGATCATGACCCAAGCCATTGATGTGCTTAATGCTGTGAACGATAAATTTACATTAGGTTTGACACTTGAGTCTGGATTGATTGGTGGCGTGGCTATTGATGCAACTGGCGAGCCTTTACCTGATGAGACTTTGGCGCGTGCACGTGCTGCAGATGCCGTATTGCTAGGCGCTGTTGGCGGCCCTAAATGGGATGGTATTGAACGTAGTAAGCGTCCTGAACGTGGTCTACTGAAAATCCGTGGTGAGCTTGGTTTGTTCGCTAATCTACGTGTGGCAAAGCTTTATCCGCAGCTTGCTAATGCCTCTAGCATCAAGCCTGAAATCATCTCAGGTTTAGACTTGCTTATCGTTCGTGAGCTGACAGGTGGTATCTATTTTGGTGAGCCGCGTGGTATTCGCACATTAGAGAATGGCGAGCAGCAAGGCTATAACACCATGGTGTATAGTACGAGCGAGATTCAACGTATCGGTAAAGTTGCTTTTGAATTGGCAAAAACACGTGCGCAAGCAGCAGGTACAGCGCCTAAAGTTTGCTCAGTGGACAAAGCAAATGTATTAGAAGTCACAGAGCTGTGGAAGCAGACGATGACCCAGATGCAACAAGCGGACTATAGCGATGTGGCGTTATCGCATATGTACGCTGATAATGCTTGTATGCAGTTGATCAAAGATCCTAAGCAGTTCGATGTGATGGTAACGGGCAATATGTTCGGTGATATCTTATCTGACGAAGCGGCGATGCTAACCGGCTCTATCGGTATGTTGCCATCAGCCAGTCTAGATGTGGCAGGTAAAGGGATGTATGAGCCGTGCCATGGTTCAGCACCTGATATCGCAGGGCAAGATAAAGCCAATCCATTGGCAACCATCTTATCTGTTGCGATGATGCTGCGTTATACCTTTAAGCAAGAAGAGGCCGCTAAAGCCATTGAGCAAGCGGTCAGTGATGTGCTTGATGATGGTTTACGTACGCTTGATATTTTAGACAGCAGTGAAGCTGGACTTAAACAAGTAGGCTGTATAGAAATGGGTCAAGCAGTATTGGCTAAACTGGTTTAATCAGCATATTTTTAGTATAGCTTAAAATTTTCTCCGTCTTATTTGTAGATTGAGTTATTTTAATATTCATAAATTCTTGTAGTTGCAAACCCATAATTTGCTAAGCAGATTGTGGGTTTTTTTGTGCTTGTCTGAAAGTTTTACTAGCCGTAACATACTAATTCACCAAGTCGTAAAAAAGCACTTGTTTTAACACAGCTACTATCGTGTAAGGCGTTCATTAACACAAAGTTGTTATATGACCACAGAGGAATATGGCAATATTGATTAATAACAAATGGATAGGTGTATTCATCATTTTATAAGGAAATTAATAGAAAAAGCGCTATAACCATTAAAGGTTCGAAAGTCTAAAAATAAGAGTTTATGCATAATAAAAACAAAAATTTTATCAAAAATCAGGAGTATCACATGTATCAATTAAAAAAATTAAGCACAGCGATAGCAATGATTGGATTCTCTACAGTCGTCTTTATGGGGCAAAGTATTGCAGCAGAACCAACTAATAGCATGATTGTAGATAATAGCGCTACAGCTCCGACAGAAGTGAGTCCAGTGACGAATGGGATAAGCCAAAAATTAACAGGGGATAGTAAAGCTGCAACATCATTAAATAAGCTATTGCCTACCATAAAATACACAATTGAAAACCTATCAGACACGGCAAAAGAAGTGAACAATATCAATTGGACTACGGATGCTGATATAGATCGTAATATGGGAACGAAACTGCAAGCCTTATTGAACTGGCATCATAATGGGGTAGGGCCTGTTGATGGATATTGGGGGAAAAATACCCGAAAAGCTATGCAAGCATTTCAAAATGCGAATGGCCTGACTGTAACTGACACGTTAAACAATGAAACGTGGCAAGCACTGATTAAAAATGAAAAACTTATGACACAACCTGTATTAGTTAGTTATCAGCTAACTGATGCAGATGTAAACGTCAAGACCACGACTATACCGACAGATTCTGTTGCGAAATCTAAGCTCGAAGGAATGTATTATGAAAGCCTCACTGAGGCGCTCGCAGAAAAATTTCATATTAGTGAGAAATATCTAAAATCTCTTAATCCTAATGCCGGCTTTACTGCTGGTGAAATTATTACGGTATATAACCCTGGCAACCCTAACACCAAGCCTGTCAGCCGAGTAGTCGCTGACAAGGACACTGAGACACTGTATGCTTATGACGAAAACAATAAGTTAGTTGCTAGTTATCCAACGACAGTGGGTAGTACAGCGACACCGTCGCCGACAGGCACGCATACCGTAAAGGTGAAAGTAAATGAGCCTAATTATACCTATACAGGCAGTGACGGTCGTAAGTCTATCATTCCGCCTGGCCCTAACAACCCGGTTGGTTCAGTATGGATTGGACTGAGTAAACCAGCTTATGGGATTCATGGTTCACCAGATCCTGCTCGTATCAGTCGTCAGGCATCAGCTGGTTGTGTGCGTCTGACTAACTGGGATGCACTTAGTCTTTTAGGTGTGATTAAAAACGGCGCAACTGTCGAATTTAGCTAAACATAAATAAGCTAAATCATAAAAAATAGAAAAAAATACCGCTGATATTGAGCGGTATTTTTTATGGTAAAAACGGAATTCAAATAACTAAAATATTGATAGGAAATAATGAGTAGCTTAGCATTTTCATTATTATTATCAGTCAAACCACTCAAACATTTATACCAGTGATAAAAGTGTCATTCGACAACTGGCTGTGTTTATATAAATGCTTTTATAACCATGTTAGTCAATAAAAAATTAGTTCTTACCACGATAAGTAATGCGCCCTTTAGACAGGTCATAAGGCGTCATTTCGACCTTAACTTTATCACCAGTCAAGATACGGATATAATGCTTACGCATTTTACCAGAGATGTGCGCAATGATTTCATGTCCGTTTTCTAAACGAACTTTAAATAAAGTATTAGGAAGGGTATCAATGACTTCGCCTTCAAATTCGATAATATCGTCTTTTGCCATAATTTGTATCAATCAATTAAAAATAAGCCCATATTATACGTAAGTTAGCAGGTTAAAGCAATACAGAACCGGGTTTTTGCTTGACAGTCTGTAAGTGATATGTATGCCAGCCCATATTAATTTAGTCAGGTAGATTTAGCCAAACAGGGGTCAAAGGTGCCTGTGGTAATATCTGCTGAAAACGTTCAGGGTAATAAGCATTAATAAAGTACAAACCATCACCAGAGGCGGTCGGCGGTGCAATCGTACGGTCTTTTTTATGCAAAATATTCAAAAAATCGTCTGGTACTAATGCATGTCTACCAATGGCATATAAAGTACCCATTAAGTTACGAACCATATGATGTAAGAATCCATCTGCTTGAATATCAAACACAATAAACTTACCGTGTTTGAAAAGCCTAGCATGGCTGATGGTACGCACTGGCTGATTGGATTGACAAGCTGCGGCACGGTAGCTACTAAAATCATGAGTGCCAACGATATCAGATGCTGCCAATTGCATTGCTGCTAAGTCGAGCGGTTCGTAGATATGCGTGACTTGACGATTGAGTATCGCAGGGCGCTGTGGTTGGTTCAGAGTAATATACCGATAACGACGGGCAATAGCGCCAAAGCGCGCATGGAAGTCAGCAGGCATCGGTTGAATCCAGCGTAGAGCAATGTCATCAGGTAGCAAGCTGTTTACGCCGCGCAACCAATTATGGGTAGGGCGATAAGCATGAGTCGTAAAATGAGCAATCATATTACTGGCATGCACGCTTGCATCAGTACGCCCAGCTGCGATGACTTCTACGGATTCGTTGGCAACCGTACTAATAGCCGTTTCGAGTGCTTCTTGTACACCCATCACTTCTCGTTGTCGCTGCCAGCCATGATAATGTGTGCCCAAAAATTCAATAGCAATCGCTAAGGTATAAATTGGCGAACGTTCAAACTCGATGATTTCAGTTTCAGACATGGTGATTTTTTAAACTTATAAAGTTAAGGAGATTAATAGTAGTTTATCGTTTTTTTATGCTTGTGCCAGTCTGACTGACATTATTCAACCAACGCTGTTTGCGTCTTGCCGGAGTGTCGTAACGTAATAGCAGCCATAATAATCGTGCATAAATCGCCGGAATCGTTAGACGTCCACCTGCAATGACATGATGGTCATATTGCCAACTACCCGCCGCGTAGCTATCGCTAACACCGCCAAATGGGCACTGACTAGCACATATTACGATGTGCCCTTTTTTATGAATCAGCTCCAATGTTTCGGCCAATGCTGCGGAATAAGGAACATTACCAGCCCCAAATCCCAGTAGAATAATGCCAGAGGGTGGCTGTGATACGAGCGCTTGCAGCTGAGTGTTGATGACGTCGGTATCATTAGGTAAGCAATATAGTGCATGAATACGACTGGATTCAGCACGCGCTTGAATGCTAGCAAGTAGTGATTTCTGGTTATCAAGCCAATGCTGGCGTCGGGTATCTGGTAGGTTTTTAATATAGCTATTTGCTGGATAGGCTGCTCGAGAGTGCCCAGTAAATGCCATCAAATCATGACTATGAATCTTTTGTACCGTTTGAGCTGGCCAAGATTCACCACCAAAACTGATTTTGACACCCGACTCACCTGCCGCTGCCAGTTTTAACGAATGATTGAGGTTGTCCCAAGCATCGCTGTGAGTGTCGATAGTGTAGGACTGTAGTACTTCACTGTCTAACAATGGGCGCATACTGCCAGTGACGATGACACAAATATCGCTACCTGAAAAGGCTTCTGCCAAAAATGCTCCTAAGTAGCTCAAGGTGTCCGTACCAGTAATTAACACAAATCGCCTATCACCTTGAGCATAAGCAGTCAGTAACAGCTGATAAAAATGGACAAAGTCACTTGGAGTGAGTTGGCTACTGTCTTTAATCAATGCATTATCTAACCAAGAGATATTTGGGTGCTTGGTTGCACTATCCTGATTAAGTATCAATGTCTGTAATGTTGGCAAAAACACATCTGCTGCTAAGGGTGCTAATGGTCTTCCGTAGCTCCCAAAAGTACCACCAGCATAAATCAGTTGAATAGTGTTTGATATGGTCGTTGTCATAGCAGAAGATGGCATAGTATTGGTGTAATAATTAAGTATGAAAGAAAAGCACGTCTAGAATGTACTCAATAAGCTCTATTAATAATAGATAGTATAAAGGTTAAATGCAAAAAAAATCAGCAAGTATTCTATGGTAGTAGAATACTTGCTGATGAGAAAACGGGTTGTTTACTAGGCAGTGCGCTCAAGTAGTATTTGCGCTTGGTTTTGCTGTTCACTATCGCCATGGGCAATCACTTCATTGAGTAAGCGTTTGGCGCTGTCGTATTCACCCAGCTGCAGATATTGGCCAGCCAAGTTAAGAGTCACTTGGTTGCTATCTAATGATTTTACAAAGTCAAAATCTGCTGCAAAACGCGATGAGAAATCCTCTGCAGTTTCAGGAGTTTCGTCCACTTCGTCAGTTGCAATATCGGTCTCGATATCGACTGGGCTAGCTGCAGTCAAAGGCTCTACAGCAAACTCATCACTTACTAGGCTGTTGTCATCGAACAGTGGCGTGTCAGTCGGTATAGCAGCAAACCCATTAGCAAGTGTTTCTGGTAAGTTGCTATCGTTGAGCATTGGCTCTTCAACATCAATTTTTTCAAGATCTTCTATTTCAAGATCTTCTATTTCAAGATCTTCTATTTCAAGATCTTCTATTTCAAAATCGCTGTCCTCAAAACTTTGTTCTTCAAAACTACTGTCTTGAAGAACAAAGTTATCACTATTTTCTGCAAAGGTAGTTTCTTCAATTTCTAACGACGTTTCTGTGCTACTTGGCGTATCAATATTGTCTGAAGGTAATACAAAGTCTTCTGCTGCATCACTTTCGAACGCATCAATAACCAATTCTTCAGTAATGTTCTCTTCAGTACTTTGATCAGCATCAGTCGCTAAATCATCAAAATCTAAGACGAAATCTTCACTGTCTAGCGTCATATCTTCGGTAGCATGATCAGATGAAGCTGCGTCTATAGAAGGCTCTGTTGGCGCACTCGTTTTTTCAGGTGAATCAAAGCTAAAGTCGAAATCAATAAGCTCGTCATCTTCGGTAGGAGTATCAACAGTAGATACATTGATACTTTCATCTTCTGTCACATCTAATGCGACAGGCGCTGTATTGGTTGCAGCAGGTTCGTTGAAACCGCTCTCTAGATCGTTCAGTGTAAGATCAAAGCTATCGTTTACTTTGTCATCAGGAGCGGTTGTCTCTGGAGAATCATTTGAAGATGTCGCACTAATGATAGGCTCGTTACTTAGAGTAGCGTTATTGCTATCGACTTGGCTAGTTGGTAAGTCAAAATCTATGCTTTCAAAACCGCTATTATCTTCTACTGGTGCCTCTTTTGCCGCGACTTGATTCTGCTCTTCAGAAAATAAAGCTTTCAACTCGTCGGCTAGAGCGACACTCTTTGGGTCGCTTTGCGTTTTGATGGCATCATAAACTTTATTGAAGTTTTCTGGCTGATTGATGGTCGCATATATGCTAAGCAGCTTGAGCGATAATTCACCATCATTTGGTTGATCTCTTAGGCCACGATTGAGTGTCTCAATCGCTTTGTCATAGCGTTGTTGATCCATAAAACGCTGCGCAATCATGATATGATTGAATTTATCTTCAGCTTTAGTGCTTTGGGTAGGAGAACCATGGTCCGGAGTTGTCGTAGCAGCGTTTTGCTCCGACTTTGCAAATGGTTGTGGTGAGGATTTTTGCGCTTTGTTTTTGCGCAGTACTAAACCAACTACTAGTAGAATAAGTACCAATCCAGCGATGATATATAGCATGTTGTCCATAGTTACTCCCACGCCTATGATCACGGCGTATTGCATTGATTAGTCAGGCAATTATTGATTGCGTAGTTTTTTGAGACGAGCTTGTAGCTCAGCCAGTTTTTGGTTCTGTAGTTGAATTTTTTTAGTATAGCTATCAAGGACACTACTGGTTTTTGACAAGCGCTGAGCTTGTAAGGCCGCTTTTTCTCTTGATGCCTTGAGTGTTGCCAATACGTCTGTACTAAGACCATTACCTGTTGCCGAAGCAGATTTCGCTTGAGTACCATCTGCACTGCCATTGTGACCAGGAGCTAGCACAGAAAACTGTGCTTTTGGTAATGTTTGTGTCTTCGTAATCATTGGTTTTTTACGTTGTTTCGTTGCTTGAGGTTTCTCAGCAATTTTTTTAGCTGGTGTCTTAGCTGTTTTTTTCACCACTGGTGTATTTGCTCTGCGGTTATATCGTCTTTGTGCACTAATAGCTGCTTCTAATTTCTGTTGTGATGGCACGACATCATAGCTAGGTAAGCTAAGCTTGGCATCTGCTTTTAATTGATCGGCATCTTTGTTAATAAAAGCATCAGGGTTTTGTGATTGAATCTGTTTCATCACGGTTTGCACATCGAGATCATTTTCTTGTGCTATCTGCTGAGCAATGACCCATAGGCTATCGTTGCGCTGTACCTGATACTGGGCAGCCGCAGTACTGCTTGCCGTATTGTCAGAGGCACTGTTGGCAACATTGGTGTTAGGCGATGCAGGTGCAGCAATGTTAGCAGGTATATTATTCATCGGAGTAGCGGTAGTGATGCCATTGCTAGTGTCTAGATCGGGCATTGATATGTTTGCTTTCTTATCGTTTGGTGCGGGCATCATAGGCACAGCAGTCATTAAGCCGTTATCTGACTTGCTACTTGGCTGTATTTGGCGGGTGATTTGTATATTTAAAATATCGAATTTTTTGTCAGTGAGCGCTGTAATCGATGTATTTTTATTTTCATTAAGGTCGGTATTATTGGTGCCGATTGTCGTAACATTCTTATCTGCACTCAAACGACCATTGTCTAATCGGCTTGCTGAATTCGGCTTATTGTCGTTAGTATTGGTATTATTTGTCTCAACGCTATTGCTCAGGCGACCGTTATCCAAACGACTCGGTGCATAAGCAAGATTGGTGCTTTGCGCCGCAGTACCCACGGTAGGTAACTGCATGCTCGGCGCTGGCAATTTAGAGGCAACTAACTCGCTCGTTGATACATTAGGCGCTGATATAAACGGTGGTGGCGCACCTTTTCTGACGGTTAATGGCTCGGCAATACTTGCGGATACACTTGGTAAACTTGGTTTTTTTGCGCCAGTAACGGTATTCTTAGTTGCTTCAACAGGCACATTATCATTAAGCGGCATCAACAATGTCTTAGGAATAACATTGTGTTGACCTTTATCATTTAGAGTCAGAACTACATCGGCAAAAGGCTTAGATACTGGCTGCGAAGTCGTTATAAATACTTGACCACTGGTCGCTGAAGTAGGCTGAAAGCGTACACTCATTGAGTCAGTCTGGGTAAGACCCATCTGTTGATAGATAGTAGAGTTTGCCAAGCTTGCTGAAAAGTCAGCTGCTCTAATATCTGAAACAGCAATGCTCGCTACCAGAGGCTCATGCTGAACAGAAGTAACGACAGTCTTTCCTATCGTTGCCGCTTGTGCACTCGACACTAAGGCGGCATAACCTACAGAATAAAGTAGTGCCACCGATACCGCGCGATGTATATTAGTCAAACGATGAGATAAATGACCAGACATGTGCCGCCCTTTAGAATATAAGTTATCTTTGCTGTTATAACAAAATACCGCTTAGTTTACCAGTTTATTTCACAACTGTTGTGAACAATACAAAAAATGTTTAAGTAATGTTTAAGCTTATTTTTTTTCAAGTAGCATTGCATCGCCATAACTAAAGAAGCGATATTGCTCTTTAATAGCATGTTGATAAGCATGCTCTATCATGTCTTTACCCGAAAATGCAGACACTAGCATTAGTAATGTGGATTTGGGTAAATGAAAGTTGGTTAACAGTTTGTCTATCACACCAAACTTAAATCCTGGGTAAATAAATATATCAGTGTCGCCTGACCAACTAGATAGCGCCTGTCCATCATTGGTTGTTTTTTGATAAGCTGTTTCGAGCACGCGGGTAACCGTCGTACCAATAGCGATAACTTGCTTACCATTAGCATGCGTTTGATTGATTAGGTCGGCAGTGGCTTGTGGTAGATGCGCATATTCACTATGCATGGTGTGATTGAGTAAGTTGTCAGTTTTTACAGGCGCAAATGTACCAGCGCCGACATGCAAAGTGACAAAGGCAGTATGGATGCCTTTTTCAGTCAGTTTACTGAGTACTAAGTCATCAAAATGTAAGCTTGCAGTAGGCGCTGCTACGCTTGCAAGCTTGGTTGGGTCATGAAAGACCGTTTGATAGCGAGCATTATCTGTATCGTCAGCATGGCGTTCAAAGTAGGGCGGGATAGGCAACTCACCATAAAGCTCTAAGTGCGGCAAGATAGGCGCATCAAAAGCTAAGATAAATAAATTGTCTTGACGACCAATCATAGTCGCACTCATATGACCATCGGCGAGTTGCAAGCGTTGTCCAAGTTTAAGTGCTTTACTGGCTTTTACATGGCAAAGCGCAATATGCTCTTGATTGATTGGCTTATCAGTCATGTCCTCTAAATGCAACGTTGCTGTATCCAAGTCCGAAATACCGACCAACCGCTCAATGAGCACTTCAAGTTTACCACCAGTGTCTTTTTGACCGAATAATCGTGCTTTCATCACTTTAGTGTCATTGAACACGATGAGGTCTCCAGCACTTAACAAGTCAGGCAGCTCAGCAAATAAACGATCCTCTACAGTAATAGTTTTCTGTTGGTCAGCAGGCAAGTATAGTAGTTTGGAGGCAGAACGTTGCGACAACGGATAGCGTGCAATCAGGCTATCCGGCAACTCATAATCGTAATCATCAACGCTTAAGTAATCTAAGGTATCGTTATCTTTATTAGTATCAATTAAGGCGTTGGTTTCAGAGTCTACAGCATGTATGTCGGTCATAATGAGTCTTTAAATGAATATAAATTTTGATGTAATTGTAGCAGAAATGAGATTGTGAAAGGACAGTTTAATAACGACTCGTGCGCATATAAGTAAGGCAGCTACTTCGAACAATAGCCTAAGAAATAATATAAATAGTTGCTATCAGTTACTATTAATAATCATCGAAAGAACTGTTTAATACCAGTCGCCTATGAAGTTATTCAAACAAATTTAACTGAGGCAGTAATTGTGCAGCGGGTGCAAGGGAGGAGAAGGTGACACCCACTAAACGAATGGGCAACTCACGAGGAATATCTAAAAACAGCTTGTCTAACCAATAGTGCGCAGATTTGGCACTATCAAAAGCAGTTGATAAGGTGTGAGAGCGTGTTATTTGAGTAAAGTCTGCATATTTAACTTTGAGCGTAATGGTGTAGGCGATTAGCTGTTTTTTCTGTACTTGATTAAAAGCATCTTCATTCTGCTCATAAATCTGTACTCGTAACGCATTATCATCCGTTAGATTGTCTTTAAAGGTAGTCTCTGAGCCAATGGATTTATGCATGCGCTCAGACTTGACAGCGCGCTCATCACGTCCATGTGCGATGTCATGATAAAACTGACCGCGTTTGCCAAATTCCTGTACCAATACTGCTGCTGGCGTCTGCCGTAGATCGGCACCAACGTTCACGCCCATCGCATGTAGGCGCTTAGCAGTTGCTTTACCGATACCGTGAAAGCGCTCAATAGGTAAGGTGCTAATAAAGGCATTGGCATCTGCTGGCGTGATAATCGCAATGCCATTGGGTTTATTGATATCTGAAGCAATTTTGGCCAGCATTTTGTTAAATGAGACGCCGGCAGACGCTTTCAGTCCTGTGTGCTCTAGTATTTGAGCTCTCAGCCAATTGGCCATCAACGTCGCTGAGCCCTTATGGACTTCCAGTCCTGTGACATCTAGATAGGCTTCATCTAGCGATAATGGCTCAACGTTTGGGGTTAAGAGGTACATAATACGGCGAATCTCATCGCTAACTGCTCGATAAACTTCGAAACGTGGTCTCACAAAAATTACTTCTGGACAGCGTTTTCGTGCTTCATAGCAAGACATGGCAGAACGTACACCAAATTTACGTACTTCATAACTGGCTGCTGCGACGACACCGCGACCATTCGGATCGCCACCAACGACCAATGGCTTGTCTCGTAATTCAGGAAAATCACGCTGCTCCACGCTGGCATAAAAAGCATCCATATCTATATGAATAATTTTCCGAGAATTAGGCGTTATAGAGGTTGTCATAATCATTATTGTACCTGATTTGACTGCTTCGATTTATGATGAAAAGCTAGGTTTTAAGATAAGACTTTACAATAAATTGTTGGGCAATGTGGTGGAGCCATATAGATAATATAATCTACTACAAATCTTATATATCATAGGGTTGGAGAATAATAATAATTTTATCTAGCGTTGTTTAGTGAACATGTGTTTTCTATTACTCAGTCTAAATATAGTTTATCTAAAAATTATTTGTTTAGTTGCACCATTTGTCGTAACAACTTCACCGTTTGTCATGAATTTTACGTTTATATGTTACAGTTTTGCTTCCGGTGTTTTACAATATATTATCCGCGCTAATATACGACTATTAAACAATAAGCAATGCTTTGCGCATCTTAATTCTCACTCAAAAAAAGACGTTGCTTATCGCTCATATCAAAATAGAAGATTCGGTAATATTGGAATCAATGCTTTAAGAACACTTTGTTTTTAGA
Organism: Psychrobacter fozii; assembly: GCF_003217155.1. Classification (GTDB taxonomy): domain Bacteria; phylum Pseudomonadota; class Gammaproteobacteria; order Pseudomonadales; family Moraxellaceae; genus Psychrobacter; species Psychrobacter fozii. Next base: position 425,604 of record NZ_QJSU01000002.1, read on the forward strand.
GGGTTTAGAATGACTAAGGAGCTGATGATGTACAACGAATTAAAAGGGAGTGATTTAACACGGGCAATGCTAGCACGAGGTGATCAGGATATATGGTGTGCAGTTTGTGATGAAAATGATGAACGCGCCATGATGGATCATTGTGGTAATGATTTTACGGCGTATATTGTGTCATATAGTGACGGGTATTTTTATTGCAGCGCTGGCATGCCATGGAGGTTTGCCGTACCGATTAAGATATGTGCTGTCATGCAATATGAAACAGCGATGTAAGTATCGCAGTAAATATTATCGGCATAAAAAACTTCCATATAAGGAGGTTTTTTTGTTTTAATATTGGTATCAGTAATGGGGTGCTGTTTTATATACTCAAGTAATTGATTTTTCTGATTTTCATGTAATATATTATTTTTATACTAACTTCGTAACTAATATATATTTATTTGCAAGATGCAGTACCGAATCTAACACATTAGCCTCAAAAAATACGTCGACACCATTACTGCCATTTTTATCTGCTGAGCTAGGCTAGCATTCAAAGAAGCATATCAAGGTGATACAGGTTTAGCTACTTTGCGGCGGTGTCAGACAATAAGCTGTCATGCTTGCTATTGCGACTAACACTCAGAGGTAAAAGCACCATGTAAAGCTATCGCACACCGAGTTACTTTGTAGGTTTAAAATTGCATGGTGACGTGAACTCAAAGCAGGCAGTACAAGATGCTGGAACTATTGATACATGATTTAGCGAACATGGCTTTGATCAAGTTGCACTAGAGGAAATGGCTAAGCTTGGCTATGTGAACTCATGTTTTGGCATCGATAGCGAAGATATAGTGAATGAGTTGTATCCTGTGAAAAGTGATGCCAGCCGTGGTTAGTCGCAACAGATTCATGCTGCCACTAGTTACTGGTTTTGTGATATCTGTATTATGCAAGTTACCTTCTAAACGATAATATAAATAGATAAACAAAGTAAGGCACTAATAGTTTACATGAACCGTTACCGTATCAGAATAGCTAGCAGGTTTAACATCAGAGTTCGGCACTGTAACATATACCGTATGTAATTGAGCCGTGCCATTGCCCTCGCCAGTGACACCATTGGTTAAAGTGGCATAAGTGCTACCGTTGTTGCCCCATACTCTTCCTGACGAGTTTGAGAGTAGCTGATAAGGGAGTAGATAGTTGTTGCTACCCGTGTCGATCATAACGCCTCGACCAGTAACATCACCATTCGATGGTGCTAAACCGATGTTATAAAGAGCGCCACTGGTACAAGTCATGTCAATAGCCCTGTTGTTACTTCCAATAAAACTGGTAGCGCTTGCTGGTCGACTACCTAGGATGATGTCAGATGTAGTGTTTATTTTACACTCGTTAATCACGGTAGCTTGGACTTTAAACGGAAAATCACGTTGTTCATAGGGACTTTTTTCGCAATCAGATGTAGTCTGGTCGATGTGAGATTGGTACGTTAATGTAGTGTGGTTACCACTAAAGTCACTACTGTGAACCCCTTGGGAAGCAACAGTATTTCCAAAATTTGGTAGTAATGATACGTTTATAACTACGTGGCCAGTAACCGTTGTATTTGGTGGGATGAGAAAGGAGTTAGGTTTGTATACAGAGTCATTATCATTTCCCCAAAGAGCACCGTTCGGCAATGTCATAGTGAATGCTAGTTTGGAACCGTTAGGCCCAGTCATATAACGTGGGTGAAGAATGGCACTGTTGTAGTCGCCACCATCAACACCAAGGCAGACCGAAGCATACCTTTCCGATAAGGCATTGTTGGTACAGCTATAAGTTAAGGTGCCAGTAATTTGTGCATTGTTAGCGTTAGAAGGAGTAATAGTGTTACTGATATTAACAGTACCGGTATTCATGCTTGCTGTGCAAGTGATATCAGCATGCGCACTATTTATCGATAACCACAACACGATTGGCAGCAACAATAATCCGTAATGCCATTGACGTAATTTCATTATGATTGTACCTTTTGGCAGATAAAGGGCCCGATGAGAGGAATCTCATCACCTTGCTTGGAATAATCGAAACTAACAGTGCAGATATCATTAGAAGGGGTAGTTATCTCTAGTACATTATGTTTATCAAGTGTGTCGAGATACACCTCTCCGTCAAAACCAACAACCGTCGTTGGTACATCTTTATTGCTAAGCTGGCGCACTTGACTGCCAAGCGGTAGTGGTTGGTCATTGTTATCTACTAATACGACAGATGCTGAGCGTACCGGCGTGATATCAAAATCGACAAGAATGCCGGCAAGCTCGGTCGGCGTGGCATTTATGTTTACTTTGTCAATACGTAGATCTGCGGACAGTTGCATAGGGTCAATGCCAATCTTATTTTCTTGATAGGCATTCAGTGGTGTTACCAATAATAGACCTTGACTATTGGTCGTGCCGATGGGACTGTTTTGTAAAGAGACAGGTATATCGGCGATACCATTTGTAGAAACTACGGCAAAGCCACTATTTATCTGTCGAGCAGCAAACAAGCCACCACCCATCGTAACTACGGCACCTGTAGCATTTGCATAGCTTGCGTAGTCACCATTGTTGTTACTGATGCCCGCTCGTACTTGACCGTAGCGCCCAAGGTAATTCAGCTCGGCAAGGCCATCAGTGTTGTTCTTTCTCTCTGTACTACCTTCTAGACTGTGACGCGCTTGTGCCCGCCATCCGATACCACCTGCATTCGGGGCGGGCCGTGACACATCAGATGAAAAAACGGTGCTATTATCGGTGTGCTGTACACTGTTACTCAATGAAATATTGCGCTCCAGTGATAAGGATGCGCTAAGAGAGGCGCTGTTATTAGCAGAATCATTGATATCGTGATTGTAGTTGGCGCTTAAGCTTAATCTGCGACCAAAGGATTTAGACCAGTAGGTGCTAGCAAATTGTGTGGTCTCATGCTCGGCCTGCGCTACCTGATTATAACTCACACCAAAACGGCCCAAAGACTGCGTGCTATAACCGGTTGAGATTTGCTCACTTCGACGAGCAGGGGCAGAGCCGTATTGCGTGCCCACATCGCGGTAATCGTCAATAGTACCCATGGCATTTATACCAATATTGAAGCGACTGTTATTCCATGAGTAGTTTGTACTGTATTGTATGCCATCTTGACCTTGGCTCTCGCTGCCCGCTAGTGAGGCGAATAGTATACCGCCTGATCTACCAAGCAGCCACGTGCCACCAACACCCGCATTACTGAGCCCATTAGTGACTTCAGCATGAGTTTCTGCGGTAAAGCGGTCATTCACGCCATAACGCCACGTACCACTAGCGGCAACAGCGCTACCATAATCAAAAGAATGAATGCCATAATTTTCACGCACTGCGCCAAGCTCTATGGACCAGTCAGACAGACCGGGCTGTAGTAAGCGATGCGCATCATATAAAGAGAAATTCAGTGTCGTACTTTGCCCTAATACATCGGTTACGACCAGCTGGGCAGTGCCTGCACCACTGAAGCTCGGCGCTGTATTGAGCTCGAATGGTCCGGCAGGTACATCACCACTGTATTGTTTGAGACCATTGACATAAAGCTCTACCGCTGATGGCAGGGTGGCTGTGCCAAAAAAAGAAGGCAAAGGCGTGGTTGACCTATAGGGTTGGAGGGCAAAATTGGTGCCAATCTGTAGACCACCTAGACGCGTGGGTCGTGTCCATGACAGTGCACCTGTAATGATATCGCCTGCACGAACCGTAATTAGCTTATCTGGAAATGACTGACTCCAGCTAGTATCTAGACGCATGTTACGACTATCCCAGTTACTATTATCATGAGTACTATTATCGGCAGGACGGTTGGCAGTGGTTAAGGCCGTAGAGCTCAGTACACCAAGCGTATTAAACGCACGTACCTCGGTATAAGCGCTTAGGTTTTTAGCACTGTTTTGAGTTTGGGTGCCATAAATATTATAGTTTAGTAACATGCCAGAAGATGATATAGGCTGCGGGCGCTTATTGGTACGCGTGCTACGGACGGTGGTGTCTAGGTTGAGCATACTTAAAGGCGCGATAAGGCTCACGGTTTGCTGCCGAGCGTCATAATCAATATTGAGATCAGGTAAGCTATTTAGCAGTATAGCTTCGGTCGTATCGGAAGGTAATATAAAGCCAAGCTGTTGTAGGATGGCAGTACTGGCCCAGAGTTGATCGTCACGGTAGTAGAAATGCGTCAAGCCTGCACTAGCACCATTTAGAGTGACGTCCAGATACAGATCTAATCCATCTTTATCGTCAGAGGTGTAGCTGTCTAGGTTGAGCTTGGTAAGTTCGCTGTCGTCAATGTCTGTAGGAGTGATATCATTGAGTTCTACGGCGTGGCTGGCTGATACTGCCACGCACTGTAGAAAAATTGCGTTAACGAATGGACGTGCCCATCGTGACGTCTGGTGTCGTTTGAATGCCATTCATCATAACCTTGAATTTACCACCTGTGGTCAGTACAGAGGGCGGTATTTTCAGCGTCCAGTTCATAGTAGCGCTAGGTAAAACATAACCTAGCAGCCCCGGATTAATCACCGTACTATTACCCGCCGTATCCACAAAACTGAGTGCAGACAATTGGGCACGGCCATTTCCACTATTGCTGACACGAAGTTTTATCGCTTTGCCATCCGATTGCAGATGCGTACTCCACTGCAACTTCGGACTGGTCTTAGTCACCCCAGCTGGCTGGACAAAGACGGGTAGGGAGTAGCTGAGCGCAAACTGTAAGCCTGTCGTTTGGTTGACAGACTTAACAGGTATTTCATCAACTGCAATACGATAAGCATCCTCTACCGCGCCAGTACCCTGTGGTGGTGCCTTTGCACGGATGATGCGGATTAGTTGTCTCTCACCCGGTTTTACCTCAATCATGGGTGGACTGGCCAATAGTCCTCGCGACGGCGTGAGCTGATCACCCTTTTCATCCTGTAGCCATCGATACACACGCACTTGCGCATGTAGCACATCGTTACCAGAATTGCTAAGGGTCAGACCACTGGCTTTCTCCCGAGCTTGTAAGCTTAAGGAGATGGGGGAGACCTGCAAGCCGCTCGCTACTGCCAAACCAGACGACAGGAGCAAGGTGGAGACAATCACAGGTCTAGCGATACGGCGTAACCAAAGACTTAGCATCATTATTAGTAAGTGATAGAAGCAGTAATGGTATCGGTATATGTATCTTCTTTAACGTCAGTGCTGCCCGTTATTGAGGCGTATACAAGGTGTGAAATAGGCGTAGATAAACCAGTTCCTGTACCAGTCACATCGTTAGTTTCAAGACTACCCCAAGCTGTACCCGTACTAGTGGATCCTAACTTATAAGCGATAGTCTGAGCGTTAGTGTTAGTTCCCTTCAGAACACCTTCACCGATAGTGCTATCTGGATTGCTAAGCGTTGCTAGCTTAATAGCATAAGGCGAACCACTAGAACACGTTACTGCGATACCAGTGCCAGAAGTTACTTTATTCGTAATCGTTCCATCTGCAGCAGCAGTATTGGCTGTAATGGTCCCAAAATCAATATTGGCAGCATCAGTTACTACTGAACAACTAGCGTCAATTGTTGTCGTAACGGTAAAAGTGTCAGAATCAGCAGCATTCGCGCTAGACATAGCCGTTAATCCACCAACAGTGAGAAATGCAGCGGTAAGTAGTTGTTTGTTAAATGTCATGGTAGTTCTCCAGAGAGTATAAATATTTTGAATATTTCAGTGAGGTATAGAAAATATTAAATTGATGATTGACCTAGATCTCGACAAATAGTGTAAATCGCAGGTTCAAGTAATACAAAATGCTTACCTCAGTACAGATATTACAAAATATATACCGATTATCATCTAATTTATACCGTTTGTCGTTTTTGTCACTGCATTGTAATGTAGTTGTTACGATATTGCACGATAAAGGTTTGATTAGTATCCTATGTTTATAGCTAATAACTCTATATATTAATATTTAAGAAAATGATAATTAAATTTATCTAAACTATTCGCCTAGAATTGTTTGTATTTTAGAACTTTGGCGTCTCTTTTATTTCTTTTACAAATACTTAGATTAACGTTGATATGGCTAGAGAGCTTTATCTGTTAATGACAAGCGATGCAAGTCATAACCAGCAAGGTTATATAAGAAATGGCTCAACGACTCGTGACGTGACCAGTGCTGATTAAGGGCTACGATAAGGCGTGATGGCTGTAAGTTAGCGCAGTTAAAGGAAAGTGTCGAAAAGGAGCTGATTATTCAGCTTTTTTTTATGGCTTCAACTAATTGATTAGAAGCTGTATATGACCAGCTCATGTAGGACATAGCCTAATAGGCAATAAAAAACTATTCCATTGCATTAACTTACTACTTCTTGCAACTAAATAAAAATAGGTATACGATTCATATACGTTTCGTATATTAAGAGCTTTATATGGGTATTGTTAAAATTGGTGATGAGCTGCACGAAGAAATTCGCAAAGCAAGCTCAGTCATGGTGCGCTCTATCAACGCACAAGCTGAATATTGGATCAAGATAGGAATGCTTGCTGAATCTAATCCCAATATGTCTTATAACCAAATTATCAATGAGCAAATGAGACAAGCTGATATTAATATAAGGAACCTTATAGATGGATAAGGTGATACTTAAAAATGCAGCGGAATTGGAAATCATGCGCGAGTCAGGAAGGCTTCTAGCTTCTGTCTTTGATTATCTCGACGAAAAAATCACAGTCGGTATCTCTACGATGGATATTAATGATCTTGCCGAACGCTATATTGTCGATCAGTTAGGTGCACGCCCAGCCAGTAAAGGTCAGTATGGCTATCGGTATGCATTAAATACCTCAGTGAATAACGTGGTCTGTCATGGTATTCCTTCAGACCAGCAAATACTTAAATCAGGTGATATTGTGAATGTGGATATTACCCTAGAACAAGGTGGTTTTATTGCCGATTCTAGCAAAATGTATTTGATAGGTGAGGTGTTGCCCCTTGCAAAACGTTTGGTTGATAAGACCTATGAAGCTATGTGCGAAGGAATAAGAGCAGTGAAACCTGGAGCGACGCTAGGTGATGTTGGTCATGCTCTTCAAAGTTATGCTGAGAAACAGGGATACTCTGTAGTGCGGGAGCATTGTGGTCATGGTATTGGACGTGAAATGCATGAAGAACCGCAAGTACTTCATTACGGACATTTGGGAAAAGGTCTAGTCCTAGAAGAAGGTATGACATTCACCATTGAGCCTATGATCAATCAAGGTAAGGCTAAAGTTAAAGTCAAAAAAGATGGCTGGACAGTAATTACCAACGATAAAAAGTTATCTGCGCAGTGGGAACATACAATTGCTGTCACATCTGATGGCTATGAGGTTCTTACTCTGCGAAAAGATGAAGTTACTTCAGCCGTTTAATATTTGTAAGAGCATTTGGTAAGGCGCTTCCTTAAATGAGTAGCGCCTTTTTTAATATCTTATACGGTTATTGTCCAAAGTTGAGCATACCTCTGTAATTATCTTAAAAATACTAACCTGTGTACACTGCCACCATTTTAATCGCTTTATCTACTAGTGTGTATAACTCACACCTAAATATCTTTCAGCGTATTATGATCGCTCTTGAAACGATATGTACAACCTTTGAAGTCTATGCGATCAAGCAGGCATTTCTATACCTAGCGAACTATTCTATTGACATGAAATATCTCAATGCTTACGACAGCCGAGCCATTGTAACATCAGCCTGTGTTATTCGAATTTTCGGTTAAATTGTATGATATCTTTTTCGTCATCATAGTAGCTTGATCGTTGTTTGACCTTGATCTAATACCGGTAGTTCCTGCTCATCTTTTAGCTCAACACCAGATAGCTTAAGCTCATAAGATTTTTCCATTAATGCTAAGAGACGGCTTGCTGCCACTCTGGTTGGCAGGCCAGCACTGCGCACATTAGAGATGCAGTTCCTCATAGCATCATGACTCGAAGATTGAGCATCCCAAGTATAGTAAATACCTAAGCTATCAGGAGAGCTCAAACCTGGTCGCTCTCCAATCAGCATGACCAGCATTTTGGCATGAAGACGCTCTGCGACCTCATCCCCTAAGGCGACACGGCTACCTGTCGCAATGACTAAGGGTGCGATAGTCCAACCTTTATCATTAAAAAGGGAGATTAGTTCTGCAACAAGTTTGGGAGCATTCTCAGATATCGCTCTCGCTGATAAGCCATCTCCCATAACAATAGCAACATCGTAGGACTTGTCCTTACCGAATATTTCCAATTGCTTAGCGGATTCCATACTAAGCAGTCTGCCCCAATCTGGCCGTTTAAGATATTCAGATTTATCTTGCGCTTGGCTGGTGACTCTCAATATTTCTAAGCTATCATTCATCTGATCATCTTGACGGTTTGTCTGATCTGAACTCTCTGCAAACAGTTCTAAATCTAGCTCGACTATAGATGAACGGCAGTGCTCAGAAAGCTTCACGACTAAAGAGTCAACATTTAAGTCCTGCAATACAGCATCCTTAGCCTCAGCATGATCAAGCTGAAACTTGAGCAAGGGCTTAGTGGGGACACTACAGCCAACGCGTCCCAAAGCAATTCTAGAGTCTGTATATTGTTTTAATTTTTCCCAAGGATCTAAATGCACTAAATCACTAGCACTGTTTGTATTCGATTTGACATGCTCTTTGACAGTCAGTGATGTCTTATTTGGTGAGTAATCAATGGACATAGCATTTCTCTTTATAGTGTATCGACGTTTTCTATACTCTCGCTTAAGTAAGCTAATTGCCCATTATCCCTGACAGTAAGGCTGACGGTTTGTCTGACCAATTGATACTATTGCCAGATTGGGTATAGATGTCATTATTACTCAGCCAAAGCGCAAATTCAGGGGCAGGGGAAAGACCAAGAAGTTGTCTAATGTATAGAGCATCATGAAATGAAGTCGTCTGATAATTCAGCATGACATCGTCTGAGCCGGGAATACCCATGATGAAGTTAATGCCAGCATTGGCAAGCAACGTCAGTAACGTATCCATATCGTCCTGATCTGCATCAGCGTGATTGGTATAACAAATATCACAGCCCATGGGTACGCCAAGCAGCTTGCCACAAAAATGATCTTCTAATCCTGCTCGAATGATCTGTTTGCCATCGAAGAGATACTCAGGCCCGATGAAACCAACCACGGTATTAACCAATAAGGGTTTAAACTCTCTAGCCACAGCATAAGCTCTGGCCTCAAGCGTCTGCTGATCAGCACCAAAGTTAGCATTACTGGATAATGCACTACCTTGACCTGTTTCGAAATACATGACATTTTGACCTACCGTGCCACGATTGAGACTCGTGGCAGCGTCATACCCTTCTCTTAACATCGCTAAGTTTATGCCATAGCTGGTATTCGCTTTTTCACTACCTGTGATGGACTGGAAAACCAAATCGACTGGTACGTTTTTATTGATTAACTGTATAGCGGACGTGATATGGGTTAAAACGCAAGATTGAGTAGGGATTTGATATTCGGAGATTACATGGTCTAGTAGTTTCAATAGTTCAGACAGGTTCTGAATATTATCGGTAGCAGGGTTAATCCCAATGACCGCATCACCATTGCCATACATCAATCCATCAATGATGCTTGCAGAAATACCCAATAGATCGTCGGTTGGATGATTGGGCTGTAAGCGTGTGGATAACGAACCTTCTAGACCGATAGTATTACGAAATTTAGTGACGACGCGACATTTTTTTGCTACCAAGATAAGATCTTGTACACGCATTATCTTACTGACGGCTGCTACCATCTCAGGTGTAAAGGCATATTTTAATTCGGATATGGTTTCTGTGGTTGCTGACTCTCCCAACAGCCAGTCTCTTAAGTCTCCAACAGTAAAGCTGGATATTTTAGAGAACGCTTGAGGGTCGTGCTGTGCCATGATGAGGCGAGTGACTTCATCTGTCTCATAGGGTAATAAAAAGTCCTCTAAAAAGTCAGTTAATAAACAGTCTGCTAACGCCATTTGCGCTGCTACGCGCTCAGTTGCATCGCTGGCTGCTACTCCAGCTAGTTCATCACCTGAACGCCTTGGCGATGCTTTTGCTAGCAAGGTTTTTAAGTCTTTAAATTGGTAGCTTCGCTGTCCTACGGTATGTTTATATGCCATGTTAACCACCTTGATTTCATCATCATATTAATTAGTTCTAATATGTGAGTTGCTAACGAAACTATTTATTATGTATTTCAAATTATCATGACCTTAAGTTTCAATTTAGCTCAAACTTAAAGTCATGTGAGAAGTATTTAATTAACTTATACAACATCATAATCAGTGACTTTATAATTAGTGCTTTTAACTCAATTCATCTGCTGCAGCTTCTATTTGCGCGAACTCCTCTTCAGGTGTACCACTGACTAAATGATGCCGACTAAATATAACGAAATAAAGAATAAATACGACATAAATACCAGCGGCCATAAACCAGACTTTAGGATCTACCATCAATCCGGCTATTACAGCAAGTAATGCTAAACCTAAAGCGATGCCTGAAGTGAAAATGCCACCGGGTGTTTTATAAGGACGAGCAAGATCAGGCCGAGATAAACGTAATTTAATATGAGATGCCATCATTAGGACATACGAAACGGTCGCACCAAACACAGCCATCAGGATAAGCAAGTCACCTTCACCGGTAAGTGATAACAGGAAGCCTATGACCCCAGGAACGATAAGCGCTAAATAGGGGGCTTTATTATTGTTCGTTAATGATAGTTTTTTAGGTAGGTATCCTGCACGAGACAAGGCGAAGATCTGTCTAGAGTAGGCATAAATAATCGAGAAGAAACTCGCAATTAAACCAGCCAAACCAACAAAATTTACAAAACTTGCTAACCAAGAATTGCTTCCATATACAGACGCTAAAGCATCTACTAAGGGTGCGCCTGAGTCTTTTAACGCATCAGCACCAGCTGCTCCTGGTCCCAAAAATAGGATAAGAATGGCAAATGTTGCGAGTATCAGCATCGAGCCAATCAATCCACGTGGTAAAGATTTAGCTGGGTCTTTGGCCTCTTCAGCGGCTAAGGGCACACCTTCAACCGCTAAAAAGAACCAAATAGCGTATGGCACAGCGGCCCAAATCCCGATATAGCCGTATGGTAAGAATGAGCTTGCGCCTGCTTGATTGCCAACTGCAATGTCAAAAAGGTTTTTACTGTCGAAATGAGGAATCATTGCTACTATAAATACACCCAGTGCGATACAAGCAATAGCGGTGATACCAAACATGATTTTTAAAGCTTCACCAGCACCTTTCAAATGAATGGCTATGAAGACAATATAGCAAGCTAGATATACCATCCACCCACCAATGCCAAATAAAGACTCACAGTAGGCACCGATGAATACGGCAATAGCAGCTGGTGCAATAGCGTATTCGATTAAAATTGCTGTACCCGTTAAATAACCGCCCAAAGGACCAAAGGCAGTTCGGGCAAAGCTATAACCACCACCTGCGGTAGGCAACATTGTCGCCATTTCTGACATAGATAAGCACATACAAAGATACATTATAGCGACCACAATGGTGGCAACAAACATCCCACCCCAACCACCTTGAGCAAGCCCAAAGTTCCAACCTGCAAAATCCCCAGAAATGACATAGGCAACACCAAGGCCTATTAATAGTACCCAGCCGACTGCACCTTGTTTGAGTTGTCTTTTAGCAAAATAGTCTTTTTCAGCCTGAGTGCTTCCTGCTGCGCCATTCATCTGGCCATTAGCATTTTTAGGCATGGTATTCTCCAAAGCTCAGCCAATGAATAATGAACTGGCAAGCTCTCATCAAAGTAACCTTAAGATTGATAAAACATCAATGCGTCAAGCCTGCTCTTAGATTTACAGACCTGACTCACTAATATATTAATCACCACCCTTTAAAAACTTTACTTCAATGAGTTTAAAAGAATCCCATTTTTTTAGGATCGTAAGACACCAGCATGTTCTTGGTTTGTTGATAATGATCCAGCATCATCAAATGGTTCTCACGGCCGATACCAGACTG
>NZ_QJSU01000003.1 GCF_003217155.1 Psychrobacter fozii
AGTAAAGATGACCATGATAATGACATTACCAAAGGCTTTAATGAGATGGAAGCTGAGGTTAGGCTGACTTATGAGACGTTTAGTCGCCAGCTAGCACCTTATGTAGGCTTTAGTTATGAGACAGCGCTTGGCAAGGCTCGTGGTCAACGACGTCAAGAAGATGAATCGGTTGATAGCAGTAGTTTGACTGCGGGGGTCAAATTCTGGTTCTAATATTATTAAAATAATAGGAGATATACTATGAATACTTCAGATCAAAGCACCATGAATCATCAACAGGGCATGAACCCGTATGTAAAGTTCACCCTGATGATTGTGACGTCTACGATTGTGATGTACATCATGATGTATTTCAATACTTATGAATGGGATCATATTTATTTTAGTGAAACCCGAGCTTATATGGCGCTCTACATGGGTGCTGGTATGGCAGTGGTCATGTTGGCATTTATGACCAATATGTATAAGAAGACCAAGGTCAATTTGATGGTCTATGGTCTAAGCGTATTAATGTTTGCCGTCGGTATTTGGGGCGTTAGATCACAAGCAACTGTGGATCAGGTCGATTGGATGCAAGCGATGATACCGCATCACTCGATTGCTATTCTCACCAGTAGTCGTGCTGATATTGAAGATCCGCGTGTACAGCAGCTTGCTGACGATATTATAAAAGCACAAAAACGTGAAATTGATGAAATGAAACAGTTAATTGATGAGTTGGAATAAACAGTCACAAATTCTGAGCACTCTGTATTAGGTATCATTAAGTAAGTAGCCTATTGAAAGGTATATGTTCACACGCCAGTACTATATCATTACTTATACTAAGGAAATAACAAGTAAGGAGTACTCATCATGATTATTATGATGCACGGTATGATGAGCGGGCCTATGGATGGCCTCATGAATGGATCGATGATGCACGAGATGAGCTGGGGGATGATGGTTCTATGTTTAGTATTTGCCCTACTGTTTTTGGCCATATTGATATTAATTATTATGTCGCTACTCAAACACCTGCGTAAACCAGATTGAGTCTTATTCTTAGATAAGTTATTAAGCGTATAAAGTAAGAGTAGAGACAACGGCTATCAGCGGTTGATATGACTGAATCAGAATATTTACTTATGGTCTTCAAGGAGTAGTTTTTATGAAACATGTGGCCAAGCAAGCGCATATCAAAAGCGGTAAATACGACAAAGTGCCAGAGGGCTACAGCGGAACTGTTTATACCTGTCCGATGCATCCAGAGGTGAAAGACGTTACAGATAGCGGCTGTCCCATATGCAAAATGTCTCTTAAACCTGAAGACACTGTTGTCGAGATGGTAGCAATGAAAGATGACCATACAAGCTGTCATAGTCCGTCAAATACCGAGGCCCATCCTACTAAAGAAAGTAAGTACGACAAAGTACCGGAAAATTATAGCGGTACCGTTTATACCTGCCCTATGCATCCCGAAGTGAGAGATGTGGAAAAAAGCGATTGCCCAATATGCGGTATGTTTCTCAAACCTGAGGGCGAGGTTACTGATTCAAATGATAATGAAGACAGTCATGCACACCGTCATGGAAAGGATACTGACCGTACTAAGGTAAACTCTATAAAAGGCGGCAAGTACGATAAAGTGCCAGCTGGCTACAGCGGAACCGTTTATACCTGTCCCATGCATCCCGAAGTCAGAGATATTGAGAATAGTGGTTGTCCCATATGTGGTATGGCACTTGAATCAGAGACTGTTGCTATTGGTGAAGAGGATACCTCAGAGCTCGATGACATGACTCGGCGTTTTTGGATTTGTACCGTGCTGACCGTCCCTTTGTTTTTGTATGCAATGAGCGATATGGTAGGTATAAATTTAGACAGCTTCATTCAAGGCGGTCAGGGTGATATCGCTGGGCAGATTGCTCAGTGGATACAGTTGGCGCTTGCGGTACCAGTAGTATTATGGGGAGCAGCACCTTTCTTCGTGCGAGGTTGGCAATCCATAAAAAGTCGCAACCTAAATATGTTTACCCTAATTGCGATAGGTGTAGGCACAGCATTTGGTTTCAGTCTGATAGCAACCTTTATTCCGGGCATTTTCCCAGACAGTTTTAGGGATGCATCCGGTCGAGTCGGTGTTTATTATGAAGCAGCAGCAGTTGTCACGACGTTAGTACTACTAGGTCAGGTGCTAGAGCTTAAAGCCCGAAGCCAGACTTCTGGCGCAATTCGTGCTCTTCTTGAGTTGGCACCACCAAATGCAAGGCGGGTAGATGAGCAAGGCGTTGAGACAGAAGTCTCCCTTGACGAAGTTATCAGTGGCGACAAATTACGGGTTAAGCCAGGAGAGAAACTCCCTGTAGATGGTATTGTGCTTGAAGGCAGTAGCAGTATCGATGAGTCGATGGTAACGGGGGAACCTATTCCGGTTTCTAAAGCAAAAGGCGATACGGTTACTGGTGGCACGGTAAACGGCACGGGAACCCTACTGATTGAAGCGGTTGACGTGGGTGATGACACGGTACTGTCCAAGATCGTCAAAATGGTTGCTGAAGCCCAGCGCAGTCGCGCACCAATACAGAAACTGGTGGATAAAGTGGCTGGGTGGTTTGTGCCAACTGTCCTTATCTGCTCTATCATAACTTTTATCGTCTGGGCTATTTTCGGACCTGCGCCTGCCATGGCCTTTGCGCTGGTCAACGCTATTGCAGTGTTAATCATCGCTTGCCCTTGTGCGTTAGGACTCGCCACGCCTATGTCGATTATGGTCGGTACCGGAAAGGGTGCTCAGAATGGTGTGCTTATCAAAAACGCTGAAGCGTTAGAGAGCATGGAAAAAGTCGATACCATCGTTGTCGATAAAACGGGAACATTAACCGCAGGCAAACCAGAGCTCACTGCTATCGAAGCACTTGGTGGCTTAGATGAAAATGAACTGCTTATACTTGTCGCTGCGGTAGAGACTGCCAGCGAGCATCCTTTGGCAGAAGCTATCGTTAAAGCTGCGCAAGAAAAATCTCTTGATATTGCTAAAGCCAGTGATTTTAGCTCAACCACTGGCGAAGGCGCGCAGGCACTGGTCAATGGCAAGCAAGTCGCTGTAGGCAACTCAAAATTCATGCAACGTCTTGATAGCTTTGACAGTACGCTTTCAGAACGTGCTGATAAGCGGAGAAAAGACGGCGAAACGGTAATGTTTGTAGCAGTAAACGGCCAAGCTGCTGGTTTAATATCAGTCGCTGATCCGATCAAGCCGAGTACTAGCGAAGCGATATCTTTACTGCATCAGGCTGGACTAAAGGTGGTCATGCTAACAGGTGACAACGAAATAACTGCTAGAGCCGTTGCCAGTAAGTTAAATATTGATGAGGTACATGCTGACGTCTCTCCAGAAGACAAAAACCGTATTATCAAAGATCTACAAAATAGCGGCAAGGTCGTGGCTATGGCGGGTGACGGTATTAACGATGCTCCCGCTCTTGCACAGGCTAACGTTGGCATTGCCATGGGCACAGGAACAGATGTGGCTATGGAGAGTGCTGGCATCACGCTAGTGAAGGGTGATCTGATGGGAATTGTCAGAGCCCATAAACTGAGTCATTCTACGATGCAAAATATCAGACAAAACCTGTTTTTTGCGTTTATCTACAATGCGCTTGGTATACCGCTTGCGGCAGGCGTTCTGTATCCATTCTTTGGGCTGTTGCTCAGTCCAATGATAGCGGCCGCTGCGATGAGTCTGTCTTCAGTATCTGTTATTGGCAATGCGCTGAGATTGCGTCGCTTGAAACTGTAATTTTTGTACGGTAAAGAGGGTCTTAAAGCACACATACACATACTGGTCTTATCAAGACTTTAAAATATAAGGATCACGTTATGGGCAGTTTTTCTATTACACATTGGCTGATTTTATTAGTAGTGGTGGTGGTCGTATTTGGCACTACTAAGCTTAAAAATGCTGGCAAAGATTTAGGCGGTGCAGTAAAGGGTTTTAAAGAAGCAGTCAAAGATGAAGAAACTTCGCGTGCTCGCAATAATCGTTCACTTGACCATGAAAATAGTACACCAGTTTCAAACAATGGTTCAAATACACAGGTAGGGGCTCAGGCTGATGATACAGAAATCAGTCCTGTCACCACTGATGATCAGCAAAAAGTATAAAGGCTGCATCTTGTTCCCGTAACGGATTTTATGTTAAGTAGATTTTAGATAGAGAAGTCAGTTCTCACTGCTTTCATTTAGGTATGTTACAAAGGAACTAATCCATTGATTTGTCTGACACTTGGCATAGGTATAGAGTTAATGTTAATAACAGACAAAAAATCATCGATACCTTTTCTGGCACGAAAAATACCTACTTAACTGTTCTTAAACCACTGATAACCACTTGGAAAGATACGTCGCCATATGAGTTATGGCTAAAAGACTCTGATGATAATTCAATCGAAATATATGTATGTCTAACAGATACAAAGTTTTTAACAAACCCCATAAAATGAGCAGTCAAAGTGGTGGAGCATAGAACTATATAAGTTACTCGTCAAAAAATAGAAACTCCTAAGAGTTTCTATTTTAATAAGGTAAAGCAAATTTTATTGTGCGGCTTTTGGCAGATCTTGATCCACAGTTTTAACGTTTGAATTAAGAGCATTATAAGTCTCTATGCTGTCTGCTTCTTTGTTTAAGCTCTTATATAGAGTGATACACATAATGAAAAGAAAGATTGAAATCGGGAAGCCGGCAATAATAGAGGCTGTTTGCATGGCTTTTAGGCCGCCAGCATAGAGTAATCCACCAGCAATAATGGCGATTAATACCCCCCAAACAACCCGCATTTTTTTAGGGGAAGTCTGAGCCCCCTCTGCATCAAGAAAGCATAAAACGTAGGTTCCACTATCAGCGGAAGTGATTAGGAACGTGGCAAGTAAGATACAAGCTAGAATACTTAATACCTGTCCGATTGTGTCGCCACCCACGCTATCAAACATAGTAAATAAAGCAAAGGTGGTGTCTACCTGGACAGCTTCAACGATAGGTCCACCAGTAAAAGCTTCTTGAGCAGGTAGGCCTGATTCAACCAATGCTGCCGCTTGCGTTTCATAAACGTGGCGAGCATCTTGCTCAGCTTTTAGGGCAGAGCCACCTACGACTGACATCCAGATTGCTGTGATTAAAGTTGGTACGAGTAGTACGCCACCAATTAATTCACGAATAGTACGTCCCTTTGAGATGCGGGCGACAAACATACCAACAAAAGGTGCCCAGGTCATCCACCACGGCCAATAATAAGCCGTCCACCAGTTCTGCCAACCTGAGTCTTTTTGTGCATCACTCCATAAACTCATACCTATGATGTTTTGAGTATAGTTGCCAGTGGTTTCGAGCAGCGTATGTAGGATATAGCGAGTTGGGCCGATAACCATGAGGATGACAATCAAAGAGAGTGCTAATAGCATGTTTAGGTTAGATAAGTACTTCATTCCTTTGTTGACGCCTGTTACTGCAGAATAAGTCGCAATCGTACATAGCACACCCAATAGAAGAAGCTGATTAGATAGACTGTTGTCGATACCAAACACTTGGCTCAAGCCAGTATTGATTTGGAGAGCACTCATACCAAGAGATTGAGCAATACCAAATGCTGTAATGACGATAGTAAAAATATCAATCGTGTGTCCAATGGGTCCGTAAATACGGTCTCCAATGACTGGATAAAGTATGGAGCGTAAGCTGAAAGGTAATCCTTTTCGATAGCTAAAATAAGCCAATGCTAATGCTGTAATACAGAATATTGCCCACGGATGTAACCCCCAGTGAAAGAAGGTGAGCTGCATGGCCATACTCGCCGACTCATCACTCAAGTCGGCAGCAAAAGGATTACTCATATAGTGATAGATAGGTTCGGCCGCAGACCAAAAAACTAGACCAACCCCCATACCACCAGAAAACAGCATGGATATCCAACTGATAAAGCTGAACTCTGGTTTCTCATCGTCTTTACCTAAGCGTATATGCCCAAGACGGCTGAACATCACGAAAAAGAGAAAGCCGACAACACTCGTCATCAAAAAAACATAGAACCACTTAAAATTTTGCAATAACATGGTTGAAAAACTTTCAAATACCACACCTGCCTGTTCTGCTTGGAGCGCACAGAACAATACGAAAGCAATAACCAACACTTTTGAGACAACCGTTATGGTTGGATTTAATCCTTTAAAAATGCCTGAT
This sequence comes from Psychrobacter fozii, assembly GCF_003217155.1. GTDB lineage: Bacteria > Pseudomonadota > Gammaproteobacteria > Pseudomonadales > Moraxellaceae > Psychrobacter > Psychrobacter fozii. The sequence continues at coordinate 6,217 of NZ_QJSU01000003.1, forward strand.
GTAGCTAGCATGATCACTCCTTGAATACGTTACGACAGCTAGATTTCCGTAGCCAGCTGCGTGTTTGGGTCATTCAGAGTAGTGCTATGTGCCCATACCTTTCAACCTATTTATTATCATAAATGCATGAGTTTTATTAATAGAAAACAATTGTAGGTATTAAATACAGAGCCTTTCTATAAAATACATGACAAAAACTCATGAATATCTAGCAGAAAAGTCGTTTGTCAAACTCCGCAATGTCTAGCAGAATCTTCATCAAGCAGTACACATTACTCATGAATGGCTACAGCCAACGCAAGGAAGTATGCGTCATTTTATTATATGGAGATTCAGCATGAACCAAACTAACCACAATCGCATCTCAATCCAACAAGTAGATAGTGTTTTGCACCCCATCACTGAAGCAAGTGGTATGCCTAATACTGCCTATGTCAGCGAAGAGTATTTCAATTTTGAGCGCGATAACATCTTAAGCAAAACTTGGGTATGTGTCGGGTTTGCCTCTGACCTTATTAAAAACGGCTACATCAAACCTGTCGGATTTATGGGATTGCCATTATTGATGATGCGTAATCGTGAAGGTAGGGTACAAGTGTTTCATAACGTTTGTAGTCATCGCGGTATGAAATTGGTTCATGAAGAAGGCGTGGTACAGGGTGTGATTCGCTGTCAGTATCATTCTTGGAGCTACGATTTAGACGGAAACTTAAAAGGAACGCCGCACGTAGGCGGTATAGGTAAACACAAAGATGAGCGTTTTAAATGCGAAGACCATGGTCTACGTGCATTACGTTCTAGTGTTTGGATGGATATGGTCTTTGTCAACATATCAGGGGATGCCGTACCGTTTGAAGATCATATCGCTCCTTTGTTAGAGCGTTGGAAGCCGTTTTGGGGAGAGAATGGTGTCGATCAAATCCACCGTGTGGATATGAGTGAAGGTTTAGAGATTGAGGTAGACAGTAACTGGAAGTTAACGGTCGAAAACTACTGTGAAGCCTATCATTTGCCTTGGGTGCATCCAGCGTTGAACACGTACTCAAAGCTAGAAGACCATTACAACATTATGTTTGAAGACCGTTTTGCAGGACAAGGTAGCTATAAATACAACTTGTCTGATACCCAAGGTACTCATTTACCTAAGTTTCCAAGCTGGCCAGAAGATAAGTTGCGTCATGCTGAATATGTGGCTCTGTTTCCAAACGTACTGTTGGGCATTCAGGCAGACCATGTATTTGCAATGATGATTGATCCTATCAGTGCCGAAAAAACAACTGAAAAGCTCCGCTTGTACTTTGTCAGTGATGAATCTGCTAAAGACATTTATGCAGCTTGTCGTACAGCGACGCTAGAGTCTTGGCGTGTGGTGTTTAGTGAAGACATTACGGCGGTCGAAGGTCTACAAAAGGGTCGTCATTCTCCAGGGTTTGGTGGCGGTGTGTTTTCACCCGAGATGGACTTACCAACACATTTCTTCCAAAAATGGCTAGCCACACAAGCTAAAGCTGCACTAGAAAAGGAGGTATAAGATGCAACATTACCTTAATTATATCAATGGTGAATGGAAAGACTCACACTGTCAACTGACTGTGATGAACCCCGCTACTGGTGCACCCTATGCCACTGTTGCTCAAGCAAGTATCGAGGATGCTGATCTAGCAATGGCTGGAGCAAGGCATTGTGTGAGCCAAGGGTTGCTTACCGATATACGCCCAGCGCAGCGTCTTACTTGGATGCTCAAGGCAGCTGAGGAAATTCGTAAAATTACGGAAGAGGCCGCTTTAGTACTGTGCTCAGAAAATGGTAAAAACTTGGATACGGCTCGTGATGAGTTCATCGAAGCAGCCCGTTACTTTGAGTATTACGCTGGCATCGCAGACAAAATTGAAGGGATATCTGTGCCATTGGGCAAAGACTACATCAATTTTACTCAATACGAGCCAATGGGTATATCAGTACAAATTGTCCCTTGGAATTTCCCTGTATCAATTTGCGCACGTTCTTTGGCACCAGCTTTAGCCGCTGGTAATGCAGTGGTTGTAAAATCTCCTGAGGTTTCGCCCATCGCTATGACATTGCTATTTGAAGCGATCGAAAAAGCTGGTTTTCCAAAAGGCGCGGTGAACTTACTTTGCGGCAAAGGCTCAGAGGTTGGCTCGCACTTAGTGAAGCATTCGGAAACCAATCAAATTGTATTTACAGGTTCAGTACCAACTGGGCAACGCATATTGATAGATGCTGCTGAACGCGCAACGCCTTCAGTGATGGAGCTGGGAGGAAAGTCTGCTGCCATCGCACTAGCAGATGTGGATCTAGACACGTTATTGAGCAGTGTAAAGGTCGGTATTTTCTATAACTCTGGGCAAGTATGCTCAGCGATGTCACGGCTACTGGTACATCGCAGCCGTTATGACGAAGTAAAAAATGCAGTCGTTGATTTGGCACAGAGCTTAAGTATCGGAGTAGGTGAAGATAACCCTGATCTAACGCCTGTAGTATCCAAGAATCAACAGCAGCAGATTCTAAAAATGATTGAGTCTGCTCGTAAAGAGGGCGCATGTATTTTGACAGGTGGTAGTGCACCTGACTTAGATGGTTATTTTGTATCGCCAACGATCATCGAAGCTAGCCATGAGATGAGTATCACGCAGCAAGAAGTCTTTGGACCTGTCTTAGTGATAATGCCATTTGATGAAGAAGAGCAAGCGATTGAAATGGCCAATGGGACAGAGTTTGGTTTAGTGGCTGGGGTGTTTGGCGAAGGGTTAAGTCAGACGTTACGGGTGGCAAACAAACTGGTTGCTGGGCAGATATTCATTAATGAGTGGTTTGCAGGCGGGGTTGAGACACCTTTTGGCGGCGTAGGATTATCAGGTTTTGGTCGAGAAAAAGGGCAGGAAGCCATCTATAGTTATGTTCAGACGCGCAATATTGGTATTCGTTTGAGACACAACAAGTAGTCACAGAGTAAAAGGGAGTAGGCACAATGAAAAAATGGTTATGTATTGTCTGTGGTTGGGTTTATGACGAGGCGAAAGGCTGGCCTGCTGACGGAATCGCACCTGGCACAAGATGGGAAGACATTCCAGAAGATTGGTTGTGCCCTGACTGCCAAGTGACAAAAGCTGATTTTGAGATGCTCGATATTACCGACGACGAAGAGGAAAGTATTGGCAACGCTATCGTTGATAATACTATTGAACCAGTCGTTATTATCGGAAGTGGTCATGCAGGCTACCAGTTGGCGTCAGCATTGCGTAGCCAGTCTCCAGATTTGTCTATTACCTTATTCACCGCCGATGATGGATCGGTATACAGTAAACCTGCATTATCTAATGCTCTCGCCCTAGGTAAAAGCTGTGATGATCTAGTGAGAGAATCTGCACTTAGCTGGGAGCGACGATTAGATATTCGTGTATACGCACACACTCGTATCAACAAAATTGATCGTTCACAAAAAAGACTCTACACCACAATAGGTGAATATATTTACGGACGCTTAGTATTAGCGACTGGCGCGACGCCAATCATCATTCCGGTAGAAGGTGAGCAGTCCGCTCTATTCAGTGTGAATGATCTAGCAGATTACAAACAGTTTCGTTCTAACTTAACCGATAAAAAGCATATCACTATTTTAGGTGATGGCTTGATTGGTTGTGAGTTTGCTAATGATCTGGCAGCACATGGTATGGCTGTCACAGTGGTAGGGTTGGGCAAATGGCCTATGGAGCGACTAATTCCGCAACAGTTGGGTAGTGGGTTGCAGCAAGCGTTGAGCGGAATTGGTGTGGAATGGAAGCTGGAGAATAGTATCCGCTCTGTTCAATCACTCGGTGATCGTTATCAGTTGGCGCTACAAGATGGGCAATGTATAGAGACAGACTTGGTACTCAGTGCAGTTGGCTTAAGACCAAATATTGCATTGGCTCAAACAGCAGGTTTGATAACAGGCCGAGGTATCCAGACTGATTTAAATCACCAGAGTAGTGACCCTGCAATATATGCATTAGGGGATTGCGCTGAGGTGGATGGTGAATGGGCACCTTATATTAACCCTATTAATCAGGCGCTACCTGCTTTGGTAAACAGCTTATTAGGGAAGCCGACACCAGCATCATTGAAAGCGACGCCCATTATCGTAAAGACACCTGTTTTACCGCTGAGTATATTGCCAGGGATTGGTGCTGGGGACTGGAGAGTTGAGCAGTATGGGCAAGATCTGGCTGCAGGTTTTTATGATAAGGCAGGTAATCTAACAGGCTTTGCACTGCTTGGTACGACATTGCAAAGCCAGCGCAATCAATGGCTTGAAAAAATCACGCTCAATAAAACGGCAGCTTGAGGAAATAATAATGGTTAATTTACCGAACGATGACAAAAGCTGTGGTTGGTATTCCGTATTACCCACGCCAGAACCTGCCAAAAAACTGGTTGGAACACAAAAAGCTGATTATGCGATTATTGGTGCAGGCTTTGCTGGCCTAGCAGCTGCAAGACGATTGGCTGAGCTGAAACCAGAGGCGCGTATTATATTGGTAGATGCGCAGCGTGTGGCAGAAGGGGCTTCAGGGCGTAACTCAGGCTTTGTGATAGATTTACCACATAAGTTTTCATTGGAACACCCGGATCCTGAGCTTAAGAAAAAGCTATTACACCTAAATAGAACCGCTATATCTCAGTTGCAAGGATTGGTCGAACAGCACAACATCGATTGTCAGTGGTCGGCGGTAGGTAAGTACCAAGGCGCAGTTGGCGAACGTGGTGAGGAGCACCTAAGTCATTTTGAGCATTTGATGAAAAATCTAGGGGAGCCTTATCACTGGGTAGAAAAAGCAGAGCTCAGTAGCGTTCTTGGAACCAATTATTATAGCCGTGCTATTTTTACGCCTGGCTCTTACCTCATGCAGCCTGCCGCTTTAGTACAAGGAATGGGTAACAATCTACCTGAGAATGTAGAACTGTTTGAAGAATCACCAATTACAGACATACAAAAATTAAATGGTAATTGGGTACTGACCAGTAATAAAGGAACAGTGATTACACCTAAGTTATTACTGGGCACCAGTATCTTTACACGAGAATTTGGCTATCTAAAAAATCGTTTATTACCCGTGATGACTTTTGCCAGTTGGACTCGTCCGTTAACTGATGAAGAAATGAAGATATACAAAGGTGACTTAAACTGGGGATTAACACCAGCTGACCATGCTGGCACGACATTACGCATGACTGCGGATCGCCGCATCCTTATTCGTAATACCTACAAACATGTACCAAAGTACGGCAAAAGCATCAGTGATGAGACACGCCAATGGGTTCAGACGGATCATCGAAAAGCATTCTTAGCCCGTTATCCTGAGCTGGCAGGTGTGCCTTTAACCCATACATGGGGAGGTGTTTATGCCATCTCACGTAATTTTACGAACTTCTTTGGTGAGTTAGAAGATGGCGTGTATGCCAGCGCGTGTGACAACGGTGTTGGCGCGGCGTGGGGAACCATTTCTGGAACGCTACTCGCAGATCTGGTGGTAGGAGCAGATTCCCAAGATTTGCGTGATATTCAATATGTGACTGATATGCCAAGCTTAAACCCACCAGAACCGTTTTTAGGACTGGGGGTCAAGTTTCGCATCAATCTTGCAAAATGGCAAAGTCGCAGTGAACTATAGCAACCACTAGGAGACGATCATGAGTGAAGTAAGATTAATTGACAGTAAGAACCTCGAATTTAGTGTACGTGGCGACTCTCCAGGCATGGCTTATGTGGCTAGGGCATTAACGCCTGATGTTTCTCAAAATATGGGAGTAGGTTTTGCTCGCTGGGAAGGTGCGGAGGTCTCATGGCAAGTACTCTACGATGAGATTGTCTTTGTGATAGAAGGCTGTTTTGAGTTAACGGCTAATGGTCAAAAGTACGAAGTGCGTCCAGGACAGATGCTTTGGATTCCTGAAGGAACAGAGCTTATATACGGTGGTCATGCCTTATTTGGCTATGTTGTGCATCCTGGTAACTGGAAAGAAATCCATGGATTGACATAAATATGATATTTAGGCATTAGACCCTTTAAGTCTTATGATTTAAAGGGTTTTCTGTTTTTACATATAATGGTAAATATTAGTTTTAAATATTATATAACACTGTCCGAATGGCAGTAGTCAAATTTCTTATACCTTGATTATCTATATTTTGAAACTGCTAAATTCCTCGATCATTTTTCCATGATTTCTAGTGATATACTCTAGCTTTCAATGATTTCAGTTTACTATCTAATCTAAGGACTAGGTTAGATAAAATAGCATCCGCTATTATGCAAATGACAAGCTAGGAGCGTCGATGAAAATCAAGCCATTACCACCGATGAATAGTCTCATCATGTTTGAAGTAGCTGCTCGCTACCAGAGCTTTACCCTAGCTGCTGATGAGCTAAACGTCACGCAAGGAGCGGTCAGTCGTCAGATACGTCAGTTAGAAGAGTATCTTGGCAAAGAGTTGTTTATTCGAGCAAATCGTAAGATCTCTTTATCGCCTACTGGATTGCAGTATTATCAAAGCATTTATGGTGCACTTATTAATATTGCCCAAGCAACCGGAGAAATCAAAAAATGGCGCGGTGAAAATCAAGTCACAGTAGCCACCACACATGCTATGGCAGCACTTTGGCTGTTGCCTAAGGTTGCACGATTTCAGCAAGAAGAAGGTATAGACCTGAGAATACTAGCAACTGATAATGTTGTGGATTTACATAGTATGGACTGCGACTTGGCTTTGTTTTACTGTCGGGTACCACCTGCAGGAATGGAGGTGACCCCTCTATTTCCAGAAGAAGTCTTCCCTGTCTGTAGTCCAGATTATTTGGTACAGTTTAATAATGATAGATCGCTAGAGAAAATATTTGGTGGTACTTTACTAAATCTTGATGAAGCACGAATAGACTGGATGACTTGGCCTGAGTGGTTTAGTGAAGTAGGTTATCCTACTATCACGCCTAAAAACAAAGTCCATATCAATAATTACACGATGTTGCTTCAGGCTGCAATCAATGGTCAAGGTATTGCTCTGGCGTGGGGCTCACTTGTAGATGACTATCTGAAAAGTGGCGCTCTAGTGCGCCCAGTGGATACCGTTTTACGTACTGCAGAAAATTTTTATATGTTGGAGCCTTTAGGTCGACATAATACATCAATGAGTGTAACCAAATTCCGGAAATGGTTACTACAACAGCTCCCAGAGATTGTAGGAACAGGAAGCCTAAATTAAAGACTAACTATTCTGTAGTATCAAGATTGTCTTTGATTGTATGAACTACAAACATGTCAACAATTTAGCTAAAAAATATGTCGCTCAACGTGAATATCACTCATTATCTATGAGTGATATTTTTTCATCTGTAATCAGCATCATATGTACAAAAAACCGTAGTAGCGGCGAGTATTGCCATTTATTCGTTTGCTCTCTATGGTCTTGACTAGCAATACCGATATGGAGAGCATTTTTCGACTCATTAGATTGCTGCTTGATGTTACGGGAATCGGTAGATGACATAGTTTTCATCAATAAAGCTTTGTTGCTACTCACCAGCCAATGTTTCAAAGGCAGTAGTTTCTCAGCGATACCAATGAACCGCTGCAACTCTTTCTCATCTCCTTTTCTAAATGGTAGGTATGCTCTACTACTAGACAGTTTTTTACTACATATCTCAATAAACCAAGTCCAGTCAGCCTCTGATTTTTCTCGTAGACGATAGGCATTACTTAACAAAGGTGACAGCAATCTTAAATCACTTTGGTATTGAATGTTCAGTGGACTTAAGACAGTAGTTTCTGAGTCTATGAGCTTTACAAAACGAGGTTTACCGTGTTTGGTAGTGATGTTGGCAACCTCGCTCGCACGTTCTATTAGAACCTTTGCATCGTCAATGGAAATATTTGCTAACTGGGCTGCTTTACTTAAAGGTGTCTTTTTATCATAGGTCTGTAGTAGCAGCTGTACTCGGTTTAGACCATAACGACCAAACAATTCATCAGTGGCTGGCGTATTGGTACTCAAGAGAAGTTGCTTATTACAGCTTTCGATCGTAAATTTCGGTGACTTGCGTTTGCCTTCTATAATATTTTTAAATAACAGCGTACGTATACTAGGCATATTGATCATACCTTTATCATTAATGTCAGCATTATCATTGATCTTTCTTTCGCTAATTTTAGTAAATTTGGTAAGGTTGAGTAGTGTTTGTTTAGGCAGTTTTATATTAGAGACGCTTAACGCATAAGTAGCCATCAGAGTAGCAAAGTGATTGTAATACTCAAAGCTACGCTCAGGCGATAAGTGCCCCATAATACCTGATAGAGCATACCAGCGATCTTGTCCCTTGATATGCTCCCCGAGTAGGCCTTCTTTTATACGCAGTACGTCGCTTTCGTCATAATCGGTGAGAGCTTCTACGAGATCTAAATGGCCTACTAGCGCTAAAGATAGGTTGCTCACTGCCGTATGCCTAAACCCATGAAAGGTATGCTCTGTCACGTTATCATCTACCGATATGTCTTTTAAGACTCGTTTGAGTAACTGCAACGGAACATGGTCATCAATAGGGCGCTGATCTGATGATAAGGTAAAGATAAATTTGTTTGAACTGTCGCCAATATTACTCTGCACAAAGTTGATAAAAAAATTCAGCTCATTAGGTTTGAGGAGAGCAAATAAGGGAACGCGGCGAATACTACTTTGAGTCTTGGTTGGACGATAGCTATTGGGCCTTATTACCACTGATGGTACAGCTGTTTTTAAGCCTTCGATGTCATTATACTTAAGTCCCAACAGCTCTTTTTTGCGCATGCCAGTACGATAGACTAAGATAAATAGAAGCGCGAACATCTCCTGCTCCAATATATCTACAGAACCCAGTATCTGCGTAATAATGGCGTGATATGCTTGCGGTGATATCAGCTCCGCACGTACACGTCGGCCATTTTTGGACTGTTGGAAGTTCACGGAGGGAAGGTTGTATTTGCTCTTGGCAAAGTTGTGCATACTCTTCAATAAATTGGCAGAGTATCCAATGTCAGTATTGTTTCGTACGACAGCTTTGTACTCTAAAATATCTTCATAAAGTTCCTCAAACTCTTCCTCTGACCAAATATCAAGCGGCTGAGCCGTTGTGAAATACAACCACTCATAGCCTATGGTTCTGATATATTTCAAAATAGACTCATTACTAAGTGATTTTGACTCTTTTCGATTGAGTAAACTTAGCACCCAATCTAATAAAATTTTTTCACTTAAGTCATCGTATTGCTCATAGCGTTTTTGTACTCTTTCGATAAGGGTATACGTCGTTTGACTGAGTTTTTTCTTCTTCTGTTTTTTATCCATTTTGAAGTCTTTAGTCAGATTCATAATTAAATCAGACTTTCTAACCTCTATCTTTTTGGTAGAACTACTACTAGATGCCTCGTTTTGATTAACAGAGTTTTTGCTGATAGACAGCGTCAAAACATGTTCTAGATCATACGGCTCCTCTTTGTACTGATATTTTTGGTTCAAAAACCGACCAAAGTCCTGTGTACTCAGTCCAGCAGTATTATGCATACCTCGCAGCACCCCAACTGAAGCATGATCAATATCAGCGTCCTCCAGCTCCTCCCAGTAGTAACTGGCGTAATATAAAAACCTTGAAAAGGGAAGTGGTTTAATACCCAAAGGCTTGATCACGTCAGACAAAGCCGCGGCTAAGTATTGTTTTATCTTATCTTCTGACAGCTTGGCAATGATAGGCTCAAACTCTACTTGACTACTTTTTGCATGATAACGCAGCAGCCAACACTGACTGACCATATCTACAACGATTTGCTTGGTGTTATAAAGCTTGTCACTTTCTTCTTCTCGCTCGTTACCAAAGCGCTTTTGTACAAAGCGCGGTGAGATTACTATCCTTTCTTTAATGAATGGCTGATACTCTTTGGCGAGCAATGAGATAAGCCACCCTTGAAGCATTTGTACCTCGTTAATGCCGCCATATACAATCCCTGAGAATATCAGCCAGCCTATGATTTTCTCTTGGCTGTAATCGGTTGTTTGCTCCCAATTATGCTTTACTGCGTTAATAATTTTGACCAGCGCCTTACCGTCTTTTAACCAAGCTGTATTTGTAATTAGTGGGTTGATTTTAGTAGGCTGTGGCGCGATCATCTTAGGATAGTGATGCTCAGCAAGCATATAGTGCTTATTTTGATAGTCAACGAACTTAACGACGACTTGCCAGACATGTTTGAGTGTTCTAGATGACTCATAAGCTTTTGCAATTTTGTTTTCAATGATTGACTGAAACTCATCAAATCCCTCTTGAGACAATGGTTTCAATTGCTTATAAAGCGCTCCCTGAAATTGGCTTAAAGGTTGACTCCAAGATAGCCATGACATATCAAAATAATCGCTAGAGCTTGGCAAAAATGAAAAGATGCGCTCATCGGGCCAAAGCGCTTGTTGGTAATATTTATTGAAAGACTTTATGAATCCAATCCTTCCAGGATGAATCCTTTTTAATGACTCCCACTCGGTCTGTAAATCGGCGAGTAGCTGTATCTCACGTGCCCTTAGCGTGTCACTATCTTTGAGTATAGATGGGTAAGGCACGTAGCGCTTTTTTCTACCATCAAACTTTGCTAAGTCATCAATAATTTTTGGCAGCTGTATTTCATTTATTAGCATGGTCAACCTCTGCAGTGCTTGTGCCAACATGATTTGAATTAGGGTAATGGTTGATTGTGATATCTGATAACCCAAGCTGTGCTGCGATCTTTTCAAACACGGACGCTACACGCTTAATATCTGCTTTACTACTTGATGAAAAGCGCCCCAATACTTCTTGACGAGCTTTTTCATGACCAATAACCGTGTTAATCAGCGATAAGGAAACGCCAAGCTTTTCAAGCTGCGTACGAACAAAGTGGCGTGTCCAATAGGGATTGGCGTCAATGATGTGCTTGGTCATATGATAAGCATCGCCACGCTTAATGTCTTTAAGAGTAGGGGAATTAGCAGTAGGAGCTCGCTCATACAACAGCTTTAATAGTGCTTCATCATTACCCAAACGGATATTGTCAATGATAGCGCTGATGTCATGATGACCTTGGTGCTTTGCCTGATAATTAATCAAATACGCTCTATAGTCTGTTAGATGGCGTATAAGTGTGGGGCATAGAGGAATGAGACGATCACTTTTGACCTTCTTAACAGGCTTGTCATTGATAAGCAGCCAACCCATATCAAGATCGATATCGTACATCTTGCCAAGACCGTTGTTTGGTCGCACGCCGGTTAAAAGGCAAAAGACAAACCATACAAAAATACTGGTTCTGTTAAAGTGCTCCTCATCGTTTGAACTTTGATCGGTCCAGTACTTCATCTCATTTATGATGTCGCAAACTGTTTCAATCTTCAACGCAAACCCTGACCCCACTGTATATTTGCGCCAAGCGGTGATATAAGTCAGGTCAAAATTACTATTGCTATTAAATATGTTCAGTGCTGATTTATAGTGAGCCATAAGTGCTTCGCTGGTGTGGCTACTATAGTACATCGCAGGAGCATGGGACGCAGGCGTGCGACAGATGATATCGGCGATATGTGCATGACAATCAGGTGTATAACGAGAGAGCACGACATGTAGTGCAGTCTCTATACGATTGACGGACAGGTACGGCAATCCAAGGCTGCTACGTAAGGTGGCAAGATAAGCCGTAAAATCTTCTTTTAATGGCAACTCGCAAGCAAGTAAATCATCTATAAGCCACGATGGCAGTGGAACTTTGATGGTATCAAAAGTATTTTCATAATCCTTTTCGGGCAGTGTTTGGCTTGTGGACCTTTCGGTAATACCTAAGCTGTGTTCGATGTAATACTTTTTACCTTTAATTTTGAAAATATTAGGATGACCGATATAGCCGGGTATTATTAAGGACTTAACTGGCAGTCCAGTAATCATAGATAACAGTAAAATACCCGCACAGGTTTTATCAGTCTCTGTTTCTGGTAAGGTGTTGGCGTCTTGGTTGAGCGCAGCAAATAACGCTTGGTAGCCGGCAAGGGAGAGTAAGCGCGTGTTAGAGTTAAGCGCGAGATTGCGCTGAGACATATAGTTTTGCTGTAGCGATAAATCTATAGTTTGGAGCGGTATAGAGTGTTTGATTAACGGGTTTGGATATTCGCCATAGCTGACATAGGGTGCCTCATAGTGGTCAATACGCTCTTCAAAGCTGGTGGTTAACCCTTCATGGCTTTCAGTATTAGCTTCTAAAAATGCAAGATCTATGGCGATAGCGCTGTGTTCTATATCATCACGTGTGTTACCCCATGTATCATTGCTAGGCGTGGTATTCCAGTTGTGACTCGTTGCAGTAGAGTCTAAGGGCAATCTCGATGTGTTATCTGCTAAGTTGATGGTTATAATTTTAATATGTTTAGGCGGCTTCTTATACTTAGGTCTAGGCTTGCGTGACGTATGCGCATTTTTATAGGCGGTCGTTATTTTTTCTATTTGGCTCAGTTTATCTTTTGCCACTTTCTTTTCTTCGGCATGAGTAGCTTGCTTATCATTTAACAATTCATATGCACTTTTTTGCTGCTCTAATAGAACAGTGAAAATGGTGCATATGCTTTCCACACTCATGGTCATTTGAGGTAGATCGGGTAGTTCACGCCAAATCCATGTTCGTCTGGAAGATCCTGAAAACTGAGCCTGTTTGAATTGCATCAGTATATTTTTGGTTTGCTTTTTTGGCCAGTGCTGCGTCAGCAGTACGCTTGTGTGCATTGCTATGGCTAGCCAAATTAACCGTTTTTGTAGGTCGTCATGCTGATGTTCATTGATAGAATGCTGCATGAGAATGAGCAATTGCAGGATGAGGGGGTTTTTTGCTAATTCTGATCGACTAATAGTCATAGAAAGCCGAGGGACTGGCCTTCTTTGTAATACCTGTAATATTAATCTTAGTAGATTTTGAGGATTATCATCTGGCTGTCTATAGCTATTGTGTACTGCTAAAGTGATCTCAGATATGGCAGTCGATACTGCTTCTGGATATATGAAATTTTGGTCATTATCAATTTTTTCAATGATTTCTGTTAATGCTTGCGCATCAAGCCATTCTAGTTCTTCATGAGCATTCTCAGCATTCTCAGCATTCTCAGCATTCTCAGCATTCTCAGCATTCTCAGCATTCTCAGTCATAAAATACCCTCAGAAGATCGCTTGTAATAAGTTTGCTCGCTTATATTTATAAGCCGACAAAATGTAGTAATAGCAAAAATATTTTTGCCAAATAATTTTTGGTTTATCTCTGGATCCAAGATCTTGTTTAGTTGCGAGTAAACAAGCCTGATATCTATTGTCTTGTTATGTTGAGCAATGAGATTGATAAGCTCGTAAAAACTGATGTCAAAATTAAACTGATTCTTTGATATATATTTCACGGCTACTTCTTTTCTTAATACATCAAAATCAATATAAGGGCTTTTTACTGTATGAAATAGCTCAAAGTTGTTCAGCAAGAACCACTTTTTATCCTCTTTTATAAAGCGGGTAAGTTTCGAGCAAGCATTACTTTGCTCAAGTTCAATAGTCTTGCTGTCAAGCAGCGGTCTAATATGGCAGGTATAAATATCAAATAAACCAACGATTTCTGGATATACAAGCACATTGAGTGTTTGTAGCTTAGCAATCGATAGTGGTTTCATATATTTCTCACTGAGATATCGAGTTGATGGTTTGGTCGTTATATCCTGTGTATTGACCTCCACTAATAATTTACGAGGATTAGTAAACAATTGAAAGCTAATTTGTGAGGTTTTGAGACAAAAACTTAAATTAAGCGACAGATAATGACGTCTTGCTACGATTCTGAGCTTTTGTAGACAATCTATGATGATCTTATCTGAAGTATTTTAGGAGTCTAGCTAGAGTTTGTAGGTGTATGAATGAATAGGATGACTAGAAAAGTAGTTTAGGGTGATAGCTTCGGGATGGAAAATGGAGACAAAGTGGAGTACTACTTGAAGAGTAGAGAGTAGATGTCGGGTATAGATTGATACGTACGTAAATAGCTATCTGGTAGGCAGTATAAATGCCACTTCGAGTAGAACTTTATGATGAAGACGTACAGCCTGCTCATATGTTTAAAACAGATAATATTGTTTGTAGGTATGCCGCTTACAGAATTCAAAAGCAGATGTGATTTATACGATGATGGCTGCCCTGGTGTTTGAAGAATGAATGCTATGTATTTGACTTACTAATAGAGTAAGACGTTTTGAAGTCATAGCTATCTTAGACCTCTTGCGTAAGTCATCGCTAGCCCTTTTTAACTCTTCAGTTCAAATCAATGAACTGGTACTTTTACAAGAGGTCTATTGTTGTTAATGAAATCATAGTGCGAACTATTATTTTTACCAAACTTTACTTCAGTTTTAACATACATTTTTATTGCTAGAATGTTACCAATCAGTTATATTCAAGCAGTCAAATCATTTCAAGCAAATGTCAGATACTGTTGGTTAGTGATTGTTTTTTCTGCTGGCTAGGTAGTTACTGAATTTTTAGATAGGAATTTATGATGATTTTACTGAATAAGATGTTTTTTGGTTTGGCTTTGATTACTATTACTATAGCATTCTGCGAATGCCTATGTAGTGGTCAACTAATTTAGGACACCTGATAAGAGGTTTTGATTAAAGTAACGTCTTTCTTTTTCAGCCGGCGATAAATAATTATTGAAGCTGTGCGGTCTCACCGTTTGGTAGTAGCCCCAGATATAATCGCTAATAGCACTTGATGCTTCAGCTATATCCTCATAGCCACCCTTTGGCATCCATTCTGTCTTAAAGCTTCTAAAGAAGCGCTCAGTGGGTGCGTTGTCCCAACAATTACCACGACGGCTCATACTTTGTTTCATACCCTCACAATCAGCTATCGCGTCAGCGAATTTCTCACTGGTGTAGTGCGACCCTTGGTCAGAATGAAACAGCACACCGCTTGGTTTAAGTCTAGTGTGATACGCCATCTGTAGCGCTGAGCTAGTTAAGAGACTGTTGGGAGAGTCAGAGACACTAAAGCCAACCACACGTCGAGCAAACAGGTCTAGAACAACCGCTAAGTAACACCAGCCACCTTTGATACGAACATACGTCACATCACCTGTCCAAACTTGATTAGGCGCATTTGGGCTAAATCTGCGGTCTAATATATTGTCATGGGTTCTATGCGCTTGATCAGCGTGCTTGTACTTGTGAGACTTAAGCTGACAACTGACCAAACCCATTTGCTTCATAAGCTTAGCGGCTAAGTAGCGCGTCAACCTAATGCGATGCTCATTCCACAGCATGGCGATAATGGTGCGAGTGCCTGCTGACTGCTTTGATTCGTTGAATACCTGACGTATCAAAGCTTTGAGTTTGACACGCTCAATATCAATGGGCTTAGTCTGTTTGCCGTAGTAGTAGGTGCTTCTCACTATACTAAATAGACGACACAACTGGCTTTTATTTAGGCGTTTGTCTTGCTCTACAAGCTTACTTATCAGTAGTAGCTTTTGAGACTGTCTGATGCCAGTAGAGCTGAAGCCTTTTTTAAGATGTCGCGCTCCATGGTCAATTGCTTAACTTGTTTGCGAAGCGCCTGTAGCTCTCGTTGTTCATCGGTGAGTGCCAAACCTTGAGTTGGCGTAACCCCTTGCTGCTCTTTTTTATACTTGCGTACCCAGTTATCTAGAGTAGAAGCTCCAATCCCTAACGATTCTGCCACTTCTGTAATCTTACGCTTATGGTCAACCACTAAGCTGACGGCTTCTAACTTGAATTCTCGGGTATATTCTCTGCGTTTGGTAGTCATACTGGTTATCCTCTTTGGGGGAGTATAACCGCTTATGCGCTGTCCAATTTTATTATGCCACTACATGGCCCAGTGGCACGGTTATCTTAAGCAAATCCTTGTAGATAATGGCAGTGAGTTTACATCCAGTGTGTTTGCTGATTGGGCAGCGGCTCATAATATCTTTGTTGATTATATTGAACGGTTTAATCGCAGTTATCGTAACGAGGTTTTAGATTGCTACCTTTTTAATAATTTGAATGAGGTCAATCAACTGACTGAAGATTGGATCAAGGTATATAACACTGAAAGACCACATGATTCACTTAATGATATGACACCTGTTGAGTATAGACAGGTGGCTTAATTATTCTATGATAATGTTGTGTTAAAAATGGGGTATTTACACCTAGTTCTCCAAAATTAGCAAAGTCACGCTTTTCTCCGAGGCTACCATCTTCGTTGATATCAAATTGCGTGATTTTATTACCAAATAGCTCGTTAAGGTACAAAAAAGAAATATCTTGATGATGTAGAGTCTTTAGGACTAGATGCTTACGGGGTCTATGATAAGGCTAAAGAAGCTAGCGTAGTCTGTACAGTGTAATCTTATAAAAGTTCTAGTTAAAATATAGCTGAACTGATTAAACTGAAAAAGCCCCAACTTATGAGCTGAGGCTTTTTTTATTTTTCTGATTCAAATCTAGCAGATACTCCTCACTATCTAAAGCTCTACCTACCTAAGACAAGCTGTCCACCAGAAAAGCTGATACACCCATCACAAAACCAAAAATCTAAACGTCTTGCATAAGGTACATCTGCTGGGACATCTAATTGATAAGGACGACCACAGTACTCACAGTGTATGTCATCTAAATAAACCTGACATTTTGCAAGCGTAGCAAATAATGCATCAATCTCCGTGTGGTGGTCATAACAAAGCAATTCTAAATGCGCTATATAATCACTAGGGGACACATAGGACCAATATTTATGGCACAAACGCTTTTCTGCACCCCCTAGAGCTAAATCAAAGACGAAGTTCATACTCATAATATCCTCCTTAGTACCCATAGCCAGTGTGTGGTAGTAGCTCATAAAGCGTACTCTCTAGCTGACCACGCATCTCATCAGGTACATAGTCAGGATTGGTATCTAGGCGCTTCTGTACCCATACCCGCATTGCCATATGATTATCAAAGCAGCTATCCACATTTAAGAAACGAGCCAAACCACTACCTGACTGAATACAGAGCTCACAAATGAGGTAGTTACCTATATTGTTTGCGTCATTACTGACATAGCCACTAGGTTTAAACGTCGCATGCAGCTTATCGTAATCAATGATTTTCATTGTGACGTCTCCTTGGCAGTAGATACCTGAGTAATCTGACTGCGATTGACCAATGCTTCAAATGCACTACCATCCTGCCGAGTCATATTCGGTACGTAACGGCTATACGTATTAAACAGCATCTTGGTCGTAGAGTGTCCCATTTGGCTGGCTATCCACTCAGGACTTTCGCCAGCAGCTAGCCATAGCGTTGCTGCGGTATGACGGCTCTGATAGGCATTACGCTTCTTGAGACCTAAAATCTTAAGAGTAGGGTGCCAAACACGCTTATTCACGTTGTTATAATCAAGTGGTTCACCAGTATGTGCGCAAAACACATAATCAGAGCGTCCATAAGTAATCGTTTGCTGTTCTTTTAGAGCATCATAGACCCAAGGTGACATTTGAATTGCACGGTAAGACTCCTGAGTCTTAGGAGGAACAATTTTGCCTTTAACATAAGCTTGTTTGATCACAATCTCACGTCGATCAAAGTCAATGTTCTCCCACGTCAACCCATCAATCTCACTCGTACGCATCCCTGTGAAAAAACGTACCAGATAATAATTGCGATAGTCTGCTCTCACACCATTAATAAACGTCCAAACCTCATTCAGTGTGAATGGTTGAATATCCGTTTTAGGCTGCTTGAGCGCATTGATATCGTAATAAGGGCTGTCAAACTGATAGCGTTTAGCCGCTTCTTTTAGTATCATACCTAAAGGTACCATGATCGAATTGATGCGTGCCGCTGACAGATGTTTGTTAGATTTTCCGTACGTTACTTTGGCGAGCGATGAACGGAAGGCTAATACATCTGTCTTTTTTATGAGATGAATGGGCTTAGTCCCAAACTTAACAATCAAGTACATATCGATAATCTCCTTTATTTTGCGCTTATAAGTATCACGCCATTCAATTTCTTTTTCAGAAAACCATAATTTTGCAAACTGCTCAAAGGAAGGTGTATTCGTATTAATACATTCCTTGCGATCGTTCAACGCTACCATTTCTGCCGCTTTATCACTTTTTGGAAAGTACTTAGCGTAGTTGAATAAACCTAGGATGATTTCTGCTTCCATTTTCTCAATCACTTTTTCAAGCTTTTTGCGATTCGCTGGCGTGTCCGTCAGGTTTGTCGTCTCCCGACAGCGTATACCCATATAATAAAAATCGACGAATAGCATATTGCTACCTCTGCGGGTTCTAATACTAGCCATTCTATTTCTCCTTATTGTAGTGCCATGGCGTTGATACTACCGGCGATGCCAGTGCGCATATCTTTTTCAATCTCCTCCCAAATGTACAAAATCTTACGACCACCGAACGGGCGTATATAATGAATGCCTTCGATCAGCACACTATCCTTGAGCTCATTACGGATAGTACGAGGGTTATATTTGATGAGCTCAGAAAGCTCTTGGGTAGTTAGGTAGGTATGTGACATAATAAATTCCTTGTAAGCCAATTAAATAACTAGGTTGTTTTATCGAGATAACAAATAATTCTATAAAAGTAATTTGTTATTCGATAGAAGTACTTTACTAGTTATCGTTAGTCGATGCAAGTACTTTTTTAGTCTATTAAGGAATTATTAATGATTTTATGTAATTTACCAGTGCTACTAGCTGAACGTCGTATGAAGGTGGCAGATCTAATAAGAATGACAGGAATTAGCAAGTCGACAGTGCACAAGATCTATAACGAACAGACTTCAAGAATAGATTTTGACACTATGGATAAAATTTGTGAGGCACTAGATATTGAAGTAGGTGATTTATTTACTTATGTACCTAACGACTCGCTAGATAAAAAGAAGTAAATAAATATTGAGAGTGTTTTAGATAATTTAGGGTAGAGGTCGAAAGTGCGACTCTGAAAGAAAGGCAAAATAGAGAGCAGGCGCAACTTAGGCACAATTTAGGCACACACGTTTTTTGATGACGTTTGCGGAAAGTGAGAAAAGAGGAAATTTGCATCGACGTATAGTTTCCTTTTTCACTACAGCCCATATTTCACGGACAAAAAAAAGCCCCAATCGTGAGATTGGGGCTTTCTAAATTTGGTAGGCATAAGCAGACTCGAACTGCTGACCTCTACCATGTCAAGGTAGCGCTCTAACCAACTGAGCTATACGCCTATTTAGGTCATGCATTTTAGCAAGTTTTTCAAACTTTGCAAGCCTTTTCTATCAGAATATCGCCTTATTATTATTATATTTAGAAATGAGACATAGATTGACTAACTTAAAATGATTTTTATGTATTTTTACTAAATATTTAATTAAACTGGTTTAGTTTTTATTGTTAATTAAAGTGTGAAATCAAATGAAGAAGCATCTATAACTGATATGATATCTCTGGAAACGAGGTGATTATCATCATGATCATAAGTTGAAACCAATCATATTTCACAAAAGTTAAATAAAAGTCAGAGAAACCGGAGAATAAGATGGGTCTATTGGTAGATGGGCAATGGCAAGACAAATGGTATGACACAGAATCTAGCGGTGGGCGTTTTGAGCGTGAAGACGCAGGCTTTAGAAACTGGGTCACAGTAGATGGCAGCGCAGGACCATCAGGGGTAGGCGGTTTTAAAGCTGAGCCTAATCGCTATCATTTATATGTGTCTTTGGCCTGTCCTTGGGCGCACCGTACTTTGATTTATCGTAAGCTCAAAGGCTTAGAGAATATGATTTCACTGTCTGTCGTTCATCCGTTTATGGGTGAGAATGGTTGGACGTTTGCAGCGGGAGAAGGGGTTATTGCTGATCCATTGAACCATGCATCGAATGCCTATGAGATTTATATCGCGGCAAAACCAGACTATACAGGGCGCGTCACGGTGCCTATCTTATGGGATAAGAAAACCAATACCATCGTTAGCAATGAGTCGTCAGAAATTATTCGTATGTTTAATTCAGATTTCGACGAAGTTGGTGCTGTAGCGGGTGATTTTTTACCGACCGACTTATTAACAGAAATTGATGAGATTAATGACTTTGTCTATTCTGCGATAAATAATGGTGTATATAAAGCAGGATTTTCGACCACACAAGAGGCTTATGAAGAAGCCGTGACCGCACTATTCGACGCACTAGATACGTTAGAGGTACGCCTGTCAGGTAAGCGCTATTTGGTAGGCAATAGCATAACAGAGGCCGATTGGCGACTGTTTACGACTTTGGTGCGTTTTGATGCTGTGTATGTCGGGCATTTTAAATGTAATCTGCGTCGTATCGTGGATTACCCAAATCTGTGGGGATATCTGCGTGATTTATACCAAGTGCCAGGTATTGCAGAGACGGTAAATATGGTGCATATCAAGCAGCATTATTACACCAGTCATGCCAATATTAATCCTACGCGTATCATACCTGCTGGCCCAGTGATTGATTTTAATGAGCCACATGACCGTGCACGTCTATAGTTTTATTTATCAAAAAATATTCAAAAAAAGCCCCAACTGCTTAATAGTAGTTGGGGCTTTTTTTATGAGATGAAATACCGTTTATTTAACACTAAGCGTTGTTTAGCTGACGTGCTGCTTCTAGGGCAAAGTAAGTCAAGATACCATCAGCACCAGCGCGGCGGAAGCCAATCAGTGACTCTAAAATGACCGCGTCGCTCAACCAGCCGTTTTGAATGGCTGCCATGTGCATGGCGTATTCACCAGAGACTTGATAAGCAAAGGTTGGTACACCGAAAGTATTTTTAACTTCACGAATCAAATCTAAGTATGGCTGACCAGGTTTAATCATCACCATATCAGCACCTTCATTGATGTCCATGGCCACTTCATGCAACGCTTCTGCACGATTGCCAAAATCCATCTGATACTGTTTCTTATGTCCGCCTCTTAGGTTGCCAGCACTACCGACCGCATCACGGAATGGGCCATAATAAGAAGAGGCGTATTTAGCTGAGTAGGCCATGATAGCAGTATTGACAAAGCCTTCAGACTCTAGGGCATCGCGCATGGCTTTGATACGGCCATCCATCATATCGCTCGGCGAGATAATGTCAGCGCCAGCGCGTGCATGTACCAATACTTGCTTCACCAATACTTCGACGGTTGCATCATTGACCACATAACCGCTGTCATCGAGCAAACCATCTTGACCATGCGAAGTGTAAGGGTCTAAAGCAACGTCTGTCATGACCACCATTTCTGGTACGGCATCTTTCACCGCTTTTACCGTGCGTGCTGTCAGGGCATTTTCGTCATATGCTGATCTGCCATCTGGTGTCTTTAGTGAGTTGTCAATCACAGGGAAGATATCGATGGTCGTAACACCTTCTGCTAATAGCTCTTTGGCATATTTAATCAGTAGGTCAATAGATAGGCGCTCGACACCTGGCATGCTCGCAATCGTTTCGCGCTGATTTTCGCCTTCTAATACAAAGACGGGAGCGATGAAATGCTTAGGATGTAGTTCCACTTCACGAATCATCGCTCGCACGTTATCGTTATAACGTAGACGGCGCAAGCGAGTAGCAGGGTATTGGCGATTAAAAGTGTAAGTCATCATAATTCCTTATTTTAATTACAATCAGGGTTATTCGGATGTTAACTGCGTCAGGCTCTGTTAGATCTGCTCTATAAAGCAGTCCAATTTTTTATAGAATTCATGTAGGCAACAGTGTGTTCGATAAAATGTCACTACTATAACCAATAGTCACTACCGAAAGCAAAAAGCCCCACCAAGTCGGTAGGGCTGATTGTACGTATCGACTGTCAATGTGAGGATATCGTTACGTTACAAGATGATGATTGTATGATTTAAGGCCTAACAATCTTTGTAACGTGAACTGACTCTACACTATTTTTTAATTAAGCGTGTTTCTTCAGTGATCACACCTACGGCAGTATCTTTTTTACCATCATCGTTAACATCGACAACAGCAGTAGGGATAAAGGTAGTTGTTTCTACAGGTTGTGCCTGTTTGATTGCCACGGCTTCTTGCTGAGAAGCAACACGTGCTGAACCAGCCGCATCGATAGCCTTGGTCGCTTTTGCCTTATTGGTATTGGCAGCTACATTAGCGATTTGGGCTAAATTGGTATGTTGCGGCACAGGGATAGCAGTCGGTATGTCTAGATTGGAACCACCACCAAGTACTTGATACAACTCAATCTGGCTAATGATTTTTTGTAGCTCTAAATTCAAGATACCTTGCTGAGTTGAGAACAACGAGCGCTGTGCATCGAGAACGTCTAGATAGTTAGAGATACCAGCTTTGTAGCGAGCATTGGCAATCTGATACGTCTGATCAAAGTTATCCTGCAAGCGATACTGTGCGTCGAGCTGATCACCCAATGTGGCACGTGTCGCTAGTACATCTGATACTTCACGGAATGCCGTTTGGATAGAGTTCTCGTAGCTAGTCAGCGTTTGCTCACGTTCAATCTGCGCCACATCGTAATTGGCATCCAATCGACCAGCATCAAAGATAGGCACGCTAATGCTAGGGCCAAATGACCAGCCAACCGAGCCAGTATTAAATAAGTCGTTCAAGCTACCACTACTAACACCAATGCTACTGGCTAGACTGATAGACGGGAAGTAAGACGCACGCGCCACTTCGATATTGGCACCAGCGGCTTTTAGATTGTATTCCGCTTGCAGTACATCTGGGCGATAGCGTAGCAGCTCACTAGGTAGTCCAGCACTAAATATCTGCTGGTTAGTGATGTTGGTAACAGACGCGTTCGGAATAAGATTGCTAGGTATTGGTGCACCGACTAAGTACTGCAAAGCATTACGGGCTGTTAATACACTGCTCTGAGCACTTAGCATCGCAAGATTGGCGTCTTCTAATGAGGCGCTGGCTTGCAAAGAAGCAAGCTTGTCATCGATACCAGCTTCAAAGCGCTTGGTGGTAATGAATAGCGACTCTTTACGACTTTCATAAGTTTTAGAAGCCAGTTCAAGCTGTGCTAGGCTATAACTTAAGTTAGCGTAGCTTTGAGCAATATTACTGATTAGACTGATTTGAGTGGTATCTTTTGCGGCAGTGGTGGCCAAAAAGTTCTGTAAAGCCTGATCTTTTAGGCTTGAGATTTTACCCCAAAAATCCAGCTCGTAGTTTGCCAAGCCTAGATTGACGTTGTAGCTGCTACTAGGGTTACGATCCACGCTGTTTTGAGCGCTGCGAGAGTAACCACCGCTACCATCAATCGTTGGCAAATCACTAATATCAGTGATTCGATATTGCGCCCGTGCTTTTTCGATGGCTAGGCGTGCATTCTCAAAGTCTTTATTGTTTTGAAGACCGAGCGCAATCAAACTCTTTAAACGCTCATCGCTATAGAAGTTCTGCCAGCGTTGACTGGCGATACTTGCCTGATCAGCACTACTGACAGTTTCTTTGTCATACGCGCCATAGGCTTGCTGAACCGGAATATTAGGCTCAGCAAGTACAGGACGCATATCCGCTTTTGGTATAGTGTTACAGGCAGCCATGCTTATTGCTAAAGCGGTCAGGCCTATTAGACGACTGCCATTTCTGCGGGCGCTAGATAGTGATAAAGGGGTAGAGGTCATGGGGCGCTCATCTGTCGTTGCGCACGCGCTGGCAGTAATGCTGACTGCCGCGTGTGCTGAGTTTGAGGTAAAAAGTGAACGAAAACTCATTGTGTATTATCTCCTAAGTTCACAGGCTGATAACTCTTAGAGAGAGTCGGGCTTTGTGGATCACCGTTTGGCGTATGCGGCGTATTATCACCACCACCATCTCTGTCATTTGGCTTATTATCCTCATACTTATGAGGGAAGATGCTACGTATCCAAATATAGAACATTGGAATAAAGAATACACCTAATAATGTCGCACTGACGACCCCGCCAAGTACACTAGTACCGATCGCACTTTGGCTGCCAGAACCAGCGCCAGTGGCTAGGAATAGTGGTACAACCCCAAGTCCAAAGGCAAGCGATGTCATGATAATAGGGCGCAGACGTTGACGCGCTGCTGTCATCACTGACTCTTTGAGACTATAACCAGCTTCTTGATAGTCTCTCGCAAATTCGATAATTAGAATAGCATTCTTAGCAGATAGTCCGACTACGGTGAGCAGACCTACCTGCAAATAAACGTCGTTGGCGAAGCCACGCATCCATGTAAATACTACCGCTCCTAAAACACCAAGCGGAACGACCAATAGGACAGAGAATGGGATAGACCAGCTCTCATACAAGGCGGCTAAACATAAGAATACCACTAAGAGCGAGATTGCATATAGCAATGGAGCCTGAGCACCTGATTTTTGCTCTTCAAGTGACGTGCCTGTCCACTCATAACCGACGCCTTCCGGCAGATTGGTTATCATCGTCTCTACCGCAGCCATTGCTTCACCCGTACTGAGTCCAGCAGCAGCAGCACCCTGAATGTTCATAGAAGGGAAACTGTTGTAACGGGTCAGACGCGGAGAGCCTGACTGCCATTCACTGCTAGAGAACGCATCGAATGAAATCATATCGTTATTGTCATTACGTACGTACCACTTACCAAGATCGTCAGGGTTGGTACGACTACTCGGCTCGCCTTGTACATAAACGCTCTTAATACGACCACGGTCAACGAAGTCATTGATATAACTTGAGCCCCATGCAGTCGAGATAACGCTATTGATACTGGACATCGACAAGCCATATGCAGCGGCCTGTTCTTGATTGACATTGACCTTGAGCTGCTGTGCATCTTCTTGACCATTAGGACGTACACCAGAGACTTGGTCATTTTGAGCGGCCATGCCCAACAACATATTGCGGGCTTCGAGCAGCCCTTCATGACCGACGTTTCCGGTATCCTGTAGCATCAAGTCAAAACCACTGGCATTACCAAGTTCAGTAATAGCAGGCGGTACAATCGGGAATACTTGTGCCTCATTAATCTGAGTAAAGAAATACCCCATTGCCCGGCCAGCCACAGCTTGCGCGGTATTTTCATCACCTGGGCGGTCATCCCAATCTGACAAGCGTACAAACGCCAGACCCATGTTTTGGCCTGATCCGGCAAAACTAAAGCCTGCAACGGTAAAGACAGAGGCAATATTATCGGTTTCTTGAGTATCGTAATAGTTTCTAACTTTATCTAGTACGTCTTGTGTTTGATCGAGTGTAGAGCCAGATGGGAGCTGAACTAAGGTAAACATAATACCTTGATCTTCTTCTGGCAAAAACGAGCTAGGAATGCGTAAAAAGACCACCGTCATAATACCAATAATGGCAGCATAGCCAATTAAATATAACCATTTACGACCGAAGCTTTTACCCACGAAGCGCTCATAAGAGATGCTTGCTTTAGAGAAACTACGGTTAAACCAACCGAAGAAACCTTTTTGAGTGGCCATATTACTCTTGTCATGGCTCTTGCTACGTTTAAGCAAGGTCACACACAGGGCAGGGGTAAAGATAAGGGCAACTAAAGCCGATAGTACCATGCTAGTAATCAAGGTAATGGAGAACTGACGATAGATAGCACCAGTTGAACCGCTAAAGAACGCCATAGGTACAAATACTGCTGATAGAATCAGAGCAATACCGACAACAATCTTACTAATTTCACCCATTGATTGAATGGTAGCATCTTTGACAGAAATGTCAGGATCTTCTTCCATAATCCGTTCGACGTTCTCTACGACTACGATGGCATCATCGACCAGTAGTCCGATAGACAGTACCATCGCAAACATGGTCAGAACGTTAATACTAAAACCTGCGATATACAGCACACACAAGGTACCGAGAAGTACCACAGGTACAGCCAGTGTCGGGATAATCGTTGCACGCCAGTTCTGTAAGAAAATGAACATGACGATAAATACAAGCACAATAGCTTCGATGAGCGTATGTACTACTTGTTCAATAGACAACCGAACGAATGGTGTCGTGTCATAAGGAGTAACCGTGGTTAGGCCAGCAGGAAAGCTTTGTTCCAACTCAGCCATACGAGCACCAAGTGCTTCGCGCGTATCAAGTGCGTTAGCGCCACCTGCCAATGATATACCCATACCAGCGGCTTCTTGACCATTAAATAGTGAGTCAACACTGTAGTCTTGACTTCCAATCTCAACATCTGCCACATCGCTTAAGCGTACTTGCGCGCCTGAGGCATCCGTTTTCAATAGTATGTCTCTAAATTCATCAGGTGTCTGTAGGTAGCTTTGTACCGTTACCGTGGCGTTGATAACCTGTTGCTCAGTGTCAGCGGGCGCTTGACCTAACTGGCCTGCCGAGACTTGCGCGTTTTGCGCACTGACGGCAGTAATGACATCAGAAGGCATCAAGTTATAGCTACGTAAGCGTGCAGGGTCTAGCCAGATACGCATCGCGTAGGTAGAACCAAATACACGAACTTCACCAACACCTTCGACACGGCTGATCTGATCAACGATGTTTGAGTTAATGTAATCGGCGATATCACGGCGATCCATACTGCCATCTTCAGAGATGAATGCTTGCACCATCAAAAAACTGCTAGAGGATTTGTTGACCGTGACACCTTGACGCTGAACGGATTCAGGTAGTGAGCTTGTTGCCGCTTGAAGCTTGTTCTGTACCTGTACCTGAGCGGTATCAGAGTCAGTACCAGTCTCAAAGGTGAGCGTCACTGATGCGCTACCGTTTGACGAGCTGGTTGATGACATATACATCAAACCATCAAGACCTTTCATTTTTTGTTCGATGATCTGAACCACTGAGTCTTCGACGGTTTGCGCACTGGCACCAGGGTAATTTGTGCTAACTGTAACAGTCGGCGGTGCAATACGTGGGTACTGTTCGATCGGTAGATTAATGACCGATATCACCCCGATGAGCATGACTAAGATAGCCAATACCCATGCAAAAATAGGGCGATTAATAAAAAAACGTGACATAGTATATCCCTAAGTCTTCCTATCTTTGAATGGAATTAGTTAGCTGCATCTTCCGCAGGTTTCTTGGCCGTGTTGCTCTCAGCAGGTTTCTTAGTTTCTGCTGCTTGCTGCGGTGTTTTGGCCGAAGTACTAGCAGGCGCACTATTTCCAGTTGATGCTGGTGTAGCGTTTTCTACAGGTTTGGCAACGACTTCTTGATCAGGCTTAACTTTTGAGCCACCTATGACGACCAGTTTTTCACCTTCTTTGAGACCGTCAGTTACTACCCAATTACCGTTATAAGTACCATTGACTGTGACAGGGCGTACTTTGATTTTATTGCTTTCATCAACGATATAAACCTGAGTTTCACCTTTGACAGAGCGTGTGACAGCACTTTGTGGTACCAGTACCGCATTGTTGATCACACTTTGTGTCAAGCGCGCGCTGACATACATGCCTGGTAGCAGAATACTGTTACTATTTGGGAAGATTGCACGTAGGGTGACAGCACCTGTTGATTCATCAACTTGTGCTTCTGATAATGCAAGCTCACCACGTACTGGATAAACAGAACCGTCCTCTAATACTAGCTCAACACTATTTAGCCCTGATTGTGCTTTACCTTCAGCAAGTTGTTTCTTTAACTTAAGTAGCTCAGATGAAGATTGACTGATATCGACATAGATAGGATCTAGGCGTGAGATGGTCACTAATGGGTCAGCTTGACTTGCGCTCACCAATGCTCCAGCGGTAACATTTGAGCGATCGCTACGACCTGAAATTGGTGCACGTACGATAGTGCGGCTAAGGTCTAGGCTGCTAGCATCAAAACTCGATTTTGCGGTTTGAATACCCGCTTTCGCACTTTCAATACCCGCTTTGGCTTGTCCGATAGCAGCGTTGGCACTTTGTACAGCAGCTTGTGCGGTACGAACTGAGGTGACTGCTTGATCATATTGTTGTTTGGAGATTGCATCAATTTCGACCAATCCATTCAATCGCTGTAAGTCTCCTTGTGCTTGAGCAAGCAAGGCTTTTTGGCTAACCAAATCAGCTTGTGCATTGACGCTATTGGCCACTGCTGTCTGATAATTGGCCTGCGCTTGTGCGATTGACGCTTTAGCACTGGTCACAGAAGACGTGTAGTTATCTGTATTGATACGATAAAGTGGTTGACCTTTTTTGACTGTACTTCCCTCACGGAACAGTATTTCGTCAATGACGCCATTAATCTGTGGACGGACGTTTGCAGCCTGATAGGCGGCAGTACGACCAGAAAAGGTTTGTACTTGTGGTACGGCTTCAAAGGTTACGGTCTGTACGTTGACGACGGAGGGTGGCATTTGCTGCTGTGCGGCATCCCCAGCGGCATCCTCGTTACTGTCACAGCCCACCAATACAGCTCCAGATAGTACAGCTGCTATTACAAGCGCAAGATAAGAGTGCTTCATCAATGTCCTCGTCAATAATATAATTGCGGTATAAATAAAAGAGTAATAATCAATAATAGTGTTCGAGATATTGTTATTTGTTCTATGACAACCAATGCTAAGCGTTATGAATAATATACATAGGCGTTATAATATTGATTGTTTAATAAATATAAAGATGGCTACTGGTACTAAATATATAATTAAATAGTTAGATTTAGCCAATAAACATAGTCCGCTATTATTAACTAAAGGGTTAACCCCACAGTCAAGCTAATAAAAACAGATATTCTGCAAAAGAAAGCCACATTTGTTCTCATGAACTGTACAAACATTGAAGGGGTAAGCATCACAAGAGATAACGTTTACCAAAGCGTAACGTTGTGACAGCGCAATATAGTGTTGTTTTTTTGTTATAGAGTCTATTTTTATATACGTATCTGAGATTGTGCTTAAGAAATGTTGCGCAGACAGCAAAAATGCGATTTTAGCAATACCTAAAAACATCTTTAACCTGAGCGAAGGTACATGGAGTATCAATCAAAGCCTCTTGATCAAAAATTATCCGACCGTCAAAACAATTCTTACACGATTATAGTACTGCGAGGATTTATAAAACTTAAAGAAAGGTAACGATTCAGCTGACATACTGATTTTTAAAGGAGCGAATTGTTAGGTTATTAGCTTCCCATGTACTAGGCTGCTAAAAATGCTACTCAAAAAGTAGCCGTCTTAATCAATCAATAATAAAGACGACTCACATTTAATTATACTAATCGAGCGCTAGCAAGTTCAGTCAATTGATATAAGCCTGTGCGATAGCGGTTGTCAGGTAGAGTATTAAGGGCGTCTTGAGCCAGTTTGGTTTCTTCCAACGCGCGCTGTTTGCAATAGTCTAGAGCGCCTGAACGACGTACCAATTCAATAAGTTGCTCAGCGTTTGGTGTCTTACCTGTCTGCACAGCAATACGCAGCTGCTCATAGCCTTCAGCGTCGCTATTTTTTAGCAGCTCAAGCGCTTTAATGGTTGGTAGAGTAGGCTTGCCTTCAGCAAGATCATCGCCTAGGTTTTTTCCCATCACTTCACTATCGCCACTATAGTCGAGCACATCATCGATAATCTGAAAGGCGTTGCCAAAGTGCTGACCAAAATCACCCAATGCCTGCATATATTCTGTCTTGTCTTGCAAGATAGCCGCCCCTTGTGTGGCCATCATAAACAGACGCGAGGTTTTGCCATCGATAATGCGCAAGTAGTCATCTTCTGTAGCGGCAGGGTTATGCTGATGCTGTAACTGCAACACTTCACCTTCAGCAATATCACAAGTCCCATCTGAAAAAACTTGCAACAATGGCAAGCTTTGAAAGCCGACCAATAAGTTGAAGGCTCGGGCAATCAGATAGTCGCCGACCAGTACGGCTGTGGCATTATCCCATGTGGCATTGGCGGTTGGCTTGCCACGACGCTGACCTGACTCATCAATGACATCATCATGAACGAGCGTAGCGGTGTGCAGCATCTCGGTGATTGCTGCTAAATGCATGGCTTTTTCTGATGGATTGTCATTGAACATGCGTGCACACAACAACGTAATCAGCGGGCGCATACGTTTACCGCCAGCATTAATCACATGTTGCGAGACGCTCATTACCAATTGAACTTTGGAATTAAGACTACCGAATACTTGCTTGTCCATGATTTCAAAATCATCAGCCACGATACTTTGGATATCAGCATAGTTAGGTGTTGATTGAGCCATTGAATCTGTATTATTTGAAGGGGTAATGGTCATAATAAATAGTCATATTAATAGGAGTAGAAAGAGTTTTTAGCCTTGATGCCTTTTAACCTTAAGCCTATAGCAGGTAAGGCGTTTTTCTATAATAGCATAGCTGTCTCTCTAAATTGTTGGTTAAAGTATTTAGAGAGCAGCACGATTATCTTGTATACCACACCTATTGCAGGTAGTTATTGGCATAAAATATTAAAATCAATTTAAATGATAACTCTGTAACTCTGCTGTGTTTTTATAGGCAGGCATGAGTGATAAAGGGCTATAAGTAACTGATTATATAAGTTATAATAACGGCTGTTAGGCATAAACTGTTATTCATTATTTTTATACTGGCTGTTTTTTATTGAGTAGTATCTTAGATACGTTCACAATCAACAGCTTATATAGTAATAACGGATACGGTTATTAGGGTCTGTTGAACATTCAAATGTGGTGCTGGCGGTCACTATTTTTTAGACAATATGCAGTGAAATTTTTGATGCCTAGTCATTCTAGGTTAGACAATTTCGCCATATATTGGCAAAAAATAGTACTGCCCCAAAGGGCTGATGCTAAAATCCCCCCAAACGTTGTTACAAGCCTAGCTAAGGTCTCGACATTATCGTCGACTTGCGCCTAGTTTGGTGAAATTTTAGCGATCAGCAGCCCTAATATTTGAATGTTCAACAGACCCTAGTGTAACCACCTTACAAAAACAAGAGGCGCGGCTTGCTTTTATGAGCAAAAAGCCGTAAAATCTTGCCTTTAATTTTTCCCTGTCGTGTTCGTCGTAAAAGCGTTGGTATAACATCAGCCACGGCACACGGGTTAAACGGAGTCATACAATGTACGCAGTAATCAAAACTGGTGGTAAACAGCACCGTGTAGTCGTCGATGAATTGCTTAAAGTTGAACTACTAAAAGCAGAAAAAGGCGAAACAATCAAATTTGAAGACGTGTTAATGGTTGTTGACGGCGATAACGTCAAAATCGGTCAGCCTGTCGTTGAAGGCGCTAGCGTAGAAGTTGAAGTTGTTGAGCATGGTCGCGGCGAAAAAATCCGTATCATCAAGCACAACCGTCGTAAGCATTATCACAAAGAACAAGGTCACCGCCAATGGTACACCTTGTTAAAAATCAAAGCCATTAATGCCTAATTACCCATTTAGCAATTATTGCTAAATAGCGCACTAAATGCTTAAGAGTTATCGCATCAGCGGTAAGTCAAATTAACAAGGAGATTTTCTCATGGCACATAAAAAAGCTGCCGGTTCGAGCCGTAACGGTCGTGATTCAAACCCAAAAATGCTAGGCGTAAAAATCTTTGGTGGCCAAGCTATCACAGCTGGTAACATCATCGTTCGTCAACGTGGTACAGAATTCCACGCAGGCGAAGGCGTTGGCATGGGTCGTGACCATACTTTATTTGCACTGAATGACGGTGTTGTAAAGTTTGCGACCAAAGGCAAATTTAACCGTCGTTATGTGACGGTTGAAAACGCATAATTATCTATTTAGGTCGTTTTATTCTTTGAGTAAAATGATCGGATAATTAAAAAAGCTCCTATTGCCTTATGGTAGTAGGGGCTTTTTTTACGTGTATTCATTCTTATTGAAGCTTGCCAGAAGTAGTGAAAAATAATAAGAAAAACGGCTCATACTATTTAATAGTGTATAGCCAATGCGGTTACAAGCGTGTATGGCAGCCGTAGTAATGATTGCAAATCATGACTAGGCGCGCAATAAAAAAACTGGCACACTGTTGTCATTGTTTATGGGCACCAATTTTATATTGGTCAGATAAGCACTTATAGAAAACAAAAAATTTAATGAGATGTTTTACTTTTAAGCGACTATTTTTTAAAAGCTACTATGCTTTTTTAGAGAGGATTTATAATGACTTTATCAATGAACAAATCAATCAAACAAAAAATGATGAACGGTGCTTTAGCGGGTGTATTAATGACATCGCTTGGCGTAGCAGCTCCTATGATTGCGATGACTCAATCGGCAACGGCAGCCCCTGCAGATAACTTGACCGCTGCTAAGCGTTTGAACACGCTTTTGACCAACACTAAGAGTATGACAGCCAACTTTACCCAAACGACTAAAGGGGCAAACAGCGGTACGTTTAGTGGCTCTATGAGCGTTCAACGTCCGAATAACTTCCGTTGGGAAACAAAATCGCCATCACAGCAGATAATTGTTGCCAATGGTAGCTCAATGTGGGTTTATGACAAAGATTTGGAGCAAGCGACCAAGCAAAACGTCGATAGCCAAGTAGGTAACACTCCAGCACTATTGCTATCAGGTGATCCGAGCAAAATTGATCAGAACTTCAAAATCACTCAGCCATATTCTAATAAAAACTACTATGTGCTCTATCCAAAATCAGATAGTGCTAGCTTCAAGAGCTTATCAATGAGCTTTAGCGGTGGTAAGCCAGTGATGATGGTATTAAACGACAGCCTTGGTCAGACCACATCGATTAAGTTCAGTAATATCAAACTGAATCCAAGCATCAGTAGCAGTCAATTCAAATTCACACCACCAGCAGGTGTTGATGTTATCAATCAATAACCATCAATCACGACGCTGTAGTTAGTGATTCAATAAAAAAGGACAAATCTTAAGTGATTTGTCCTTTTTTGTGGCAGTGAGTAGGGCTGTAAGACTGTATCTTTACAACGATATTGTGCGTTGAGTATATTCAAAGATTTAAGACATGGCTTTGATAGCATTCATATCTGGCATCGGTGGTAATTCATCTAAATCACTCAATCCAAAGGCATCTAAAAACTGCGGTGTGGTGTGTAGCAATGCAGGACGACCTAACGTATCTTTATAACCGTCTTCCTTGACCCAGCCTTTATCAAAGAGCTGCCTAAGTATGTTGCTCGATAGCGTCACACCGCGTACATACTCTATGTCACTACGGGTGACGGGTTGTTTGTAAGCAATGACACTTAACGTCTCTAGTAACGCTTGGCTGAGGCGTTCCTGACGTTGTGGAAAGACGGTCTGAATGAGGGCGCTGTAGTTATCTGCTATTTGTAATCGATAGCCACTAGCGGTCTCGTGTAAGCTAAGTACACCCGTGTCCAATCGTGTTTGTAATAATGCGAGCGCTTGTTTTAGCTCTTTGGTAGACAAATTCAGATGCTTCTTTAATACATTAGCGGTCAGCGGCGTTTCTGAAGCATGTAATAGTACTTCGATATCTTTGCTGATACTTTCAAATCTTTGCAGCTGATCATCAGGTAGTGAGGAGCGTTCAGCTGCTGATATCGATTGTTGTGTCTTATCGTTTAGTGTTATGTAATTTGGTACTGTGTCATTTAGTGTTATGTCGTCAATATCTACCATCGAGAGTATGCTCTTTTATAAGTATTGTATTTTTAATATAGGGCAGGTTAAATATAGTCGGTTCAATAGCATCTAGATAAAAGGAAGGCGAGTGAAAGTACGACAAGTAGCAGACTAACACCGTATCCAGTTTATAGAGGATCGATTATATGGCTAAGCTAGCCACTGCAAGGTCAATAGCCCAATATGTGAGTCGTTTTCAGAACCACTATCAGCAATGGGATTGCTTGCTGCATCAACATTCACCACACCGACCAATTGCCGTTTTATTAGCTCTAATACCGCGACAAAACTGACCACCACACCTATCTTGCCTTGTGCTTTGTCCAATAACTCATAAAAAGAGCGTGCACCATCCGTACTGAGCTGCCGACTGATACTCGCAATACGATCAGCAAGTGGTACGGCATCGACTTTAATATTGTGCATCTGATAGTCGGGCTGTAGTTGCATCTTAAATAAACTATCAATCAACAAATTTGGTGAGTAGTTTGGCAGTTCGGTATTCATGATTTCTTGACTGGGCATACTCACCATGGCCAGAAAAACATCGCGCTCAAGACGAACCAAATTGTCTAGGCGTTGACTGGCTACCTTAATCTGAGCGTAGGCTTCAAGACGTTCAATCAACTCTGCCTTTGGGTCGCGCTCATCGGTAGGTGCTTCTGGTTTAGGCAGTAATAGCTCTGTTTTGATGGCGATTAACGTCGATGCCATCAGTAGATAGTCACCTGCCAATTCAAAATGCTCAGTATCTAACTCACCAATGTATGCCAAATACTGCTCAGTGATGGGCAGTATTGGCATCTGGGTCAGATCAACATTGTTCTTTTTGACCAAATACAACAGAAAATCCAATGGTCCAGCAAACTGCTCTAGCCAAATGGCAAAGGCTTGCGGTGGTACATATAAATCTTCTGGTAAATGTTGTACTGGCGTCTGATAAATACGCAACGACATATCATGAGCGTTGGCAAAGGATACTGGTATCATTTCTGGTACATGGTCTGTCTTCAATGGATTACTTAAGCTTGGCAAGTGGACGAATACCAATGGCACGGCGAGTCTTGTCTAGTTGCTTACGGCTATGACGACGTGCTTTTTCTGCGCCCATTTGCAAGATTTCTTCAAGCTCTTTCGGATTGGCCATCAGTTCTTGATAACGCTCGCGGAATGGGGCAATTTCGTCATTTATTTTTTCAAACAAGGCTTTTTTTGCATCTCCCCAACCAATACCAGCTGCAAACTTCTCACGCATGTCAGCAATTTCTTCAGGCGTCGCAAACGCTTTATAAATCTCAAAGATAGCTGAATCATCAGGATCTTTTGGCTCTTCAGGCAGCTGAGAGTTGGTGACGATTTTCATGATGGCTTTGTGCATCTGTTTTTCTGCGCTGACTTGCGGATTAGCATCACCGAACAGAGGAATGGTGTTGCCATAACTCTTGCTCATCTTACGGCCATCAAGACCCGTCAATAACGGGATATTGTCATCGACGACTGCTGACGGTAGCGTAAAGAGGGTTTTGTAACGATGATTGAATGTACCAGCAATATCACGTGCCATTTCAATATGCTGAATTTGATCACGGCCAACAGGAACATGAGTAGCATTGAACATCAATATATCAGCTGCCATGAGCACAGGATAGCCGAACAGCCCCATATTGATACCTTGATCAGGATCGACGTCCTCTTTGTCCATATTGATATCGACAGCTGCTTTATAAGCGTGAGCACGGTTCATTAGCCCTTTGGCACATGAGCAGTTCAATACCCAAGCCAGCTCTGGAATTTCAGGCACGTCTGACTGACGATAAAACGTCACACGCTCCGGGTCTAGACCACAGGCAATCCAAGTCGCGGCAATCGCTTTGGTTGACTCATGAATGATAGCGGGGTCGTAACAGCCAATAATGCCGTGGTAATCTGCCAAAAAGAAAAATGCTTCATCGTCACTGTTTTGAATAGCTTGGATGGCTGGACGAATCGCACCAACGTAGTTACCCAAATGTAGAGTGCCAGTCGGTTTAATACCAGTCAAAACGCGCTTTACAGCTGCTGTTTCGGAAGAGGTTTGGTTGTTAGATGTACTATTACTAGTCATAGGAAATCCGTTATTTCGTTTATCAAATTATTATAAATGCGTTGTTATTTATGAGTCGATCATAGTGAAAGTATTGACCACAAAGTATAACAAATTTTTCGACCATTTTTCTTTGGAATAACGGCTACTTGTAGATATCCGTGCGACCTGTCGGCCCATGTTTAAAGCGCCGATGAAACCACATCCATTGGGTAGGATCGATACGAATGAGTCCTTCTAAGACTTCATTAACCTGAGTAGCGTCAGCAACTTCATCATTACTCGGATAGTTACTTAACTCAGGCGTAATCGTTAGGTGATAATGCGGACGTTTACCCTTTGGTAAATTGTCCGGTGTTTGACGATAAGTATGTAGCGCCATTAGTGCGGGTGGATGTGTCTTGTCGCCCAATTTAGCCATGCGTCTTGAGGCAGTAATAGTGGCCGCTGGTACACCGAAAAATGGTGCCATCACGCCTTGTTTAAGACCATAGTCTTGATCAGGCGAGTACCAAATAACATGTTTTTCCTTGATAGAGCTGACAAAACTACGCATGTCTCTACTCGCTATTTGCTTACCAAGAATGGTACTGCGCCCATTATAAACAAACCAATCTAACAGGGCATTGTTCTGAGGTCGATACATACCATCCATTGGAAAAAACTGCGTACATAACATACCACCTAGATCAAGCATCGTGTAGTGGGCGCCGAGTAAAATAACAGGGCGTCCTTCTTTTTGTGCGTTAACTAAATGCTGTAAGCCTGAGATAGAAACCGTGCGAGTAAAGACATTGGGGCGAAACCAAGCGCATAGGGTTTCAAATACCCCAATACCCTGATTGACGAAGACTTGCTTGGCCATCAGTTCACGTTCAACTTCTGGCTTTTCTGGAAAGGCCAGCTTGAGGTTAATCAGGGTATCCCGCCTGCGTGAGCCTGCTATTTTATAGAGCAAAACACCCAGTTTACGACCTAGCCAAAACTGATAGCGCAATGGTAAGTAAATCAGTGGCAACACCAAAGCGAGCAATAACCAGATACCCCAGTATTTAGGCGATAAAAACTGCCATTGAAAGGGTTTCTTATCGGCTTGCGCTGTACGCTTATGGGTCTGCGTAATCGTCGGCGTACCAGCAGGGAGTGCTGGTGACTTAGCCGACGGCTGTATGCTCGGTGAAGGCATGCTGTCTTTGGAAGAGTGTTTACTGGGATCGTATTGTTCGGGCGCTTTCATAATATCCTTTTGCAGCACTTTTATGGCATCGGGTTATAGCATTTTATAGCATTGTCGCTATTGATGAAAAGTTATTATGATAATGGGGTAGTGGTAGCGGGTTTACAAGTTGCTCTTTGGCAAAGTAACTCTATAAAAATACTATGAATTGGCATATCTATAAAATACGAAAGATAACGCTCTATCTAGGGTCTGTTGAACATTCAAATATTAGGGCTGCTGATTGCTAAAATTGCACCAAATTAGGCGCAAGCCGACGATAATGTCGAGACCTTAACTAGGATTGCAACAACGTTTGGGGTGATTTTAGCATCAGCCTTTCAGGGCAGTACTATTTTCTGCCAATATATGGCGCAATTGTTTAACCTAGAATGACTAGGCGTCAAAAATTTCACTGCATATTGTCTAAAAAATAGTGACTGCCAGCACCACATTTGAATGTTCAACAGACCCTAATCAATAGCCACAAAAAAACCTTACAAGCTGCGAACAGCTTGTAAGGTTTTGCAAATCTACTCTTTCATTTAATGCGAATACTGCCGCTCTGAGATAAAGACAACAGTCGCAAAAAAATAAGAAATAGCTTTGATTAACGTTTTGAGAATTGTGGACGTTTACGTGCTTTACGTAGACCCAATTTCTTACGTTCAACTTGACGTGAGTCACGAGTAACAAAGCCAGCTGCTTTTAGAGCAGGTTTCAAAGCTTCGTCAGCTTCGATTAGTGCACGAGTGATGCCGTGGCGGATTGCGCCAGCTTGACCACTAATACCACCGCCTGCAACAGTTACATATAAGTCATATGCGTTAGCAGAGTCTAGTAGTTCTAATGGTTGACGTACTACCATGCGTGAAGTTTCACGGCTGAAGTATTCGTCAAGTGGCTTGCCGTTAACGACAATGCTACCAGTACCTTTTGATAAAAAGACACGAGCAGTAGAAGTCTTACGACGACCAGTTCCGTAATTGCGTTCCATAAGTGTATCCTTAGATGTCTAGTGCTTTAGGTTGCTGTGCTTCATGTGGATGTTCAGTACCCGCATATAGTTTCAGCTTCTTGATCATCGCATAGCCAAGAGGGCCTTTTGGAAGCATACCCTTAACTGCTTTGTGTAGAACATCTTCAGGCTTATGTGCAAGCAATTTACTGAAGTTAGTTTCTTTGATACCACCTGGGTAGCCACTGTGACGATAGTATTTTTTATCTTGCGCTTTTTTACCCGTTACCGTGATTTTGTCAGCATTGATGACAACAATAAAGTCACCAGTATCAACGTGCGGCGTAAAAGAAGGCTTATGCTTGCCACGTAAGCGAGTAGCAATTTGAGTGGCTAAGCGACCAAGGGTTTTGCCGTCAGCATCTACGACATACCAGTCATGGGTCACTTCAGCTGGTTTTGCACTAAGTGTTTTCATGATAAAACCTTAAAATTAGAATTCGTTGAGAGTTTAGCTGGGAACGGGGCTCTCAAAAAACAGACTGCACATTATAAGCAGTAGAGCCTACGCTTGCAAGCTGCATTAGGGTTTATTTTTGCCTTATATACATTTAACTGCAGCGTTTGGCCAGTTTTAAGCGGTTTTAGACATTTTTAGTGGGTATTAAGTGATTTATCAAACATGACAAATGACATAACCGTCAATGTTACGTTTGGTAATCACCGTGCAATTATGACGATGATAGCCGATAAAGTCCAGCGACAACTTGTCCAACTTTGGTTTGTTTCAAGCATTCAAACGCCACAACCTCTAGGTTTGTCTGCTCTTGAGCAGTTAAATTATTATTTAAAGTATTTGCCAATTGCTGCAGTTGACTCTCTAAATCTCTGTCAGCTTCCAAATAAATGAGCGTGTCAGTATCAATTAATGATTGAGTAATTAGGGCTGTCAAAATTGGTTGCCACAGATCCTGAGCATAAGGCGGGTCAATGAACACGATATCAAAAGTTTGTGGGACGATTTGCTGCTGTATTAAGACTTTTTCTGCTGTTCCAGTGATGATTTTGTGGCTGTCAGCATCAATACGTAGCTGTAAAGCGCTTTGGCGTAGCATATCGCTTTGCGCATTATTTATTTCAATGAAAGTGCAATGTGCAGCGCCACGAGACAGCGCTTCAAAGCCTAATACGCCACTCCCTGCGCAGCTATCCAGTACATAAGCCCCATGAATATCAGCCAGTAGCCAATTAAACAATGTCTCGCGTAAGCGGTCAGGCGTTGGTCGTAAACCCTCTGCGTCGATAAAGCCCACAGTGCGGCGTTTAAATTGGCCACCAATGATACGCACATCGCCACCAATAGCGGCCTTTTTTGTCTTGTGGTTTTTCTTAGTATCGCGGCTACTCATAGACTTTTTCATGATATTTTCTCGCTGACCGTTTTTTTATTCAGGCGTTGCTGCTTCAGTTTCAGTTTCAGTTTGCTCTTTTAGAGCCTGCTCTTCTTTATCACGCAAGGCATCACGCAGTGCTTTATCGAATGCTTTTTGACGTTTGATGGCTTTCAACTCATCAGCTGTTGGCGGTAGTATAGGATTGGTTTTGCGTTGTAATACCCAGTAATCGAATAAGGCGCGACCGATAGGCGCAGCGACTTTACTACCACCACCACCATTTTCGACCAATACGGCAAGGGCAATCTGAGGGTCTTCTACTGGCGCAAAGCCATTGAACCAAGCATGATCCCAATAGCGTTTGTCTATGGCGGACTTGTCATAACGTTTACCTTGCGCAATCGATTTCACCTGCGCCGTACCAGTTTTACCGGCGATGCGATAGCGCGGTGTGTAGATACCTCGCCCAGTACCGCTTTTGATCGTGGCTTCCATCGCGTCATGCATGCGTAACCAGTCAGAGGGCTTGCCATTGTAGTCAATCTTACCATCTGGTTTGGTGATAACTTTGACCTCTGCTGCACCATCGCTATTTTTTAATAAGTGCGGCGTAATATGATAGCCCTTATTCGCCGTCATGGCTGTGGCGTTGGCAACTTGTAGAGGGGTGGCTAGAAAATACCCTTGACCGATACTGACTGAAATGGTCTCACCTGGTAACCAGCGTCTATCATAAGTGTCTTTTTTCCATTTTGGCGATGGCATGATGCCTGCTCTTTCATTAGGCAAGTCAATGCCTGTTTGCTGACCAAACCCAAAGCGTGTCATCCAATCGTGTAGGCGCTGAATACCCATTTCATAGGCCAGTTTGTAGTAATACGTATCCACCGACATCATGATTGATTTTTTGAGGTCTACTGATCCGTGTCCACCGCGCTTCCAGTCGCGGAATCGATGTGAGTCTCCCGGCAGGCTAAAATAACCGGGGTCATAAATAGTGGTTTCCCAATTACGCAAGCCATAATGGATACCGCCCAGACCTTCAAAGGGCTTAATAGTCGAAGCAGGCGGGTACATACCTTGTAACGCACGATTGTACAATGGCTGATCAAGGTCGTCGCGCAAATCACCATAGTCTCTAAAGGAGATACCTGAGATAAAAGGGTTGGGGTCATAGCTTGGGTTACTGACAAAAGCCAATACGTCACCATTTTTTGGATCGATTGCGACAATCGCGCCGCGACGGCCATCTAGCTGCTGTTGGGCGATCGTTTGTAAGCCATAGTCCAAGCTCAATGTAATGTCGTTACCCGCTATAGGCGGCTTGGTATCTAACTGACGGACAATATTGCCAAGGGCATCCGTTTCGACTGATTGATAGCCCGGCTGCCCAAGCAAGA
Source organism: Psychrobacter fozii (assembly GCF_003217155.1). Lineage (GTDB taxonomy): Bacteria > Pseudomonadota > Gammaproteobacteria > Pseudomonadales > Moraxellaceae > Psychrobacter > Psychrobacter fozii. Next base: position 46,905 of record NZ_QJSU01000003.1, read on the forward strand.
TGTCTTCATAGTAATCTTCGATACCAATCTTGCCGATAAGATCGGTACCAGCATAGCGTTCTTTATCAATACGTTTGCTTTCTTTGTCATTGATACGACCGACATAGCCAATGACGTGTGCAAATAGCTTGTCATAAGGGTAAGAGCGCGTTAACTTACTTTGAATGCTGACACCACGAAAAAAGGGCTTACGTTCACTAAACTGTGCCAGTTGTGCATCAGTCACATCGATTTTGATCGTGACAGGGTCATTCTTGCTTTTGCTCAGGCGTGCCAAAATATCAGTGATGTCTTTTTCTGTCAGATCAAAAATAGGCGCGAGTAGCTGTAATGTACGCTCTGGATTTTCGACTTCGTTAGGGCTTAGCATTGCGGTAAATACAGGTTGATTATCCGCGAGTATGACCCCGTTACGATCGTAAATATAGCCGCGGCTAGGCGGTGCAGATATTAGCTTGATTCGATTGTTGTCAGCTTGCGTTGTGTACTTGTCATGGGCATAGACTTGCAGGTAGCCATAACGCATTATCAGGCCGCCTAAGCCAATGAATATTAAAAACCCAAAGACAATGATACGGTTGGTAAAAATTCGATTGACCTGATCGGTGTTGGGAGTTATCGGTTTATTCATATAAAGTCAGAGCCCAAACGGTCAGTAAGTCAATTAAAGAGAAATAAGATAGGCGGGGTCGTTAACCAAAGTGCGGTGAGCAAAAAGGATAATACAAAGAATTTCAAACACATAAGCGATATGGTTGGAAATGATGACATATACAATCTGTCTATAGATATTCGTTGTCACTTAATCACAAATTATAACAGAACAAACGCGAGGACGCAGTACTTCGCTGCTGGTTTTGTCTTTATTATTGCTACATCAATGATAGCTTATATTTCTGCGTTTGCCGTCTGATGTGAATGATAAAACGTGTCATGTCTGGTCACAACTTGGCTAGGGTCTACGTGTGCTAATGGATAGCAAGTATGCTAAAATCAGGCGGTTTATTTTATAGTCATTATTATGGGTAGAGCGTGTGTTTGTGCAGCGTTCTAATGTGCTAACGGTATGTTATTAGCAACGACAATCAACCTGTCAGGGACAAGATAAGTCATGGACACAACTTCATTGTGGCAGGCGATAGCTGAGCACCCAGAGTTCTTTGCCATGCTAACCATTCCGCCGGTAACGGCATTCGTTACTTGGATACATGTGTGGATGGCGCTCAAAATGCTGTTTTATCCGGTTAAGTTTTGGGGTATTCGTATTCCTAACTTTCCGTTTTTTGGGTTGCCGGGTATTGGCTGGCAAGGTATCGTGCCACGCAAAGCTGGCAAGATATCAGGTGTCATCGTCGATCAGACGCTGTCAAAACTGGGCTCACTTGATGAGTTCTTTCAGGCGATGGAACCTGAGCAGATGGCCGTCTTTATCACTGATACAGTCGATAAAAATCTTGAAGCATTGATTGATGAAATTATGCTGGATCATTCGCCTGCGCTGTGGGGCAATCTGCCTTATGCGTTAAAGCGTCGCGTCTATGCCCAAGCACACCAAGAGCTGCCCAATATTATGCAGTCGTTGGTGACAGACTTGACCCATAATGTCGAAGACTTGGTTGATATGCGTAAGATGATCGTCAACACGATGGAGGGTGATCGTCGGTTGATGGTTAATATGTTTTTAAAGGTAGGCCAAAAAGAGATCGATTTTATTTGGCATATCAGTGCCTTGATTGGTTTGATTTTCGGTCTTATTCAAATGTTCATATTTTTGGTAGTGCCGCAGCATTGGACAGTGCCGTTTTTTGCCGCAATTTGGGGCTTTCTCACCAATTGGATCGCTATTTGGATGGTGTTCAATCCGGTCGAGCCACACTTTATCCCCTATGTTAAGTTTTTTACTGTAAAGAGCCATTTCCCATTTATAAAACCACAGATACCGCGTATTGATCGATACCGTCTACAAGGTGGCTTTATGAAACGTCAAGAGGAAGTCTCTGAGGTTTTTGCTGAGATTGTGGTAAAGGATTTGGTCACGCTTGAAAACATCATGAATGAGATGATGTATGGCGACCGTGCTGTGCAAACGCGCGAGCTGATGAAGTCCCATCTATATAAAGTGCTAGAGTCGCCGGTGATTAGTACGACGTTGCGCGTGGGATTGGGTCGCCGTGAGTATGGTCAGTTAAAAAACACGATTATAGATAAGTCGATTGTCGCAACGATGGTGCCACTGCGTGATCCTGAGCTGAATGAGAGCCGAGCGAGTAAGATATTTGGGCTGTTTCGTGATCGTATTCGTGCATTGACGCCAAATGAGTTTCAAAATCTATTGCGTCCCGCTTTTCGTGAAGACGAAATGACGCTGATTGTATTGGGTGGTCTGACGGGATTTTTGGCTGGTTGGCTGCACCTTATTTTGGTGTTTTTTCCATCGACTTAGCCAGATATTAAATTTTATGCGCTTTATACACATCGCATACAGAGTGGATACAAAAACGTGACAAGTTGGCGCTAATGTACCATGCTGTAAGCGTCTCAAGCTGCAAGGGCTAGTGACGCTCACCATCGCACTCATAAATATAGCAGTCACAAATACTGAATGCTTATAACGTCTTAACATTCTAATCCCTCAAATAAACTATGACCGTATCAAGGTAAACAAGGTTAGACCGTATGTTAATCACAGAATTGGGTTATTTTGCCTTGCTCGCCGCCTTTATGTTGGCGATTTTGCAGGTAGTATTACCGACCATCGGTATTATGCGCGACCACGTTGCATGGCAGCGTCTAGCGCCAAGTTTGGCATGGGCACAGTTTGCTGCAATGATTACCTCATTTGCCGCGCTGATGGCAGGCTTTTATTACAATGACTTTAGCCTCGTCTATGTCACTCAACATTCTAATACTCTGTTGCCTTGGTACTATAAGTTATCAGCAACGTGGGGCGGACACGAGGGTTCATTGCTGCTTTGGATGACCATTATGGCCACTTGGTGTGCGCTGGTCTCTTATTTCAGCCGTGGTCTACCATTGTCTATGCGTGCGCGAGTATTGGTGATCTTAGCTGGCGTGCAGATGATGATGCTAGCGATGCTTATCTTTACCTCATCGCCGTTTGACCGTACATTGCCTAATTTACCTGTTGATGGTGCGGATCTAAATCCTGTACTACAAGATTTTGGTTTGATTATTCATCCACCGATGCTTTATATGGGCTATGTGGGCTTAGTCGTGCCATTTGCTTTTTGTATGGCGGCATTGTGGGAAGGCCGTTTAGATGCGGTATGGACACGCTGGTCGCGTCCATGGGCACTAGCTGCTTGGGGCTTTTTGACAGTTGGTATCGCACTAGGCTCATGGTGGGCTTACTATGAGCTTGGCTGGGGTGGTTGGTGGTTCTGGGATCCAGTAGAGAATGCGTCACTGATGCCATGGCTAGCAGGTACAGCATTGCTACATTCGCTTGCTGTTACCGAAAAACGCGGTGTGTTCAAAGCATGGACTATCATGCTGGCGATTTTTGCCTTTGCACTCAGTTTACTGGGCACATTCCTGGTACGCTCAGGCGTGATTACCTCCGTGCATTCGTTTGCCGCTGATCCAACTCGTGGTCTTGTCATCTTGGTGATTCTTGGTGTGATTATCGGTGGTGGCCTATTGATGTTTGCTGTACGCGGCTGGCGCTTGACGGTCGAAAGTCAGTATCAGTTAGTTTCACGTGAGTCGTTCTTAGTTATTAATAACGTCATTCTTTTGATTTCGACGTTGGTCGTACTGCTCGGCACGCTATATCCTATTATTGCTGATTCCTTCAATTTAGGACAAGTCTCTGTCGGCCCTCCGTATTTTAATGCGCTATTTGTCCCATTAACTTGGTTGATATTAGTCGCGATGGGTATGGGCTCCAATATTCGCTGGAAAAAAGACAGCCGTCCGCTATTGGGCGCCGGCATGGTGATTGCGGCGAGTAGTGTTGTATTGGCAGCAGTTATTGCATATTTCACTAGCCCGTCTGCGATGCTCAACATTGGCGTCACGTTGGCAGTCAGTTTTTGGGTGCTGTTCTGGATGGTGGTGGATTTCAAAGACAAAACCAAAAATGCCCCGAGTTTCTTTAAGGGATTACGTCAATTACGTCTGAGCTATTGGGGTCAACAGACCGCTCACGTCGGTGTGATTGTGGCGGTTATTGGTATTGCCTTTACCAGCACGTTGAGTATCGAGCGGGATGTCGCGCTTGGACCAAATGACAGCGTTCATGTCCAAGGTTATGACTTTACCGTTAAAGGCTTTAGTGAAGTAAAAGGCAGTAACTTTGATGCGACACAAGCTGAAGTTGAGATAACCAAAGACGGTCAGGCTGTGACCACACTATATCCTGACAAACGTAACTACATCATCAGCATGATGCCAATGACAGAAGCGGCTATTGATGCGAGTCTAATGCGTGATGTCTACGTAGCACTTGGTGAACCTATCGCAGAAGATAGTAACGAATGGGCCTTCCGTATCTACGTCAAACCGCTTATCCGTTGGATATGGCTTGGTGCTTTGATTATGGCATTTGGTGCGCTGCTCAGCATGCTAGATCACCGTTATCGCATTAAGAAAGCCAAGACGCCTGCGCAAATTGCGGCAAGCAAATCAGGCTTTACGACAGTGGCCGATTTGGATTCACCAGCAATAAAGATGGGGGATAAGTAATGAGTACATCAAACCATTCCTCTGACCCAAGTCCGAAAAAAGACAAGGCAAGCAACACAAAAACCATGAACAAAAAACAGCTTAAATTATGGTTTGTTATTCCGTTAATTGTATTCCTCGGTTTTGTCGTCATGTTATACATGCGCTTGGGTAAACCAACGGATATTGTTACCAATACGGCACTTGAGCGCCCAGTACCAACGTTTGAGCTACCGCTGCTATCAGATACTAGCCGCATCATGACCAATGAGAATTTACCTGATAAGCCCTTTCTAATGAATATTTGGGGCTCTTGGTGTCCAACTTGTATCATTGAACACCCGTTTTTAATGCAATTAGAAGAGCGCGGTGTCAATTTGGTCGGTGTCAATTATAAAGACGATATTGGCGATGCGTTAGGGTACTTAAACCGAGGTGGTGATCCGTTCTCGATGTCCATTCAGGATTTGTCTGGTCAGTTTGCATTGGACTTGGGTTTGACGGGTGCGCCTGAGACTTTCATCGTCGATGGTGAGGGTATTATTCGTCAGCATATTATTGGTGAGATCAATGAAAGCAATTGGCAAAGTCGTATCACGCCTTGTTTGATGGTACTCAATGAAGCCAATGATAAAAACATCAGTCCAGAGCTGAGTCAGGTTCAGGAGGCGTGTCAATGATCGCTTATCAAATAAAGAAGGCGACGCTACAGTTAGCAGGCTTTATCATTGCTTGTCTCTTAAGTATGAGCAGTTATGCTGCAATTGAGGTCTATGACTTTGATTCTCCGCAGCAAGAAGCTCAGTATCGTGGTCTCATTGAAGAGTTTCGGTGCCCCAAATGTCAAAACCAAAACTTAGCAGGCTCTGATGCACCAATTGCTCAAGACTTAAAGCAAAAAACGTATGATCTGATAAAAGATGGTCGTAGTGATGGTGAGATTCGCGCTTATATGCAGGAGCGTTATGGCGACTTTATTAGTTATAAGCCGCCCGTACGTCCATCAACGTGGATTTTATGGTTTTTTCCGCCATTATTGCTCATCATTTTGGTCGCAGGTTGGTTCTGGCAAAGCAAGCGGCGCCAGCTTGTGGCTAGCGGAGAGAGTGGGGTGACAGTAAATAATACTGCTACGGCGCTATCTGCTGCCGAAAAAGCTGAACTTGATCGCTTGTTATCACGTGCTGATAGCGATGATAAGAAAGATCATGACATCACAAGTCTCGAGGACAAAAAATGACCATATTCTCTACTGTGGGCTTATTTATTGCTCTAAGCTTACTTACAGCCTTAATACTTGCTGTGATTACTATAATACCGTGGTTAAGATCGCCTCGTTCACAAGAAAAACAAGTAGACAATCAGCTATTAGATATCAACGTTGCGGTGTTCCGCGAGCGTTTAGCAGAATTAAAAACCGATAAAGATAGTGGCACTATTGACGACAGTCACTATGAGAATCAAAAGCTTGAGCTTGAGCGTCAGCTGTTAGATGCTCAGCGTGAAGTCGCACCGATGGTCACACCTGGCGTTAAGAGCCGCCTGATTATTATCGTTTGGGTTCCTGTATTGTCGGCTCTGGCGTATGTTATGGTCGGTGATCGTACCCCTGTGTTTGAGCTGTGGGCAGCCGAAGACAAAGTCAGCCAAGTTGCTGATGACTTACTGACTGGTAAGATTGATCAGCCACCAGCTTGGGCGATCGAAGATGGTCAGCAGCTCATTAGTGCTATGCAGACCAATGTCTATCGTCATGCCGATGATCCTAATCGCTGGATGCGCCTATCGGAGCTTTTCTTATCATTAGAAGCGACCGATTCGGCACTAGAGGCTTTGTCACGTGCTTACCGCTTAACACCAGACAATGAAGAAATCGCGACTACCTACGCACAGATTAGCTTTTTTGCTAATAAAGGCCAGTTAGATTCTAATACTCGCCGAGTGCTAGAAGGCGTATTGATCAAAAATCCAGCGCATGAAGGCGCGCAAATGCTCATGGCAATGGGTGAGGCACGCAGTAGTAATTTTGACCAAGCACAAGGCTGGATTAGACGTCTACGCGAGAGTATTTCTGCCAAGCCTGGCGACCATACCCAAGCGCTATCGAGTTTGGATGAGTTAAGTGCCAGTGTGAGTGCTCAGAAGCAGCAAGCATCTGAAGGCGTCGAAGTCACCGTGAAAGTGAATGCAAGTCTATTGCCGTTGGTTAAGGCTGACGATGTACTGTTTGTGGCGATACGTGATGTGAAAGGTGGTCCACCATTTGCAGCCAAGCGGTTACCAATTAGCGTCATTAAACAAGGTGAAGCCAATATTAGCCTAAGTGATTTGGATGCTATGATGCCTGAACGTACTTTGAAGTCTGCTCGAGACGAGAAGGTTCAGTTAGCAGTCATCGCACGCATCAGTCATAGCGGTACTGCTAGTGCTGAATCAGGTGACTTGTCAGGCAATCCAGTCGTGATTGGTGCTGAACAAACTGAGGTTAATGTAGACATCAATCAGCAAATCCCTTAGCTGGTTATCTGTTGCTGTCAGCACCTATGACATAAGCGCTGTTGTCCAATACAGCAGCGTGCAACAGCATTATATGAACAGGTAAGTCATCGCAACTTATCACCCCAAATAATTAAAATACTTGAGCTTTGCAGGGCCACGAGGTAAGGTAGCCTTGCAAACAACCAATCCCAACGTTGTATTAGTCCCAAAATCCTATTTATTAAGGAGAAACGTGTAATGATGCGTATTATTTTGCTAGGTCCACCAGGCGCCGGTAAAGGTACCCAAGCCCAGTTCATTTCGAAAGAATATGATATCCCGCAAATCTCAACTGGCGATATGCTGCGTGCAGCAATCAAAGAGGGTAGCGAACTTGGCAAAAAAGCCAAAGACATCATGAATGCGGGTGGCTTGGTTTCTGATGACCTTATCATTAACCTAGTGAAAGAACGTATCGCTAAGCCTGATTGTGTCAACGGTTGTATCTTTGATGGTTTCCCACGTACGATTCCACAAGCTCAAGCGCTTGCAGATGCTGACGTTGCGATCAACCATGTGGTTGAAATCAGCGTTCCTGATGATGAAATCGTCAACCGTCTGTCTGGTCGCCGCCAGCATCCAGGCTCAGGTCGCGTTTATCACGTCCATCACAATCCACCTAAGCAAGACGGTCTTGATGATGTGACTGGCGAAGCGTTAATTCAGCGCGAAGATGATAAAGAATCTACGATTCGTGATCGCCTAGCGACTTATCATGAGCAGACATCTGCACTTGTTGGTTTTTATCAAGATAAAGCTAGCAAAGGTGCTGATGCACCTAAGTATGATAAGTTTGATGGTACTCAAGGTATCGATGATGTCAAGCAACAAATTTTGTCTGCACTAAAAGGCTAATTATCAATTTTAGCTAATTGATATAGTCATTAAAGACCCTGTTTAATAGCAGGGTCTTTTTATGGCTAATGATCTTGTATCTGATGGTTTTATATCTTACGAATCTATTTTTCGTAATGGCTTGTTCATTTAGAATTAAAAAGCACCCACAAAAAAACCGCTTACTCATCATAAGTAAACGGCCTTTTTATCAAAATATGCGACTGATAAAGCTCGCATATTTCTGATTAAAGCTTAGGCATTACCTTCAGCACCAACTTGTGCTTGCTGCTGGCTTTGTGCGTAAGCTTGATCAAAGTTAACTGGTGCTAGCAATAACTGCGGGAAACTACCACGTGTCACGATGTCACTGATGACTTCACGAGCGTATGGGAATAGCACGTTAGGGCAGTATGCACCCAGGATTTGACCGATTTGGTCTTCTGGAATGTCTTTTAATAAGAAAATACCCGCTTGATGAACTTCAGCGATAAAGGCTGCTTCATCAGCATTTTTAGCCGTAACGCTCACGGTCAAAATGATTTGATAATGATCATCATCAAGCTTTTCAGCATTGCTAGATAGGTTGATATCAAGCTCTGGGTTCCACTCTTTGGTGAATACACCAGCGCCTGGCACTTCAAGTGACATGTCTTTTACATAGATGCGTTCTAGTGCCAATTGCGGTTGTGCTTGTTCGTCAGCCATGGTAATTCCTCTAAAATTGAATCAAATAATTGGGAAAATGGTCATTTTAATCAAAGTTCATTGTAATATAAATCGAGACTGAATCTCGACATTTTTATCAATACTTTTTATTACTAGTCTTGAACCTACCTCTTTCTCTCTATCTTTGTATAAGCAGAGGTGGGTTCAAAAATAGACAGCAGATTAACCCGCTAATAGCTCGTCAAGTTTGCCTTGTTGGTTCATTTGATTGAGCTCATCGAAGCCACCGACAAAGGTATCACCAACGAAGATTTGTGGCACCGTGCGATAGTTATTGGTTTTTTTCATCAATGCTTGGCGCTCTTCGCTACTGATGTCGTGCATGCCAATCTCTTCATAAGCAACGCCTTTAGTTTTTAGCAATTGTTTGGCGTTTGAGCAGTATGGGCAGATAGGGGTCGTGTAGACTTTAACAGATACGGTCATGATGAATCCTTATTTATTGGTTTAGAAGGTAAACGTTTTATTGTAATCCGATACCAGTGCATAAATTGATATATAAAAATATATTTGGTGATGCTCATTATTAAAGTGGGGATGAGCATATCAAATTCAAGATGCTGGAGCATAAAAGCGCTGAGGGTAGCATAAATGCCACAAACAAAAAAACACCTATCGATAAGGTGTCTTTTTTTGAGCGTATCAATCAGATATTAATTGATGCCCACTGAGCATTTTTCTAAATAGTCATAAGATTTGCTATTTATGCAAACTCGGCTTGGCTTTGCCTTTGTTCTTTGGCTTGACATCTTTTACACCAACCAACGGCATGCCAGCACCTTGCCAACCACCAACACCACCTTCTAAACGGTAGACGTCATCTTTACCGATCATCTGAATCGCAGCGCCTGCTTGCACACCCATGTCACAGATAATAATGACGGGTTGCTCAATGGCACGAATTTCTTCTATGCGGTCTTTGAGATCAGTGAAAGGTATATTGCGGCTGCCTTGGATATAACCTGACTCAAACTTCTTTTTGGCACGAATATCGATCAGCTGCGCATTTTGCGAGTTAACCATCATACCAAGGGTATTAGGCGATATTTTTCTGCCGCTACGTTTGTTTTCAATAGCAAAAAATAGCACGGCAAGTACGGCCAATATACCAAATAAAAACGGGTGGTTGCCCACAAAATCCAGCGCACGATCCAAACCATACCTCCAAAAAATAAGTGTTCTGTTAAGCCGAGAAGCCAGCCCAACGATATTGAACAAGGCGCTATTATACCGATTAGACCATCCATAGTAAACGTGTGATGGTCAACCTAGTAATGAACGATTAATAAGGCAGCGATTAATAAGGTTTAGTATCAGCCTCTTCTCTAAGGGTCACGAGGTTTTCGACACGGCGCTGTAACACCTCACCATCAGCCACGGCTTGCCATAGTGCGCAACCTTTGCTGTTGTGAGTATGACGACAGTCACGGAACTGACAGTAGCCTGCTAGTGGTGCAAGCTCAACGAAGCCCGAGATAATGTCATCTGGACTCAAATGCCAAATACCATACTCACGGATACCAGGCGTATCGACGATGCCACCTTGAGTCAAGTCATCTGGATTAAACGGTAATAAGCGGCTGGTGGTGGTGGTATGCTGACCGAGCTTCGAGTTCTCAGAGATGATGTTTACCACTTGACCAGATTCTGGCAGCAGCGCATTGATTAAACTGCTTTTACCAACACCAGACTGTCCCGCAAAGATAACCAGTTTTTTGTCTATGTAGCGTTTTAGCTCGTCTAGTCCTTCTTGCTCATCACTGTCAGCGACGTTTTCAGGGCAATCTACTGAGGTTAAGACGCTCTCATAACCAAGTGCTGCATATTGTGCCAATAACTCATTGGTATCGACGCCGTTTTCTTGCGCCAGTAAATCGGCTTTATTAAGCACCAATAATGGTTTTACGTCAGCAAGATGACAAACCACTAGGTAGCGATCAATCAGTGTGGGTGCAGCAGCAGGCAGTGGTGCAAAGACAATGGCCAAAATATCGACGTTGGCAGCGACAGGTTTGAGCTTATGGTAGCGGTCAGGGCGAGAGACGAGAGAGGTGCGTGGTTTGACGGACTCAATACGGCCAAATCCAGTATTGGAGTCGGCATTCCATCGCACTTGGTCACCAGCGGCTAGCATCGGCAGGTTGGTACGTACATGACAACGCCAAATATCACCCAACTCAAGCGTTTGCCAAAATGGTTCAGGATCATCAGGCCCAATCTCTGGCTGCTCAGGTATCACAGCAGGCAAACTGGTGACTTGTACTTCTAGTTGCTTACCGTAATGCGCCATGACCACGCCATCCATCAAACTGTCATCGATGCTGTCTTGACTTAACAATTGCTGCTTGTCGATGCGACGAATCTGCTGTTTGGTCAGTTTGCGTTGCCGGATTAATGCCATGGGTTTGAACCTATTAAAAAAATATTGCTAAGTGTAGCGTGAAAATTTGCTAACATACAGCCTAAAGCGTCTATACCAGACGGTGGTTTTGTAATGTTTTAAGTTTTTGAGACGTTATGAATCCGTCAGCGCAATATAATATCATTTGAGCATGACCATTTATATGTGGTTTATTTAGTTCACATTGCCCCAAAGTTGTTCCAAGATTTATTGACCATAGGACAAAATATGAGTACCGATGACCATCCCAATAAAATCAAAATCAGAAACCAAGGCAAAAAAGGGCTGGTATGGATTGACCTAGAAATGACAGGTCTTGATACCGTCAATGACGAGATTATCGAGATTGCCACTGTCGTCACTGACGAAGATTTGAATGTATTGGCAGAAGGCCCTGTGTTTGCCATTAAGGTATCTGATCAAGTCTTAAATAAGATGGATGATTGGAATACCAAGCAGCATGGCCAGTCAGGATTGGTCGACCGTGTGCGTCGTAGTACCGTGACATTGGCAGAAGCCGAAGCTGAGACCATTAAGTTTTTAAACAAATGGGTCGATAGTGGCAGGTCGCCAATGTGCGGCAACTCAATCTGTCAAGATCGTCGCTTTATGGCACGCCAAATGCCAGAGCTTGAGCGCTTCTTTCATTATCGTAACCTCGATGTGTCCTCTATCAAAGAGCTTTGCTTCCGCTGGCGCCCTGATATCTTAAGAAACTTTGAAAAAGGCGGCAGTCATTTAGCCCTAGATGATATCCGTGATTCTATCCGTGAGCTAAAACACTATCGTCAGCATTTCTTTAAGTTAATTCCTTAAAGCGAAAAATGCTCTATATACAAGCGAGCAATTGCGAGACAGTAAAAAGGGTCTGTTGATAGTTCAACAGACCCTTTTTGTTTTTAATATATATGCAAAAGCTACATCAAACGAGTGCTTTAAATTCAAACAATCCAAACTCAGCATCATTACTACTAAAACTATCATTTGATTGTTCATCATCTATCACTGCACCAATAACGGCACTGACTTTCGGCTGGCGTGTCTCTTTGTCTAGTAGTCGCCAATCACCTAAGACATAACGAATTTTATCATTGGCAGTTTGATGAATGTCTGGACGATGCGTATGACCATGTAGTAAGGCATCACTATCAGCCATCACCGTACTGACTGCGTCTGCATTGACATCCATGATATGGGTGGCTTTATTGGCGTTATTTCTCTGACTCTTCTGTCGCATTTTATCAGCGATTGCCAAGCGTTTTTCTAACGATTTATTGAGTAAATACCATTGAGTCAAACGGTTGCGCATTATCTTGCGAAAGAACTGATACTTTTTATCATCGGTACAGAGCGCATCGCCATGCTCTAATCGGTAGTTTTTCTGCCCAACGTTTAGGGTGTATGGCTCATAAATAAGCTCACCACCGAATAAATTACAGAATGGTTGATCTAATAGAAAATCACGATTGCCATGCATCACCAAAATCTCACAGCCATCCACTCGCAGTGCTTTTAACTTCACGATAAGCGGGGTGAGCCAATGGGTCTGGCGTTCATCCACTGACAACGATAGATAAACATCATCACCTAGCCATACTTCGAACCAATCACCTAAGATAAATAGGCGTTTGAGAGCAGGTAAGGCAAGGCAATCATCAAGCAGCGCCAAAAAAGCCTGCACTAAGGCAGGCTCTTCAGGCGATAAATGCAAATCGCTAATCAAAACTTGCCGCACCTCATGAGGGCGGGTCGTGATTAAATGATTAAAATTTTGCATTTATCTTTATCCTCGTGACTTATCAGAATGCTTTTTGAAAAGTTATTCTAATAAGTGCTTATTGAGTAAATATGACTACTTAGCCTGCTAATGAGAAACAATTACTGAGTAATGATGGTCGCTGAGTTGATAACGACTGGCTCTTTTGGCACATCAGCATGCATGCCGAAACGACCAGTAGGAACGCTTTTCATTTTTTCAATAACATCCATGCCGCTTGTGACTTTACCAAATACAGTATAGCCCCAACCTTGCATGTTTTTGCCAGTGTGGTTTAGGAAATCATTGTCTTTCACGTTTACGAAGAACTGGCTGGTTGCTGAATGCGGATCTTGCGTACGCGCCATCGCAATCGTACCTTTGTCATTTTTTAGACCGTTGTCTGCTTCGTTTTCAACGGGAGCATTGGTTGGTTTTTCGTTCATTTCAGCGTCCATTCCGCCGCCTTGAATCATGAAACCATCAATGATGCGATGAAAAATCGTACCGTCATATTGACCAGATTTCACATAGTTCAAAAAGTTTTCTACGGTTTTTGGTGCTTTTTCTTCATTGAGTTCGATAACGATCGCACCCATACTGGTGTCTAGTTCTACTACTGGTGGCATGTCTACCATGTGATATTCCTCTTTCGATTGCAGCGCCTTAAATGATGCTGTCAAGTGGTGGGTAAAAAGTTGGTTAATAAAAAGTCATGGGTAGTCTAACGGCTTTTTTAGTCTGTGTCATGTATCAGGCTGTTAATGCGTTCGCAAAAGCTGATAGAATAACGCAACTTTAACTTTTTATTATCATTTTTGATAACCTGTTTTTAATAGTTTGGTTTGAATTTTCCATGATGTGTGATGGCATGCATCATGAACTGACAATTTGCGTTAGGAGCAATACCCGATGAGTGAGAACTCAAGCAATAATGCACAAAAAGACGAACACAAAAACGACTTTATTCGTAATATTATTCGTGACGATATCAAAGCGCAAAAACAGCAACAGATTGTGACGCGTTTTCCGCCTGAGCCAAACGGCTACCTACATTTGGGTCATGTAAAATCTATCTGTTTAAACTTTGGTGTGGCCAAAGAGTTCGACGGTGTGTGTAACCTGCGTTTTGATGACACAAATCCAACGGCAGAAAAGCAAGACTTCATCGACAACATCGAAAACGATGTGAAATGGCTAGGATTTGAGTGGTCAGGTGAAGCGCACCATGCGTCAGGCTACTTTGGTCAGTTGCATGCATGGGCAGTACAGTTGATTGAACAAGGTGATGCATATGTTGACTTGCAATCGCCTGAACAGATGAAAGAAAACCGTGGCTCATTCAATGAGGCAGGCACGCCGTCTCCGCAGCGTGATGCCAGTGTTGAAGAAAACCTAGCACTATTCAATGATATGAAAGATGGCAAGTATACTGAAGGCAAAGCCGTGTTGCGCGCCAAGATTGATATGGCAAGCCCAAACATGAACATGCGTGACCCTGTCATCTACCGTGTCATGCATCAAGCGCATCATCAAACAGGGGATAAATGGTGCATCTATCCTATGTATGATTTTGCCCATCCGCTCTCTGATGCGCTCGAAGGGATTACTCACTCACTATGTACGCTAGAGTTTGAAGACCATCGCCCGTTCTATGATTGGGTCATCGAAAAAGTTGGCTTTGCCACGCCGCCGCACCAGTACGAGTTCAGCCGCTTGAATGTGGACCATACGTTGACCAGTAAACGCAAACTTAAGCAATTGGTTGATGAAAACATCGTTAGTGGTTGGGATGATCCACGTATGCCAACGGTCGCTGGTATGCGTCGCCGTGGTTATACGCCAGAGGGTTTACGTGACTTCTGTGAACGTGTGGGCGTGACGAAAGTAGATAGCGTGGTTGATTTTCGCTTATTGGAGTTTAGTATTCGTCAATCATTAGAGACGACGACTGCCCGTGGTATGGCAGTACTCAAACCGTTAAAAGTGACCATCACTAACTTTGCAGAAGCGGTTAGCAGTTGGGAATCTCTAAAAGCGGATAGCGTCAACGCGCGTTTTGATGATGCCGCACAAACCTTATGGTTGACTCAGCCGAACCATCCCAATGTCGATATGGGTGAGCGTGAAATCCCATTCACTGAGACGATATATATCGATCAAGGCGATTACGAGATTGAACCGCCAGCAGGCTATAAGCGCTTGTCACCAGAAAAGCCAGAAATTCGTCTGCGTAATACCTATGTGTTGGCAGTGACTGAGCATATTACGGATGAAGCGGGCAATGTGGTCGAACTAAAAGCCACCATTGATCCGACTACCTTGGGTCAAAATCCCGAAGGCCGTAAGGTTAAAGGTGTCATTCACTGGGTATCGGCCAGTCAAGGCGTTTCAGCAACCGTGCGTATGTATGAGCAACTATTTAGTGTTGAAGACCCAAGCAGCGTTGCTGACGTCCATCAAGCATTGAATCCTAACTCATTAACTGAACTCAATGCCGTGGTTGAGCCATCACTTGCCAATGCTAATGCTGGCACGCGTTTTCAGTTTGAGCGCGAAGGTTATTTTATCTCTGATAGTGAAGACCATAGCACTGATAAACCAGTCTTTAACCAGATCGTTAGCTTGCGTGACAGCTATAAACCTGCTTAACACACAACAAGCAATGCAAATGGCATTTGTTTTGAGACAATACTGAACAATAGTGGTTTGCAAGCCCGCCCATTTCTAGTACGCTAGGGATGGGCTTTTTTGTGCATCTGTAAAATTGAGTATCGTAATATTTGAGGAAATAAAAATGGCAAAGTTTTTAAACAGTAGTGGTACGACTTATCATCTAGAAGAATTGATTAAAAATACCTCTGAGAGATAAGGGTCTGTTGAACATTCAAATATTAGGGCTGCTGATGGCTAAAATTGCACCAAACTAGGCGCAAGCCGACGATAATGTCGAGACCTTAGCTAGGCTTGTAACAACGTTTGGGATAATTTTAGCATCAGCCTTTCAGGGCAGTACTATTTTTTGCCAATATATGGCGAAATTGTTTCACCTAGAATAACTATGCATCAAAAATTTCACTGCATATTGTCTAAAAAAATAGTGACTGCCAGCACCACATTTGAATGTTCAACAGACCCCAATTATTATTAGTCCGTATCTAAAGCTTAATGAGCGTATTAAAGAATTATTAGAAGACCATAATCGTCTCAAAATTGATATTAGAATCGTTTATGGTAAAAATGATCTGCACCCTGAAGAAATAAATTGGCTCAAAAACTTAACCTTTATTCGTACCAGTTTTTGCAAAAATCTGCATGCGAAATGCTATCTGAATGAAAATGAGTGCATCATTACCAGTCTGAATCTGTATGAGTTTAGCCAAGTCAATAATAATGAAATGGGCGTGCTGATTTATCGTAATGAAGACAGTAAGCTTTATGCCGATACTTATGAAGAAGCCCAACGCATCATCCGAATCAGTGATGAAGTGAGAATGTCGCTTGAAAAAGTGACTGAAATTGAATCTGGAAACGATGCTAGCACTGATAAAAAATCCGCCTCTAATCACACTGCGGCAAGTGCTAATAATGCTAATACAACGGCAAAACCTATCACAGAAGCGGCGACACCGAATTACTCTAGGTTGACGACTGCCAAGCTTGCTAAAGAACTGGGGTTTAAAACTCAGGAGTTAAATGATAAGTTGTTGGCAGTAGGTTATTTAGAAGCGCAAGATGGCGAGCTAGTATTGACTGATGCTGGACGAGCAGCTGGTGGCACTAGTAAAAAGGGCAAGTTTGGTGAGTTTTGCTTATGGGATGCAGGGATGGTCATCTAGTTGACCCTCTAGAAATGTATGGGTTTATTTATTGCCAAATAGAATAACCGTATTACAATCCGTCACAAGACATTCATAACCAGTTTGTTAAGATAAAGTCAGTTTTTACTGAGGCGCTCTGTGTTATATTTGATCACGGAGCACGTCGATGATAATAATAGAGCGCGAGGCCGACGTGTCGATATAAGCGTTCATCAACATAGCTAAGGAATAGAGCATGGCACATTTACGTTTAGGTGATACCGCACCAAATTTTGACGCTACAACCACAGAGGGTGACATCAATTTCCACGAGTGGGCGGGTGATAACTGGGTTGTTTTCTTCTCACATCCAGCTGACTTCACGCCAGTTTGTACGACCGAGCTTGGCCGTGCTGCTGCACTTAATGGTGAATTTCAAAAGCGTGGTGTCAAGCCAATCTGTATCTCAGTTGACGGTATAGATGATCACCATGCTTGGGCAAAAGATATCGGTGAGACACAAGGGACTGAGCTGAACTTCCCAATCATTGCCGATCCAAACAAAGAAGTGGCTGAGCTATATGACATGATGCATCCAAATGCAGACAGCACTCATACCGTACGCAGCGTATTCATCATTGATCCAAGCAAAAAAATCCGTTTAACCTTAACGTATCCTGCGAGCTGTGGTCGTAACTTTGACGAGATTCTTCGCGTTATTGATGCTCTGCAACTGTCTGACGAATATAACATTGCGACGCCAGTAGATTGGAAAGATGGTGATGACGTGATCATTCCACCAAGTGTGAAAAACGAAGATATTGCTGCTAAATACCCTAAAGGCTATACAGAGGTTAAGCCGTATCTACGTACCACACCTGCACCAAATAAGTAAGTTGAGCGTACTTGCCCTGTGATAATAGATATTAAGCCCTATAACGTAACGTTATGGGGCTTTTTGCTGTTCATATAACAGTAGCGGTGGGTTTAGCAGTTCACTGACTATATGATGGCAAAAGAACCATAGATTATGTCTAGGTAATATCGTCTTTGAATGATATATTTTTAATGAGCGTTATCTACTATAAAAACCAATAGTACCCATTTGCTTTTCAATCCATATTTTAAGGAGTTTGCCATGAAAAAACTATACGTCACCCGTACTGCACCGAATCCACGCAAAGCACTTATCTTATTAGCATCAAAAGGTATCGATGTTGATGACATGGACGATATTGATGTCATTGACATAGATTTTGCTGCTAATGAGCAGAATTCAGATGAGTTCACTGCAATGAATCCGATGCGTACTGTGCCAGTTTTAACCTTGTCTGATGGTACCGTACTCAATGATTCACAGGCCGTTTGTGAATACCTCGACCGTGTCTATGGCGAGCGCTCAGTGATGGGTAATGACGTCATACAACGCGCACAAGTTTGTTCTATGCGCCGCATTGCAGAGTTTGAAGTGCTATATAACTTCATGTTGGCATTCCAACACAGTAATCCCGCTAAAGCCCAACGTGTTGAGCAAGTGCCAGAGTTTGTTGCGCCATCTATCGCACGAGGGGTCAAAACACTCGCGTACTTTGAAAGCATACTAGAAGGCCGTGAGTATTTGGTCGGTGAGCAATTGAGTTTTGCTGATATTGTTCTATATATAGGTTTAGACTTTGGTAAAGTGCTCAAAGTTGATCCCAATGAGCAAGGTAAAAATCTTGCCCGTTTTTATCACATGATGAATGAGCGTTTTAGTATCAAAAACATGGCAAAAGCCAAGCCTACTCATAAAGAAGACTGAAACAAACACTAAGAATTAAGAATCATTTATAATCAGCGGTCTTAGGTAGTTGATAGTAATGTCAATTGCCTAAGACTATTTTTATGGGTGTATGACAAGTAAGAATAACCCGTAAAATAGTAGTTATACCAAACCCAAGAAATACGATTAGCTGCGTCAAACTCGTTTAGTCTACAATGCGTAGTACTTGCACTTGTTTTCCTTGCTACTCTAATTTTTGTGAATGGTATTACTATGACTACATAAAATTAAACACTTTGTTACAACCGCTATAGTCATCAGCGCTATAGTGGTGAAATCATTACGCTTTTTGTGTTAGATACGGTTCGCCATCTGACCCTAAAATTCGTAATTTAGCCTCAAAGAGTTGATGGTTTAAAGCTTAGTTCTGCAAAAAGGATAATCGCGATGCATGTAAATGGCCAAAAGGTATGATTGTTATGACATCGTTTGTTAGAAAACAGCCTGTTCGTTTGATGTTGGTATTAAGTATGCTAGCTACCGGTTTGGCATTAAGTGCTTGCCACGGGTCTGCTGACGAAAATCAAGGGCCAGACGATACGGATGTGGCTGCTAGTGAAGTAAATAATACAGCTGCTGATAGCAATACTGCTAATCAAGATGTTATTAATACCGATGCGATGGCCAGCGAGGCGATATCCGGTAAGATGAGCATTGAAGATGCAATGATTAGCAATCTTTCACGTTATCGTTGGACACTGATATCTGCAACGGACAGTCATGATCAGCCATTAGATATGTTGATGCAAATCACAGACCAAGTGCGACTGTCACTCAACCAGTATCAGGGTCAGAATACCTTAAACTATAGTGTTGGTTGTAACACCATAAGTGCGACTTATCAGTTGCAAGGTGCCGCTTTGACCGTTGAAGATAGCATGAGTACTAAAATGTCTTGCGGTGATCTTAACAAGGCTGAAGACAACTTAAGTACGCTAATGCAAGGTGATAGTGAACTGGTATTGGCAATGGCTAACAATGCTAGCGTTGACAGTCTCAAAAGTGATACACCAATATTGACGCAGACTACCAGTGATGCAGCTACTTTAGTTTGGCAAGGAAAGCTGACCCCACAAGCCAGATATAATAGTAAGGGCGAGGCTGTATTTTGGGCAGTAAGTGCAGACATGGTACCGTGTGCTGATAATAACTCACAGATGTGTTTACGAGTGAAGCCCGTTACTTATAACAGTCAGGGTATTAAAATCAATGAAGGTAAATGGCGCGTATTTATTGGTGAAATCGATGGTTATCAGCATGATGGCCAGCATGAAGAGGTGTTACGTCTACAGCGCTATCGATTAGACGGCAGCGATACGGCAGAGGATGATACTTCCAACACATCAGATGAAGAATATGCTTATGTATTGGATGCAGTCATTGAAAGTTCAGTAGTAGAATAGATTCGTTCATTATCGTTATGAATATATTGGGTCAATGATTCAAAAAACACGCGTCCATGTGAAGCGTGTTTTTTTATGGTTGTTTATATTTAACGTAAATTACCTAAATCTTCTTCCGTTAAGCGCCAACGGCCTTTCTTTTTAGAAGCCCCGCGTCCACGCATAGCACTATTCAATATCAGTTTGTTCATTGAATGGCTTGAGTGTGCGTGACAGATGGCGCAGGCGAGTCCATCAGCAGCATCCTGTTGTGGTACCACATCTAGAGACAATATACGGCAGACCATCTCTTGCACCTGCTCTTTTGCTGCGGCACCATAGCCGCAGACGGCTTGCTTGATTTGGCGGGCCGTATATTCTGATACTTCTAGGTCCAGTGCTACCATAGCAGCAATCGCTGCACCTCGCGCCTGACCAAGCTTAAGCGCAGAGTCTGGATTTTCAGCCATAAACACCTGTTCAATAGCCGTATAGATAGGCTCGTCTGCATATTTCAAATGATGCTGGGTGATTCGTGTCAGACCATTAAAAATACGCTTAAGTCGTTCAGGCATCTCTTTGGTATCCGTACGAATAGTACCTGCATCGATATAAGTCAGTTTGTCGCCGGTTTGTTGAACAATTCCATAACCCGTCATGCGTGAGCCTGGATCAATCCCGATAATAATGGCCATAATATCCCGTCTTGCTTACATTTTATTTTATACTCAATCCTATATAAATCGGATAGGGTGTCAGACTCGTTCAGCCTACTCTCGTAGCACTTTTACTTACCGTCCTTTTATCCAAATTATATTGTACCGACTATATGGCTTAAAAATTAGCCGTAAGTTTGATAGTATAGCAATCAATCCCCATATACATCATATGTTAGCCATCTTAATTTGCATGGCGCTCAATTTATTGGTTTTTATTTTATAGGACGACACTTTATGGGTCAGATAGTTGGTATTGCCATCGTTTGGTTTATTATCGAGATGCTGCTTTGGTATTTGCTTGCTCAGTTTATGAGTGGTTGGTGGGTGTTTATGTGGTTTATCATTGCCGCCGTCATCGGTATCTCACTGTTGCGTAAAGGAATGGCAGCACTGAATCCAATGGCACAGCAGATGAAAGCTGGTGGGATGACGAATCCGTCGATGCGTCCGCAAGAGTCGACCATGATTAAAAGTGTCGCGATGGCAGCAGCGGGTGTTTTACTGCTTATACCTGGGGTGCTCAGTGATTTGCTCGCATTATTGGTCGTATTGCCACCAGTACAGAAAAAACTTAAAGACTTTGCCAATAACTATGTCATGAACAATCAGCAAAAAATGATGGAAATGATGGCGAAGCAGATGGGTGGTCAAATGGGCGGCGGTCAAAATCCGTTTGGCGGTATGGGTGGTCAGAACCCATTCGGTGGAGCAGGCGGCACGAACGGTCAAACCCCATTTGGTCAGCAACAACAAAACCCGTTCGGCGATGTGTTCAAACAGCATACGACTGTTGATGGTACAGCAAAAAATATTCCTAAAGATGTGAAAAAAATCACAAAGTCAGCTAATGATGAATAGTGTATCGTCTATAGACTAGGAATACAGAAAAGTCATAAAAAAGCCCCTTTCGTCGATGACAAAAGGGGCTTTTTGTTGGTTGTAACCGTATTATCGTAAACTTATTTGTTATGAATAAAACGGTCAATAACCGAATAAAACAACCGAAGTGCCGCTGTAAGATGGTGACCCATGAACCGTGAAGTTCAGGGCGGATGCGTCATCATCTCTGCAGGTTTCCTGATACACCGCAAGCGGTGCAGGCATACACAATGAGATGATAGGTACCACATCCTGGTAAAGCATTATCGGCTCAGGGAATAAACATCTACTAGCCAACACTTCAGAATATATTCATATTAACTAATGGTTTGAGTGATTGCAAGTATGATTTACAGATTGATACGTAGGGTTGATGATTACAAGATTCATGTCGAGTTTTAACCCTTTTTCCAATGATACAAGAGCATATTAGATGCTTAATTACTAGTTAAAAATAGCGATTTTTCAGCTATTTTAAGATGTGTGTTAATATAGAGGGCTTTAAACATCCTAATACAGCATCATAGGCGTTCATTCACTTGAGGAGCGGTAATTCATGACCCATAATCACCAACAATCAGAATTTATCAACGATAGTCAGGCTCAACTCAATAATAAAAAAGACAGTGATAACAATAAAAAAACACCGCATGTCTTAATGATATTAGATGGTTTTGGGCATCGTGAAGACGATAAGGACAACGCAATTGCTGCTGCCGATATGCCAAATCTTGATAAGATTTATCAGCAGTATTCACACGGATTGATATCTGCTTCAGGAGAAGACGTTGGTTTGCCAGACGGTCAATTTGGCAACTCAGAAGTTGGGCATATGAACTTGGGTGCTGGCCGTGTTCTTTATCAAGACTCAACTCGTATCTCAAGTGAAGTGAGTAATCGTGAGTTTTATAAAAACGAAGCATTAGTAAATGCCGTAAAAGCGGCAAATGAGCTTGGTGGCAACGTACATATTATGGGGCTGTTGTCGGACGGTGGCGTGCATTCGCATCAAGACCATATCGAAGCGATGTGCCATTCAGCACTTGTCCATGGTGCCAAAAACGTCTTTGTGCATTGCTTTTTAGACGGCCGTGATACACCGCCAAAGTCTGCTGATAAATACATCAATCGTTTGCGTACGCATATCGGTAAGCTCAATGAGCATTATGAAGGTGGTCGAGTACAGATTGCGAGTATTATCGGTCGTTATTATGCGATGGATCGTGACAATCGTTGGGATCGCGTACAAAAGGCCTATGAGCTTATTACGGAAGGTAAGGCTGATCGCTTGTCGACCCGAGCTGACGGTGCTGTACAAGCCGCTTATAAAGCACGTGAGACAGATGAGTTTATCAGTCCTACGACTGTGATTGGACGTGATGAAGTGCCATACACGGTTGATGACAATGATGCTTTAATTTTTATGAACTTCCGTTCTGACCGTGCCCGTGAACTTGCACAAGCATTTGTACTGCCGGATCATGAGTTTTCTGGGTTTGCACGTAATAAGCAACCTAGACTGGCGGCTTTTGTGATGCTGACCAAGTATTCAGATATTTTAGCGGATAACTCAAAGACTAGCATCGCGTATTATCCAACGTCATTGACCAATACACTTGGTGAATATCTGCAAGACCAAGGTAAGACACAGCTGCGTATCGCAGAAACCGAAAAATACGCTCACGTGACATTTTTCTTTAGTGGTGGCCGTGAGGATGAGTACAACGGTGAGACACGTATTTTAGTGCCTTCTCCAAATGTTGCCACTTATGATTTGCAGCCTGAAATGAGTGCGCCTGAAGTGACAGATAAGTTGGTAGAAGCGATTGAATCTGGTAAATATGACGTGCTGATCGTGAACTATGCCAATGGGGATATGGTTGGACACAC
The DNA here is from genome assembly GCF_003217155.1 of Psychrobacter fozii. Lineage (GTDB taxonomy): Bacteria > Pseudomonadota > Gammaproteobacteria > Pseudomonadales > Moraxellaceae > Psychrobacter > Psychrobacter fozii. The sequence goes on from NZ_QJSU01000003.1 coordinate 70,341, forward strand.
AGGTATCTTTAATGCTGCTGTACAAGCGGTAGAGGCGTTGGACGTATGTGTGGGTCGTGTTGCGACTGCAGTGCGAGCAGCTGGAGGTGATATGTTAATCACGGCCGATCATGGTAACTGTGAGCAGATGCAGGACTATGACAGCGGTCAAGTACATACTCAACATACTACTGAACTGGTACCTTTTATTTATGTTGGTGACAAAAAGTTAAAAGTGCGTCATGGTGGTAAGCTGAGCGATATCGCACCGACTATTTTGGCACTGATGAATATCGAAGCACCAATTGAGATGACGGGTGAAAGCTTATTATTACCAGTATCGTAATTGATAATTAAAAGATTTTAGCCTTCGTATTCTGATAGCAGATTATCGTTGTTAGACACTAAAGTCTTTGGACACTAAAAAAGGAAAGATATCTATTATCTTTCCTTTTTTTGATACATTTTGCCTAAGTTATTTGCAATACTATTCTAGTCTTAAACATACGCTTGATGTTATGTTATGAGGCATGTTTGATAAATATATCTATAATAATAACGTTGTACATTCTATTATTTAAACGAGTTCTCTTATGCATCCTATCTATTCTGTGCGATCGTCTGTCTCTAAGCGATTGGGTAAACCAACGCTGAAGATATCTGCCACACCAACTTTTTTTAAGCCTGTATTAATGATAGGTTTACTGGGATTGAGTACTTTTGGTGTCTATGCACAGGCAGAAATACTACCTAACAAGGATGCAGGTAATCCTACAGCCAACCTACAACTTATCAGTTTAAATGATGACGAGATAGCGGCCAAAAATGACACTAATAATTTAGCAGATATTGCTGATATGCTTGAAGCTGCAGACGATGCGGATGACTCAATAGATAGTGTGCCAGATGAAAGTGCTTTAACTGACGATACGGATGATATCGATACCAGTATTCCTTCTGACGTTGCACAAGTATCACTGAATGCCATTTCTCCAGAGACGCTTAAGACGTTCGTCGCAGTAGTGGATTTAGTGCGCCGCGAATATGTGGATACGGTGAATGATGAAGAGCTATTTAGTAATGCGATGAGTGGTATGCTGACCAAGCTTGACAGTCATGCTGAGTTTTTAGATGCTGAGGCTTACGAAAACCTACGTGCTTTTACAGAAGGTGATGTGGGCGATGTCGGTATCAAAGTTACTTATCAACCTGTGGCTGGCTACTGGGTAGTTACAGACGTCGATGATGACTCACCTGCTGATAAAAAAGATATCGCTGTTGGTGATTATTTGCATCAAATTGGCGATCTTAAACTGGATGCTAATAAAGAAAGTAACGATATCAAGCAACTCCTGACAGGGATTGCGGGTACGCAAGTAGATATCGTAACCTCGAGAGCTGGTCGCCGCAAACATACCACTACCTTACAGCGTAATAATAGTCACCCTCAAGTCGTTGAAGCAAAGCTCATCAATGGTATTGCCGTTATTAAGTTGCCTGCGTTTCAAAATAATAGCCGTGAAAAATTATTGGAAAGCTTGATTGATTTAGAAGCACCCGTATCTGGTATTTTGTTAGACATGCGCGACAATCCAGGTGGTGTATTAACGTCAGCGGTGAGCGTTGCCAGTTTATTCATGACTGATACTGATGTGGTACAAGTAAAAGCTCGTCAAAGTGACACACGGACTCTATCGACTCAAGGTGCCGCCTTATTCGAATCACTGCCAGTCGTTGTTTTACAAAACAGATATTCGGCATCAGCAGCAGAGGTATTGGCCAGTAGTTTACAAGCACAACAGCGAGCCACTATTGCTGGTGAGATCAGTTATGGTAAGGGGTCAGTGCAGTCAGTCATCCCGCTCAATGATGAGCAAGCCGTTAAATTGACAGTTGCTAACTATATGACAGCATCAGGCAAAAAGATAGATGGTATCGGTGTAAAGCCTGATGTCACATTATCAGGCAATGAGGGCACATGGGAGCAGCAGGCACTCGAGATACTACAAGCACAAAAGTTAGGTTCAGGTATTCGTTTTGTTCGAAAGCCTACTGAAAATAACAAAGCGCCATAGGCCGAAGGTAGCTGGCTAAGCGCTATTTATTATAGGTAGGCTATAGTGTCATCATCACTATAGTCAATCCTTTATAAAAGAGTGACAGCGTTAACCTCGCTTGAAGTATCACATATACATTTGCGCTCGGTTGCCTTGAATCTCTTTTGAACTGAATCAACTATATAAAGGTTTATGATTCAGACTCATCCTCAGATATCTCTAACTTTTTCATGCGGTAGCGTAAAGAGCGAAAAGTCGTACCTAATAGTTCGGCAGCCTGAGTTTTGTTCCATCCGGTTTTTTTGAGCGCAGTAATAATCAGTTGCTTTTCTTGCTCTTGCAAGTAAGTTTCTAACCCTTGAGCGGGTAATTGGCCTTCAGATAACTCGCTTAGATTAACCTTTTCATTGCCTTCCTGTTGAGTAGAGTCAGGGTTGATGGACTCTTCATCGTTATAAGATGTTGTAGGGTTCAGTATTTCTGCTTGATTGACTGATGAACGCTGTCTCATAGCAGGGAAGTGCTGAGTGCTAGTGCGATAAGGGTGCAGATTGGTTGGTACTTGCTGGATCTGCGGTGCTATTGCTTCATTTGCTTGTTGTATTGTTTTTTCACTTGCTTCTAGCGTTGAAACGACTGCTCTATTCTTTAGCTCAGTTTCTGGTATTTGCGCATGACTGATATCAATATCTGTAAGGCCTAAGTGATTGACGTCGATTTGTGAGCTCTCTGCTAGAGTCACGGCTCGCTCAAGGATATTGCGTAGCTCACGGACGTTGCCAGCAAAGTTATGATGTTGCAAGCGCTCGCAAGCCTCATTGGTCAAGGATGGTGGCGTCTCTAACTGCCATTCATTAGTAATCATTGCTAAAAAATGCTCAGCTAAAACAGGTATGTCGTCACGACGTGCATTTAGAGTAGGGAGTTTTAGTTCAATCACATTGATACGGTAGTACAAATCTTGTCGAAAAGCACCACCTTGTACCAATTGACTTAAGTCTTTATGGGTCGCAGACAATATACGAATATCTACTGGCACTTCCTTGGTATCACCGATGGCTCTTACTGTTTTTTCTTGAATAGCACGTAGTAGTTTTACCTGCATTGCGAGCGGCAAGTCTGCTACCTCGTCTAAAAATAACGTGCCACCATTTGCTTGTTGGAACAGTCCTTGTTTGTCAGCGACAGCACCAGTAAAGCTGCCTTTTTTGTGACCAAAAAACTCTGACTCCATGAGCTCTGAAGGTATAGCACCGCAGTTGACTGGCACAAAGCTACCATCTCGTCGCGGGCTCAGATCATGAATCAGTCTGGCAACCACTTCTTTACCTGTACCCGATGCGCCTGATAAAAAAACAGGCGCTTGTGAGCGTGCCAGTTTTAAAATAGTTTTTTTCAGAGGATGCATCACGGCAGAATTACCGATAAGCCTGCTGTCTAACATCTTTTGCTCAGGTGAGGATTCAGGTGTAGCACTTGCTACATTGTCTTGGTGTATAACCTTCAAGGCATTTTCGACCAGTTGGCGTAAGCGCGGTAGCTCTAGTGGTTTATTAACGAAATCAAAAGCACCAAGTTTGAGTGCCTCAATCGCTAGGTCCATACTGCCGTGGGCGGTAATAACCGCTATTGGAGTGCTAGAGCTGTCACTTATTTCCTTCACTAACTCTAACCCTGACCCATCAGGGAGGTTTAAGTCGGTCAAGCAAAAGTCATAGTCATTGTCTTTCCAGAATGATCTTGCTTGTGACAACGTATATGCGACATCACTTTTGATGCCCATTTTGGTCAAAGTAATTTGCATTAATCGGCACAAATCTACTTCATCATCGACGACTAGCGCGGTTGTTGTCATACATTATCTCATTGTGTTCAATAGCTATAGTCTGTCCTATATAATTCAGGTACGATGTCAGGAGCGTTCAGTCTACTGTTTGTAGTACTTTCTCTCGCCCTTTTTGTATCTAAATTATCTTACAACTGACTATATAGAATTAAAAAAATAAATAGTAAACCTTAAAATAAACATAACTCAATGGTAAAAATTTTGCCACAGGATAAGACTGCTATTTACAAAACGCTTTTATTCACGTTTTTTTGTTCATTGATCCGTATGTACCAGCATCAGCAGAAGGCGCTATCAAGCGAAAGCATGTTTTCTTATGCTCAGGTATATAAAGTAAACGAGTCTGGTTGGCCTCACAAAATGCTTGTGATAGGTACAGTCCTAAGCCTGTACCTGCTTGATCTGTAGTAAAGAACGGATTAAATAAATGCTTTAAACTTTCGGTGCTCACGCCAGCACCATCGTCTAAAACATCAATTATAACATCGTTGTCGGCACAATAAATCTCGATTTCTACATAAGCATGAGGGTTAGCATAGCTACTATAACGTAGGCCATTATTGATTAAATTGATCAAAACTTGCTCTAACTGATGAGTATCAAATGATATGGTAGGTTGCGTTTTTACTCGTAAAAAAATATCATGTCCTTGAAAATAATTTTCTAAAAAGGTTGGCATCCACTCAGCCAATACGATCGATTGTTGACTGGCTGCTTGCTGGCGCGACAGTTTTAATACATCTTCTATAATACGATTGACGCGCTTGGTTTGCGCAAATATCATCTTATAAAGCTCATAATTACCAGACAGGTCATCATTTGAGTTACTAACCGCTGTGCTTCCATTTGTGGTATTTCTTTCCTCGATCTCTATCACATCTTCCATTAATAGCTGACTGGCCTGAGAAATAGCCGCTAAAGGATTTCTTATTTCGTGAGCGATACTGGCGGTCAATTGTCCTAGAGATGCCAGCTTTAACTGTTGAGCACTGGCTTGCTCACGGCGTAAATCTTCTAGCATTATTAGCTTGCTACCATCCGTTAGTGGAATGATATGTACGCGTAGCTTACCAAATATAGAGGCATTTGCTACTGAAGGCAGGTCGTACGTAAAGGTGCAAGATTGACCCGCTGAGACTGACAAACAGGCATGCAAGAGCTGCGTATGTTGTTTGCTCAGCTGTTGCTCAAAGTCGGTTAATAGTTCGGTGTAGCTCTCATGTCGTGTACTACTATCTGCTTCGTTAGATACGCTTGGTAATGTTATTGATGCATTATAGGGAAGGCTAAGTAATTGATGAGCGGCAAGGTTAGCTAATACGACATGCTGATTATCGATGACAATGACACCATTAGCCATTTGCGTGATGACTTCTTGATTGATAACGTTCAGTCGTTCTACTTCTTTAGCATGACTCGCTGCTACTTTTTCTAACTGTACTAAGCGATAGGAGATCGACCAACTTAATCCGCCAACTGCCAAAAAACTGGCGGACATGAGTAAAGCATTACCTAAATTGGCCAAATTCATACTATTAGCAATCGCATAAAAAAATTGCTGATAAATGACAAAGATAATAGCAAGTAGCGTAATGATTAGTGCTTGTGAGCTGTGTAATAGCATAAAACTCGCTGCGACTACTACCATATACAGCATGGTTAACTGCAAATCAGGTGCGCCAGCTGTGTAAAGCAATAAGCTTAAGATAGTAACGTCTAAGACCAAGCCAAAGGCTAGCTGACGCCGCATCTTTTTGTGCACGACATAAAACAGTCCTAGCAGGATTAAACTCAGTAAAATATAAAAGCTGAGGACGGTTTGTTGCAAAAAGCTTGGTAGAGAGGCGATATTGCCAGTCTGAGCGGTGATATACACCATCAACATAGAAAATAGGCCAACGATGAAGCGGTAACTGCTATAGATCAGCCCTAATCTGCGTAACTGTATCAGCGGAAGGGTTTCATCTTGATGCAAATAATGCGTAATAGCAGGCTTCATAAATTGACCATGGCAAAGAAAGGGTGGTTAAACGATTTATGGTTGGATAAGACCGTGACGAATGGCCAAATGAGTCAATTTAACATCACTATCCACACCGACTTTTTCGTAAATGCGATAGCGATACGTATTGATGGTTTTAACACTGACGAATAACTGATCGGCTATCTGTTGAGGACTTTGACAGTTAACCACCATCATAGCCACTTGCTTTTCACGGTCACTTAACAATTCAAACGGTGAGTTGGCATTATCTGATAATAGAACATCGGCCAATTGTTCAGCAACATCTTGACTGAAATAACGTCCGCCTTGATAGATTTTTTTGACTGCTCTTATCATCTCATCAAGTGGTGTACCTTTAGTGATGTAACCGTTGACACCTGCTTTGATAAGCATTGAAGGATAGGGCTGTGCGGACATACTACTGACGGCTAGTATTTTAACGCCTATATCAAGCTGAATTAAGCGTTTAGTTGCTTCGAGGCCACCGATATTAGGCATGTTGACATCAAGTAATATCACGTCAGGGCGCAGATGTTTAGCCAGTTTAATAGCCATATCGCCACTATCAGCTTCACCGATGACTTCAATGTCGATACTGTCTGATAACATACGGCTAATACCCATTCTCACCAAATCATGATCATCTACTACCAATACTTTAATCATAACGATACTCTTTATTATTTGTCAGAATGAAGGTGTTGACTGATGTTAAATGACAAGTAGTTTCAAGTCATCTGAACCATTTTTTAGTTCTGAAAACATCATATACTGCTAACATATTGTGTCGTTATCGCTGCGCAATATAACGAAATATAAATGGTTGCTTTGTGCACGATGAACATATGTTTCTGAAATGTGAAGCATTGTTTCTATAGTATCAAGTGGTTGTAGCGAAATTTGAATTAGGTCAAAATAAACTACTAAATCAGTTTGATAGATTAAACTTAAATGCAATCCATGATACACTAAAAATACAAAAACTCTATATGAGTACTCATAAACACATCCATAAAGGCTACGTACGTTTGTGGCGTCAGGCAGTGTATAACTGGCGTGATAACGACAGCAGGGGGCATAATGAAGCAACTACCATTAACCAAACAGCAATTAATCGCTGCTATGATTTCATTGAGTTTGGGCAGTGCTGCACAAGCCGCACTTACGATTAATGGTAGCGCTGACAACGGTTCTAGTGCCCGCATGAGTTGGGGCGGTGCGGACAGTCTATCTGAAGCACGTAATATCATGTACAAGTCTAACAGCTCTACTATCAAAAAAATTGATAATGGTTCTGGTTCAACGACTTCTAATAGTTTTGGTAGTAGCAGTAATAGTTACAATACCACTTACCGCGGTGCATTCGGTAGTAGTGATATGATTCCTATCAGCACTGACTCTCGTAGTGTCGCTGTCATTGATGCCGAGACTGGCGAGTCTATTTACGAAAAAGATGCTGATGTTGCACGTCCGATGGCCAGTATTACTAAAGTAATGACGGCTATGGTTGTACTTGATGCTGGTCTCGACATGCGTGAAGAGATTACCCTTGATCCAGAAGATTTCGTCGGTCCTAAGCGTGCAAGCTCGAAGCTAAAGTCTGGCGATCGCATGAATCGTGCTGAAATTTTATTAATGGCATTGATGAAATCAGAAAATCCGGCTGCAAAAAGTCTAGCGCGTAACTATCCAGGTGGTTATAGTGCCTTTATGCGAGCGATGAACCGTAAGGCTCAAGACTTAGGCATGACGACCGCTTTCTTCGGTGACCCAACAGGGCTTGATAAGCGCAACGTCGCTTCACCAAAAGATCTTGTAAAAATGGTACGTGCTGCTGGTAATTACGATGTCATTCGCCGTTTCTCTACTACTAAGAGCTATGACTTTTTTGTCTCAAACTACTCAAGTGGTAACCGTACATATAAAGCCAATAACACCAGTAGTTTGGTCCGTGATGGCAGTTATCCAATCGGTATCTCAAAAACAGGATTTATCAATGAAGCGGGTCGTTGCGTAGTAATGGAAACTCGTGTCAATAACCGCCCAGCGATTATCGTGATCTTAGGGGCGAACAGCTCAGCCACGCGTTGGGGTGATGCCAAAAATATTCTGAACAGTCTAGCGACACGCCGCACGGTGTAAGCTTATTGGTTTGGTACTTATAAAAAAGCTGTTATATCACATAACAGCTTTTTTATTGTGTGAATATTAAGGACACATTATATGATTCAGTCATCAAATTTTTTAATGCCGCAGTTATACTTGTTGACCAACGACGATGAGTTTTCACTTCTCTATCAAAAGTTAGAAGCAGCATTAGCAACTGGCTTAATTGCGCTACTACAAATCAGGCGCAAGAAGATACTCGCATTACCCGATGGTGACTCGCAACTATATGATGAGGCTCTACAGATCGTTGATTTGGCCAGTGTGTACAAGGTTCCAGTTGTCATAAATGATGATATTGGCTTAGCAGCGAAGCTGGGTGTCGGTGTGCATCTGGGTCAAAAAGATGGCAATGTTAGTGATGCTAAGCAGTCTTTAGCACCCAATCAAATTATCGGACGTACTTGTCATCGTGACTCAGCATTAGTTAAAGAAGCAAAAAGTGATGGCGCAAGTTACGCTGCAATGGGTGCAGTCTTTACTTCTACAACTAAACCAAATGCCGATATCGTATCCCATGAGCAGCTTGTTTTGGGTTGTCAGCAAGGCATAGACATGTGTGTGATAGGTGGTCTAACGGCTGAAAATATCTCGACTCTAGCAGGGTTACCTATCAAATATGTCGCGGTAGTAGGCGATATTATGGATTTACCAGTCGCACAAATCGCTGAACGTTGCCAACAGTGGAAGCAGGCATTTTCTAAGTGGGAAAAGCCTGCTTTATAATCTATTTATTGAAAATAGAAGCCAAACGTTATTCAGCATGTTCCATACATAGTGTGGCGTAGGGTAGGGCTTCTAAGCGTTGCACTTCGATCTGCTTGCCGCATACCTCACACTCGCCGTACGTACCGTTTTCGATACGGCTTAAAGCATTATCGACATAAATTAAACTTTGACGAGCTTCACCCATGAGGTTTTTGCGCATGTCATTTTGACGATATGAGATGGCTTGGTCGTCCCAATGCTCATTGAGATCGTCTTGTGGGTTTTGAATATGGTCTTCAATTTTATCGATTCGAGTCTCATAGTCGTTTTTTAGTGTTAACAGGTTTTGCTTGGCAGTCTCTAAGTTGATGCTCATTGTATTCTCCTAAGGATGGGTTGTTTTTATTATCCACACTTCTATCGTAGAGATGCTGACGGTTAAGTACCACCACAAAATGTTACTGGCTCTTTAACAAGGCTCAAAGAATAAGCGTTAAGTTTTTGGCAAGTTCCGTATGAGCTTTTGACAGAAAACTGGTAGAATGCACCGCCGTTAATTTTTGCCTAAACAGATATGTTGATAATCGAATAACAAATATAAAAAATTATCACAAAGGTAAAGCTCAACTCAAGAATATGAAGATCAATATAGACAACAGTTGATCACCTTCTTTTATAAAAATCATGTCATAACACATGTCATAGCAATAGTAACCGTAAATTAACCAATAGATTGATGCATAGGAGCAGGTAATGAATTTTTTGCGTATGAGTGAGCTGAGCTTGACGGATAAAGTCGTGTTAGTTCGAGAAGATCTAAACGTACCTATCAAAAATGGTAAAGTTACGAGTGCTGCTCGTCTGCAAGCAAGCCTACCTACTATAAAGATGGCACTAGAAAAAGGCGCTGCAGTTATCGTTTGCTCACATCTAGGACGTCCGACTGAAGGCAACCCTGAAGCAATATATTCATTAGCGCCTGTTGCTGACTATTTGAGCGAAAAACTAGCAGCACCAGTGAGTTTGAATCGTGATTATTTGACGCAAGGTGCTTCTATCAAAGCTGGTGAAGTCGTACTACTAGAAAACGTGCGTTTCAATGAAGGCGAAAAGAAAAACGATGCCGCTTTAGCAAAAAAATACGCAGATTTATGCGATGTATTTGTGATGGATGCTTTTGGTACGGCACATCGTGCGCAAGCATCAACAGAAGGCGTTACTCAAGCTATGCGTCAAGCGGGCAAAACAGTTTGCGCAGGCCCTCTATTAGCTGCTGAACTTGATGCACTGAGTCTAGCACTTGAAACGCCAGCTCAGCCGATGTTAGCTATTGTCGGCGGATCGAAGGTATCGACGAAATTAGAAGTTTTGCACAGTTTGGCAGAAGTATGCACACAGATTATTGTTGGTGGTGGTATTGCCAATACTTTCTTAGCCGCTCAAGGTCATAGTGTTGGTGCATCATTGTATGAAGCAGATTTAGTAGAGACGGCTCGTGACATCATGAGTAAAACTGAGATTTTATTACCTGAGTACGTCGTAGTCGCTGATAAAAATGATATCGACTTCGCTGACTTTACTGGCTCACTGCAAAAGGCAGCCGCAACGATTAAGTCTGTTGATGCGATTGGTGACGATGACATGATATTGGACATTGCACCAGAGAGCGCAAAGCAGCTTGCCGATGCGATTATCAATGCAAAAACGATCTTGTGGAACGGCCCAGTGGGTGTGTTTGAAGTAGACGCTTTCGGCCAAGGTACGCATATAGTGGCAAATGCTGTTAAAGCCAGCCAAGGTTTTTCAATTGCTGGTGGTGGCGATACATTAGCAGCCATCGATAAATATCAAATTGCTGATGGTGTCAGTTATATGTCAACGGGCGGCGGTGCGTTTTTGGAATTTGTAGAAGGTAAGGTGCTTCCAGCGGTTGCTGCTTTGCAAATTGACGCTTAATTAAGTCGATGTTACCTAGCCGTTTGGTAACATTAGACGTACAACTAGAGCTAAGTATCTCATGTAGGCTATCGACATAATGTAATGGCTATCGCTTTTTTAGTCTGTCTTCAGACCAGTTATAAGCAATAGCCGTTGATTATTAAGTCATTATTATTTATCTATATACTTAAAATTATTATTGCATGTCTCATTTGCACTCTATAAAATAGTGCCACCATGTATTTTGACATGTCTTATTTACGAGAGGTTTATTATGTTAAAACGTCATTTGTTACTTGCTAGCGTACTTGCTGGTACTTTTGCAGTTACTGCATGTAGCCAACAGACAGAAGAAAACGCTGAAGCGACTACTGAGTCTGCTGCTGACGACATTTCTGCTGAAACTGAAGCGACTGCTGCTGACGCTGAAGCGGCTGCTCAAGACGCTGGTACTGAAGTTACCGAAGGCGCAGAAACTGCTGGTGCTGCTGCTACAGATGCATTGCAAAACACTGGTGATGCTATCGCTGAAGGTACTAGTACTGTCGTTGAAGGTACTGCTTCTGCGGTATCTGAAGGCGCTACTGCTGTTGCTGAAGGTGCAGACGACATCGCTGTTGACGCTGAGCAACAGTACTAAGTTAAGTAACAAGCTAAGTAACAAACCAAGTAATAAGCTACTTCATTACTGACTTATTGACGCGCTATTGATGGAATAAATTAATAGGTTAGTAACGAACATAGATTTTTGTATTATAAGCCCTCATGATATATTAGAGAAGCCTTGGTGATTACCAAGGCTTTTTGCATTTTTATGATTAACTTAAATTTTTTATAGAAACCAATACATGAGCTGACTCCTTGCAGAATTTGCTAAAATAAAGCATAGACTAAACATATAAACAAATAGTCAGGCAACGACTACGAAGACAGAGCAATTTTTGTTATAATCATCGCGTATTCATTGTCCTGAAATGATTCACTATTATGCTGATTGGCAGTGCTGTTACTGTTATCAAGCAATGCTTTTTGCTAATGGCTTTTAAAGCCATAATTTCAAGAGCTATTTTTAAAATACTATTCAAAACTCAATCAGAGAGCGTTTTATGGCCTTAATATCTTTACGTCAACTTCTAGATCATGCCGCTGAACACAGCTATGGTGTTCCTGCCTTCAACGTCAATAACCTAGAGCAGATGCGTGCAATTATGATGGCTGCAGATGCCTGTGATTCACCTGTTATCGTCCAAGCCAGCGCTGGCGCACGTAGTTATGCAGGGTCAGCATTTTTGCGTCATTTGATTATTGCTGCTATCGAAGAGTGGCCACATATTCCAGTCGTTATGCATCAAGATCATGGCATGTCACCAGCGATTTGCCAACGTTCAATCCAGCTTGGTTTTTCATCAGTGATGATGGACGGCTCACTGGGCGAAGATGGTAAGACGCCGATGGATTATGATTATAATGCTAGCGTTACTCGTGAAGTCGTTAAGATGGCACATGCTTGCGGTGTGTCTGTAGAAGGCGAAATAGGTTGCTTAGGTAGTCTTGAGACTGGTATGGCAGGCGAAGAAGACGGCTCTGGTGCAGAAGGCGTATTGGATCATGAGCAACTATTGACCAGTGCTGACGAAGCTGAGCAGTTCGTTAAAGACACCAACGTCGATGCGCTAGCTATTGCTATCGGTACGAGCCACGGTGCGTATAAATTCACGCGTCCACCTACAGGTGACATCCTGTCTATTGAACGTGTAAAAGAGATTCATGCCCGTATTCCTAACACTCATTTGGTGATGCATGGTTCATCATCAGTACCGCAAGAGTGGCTAAAAGTCATCAATGAAAATGGTGGTAATATTGGTGAAACTTATGGCGTACCTGTTGAGCAAATCGTTGAAGCGATTAAGCATGGTGTCCGTAAGGTCAATATCGATACAGATTTACGTTTGGCCTCAACAGGTGCTATTCGTAAATTTCTTGCAGAAAACCCTAATGAATTTGATCCGCGTAAATACTTCAAAGCATCTATGGTCGCAATGTCAGACATCTGCACCAATCGTTTTGAAGCTTTCGGTTCTGCAGGTCAAGCGCATAAAATTCGTCCAACTAGCCTTGAAGGTATGGTGAACTTTTACCAGTAAAATTTGTCTGGTGAAAAGTCGCGAACAATAACATGGCAGCTGATGTTCTTTATGCTGATATTCTTTATACAATGGCCTATGTAAGAGGTAGTGAGTGATGATTGGATTGATTACCGGACAAGTGCAATATTTAATGGCACCAACCGCTTGTATCATGACTACCTCTGGTGTTGGTTATGATATTGAGCTGCCATTGCCTTCATTTTGTCAGCTACATCTCAATGAGCAGGCAAGTATTTGGACGCATTTTCATGTGCGTGAAGATGCGCAGCTGCTCTATGGATTTATCGATCGCAAAGAGCGAGATGTCTTTCGTCAGTTGATTAAAATCAATGGCGTTGGGGCCAAAATGGCATTGGCTATGTTATCTGCGATGTCGGCAGCTGAGCTCAAAATGCACGTTGAGCAGGATTCGGAGACAGCTCTGACTCGTATTCCAGGTATCGGTAAAAAGACGGCGCAACGTTTGCTGATTGAACTAAAAGACAAGCTGAAAAATATTGAAGTGGATAATAGCAATTTAGAGTTTGCTATTCAGCCTGCTGAGATTTCTGCCGAAGACAACATCATCGCTGAAGTAGAAGGTGCTCTGATTAGTTTGGGGTATAAAGAAAAAGAAGCTCAGCAAGCGATCAAAGCCGCTAAGAGTAAAGGTGATGTCTTTGCAGATACGCAAGGATTGTTAAAAGCTACGTTACAACAGCTATCAACGTTTAAGTAGTTTTGGCTACTGTTGTCATTAATATTTGAATATTCAGCAGACCCTAATACATATCGAATAAATAAGCGACATTAATTGTCGCTTATTTTCGTTTTGGCAGATAACTTTTGATGTTTTGCATGACTTATAGGTGGCGTTTGGTTATGCTATTTATTACCTAATTTTTCAACATAATGATAAAAACTATGATGCAAGATCGTTTGATTAATCCGCTAGAAGGAGCAGGAGATGCTCCTGATTCCAATATTCGACCAGCACTATTGGCTGAATATATTGGCCAGCCAGTCGTACGTGAGCAGATGGAAGTGTTTATTGGTGCAGCGCGAGGCCGTAAAGAAGCGTTAGATCATACCCTCATTTTTGGCCCGCCAGGTCTAGGTAAAACCACGCTTGCTAATATTATTGCTCGTGAAATGGGCGGTAATTTGCGCTCGACCTCAGGGCCAGTGCTTGAGCGTCCAGGAGATCTGGCAGCCATGCTGACCAATTTAGAGGAAGGTGACGTGCTATTTATTGATGAGATTCATCGATTGAGCTCAGTTATCGAAGAAATATTATATCCAGCAATGGAAGATTTCCAGCTAGATATTATGATTGGTGAGGGGCCCGCTGCCCGTTCTATCAAGCTTGATCTGCCTCCATTTACCTTGGTTGCAGCGACTACTAGAGCAGGGCTATTGACGTCGCCACTACGCGATCGCTTTGGTATTGTACAGCGACTTGAGTTCTATAATATTGCTGACCTAACGACGATTGTCAGTCGAGCAGCACGTTTGATGCGTGTGCCTATGAGTGAAGATGGCGCGGTAGAGATTGCTCGTCGTGCGCGTGGTACACCGAGGATAGCCAATCGATTGCTACGCCGTGTTCGTGATTATGCTGAAGTAAGAGGTGATGGCAGTATCAATGGTGCGATAGCGGGCAGTGCGCTGGATATGCTGGCCGTTGATAGACGTGGTCTCGATCATTTAGACAGACGCTATATCGAAATATTGCATGAGCGTTTTGATGGTGGTCCTGCTGGTGTCGAAGCGGTAGCAGCTGCTATGGCGGAGGATAGGGGCACGCTAGAAGATGTGATTGAGCCGTATCTGATTCAACAAGGCTATGTGCTGCGTACGGCACGTGGTCGCGTATTGACCCAAATGGCGATTGACCAAATGCTATAGTATTCAGTATTCAGTATTCAGTATTCAGTATTCAGTATTCAGTATTTAGCATAAAAAATGCACCTGCTTCTCATTAAAAGCAGGTGCATTTCTTTGTTTGAGTCTAAAGTTACGAGGCTTTTTCTGAACTAAGTAAATAAAAGATAAAGCTGGTCTTTAAGCCAATATACGCCAAATCACAACTAAGATAGCCAATAGGTAGAAAATAGGTGATAGCCAGCCGATGACTTGCGTAGCAATAGCAATAAATATAGCAAACCCTGCCAGTGCTAGCCAGTCACGGCGACGGTCGTTAAGCATGTCAGCACGAATTTGCTGTATTTCTCGTAGTTGACTGTCTTGACGTGATCCTTGTGAAGCAAGACTTTGTAAGCCTTGATCCAACAATTTTGGAATATCAGTGGTAGACAGTAACATCTCAGGTAACTGTTGACGAAGCTGCTGTAAGTTACGCATAGGGTCTAACTGCTCTTTGATCCAACTGCTTAGAATGGGCTTGGCAAGTGACCAGATATCAAGATCAGGATATAAATCGCGACCAAGGCCTTCAACATGTACCAATGTCTTAAGTAATAGCATGAGTTGCGGTGGAATGCTCATATGATGACGGCGTGCAATGTCTAGAATCTGCATTAAGACACCAGCAAAGTCGATATCATTAATGGATTTTTTTAGCATTGGCCCAACGGTGCGCTTCATATCGCGCATCAAGGCGTGTTTATCAGTATTTGGTGGTATCCAACCTGCTCGGCTCACAATATCAACCATTGCCGTAAAGTTGTCATTCATGACTGACAACAGCATACGCGCGACGATAAGTTGATCATCTTTCGACAAAGTGCCCATGATGGCGCAATCTAGACCGATATAACGTGGCTCATGACCTAAATCGACCGCTGCCATACCTGCGCGTAGTGTTTGAATTGGTGGTGTTTCTACGAATACATTACCCGGATGCATATCGGCATGAAAGAAGTTATCACGGAAGACTTGAGTAAAAAATATCGTTAAGCCTTTTTTAGCCAGTGCGGCACGGTCATAGCCCAGTTGGTCAAACATCTCAACTTGTGAGATGGGGACACCTTGGATACGCTCCATCACCATCACATTTTTGGCCGCATCATAGACTTCAGGCACATACATTAATGCTGAACCCAAGAAGTTATTGCGCATTTGAGTCGTGTTGTCTGCTTCAAGGGTTAAATCTAACTCGTTAAGCATGACTTGACGGTAGTCTTCGACAATATCAATAATATGTATGGCACGTGCCGCTTCGATACGAGCAGATGCCCAGTTGGCTAATTCACGTAGTAGCTCAAAGTCAGCAACAATGGTGGTACGGATATCAGGGCGAACCACTTTTACCACAACTTCACGGCCATCATGTAGAGCAGCCGTATGAACTTGAGCGATAGAAGCAGCCGCTAGGGGTTTGATGTCAAAGCGTGCAAATAGTGTTTCGATAGATTGCCCAAAACCATCCTTAGTATCCTGAATTTGAGCGACAGCAATATCAGCGTCAAACGGTTTGACTTTGTCTTGTAGTTGAACCAGTTGCTCAATAATCTCAGGCGGTACTAAATCACGACGTGTAGAGAGCAGTTGTCCAAGTTTTAAAAACAGCGTACCCATATCTTCAAGCGCATATTTAATCGCATTGGGTTGATGCTTTTTACCCCAAGCAGCTGGATGCATACGAATTAGACGTGCTAAAGGTTGCAGCTGCGGTGCTTCTTCGACCGAAAAATGGGTATCAATGCGATACGTAGCGGCGATACGCCAAAGCTCAAATAAACGGGCGCGATGAGATAATAGCATGAGATATATGTACTCTAAATAAAGTCAGAAATAGGGTAGGCGTAGCGATTGCCTATTGATGAAATGAGTTATTAAGGAAACGTACCTGTTCATCCTTGATAGCCGCGAGTTTGGCCTCTTCACGTTCGACATCAGCACGTAGCTTTAGGAGTTGTTGCTTGAGGTCATTCACTTCTGCTGCCTCAGCAGGATTAGGAGAACTATTACCAGCTACGTCATTTGCCCAATCACTGACATCGTTAAAAGCACGCTTAGCACCATGACGCCAGCTACCTTTGAGCTGCGAGATAAGCAGATGCAATTGACTCGCCATTGGTTTACCAATGAATGGCTCAAGCTGTCCAGCTACGTCAGGATCAAAGCCTGCGACCAATTGTTTGAGCTGCATCAGCACTTTATAGTCACCAGCGATAGGTAGATTGCCCTCAGTGCCGCGCATCAGGTTGAGCAGTTGAGCGGGGTTTTCTACGGTAATGGTACAGTCTGGCTGACTGTGACCCAGACGTGATCGTTCAATACTGGCTTTTTGGCGTTCATTCATCTGACCGCTTGGTTCAAATACACTATCGGTCGTGACGGGCTCAAAGCGTAAACGCTCATTAGTAAACAGCACATCTAGATTGATTTCAGGCATGTCCATATTCAGTCGTAAGACTTTGCCAGCCAGTGGTGCTAGACCTGCTTGAGTAATCTCATCACTAGCAATGGCAAGGTTGATCAGCTTTTCGGCACCAGCTAATAGGAGGACAGTCAGCATAAGGCTCTCGCATCGTTAAATGAGCGCCTCTGCATTAGCTGCATCAGCGCATAGTATGGTCGTGTCAGGCTCAATAAGGTCTTACTAATCGTACGTTGTCGTTACGCTTTAAAGCCACGATGGACAGCAACGATACCAGCAGTTAGGTTATGGTAATCACAATTTTCAAAGCCCGCTTGTTGCATCATTTGTTTCAGTGTTTGCTGATCAGGGTGCATGCGAATTGACTCTGCTAAATACTTATAGCTTTCTGAATCATTGGCAATAATTTTACCCATTAATGGTAGTGCGGTAAAAGAGTATAGGTCATACGCTTTTGATAATGGCTCAAAGACAGGCTTTGAAAACTCTAATATCAACAAACGACCGCCCGGCTTCAACACGCGATACATGGCTTTTAACGCGGCATCTTTGTCTGTGACATTACGCAGACCAAAGCTAATGGTTACTAAGTCAAAGCTTTCATCGTCAAAAGGTGCAAGTGTCTCAGCATTGGCCAATACAAAATCAACGTTATTACAGCCCGCATTGATCAGACGCTCACGACCTACTTCTAACATAGCCGCGTTGATATCGGATAATACTACGTGGCCGTTTCTACCGACTTCACGGCTAAAGACTTTGGCCAGATCTCCAGTACCACCCGCGATATCAAGCACATGCTGACCTGAACGCACACCTGACAAGCTTATGGCATAACGCTTCCATAGACGATGGATACCGAAAGACATTAGGTCGTTCATAATGTCATATTTTTTGGCAACAGAGGTAAAGACATCCGCCACGCGTGCCTGCTTTTCTGCTTTATTGACTGTTTTATAACCAAAATGTGTTTCTTCTTCGCCATCAGTATCAGAGGTATGTGGATTATTGATGTCATCACGCTGGTTGAAAAGTGTTTGTTTGGCGGCTTCTACCTTGGCAGAGACACTTTCTACTTTGCTATGGGTATTATCGATGGTGTCATTGGTTGGCATAGTGGTTTGTTGGCCTTGTGGTGTTCCAGTCGGTAAGTCTTGGACTTGAGTAAAGTCATTACTCTTTGCACTGGTGTTCTGGTTTTTTACATTGGCTGTTGGCAGAGTCTCTACGTTAGCAGTTTGTGCTGCTAGGACTTGGGCTGTGATATTTTGATTGTTGGCGATACTATCTTTTACCAGCTGATCTTGTAAATGACCGTTGGTTGTCGTTGGTTGGTTGAGATGCGTATTTTTATTATTTGCAGTATCGGTCATGGTGTTGTCCTATCATTCATTTTTATGATTGTCTTTCTAAGAGATATAAGGTGGCGGTGACTCAGGTGTATTATGTATCCTATGATACACCAAACGTCATTGGCTTACCGCCATTATCCGTATCATGGACTTGGTCAATAATTATCAGCTCACGCTCACAAAAAGGCTCGATAAAATCACTCACGCTTTTGAGCGGTTTCATGGCTTTAAACCCTGTATCAATGAAGTCGTAAAGTGGTTGGAAATTGTAGCGATACGCAGTGCCTTTAGCTAGGGCAAAGGCTTTTTTGAGCATGAACGAGTTCAAGTGCTTGTCAGTGCGGTAGCAGACCTCTTTCAGGTTACGAATCTGTACTCGGCGCTCGTCAGCTTCATCGACAGCACGATACGCAGCCAGCATATTCTCTTCATTAACTGGTAACGCTGCAGCGACCAGCCATTGAGCCAAATGCAAGTCTAGCTCAATCGCTAAAATCGCCGCTTGGATACCCATGCTACCTGCTTCTAACGCAGACTCTTTCGCTAGACGTTCTAGTTTTTGGGCTTTAGGTAAAATGCGTGCTAACTGTTTGGCCAGCAATTTGAACTCATCCCCGCCGTATAGCTGCGTTAGAAAATAATCTGCCATCAGCTGGTTTTTTGGCTGTTCAAAGAGGTCGCTGTGCGTGTGTTTAATCCGTGTTTGTTGCCATGATTGTACGTCTTTGAGCTTGGCATCTAATGCCAAATCTTCATGATAGGGCAGCGCCCAAAAACGTGTCAAATGCTGTTGTAAATCGGCTAAAGCGGCCATAGTACGTAAACCTACAAATAAGTAAAAGTAGTAAAAAGAATATAATCAAAATGATAATTTATACTTAGTGTCTTACACTGATAAATAGTTATTAAAGCATGTATTCTAGATGGTGTTCACAATAAAAGAAAATAAAGTAGAATACAAATGTCAAACTGTTACATAGCATCGTTATTTACTCGATTAATCGAATGCTATGATTAAAGGACTGCGTTTTAAATCATAGGACGATTAGGTTATGAGCAAACAGAATAATACGACTGGACCAACCGAGCTAGAGTCAGTCAGTGCGCAATTTAGTGAGCAGGTTGTCGATCAGCGTCTGACACCCAATCCCCTCAGTCAGTTTTCTATGGATACAGATTCGCTGAGACTGGCCTTGGTTACCGCTCAATACGCTCTACGAGCTACGCGGCAACAAACACCGCCCACTCTCAATAAGCCGACAGGTTTATTAGTATTGGTTAATGGAATGGAGCAGGCAGGCAAAGGAACTGCGGTGAAGCAGCTGCGAGAATGGGTTGATCCTAGGTTGCTTAAAGTTGAGGCTACGATAGGTTCTTGTCCATTGGCGTCTCAGCCTATTTGGCAAGCGCATACTCACGTTATGCCACGTCATGGTGACGTGATGGTGTATTTCGGGAACTGGTACGCTGATTTGCTTTACAACGCTATGCGAATGGCGACATCAGACAGTGATAACGAACAGTCAAAAATCAAGCAGTCAAAAAGTAAAAATCCAAAAGATAAAAAATCGGTCAACGTGAAATCGCTGCCTATCGCTAAATGGCAAGCATATCTAGAGCAGCAACTTATCAAGCTACAAGCCTTTGAGCAAGATCTCGTTGCCAACCAAACTAGACTACTGAAGTGCTGGTTTCATGTCGATATTGAAACCCTACAGTCACGGCTGAATGACAAAGAAGCTGATCCACATTTTTTATATCAAATTGACTGGAACAGTCAAAAAGTCATCGAAAAGTTTAATGAAGTTGCCGCAGCCGTACTACGACAGCAAGATGACTGGATCATTATCGATGGTGATGATAAATCACAAGCAGCCGATCAATTTTGTCATGAAGTGCTACATGCGATGCAAACTGCACTAGTGAGTAGTAAAGCAAGCTTGATTGAAACGGCTAAAAAACAAAAATCATCCGATAAATCAGAATCTAATGACCAGACAAATGCAGCGCTGGAGCTAGAAGTATTCAAATCGGTCAAAATACCGAAGCAATTAAAGCGCATCGTTGATGTAGACATAGATAAGTCTGATTACCGTCAAGCATTGGCAGAGAAGCAAGCGCGTTTTGCTGAATTACTACGGGCGCGTAATGGCCGGCATGTGGTATTTGCTTTTGAAGGTATGGATGCGGCTGGCAAGGGTGGGGCCATTAAAAGGTTGGTCGCGCCGCTCGATCCACGTGAGTATCAAGTTTATAACATTAGCGCGCCAATGCTATATGAGCTACAACATCCTTATCTATGGCGCTTTTGGACGAGACTACCTAATGAGCAAACTGATCATATCAGTCGTGTCGCCATCTTTGATCGGACTTGGTATGGACGTGTACTGGTTGAGCGTATCGAAGGGTTTGCAACTGATGACGAGTGGCAGCGCGCTTATGATGAGATCAATCGTTTTGAAGCGGACCTAGTCACCGCAGGCACGATAGTTATTAAGTACTGGCTGGCAATTGATAAAAAAGAGCAGCTTAAGCGTTTCGAGGAGCGTCAAGAGACACCTCACAAACAATTCAAACTAACGGATGATGATTGGCGAAACCGTGATAAATGGTCTGATTATGTACAATCTGCCGCTGATATGTTGGCGTACACAGATACCAAAAATGCTCCTTGGTGTGTCATCGCTACGAATGAAAAGCGCCAAGCACGATTGGACGTGCTAGATCACGCTATTGAGCAGTTATCTTCAGCATATGATAGCTAGTACTTGTTTTTATACTGGCTTTTATACTTGGTTAACTTGTATCACTTTTAAATTGAATCGACTATAGTCAGCCATAAATAATAGAGTTATATCGCTCAAACACTGGCAGTTACAAATCTCGCAATATCATCATGCATTATGCGCTCATATTTAATATAATAGAGCGCGTAACAGCGTCTGCTAACTAATAATTTTAATTTAGCACATAGCGCGTTTGGGTTATTTAATACAGATACCTTAATAATTACGACAGAAATTGTTACAATAGCCATTAGTAGCACCACAAATATCACTATGAAATATCTAAGCCGCAAGATGCTGTAATCAGATGATTTGGCAATATAACTTGCGGCTTTGTGACATGTTGAGGGATGCGTTCTTCGCCTTGGCCATAGTTAGTTTAAGACCATTTAAAAGCATGTTGCGTGTTTCATGTATGCTACGCCATAAGATGCTACAACAAGCCTTATGAGTAGCAGCGCAATGTTATCAACCTCATATAATTTCAATCAGCTTACGCAGGACGTATTAACGTATGGGTATTAGTAGCAGTTCTACAGAGTCAGTCAAAACCGTTGGCTCGATGAGAATAAATCTATTTTTTGGCATTTTATTGGTTGCAATGACCAGCTACTTTTTGTGGTGGGGTCTAGATTACACGATGCGTCAGCAAACGACGCTATTTATTGTGGCGACTGCTTTTGGTGTCTTTATGGCATTCAATATCGGTGGTAACGATGTCGCCAACTCTTTTGGTACGTCAGTAGGTGCAGGGACTTTGACTATCCCGCAAGCATTGGGTATCGCCGCGATATTTGAAGTGTCAGGTGCTGTGCTGGCAGGTGGTGAAGTAACCGATACGATTCGAAGTGGCATTGTCGATCTAGATGGTCTCTCAGTCGCGCCCAACCAGTTTATTTATGTCATGCTCTCAGCACTTATTGCTGCTGCATTTTGGCTGTTATTTGCGACCAAAAAAGGTCTGCCAGTTTCGACCACGCACGCGATTATCGGCGGCGTGGTTGGTAGCTCCATTGTATTAGGTATCACGTTAGGTGGTACTGAAATGGCGTTATCAACTGTGAATTGGGGTAAGATTGGTACTATCGCCATCTCTTGGGTTCTATCACCGTTACTAGGCGGCGTTTTGTCCTATCTGCTATATGGACAGATCAAGAAAAATATTATTGAGTATAATGACAAAACAGAAGCCTATATTGCGACGCTAAAAGGTAATAAAAAAACCTTAAAGCAAAATCATAAAGAATACCTGGACGGTCTGACAGAGTCTGAGCAGTTGGCTTATACGTCAGCTATGTTACGCGATCAAGAAATCTATAAAGATGATGATTGTGTTGTTGAAGACTTAGAAACGGATTATTACAAAGAGCTGTATGAAATTGAAAACGAACGCAGCAACCTCGATACGCTAAAAGCATTGAAGCAATGGGTACCTATAATTGCGGCTATGGGCGGTGCAGTCATGGCCTCTCTGGTTGTCTTTAAAGGTCTAAAGAACGTCAATAATGGTATGACGACGTTGCAAGGCTTTTTAATTATGGGGATGATCGCAGCGCTAGTATGGCTGGCAACCTATATTTATACCAAAAGTATCCGCGGTAAGCATAAAGAAGACTTGACTAAAGCCACGTTTATTATGTTTAGCTGGATGCAAGTCTTTACGGCATCAGCATTTGCTTTTAGTCATGGCTCGAATGATATTGCCAATGCGGTTGGTCCTTTCGCTGCCATTATGGATGTGATTCGTACCAATAGCATCTCGACTGAAGCGGCAGTACCACCTGCGGTTATGTTGACTTTTGGTGTGGCATTGATTGTGGGTCTTTGGTTCATCGGTAAAGAAGTGATTCAGACGGTCGGTACCAATCTGGCGAAGATGCATCCAGCTTCTGGGTTCTCAGCTGAGTTGGCTGCTGCTGCTGTCGTGATGGGTGCATCAACGATGGGTCTGCCCGTATCAAGCACGCATACCTTGGTAGGTGCAGTACTGGGCATCGGTATCGTCAATAGAGATACCAATTGGAAGCTTATGAAGCCGATTGGCTTGGCATGGGTTATTACCCTTCCTGCGGCAGCCTCAATGTCTGCAATTAGCTATCTGATATTGGTAAATATCTTCTAGGACTAATGCTATAGAGTTCACCAATAAAGCCTATCTTAGCATCATAAAAAACGCTTATCAGCATCATGCCGATAAGCGTTTTTTTGTATCAAATACAGGTTCAATCAGTGCCAAACTGTAGGCGTTTTTTGGCAAAGAATCGATCTAAGCGATCCATCGCGTCTTCCAATTCATGTAGATTGGGCAGGAATACTAAGCGAAAATGATCAGGTTTGTCCCAGTTAAATCCAGTACCTTGTACCATTAAGACATTTTCTTCAATCAGTAAGTCCATCATAAAGTCCATGTCATCCGTGATAGGGTAAACGTCAGGATCTATCTTTGGAAAACAATAAAATGCACCTTGGGGCATAGTGCACGAAATACCTTTGATAGCATTGAGACGTGTTACAGCCATTTCACGCTGTTTATACAAACGACCTGTCTTGGAAGTAAGGTCTTTCATACTTTGGTGGCCACCCATCGCTGTTTGAATCGCATATTGCCCCTGAACATTAGAACACAAGCGCATAGATGCGAGCATGTCTAATCCTTCGATGAAGTCTGTTGCGTGTTGCTTGCGACCAGAGACCATCATCCAGCCTGCACGGAATCCAGCGATACGGTGCGACTTTGATAAGCCATTATATGAAAGGACTAGCACGTCGTCAGTCAGCGTACTCATTGGCGTATGTACGGTGTCATCATAAAGAATACGATCGTAAATCTCATCGGCCATAATGATGAGATCGTGCTCTTTAGCGACGTCGATGATTTGTAATAGCAGCTCATCGCTATAAAGCGCACCAGTCGGGTTATTCGGGTTAATAACCACGATGCCCTTTGTCTTACTGGTAATCTTAGACTTGATGTCCTCGATATCAGGATGCCAGTTGTCTTCTTCGTTACAGCGATAGTGTACGGCCGTACCACCAGACAGATTGGCTGCTGCTGTCCATAGCGGGTAGTCCGGCATTGGAATGAGCACTTCATCGCCATCATTCATCAACGCTTGCATGGTCATTACAATCAGCTCAGACACGCCATTACCCAAATAAACATCACGCACATCAACAGCTGATAACAATCCTTTCGATTGATAATATTGCAATACTGCTTTACGTGCAGAAAAAATCCCTTGAGAGTCTGAATACCCAGTCGCTTCTGCTAAGTTCATCGCCACATCACGCAAAATCTCATGCGGCGCTTCTAGACCAAACGGTGCTGGGTTACCGACATTTAGTTTTAATATGCGTTTGCCTTCCGCTTCCATCTTATTAGCAGTCTGTAGTAGGGGACCACGAATGTCGTAACAGACATTTTGTAATTTATCAGATTTTTTAATTGTATTCATAGAGTGACCACTCTTAGGATTGTGTTGTGAGTTTTTTTGAGCGTTAGAGGTTGTAGAGACTGTTTTCGATTGATTTTGATCTGTATGATTGGGCTGTATGTCTACAGGTAAAGCAGCAGATGAATCGTTATTCTTGCCTGAACCACCATTTATGGATTTTGTCGTCGCACTGGCCTCATTTTGAAGTTCGCCACGCAGTAAATAGCCTTCGCTACAGCCTAGGATGCGTGCTAACGTCGGCAGCTTAGACGAGACGATACCGTTTGTGCCACGCTCCCAGTTAGAGATAGCGCCACGACTGACCTTCGCGCCTGCTGCCGTCATCGTCTGTGCCAATTGCTCCGCAGTGAACCCTTTATCGCGGCGCAGCTGTACAAGTCGCTCAGCTTGTGCACTCTTATTCTTATCACTAGCCATAATCAGTTAAGCCTGTGTTCATCAATAGGTTTGTAATAAACGGATTACTTTAATTGAAGAGTAATGTTTATGTACTAATGCAAGATATTATTGCATAAATAATTACAATGCAAGTTAACTTTGAAATTATTAGAAAAATGCAAGTAAATCTTGCATTCGTAAGTATATGAGATAGGTTTATACTAAAATGACACATGATTACCTATTACTAATTGCTTTACCAACATAATATTATTGTAATATATACCTTGAATATTGGAGCAGTAACCAATAGATAGGGCGCATCGTTTTTAGAAAGCAATAACGATAAAACTCAAATAGTAGCAACATAAAATATTAGATAATACCTATCTAACTAAGGGTAAATTATGCAAGATAATCAACTTAGCAAAGAAGAAATCAGCCAGTTAACAGAAACTGACTGGAAAGAGCGTTTAAGCGCTGACGAATATCATGTGCTGCGTGAGAAAGGCACAGAGCGTCCGTTCACAGGTGTTTATAATGATGCGACCGATGATGGCGTTTATCGTTGTAAAGGCTGCGGTGCCAGCTTATTTGACTCAAGTAATAAGTTTGATGCTAGCTGCGGTTGGCCAAGTTTTGACCAAGGAATCGATAACAGTGCTATTGAAGAGCATGTCGATAACTCGCTGGGCATGACTCGCACAGAAGTAACCTGCAGCAACTGCGGCGCGCATTTGGGTCATGTATTCCCTGATGGGCCGAGTGAGACAACAGGCATGCGTTACTGCATCAACTCAGTCTCTATTGATTTAGATAAATCTGAGAAGTAGTTGTCAGCTGGTCAGATAAGCTTAGAAGTATAAAAAGGAAGCATTTTGCTTCCTTTTTATTTGTTGGCACTCTTTTTATTTATTGGTAGTATGGTTGTGGTTGCTACTAAGAATATAGTAATGCTTAAAAAACAATTAAAACAACGATGCAATCAATTTAAGGATAGATGATGAATGCTATTTATGATTTTACGGCTGAGCGCATGGATGGTAGCTCGCAAGCGTTTTCAGATTACCAAGATAAAGTGCTATTAATCGTCAATACCGCAAGCAAATGTGGATTTACGCCGCAGTTCGAAGGTTTAGAGTCGTTATATCAACAGTACAAAGATCAAGGACTGGTGGTTATCGGTTTTCCTTGTAATCAATTTGGTAGCCAGGATCCAGGCAGCAATGATGAGATTGGTGCGTTTTGTCAAAAGAACTATGGTGTCAGCTTTCCAATGATGGCAAAGGTTGATGTGAATGGAGAAGATGCTCATCCAATTTATGAATGGCTCAAAGAGCAAAAGGGTGGGGTGTTGACAGATGGTATCAAATGGAATTTCACTAAGTTTTTAGTCGATAGCAAAGGTCAGGTCATCGACCGCTATGCACCAACGACCAAGCCAGAAGCTATTAAAAATGATATTGAGCAAGCATTAGCCAATAAATAAGTATCGAACTCAAAAAATATTGGTTTTTTATAAAATTATAAAACCAATAAAAACATATGCTTGCTAGAAATATCGACGAAAATGCAAAAAATATGTCAAAAAGTCGAAAATACTGTTTGACACCCAACTGTAAATCTATATAATACACACCCACAGCAGCAGAGCTTAGTGACAAACTTAAGAGTTCAGTTGATGTTGAATAAATTGCATAGCAATTGTTCGCGGGTGATTAGCTCAGTTGGTAGAGCGTCTGCCTTACACGCAGAATGTCGGCGGTTCGAATCCGTCATCACCCACCACTACTTTAGCGAAGTGGACCTCTTCATAAAGGTAAAATGCTAAAGAGACCTAAGCAGCGGTAGTTCAGTTGGTTAGAATACCGGCCTGTCACGCCGGGGGTCGCGGGTTCGAGTCCCGTCCGCTGCGCCATATTTAAAACAAATTTAGACTTTCGAGTTTAAGCAAGTTTCGCCTCAAACATTAGATTGTTTGAGGTTTTTTTGTGTCTGTGATATCACCTAAAACTCAGATTGGTGTGTGGCTAGACTTTCGAATAGAAAAGAACAGACCATCTAAAGCATTTATGTCCTAATGCTGTCCTTATCCTGTACCTGCCTATTCTATTTTTTACTTTATCGTGTATCGCATTTTACGATTGGTCGAAGAAAAATATTACTTCTTTTATTTCTACTTAAGGTTTGATCAGATAATCTTTCTCATTTCTAAGTTTGAATGACGTTTAACTTTCAACATAGGCTGGCTGGCAAACAAGACAATCACACCAACTAATGAAAACACACCAAAGGAGTAGAATGCAGTAGCAGCACCATACCGATCCACAATCAAACCAGTAAAGATAACAGGCACACTAAGCCCTATATATGCCATCAGAAAATAGCCTGCACTCGCACGTGCCTGCTCATTGCCAGCCGAGCGTACGACTCCTAGCATACCTCCTAGATAGACAAAGCCATAACAACTACTGCTAGCTAAAAAAGCGGCCAAAAGAATCACTGGAAGGTTGGCGCTCAACGTCCCCCAAGCCAACAAAGTATATGCTGGCAGTAAGATTAAGAGGCCTAGCTTGCTTGAAACTTGAGGGTCAAGTTTTCGGGCGATTGGCTGAACAATCAATCCACAACTGATGGCTAACATAGAGGATATCCCTGCATATTTAGCCAGTCCCTGTGAGGCCAGTACTGATGGGATAATGGATAACACCAATCCGGTCGTTGCCCAACAAATCAAAATACCGCTGCCATACCAGATGACTTCACGGTTAAAATAAGGTAGCCGTAGCATAGAGGTGGGCAAATTAGTGCGTTTAGGTGCTGTCTCTGGTAATTGATATAACAAAAACATAGCGAATATCCCGCTCGCTAGCAGTAAGAAAAAACTGGCTGGCTGATCGGTTTCGTAAAACATCAAAGAAACTGTCGTCAAAGCAGGGCCAAGACCAAAACCTATCGTCGTACTGGCCGTCACCCACGCTGTCGCACGCATCGTATCTGATGAGCCAAGCAGCTCAATCATATAGGCAGTCGCCGTAGCAGCCATCAGAGCCGTTCCCACACCCAGTATGAATCGTGCTACTGCTAACGCTCGTGTGTAAGGATAAAATAGCATGAGAGCCGTCGCTGTTATTGATAACGCTAAAGCTATTAAAATTGTCTTGCGCCGTCCAATTCGATCAGACAATCCGCCAAAAGCCAACAATACAGGTATGACGCCTAATACATAAAAGGAAAACGCTATCGTAGTTGCTAGTACGCCATAGCCATCATTGTGTGCGTAAACGGCATAAAGCGGCCCTTGGATATTGACGCTTGTCGTTATCACACATAAGGCAAAGGCCAGATATTTATTATATTTTTTAGTGGTCATATATCGCTGCTTTTTGAAGAGTGATCATTGAATTGACTGAGGTTAGAGCGATTCACAGTAGAATGACACCTACCTCTACATCGTTTTATGTTCAATGATTAAAACAAAAGCGCAGTAGGTTATCTACATACAATCCAGTACAATTAGACATAACTGTTTGGTCTATAGAACCCATACAGTTCGAACATCAAATCAATATATTGTCCCATCTACAATTTTGAGACAAGACATCCATAGAAGCTGACCTACCAAAAACAGTAAAAAATATGAATAATAAATTCACACGTATCGAAATTGTCATGGCTGACGTAAAAGAGAAAATAGCGACTGTCATTTACATGCCAGAGTCGCGGTTACCATCCATCCGTGCCGCGGCCAAAGACTATGGGTTTTCACCATCTACAGTAGTTGAAGCCTATGAGCGCCTGCAAACCGAGGGGATTATCTATTCTCGTCCTGGTGCAGGATTTTATGTGGCAGAGACGACAGCGCCGCTATCATTGACAGATATAGCGCCAAAAATTGACCGAGTGGTAGATCCATTGTGGGTATCACGGCAGTCGCTGGAGCCACCCGATGGTGCGCTAAAGCCAGGCTGTGGCTGGTTGCCCGCGGATTGGCTGTTTGAAGTAGGTATGCGCCGTGGCTTGCGAAATGTGGCAAAGGCTGACGCGTCCATTATCAGTGAGTATGCAACGCCGCTAGGACTGTTAGCATTGCGTCAATTACTCACGCGACGTATGGCAGGATTGAGTATCAATGCAGAACCGTCACAGATAATACTGACAGATTCAGGCACTCAAGCGATAGATTTGATTTTTCGATTTTTACTGACACCAGGTGATACGGTCGTCGTCGATGATCCTTGCTATTTTAACTTTCGAGCACAGCTGCTTGCCCATCGAGTCAAAGTGGTTGGCGTGCCTTATACGCCAAATGGGCCAGATGTAGATGCCTTTGCAGCGATTTTAGATGAGCATAAGCCACGCCTGTACATCACCAACGCTGCTATTCACAATCCTACTGGCGCAACGTTATCACCTGCTACGGCATACCGTGTATTACAGTTGGCCCAAGCGGCTGGTTTATACATTATCGAAGACGATATTTTTGCAGATTTTGAAGTCAAGCCTGCAGCTAGATTGGCGGCTTTAGATGGGTTATCACGAGTATTCTATATCGGCAGTTTTTCTAAAACGTTATCCGCATCCCTACGCTGTGGTTATATTGCCGCGCCTATAGAATGGGTCGGGAGTTTGGTAGATTTAAAGATAGCCACTGGCTTTGGTGGCAGTCAGTTGGCGGCAGCTGTTGTTTTCTCAGCGTTGACTGATAGCGGCTATCGCAAACATATGAATGATATCCATACTCGGCTAGCAAGCGCCCGTACTCATACGTTACCACGACTGGCTAAATTAGGCATCGTACCGTGGCTGCTTCCACAAGCGGGTATGTTCCTATGGTGCCGATTACCTGAGAATAACAATGCGACCGAATTGGCCAATCGCTGTTTATCCAAAGGTGTGGTATTGGCACCGGGCAATGTTTTTAGTCAATCGGACAATGCTGAAAAATTTATGCGATTCAATGTGGCGCAAATGAGTCATTCAAAGATCTTTGAGGTATTGGCTCAATCGATGACTTAGGTCGCTGCCTTAATATAAAGTAGTTAATATGAAACCTATGATAAGGGGGTATAAGTTGCCTTGCTTCTCAATATTTCAACTTTTATATGATGTTTTTTAAACGAATTTAAACTTTTGAGTTTAAGCAATTTTCGCCTCAAGTATTAGTTTACTTGAGTTTTTTTTGTGTCTGCTGTGTCTGCTCAAATGCCTTTTTTGTATAGGCCTTTTCTTTTAATCTTCTTTACTAAAACATCTACGCATCAAATTTCCGCCTTACGGGTGTATATCTTGTGGATGAAAATCGTAGAATCAACAATATATTAGCAAGCAATCCCTTTGTAATGTTAGTAAATAAAAAAGTAAATTTTTGTTGCGATAATATTGCTGTTGCATTAGTATCTTCGAATTATACTAAACAATTGTTATTGCCGCAGTGAGTCTGTTATTAGCAATAACCTGTCGCAGATGACTACTATGCGCAGACTAATAATTTAATGATCGACCAGTTATCTTTATAACTAATACCCCTTCTCTTGAGTAAGACATATGCTTGGATTCAAAATAAAGCGAAAACTAGACTTTTACCTAAGCGTATCTCTATTTGTATTTATACTAATAAGTATGACTACAAAATATGCTGGTATAGGATTCCCTAAAGAAGACTCCCTCTTTTACACGACAGGTATTTTAGGTCTTCATGACAATGTGCGTCACACTAAACACCTAACGCTTGATAATGTCGCGGGTAAAACAGAGACTCAAGTTTTTGCATGCGGTTATTCATTCTTCGATAACGGAAGAAGTAGTGATTGTGGGAACAATTTTTATAAATCCTATCTAAATGAAGAAGCGACCATAGGGTGGTACATACAAGATAAGTTTTTAATATTCAAAAACAATGTACCTCAAGTGGTAACTGTAGAAGTTGATGATAAGGTGATTATTAGTTACACGGATACTCTCAGAAATATTAATAGTAATAACAAAATCTCCAAGTTTATGATTTTATTTGCTTTTCCATTGTCAGTGTTTATGTACTGGCTATTTAGTAAAGTGGGTAAAAAAACCAATTAATAATTGACCAGTTATCTTTATAACTGAAACCTCTTCCCTTGAGTAAGACATATGCTTGGATTTAAAATAAAGCGAAAACTGGACTTTTACCTAAGCGTGTCTCTATTTATATTCATAAGTATGAGTACACAATATGCTGGTATAGGATTCCCTAAAGAAGACTCCCTATTCTATACGACAGGTATTTTAAGCCTACATGACAACGTAGGTAACTCTAGACATGTATAGATATATACCGGCGCTGAAAACAAACAAAGTCAGATTTTTTCTTGTAGTTATTAAGTGTTTGGGAATAATGAAAACAGTGGACGTGGTTCAAAAAAATTCTACGATCCATATCTTGATAAAGAAGTAACAGTAGGCTACTACCAACAAAGAAAGCTATTATGGTTTAAAAATGATATGACACAGCTTGTCACTATGCAGTCAGGAGATGAAATTATTTACAGTTATGCTACTACTATTAATATCATACGTGGTCGTAACAAAGGATATATATTTATGATTATCTTTTCTTTGCCGTTTTCTGTCTTCATGTATTGGACAATTGATACGCTTCATAGAACAGGTAAGTAGTTATAAATCA
This sequence comes from Psychrobacter fozii, assembly GCF_003217155.1. GTDB lineage: Bacteria > Pseudomonadota > Gammaproteobacteria > Pseudomonadales > Moraxellaceae > Psychrobacter > Psychrobacter fozii. Next base: position 102,143 of record NZ_QJSU01000003.1, read on the forward strand.
ATGTATTAATATTATGGAGAGTTTTGATGAATAATTAGCTTGTGAACTGCTACAAGATCAAAAGCCATTACAACAAAGAAAAACTCATTATTTTGGGTGATTTTTCAAAATGACGTGTTAGATAACTTTTATAAGAAATAATTTATGTTCAAAAATCTCAGAAAATTTAGCGAGTTATCGAAATCTCAAAAAATCCATATCGTTATTCTCTTATTAACATTGTTTTTTTTCCCATCTAAACTTCTTTTAGAATGGAGCGGTAGAAATTTTCCTTTAAAGTCCGAGCTCCATTATAGTGAAGGGGTATTAGACTATGAAGGGTTTGGTGTCACTCTAAAATCTATAGAAGAACCTAGTAAAGATATTGTTTTTAGTTGCCATTATACAGCTTTCACGACTAGAGATTCTGGCAGTTGTATGGATCGTAAGAATATTGAACCTTATTTAGATAAACCTGCAAAGATAGGCTGGTATTTTCAACCCGATTTTTTAGGGTTTAGTAATGATTTCCCACAGCTAGTAACCTTGGAAGTTGAAGGGGAGCAGAAAAGATATTATGAAAAAACATTAAAATTTACTAAAGATGCAAACATGATTTTTTTAGGCATAACTTTATTTATAAATATTTTTTGGTTATGGATTTTTATGAAAATTGTTTATCCAAAAGATACAATTTATGAAGAAAAGTAATTCCCAAATCACATTGAAGTCAGATACTCATAGCTAGTTTGAATAATAGATAGCCCTATAAAAATTGAGAAAATCAACAACGCTCATTCCTTGCTTTATCTGATGAGTAAATTGCAAGAATATCATCACATTCTTAGTTGTGAACCAGTATTTACTTTGACTCACAAAAAAAACGCCTTTAATCAAAGACGGTTTTTTGTGTTAGCTTACTGTTAGACAGTCTATTTATACTAATCCTGTAGATAGCTTAATAAACGCATAAACTCAATGTACATCCACACTAGTGTGGCAAGTATACCAATACTGAATAGCCACTCGTAGTCTTCTGAGATGCCCATTGCCACACCGCGGTCGATATTATCGAAGTCCAATAGCAGTGTAAAAGAAGCAATAACAATAACAAATAAGCTAAAGCCAATAGCGATAACGCCGCCTTCAAACAAGAAAGGTAAGCTTGAGCCAAATGCCAAAGAAAGCACCCACTGAGCCACATAGACCAGCATGATAGCGATAACGGCTGAGGTCACAATTGAACGGAACTTTTGAGTCACTTTAACGAGACCCGAACGATATAGTCCTAGCATAACGGCTGCGGTGACAAAGGTTGCACACATAGCAGTCACTGGCACACTTGGATACATTCTCATAAAGAACAGTGAAATGCCGCCTAAAAATATACCTTCTAGTAGTGCATAAGGTACGGCTAAAGTCTTGGCTTTTTGTGGCTTAAAAGTGATGAAAAGAGCCAGAACGAATGCAGCAATCATGCTACCGAAGGCTGCCATCGTGATAAAACCCTGCGATAGACCTGCCATAAGTGCATAAAAGAAAAAGCCCACACCAGTGATAGCTGATAGCCCAAGTAATAGACTGGTCTTTTGAATAACACCCTTGACCGTCATTGGATTCCCGCCGATCGCAAGTTCTGCGCGACTGACAATAGGATTGGCCATATATATGTCCCTAATAATAAAATATAAATGAGTTAGATAACAGCTACTTTAGCAAATCCGCCATTATTGTCAACTGTGTTTGCGTGACGGCCATAAAGGCCTGACGACATTCTGTAGTTGCTTATTGAATTATAATAATGTGATGCTATATAGCTAAATAAACACGTCTAAGAGTAACGTATGATGGCTTCTATATGGGGTCGATTACGACAGTTAACAACGATAATTCATAAACATGCTAGTCTAAGCGCTCATTTATCGCTATCATTACCTAGTATTTTACCGTTATACCGAGCCGTTTTATGGAAAACTCAGCGCAGTCAGCCAGATTGCCACACTTACATGAGTCAGAGCTGTTTCACGCTATCAAAAACCCTGCTTTTAGGCGTATCGGATTGATGGGCCGTGCAGGCAAGCGTAGTGTCACCCAAAGCCTCGTGCAGATTGCCCAAACGATCAATGATATGAATCTCACATTGATTATGGATGTAAAGACGGCCAACTTACCAACATTGAATCTCACTGAGATTGAAAAAGTTAAAATCGTTAAGCGCAGTCTCATCGGTGAAATTTGCGACTTAGTCATCGTTGTCGGTGGGGACGGATCTATATTGCATGCCGCCGAAGCTTTAGCACGTTACCGTGTTCCTGTGCTGGGCGTTAACCGTGGTCGGCTTGGGTTTTTGGCAGATGTAAAGCCTGATGAGGCCGCGTTTAAGCTACGCCAAGTCTTGATGGGTGATTACCAGCTAGATCATCGGTTCCTGTTGACTATGGAGATACGAGAAGGTCGTAAGATTATCCACGAAGACATGGCGCTCAACGACATCGTATTACATGCTGGAAAATCAGTACACATGATTGATTTTCAGATGAAAATTGACGAGCATGATGTTTATAGACAGCATAGCGATGGTTTGATAGCGGCGACACCGACTGGGTCTACCGCTTACGCACTGTCAGGTGGTGGCCCTATCATTCATCCAAGTATGGATGCCATCTGTCTAGTACCTATGCATCCACATACGCTATCTAGCAGGCCTATTGTGGTGAGTGGTAATAGTGAGGTGTGTATTCGTATTCACGAAGATAATCGAACTCAGCCGATGGTCAGTGCAGACGGTAAGCCGAGTGTGCCACTTGAGCAAGAGCAGCGGCTCTATATTCGCAAGCACCCTGATAAGTTAACACTGTTGCATCCACCAGGGTTTGATTTCTATGAAGCTTGTCGTACAAAGTTGCACTGGAACGTCCATGCTGAAGAATTCAGTCTGGATGTCGATGATGATATTATGGATGATGACGAATAACTTTATCCGTTATATAAAAACGTTAGATAGAATATGCTATAAAAAAATAGTAGTGGAGAGTAGATAAGATGGATAAGCAAACGATATTGGCAAGTTTGACGCCAGAAGTGGCTGATAAGTTTCGTATGGCGATTGAGATAGGTAAGTGGCCTGATGGCCGCAAGCTAACCGCTGAACAGCGTGAAACTTGCATGCAAGCCATCATGGTTTGGGAGCATGAGCACCTACCACCTGCTGAGCGTACTGGCTACATTCATAAACCAGTAAAAGACGATGGGTCTGTCGTTGGGGCAGAATGTGATGTTGAGCATGAGCATCATTATCCCAACATGCCGAATCCTAAAGGGGCTGTGCAACCTGTCAAGTTTCGTGATAAATAAGCATTTATTATCGATGTAAATCACAATAAAAAAGCCACGCTATATATAGCGTGGCTTTTTTATTGCTTGACGATTTATTAAAGTGCAGTCGTATCAACGCTAGGGCGCACGGTTAGTGGGTTTTTTTGCATCAAAAACCCTTGCCAACCCCAATGTAAAAAATTACGAATATTGGCATGATCGGTACCATTAGGGGTTGCTTGAACTTTGGCATAATGCTCACCGAATAGTTTTAGCGTGTCTAATTGATCAAGGCCATGGAGCTTAGCAAAGCCAAAAATCTTTGCACTGCCTTCGTTTTCACCAGCGGCATTATGTACCATGCCATTAACAAAAGGGGCAGGTGCATAGCGATAAAAATCATCAATAAAACTGATGACATCATTGAATCCAATGGCTTTTTTGTTCAAACCATTAAGTAGAGCCGATATGTCTGATTGGCGAATACTCATAAATAAATGACCTCAGAGCAGATTAGAAAAGTGAAAATATATCGATTAGCGATTAAAATAGTCTTCATCATCGAAAGAAGGCGCAAAACTGCCTTGCTCAAGATGTTGCATTTGCGACTGTACAGAACGCTCATGCTGAATACGTTGATAAATCTCTTCGCGGTGTACGGCAATATCTTTAGGTGCATTTACACCGATACGTACTTGATTGCCTTTGACACCTAGGACAGTCACACTGACCTCATCACCAATCATTAGCGTTTCGCCCACGCGGCGTGTCAAAATTAACATGCGTCACACTCCTTATGTCGCATCAACAAATTATTACTCATTAGATTACTTCTCAATTGCAGGACATCACCGCAGTATTAAACATACTATATATCGGCATAACTAAAATAATTAGCGTAGTGCCAATGGCGGCAATGATAGGTAGATTCATTTAGCCCAAATGAAAGCCCATTATAGGGGGCATGGCAGAGACTGTCACGAGTTTTCACAAAACTATTAGGTAACTACTAACGTCAGCAATAATAAAAAATAAAAATAGGATCTCAAGAGACCCTATTTAATTGAACGTATTATTGAATGTTATTAGTAACCCATGAGTGCTAGCTGCGCCAGCCAAATCTATTACTGTTAATTAAAATAATAGTCCAACCACTATAAAGAACACATCAGGATTATAGATGGCTATTATAGCCCAGCGATTTTACTTTCGCCATCTTCGCGATCCAAACCAAATGCGGTATGTAGTGATTTAACCGCTTTTTCTAAATGCTGGTCTTGAATCAGTACAGAGACTTTGATTTCGCTGGTCGATATCATTTGGATATTGATGTTGTTTTCAGCGAGCGTCTGGAACATAAGACTAGCGACGCCAGCGTGCGAGCGCATGCCAACACCCACTAGTGAGACTTTGACGACTTCACTATTACCTAAGACTTCTTTTGCACCAATCTCGTCTTTGACTTCTTCATTCAGCACTTTCATGGTTTTGTCTAAATCAGAGCGATTGACAGTAAAAGTAAAGTCGGTTGTGCCATTGGTCGAAAGGTTTTGTACGATCATATCGATTTCGATATTGGCGCGTCCAATCGGGCTCAAGATAGCAGAGGCAATACCAGGGTGGTCAGGTACACCGCGTACTACAATTTTCGCTTCGTCTCGGTTAAAGGCGATACCTGAGATGATTGCCTGTTCCATACTATCTCCTTCGTCTATCGTAATTAAGGTGCCGACATTGTCTTGAAATTCTTGGTCAAAGCTACCGTCTGTGTTTTCATCAAAGCTAGATAGTACACGCAAAGGTACACCATATTTACCCGCGAACTCTACTGAACGAATCTGTAGAATCTTAGAGCCAAGACTTGCCATCTCAAGCATTTCTTCAAAGGTAATTTTTTCAAGTTTCTTAGCTTTTGAGGTGACACGAGGGTCAGTGGTGTAGACGCCATCAACATCGGTATAGATTTGACATTCATCCGCACCCAAAGCAGCTGCAATAGCGACACCAGTAGTATCAGAGCCACCACGCCCTAATGTGGTCGCGTTACCTTCTTCATCAATACCTTGGAAGCCTGCGACGATGACAATATTGCCAGCATCTAATTGCTCGCGAATATTTTTATCATCGATGCTTTCGATACGGGCTTTGTTGTGGGCGCTATCAGTCTTAATCGCGACTTGACGGCCAGTAAATGAGCGCGCACCGATACCAAGCTCTTTAATCGCCATCGCGAGCAATGAGATAGAGACCTGCTCACCTGTCGAAACCATTTGGTCATATTCACGAGGATCAGGCTGAGTGCTAATTTGGCGAGCCAGATCGATCAAACGGTTGGTTTCGCCGCTCATGGCAGATACCACAACGACCACTTGATGACCGTTGTCATGCCAGCGTTTGACTCGTTTGGCGACGTTTTTGATGCGGTCGATACTGCCCATCGAGGTGCCGCCGTATTTCTGTACTATTAACGCCATAAAAATCTACCTATTATTCATTAATGGCCTTTTGTTATCATCAATGAGAGCCAATGTATTCACGTGCCTCTCAATCAATGTTTGCATAGACAAAGCCGTATTATAAGAGTTGCGCCCTATGCCTTTCATTTATTCAATGGTGCTTATATTTAATGGTACTTATTATTCAATAGTGCTTAGCAGTCAATGAATGAACAATGTGTTCAAACGTTGACCTTTATATCATATCTACGTCACCACGTTAAGTGCTAGTGCGGCTTAGATGTATGGCGATTGGTTATAATGGTTATAACCAATCACGTATTGTACATTTGATCATACAGCTTTTCGCTCAGCTTACTGCTTAGCCAAGCTGTTCTGCAATCCAAGCAGGTAGTGCATCAATGACTGCTGCACTGTTGCCAGACTTTGGTGCGCCGCCTTGAGCATAGTCAGGCTTACCGCCACCTTTACCACCCAGCTCACCTGCCAAGTGACGAATGATATCACCCGCTTTTACTTTGGCTGTGACAGATTTCGCCACACTGGCTGCTAGGGCTAACTGATCGTCTTTATCACCCACCAATACAATCACACTGTCTGGAAGTTTCGATTTGATATCGTCCATCAGCGTGCGGATTGACTTACCATCGACACCGCTTAACATGCTGATAAGTACAGGCGTACCTGCGATAGTCTGCACGTCATCAAGTAAGTTGGCTGCTTGGGCACTGGCGATTTTTTGTTGCAGGCGTTCTAATTGTTTTTCTAGATCGCGTTGCTTATCTGCCATGGTACGTACACGCTGTGCAACTTCCGGGCGTTTTACTTTAAGCTGACTTGCAAGCTCGCTTAATTGTTGCTCGCTTTGCTGAATGTTTTTGACCGCATTCATACCAGTAACGGCTTCAATACGGCGAATACCAGCAGCAATGCCTGACTCGCTCGTGATTTTCAACAGGCCAATATCACCAGTACGCTGTACATGCAAACCGCCACACAGCTCGATAGAGAAGGGCTTGCGTTGACCATCTACGATACTGTCTGTACCCATGGTAAGCACGCGAACGTCACTGCCGTACTTTTCACCAAACAGCGCCATTGCACCGTTTTTCATGGCTTCATCAATCGACATGTTCTCGATACGGGCAGGGGTATTGGCTTGAATTTGCTCATTGACGAGACGTTCGATACGGCTGATTTCAGCAATGCTAACGGGTCTGTCATAAGAGAAATCAAAACGTAATACTTCGCTTGATACTAGTGAGCCTTTTTGCGTAACCTCATCACCCAATACTTCTCTTAGCGCGGCATGTAACAGGTGAGTAGCCGAGTGGTTTTTGGCACTGGCGGCACGGATACTAGAGAGTACTTGCGCATCAGCCGTTTGTTTGGCGTTAATCTCACCCATGGTGACAACACCATAGTGGATAATGGCTTGACCAGATTTTTTGGTATCTTGAACTTCAAAGACACCAGATGCGGTACGAATTTCACCCAGCTCACCAACCTGACCACCACCTTCGGCATAAAATGGGGTACGGTCAAGCACAACAACACCTTCCATACCTTCATTCAAGCTGTCTGCCGAATTGCCGTCTTGATAAAGCGCATCAATCGTTACGCCTTCTTCTTCAAGTTGCTCATAACCGATAAAGGTCGTTGGCGTCTCTACTTGAATGACTCTGCTATAATCGACGTCGAATTTACCAGCATCACGCGCACGCTCACGTTGTGCTTGCATGTGCTCATCGAACTCAGCCTCATTGATAACGATACCGCGCTCACGAGTGATGTCAGCGGTCAAATCAAGTGGGAAGCCATAAGTGTCATACAGCTTAAAGGCTGCTTCACCAGATAGCGTGTCACCATCTTGCAACCCTTCGAGCTCGCTGGCAAGCAAACGCAGCCCTTGCGCTAGTGTCTTAGCAAACTGTGTCTCTTCTTTTTGAATGGCATTTTCAATAGCGCTTTGCTTGTCTTTTAGCTCAGGATAGGCGTGGCCCATTTCAGCAACCAATGGTGCGACCATCTTATAGAAAAAGTCACCATCTGCACCCAGCTTGTTACCATGGCGCACCGCACGACGGATCACACGGCGTAGCACATAGCCACGGCCTTCATTGCTTGGTGTAACACCATCAGCAATCAAAAAGGCAACGGCACGAATATGATCAGCGATGACTTTCAATGATGATTGCTGCTCATTATCAATCTCTAAAATCTCAGCTGCTGCATCCATCAAATGGATAAACAAATCGATCTCGTAGTTGCCATGGACGCCTTGCATGATCGCACTAATACGCTCAAGACCCATGCCTGTATCCACACTAGGTGCTGGCAGTGGTAATAGCGTACCGTCTTTTTGACGGTTGAACTGCATAAATACACAGTTCCAAATCTCGATATAGCGGTCGCCATCTTCTTCAGGTGTGCCTGGTAGGCCGCCCTCGATATCTGCACCATGATCATAAAAGACTTCGGTACAAGGACCACAAGGACCAGTGTCGCCCATCGTCCAAAAGTTATCTGACGCATACGGCGCACCTTTGTTATCACCAATACGAATGATACGATCGCTTGGGATGCCGATATTCTTGTTCCAAATATCAAAGGCTTCATCATCGGTTTCATAGATGGTGACATAGAGACGGTCTTTATCAATTCCTAACCAGTCACTCGATGTCAAAAACTCCCAAATATACTCAATACCGGCTTGCTTAAAGTAATCGCCAAACGAGAAGTTACCGAGCATCTCAAAGAACGTATGATGACGGGCAGTGTAGCCAACATTATCTAAGTCATTGTGTTTACCGCCAGCACGTACGCACTTTTGCGAGGACACAGCACGTGTATAGTCACGTGGCTCCATGCCCAAAAATGTCTCTTTAAACTGATTCATACCGGCATTGGTAAATAGTAATGTCGGATCGTTATGCGGAATCAGACTAGACGATGGGACTGTAGTGTGCTGCTTGCTTATGAAAAAATCGATAAAGGCTTGGCGAATATCGGCTGAGCGAAATGGCTGGCTCACAGCGGCTCCTTACTGACGGATAGAATTGAGTAGATGAAGTAAAATAATTTTGCAAGCGATTTTAGCACAAACGCCCAAGCTCTTGGTACAAGAGTTACAACTGCAGGGTTATTCTGTGGATATAGTCAATACTATATCAACCAGATAGCGCGTCAGGATTGCTAATTCTACTAGTCGTAGTGCTTTCACTTGCCTTCATTATTGTATCCAAATTATCTTGAGACGACCATAGCCAGTATTTTAAAGCATTACAAAATCTGGCTCGCAAATGAATTAGTTGGTCAAAATCGCTGCATCAGTTTCGTCCAATCTATCTTGTATCAATGGATTGGATTCAATCACCTGTACTGGCAAGTAGCGCAGTTGTAGTTTAATGGGTAAATATTTGGGAAAGTTTGTCGCCATATCTTGGGTAATCGCTAATTCAATTTGACGGACATCGTATGAGCTAGGCGTTGTTTCCCCGCGAATAACAGCACGTACGACTTGGTTGTCATCGACAGTTTCGAATTGGGTATTGGTTAGCACGTTGCCCTTATCAATGAAGTAACTATTGATGGTTTCTTTAACGCTACTCTCAAACACTTGCTGTTTTGCATTGGTCTGTAGATTGATAGTTAAATAAGTACCCAAGCCGCCTAGCAATAATAAAGTCACAGCGTTACGTCGCAAAAAAGTTAAGTAGGTGTTTGATTTATAATCGTCATCAACCAAACGGCGGAACCCTAGCAGCCAAAGCACTAAGGCATTGGTAAATTGAATCGCAATAATGTTGGTGATGGCTAATAAAAACGCACCGAGTCCGAGCTGTAGCTCACCATTAGCCAATAAAATACCACTAGCAGCCAGTGGTGGCACCAGTGCTGTGGCAACGGCTACGCCCACAACGGCAACCGAGAGGTGCGGCGAGACCATCGCATAAGCACCAGCAGTACCACCTGCTAGAGCAATCATCAAATCCATGGATGTTGGCTGAGTACGGGACAGTATTTCTGCTGTTAAAGGCTGATCTTTGTGTAGCCACCCCACGATAAAGCCAACCAATATCACCAATGACACACCGATGAGCATGGTGATAAGTGACCTGCGCAGTAGCGGCATACGATGGTCAATAATGGCTAATGCGACACCAGTAATCGGTCCTAGCATCATGGCCACTAACATAGCTCCAATGACCACCGCTGCTGAGTTGGTCACCAGTCCATAACTGGCGATAATGGCAGACAGTATGTTCATGATGAAATACATTTTGCTAGGCAGCGCATTGGCTTCAATTCTTACTCGGACTTCTGGATAATCTACTTTTTGATTGCTAAATTGCTCGGCAACAAACTGTTTATAAGATTCTAGTTTGGCCTCTTTTTGTTCTTTAACTTCTTCCTCTTGTGCTTCTTGATCGTTAGCCTCGTCTTTTACAGTATCCTCTATATTTTTCTGACCATCTTGTTTTGTGCCAGTTTCAGGCTTATTTGCAATAGCGTTTGTTGATTCGTTGACTAACTGCTCTGTATTCGTATTATTTTTTAGCGAGCGGTCTTCTATATCACTATCAGAAACGGTTACTTCAGCGTCAGCTTCTTCTTGAGAGGCTTGCTTAGTGCTGTCATCATCATCTTGAATTCTTTTTGTAGCTTCAGAGTTCGCTAAGTTAGCACTCTCAAAATCAGTGCTATTTGAATCTATTTCAGTCTCTGATGTTAGGTCTTCAGGAGAAGGCTGTGATTTATCATCAGAGGTGTCGGATTCAGAGGTTGTGGTATCAGGTGTCTCTAATGTCGCAACTGCTACATCTGGACTGATCGATTCTATGATTACTTTTGCGTCAGGATTTTGTGTATCTGCCATGTCCTTATCGGATTCATTTTCGTCATGATGCTCTAAATACTCTGAAGATTCAGCATTTTTTGCAGTGATGTCTGGCTCAGAGTTATCAGTCTCATTCGCTACTATAGCGTGTTCTTTTTCAGGCTTAGTCATCGCTAATGAGTCTTTGGTAGCGCTCGTGTTATTAGACGATTTTTCTTCAGATGAGGTCATAGCAAGTAGCTTTCTTAAAAAGTAAAAGAAAGTCGTTATTGTAATGATAAATGGAGGAAGGTATATGAGTTTTTTGCGAACAAGAAGGGAAGTTAGTCGGTAACTGATAATAGCTGAAAGGTAATATTTATGATATTGAGACTACCAGAACAAAACCTTAATATTAACATGGCTTTTGCTCTGAATCATCTGTTATGGCTATTCTATGGGTCTATATTAAATACTTACTTTTAATGTGGGTTTAGTGTATAAAGGTACTATATCCACAATAAAAGTAAGGAGTATCTTATGAACTGGCCATTATTTTCTGTCATTTATTCAATAGCAGCAACCGTTACCATTGGTGTGTTTATAGTTGCCACGTTAGTAACAGGTTTTAATGAGATATTGCATGTGCAAATAGCAGTCGCGTTGGGAATTTTGGTATCTATCCCAGCAGGATTATTCTTTACCAAAAAAGTCGGTAGTATCACTGGCAATGAGGAAGGGTATAAAGTGTAGGGCATTTTGAACACTCACAGATAGTCTCTGTCAGCGCCACGATTGAATGTTTAACACGCTTTAAGATATCTTGAGGATATTCAACCATCATTTATGTTCAACCATAAAAAAGACCTTGATATATTTCAAGGTCTTTTTTAGTAACTATAATAGTGAAGCGTTATTGAAGTTCAACTACTGCGCCATTTTCAACGTTTGCATAAACCTCTAGCACATCCCAGTTGGTCAAACGAACACAACCTGCTGATCCTTGACGACTGATGCCTTCAGGTACTGGTGAACCATGTAAACCATAAGAAGGTTTAGACAATCCCATCCAAACAACGCCTACTGGATTATTTGGTCCTGGTGCGATCATATGCACTTTCTTTTGAGCACCTTCGCCGACTGTTGACTTATACCAAGGCATTTTTACTTTATTGATGATCTTGAACGTACCTTTTGGTGATGGTGTAGCAGCACTACCGACAGTCGTCGGATAGGTAGCAACCAGTTTGTCACCATTGTATGCATACAGGGTTTGGTCTGCTTTGTTAGCAACAATACGGTTGATACGTTGGTTAAGCTCGCCACGGTTGTTCAATACTGTGATGGTTTCACCAACTTTGTATTCTTTGTTCTTGTTCAACTTATCAAGGTAGCGTACGTCCATGTGGAAACGTTCGCCGAGCATCTCTTTGATGTCTTGATAATACAAACCTTTCATTTTTGACTTGGCTTCTGAACCAGAAGGAGTAGTCGCAAAGTTGGTATCAAGATCTGCTTTAGTCAGCGTATAGGTGACCAGTACAGGCTTATTAGCAGGAATGTTTTTGATCAAAGCATCCCATGTTTTTTGGTCCATTTTACCGTTAGCAGTCAAACCTTTCATGGTTTGAAAGTTGATAAGGGCTTTTTTACTGTTCATACCCCATCCACCATCGATAGGACCAGGAGACGCATGGTTCCAATCCAGTAACGCTTGCATCTTGATAGTCATCGCTGAGTTGACTTTCATGTTTGGTGACCAGACAGAACTATTCACTTGCTTGGCATAGTTTGATAGGTTCAAGGTAGTGTGTCTTTTACCATCTTTGTCTTCGATATTTTTGATGGTAGGGTCATCACTAAAGTCTTGACGTTTTTCGTTTTCAGGCAATTCAAAAGAAAGTGGATCAGATGAATCGATAGAGGCTAGGTTGCTAGGAGCAGCAACCGCTTGACCTTCGCTTATATCGTCAGTACGGTCAGCCTGCTCATCTTTACGCATCAGCTCAGCTGCGCTCATATTATCAGGCGCCGCCGCTTTCGGTGCTTGTTTTGAATCGATTAGCTGCGTCATGTTGTCAGTCGCTGTACGACTGTCTAACGAGTTGCTGCGATTTTCTTGCACATTGAGGCTAACTTTTTTCGCAAGCGAATCCGCTGTACGTACTGGCAATGTGCGAGTCGTATCGGCAGTGGCAGCAATGGCACTAACGCTGACAGCAGCGATAGAAATAGCAGTAATAATAGGCTTTATTTTCATCATGTTGAATCACTTGTAGTTGGTACTAATGTGGCTATTATGCGCATAATTTGGATGCTTCGCAAACTTTAGACACATCTTTTTTCACTTAATGCTTGCCAAACGTCAACTGCTGACGTATTCACTACAGTTGGGTAATAACTGAGCGAGAGTTTAGATAGGGTAATAGCTCATGATATGACTGAAGTTAATTACATTTCCTATTATCTCTACAAACACAAAAATGCAAATATTGGCGCTACTTAGTGTTTATGTCTATAATGTATAATTAGAATATTAATTAATAGATCGGCTTTTAGTAGAAGCGACTTAACCCACCCACATGTCGTCAACGAACATGTAATCAGCAAGGTATGATATGTCAGAAGACCAAACAATGAGCGCAGAAGAGTTTCAAAACCAGTACTTCAATGACGATAGTCTAGAAGATAATATGGCGTTTGATTTGGAGTCTGGGCTTCTCGGTGAGGACGATCAATTTGCCAATTTGCATGCAGAGCTAGAAGAAGCGCGAGAGCAGCTCGTTAGTATTCGCGATTTCATTCGTTTTTCAGTGACTCAACTACGCAATTATGATGTGGTTGTCGCCCAAGGTACTACCGATGAATTCGCAGAGGCGTCTGCCATTGTATTGCATTCATTGTCTCTAGACTGGTCAGCGAACGAGCAGATTCTTGATTGTCGTTTGACGACTTCAGAGAAACAGCTAGTGCTAAGCCTGCTAGAAGAGCGCATCGCTGAACGTAAGCCACTCAGTTATTTGATTAACTTGTCATACTTCTGTGATTTGCCTTTTTATGTCGATGAGCGTGTTTTGATTCCACGTTCACCGATAGCAGAATTGATACGTCAGCAGTTTCATCCTTACTTTGAGGTGACTGAATTGGCCAAGCCTTTAGGAATCAGTCCTAACGAGCAAGGCGCAGCATTTTACGATCATGGTTTAGACGTCAAGCAACTGTCGCAGCCTGAGCGTATTTTGGATATGTGTACCGGTTCTGGCTGTATTGCTATCGCGCTTGCGACCCGTTTCGTCGATGCATTGGTTGATGCTGTCGATATCGATAAAGGTGCGCTGGAAGTAGCGATGGTCAACGTTGATCATCATGATCTTGGTCATCAGGTTAATGTGATTGAATCAGATCTGTTTGCGAAGATTCCTACTGAAAACCAGTATGAGCTCATCGTCACCAACCCACCGTATGTCGATGCGGCCATCATGGCAGACTTGCCACCTGAGTTTTTATATGAGCCTGAGCATGCACTAGCTGCCGGTCAAGATGGCTTAGACTTGGTACATCGTATCTTGTTTGAAGCACCAGACTATCTAAGTCCAGAAGGTCTGCTAATCTGCGAAGTGGGCGATAGCGAATGGGCATTAAAACAAGCCTATCCTGAAATCCAGCTTGACTGGTTAAAGTTTGCCCACGGCGGTCATGGTGTTTTTGCGATTACCTATGATGAGCTCATGACCCATCGTCAGTTGTTTGCCTCTTATGTACAGCTATTAGACAGCATTCAATAGTCAAATATGGGTCGTGACTAGGTACTGATTATCATAACAATCGGTCATTTTCGTCACAGTCACAAACGATTGATAAAATAAGCATAAGTTGTGTTTACTTATTTAAGGATAGATATGGCAGGCAATAGTATCGGACAGGTTTTCACTGTCACTACGTGTGGAGAGTCGCATGGCGCAGGCCTTATGGCTATCGTCGATGGCGTGCCACCCGGTTTGGTTTTGTCTGAAGAGGATTTGCAAGTAGACTTAGATCGCCGTAAACCGGGCACGTCTAAGTACTCGACTCAGCGCCGTGAATCTGACGAAGTTGAGATTATCTCTGGCGTCTTTGAGGGTAAAACGACAGGTACGTCTATTGGCTTACTGATTCGTAATACCAATCAAAAATCTAAAGATTATAGCGAGATTAAAGATACTTTTCGTCCGGGTCATGCCGACTATACCTATAGTATGAAATATGGCTTTCGCGATTATCGTGGCGGTGGTCGTTCATCAGCACGTGAGACGGCGATGCGCGTTGCGGCTGGTGCTATTGCAAAGAAATATCTGCAAGACCGTCTAGGCGTGCAAGTCCGTGGTCATGTGACTCAGATTGGCAATGAATATAGTAACGTCACAGATGTTAGCCAAATTGATTGGGAATTCGTAAATAGTAATCCATTTTTTTGTGCTGACAAAGAGGCGGTGACTCGTTTTGAGTCATTAATTGATAACTTGCGCCGTGAGGGCACCAGTTGTGGTGCTCGTCTAGAAGTTATCGCAAGCGGTGTCCCTGTTGGACTTGGCGAGCCAGTTTTTGATCGATTAGATGCAGATATTGCTCATGCCATGATGAGCATCAATGCGGTAAAAGGCGTTGAAGTTGGTGATGGTATGGCAGTGGCTGGGCAGTTCGGTCACAGCTCTCGTGATGAGCTAACACCAGACGGTTTCACTGCCAATCATGCTGGCGGTATACTGGGCGGTATCTCATCCGGGCAAGACATCCGTGTCAGTATCGCTTTGAAGCCAACGTCTAGTATTACCACCGCTGGCAAGAGTATCAATACGCAAGGTGAGTCGATCGATATGCTGACCAAGGGTCGTCATGATCCGTGCGTTGGTGTCCGTGCCACGCCTATCGCAGAAGCCATGCTAGCGATTGTATTGCTCGATCATTACCTGCGTCATCGTGGTCAAAATGGCGATGTGAAGCAGCCGGTAGAGTCGATTACTTAGTCGTTTGGTTTAGCTAATTATTCAAGAAAAGTCTTTTCTCTGTCGATGGGTTTCATTGATAAGGTAAAAGACTTTTCTATTTTAGAACTTATAAGCTATCGAACTGTAATGAACTTTACCAATGAGCTTTTACACCTTGAAGCTACTTATCCTTCTGTGACAATGATATTTTTAGCAGAATGTAAAAATATTCTTCTATAACAAAAATTCTTGTTATATCCTCTAGCTTCTGCGTATTGCTCATGAATAATAATTTCATAGTCGCAAAAGCCATCTGCTGAAAATATAAAGTCGCTACCTTGACTCTCTATAATTGGGACAAGGTCACCATCATTATCATATACGCGCGTACCCCAACCTACTGATATGTCTATCGGCTGCTTTGCTGTTTGAGTACTAAAACGAATTGAATATTGCGTCTTACCTTTAGGTGTGATAACTAAACTTTGTTGCTTGTCTATCTCTTCTAAGCTTGGGTCTGTGCTTTTAGAAAAATACTCGCCTTTTACTGAGTAAATATCATAGTCTGTTTTATTGATTAATTTAATATGAGTAGCAAAAAATTCGCTGTAAATAAACAATACTGTAAGAAATAGTAGTAACAATTTTAGTGGTTTGTTTCGTGATGACATAGTAATCATAATATGCACTTAATAATTTAAGCCGCTATTTGATAAGCATCAATAGCCACACACCGCTGATGGCGAAATACCAATAATACCTGCTGACTGGGAATAGCGAGCCAATGTCCAAACTCAATACTATCGATACCTTGATTTGACAAAATCTGTGCGCAATGATGACGACTATATCCTAGCAAGCTCTCAATCAATTGACCTGCGATAAGCTTGTTATTAACAATATGGTTGGTAATAAGTGTGTGTTGCATCGTATTTCTATCCTTAATCTGTCTTACGAATTTGAATAACGCTATCGTAAGATAATAAGATAGAAAACCTGTGTAGGAATGATGGAAGTTTAATGAATTTTATTCGCGAGCTAAAGGCAGCGTAATGCTAACCATCACACCAGAATGTAGGTATCTAACAGCACTACTCTCGCCAGTTTCAGAACCTTCATTGCTATGCACGTTGTTAATAGCAACATGACCTCCGTGGTGTTCGATCACTTGTTTTACTAACGTTAAACCAAGGCCAGTGCCTTTTTTGAGAGTGTTGCCAGACGTGCTAGGCTGTTCTGGTTTGGTTTCTGCGATTGATTGCTTATCAAATGAAGGCTCTGATGACTGATTGGGCTGGCTTGCTGCGCTATAAGTGGCTTGGCTCTGATGCGACAAACTAAAATAGCGGTCGAAGGCTTTTTTTACGGCATAGTCGGGTAGTAATTTGCCATCGTTAAATATATCAATGGTTACTATCTGCACTGTATTGTGAATATGAATATTGACCGTGTTCTCAGCAAAGTGTATGGCATTATCTAATATGTTCTGTAGCACTTGCACTAACCAGAACTGATCAGCAAAGACACTGGTATTTGCCAATATATTCGGCTGTAAACTTGTGGTGTCAGTGAAGCGTGCATCATCGATATAGATGTCAATAGGTGCTAAAAGCTGCTGTTGCAATTTGGCGGTATTATTTTTTGCAAGGGTTTGTAGTAATGGTAATAGAGGCGTCAGCTGTTGGTTTAGCTTAAAAGTTGGTTGCTCAATTTTGGCAAGTAACAGTAATCGATCAATGAGCTGCTGCATTTTTATGCTTTGTTCACCGATAGTTTGGATCAGCATCTGCCGATCTTCAATGTCTAATGCGCTGCTGTCGAGTCCATCGTCTTCTAACAATTCACTGCTGGCACGAATGGCGGTTAGGGGGCTTTTCAATTCATGGGTGAGGGTATGGACATAATCAGTCACATAAGATCGATTCTCCAATCGATGCTTCATAGATTCAATCGTATCTGTCAGACTATTAAGCTCATGACCTAAGTAAAAATAGGGTTTTTTGGTATCCTCAGCTAATGCGCTGGTATATTGAGTAACCAAGGTAATGCTTTGCTTAAGCCACCATGCCACCAGTCCTGCCAATATCAGGGCAGCGATGCTCATAAACAGCGCCGTGATTAGCATGCGGTTGCGCGTATCATCCAAATAAGGCAGTACACTAGCGACAGGCTTACCAACGCTGACGATGCCAATCAGATTGCCAGCGGCGTCTTTTATAGGCTGTGCCACATACATGATAGTGCCATCACGCTGATTGTGATCTCGCGTCGTACTTCTTGCGCCATATTGACCTTGTAGGGTCAAATAGACATCGTTCCAACGACTATAATCTTGCCCCTCATCATTGTCAGGGTAAGGCAGAGAGTCATATATGACCGTGCCAGAATGGTCTGTAACATATATCCGAAAACTGCTATAGCTTTTATTTTTATATTCGGGCTCTCTGGTTTTATTCTTCGCTGGCGTGCCAATGAATGCTGAATCCAGTCTTGCTTGATAAGCCTCCTCATATAGCTGCCCAGACGATAATGGCACTTGCAAGCTGACCGCAAGCAATTTACTGGTATCTAATAACGTGTCTTCGATGACTTGCTGCGCTGTTGGTTTGACATAGCCAAATAGCTGAGTAAACACAACCACACCGCAAATGGTTAATACCAACGCAACGGCTAACCAAATTCTAAAAAATATACTCAGATTTAGCAGTCGTTTTGGCTCAGTCGTTTGCTGCGCGGTGCCAATAGGATGTAACTTTGCATACCAGTTACTTTGATTAGCATTAGCAGGATGATCAACGCTATTATTAGCGTGGTTATCAACGATATCATTCGCTTTATTGGTCATATTTTTATCAGTGTTGCTTGCAGTTATAGAAAGTCAGTACTAAGTAAAATATAGCTAAGCGGGACATAACGCATAACCCAATCCACGGTGTGTATGGATGACATCGATGCTAGCATCTACGGTAGCCAGCTGCTTACGAATTGACTTGATATGGCTGTCTATCGTTCTTGCCAAGCGATGATCTGGATAGTCACTGACCGCATTTAATAGCTGTTCACGACTGAAGACTTGATTGGGTGCTTGTAATAAGGTCAATAAGATTTTGCGCTCGGTATTGCTCAGCTCTAGCTTTTGCTCTTGCCACATCAATGAGTAATTGAGTGGTTGGTAATGCCAGATACCAGACTGACATTCAAACGTTAATGCTTGCCCAGTCATATTATTAGACGGGTTGTCACTATCTACTGAGGTGGTAGGAGCGGATGACTGTTGAGACAGCAATTGCTCACGTCGCCAAATGGCTTTTAGGCGAGCGACCAACTCTCGCGGGCTAAAGGGTTTGGCACAGTAATCGTCGCCACCCATCTCCAAGCCCAAAATACGATCGACCTCATCACTGCGTGCCGTCAAAAACACGATGGGGATGTCTTTTAAGGCATCAATATCAGGTGTATGACGTATTTGTTGACACAAGCTGAGACCGTCACCATCTGGCAATCCAACATCCAAAATAATGGCTGATAAATCGCTTGCGGCCTCACTATGTAGCATCGGCAGTACACTACTGGCATTGTCCAGCCATGTAATTTGCCAGCCTTCACGCTTGCAAGTGACCTTGAGCGACATCGCGATGGCGGGATCATCTTCTACCAGTAAAATATGAGTCATGACGGTATACTTATTTTAGAAAAATGTGTAAAAAATGGCTGATTGACGCGATGGTTAATAGATAACAATCGCATAGATACTGTCAGTGTCCACTTTGCTGAATACAGTTTGTATTTGGAGCTATGGAAAGACTCCAAAGTTGTTGGGATTATCCTAGCATAAAAGTCCCAAGGCATTTTGGGAATGCTTGTCAAAAGCGATGAAAAATTGATGGAAAAAATGAGAGGCTAATTATTTTCACGTTTCGCGGTGTTGATATGACAGTCGTTGATTAACTGATTGGTTCAAAGCAGGCTTTGAGCCAATCTGTGAACCAAGCTCTGTATCAATACTTCAGCATATAAAAAAGCCAACCAAGTTGCGACTCAGTTGGCCTTTTGATTATTAGCAGGACTTGTTTATAAATGTATAGGGTGTGTCCTCATTTCAAAAATGGAGGTAAAAATGAGATAAATTGCCGTCAAACGAGAAAAATAGTGTAGATAATATCGAGATATTAACCAGCTATTTGACGCTGTTTGGCAAAATTTAGCCATTTTTAGCCCAGTTAGAGGACTATCGCTTGAATTGAGGACATACCCTAATACGGCCTAGCTCAAACCTTTACAGTTTGCGTAGTACGTAACGGTTGCGGGCCAGTCAGAAAAAATACCTTTTACTCCAACCTCTTGCGCCAGTACATCGATATAAGTCATCATGTCGCCATCATTATTAATGGCTTTGCCTAAGTCAGTATAATACCAGTCGCCACCTGCTGCTAACGGCCCTGAGCGCTCAATTGACCAAGTAATAATATCTAAATTAAGTGCTTTGGCTTGTTTGGCATAAGCGGAAGGTACCATTTTACCTGTTGCGTCAGTGGTTACTAATATCCAAGGTGGGGGGGCAATGGTTTTAATGCCACGCGCTTTTATGTTGGCTAGTGAGTGCTTCCACGTGCTAGGATCATTTTTATCAAAGGTTTTGCCAGTTGCGGTCTCATTGCTATCGTCAATTAAATAGATAGCATTGGCACCAAAATCAGGCTCGTTTTTAATCCAATAATCTACATCTTCGATATTAAACGACTGCGCAAACACGTCACTAGCAGCCACGCCTGCGTCTTTATAAGTGTCAATTAATTGCTGACGATAAGCATCTACGCTATAGCCATTAAATGGCATGGTAACGGCTGGTGCTTTTAGCTCTGGCGTGTGCTTCATGCCAAGGTTTTGAGCAAGCTTAATATGTTCTTTTAATGTGAGCACTTGACCGTTTTGTGAATATAAATCAGTTCGCCATGCAGCCGTTGCATTCATATAATCATTGAGATTGGTGGCTGTTTTATCCGCAGCATCCATTTTTCCTGTCAGAGTCTTGAATTCACTTGCGCTAATGTCTGAGGTGCGGCATTCAATGCTGTCAGCATTGGTCAGCAGACCGTTGGCGTCTATCATTGGCGGCACGGTGCACTGTTTGGCCAGTGGGGTAGCAAGGATATTAGTAGTGGTATGTAGATCGTCTTGCGCATGGCGGCAGACCAGCTCGCCGTCATTGGTAAAAGCCACATCGCATTCTAAGATGCCTGCGCCCATTTGCGCTGAGGCGACATAGCTGTCATAAGTGTGTTCAGGTAATTGCAGCGGTGCACCGCGATGCGCGATAGAAAAGTTCGTTTTGCTAGGCGTTTGCGCACTACAAGCCATCAGCTCGTCTTTTAATGGTCCTGCATCCATGTCATTGACCAAGTAGAATGGCCGCACACCATATGTATAGGCTTGAGGTTTGGCATGCGGGTTTTTTGGTAGTTGTTTTAGTGATGGCTTAATGGTTTGGTTGGATGTTTGAGTCAATGTGGTATTGCGTATATCGTCTGCGGCCATTGATAGAGTGCAAGTGGCCCCTAGTGCTATGGCTATACTGACCGTCTTAACGGTTTTAAATGGCATTTTTTTAAGTTGATTGAGCGTCGCCACTGAATTATCTAACATTGTCATGTAAACTGTCCCTACAAAAAGTGAAAAATAATAAGTACAATATTGCTGTCATTTATCCATCCCTTACGTTACCTGATAATTTTTAAAAGATAATGACAGGCGAGTGATTGTTACAAAAATATTTCACTTCCAATTCTCAAAGCTAAACTATCAAAATTGTATTAAGGATCAGTCATGACTGACTATTTAGACGCTGTTATTGTTGAGCATAACCCTAGCCAAAAAACCATTAACCGTGCTGTCATTTGGTTGCATGGCTTAGGTGCTAGTGGTCATGACTTTGAGCCTGTGGTACCGCAGCTGGGCTTGGCTGATGATATGGCTGTACGATTTATTTTCCCACATGCACCAAAGCGTGCAGTGACGGTGAATGGCGGTATGGTCATGCCAGCTTGGTATGATATTTTAGAGATGAGTTTAGAACGTAAAATCGATGTTGCACAAATTGAAGAGTCTGCCCAACAAATCAATGATTTGATCAGCCGTGAGGTTGAGCGCGGTGTCTCTCCTGAGCATATCGTTATTGCAGGGTTTTCGCAGGGCGGGGCAGTGGCTTACCATGTGGCACTTGGCTATCCAAAGCGTTTGGCTGGTTTGATGACACTCTCTACCTACTTAGCGACGAACGATAATATTAACTATAGTGCTGCTAATAAAGACATGCCAATTCTAATCGAACACGGTAGTCATGATCCGGTTGTCCCTGTTGTTTTGGGTGAGCAAGCACAGCAATTATTGTCTGATAAAGGCTATAACGTGGCATATCATACTTATCCGATGGCGCATCAAGTATGTATGCCACAGATCCAAGCGATTGGTACATGGTTGAATGCAGTACTTGCTTAGACAGTTGAGCTGTAACGTAATGTAATACAGGGTTTATAAAGGTTGAAACCTACCCACTACCTACTATATAATAGTCGACCTTATTGGGGATGTTCTGGCTTCGACGCTGGTAATGAAACTCAATGATGCATGTCGAGAGTATATGTCCTCTCGTTAATCCAACATATATTGTTATAGTCGCAAACGACGAAAATTACGCTCTAGCAGCATAAACCCTGCTTACTAAGTTGCTGATCACCTACAGTTGGTCAACTAAGTTGAAGCGTCCGCATGTAGGCTCGCCACAAGGGATTGTCTCAATCGCTTGGGTTCAAAAGTAGAGAATCGGCTAATCCATCCTGACTGTCGGATCGGTGCAGACTAAAATTAAAGACAGAAACTAAACATGTAGATTCATGAGCGTAATGCTGGCGGACGCGGGTTCAACTCCCGCCATCTCCACCAAATATTAAAAATCCGATCACCTAGGTGGTCGGATTTTTTTGTCTAAATTTTATGTGTTTGTATCCAAAATGACCACGAATGAGTGTTCAAAAACAGATTATAAAAAATAGTACAGTATTTTTTTGCCAATTAAGGTCATAGTATTCGCTTGTTTTAACCAATGATTCTGATTATTCTTAGTTGTGGCTTATTCGGCGTATCAGACGATATACCGATAAGAATAAGCGGACGTTCAAACAACTACAGGGAATGTACTATGTTAGGAAAAATGATGTATCAGCCATTGCTGATCAGTGGTCTCATTGAACATGCTGCACGCTATCATGGTGATACAGCGGTTGTCTCCAAAGAAGTCAATGGACAGATAATACATACTGACTGGCTCAGTGTGTCTAACAATTCAAAACGTTTGGCCAATGCGCTGGCTACACTTGGATTGAAGTCCTCAGAACGAATCGCTACACTGGCTTGGAACAATCATCGTCACTTAGAAGCGTGGTATGCGATTTCGGGCAGTGGCATGGTCTGCCACACTATCAATCCTCGATTGTTCCCTGAGCAGCTTAGCTACATTATCAATGATGCTGACGACCGTGTATTGTTCTTTGATGTGACCTTTTTGCCATTGATTATGGCCATTAAGGAACATATCAAAGGCGTCGAGCATTTTATTTGCTTGAGCGCTCGAGATGAGAAAGTTGTAGCGCAGTTGCCAAATGTACTGTTCTTTGATGAGTTGCTAGCAGCGCATTCTCCTGATTTTGAATGGCCTCAGTTTGATGAGTCTACGGCCAGCTCGTTATGCTATACCTCAGGCACGACAGGCAACCCTAAAGGCATTTTATATACTCATCGCTCTTCTGTACTCCATGCAATGTCATTATGTATGCCTGACGTCTCAGCATTATCTGCGCAAGATGTTTTATTGCCAGTAGTACCCATGTTTCATGTCAATGCATGGGGCACGCCTTATGCTGCTGCATTAACAGGTTGCTCTCTCATATTGCCTGGTCCCAATCTAGACGGTGACAGTCTGGTCTCTCTCATTGATGATTATCAAGTAACCGTCGCACTAGGCGTTCCAACGATTTGGCAAAGTCTATTGACCGCTGCAAAATCTAGAGGCAGTAAGCTTGAGAGTATGACGCGAACCATCGTTGGCGGCGCAGCATGTCCGCCATCAGTCATCAAAACATTTAGAGAAGATTTCAATTGTGATGCGATACATGGCTGGGGCATGACTGAAACCAGTCCGCTTGGAACGATGAATCAAATAAAAGCCAAGCATAAATCACTGAGCAGAGATGAAATCAATGAGCTACGCAAATCTCAAGGTCGTCCGCCTTATGGCGTTCAGCTACGTCTGATAGACACTGATGAGCCATTGCAGCGCGTAAAAGAAGATGGTCTGTCTCAAGGTCGTTTGCAGATTAAAGGGCACTGGATTATCAATGACTATTACACCGAGAACCCTGACGCCATCACTGAAGACGGCTGGTTCGACACGGGTGATATTGCCACTATCGATGCAGATGGTTACATGAATATCCGTGATCGCTCAAAAGACTTGATAAAATCTGGTGGTGAGTGGATATCCTCAGTGGAGCTTGAGAACATCGCAGTCGCGCATCCGGAAATCAAAATCGCGGCGGCCATCGCTGCAAAGCATAAAAAGTGGGGCGAGCGCCCAGTCTTGATCGTCGTGAAAGAAGACTATTCAGCAATCGACGAGGCACAAGTACTGAGCTTTTATCAAGACAAAATAGCCAGCTGGCAGATACCAGATAAAGTTATTTTTGTAGAGAGTATTTTGCTGAACGGTGCTGGAAAAATGGTGAAAAAGGATTTACGTGATGATCATGGCGATGCCCTGTTGGCTATATCGTAGTATATTTTGACGGCATAAATGCATAAGGTATTTAGTCAGTGAATTGGTATTGAGAGATGAATGTAATGATAAAGGGCTAATAGTCTATGACTTTTAGCCCTTTGCTTTGGGCATGTTTTGGGTATCGAGGTTTATATTGATTAATGCAAAGACACTATTTTAAGGTTTAGCATTTATCGAAGAAAGTATATTAAATAAAGATTGATAAAAGAATGTCACAGTAATATAGTTCGAATTTATATTATTCATTTACTGAGGATTTTATTTATGAGAACTTGGTCAGCATTTTTTATCTCTATATTTATGCTAGTGCCTGTCATGCAGGCAAATGCAAAGAATACACCTTGTTCTGGCAAGATGGGTGGCATATCGCATTGTCAAGGTGCTAAGTTCGTCTGTAAAAATGGAAAGATCAGTCAGTCTAAAAAATCATGTAGCTAATAAATGCTAATAGTTTAAAAAAATAATTGATATATAGATTGTTCTCTACGAATAAAATAAGAATGATTTGGTGCAAACGTTAACGATAAAAACTATCATAAATCTTAGTTTTAAATACCTTGAGACAATAAAAATCCGATCACTACAAGTGGTCGGATTTTTTTATGGTGTAGTTCATTATCCCAAAGTTTTTCAATAATTAGTTTGTTATAGAAGTCAGTAACTGGTATTTCGACATTATAGTTGATTCAGTTTAAAAGAGGTACAAGGCAAGCGAGGTTAACGCTGTCACTCTTTTATAGAGGATTGACTATAGATAATAAAACTATTTACCTTGATAAACTGGCTTACGCTTTTCTACAAAGGCTGTGACACCTTCGATAAAATCATCCGTCTTTGCCATCATAGTCTGTTGTTCAACTTCCATATCTAAGGCTTCATTTAGACCCATAAAAGCATGCACATTGAGCATATGTTTCATTGAAGCCAATGCTTTACCTGGCAACTGACTTAAGCGGTTTGCTAAAGCCTGTACGCTCGCGTCTAACTCATCAGCACTAACCACACTATTCACTAGATTTAAGCGCGCCATATCTTCGGCTTTGAGCTTATCACCCAACATTACCAGTTCAGTAGTTTTAGCCGCGCCCACTAGTTGGTTTAGCAAGTAGATACCGCCCGCATCTGGAATTAGGCCAATATTGACAAAGGCTTGTACAAATTTGGCATTATCAGCCGCAATACGGAAATCACAAGTTAAGGCTAAGTTCATGCCTGCGCCAGCTACTGCACCTTCTAACTTAGCAATAATAGGTTTATGAATATTACGCAACTTTAAGCTGACTTCTCCAGCACCTTCCACCATGCCTTTTAGCTTGCTTGAAATAATGTCTTTATCCAGACCTTCAGACAGCATTTCTTTGATATCGCCGCCGCTAGAAAAATTGCCACCTGCACCTTGTAAAATAATGACACGCACTTGGTCATCGGCATCGGCCTCAGCAAGCGCTTTCAACACGCCATTTTTTAGAGGCGTACCAAAAGCATTTAGGCTTTTTGGGTCATTGAATGTAATGGTAGCAATATGCTGTTCGACTTGATAATCGACTAAAGGCTGCGACATGGTATCTATCCTTGTATAAGTTTTTATAAGTATCGTATGGTCGATCACATATAAGTCAGATACGTAAAATCTACGGTTTGTAGTACTTTCACTAGCCTTACTTATATCTGAATTATATTGAACTGACGATGTAGACAGCATATTACTATAGCAGTTTGGCATGATTATAAAAGTGGGTTTTGTGGGCGCTCAAGACACATCGAAATTTGATAGGTTATGCTAAAATGCCAAAAGCTGTGTCAGGGAATTATTCATGAAGATGCTAAAATTCTGAGGGATATATTAGCCTCTCTTATCTATCAAACAAGGAAGTTATTATGCCAGTCATTAAAATCAATGATGCAGATATTTATTATGAAGACAGTGCACCAAATGATGTGCAAAAACCGGTCATGGTATTTGCACACGGCCTGCTGTGGAGTACGCAAATATATGACGAACAAGTCAAACATTTCCAAACAGATTATCGCTGTATCGCTTTTGATTTCCGTGGACAAGGTCAATCGCAAATTACCAAGTCTGGCTATGATATGGATGCGCTCACAGAGGATACACTTGGCCTGATTGCTGCGCTTGGTATTGATAAATGTCACTTTGTAGGATTGTCTATGGGTGGTTTTGTCGCTCAGCGAGTTGCAATTAAGCGTCCTGATTTATTACTATCGCTTACCTTATTAGCAACGTCTGCTGATCCTGAAGATCCTAAAAATATGCCGCAGTATCGTAAACTTGTCCAAGCCATTCGTTGGTTGGGTAGCAAGCGTGTGAGTAATAAACTCATGCCTATTATGTTCGGCGATACTTTTTTGGCAGACAAGTTGCGTAAAGTGGAACGCAAGCAATGGCTTACGATGCTACAAGGCAATCGTAAAGGCGGAGTAATTAAGGCTACGATGGGTGTGATTGAGCGTAAAGGCATCTATGAGCAGCTCGGTGATATTACAACACCCACATTAATTATCGTTGGTGATGAAGATGTAGCGACCCCTTATGCAAAGGCTGAGCGCATGCATTTTGCGATTGCAGGGTCCAAGCTAGCGATTATTAAAGGTGCGGGTCATACATCATCTGTAGAAGAGCCAGAGCAAGTAAACCGAGTCATGAGTCAGTTTTTAGAAAACTGTGTGTAGTCAGTGAATGACTAAACCGCTACAGCGCTATCCTTCTTAGATGTACTACTCGTACAATCTGTAGTCGGCTGCCTTGTACCCATTTTATAGTTCTTTGACTGTAGTGTATTAAAGCCTCATTCTCAAGGTTAAACTTCGCACAAAAAAGCCGCTATCAAATGGTGATAGCGGCTTTTTTGTGACATACATTAAATATCCGGTTGCTACATTCGAGAGCTGTATTCACTACTGCCATCATCAATAGTTCCAAACACTTCGGCGCGATTCACGACCTCAGTCGCCCAAGCACGATGCGTGGCTGGCTCTAACATGGTGTTGTTGTATTTGAATACCGCTTTGGCTTCGCTATGAAGAATCGCTTGCGCCTCATCCAAGGTGCTGAGTGGTACGCAATATGCTTGCTGTACCAAAGCGATTTGGCTTGGATGAATGACAGTTTTGCCAACCAAACCTAAGCTAACATCGTGGGTCAGCTCCTGCATAAACAGTGTTGGTTGATCTAAGTATTCAAACACAGGTGCCGTCAGATAAAAGCCATGCGGCACAAAGCAGCCCAGTAGCTGATAGGCTAGGGTGCCGATTGGCGTATCATAGACAATACTGTGCTTAGGTCGCCTGAGACGTAGCGCGGCAAACAAGTCATTGCCGCCGATGCGTAGTGCAAATACTGGCTGGCTAAAAGCTTCTTTAAAACCGATGGCCAGTTCTTGATTGTGATGTGGATTGAATAAGGCAGCAGTCTCAAGCGTGGGCATTAAGAGTTGCTCGGCACTTAGATTTTGACAAGCCATGCGCCAGTTGGATAAGCTATACATATCGACTTTTGGCATGACGAATCCATCGATAAGATCGATATGAGGGTAGTCTGCC
Source organism: Psychrobacter fozii (assembly GCF_003217155.1). GTDB lineage: Bacteria > Pseudomonadota > Gammaproteobacteria > Pseudomonadales > Moraxellaceae > Psychrobacter > Psychrobacter fozii. Next base: position 130,067 of record NZ_QJSU01000003.1, read on the forward strand.
AACTGCTGTAGCATCATCGGATTGCGCGGACGAATGAACACCAACGGCCTGGTTGGATATTGCGTTTTGATGTCTGCTTTTCTAGATGGATTATTGATACTATCGACATGCGCAGCCCACGTATCGAGCAATGCTTGCAAGCGTTCAAGCGCCAAATCGACATCGCTGTGACTGACTGCATCCTCTAAACAAATAATAATGCTATTAATCGTGGGCAGCTTGTCACGCTTGATGACTTGCCATATATCTTCGCGAGTTGCAGGCATATAAAGGCTAGCACCAAGCTGATAAGGATGATGGGTGTGCGGTTTAACCATCGCATGACGCTCAGTAAATAGATGAGCGTAAGACTGGGAATGGTTGTAGATATTGGCTTCGTTGTGTGGCGTATCTGACATAGTTGGCATCATAAGTAGTGATAAGTAAGTAATTATAAAAGATCGAAGGTATTATCAAGTGGCATGGCTCAAGGGTCATTACTTATCAACAGCTCTAAGTTCAATAGCTCTAAATATAGACATTGAAATGTAGTTATTAAAATATAGCCATTAAAACTAGAAAATAGCCATTAGCTGTCTTTGGTGCGTTGCTTGATGAGAGTGATGGCTTGATAAGGCAGTATTTTATCACCTAATACACTGATAGCGATATCTCGTTGCGCACATAAATGTCTGAGCAGTATCGTATCTGGATGATCGGCTGTTGCTAGCAAAATACGTTCAGGATCACGGCGCAATATGGCCCTCGTTGCTTCTGCAATGGTCGGCTTGATTCGGTTACGATTGTCGATAGCATAATCTGCTGCGAGCGTATCGATTAAGTCAGCTGTTTGATAGCGGGGTTGTTTGTATAGTGATAAATACTTCAAAGAATTGGTCAGTGTACGACGTGCCGCATCGATTTGATCGACAAAGGCTAAGCTGTGATCTGACGCTACCAAGTTATCATAAAAAACACTGCGATGCAGCCCTGATTGTGGCTCGGTATATAAGCTGCGTGATATGAGCCCTGACACGGTGCTGTTTAATAGCCCTGATGGAATCAACCAGTCTTCTTCGCTTGCCGCAAGCCAAGCGACGCCAGCCGGATCAGCAAGCGTCAATAATGGAATCACACCTTTACCCTGATGAAAGATATTGGCGAAATTTGAATGGCTAGGATTGCTAAATACCTCTAGGCTACGAGATAGCTCTTGGTAAATAGCGCCTTTACCTGTCCATCCGTCAACGAATACAATTGGGCTGTTTGGATGTAATTTTAATATTAATGCTAGGGCTACAGAATCCAAACCTCGGTCACGAATGATGCTAATACCGTAGTGTACGCTTGGCAAAGCGTAGTGGCTATCAGTATCTGCTAATGCACGCTGCAACAGTACCCCAATCGGTAAACCTGCGCGCACTAAGCTGACCAAAACTAATGGATTCTCAGTATTAACGGTTTGTTCAAAAGTACCTTGTAATGTATAAGCCAAGTTAGCGATATCAGCCGCAGTTCTGTTTGTGCCTTGCTCTAGCGCCTGATGATAGAGTCGCTCATGCATCGCTGTTGGTGCATCTTCTAACGTCAACATATCAGAATAGTGACGCTGGCCACTTTGGATAAGCGCTTCTTTTTGGCTGACAGGTACATCAGCCACGGCATCTTTATCAACGATATCGAGTAGAACAGTCACATCACTGGCAAGGTAACTGCCTGAACCGTAACTTTTTAAGTCAGCTGTTTTTGTATTAGTGTTATTTGAAGTCATGGTAGCAATATTAGCTCTCATTATAGAAAAGGTGAGGGTTGTGAGAGTGGCTAGCCTAGCCTATCACAAAGGCTGTAACTGCGACTGTAACTGCGAATGCAGCTGACCATGATTGGGCATCCCATACCAGTCTAACAGTTGCAGAAATGGCAAGTCCGCTAGGCTGTCACCAAAGCCAAAACTAGGTCGCTGACTGTCTAAATGATGGTCTAACAAAAACTTTACAGCATGATGCTTATGCACGGCACGCGGTAATATCGCTAGATTATTTGCATTCACGTGTACATAAAAATCTTGATCAAAATCACGTACTAGGGATGGCAGCTTTTCAGCCAAATCTATCAATGCCTGATGGTTTTTGTGAGCATGTTTAATGGCCAGATAAATGGTTAATTCTTCATCAACAGAACCATTATGAAAGCTATCGATATGCGGTGTAAATACGAGCTGACTGCCATCACTTTTGCTGTAATTGGCGAATACTTGACTCAGTTGATTTAATTTATCCTGCAATGGTGCAAGCTCGTCATACATATGCTGTTGCCACTGGGCTTGTAGCTTGCCATCCTTGCTGAGAATAATCGCACCATGAGTCAGGACTTGCCAACTGTCAAAGGGCAGCTTCACGCGTTTGATTTCACTACGGTCACGGGCAGTGACGACTACCAACTCAGTGCTCGCAAGTAGCCAATTAAATAGCGCCGCTTGACGTTGACTCATAAAGCTTAATGGCTCGTCTTGCTTATTGACGGTCGCACAAACCAACTGCTCAGGTTCCGTAGTGGGTAAGTTCCACGCGTCAATTTTGCGTTGAGTTTGGAATAGCGTATCGTCTAAATCCATGAGTGCATAGGGTTTTACGATATTTGCATTGGGTTGAAAAAATGGGGTGGTCATAGAACCGTTCCTAAACGTTAAACAGAATGTTATATAGTAAATTAAGGCGTAGGACTAACCACCAATACATTGTCCAAACCTTGCCACATGTCATCAACGCTATCGCTTGAAGTCTCCACGCACAACACAATCAAATTCCAATCGCTAGGCTCAACGTTATAGGCAAAGTTAGTCATACCAAGCCCATAATTATCGCTAAAGCTTAGCATGGTGGTAATCGCACCACCTAAAGCAATGGGTGATCTTGTCAAAGCGCTAAAGTTAACCGTAGCCGTTGCCTCAGAGTCTTTAGCCTGACTTTCAAGCCATTCAGCCAATAAAAACGGCAGCCATACAAACTCATTACTGCCTAATACTAGAATTCGTTCAGGCAACTGCTGTTTGTCAAACGGTGCTTGATCACTAAAACTCGTCAATGCTGCTTGAAAGCTCTTCAGATAGTTATCGAATCCATCGGTACTATCGAGTGTGGGGAAGCGTCCCCACTTGCCCGTGTTGCCTAATGACTGACTACCAGCGTCAGTGGTATCGACCGATGGCATGATGATGGGTTCAGGATTGGGCGCATCCGTCCATTGCCAAGCGCCAGATAATAGGTGATGACGATGAAAGTCAATGTTCGGCAAGCGAGCAGATATGGAGTCGTCTATATCTGCTGCATCTTGATTCTGACTTAGAGACCAGTCAACCAACGTGGTGAGATGCACTTGCTCTAATTGGCTTAGCCCTGCATTGCATAATGCTGTGACGACATTGACGCAAGTATTACCCGTTGACGCTTCATCGTCGACCATAATCAGAGTTTTACTGGCCAGTAGCTGCGCTTGCGTGGCTTTATCAGAGCTTTGATAAATGAGATGCTGGCTAGCATGGCTGTGGTCTTCGCTGAATGTGGTCAGCAACGTTTCACTGTTATCATCATTGTGTTGCGCATGACGCGTAGAGTTCAACAATAAAGCATTAGGGTAACGCGTTTGTAGTGCTTGATGGACGCCAGCCGATAAGCCAACGGCCGTCTCTGCCATACCAATAACCAAAATCGGCTCAGGTAAATCGCTAGGCACTAAGTTTGCCAAATCCGTAAAAGCACTACGCATCGTACTAGGCGCTACCGGAATATGACGGCCTAAAACCTTTGATACGAATAAAAATGCACGTTTTGGGTTAATACGTTGGGCAAATCCGAGTAAGTCTTCTAATTGATAGTTGTCATCTTTTTGCGAGTCATTTTTAGCCGCTGCTGGATTAATTTTATAGGTCAGATCAAGCGTACCACGAGGTAAAGAGATACTTCGCTTATAAGTTTTATTAGATGTCGTATTGTTTTTAGAATCAGTTATCACTTAGTTCTACTCCATATTTTTCACAGAGATAACGTAGGTCGCCATCTATATTTTGATGTTTTGGCACAAACTGCCATTGGTTGCCAGTTCGGTTTAACGTAAATAATATTAGGCTTTTACCTGATTTATTTTGGACGTCAAATTTGCCTGAGAATAATAATGTATTTTGTTGCTCATCAGTGATATTTAATTCAATACTGGTTTGCTGTGGGTCAATTGCTAAGCTTCCCAATTCACTTGATAGCACGAAGTTAAGTTGTTCAATGCTAGTAGGTTGATGGTTTAGATCACAACTAAACTCAGAGACTGATGTATTACTTTCGAGCTGTTGGTTTAGCTCGATTGAACCATCCTCGCTATGCGTTTGACCATAAAATATCATATCTTCATCACCGCGTACCTTTGCAGTGGGAGTCACTCTAAATAAGACGGCATCGATAGTAGGTGCTGTTGATATTTTGACAAGAATAGGAGCAGCTGGGAACAGGTTAGAAGTTGGCTTAGTATTAATTGTTTTTTTATTAGCAGTTGTAGCGGCTGTTAATGCCTTCTGTATTTTAATCTTTGCCCACATGCCATTAGATTGCTTTCTAATATCATATAAACGCAATGCAATCATTAAATTAGAAAATTTATCATAGCCATACTTATCGAGTTTGATGTCATTATGGTTTTTACTAAGCTCGCTGGCTATATAAGATAGATTCGACCAACCATTATGGGCGTTAATATTTTCTTTGATTATTTTATTTAATAAGTTAATTAAGTGCGTTTGTGTTTGTAACTGTTTAGTCGTCCATTGTTTTGATGAATTATTATTAGGTGCTCTTTTAGGAGAAAGGGTTGTTTGCGTAGAATTGCTATTATTCTGATCGACCAATAAATCTTCTACGTAAAAGAATTTATCACAAGCCCGCGAAAACGCGCTAACCGTGTTACGCTTTCCAAAGCCAAATACTTTTACATGGTTTTTGCGAATGCGTAAAGCCAGTGAGGTAAAGTCACTATCACTTGATATGAGACAAAATCCATCATAGTTATTGCTATACAGCAAATCCATGGCTTCGATGACCATGCCTATATCAGTGGCATTCTTGCCTTTAACATAAGCGAATTGCTGCATAGGATCGATAGCATATTTAAGTAATGCTTCTTGCCAACTTTGAATATGAGTATTTCCCCAATCACCATATATTTTTTTGCAAGTAATATGACCAAGCTTTTCTATTTCTTGCAAAATATGGCCAATATTTTTTGCTGATGCATTATCAGCATCGATAAGTATGGCTATATTTTTGAGCTGAGCTGACATTTATATTCCCTAATACGTTTTCTTTAAGTCACTGTTTTATATTTTTTAGGTTCGTTCCATGATTCTTTAACCTCAACCTTGACAGCCAACCAGCCATAGCGCACTACGGCTTTGTTTGCTCAACTGCGGTGTGGTTAGTGGTGGCACTTTTGTATGAGGCGAGTCTGATAAATCACCTAAGCCAATGCCAGCACTGGCCAGTAGGGCAGATAATAACTGAAATTTCACTGCATAGTTCATGTTTTGTGCATGCTCGTGGACGAGGCTAGAGGTTACCATGCCGACAACTTCACCAGTAGGCAGTAATAAAGGGCTGCCACTAGATCCGGGCTGAATGGGTGCGGTGAATTGCATATAGCGAATATCATCGCCAAACCCTGTCAGACCTGAGATACAACCTTGCGTGACTTGCAGTTGGCTACTTAGTCCTGACAGCGGGAATCCCAATGTCGTAATGGTCTCTCCCAAATTATCAGAGCATCGCTGTGCTAATGGCAAATAGCTAGGCAGAGGTTCGCTCACTCGAATAATAGCTGAGTCGCTGCCAATATCGCTGAGGACTACTTGCGCTTCGCGATCAGGTTGGCCTTGCTGACGGATACCAATCATCGCCGCCGACTCAATGACATGATAGCAGGTCAATAGGTGATAGGGGTCAATAGCGAATGCCGTTCCCGTCCAAGTTTCGCCAGGCTGAACGTGACGTGGGGGACGCGACTCGTTGTTTGGCTGAGTTCGCTGTTGCTGCTGAGCCGCTTGAATTAGCGCATGCGTATCTGGCGGACGGGTATCGAGACTGATTCCGACTCGATGCTCTACGCTTGCTAGTCCTTGCGTAGAGCTTTCACCCAGTGCACGGCATTTAAACTGGCCATTACGTCGATATATTTCCAATACAATGGCGGCTTTAATATGACGCTCATTTGCAGTGAAATCATATTTAATCGCGCCATTATTGAGTGTTAGACAGATATTGTTGAGCTCAATCGCTGGCAAGTTGAGGCTTGGATCATGATAAACATATGCAATCAGTTGCAAAGAAACAACAGCTTGCGTATCAAACAGTTTGGTCAAATCTAGCTGCCATACGTTTGGATTATTATTATCGTCTAACTGAGCCCAGTCCTTAGGCTCATGAAGATAGGCAGGACTACAAGCTGCTTTACGATGTTCATCTAACGGCAGCCATATCAGTCCAAGTTGCTGCCCAAATATAAGCTGGTCTGTTGTAGAAAAAGCAACCGAACAATTAGATTGCGTGATAATCGTATTTGCTCCTAGCACTAACGCGGTCTGTACAGTCATCATATGCCTCTAATTGAGTTGATTATAAATCATTATAGACAGTTTTTAGATAGCTGTTTAAATAACTATGGGGTCATTATAAAAAACCGATATTTGTCTATTGTAGTGGTTTTTGTTTATAATTTGGCATAGAATGATTAAAATACCGTCATGCCGATCTTGAATAAAAACATCTAGCAAATAGTGAGATTCAAAAACCAATCCAAGCTATCCTTTTAAAGCCCTGCGATATATTTATAATTAGATAAGATAACTTTCCATTTTTATTCACCACCACCTATCGGATAATATTGCCATTTATCCGACAATATTAAGTTAAGTCTTGTCATAATATATCTATTCGGTAATAATGCTGCTTAATTACTTCTATAAAGTAACTAAATTTTATCAGATTAGGATTAAGTAGTAGTTGTATATCTAAATACCATCTATGAGTACCCCTCTTGCCTTAAAAGTATAAGAAAATAATGATATATAAAGCTGTGCTTAATTATGAGTGATAAAAAAATTATCAAAAGATTAAAATATATGGATTTGGTTGTTTTATAACACTCATAATTAAAAGAAAAAAATGTATTAAACACTGCTTTCTCATTGTATTTGTGCGACAACAAAGTCGGCAAACCACAAGTCTGAAACTGAATTTATATTAATCGTTGAGCTTGGCCAGATAGTTTGTTATCAAGAAAGTTTAGCGATATTTTTAGAAAAGGAGTAATCTTTGAAATTTTCTTGTTCATTGGAAACGTCTTCTGAGCGGATTCGTTTGGTTAATGTTATCTCGCCACTTATTAAAGCAGGTTACCAACTCGTAACCCAAAGACAAGAGCCTTCAGAAAACGGTGGCAACATTATTCATGTTGTTGCCAAAAGCCAGGGATCAAAGACACAAGAAGATTTAATCGATGATCTTTCTTCTATCGAAGGCTGTACACTTTTTCAGCTAGAGATAGATGGAGAGGGAAGTGCGGATACAATACCATCAGCAGTAGCATCAGCACCACCACCGGTAACACAAGATTTGGATCAGAAAAATGCGTTAGCAGCTATTGGTGCACAGTATCCTGATATTGCCGATATCGTTAGGCACTATGAGGCCAGTTTGCCACATGAGAGTCGTGCTAAGGCAATGCATGAATTAGGACGCAAAGTGGGAAGTGGGATCTACAAGCGTGACTATTCACTTGGTAGCCCATTAAAAATGCCAACCACGATTAATCGCGAACTTGTACCAGCATTAAAGAGCTTTTCTAAAGTTAAAGCTAAGAACAATTTGGTTGCCTTGACTAAATGTCCATTCTGCAAGTTGTCAGATAGCAACCATTCAGGCTGTCACTTTGTAGTGGGTTACATAGATGGTTTCTTATCAAGTAATCCTGCCGTAGACAGAGTTCGGGTTGAGGAATCAAGTTGTGGCGCTGGCACTACCAATATTTGTGAATTTATCATCTGGTAGAAAATAATTATTCATAGACAGTTGAATGCCTATGAAAAACAGTAATAAATGCATAAAGCAATGTCAGTTCATTAAAATGCACATTGCTTAAGCTCAGTTTTTATTAAATATAAAGGTCGAAAAAATGATTGAAGTTGAATATAACCTGCTTTTGGTGTTTATCTCATATGTTATTGCCGTAATGGGCTCTTACGTTGGTCTAAACCTTGCCATTCGCGTGCCATCAGCCAAACCAGGAGGCGATCTGTACTTTTGGGTAGCGTTATCTTCAATCGCGATCGGTGGTGCCATTTGGTCTATGCATTATATTGGTATGATGGCCGTTGATATGAAAATGCCGGTCACTTATGATTTGGGTTTGACCGTTATTTCAATGCTACTTGCTATTTTGTTTGTGGCCGTTGGTATTGTTATCGTTGGACGCGGCGCGTCAAGTATTGCCAAGTTGATCAGTGGTGGCGTGCTTACTGGACTGGGTGTTGCAGCAATGCACTATACAGGTATGGCTTCAATGCAGATGGATGCAACCATGTCATATAATATACCACTGTTAATCACTTCAATCGTCATTGCTATCGTGGCAGCTATCTCTGCGTTATGGTTGGCATTTAACCTACGTGGTACGGTTCAGCGCTTTGGTAGTGCATTCATTATGGGTATCGCTGTTTGTGGTATGCATTATACTGGTGTAGCAGCGATGGAGATGAGCGTTACAGCGGGTCACACAATGTCTATGAGTCATACACATGATGGTGCGATTAATTCATCGATTATCATCTTTATCGGTTCAGCGATTGTACTTGGCTTACTATGGTTCTTAGCATCTAAAAATGCTCCTAAACAAGAAAACTTAGTATTCGGCGAGTAATGATATAGTTGATTCAGTTAAAGAGAGAGTCAAAGCAACCGAGTACAGAGGTATATGTGATATCTCAAGCGAGGTTAACATGTCACTCTTTTATAGAGGATTAACTATAAGCCATTGTTGTTCTGTTTATTGAATGGTTAATACAATAAAAAGGTTTTTAGATATTATTCTAAAAACCTTTTTTTGTGTGGAATAGCTGATGTATAGCTAAGGGATTATCTACAGTCTAATCCATTGTAGTTTCTTCGATTTTTACACCCATCATGATTGAACGTACTTGGCAAGGTACTATCTTTTGAGCGATATCAGCTAGCCTTGGTTTATCAGTCAAGCCTAACCAGTATGCAAAGCCGACCTGTGTTAAATCCACACCGCTATGAGTTGTGTAGCCAATACCACCAGATGGGCGACTATTAATCTCAAGTACACGGTGCTGACCCTCATCATCGGCCTTGGTTTGTACACTGACGATACCATCACAGTTGAAAGCTTTGATTAATGGAATGACGACATCCATAACGGATTGCTCGTAGCCGATATGCTGGATTTTCCCTGTTTTATAACGAGTAATAGCGGCCAGTACTTCACCATATTCGCATGCTACATCGATAGAGTACTCTTGCCCTGACAAGTAAGGCATTAATAGCATTGGAATAGGGCGCTCATGCACCATTAAGCTGTTTGTATACGCATTTATAAATTGGGCAGTGCTGATTTTCTTCTCTTCGGTAAAGTATAAATGCTCAAAGCTATCGTATTTCTCTTCTTCTGTTTTACCTAAATCTAACCGCCAAAACCCTTGCGCAAAAATACCAGTGACTGGTTTGACACACAAAGGCTGATGGCCATGTTCGGCAAGTAGCGCCTCAAGCTGCTCAGTCGTATCAAAGCGCCACGCATCAGCGACAGGTATGTCATGAGAATGGCACTGTTGCATAAAAGCAAATTTATCATCGATTGATTCTAACGATGCAACACTGGTTGCGCCGGTCAATAAGCGAATACCTGCTGCATCAAATACCTCTCGATGGGCCTCATAATCAATACCATTTCGACCAGTCAATAATACCTTTACGTTGTGCTGTTGAGCCTGTTCTAGGACGAACTGCCAACGCGGTATAACGGGCTCAGGTTCAACGTCCACTTCATCGAGGCTACCTATAGAAGCTATAGTAGGTTCAAGATAGACATCATCCGCAAACTCAAAAATTTCAGGTCTATCGTGACGGTGTGAGGCGATGATATTGAATGGTGTCTCAGATTGGGTCTTTAATGCTTGTAAGCTGGCTAACATATCACGCTGGCTTGACTGGCCTTCGGCTAACCAAGCTGCAGTTGGCGTTGTATGGTGACTATCGTTAGCAATGTTATGCATAATTCTCTCAGCAGTATCATAAGTGTTAGATATAATTGGATAACGAAATACCGTTATCGCAAAACCAACAGCAATCTAGATAAGCTAAAAATGTAGTTAACCATCCAAGTCATCATATTGCTGATAGTAGCGCTATTATATACAAATGCTAGGCGTTATAAATGATACTGATAAAATAGTATGAACAAGAATGCTTAAGATTTATTGTGGGGTTTTTAGTACTTAACAGAAGGCGTGTACCGACTAAAAATCTTGTAATAACCGTGCTACTATATGCTGATAGTAGACATAATAAATACATCGATATAATAAATAAATGAAAGGATGAGTAATGAGTCAAACCCTAATTGCAGGTGCCAATGCGCCACTACCGACGGACAATATTAGTATTCGTATCTTAAGCCAAAATGCGATTGATTGTGCTGCTTATCGCCTAACTGCCGATGGTAAAGTGCGCGGTGATGGAGACATGATATTTTATGGGCAGACACGTAGCGATGATAGCAGTGTCAGCTTTCGTGGTCACGACAGCGATGGCTTTTTTGACATCAATTTGCCAGCTCAACCTGCAAATATTGAAAAGATAGCGCTCGCATTTTCTAGTGATAAAACACTTGCTCAAGTCGGTGATGTTGATATTCAAGTATTACAAGGCAGTCAAGTACTGATGACTTGTCAGCTCAGTAGCGCAGGCCGTAATGAAAAAGCGATTATTTTAGCTGAGTGCTATCGTAGGCAGGGCAGTTGGAAGTTTAGATTTATTGCTCAAGGTTTTGAAGGTGGTCTAAAACCTTTGTCAGAGCATTTCGGTGTTGAGATTGCTGATGAAGCGCCAGTTCAGAATCAGCCACAGAGTCAAGCCCAAAACCAGTCACAGAGTCAGGCTCAACCTATCAACACGCAGCGTCCAATCAATACTCAAAAACCGGGTAGCGCCCCTCAAGCAAACACACCACCACCGATACCAGCCAATCCCGCCATAAATCTGAGTAAAGTTACCTTAACTAAAAATCAATCTAGCATCAATCTCAAAAAACGCGATGATTTTGGTAAAATTACTGTGAACTTAAACTGGAATCAACGACCGAATGCTGATCAGCAAGCACCTAAAAAAGGTCTCTTGGGTGATCTGTTCAAGCAACATAAAGCGGGTGGTATTGATCTGGATGTTGGTGCGATGATTCACCTGAAAAATGGTGAAAAGACGCTTATTCAAGCATTGGGTAATCGTTTTGGTAGCTTGCAATCAGCGCCTTATGTTTGTCTGCGTGCCGATGATAGAACAGGGCAAATAAGTGGTGGTGAATGGCTGGATATCAATGGTCAGCAGTGGTCGCAGATTGAGGAGGTCTTTATCTTCGCCTTTATCTACGAAGGGGCTCCGAACTGGGCACAAACAGATGGCGTGGTCACCATTGCCGTACCAGAGCAGCCACCGATTGAAACGCGTTTAACAGAAGGCACAGGCAACTTGCCCATGTGTGCAATCGCTCGTTTGGTCAATCAACAAGGCAGTATCAATGTTGAGCGTATCAATCAATACTTTAAAGGTCACCAAGAAATGGACAAAGCCTTTAATTGGGGATTTAGCTGGAAACGTGGTAGTAAGTAAGTCGCATCATTGAAGGTATCTCTATTTCAGATAGTAGATTAAAGACAGTTTGGAGAAAACAATGAATAGACCAGAGCCTTTCACTGTAAATGAGGTTATCCTTTCTCTAATGAAAGTTTTAGAGGATAATTATTTTAAAGTTATTTTTGATGAAATAGACAGAAGCCCTGATTTAGAAAGTACAACTCCTGGGCTTATAGTAAATCCAGATATTATTACGATTTATATGGGTAAAGAGCATATTGTAATAGAGTTTTCTGGCTCAGAAGTTTTGAGAAAGGATTTTAAAGAGCGTTATGGTTTTGAAGTAAGGTTTTTTGACTTTTCGCTAAATGATGGTAGTTTGTTAAAAAATATTTTGGGGTTTGGGAAAGATTATAATAATAGATTTTCTCCTCCAATTTTTGGTGATGTATTCGATTTAGTATGGGCAACGGACGACGGATATGAGAAGCTTAGAGAGTTAAGATGGAACTATTTTGCTCAAGATATGATGTTGATAATGGGTTCTTCTATACCAACAGTAGTCTCAGGTAGCGCATGTAGTTTAATAAATTCTTTCTTTTTCGATGCTAATGAAACGGGTTTGAAAACTAGACACATAAAATGGATGAATTTCATTCCTATTATTTATGATGATGCTGATAGCAGGCATGATACATTTAAGATTAATGAGGGACTTATAAGAAAAATAGCTATTGAGAATGCGCATACTGTTTATCCCTTGCCTGAAGAGTATAAAAATATTCACTTGCCAAAGATTAATAGATTTATTGAGCTTTGGGGTAATGAAGAAACATCAGAGCCACAGATAACTAAATTCTTAGAAGAAAATAGTTTTATCTTAAAAATGGCATTTGGTGCTACTGATATATATGCTGAAAAAGAATGTATTTGGCAGACAGAAAACAAAAAATCTATCAGACCTGACTTTTTTATCAAACGACCTCATAGAGTCGATATTGTAGAGTTTAAACTCCCTACTATGAAAAGTAGCTCTATTGTAGGTAGAGAAAATAGAGAGTCTTTTTCCGCTCAGTTAAACTCTTATGTAGCCCAGACTAGAACGTATGCTAATTATTTTAATGATCCAAATAATAGAATATGGGTACAAGAAAAGTATGGTATAGACGTCTACAAACCCCGACGTATCTTGATCATCGGACGTAGAGCAAATTTTGATAGAGAAGAGTGGAGAGAAATAGTTGCTGATTATAATAATTTTGAGGTTATGACATTTGATGATTTGGTAGATGGGGTCGTCGCTCAGTTCTATCATGAATGAGAACTGAATTACTGTATAAAAATACGCTGTTGAGCTATGTCAGCAGCGTATTTCCTTAATTGTAAATAGCTCAATACCTACGCATGCGGTGTGATAGCAGGCATCAAGTCATGAAAAGTGCGACCAGACGCTGTTTCACCAATGGCATGCATTTTCCATTCATTGTTATGGCGATAGACTTTTGCCATTACCATCGCTGTGTGTCCACCTTGCGCTGATAAGTTATAGCGGGCAACTTCTTGGTTGTTATTGGCATTGACGATACGACAAAATGCATTTTCTACGGTCTCAAAAGTCTGACCAGTAAAGCTATTGACGGTAAATACCAGCGATACAACATTAGCAGGAATTCTAGATAGGTCTACGTTGATGACTTCATCATCGCCATCGCCATCACCCGTACGGTTATCACCAGTATGTACAATGCTGCCATCTTTTGATTTTAGCTGACTGAACCAAATAGCATCGACCGCCTGTTTATTGCTATCAAACATGATGCATGAGGCATCAAGATCGATAGAGTCGCCACCACTACCGCCACCGAATAATTTACCTAAGAACCCACCTTTTTTCTCTTGTGGACCTTGTGCGACGTCCCAGCCTAAACCTAGTTTTACCTGCGTGAGGTCACCACCAGCTTCTTTGCTAAGTGAGATTTTTTGACCTTTTTGTAAGCTAACTGCCATATGATTATCCTTATAGTATCAATATTGAGAAATATGAACTGAGTGTAGTGTTACCACTCGTCTTCCTTGCTATCTAAGTTTTTAAAAATGTTGTAATAGTTCTGAGTAAAGCGTCGAATAAAAACTGTATATGACAACGTCCAGTTATAAGATATTACCTAACAAGCCATTACTACCACCGCGACCGCCTGAGCTACTACCCAGGACACTTTGTAGCCAGCCTTGGTAGCTATCACGATTGCGTGAACAGATAATGACTTTGCCAGTACCAGAGAAGTTCAATACCATGCCTTCACCACTGGTGACGGAGTTGATGATATTGCTCATGAATCCTTTTTTCTTGCTGGTAGATACTGACAGCTTATAATCTAAGTTGGAGTCCCAGCAGACCACGTGACCATTATCGATGATAACGTCTTTACCTGCTTCTACATCGATCTCGAATAGTGAGCCAAACCCTGATACCACGACCTGACCTTGGCCTTGTGTTTGCATAACCATAAAGCCACCAGTATCACCAAATACTGCACCGCCAAGGTTGCGTTGAATATTGGCTCTGATATCGACTCCAGTTTGTGCCGCGACAAAAGCGCCATCGCTCAACGTATACTGCTGAGCACCGCAATCAATGATTTGCATATCACCATCGAGCGTGGGCGCAAGCAAGCAATCACCTTCACCATTGACCGCTTCGATTTGCTGTTGAAATAATGACTCATCATTAGCAAAACGGCGCATAAGTGACTGCATCAACCCGCCTTGCAGCTTACCTTTGAGCTCAAGGTTTGATTCCATCATCACCATTGCATTGGCTTCACAATAAATCGAGTCGCCTTTTTTGAGATTACAATGTAAAAAAGGTTCGATGGTACCGATTAAGCTAAATGTTGCGGCCATGACTTGCAAATCCTTATTCTAATTTTTTAATATGTGCGCTTGATAGCTATGTTTATGGCTGTTTATGTATATGGTTCTATATAAGCTATCTTCAAGACTTTGGCTTTTTGGGTTAGCCAATTAAAATTAAAGCCATCAAATGCGTTAAAAGGGCACACTTGATGGCTTATTTATATCGTAATCAACTATATGATTGCGATATTTATTTTGCTAAGCGATTACGTCAAAGCTAAAATTAGTCAAAGCTAAGCTTATACGTTTACGCCATAAGAACCCGCTAATGGTCCAAGACCACCGCTGAAGCCTTGACCAACGGCACGGAATTTCCAGTCGCCGCTGTGACGATACAACTCACCAAAGATCATGGCCGTTTCAGTGCTGCCGTCTTCTGATAGGTCATAGCGTGCAATTTCACTGCCGCCATTGTCATTAACGATACGGATGTAAGCTTCGCCTACTTGACCGAAGTTTTGGTTACGGGCTTGACCTTCATAAATGATGGCACAAAGTGCTACTTTATTAACGTCAGCTGGAATGCTCGCTAGATTTACTTTGATAGCTTCATCATCGCCATCACCTTCGCCAGTACGGTTGTCGCCTGTGTGCTCAACAGCGCCATTGTCTGACTTTAGGTTGTTAAAGAAAATAAAATCTTGGTCGTTACGTACTTTACCTGCTTCATTGACCAAAAAGCCAATCGCATCCAAGTCAAACTCTTGACCGTCAGTAGCGCGTGGATCCCAGCCAAGACCGACTGTAATATTGGTTAAGCCTGGCGCTTCTTTTGATAAGTTTACGTTGCCGCCTTTTGTTAAGCTAATAGCCATATAAATATCCTATTGATTAATAATTGATTAATAAAAAAATGAACTGAAAGTGGTGCAATGGTTGATACGTAAGCACAGACAATAGTGCTACCTGTATATCACGGCCTGCGTATCATTACGTTTTACTATACTAAGCGTTTGCTTAGTAAGCAAGGCGTATTTTGTGCACTTACTATATGTTTCCTAAGAGACATAATGTCTCTGTATATCTGATACTTTTTAACAATCTTAATAGCAATACTTAAGGTATTGTTATCAAAAGTAAATTGTTGGTCTACTACCATTTGTAGATTAAATAAGAAAAATCGGTATTTAGCTAATAAGAGCATATTTTCCTAAAGAAAGCTTTAAAACGAAAAAGGGTCATGCCAATATATTTAGCATGACCCGAAGTAAAACTCATCATGTTTAACGGTGCACATCATTTTGAATAACTCACCGATAAAAGCATTAGATGATAGTCTTTAATCACCGAAAACCGACCAGCCAGTTTCTTGTACAAACAGCTCTAATGCTTTGGTTCCAAGCTTAGAGTTTCCTATATGATCGAGCCCTGGAGACCAGACGGCGATAGAACCTTCACCTGGTGCTATCGTTAAAATACCACCGCCAACACCACTTTTTCCTGGCAGACCGACACGATAGGCAAACTCACCAGAGCCATCGTAATGACCACACATCATCATCAGCGAATTAATCCGGCGAGAACGCTGTGCATTAATAACTCTAACGCCTGTGTGTTCATTGATGCCATTAGATACTAAAAATAGGCCAGCTTGAGCTAACTGTTGGCAGTTCATCGCGATTGAGCATTGATGAAAATAAGTACCCAACACTTTATCTACATCATGCTTTAGACGACCAAAGGATTTCATAAAATAGGCCAACGACGCATTTCGATCTTTATGTGCCATTTCAGATGCGGCCACTTTGTGATCAAAACTGATTGAGTCATCGTCTGCGATAAAGCGAACAAATTGCAGTATCTCGCCCAATGTCTCTTTTGGCTCATGACCCATCATAATCGCATCTACTACCGCAATTGCACCCGCATTGATGAAAGGATTACGTGGCCTGCCAGATTCATGTTCTAGCATCATGATAGAGTTGAAGGGGTCACCAGATGGTTCGCGACCGACGTGTGTCCAGAGCGCATTACCTAACTTGCCAAGACCGATGGTTAAGGTAAATACCTTTGAGATACTTTGAATAGAAAACAGTGTGCCAGCATCTCCCGCTGTATAGACCTGTCCGTCAGGTGTCGCTACCGCAATACCGAACTGATTTGGGTCGACATGAGCCAGTTGCGGGATATAATCTGCCACTTTGCCACGATCGGTTTCATTTGCCATTTCTTTAGCAATGTCATCAAGAATTTTTTGTATATTGATCATGTAGTCGTATTTTTATGGTGTTGTTAGAGGGTGGAGATTTTAACTGAATAAAGGATGATAGTAATCATGGAATTGTATTTTAATGGTTGGTTATCTTAATTATTGGTCAATCTGGTATACCGATGAATGCCTCATATATTTATAACTTGTTACTTTAATTAGGCTATAAAAAAGCAGGTCATATCAATTTTTTGATATGACCTGCTTAAATACATCACTAGATGCTATATGAACGACATGCCTTAATTCAGACTTGCCTTTTCAGCCTTACGATAATTAAGTGATGCAACAAATGCCCAACCAATAAAGGTAATGCCGATCAGACCAGTAATGAGTTCTGGTACATGGAACTTAACCGACAACAGCATGATAATTGCCAATGCACCAATCGCATAATGTGCGCCATGCTCAAGATAGACAAACTCGTCAAGCGTACCTTTATCGACCAAGAAGATAGTCATAGAACGTACAAACATTGCACCAATAGCAAGACCCAACATGATGACAATAACGTCGTTGGTAATGGCAAATGCACCAATAACACCATCAAAACTGAATGAAGCATCAAGAACTTCTAAGTATAAGAAGCCGATGATACCACCTTTCATGATAGCGCTAGTCGCTGCTGCACCCGAACCGCTTTCTTCGTTTTCTAAGCCTTCTTCGAGATCACCTTCGAGCATGCCAGAGACAACCTGTACGCCAAGGTAAACAAGAATACCCCAGACACCTGCAATTAAGACGGCACCTGACTGCTCAGCGCTGGCCCATGATACGGCAATCATTAAGACGATGAGAGCGACAAACACGCTCATAGCATCGACTTTGCCGAGCTTAGCCAAACGGCTTTCTAGCCAATCAAACCAATGAACTTCTTTCTCATCAAAGATGAAGTTCAAGAAAACTAATAGTAGGAAAATACCACCAAATGCTGAGATTTCAGCGTGATGCGCCATTAGTCTGGCTGAGTATTCTTCTGGTTGATACAGCGCTAGATTGATAACTTCCATCATGCCAAGATCAGCGGTAACCGCGACGATGACAATAGGGAAGACCAAGCGCATACCAAATACTGCAATCAAAATACCAACGGTTAAAAATATCTTCTTCCAAAATTCGTCCCAGCCCTTGAGGACTGAAGCGTTGACCACCGCATTATCAAATGATAATGAAATCTCCATGACGGCCAAAATAGCGGTAATAGATAAGGTGGATATCATGCCACCCATACCGCCATGTGAATATCCCCACCATGCCGCTACCGCTAGGGCAATGGCTGTGAAGATAAAATCTAAATAAAAATGTCTCATGACACATCCTGTCTGGTTGCGTAAAGCTAAGGTCGGCCTATTATAGACACAAACTGCAAAAAAGTGGTTATTGCTAACCACCTTTGATAGGTAATTCTAAACGAAACGCAGAGCATTACTAGTCATTTGGTCACTATAAATTGTGACTATTTGCAACTATGTCAGCTCTACGTTTTGGACGTGATAACGACGACTGATAACCACCTAAATGTTAATAAAATAGGGTTTTAAATATCAACGCCATATTGCTGGCACATCGCCTGTAGACCACCTGAATAGCCTTGACCAACGGCGCGGAATTTCCATTCACCGTTATGGCGATATACTTCGCCAAATACCATTGCCGTCTCGACAGAGTAGTCTTCAGCCAAATCAAAACGTACGACTTCGGTGCCTGTTTCTTCATTAACGACACGGATAAAGGCGTTGGCTACTTGGCCAAAGTTTTGACTACGTGCTGCAGCATCATGAATAGTCACGGTGACGACAATTTTGTCGACATCAGCAGGCACTTGAGTTAGGTTTACTTTGATAACTTCATCATCACCATCCCCTTCGCCAGTACGGTTATCACCAGTATGTTCAACGGCACCATTGTCAGATTTAAGCTGATTATAAAAGATAAAGTCATGGTCGCCGCGCACTTTACCAGCGCCACTTAGCAAGAATACGCTCGCATCAAGATCAAACTCTGCACCTGATGTGGCACGCTCATCCCAGCCAAGGCCGATAAGTAGCTTGGTTAGGTTTGGATCCGTTTTGGTTAGCGATAAATTACCGCCTTTATTAAGTGATAAAGCCATGAGAATATCCTTGTTATTAGAGTAGGGAGAGGTGCAATATTAAAGCAATAACCATGCAAAGAAGTACAGCTAAGCGAGAAAAGTAGATAGTGGGATTAACATTATCAAAAAACTATCGCCGCAAAACTATTGCTTAATAACGCCCTATCATAACAACAAAAAATGACCCAATCAAAGCTGATTGGGTCATTGTTATGTTTCATAAAAAATTGAGCGTAAAACTTAAGATTTAGTGGCTTATAGATGACCGTTTATATGATTAGTCATCTGTAGGCGCTTATCTAAAAGCTGTCATTTAAAAGCTCTGGTGACAGCCATAGCCATAAGATTATAGACTATCGCTTAAAAACTTTGACGATGACGAATCTCAAAGCTCTGATGGATTGGCTTTTTGATATTGAAATCAAAGCCAATGGTTTTTTGCGTAATCTCAACAATATCGTAGCGCTCAGTCAACTGCTCATCGAGCTCAAAGCGGGTAAAGTTGTTTGAGAAATACAACACACCATCTGACGTTAAGCGATTCATGGCGCGATTGATAAGGGCAGCATGGTCACGTTGTACGTCAAAAGTACCTTGGAACTTTTTAGAGTTTGAAAAGGTCGGTGGATCAATGAAGATAATATCAAACTGCTCGGTATTGTCTTTGATCCATTCGAAGATATCAGCAGCAACGAATTGGTATTTATTGCGGCTAACGTCCAAACCATTGAGTACAAAGTTTTGCTTGCCCCAATCTAGATAGTTCTGTGATAAATCGACACTGGTGACTTTTTTCGCGCCAGCCAATGCAGCGTGAACACTCGCTGTACAGGTATAAGCAAATAAGTTCAATACCGCTTTGCCGCGGCTGTTGTCCTTGATTCGTGCACGCATGTTACGGTGATCGATGAACAGACCGGTATCAAGATAATCTGTAAAATTCACGTAAAGATAAGCGCCGTCTTCGCGCGCAACATGAAACTTGCCACGTTTTTCTGTGGTGTTCTGCTTGCTATATTGATCATTACCAGACTGGCGTGCACGCGTTTTGATAAAGATTTGTTCGCGGTTAATACCGAACACTTCACGTATCCCCATCAATGCTAAGTTGAAGCGCTTTTTAGCTGTTTCAGGTGGGATAGTCTTTGGTGGTGCATACTCTTGCACATGAGCGTAGTCGCCATATAAGTCAATCGCGACTTTGAAATCTGGCAGGTCAGCATCGTAGACACGTACATTACTGACGTTGTCTTTTTTCGCCAGTTTTTTAAGCTTGGCAAGATTTTTTTGCAAGCGGTTGATGAAGTCTTGTCCATCCTCTACTTCAATCTCACGTTTTTCAAAGCGACTCACGAGGTTGCCCGTTTGTCCTGCAATCAAGGTACCATAGCGGAAATAAACGGTGATGGCACCATTATGACAACGCAACGTTTTTGGTTCTTTAATTGGTAAGATATCGACTTGTTCGACATGAGATGCCAGTATGCCAAGCATTGGATCAACACCACTACCGGCAAAGCTATCTTGCAAAATAAGACCAATCGCTTGATATAATGGCTTAATCATTTCTTCATCACCCAAACGCTCACCATAAGGTGGGTTGGTAATGATTAAAGGATTGCTCAATCGACCATCACTGACGAGGGGGCTTAGTACAGCACCCAACTGGTCAAGGGCGCGTGTCTCGATATCGAGCAGCGGCAGTAAATCTTGTAAGCCTGCGGCAATGATGTTTTTTTCTGTGGCGAGAATCGCGCCACTATCAGCGTCGAAACCTAAGATTAGCGGTAGGGTGTCAGGCTGCTCGTTTGCAATCTCCAACGCGTCGCGGAAACGTGTCTGTGCATCATTAATCATTTCTTGCCAGAGCACATCGTCATGATGCTGCCATTGATAAAAACCAAATTGATTGGCGGCTTTATCGATACCAACCGCATAATCACAATGCATGAGTAACGCTTCAATGATGAACGTTCCAGAGCCACACATAGGGTCGATTAAGGCATTGTAGAAAGGCGCATTACCCTCTTCGTTCTTTTTATGCCAACCAGCACTATAAAGCAGGGCGGCAGCCAAGTTTTCTTTTAAAGGTGCGTCTGTCATGGCCACACGGTAGCCACGGCGATGCAAGCTGGTACCTGATAAATCTAAATATAGTTCAGCTTGTTTGTCATTTACGGTGGCAAAAATAGAAAAATCTGGATTTTTGCTATCGACGTTAGGACGGCTGTCATAAACTTCATTGAAGGTATCGGCAATCGCATCTTTAATACGCAGCATGGCGAACTGCTGGCTAACGGCAACGCGCTTGTCTACAGAGAGACGAATCGCAAACGTTTGCTCCAAGCTAAATTGCTCAGTCCAATTAACCGATTTTGCCAAACCATAAATCTGCTCAGCCACGTCGTACTCGGCATTGATGTTTTTACGTTTAATCAGCATTAACACACGAGAGGCGACTCGCGACCAAAGGCAAATAGTATATAGGTCGCGCAAAGTACCTGTAACCGCTAAACGGCCCGTACTTTTGACTTCGCTGGCAATACCAAAACTGGTCAGTTCGGTCTGTAGCGGTGCCTCAAGCCCATCGGCACAAGTGATGATAAGGTCAAGCGACAACTCTGGCGAAGCTGCTACTAAAGTTGAGGGCGCGGTTGTTTCGGTCATACGGATACCTGTGGGCTAAATTGATAATTAATGCACATCATAGAGTAAGATGTTTAACCGGCAATTTTACCATATTTCAATAAGTTTAGTTTAAAAGCTATCTAGGATTATAAGATTGAATGTCACAGTAGTTAATAAACCAGTAATAAACTGGTAAGTTAACGCAATATTTGTTTTATACTAAAAAAATGGAGACGATAACCACAGTAATCGTAGCAGATGACCATCCAATATTTTTGGAGGGTTTGATACTTTTGCTTGCACGTGTAGAAGGGTTGAATGTTGTAGGCCATGCGACTGATGGCGATCAAACATTACATCTAATAGAACAGTATGAGCCAGATATTGTCTTAATGAATGTCACCATGTCTGGCATGAGTATCGAAAACATCATTCTCTCGGTCGAAAAGCAATCACTCATCACGCAATTGATTGCATTGACTACTGTCAATGATGGTGCTAAAGCAAAGCAATTACTCAATATTGGATTGTCAGGTTATGTGTTAAAAAATACGGCCTTTGTAGATTTATTAGCCATTATTAAGCAGGTTCGTACAGGCAAAAAATTCATATCCCCGTCATTACTCGCTAGTCTGAAACCTATCACAGCAGAAATCAATAAACCCCAACTCACTAATCGCGAAATTGAAGTGCTAACCTGCATCGTAAAAGGGGATAGCAATAAAAAAATCGCGTGCGATCTTGGTATCTCACAGCGGACCGTTTGCTTTCACATGAGCAACTGCCTTAGAAAGCTAGAAGTTTCTAACCGTACACATGCCATAGTACAAGCAGTCAATCATGGGCTGATAGATATTGACTTAAAAGTATATGATTTGAAAAATGGTTGAGCTGGATTGAAGAAGCGGTAGCACTAAATTGGAGTCTACATTAACGAATAAACCACCCATCATAAAATGATAGGTGGTTTATTAATTGATAATTAACGTCTTCAAAATTCTATGACTTCTCCATTACTCTCTTGTCAGGTTTCTCTAAAGAGTTATAGATCTATTTTAGAATCGTTTTAGAGTAGCGCTTTTTTTCATTGACATAGATTTAGGCTGAGCTTTAGATTCCACTTTGACTCTAGCAATCTCTTTCTTACCATCACTAATGACGAAGCTACCGGCACTACCATTAGAGCCAGACGACTTGTTTCCGCCAACTTGCCAATTAACCCAATAATCAGCAGATTCGCATGTTTGGGGGAAGAATTTGTTACCACCATTAAAATATGTACCTACTTGTACACGATACCAGTTGTTCGGTTTCATGTCATAACTTGATGAAGTATTACCATGATTTATAGGATTAGTGATGTGGAAATTGGTATAAAATGCGTCAATACTAGTGCCCCAACCTGGTGACGTAGGTACGGGTGAACCTAATGCACCTGGTCCTTTATCATATATAGTCCATTTGGATATCAATGCATTGATAGGTGGCTTCATGCTATGCACATAGTTCAAGTAGCTTTGCATCTGATTGTTAAATTGTGATGTCGCTGAGAAATTAAGACGATATTTTGCATTTGATCCGCCACCGGGTTGAAATACCGGGGTTAATTGTCGAATGATAGCTTCTTCATTGATGGGTGGGCAGCAGTTATCAGCAGGTATATTAATGACGACATCATCAAAATCTATTGGAACCAAATCACCTAAATTTGTAGCCTCATCAAAAATTATGGGACCCGGTCCAGTACCGCCATCGCCATCGTCAGCACAACCTTTGATATTGACAAAGGCTTCATCAAAATTCATTGAATTATCCATCGCTATGACTAATGAATAAGTATTACCTGCTTGTACTTGGCCAGTGTAAGACACCAAAGTCCAAGGGTCTGTGTGAGAGTTACCACCTGAGAGAGCGACAGGGTTAGATTGACCAACGATTGAACCAGTAAATCCTGTTCCGTTACGCAAGGTGACAGTAGCGTTGCCTCCACTATCGCCTCTTGTAGAAAAGTAGCCACCAAAAGTTGCTTCACCAGTACAGGATGATGTGAAAGTTTGATAGAAGTCATTACTTCCATTAGTAATATCAAGATAATGTCTAATAGTCCCTGACGCAGTACCCGATGCATCACTCCGAGGGCCATCTCCCGTGGAATTAATGCCTTGGTTGGTTCTGATGACGTTTGAAGAATTACCCGAACCTAATACCCAAGGAGTAATAGGGTGACCTATATGGTTGCCAAACCCACTGGCAGGCGGACTTAGCTCAAAGCCTCCATTAATCAGTTGATTTGCAAATGCTCCCGTTGTCAATATTAAACTAGCACCAGCTATGCTCAAAGCTTGAGTGAGTCTTAATTTGATTTCCATGCGCAGAACTCCCTGTCAGTAATCAATTGATTATGCCCCTAGATATTTTGTCAAACCTATTCAACGGTCTATTAGTATCTGTTTGCAGCATAACAAGGATTTATCAAAGATGTACCTGTAGATATCTACAGGTATAGAGTTAGGGCATGTCATCAATTAGCAATGTAATAAACAGTCTATTGAGTGCATAATTTTTTTATTACGCTAACAGAACAGCCATAAACTATTATTGGTTTTATTTGATATTAAGGCTGAATGTTGTTTTCAGGCTGAGCATGGTTGTCTGGTGCTACCCGTTGTGTCGTCGTTGCAAAGGGTTTAGTCGCTATGGGATAGTCGACGTCTTTTGGCATCAGCAAACGCATATGTGGATAAGGCGTTGAGATGTTTGCTGCATCGAAAGCGCACTTGATATCTTCTCTCAAATGTTCTTTGATTTTTGGCATACGTGCCACAGCTGCTGGTTTCACCCAAAACCGTACAATAAAGAACACACCATACTCACCAATCTCTGCTACGGTGGCCGAGGTTTCAGGACGGCTAAGTACCACCTCAGTGTCGGTCAGTACTTGCAAAATCTCCTTACGGGCAGTGTCAATATCATCTTCGAAAGCAATACGTACACGAACATCAAAGCGTATAAAGTTTTTGGAGGTTAGGTTAATCACTTCGGAGGAGGCAACATTAGAGTTTGGAATAATGACAGTGATGTTGTCTCGAGTCAGAATGTGAGTGGTACGTAAGGCGATGAGTACCACACGGCCCTCATTCTCATTGATATGAATCCAGTCGCCAACTTGAAAGGACTGCTCAAGTAAAATAGTAATACCAGCGATAAAGTTAGCAAGCGTCGATTGAGCAGCAAAACCGACTGCTAAACCTACAATACCCAAACCCGCTACTAGTGAGACGATATCAAAGCCAAACTGCGCCATAACACTGGCAAGTCCGAGTACCAATAGCAGCACGGACAAGATATTTTTAAGGAGCTGCTCTATGGAGGCGTTGAGGCCATAATGCTGTAGCACTCTGTGAATGATTTGTCCCGAGGAGGCCCAGAGCACATAATAGATACCGGCCCAGGTACTGGCCTTTACCGTCGCTTTGATGGTATCTGGTTCAAAGTAAATCTGACTCATAATGGCGATTAAACTGGCCACAACCCATATATAACGTAGCACTGAGCGAACAATTTTAGTTCGACGCTCATTTAAACGTATCTTTGCTTTGCTTTGCTTGAGGATATAAATAGCCAACCAATAAAAAAACCCTAATACCGCAAGCAGTATTAGGATTTTGATGCCAGTACTTGCCAGATCCACTGCTTGAGATGACCAGTCAAGTGACTCTTCATCTGCAGATCCACCAAGCGCAAGATAGAGGCTAGTATGGAGATCACGTATGATCTCTTTGAAAAAATCAGTAATACTAGCGATTGGCATTTTTTGGTCCATGCAGATTTTGGTATATGCAAAGTATTTAACATAAGATATAGGATTATAAGTTACCTTAAATCATCAGTGCAATCAAACACAAGAGATGTGCTGATTGACACTGAGTATACCTGTTTTGCAGGTGCGGCTGAGCTGATAATTAAGAGCTATTTTTCTGAGTATCTTGATACTGATAAGGTATCTCCATTTTATGCTGTACATCACGTAAAGCAGTGCGTAGACCTTCCAATATCGTTGGGTGATAAAAAGGCGTGTCAAGCATGTCTTTGACACTCAAATCATTGGTAATCGCTGATGCCAAAATATGACCAATATATTCAGCGTCAGGGCCCACCATGCTAGCACCTAAAATCTTATCCGTTTTTTTACAGCCATAGATATGTAATAGACCACAATTGACGCCCATCACACGACTACGGCCTTGATTGTCAAAGCTGACGCTGCCGATCACATGCTCTAGATTTGAGTCTTGTTGAATTTCTGGTAAGGACATACCAACATTGACGATTTGCGGTGAGCAAAACACGATAGAGAAGGGTGTGGCGGGCGGGCGAATATAGGCATTTTCTTCGTTTTCGCAAACCATACTTCCCGCACTATAGCCTTCATCACTGGCCACATGTAGCAATGGAATATGTGTGTTGGCATCACCCACAATATAAACGTTTGAATCACCAATCTTGCCTGTTTTTTTACTCAAATATTTTGGGCGATTTTTGTCATCAAGTTCGACACCTAGGTTTTCAACGCCTAGCTGTTTGATATTATTACGGCGTCCTGTTGCGACCAGTACGTATTCACCTTGCCATTGTTTCGACTCGCCAGCACTGTCTTCATAATCAATAAATGCTGCTTTATGCTCTGCATTTGTCTGGGTACCGACGTTATTAATCTCACTACCCAAGTGCATGGTTAACTCACCACTCAGGCAATCAATCGCTTTGTTATTGATATCGTCATCTTTGAGTCCGGCAACACGTTTGACTCGATTGAATAATGTCACGTCCACGCCCAAACGTGTCAACGCTTGAGCTATTTCTAACCCTATCGCACCTGCGCCAACGACTGCCATTGACTTTGGTAAATCTGTGAGCTCAAAGACACTATCAGAAGTGAGTATCGTATCGCCCAGCTTATCCGTCCAACCGTCTGGAATGAACGGAGAGCTACCAGTCGCGATAATGATTTGCTCTGCCTCGATTAGTTCATCATTGACTTCGATAAGCCCCTGCTTATTGATATGAGCACGACCATCTATCTTCTTATCGTCAGGCCATCCCTCGACTTGCTTTTTGATGTAGCTAGCAAAGTGATTGCGCTCATCACGGACACGCTGCATGACTTGCTTGCCATCTATCTGAACGGTAGCATGAACACCAAACTTAGCAGAACTTTTAGCATCATGAGCACGCTCAGCGGCTGCAATCAACAGTTTGCTTGGCATACAGCCGACTTGGATACAAGTGGTTGTCCAAAAGCCATCATTGATAATGACAATGTCGTCATGAATTTTGCTGGCTTGGCGAAAGGCATTTTGACCAGCGGTACCTGCACCGATGACGGCTACAGATACTTTGCGAGTGACTTTGGGTCCTGCATTATCAACACCAGTCTCAGATTGTTTATTCATAGTATTCTCACATTATAGAGGCGGTAGCCTTGAATGCTTTTATTGGTATTTGGCACCGCGTTATTATTGTCGTTATTGTCAGCGCTTATTTTAAAGTGACTTTGTATATAAGTAACTTTATATATAAGTGACTTTATATAAAAATGGTTTTATACAAAAGTAACTTTATATCATTTATGACTGTCGTGATTTATGGCTATATTGGTTAAGAGGCTATGTTGATTAAGGTGCTAATATTTCAAGCAACCGTTCGGTGTAGCCTTTGGCACGTAGATTGCGCTGAGCGTGAGTTAGGGTGCCATCCGTATCGAAAACAAATGCGGAACGGACTAAGCCGAGCGTTATTTTCCCATACATATTTTTTTCTTTAATAACGTCAAAGTACTGACACAGTTTTTCGTCAGTATCACTAATAAGCGCGATGTTTAGGTCTTGTTTAGCGATGAATTTTTCGTGAGACTCAACGCTATCACGTGAGACACCGATGATGTCATAGCCTAGTTCATCAAAATCATTGAGATGAGCGGTAAACTCTGTCGCTTGCGTGGTACAGCCAGGCGTATTGTCTTTTGGATAAAAGTAAAGAATGAGTCCTTTATTGGTATTGCTGATCATCTCTTTTAAATTTATCTCGTCATGGACGAAGTTGCCATCTAGCTCTCGTACTATCGTGACTGGGAACTCAGGTAGTGTGAGGTTTTCTGTGGTTGGCTTTGCCATTATAAAGTCCTTATTAATTTTGATGATATAGTCAACCCTCTATAAAGGAGTGACAGCGTTAACCTCGCTTGACGTATCACATATACATCTGCAATCGGTTGCCTTGTCTCTTCTTTAAACTGAATCAACTATATATTGGCTGTATTTAGTTATCGTATTCTTATTATAGGGGGATTCATTAGAATTCATAATGAGTTTTACATTTTACTTGTCTATTCCCAACAAAAAAGACTGGTAATGACCAGTCTTTTGTATGTTCAGCAAGTTGCAGGCTAAGCAGGTTTTTGTGGCTGCTTTAAGTCTAAGCCAACGGTGCATTGTTGCAGCTCTTTTTGCATTTTTTTGACATAGGGTAGGCCAGAAGGGTCTTTTTTATCTTGCGCGTAGCTTTCTATTTCCCACATTTGACCGATGGTCATGTTGCTACGGACGTCAATGGTGCAATTACACAGCTTGGTAGCAGTGCCTTTATCCGCGACTTTGTATTTGACCGCACCATCAATGCAAGTATTGATATTTTCTTTTTTGATATCAGCAGCGTTCGCTTGTGGCATCGCAAAAATAGCAGCTAGAGCTAAAGGTAATATTGGTAGTAACTTCATAAACATCCTCTTACAGGTGGCATCAGTTTTTATATTTTGTACGCAAAACACTAATAGTTGATGATTGATATGGACACTTGTGTCTTTCAATAAAGGCAATCGCCCATACCATAGCAAGTATATTGACTAAAATACAATGGCGACATGCTGTGTTAATGCAAGCGAATGTTGCGCTAATGTTGAGCACTGCCATTATTTAGTATGAATCTTAATAAGACTCAGCTTATACTATTTACTAAGATTGATAGTGGGTAGGGTCAGCAACGCCAGCTTGTTCAAAGCCTTGACGACGTAATGTACAGCTATCACACACACCGCAAGCAAGGCCGTTTTCATCGGCACGGTAGCAAGAAATGGTCTGCCCATAATCGACACCGAGTGATAAGCCAAGCTCAATAGTTTTTGCTTTGGACAACTGCTGTAATGGTGTTTGAATCGATAAATGGTGTCCGGTGACGCCTGCTTTTGTAGCAAGGTTGGCCATATGTTCAAACGCTGCGATATACTCTGGACGGCAATCAGGGTAGCCTGAGTAATCGACTGAGCTGACCCCGATGACGATATGGTTGGCATCAGCCACTTCTGCCACTGCTAGTGCATACGATAAAAATATGGTATTGCGGGCAGGTACATAAGTGTTAGGAATAGCGTCGTTATCGATTTCGTCACGGTTTTTATTAGGGAATTTATCTGAATCACCGTCAGGAACGATCATACTATGATCTGTCAGGGATGAGCCACCGAGTTGAGCGATGTCGATATCGATAATTCTGTGATTAACTTCAGCCGTCTCAGCGATAGTCTTGGCTGCGACAAGTTCACTATTATGACGTTGACCATAATTGAAGCTGACGGCTGTCACAGAGGCATAGCGTGCCTTTGCCCAATATAAACAAGTGACCGAATCAAGCCCGCCTGACAATAGTACGACGGCATTTTGGTAGTTATGAAGGCTATCTAATTCGCTATCAAGCGTTGTGTTATCGGCGGTACTTTGTGAGGTAACGTTAGTCATAATGGTATCTATTATTGGTTTACGAAAAACGGTTATTTTAGCAAAAATCCAACCGTTACAGAACCATGAAGCCATTATTTAATGTCCTCTTTTCAAACTGTTAGCAAATTTTGTTATAATCGCTGCTTTTAAAGCATCAGTGTTAGTGCTTGCCCATCATGTATGACAGCACTGTAATAGCAGTTTGCTGTATAGCAAAATCACCCTTGTAAAGATATTGAGTAACTTATGACCGCAGCGACCTTGTTTACGCCAAAAATTACGCCAGAGTTTGATGAGATGTCTGCTGATGCAGGTATGGCTGACTATACTTTAGAGACTGATGGCATGGAAGATGATGATGCCGCTGAGGATGAGTTGATGGCGGAGCAGTTATCACCTACTCAATCAGCACAGTTCCGCAAGCTACAGAAAAAACTGCGTAGACAAGTATCTTGGGCGATTCGTGATTTTAATATGATCGAAGAGGGTGATGTGGTGATGGTCTGTGTGTCAGGCGGCAAAGACAGTTATACGCTGCTTGATATTTTATTATTGCTCAAGCGCATTGCACCGATTAGTTTTGATATCGTCGCGGTGAACCTCGATCAGAAACAACCTGGCTATCCCGAAGATATTTTGCCCGCATATCTGAACGAGCAAGGCATTGCTCACTATATTTTAGAAAAAGACACTTATAGTATCGTTAAAAGCGTGGTACCAGAAGGTAAGACTTATTGCTCTGCCTGCTCACGTTTGCGTCGAGGCTCGCTATATGGCTTTGCGAAGCAGATTGGTGCCACCAAGATTGCACTGGGTCATCACCGCGATGATATGTTGGCCACGTTCTTTTTAAACTTATTCCATGGTGGTACGCTCAAGTCTATGCCACCTAAGCTACTGAGCGATGATAAGCAAAACATGCTTATTCGCCCGCTGGCTTATGTCGAAGAAAAAGACATCATTGAATATGCCAAATTGAAAGAATTCCCAATCATTCCATGTAACTTGTGTGGTAGCCAAACCAATCTACAACGAGCCATTATCAATGATATGCTGCGAGAATGGGACGATGCTCATCCACAGCGTTTGGCGTCTATCTTTAAAGCGATGCAAAACGTTGCCCCATCGCAATTAGCCGATCGTGAACTGTTTGACTTTGAAGGGTTGAGTCTTGATCGTGATGACAACGAGCGTTTGTTTGAAGGGGATAATATTCAAGCAGGGCAGACCGATAGTCTTGCCGAAATTGGCTTGCCTATATCACCAAAGACCCAAACGTTTAGTCCGAAGTTTATGAGTAATAAACAGCAACAGCCAGAATCGGATAAAGCGTCAGAAGTCAGTCGTACAGCACAGAAAATCCCAACGATTAATCCAGTTGTTTGATGTTTCTATACTGAACCAGCTATCGCTAAAACCTTTAAATTGACTATAAAAAACCAGCTCATTATCTACTAATGGCTGGTTTTTTTACGTCTTCAGATTATGTCTGATCAATCAGGTTGTTTTTTTTCGAAAGCTTGTAAGGGTACAAAACTAACATTTGAACGAGGTAGCTTGGCGACATCTTGCATACGCCAGTTGTTTGTACCACCATTACTGACTTGCAGATAGTATTTGGCTTTTACTGGATCCATATTGACTCGCGCACTATATTTATTACCTTCTTGGTGCTTTAGTATCACATCATGGTCTTTTTTGATATCAGTGGCATGCGAGATAGACAGATCTAGCTGTTCTGGATAAACAAGCGGCGTACCATTCAATAATTTACCTGATTGCAAGCTTTGCTCAGGATAATCTAAATAAAAGGTAACATCCCCATTATCAGCAAATTGCATTTTGCCATGTAGGTCTAAATCATAAGTCAGCTTGTCACGTGACACATCTTGATAAAGGGTCTTGCCATCCATGTACCAATCGTCACGTACGACACTGTCCCGAATCTGATAAGAGTAATAAACAAAGTAGATACAGGCCACTACCACAAATGCTGGCATGCCAATCACAAAGATAACGACCATGTAATTTTTATACCATGGCTGAGTGTCTTGATGCTTAAAGTTTGATGCTGGAGTAGACATAAAGTACCTATTAATCAGATATCTGGTTTGTCAGACATCTATAAACTGTATCAACGAACCATCTGACGGCTACATGCTGCCAATGTAATGATAAACGGTTTACCTGCTAGTCATAGACTAACAGGTAATATGTATAATTATATACTAGGGCGTGTCTTCAATTCACTCGATAGGCATCTAAATGGGCTAAAAATGGCTAAATCTTGCCAAACATCGTCAAATAACTGGTTAATATCTCGATATTATCTGCGCTATTTTTCTTGTTTGGCAGCAATTTATCTCAGTTTTATCACCATTTTTAAAATGAAGATACGCCCTAGCGAAGCACTCAATAGTTTATTGAAGCTTATTGAGTAGTAAAGACATTCTGCTTACTGACTTTGTATTGTCCATCTTCACTGGTCACATTTAGAGTGACTGGCGTCTGTTCGAAATCGATAACATCTGGATCTCCATAAATGCTAACTGGCATATCGAAGCTTTCGCCTGCCTCTAGTGGTACGTCATTAAATCGTAGCTCTAAACTCAAACCATCTTTCGGTGCTAATGTTATTTTATAAGCATGAGGATTCTGCGTTTTATTGGTCAGTTTAACAATATAACTGTTCTCAATCATGCCTTGATTGTTTATGGATGACAACTGATTACGGTCACGACGAATATCAATCTCTAAGGGCACACGATCCGTCAATGCATAAACTAGACCACCACATAAAATAGAAATAACAGCTAAATAAGCAAATAAGCGTGGACTGAATACACGAGTATCTTCTTTTTCTGCCAGCTGTCGTTCTGTCGTGTAGCGGATGAGCCCACGAGGGTAGCCCACTTTATCCATAACGTCATTACAGGCATCAATACAAGCGGCACACTGAATACAACCCACCTGCAAACCATCTCGAATGTCGATACCAGTGGGGCAGACCTGCACACACATCGTACACTCAATACAGTCGCCCAAATGCTCAGGATTTGTACCTTTTTTGCGTGTGCCACGTGGCTCACCACGCTCATAGTCATAAGATACAACCAAGGTATCTTTATCAAACATGACACTCTGAAAGCGGCCATAAGGACAGATCTGGATACACATCTGCTCACGCATATAACCTGCATTGGCATAGGTGGCAAAGGTGAAAATAAACATCGATACCCATACCCATGTTGGCCAATCAGGAATTGGGACAACACCAATCATTTGCCAGCTTTGATACAGATAATCTGTTCCAGCGACGTAGCTTACAAAGGTCGCCGCTGTGATAACTGAAAGTACAAACCAAATAAAATATACAGCAGAGCGTTTAAAGGCTTTTTGCGCGCTCATTGGTTCTTTATCGAACTTTATACGCTTATTGCGATCACCAATGATCCACTTTTCAACATACTGATACAGGTGTGTCCAAATCGTCTGTGGACAAGCATAACCACACCATACGCGGCCTGCATAAACGGTCACCATAAATAGCATAAATGCAGCAATAATGGCAAAAGCAGCAATGAAATAAAAGTCTTGAGTCAGAAATGTCGTACCAAAAATATAGTAATGCTGCGAGGGAACATCAAACCATATTGCTTGTCTGCCATTATAACGTAGCCATGGCAAAAGCAAAAAAGCGGCCAATAGGGCATACATTGTGATAATGCGGATATTTTGATAAAAGCCTTTGATAAACCTAGGATGAACACGGTGCTTGGTGGCATCCAAGTCAATTTGCTGTACAGGGATTTTATTGGGTTGTTGTGCTGACATAAACGTGCCTCTTTAAAAAAAGAATCAGTTTGCTGGCATGATGAACAAACATCTTTAATCATAAGATGTATGAGCGAACGATGTTATCAATGTCAGTAGGTAGCGGATAAATCTTTGTTAAACCATCTACCAAATGATCGATTACGAATGACTTCATGAAAATGAAAAATAGCTCCATAAATCAGCGATTAATGAGCTGTTTTTGAGTGCGGCTATTTTAGCATTCTCCTTACTATAAATGGGGTAATAATAATAAAAAGCAATTAATATCTTACTCTAAAAATATGCCAGTTATGCACTAGCCAGTATCCAAATTTCATACACATGCTAGCAAAAGTATATAAAAAAGGGAGAACTGCAATAACAGTTCTCCCTTTTTTCAATCTCATTCATTTACTACAGAGCAATCTACTAAAAGTATTAGTTAGCAGTAGCTTCTGCAGTTGGAGCAGGAGCAGCAGTTTGCTGTGTCACAGGTGGTGTTGTCTTATCTGATAATGAATAAACATAGGCCGCAAGCAGCATAATACGTTCATTCCCCAGTTTAGTCTGCCATTGTGGCATTACACCAGCACGACCATAACGTAAGGTGTCACGAATAGTTTCACGCTCTCCACCGAACAGCCAGATGTTATCTGTTAGGTTTGGTGCACCTGTAGATACCATACCTTTGCCTTCTGGACCATGACAAAGTACGCAGTTAGTAGGCTGATTAAATAACGTCTTACCTTGTGTAACTAACGTTTGGTCTAGATCGTAATCGTTTTGATTGCCAGAGATTGATAGTACATACTCAGCAACCGCACGCACACCATCTTCACCAAGGTTTTCACGCCAAGCAGGCATTGGTAGTTTTGCAGGTTCTTTCTTGTAATCTACACCAATGTGCCAGCCGTTATGTAAGGTCAGCAAGATATTTTCTGGCTTTCCACCATGCAACCAATCATTATCAGTCAGATTTGGATAACCTGTTGCACCTTTAGCATTAGAGCCATGACATACAGAACAGTTCTGTAAAAATAAACGGCTACCAACTTTTAAAGCATTTGGATTTTCAGATAGCTTCTCAACATAAGGTGCAAGTTCTGCAACTTTGCCATCAATCTGAGCTTTTAAGTCTGCTGGTGCTGTTTCGCTATGACGCAAAGTCGATTGCATATCTGCAAGTGTGGCTAACGTTGATGTTGCACCACTGGCATCTGCTTTCGCTAAGATATTCTGTTCAAAGTTAGCCGTAAATACTTTGTTGTTCTGTTCAAGCTCACTATTTAGCTCGTTATGAGAGGTCCACGGTACCGTTTCACCATCGACTTCTACCGTGGCAATTCCTTCCCAATGTTTGGGGAACATAGCTGGGAAAAATACCCAATAAGCAACACCCCAAACGATCGAACCAAAAAATATCACTAGCCACCATTTAGGCAATGGTTTGTCGTATTCTCGGATGCCGTCATATTCATGACCAGTGGTGCCATCTTCTTCTACGTCAGGTTTGTATTTTAGAACAAATAACAGAACCCCAAGAATAAAAAGCCAGCAGCCGATACTGATTAGCGTGATCCAAGAACTCCAAAAAAATGTCATCATTTATCCTTATTGCGCTGCTCTTCAGACAAAGACTTTATATCTTCATCATCAAGCGCAAGTTGTGCATCTTCTTCGAAGCGTTTTTTGTTTTTTGGCGAATACGCCCACCATGCAACACCTACGAAGGCAATAAAGGCAGAAACGGTCGCAATTGTTTGTAATTCACCAATACCCATTAGCGCTGTCCTTCCATCGCGGTGCCTAGTTGCTGTAGATAGGCAACCAAAGCATCAAGTTCAGTGGCACCAAGAACAGCATCTGGCGCTCCTTCGATATCTTCTTCAGTATAAGGAACACCAAAGCGATCACGGAATAGGCGCATTTTTTCTTGAATGTTTGCACCATCCACTTCATTCTCAGCAAGCCAAGGGAAGCCAGGCATTACTGATTCAGGAACCAATGAACGTGGATTGATCAAATGCTGCTTTTGCCAGTCTTCAGAGTAGCGTCCACCAACACGTGCTAGATCAGGTCCAGTACGTTTAGATCCCCATAAGAATGGGTGATCCCACGTTGATTCTGCAGCACGCGAGTATGGTCCATAACGTTCAACTTCAGCACGTAGCGGACGAATCATTTGGGTATGACATACGTGACAACCTTCACGAATATAAATGTCACGGCCTTCGAATTCTAGTGCAGTCCAAGGTTCCATAGTGGGAAGGGGAGCGTTAACCCCGCCTTCTTCAGGACCCTTGTTGTCATATATTAATGGTACGATTTCAACTAGCGTTGCAAAGCTAATAGCAATAACGATACCGATGACCAACAAGCCTGTATTTTTTTCAATAATTTCATGCGGTGTACCAGCCATGATAGCTCCTTATACGTTAGCTGCTGAAGGTTTATCAACACTAGTTTCATGATCCGTTGGATCAGCCACATCTACAGGCTTACCTTCTGGCATCTTAAGTGTTTTATAAACGTTATATGCCATCACAAACATGCCCGACACATATAAGAAGCCACCAAAAGCACGACCAATATATGGGAAATGTGAGAACTCAACAGTATCAACGAAGCTATATACCAAAGTACCATCTGGATTGGTAGCAAGCCACATCATGCCTTGGCCAATACCTGAAATCCACATAGACACGATATAGAAGATCGTTCCTGCAGTCGCTAACCAGAAATGCGTGGTGATTAAGCTAATAGAGTACATTTTTGGTTTGTTGAAGATACGTGGTAACAATACGTATAGTGAACCAATAGTAATCATACCAACCCAGCCAAGCGCACCTGAGTGTACGTGTCCTACTGTCCAATCCGTGTTATGCGATAGCGCATTGACTGTCTTAATAGACATCATTGGGCCTTCGAACGTCGACATGGCGTAGAACGACAATGCAACAATCATAAAGCGAATGATTGGATCGGTACGTAACTTATCCCAACTACCCGATAACGTTAGTACACCGTTAATCATACCACCCCAAGATGGTGCAAATAGGATGATTGAGAATACCATTGCTAATGACTGCGTCCAATCTGGAAGCGCTGAATAATGCAAATGGTGACCACCAGCCCACATATATGAAGCAATCAATGCCCAAAAGTGAACGATAGACAAACGGTACGAGTAAATAGGGCGGCCAATCTGTACTGGAACGAAGTAGTACATCATCCCAAGGAATGCTGCCGTTAGATAAAAACCTACCGCGTTATGTCCGTACCACCATTGCACCATCGCATCAGTTGCACCGCCAAATAACGAGTAAGATTTAAATGCGCTAACAGGAATCGCCATGCTGTTTACGATATGCAGTAGTGCAATCGTAATAATAAAAGCTGCAAAGAACCAGTTAGCTACATATATATGTGAGGTTTTACGTTTGATGAGCGTACCGAAAAAGACAATGGCATAAGATATCCATACCAAAGCAATCAAAATATCGATTGGCCACTCAAGCTCAGCGTATTCCTTAGTCGAGGTCAAACCTAGAGGAAGGGTAATAACTGCTGATACGATAACCGCTTGCCAACCCCAAAAGGTAAACCAAGCTAAATAAGGCGCAAATAATCTTGTCTTACAGGTACGTTGAACAATATAGTAAGACGTTGCGAACAGGGCAGAGCCACCGAACGCAAAAATGACCGCATTGGTATGAAGCGGTCTTAGGCGACTAAAAGTCAGCCATGGAATGTCAAAGTTGAGTGCTGGCCATGCTAACTGTGAAGCAATGAACACACCAATACTCATGCCGACGATGCCCCAAACTACGGCCATTATCGCAAAAAATCTTACGATAGTAATTTCGTACTCACGGTCCACTGGGGCGACTGCTGTGTTTTGTAAACTCATTGGATGATTCCTTTACAGCCCGAATTATCAACAGAATTAACTAACTCTCCGCACTATTTGCATCATAATAATTGATGGTCAAATAGTAGTTGCGGTACATGCTGTTTTTTGGATTGCTTATAGTTTTAACGTTATTAGCTATCAATCTAAGCCATATATTGGCTGGTGCTCATGTACAGAGGCATTTAAAATTACAGCGCTCATGGCCAATCGATAGTAGGATTATTAATAACTGTTAAGGTGAATAAGAAAATGCGCCGTTTTTGAGCATCAAACATCTAATGAGGCTAAGTATTTATCTTAATTATTACCAATAAATCTGTACCAATGAAGATAGATACCAATATCCATAGGGCCATGAAAATGCACTGACCATAGACGTATGCTAGCGGCGGCTGACAAAAAAACATGTTTACGTAATGTTTAGTTAAAACTCCCGACTCTGTTTAAGGGTATTGTAACGCAATCCTAATCAAATATCATCAGAACTATGCGGCAAAATACAAACTCTTTGGTAAAAACTCTAGCGAGCAACTTATTATTGCTACGCTATCCACCTATTTTATACACAATTTTGTCATGATTCTAGAGGCGGTCTTTGGTTAGAAATGGATAGTGATTGTCATACGTTACTGTCAGTATGAAAAAGAATCTTGTAACAATGGCAGCATGAGTCATGTAAATAAGTTTTACTTATCATCAAGTCGACCCTTATAATGAGGCTAAATATGATGGGTAGCAGCGTTTTTATATCGTTGCTATCAGAAACTATTTTATAATTTGATGTTCAGTCAGGCGAGGGTGAATAAAACCTTAGCCTCACATAATACTAATTAAGGACAATAATATGGCAGTTTTTTTGACAAATGAATGGTTTGAGCAAGTTGAGCAAATGGGTCAAGAAGCGGGCGAGCTTAACTTACCGCCAGCACTTGCAAATATGATCGTCAACTTGAAATTATCTGATACGGATCAAGATATTGAAGCCAACTTCACTAATGGCTTATTACATCGCGGATTAAATGACGCGGCGACCACTACCTTGCTACTTGATCGCAGTATCTTGCAATCTATCATCACTGATTTTGATACCAATCAAATCATGGGTGCATTTATGAGCGGTAAAATTCGTGTTGAAGGCGATATGTCACAATTGATGGCAGTACAGACTGCTCGCCCAAGCACTGAACAAAAAGAACTGTACTCTCGTATCAAATCTATGACGACTATGGCGTAGTTTTATATTCACATGGTTTTATGTGATACGCCCTAGTTGACATAAAAAAAGCCTCTAATTCATATTAGAGGCTTTTTTATTGATAGATTTAATAGCAACATGTTTTTGTTTGATTAACTAGCTTTTGATTGTTGTGTTGTGCTTTTTTGGTTTTGCTTATAGATAGCCGCCTGTAGCCAAACGTTGGCTTGTATATAATCATGCACTTTAATGATGGCTGTCTCTGCGGTGTTGAGCGCACCAACACGTATCACAAATGGATCTGCGTCTTGTTCACGTAGTATGACGACATCAAACAAAATAATAGATTTGCCATTGAAGACAGTCTCTTGTTTGCCAAGCACTTGACCTTGACACCATGCTTCGTCTTCTTGTCCTAGTGTATCGCCAAAGAGATATGCACACATATGACCTAAGTTGATCTCGACAGGCGCCATCTGTTCTTTGGTCTCAGGTTTCCATTCTTTGATTTGCTCTTGTAAATCGTCTGGTATCTTTCCATCATTGGCGGCAACAATGTCATTAAAGGCACGATGATAGCGAATCGACTCTTGATCTTCGACCATAATCACTTCGTTTTGTTCGCTGTGTTTGATCTCGTGCGCCCAAGCGCTAAGGTTTACGAAGTACGACGTATCTCGCTGATATAAATGACGATTGGTGGTATAAAGCTGATCAAATGCATAAATGATACTGCCATCAGCCGTATGTAAGCGTAGTACAGCATCATGTGATTTGTCATTAGCGATGATACGCTCAATTTTACAATTCAAACCATATGGGCTATCGACACAAGGGTAGGCATTGATAAAGCACTCAGGCTTACCATTTTTCATCGCCAACA
The DNA here is from genome assembly GCF_003217155.1 of Psychrobacter fozii. Classification (GTDB taxonomy): domain Bacteria; phylum Pseudomonadota; class Gammaproteobacteria; order Pseudomonadales; family Moraxellaceae; genus Psychrobacter; species Psychrobacter fozii. The sequence continues at coordinate 169,376 of NZ_QJSU01000003.1, forward strand.
CTTGATTGATGTGACAGGGCTGATTTTCAGATAGTAATAGGCAGCTGTCTTGCGAGCTGACATTGCTATTAAGACCTTTAGGCATCGCTGCTTGTTCGATCATTTTCTGTAGCCATTCTGGTACGTCATGGCTCATATCATCAGTCAAAATTCGCCAATGATCAGCGTGACCTGCAGATTGTTCGTCAGTTAAGGTTACCTTAGTAGGAGATTGGATGTTTTTATATTGGTAATTAATGGTCATGAGAGTACTCAAAATTAAGTCAGCGTGAAGTCTGTCGCTAAAGCTGCGATTGCTGGTCATCATAACCTACTATGCTAAATATGGGTCTATGATGGCTAGCAACGTTGTCATCAGCAAAAGGTCAACAAACTACAATGAATGGGTAATGACAATTGTCCTTAGCATACAATATATAGGTATTGACGCAAGTAATAGCAAGTCCCACATAAAAAATAGTAACAAAACCCTATTTTTTAGCAAAAAACATACTCAGTTTTTGCTAATGATTGGCACATATCAGCCGATTTGTGTCAAACTAGCTCCCTTTTGACGGCTGTCTTAAGCCCGTCTGAAACCCAGTTTGTGTGCTCGTTTTATAGCATATAGCCAATACTTTATAAGTTGGATACGGTGTCAGTCTCGCTTAGTTTACTATTTGTAGTACTTTCACTCGCTTTCCTTGTATCCAAATTATATTGAACCGACTATATATAAAGTCGCACGTAGATAAGATAAAGAGTTTGAATATGTTTCGTCCTTTAGCGTTATTTATCGGCTTACGATATACCCGAGCAGAGCGTAGTAATGGTTTTATCTCCTTTATATCGCTGATCTCGATGATTGGTTTGACTCTTGGGGTTGCCGTATTAATCACGGTGTTGTCGGTCATGAATGGTTTTGATCGGGAGCTAAAAACCCGTATTTTGGGTATGGTCCCGCAAGCAACGGTCGTCTCATCCGAGATTATTAGTGACTGGGAACAGTTGGCAGACAAGATCAAAGAAGACCCAGAAGTGGCAGCAGTAGCGCCATTTATCCAACTGCAAGGGATGTTGACCTCAAATGGTCAGGTTGCAGGGATTATGGTCACAGGTATTGAACCTGAGTATGAAAAAAAGGTCTCTATTATCAATGAGCACATGGTTGAGGGTAGTATTGATACCTTGCAAAACGGTGACTTTAGTATTGTGCTGGGTGAAGAGATGGTGCAATCATTAGGATTGCAACTCGGTGATAAAGTCACGTTAGTTCTGCCAGAGGCATCACCGTCAGCAGCCGGTGTCATACCGCGATTTAAGCGCTTTACCTTGACGGGTATCTTCACCATCAGTCCAGAAGTCGATAGTCTGATGGCCTTTATTCCTATGGGTGATGCTGCAAAACTGTTACGTTTGCCAGAGGGTGCGCAGGGTGTCCGTATGAAGCTCAACGATATCTTTACTGCGCCAATTGCCTCAGAGAAAGCAGCTGCGATTGCCCCTGATAGATTGTATCCAAATAATTGGACACAGACTCATGGCAATCTGTTTGGTGCCATTCAGATGGAAAAAGCGATGGTAGGCTTACTGCTCTTTTTGATTATATTAGTTGCAGCCTTTAATATCGTTTCTAGTCTCGTCATGCTTGTCACTGATAAGAAAGCGGACATTGCAATCTTAAAAACCTTTGGTGCATCACCTCGTTTGATTACCCAAGTGTTTATGGTTCAAGGTGTGGTCATCGGTGTCATCGGTACGGTTGCTGGCACGATATTGGGTGTGATATTTGCCCTCACAGTCAGCGATATTTTGGGTTTCATCAATCAAGTCTTTAACCTGAACCTATTTGATGCGTATTTTGTGAACTATTTGCCATCAGAGTTGCGTTTGCTAGATGTGGTGTTGATTACTGGTGCCTCGTTTGTATTGAGCTTTTTGGCAACGATTTATCCAGCACGTCGCGCGGCTAAAATTCAGCCAGCACAAACATTGCGTTATGAGTAAATAATTTTATAAAGTATCAACTATATAAATAGAATAAAGGAAATACCATGTCTGCCATTTTAGAGGCGAAAAACATCAACAAGATATATGATGAAGGGGCAGTCAGTACGCAAGTATTGACTGGCTTGGATTTGACGGTTAAGGCTGGCGAACGTATTGCTATCGTTGGTACCAGTGGCTCAGGTAAGAGTACATTGCTACATTTGCTAGGCGGTCTTGATACACCTACTACGGGTGAAGTGTGGCTACATGGTCAATTATTAAATAGCATGAATGAAACCGAACGTGGTGCGATGCGTAACAAGCATTTAGGGTTTATTTATCAGTTTCATCATCTGTTGGCTGAATTTACGGCTATCGAAAACGTCGCTATGCCGCTACTGATGCGACCAAAAGTATCAACAACTGAAGCACGTCAACAAGCGATTGATATCCTAGAAAGTGTCGGTCTTGAGCATCGTTTGATGCATCGACCAGGCGAGTTATCAGGTGGTGAGCGTCAGCGTGTGGCGATTGCCCGTGCACTTGTAACCAAGCCATCGCTTATCTTAGCAGATGAGCCAACCGGTAATTTGGATTATGATAATGCCCAAAGCGTTTTCGGACTGTTGACCGAATTACAAAACACGATGCAAACGGCACTATTGATGGTGACGCATGATCGCAATCTGGCCGCATTGGCAGATCGTCAGCTACTATTGCGCAATGGTCATTGGGAACAGTATTAAGCCCCTTATGTCTGACAAGGATAAACATGATGAATGAAAATGAAGATCCAATCGAAGCTTTTGGCAGTGCCGAAGAAGGTAATGCGCCGCTACATTCTTATATGGATCCGGCATTGTTCGATACGATTAATAGACAGGCACAGATAGATCTGCTGACACCTGTCTTTGATGCTATAACTCTGGCTGGTGTTGATTACGATCTCAAAGCCCAAGATAGTGCAACAGGCAAACGCTATACACTATTCAAAGGTGAAGAGGTGATTGAGGTCTTTGTGATGGATAGCAATCTCACCAGTAATATCACGGAAGCTATAGAAAATAGCAAAGACGTGTAGTGTAGATAGCCTAGCGTACAGACAGTTGATGCTGTTAGTAATCTATAATCTAATGGCATCTAGCATAATTTAGGATTCAGGCGGTTTGTCAGAAGGTATATCCTGACGGTTTTGCCAGCTGACAACCGTTTTATAGCGCCAAATAGCTTTGAATGCTAACCCACAAATAATACTAGTCAACACTGCTAAAATCGTGAGTCCAATACAAAATGCCGCAATCGATACAGTGCCGCGATAGGTAATAAATGGATTGGCACCATCTGACAATACCCATAAACTAAAATCAGCGATCATTCGTCCAATAAGTCGAAGACTGAGCACGGGTGCGTCGATAATTTTGGCGCCGATGTAATAACCAGCATAAAAAATAGGCAAGCTAGTAAGCGGATTGGTAATCCAAGTCAAACCGAGCGCCATCGGAACATTAGCACGGAAGATTAATGAACCAACCAACGCTATTAGCATCTGTCCCGGCAATGGAAAAAATGCGCTAAGCACACCAATGTAGACCGCTTTATTTAGGCTGTGACGATTAAAGTGCCATAATCGTGGATCAGCTAAATGCGGTGCAAACAGTTTTAATGTGCGACTTTCTAGAATTTTCTCTGGTGTAGGAAGCAGGCTTTTTAGACGTTTTTGGGGCACAAGATTGCCTTTAATCGTTAACTACAGCCCGACCAATTATCTTGATGGACTGTTATAAGGTAATATTATTAATAAAAAATACGGGTGAAATTATATAGTATGATAATGTCAGAATATCGTCATCGTACTATGTATGAGCAGTATAGGGTAATATAAATATAAATGCCATTGTATGACGTATTAGCTACCGCTCGTTTGGACTCGATTTTATGCCAATACTTCTCTGTGGTGGCAGGTTGTTTATGATGGTAGGTTGCTGCCCATCGTAACCAATGACTATATTTAGTCATATCATAATATTTATATCATCAAGCAAGGAGTGCTGGTGTATTGGTTAATCTGTAGCTTGATTATTAGCACTATGATGGGCGTGTTGGCAGTTTCAGATAATATGCCAATGAGTCTGTTGTCCATGGATATTGCTAACGTCTCTATCGTACCTTTAGCCCTAATGGCGCTTGCTATCGTTTTGATTATCCTTGTTCAATTCAATATACCTTCCGTCAATATTAACCGTTCCTCGCAAAAACATTCTAGCTATTCTCCACTTTATCCTAAACTATTATGTCGTATTGCTCATCATTTGGTAGTCGCTATATTAGCGATTGGATTGCTTATTGGTAGCACGATGCAAGCTTTACTCAGCCACCAGCAAGCAGAAATGACAGCCGTCACTGATAGTATGCGTGTGCAAGCGTTGGTGACCATTGAGGGGATAAGTGATAGCGTCTATGATGCAAATACAGAGAGTGGCTATCGACAAGTGGCGGTTATTAGTCATATATCACCGCTGGTATCAGAGTTAACATCGCAAGACTTAGATGATATTACCGTTGGTTTTTTAGGCGATGGCAAAAATAGCCTAAGTGACAATACTTCAAATAATGATACGTCGCATGATAACTATTCAGATAGCAGTGACAATGGCAATAAGGGTATAGAGTACCGTGTATTACTCAATGCTTATCCAAAAAAATCCCTATCTACAACGTCTCCAGATAATCATCAGTTTACAAAATTAAATCATTTGCAGCCAGGTGATCAGTTGTTTATGAGTTTGACGCTTGCACCACTGGCTACTTCTGAACAAGCCCTAAACAATCCGTCTGGTTTTGATAGCTATCGTTGGCTGCGAGGTCGTCATATTGATGGTATCGCAAATATATTGGCGGCTAGTACATTGCCCGTTACTGATGGCGATAGTGAATCGTCAAACATAGCACCTACTTCCGATAGCTATCTTCAACGTTTGCGTACTCGTATTGACCAAGGGCGTTGGCAATTGCGGCAGCATTTTCATACCGATTGGAGTGATAAAACCACAGCAGAGCAGCAAGCAAAAGCCGTCACGCTCAGTTTATTGACAGGCGACCGCAGTTTAATCAATCGCGATACTAAGGATTTGTATCAGCTGGCAGGTATCTCGCATTTACTGGCAATATCAGGGACGCATGTATTGTTTTTAGCGATTGTCCTAGCTGGAGGTGCGGTTTTACTTTTTGATCGATTCTGTCCAGTTGTTTATCGCTATATACCACGTTGGCAAGTGCGTTGGTGGGTGATGATTGGTGCTGCTTTTGTCTATGCATTATTCACAGGGTTTGATGTGCCCGCTGCCCGTACTGCGTGGATGCTACTGGCAATAGGCTTGATGCGTTTAACCTTATTACCTATCAGTACTATGCGTGTATTGTTTGCACTGGCAGTATTAATGGCATGGCTTGATCCTTATGTGCTATGGCAAGCAGGGTATTGGTTGTCTTTTATCGCAGTGGCACTGCTACTCAAATACGAAGACACATCCTATAAATATAGGCAAGCCTCTGTATTTACTCATCAAGCTGGCGCCCATAAATCCAATGCCATAAATGGCTTGGCTAAACGTATTTGGATGATAGGTAGACGCATATTTAAACTACAGTTTTGGTTGTTTATTACTTTACTGCCTATTACGTTACTGCTGTTCGGCAAGGCCTCACTATGGGGACTTTTCATCAATCTATTTGCTATCGGCTTATTTGGTTGGGTGATTGTACCGCTCAATCTGCTGGCAGGGCTTTTTTATCTGTTTTCACCTACTATCGCCGATAGTATTTGGGCGCTAGTCATTGCCATTATTGCAAGCTTGCATGAGCTAATGATATGGCTAACGTCATTACCTTCATTGTCAGAAGCATGGCTCTATACACCAGTGAATATGGCGATTTTGTTAATGGTATTGCTGAGCATCTTGCCTTGGCTGTTACCACGTGGGTTTGTCAGTCGTTGGCTAGTGTTGCCGCCATTGACTATGCTAATGATGACGGTCTATGCCAATCAGCAATCACTAACGATGACGCCAACGTTATATATACTACCAACGGGCGATCAATATATAAGCGCCGCTTTGTTGCAATATCCTATTATCAATTCTGAAAATACCAATAATGAGAGTGTCAGTTGGCTGTTTTTAGCTGATCATAGACCGAAAGCCACGCGAACGATGCCAAGTAACTTGACGGTAGAGAAGCTCTCGACGATGTTGGAGCAGCAATTGGGCAGTTTATCGATTAATAAGCTAGAGGGTATTACCGTACAGAGTGGTAGTGTTGGATTAACGGCTACGCTGACAACTGATGATAAGCGTGCTGACATCAATACTACAGGTTCTGAGTTATTACTATTGACGGTTGCACAGTTAAATCAGAAGCTACCTATTAATCAGTACTGGCAGGCAGGGCGTTTTGATCGTTGGCCTGCACTTCAGCGCTCATATAAGGTCACTAGTCAATCTAAGAGTAAGTCAAATATTAGCGTGCAAGGTTGCGAGCAGGGTAAAACATGGCAGCTACCAAATGGCGACTTGTTCATACAAGCATTGACAGGTTGGCGCACAATAGATGATGAAAGTGTTTGGGATTGCACGCTCGCTATAGATACTGGCCTACCGATACAAGTATTAAGATATAATGCCGCTGATCCACTCAGGTCATTACCTGCAGCTATACAAACACTGCCATCAAATATTTCACCATTGATGGATAGAACAGTGCCTACTTCATCACGTCTGGTTTTGAATGTAGATACTCATCAGCGTATTTGGCAGATGTGGGAGTTGCTGTGTTCAATGGAGCCACTATCTGATCAAGCAGCCACTGGTCAAACACCTATTAATCCAATAACCATTAATCAAAGAACAATGCCATCTAATACCACATGGCTGGGACACAGTACATCGCATATAACCGCCAATGTACTAGGCCTTCAAAGTATCAATGACATCATGACCTATGATGATAAAGCGCTGGAGGTGGCACTATCTATAGATGATAACGCTCAGAGCAAATTCTCATACTAAATTATAATAATACCTCTCAAAAAATTGCTCATACTCTTAGCGTTACAATATGGTGATATTTCACAGTTATACTATTGAACCATGATGGAAATGCGACCATACTTACCAACCTATTAATATAAATGACGCTTGCATTACAAATGCGTCGAGAGTAAGAACTAGCTTCTTACTACATTTATATTCTATATCATCTCTTTTATCGTTTTAGATTGTTTCTGACTTAGGAAGTTATATGCCCAACTGGCCACCAGACCCTAACAAACGTCCTGACACTTCGGCAAATCAGCCAGCACCCATGCAGCAATCAAGCCAACCGACTGGACAAGAGTGGCGACTGCTGGAAAACACATTGCTGGCTAGTGTGGTTGAACAGCGCCGCGCTCGTCGCTGGAGTATCTTTTTTAAATTATTGACCTTTGGTTATATCTTATTGATATTTTTGACCCTTGGCCGTGGTTGCAGCAGTGCCTCAACAGGCATGGATGCAGTCGACAACAGTGAGCCACATTTGGCCGTGGTTGAGCTACAAGGTGTCATCAGTAGCGGCGATGTGGCCAATGCCTATGATGTCAACGAAGCATTGACCCGTGCTTTTGAAAACAGTAATTCAAAAGCTGTTGTGCTAGATATCAACTCACCTGGTGGCTCACCTGTACAGTCTGATGAAATTTGGCAGACTATGATGGAGTTGCGTCAAGAGTATCCAGACAAAAAGCTTTATGCAGTGATTGGTGATATTGGTGCTTCTGGCGCTTATTACATTGCTTCTGCAGCAGACGAGATTTATGTCAATCCATCAAGTTTAGTTGGCTCTATCGGCGTGATTATGTCGAGCTATAATATCGAAGGCTTGATGGATAAAGTCGGCGTAAAAGATCGCACTTTGACCGCTGGTGAGTATAAAGATATCTTAAGCTTATCGCGTCCATTGACTGACTATGAAGAAGGTCATGTCGAAAAAGTATTAGCAAATACGCACAAGCATTTCATCGATGCAGTGAAAGAAGGCCGTGGCGACCGTCTAAAAAATCCTGAACAGAACAAGTTGTTCTCAGGACTATTTTGGACAGGTGAGCAGTCTATCGAACTTGGTTTAGCAGACAAGAAAGGTAGCATCGCGAGCTTAGAAAAAGAGTTAGATCTTGATACGGCGATTAACTACAGCCCAACAGATCCTTTTGAGTCATTTATGGATCGTTTTGCTATTAAGTTAGGTGCAGGCATTGGTTCTAGTGTCAATCTTGATGTCCTAACAAAAGAAGATGGCAATGTGGAGATGCGTTAAGCATTTTGTATTTTAGATTTACTGTGTATGATTGATAAGGCTGAGCGTATGATTATGCTCAGCCTTCTTATTTATATATTAGATATGTCAGGTATGTCAGATTTAATCATGATAAATGACACATAAGCTATCCATAATGATTCGATGAGAGCCTGTTATGACTGATGAACGCAATTTTCAGACCTTTGCCACTTTACCTATCTCTAAAATAACAAACAAACCTGTTATTCATTTTGCGCATGCCAACGGAATGCCAAGTGCTGTTTATCAGCCATTTTTTGAGAACTTAGCAGAGTTTTTCACGATTGAATATATTGCAATGCTGGGCGATACTCCAGGTTATCCCGTAGATGATCACTGGCGTAGTCTCACAAACCAAATTATTGATAGTGTGAAAAGCGCTTGTGAGAAACATGGCGTCACACAAGTAGTGGCAGTTGGTCACTCACTTGGGGCAATGTGTACCATGCAAGCATTGTATCGCGAGCCAAAGTACTTTGCGCAAGCAGTCCTCATGGATCCACCTTGGATTTATGGCAAGGTCAGTTTGTTCTGGCATTTAGCAAAGACAGCAGACAGACTGCCGTTGATGAAGAACCGTTTGATGGATAAGTTATCACCCGCTGGAATATCTAAGCACCGCCGTGATGTGTGGGATAGTCGAGCGGATGCTTATGAACAGATGCGCCATAAGGGGTTTTTTAAGAATTTTGATGAGCGCAGTTTTCAAGGCTATATTGACCATGGCTTACACCAACGTGCTGACGGTAAAGTAACCTTGGCCATTCCCAAATCTAGCGAAGTTGCCGTATTCCGTACCAACCCATCTTGGTATTGGCTGGCACCAAACCGTGGTCCTAAGGTACCTGTTACCTTGATTATTGGTGAAGACAGCATATTCTTAAAACGTCACTTCCCTCAGCAAGTGCAGGCACGGTTAGGGGTGCCTTATACCACTCATGCAGGTGGTCATATGTTCCCGCTTGAATATCCTGACTCTGTATCGCTGCAAGTATTGTCATTGATTGAGCAGCAACTGTTAAAATAGTCGCCAATTCTTATTGATGATTTTTATAGACATGGGCTGAAAACCAGACTTTTGAGTAACGACTTTATGCTAAAAAATGCTACTGACGCAAACAAGCAAGTTGCATCGCTTAACCATGTACCACTGTTTTCACACTTGGGTGCATTCCTACTGACGGTAGGCATGGTGATGGTGTTTTTTATCAGTCAGTTATTAGGGATATATGTCGCTGGCAAGTTGGTGTTACCTGCCACTCAAAACGCAACAGTAGGCGATATATTCTTATTTGGCGGTAATGATGGCACGGTTGTGAGCCTCTCTATCATTATAGGTTGTGTGTTAATAACAGCGATTACTGTCTCTGTCATTCGTTTGAGGGGAGGCAGTGTGCGTCAGTATCTGGCGCTAAAGTCATTTTCACCTGCGGCAGGGCTGAAAATGGCTGGGCTGCTATTGATATTTATGATTGCCAGTCAGGCGTTGACGTACTTTCTCGATGAGACGCCATTGGTATTTGTGGATCCGCTATACCAATCTGTCAGTTCGGTATGGCTGTTGGTCTTTGCAATGGTCATCGTTGCACCATTATATGAGGAGCTGGTCTTTCGTGGTATCTTGTGGACGGCTATCGCAGAACAGTTCGCTGATTCCTCTTATTCAACAAAGTATCGAGGCGCAATCGTTGCCAGTATTGTGACCAGTTTGATATTTGCAGTGATCCATGTGCAGTATGGTATTTATGAAATCAGCACCATTGTCGTATTGGCATTGGTATTTTGCTATGCACGTGTCAAATCAGGGTCGTTATTATTGCCAATACTATTGCACATCGCTAATAACGGTGCGGCGATGTGGCAATATATGGCGCAAGCAGCTTAAATAAACAGTTATGGTTCCTAACGTTTGAATATATCTTTATTGTCGTTCTTATGATGATAAAAGCGACTACATATCAGGATTCAATAAGAAGACTTCATCTGCCGCGCGTTTGATATCATCAATGGTCAGCTGAGGTTTGCCACTCAATGCCTGACGCCATTTACGTGCACCCATAAGTCCTTGGAACAATCCTAAATAATGACGTGTCATCGTAGGTAGAGGCTCACCTTTGGCGAGTTGCTCTTCGAGGTAGGGATAAAGCTGCGATAGAATCTCTGAGCGTTTAGGTGCTGGCTCGTCGCTCCATAAACTATTGGCTTCTGCTAATAAGTAAGGATTGTGATAAAACGCTCGTCCAATCATGACCCCATCGATATGCTGCAAGTGCGTTTCAATATCAGCGATGGTGTCAATCCCACCATTAATCTCAATATCAAGTGCTGGAAAGTCTTGTTTGAGGCGATACACATCTTCATAGCGGAGTGGTGGTATCTCGCGATTCTGCTTAGGACTCAGCCCTTGTAGCCACGCAGTACGTGCATGAACGATGAATCGCGTACAGCCAGCCTCGGCGACGGCCTGCACAAAATCTACCATAAACTCATAACTGTCAAAGTCATCAATACCGATGCGATGCTTAACCGTCACCGGAATATCGACTGCTGCTTGCATATGTTTGACTAAGTCTGCAACTGTATGAGGCTCTGCCATTAGGCAAGCGCCTATCTTATTATGCTGTACGCGATCTGATGGGCAACCAACGTTGATATTGACTTCATCATAACCATGCTGCTGTGCAAATTCAGCGCATTGAGTCATCTCGCCGTTGTCAGCGCCACCTAGCTGCAACACTAACGGATGCTCTTGTGTATCAAAGCGCAGATGGCGTGCGCGATTGCCATGTATTAGGGCACCCGTACTGATCATCTCTGTATATAAATACACGTGTGGATTAAAGAGCCGTGCAAAGTACCGATAATCTGTGGTTGTCCAATCGATCATTGGTGCGACAGAGAGTCTTTTATTGGTCATATCAACCATGATTGTTAAGCCTTAATATTCTAATCTTTGAGGGTGTGGAGTTTCGTGCAAAAATGTTTATACCAAATAACGGTACAAATATTTTAATGAGTATCCCGATCTAGATAATCTGGTCGATTTTTTTGGCTTCTGGCAAATTATAGAAGTAAATGCCCATTATTATTCCAATAAAACCGATGAACGCAATGTAGAGTGCTGGTGAGAAAGCCACATAAAGAGTGGCATAGCCAAGCCCGAAAGGTACTAACACCCCGACAATGCCGTACGCTATATTATAACAAAAAGCCATTCCTGTGAGTCTGACATTGGTTGGAAATAACTGCAAGATAATGGCTGGTATCATACCAATGATGCCAGCACAAAATCCTAACAGCGCATACATAATGAGGATGTAGTCACCGCTCAACTGTAGATGATAAAAGAATGCCAGCATCTGGACGATTAATAGAATAGAACCAATGGTCAAAATTTTACCAAAATTTTGATGGTTAGAGATTATTCCATAAAAAATACAGCCAAGAATCATGAATATAATACCTAGACTGTGTGAAAATCCGAACAGGTCGCTATCTAACGTAAAGTGCATCTCAATCAAATCAGGCAATAAGAGTACGACCACAGTCGTTACGCTAGAAACAATAAGCGTGAGAATCATACCAATAAACAGTGAATGTTTGCAGTGCTTGAAGAGTAGGCGGAATGGTTTGGCAACATAGTCGTTTGGTTGCGAGTTTTTCATTTCAAGGAAAAACGGCGACTCATCAATCCATCGCCATGCCAATAATGGCATAAGGCTTAAGGCAGCCGCGATGAAAAATGGTAAACGCCAACCGTAATCAGCCAATTGCGCCGTCGTCATGGCACTGGTCAGCCAAAGAAAAAAGGCATTAGAGAATAATACCCCTACATAGAAACTGGCACTGACATAACTACAGACGACCGATGAATAAAGCCGTGGCACATGCTCTGCTACAAAAATCCAAGCGAGTGGTACATAAATACCAAATGCCATACCTTGTATAAATCGTAAAGTGATAAATAAGATGGGTGCAATCAAACCCCATTGTGCATAAGTAGGTAAGCTTGCCATTGCCAATAGGCTGAGTGCAGTGACTAATATACTGATTAGTAGTATGGGTTTGCGACCTTTTATATCACCATAACGGCCAAAAACAATGCCACCAATCGGGCGTGCGAAATAGCCAATCGTAAACAGTCCAAGCCCTTGTATCTTTGTAATAGTCGGGTCGATGTTAGCAGGAAAAAAAGCGGCCGCCACAATATCTGAGATATATAAATAAATCAAAAAATCAAAAAACGCCACTGCACTACTAAAGCAGATAAACATTACTGTATTTCTGTCTCTAGAAGACATCAGTGCATATTGGGAACGGGAAGGCATAATAGATCACGCATATATAAAGGCATTCGTTAAGCCGGTTATTATCTAGATAACCGGCCATAATAAAAAACGACAAATCAGTATGAATAGATAGTGATTTGTCGAAAAAATAAAGGTTTGGGAGCTAATATATGAATATGATGAAACAGATGTCTAAGTTACAAAGGTTCTGAGAGTAAGCGAAAATCACTCACTCAGTCATTCTAATTTACCTCTAAATAGTCATTTCGAGGGTTATCAAGTATGAGCGCTACAATAGCCAGTCAATAGGTAACCATGACATGATAGTCAGCCAAACATGATCACTGACATCGACACGCGGCTCTGAATCGTAAACCACTTTTTTACCATTTTCCATGGTTTGCCACTGCAGGTTGCCATTGTCTAATAACTTCACTTCATAAGCTTTGCTTAATAAATCGTCGCCAAGTGCGCCATGCAACTGTCTCGCTAGCTCATCATCATTGATAATCACACCCATTTCGGTATTGATATTGGCAGATCGAGGGTCAACATTATATGAGCCAATGAATACTTGGTGGTCATCAACCGCAAAAGTCTTTGCATGTAGGCTGGTTGAAGACTGACTGCGCGCTTTCCACAGCTTATTTTCACGTTGTTCTTCAGAAGCAGTCGATTTTAGCTCATAGATTTTGACACCGGCACTGAGCAGGCTAGGACGCCATTGGCTATAGCCGGAATGCACAGCTGTTACGTCGGTTGCATCAAACGAATTGGTTAAGATTTTGATATCAACACCAGCTTCGGACAGTTTTACTAGGGTATTGACGCCGTCTTTAGTAGGCACAAAATAAGAGGAGATAATCGTTAGCTGCTTGGTTGGTGTACCTAGTAATGTCCGTAGTTGATGCACCAAATTGGTGTCAGCAGGGACAGCTTTTGTCAGTTTACCAACATCATCACTCAAAAACTGCATGTCTGTCCAACGAAAGGGCACACGCTTATTGATCAAATCGCTGTCTATCGTTGAGTCTTCGATGGCTGTTTTATAAATCGTTAAATCGCTTTCTGACTTTTTGTCATCTAAACCAAGTTTGTCTAACGCTGATAAAAAATCAGACGGTGCGCTATCATCAGCGGTGACTAGAGTTTCGATATCAAATGATAGTGGTGATGACCAATAACTGGTAAAGCTGTTATCAATGTCTGCGACTACTCTACCAATCAGTAAAACATCTAAATCGGCAAATTGGCTGTTTTTATCATTACTTAGGTATTCATCGCCAATATTACGTCCACCAATAATAGTAATCTGCTTATCAAAGGTCATGCTCTTGTTATGCATACGGCGGTTGATACGTGGCAAGCCCGTGACGTAATTCAATGTTTGAAATTTACGGTGCATAAGGGGGTTGATGATACGTACCGCAATATTAGGGTGGCTGGCAAAACGCAGTAAATGCTGATCGAATGTCGCGTTATTATTAAAATCATCTAATAATAAACGCACAAGCACGCCACGCTCAGCAGCTTTCCATAAATCTCTTAACAGTAATTGGCCTGCTTGATCATTGTGCCAAATATAATACTGTGCATCGATATTGCGTGTGGCCATATCCGTCAATATACTGCGAGACGCAAATGCATTGGCACCAGTCACGATAGGGTGGTAGCCTGACAATTCTGGATGAATATCATTCTGCTCACTAACGGCTGCCACTAGATCGATGTTGCTGGTTATAGATGTTTCATTGTCTTGGCTGCTTTTAGGTTGATATAGAGCATCGACCCGCGCTGATAGTGCTTGGCTTTCAGGCAGATGTGGTTGCTTCGGTAAGCTTTGGCACCCAACAAGTCCTAAGGTAAGTCCAAGCGTTAGACTCAACGATAGATTACTTGGATCTATACTGAACATCGACATAAATGAGTTACCTTAGTGAGCTTTAATGTAATAAAAATTCCGTTAAAAATGAGCATGATATATCTGTGTTTGCTGACAGAAAATAGTGCCAATTATGGGACAAATAATAAAACTGCCCAAGGTGGAACTTAGATCGCCGCTAAGCTTATCAGCTGTCGGCATCTATGCCTATTATAAATACGTTATTTTTGTTAGATTTAACGGCTCATTTATTGGTTGTTTAACTACTCTTTAATCTTTATTAATCTTCAAACCTATCTTGATATAGAGGTATATCGGTATTCAAAAATAACATTTGATAATCATCTGAAACCAGCTGTTTGGAATAAGTTGGCATGATATGATAACGCTGGTGTATTAGGGCGTGTCTTCATTTCAAAAATGGTGATAAAAATGAGATAAACTGCCGTCAAACAAGAAAAATAGCGCAGATGATATCGGGATATTAACCGGCTATTTGACGATGTTTGGCAAGATTTAGCCATTTTTAGCCCATTGAAATGACTATCGAGTGAATTGAAGACACGGCCTAGGTCAATAATTAAAAAATAATCAGTCATTTTTATTACAGTCAAATTTATAACTATCAAGTCTATAACTATCAAAGTAACGGAAGATTTATGAGCCAGTCGCAAACCAATGATGAAAGCAATGCAAACAAATTAGATCCAAACTGGCGCAACGATGCCTTAGATTTAGGGCTAGATTATGGTATGCAGACCATTGCCGTACGAGCAGGGCAACATCGTACGGACGAAGGTGAACATTCAGAGCCTATTTTTACCACTAGCTCTTATGTTTACACGTCTGCTGCTGATGCCGCTGCGCATTTTGATGGCACCAAGACGGGCAATGTTTATTCACGTCATACCAACCCAAGTGTACGTACCTTTGAGCGTCGTCTAGCCGCCCTCGAAAATGGTGAGCGCGCAGTTGCGACGGCTTCAGGTATGGGTGCGATTTTGACCATGTGTTTGGCCTATTTGAAAGCAGGCGATCACCTACTGGCGGCCAATCAATTATTCGGTTCCTCTATTGGTCTATTCAACAACTATATGGCCAAGTTTGGTGTTGAAGTTAGCTACGTTGATTGCTTCGATAACGAAGCATGGGCGAATGCCGTTCAGCCAAATACCAAGGTTATTTATTGCGAGAGCCCAAGCAATCCGTTGGCGCAGATTTGCGACCTTGGTTATCTCAGTCAATTATGTAAAGCCAATGATATTTTATTGGTGGTTGATAATTGCTTTGCCACGCCAGCATTACAGCGCCCGTTAGATTTGGGTGCCGATGTGGTGATTCACTCTGCAACTAAATATTTAGATGGTCAAGGTCGAGTACTTGGCGGCGCGCTGGTCGGTAGCGACAAGCTCATGCAAGAAGCGTTTACCGTGGTACGTTCAGGCGGTATTAGTATGAGCCCATTTAACGCTTGGGTGTTTACCAAAGGCCTTGAAACGCTTAAATTGCGTATGCAAGCACATTGTCAAAATGCCAATCAAGTGGCTGATTTCTTAGTCAATCACCCTAATGTAAGTACCGTGCATTTCTCAGGATTGAGCGATCATCCGGCTCATGAGCTTGCTACGCGCCAACATCATATGAAAGGTGGCTATGGTGCTATCATGGGTTTTGAAGTAAAACCAACTGCTGACCTTGACTCAAAAGCTGCCGCTTGGCATGTCATTGACTCAACACGGATGGTGTCTATCACCAATAACTTGGGCGATGCGAAAACAACCATTACCCATCCGGCGACCACCACACATTTCCGTCTGACTGCTGAGGCTCGTGCAGAAGCAGGCGTCAAAGATGGTCTTATCCGTCTGTCTGTAGGTTTAGAAGACGTAGAAGATATCATCAAAGATTTGGCGCGTGGTTTAGACAGTTTGTAAAGATAACGGTATAATCGCTGTTAGCACCTTATATTAGTAAAATATCAATCATTTATTATTAAAAAACAAAAGAGGCAACTATGAATATTCAAGCATTAATGCAACAAGCACAAACGATGCAAAAGAAAGTCGAAGCAAACGTTGAAAACGCTAAGAAAGATCTTGCCAATAAAGAAGTGCACGCAGAAGCGGGTAGTGGTCTAGTAAAAGTAACTATGACTGGTCGCCATGTCGTTAAGCGTTTAACCATCGACCCAAGCTTGCTCGAAGACGAGCCAGACATGATCGAAGACTTAATTGCTGCTGCTATCAATGATGCCGTTCGTCAAGCAGATGACTTGTATGAAGAAACCATGGCTGGCGCAACATCAGGTATGGGTTTACCACCAGGTATGCAAGGCATGTTCTAATATCTATTCCAAACATAACATAACTTGTTAGACTTACTGAACCCACTAGGTTGGTACTAGTCTTCCAAGTTATTTTTAATTTTTGGTATGGATAGTCAGCTTGTTTTATAGTTAATTGGCGATATGTCAGCTGACTATAATGTCTAGTAAATGGGGTTGTTATCGACACGATACGACCCCATTTTTATAGCTACGGTTTATAGATAAAGGAAGTGGTTTTGCTGACAGCCAAATTTGATCAGCTGGTCAAACAGCTACGTATTTTGCCAGGCGTCGGGCAAAAAAGTGCCCAACGTATGGCGTTACATCTGCTCACCAAAAAACGCCCACAAGGCATGGCGCTCGCCCAAGCACTTGATGATGCGATGCGTGATATTGTTGAATGTCAGCGTTGTCATAGCTTCAGCGATGAGGCTATCTGTCCGTTGTGTCAAGATCCTAGACGTGATGATGGATTGTTATGTGTGGTCGAAACGGCTGCAGATGTGATGGCGATAGAGCAGACAGCAGGTTATCGTGGACGTTATTTTGTCTTAGGCGGGCACTTATCACCTATCGACGGCATCAGTGCTGATGATTTAAATATTGATCAGTTGGTCTGGCGTGTCAAACAAGAGCCTGTCGAAGAGTTGATACTGGCTACTGGTACTACTGTTGAAGGACAGACCACCGCACACTTTATCAGTGAAGCAGTTAGCCGTCATGTCAATAAAGTCACGCGCTTGGCGCAAGGCGTACCGATGGGCGGTGAGCTTGAGTACTTAGACAGTATGACGCTTGGTCAAGCCATGCAAAACCGCTCATTTTTATAGACTTGTTATAGTATTTTTATCACCGTCAAGTCTTGCCCATTTGATTTTATGGTACTGTTATAATTGTTTTATTATTTCATTTTATCAAAACGTGGTTTAGCGTTTTATTTTCTCTTATTTATGCAGGTATCTGCCCGTGTCCAACCATGTTTCGAACGCTTCTACCCATTCAAACACTCAAGACGACGCTTGTGTTGCCAATGATGATGTATCCCGTCAATCACTTAATACCAACGTCGATTCAGCAGTGTTACCGCCACAACCAGATATCGATGCGTTACTAGACATCGCTGATGAAGCTGCTGTCACATGGGTGCGTGAGCAAGGTGGTCTGGCTCAAGTCATTGATGCATTGGCTACTTGTGGCCGCGTCGCATTAGATACCGAATTTATCAAGCGTGATACGTATTATCCACGATTGGCTTTGGTTCAACTGAATACAGGTGACCATATTTATTTGCTAGATGCGCCGCAGTTGCAATTGGCTGAACTGTGGCAGGCGCTGAGTGAAGTGGATGTAGCTATTTGGCATGCATGCGGCGAAGATTTAGGTATTTTTTATCTGTTGTCTGGTTGTCCGCCATTGACTAATATATTTGACACGCAAATTGCGTTGTCTTATTTAACTGGTCAACTGCAGATGGGTTATCAGCAAGCGCTTGATGATCAGTTGGATATGCATATTGATAAAGAACAAAGCCAGTCAGATTGGCTACAGCGCCCGCTATCGGATGAGCAAGAGCAATATGCGATTGATGATGTGCGGTTTTTACCAGCGTTGTATTTAAACCTTGAATACGAGCTAAAAAAACAAGGTCTGTACGATTATGTATGGGCAGATTGTCAGCTTTATGCCAGTGATTTGTATAATACGCAGCACGTTGAAGATGATGCGATGTACTTAACGATGGCAGATTATCGTTATAACTCGCAGCAGATGGCGATACTCAAAGGAGTTGCTACGTGGCGAGAAGAGCTGGCACGTGCGACCAATCAACCTCGTACGTTTGTGATAAAAAAACAAGCAGTACGCGAAATTATCACCGAAAAGCCTAACAGTATGCGAGAGCTTGCGCATAAAACAACGATGCATCGCAGTATGTTGCGACTGTATGGTGAAGAGTTGCTGAAGGTCATCAAAGACGCAAAGAGTTTGCCACCTGCTGAGCATCCCGATTGTCTATTACCACCTTATCGTTCAAAAAACAAAGTCCTATCAAAAGCCGTGCAACAAGCGATAGATGATCAAGCGCAGAAAATCGGTGTGCCTGCTAATGTGCTGATGCGTAAAAAATGGCTCGCTCAACTGTATGAAGTTGTGGCTTTCAACAAAGGCATCAGCGAGTTACCACAAGGGCTAAAAGGTTGGCGCAATCATTGGATAGTGCATACCTTGATTCCAGTCATAGAGAAGCACAAAACTGAATTACAGCAAGGTATGGGGGTTCATGCTTAATAAGCATGAATGTCTATTGGAGTTTGAGCGTTGTCAATCATCAAAATGTTATAACGATCAGCGTTCAAATTGTCCATTTTGTAAAAAATACATTGCCTGTTTCGCAACGGATTTGTGGACTAGCATACCCGTATGTGAGACATGCATCACGATATGATCGGCAGCTGTATCAATCTTAGTCTCTGAGATATAGACCGTGCCATCATGAGCGAGCTTTTCTGAGGGTGTCTCTACGTCCGCTTTACGCAATTTTCGATTATGATAGGCTAGGATAGGTTGCCCTAAGCCTTGCGCTTTATTGCCAGCTATGACGCCAAGTTCAATACCTTTTGGCAAAGGCGCAACCGTGCCATCCAAAGCTTGCTCGTATGATTTACCGACAATCGAAGGAGTGAGTCGCCAAATATAATCGCCACTAATGCTGCCATTATGTGGCGTGCCTAGAGTCACACAGCGTCCAATTTTCCACTGAGGGTAGTGCGCTATAAAATCACGAATAATTAGCCCGCCTAAGCTATGACCAATGAGGTCAATTGGCTTGGCAGGATTGTGATTGCTCTCAAGCCAAGCGTTTAAACGTTGACTATTAGTCTTGATTCCATCACGCATACTGCGATAGCCGTATTGATGAGTCTCAAAACCTGCGGTTTGCAAACGTTTGGCTAATGGTCGCATAATCCATGCTGTTTGATGCAGGCCATGAATAAGAATAACGCGATTTTTCTGTTGCATGTTTACTCCAACACCATAAAAGTAATTTTGTGATACTCATCAATACTATCATCATTTTCTGATGTTATTTAATAGTGTACACACAAAATAAAACCTCCAAGCCAGCTACTGACTTGGAGGTTTTTTTATAAAAAACTACTTATGATTTATCAAAGACTACGATTACAAATAGTTTTCGATACTTGGGCAAGAACACATGAGGTTCTTATCGCCATAAGCGTCATCGACACGTGCTACGCTTGGCCAGAACTTATGAGCGCGGATATAAGGAAGCGGGAATGCAGCTGTGTCACGGCTGTATGGGTGCGTCCATTCGCCGCTAGTCACCATAGCAGCAGTATGCGGTGCGTTGACCAATGGGTTGTCTTCTAGCGTCCAACCATTTTCGCCAGCTTTGGCTTGTAATGCTTCGGCCTTGATAGACTTGAGCGCGCTGATAAAGCGGTCTAGCTCTTCTTTTGACTCAGACTCTGTCGGCTCAATCATCAAGGTGCCAGCAACTGGGAAGCTCATCGTTGGTGAGTGGAAACCATAATCCATCAAGCGCTTAGCGATATCGCTTTCACTGATGCCAGTATCTTCTTTTAACGGACGAATATCGATGATACATTCGTGAGCGACGCGGCCGTTTTTACCTGTATATAGCACAGGGTAGTGGTCTTTTAGTTCAGCGGCCACGTAGTTGGCATTTAATAGTGCCATCTCAGTCGCTTTTAGCAAACCATCACGGCCCATCATGGCGATATACATCCATGAGATTGGTAAGATGCTTGCTGAACCATAAGGCGCTGCCGATACTGCTGAGCAGTCCTTTTGCGCGTTATGCACAGGGCTTAGCGTATGGTTGGCCATAAATGGTGCTAAATGCGCCTTCATACCGATAGGACCCATACCTGGACCACCGCCGCCATGTGGGATACAGAAAGTTTTATGCAAGTTCATGTGCAGTACATCTGCGCCGACATCTGCAGGCTGCATCATGCCTACCTGAGCATTCATGTTGGCGCCATCCATATAGACCTGACCACCATGCTTATGAATCAAATCACAGATATGACGAATGCCTTCCTCGAACACACCATGCGTTGATGGGTAAGTGATCATCAAAGCACCTAGACGCGCGCTATGCTCTTCACATTTAGCAGTCAAGTCATCGATATCCACGTTACCATTGTCATCAGTTTTGACCACGACCACTTTCATGCCCATCATCATAGCAGTTGCTGGGTTAGTACCGTGCGCTGACATTGGAATCAAGCAAACATCACGGTCAGTCTCACCCAAGGATTCATGATAGCGGCGGATGGCAAGCAGACCTGCATACTCACCAGAAGCGCCAGAGTTTGGCTGCATAGACACATCATCGAAACCAGTAATGGCTTTGAGTTGGTCTTGTAAGCTATCAATCATTGCGATATAGCCAGTGACTTGATCACGCGGTGCAAAAGGATGCACATTGGCGAATTCAGGCCAAGTGATCGGTAGCATCTCACTGGTCGCATTCAATTTCATGGTACAGCTACCAAGTGAAATCATGCTACGGTTCATCGCCAAATCTTTGTCTTCAAGCGACTTCAAATAACGCAGCATTTCATGCTCGGTGTGATGCGAGTTAAATACTGGATGTGTCAAGATATCATCGGTACGTAAGTGTGCACTATCAAGCGATACACTGGCTGCTTCAGGCAAATCATGTGTTTTGCTGACAAACAGCTGAGTTAAGACATTAAAGTCTGTTTGATCACTGATTTCACTGAATGAAACGGCTAGTTTGCTGTCGCCCAGACGCCATAAGTTGTAACCAACATTGTCCGCGTTTTCAAAAATCTGAGTCGCCAGACTTTCTGAACCACAATCAACCACAACGGTATCGAAGAACTGATCATGTACCACATTTAAGTTGCTGTCGTTAGCACCTTTAATGACATCTGCAAAGGCAGTAGCAAATGCATGGATACGCGTGGCGATACGTTTAACACCAGTTGGACCATGATACACAGCATACATACCTGCCAAGTTGGCAAGCAATACTTGTGACGTACAGATGTTTGAGTTGGCTTTTTCGCGGCGGATATGCTGCTCACGAGTCTGTAATGCCATACGTAGTGCAGTATTGCCTTGCGAATCTTTTGATACACCAATGATACGGCCAGGCGCTGAGCGTTTGGCTTTGTCAGAGAAAGCAAAGTAAGCCGCATGTGGACCACCGAAGCCCATTGGGATACCAAAGCGCTGTGTGCTACCCAAAGCTACGTCTGCACCCATATCAGCTGGTGATTTTAGTAGCACCAAGCTCATGATGTCACTAACGACACTGACGTAGGTTTTGTTTTCTTTAACAGCTGCGATGACGTCTGTTAAGTCTTTTACATCACCTTCAACACCGACGTATTGGAATAATGCACCAAAATAATCGCCAGCTTTAGCAGTTTCAAAATCACCAACGACCACTTCCCAACCAAAGTACTTAGCACGGGTATTGATGACATCTAATGTTTGTGGATAGACACGATCATCAACAAAAAACTGCATCGATTTGCTTTTGCTCACGCGCTTTGACATCGCCATGGCTTCAGCAGCTGCAGTTGCTTCGTCAAGTAATGAGGCACCAGCAAGTTCAAGACCTGTTAGATCGATACAAACTTGTTGAAAGTTAAGCAAGGCTTCTAGACGACCTTGCGCAATTTCAGCTTGATAAGGGGTGTAAGCGGTGTACCAACCTGGATTTTCGAGAACGTTACGCTGAATGACAGCAGGCATACGCACAGGCGAGTAACCTTGACCGATATAGCTTTTCTTAACGGTGATGTCATCTGCCATCGTACGCAGTTTCGCTAATGCGGCATGTTCACTCATCGCAACTGGCAAGTCTAACTCTTTGTGCAAACGTACTGGCTCAGGCACGGTATCATTGATAAAGCTGGCCATATCTTGATAACCAACAGCGCTCAGCAGATCAGCTTGCTTGGTGTCATTTGAACCTAAATGACGGTAGACAAATTCAGCTTCGTTGAATAGTCCTTGAAAAGTATCAAACGTCGGGTTTTGAGAGATAGTCATGATAGTCCTTGATTAAGGGAGTAATAAAGTAGTAAAGAGATTAACTAAAAATAACGGCGTGGTGCATTAGACGTAGTGCACAAACTGATCTTGATCAAAGCGGTACTGGGTGTCGTAAACACCATTGTCAGCGCGCTCGCCAGCACCAATCATCATAATGATATGTTGATCGTTGTTTAAACCTAATAGTTGCTTCATGGCAGGCTCATCGAAGCCGCCCATCGCACAGCTGTCAAAGCCATGTGCTCGTAATGCTAGCATTAGGTTTTCCGCCGCGAGCGAGGTGTTGTTGGTTGCCCAGTTTTTGGTGTCTTCAAAAGTATAATAAGGCGATTTAATCGGACCTTTTAAGCGTCTGACCACTTGAGTCGCGCCCCATTTAGCCGCTGATACCACATTAACTGGACCCCGTAAAAAGTCCAGTGCGACGACTTTGGTATAGTAGTCTTTGACCTTTTTTGGTACAGGCTTGTCAGGGTATTCACGTAGGATTTGCTGAGCATGACTTTGCCAGATATCAGTACGAGCGACGACCGCGATCAGGCGTGCTGATGTCTCTGCCGCGTTTTGATTCATACAGTTCTTCACCGCACGTTTGCGATTATCAACATCATCGATGACATAAAATTCCCACGGCTGTAGATTGCTAGAATTCGGCGCCAACATGGCCAAACGCAAACAGTCTGCTAATACATCATCAGGTATGGGCGTGTCCGTAAAACGACGAACAGAACGGCGTGATTCAACCACGTCGCGAAACGCTTGTAGCTGCGGTGTATGAGTAGGCGTTGCAATGTTGTCTTTAAGGTCAGTGTTGGTGCTCATATTAGGATCCATGCTGGGGATTGAATGATCAACTTGAGTCATTATTGAGTGCACTTCTTCAATATCATCTGACAAGTGATTGATACGAATAAATCAAATAGCGGTTGGAAGTAATAAACGGTATGCAGGTTTTGAGAGTAAAGCGTACAGATACCAGCTGCTGCTAGTATCTGTCATTATTCGAGTTTTCGATGTAATAAGGTATGATAAATAGTGACCTCTAACCCTAGCGCTGCTAGTAGATTAGAGTGTCGGGCTGATATTACAGCTCGTTTTCGTACTCATCAGCAGTCAGTAATGCTTCGTAGTCAGCGATGTTGTCAGGCTTCATTCTAAAGAACCAACCTTCACCATATGGGTCAGAGTTGATGATTTCAGGATCATCTTCTAGTGCTTCGTTGATTTCCACAACTTCACCTGAGATAGGGGCATAAACGTCAGAAGCGGCTTTTACTGATTCAACCACTGAGATTTCATCATCAACAGCGATGATGTCGCCGACGTCTGGTAATTCAACAAATACCACGTCACCCAGTAGGTCTTGAGCGTGGTCAGTGATACCAACAGTGATAGTGCCGTCGTCTTCTAAGCGTAACCATTCGTGGCTGGCAATGTATTTTAGTTCTGCTGGGATGTTGCTCATGGTCTCTCTCCTACGTGATAGAGGTTAATTAACAAGAATAGTAAAGCAAGAGTAGTAAAGCTAAATCTAATAGAGGCTAATAATAGAATTTATAAAGCCTATGAGTCAAACTGCTGCTTGCCATTACGGACAAACGGTAGTTTAAGAACGCGTACATCAACGAATTTACCTTTGCCGCGCAGATCAACTTGGACGTTATCATCGTCTGATACGCTAGCGGGAATACGGGCAATCGCGATTGAGTTTTTGAGGCTAGGGGAGAATGTACCACTGGTAATGATACCAGTCTGCTCATTGTCTGTGCCTTGATTGATGGTCACTGTCATGCCTTCACGCAATACGCCGCGAGTCGTTAGTAGTAGACCCACTTGCTTCATTGCAGTGTTGTCATCTTTTGACTGCTTGCGTTTGCTAACCATGGCAGCACGGCCGACGAAGTCACGCTCGTCTTTTAGCGCTAGTGTCCAGCCCATGTTGCATTCATAAGGGCTGATCGAGTCGTCCATGTCATGACCATATAGGTTCATACCGGCTTCCATGCGCAAGGTATCACGTGCACCGAGGCCCGCAGGTCTGATGCCATTGGCTTTTAATTGCTCAAAGAACGTTGGTGCATCATCGCCATGCATGATGACTTCGACACCATCTTCACCTGTGTAACCAGTACGCGCGACGAACCAATCTGTGCCTTCGATATCTGTTAAGTCAGCACCAACGAAAGGCTTGAGTCCTGCTAAGGTATCTGCCCAGCTAGGTTTGGCTTGTGCCAGTTTCTCTACGGCGTTTGGACCTTGAACAGCAATCATCGCAAGCTCAGGGCGCTCAGTGATAGCAATGTCAAAGCTTTCGGCGACTTTATGGAACTGTGCCATGTCTTTATCGCGAGTGGCAGCATTAGAGACGATACGGTATTCAGTGGCTTCTTCATTCATTAGATAGACGATCAAATCATCGATGACGCCACCTTGCTCATTTAGCATGCCAGAGTAGAGGGCTTTACCGACAGTTTTTAGTTTCTCAACATCGTTGGCCAGCAGTTTCTGTAGCCATGCTTTTGCATCGCTGCCTTTGATATCAGCCACGACCATATGTGAGACGTCAAACATCCCTGCGTCAGTACGAACGGCTTCATGCTCTTCTATTTGTGAGCCATAATGAATCGGTAATTCCCAACCAGAGAAATCCACCAGTTTGCCGTCACTGTCGACGTGAGACTGATATAGAGGAGTGCGTTGAGGCGCTTGATTTTGAGCTTGGTTATCTTGAGTATCGGTCATAACAAATCCTTATGTGTACATCAGTCATACTCAAAAAGTATAGAAACGGATGCGCATTATCATAGTAGTGAGAAGCAACATTGCAAGGCGCAAGTATTACATCAAAGGGTGGCACAAAAAATAAATAGAAAACCGTAGACCAAACAGACGCTGAACGTCGGTTTAAGCAATAGCCCTATCTGTCCTGTGACCTGAGATTTTCAACACGAATCATCACTATGTGGTTTTTAATCTAAACCTGCTATTGATGATAGCGTATTTTCTCCCCTTCGGTGGGTAAAACGTCGTCCGTTTTACCGCTCTCCAGATTTGTTATGCCTAATGTTTGAGTTATGCACGCTTGATGGCGTTTAACTAAACAATAATGACATGTGTTTTTTCAGTCCTTTTACCTGAGCGATTGGCAGGGTAGATGCGCCTTCGGTGGTCGTATAGCAATTATAGACATCGTATGACCAATGCGGTTTGATACGAGGCAGATGCTTACTGACTCTCTCCTGAAAAACGCTTTTATTATGAAAGGTTAATCGTATTTTTACAAGACATGAACCACATTAAAGTGGATAATTTTGGCAAAAATGACTTTTTGAGAGGATTATCAATACAAGTATCAATAAATAGACGGTTTTTACGTCTGTGAAATTGTAGGAAATGTGGAGCGATTACTGAGACCAAAACATAAAGCGACTACTGATAATCGTCCAAAATATGCTAACCTATGGCGATAGTTTCTGATAGGTTGTTTTTATGCATTGCGATATTTATAAATTTCCAAAACATGACGATATGTATGTCTATATTGCTCGCCCTGATTATCCAGATGATACCGATGAGATTAGGGATTGGTTGGGTGTTTTGCCCAAAGATTTCCGTGCAGGCTTAGGCCGTAGTAAGTTTGTCATGCATCTAGATTTGGCAGCTACGCCAACGCTAGCCCGTGTCGATAAAGCAGAAGTATTGGCAAAACTAGAGTCACAAGGCTATTTTGTGCAGATGCCGCCGCAAGATGTCATGCGTCGCCAAGCAGAATTACGGGCCCGTGAAGCGCAAGATAATATTTACGACTAGTGTCTTTATTTTAAGGAAATGGTTGCAAGGTGACTTTAGACAAATCCTTGAGACGAGCTCCTTAGAAAGTAATCAATAAAACGTTTAGTAAACATTTGGTCACATGCATTTTGGTAGAGAGTCGTGATAAACTAGCAGCCTATCAAGTGTGCATGTCGATGATGTATTCGTTGTTACTGATTATAGTAGGGCAGTATCTAATGTCTGCCTGCAAAAACGAAAAGACGCACAATTTATAAACGCAAATAGTGAAACGCGTATGGACTGGTTAAAAAATATCGTACATCTCTTACCGTTAGAAGCCATCAGTGATATTCTCGGTGAGGTTGCTATTTGGTGGGGGCAGATGGTCAAAGACGTGCCACCTGCCGATCTGCCAATGTATGCTTACCTTGGCGGTGTCGTTATCGTATTGGTATTATGGTTATTGGTCGCTCGTATGCTGCCAAAGCCAATAGGCGGTATGAGTTGGATGGTACTGTTTGCTGTTTTATTAGCGCCTGGTACTGCTCTGAATGACCCTAGTGTATTAGCACCTGCTAGCATTCACGTTGTCTATTCTATTATGATGAAAGATTTTGCTGGTGCGATAGCTGGCATGGTGCCGATATTGGTGGTGCTAGTGGCGGGATTGTTTGTTGGTTTTATTTGGCAACTCATCCGTGGTGCTTTTGAATCGAGCTTAGACAAAGCACGTAGAAGCAGTGCAGAAGATACGCAAGCGACGATGCAGTTGACGACAGGCAGTTATTTGCCAGGAAGTGATACATTAACTGAACAACCCGATGTCACTCCGCAGTCTGGTAAAACACCTTTAGCAGTTAAGGCCGAAACAGAGGTCAGCTTAAAGAAAGACAGTAGCTTAACGAAGAAGTCCAAGATGGATAAATCGGATAAGTTATAAAGCGGTTGTTCATAATGAATCTTTTGAAACGAAGTTAAAGTGCTGAAGTAGTAAAATAAGACTTTATAAAAAAGACACCTTGCGTGTCTTTTTTTTTGAGATTTTTTACCCCTCCTGAGAGAGATAGTCGGTTCAATATAATTTGGATACAAGGAAGGCGAGTGAAAGCATTTAGCGTGATGAGAAGTTCATACTATGTTTATTAATCGCGAAGCTTAGCAATCGCGAACGCATGAGTATTTTGGCAATGAACAAGGCTGTGCTAATCTAAATGATAATTTATTTTCCATCGATTAGTTTTAATAATTTGATGATTCCTAACAGCCTTAATGTATAACAATAACTGAGACTCGATTATGACCACGACTGACAAGACTAAGAAAAGCTTTACCGGTACCAGTAGTTATATTGCTACTGATGATTTGCAGCTAGCGGTAAATGCAGCAATGACGCTACAAAAGCCTCTACTAATTAAAGGTGAGCCGGGCACCGGTAAGACGCTATTGGCCGAAGAAGTTGCAGAGAGCTTAGGGATGCCGCTCATCACTTGGCACGTAAAATCGACCACCAAGGCCGAGCAAGGATTATATGAATATGATGCGGTATCGCGCCTGCGAGACTCACAGTTGGGTGATGACAAGGTCTATGACATTGCCAACTATATCAAGCCAGGTAAGCTGTGGGATGCATTCACCAGCACAGAGCGCAGTGTGCTGCTGATCGATGAGATTGATAAAGCCGATATCGAGTTCCCAAATGACTTGCTACATGAGCTTGATAAGATGTCGTTTTATGTATATGAAACGGGCGAGACCATCACGGCTGAGCAGCGCCCAGTGGTTATTATCACGTCGAACAATGAAAAAGAGTTGCCAGACGCATTTTTGCGTCGTTGTTTCTTTCATTATATTGACTTCCCTGAAGAAGAAACCATGCGTCAAATCATTGATGTACATTTTCCTGATATTCAAGAAAAACTGGTTAATGATGCGCTCGATATCTTCTATAAATTGCGTGGTATTCAAGGTCTTAAAAAGCCGCCATCAACGTCTGAATTGGTCGATTGGTTAACGCTATTGCTTGCTGATGATATGGCGCAAGCAGAGCTAGAAGAAAACTTGCGTGGTGAAAAATCCATTCCGCCACTATATGGTGCGTTACTGAAAAACGAAGCGGATGTGAGTTTATTGCAGCGTTTTGCCAATATGATGCGTCGCTAGCCTGTCAGCACTAGAAGGCGACTTAACTGCCTCGTTATCATGGTTTGAGCTTATAAACACTAGGCTCAGTCATAACCCAATCAGCCAATAAGTGATGCGTAGCTTATGTTTATCAAACTGTTTTATACCTTGCGTACTTACGGCGTGCCAGTCAGTACGCGCGAGCTGCTCGATCTCAATGCCGCGTTAGATAAAGGGCTGATGATGCAATCGCATCCTGAAGATCCAGCACTGACTACTTTTGCTAGCCGCGAAGATATGTATCGGCTGATTCGACTGTGCATGGTCAAAGACGAGCGCCACTTTGATAAATTTGATCGGGCCATGGCGGATTATTTTGAAGGCGTCGACAGTTTAGATCTGGATGAGTTATTGGCCAAGCTGACGGACGTGCCTAAAGAATGGCTGGATTTAAAACTAGACCCAAAAAATCTGACAGAAGAGCAACGTCGACTACTCAAAAAGTATGGCTCGCTAGAGGAGTTGATGAAGGCGTTGGAAGAGCGTCTAAAAGAGCAAAAAGAACGTCATCAAGGTGGTAGTAAATGGGTGGGGACGGGCGGCACTTCACCATTTGGTGCCTACGGCGATCATCCAGAAGGCGTACGGGTCGGCGGTGAGTCACGAAAACGTAGTGCAGCAAAAGTCTGGGAGCAGCGCAAATATCGCAATCTCGATGATGATAACTTGCTAGGTACACGTCAAATTCAGATGGCGCTGCGTAATCTGCGCCAGTTTGCACGTACAGGTAGTGCCGATGAGCTTGATATTAAAGAGACCATCAGGCGAACCGCAAAAAAAGGCGTGCTTGATATTCATATGCAGGCGGAGCGCCGAAACCGTGTCAAAGTGCTGATGCTGTTTGATGTGGGCGGTAGTATGGATGTCCATGTCGAAGCGCTTGAAAAACTATTTTCTGCGGCAAAAAACGAGTTTAAAACCTTAGAGTTTTTTTATTTTCACAATTGTCTTTATGATTATGTGTGGAAAGACAATAACCGTCGCCATAGCGCACCAATGCCAACCTATGAGCTGCTCAATAAATATGGCCGAGAGTATCGCGTGATATTCGTTGGCGATGCGTCTATGTCACCCTATGAGTTGATGACAGTAGGAGGTAGCGTTGAGTATATGAATAACGAGGCGGGTATCGTATGGCTGAAACGGGTACTGGATCATTTTGATAAAGTGGCTTGGCTCAATCCAGAAAATCCGACATATTGGCAATATACTCAAACCATCGTTGAAATCAAAAAACTCGTGGATAACAAGATGTATCCCATGACCTTACATGGCGTGGAAGAGATGACCGGTTACTTAGCACGATAGTTTTGACGTTTATGCTATAGTCAATCCTCTATAAACTGGATACGGTGTCAGTCTCGTTTAGTCTACTACTTGTAGTACTTTCACTCGCCTTCCATGTATCCAAATTATATTGAATCGACTATCACTTATAAAATCTATTAGTTCTGATTGAAGCCTTATGAAAGCAGCCGTTATGACGAAATAATGGCTGCTTTTTTTGTTTAAAAATAAGCAATATGACAATTCGGCATTGGTATACTCAGTAAAACATGATAACATTCATTTCAAATGAATCTTATAAGTGTTCTTATTTAAGATATTTACTTAAAGATTCTTATCTCCTGTTTTTTAATATATCAATTCGACCACACACTGAGAAACAACATGGCCTCACCAAAGACTTTAGAAATCGTCACAGCAACCGTTCCTGTACTTGAAGAACATGGCGTTGCGATTACCACCGTATTCTATAGAAACATGTTTAATGAGCATCCTGAGCTGTTAGATATTTTTAATGAGACCAATCAAAAACTAGGACGTCAACAGACCGCTCTAGCTACAACAGTATTAGCCGCTGCCAAGCATTTGGACAAATTGGCCACGCTATTGCCACAAGTGACCCAGATTAGTCATAAACATAGAGCGTTACAGATTTTGCCTGAGCATTATCCTATCGTCGGTAAGCACTTGATCGGTGCGATAAAAGAAGTGCTAGGAGAGGCAGCCACTGACGACATCATTACCGCTTGGACAGAAGCTTATGATGAGATCGCATCGGTATTTATTCAGATTGAACATGGCATGTATAAAGAGGCGATGTGGCAAGGATTTGCGCCTTTTAAAGTGACCGAAAAGGTAGCGGCTGCTACGGATATCGCAGCCTTTACAGTAGTGCCAGTGAACGATAATGAAGACAGTAATCAAGATATTGACCTGAGTAAACTGAAGTTAACCGCTGGTCAATATATTACGGTGAAAACAGATCCAGCAGACAGCGATCATATTGCGCTGCGTCATTATTCTTTATACTCTGCCAGTACCGAGACAGGCATTCAGTTCGCTGTTCGACGTGACAACCGCAATGAGCATCATGGCTTGGTCTCTAACTATATGCACGACCAATTAGAAGTGGGTGACACGGTTTTATTATCGGCTCCAGCTGGTGACTTCGCGCTTAATCAAAATTTGGTACAGCAGAATGAGATTCCGTTGGTATTGATGAGTGCCGGTGTGGGGGTAACACCTGTGCTGTCTATGCTAGAGGCACAAGTACTGGCCAATCCGAAACGACCTATTGTTTGGGTTTATGCGTGCCAAAATGCCACACATCATGCTTTTTCTGCTCAGGTAAATGAACTACTTGAACAGGCTGAGCGCGTAGAAAAGCATATTTTTTACTTTGAGTCTGGGCAGCTATTAGATGCTGCATGGCTTGAAACATTGCCTAAGCCTGCCGATATCTATGTATGTGGATCAATGCCATTTATGGAAAGTATGATTGATGGGTTAGTGGGATTAGATCATGGTGTCGATAGTGTCCATTATGAACCGTTTGGCCCTAAAATGAGCTTGGGTGGTTAGTTTTTAGCGATTGTTAACCATTAATTATTACCAATAACAAAAAAAGCACTTGGATGACAACGTCATTTCAAGTGCTTTTTATTGAACGCAATATGAGATAGATATTAACATTGAAATATAGATGCGTATTACTCTTTATTTTCAACCACACCAATCATGACGCCCATCTCTTTTTTATCATGCTTATCAATGCTAGGCGCATATAGTGCCGATGCAATTCCACCATCTAAAAACAGTGCATTTGGGCAGCTTAAATTGTTTTTAAATAGGGATGCAAACTGATAAAACGTGACGGGTTCATCACTATTCACAAACTGTATGCTGCCATCACTACAAACGCCTGCACCATTACGAATCTTAAGTGAGGTGCTATCAGGTTTGAATTGTGGATGTATCTCGTTATTGATGACGAGCATGGGGCCTGATTGGGTCGCATACCAAGGCTGTGCTTTGCCCTCTGCAAGCAACTCATTTAAGGCATTACTTTCTGTAATCTGTACCTTCCCAGACTTATCCCACCACATGACCCCATTGGGTAGCAGGTGAAAATTACCGCCGCCTTCGTTGAGGTTTAATGCACGAACTTCTTTACCTTCAATGATGGTGTAGCCAATCGGTGCATAGTCTTTATTGTACATACCCGCATTCATGGCAAAGCTAAGCGCTTGATTGCTTGGTAATGTCGACATCAAATTATCAAAAGTTAGCAAGGGTTGCGCACTCTCATACTGTTGCCAAAACAACTTTAATGAGTAACGGCCATCAATCAATGCTTCTGCTTTAATACGACAGGCACTATAAGAAAAAGGGGCATCCTGAGACTGGCAAGACCAGTTTTCTGTGTCGCTATGAGTGGCAGTAGTATCTATTGGTTGGCAAGCGCTGATACTAAATGAGAGCAGGGCGACTGTGCATAAAGGTAAAGTATGAGAAAAACTTGGCATTAATTATGTGTCTTTTGTCATAAGGAAAGAGATATCAGTGGTCATGGCTCACCGATGATGAATCGCTAATGCTTACTCACTGCTAGGGGGGAAGTCGCGAAAGGTATTATTGACATTACCCATCATGATACCAGTAGTATTATTGTTTGCTTGATCGTTTGTTGCTTGATCGCCTGCTTTTAAAGTTGGCGCTTGCGTTTGTTTGCCTGTATCACGCGAGTCCTTATTGTAGGCAATCAATGCATCATTATCGGCAAGGAAGCTATCCGCTGTCGACATCACCCACATCTGATTGAACACGTCTGCACGGGCACTTTGATCAAGTAATGCACCTCTATCGGTGAAATAAAAGAACTTCGACAGCAGTTTTATCTGTCCATCTTCTAAACGACGCGCAATATGGTAAGGCTGTAGTTGGCTTGGATGCTGTAAACCGACTGCACCAACGATACTGGCAAGTGATTTTAGCGTATTCTTATGGAAGCTTGCGACACGCTCGGCTTTGCTTGGGACATCAAGCGCTTTTTGGCGATATGGATCTTGGGTAGCGACACCTGTTGGGCAAGTGTTGGTATGACATGAGCGAGATTGAATACAACCGACCGCAAACATAAAGCCACGTGCTGAGTTACACCAGTCTGCACCCAAAGCGATCATACGAGCGATATCAAAACCAGAGACGATTTTGCCGCTCACACCCAGTCGCACTTTGTCACGAATACCTGCGCCGACTAAAGTGTTATGAACCAGTAAAAACCCATCAACCATCGGCATGCCGACATTATCCATAAACTCGACAGGTGCGGCACCAGTACCACCTTCAGCACCATCAATGACGATAAAATCAGGATAGTTATCCATCTCAATCATAGCTTTGACAATCGCCATAAACTGCCAAGGCTGACCAATACAAAGTTTGAAGCCAACAGGTTTGCCACCAGATAATTCACGTAACTGCTGCCAAAACGCCACGAGTTCGCGCGGGGTACTAAAAGCGGTATGTGAAGAGGGTGAAATGCAATCTTGACCAAGTGGTACTTGACGCGTATCAGCAATCTCTTGGGTGATTTTCTCCGCTGGTAGCACGCCGCCTTTACCCGGCTTAGCGCCTTGCGATAGCTTTATCTCGATCATTTTGACTTGCGGATCAACGGCTTTTTCAGCAAAAGACTGTGCATCAAAATCGCCATTGGCATCGCGGCAACCGAAATAACCTGTACCCAGCTCCCAAATCAAATCGCCACCGAACTTGCGATGATGAGGGCTGATCGCACCTTCGCCCGTATCATGCGTAAACCCGCCAATTTTTGCGCCTTGATTGAGTGCCATAACAGCATTGGCAGACAAGCTACCAAAGCTCATTGCTGAGATATTAAACACCGACATCTCATGCGGCTGCTGACAACGTTCACCACCAACCATGATTTTAAAGTCTTTATTCTCTAGAGGTTGGCTAACCGCTGATTGCAAAAACCACTCTTTGCCATGCGCATATAGGTCATCTAGCGTACCAAAGGCATTGGTATCACTCACGTTTTTGGCGCGCTGATAAACGAGCGCGCGCTGCTGGCGTGAAAACGGTACTTGCTCTTTGTCATCCTCTAACAAATACTGACGAATCTCAGGACGAAAGTCCTCCAATACATAGCGGATATGACCTGCAACCGGATAGTTACTCAGTATGGCGTGCTTGGTTTGAAGCAAGTCATAAATGCCCAGAGCAACCCCAAATCCACCAATGAGAATTAGCCACCAATTGAATAGCAACAGCCCTGCTAAAAACAGAAGGACAGCTGCGGCAAAGGTGCTGTAGCGTAGCAATACACCCGTCAAATAAGGCAAGTTACTTTTAGGCTCAGGATTTAAGTTGGTACGAGATTGGGGCATAGCGAGGCTCGGCTGTAAAACAGGAAAATTAAAAAGCGCGATAATTATTTATGATAGATAAAACAGTATGTCTCAAGCATCAATACTTATGATATCGAGAGCAAATAATATTTATCTTAACTTATAATTAACGCGCATATTGTACGGTTATGATATCACGGCTTAGGGGTAATTGAGTAAGGTATGATTGTGCCATGACTTTCTCAACAAATCACTCGCACCAAAGTTTTCTGCTCATCAACCGCTTCAAACTTAATGTCAACGGGCAAAAACTGCTTAATCAGCCATGCTTGAGTTTCCGTGTGTTGGCTGATGATTCGTGCCGTAAATTCGCCACCACCAGATAAAGCTAATGGCAATAGCAACTGGTCTGTTAAGTACTCATCAACCAGCGCATCGGTTTTGAATAGATAGCGTTTGACTAAACCTGCTAAGCGATAGCCCATCTTTTCCGCTGACGTACGCTTTTCACCCAGTAGTGTAAATATTTCGTGATGCAGATGATCGCCACATTCATGAGTAACCTGCGCATAGCAAGTATTGCCTTCACCGATACCGTCTAGCTTATTAGCTCTAGTAGTAATAAGTGAGGCATCCACTCCGCTTTCAAGCAGTACGGATTTAGCGCTGGCAAGTTCACGTTTGCCAATGTCATATTCTAAATTTAGGACACTGGCTACTAATGCGATATTTGACAGCGCTCCACGTTCGGTTAGGTGTAGTGGCTTGGCATCAGCACGGCGCATAAACGGTGTAATGGTTGCTTTAATCACGCCGCCACCGATGGGCGCAAAGCCTGCTTGCACACATTCAATATTCACTTGCATGCCCAATTTCGCCAATGCAGGCACAAATGCGTGTTGCAAAAAGTCCGTGGTTGGCGCTAGAGGATTGTGCGTACCGCCTTTTATACTCAATGTTGAGTGGACACTTTGATCTGTATTGGCAAAAAGCATGGCAGGGAGTAGCGTTTGTAGCACGAGACTGGTACTACCAGCCGAACCAATATCAAAATGATAATCACCTGATCGAATCGCACTCGGCGCAAAGCGAAACGATGAGCTGCCTAACGCTGCACCTGTCACGGTGGCATTTGATATCTGTTGTGACGCTTGTACGCACATCAAGTGTTGACGCATTAGCCCAGGTTTGGCTCGCCCAGCACGGATATTGGTCATTTCTATGGGTATGCCTGTTAGCATCGATAATGAGAGAGCGGTACGAATGATTTGTCCGCCACCTTCGCCTGTGCTGCCGTCTATTTTTAGGGTTGCGCTCTTGGTGCTCGCAGTATGGGCACTGGCAGTACTGGCGCTTTGGTTGGACATAAAGCTCATTGGTACACTCTCAAAGTTTAATTTTTCGTAAAGCGGGATGTGATTATTTTATCGTGCGTGCTTAAGTTGCTATCAATTACTATCAATTAAAAGGGCCTAAAAAATACGGTATGACGCATATTTTTTAGGCCCTGTTCATCTATCAACTATCAAGGTTTAGCTTTAGATATCAACGCTTAGCCGTTGAATTTCTTCGCTATTAGATCTTTGATAAACGCCACAACAGCAGCGCTGTGCTCAGAGTTTTTGATCTCATCTAATAGCTCAGCTTTTGACATGCTTTGGTATCTCTGTATGTCTTCGCTGCTGATGTTTTTTGCGCTGTCGATCAAGCCTGATAGGCCATTTTCATCGTTATCACCGCCTGTTACAGCGCCTAACATATCGTTCATGTTCATCATGGGTATTGCCTCGTATAAAAGTAATTATCAAATGTCTCAATGTGAAAATCGTTATAAAACTGCGCCGTGGTCACATACCATGCACACTTTAGTTTACCGTATCTATATTCGTTTAGGGGTATTAAAGTCGCTCATGCAAATGATTTGCGCCAACTTGTTTGCATATCGCTACGGATCAGTAGAGCTTT
This sequence comes from Psychrobacter fozii, assembly GCF_003217155.1. Taxonomy (GTDB): domain Bacteria; phylum Pseudomonadota; class Gammaproteobacteria; order Pseudomonadales; family Moraxellaceae; genus Psychrobacter; species Psychrobacter fozii. The sequence goes on from NZ_QJSU01000003.1 coordinate 205,871, forward strand.
GGCTAGTTTCATTCTACTAAATCTGATGTGCTATATTGTTTTCAATTGATTTTATAATCATTCGTAAGGTTAGAAACCAAGCATAAACACTTCCTGATGTAACTGCATGTGCGTCATCTAGTAATCCATGGGCAATATTATTGCGTAAATTAAACCCCTTAGAGTCTGTAAATAGAGTCTTAATTTCAAAATATAGATTTTCACCTAGCAAGCTAATTAGCTCTGGAGAATTCATTAATGTACTTAAACCATTTTCAGTTTCAATACCATTTGCAGGATCGATGTAGGTTGTTTTAACGCCTGAATTTTTTAGAATCATTCTAATCATATGTTCAAACTGAGGACATAGTACATGCGTTGAAGTATAGTAATCTTTCTGAAACCCTGCATATAAAGCATGACCCATTAACTTCTGACGATTAAGTGGAACAATAGGAGCTTGCTTACATAAGTCTTCTAGGTAATCACGTGTAAATACATGTTCTGAATTAATTTGATCCAGTGCGGGTAAAACTTGACTTTCTACAGTCAAGTTGATTCTAGTCATTAATAACTTAATAGCATGGTCGTTTTTGCACTCTTCTATACTGTTAGGGTCATTTATATCAATGCCTTTATTTATTGCTATAGTACGACCATCAACGGGTGAAACTGCTCTACTACCTCCAAGAAAATCTATTACACTAGGGTGGTACTGTTCTCTCATTCCCTGATAGTCTGGTTCATCAACTATATTTATAAACCTTTTCAAGGCTTCTGATAAATTAGTAGTACCAGTGACACGACTAATTGCTTGTTCAGTAAATTCAGAAACATCAATTCCAGTTTCGGTCATTTGCATAGAGTTTAGTCCAGACAGGTTTGCATCATTAATTTTTTGTCTTATTCTATTAATGCTTACTTCAGTTTTTAAGTTTTCACGAAATGGTTGTTCTACACCCTGAAAAGCATTAAGGGCTTTTTTATAAAAATCACAAGCTGCTAGACCACTATCTAGCATTCTATTATCAGCATGTACCTCAAGATAAAGCCCTTTTTCATTGTTAGCTTCGGACTTACTTTGTTTTTTCTTAGACTTATGATATGAATCAATCACAAAATCTAAATAATCGATAGCTTGTGTCATTTTCACGTGAGACTCAGTTTTTTTAGACTCCGCTATTTGCTGCATCTTTTTAGCAAGTATATATTCTTCATTCTTATTCAAACCTGAATCGAGAATAACTCTAGCAATACCAAGTTTGAAGTATCTTTCATCGGTACTATTATCTATTTCTAATAGTAAATAAGTATAAAGCTCATTAATTTTAACCTTTTGATTTGTTCCTAGAGCAAGTATTGTTGCTCTTCTAAAGCAGGCTAAAATATCTTGGCTAGCAAAATTTTGATTTAAATCCATAGATGTTGCTGAATCAATAACCTGATGGACGTATGTAATATTTCTATGTTCATGGCATAACCAAAGTACATCAGCAACTCTATTTTTCAGCAGTGGTTCATGAATATCGTCTATTATATCTGTAAGCCATTCTACTTTATCTGCTACGATATTTTGAATGTCTCCATAAGGAGATACTTTATTATTTGCATCAAAATCTAAATGACAAAGCTGTGCTAATAGGTTGAATATTTTTGCTTGGCTTTCTTCACTATTATTTGTAGATTCTTTAGCTAAAGCTAAAAGGTGTTCAGTTAGTGAATAATATCCGTAGTATTCACCTTCCGCTATTTCATAGTTCCAATTTTCTTTTTTTAACTTTTCTTGAATATTCATCAAAATTAATCCTTTATTATAAAAGTGGTATTTCAGAGAGACTAGTTAGATGGTAACTTCTAATAACTGACTAGTTGCGCCTCTCATTATAATTTTTAATTATTGGTAGCTCATTAAAGCATATCTTGATTCTTGCGAAGCTAAAAAGGTCTCCCAGACCTTTTATTAACGCTTCTCACCCTTTAACACAAACCACCTGACGCAAGGTATGTACTACTTCTACTAAATCACTTTGCGCTTGCATCACGTCATCAATATTTTTATAAGCCGCTGGAATCTCATCAATCACATCCGCGTCCTTTCGGCATTCTACACCCGCAGTCTGCGCAATTTGATCGGCGACCGTAAATACCTTTTTCGCCTCGGTACGTGACATGATACGACCTGCACCATGCGAGCAAGAGCAAAACGATTCTTCGTTCCCTTTACCGCGCACGATGAATGATTTGGCACCCATTGACCCCGGAATGATCCCGTATTCACCAACGCGGGCACGTACCGCACCTTTGCGGGTCACAAATATTTCTTCGCCGTAATGTTGCTCTTTTTCCACATAGTTATGATGACAGTTCACCGCTTTTACGGCTGCATCAAACGGCTTAGGTATGATTTGGCGTAGGGCTTTGATTGCTTTTTCCATCATGATTTCACGGTTTTTAAAGGCAAAACGCTGCGCCCAACCAACGGCAAACCAATAATCATCAAAGTGCTCTGTACCCTCGGCAAAGTAGGCCAAATCTTTATCTGGCAAATTGATAAACCACTTGCGCATGTCCTCACGTGCCAGCTCAATAAAGTAGCGACCGATGGCATTACCCACACCGCGTGAGCCTGAGTGCAGCATGATCCAAACTTGATTGGTTTCATCAAGGCACACTTCGACGAAATGGTTACCCGTACCCAGCGTACCCAAATGGTTAAGGTTATTGGTATTTTTAAGTTTAGGGTGCTTTTGGGTTATATAGTTAAAGTCATCAACCAGCGTTCCCCAACCGTTCATGACGGTGTCGTCAGGGTTTGCCCATGCACCCACATCGCGGCGTGACCCACGACCACGCGTTTTACTACGACCATGTGGAATGGCTTTTTCAAGCTCCGTACGCAGACCGAGCAAGCTATCTGGCAAATCGTTTGCGGTTAGGGTAGTTTGTACGGCCATCATTCCGCAACCGATATCGACGCCAACGGCAGCCGGAATAATCGCTTCTTTGGTTGGTAATACCGTACCGATAGTCGCGCCAATACCGACATGCACATCAGGCATCACCGCAAGCCATTTATATACAAACGGCATTTTTGAGGCTTTGATCAATTGGTCGTGTGCTTTTGGATCGACAGGCACGCCCTTGGTCCAAAGTCTGATCGGCGTTCCACCATCTTGCATGATGTTATGAGTGGTTGGTTGCATGGTGTGTTCCTTAGCGTTGCAAAGTGTGTTTATTACGAAAGATAATTCTTACTTTATATAATGCTAAGGGCGTGCCAAGTTTTAATGAATTTTAATATTATTTTTTAAGTATTTGATATTATTGATTTAAAATATTTAATTTTCCCCATTAAAAAAATAGGGTCATAAAAATTTATTTATAAAATATTCTATTAGTATAGTATTTATTCTATATATCGATATTTTTATCTTATAACGCTCATACTAAATTTTCGTACATGCACCAATATTCTGGATGATTGAACTTTATGTCTAACAAAACAGCCGTCATCGGCTTCCTTGGCACTACCTTAGATAATGGCTTTAATGATAAACGTTGGCAACGTTGGCGTCCAACCGTCAGTTTGGGTCTGCATGATGAGCTGCTCGTCGATGAGCTGCATATCTTGTATAGCAAGCGTGATAAGCGGCTGTTTAAAATAATTAAGAATGACGTGGCACAAGTCAGCCCTAATACTAACGTGATTGGTCATCATGTGGCATTGATTAGTCCGTGGGATTTTGCCGACGTTTATGCTGAGCTGTATGACTTTGCCGCAGGGTTTGATTTTCAGGAGAATACTGATTACTTGCTGCATCTGACCACGGGTACGCACGTGGCGCAGATTTGCTGGTTTTTATTGGTAGAGGCGGGATTTATCCCAGCTGATTTGATTCAGACCTCGCCTTGCCCAAGACCTGACCAAGCCGATCCGCAAGGGCGCTATCAAGTGATTGATTTGGACGTCTCGCGCTATGATGGCTTGCGTGAACGCTTTGAAGCAGAAAAACAGCAACATTGGCAAACCTTGCAAGCCAATCTAGTCACCCAAAATGCCGCTTATCAAAAGCTCATCTCCGATATCGAAAAAGTCGCCACCCGATCAACTGCACCCATACTACTGATGGGAGCAACAGGGGCGGGCAAGTCGCAACTGGCAGGGCAAATCTACGCGCTCAAAAAAGCCAAAGCCAGCAGCATGCAAGGCAAAAACACGCTTGAACAATTCATCGAGGTCAACTGCGCCACGCTGCGTGGTGACACCGCCATGAGTGTGCTGTTTGGTCATGTCAAAGGTGCATTTACGGGCGCTGCGACGAGTCGAGATGGGCTACTAAAATCAGCGGATGGTGGATTATTATTCTTAGATGAGATTGGCGAGTTGGGGCTGGATGAGCAAGCGATGCTATTGACCGCACTGGAGGAGCAGCGCTTTTATCCGCTCGGTAGTGATACGCCGATTAGCGTGTCGTTTCAGCTGATGGCAGGCACCAATAAAGACTTGCGGCAAGCGGTCGCTAATGGCGAGTTTCGAGCGGATTTGTTTGCGCGTCTCAATACGTGGACGTTTTTTCTGCCATCACTCAAAGATAGGTTAGAAGATTTACCTGCTAATATCGACTATGAGCTAGCGCGCTTGGGTAGCGCGCAGCAGCAGCAATATCGATTTACCCCAGAAGCAAGGCAGATGTATGAAGCTTTTGCGATGAGTGCGGATGCGACATGGCAAGGCAACTTCCGTGATTTGACCGCCAGTATGATTCGCCTGACCACGCTGGCTGAAAGTAAGGTGATCAGGAAAGTAGACGTACAAGCGGAGATTGAACGCTTAACGCATCTTTGGGAATTGCTTGACAGTTCAAACGGCTCTAATAGCTTAAACAGCGGTAATGTTAGGACTAAAAATAGCCTAAGCAATAACAGCTCTGATTCCGTTTTAAATAGTGAAATCGTTGAGCAGGGTAGCCATCATATTTTACGCCAATATCTCGATGAAGACATGCTGGCGACTATTGATCCATTTGATGTAGTGCAACTGGCGTATGTGATTGAGGTTTGTATCAATCATAAAAACCAAGCGGCGGCGGGGCGCTATCTGTATGCCAACTCACGCGATAAGCTAAAAAGCCCGAACGATAGCGATAGACTGCGTAAGTATCTGATGAAGTTTGGGCTGCGGTTTGATGAGCTAAGTTAACATTATGCATGATGATTAAATAATAGTTTTTAAAAAAGGAAATTCGATGAACAACACAGGATTTGTCGCAGGTACATTGGTACATACGGATAAAGGGTTAGTACCGATTCAAGATATTAAAGTTGGCGACTTAATTTTATCAAAGCCTGTACTCTCTAAACCTGAAAGTGGCATTGGTGACATAGAATATAAGCCTGTCATAAGTACGTTTACATCCCCGAAAAAGGAAAGAATCTTTAAAGTTGAATACTTCAACGAAACGGTAGCCGAGCAAGGTGAGAAGGGTAGGAACTATATTTTATGTACCAGTAACCACCCATTTTGGGTCACTCGCCAGCCTGAAGATACGGAAGGTGAATGGTTATCGGCGGAGCGTTTGCCAGCTGGATATCTAACCTCTGCTCATGGCGATACGATTGCACTAGATGATTATTCGTTTCTTCCTGTACGTACCTTGCCCAATTTTTCTGAAGGCTGTGCTTATGCTCAAAGTATCGAAGAGCATGATATGTGGGAAACAGATGGCCTGATTCAGTTTGTGAAATTCGCCGATAATGATTACCAGTTTGTTAGTTTAGCTAGTACAGAGGAAGGATTTAGAGAAGTTATAAAGACAGTCAATCTACAGACTTCAGATGCTAAGTTGGTTATTAATGAAAAGGCACCCTTTATTATAGACCCTGAGCTTTATAAAACATTGAATGTGAGGTTTAGTCAAGATAAAGATCCTGCTACACACACAATTGGTAAGTTTATAAAAGAAATGTATTCACCTTTAATTTTTGATGGAAGGGTAGTCAAAGATAACAGTATTGGTGATGAAAAGTTATTTGAAAAGGCCCTAGCTAACATTGAAAGATATGGTGATGCAACAGGATTATTAGAGAGTAGTATTCACGAGCAGATGCGACGCTATAACGATATCTGCCCTAACCCTTATGAGGATCATGTCTATAATATGGAAGTGGCAGACCATCATACGTATTTTGTCGGGCATGATGCGGTGTGGGTGTTGGATGCTAAAGAGCCAGCCAATTAACCAGCTTTTTAGTCTATATCAATAAAAAAGCATTATGACTGGCTAAAAGGCTTATATCTTCATCATGTCACTGTTTTAAACGCCACCACCAATTCGCTCCGCCAATGCCTGCAATTTTGGCACTATCATCGCCGCATAATCATCTGCTTGCCAGTTGGCACTTGGCACACTGGCATTGAGTGAGTAGGTATATTGTCCAGTCGCAACATCAAACACACCAATGGCTACCGCCAATATGTCAGTAGAAAACTCCCCATCTGACACGGTATAGCCGTATTTTTCATAATGCTCTGCCGCATTGGCTAGGGCAGTTTGCGCGTGGTTATAATCCGCTATAGATAAATGCTCTTTTAGATTGCTACTGATCACAGTCTGTCTCGCTTGTGAGCTTACCGCATAAAAAGCGCGTCCAATAGCAGTATGTGCGACGGGTACAGCTGAGCCAACTTGTAAGTTAACTGATAGGCGAGCAGGGCTACGACAACAAGCGTGATAGCGCATCTCTCCTTCGACTTCGGTCGCCAGATTCACTGATACTTCATTCTCACTAGCGAACTGTCGCAGTAATGGCTCAGCCGCTGCGACCATATCGTGGCGACTCCACGCGGTCGCACTTAGACGTACAGCGCTACTGCCCAATTGATACTGTCCGTGTTCAGTGACACGTAAAAAACCAAGCGTGGTTAAGGTATGGATAAGGCGAGTAATGGTCGCTTTTGGTAGCGCTGTCATCTGACACAATTGCTGATGGGTGAGTCTATCATCATGTTCAAATGCTGCGAGTAAAGACAACCCGCGACCCAGTGCTGTAACGAACTGTCGATCATTATCTTCCTTGCTTTGTTCAATCGTGGTCGTCATTCGTTCCAATAGCGGAGTAGCTGTTGATAAGAGTTTCGTCATTTTATACTCATCTTTTTGGGATAAAGGTTTACAGAGTGGCTAAATTTTGCTTAAATGGTTTTAAATTATGAAACTAAGTTTCGCACAGCGGAATTATGAAGTCAATAGCCTATTAATCTAAACCCTTTATTAATCACTATTCGTCGGTCAGGATGACTGATATCAAGGAGCTCCACATGGCAACATCTACTCGTCCAAGTTTTGATTGGGAAGACCCATTTTTATTACGTGACCAGCTCACTGATGAAGAACGTATGGTGACAGACAGTGCCCGCCAGTTTTTTCAAAATGAGCTCATGCCAGGCATTTTAGAGGCCAATCGTCACGAGAATTTTGACCGTAATATCATGCGTCAAATGGGTGAGATGGGTCTGCTTGGTGTGACGATCGAAGGTTATGGCTGTGCTGGTTTATCGAGCGTTGCCTATGGTCTGATTGCCAAGGAAGTGGAAGCCGTTGATTCGGGTTACCGTTCAGCGATGAGCGTACAGTCAAGCCTAGTGATGCATCCTATTTGGGCGTACGGTACTGAAGAGCAGAGAGAGCGTTATTTGCCTAAGCTGGCATCGGGTGAGTATGTTGGCTGCTTTGGTTTGACTGAGCCAGACTCTGGGTCAGATCCTTCATCGATGTCGACACGTGCGCGTGCTGTGGATGGCGGTTATGAGCTGACGGGCAATAAAATGTGGATTACCAACAGTCCTATCGCTGATGTGTTTGTCGTTTGGGCAAAAGACGATGCTGGTGAGATTCGTGGTTTTGTTTTAGATAAAGGCATGAAAGGCTTGTCTGCGCCGAAAATCGAAGGCAAATTTTCACTACGTGCATCAGTCACGGGTGAGATCGTCATGGACAAAGTATTCGTTCCTGAAGCCAATGCTTTCCCAGATATCCGTGGTCTAAAGGGACCATTTGGCTGCTTAAATAAAGCCCGCTATGGTATCGCATGGGGTTCGATGGGAGCAGCAGAATTTTGCTGGAAAGCTGCTCGTCAATACACGTTAGATCGTAAGCAGTTTGGTCGTCCGCTCGCGGCAACGCAGCTCGTGCAGTTGAAGCTTGCCAATATGCAGACAGAAATTACTTTAGGTCTACAAGCCGCGCTACGTGTGGGTCGTCTGATGGACGAAGACAATGCCGCACCTGAGATGATTTCACTTATTAAACGTAATAACTGCGGTAAAGCACTGGATATCGCACGTATTTCTCGTGACATGCATGGCGGTAATGGTATCTCTGATGAGTTCCATGTTATCCGTCACGTCATGAACTTAGAGGCTGTTAATACTTATGAAGGGACACATGATATCCATGCGCTTATCTTAGGTCGTGCGCAGACAGGTATTCAAGCGTTCTTTTAAGCGTTTTTAGCTAATAGTTTTTGGTACAACTGTATTTTATGACGTACGTTACTGCTTAGCTTTTTATCAAAAGAGCATTAACAGTAGCGTACGTTTTTCAGTTGTTCTTCATGATTTAACGGTTAAATAGCTAAATCATGAAGAACAATTTTATGATTGAAAAATACGCAACACAATAAGGGAATATTATGACTGATATGGCTAAAATGCCAGAGGGCGCATTGCATGGTATCAAGGTGCTTGATTTGTCGAGAGTGCTGGCTGGCCCTTCTTGTACTCAAGTACTTGCTGATCTTGGTGCCGAAGTCATCAAGGTTGAGCGTCCTCATATCGGTGATGAAACGCGTCATTGGGCACCGCCAACATTCAGCGATGACACCTCCGCTTATTACGCTACTATTAACCGCAATAAAAAATCGCTGACAGTTGATATCACTACGCCAACAGGGCAGACAATCATTAAGCAGCTAATCGCTGAGAGTGATATTTTGGTTGAGAACTTCAAAGTCGGTGGTCTGAAAAAATACGGCTTAGATTATGACAGTCTAAAACAAGACAATCCACGACTGATTTATGCGTCATTGACAGGGTTCGGGCAGACAGGTCCTGACGCCAAGCGCCCCGGTTATGACTATATTATCCAAGGGCTTTCAGGTCTGATGAGTATCACGGGCCCTAGTGATGGCGAACCGCACAAAGTTGGCGTCGCAGTGGTCGATTTGTTTGCAGGTTTACAGCTGACGATTGGTATTCAGGCGGCACTGCTGGCGCGTCAAAATACTGGTGTTGGACAACACGTCGATGTGGCGTTGCTCGACAGTGCGCTTGCCATGCTGGCCAATGTCGGTATGAATCATTTGGCATCAGACAAAGTGCCACCCAGACTGGGCAATCAGCACCCCAATATCGTACCTTATCAAGTGTTTGCAGGTCAGGGCGAGCAGCATTTTATTTTAGCCTGTGGTAATGACAGTCAGTTTGCCAAACTGTGTGACGTACTCGCAGTTGATTGGTATACCGATGAGCGTTTTACGACCAATCCACAACGCGTTGCCAATCGAGGATTGTTGTGCAGCGATCTGACTAAGCATTTTGCCAAGCAACCTCGCACCTATTGGCTAGAGGTTTTAGATCAAGCAGGCATTCCATGCGGTGCGATTCATAACGTGGCTGAGGCCTTGGCCATGCCGCAAGCTCAAGCCCGTGAGATGATCGTTAATTTCACCGAGCAAGGCAGTCCAGTCAGAGCACTTGGCAATCCTATTAAGTTGTCTGCATCACCGGTCACTTACCGTACGCCACCACCGCAGTTGAGCGAGCATACTGACAGTACGTTGGTAAATTTAGGCTATGATAAGGCTACGATAGCCAAGCTAAAAGCCGATGGGATTGTTTAGTCATTCTAAGTGTCTATTTTTAACAATAAAATGGCAAAAAATAGTCTTGCCTCCTTCTGTTAGTATTGGCGCAGTTTTAGTTATTAGCAGTGTTTATTTGTGAATGTTCAACACGCTTTAATATCAGTAATGCCAAACACTGAAAATAAAATAGAATGTCTCAAACATGATGGTGTCCAACAAAGGAGTGTTAAATATGAAGATCTATAGTCATGAAAATTTAAGTCTGCATAGACCGCTGCCATATTTTTCTTATGGAAAGATGCATGAGCCGTTAGAGATACCAGAACGTATGGTTGAGTTTTTGAAAGCGCCAGCAGCATTGGGCTTAGAGGTGACGACTGCTATCGATGTTGGCATCACGCCAATATTAGCGGTACATGATTTTGGTTATGTTGAGTTTCTTAAGCATGGCTATGATGAATGGATGGCAGTAGAGGAAGACTTGGGTGCGCAGGTGCAAACAGGGATTTTTGTACCTTATGACAATCCTGGTATTGGAATTATGGCAAAAGCAGCTAAGTATCAAGCAGATGATAGTGCGCCAATCAGTGAGCACTCTTGGACCTCTATCTATTGGTCGGCACAGACTGCGCTCAATGCAGCTGAAGCACTGTTAAATGATGAGAAGCCAGAGACAGAGCGTGCCGACAGTCATATACAGCTTTGCTTTTCACGGCCGCCTGGTCATCATGCTCGAAAAAGTGCTGCGGGTGGATTTTGTTATCTGAATAACGCCGCCATCATCGCTGAACATCTACGCCAGAAATATAAAAAAATCGCCATTATCGATACCGACATGCACCACGGACAGGGTATCCAAGAAATATTCTACGACCGTAAAGACGTGCTATATACATCGGTACATGGCGACCCCGTTAACTTCTATCCCGCAGTGACAGGGCACGCGTTTGAAAAAGGTGTAGGCGAAGGTGAGGGTTACAACATCAATTTCCCAATGCCACATGGCACCGATGAAGCGGGATTTTTTGAGTATGTTGATAAGTCCATCGAGGCAGTGACACTATTTGACCCTGATATTATCGTTCATGTTTTGGGGTTTGATGTTTATGAAAATGACCCAGAAGCGAGATGCGCCGTGAGTACGGAAGGCTTCAAGGTGTTGGCACAAAAGATGAAAGCACTAAATAAGCCATTGATTGTCTTAGTCGAGGGTGGTTATTACATTCAAAAGCTCAATGACAATTTGCAAGCATTTTTATCGGGGCTTATCTCAGAAGACAACAGTAATAGCCAGCTGACATAATCAATCTAACTTAAAGCTCAGTAGAGTTAGAATTAAAGTAAATCGATAGCAGGGTTTGTCTGTCGTAACAGACCCTGCATCTATACTTTTATACTTTATGAATGAGTAATCAACCCCAAACGCTGTTCAATTTGCTCAGCCAATTCAATCAATACCGCACTCACTTCCTCACGTCTAATCTCATACTCTCCCTGCAAAAAACTTACCGCCATACCAGCAATTGCAATACCTGATGCATTACGAATGTATGTGCCCAAGCAATACATGCCGTCACGTAGCTGTCCATCGTCCAGTGAGATACGACTCTCATGAATATCGTTAAGTTCAGTAGCCAAGCAGTCAAAGTTATCGACTCCATTTTGAGTGATTGGCGTAGGAAATACCCCTTCGTACAATGAATGAATAGCATCCATCGTCAAGGTGGATAGCATGGCTTTGCCCGTGGCAGAAAACACCGCAGGTACACGCACACCTGCACGGAAAGTAAAGCCGAGCGGGGCGGGTGATTCATGGCACGCCAAAAATACCACTTCTCCCAAGTCCAGTTTTGACAACGTCACAGTATGCTGCAGCAGCACAGGATATTGCATAATAAGGTCTTTAAATAACTGAATGACCCCTTGCTGCTGCTCGTACTTGCCCGCCCAGTACATTAGATATGAGCCCAGATGAAAACGACTATCAGCATCTTTATAAATAACGTGTTTGCTTAATAGGCTTTGCAAAATATTGTGGGTAGAGCTGCGAGGCAGTTCAAGCTGCTTAGCAATATGAGCAGCAGTCAGTGGTTGAGGGCTGTCAGTAATTAAATCTAAAATCTGAAACGTTTTGTCCAAGGCTGGAACGGCAGTTGTGCTCATAAAGTAACCAAAAAGTGAAGTGAGGGAAACATAATTAGGATAATAGCAAAAATTTCAATTAAAAAAGGAATAAGGGTTGCAAAGTGTCTCGTATCATTCCTATAATGATGTCTCACATATGGAATTGTTGTACAGTATATTGAACAATAAGTCGTTTATCAATAACTGTTTTACTCCTCTATCAAGTGGTCATCTTATTAAGAGTTATAAATTGGCAATGAGCTTGCCGACAAGGAGCATTACTATGACAAAGCCCACATCAAATATAAAATTATCCAATTCAGATTTGCTTAAACAACAGTGTCTAACCAAAGACGGTTGGCATGGTTCTAGCGATGCCGCGACCCTCGATGTAACCAACCCTTTTAATGATGAACTCATTGGCACAGTGCCAAGCCTCACCACCGAAGACGTCAATGACGCTGTTGCCTATTCTCATGAAGCGCAAATTGTTTGGGCAGCCAAGACTGCAAAAGAGCGTTCAGAGCTATTGCAAAAATGGGCAGACCTCATCGACGCCAATAAAGAAGATCTCGCTATCATCATGACGGCCGAGCAAGGTAAGCCCTTAACTGAATCACGCGGCGAAATTGGTTATGCCAATAGCTTCATTCGTTGGTTTGCAGAAGAAGGTAAGCGTGTCTATGGCGACGTAATTCCTGCCAATAGCACACAGCTACGTCACGTCGTGCTCAAACAGCCAGTCGGTGTTTGCGCTGCTATTACGCCTTGGAACTTTCCAGCAGCGATGATTACCCGTAAAGCCGCCCCTGCATTGGCAGCTGGCTGTACGATTATTATCAAACCTGCGACTGAAACGCCATTTTCTGCATTGGCACTGGGTGCATTAGCAGAAGAAGCGGGTATTCCAGCAGGTGTTATACAGGTAGTGACTGGAAAATCTTCGGTGATTGGTGAAATCCTAACGGGTGATGCACGTATTCATAAGCTGTCATTTACAGGTTCTACGGAAGTGGGTCGTACGTTGATGGCTCAGTGTGCACCAACCATCAAAAAACTGTCGTTAGAGCTAGGTGGTAATGCCCCGTTTATCGTCTTTGATGATGCAGATCTTGAAAAAGCAGCGACAGGTCTTATCGCGTCTAAATATCGTAATGCTGGTCAGACTTGTGTTTGCGCTAACCGTGTCTATGTCCAAGACAGTATCAAAGATGAGTTTTTAGACATATTTGTCAAAAAAGTCGCCGAGCTAAACGTCGGTAACGGTATGGATGAAGGCGTCGATATCGGTCCTCTCATCAATAAAAAAGCCCTAGATAAAGTACAAGCGCTACTCAAAGATGCATTAGATAAAGGTGCAAAGCTTATCACTGGTGGTAGCACTAACAGTGCCTCAGAGCTGGCATACAATCCGACCGTTATTACGGATATCAGTAGTGATATGGATATCGCTTCTGAAGAAATTTTTGGCCCTATCGCTACCATCTTTACCTTCAAAGATGAAGCAGAAGTTATTCGTGCTGCTAACGATACTATCTATGGCTTAGCGGCTTATTTCTACAGTAGTGATTATGCTCGCTCATGGCGTGTGACGGAAGGCTTGGAGTACGGAATCATCGGTCATAACACTGGTCTGATTTCTACAGAAGTAGCACCGTTTGGTGGTGTGAAGCAATCAGGCTTTGGTCGTGAAGGCTCAAAATACGGTATCGAAGATTACGTAGTAACCAAGTACTGGTGTTCTGACGTTAGCTAATATAGTCATTCCACTATATTGAATCGATTATATAACGATCGCTAAAACGTAATACCCATTTTAATGGTAGCCATTGTGATGGTACTAATGATATGAGTACCAATTGCAATGACATCGATAGTAATAATATTGATAGTAATAATATTGATAGTAATAATATTGATAGTAATGAATTTAATACAACCAACACCACATGAAAAAAGGACATTCTGATGACCACGAACACCCAAACCACTAACGAAGCATTACTTGCCCGCCGTAAAGCTGTTTTACCTACCGGCCTTGGTATCGCGTTTCCTATCTTTGCCGAAAGAGCAAAAAACTCAGAGATTTGGGACGTTGAAGGCAATCGTTATATTGATTTTATTGGTGGTATCTCGGTATTAAATACTGGTCATAGTCATCCAAAGATTACCCAACGTGTGCATGAGCAAGTCGACAAATTCACGCACACTGCTGCACAAATTGTTAGTTATGAAAGTTATGTCGATCTTGCAGAAAAACTGTGTGAAAAAGCACCTATCAGTGGTCCAACCAAAGCATTGTTTTTGACCACTGGTGCTGAAGCCGTCGAAAACTGCATCAAGATCGCTCGTGCGAAAACCCGTCGCCCAGGCATCATCTCTTTCGTTGGTGGCTGGCATGGTCGCACCATGATGTGCATGAGCCTAACTGGTAAAGTATTGCCGTACAAAAAGAACTTTGGCCCAATGCCTGGTCCTGTCTTCCATGCATTGTTCCCTGCCGAAGAGTTAAACATCACAGAAGCACAGGCACTGCATAGCCTTGATATGATTTTCCAAGCCGACATCGATCCAAGCGAAGTAGCGGCAATGATTATTGAGCCTATTCAAGGCGAGGGTGGTTTCCATCAAGTAACACCATCATTTGCCAAAGCATTACGTGAGATTTGTGATGAGCATGGCATTGTCTTGATTTTTGATGAAGTCCAGTGTGGCTTTGCCAGAACGGGTACTTTGTTTGCAGGCGAGCAGTTAGGTGTGGAGCCAGACTTGATGACCACGGCTAAGAGTTTGGCTGGTGGCTATCCTGTATCAGCAGTTATTGGTCGTGCCGACATTATGGATGCACCGCAAGTAGGTGGTTTGGGTGGTACGTATTCTGGTAGCCCGATTGCGTTGGCGGCAGCATTGGCTGTCATAGAAGTGATTGAAGAAGAAAACTTGCTTGAGCGTAGTGTCGTGATTGGCGATACCATTGCCGAATTTTTAAAAGGCTTAAATCTAAGCAGTATTGGTCATATTCGTTATAAAGGTGCCATGCTAGCATTTGATTTGGTTGATAGCGAAGGCAAGCCAGACGCTGCTGCCACTGCTAATCTTAAACAGAAATCTTTTGAGCAAGGCTTGCTACTAGCGTCTTGCGGTATGTATGGCAATGCGATCCGCGTAATGGTGCCATTGACAGTTGAAGATGAAATCCTACAAGAAGGCCTTGATATCATTGGTGGTATATTAACTGCTTAATTTGAACAGCAATGTTTTAAAGGCAGTTATTTAAAAGCAATGGTAAGCCTGTCCTGAGAGTAATTAAGAGTACTTACTCTGAGTGATTGAATGAATAACGGCGCCTTGCATGACAAGCCGCCGTTATTTTTTTGAGCGGGCTTTTATTATGACCGAAATACAAGGTCAATACAGGGAATGAATAAAGCGATTTAACCCCATTCATAGGTGTGCCCTATGAGAGGGTAAGTACGGAAAATAACGATAATGGGCTATGCCCGAACACACTAAAGCCAGTTTAGCTTTGACGGGTTAATCTGGGTGACACATAGACAAGGAGTAAGTTATGTCTGGACTAAAAAAATCGCTGGGGATGTTTGATATTATAGCCTTAGCATTTGGTGCTATGGTAGGTTGGGGTTGGGTAGTACTGGCTGGCGGCTGGATTTTATCTGCTGGTACGTGGGGCGCGATGTTAGCGTTTTTATTGGGTGGTTTGGCAGTGATACTGATTGGTGTGACTTATGCTGAGCTCGCTTCATCAATGCCTATCACGGGCGGTGAGCATACTTATACCCACCGAGCATTAGGGGTCAATGTTTCCTTTATCTGCTCATGGAGTATTCTATTTGGTTATTTCTCAGTCGTCGCATTTGAGGCAGTCGCCTTGCCGACGGTGGTTGAGTATTTTATTCCCAATTATAATCAGGGTTATCTTTGGACGATCGCTGGTTGGGATGTCTATGCCACTTGGGTAGGTGTGGGGATGCTGGGATCAGTGATTGTCACATGGCTGAATGTACGAGGTATGGAAGTCAGTGCATGGTTCCAAAAAACAGCGGTTGTAGGGATCTTGTTTGTCGGTATATTACTGTTCATTGGCGCGGCATTATATAATCCTGCGACATCGACTGCGATACAAGCTCCGGCGTTTATTGGTGGCGCTGCTGGCGTGATGGCAGTTATCGTGATGGTTCCCTTTATGTTCGTCGGCTTTGATGTGATTCCACAAGCGGCTGAAGAGATTGATTTAACCCGTCCTAATATCGGTAAATTCCTAATCGTATCAATAACGATTGCGGTACTTTGGTACATCGCAGTTGCATGGAGTGTGGGTACCACATTGCCATTGATTCAAGCCGAAAACTCTACGTTGGCGACCGCTGATGCAATGACCAATGCGTGGCATGGTAAATGGGCAGGTATTCTACTGGTTATCGGTGGCGTATTGGGTATTTTATCAAGCTGGAATGCGTTCTTGATTGGTGGTAGTCGTCTACTATATGCAATGTCAAAAGCGCATATGTTGCCAGCATTCTTAAGTAAATTACATCCAAAATACAACACACCTGTTAATGCGATTTTATTGATTGGTGGTTTAGCCACGCTCGCGCCATTATTTGGTCGCAAAATGCTCGTGTGGATTGTTGATGCTGGTGGTTTTGGTATCGTCATTGCTTATACTTGTGTTGCTATCTCTTTCTTAGTACTGCGCTACCGTGAGCCTGATATGGTACGTCCATTTAAGATACCTGCAGGTAAACTAGTGGGTATGATCACGATCGCACTAAGCTTTGGCTTATTAGCACTATACATGCCAGGTATGCCATCTGCGCTTACCGCTATCGAATGGTGGATTTTCTTTGGTTGGACAGTGTTAGGTGTGGCGCTATATGGTTATGCAACCATTAAGTACCCTGGCAAAAGTGAAGCCATCATGGCAGAAGAATTGCGCGAATTAAAAATCGTGAATCAGCTATGGTTGAAAGACAACCCACCAAAGAGTTAACTCTATTTAAAATACCCATTAAAAAAGCCTAACGTTTAACGTTAGGCTTTTTCTGTTTTAGGACAGGAATAGAGTGTTTAGATTAATACATTTATTTTATGCGCTAGCTTTATTACGAATCAGCTTGTAGTTTAAGAATTCAGTAATACCTAACGTGCCTAACTCGCGACCGAAGCCTGAGCGTTTAACACCACCGAATGGTGTATTGGCTTCACTACCAGATGGGGCATTGATAGTGACCATACCCACTTCTAATTTCTCAGCGATTTCTGCGGCCAGTTCTGGACTTTGAGTCTGAATAGAAGCGCCAAGACCAAATGGCACATCGTTAGCGATTTGGATGGCATGGTCGACATCGCGAGCTTTATAGATGACGGCGACAGGGCCGAATAGCTCTTGACGATAGACATCCATTGACTCAGTCACATCCGTTAGTACAGCTGGGGCAAACCAAGCACCTGGCTTATCTTTTACTATACCGCCTTCTACTAAAACAGTAGCACCCGCTTGAATGGCACTGTCTAGTTGCTTTTGAAGACCCTCAGCCGCCGCTTTTGAAGACATTGGTCCCATAAAGGTTTGCTCATCTAATGGGTCTGCCAATGTCATGGCACGTACGTTATCAGTGAATTCTTGCACGAATTGATCATAAACGTCATCGACGATAATTAAGCGTTTAGCCGCATTACAGGCTTGTCCGACATTACCAAAACGACCTGAGATGGCTCTTTGTACGGCTTTTTTGATATCTGCATCAGAAGTAACGATAAAGGCATCAGAACCGCCAAGTTCTAAGACAACTTTTTTGAGTGCGCCGCCAGCTTCTTTTGCAACTGCTTGACCTGCACGCTCAGAACCCGTCAATGAAACACCCTGTACGCGTGTATCGTTGATGATGGTCGCTGATTGCTCATTGGTCGCAAAGATATTGTTATAAACCCCATCAGGCATGCCTGCGTCTTTCATAATATCGACGATAATTTCGGCTGTCTTAGGGCATTGCGGTGCATGCTTTAGAATAATAGTGTTACCCGCCATGGCGTTTGGCGCGACGAAGCGTGCTACTTGATAGTGTGGATAGTTCCAAGGCATGATGCCTAGTAGTGCGCCTACAGGGCGTTTTTCTACAGAAGCTGTTCCTGTATCAACGTCGATAGTATTAGGCGCTAATAGCTGCTCAGCATTGTCTGCATAATAGCGATAGATGTCAGCGACCAGACCAATCTCACCTTTTGCTTGAGCGACTGGTTTACCCATCTCATTGGCGACGATACGTGCTAGCTCTTCTTGACGGTCAAGATAGATATCAGCGACTTTATGAAGTAGTGCACTGCGTTCATTTAGTGGAACATGACGCCAGCTTTGATAAGCTGTGTCCGCTTGCTCAATCACTTGTTGGATATCTTGTTCGGTTGCCGTAGGGTAGGTGGCTTCGAGTTCGCCTGTGGCTGGGTTATTTACTTGATAATCGCTCATAAAAAGTCCTTTTGTTTACATTTTATTTTTGGTTATGTTTAAAAACTTATATTTAGAAAGCCATGTATAAAATACATAAATCTCGTTATTGCACGTTGGCGATAGGCTGCTGCTGAGTAATGCAGTGGATATTGCCGCCGCCAAACACAATCTCTTTCGTTCGTACTCCAACCACCTGATGCTCAGGGAAGATTTTTTCAAGCTGCTCAATCGCTAAACTGTCATTAATATCATCATATTGCGGCACAATGACACCGCCGTTACAAATAAGAAAGTTAGCATAAGAGGCGATACAAATATCGTCCGTATTACGAGACTTGGCATCTTCTGACTGGGTAATATCAGCATTGTCAGGCAAGGTTACATATTGCTTGGTACAGCACAATTTATGCACTTTCAACTTTCGGCCTTTGGCATCAGTCATCTCTGAGAGCTGCTGATACGCCTTTTGCGTGGCTTCATAAAATGGATGCTCAGTATCATCAGTAAATAAGCAGACCACTTCGCCAGGTCGCGCAAAGCAGGCAATATCATCAATGTGCCCAGTGGTTTCATCGGGATCGATACCGTCATCAACCCATAGCACTTTTTCGACATTTAAGTGGGATTTCAGCATGTCTTCAATTTGTTGCTCATTCAAGTGAGGATTACGCCCAGGACTGAGCAAGCACATGCGGGTGGTCAATACTGTGCCTTCGCCATCCACATGAAACGCGCCACCTTCTAGTACAAAACCATCGGTACGGTAGCGCTTTATACCCAAACGCTCACACAGGCGCTCGGCAAGCTTGTCATCGTCATCCCAAGGCGTATACAAACCATCGTAATCGCCGCCCCATGCATTAAACGTCCAGTCGCAGGCACGCAAACCACCAGCATCATTGATTAAGAATGTCGGCACAATGTCACGCGCCCATGCATCGTTACTTGGCATGGGTATCACATCAATATTATCGGGCAGCTGCGCACGGCACGCCTCAAAGTCATCAGGCATTACCAGTACGGTCACGTCACAAAAACGTTTGATGGCTGTGGCAACGGCTGCATAGGCAGCTTTGGCTGGTACAGCTTGTTGGCGCCAGTTATCAGGACGATAGGGCCATATCATCCAGACTTTTTGTAAAGGCGCAAATTCTGCTGGCATGTAAAAGCCATCTTGCTTTGGTGTTGAACCTGTCATTAATGTGGACATAAAGTCACCTTATCGCACTCAAGCGCTTATAAAAATATGGAGAATGGGTTTAGCCGTGCGTTAATAGTGTGCCGTACATTGATGGACGACGATCACGGAACACGCCCCATTGACGACGCTGTTCTGCCAGTTCATCCAGATCAAACGTGGCCATAATAAATTCGCTTTTATCGGTTGAGGCTTCTTGGATAATCTCGCCGCGCCCATCAGTGATGAACGAGCTGCCATAAAACTGCATGGTGCTGTCCGTGCCATTTTGGCTGATGGTTTCTTCGCCAATACGGTTAGAAGCGATAACAGGCATGAGGTTAGCCGCAGAGTGTCCTTGCATACAGCGCTGCCAGTGGCCCGTTGAGTTGATATTTAGGGTTGGCTCATCACCAATAGCGGTTGGATACAGCAGTATCTCTGCACCCATGAGAGCCATGCTGCGCGCGCATTCAGGGAACCATTGATCCCAACAAATACCAACGCCGATTTTGCCATACTTGGTGTTCCAAACTTTAAATCCCGTGTCACCAGGCGTGAAGTAGAATTTCTCTGCGTAAGGAATGCCATCTGGAATGTGCGTTTTACGGTAAGTGCCCAGTATTTCGCCATCAGCATCAATAATGGTCACGCTATTAAACAAGGTGTTGCCTGATTTTTCATAAAAGCTGATAGGCAGTACCACTTCAAGCGACTTTGCCAGCTCTTTAAAATGATTGATGGCCGTATTGTGCTCGACTTCGGTAGCCAAGTTAAAATATTCAAAATCATGTACTTGGCAGAAATAAGGGGTTTCGAATAACTCTTGTAGCAAGATGATATTGGCACCAGCTTTTGCAGCTTCAGTGACCAATGCAGTGGCTTTATCGATGTTTTCTTGTTTGTCCCAAGTGCAGGCGATTTGAGTGCTGGCGACAGTAACTGATCGCATGGTATAGCTCCTTGATTATAATTTGTCTGTTGTATGAATAAAATAAAGTGTCATAAAGTGAAGTCTGGTTAGAGTAACGGCTTAAATAATCGTATATTTAAGCCGTATTATTGCTAGTCGTCGTATCATAAATCATAGGACGTTTGAGTACAGGGTCTTTTTAAACACAAGGTTTTTTTAAACATAACGCCTTTAGGCCATCATAAAACCAAGTCCTAAGAAAGTAGCAACCGACAGCACAGCACCAAGCATCGCATAAGGGAACTGCGTGAAGGCATGCTGCATGGGTGAACAACCGGCACCCTGTGCCGCTAGTAATGATGAATCACTAAAGAAACAAGCATGACTACCAAATGATGACGCCGATAATAAAGCACCGATGACCAATGGCGTGCTAACACCTAATGCCGCTGCTACTGGAAATACAATCGGCATGGCAAGGACATATAGGCCCCAGCTTGATGAAGTTGCAAAGGTTAAGAAAGCCATGACCGCGAAAATAACAGCAGGGAAGATAATGATCGTCATGTGCGGTGAGATAGCGTCAATGACATACATAGTCATACCAAGCTCATCATTGATTGCTTTTAGGAAAAAGCCACCGATAACGGTCGATAATGGGTACAACATGACTTTGAAACCTGTAAAAATCGACTCTACTTGGGTCTCAAAACTCAAAATACCTTGTGCCCAATAGACTAAAACGGTCACAAAACAGGTAAGCAATGCACCTCTTAATAAATCCACTTCAAAGTAAATGGTTGAGACGATAAGCAAGATCATTGGGAATGCAAAGTTAAAGATATTGGCTTTGAATGATAACGTACGTTTGGCTTTGACATTTGACACCAACTGCTCATCGATGAAGTCTTCTGGAACAGGATTGCCTTCTTTTGCGCGTTTCTCTGCACGTTTCATTGGGCCCCAGTCACCGATGATGCCGTAAGCGACCAAGAACACGATAAGTAGGGCAAACCAAGCATACGCCATGAATGGAATAGAGCTGATGTAAAGCGACATACCAGCGCCGTCTGCTGCGACACCATTCTCTTCTAATAGGCCTGAAAAGTAGACCGCCCAGGTAGAGATAGGAACGATTACACACATAGGAGCAGCGGTAGAATCGACGATATAAGCGAGCTTTTCACGGGATACGCCATAAGTATCCGTCAGTTTTTTTACTGAGGTTGAAACGGCCAAACAGTTTAGGTAATCATCGATAAAGACCACAACACCCAATGCAAAGGTCGCGAGTAACGACTGTCTGCGTGATTTAATAATTCTTTTGAGCCATTCACTAAAGCCGTCTAAACAGCCACTCACTTCTAGCAGTTGAATAAGACCACCCATAAGACCACAAACGAGCACGATCCAAATGATGGTTTCGTTACCGAGTACGGCTGAGATATTATCTGCAAAAGGGGAGACCAAATCGAATGGGTTGAGCATGACAAGGCCAGCAACACAGCCTGCAATCATTGACTCAAAGGGACGTCTGGAGACGATGGCAATGATGAGTACTAGCATGGTGGGTAGTAAGGAGAGGATCCCCCAAGATTCTGATGGATCGCGGCTGGATGATAACCAAACAAAGGCAAGATAGATGGCAATTCCCACTACGACAGTGAGAAAAACTCGTTTGTTATGATACTGTTCTTCAACCGCATCATTAAGTTTCATGTTCATGGTGACGTTCCTTGTGTGACATTATGGCTTATATAGAGAAGATCCTGTTTTAAGGTAATGATCGATAGGAAGTACGAGTGGACTTCCTATCGAGATAGTAATAACAATCCATTGCATTAATGGCTTCAATATCTTGCTTATCATTAAGCAGAAAATCGAAGCCATTACGTTACTTATAAGCCAGTCTTGTCCTTTAGCGCGTACCACCAGGATCCCATCATAGAGTAGGGCACTCGTAGTGCGCGACCACCAGGGAAAGGAATCCATGGAATTTTTGCAAAGGTATCAAACTCTTTGGTATTGCCATTGATGGCATCGGCCAATATCTGTCCAAACAGATGCGAGCCTGTCACGCCATGTCCACTATAACCGTGTGCAAAAAACACCCGATCATGTAGCTTGCCCATCTGCGGCACCCGCGAAAAAGACAAGGCAAAGTTACCGCTCCATGCATAGTCAATTTTGACATCGCGCAGCTCTGGAAAAATCTTGTTCATGTTGGGTCTGATTTTTGCGGTGATATCAGAAGGATCTTGACCACCGTAGACCGTACCACCACCAAACAACATACGCTTGTCTGCTGAGAGGCGGTAGTAATCCAAAATATAGCGAACATCTTCGACACAGACGTCCGTTGGCAGGAGCTTGTCGGCCAAATCTCCTAACGGTTCGGTGGCGATAATTTGGGTCGATACGGGCATGACACGGTCAGTCAGCTTAGGAATGACTTTATTTAAGTAGGCATTACCGCACATAACCGCTTGCTTACAAGTGACCGTACCAAACTCAGTGATGATTTTGATGTGGTCGTCAGCATACTCAACATCAACGACCAAGGTATTTTCATAAATAGTGCCGCCACGTAATTCAATGGCAGCCGCTTCACCAAGCGCAAGATTTAGCGGATGGAAATGTCCACCAGAATGATCGATAACGCCGCCTACATACGCTTCTGACTTTATATGCTCTTGCATACCATATTTGTCTAGCATTTCACGGTCATGCATACCATGACTTTCCCATAGTGCATGCGTTTTTTGTAAGTCTTTTAATTGGCCATTGTTTAAAGCGGCAAAGATATTCTTTTCTTTTAAATCGCAGCTGATGTCATAGTCTTTGATCAGTCGGCGAATGATTTTGCCACCGCGTGTGACGAGCTGACCGACAAAATCGGCGTTTTGTTGACCATAAGAGCTCTTGATTTTTTCTAAGCTGGCATTCAGACCGTTGACAATCTGACCACCATTGCGGCCTGATGCACCCCAACCAATCTGTGCGCCTTCTAGTACGACCACTTCGTGATCTGTCTCCATGAGATGCAGCGCCGTTGATAGGCCACTATAGCCACCACCCACCACGCAAATCTCAACATGAATGTCATTTTCTAGCTTCGGTCTATCTGGTTTAGGATTACGACTGGCAGCATAATAACTGTCAGGATATTGCCCATTATCCGAGTAGTGTGGAATATTGCGCGTGTTGTTAGACGGCTTGCTATTTGACATATTAGACATCCTGTAAATAGGTGAGGTATTCAAGGTTGGTGACTTGCTGAGCAAAGCGCATGGCTTCTTGTTTTTTAACCGCAATAAGCAGTTCAATCATCTCGCTTGGAAATAGTGCATCAATGACGTCGCTGTTTTCAAACTGACGGATGGCTGATAGCCAATCTAAAGGCAAGGTTTTGAGATCTTCTTCATTATAAGTAATGCTATTGATTGGATCCGGTGCTTCTAGTTTGTTTTCGATACCATATAGCATACCTGCTAGTACCGCACTACAGACCAAATAAGGGTTAGCATCTGCGCCTGATACGCGATGCTCGATACGGCGTGCTCTTGGATCGCCACCAGGGATACGTACGGCTGCTGTGCGGTTTTCATAACCCCATGATACGTTGTTTGGTGCCAATGTACCTGGTGCAAAACGGCGATAAGAGTTGACGTGTGGTGCAAACAGTAAGGTGCAATCTGACATGGTTTTCAATAGTCCAGCGACGGCATGACGTAGTATATCCGAGCCTTCTGCTGAGCCATCATCAAAGACATTGTTGCCATCTTTATCTAATAAGCTGCAATGTACATGGAAGCCATTACCTGATTGTAGACCAAACGGTTTTGCCATAAAGGTAGCAGTGAGCTTACGACGAGCAGCGACCGCTTTGACCACTTGTTTGAATAGTATCGCATCATCGGCAGCTTTTAACGGATCATCGACATGTAGTAAATTAATCTCAAACTGACCACAGCCATTCTCAGCTAATGCCGCATCAACAGGAATATCGAGTTTCTCACACTGAGCATAGACTTCGTCTAAAAACTCATCAAACTGTAATAAATCATTGATACTTAGAATAGAGGTTTTGTTTAATCTCAGGCCGCTTTTTGGACGAATAGGTGGTTTTGGCGTCTCGCCTTCTGTGTAGTCCACCAAATAAAACTCAAGCTCAGTCGCCATGACTGGGGTCAAACCAAGCGCTTTGAATTTTTTGCTGATGTAGTCCAAAACGTGTCTGGCATCACCGTAATACGGTTCATTGTCTTCGGTATAAAGCCAAACAGGTAATAGCGATGAGGCTGCACTGGTATTAAGAAGGGGATAAGCGGCACGACCTGTAGGACGAGCAATGGCATCAATATCACCATTACATTGAGAGGACTCGATGACGTCTGCACCCCAAATATCAACGCCTAAAATAGATAGAGGCAATCGGATGCCACCAGCTTGTGCTTTGTCCATTTGGTTAAATGGGATACGTTTACCGCGAAGTAAGCCGTTAATATCACCTGCTGCAACATATACATATTCAGTTTTACTTGCAGATGTGATGGTTCCGTTGGTCGTCGTCATGTTGTTCATCCCTGTCAGTTTTTGAAATATTTGGGTTGGCCTTGCTGATTTTGTTCACGATATGAAGCACTTAACGTATTTCGGGATACTGTCTATCAGCTTTCTAAATGTATAAAAATTGTTCTTTGTCATAAAGATGTCTTTTAATATATGGATGAAGGTTATAGTTGTCAATATTTATTTTTAATTACCTAAAAGTAATTTATATAACTCATATAAACCAATTTAATTGACAATGAAGTTTATAGTTTACATTTACTAGGTAGTTATGATAAATTTTAGTTAAGTTAAATACCGCAGTATCTGGACATCTAGGTACAGATATCACATTTAGGGAAAATCACATGCCTACTTCTAGACCTATCATCGCTATCGTCTCCTGTCACAAAATGGTGGACGGCCAGCCAGCCCAAGCGGTATATCAAAAATACATCGATGCTATCCAGTATTATGGTGGCAATCCAATATTGCTTCCCTATACGGCTGCTGACAGTGAGAATTTTGATGCATTGGTCGCGTTGGCAGATGGTATTGTATTGACAGGGAGTTATAGTAATGTCGCGCCGATGCGTTATGGCGCATCGCATGTAGAAGAAAAGCAGGATTTAAATCGTGATGAGCTAAGCTTTAAACTACTGGCTTATTCAGCGGAATCTGGCACACCTTTACTAGCAGTATGCCGAGGGTTACAAGAGATGAATGTGCATTTCAATGGCACGCTATACCCTGATTGGCGTGAAGTAGAAGGGTTCTATGAGCAGCATTTAGAAGACAATACCCAGCCGCTAGAAGTGCAATATCAGCCAGTACATGACGTCATTATTCAGCCTGAAGGGAAGCTTGCAGCATTTGGTGACGAGTGGCACGTTAACTCGTTACATAAGCAAGCCATCAATAAAGTGGGTGAGGGTTTGTTTGTAGAAGCGCTGGCACGTGATGGATTGGTAGAGGCGATTAGCTTAATAGAACATCCGTTTATGATTGGTGTACAATGGCATCCTGAGCTGAATTATGCACAAGATGGTTTTTCCAAATTTTTATTTACGGAATTTATTCACTATGCCAGTCAAACAAAATCCTGATAACGATATCCCAGAAAATGACGAGATAATCTCTGTTGAAGAACAAGAGGCGCCTGAATCGGTTGAAAAGCCAGAAGAGAATATCGGTAAAAAAATCAATCAATTGCGCCTTACTAAAGGGTTCTCACAGCGTAAACTAGCGAGACTGGCAGGACTGACCAATACCTCAATCAGTGCTATCGAGCGTAATAAGGTTAGCCCTGCTGTCAACACGCTAAAAGCGATCTTGCAGGTGCTCGACTCTGACCTAAATACCTTTTTTAGTGACGAGTGGAAAGAGCGTAAAGACAGAGTCGTCGTTACGCCAAAAGACCTCATAGAGATTAGTGAGCCAAACAGTCGGGTCTCCATCAAACAGGTGTTCAATGGCAGTCCGATCAAGAATTTAGGGTTTTTGATCGAGGTTTATCAGCCGAACAGTTCGACTGAAGATAGGATTTCTCATGAAGGTGAGGAGATTGGTACGGTCATCGAAGGCAAGATTATCATTCGTATCGATGATACTACCTACCTATTAAATGAAGGCGATAGCTACGTGATTAAAACTTGTCATCCGCATACTTTTATCAATCCAAGCAATGCCATCACTCGCATCGTCAGCGCGCATACGCCAGCGACATATTAATTGGAAGGGTGGCGGCTGGTAAGAACGGGCACGGAAATATCTATAGGCGTACAGTCAGTAGATAGCTGAATATTTATAACAGGCTTTCTAAGTATCTGTCTCTTTTGAGAGGTTGGCTGCTTCAGAAAGCCTTTTTTTAGCAGGTTCTGTGTTTGCTAGCGAATCGCTATGTTTTGCCCTAGCATCATAAATTTTGGCTTTATTATTTATCGTATTGGCAGTGGGTTTCAAATACTTCTTAATTCTTCTTACCGCTGCCGCATCGGCTTCAGCTTGCTCTTCTGCCAGCGCCATATCACTTAGATTTTGATAGACATTGAGGGTTTCCTCAATCATCTCACGCATCGTGAATTTGTTCGTCATCTCAGGACGAGTCACGCTTTCCAACTGGTTTCTAACCGCTTTACAGAGAGAGGTCGCATTGTATTTTTTGACCAATCCTTGCGGATAGAGCGGTTGTAGAATTTCGCTAAAGGCCGCTTGATCCCAACCAATGACGGGAGTGCCTAAGTGAATCGCTTGCAGCGCATTGATACCAATAGACTCTGGCTCATTGGCCAGTGCCATCACGATATTTGCCGCCGATAGCCACTCTCGCATGTCATTGCGCTTGCTACCCACATAAGTGATGCGCTCCGCCAGACCTAAGGTATTAGTGCGTTGACGAAAGTCTTCATGCGCCACATCGCCATCTTTATAGTCATCGTCCATGATAATGACATGGATATTAGGGAACTGCTCTTGTAGATTACCCAAAATATCAATCAACCACTCTTGACCATATTCATTGCCGATAATGGTTGGAAATATCAGCCACTTTTTGTGCTCAAGCTCTGGGTATTCTGCAAAGGTGTGACGTAGCCAATAAACTGATGGATTATGCCGATAGGGATAGCGGCGAGTATCAATACCTCGATAGATACGTTTGATAATTTTTGGTGCGGTATCTTCACGGCGTAGTCGGTGTTTTAGATAGTTAGTAACACTGTCAGAGACGGTAATAAGCGTGTCGACATTGAGCAGTGCTTGTGAATATCTATTGATAGGGTAAAAGCCATACATGGTCGAGACCAGTTTTGGCATACGTTTGACACGTGCACGGCGCAATGCTAAATGTACAATCCATGCTGGCGTACGCGAGTGCGCATGAATGACGTCGGGCTCGTACTTTTCAATCAAATGGCGTAGTGGGGCAACTTGGAGTAGTGATAACCAAGACTTTTTATTCATTTGTAATTGGTGATAGATATTGCCGTCACGCTTGAGGCGTCTGACCAAATCATTGTCTTCATCAGCGCTTGAGACGATGATAGAGGTATGTCCATTTTTGACCAATGCGCGCCCAAGATGAAAAATACCGCGCTCGGATTCATCATGCTTCAAAGACGACAGTAAGCGCATAACTTTCATAATAGCGTCGATCACAGGTTAGTAATATCAAGTTGCTATTGTCAGTTAAAAGCGGTAAAAACTCAACCATCAAGGTAAAGTTAAAGCGTTTGTTTTTTAGAGCAATGAATAAGGCTGCCGTATATATATAACGCTTAAAATGCTTAGCGACGTTTTTGTAGATGCTCAGCATTGGGCAGTACTTGTTTTTCGCTCAAGTATTTCCAATAGCGTTGTGGTAGGTACTGCTTGTGCAAACGTGGGTTTTTACGCTCTTTAATATTGACATTGGTAAAATATCCTTGCCAAAATTTCTGATAACGTTGCTCATATTCGCTATGAATACTGGCAGGATTACGCAATACCGCATCATCAAGGTTAGTAATGGTTTGCAGTGCGGCAGGGCGTGACGGTGTGCTTTGGTTTTTGTCATAATAAATCCCAAATCCGCGACTGATGTCATAAATCGCCCAATGCTGATCTTGGTAACGCTGACGAAAGTGCTCGCCAATCAAGGGCAATACATTAAAATCAGGCTCTACTCGCGCAAAATATATATCGTCAGTGGTATGCTCAAAACGCACAAACGCTTCCATGCGGTGCTTTTCACGACCCACAGATTTGACCGTCTGCACCAATTCAAGGACGTTTAAATTACCCAAATCTTGCATAATAGAACGGCTAGGGTAGTCAATGGCATATTTCGCGACTTGAAATAGAGTGGTGCCGATATTGCCTTTTTCGGATAAAAATCCCCAAAGCATATTGCGCATACCTGAGCGCCCCAATAGCTTGTTCAGTTTTGTGAGGACACGCTCGGCCTTGTCTTCGTCAGTTGTCACGCTGGTTGCTTGAGCAATCAATGAGGGTATATAACAATCTTGCGCTATGAGCTGTAATGCTGAGTCGTGTTGTATTTTGTGCTCATAGGCGTAATAGACTGCACTCAACCAACCTTCAAAACTTGGCTCATAAATGATGATGCTGTGTGTCAATTGACCGACGGAGTAGGTTTGGTTTTGAGTAAGTGCTGACATTATCTGTCCTCAATATCTATCAAAAATACAGGTGCGAAGCGATAACCTTACTATTACTAGCTCCTGTTTTTATATAAACTCTAAAATAAGGCAAGCTGCCCACTACGTTGGTCTTTAAATTTGGTTTGTGTTTGCGCCAGTACATATTGTCGGAAGTTATCGCGGGTCAAATGAGCAAGGTGCTCGTTTTTACCTGTCGTTGCGATAAAGTATTTGGCACGATTGACCGCCGCTCCCATCTTTTTGAGATGGTACAACGTCAGCTGATTAAACTTGCGCGCTTTCACTATTTTTTTAGCCGTTTTAGTACCAATACCGGGTATACGGACAATCATCTCGTAGCTGGCAGTTTGGATATTAACGGGAAAATGCTCGCGATGACGTATCGCCCACGCCAGTTTTGGGTCGCAATCTAGATCCAAGAATGGCGAGTCAGGCTCAACGATTTCATGCGCGCCAAACCCATAAAAACGCATCAGCCAATCTGCCTGATAAAGGCGATTTTCACGCACCATAGGCACCGGCGTTCCAATCGCTGGCAAGCGATTGTCAGACAGCATCGGTACATAGCCAGAGTAGTAGACACGCTTGAGATCATACGTTTTATAAAAATGACTCGATAGCTGAATCACTTGTAAATCAGTCTCGTTACTAGCGCCAACAATCATCTGACTGGTTTGACCTGCGGGTACAAATTTCGGTGCTTTCTTATGGGTTTTACGACTTTCTTTGATAGTAATTATTTCAGTTTTAACCGTTTCCATTGGCGCTTTTAATTCATCATGTGACTTCTCTGGTGCTAGTAAAGCCAATCCTGATTTGGTCGGAATTTCGATATTAACGCTTAAGCGGTCAGCGTAAAGCCCTGCTTCTAACAGCAGCTCTTTTGATGCACCCGGAATAGTTTTTAAGTGGATATAGCCGTTAAAACGCTCACGGGTACGTAATATCTTAGCAACTTCGACCAGTCGCTCCATCGTATAGTCGCCACTTTTAAAAATACCAGAGCTGAGAAACAGTCCCTCGATATAGTTGCGGCGATAAAACTGCATGGTCAAGTCAACCACTTCTTCGACGCTAAAAGCGGCGCGCGGCGTATCATTGCTTTTGCGTGAGGTACAGTAAGCACAATCATAAATACAATGATTGGTTAAGAGGATTTTTAATAAGCTGACGCAGCGGCCATCTTCGGTATAGCTATGACAGATGCCAGTCGCTGAGGCATCACCGAGACCGCCGCCTTGGTTTTTGCGGGTACCAGCGGAAGAGGAGCAAGAAACGTCATATTTAGCAGCATCTGCTAAGATGTTGAGCTTACCCTGTAGTCGTTCATAATTGATGGTTGCCATAAGCGGTATTTACCAATGCATTAATGAAAGACTATTTTAACAAAATTAGCGTTAAGTCATTGTAATCATAGCTAAAATCAAGAAGGTAAACGACAACTGTTGTCGCCTTATCTGTGCATATTCCCCGTTCTTTTTTAGATAAGTTTTAGTATATGTATATTGAGGTTGGTTGTGGTTTATACGAAAAATTTCTCGTCTAATAATCCAATGATTAAGCCACCTACAACACCCAAAATACTAAGCAATAGGAGGGGAATAGCCAGTATCGTCAGTACCTGTGACTGGCTTTTTTTAACCTCGATAGAGTATCGGTTCAAATCAATGTCTGCCAAAGGTATGGCATTTCCTGAAATTGCTTGCAGTCTTGAGGTGCTCGACCCTGGCACTAGCTTCAATTCGTAATGACCAGCTTCCGCCCGAAAGGTGAAAAGCTCCATTTTACCAGTGGCAAAATTATTTGAGCGTGGAGACAGTATTGAGGGATTAAGCTTAATCTCTTTGCCAGTAGATGTACTTGATATATGAGGTCGGAACTGAGCCAGTGGCGTTTTTTTAAACACAGGACCTTTGTGCCAAATGGCATAAACACCGGATTTCGGGATAGTGAAACTACCAACGTTATCATGGTAGGGCAGCGATAATAATACGTCACCATTGAAAGCGTTTCTCAGCAGTTTTATTGCTTTGAATACTGTAAATATGCCCACGGGAACAATGAGGAATAAGAGTATTTTAATGGACAGTATGCTCATTATTTATATTCCTCAATGATTGAAAACTTGGCAATTTAAAAGAAGGTCTTGCCGGCTAGAAAGTTAGCCAGTAAGACCTCATAAAATTTATTAAACAACCACGGCCTAGTTTTTATTGTACCTTAGCACGTATCACTACAGTCTGGCTTGCACTGGCATCTAGATTGACCAAGTCCCATTTAAGAGCAGAGTAGTTTACTTGTGTCGCTGCCGTATCACTCATCGGTTGAACCACTTGATAGCTGTTGCCGTCCGTGGTTGCCAGGGTTGGTAGTAGACTGTTCAACGATAGCAACTGGATGCCATTTGGTAATGACACCATCGCATTGATACCGTTTACTAGTTGATTGGTGGTATTGGTATAAGTGGTGTGGTACTCAATGATATCGCCCTGAGCAATGTGATTGGCAGGTACGGCTATTTCACGGCCTTCTTTGTTCTTTAATATTTTCATGACCTTAGTTTTTGCATTGACGACATCAGGCTTACTAAAGCTTGGGGTCAGTTGTAGAGTCTCTAAAGAAACTGTCTTAGCAGTTTGATCGGTAAAGGTTGGGCTAATCGCTGACTGGTTAAGCGTTGATTGATTGAGCGTCGATTGACCAAGCGTTGATGAGCTGGTCATGACTTGAATAGCGGTTGATGCATTCATCACTGGCAATTGAGTAGCGGACGCGACAGGCAGGACTTGCTTTACGTTATTGAGTGGTGTGGTGATAACGTTCACTTTGGTGACGGCATTGGTCCCCTGATTGGTCACAGGCACACTTGTGACGGTGGTGCTGGCTTGAGAGATGGTAGTATCGTTTGTACTATTACTGACACTCTGACACTCTGACACTCTGACACTCTGACGAACGACATAGCTTGGAGTTGTTGTTACTTGCGTCACAGCGTAAGGCATGCCGTCCTGCATGGTGATGCCATTAGGTGTTGCAGTGATAGTCGCGGTGTTGCCATCAGTGTACTGCTCAACCACAGTCGTACTGCCGCTAGCTGATTGATTAATGCTTATTTCAGGCGCAGCATGTGCTGAGGATACGGCAAGTAAAGTGCCTGCGACAATCGAAGAAATAGCAGTGGCTATTGATGTTTTTTGCACCGCTATTTTTTTGGTAGTAACCAGTGATGCTGCAAAATCCATATTCATAAAAGACTCCTTAAAAATAATAGTAAGTGAAGCAATATTAGATCACGTGTAAACAAAAAACCCTCGTTATTTGACACTATAGCGCATGTCAAATAACGAGGGTATCAGTATTTATAATAGCCAATCTCAATCATTCAGCCATCATTATTTTTCGTAAGATGTTAGGCCAAATGATGGAGCGATACTAGTTGTATATGACTTTCATAATTTCATATTCGACCACGCCTTTTGGCGTTTCAATACGGGCTTCATCGCCTTCAGACTTACCGATAAGACCACGAGCAATTGGTGAATTGACAGAGATTTTACCAGCTTTAAAGTCCGCTTCATCGTCACCAACGATTTGGTATTGTTTTTCTTCTTCAGTGTCCATATTTTCGATAATGACGCTCACACCGAATACAACGCGACCTTCTTGTGGTAGTGTTGAAGGATCGATAACTTGCGCGCCGCCAAGCTTGGCTTCTATATCACGGATACGCGCTTCACAAAAACCTTGTTGCTCACGGGCTGCATGGTATTCAGCATTTTCTTTTAGATCACCATGTTCGCGAGCTTCAGCGATAGAAGCCGTGATGCGTGGACGGTCGATACTTTTTAACTGTTTTAATTCGGCTTCTAAAGCCTCATGTCCTTGCGGAGTCATGGGATAACGTTGCATGTTTTTTCCTTAAACCAATAACACCACACCATCTCCTACTCTTAGTAAATAGTGAGATGGTGTTGGGATTATTGCAATGGGTATAAAATATAAAAAGAGAGTGGTTGAGGCTGCATAACTAGCATACGAGTGGTTATGTATGAGCGTATTTATGCTCCGCTAATGCACACTTAACCTTACGTAATAAAAAGCATAGTCGCCGTTTAGCCACTATGCTTTTTGGGTCTGTCTTTTCAAAGGTATTGTCTGACTAAAGCATTACTGTCATATAAAAACCAATTTCGAATGAGCTTTTACATTAGCCTAACGGTTATGCTTAATCTACTGAAATTATTCAATCAAGTCAATAGAGCTAAGCAATAGTCTTTGCTTGTTCATGTAAGTCTTGTAGCTTATAGACTTCAAATGGCAAGTCAATCGAATAAGATTTGCAAATCGCATCTGCAGCACCCAATGTCGTGACGTAGAATACTTTACCTTGCAGCGCGCTGCGGCGGATAGAGAATGAATCCTCTTGTGCCTGCTTGCCCTCAGTTGTATTGATGATAAGGTCGATTTTACCATTTTTCAATGCATCGACGATATGCGGACGACCTTCAGTAACTTTATTGATTTGCTTGCACTCGATACCAGCATCGCTCAATATTTTTTGCGTACCAGTGGTAGATACAATGTCAAAACCAAAGTCAGCAAGCTGGCGGGCGATAGGGGCGATTTGAGTTTTGTCACTGTCGCGTACTGAGATAAAGACAGTCTTGTTTTCGCCCTCAGTTGGAAGACCTGGCAGACGCTCATTACTACCAATGATGGCTTTGTAGAACGCTTCGCCAAAGGTTTTACCAACACCCATGACTTCACCCGTTGATTTCATCTCAGGGCTCAAGATTGGATCGACACCAGGGAACTTAGCAAATGGGAAGACCGCTTCTTTGACTGCATAGAATGCAGGAACAATTTCTTTAGTGAATCCTTGGTCTTTAAGCGACGTACCAGCCATACAGCGAGCCGCGATTTGTGCCAATGAGGTACCAATGCATTTAGAGACAAATGGTACGGTACGGGCAGCACGTGGATTGACCTCAAGAATATAAATAGTTTCACCTTTTACGGCAAACTGTACATTCATCAGGCCGATAACGCCCAGCTCTTTAGCCATAGCAATGGTCTGTGCGCGCATCACATCGCATAACTCTTTGGATAGTGAGTAAGGCGGCAGTGAACAGGCTGAGTCACCAGAGTGAACACCCGCTTGTTCGATATGCTGCATGATGCCGCCAATCACGACGTCAGTACCGTCACACACACAGTCTACATCTACTTCGATGGCATCATCTAAGAAGCGATCTAGCAATACAGGCGCTTCGTTTGATGCTTGTACCGCAGTGCGCAGATAATGTCTGAGTTCATCTTCGTTATAGACGATTTCCATCGCGCGGCCACCTAGGACATACGATGGGCGTACGACTAGTGGATAACCAACGTCTTTTGCTTTAACCAAGCCATCTTCTAAGCTGGTTGCTAAAGCATTGGTTGGTTGGACAAGATTCAATTGCTGAATCATGTGCTGGAAGCGTTCACGGTCTTCAGCACGGTCAATCGCATCAGGGCTAGTACCAATGATTTTTACACCAGCGGCTTCAAGCGAGCGAGCCAGTTTCAGTGGCGTTTGACCACCGAATTGTACGATAACACCATCAGGGTTTTCGATACGGACGATTTCTAGTACGTCCTCTAATGTGATTGGCTCAAAGTATAGACGGTCTGAGGTGTCATAATCGGTTGAAACCGTTTCTGGGTTGCAGTTGACCATGATGGTCTCATAACCGTCTGCACGCATCGCAAGGGCAGCGTGTACACAGCAATAGTCAAATTCGATACCTTGACCGATACGGTTAGGACCACCACCAATAACCATGATTTTCTTGTTATTGGTAGGCTTCGCTTCACATTCGCTATCATACGTTGAGTACATATAAGCGGTACTGGTAGCAAATTCTGCTGCACAAGTATCGACGCGTTTATAGACTGGATAAACGTTTAAATCCCAACGTTTTTTGCGTAGCTGTTTCTGAGAGACACCAAGCAATTTGGCCAAACGCAAATCTGATAAGCCTTTACGCTTAAAGCGACGCAAGTTGTCTTCAGTTAAACCGCCGAAGCCTAATGATTTCACTATTTCTTCAGTTTTGACGATGTCTTCGATTTGAACCAAGAACCACGTGTCAATTTTGGTGAAGTTAAACACTTCATCGACACTCATTCCGATACGGAAAGCATCTGCAATATAATAAATGCGTTCAGGGGTTGGAATGGTTAAGCGGTTGATGATTTCACTGCGGGCCTTGTCAGTACTAAGGCTACCGTCTTTAATAGCAGCAAAGTCAATTTGCTCATCAAAGCCATCATTGCCAGTTTCCATACCGCGTAATGCTTTTTGCATTGATTCTTGGAAGTTACGGCCAATCGCCATGACTTCACCGACTGATTTCATCTGCGTTGATAAAACACTATCGGCTTGAGCGAATTTCTCAAAGTTAAAACGAGGTATCTTGGTCACGACATAATCAAGCGCAGGCTCAAAGCTTGCTGGTGTTTTGCCGCCAGTAATGTCATTTTGCAAT
This sequence comes from Psychrobacter fozii, assembly GCF_003217155.1. Classification (GTDB taxonomy): domain Bacteria; phylum Pseudomonadota; class Gammaproteobacteria; order Pseudomonadales; family Moraxellaceae; genus Psychrobacter; species Psychrobacter fozii. Next base: position 241,638 of record NZ_QJSU01000003.1, read on the forward strand.
TCATCTAGGGTATAACCAATCGCCAGTTTTGCCGCGATTTTAGCAATCGGGAAACCAGTGGCTTTTGATGCCAATGCTGATGAACGTGATACGCGTGGGTTCATCTCGATGACGACCATGCGGCCCGTATCAGGGTTGATACCGAACTGGACGTTTGAGCCGCCGGTTTCTACACCAATCTCACGTAGTACTGCCAATGAAGCATTACGCATGATTTGGTATTCTTTGTCCGTCAACGTCTGTGCAGGTGCAACCGTGATAGAGTCGCCGGTGTGCACACCCATTGGATCAAAGTTTTCGATGGCACAAATGATGATGCAGTTGTCGTTTTTGTCACGAACCACTTCCATCTCGTATTCTTTCCAACCGATTAACGACTCATCGATAAGCAATTGATGGTTTGGAGACAAGTCAAAACCGCGCTCACAGATTTCAATGAATTCATCACGGTTGTAAGCGATACCGCCACCTGAACCGCCCATGGTAAATGATGGGCGAATGATGCATGGATAGCCCATCTTTTCTTGGGTAGCAAACGCTTCTTCCATGGTTTCAGCGGTTTCAGCGCGTGGGCACTCAAGGCCAATACGCTTCATGGCTTTATCGAATAAGTTGCGATCTTCTGCCATTTCGATTGAATCTTTGGTTGCACCAATCAGCTCACATTCGTACTTGGTTAGTACGCCATGCTTATCTAGATCTAATGCGCAGTTTAGCGCCGTCTGTCCGCCCATCGTTGGCAAGATAGCGTCAGGACGCTCTTTGGCAATGATTTGCTCAACGGTTTGCCAAGTAATCGGCTCGATGTACGTGGCATCTGCCATGACAGGATCGGTCATGATGGTCGCAGGGTTTGAGTTGACCAAGATGACGCGGTAGCCTTCTTCTTTTAACGCTTTACAGGCTTGGGCGCCTGAGTAGTCAAACTCACATGCTTGGCCGATGACGATAGGGCCTGCGCCAATGATAAGAATGCTTTTTATGTCGGTACGTTTTGGCATAATGTTTTTAAGTCCTATTTTGGCGGTTTGGAATTTGTATGATTAGGTATTTAGAATCCATTAGAGATATTACATACTCGATCTTTTTAAGTGATTTAGTTTCCCTTGCACTCATCTGTTGAAGCTTTCATTATTGCAGCAGAATATAAGACAGAGAGACTGAAGGAATTAACCAGTTGATTATTTTTATCAAGTGTTGGCAGACCTAGGAATGGTAATAATTTCGAAAAACGTGGATCTAAAATTACACTTTGCAATTTTAAACTTTCTTCATCAGTCATTGTATTTAAGGCAGAAGAAGCTGGAAGATCATCAATGTTAAAATCAACAACATCTGGGTAGTTGACAATTTTACTATTAACTCGTGCTAAAAAATCTAAATTTTCCAACCATAGATCAGTAGCTTCTTCTGGATGCTTATTTACATACTCTAGCAAGATTTCATAAAGATTTCGCTTGTAATTAAAGTCAGCCTTATTGACGGCACATTCAATCTCAGACTTGTTAAGACTATTGTCAATAGTAAAGATAGTACTCTCTAAAAACTCTTTGTCTTGGAAATCGGAGTAAATTAAATCAGCTTTTAAAGCTTTCTCTGTCAAAACTTGCGCTTTTTGTTCTGGTGTTTTAATTAAACTGGGTGCAGTCGAAAAGTTTTCATTTTGGCTGGCAGCAAGCGTAGAGGTGCATGCTACGCTTGCTGCAATTAAAAAAGCATTTTTGATTGATTTATACATTAAGCCTTAGCCTTCGCCATCATCTCTGCAAACTTATCAAACAATGGCGCGCAGTCATGTGGACCAGGGCTGGCTTCTGGGTGACCTTGGAAGCTAAATACTGGCTTGTTGGTCAGCTCGATACCTTGGTTAGTACCATCGAATAATGAGCGATGGGTAGATTTCACGTTATCAGGTAGCGTGTCTTCATCAACCGCAAAACCATGGTTCTGACTGGTAATCATAACTGTGCCAGCTGCCACATCTTGTACTGGATGGTTAGCACCATGATGGCCAGTTTTCATTTTGATGGTGTTTGCACCGCTAGCAAGACCGACCAACTGATGGCCTAAACAGATACCAAAGGTTGGAATACTGGTCTGCTCGATAATGTGACGCACGCTGTCAATAGCGTAGCCACAAGCGGCAGGGTCACCAGGACCATTCGATAAGAAGATACCGTCTGGATTCATCGCTAGCACGTCAGCGATAGGCGTTTGTGCTGGTACGACCGTTACATGGCAGCCGCGATCGACGAGCATACGCAAGATGTTGGTCTTGGTACCAAAGTCATAGGCCACTACATTAAATTTGTGCTCAACGTGCGTGCCTAACTGCTTAAAGAAACCGCCTGTACCGCTATCATGACTACCAATGGCATCACGGTTAAGTAGGGTATCTGATAAATCCCACGTACCTGCTGTCCATTCGAACGTCTCTTTAGTACAGCATTCTTTTGCCAGATCCATGCCTTCAATACCAGCGAACTCTTGCGCCAATTTGATGGCTTGTTGCTCGTCATCACTGCTAATGGTCTCGCCATTAGAGGCTGTCATGATACAACCGTTTTGAGCGCCTTTATCACGTAGTAGACGAGTCAATTGACGGGTATCAATCTCAGCGATTGCGACGGTATCATGGTTTTGTAAGTAGTCACTCAATGATTCCGAGTTACGGAAGTTTGAAGTAACCATAGTGGCATCACGAATGATGAGACCATCTGCCCATACTTGATGACCATTACCAGACTCAGTGTCCTCGCTATTGGTACCAGTATTACCGATGTGCGGATAGGTTAGGGTCACTAGCTGACGAGCATAGCTGGGGTCAGTTAGGATTTCTTGATACCCTGTCATGGCTGTATTAAACACCACCTCACCGACACGATGACCGAGACTGCCGATACTCACACCGCGAAAAATCGTACCGTCTGCTAATGCCAAAATTGCTTGTATTTCTGCCGATGAATTCAAGGTTTGCCTCCGCTGTTATTGGTGAGTGCCGTAATTTCTCATGATTAAATTTTGGATTGAACGCAGCTTTTTATATCTTGATAATCACTGTTAATTAAGAATAAAAAACAACTAAACCCAAAATTTTTCCACAAAAAAGCGAGAAGACATTATTGATGGAAACTACAAAACCCACTAGATAGTGAATAGGTAACTTGCATCATGTCCGCTCGCTTAGGCACAGATTTTGCGCATTATATACAATATACACGCAGATAGCCAGTCGATTTTCTAACTTAACGGACACGGATTCCTCGTCTACCGTAAATATACAATATACTATCTGTTAAATAATTGTTTATAAAAGATTTCTGAAAAAACAATATGTGAAAAACAGCAAACTAATTGCGACGAGTGATTTTTCTATTCTTACGGCCTAAAAGATAATTTGTTCTAAGTGATAATTTGTTCTAAATCAGTAGCTACGACGGTCATAATAGCCTAAGTAGAACTAGATACTTCTTACGGTGACTGGTACAACCATGATACTAGGGTGAATAGCACTAGATTTTGATAGAAGGCTTTGCCACAATAGAGGGCATTATTGACTGATATAGAATGACAGCCGTCTATTATTATGTTGGTATAAAAAACAATAACAAGGAGTGGTTATGATTTATCAATATTTAGACAAAGTGCCTAAGTTCGCTGTGCCTTTTAATGGCTGGGTAGCAGATTCTGCGCAAGTCATCGGCGATGTGTATTTGGGACATCAAGCCAATATTTGGTTTGGTGCGGTGCTCCGCGGTGACAATGAACTGATTCATATCGGTGACTATAGCAACGTGCAAGAAAACAGTGTGATTCATACTGATGCAGGTATTGAGGTAAAAATTGGCAATTATGTCACCATTGGGCATTTAGCGATGCTGCATGGCTGCGAAGTCGGTGATAACAGTTTGATTGGTATCGGTGCAGTGGTATTAAATAATGCCAAAATTGGCAAAAACTGTATCATCGGTGCCAAAGCATTGGTCACGGAAGGCAAGGTTATTCCGGACAACTCATTGGTGATGGGCGCGCCAGCAAAAGTGGTGAAAACATTAACAGATGAGCAAGCTTCGATGCTGAAATTGTCAGCGATGCATTATGCGGAACGTTGTCAGAAGTTTAAAACAGGCTTAAAAGAAATCGCAATGCCTGATTAATTAGTACGGGGCGAAGGATCAGTTCAGTACAGTGGAAGCGATCAGTAGTGAATAAAAATAAAAGGATGGTAGTCTATTGTTCCATCCTTTTTATATTCTTATAATATGTTGCCAGTGGTTATACCATGAGCATCATAACCAGCCAAATAACGGCAAAGATGATAATACCTATAATGAGTCCACGAAAAATATCATGACTGATAGAGGTGTCATCGAGATAAGGATTATGGTTAGCAGTTTCGTCGATATGTAATGCGTTGACGCTCTCAGCACCTGCGTTTTTACCAACGATGAGTCCTATCAATACGCCAAGTACGACCATGAAAGGGGTGAATAGCCAAAAAATTTCACCATTACCAAGACCAGCTATTGAGCGAATGACAACAATGGCAAGGTCGATAAGTAATCCACCAAAGCCATACATCAAGCCATTCAAGAGCGCATAGAACACACGGTCTAAAGGTGATTGATAAGCATCACCCAATCGACGTTGTCTGATTTCTCTGATAGAGCGAGCTGGACGGTGCGGTCTATTAGGTAAGCTGGTTTTGTTATCATATGCTTTCATAAGGTTCTCTGGGTTGCTTATTAAGTCCTCTAGACCCGTTATAAAATGGGCTAAAGAAATAATTTACCATAATTATGTCTAGCAAACAGTAGTGTTCTAGCAAATTTACTGAGTAAACATTATATCCATAAAACCGACTATATTGAAGGCTTCAGAGCAAATATGGTCGATATAACCCTTAATGACCATTAATCCTACTCACCCTCAAATTTTTCAAAAAATAATAAGGCTTCGCTATGCAAGCATCTCACACCCAAAACACTCAAAAAGAACTGGCACTATTTGATTTAGATCATACTTTACTCGATGTCGACAGCGACTATCTGTGGGGTGAATATATCGTTAATAATGGTCTGGTCGATGAGGCGCAATATCGCACAGCCAATCAAGAATTTTATGAGCAATATATAGCAGGCACGCTCGATGCCACCGAGTACAATGAATTTGTCGCCCTGTTTTTGACCACGTTACCCTTGGCGCGTTTGCATGAGTTGCGTGAAGATTATATCAAACGCGAAATCGAACCGCATATTCGTCCAAAAGCGATGGAAGTGTTGTGTCAACATATTGAGAAGGGCCACGACGTGGTGATTATCTCTGCCACCAATGATTTTGTGGTGTCTGCCATTGCCAAACGTTTCGGTATAGAAGCCGCCAATGTGTTATCGACACCGCTTGAGATAAAAGATGAGCGTTATACGGGTAAGTTAGCGGACAAGCCCAATTTTAAAGAAGGTAAGATATATCATCTAGATAAATGGGTGAATAAGCAGCAGTTGGCTGGGGTTACCTTTGAAAAAACGTATGCGTATTCAGACTCTAAAAACGATATTCCGTTGCTTGAGTGGGCAGATGTGGCAATTTGTGTGTCGCCGGACGATGCACTGCATGCGCACGCTTTAGCACATCACTGGGCAGTAGAGGATTGGTCGATTTAGGTTATTTAGCGCTACTTAATATATAGGCGGTACTAATTAGCTAACTATTTAACATCAATCTCATCTAAAATAGCGCCACATTCGTTATTTATTTTTATTAGAAAAACAGGAACATTTATGGAAATCAATCCGTATCAAGAACAAATTAAAGATTTATCTGAGCGTGGGCAGGATTTGCGGAGGTATCTTTGACTTCGATGGTAAGCAAGAGCGCTTAGAAGAAGTCAATTTAGAGTTAGAAAACCCCGAGCTATGGAACGATCCAGAGCGAGCGACTAAGATTAATAAAGAAAAAAGCCATCTTGATGGTGTCATCGATGTGGTGGTGTCGCTTGAAACCACATTAGAAGATGCGTCTGCCATGCTAGAGCTGGCGGTAGAAGAAGACGATGAATCACTGCTCGCTGATGTGCAGACCGAGCTGGATAATGCTGAAAAACGTGTGGCTGATTTAGAATTCCGCCGTATGTTCAGTGGTGAGATGGATCCAAACAATTGCTATTTGGATATTCAATCAGGTAGTGGTGGTACCGAGGCGCAAGATTGGGCAGAGATGCTATTGCGCATGTATACGCGCTGGGCAGAAGCACATAACTTTAAAGTTGATGTGATTGAAGTGTCTTCGGGTAGTGTGGCTGGTATTAAGTCGGCAACGATTGAGATTAAAGGTGATTATGCCTTTGGTTGGTTGCGTACCGAAATTGGTGTCCACCGTCTAGTACGTAAGTCACCATTTGATAGTAATAATGGTCGTCATACCTCGTTTGCTGCGGTGTTTGTCTCACCTGAAATCGATGACAATGTCGAGATTGATATCAATCCAGCGGACTTGCGTATCGATACCTATCGCTCATCTGGCGCGGGTGGTCAGCATGTGAACACGACAGATTCTGCGGTACGTATTACCCATGAGCCAAGTGGCGTGGTCGTTACTTGTCAGAACGAGCGTAGTCAACATGGTAACAAAGCCACCGCCATGAAAATGCTACGTGCTAAGCTGTATGAGCTAGAAATGCAAAAGCGCATGGAATCACAGCAAGCAGTCGAAGATGGTAAGTCTGACGTTGGCTGGGGCAGTCAAATTCGCTCGTACGTACTTGATGACTCACGTATCAAAGACTTGCGTACCGGTGTTGAAACCTTTAACACTGGTGCTGTGCTAGATGGTGACCTCGATCAGTTCATTGAAGCGAGTCTAAAAGCAGGACTGTAAAAGGCCGTTTTAAATAAGCAGCCGTTTTAAAATAGTAACTAATATTTAATTAAGGAAAATTATGCCAAGCGTTAATAATTATTTTGATGATAAAGTGACTTCTATCGCCTTTCAGACAGCGACTAAGTCTGCTACTGTCGGTGTCATGGAAATTGGTGAGTATGAGTTTGGTACTAGCGAATTTGAAACCATGAGCGTGGTGAGCGGCGCGTTGACCGTTAAACTGCCAGAAGCTAACGAGTGGCAGACTTTTAACGCTGGCGAGCAATTTACGGTTGAAGCCAATCAGAAGTTTCAAGTAAAAGTGGCCGTAGAAACAGCATATCTATGCGTTTACGGTAAATAATGTCTAAGCTGCTTTAACCTAACGTTGTATTGATAAGAAAACGCCAAGTGTTTAACACTTGGCGTTTTTTATTTGCTCATTCATTATAAACTATAAGACAGGTAGTACAAATCATAGGTTTTTACGATACTGCACCATGTCCGTTAAGCTTGCGACATTGTCATACAGTTGGCGTGCATCAGCATTACTTTCTTGTGTTTTCCAATAGACGTGGTTGCAGCTTTTTTGAGTAGCAAAGTCAGACACATATTCAATCAAGGTACGTCCGACACCTTGCCCGCGAATAGATTCACTAACATACAAATCTTGCAGGTAGCAACATCCATTACTGGTCCAAGTACTGGGGTGCAGCACCACATGAGTGATGCCTACCAATGTACCATCCTGCCATGCGCCAAATCCGTAAATAGCTATATTGCTATCTAGCAAGTTGCGCCATGTTGTGTCAGTCGTGCTCATGGGTAAACTGGTCTCGTAAAATGTCAGATAGTTTTGCCACAAGTGTAACCAACTATCGTAGTCAGTATTAGATAATGGAGTTATTTTTATAGAAGAGTTTTTCATGATTTTTTACTCAGCTTTATTAATGAACAGGTGCTTAAGTATGACTCAATAAATCATAATTGATAACCCTTCTATGCTGCAGATTTTACACAGGATTACACTTTGCCCGTGGCAAGTAAACAGTAAAAATAGCCGTCATTAATTATGCTAAAACAGCATACTTATATGTATACGGTAAATAAAATTTTTAGAAAGCGTATTTAGTATAAGGTTGTTTTTAGACAATCAACACCAAGTGTTTAATAACACTTGGTGTTTTTTATTTCTGAACTATAGAAAACTATAAGTTTTTACGATACTGCACCATATCTGTTTGAGTGGCAATGGTGTCGTATAGAGTGCGTGCCGTTGTGTTACCTTCTTGCGTCGTCCAATACACACGGTTGCATTTCTTCTGGCGTGCAAAGTCATACACATATTCAATCAAGGCTCGCCCGACACCTTGTCCGCGAACAGATTCACTAACATACAAATCTTCTAAATAACAACATTCCGTGGTATTCCATGTATTGGGGTGCAGCACCACATGAGTGATACCTACCAATGTACCATCCTGCCATGCGCCAAATCCATAAATAGCTACATTGCTATCTAGCAAGTTGCGCCATGTTGTGTCAGTTGTGCTCATGGGCAAGCTGGTCTCATAAAATGTCAGATAGCTTTGCCACAATGCTAACCAAAAGTCGTAATCTGCATTAGATAATGGAGTGATTTTTATAGAATGGTTTTTCATTGTGTTTTATTCAACTTAAGTTTTGATAGTCATTAAATTATGCCCTAAAATTCAATAATTGAGAACCCTGCCATCCGCTTAGTTTTACACAGCATTACACTTTGTCTGTGTCAAATAAACAGCAAAAACTACCGTCATTAATTATGCTAAAACGACTATTTTATAAGACGGATATTTTTATGACCAAGGTAAATCATCAGGCAGATACAGCAGTAGATGTGCGCCATAACTATGAACATCTGGCTCGTTTGGCGAATTTGCGCTACGTGAGTGATGATGAGCCTGGTTATGAGCGTAGACGCTGGGGTCGCGGTTTTACTTATAAGGATGCTATTGGTAACACGGTCAAAGACAAGGCTTTGCGCAAGCGTTTTGATGCTTTGGTGATACCACCGATGTGGTCGAACGTTTGGATATGCCAAGATGAAACAGGGCATCTGCAATCGACAGGCCGTGATGACAAAGCGCGCAAGCAATATTTGTATCATCCAGAGTGGGATCGCGTACGTGACCGAGCGAAATTTGATGCGATGATTGGCTTTGCAGAGGCGCTACCAAATCTACGTGTTCAGGTTGAGTTGGATTTGGATGCGAAACCCTTGTCACGAGTTAATGTACTCGCTGCGGTGGTTAAACTGTTAGAGACTACCTTAATTCGTATTGGCAATAGCCGTTATGCCAAGTTGAATAAAAGCTATGGTTTAAGCACGCTACGTAGTAAGCATGTGAATGAAACGGATAATGGACTGGCGTTTGATTTTGTCGGAAAAAGTGCAAAAGAGCATCATATTGAGCTGCAAGACGAGCGTTTGATTGACATTGTACAAGCGTGTTCTGAATTACCTGGCTATCAGATATTTAAATACTTAGACGACAACGGGCACAAACAAATCGTCGACAGCGCCGATATTAATGATTATATACGCACCCATACTGGCTGTGGTGATGGCACTGGCAATATGTATAGTGCCAAGGATTTCCGGACTTGGATGGCGAGTGTCCTCGCAGCCAGTCATTTATATGATGAGCTACAAACAGAACATGGAAAAACAATATTAGCCACTGAGCCTAAAAGCGCTGAGCGCCAACAACTGGTCGTTGATATGGTCAAAAGCGTGGCAGCAGAGTTGGGCAATACCCCGACAGTATGCCGTGCTTCCTATATTCATCCTATTGTGATTGAGCATTTTTTAGCAGGTCAGTTTTTTGAGCCGTATAAAAATGCCTATCGTGGACGTAACAAAAAACATCAGAGCAGTGAAGAAAAGGCGCTACTGGGTTTTTTAAGCATACGATAGTAGGCTCACTATAAAACCGTTAAGACGTTCATCTTGCTAGCCATACTAAACATCATTTAGGATGGCACTCCTTGTATCGAAGTAATGGCATATTAGCTATAGAATGAATTTATATTTCTATAAAAATTAGTTTTTACTATGAAAATGATACGTTATGTATTGAAATAAACATAAAAATGCGTTACTAATAGGACATGATAAATACGAAGATATGAAACGGTCTATAGGATGTGACCGTTTTACAATCACAATTTTACCAGTTATCTGTTATTGCTAAAGGATTAGCTTATGAACACGGCCTTTCAAACTGCTACGATCGTTGATGTAGATGCCACCATCACCTCAAAAAACTATACCGATTATTATAATAACTTCGACATGAAAGCGCTGCTGTCAGAGATCTTTGGCACGCAGGTAGACGATCGGTTGAATGCTTATATGGCATGCTGTGGTCGTCATGTACGTGACGGTCGCGGTGATAACATTGCGCTAGTACATGAAGACACGTCTGGCAATGTGACTCGTATGAGCTTTGCTGAGCTAGACGCGGCGAGTGCACAAGCCGCTAACTTACTACTGTCTTATGGCGTACAAGTCGGTGACCAAGTCGCGACCATGCTACCACGTACACCTGAGTTACTCACCGTTGTACTAGCAACTTGGCGGATTGGCGCAGTTTATCAGCCGCTATTTACCGCTTTTGGTTATGATTCAATTAAGTATCGGATGGACAAAGCTGACACCAAAGTCGTTTTTACCAATCAAGAGAATCGTGGCAAATTTGAAGATTTGGCCGAGCAAACCAAAATGGTCATGGTAGGTAGCGTCGTGGATGCTCAGACTTGGGGTGATGATCACTATGCCCAGTCAATGGCAGTGCACTCACAAACTCTAGCACCTGTATCGCTTGATACTGATGCACCATTTTTGCAAATGTTTACCTCAGGTACCGTAGGTAAATCAAAAGGCGTGAGTGTACCACTAGGCGCATTATCGGCTTTCTATCTCTATATGCGCTATGCGATTGATTTGCGCGACGATGATCACTATTGGAATATGGCCGATCCTGGTTGGGCATATGGATTGTACTATGCAATCACAGGGCCTTTATTGTTAGGTGTCACGACTTATTTCAATGAAGTGGGCTTTGATGCTACTCATACCCGCGACTTTATGGTGCGTCATCAGATTACCAATTTAGCGTCTTCACCGACTGCCTTTCGTATGATGAAATCTAGCGGTGTGTTTGACAGCTTACATAATGATACCAACGCGAAACTATCTCTACGCTGTGCGAATTCAGCAGGAGAGACGCTCAATACCGAAGTCGTCAGCTGGCTAGAAACCTATCTGGGCTGCCAAGTCAAAGACCAATATGGGCAAACAGAAACTGGCATGACTTGCTGTGCACATCACGCACTGGCGCATGAATGTCCAGTTGGCTCGATGGGTATGGCGCTACCAGGTCATAGGCTAGTCGTACTAGATGATGATATGAATGTATTACCGGATGGTGAACAAGGGCAGCTAGCAGTTGTGGTCAGCCAATCCCCTGCATTTTATTTCCGTGGCTATAGCTGGAATGAAAAACAAGCCTTTATAGATGATTACTATCTGACGGGCGATGTGGTCGAGCGCCACAGTGATGGCAGTTATTGGTTCTCAGGGCGTGATGATGACATCATTATCACCGCAGGCTATCGGGTAGGGCCAACCGATGTCGAAAATACGGTGCTCGAGCACGACGCAGTTGCAGAATCAGCAGCGGTAGGCGTGCCAGACGAAGTACGTGGCCATACCATCAAGTCTTATGTGGTGCTAAAAGACGGCATCGAAGGCAGTGAGCAAATTGCCAAAGAAATCCAAGAGCTCGTACGCAAGCGTCTATCCACTCATGCGTATCCGCGCGAGGTAGAGTTTGTGGCGGAATTACCGAAAACGCCAAGTGGCAAAATTCAGCGCTTTTTACTACGTAGCTTGTCATTGGCTTAGCTGTAACTATGTTCATGATAGCTTTTGACGACTGAATTGAAGATTAAATATCAATGCGTCAATTCATCAATAATTCAATAAAGTTAAGAAAATATGCAATAGAAATACTAATTAAAGGAATAATTATGCAAATTGAAAAACACAGCTTTTTGGTGACGGGTGGTGCATCAGGTCTAGGCGAGTCAGTGGCTCGTGCTATCGTAGAGCAAGGCGGCAATGTCGTCATCGCTGACCTCAACCAATCAGCTGGGCAATCTCTAGTTGCAGAGTTGGGCGGTAATGCACGCTTTGTACGTTGTGATGTCACCAGTGGCGATGAGGTGCAAGCGGCTGTGGATATAGCTGAAAAAGAATTTGGCGGCTTACAAGGTTCTATAAACTGTGCAGGTATCGCTGTCGTACAAAAATTACTTGATCGTGAAAATAATCCGGCAGATCTAGAATCTTTCAGCCGTGGTGTTAATATCAATCTAGTCGGTTCATTTAACGTGGCACGCTTGGTTGCTGCCAGTATTGCTAAACGCGTGGCTAATGATAGCAATGCAGATAACAGTACAGGCAGTAATACAGACCAAGGCATTATTATCAATACCGCATCTATCGCTGCTTTCGATGGCCAAGTAGGGCAAGCCAGTTATTCATCATCTAAAGCGGGCGTGGTCGGTCTGACTTTACCGTTAGCGCGTGAGTTGGCTCGTCATGGTATTCGCGTGATGACTATCGCACCTGGTGTATTTGCCACACCGATGATGGATACTATTCCTGAAAAAGCTCGTGAGCAGCTAGAGGCAGGTGTTCCTTATCCTAAGCGTTTGGGTGCGCCAAATGAGTTTGCTAAATTGGCTGTCCATATCATTGATAATGCCTATCTAAATGGAGAAGTCATTCGCTTAGATGGCGCGATTCGTATGGTGTAGTTATCTGTTTTGAATGAATGACTGAGTATTTGCCATTTTCCATATTATTTACACATTAGCAAGCGCCATGCTTTGATACATTATTATTAACTGTATTTAACGTTATTAATATCATAAAGGGTCAACTCATGGCATTCTTGCGTAATCGTACTCATCATTTATTACTTATCTTGGTTGGTCTTGGAGTGGTTACGGTTATCAGCAGCAGCGTTTTTAATTATATGACACGCGCGTCTGCGAGTAATAGTACCTTTGATAATCCAAATAACCAGCCTATCGCTGATGTGGTGATTGATAAGGTGTTCGTTGATAAATCCGAACGCCGTTTGCAATTATTGAGTGGCGATGACGTGATTCGTACGTATCACATTGCATTGGGCGATAGTCCTGTTGGACATAAACAGCAAGAGGGCGATCAGCGCACCCCAGTTGGCATCTATACATTAGATTATAAAAACGAGAACTCTATTGCCCATCGCTCTATCCATATCAGCTACCCCAATGCTGCCGATAAAGCCCGTGCCAAGCAACTGGGTGTCAGTCCAGGTGGAGATATTATGATTCATGGTCAGATGAATGGCTTTGGTCATTTGGCTGCTATCAATCAAAAATATGATTGGACCGATGGCTGTATCGCCGTTACCGATGACGAGATGGATGAAATTATGGCGGCAGTAACGCTTGGTATTCCTATTGAGATAGTAGAGTAGGGCTATCTATTGTGTTCTGATATAGCCAGTCATTTATAAACTAGAAATGGTATCAGGATTACCCAATCTACTGTCTGTATCGTTTTTACTTTTAATACCTTTATTCACTTCCACTCACTCTCCTTGTGTCTATATTGCTTTGAACCGACTAGCTATTCTTGAAACCACTACCCATCATTCATATTTAATCGCATACTAATCATGCTTTTGCATGGTTATACTGTGTCTACAGTCGATTAACTACTAAACCGCTACGGCGTTACCCTCCTTAAATGTACTACTTGTACAATCTGCAGTCGGCTGCCTTGTACCCATTTTAGAGTTCTGTGACTATATTTTTAGTTATTTCATAGTGCCATTTACTCCAAATACCTTTTAAATTTATCTTAAAGAAGTATTTAAATGATATTAATCAATAGGCAAAGCTAAATATCATTGCTTATAGTAAGGTTTTATTCGATAATTGGCTTGAAATAAGAACATATATACCTTATATATATGACAGATAACAGTAGTTGCTAGACTATAAAGCATCTGCTGTAAATACTAATTATAAAAGGATGGAAACATGAGATTTGAGAAATTTACCCAAAAACTGCAATCCGCTATTCAAGAGGCACAAAGCCTAGCCTTAGGTCGCGATCATACAGGTATCGATCCTGTGCATCTGCTTGCGGTATTGCTACAAGATGAGTCTAACTTGTCTATCTGCCAACAAGCAGGTGCTTCTATTCCTGCTCTAAAAAACGGCGTGGCAAAGGCACTCGACGGTCAAGCAACGATTTCGGATCCAACAGGTGATGTCAATCTAAATCCAAACTCGGTTAAGATTTTAAACTTGGCAGATCGTCAAGCGCAAAAAGAAGGCGATGATTTTATCGCGACGGAGTGGGTGATGTTAGCACTCGCTGAACAGGGCGAAACTAAAAAGATATTTGAAAGTGCTAGCGTGACGGCTAGCAAATTAAAAGTGGTTATCGAGCAGCTGCGCGGTGATGACACCGTCAATAATCAAAACGCAGAAGATCAGCGTGATGCACTCAATAAATATACGATCAATCTGACTGAACAAGCAGAGCTTGGCAAGCTGGATCCAGTGATTGGTCGTGACGAAGAGATTCGCCGTACCATTCAGGTGTTGTCACGTCGTACCAAAAATAACCCTGTGCTCATCGGTGAGCCGGGTGTCGGTAAGACGGCTATCGTCGAAGGATTAGCCCAAAAAATTATCAATGGTGATGTGCCAGAAGGTCTACGCCGTAAAGAAGTATTGTCATTAGACTTAGGCGCACTGATTGCAGGGGCAAAATTCCGCGGTGAGTTCGAAGAGCGACTCAAAAGCGTATTGAGCGATTTGGCCAAGCAAGAAGGTAACGTCATCTTATTCATCGATGAGCTGCATACCATGGTCGGCGCCGGTAAATCTGAAGGGGCGATGGATGCAGGTAATATGCTAAAACCTGCACTAGCTCGTGGTGAGCTACACTGCGTTGGTGCGACGACATTAGATGAGTATCGCAAGTATATTGAAAAAGATGCGGCACTTGAGCGTCGTTTCCAAAAAGTACTGGTCGATGAGCCAACGGTTGAAGATACCATTGCGATATTACGTGGCCTCAAAGAGCGCTATGAGCTGCATCATGGGGTCGATATCCAAGATAGCGCCATCATTGCTGCGGCACGCATGAGTCACCGTTACATCACGGATCGCAAGTTGCCAGACAAGGCGATTGACTTAATTGATGAAGCAGCCAGTCGCTTACGTATGGAGATGGACAGCAAGCCTGAAGCACTGGGTAAGCTCGACAGCCGTTTGATTCAGTTGAAAATGCAGCGTGAAGTACTTAAAAATGAAGAAGACGCTGGCGCGCAAGCAGAGCGTAAAGTACTGAATGCACAAATTGAAGAGCTTGAAAAAGAGTACGCTGATCTTAATGAAATTTGGCAAGCAGAAAAAGCACTGGTCAAAGGCAGTCAGCAGCTAAAAGACGAGCTAGATAAAGCCCGTATTGCGTATGACAAAGCCAGTCGTGAAGGTGACTATGAGACCATGAGCAAGCTGCAATACGAAACCATTCCGCAGCTAGAGCGCCGTATCACTGAGTCTGACTTGGCAGAACAAAAAGAGCAAACAGGCGAAGGTAGTGGTGTTAAATTACTACGTAACAAAGTCACAGACAACGAGATTGCGGAAGTGGTTGCGGCTGCCACAGGTATTCCAGTCAACAAAATGATGCAAGGCGAGCGTGAAAAAATGCTGGCAATGGAAGAAAAGCTCCATGAGCGCGTGATTGGTCAAGATGAAGCGGTCGAATCGGTAGCAAATGCGGTACGCCGTAGCCGAGCGGGCTTGTCTGATCCCAATCGTCCTTCTGGCTCGTTCTTATTCCTTGGGCCTACAGGGGTCGGTAAAACTGAGCTGACTAAATCATTAGCGAATTTCTTGTTTGATAGTGAAGATTCGATAGTACGTATCGACATGAGTGAGTACATGGAGAAACACAGTGTCAGTCGCTTGGTGGGTGCGCCTCCAGGTTATGTTGGCTACGAAGAAGGTGGTGCGTTGACTGAGGCTGTTCGCCGTAAGCCTTATAGTGTGATTTTGTTTGATGAAGTCGAAAAAGCACATCCTGATGTTTTTAACATATTATTGCAAGTATTGGACGATGGGCGTTTGACTGACTCGCAAGGTCGTGTCGTTGATTTTAAGAATACTGTGATTATTATGACCAGTAACTTGGGTTCGCATAAAATTCAAGAAATGGTCGGCGAAAGTTACGAGGATATCAAAGCTGAGGTGATGGATTCTGTCGGCCAACATTTCCGTCCAGAGTTCGTCAACCGTATCGATGAGATTGTGGTCTTCCATCCGCTTGGTATGTCACAAATGGCAGGAATTGCCGCCATCCAGCTAGATCGTTTGCGTCAACGCTTGCATGAGCGTGAGATGGATATCGAGCTATCAGCTGATGCGATGAACAAGTTGGTCGCGGTCGGTTATGATCCTGTGTATGGTGCACGCCCGCTCAAACGTGCCATTCAGCAAGAGATTGAAAATCCATTGTCATTGAAGCTATTAGCGGGTGATTTCGTTGCAGGAGATATCATTAAAGTCGATGTTGGCTCTGACGACAAGCTGAGCTTTAATAAACTTAGAATGAGCTAATATCTAAGCCAACAGGACTGTTTCTTAATAAAACCAACCCCTTACTTGCCTATATTTCATATGGGTAAGTAAGGGGTTTTTACGTTGTGGGCGAGTATTATTTTACCGTTTTCATGCTTTGATTATGCTATAAATAATCTATAGTCAAAGAACTCTAAAATGGGTACAAGGCAGCCGACTGCAGATTGTACAAGTCGTACATCTAAGGAGGGTAACGCCGTAGCGGTTTAGTAGTTCACCGACTATAAGCGCTCATAAGAGGAATGCAAAATACAAGGAGATGACAACATGGCGATAATCAATAAAAAATATTTAAGTGCGCCGTTAACTTTACCGATTATAGTAGCGACATTGTTGATCAGCACGTCGGCGTGTTCCAATCAGTCGGTAGTTAATACCAATGAAGATTTGGCAGAATACAAAGAAGCCAAAACCTCAGATGCTAGTTCGTCCATGAGCGCTGATAAACCAGAATTTGTCACTAAAATAATCACTACTTTTGATGAACCTTGGGCAATGATAGCGTTACCTAAAGTGGATAATTCACCACAAAAAATCTTGGTGACACAAAAGACAGGTGAATTATTCGTGGTCGATACCGAGACAGGTGCGAAGACACCAGTGACTGGTGTACCAAAAGTCGCTTACGGTGGTCAAGGTGGCTTGGGAGACATCATAGTGTCACCAGATTTCTCTAGTTCCAATAATCTCTATATCAGCTACGTTGAAGCAGGTGAGGGTGCAGATAGTAATAAATTCGGTGCGACAGTCATCAAAGCAACGCTCTCAGGACTAGAAACGACGACACCAAGTTTGCAAGCCATTACGCCAATCTGGGAGCAGTCGCCAAAAGTAAAAGGGCAAGGACATTACAGCCATCGTCTCTTGTTTTCACCTGATGGACAATATTTATACATCAGCTCAGGCGAGCGCCAAGAAAAAACCCCAGCTCAAGATATGAGTGTCAACTTGGGCAAGATAATACGCCTAAATCCTGATGGCAGCGCCCCAGCAGACAATCCATTTATCGATACTGGCAATGGTATAGCTAAGCAGTTTTGGACAGTAGGCCATCGTAATGTGCTTGGTATGGCATTTGATGACAGCGGTAAGTTATGGGCGCACGAGATGGGGCCAAGAGGCGGAGATGAGTTTAATCTGATTGAAAAAGGCAATAACTATGGTTGGCCGATCGTGTCTAACGGCCGTAATTATTCAGGTATTGATATCCCTGATCATGATACTCAGCCTGAGTTCGAAGCACCCAAAATCACATGGACACCAGTTATATCACCTTCATCGATGAGCCTCTATTCTGCGGGTACAGAGAATGATTTTCCAGCATGGCAAGGCAATGTGCTGATTAGTGGTTTGTCATCCAAAGCGCTCATTGTGGTGAGTATGAATGATGACAACACAGCTTCTGAACGTTATCGCTATGATATGGGGGAGCGTATTCGTAGTGTACTGGCGGTAGATGGTAACGTTTGGGTGTTAGAAGATGGTAATGATGGTCAATTACTCAGATTATTGCCTAAATAACATCATGCTAGCGTTCTAAGAAGGTAGTGTTGATTTCTTAGTTTATTCAATTATTTTAAATAAATTTATTAAATCTTTTAGATTAAATTAACTGTTTTATCAAGCTTTATTTTGTAAAAGATTGATAGTTAAGGCCTATTTTGTTAAGGTAATGTTCCTTGGATTTTGAGACTTGCACATGGAAGAAGTAAAAGTAGGCAGATTAGGACCTTTTCCACGGGTGAGTAAACCTGTGTTTATTACATCGTCACTGTTGATAATTGGATTCATTATTTTTGGTGCACTTTTCACTGAAACAGCAGGGGCCGTCTTTAGTTTTTTACAAAATTTCATTACTGATAAGTTTGGTTGGCTGTTTATTCTCTTAGTCAATGCGGCGCTCGCGCTTTGTATTTACTTGGCAATGAGTCGCTATGGCGACATTCGGCTAGGCAATCAAACGGAGCGACCACAGTACAATCTGTTCTCTTGGATTGGTATGTTGTTTTCTGCAGGTATTGGTATTGGCTTAGTTTATTGGGGTACAGCGGAGCCGTTGTATCACTTTATGGCACCACCAATGGGCGATGCCGAAACGGTAGCAGCTGCAAAGCAAGCGATGAACATCTCATTTATGCATTGGGGTCTACACGCTTGGGGTATCTATACGGTTGTGGCGCTGTCTTTAGCGTACTTCCATTTCCGTCGTGGGTTGCCGTTATCGATTCGATCAACTCTGTATCCTTTGCTCGGCAAAAGAATCTATGGCCGATGGGGGCATACGGTCGATATCTTGGCAGTGTTCGGTACGATGTTTGGCGTGGTTACCTCACTAGGTCTTGGCGTGATGCAGATCAATTCTGGACTAGAGAAGTTGTTTGGTACGCCTAATAGTCTTACGGTACAGTTTGGTTTGATTGCGTTTATTACAGCGCTTGCAGCCGCTTCTGTTATGATGGGCTTGGACAAAGGTATTAAGCGCCTTAGTGATATAAATATTGGATTCACAATCGTCTTATTGGCGTTTATGGTCATCTTAGGGCCGACGCTGTTTATCTTTGATAGCTTTATTGAAAACATCGGCAACTATCTGACCGTGATTGTACCACTAGGTACGTGGGGCGAGTCTTATAGCGGGACAGATTGGCAAAGTAGTTGGACGATATTTTATTGGGCATGGTGGGTTAGTTGGGCACCATTCGTTGGTATCTTTATTGCCCGTATCTCTCGCGGTCGTACTATCCGTGAATTTACGCTTGGGGTGTTGTTGATCCCAATGCTTATCTTGTTCTTCTGGTTTACGACTTTTGGTGGCGTTGCTGTTCATATGGAGCTTGCTTCTGCTGTGTCGGGTATCAGCCCAGGATTGGTTGAAGCAGTACAAGCGGATTCTGGTAGTGCCATCTTTAAGTTGGTTGAGTACTACCCATTGGCAAAACCGATTACGCTACTGATTGTGGTTATGATCATGCTATGGTTTGTGACCTCATCAGACTCGGCCAGTTTTGTTATCGATATGCTGACCGCTGGTGGTGATACCAATCCTCCAAAGATTCAGCGTTTGTTTTGGGCAACAACAGAAGGCGTTATCGCTGCTATATTGCTAGCGGCTGGTGGACTATCTGCCTTACAAGCGGCGGCTATCGTAGCCGGACTACCGTTTGCCTTAGTGATTTTTGTCATGATGTATGCGTTGTTACGAGGTTTGAGTCGTGATCGTCTGATTCTATATCGAGCTCAGCAAGGCTTTATTACTGATGAATCAGCAGACCATAATTCAGCGAATGAATTCGTTGATGAGCACTTGTTAAAAGGGCCACCTAAGATTGTAGATGGTGACTAATTATCAAAGATAACTAGGGCGTGTCCTCAATTCAATCGATAGTTATCTAAATGGGTTAAAAATGGCTAAATCTTGCCAAACGGCGTCAAATAGCTGACTAATATCTCGATATTATCTGCGCTATTTTCCTTGTTTGACTGCAATTTATCTCATTTTTATCACCATTTTTAAAATGAGGACACGCCCTAATAATTGTTGCAGAATTTATTGTTAATTAAGTTGCACTGATTAGTAGTGACGTTCGAAAAAACCCCTAAAATACGCAGGTATTTTGGGGTTTTTTATATTTTCAATTGTAATGAATATCTGCTTAGATTTGATAGTTTGCGCATATCTTGTTAAGGTAGCCACCCCAAAAAATTGAGATTACGACATGGATCATGTGAAAGTTGGTCGATTAGGCCCTTTTCCGCGGGTAAGTAAACCCGTGTTTTTAACTTCAGCGTTGTTAATTCTTGCGTTTATTATCTTCGGCACTCTCTTTAGTGAGCAAGCAGAGCTGGTCTTTGGTCATGCAAAAGCCTTTGTGTCTTTACGCTTTGGCTGGTTTTTTATTGTGGTTGTCAACTTAACATTGGTGATGAGCATCTATATGATATTTAGTCGCTATGGCGATATCAGGCTTGGTCATCAAAATGAAAAACCAGAATATAACCTATTATCTTGGATTGGCATGTTGTTTTCCGCTGGTATCGGTATTGGGCTGCTTTATTGGGGAACAGCTGAACCGTTGTACCATTTTATGGCACCGCCATTAGGAGAAGCTGAAACGGTCGCTGCCGCCAAACAAGCGATGAATATATCGTTTCTACATTATGGTTTACATGTGTGGGCGCTCTACGGTATGGTCGCTTTGTCATTGGCTTATTTCCACTACCGAGTGGGTTTGCCATTAGCCATCCGTTCGACACTATATCCTATATTGGGTAAAAAAATATATGGGGGCTGGGGCCATACGGTGGATACGCTAGCAGTGTTTGGCACGATGTTTGGTGTCGTGACGACACTCGGTTTAGGCGTGTTACAGATCAACTCAGGTCTTGAGACTTTATTTGGTATTCCTAATAACACGACCGTTCAGGTTATTCTCATTGCATTGATTACGGTGCTGGCAGGATTGTCACTGTTTATGGGACTAGATAAAGGTATCAAGCGTTTGAGTGATATCAATATCTTGTTCACCATTGTGCTACTGAGCTTTGTGATTATATTAGGCCCTACGCAGTTTATTTTTAATAGTTTTGTCGAAAATGTTGGTAACTATTTACATGAAATTGTACCCTTAGGGCTTTGGACTGAGTCTTATGAAGGTCAGGATAATTGGCAGTCTTCATGGACGATATTCTATTGGGCATGGTGGATCAGCTGGTCACCTTTTGTCGGGGTGTTTGTCGCTCGTATCTCTCGTGGTCGTACCATTCGTGAGTTTATATTAGGGGTGTTGTTGATTCCTATTACCATCTTGTTCCTATGGTTTACCGCTTTCGGTGGTTCAGCGGTGCATATGGAACTGATGGCAGCAGCCGATCCTAGTATGGTGAGTCCTGGTCTTGTCGAAGCGGTACAAGCAGATACAGGCAGTGCTATCTTCAAGCTGATGGAATCTTACCCATTAACCTCAGCCGTTAACTTACTCATTGTCGTGATGATTGTCTTGTGGTTTGTGACGTCGTCAGATTCAGCGAGTTTTGTGATTGATATGTTGACCTCTGGTGGCGATGCCAATCCACCAAAGATTCAGCGTCTGTTTTGGGCAGGTACAGAAGGTGTTATTGCGGCCGTACTGTTGACAGCAGGCGGATTGAGTGCCCTGCAAGCAGCCTCTATCGTTTCGGGTTTCCCTTTCGCTATCGTCATCGTTATTATGATGTATTCGTTACTACGAGGCTTGAGTCGAGATCGTCTGATACTATATCGTAATCAGCAATGGTTCGTCACCGAAGAGTCAGCAGAGCATAACTCAGCCAACGAGTTCCGTGATGAAGACTTGCTAACAGGTCCGCTTGATCTTGAAGACTCTAAAAATTAAATAATAAGTTAATCGAAAGTAATATTTAAAAGCCCCCACTTATGATTAAGTGGGGGCTTTTTATATCATTCAGCTATTTTTAATTTTAATCTAAATTATCTATAGTCGGTTCAATATAATTTGGATACAAGGCAACCGAGTGCAGGTGTATAAGTGATACTTTAAGCGAGGTTAACGCTGTCACTCTTTTATAGAGGATTGATTATATCTGCAAGGTTATGAGCATTGTCCTTTCACATAGCCTAATGCCGTCGTTGTACCGCATGCTGAGCATGAATTGCCCGCAGTACGATAATTAAATCCTGAATCAGTTTTCACTTTGACACAGACAGGATCGTATTGTGCGGTACACATCGTTTGCTCAGGATTATATGGTGGGCATTTGGTAAAAGGATTGTCGCTAGATATCGGTTGGTGATGCTCAGTGCTGTGAATAGGGTAGGTGGCTGTATCAGGCGTATCAATGCCTTGGATATTGCTACAGCCAGCTAACGCGATGGCTGCGGATAAGCCTAGCAATGACACGCATGATCGCCATGATTTGAGTAAGTGGTTCATAATAATATGTCCTTATAGAAGATAAAGTTCGATAAATCCCTTTTATCGATAGTCAGCTTCAACCATGTTATGAATCAAGTGGTTTCCATCCATAGTAGCCTATTTATGAGCAGTCATCTACTAAATCATGATGAACAAAAAACCCAAGCTTAATCATAAGCTTGGGTTTAATTTTTATTACTATAATGGCTTTCATCGCTTTGCAAGATTTAGCGAAACGCTATCGTACTATTTTGCTGCTTTGTCATCTTGATTAAGCTGAACATATTTATCAAAATTTTGCGCATAATCCGTTAGATTGTCGCTTAGCATTTGGCGATATTGCTTCACATAAAATTCAACGATATCGTCTTTTTCTTTGGCAAAATCATCGCCTTTGACAAACCCGATAGAAGCGACTGACGCGCTATAACGGGCGGCTGCATACAATAAAGAAGCGCCTACTTGTCCTGAATGTGCTTCAGGACCTAGCTGGCTGTTTGCAATACCGATGATGGCATCAGCACGTTGGTAAAATGCCTGCATTTCAGGGGTAATCTCAACGTTGGTATCAACTTCGTTGCCTTGAGTCGTGTCTTGAGACATGAGCTGCTCCTAATAAGTATCAGTAAATTAAATTTCTAAAAACGGTTTGTAAATAAGTTAAAGCAAGGATTTTATAAACCAGCGTCTGCTTTCAAGATTTCAGCTTTGTCTGTTTTTTCCCATGTAAAGGCAGTTTCTGAACCTTGACGACCAAAATGACCGAAGGTAGCAGTTTGCTGATACATTGGCTGTAATAAGTTCAGCATGCGAGTAATACCATAAGGACGCAAATCAAAATGCGTACGAATCAGACGAATGATTTCATCGTTACTGATTTTGCTAGTACCAAACGTATTGACAGAGATAGAGGTCGGCTCAGCGACACCGATTGCATAGCTAACTTGTACTTCACAGCGATCAGCAAGACCTGCTGCGACGATGTTTTTTGCCACATAACGTACCGCGTAAGCCGCACTGCGATCTACTTTTGAAGGGTCTTTACCACTGAAAGCACCGCCGCCATGACGAGCCATACCGCCGTACGTATCGACAATGATTTTACGACCAGTCAGACCAGCATCACCAACAGG
The DNA here is from genome assembly GCF_003217155.1 of Psychrobacter fozii. GTDB lineage: Bacteria > Pseudomonadota > Gammaproteobacteria > Pseudomonadales > Moraxellaceae > Psychrobacter > Psychrobacter fozii. Next base: position 265,306 of record NZ_QJSU01000003.1, read on the forward strand.
GCCGCCAATCACAAACTTACCAGTTGGATTGATATGATAGCGTGTACCGGCGTGTAAAAGCTCAGCAGGCAGTACTTGTTTGATGATAGATTCCATGACCGCTTCTTGTAGATCGGCTTGTGAAATACTAGGATCATGTTGCGTTGATAATACCACTGCATCAATCGCTACAGGTTTATTACCATCGTATTTTAGCGTAACTTGTGCTTTGGCATCTGGGCGTAACCAAGGCAGATCTCCTGCGCGGCGTAGCTCAGACTGACGCTCCATCAAACGATGCGCATATTCGATAGGCGCTGGCATTAATACTTCGGTTTCATTACTGGCATATCCGAACATCAAGCCTTGATCGCCTGCACCTTGCTCTTCAGGGTCGCTACGATCGACACCTTGGGCAATCTCAGGAGATTGTTTGCCGAGCATGTTAATCACTGCGCAAGTCTCGCCATCAAAACCTAAGTCTGAATGGTGATAGCCAATGCCATTTACGGTGTCACGCACAAGACGCTCTAAATCGATATTTGCTGTCGTGGTGATTTCACCTGCGAGTATCACAGCGCCGGTTTTCACTAAGGTTTCGCATGCCACACGTGCATGTAGATCTTCACGTAAGATAGCGTCAAGGATGGCGTCTGAGATTTGGTCAGCCATTTTGTCAGGATGACCTTCGCTTACAGATTCTGAGGTAAATAAGTTGTATTCACGCATAAAAGGGTCGCTTAATTGCAGGGACTGTAGTCTACGAACTCAGTCATTATTAAATATATCTAAATGAAAAGACGAAAAGGAATCAAAAAATTATCGTATTTTACCGTGTATCGAGGCAAAACTCTAGCAATGGATGGTGTTGTGAAGTAACTGGTTATGGATTAAGGGCGGTAAAATTCGTCCATACCACTATTCTCTTGCCACCGATATTCGGTATGGTTAGCGATTTGACGTGCGGTATCTATATTGTGTCTATCGGCGATAAAGCCAAGCGCCATATCCATACCAGCGCTCACACCTGATGAAGTATAGAATTTCCCATCAACAACCCAGCGTGCTTGCGCTACCCAATAGACCTTATTAGATTGAGATGTTACCCATTGCCATGCCATTTTATTAGAGGTGGCTCGCTTACCGTTCAATACACCGCTTTTCGCTAACAAGGCGCTACCAGTACAGACGCTAAGTACCCAATCAGCCTCATCAGTGAGGGTTGTTAACGTTTGCAAAAAGGAGTGATTGTAGACTAGCTGCCGCGTACCAAGCCCGCCCGGTACTAAAACAATATCCGTCTGATATGCTAACTTGCTGACAGCGACTGTTTGCATAGGTACGCCATGCTTACTGCGGATGATGCCACCAGCCATCGAGGTAAATTGAATACGATAATGCTCAGGCAAGCTCCCAAACATCTCAATAGGTCCGAACAAATCTAAGGTTTCAAAATCATCGAACACTAGCGCGGTAATCGTATGCATGTGGCCCCCGTACTTGAAAGTATCTTTTATAAAAACAAGACATCATGTTATGGCACTCTGTCATGTCATGTCATCACAGCATCAACATACTATCTGTTCATAAAAGTAAAACACACATTGATTAAACGGCAAACAATCAATGGTCATTATAACTCTAAAAACGCGGCCCTATCCTTAAACATACATTCATCATAGACAGGGCAGGCACCACATTTCGGTGTACGCGCTTGACAAGTATAGCGCCCGTGTAAAATAAGATAATGGTGTGCATCAACGATGAAATCGTCGGGTATGCGCTCAAGCAGTTTATTTTCGACAATTAGCACGTTTTTACCAGTAGCGAGACCAGTGCGATTCCCCACCCGAAAAATATGAGTATCGACCGCCATAGTGGGCTGACCAAAAGCGGTATTTAAAACGACATTGGCTGTTTTACGCCCAACGCCCGCCAGTGATTCTAAATCTTTGCGATTGTCAGGGACGGTACTATCGAATTTCTCAATCAAATCTCGGCAGGTTTTGATGACATTTTTGGCTTTGGCATTATATAGGCCAATATTTTTTATATAAGATTTTAGACCGTCTTCACCTAACGCCAATATTGCCTCCGGCGTATTCGCCACTGGATATAACTGCTGAGTGGCAATATTGACACTCACATCTGTTGCTTGTGCGGACAATATCACCGCAATTAATAACTCAAAATTGCTGTCATAATTGAGCTCAGTAACGGGCTCGTCAATGGTCACTGCCAGCTTCTCAAAAAATGGGCGCACGTCACGATTGGGCATTCGTCTGGATGGCGGTGTATCAGCTGTTTTGTGTTTGACGGTTTTACTCATGGTATCTTTACTACTATTTTGGCGGTCAGTTATTCAAACTGTTGGCTATCGAGTTCTTTACGTGATGTATATGGTGTTTGCTGTACTGTCCTATCAATCGTCTATCATTCATACTATTGTATGAATCGCATGTTGCACGATTAGAGCTGTGATAGCTCCGCTTGTAGCGCTTCAAGATCGGCTTGCTTTTGATCATTCGCACGAACGCTCAACTGTTTCTCTAGCTTTTTAATTTTGCTACGTATCTTGGCTGCTGCAATAGTATTCTTTGCTTGTTCTTCACTGATATCTAAAGACTGACTGGCGGCATTGTTTAGTTTTGCTTCGACCATGCTGACCACAGGTCTACTGTTGCTACTATCAGCGAGCTGTTCGGTGACGCGTCTTAAGTGAGTGTGATATCGCTGTCTTAAATCTTCTTGCTCTGCTATTCGCTCAGGCTCAGAGATGTCACGTTCAACAGTGACTAAATCGATGCAGTCGACTGGGCAAGGGGCGATACACAGCTCGCATCCCGTACACAAGTCAGTAAAGATGGTATGCATGTGCTTGCCAGTGCCGACGATGGCGTCCACTGGGCAGGCAGGGATGCATTTGGTACAGCCAATACAGTCATCTTCCCGGATAACAGCACGTACCTCTGTTGGGCGTTCAGAGGTGGCGTCTATTGGCCACTGAGAAGGCGCAACGCTAAGTGTCGCTTCATAGCTATTGATATCGATAATTTGCGCGATTGCATCAGTAACGGGTTGACCACCAGGCACGCATTTATTGTATGACTCACCCTCTAGCACGATAGCGGCAGCATACGGCAAGCAGCCATCTGGATGCTCGCAAAGCCCACATTGTGTTTGCGGTAGACAAGCATCAATATGCGAGATTTGTGCTTGTATATCCGCAGGTAATGTTTCTAAGCTCAATGTATCGAACAATATAGGTAAATTGACTAAGCGGATAGTGGTGCTACTTTGCATTGAATTAATGACCTTGCTATCAGTGATAAGTGCTGACATTATACCAAACCCAAAACTCAGCCGTATCAAACTCGTTTGGTCTACAATGCACAATGCATGTACCTGCACTCGTTTTCTTTGCTAATGTGAGTTTTGTGGAGAGTATTAGAATAAATATAGTCAAAGCACTTGTAAATGGTTGCGGTGTAAAAGGCTTCGACTATAATCAGTGTTAAAGAGTAAAAACTAAATTGGCATGCCTTGTTCGCGCATAACTTGCGCAATGAGCTCATGAGCAATACTGCCTTTTGGCGGTATTTTAGGCAGGTTAGAAACATCAAAAAAGTCAGCATGTGCCAGCTCTTCTTCTTGAATTATGATATCACCACTGGCGTAAGAGGCACGAAAACCCAGCATCAAGTTAGAAGGAAACGGCCATGGTTGGCTACTCACATAGCTAATATCTGATACGCTAATATTTACCTCTTCTGCGACTTCGCGTACGACTGCATGCTCAAGGCTTTCTCCAACCTCCACAAAACCTGCAATCAAACCATACATAGGCGACATAGTTGGCTGACCATGACGGTGATGATGCGCGAGCAAAATTTGCATTTCACCTGTCATTGGGTTTGGTCGGGTAATGGCAGTAATGACACAGGGTTGCACACGAGGATACTGGCGCAATCGACATACTGGACAGACCATGGCACGTTCACCTTGGTCAGCATGTACAGTAGGGCTAGCACAGCGACTACAAAACTGTGTATCTGCTTGCCAGCTTAATAGCTGTATCGCTTGGCTAATTTGATCTGACAAAGCAACTGGCAGATGAGCCATTAGTTGACGATAAGGAATAAAGGCGTTACCACTACTTTCATCGCTTTCATCGATAATAGGCAGTGCAATATTATATGCCACTGCATAATCATAAGTAATTGCGCTGGCTGCTTGTGCAGTAAAGGTATATTCATTATCTACTTCGGAATTGACTAAATTACCGGCGCTTTTGTTTGTATTTTCCTGTGGGCTTTTATAAGTATTTTCAGGAATATCTTTAGAGCCATTGGCATGATCTGCTGATTGCCAATGACTTGGTGCTAGGCTTGGGACTAGGGTTACATGCCCCAGCTGATAAGCTTGCTGATAGTCATCGCTTGCTGCATTTTTATTGTTGAATGGTGGTAATTGAAGCTGTAAAGGCCACCAACCATTAGGGGTCTGACGGCATAAAATGGCATCGTCATTAAATACAAAAGCGTTGGTCATATAGAGTTCCAAACAGTTCGAGACCAGTACGTATCCATATAGATACACACTGGCTTACAGTAAGAGATATAAATGAGGATTTGTGGCAGCAAAGAAGCGACCACAAAGATAGGGATTTAATTATTAAAAAGTTGAATTACTAGGCAGCGAGTAAATGGCTCAAGCTTTGCTGACCCACATCAAGTGCTTGCTTGCTAACAGGACGATTGTTTTCAAAACCATCCAAATGATGATCGACTGCCATCATTACATCTGCAACACACGCTAGCGTATTATCTTCGATACGTTGTCCGCCTTCGATACGTTGCTCTAGATAATTTGCTAGCTGGCCTAGCATACTTGCTGGTGTGGGTAGTTGTAAAAAGCGTACCGCCCCTGAGACTTGACGCATCATTTCAGGAATATTTTGAATATTAAGCATATCACGCTCTGGCTCAGCCAAATAATCATTGATGGCTTGTTCAGCACTGGCAATCGCGCTACGACTTTCTTGTATCAATGTATCGTGTGCCGTATTGAGTTGATGCAACGAGATATGAGGGTTGTTAAGTGGCAAATAAATCGCCCCTGGCGTATGCATTTCTGCCATCGCAATAGCAGCGTTTTCAGCATGCATCAATGCCAGTAGCAGATGATCAAAATCGTCAGGCGACGGTGCTTGCCACTTGCCTACAGCTGCTGCTGCTGTGCTGAGGCTATTGGCTGAATTTGATAGACCAAGCAAGCACAGCGCCGAGCTCAACGTTGTTAGCTCTTCAATAATCTGGGCTGTCTGTGCATCAACAGGATTGATCGAATCACCGCGCGTATAGCTATCGACATTTTCTTTAATGGTATTAATTTGGGTTTGAATGATGCTGTTCAACGTATCGGTCAGCTCACGATTAGGGCCGAACAAAAAGCGTTTCATTTGCTCAAACTGAGGGGCTTCCAACTGATTTTTAGCATACTGCTCACGCAACTGTTGTGCTGCTTCATTATCGCGCTGGCATGCAAAACTGACCAAGTCAGCAAAGCGTTTATCCATCACTGGTAAGTAGCTTTGGAATTGCTGCTCTAAATAAATAAGGGTATGTTTCTGGTTAAGGTTCAGCGGTAATATAGTGGCTATATTAGTAACCGCTGCATTGGCTGCTTGCCAAAACAGGCTGCTGGTATTTGCCGCTATCAAGGCACACGCTGCACTCATACCATCAAGTTTCTGCTGATCGTCTGGGCTAATATTGCCATCTTGATTAAGCAATGCAACACCAAGGCCACTGCGATAAGCGTAAGTTAATAACTCACTGTCTAGATTAAGCTCGTTCAGTGGCTGAAAGTTTTTTTCAGGATTGGCGATAACGACACTGCTGCTACCAAAAGCAGAGAAGTAGTCTGATGTAATAGCGGCATGTTGTCCATGAGCATTGAGCTTGTTAATAATATCCAGTAACAAGGTCGGCTCGACCGATTCTGTCAAGAGTACAAACTCTATGTAGCGCTCTAGTGTCATGATGGCTTCTGACAAATCCATAATCAGATAGGTATCGTTATTATCACCATTATCATACAGTCGCTGTAAACCGTTTACGATGGCAGTATTCAACGCTTCTGCACCAACCAGAGAGATCAGCTTAAAAATACAGGACAGCTGCTTTAGCACAATGATAGAGTCTAATAACAGAGGCGCCTGACTATTATCATCATTAAATTCACTTAGGTGAATCTCAGTATCTTTAAGAGTTACAATGATTTCATCATGCAATAGATGCAGTGACGGTAGGTTGAAGTCAGTGACACTAAGCGTTGGGGCGGTTAATTTCATTTGCGCAGACTGGTCCATAAGGAGTTTCCATAATGTACTGATGAGAATAGCAATGGTTTGAATGACGATTAAAAAAGCATTTATTAATAATTTTTTGACGCTTTATATAACAATAATCAAGACTATATTGTACAAATGTCGATATCGCAAGTCATTTAAATGACGACTACATATAGGTTTTGAGAGCAGGGTAGTCTTCTGACAGCGACGTATACCAGTTTTGATGGGTATTTTCATCACTGGGTGATGCCAGTAGTAAAGACGCTAGATTGGCAAGGTTAGCATGTGCTGTCTGTCCGCCATCTGTTTGCGCGTCTTCTTCGATAGCGAGTGTGACCTGTCCACCTGTCATCGCCAAATAAACTTCTGCTAAAATCTCTGAATCCAGTAAGGCCCCGTGAAAAGTACGGTCTTGCTTACCAACGTTTAGACGTCGTACAAGCGCATCTAGGGTATTTTTCTGTCCAGGATATTGCTGCTTTGCCATGAATAAGGAGTCAGTCACTTGGACTCGTTCGGCAAAGTCAGTCATACCGACTTTTGCAAACTCCATATTTAAGAAGTTCATATCGAACGAGGCATTGTGAGCGATGATCTCGGCACCGTCCATAAAGTCATATAGTGATTGAGCCACTTGATCAAAAGTAGGCTTGTCTGTTAAGAACGCTGGAGAAATACCATGAATGCGAATAACTTCGTCATCCATACCGCGCTGCGGGTTGATATAAACATGTAGTTTTTCGCCCGTGAATTTACGACCAATCATCTCAACGATACCGACTTCAATGATTCGATCGCCTTTTAACGGATCAAGCCCTGTGGTTTCGGTATCCATAATGAGCTGGCGATCAGACTCGTGGCGATTTATTGGTTTGGGTAGCAGTGGCTTAAAATGTGGATTGGCACGGCTAGTATCACCATCGAATTTTGGTGCATCAGCATCTATACGCATATCTGTATCTGGCGTAATGTTATTCATCGTTGTATCAGTCATAGGCGTTTGAGCTTCTGGCATATCTGTATTACTCATTGGTTTGCTAGCATTATCATGATGGTCATTCGTGCCTATAGTGGCATCTTGGTTAATCGTCTGATCATCGTGATTTTTATCGTCGTGACTGTCTAGTGGTTCTTCGTCGAGGTTATCGTCATCTATGAACTCTTCATCTACGAACTCGTCATCTATGAACTCATCATCTACAAGGTCTTCGTCATCCATTATATCTAGACCTAATGGGTCGAAACTTAGCCAGTCATCGTTAGACGGTTTTTGCGCGTTATCAGTCATTATTTGAGTTTTTTTTTAGCCGTATCTTGTAGGTCTGTATCCGATATGTCCGCACTGCGTGAGGTGACACCTAGATTGGCTAGTTCATCTGCCTTTTCATTACCGGCATGTCCAGCATGGCCCTTTACCCAGTGCCAGTCAACCTCTCGCTGTTGGCATAGGTTGTCTAGTTGTTGCCAGAGATCTTGGTTGGCGACTGGTTTCTTACTCGCTGTTTTCCAGCCTCTTTTTTTCCAGCCTTCAATCCATTCAGTGATGCCTTTTTTGACATAGCTGGAGTCTGTCCAAATCTCAAGGTTGTGCTCGTGTGGGCTATGAGTCAAGGCTTGTATCGCACCCATCAGCTCCATACGATTATTGGTCGTCTCTTTATCGCCGCCATATAAATCTTGTGTGCGTCCATCACTAAAAATAAGATGTGCACCCCAACCACCAGCACCTGGATTGCCTTTGCAAGCACCATCTGTATAGGCAACGGTTGTGTTTGGCTTGGCAGCTAATGGATTTACCGCGTTATTGGTATTAAATGAGGGTGCTGAGGTGCGATTGTCTGACATAAAAAATTATTAACCTAATAAGTGATGAGTGCAAAGCACAGAGATTCTGCTACCGTTTTGTTCTGGCTATCACTCCATATGCTGAGGTTGAGTATAACAAATCTATCATTAAGATGGGCAGTCGTAATGCACAAAATCGCAAAACCACATATCATAATAGTAACCTTTCCGTTTTCTGTTAAAATAGGCTGGCTAGCGTTAAGGTCTCGGCTATTTGACTGAATAAATATCTGTTTATTGACCTCGCTACGTGACGCTTGAACTGTTTTCAAAACCAGTTCAAGCTATCCGCCATCACTGTTTAACGGTAATTTTTCTCATAAAAGTCTAATGCATGAATGCAGGATAATCCTATTATGTCCTTACGCTCAAACGTTTTTTATAAAAGTCTGACAAATCTAACGGTCGGTATCGCTGTGAGCAGTGCGCTATTTTTGACTGCTTGTAATGATGGTGGGTCGCAACTGGATAAAGAAGTAGCAGCGCCAGTAGATCTCTCTGTGTTTGAAGGGTGTTATACGGTTAGCAGTGAAGAGCCTGCACAGATCAGAGTTAGCCAACAGGATGGCGCATGGGTCATGCAAATGAAAGAGCCTGCAAATGCGAAGCGTGTTTGGGATGATGCTGAGCCGTTAGAGTTGATAGAAAATAGCGAGATACCAAAGTTTTTCTCTATTGATCCTGATAATGTCGACGCTGTCCTTGGCCGCCCTGACAGAGTGCTAGTGCTGGCTCATGTCAAACCTGTTTATGCCAATATCGATCCGCTACTAGACAGTGAGTATTTGTCCTATATTTATCGAGGAGCCAATACTATCTATCGTGTGGAGTGTGATGAGGTGAATACGGATATCTTAGCCAATCCACATGCCAATATTATTATTGATAATGTCAATGAGAGCAGCTAGACAAGTCTATCAATGCTCTTCTATCAATACTTCTTTATTACCTTGTGGTAAAAGCGATAACAAGTCATTTTTTATAAACAGTTAGGTCATCCATATGATCAGAGTTAGGCAATATGAATTTTTTTAGTTATGTGGTGTTGGGCGGGTTTTCTTATGCAGCTGGTTGGGCAATAAGAGCATATATACTCGATAAAAAGCCTGAACCTGAGCAGCCTTATAATCTCAAGCATCCAGCCATCTTGGCGTATCTGGGCGGATTTTTTATTATCATGCTGATTGTCTCATGGCTGATTGGTCGTTATGCATTGGGACATGCTGCCATAGATTTTCCTTTTATTATTATCAATAGTTTGGTTGCCACCTTTGTTTGTTCGTTCGGTCTCAATCCTGAAAAAGCCAATTATGAAGTGCCAGACTAATGAGATAGCATAAATGACTGACAGTAAAAAGCCACGACTGATAATCAATATGTCAGTCGTGGCTTTTTACTGTTTACGATGTTTGATGTATGGCGTTAAGCTTGTTTCTTTACATTCGTTTTTTTAGTGGTGGCTGACTGGCTGTTTTTCCAAATCTGATATTTTTTGAGGTCTTTTTCGATCAGCTTTAAGCAAAAGCCCAGCACTAACGCATCATCGATATGACCGATGAAAGGTATGAAGTCTGGAATGATATCAATGGGGTTGAGAGTGTAAAGTAGACCGACCACGCCTGCTGAAATGGTTTTGTACGGAACCTTGCGATAGTTGCCTTTGTAGTAGTCTTTAAGCAGACTCATGAATAGCATTAAGTCTTTAGCAAAGCGCTCAAGGTGACTGCTGTCTTTTAGTTTTTCTTTGAGCTTCTCCTCCTCACTAATGAGATATTTCATATCATAGTCGAGTATGTCGTCTTTATTTTGTTTATCAGTTGTTTTAGAAAACATCGTTAGTATCCTTATTTCATAGCCATTGCTGCTTTCATACTATAACAAAGTCGAGGTGTGTGCCAATATTGAATAGTAGTGGCGAGTTAAATGTTCAGCTAATACGGTAGCGAAAAAGTAAATATAGGCAAGGGTTGGGCAACTATCATCGCCAAAAAAACGTCTACAATATGCTGCTGTGCGGTTTGAGCAAGTAGACTGCAAAATAAAGATGATGCAAAAGTATATTAAAATAAAAACGATAAGGTAGCAGCGAGATATGGGTGCCAAGAGTCAGTCATTAAAAAATAAAAATGGCCATATAGTAAGTGAAACGAAATCTGGATTGAATCGCCGCCAGTTTTTGCGTCAAATCGGCGTGAGTGCAGGCGCAGGGTTGTTAGCGACTCACAGTATCACTCAAGCACTGGCCTCTAATACTATGGATTCAAGTAGTACGCAACTGACTAAAGATGATCTGCCATCTGCGCTGATGGATGATGGCTCATTACCACAAACGTCATTAACGCAGACCAGCTGTATTGCGCCTATGATTGAAACACGACTTTTTGCCAGCTCCAACGTTGGAGGTAGTGACGACCGCACCCAATTGGCGTTAGTTCGTGTGGCGTGTGCAGGTTTTAAAGTCAATAATCCTACGATTACCAATCGGCAGTATTTGCGGTTTGCGGGTACAGACTCGCAGCGAGCGAGCGATTTGCAAAACATCGCTACGGGTGCTATTGCAGCGCCCAACGTGCTGCTTGGTGTGCGTGGTGGCTATGGCGCCATGCGTTTGTTACCGATGGTTGACTGGTCGACGCTAGGACGGATTATGAAAGAGCGTGGCACGATACTCGCAGGTTTTAGTGATGTGACGGCTATCCAATGCGCATTGCTAGCAAAGGGAAATATGAGTTCGCTTGCCGCACCGATGCTCTATAGTGAATTTGGCAAGACCAAACCTGACGAGGTCAGCTGTCGACAGTTTGTTGAAGCGCTCACCAATCCCAATCTAGCTATTGATATATCAGACGCTTCTTTAACCAGTTCTAGCTTACCCAGTATTTTGACCAGTGCTGAGCCAAAAACTATAACTGGTACGATTTGGGGTGGCAACTTAAGTGTCGTATCGTCGCTGGCAGGCAGTGAGTATTTACCGCGTATTAATGGCGGTATTGTGTTTTTAGAAGATGTAGGCGAGCAGGCGTATCGTATTGAGCGCATGTTATATGATTTATATCTCGCAGGTGTGTTTAAGAATCAACAAGCAATTGTGTTTGGTGCATTATCTGGTGCAGGTGAGGACAGCTATGACAAGCGTTATGATGTTGCCACAGTCATTCGTCAGCTGCACGAATTGACTGGATTACCCATTTATAGTGGCATGCGTTTTGGTCATATTGGACAAAAATACAGCTTTCCATTGGGGGCGACCTGTCAAATTAGCGCTGATACCGTTGGTGGTTATCAGTTGGCATTTGCCAATTATCCAACCATCAAGTCTGAAACCATCCATGCTGAAGGATTGTGGCAAGCGGTTTAGCCATTCGTAAAACCTTATAAAAAATAGCCATTAAAGAACCGTGCTAAATAGCCAACCGCGAAAATTTATCTTGATACTCTTTCGGTGTCAGCTCTGTTGCGCGCTTAAAGAGGCGTGTGAATGAAGAAATATCATCATATCCAACTTGTTCGGCAAGCGATTTTATCGTTACATCTCCCAATTCAAGCAGGCGCTTTGCCTGCTCAATCCTGACGGCCTGAATATACTCAATCGGACGCATGGCTACAGAGGACTGAAATCGCCTGTTTAAAGTACGTGGCGTGATATTGACCATGGCAGCCAATCCGCTCACCTGAATAGTCTGATAAAAATTTTCCTCAATGAATTCTTGTACTTGCTTTACCAGTTGGTCTGAATGTGGCTTGTGCAACGTTACGTTGGTATAGCTGTTTTGATTGCCTCGTTTACTATCGATGATTTGGGTTTTGGCTACTTGAGTAGAAATCTCACGTCCGCAATAGCGCTCTATTAGTAACAACCCTAAATCATAAAATGCACTACCGCCCGCCGCACAGAATATATTACCTGACTGACTGTCTGATTTACTCTTTGAATGAGTAACAAACTGGTTTTCTTGTAAGTCAACGAGTGGGAAATCTGCCTTAAACTTATTGGCGTAGCCCCAGTGCGTGGTGGCGATTTTATGATCTAGCAGTCCTGCTTTTGCCAAAAAGAAAGCGCCGCTACAGTTGCTGGCTATATCTGACTTGGTATCTGCCAACCGCTTTAAATGTGGTATTAATTCTGCATTTCGGCTCAGTACTTTATCGATTGAATCACCAATAGTCGGAATTAATAGCAAGTCGCATTCTGCCACTTCCTGAATATCGCAATGCGCTTGCATGATTAAGCGGTTGCTACATCTAATATCCACGCCACCAACGCTTGCTATCTGCACATTAAATCGTGGCTCTACTGGCTCATCTAAAAATCGTTGCCAACTGACACCAGTGAATGAGAACAAATCTAATGCGCCTGTCAATGCACTGCCGAGCACACCATCGAATCCAATAATAATGACTTTAAATGGTTTGAAATAGGGCATGGGTGTCTATCCTTTTTTTAATTCTAAGACCGAAAATATCAGTTTTTTATCTGAATTTTCTAAATATAAGTACTATTTATGTCGTATTTGACCATGATTATGTCATAAATGACAATACGGTAAGGCGTTAAATTAGATTAATATCGATTGATAATCAAATTTAATCAGTTAACGAGAATACTATGGCAGCAGATACGCTTATCAATGACTTTGAGTTACCGTTCCAATTGTATGATGTATTGGGCACTGAAAATTTAACCGAGCATGCTAAGTTTGCAGAGCATAGCCGCGAAACGTTTGATGCTGTATTGGATACGGCCAATAAAATTGCGACCCAATTGTTTTTGCCACATAACCATGTAGCGGATAAGAATGAGCCACAGTTTGATGGCAAAAAGGTCAGCATGATAAGTGATGTAAAAGTCGCTTTTGATGCATTTCGTGAGTCAGGATTTATCGCTGGTCGTTATAGTTTTGAAGACGGCGGCATGCAGTTACCTGAAACGGTCATGACAGCCGTGGCAGGCTACTTTATGGCTGCCAATCCATCAACCACTGCTTATCCATTTTTGACCACAGCGGCAATCAATGTTATCTCCCACTTTGCCAGTGATGAGATCAAAGCCGCCTTTATGCCACGCATGCTGACAGGTGAGTTTACTGGAACAATGGCATTAACAGAGCCACATGCAGGTTCGTCACTTGCTGATATCAAAACCACTGCGGTAAAACAAGACGATGGTTCTTATCGCGTAAAAGGTAGCAAGATTTATATCTCAGGCGGTGATCACGAACTGTCTGACAATATCGTCCACTTAGTCTTGGCCAAGGTGCCAGGTGGTCCAGGTGGCGTTAAAGGCATCTCTTTATTTGCTGTGCCCAAGTATCGCTTGAATGAGGATGCATCGGTCGGCGAGCGCAACGATGTACATCTAACAGGACTCATTCATAAGCTAGGCTATAGAGGCACGACGTCTACGGCACTGAGCTTTGGTGACGAAGGTGAGTGTTATGGTTATCTCATCGGTGAAGAGCATTTCGGCCTGCGCTATATGTTCAAAATGATGAATGAAGCGCGCATCGCTGTCGGTTTTGGCGCGTCGATGGTCGGCTATCGCGGTTATCAGTATTCACTTGATTATGCTAAAGACAGAACGCAAGGCAGAATCGCCCCGCACAATAAACCTGAAGATGCGGCAACCGCTATCATCAATCATGGTGACGTAAAGCGCATGCTATTGGCGCAAAAAGCCTACTCTGAAGGTGGCATCTCATTATGTCTATATGGCTCAAACCTGATTGACCGTATCAATACTTGTGAAGATGAAACGTTAAAAAACGAGCTAATAGAGTTATTAGATCTTCTCACCCCAGTATTAAAAGCATGGCCATCTGAGTATGGGCCAAAAGCCAATGATTTGGGCATCCAAGTATTGGGCGGTGCAGGTTATACGCGTGAGTATCAAGCCGAGCAGTTTTGGCGTGACAATCGCCTAAATCCTATCCATGAAGGCACAAATGGCGTGCAGGCATTGGATTTGTCATTTCGTAAGTTATGGCAAAAAGGTGGTTTGGGTATTCAAATTCTCAAACGTGAAATCACACAAGATTTGGAAAGCATCACTACACCAGAAACGGCTCAATTAGCAGGTAAATTGATGCCTTACATGGGTCACTTACATGAAGTATTGGTGCATCTCAGCAAAGTGCTACAAACCGAAGAAGCCGTGACATTGACAGGCAACGCGCAAGCACTGATGAATATCTTTGCCTCAATTGTGCTGAGCTGGATTTGGATTCGTCAAGCCAGTAAAGCTGAGAAGCTATTAAGCACGACGCAAGATGCTGAGCAGCAGAACTTCTACAAAGGCAAGATACAAGCGGCCAAATACTTCATTGATTGGGAACTACCATTAGTTAAACGTGACATCGAATTATTAACCAACACCAACTCTGTTTGCACTGATATGCAAACAGAATGGTTCTAAGGACAACTCTAAGGAAAGAGACATGACAAAAATTAATAAACAGTGGCGATTAAAGGCGAGACCGGTAGGCGAGCCTAGTGCTGAGACTTGGGATTATACCGAGACAGAAATACCGACTATCACCGATGGTCAGCTACTGATTAAGGTTGAATACATCTCTATCGATCCGGCGATGCGTGGCTGGTTGAACGATGCCAAATCTTATATCGCACCAGTACAAATTGGTGAAGTCATGCGCGCCGGTACTGTGGGTGAAGTGATTGAAAGTAAGCATGAGAAATTTGCCGTTGGTGACTATGTCGTAGGTCACGATGGCGTGCAGTCCTATGCCGTCAGTGATGGTGCTAATCTGTATAAAGTTGATCCAAAACTGGCGCCATTGTCTTATTACTTGGGTGTACTCGGTATGCCAGGTATGACAGGGTATTTTGGGTTGCTAAAAACAGGTCAGCCAAAAGCGGGTGAGACCGTTGTCGTCTCTGGCGCAGCCGGTGCCGTTGGTAGCTTGGTTGGTCAAATTGCCAAAATTAAAGGCTGCCGCGTCGTTGGTATCGCGGGCGGCGCTGAGAAATGTAAATTCTTAGTCGACGAGCTTGGGTTTGATGCGACGATTGATTACAAAAATGAAGATGTGAAAAAAGCACTGAAGAAAACCTGCCCAGACGGCGTCGATGTGTACTTTGACAACGTAGGCGGTGATATCTTAAATGATGTCCTCACACAAATAAATCTGCATGCGCGTATCGTTATTTGCGGGGCTATTAGTCAATATAACAACACCACAGAAGTCAAAGGTCCATCGAACTATTTATCATTATTGGTCAATCGTGCCCGTATGGAAGGCATCGTGGTATTTGATAATATCAAAGAATATCCAGTCGCCATGAAAGATATCGCTGGCTGGATTCAGTCAGGTGATATGAAAGTGAAAGATCATATTGTTGAAGGTATCGAGACGTTCCCAGATACCTTGATGATGCTCTTTAACGGTGAAAACTTCGGCAAACTGGTACTTAAGGTAGAGGGATAGATCATGACATTGAATACAAACGGAATTGCATCAGATGTAACGGGTAAACGAATTTTGATCACGGGCGGTGCCTCAGGTATCGGCGCAGCAAGTGCATTATTGCTGGCCAGTCGCGGCGCAAAAGTCGTGATTGGTGATATGGCAGAAGAAATGGGCGAAGCAGTTGCTAAACAAGGTCAAGATGCTGGCAACAGTATCGTCTTCAAAAAAGTAGACGTGACCAGTGGTGATGAAGTGCGTGCGTTGTTCGACTTTGCAGTAGAAACGCTTGGTGGCTTAGATGTTGTGGTAAACAATGCTGGTATCGACCATAAGCCTTCGCCAATGCATGAGCTGAGCGATGATGATTTTGATCGTAATATCGCAGTGAACTTAAAAGGTGTTTGGCACTGTATGCGTGCTGCGGTCAATTGTATGATACCTAATGGCGGTGGTCATGTGATCAACGTCGCATCTATTGCAGGTCTGCGTTCAGCACCGATGCTATCAGCCTATAGTGCTGCTAAACATGGGGTTATGGGTCTGACCAAGTCTGCCGCCCATGAGTATGCTCGTGCCAATATTCGTTTTAACGCGGTATGCCCAAGTTTCATTGATACGCCAATGGTCCGCAATACCATGGCAACCATGGATGAGCGTACGCAGCAAGCAACGATTAAAGCCAGTCCACTGCGCCGTCTAGGAGATGTGAATGAAATCTCTAGTGCGATTGCATGGCTAGCCAGCGATGAGAGTACCTTTATGAACGGTCATGGCTTTACACTCGATGGTGGTATGCTAGCGTAACTGTGACAATTGAGCGCTCATTATTCAATTTATTAGTGCTCGATAATCGCTGTTAGATATGACAGCGATTATCTGCGTTTAGTTATCCAATTCTAGATACACGTTTTAGATATATGAGTTCAGCGCTCAAAAATAGTTTTTTGAGAATAGACAGTTTATAAAAATATAAGGAATAATGATGAAAGATTTATTTGATTTAACCGGTAAGATTGCTTTGGTTACGGGCGCTAGCCGCGGTATTGGCGAATCTATTGCTCGTTTATTGGCATCCAGAGGCGCGCACGTGATCGTCTCTAGCCGTAAGATTGATGCTTGCCAAGCAGTCGCTGATAGCATCATCGCTGATGGTCACAAAGCTAGTGCCTTTGCTTGTCACGTGGGCGAGATGGCGCAGATTGACGCAATTTTTGAGCATATCAAAAGTGAATTTGGTCAAATCGATATCTTAGTCAATAATGCCGCAGCTAACCCGTACTATGGTCACATCTTAGATACAGATTTAGCGGCTTTTGATAAGACCGTTGAAGTTAATATCCGTGGTTACTTCTTTATGTCGACGGCCGCTGGCAAAATGATGAAAGAGCAAGGTGGTGGCGTCATCTTGAATACCGCATCGGTCAACGGTTTAGTAGCGGGCGACAAGCAAGGCATTTACTCAATCACCAAAGCGGCGGTCATTAGCATGACCAAAGCGTTTGCTAAAGAATGTGGCCCACTCAATATTCGCGTCAATGCGCTACTGCCAGGTTTGACGGATACTAAGTTTGCCTCTGCTTTGACGACCAATGATAAAGTCTTAAAAATGGCACTACATGCTATTCCACTAGGACGTGTCGCGAATCCTGACGAGATGGCTGGTACGGTATTGTACTTAGTATCTGATGCCTCAAGTTATACCACAGGCGCAACGATCGTTGTCGATGGTGGTATGCTGGCTTAATTAGATAATCTATAAGACATAGGTTAGATAAGAAAAGTAATTGTTTAAAATTGCATTAGACTCAAGAACCGCATGAGATTAATTTTTATGCGGTTTTTTTGATTTGATTTTTTGATGGAGTGTCTAAATAGTTTTAGTGTCAATTGCATCGATAGATTATTAATCTAAAGTAAAAATAGGCAGTGTAATGGCATAATAAAGCTGCTAACCGCTACTTGAATAATATAGGAATTAAGCATGAATTCAGTGACCAATCATAAAATAAATATAACTTCTCAAAATAAAATATGGCTATTTGTGCCAGCGACTCGTATCGATAGAGTAGCCAAAGCCTTTGCTAGTGGAGTAGATGCAGTTATAGTCGATTTAGAGGATGCCGTTGCGCTAGAGGATAAAGCAGACGCTCGCGAAGCATTACAACAATATTATGATAGTGCAGATTATCAGCCGATTTGGCTACGTATTAATAAGGCAGGTAGCGAAGAATTTTTCAAAGACATAGTGCTCTGTCAGAAAATGCCAAATTTAGCCGGCGTGTTACTGGCTAAAGCTGAGCAAGTCGCCGACATTGAGA
This sequence comes from Psychrobacter fozii, assembly GCF_003217155.1. Lineage (GTDB taxonomy): Bacteria > Pseudomonadota > Gammaproteobacteria > Pseudomonadales > Moraxellaceae > Psychrobacter > Psychrobacter fozii. The sequence goes on from NZ_QJSU01000003.1 coordinate 283,227, forward strand.
GCGTGCACCAACTCACCAACTTGCCTGTGATTGCATTGATTGAGAGTGCCATTGGACTGTATCAACTCGACAGTATGGCAAAAGCAGTCGGGTTAGCCGCATTTAGTTATGGATTTTTAGATCTGTGCAATGATTTGCACGTGCAAGTAGGAACGCCTGCTGCTGATATCATCGCCAATCAAATCCGCTATCAACTAATCCTGACGTCAAAAGTACACCAATTATCGCCGCCCATCGATACCATTTATCCTGAATTCAATGACGAAGTAGGGCTAAGCGCCCGAGTGCAACTATGGTCACAAATGGGGATGTCAGGAATGCTGTGTATTCATCCCAAACAAGTGGCTGTCGTCAAGCAGGCATTACAACCAACAGACGAAGCATTGTCATTTGCTCAGCGTGTGGTCGAGGAGTATGAGCGCAGTGGACAGGCAGTGTTTGAAATAGATGGTCAAATGGTAGACGCACCAGTGATTGAGCGCAGTCGTCAACTGTTAGATAAGTAGGTAAAGTTTGTTAAATCAACACTATTATTATTGATATAATGATTCTCTCACTCGATATTATTGTGCATAAAATATTTCTATAGTCGGTTCAATATAATTTAGATACAAGGAAGGCGAGTGAAAGTACTACAACTCGTAGACTAAGCAAGCCTGACACCGTATCCAATTTATAGAGGATTGACTATACATAGACCATATTGCCCGTCAGTATTAGACGCTCTTACTCAAAATCGGAGAAACTCATTGCGAGCTGTCAACTATAAGTATTTGATTGTGATTGTTCTGCTAGCGCTTGCAGTGGGTTTTGCTATCTTTCGTTGGTGGCGAGGACCGCTGTTGCCTAGCTATACAGTTTCATCTATGCCATTGGTACAAACGGTGGTTGCGACTGGACGTGTCGTGACGACATCACGTACTCAAATTGGTAGTGAGGTGACGGGGGTCGTGCTTGAGCGCTTGGTACAAGAAGGCGACGAAGTGGCAAAAGGTGATTTATTATTGGTACTCAGCTCAGATGATGTGGCTGCACAAGTACGTCAAGCAGAGGCTGAATTGGCTGAGCTTGTGACCAGTAGGCGCCCACAAGCAAAGATTGACTTATCAAAAGCTGAGGTGCAGCTTGCACAGGCGACTCGTAATGTCGCACGTCGACGTGAGTTGGCAGCGATTTCAGCGATATCGGATGAAGAGATGGAGCAGGCGGAGCAGTCCCAGAGCCAAGCTCGTAATGACTTGGAAGCGGCGCGTCTAAGAGCAAAGGCATTGGCATCTGGCGGTGTTGAAGAAGCGCTACTACGTGAGCGCATTGCGGCATTGCAGGCTCAATTGGCTAAGACAGAAGTGCGCAGTAAGATTGCCGGCACGGTACTGACTCGTGATGTAGAGCCGGGCGATCTGGTACAGCCAGGTAAAACGTTATTTACTATCGCACTCGCTGGGAATACAGAGGTACATGTACCGCTTGATGAACGCAATTTATCACGATTGGCCTTGCAACAAGAAGCACTTGCCATCGCCGATGCGTATCCAGACCAACCTTTTCCTACTCGTATTGACTTCATAGCACCGAGTATCGATTCGCAGCGAGGTACTGTGGAGGTTCGCCTCTCAGTTGATCCTGTGCCTGAGTTTCTACGACAAGACATGACCGTTTCAGTAAATATTGAAACAGGTCGCCGTGAGCAGGCATTGGTTCTTCCCAATGATGCTTTAGCAAATATCAAAGAGGATACGGCTCAAGTATGGTTGCTACGTGATGGTAAAGTACAACGTCAAAAAATAACATTAGGACTTCGTGGTCTAGCGATGTCGGAAGTCATTGCAGGGCTGGATAACGGAGATCAAGTGCTAGTTGATGCGACTTCATCATTGGTCGATGGTGAGCGAGTGCGTACTGATGAGTCAGCAACCCGTAATGAATCAACGGTAACATCCAAGTGAAAAATTTGTTCGGGCGCTTATGGATCGATGCGGTCATTGCGATCAGTTTTTTGCGCGAGGGACGGGTACAGTCGCTGATGATTACATTAGGTGTGGCTATTGGTGTGGCTGTTATCGTCTTTATCACAGCCTTGATTCAAGGTTTACAAACCAATTTAATTGATAAAACGCTTGGCAGCCAGTCTCACATTCAATTGGTATCACCAGATGAAGTTAATCTAGTGGCACCAGTAGCAGCGGGAACTGCACAGCTGATACAAGAAGATAAGCGTCCCCAACGGCTGCGATCAATTAATAACTGGCAACAGATTACCGCTACCTTAGATCAACTACCATTACTGACGGCAGTATCACCGGTGGTATCAGGACCTGCGTTTGTTCGGCGCGGAGAAGCATTGGAGTCGGTGGTATTAATCGGAACAGAACTCGAACGTTACCAAAAAATCATACCGCTTGATGAGTATCTAATCAGTGGCGATCTGCGAGTAGGTGCTGATAATGTGCTCATCGGTAGTGAGCTTGCCAACAATCTCGGTGTTCAAGTGGGTAGCAAGCTGCGACTCGACACTGGTGAGCAGGACAATACCGTGGTAAATGTGGCCGGTATATTTGAGTTGGGTGTCCGTGAGCTGGATGCACGTTATGTCTATCTGGACCTAAAGCAAGCACAGTCATTGCTCAGTTTGCCAGGAGGCGTCACCGTGATTGACCTCACGGTTGCCGATATCTTTGAGGCGGACAATATTGCTGAGCAAGTAGGGCGTCTGACATCATTGCAAGCAGAGAGCTGGATCGAGACCAATGCACAATTGATGAGTGGACTATCAGCGCAGAGCTTGTCTACCAACATGATTATCGTGTTTGTAGGTATCTCGGTCGCCTTTGGTATTGCGAGCGTACTATCTGTCAGTGTGGTACAGCGTACTCGAGAAATTGGCATTTTACGTGCTACTGGTGCGACTCGTCAGCAAATTTTGTGGATATTTTTGATTCAGGGTGCTGTGTTTGGCTTATTAGGTTCTATTTTAGGTAGTGCGGTGAGTTATGTGCTGGTGTGGGCATTTAACACTTTTGGCCCAAGTTTATTTTATATTCCAGTGTCTATAGAGCTTGTCTTGTTAGCAATGTTGCTAGCGACGCTAACCGGTGTATTGGCTGCTGCTATACCAGCGCGCCGAGCTGCCGCATTGGATCCCGTGGTGGCTATTCGTTATGTCTAATAATAACTCTCATGAAGTGCTGCGTTTAGAGGCACTAAAAAAATCTTATAATATTGGCCAGCCCAATGAGATTGAGGTGCTGCATGGTATCGATTTACGCATCGATAATAATGATTTTGCTGCGCTCATCGGGCCTTCGGGCTCTGGTAAGAGCACTTTGTTGAATGTGCTTGGTCTGCTAGACAAACCCACTAGTGGTGAGTTGTATCTGCTCGGGCAGGCGACGAGTAATATGGATGATGCTGGTCGCACGGCACTGCGAGGTGGCAGTATTGGCTTTGTCTTTCAGTTTCATCACCTTATTCAGGCATTTACTGCGTTAGATAACGTGTTAATGCCATTGATGCTGACTAAGGGTCGCCCGAATCAATCTGCCATACAAAAAGCGCGCGATTTACTGGCTTCGGTGGGTTTAGAGAAGTTCGCTAATACCAAGCCGAATGAGCTCTCAGGTGGTCAGCAACAACGAGTGGCTATCGCGCGCGCGCTCATCACAGAGCCTGCATTGTTATTAGCGGATGAACCCACAGGTAATCTAGATACGGTAACGGCTGCCGAGGTGTTCGAGCTGTTTCGTAAGGTCAACCGTGAGCGTGATTGTGGTGTGTTGTTGGTTACTCATGATCCACGTCTATCTGCATCCTGTGATCGGACTATCAATCTGGTAGACGGCCTTATCGAAAGTGATTCACTAAATGTTAAAAAATCTGAATCTTAATGTCTCAAAGTAACGCTATATCTCAAAGTAACGCTACAAAAACCTTGCGAATATATTATCAATATACTTTTCTACTGCATCCGTATCATTCGTTACTTGCGAATATGTTCTCAAGCCGATCATTTGAATTTGAAAATAGCGGGCGAGTTCGGCGGCACTTTCATCTGTGTTGATCTCACCATCATCAATGGCTTGCTGAAAAACTTTAACAAAAGACGCTTCGACATTTTCTAGAATATTGGTCGCATGAGTCAGCAAATCTGGACTGTCATTTTGTGTCAGCTCACTGACGGTTTTGACAATCATACACATGCCACTCGGGGTAGTGCTCTTATTGCAAACAGTCACGCTGTGAATGAAGCGTTTCAGGCCATCAAGCTTGGTTTTTTCTTGGGCAATACTGTTGGCAAGGTTTGTCGCACCTTGTTCAGCATAGCGATTTAATGCCTCTTTAAACAGGCTGTCTTTATTACCAAAAGCAGCATAAATACTGCCAGGACGCATATCAACCACATCTTGTAGATTTCTCATCGACGTAGCGTGATAGCCTTTTTCCCAATAGAGGTCTTTGGCTTTTTCGATTACGTCATCACGATTAAACTTCGCATGTGCACTCATAATTTTCACCTTAAAAGCAGTTATAGTCAATCCGCTATAATTGGATACGGTGTCAGTTTCGCTTAGTCTGCTATAGTCAAAGAAATCTAAAACAGCTACAAGGCAGCCGACCGCAGATTGTACATATAGTACCTCTAGGGAGGGTAACACCGTAGCGGTTTAGTAGTTCGCTGACTATACTTGTAGCACTTTCACTCGCCTTTCTTGTATCCAAACTATATTGAACCGACTATGTTCTAAAACTATCGTTTTAATAATTAGAAAACCAAGTAACACTATTATCGTTTGCATTGATAATGATGTCACTTGGTTTTTATGTGTTATCTGTATTCAAACGGATTTGTCAGAATAGATTTAGTAAGAAAATCTACTCTGGTTTTAATGCTAATACATCATCAATATCTTGGGCGCTGTGACGATTCTCTAGTTGTTCCCATGCTTCGCCCCAAGTGCGGTTGACGATACGGCCACGTTGTACGGCTGGTCTCGCTAACATCGCATTTGCCCAGCGCTGAACATGAGGGTAGTCATCAACCTGCAAAAATTCTTGCGCATCATACTGAGTACCCACGACTAGATTGCCATACCAAGGCCAAGTGGCAATATCAGCAATGCTGTATTCGTCACCAGCGATAAACTCATTTTTTGCCAGTTGTTTATCTAGTACATCCAACTGACGCTTGGTTTCCATCGTAAAGCGATTGATCGCATATTCGAATTTTTCAGGCGCGTAAGCATAAAAGTGACCGAAACCACCACCCAAATATGGTGCAGAACCATGTAACCAAAATAACCAGTTAAAAACCTTGGTACGTTCGCTACCTTTTTCCGGCAGTAGTACCCCAAATTTTTCAGCAAGATATACTAAAATAGATGCGGATTCAAATACAGCTTCAGAATCTTCACCACTTTGATAAACTAGGGCCGGAATTTTCGAGTTAGGGTTAACATCTACAAACCCCGATCCAAACTGGTCGCCTTCGCCAATCTGAATCATATGGGCATCATACTCTGCCGCTTTGCCCAGTGCCAGTAACTCTTCTAACATAATCGTTACTTTCTGGCCATTAGGGGTGGCGATAGAATACAGTTGTAGCTCATGCTCGCCCACTGGTAGCGCTTGCTCATGAGTAGCGCCTGAAACGGGACGATTGACAATGGCCCATTTGCCGCCACTTTCTGCGTCATGTGTCCAGACTTTTGGTGGTACGTATTGGTCTGTCATTTTTATAACTCCTAGCGCAATTATGCGTCTTTTGCGAAGTTTTGTGGATATAGTGCACGTGCAGCGACTTCATCAAAGTCAGACTTGAACTCAACGCCTTTAGCGATATTTCGTGCTTTTTCTACGGCAGGGCGAGCGTTAATGCTAGCAAACCAACGTTTCAGATTAGGGTAGTTATCTAAGCCTGGTTCGCCTAATATAAACGCGGCCTTATCAACCCAGCCCCATGCTGAAATATCAGCGATAGAGTAGTCGTCACCAACCAAATACTCACGACCTTCCATGTGTTTATCTAGCACTTCGTAATGACGCTCTGCTTCGCGAAGATAGCGATTGATAGCATAAGGGATTTTTTCTGGTGCTTTATGACTAAAGTGTACTGATTGACCAGAGAAAGGACCTAAACCTGTCGCTACAAACATGAGCCATGACAACATCTCACCGCGATCTTCTGGTGCGCCTGCTAGCTGACCTGTTTTTTCGGCCAAGTACATCAATATAGCCGTTGAATCAAAGACACGTTTGCCATCATCTTCGAGAGCAGGGGCTTTACCATTAGGATTGATAGCGCGGTATTCAGGCGTATGCTGTTCACCTTTTAGCGTATCTACTGGTACTAACTCGTATGGTAAGCCTGTCTCCATAAGATATAGAGCGACTTTCAGAGGGTTGGGGGTCTGGTGAAAATAGAACTTAAGCATTATCTTATCCTTATGATATTGAAGTATGGGTCGTAGATCTGAACGGGTTTAGATTATATAAATATCGTTTTGTTAGAGCTACTATAAACAAAAATGAACGACCGTTCAAGTTTATTTGTAGTTGTTCGTTATCTTACAGCTTAGAGTAAGGTTAAAAATGGGTCTTCATTAAGCTGATTTCTGTGGACGTAATAATAAGGCAAGTCCAAGCGCGACAAAAGCGGCGATGCCAGATACCATATAGCTGATACTAAAATCTCCAGTGATTTCTGCGAGATAGCCTGCTGCCACTGGCCCGAGAGCCTGTCCACCTGAAAAGGCAAAAGTCAGCGCCGCGAGTGCACTTGCTGCTGCTTCAGGCCCGAAATAATCGCCCGCCGAGGCAGCCATAATGACAGGCACACTCCACACCACTAAGCCAAACAAGATAATGGACAAATACAGTCCTGAATGCCAATCAGTTAATCCGACCAAGAGATAAGCGATGGCAAGGAAGACAAAAGCCAAAGCAAGACCAAGACGTCTGCCAATGTGGTCAGAAATCCAGCCAAACAACATACCTGAGAAGACGCTAAGCAGTCCAATCCATGCCCAAACACCACCCGCAGTCGCTTCACTCAGTTGATATGCTCCAACCATGCTAGTGACGATAAAGGTGACGTAAACCATATAAGTAGCACCATAAATGGCAAAGATAATACCCAAATGTACGAGCAATTTAATGTTGCTGCGTTCTAGCTTTTTCTTATTTTTAATAGGTAGAGTAGGTGCGCGCCCAAAAGGATTTTGACTGACATCGTCTGGATGATTGCGAATCAACGTAAAAGTAAGACAAGCCACCACGATGTTAATCACAGCAAAAATTAGCCAACCTGTCTGCCAAGACAGTAGATTAGAGATGGGTAAGAGTTTGGGTACGACAAAGCCCGATAGAATAATGCCAAACCCAGGACCAGCCATGACCAGTCCTAAAGCAAGCCCACGGTGAGAAGGGAAAAACCAATGCGACATGACACTCATCATCGGTAAGACCACACCGCCGCTACCGATACCTGTTAGCACGTAGAGTGCGCAGAGTATTGGAAAACTGGTGGTAAAAGCCATGCCGAACATCGAGACAGCAATTAAGAGAAGACTGCCCGTCGCAGTAGCTCGAGTACCAAACCGAGGTAGAATGAACGGACTTAGAAGTACCGCAACGAGATAGCCTATCAGGTTAGTGAATCCCAATATTCCGCTTTGAGTATAATTTAATCCCAAAGAAGATGACATAGACGGCAGTAACATACCGAATGCGAATCTTCCCAACCCAAGTCCACAGAACATTGCCACAGAACCTGTCGCAGCGACTATCCAAGCATAATGTAACTTGCCTAGCTTGAGAGGTGCGGTGCTATCCTGATTTTCTCGATCTTCATTGTCTTGTTGAATCATTTCATCAGCCATCATGAACCTCCAACAAGTCGAAAGTTCTTGATAGCCATCGTAGCTGTATTTAGACCGAAGACGACTTCCTTGTTTTGAATATTATCCATTTCACACGCATCCTTTTGTGCTTAATCCCTGTCAGTATTTCATCGACTATGTTTATGGCCTAACCATATTGATAGTCTAAGCATACTTATGTCCAATAAAAATCAGTATAGCCTTACCTGAACGTTCGTTCAATAGGTGTTTAAGCAAATAGCTAAAATGATTTTGTAGACCACATTAAAGAAAATGCCAGCTCACTTATGTGGCTGGCATTTTAACTGCTATTTTTTGACATCGTCTGCTTAGCTAGCCGAGTCTTTTACTCAGTTCAGGAAAGCGCTTGATCATAAACAGCATCAGTAGCAGCGCTACAACGGCGATAGCTGCACCGACATATCCGACACTTGATAGTGAAATATGAGTCACGGCATAGCCACCGAATAGCGCACCCGTACCAATGCCTAAGTTGATAATGCCGGAAAACATCGACATTAACATGTCTTGCGCATTGATATCGACCATAATTACTTTGGCTTGCATCGAGATAATAAGCAGCATGAGCGCTGCGCCCCAAAGTAAGGCAATAAAGCTGAGCGCCCATACGGATGTTACTGCTAGCAATAGTGTGAGCATAGACACGAGCATCAGTATCGTCGATATCAGCATCAATCTGGTATTGAACCTATCGCCCCAGCGACTAAATATCACGCTGCCGATAATCCCTGCTATACCGAATAGCAGCAATACAAGCGTTGCGGAGTTTTCACTGATTGAGCCAACGTGGCGCATGAAAGGTTCAATATACGAATAAGCCGTATAGTGCGCGGTGAAAACAAGCAATATGAGCAAGTATAAGCAAACCAATAAGGGATTTTTGAGCAGCTCTGGAATCTTTCTAAAAGACCCTTCAAACATACTAGGCAGCGTTGGTAATAGTCTAGCTTGTAGTACAAATACAATAAAAGCAATCACGCCAATACCACCAAATGTCGCTCGCCAACCAAACCATTGGCCGACCAAGCGCCCTAAAGGCACCCCTAATACCATCGCTAACGACGTACCAGTCGCCAGCACGCTAAGCGCCAAGGCCTTTTTGCCTTCAGGTGCCACGCGTATAGCGATTGCCGCTGTGATGGACCAAAATATCGCATGCGATAGCGCAATCCCGACTCGGCTGATGAGCAGTACATCAAAGCTCCATGCAAATACGGAAAGCACATGACTGGCAATGAACACCGCGAAAAGCCCCAAGAGCAAACGTTTACGCTCAAAACGACTGGTCAGCAGCATCAGTGGTAATGACATGGCCGCGACAATCCAAGCATAGAGTGTCAGCATCCAGCCAGTCTCTGCTGTAGTGATAGAGAAGTCTTGGGCAATATCACTCAACAAGGCGACAGGGACGAATTCGGTGGTATTCATAATAAAGGCACTGACGCCCATCAAGAATACTTGAAAATACTGAGTCCGGCGAGCATCAGAGCTCGCCTCAAGGTTGTATTTCATAAGATCCAATATAAAGCAGATGTTGGTACGATGTGTGATAGGTCAAAGTGGGGGCAGACGTTCTTAGAATAAAAGGGTCGCGGGGCAAGATAGCAAGTCACAGTCATTAGATAAAGGGCTTTTTTGCTAATGATTGTTAATTAGCTGTTCATTCGAAGGGTTTGAAGCACATGATGTCCGTCTTTATAGTCCGTCTGTAAGTAATACTTAAGTCTAGGCCTGGTTAGATTAATGCTTGTTGATAGACAGTCTGCAGCCCACTAAAATTGGCTGCTTGTTGTAAGTGCTCTAGAGTGGTGAGCTTCATTGAATTTTTGAAATCACGCAAGGGTACGTTATCAATCTTATCTTTTATGGTTAGGGGCTTGCCTAGCTTAAATAAGTAGTATAATTTCGTATCATTAGCGCTCTTACCAGCTTGTTCAGCAGTTATCACGCTTCTAGGGACAAGAATAACACTCTCAATTGGCCATAATTTGCTTATTTGTTTACTCGTTGGCTGAGCATCATTGGTCGTAGCAATGGCTAAATAGCGTATTTCATTGACGATATGTTGTTTGTATTTATCTAAAAACGTAGTTTGGGGTAAGTGATACCACTGAGCGGTACTGTGTTCAAAACCATCAATATACTCTTTATGACGTCCTGCTTTTGGCGCTAGTGCAATGGTCAAGGTCAAATCTGGATAGAGTATTTGCTCCATACCTGAATATGGTATGCGTGCGGCTTCTTGCAAATACAAACGCTCTTCGAGCTGATGATTATGCTTAGTAACTTTATCAACTTGATAGTTATTAGCTTGATAAGCGACAGCCTTGCTGTTCACCTCGTTCTTTCTTAACTTATTATTTGTCAACTCGATAGTGGTTGATTGGGTATTATTAGATTGAGGTCTGATGCCTGTACCAATCTGTTGGCGAAGAAAATCTAATAGCCAATAATGTCCATTGCTGATTTTTGAGTCCGGCTGTAGGGGGCTTGGTAATAGAGCAAATGCACCGATACTGACTTCGTCAATAGAGTTGAGATAAGGGTTATTGGTATTTACTTGATCAAAATAACCTGGATATAGAGCAAAAGCGCCAAATATTGGACGGCTTTTTTGCGTTCTAGCTGTTTCTTTATTGGTGATTTCTTCATTAAGAGCGTTTTTATCTCGTTCAATACGAATCAGCGCATCACGATAACGATGCATTTGATTAATCGCATCATCCGGCACAAAATCCATAGTATCAATATTTTGTTCAGGGTCATCATAGCGACTTTTAAGTGTCTTAATACGGTATTTGGCATCGAATAACCAAATAAAGCGTTTGTTGTTTGGCAGGATAACTTCTAAGACAATATCAGGCTTTTGGCTAACCGAGTAAGTCCGAATGTTTTTGGTGGTTTTATTAAATGGTGGTTCGTGTGCTAGCCTTGCTGTAATACCATCATTACGTTCAAACTCAAATGCTCCAGCGAAGCCATCTTGGAGCTGATATTCAAAAAAGTCTTTAAGCTTTAACGTTTGCTTGTTAGCCGATAGCTCTTTAAAGCCCAACTCATCTATCAAGATGTTTCTGAGGGTCAAAAAGCACCAAACTTCATAAATTTCTGCGACAGACTTCATAGAGATGCTAGATTGGTTGTCAAAGACATCTAGGTAAAGCTTTAACTCTTGCCAAATGCGATATACGGAGCTGTAGCCGACTTTCTGCTGCAATACCAATGATTCACGGTTGCGACCATTATAATCACCCACATCGGTCATGAAGCTTTGTTTCAACGTTTTTTGTAGTGGCTGTTGCCATTGATGCAGCTCATCTAAGAATGTATCAGATAGCCGTTGCTTATCTGGCGCTGCATTGCTTTGCCTAAGTTTATATTCAAAGTCAGCCAGTCGTTTCTTAGCGGTAGAGACCACCATTTTAATAAAGCGGTTCTCTGGAGTATCGACACTTAGCTGCTTTTTGGTGACCTGATAACGCTGCTCATGTAGACCATTTGCAAAGTCCTCTTTTATTTTTGCACCCAGTCGCGCAGGGACCTTACCTTTTAGCCGTGTTGCTTTGTTATAAGAGGTATGAGCCTGCAATCGGCTATGCGGTGTTTGATTAATGACTTTTAGCGCATGGGTCAGTTGGTTGCGTAAATGACTAAAGTTAGCGAGCCAAAGGAGGGGGAACTGATGGCGTTGTTTGGTTTGTGCACTGTTCTGTTCGGTTTTTTCGACTAGACTAAAGCGCCATAGCGGAAATACGGTATCAATCGCTTGATACATCGCTGGCAAGTCATCGTGTAGACTCATCTTGGTGGGCAGTACTTCAAAAGCGATGTTGCTTTTATAGGTTTGGTTTGATTTGACGTAATTGAGTGGCAGGCGCAGCCAACCAACATCATTTGCGGTATTGATAGTGCCTGTCAGATGCGCAGGCATTCGAGAGCGAGACTGGCTAAACCGGAAGTTTTCATTAATTAAATGGCTACGATGGGTTAGATAAGCTTGCTCAACGTCACTAATATTATTGATACTGTCCGTAGCTTGGCTTCCAATTGCTTGATTAGACTCATCTACGCCAGTTTCATTAAGGCGTTTATTATTCAAAAAAATCCATTCAAAGTGGTATTGGATATTTTCAAAGAAAATAAAATCACCCAACTCAAGCGCTTCTACCAATCCAGAATGAGTGACGATGCCTTTTATCTCTATGGGCTGATCCATAAAGGTAGCTTCAGTAATGGCTAAGGGCGGAGAGAAACGTATCATAGGCTGCCCAGCGCTGTGATGGCTGATGGCCTGACGCTTAGCTAAGGTCGCTTCATAAGTCGCTTGGCGTTTGCTGACATCGTTACACCAAATCGACAGCTCAAAATCAGCGGTTTGTATCCTTAATAGATCTGGCATTACCACTCCATTCGTTCAGCTATGTCTATTTTTAAGGCCAAAAACTGGTGAAACCTGAACGCTCTAGACGCTGCTGCATCCAAGCCAATTTAGCCTTGCTACGACAAGCAATATTCAACGCATTACCTTCTTTATTTTTGCGGTATAAGTCAGGACGCTGTTTATTCGTATCATTCGTGGTAGACCAAATATCAGATAGCGCTTGCTGTAAGATAACGGCTAATTCTGTGAGTAATGATTGCTCATTGCTGCTAATGGCTTTATTGATAATTGCTAACTTGTCGTAATCGCCCTCAATACGCGGCAATACCTTGCACATTAAAAAGTCATCCCAAACCGCTTGTAGCTGTCGCTCATCTGTAGGTTGGGTGCTAATAACAGCTAGTAGTAGCTCGTTGAGCGCTCTAAAAGCCAGTTTAAATGGGGTATTATCCAATACTTTATTGATTGATTTTAGAAAATTAATGCTCTTACTGCCATCACTATCTATATCTATTGCTGATAAGTTCTCAATAGTGGCTTGAGAGTCAATAGGGTAGCTCAAGGCGTTATGAGTGACCGTCGGTTCAAAGAAGTCATCAAATTCATTGGGAAAAAAATCGCCAAAGTCAAAACTCAAAGCACGATCGATAACTTTACGTGAGAAGCCATGGGTAGTTTCATCCATGTTCACCGTACCAGCGACGACTAAGTTAAAAGGCAGGCTTAAACCATGCTTGCAGAATAACTCCCACTCTCTGTCGTATTTACCATCTGCAAAACCTAACGCATTACGCAACTCGTTTTTATTTTTGTCTTTTAGCTGTCCAATAGTTGCTGACTTCAAAAGCGGATCACAGCGATAATCAAAACTTTCATTATCATGCCATTGCCACTCACGAGTTTCTAAAATGGATAGATAATCAGCAAAGTATTGCTCGACAGGGGCCAAGTTCATTTCATCCAAACATAGCCAATAAGGTCGCACTTTATTAAGCTCGTCTTTATTTCCCGTTACGGTGAGGGGACAGTCGTCATCAACTGTTAGCTCAAGCTTTGCATCAATAATTTCTCGCCAGGCTTTGGCAATGAATTGCAGCACATCAGTGGTGATGTATTCGGCGTTACCATCTCCACCCAAGCGTGATATATAACCAAGTATGTCACTAGGTTCATGCCAGTCAGGACGTACGGAAGTGAGGCAGTAGGTATCGCTAAGGCTACCTGTGGCTTTGGCTTGCTCACGGACAAAACGAGTTTTACCAGTACCAGAGATACCAGCTAACAGTAGGAAAGGTTTTGATAGGGGAGTTATATCATCAGGAAGAGATTTTTTCATAACAGCGCTGGCATTAAGTTGCGTCTGTAGTTTTGGCTGCGAGTCAAAATCAGTTGTTTTTAACTCTTTATAAATTGGTTGTATTTGCTTATAAATATTTAAAAGTTCTAAAAAGTCATTTTTAAGTTGAGTACTATTTAGGTCTGTACTTATATCATAATATTTTGCAACTATATTATATGTTTCATACGACTTACCTAAGGCTGTGTCCGCATATAAATCTATTTTTTTCTGCCCCCAAACATTAAGCTTTGGCAACTGAGTAAGGAGATATTGTTTAATCGACTCAGCTCTACGTTCTGCTTTGGCTTTTCCTAACTCTTTGGTAGGTATTGTTGTTCCTTGATTTAATGACAAATAAAAACCTGAACCATCTGCTCTAAATAAATAAACTGGATAAATACCATCTTGGGTGCTGGTTGTGATTTCAGGATTAAGTATTGATATCCAAGGAATATTTGCCCAGTTCCCAGCTCCAGCGCTGGCATTTATCCCATAAGTTTTATCAAACTTTTTAACAATAGTTGCTATTTCTTCTTTTAAGTCGTTTCTCAAAAAATTGGCGGTAGGGTGACTTGTAAAAGGCTCTTTAGTTGCTTGAACCCAATTAGAAGTAAATTCTATTAATTTTTCTGCGAGGTTCATATCAGTCATTAACTCATTCATCCAAAATTCAACAAATTATTAGCTCAAGTTTATGCGCCAGTCTACACAATACGTATGGATTAGGCTAGATGAGGGAAGAGAAGGTATATTATAAAGAGAAGCGTAAAAACAACTACTATAAGCGACATTAACTGTCGTATTATATCAACATCCATCTATACAGACAGTATCACCCTTGCTACTATATAAGCACATCGTGGGTTTAACGCTACTTCCAGCACGATGAAAAACAACCACTGGTAAAACGCACAACACCTTATTACTCTGCAACTTTCAGCAAAGTAACTGTGCTTTTACCTTTATCGGCACAGTTAAATACGCCAGAGTATAAGGACACCTCCCATGACTCATTCTAGTCAGTATACAAACACATTGCAGGCTTTAATCCTACAGCGCATTGACCAAAAAAACTTATCATACGCTCAAATTGTCCAGTCTATGGGCTATCAGAAAATGGTTAAAACCCAAACTAAAGCTATAAAGCGTCTAGAGCATGTCTTATCGTCGACAGAGTTAGGGCTAACCAAAACCGATTATGATTTTAAATACTCATCCACTGAGTTTGTTTACGCGCTCTGCCGCGTATTGGATATTGAAAAAAGTGACTATTTGGCACACGTACAACAGTTGGAGCGGTACGCTCACAAGGTGCTCAGTGCTACTACGCCCATCGTCCATGCGGATGTGATTTTTAGTGATGATTTCCACCCTTCGTTTATGAGTATGATGGCGGTTTCTAAGTTTACGAGAATAGGGTTGGACGATAAGGTGCGCCTACTTGATAGTTGCCAACAGCGACAAGTGATTGACCAGTTGATTAGAGCGCATTATATGACTATGACAGGAAACATCCCATTTGATGGGATTATCAATGGCTATCGAGTGTCGTTTAACAATGATGATGGTCAGCAGGAGTATTTTTATATTCCTGCTGATTTTTCTTAGCGGCTCTCACGGTAGACAAGTATAAGCTCAGAGTATGGTGAGTAACTGTTAAGCGAAGCTAGGCGACATCAGTTGTCGCAAACGATAGCAAAACCCTTTATTTTTAGATAGGTTTATATTATAGTTATTGAGTCAGGCAAAAATAACAGGGCAAACAGTTAACCCTCGGGGCGCAACGCTTCACTTCTTAACTGAGCTGTCTTTAACACACTATTTTAGTTATGTTATTTTCGTTAAATTCTATGCTTCTTCGCCTGTATAAACTCTACAAACCATCATTGTTAATACACAAAAAACCGAACCGTAAAAATGCCCGTTGATATGCTAATGCTATTGGCAATACGACAATGAAAAACTGTGGCTAAAAACCAATTAAAACTAAAAACTACTGCCCAACCAAATCGACTAATTTACTTAAATTTATAGATAATGACGTCATCTAGACAATGGCGAATAGACTCGGCTGGCTTAAAATTGGTATTCAGAATAAAGCAAAAATGAAAAGCTGCAGCTAAACAATCGAAATCAAAATAATAAGGACATGACAATGACCAAGTTAACGTATCAATTTGAGCAAAAACGTATAGATAGTTTTAAGTGGTCGGGTGGATCAAAGCTATCTGGCATAACGGCGCTGGCAAATGATGAGAAAGGCCGAATACGAAAACAGCCATTGTTTTACCTCGAAACGGTTTCTATAGACAGTTATGAAGATGACATTTACTTTGTAAACAATACTGATGAGACGCTCAGATGGGTAGCGCCGTTTAAACCGTATCGAAACATAGAGGAAGCAAGGGCCACGTTGGGTGATGTCAGTGATGAAAATTTGAATAAAGTAAAGCTTTATAGTGATGACATGGATCGTTTATATACGAACGTACTACCCAATCAGGGGGTGCGGATTGGTAGTACTCATATCATGTATGACAGTGATGCGATGATGCAGTGGTGGATACATTTGCCTTATAAAGGGCTAGACACGCATTATGCCATTTGGCGTTTTAATGTGGTAGAAAAGGGTGTGATTAGTGGGACTTATCCATTGCTGTGGGAAGATTTTAGTAAGCCTTCACACATGGTCAGTGCTGATTGTTTGTTTGAGCGAGCTGATATGCCGATAGAGGTTAGCGTTTATGAGGAACGCTGTGAGGTGCTGGAGAGTCTTATTGGCTTATATGGTGTATCAAATGCCATATTCGTATTGGCCATTAATGATGTGCTGTATCGTTATTGTGTGGGCTGGAGCGCGCCCTATAGCGAGTCGGATATACAGGCAAAAGAGATTGCGATAAAGTTAGAAGCATTAAAGCCAAAAGATACTGAAGCAGTGAAAAATATTATCCAAGCTGTTTACTATTTTTGGTTTGGCAAAGGTTTTGCAAAAAATATCTCAATGCAAGCTTGTGGGGAGATTTTAAGCTTTTACCAAGCGCAGATTGCCAATCAAAGCGCACTCTAAATCACAAATAAGCCAGTAGAATAAAACCAAACAATAATTAAAAAAGGATTGCCTTATGATGTTTCCTATCGAAAATAATGACACATTTTTACTATTTTTTCACGGCCTTGATTCAAGTAATGAGACCAGTAAATACACCTGTATCACGCGTGAGCCAAAATACTGTCAAACGGTCAATTATCGAGAAAATTTTGCAGAAATATTTGAGATCTACGATGCCTTAATCCGCGAAAAAATGACAGACTATCCTCGAGTGGTATTGGCAGGGCATTCGCTTGGTGGTTGGTTTGCCAATCATTTTGCTCATAAATATCACTTGCGGGCGCTATTGATTGCGCCTTGTATCTATCCTAGTGAAGTGTTGGCCGATCGTATTCCAGTAGTGGCTGATATGAAGCTGTCGTTCCCCACATCTAACACTGAGATGGTGCGGGTCATGGTAGAAGTTGATGATGAAAGTCTCGATGTGGCAGTTGCTAGACGAACTTTAGTGGATTTACCTGAAAGCTGGGAAGTCGATTATTTCGAAGGAGGCCATCATCGTATCGCCCGTAGCAGTGATATCTGGTATCACTTAACTCATTTGTGCGAAGATCCCATCGTTTGGATGGATGAGGCG
Source organism: Psychrobacter fozii (assembly GCF_003217155.1). Classification (GTDB taxonomy): domain Bacteria; phylum Pseudomonadota; class Gammaproteobacteria; order Pseudomonadales; family Moraxellaceae; genus Psychrobacter; species Psychrobacter fozii. The sequence goes on from NZ_QJSU01000003.1 coordinate 300,531, forward strand.
ACGTATCATGGTGAAGACTGATAGCGATGCGATGACAGTCAAAAAAAAATTAGAGCGGCTGATGGGTAAATAAACCACTAAAAATAATTGATTGACATTAAAGACGATCGGTCATAATATCTATGCATGACAATGACTAAGCCAAAAGCCCGACGAGGGCGTCCACCCAATGTTGAACGAGAGTTTACGGATACCCGTGAAGCTCTGTTGAGATCTGGGATGGAGATGCTAACAGAGCAAGGTTTTGCGACTACTGGTATCAATGCCATACTCAAACGTATCAATGTACCTAAGGGTTCCTTCTACAATTATTTCAAAAACAAAGAAGCATTTGGACAGGAAGTGTTGCAGCAGTACGCGTTATATTTCGCTCGTAAGCTAGATCATTGTTTTTTGAATGAGCAAGTGTCTCCTATGCAGCGTATTAGTGACTTTGTTGAAGATGCTAAGTCGGGCATGATTAAGCATGAATTTCGGCGCGGCTGCTTAGTAGGCAACTTAGGTCAAGAGATTGTCGTGTTGCCTGACAGTTTTCGTTGTGAGTTAGAAAACATATTGCTTGATTGGCAGGAGCGTTTAGCGGCTTGCTTGCGTCTTGCAGTACAACAAGGACAAATACCTTCTAATAGTGATTGTGATGAGCTTGCTGCTTTCTTTTGGATTGGTTGGGAAGGTGCTGTTTTGCGTGCTAAGTTGACGCAAGATGTCAGTCCGTTAGATACTTTTTTCCGAGGATTTTCGGCAGGGGTACAGAAGTAATTTTTTTATCTATATTTTTAGACGACCGGTCTAAATTATTTTTACTCATTTATAGACGATTGGTCTAAATAGGAGCTGTTATGTTTAAAGCAATATTAATTGAAAAAAATGACGATGTTTATCAGTCTAGTCTGACTGAGATACAGGACACGCAATTGCCTGAGGGTGATGTCACGGTTCGTGTGGCATTTAGCACGCTCAATTACAAGGACGGATTAGCCATTACTGGCCGTAGTCCTGTGGTACGCACATTCCCCATGGTTCCAGGTATAGATTTAGCGGGCACCGTCGAAACAAGCAGCCATCCTCGCTACAAAGCTGGTGACAAGGTACTGTTGAATGGTTGGAGCGTGGGCGAGAAGTATTGGGGCGGTCTGTCACAAAAAGCGCGATTAAACGGTGACTGGCTTATCCCGCTCCCTGAGTCGATGACTGAACGTCAGGCGATGGCAATTGGCACAGCAGGATATACCGCGATGCTTTGTCTAATTGCATTAGAGCGTCACGGACTCACACCAGAGCGCGGTGAAGTATTGGTGACGGGTGCTAATGGCGGCGTTGGTAGTTTTGCCATCGCACTTTTAGCAAACCAAGGTTACTCTGTCACAGCCTCTACGGGACGTCTAGAGGAAGCAAAATACTTAAAAAGCCTTGGTGCAACGACGATCATTGACCGAGCGGAGTTAAGTAGTCCGGGACGCGCACTTGGTAAAGAGAAATGGGCCGCTGCAATTGATTCTGTTGGCAGTCATACGCTTGCCAATGTTTGTGCCAGTACCTGTGAGGATGGTGTAGTCGCTACCTGTGGACTGGCTCAAGGCATGGATTTCCCAGCTACTGTTGCGCCATTTATTTTGCGCCATTTATTTTGCGCGGTGTTAGTTTGCTTGGTATCAATAGCGTGACGCGACCTTATGATGAGCGTATAGAAGCTTGGAAGCGCTTGAGTACGAGTCTGGATATGACACAGTTGGATGCAATCACGAGAGAGATTGGCCTAAGCGAAGTCATTCCGACAGCAAGCGAGTTGTTAGATGGCAAAATTCGTGGTCGAATAGTCGTTGATGTAAATCGTTAGGACATAGGTGATATGCTTCAAAACCTTAATACTGCAACATCTGCTTCGTACTAGCATATGAACAAGTGACGTATAGAAATACCGAAAACTGAGTGTTTAAAGTGAAAAACAATTATTCACACACAGGCACACACATCGGTATTTATTTTTTATCATTTAATATGCTATCATTATTGCGTTGTCCATCGTGGGTTTAACAGTTTTGTCATCATCGACTATTCTTGTAATAGCAGTGGTGTGCAAACCTTGCAACTTCCAGCACGATATAAAAAAACTCTGGTAAAGCGCATGAGCCTGTACTCCGACATCCTCATTTGTGCCTGATTTTATTTGCCCATATGGGCTTATATCATACTTTTTTGTCGGAGTTACAGGAGTCTAAGGTGTTTAATCTCATGAGCCACGTTGCCAACCAATCCAAATATACCCGTCGTTATCATCCACATCATCTTTTAGCGCAATACGTGATCAATCAAATAGACACGCTTGAGCTGCGTTCGCAAGATATTATCAAAAAGATGGGTTATCCGCTAAAGCATACTATTCCTGCGTGTGAGCGCCTGCGTCATGTATTGTCGAGCAAATTTCTTGGGCTAGATGGCAGCTATATTGATAAATATTTTACCGCTGACGAATTTTTAGCGACGCTATTTTCAGTGCTTGATATCCCTTATGAACCCTTTGCAGATGATATTGCTCAAATCAAACACGACTTAGTCAATCCTCCAAAGTCCTTATGTACATATAGTTTACGAGCAGAGATAGATTTTGAGTTTGTGAATGCGAATTGGATGGTTCGTTGCGGAGTATCGCGTTTGGCTCATATACGTCTACCCAATGATTTTGCTGAAATGAATAAAGCAAAACGGACATCGATCATAAAAAATGCTATCTATGATCATTATCAGCAGTATGTGAGTGGTTTGCCCTATGATGGTGTGATCAAGGGCTATCAACTAATTGCTGAGCAGAACAATGAGGTGATTGAGACCATAGCGTATGGATTGCCAAAATCTAGCAATGTTTAAGCATGAAGGTTTTGATGGAACGAGAGTTAACGATTAGCAAGTATTAGATGTTGTAAAACAAAAAAGTCCCTATTCACATGAATAGGGACTTTTTTTGGTCTACATTATCTATATGATATAAACTGACCTATCACTTAAAAACGATGGGTATAGCCAACCGTATAAGTACGTCCTAGACCTTTGTAATCAAATGCTGATGCAGGTGCGTAGCTACCATAATATATTTGCGCTTGTTGCCCCCAAACGGTGGTGTAATCTTTGTCCAATAGGTTTTGAACACCTAGACTAAACTCACCTGAAGGTAAGAAGTAAGTGTAATCAAGGTCAACCGTAGTATAGCCATCTAGCTCTTGAGTAGAGTCGCTACTTGAATCATAACCTGAGACGTCACGCATCATATTTGCTTGTAGCTTAAGCGCTTGGTTGTCATCTTCCCAACGTGTCCACAGAGCGTATTTGGCTGGGCTGGTGTCAGTCACGACAGTATCTTCGTAGCTACCATCAACCTGCGTCTCGCTTTTGACCCAATGTGCCAGTACGCCGATGCTCACATTGTCATTAATCGCATAGTCACCTTTTGCTTCAACACCATACACACGTTTTTTATTATCACTTTGAGTGATTAGCAGTGTGCTGCGATCATAATCGATACTGCCATCCGATAGGCTATAGTAACCAGTCAGCTGACCCGTCAAATTGTTGTGATTGAACGACGTGCCTAACTCGTAGCTATCAGTTTTGATGCCATCAAGTTCGGTACCAGAGACATTAGAGCCATTAACAAGCTCATAATAGTTTGCTGCATTTTTTGCATAGATGCCTTGACCATAAAACTTAGCAGGATCAGGCAACTCAAAACCTTGTGAGAAGTTTGCGAAGTAGCGTAGGTTACTGGTAGGTTTATAGTTAAGTCCCAGATTAAATAAGTTGACATTATAGTCAGTGCTACCGCCAGGGATAGCGTCACCACCAGTGGCATTGCCTAAAGCAATATCAGTCTGTACTGTGCTAGAGACAAAGTCATCGATTTTATTATTTAGGTGTTGGTAGCGCATACCAGCTGTCGCGCTTAGCTTATCGGTTAGCTCATAATCACCTTGAATGAAACCAGCGATAGAATTTACCTCAGTGCCAGGGTAGCGTCCAACGATGGCAAACTCATCATTGACCAGACCACCAGTAGCAATGCTCGTACCCTGACTAAATATCATTTTATTACTGTCAAGTTTGTCTTGATAGCCATCGATACCATAGGTTAACTTGAGCTTGTCAGTCCAATCCTTGCTTAGTGCGACACGTGCTGAAGTCACGTCAGTTGACTGCTCTGAAGCGGCAAAGTAAGTGCCATAGATGAATGGGATAAAGCTCAGCTCTTCGGTACGATGTGATAGCTGAGCATACACTTCATGACCGAATAGCTCAGTATTGTGGTAATTGGCATTGTATTGCTGACGTTCCGTGCTGGCTTGTCGATCACTCTCAAAACCGTCACTAATCTCGGCACCGAATGGACGGGTGGTTAGATCATACTGAATACCGTAATCTGTGTCTTGCTCACTATTATAGTACTGTGCTGACAAGTCTAAGGTTTGCTTCTCATCAATCTGTAGTTGTGTGCTGGCCAAGATATCAATGGTCTCATTGTCTTGCAACGAACCCTGAGTGGTATCAGGAACCAGCATTTTACCACTGCCATCAAAGAAAGAGCCGGTCTGTTCATAAGTGACGGCTAGCTTACTTTTGATAGTTTCTGTACCACCGCCGATTGAGGCGTGACCTTTGTAAGAGATGTCATCCTCATCTTGGAAACCTGATGTTGCTTGTATAGAAGTGGTGATTTGTGGTTCACCAGCTTGTGCTTTTTTGGTCTTGATATTGATAATACCACCAGTTGCACCACCACCATAGACTGCCGATGCACCAGACAATACTTCGATACTCTCGATATTCTCCATGCTGATCGAGTCTAGATAACGACTGATAGCACGTGATGAATTGAGTGATACCCCATCAATCATTACTTGCATACTACGCCCACGCAAGTTTTGACCTGCGCTCGTACGACCGCCGCTACCCAAATCGAGGGAAGGTACTTCTTGAGCGATAAAGTCGCCTAAGCGCTTACCCGTACGTGCCGCTTCATCGACTTTGTACTCATCGATATACCAGACAGTCGCCGGAATATCAGAGATTGCTTTTGGCGTTTGGTTGGCAACCACCACGATAGGATCAAGCGTGACACTTGGCTGAGCACTTTGGTCGGTATCAATCGTTGTGTCAGCAAATGCTGAACTGAACTGCAATAGCGTTCCTACAGCTAGAACCATAGGCGCTTTTTTAGAAGTCTGTAGGGTGGTTAGAATGGCGCTATACAAACGAGAGTAGGGCAAAGTACGAGATAAAGTATGGCGCTTAGACATAGTAATGGAACCGTAGTGTAAATGATAATTGTTAATGATACCTTTATCATCTAAGTATGTCTATAGGTTATGGTTTGGTAAATAAAGCTGACCGAATATGTCTTAGAAGGTGACGAGTATGATGAATATGTAACTAGGGCGTGTCCTCATTTTAAAAATGGTGATAAATCGCAGTCAAACAAGGAAAATGGCGCAGATAATATCGAGATATTAGTCAGCTATTTGACGCCATTTGACAAGATTTAGCCATTTTTAACCCATTTAGATAACTATCGATTGAATTGAGGACACGCCCTAATGGAAGAGAGTAGCTATTGAAAATAGTCTCAGACACACAGAGAAAAACCGTCTGATGCTCTTTGCATTAGACGGTTTTATAAGATTTTCAATGTAGTGATTTTACACTCTACACTTTACATTTTAGGCTTTAATGACAGAGCTATTTAAAATGCGCCGCTAAGCCCAACAAATAAACTCGTTGATTTATCATCATCACCTTGTGAATGCGTAACACCTGCATTGGCACTCAGTTGACCAAAGTTCTTAGATAGCCCAAGTGTCATTGCAAAGTTGTCATCGTCAGTTTGTGCCATTGGTGTGCTAAAGCTAATGTTAGACAACGTGTTTAGGCGTGCTGTTACGGCTTCACGATTGTCGCTTAGCTGCTTTTGATAATGGATATCACCGAACACGTTTAGTTTTTCCATGACATTGTGATTGGCTTTGACCCCAAGCTTGCCATAAGTCGTGGTATATTTTTGCTCATCGAACTGCATGGCGATACCAGAATTTTCTTGTTCTTCAAGTTCACTAATCTTTACACGGCTAGCAGTTGCACCAATATATGGAGTGATAGCAACACTGCTTACTTGCATTGGGTAGCCGGCTTGTACGTTGGCATAAAAACGTTTGCCATCAGCATTTGATTTAAATTCTTGTTTATAGCTGCCGAGCGTGACGGCGCGTGTGACATCCACATCCATATTGCCAAAACCAACAGCACCGTTAATTTGTACGCCACCAAAATTGTCTAGCGTATTGCTATGATAGACACCAAAACCTACTTCATCTAATTCAATATTGCTTAAACCCGTGGCGACACCTGAGTTATCAAATTCTTTTTGAGTAATGTTGCCATATAAGCCAGTGACTGCGTTTGCTGAATTGGGATGAGCAAAGTCTACGCCGAACAGTACTTGTGTATTGTTATCACTATCAAACCCTGCGATGTCTTGATCTTCAAACTCACCTACCGCCCATAACGTACGGTCAGGCTTTTGCTCACTGCTTTGGATTTGGTTGACGTGAGATTGTAAGCGCTCATTGGTTGCCAGTCCTGTGGTAGTTGCAATATGTGGCAGGACACCGATTAGGCTAGGCGCAGTCACAACAGCATTTGCATAGTCAGCAATCATTTGATGCGCACTACCGGTCGGATGTATGCCATCCGCAAAAAAGTAGGTTTCGTTGGCATCTGGAGTGACTAAGTCGCTTGATCCACAAGTGAGGGAGCTGTCTGTATTACAAGCAGGTGTCGTGATATTAGTAAAGCCGTAGGCGGTAGGGTTGTCTGCGACTTCTTGCAATAAGCTAAACATATCTAACGGTATGATATTAGCCCCAGTATTTGCCACACCACTGAGCATAAATTGATTATATAGACTGGTTACACCAGTACTTTGCGCTTGTGCTACAGCTCCTTGCTCGATAGCTCTAGGTGTTAGACCGATATCAGGAATATTGGGTACTAAAATATAGTTTGCACCATTGTCTTTTAGTGTATTGATGGTGTCGACCTGACTAGCCACTGCGCCAAGTATCGTAGTTTGGGCATTATCAGGATCTGTAGCCGCAGCAAGTAGGTCGTTTGCACCTGCCCAAACAACATATAGTCCATTAGGATCTACTTTGTTATTGGCGACATAGCTATCGACTTGGCTATTGGCAGAAGCCACTGGAATGCCAAAAGCAGTGACGTCTACGCCTGCTCTTGCGCCGCCAATGGCATAGTTATTACCCGTTTGACTACCATCGTAGGTATTGGCAACAGCAGTTGTACCCAGTTGTTCAGCGAATGAGGTTGCCCATGTATTGTCAGGGTTAGTAGTGAATTGACCTGATTCCTCAAGTCCAAAAGTGCCTTGAGTAAGTGGGCTGAAGTATCCACCATCCGTTAAACTGTCACCAAAAAATGTCACGCTACTATAGTCATTAGCATGAGCGAGTCCGGCCGTACATAGTGTAATGGCTAGTATGCTCTGAGTAAGGGTTTTTAGAGTAGGGCGTTTAATAACAGCACGAGGTGTATGATGAGACATATCGACTTCCTTGTCGTAAATATGGCGGGATTATTAACCGATTGTAACTACTTTTTAAAAAGCTGGCAATCTATTTGACTGTAGAGTCCTATCTTATTTTAATGGGTCTTGTTAATCTTTAGGTCAATATAATCTCAAAATTCTAAGCAATACTTAATGCCAGCGAGCTTTAAAACGTCACTCTTTAACGCTTGCTGTCATTATTAATATTACATAGTTGATTCAGTCTAAAAGAGAAACAAGGTAACCGACTGCAGATGTAACTGTGATACTGCAAGCGAGGTTAATGCTGTCACTCTTTTATAGAGGATTGACTATAAAGTAGCTGCTTTATCGATAATGATTTATGATGAACAGACATTATGGATTATTTATATAAAAGCAAATCATGATTTTCATTAGCAACACTATCAGACTCAATGACCACGAAGTAGAGATTAGCGCCATACGTGCGCAAGGTGCTGGCGGGCAAAATGTCAATAAAGTCTCTTCTGCTATTCATCTGCGTTTTGATATAACGACATCAAGTCTCAGCGCTCCGCAAAAAGAGCGTCTTTTGGCCAGTAATGATAATCGCATTAGTAAAGAAGGCGTGTTTATACTAAAAGCGCAGCAATTTCGCACGCAAGAAAGAAATAAGGCAGATGCTCTTGAGCGCCTGCAACAATTTATCATACAGGCCACTTCTATCAGCAAAAACAGAAAGCCTACAAGGCCCAGTAGAAATGCCAAGCGTAAACGTGTAGATAAAAAAACCCAGCGAGGTAAAACCAAGGCACTGCGAGGTAAGGTAGACTTTTAACCTGCTATAAATACTTCTATTTTGAGCCGAATATATATCTAAAAGTGTCTGAATAAGAGACAATACGCCCATAGATTTTAAGGCACTGTGACATTGCAAATAGTCGTGCACTTATAAGCTATTACAAATAAGTAATGGCACACATTTAACAACGTTAATCCAAATAAAAAAGGCAGTTCTGAATGACCAATGATAACCCGTTTAACTTTTTACCCTTGCAGCCTATCGGTAGGAACGAGACTGATAGTGCTAATGCCTATGCTCCTGAAGACATGATTAAAATATACGAACAGCAGTTTCTCATTCAAGTACCTGAAGAGCAGCTGACTGAGTTTTTGCCAGCACTAAAAAGATTTTATGACATTGATAATAATACATTAGACGTCAGTGCTATCATTTTTGAAGCCATCGCGGAATCCAGTATCATTTACAACCACAAAATCAAAGTAGGCGACTATCAAATACTAGGTGGGTTGATAGAAGAAGCGATTGAGTATGATGAAGACAATAAAAATGAAGAAGGTGTTGAAAACGAAGACATTCAAGCTTACACACTAGAATGTAAACGTGCTTTTTTCATCAATGATGTAGAGATACCTTATCATTTCAATTTATTTATTTATGGTGATGGCTATTCTACGTTAACCAAAAAAGAAAGCTTGTTAGAAAAAATGTATTGGTTCGTCAGAGGTAGATTCGAAGAGCATCTACTGGATGACGCTGAAGATAATGAAAGCTTAGAATCTATCAATGAGCAACTAGCCAGCTTAGGTATTCGTGAAATGGATCTGTCGACTATAGATGGGATAGTCAACTATGTAGAAGACAACATCATAGATGATGCCATGGTAGAGGCGCTGAACAAGTTATTAGATGATGCCGAGTAGTATAAAAAATAAGCCTATAAACTAGGCTGTCGCGGCGCATTCTATATGAGCTGTGTCTAAGGCGTGTTGAGCATTCACCGATAGCTGCTATTAGGGCTATTATTGAATGTTCAACACGCCTTTATAATGAGGGTATATCATAAGCTCATCAGGGTTTTAGTTGATGTAATCTAAAGAGTCTGTACTATTTATAGACGTTTATATAAGCGGGTGGCACTGCTAAAGTAAGCCAAACATTATTTTCTGCTTGATAAAACTTGCACCCATCTTCTTGCATTTTTTGACTATCAATATTTAATACAACAGGTCTACCATAACGCATGCCAGTTTTTACGGCTGTCTCATAATCTGCTGTCAAATGAACATATTGTCTGTCTTTTGATATAAGCCCTTCAGCGTTAATACTCTCAATGAACCGCTGAGCCGTACCATGAAACAAGCTTGCAGGAGGCGTTGTTTCTTCTAACTTCAAATCTACTGATTGCAATGAGTGACCTTGCACGGCTCTAATATACTGACCATCGCTAGCAACTGAAAAACGTCCCTTCTTATCGTTCTCTACAATAGAATGTATTTGCTCTAAAGTAATATTATTGCCTGATGTATTGGCCAGTTGAATTAGGTCATTGATATCAGCCCATCCTTCGCTATCAAGTGTTAAACCTATAGACTCAGGCTCATGTCTTAGAATGTAGCTTAGAAACTTACTGGTTTCGATGTTAGTTTTTTTCATGAGATTTTTCCAATAGGAATAATGGTTTCTATATTAACACTTATTCATTAGCATGCTGATTTGACATGGCTCTGTCAGCCTTATGACAGGTATCTATAGTAATGAAAATTTTTTAATTAAAACCACAGCACATAAACTTGAACATGTAAGGGAGGGGGAAACTAGCAACTGTCTTTTTACATAGTGATTTTGATAAATAATCTAAATAGGGAGTAACTTCAATGAATAAGCATAACCTTAATGCTGATTGCTAAAATTGCATCAAACTAGGCGCAAGCCGACGATAATGTCGAGACCTTAGCTAGATTTGCAACAACGTTTGGGGTGATTTTAGCATCAGCCTTTCAGGGCAGTACTCTTTTTTGCCAATACATGGCAAAATTGTTTCACCTAGAATGACTAGGCATCAAAAATTTCACTGCCTATTGTCTAAAAAATAGTGACTGCCAGCACTACATTTGAATGTTCAACAGACTCTATAATAAGCTAGGTATTGTTTAGCTCGCTGAGATGTAATACATATTCAAACTATGCAGGATTCATCATTTCCATCAACTGAATTTACTTCTTATACTTCAATTTATATGGCATACAAGAATAAATAAACTATGAAAACTGAAATCAAAACCCCACTAGCTTTTAGGAAGTATCCTTCAACGACTGCTTTACAGTGTTTTGAGACGGCAGCTCGACATTTAAGTTTCACTAATGCTGCGCAAGAAATGCATATGACTCAAAGTGCCGTTAGCAAGCAAGTTTCTCAGCTAGAAGAGATGTTAAACCTTTCTCTCTTTTACCGTACACATCAACGAATATCTTTAACACCTGCTGGAAAAGCTTATTACATCGAAGTTTTAGGTATTCTTAAGCATATTGAATTAGCGACTACGAACTTGATGTCACATAGTAGTAATACAGAAATACTCAAAATAGTAGCACATCCAACTTTTTGCTCACGTTGGTTGATCCCTGCATTGAAGGGATTTAGCAAAGAATACCCGTTAATTACATTAGATATTAAGGAAGAGGTTTGTCCATTTTTTCCTGAAGACCAAAATGTTGATATCGCTTTTCTATATGGCGATGGTGTTTGGGGAGGCATGGAAACTATCAAATTGTTTGATGAATATTGTGTTGCAGTTTGTCAGCCCGAATACCTACAGGATAAGTCCTTGTGTCTCGATAATTTAGATGCATTTACATTATTGCAATTAAGCTCTCGCCCTAGTGCATGGTATGAGTATTTTAAACAGCAAAATATCAGCGTTGATGGAACATTTAGAGGTCCAAGGTTTGATACTTTTCATGCCTGTATTGCTTCCGCTTTACTTGGATATGGTATTGCCCTCGTACCGTTACGTTTGGTAGAACCGGAGCTGAAACTAGGAACATTAGTAACGGTGTGGAATTATGAATCAAAGGGTAGAGGAGCGTATTATATGTCTTATCCTTTATCATTAGGTAATTCACATAAAGTGAAGGCTATTTCAGAATGGATTACAGAGTCTATGGCTTGATATTCTCATATGATTCAATAAAGGCTAGCTTTTTCAGTTAAATAAATGCTGCTTAATTTTCACACAAAAAAATCTAGGTTTATGCCTAGATTTTTTTATTTAAACAACAGTCGTACTGACAAAAAGGAATGAAAGCACAACTATTATTCGTTTGCTGAGCGCATCAGGTTTTGCTGAAATGAGGGTCACACTTAAGGAAGATAAGAGACTCTTAATGGACAAGTTATACAACGTCACTGATGCTTTTACCATGGTACATCCTATCACTCTAATTAAAGGTAAAAATGCAAAAGTATGGGACGATAATGATCAATGCTACATCGATTTTGTGGGTGGCATTGGTGTCTTGAACTTTGGACATTGCCACCCTCACATCGTGACAGCCATTATCAATCAAACCCAATCGCTCATTCATTATGCTTACAATGCAGCTGCTCACACTCCCTATCAAACCTTCATGCCGCGATTGTGCGAGCTCATTCCTATCAGTGGGGAGCTATCGGGCATGCTCACCAATTCTGGTGCAGAAGCCACTGAAAACGCTATAAAGATTGCCCGTCTCAAAACTCAGCGCGTTGGTGTCATAGCGTTTGATGGTGGGTTCCATGGACGTACACTCGCTGCTGTCAACTTGAATGGCAAAGTTGCTCCCTACAAGCGAGGATTAGGGCCTTTGGCCGGTAGCGTCTACCATATTCCTTTCCCCAGTCCAGACAATGAGGTGAGTGACCAACAGGCAATCGATGCGCTAACTCGTTTGTTTGAAGTAGAAACTGACATCAATAATATTGGTGCGATTATCGCAGAGCCCATACAAGGGGAGGGTGGGTTTCAATTAATGTCGCCATCTTTCGCTCAGTATCTGCGCGCCTTTTGTGATGAGCACGGTATCTTACTGATTATGGATGAGATTCAATCAGGTTATGGACGTACTGGCTCACCATTCGCCTTTTCATATTTAGGCATTGAGCCAGATATGATACTGCTTGGCAAAAGTATTGCAGGCGGCTTGCCCTTAGGTGCGGTTGTAGGCAAGGCCAGTGTGATAAATGGCTTGGCTAAAGGCAGTTTGGGCGGTACGTATTCTGGTAACCCAGTGGCGTGCGCAGCGGCAAATGCCACGATAGACATCATGCAAGAGGATGATGTATGGGCATCTGCCAAGCACTATGCGCAAGTGATTGAAACAAGTATCGCGCAATGGCAGGCGGAAGGCGTTTCCCCTTGGCTGTATGGTCTCACAGGTATTGGGGCGATGCGCGGTATTGAGCTTCGTCATACGGAGTATGGATCTCATCCTAGTGTGATGACTCACGTACTAACCCAAGCGCGGAAACAAGGCCTACTGCTCATGCCAAGTGGCAAGCACCGTCATATCATTCGATTGTTACCACCACTGACCATCGAGCATGAAACACTAAAAGCTGGCCTTGATATTTTAAGAGACGTATTACGTACGATTCCTAATCAAAATCCAGTCGACTGGTCTTAAATATACAGATTAATTATTAATGGGATTCAAGCCCACCGTAGATGTAAAAAAGGATAAATATCTATGAGTAATCACAATTTTATGAACAGTGATGATATTCGACATGAGTTTTCTATAGCCATGTCAGTAATGTATCAAGCAGAAGTTCCGTTATATGGGGATCTGATTAATTTGGTCAGTAAAGTGAATGCTGAGGTCTTGGCCACGCAACCTGAGATCAAATCTCAATTATTACATACTGGAGAAATTGAGCGATTGAATATGGAGCGGCACGGCGCGATTCGGTTGGGTACAGCATCAGAATTGAGTATGATGCGCCGTCTTTTTGCTGTTATGGGTATGTATCCTGTGGGCTACTATGACTTAGCTCCTGCTGGAGTGCCAGTGCATTCGACTGCGTTCCGGACTCTGGACTCTCATTCGTTGCACAAAAGCCCCTTTCGAGTATTTACCTCGTTATTACGTCTAGATCTCATTGGTGATGTGGCTCTTGAAAGAGAGGCTATTAAGACACTACAAAAGCGCCGTATTTTCACTGATGATGTGATTGAACTTATTGAACGTTTTGAGGTGCAAGAGGGCTTAATCCCTGAGGATGCTCAACATTTTATAAAAGAAGCGTTAGAGACTTTTCGCTGGCATGACAAAACCCCTGTGACAAAAGAGCTATACCAGAAATTATTACACCAGCATCCGCTTATTGCTGATGTGGTGGGTTTTAAAGGCCCTCATATTAATCATCTAACACCCAGAACACTGGATATTGATGTGGCTCAACAGAAAATGCAGACAGGAGGTATACCATCAAAAGCCATTATCGAAGGACCACCTCGAAGAGCGTGCCCAATCTTGCTAAGACAAACAAGTTTCAAAGCGTTAGAAGAGGCTGTGAGCTTTAGAACTGCCAATATAGGTGACTCAGATGAGTGCTGTGATGGCTATGAGCAAGGGTCTCATACGGCACGCTTCGGTGAAATTGAGCAACGCGGAGTAGCGTTAACCCCAAAAGGTAGAGCGTTATATGACACGTTGCTTAACGAAGCTCGTAACCGGTTGGGGGTGACACCTAATGAAGATAATGCATTACAGTACTATCAGATTCTAGATGAGACATTTAGCAAATTCCCTGACAACTATCAAACCCTACATGATGCCGATCTAGCATACTTTTATTATCAGCTAACTGACAACACACATGATTCTGGTCAAGCACAAGCATTGCTATCAGCCACATTTCACAAAGTTGATTTGAGCACAATATCTCGTGCTGAGCTGAGCACGCTTATTGATGATGGTGTCATTCGTATTGAGCCAATTGTGTATGAAGATTTTTTGCCTGTGAGTGCAGCAGGAATTTTTCAATCTAACCTTAACCAGAGTAAAAACAATAGCTATGATCATTCTTCAAGTCAACAGGATTTTGAACAAGCATTAGGAACTACGGTCTATGACGAGCTTAAATTATATGAAGAAATACAGGCTCAAAGTCTGAAGCAATGTCTTGCTGTTTGAAGTTGACAGTAATATTAACGTGTACATTTAAGGGCCATTCCTAAATGGAATGACTGCAAGAATTTTATTATTTTGCAAGTTATTAGGTTGCAAGGTAATTTAATAAGTGTGTTGAGAAACTAATAAACCATTATACAAAGGATTGATTATGATTAAGCAATATATGTCTGCAATGGGCGTACAAGAAGAACACTATCAAAATGGTGACTTTGAAATAAATACTCCGATTGATGGCACTGTTATTGGCAAGGTTACTTTAGACAGTGTTGCTGAGGTTAATACCAAAATTCAAAATGCCAAAACTGCTTTTCAAGCATGGCGCACAGTTCCTGCACCAAAGCGTGGTGAGTTGATTCGTTTGTTAGGTGAAGTGCTGCGCGAGCATAAAGAAGATTTGGGTTTCTTAGTATCGCTAGAAGCTGGCAAGATTAAAGAAGAAGGCCTTGGTGAAGTGCAAGAGATGATAGATATCTGTGACTTTGCAGTAGGTGTGTCACGTCAGCTATATGGTTTGACTATCGCATCAGAGCGTCCAGGTCACCATATGCGTGAAACTTGGCACCCACTTGGCGTTATTGGTGTTATTTCTGCCTTTAACTTTCCAGTGGCAGTTTGGGCTTGGAATACAGCACTTGCTATTGTCTGTGGTAACCCAGTTATTTGGAAGCCATCAGAAAAAGCACCGCTTGTCGCATTGGCTTGTCAGGCGATGTTTGAAAAAGCATTAGCGAAGTTTGGTGATGCGCCATCTCATTTGTCGCAAGTCCTGTTAGGTAAGACAGATGTTGGTAATGCTTTAGTCGAAAGTAAAGACATTGCATTGGTCAGCGCGACAGGCAGTACGCGCATGGGTAAAACGGTTGGACCTAAAGTTGCTGAGCGATTTGGTAAATGCTTGCTAGAGCTTGGTGGCAATAATGCGATGATCTTGGCCCCAACTGCTGATTTGGATTTAGCACTCCGCGGCATTCTATTTTCGGCAGTGGGTACAGCTGGTCAGCGCTGTACTACATTGCGCCGTTTGTTTGTTCATGAATCAGTCAAAGATGATATTTTGCCAAGGGTTAAGGCCGCATACTCGACAGTCAGTATCGGGCACCCATTAGAAGGAAATCTAGTAGGCCCATTGATTGACCAAGACAGTTTTGAAAACATGCAAGAAGCATTGGAAAAAGCAAGAAATGCTGGTGGTAAAGTTACAGGCGGCGAGCGTGTATTGTCAGATAAATACCCCAATGCTTACTATGTAACGCCTGCTATTGTCGAATTTGATGAACAAAACGATGTCGTACGAACTGAAACCTTTGCACCTATCCTATATGTCATGACTTACAAAAAATTTGATGATGCACTAGAGATGCAAAACGATGTTCCACAAGGATTATCGTCATGTGTTTTCACCAACGATTTACGTGAAGCTGAAATATTTTTGAGTGATCGTGGCAGTGATTGTGGTATTGCCAACGTCAATATTGGTACTAGTGGTGCTGAAATTGGTGGAGCATTCGGTGGTGAAAAGGAAACAGGTGGTGGTCGCGAGTCAGGCTCAGATGCTTGGAAGAACTATATGCGTCGTCAGACCAATACCGTTAATTATTCAACAGAGTTGCCACTTGCTCAAGGTATTAATTTTGGCTAAGCGATATAGAAGCTAAGCATTGATGATGCTGACTATTGATAGCAGTACTTATAGCTATCAATAGTCAGTACTAATAGTAGTTATTACTAAGGAAGGTAGAACTATCATGATTGATGACACACAGAACGATCCTGCTAAAGATGGCTATGGTGCCTCTTCTAGCTTCTTACTCGATATCGCCCCACTTGTCTTGACCGCCATGATTTTAATGGTACAGTTTTTTGTGTTTAAAGACTTTACCCCCCACATTCCATTGGCTTGCGGTATTCTAATCACGGGCTTGTTTATGAAGCTGCGTGGCCGAGACTGGGCTGGCATGGAAGAGCGATTTTTAAAAGTGGTAAAAATAGGCTTACCCGCAATGATTATTCTAATGGGCGTGGGCATGCTGATTGGGTCTTGGATTATAGCAGGGACAGTGCCGAC
This sequence comes from Psychrobacter fozii, assembly GCF_003217155.1. GTDB lineage: Bacteria > Pseudomonadota > Gammaproteobacteria > Pseudomonadales > Moraxellaceae > Psychrobacter > Psychrobacter fozii. Next base: position 317,142 of record NZ_QJSU01000003.1, read on the forward strand.
CATTCTTTATTATGGATTTAGCATTTTTTCGCCGTCTTCATTTTTGGTCTCTGTCTGTCTTATTTGTGCCATTATCTCGGTTGCTACCGGTACATCTTGGGGTACTGTGGGCACAGTAGGGCTTGCCATGATGGGTATTGGTATGGGCCTTGGTATTCCGGCACATTTTACAGGCGGAGCTATTGTCTCTGGTGCTTTCTTTGGTGACAAAATGTCGCCATTGTCTGATACAACCAATTTAACCCCTGCCGCCGCTGGTGTGGATCTTTGGGACCATATCAAAGGTATGTTACCGACGACAATTCCTGCGATGCTCACAGCTTTAGCGCTGTATGCTTGGATTGGCATTAGTTACGGTGATGATAGTGTCGATCTATCTTCTATTCAAGCATTGCAAAGCACACTAGCGGATAATTATAGCTTAAGTATTATTACTCTATTACCTGCTGTAGTAGTAGTTGGTGCTGCCATTATGAAAATACCCGCTATACCTACGGTGTTAAGTGGTGTAGTGGTCGCCTCATTAGTAGCTTTTTTCATGCAAGGTATTGGTGTTAGCGAAATTTTCAATGTTTTGCAAAACGGCTTTAAGAGTGAGACGGGTTTTGAGGTTGTTGATAAATTATTATCAAAAGGTGGCCTAATGTCGATGACATGGGTTGTCACTCTAACTATTTTTGCACTAGCGTTTGTGGGTTCGCTTGAGCATTACGGTACGCTCAAAGCCATTATGGTAAAAGTAGATAAAATAGTGAAATCGCGTTTAGGCTTGATTCTCACAACCTATGCCAGTGTTCTTGGAGTAGGAACGATTATTGGTGATGTCTATACCACGTTGGTACTCCCAGGACGTCTGCTCAAAGATAAGTATAAGGAAATGGGTTATAAACGAACCACACTGACACGATCTATTGAAGATGCGGGTACGCTATTATCACCGCTAATTCCTTGGAACATGGGTGGTAGTTTTGTCGCCGCCACGCTAGGTATAGCAACATTAACCTATGCACCTTTTGCCTTTGCCTGTTGGTTGTCTCCTTTATTTGGTTTGCTATGGGCTGTGTTGGATAAATTCATACCGCGTGACGAACCTGTTGCGGCTACAGATACCACAGTACCTTCTCTCAATAAATTATAACTTCACCGGAGTACGAAATGTTGCAAGAGCAATGTTTGTGGAGCGTAACTGCGCCCAAAATTCATCCCTATGATGAGCTTCGTAGCGATACCCGGACCAGTGTTTGCATCATTGGTGGCGGTTATACAGGATTATCAGCTGCTATCCATTTAGCAGAAAAAGGGGTCAAAGTCACCCTGTTAGAGAGCCAGAGTATTGGTAGTGGTGGCTCTGGGAAAAGTGTTGGTCTGGTCAATGCAGGCACTTGGGCACGTCCTGATGATTTAAATATAGCTTTGGGCGAAGTTGAAGGTGAGCGTTTGACAGAAGCATTAGGACATGCGCCCAGTCTCGTATTTGACTTGATTTCACGCTACGGAATTGATGCCCAAGCCACCCAAAATGGCAATATTCATATGGCTCATAATGCCAAAGGCGAAGCTGATGTTGATATTAGATATGAGCAACTAAAGCGCCGCGGTGTGAATGTAGAAGTATTAACGGGTAGCCGTTGCCATGAATATTGTGGTACTACTAGCATTAATAAGGCGCTATTAGATCACCGCACAGGCACGTTGAACCCATTAGCTTATGTAAATGGTCTTGCAAAAGTAGCAACTGAATTAGGAGTGACGATTTATGAGCACTCTACGGTTAATACTTTAGAAAAATCTGATGGAGAGTGGTATGTAAGAACGCCTAAAGCTAGCGTAAAAGCAGAGCGCGTCATTATCGCAACCAATGCTTACACTGAAGGTGAATGGACCGAAGTATCCAAGACCTTTTACTTCGTCTCTTATTACCAAATAGCTTCTGAACCTCTGACGGGTGAGTTGGCCGATCGTATCTTACCTCATAAAAATGGGGCTTGGGATACCCGCTTGGCCTTGTCTAGTTTTCGCCGCGATCATGACGACCGTCTGCTACTCGGTACAGTAGGTGGTAGAGCTTGTAAGCCCAAATCTTTTTATCAGTCATGGGCAAATTGTGTGCAAAAAAGCTATTACCCCGATTTACCTAAGTTTAATTGGCAATATGAATGGTATGGAAATTTTGGCTTTACGCAAGACCATATTTTTCGGGTATTAGAGCCTGATGAAGGCATTCTAACAGCCACAGCTTATAATGGCCGTGGTATCACTACTGGTACACTAATGGGCAAATGCTTTGCTGATTATATTCTAACGGGAGATAGAAGCAGTATCCCACTGCCTTTTAAAACGCTAAAGGAATCCAAAGTCGCTTTATCGAGCATGAAGTCTGTATTTACCGAGGTAGGCCTTACTTTATATCATGCAGGGCAATGCTTAAAAATTATTCGCTAACGTAAATATCAGGTAGCAATAATAGATATTTCATTAAAGGTATCACTGATAATTATCAATATAAACACCATTGGTATGGTACGTGGTAATTAGGTGGTCTGTTCTATCTTTCATCATAGTAGGGAATACATCTGGTGCATGAACTTTTAGAATCATCTCAAGTCGTTATCAATACCCTAATACAGTCGCTATTACATGACTATAAATACGATGCTAGCCAAATCAAAACTGACGCTGAGAGTTTAGAGCATTGGGGCAAAGACTGGACCAAGCATTTTGCCCCAGCTGCATCTGCTATCGTCTTTCCAAAGAGCACAGAGCAAGTGCAATCCATCGTACTTCTTGCCAATGAACACAATATTGTCTTGACCCCCAGTGGTGGTCGTACAGGACTCTCTGCTGGTGCTGTCGCTGCCAACGGTGAAATCGTCGTCAGCATGGATAAAATGAATCATATCGGACAGTTCTATCCTGCAGATCGCATGGTTGAAGTTGAAGCAGGCGTGATCACTCAGCAGCTGCAACAGTTCGCAGATTCCAAAGACTTGTACTATCCTGTCGACTTTGCCTCAGCAGGATCAAGTCAAATCGGTGGCAATATCGGAACCAATGCTGGCGGTATCAAAGTCATTCGTTATGGTATGACGCGCCAATGGATTATGGGACTGACTGTCGTCACAGGTAAAGGTGATATCTTGCATCTCAACCGCGGTATGGTAAAGAACGCCACGGGTTATGACTTACGTCAATTATTTATCGGTAGCGAAGGCACGCTTGGCCTAGTCACTCATGCACAAATCAAGCTTGAGCGTCAGCCACAAGACTTAAACGTCATGGTGCTGGGTATGGATAGCTTTAACGATGTCATGAATGTACTGGCAGCGTTTCAAGCGAAGATTGATTTGACCGCCTTTGAGTTCTTTGATGGTGTGGCCATTGATAAGCTGATGGCACATGGTCAAGTGCAAGAGCCGTTTGAATCTCGCACCAAATTTTATACTCTATTAGAGTTTGAAACACCCTACGAGCCCATCATGGATAAAGCCATGGCCATATTTGAGGATTGCATGGAACAAGGTTGGGTTGTAGATGGTGTCATGAGCCAAAACATCACGCAAGCAGGCGAGCTTTGGAAGCTGCGAGAGTATATCTCAGAGACTATCTCGGTATTTACGCCTTATAAAAATGATGTCTCTGTGCTTATCAGCCATGTGCCAGAGTTTATAGAACAGATTGATCATATTGTCAGCAGTAAATATCCTGACTTTGAAGTGTGTTGGTTCGGTCATATTGGTGATGGTAATCTGCATCTCAACATCTTAAAGCCTGAGAATATGAGCAAAGACGATTTCTTTGCCGAGTGTCAGATTGTCAATAAGTATGTGTTTGAGACGGTACAGAAGTATGGCGGTTCGGTGTCTGCTGAACACGGTATGGGCATGACGAAAAAGCCTTATCTACACTATAGTCGCAGCGAGACTGAGATTGATTATTTACGAGAGGTCAAAAAAGTCTTTGACCCTAATAATATTATGAACCGCGGTAAGATTTTTGATATTAAATAGAAGAATTTAGCTATTAACAATGTTTAATTTCTATGCTTTATAACATCTTTATAATCCGTAATAACAAATTAACAGGGCAGTTTGGGGATAATTATGCAAATTTTAGATATTAATACGGTAAAAAAACAACTGACGATGTCAATGGCAATCAACGCCATTGAGGATTTACTCAAAGTACAAGGCGATCATCCAACGTGGATTAAGACACCTGAGCGCTTAGTGATTCCTACTTTTGAGGAAAGTAACAAAAACACATCTGGCTCACATCTATCTATGCCCTCAGTGGTTTTTGATGGTGATAACGAGTATGCAGTGGTAAAGCTGGTAAATATCTGTCCAGACAACCCTAAACGTGATAAGCCAACAACCATGGCAGTCATTACTGTATCAGATAATGCGACAGGAGAGCTCTTGGCATTTTTGGATGGTATATATATCACTCAAGTACGAACCGCGGCGCTGTCTGGAATTGCGACTAAATATTTAGCGAATCCAGCCAGTAGAGAGGCGGCGGTAATAGGCACTGGAGGAATGGCATATGAACAACTCAATGCGATACTCACTGTGCGTCCAAATATTCAAAAAGTAACGGTTTGGAACAGGACGCCTCAGACGGCACATGAGTTTCAGAATAAATTTGAGCAAGAATATCCACAATGGCAAGTCGATTTTAGAGTTTGTGAAAGTGTCGAAGAGGCTATTAAAAGCGCTGATATTATTAATCTTGCGACACGAGCGATGACAGGATTGTTTGAAGCTTCTCAAATAAAGCCGGATGCTCATATTAATGCGGTTGGTGCTTATCAAGCAACGATGAAAGAAGTCAGCAACTCGGTTATAGAAGCCAGTACTGCTATTATTATCGATGATGCAGAAGGTGGTTTACATGAAGCAGGTGATTTAATACAAGCTCATAATGACATTCAGAGCACTTGGACATGGGATCAACTGACAGGTACGTTAGGCGATCTGGTCAATAAAAAAATCAGTATTGATGCGAATGAGGGTAAAGGTATTACGCTATTTAAATCAGTGGGCGCAGCAAGCTTTGATGCAGCAGTTGCCATAAAGATTGCCCAAAAAGCTGAAAAAGAAGGTTTAGGTCAGTCTATTGAGCTATAAAAATATTTAGCCAATAAATTGATTTTTTTATGAAAATCAATGTAAAGACAATTATTTTAAATTAATGAAATGGGCTTACTATTTAAGGGTATTAATATGCGCTATGACGTGATCGTTATTGGTGCAGGTATGGTGGGAACATCTATAGCCTGGCACCTTCAAAAAAGCAACTCTCAAGTTCTCTTGCTCGATAAAAAGCAACCAGGAGAAGAAACGTCATATGGTAATGCAGGTATTATCACAAGAGAAGCCGTAAATATTAAACCATTTCCTAGAAGTTTTAGAGAATTTTTTAGAGTGTTACCAAATAATAGTACCGATATTCGATACCGTTGGTCTGCTATATATCATCTTAAAAGCCCATTATTACAGTACTGGATGAGCTCTAGCCCAAAAAAAGTCAAAGAAATCGATAAAGCATGGTCTGCTCTTATTCAGCATTGCACAAATGAGCATGACCCTATGATTAAGGCGTCAGGCGCTGATGGCCTAGTTAGAAAGATAGGCTGGATTGAGCTTCATCGTATATCTAATAGTTATGAATACGCCATTGGTAAAGCAAAAAAAGCGGCTGATCAAGGAGTTGAGTACGAAGTTTTATCGCTAGCAGCGCTAAAAGAGTTAGAGCCAAACATAAATTTTGAAGACTACGTCGGTGGTATTCATTGGAAAAATTCTTGGCAAATAAAAAATCCCAGTAATCTTGTAAAAGCATACGCTGAAAATTTTGAACAAATGGCTGGTGAGATAAAGCAGTCAACAGTAAACAGTGTTATACAGACGGAAGAGGGTTGGCAGGTTACGACAGATGGCGAAACCTATTTATGTCAGGATTTAGTCATTGCTGCAGGTCCATGGTCAACTAGCCTAATCGAGCCATTGGGTTATAAGATACCGCTGTTTCCTATGCGTGGTTATCATCAACACTTTAAAATGACGGATAAGAATGAATTCTCTCACAGCTTGTTTGATGCAAACAAAGGTTTTGTAATGGGAGCAATGGATCAAGGTATTAGAATTACGACTGGAGCTGAAATGGCAATGTCAGATGACCCAAAAAACTTTAATCAGCTAGAATCAGTACTGACGTATGCACGCAACGTTCTACCGCTTGACGTAGCTGTGGAGTCTGAGGCATGGTGTGGCACAAGACCTTGTCTACCAGATATGAAGCCAATTATTGGGCCAGCATATAAACACGATAATTTATGGTTTGCCTTTGGTCATGCACATCAAGGTATGACACTTGGGCCAGTGACAGGGCGTCTCATTGAAGAGATGATTAATGGTAAACCCTTACTGATTGATGCAAAGCCATTTAGTAGTGAGCGCTTTGCTTCCAAGATTTAAAAAACGTAAATTAGGAATCGTGCTGATAGTGACAGAGAAATACCGTCAATATTTGGATCTCAATATTAGGGCGTGTCTTCAATTCACTCGATAGTTATCTAAATGGGCTAAATCTTGCCAAACATCGTCAAATAGCTGGTTAATATCCCGATATTATCTACACTATTTTTCTTGTTTGACGGCAATTTATCTCATTTTTATCACCATTTTTGAAATAAAGACACGCCCTAACAGTATTTCATACCAGTCTTAATATTTTTACCTATATTTTTTCAGACAATTATGCCGCACACGGTATTTTTATTAATAATGTTTTACCTAGCTGATAGCTTCCCTAAAATTGCTGTGCGCTGTAAAAATCTACCAATGGGACATTATTATCAGAAGGCGCTGGGTATCACTGGCCAGAGCATATAAGTTAATGGTAGTTTGATTCGTTCTATCTAATGAGCTGATTAATGTCTCTACCCTTAAGCTAATTGCCTTATAAAGGGTTATTCTATGTTCCGAGCATATGCTGTACTGGTTTTGCTAGGTATTATTTGGGGTTCAAATTTCATTTTTATGAAATGGGCGATAGCTCTAATTACACCCTCTCAAACCGTATTTTTAAGAGTATTATTTGGCTTTTTACCTTTGGCATTAATTGCATGGCATAGAAAAGTCATTACTCGCAAACAGCTGAGATATTTACCTCACTTTATCGTAATGTCGGTGCTTGCAACCTCGTTCTATTATTACGGGTTTGTTGCGGGTACAGCATTATTGCCCACCAGTATTGCTGGATTACTAAGCGGATCAATCCCTATATTTACGTTTTTAGGTGCGGCATTATTCTTACCAGAAGAACGCCCCACCAAGCAGATGGCGATAGGGATTATTTTAGGGTTTGCTGGTATTGTATTGAGTGCGCAACCATGGCAAGGAGATGCAGGAGTATCTATTATAGGTGTTTTGTGGATGCTTACTGGCTCTTTGAGTATTGGTGCGTCGTTCGTATATGCACGTCGTTTCTTATCTCATCTAAAGCTGCCACCACTTGCATTAGCCACATGGCAAATAGGTATCGCTGTTATAACGCTTGCGGTATTGATTGATTTTGATGGTATTACTAATATAGCAACAGACAGTCAAGCCATGTGGGGAACTTTTTTTGGGCTTGGTATATTAGGAACGGGAGCCGCTTTTTTGATTTATTACTATATCATTGAAACGCTAGGCTCGGTGCGTGCGGCTGGCGCAACTTATATTGCCCCAGTTGTTGCTGTTATTATTGGCGCAATAATAGGAGAGGATATTAGTCGTTTAGAGATTATAGCTTTACTATTGATTCTTGGTGGCGTTCTGCTTATTCAGACTGGCAGGAACAAAGTAGCATAGCTCAAATCTTGCACATTAAAATATCTCTATAGTCAATCCACTATGATAATGAGATATCTGAGATTTATCTCACACTCATAGAGCTTGCTACGATAGCTGGTCTTTGTGTTGGCGTTGAGTGCTTTGACTTTGAGTCATATTGGTCTTAATGACTGGAGATATTGACAGATTATAATAAGCTATGTATTGAGTGGTTTGCTAAGAAGTTGTTTAATCTATATTCGAGTTAGGCAGGATTCATCATTGCCATTAATTGAGACTTGTCTTTTATAGTGATAAAACCATAATGCATCTCGATAATGTTCTGTTTTTGCCACGATTGGATGATTTTATTGATAGTTTGTCTGGTAGTGCCAAGCATAAAGCCAAGCTCTTCTTGCGATAAGCGCAGATCTATTTTGATATCATCTCCCGTCTGCTTGCCATAAGTATCGATCAGTCCAATCAGCATACTAGCCAGTCGCGCTGAGGTGTTGAGTGAGGTAGCATCATCAATCCAATCAAATGCTCGGCGAATTCGCTGGCAAGTAATAAGGGCGAGATGCTTGTATAAAATCGGATGCAATTGCGCTGTCTGAATCACTAGATTTCTAGGGATAGAGATTAGCGTTACTTTGTTAATCGTCCACGCATCATGGGTGCGAGGATTGTCATCTATGATAGATATCTCACCAAACCACTCGCCACTGGATAGATGCGCCAGTGTCATGGCATGCCCACTAGCACTAACATTACACACTCTAATCGTACCCGACACAACAAAGTGTAGAGCGGCATCATCGCCATCACCGATGGCATGAATCATTTGACCTTTTTGGTATACCTTTAGCACAGCATCGCCCGCCAGTAGCGGCTGCACAATGGCTGGTAGTTGACTAAACCATGGGTCGTTATTTAAATAATGATTAATATTCATAAGTGTAATGTTTTTGACAGATTTGGTTTTATAAAATGGTGTAAAGTAATCATTCGGGAGATTTAACACAGTAAAGGAATACACCATGCAAACAGCTATGCAAACCGCGACATCAATGGATTCAACATCGAGTGTACACCATAATATGAGCGAACAAGAGTGGCAGATGCGCGTAAATCTTGCTGCCTGTTATCGAATGATTGCCTCTTATGGTTGGGATGATCTGGTATTCACTCATATCTCTGCGCGCGTACCAGGTACTGAGGATGAGTTTTTAATCAATCCGTATGGCATGTTATTTGAAGAAATTACCGCTTCTAGCTTAGTTAAAGTCAACAAAGCAGGCGAAAAAGTAGCACCATCAGAGTTTGAGGTCAATCCAGCTGGATTTATCATTCACAGTGCTGTGCATGAAGCTCGTGAAGATGCGCACTGCGTCATTCATCTGCACACAAATGATGGTGTTGCCGTCTCAGCGCAAGAAAAAGGCTTACTACCCATCTCGCAACAATCATTATTTCCGCTATCTAACTTGGCATACCATGACTACGAAGGCGTTGCATTAAACCCTGAAGAAAAGGTCCGTTTGGTTGCTGATTTAGGCGATGCTAACTTTATGATTTTGCGCAATCATGGTCTGCTCACCTGTGCCGATACGGTTGCCAATGCGTTCTTGTACATGTATATCATGCAAAGAGCTTGTGAGATTCAGATCAAAGCGCAGAGCGGAGGAGGTGCCTTGACGCTGATACCAGCACAAATATTGGCAGGTATCCAAGCTGCATCAGAGCAAGTGACCCGAGGTGCGAATGGCGATATAGCATGGCCTGCATTGTTGAGGAAGTTGCGCCGCACTGACCCATCATTTGAGGAGTAAGTTTCTAATGATAACTCTTGATGAGTGGCAACGGCAGGGGCAATATGAATCCATTCATGGGTATCAAATATTCACTCGGTATGCAGGGGATAAAAGTGCGCCTGTATTGCTATTGATTCATGGTTATCCTAGTGCCAGTTGGGACTGGGAGGGCATGTGGGATACGCTAACCGAGCATTATTATGTCATCACCCTCGATATGCTGGGGTTTGGGTTATCAGCCAAACCCAAAAACGCGCGCTATCTAATCAGTGAGCAGGCCGATATTTATCAAGCGGTTTTAGAAAGGCTGGGCATCAGTGATTATCATATCTTAGCGCATGACTATGGTGATACAGTGGCTCAGGAGTTGCTGGCAAGACAAGTTGAGGATAGTATTGAGCTACGCATTGCCAGCGTATGCTTCTTAAACGGTGGTTTATTCCCTGAGACGCACAAACCTATCTTGGTGCAGAAACTACTGCTATCGCCATTGGGTCCTCTGGTATCAAAGCTGATTAATAAACAGAAATTTGCGGGCAGTCTACAACGGATATTTGGCCCCGATACACAGCCTACGTCAGAGGTGATAGACACGTTATGGCAGTTGTTAAATCACAATAACGGATTGGGTGTGATGCATAAGTTGATTAACTATATCCCCCAACGCCAGCAGTACCGTGAGCGATGGGTAGGTGCCATTATCAACAGTACCGTACCTGTGAAATTGATTGCTGGTGCCAGAGATCCTATCTCAGGACAGCATATGATTGATCGTTATCGTCAGTTGATACCCGATGCTAATGTAACCAATATGCCTATGTTAGGTCATTATCCGCAGATAGAGGATGCAGCGGCAATCACAGCGGCCTATCTACAATTTAGACGCAGTATTCTGTAAATACCGTTTAATCTAAAACACGCAAGGCATCAAGTGGTGCTCTGCGTTTTTTATTCTATTCTCATTGCTTGAGTCTCAAGCGCGTATAAGCTATTAGCTGAGTTAGAAAAACGCATCACGAAATGAATCGCATAGGTCAAAGTGAATTAAGTTCAGAAAATGAAGAGACAAGCTCAATCTGTTCCATGTTTTTCAATGCTTATCTGTTTTTTAAACCTTTGATATGATGAACAAGTAATTTTGACGCCACTCTGATTGACATAACTCTGGATATATTTCTAACTCTTCGCTCATCTCTCCTCAAAGGGACACTGAATTTCCTATATAATGAGAGCTATTTCGTTATTGATAATCCATTCAATTTAGGCTTTTTGAGCAAAAAAGCTTTTCCTCAGGTAAAACGGTGCTCTATGTTTAACGCTTCCTCGACTCGTTTAAATAAATACATCAGCGAAAGCGGTATCTGCTCCAGGCGAGATGCTGATCGCTTTATTGAACAAGGTAATGTGTACATTAATGGCAAGCGCGCTTCGGTGGGTGACCAAGTGGCTGCTGGAGATGCGGTAAAGGTTAATGGGCAGCTTATTGAGCCACGAGAGCCCGATGATTTTGTGTTTATTGTCTTGAATAAGCCAGTGGGCATTGTGAGCACCACAGAAAGCTCCGAGAAAAATAACATTGTCGATTTTGTGAGACATAGTTTACGTATTTTCCCGATTGGACGTTTGGATAAAGATTCCCAAGGGTTAATATTTTTGACCAATAATGGCGATCTGGTCAACAAGGTGCTACGTGCTGGTAATAACCATGAAAAAGAGTATCTGGTCACGGTCAATAAGCCGTTAACCGATAGTGTTATTGAGGGTTTGGCGGGCGGTGTACCAATGCTTGGCAAGATGACGAAAAAATGCCCAGTGACTAAAGTAGCGCCTAATGTGTTTAACATTACGCTAGTTCAAGGTCTGAATCGTCAAATTCGCCGTATGTGTGAGCATTTTGGCTATGAAGTCGTAAAACTTGAGCGTACACGGATTATGAATGTAAGTCTCAAGGGTACGCCCGTTGGAGACTGGCGAGACTTAACGCCAAAAGAGTTGTCTGTGTTACTTAAATCTGTAGAAGACTCTTCTTCGCAAGATAATAAATCACCTAAGAAATCTAGTAATGCATCACGAAAAAAACCTCGTACTGATGCCTCATCAAAGTCAAAACCGTCTTCAAAATCGGCGGGTGCGGCAAAGGGGCGTAACAAATACGCTAAGGATGATGCTAAAAAGCCAGCAGGTTCTAAAGGTAGAGATGGACGTCCTGCTGGTCGTGGTAAGCCGTCAGGGGGTAATGGTAAGTCTGGAGGCAATGGCAAACCTGCTAACAATGGCAGGCGTCCTTCAAAAGGCCGAGGGTCTAAGCGGTAGTAGTTTCGCGATCATAAGTTTTTAACGTGCGACTGCTTTATTCATTTTTAAATGTCAGTAAGCTAAATAATTTTAACTTTGACCTTAACAGGATAATATTATGTTTAAAATAAAAGTAGAACGCATTGTCAAAAAACCGATTGATGAGGTATTTGAGGCACTGAGTGACCACGCCAGTTATGGCTCATTTAAAGCCGTAGGTGTAGCTAAGTTGGTGAATGAAGGTGACGAGGAGCGCAATGGCGTTGGGGCTTTACGTACCATTCAATCGGGACCTGTTAAGTTTTGGGAGCGCATCACGGCGTTCGAGCGTCCTACTCACATGCAATACCAAATCGAAAAATCTAGACCTATAAAAATGCAACATGATAAAGGCGTCATTGATTTAAAAGACTTGGGCGATGGCACCACACACGTGACTTGGGTATCTGAGGGTCGATTGACTGTACCATTGCCATTATTCGGTCGCCTATTTGACCGTCAAATGCAGAAGCAAGGAACCATAGGGTTTAGCAGTATACTCAAATCTATAGAAAGCCGCTAATCTAGCGGCAGTATTGGCTTTTTTGATATAACTATCTAGGGCGTGTCCTCAATTCAAACGAGTGCCCTCTAAATGGGCTAAAAATAGCTAAATTTTGCCAAACATCGTCAAATATCTGGTCAATATCCTGATATTATCTGCGCTATTTTCCTCGTTTGACTGCAATTTATCTTATTTTGATCATCATTTTTAAAATGAGGACACACCCTAGTGATGGCTTATTTTATTTGAGCCATCACTGTCAGCTTTAATCTGCTTTGTTCTTAGCAGCTTCTATCTCGTTAAAACGTGCTAACTGCTCGGGCGTTGCTTTCTGTTGATACTTCTCTTTCCACTCAGAGTAAGGCATACCATAAACAAGCTCGCGCGCATCTTCGTATTCGATTTCAATACCACGCTCTTCACCAGCCGCTTTATACCATTTGGATAAACAGTTACGACAAAAGTCAGCAAGGTTCATCAGTTCGATATTTTGTACATCTTTACGCTCGTCTAAATGAGCCAATAAGCGACGAAATGCCGCGGCTTCTAATTCGATGTTTGATTCTAATTTTGCCATAAGGTTTTCCTAGTTATAATTGAGTCATTTCAAAACTGAAATGATACTAACGATATAAATATTGCGCAACCTATGTCGTTCTATATTAAAAAAGGTATACAAGAAAACTTGGCAAACTCGTTGTATTAGCTATATTTTGACTAAAATGAGGTGAATGATATAACTTCATTTCAGTCAAAACTGTTATATGTCGGAATGATTAAAAGCCTTTAAGCTAAGTTAAATTACTGCATCTGACAAAGTGTTTTGGTAACTTCTAAAAATTCTTCTATATCTTGTAGATTATGGCAGTGGATAGGTGATACACGAATTGATCCTTTCAAACCAAATGATTCCAACATTCTTGAGGAGTAAGGGCTTGATAGTAAACGTTCGAAAGTGACTACCCCTGCGGCTTCATAATGATCTACGGCTTTCTTATATTCTAAATTGTCAAAACCAATAGCCATAATAAAGTCTTTTTGGGTCAAGTCTTTGCAATCTAAATAGACGTTTACGCCGTCTATATGTCTTAATCCTTGCACATTTTCAGTGCCTTCTAACATTGCGTGCATTAAAGCTCTTTCATGCAATTTGATACGGGTCATACCTTCTACAAAAAGATATCTTCTTTTCGTTGAAGTAATGAACTGCTCTCCTAACCAACACACGTAATTGACGACTTCAGTGACTGCTGCAAAATGTGCTGGGGCAGGGCTACCAAGTTGCCAATAATCATGTGGCTTCGCAATTAACTTATTGTGTGGTAATTTCGCCAATCGCTCTGATACATAACCAACTCCAAAACCACGTGGACCAAAAAACTTATAAGGCGCAAAATTAATCCCGTCAACGGCTACCTTGCTCACATCGATAATCCCATGTGGTGCATGTTGTACGGCATCAGCCACAATATACAGATCAGGTTTAATTTTTCTTGCTTCGGCCACTATTTTGGCTTCATCTAACAAGGCACCAGACACATTTGATGCATACATAAAGCTTAATAAACACGTATCTTGGTCAATCAGTTTGATCACTTCCTCAACATCGACGCCACCTGTCACAGGGTTAGTCTTAGCCACTCTTAACTCTTTCCCTGTTGCCTTGGCATAAGAAGCCATTGCGTCATAAGCCGAAGGGTGCTCTAACAAGGTTGTCACCACATTATTGCCAGGTACATTCTCCATCACAGTTCTGACTATATCAAACATGACCATAGAGGCAGTGAGCGATGTAACGATACTGCCTTTATCAATATTTAAGATGGTTTCTATGGAACGATACCCTTCTTCTTGGATATCCATCAGCCATTTCGCAGTTGTATTGCCATGCTCTGGACAGTCTGGCAATTCATCTAGTTCTTTAAAAATATTACTGGCCGCTTTTAATCTAAATGAGCCACCTGAGTTATCAAAGAAAAGCCTTTTTGTTTTATTAATTGGGTCGATATCCACGTGATAAAACTTGTCTTTAATCATCTCACTCAAGGACTCACTAAAAAGCTCACCTTGTTCAATGTTGTATTTCATGACGATTATCCTATTATTTTTTTGAAAATTAAGAGTGAGTAAGCAAGGCAGATAATAAAGTCACAACACCGTATTCTCTGCTTTGTTTAATAGTTTTAGCTCTATTGTGTAATGTAAGAGAGTTATGTTTTGGCTAATTTTACTTCCTGATTGGGTTCAATCTCGTCTTCAAATAAGTTTTCTATTCTGGCAATACAAAGCATTGAAACCATGTCGCCTGTTACGTTGAGTGTGGTATGTCCCATATCAATTATTCTGTAGATTGCCGCAATTAAGCCGATAATATCAGCAGGTAACCCAATTGAGTCCAATAGAATAACCATCATCACGATGCCACCACCTGGAATCCCCGGCGAACCAATTGCTATTAGCGTTGCCATAGTGATGGTCATAAATTGTTGAAAGAGTGTCATCTCAATGCCATATATCTGAGCAACAAACATAGTCCCAACGGCGAAATAAACGGCTGCGCCATTCATATTAATCGTTGCACCCAGAGGAAGAGAAAAACCTGCTAGCTCCTTTGTCACACCAAATTTTTCTTCTGCTACTTTCATGGTGACTGGAAGAGAGCCTGAACTGCTTGTTGTACTTGCCGTGATAGCCCAAACGGCAGGGATATGTTTGAAAAATTCTTTTAAACTTACTTTAGCTACGAACTTTAATAGGAAGATATATAAGAATAAAACAACGCAGATCATCGCTACATAATCAGCCAAAATAAATTTAGCCAACGGTCCAAATATCTCCAAGCCATACTCACCAACTGAGGCAGCGATTAGTGCAGCAACACCATAAGGAGAAAATCCCATAATAATGTCAGTAACCTTAAGCATTATTTCCGTTCCACTATCAACAACTTTCTTGAAGGGCTCGCTTTGTTTGCCTAGTATTGTCATTCCAATACCAAAAAAGGAAGAGAAGATAATAATTTGCATTAAGTTACCCTCAGCAAGCGCTTGAATAGGGTTAGTCGGTACCATGCTTAACAGGGTTTCAGAGACACTAGCCATCTCTTTTATTACAACTGGATCTGTTGAAATAATATTCATCTCAAAACCTTGTCCAGGCATTAATAAATTTGCAACAATAAGTCCAATGACTCCTGATAACAAAGTGGTTACGACATAAAATAGTAACGTTTTACTACCCACACGTTTTAACTTTTGTATGTCTCCCATATTGGAGATTCCACTTGCTATTGAGAAAGCCACGAGTGGTACAACTATCATCTTGATTAGGTTTAAGAACAGATCTCCAATGGGCTTTGCGATCAGCGCTTGTTCTTTAAAGAAGATACCTGCGGCTATACCTATGGCAAATCCAATGAATACTTTAGTACTTAGTTGCATCCTTTTTTTTCTCATAATGACACTTCCTATGTGTTACGTTCATGTGAGGTTCTAACCTGCAAGGCTAGTTAATGCTGTAGGAACAATGTTGCAACTATTGGTACAAAATTTATCCACCCCTAAATCTACCATTACAGTTAATATTATAATAATGAATTAAAGAGGTTAGATATATTCAAACTATTAATATATAAACATGAGGTAATCTAATGAAGACTGAGCAAATAGAAACATTTTTGATGATCACAGAAACAAAGAACTTATCTTTAGCGAGCAAAAATCTGTTCATCTCTCAATCGGCAGTTAGTCATCGTTTGCGCGCTCTAGAGGAACATCTTGACTGTGAGTTATTCATACGTGGCCGTGGTGAAAAGCTAGTCACCTTGACACAAAAGGGAGAGGAGTTTGTTGAAATAGCAATGCGTTGGAAAGCGTTATGGCGGGAAACGAAAATATGGGCATTACAAGAGTCTAAAATGAACTTAAGTGTAGCTAGTATTGATAGTTTAAATACTTGTGTGTTTTCAAATCTATATAAAGAATTGATTAATAACAATAATACAGATGATAAGAAAGCTAGTGAAAGCAGCAATGGGATTACTTTAAATGTGAGTTCTCACTGGAGCAAAACTATTTATGACCTCATTGAGAATAACGATATCGATATCGGCTTCACACTTAATTCATTAAAATATCCAAATGCTATATCTAAACCTTTATTTAAATCTAGAGGAGTTATTATTTCTTCCATCTCATCAAAATATGCTAGATTGGTTCACCCGCATGATTTAGATACAGCTGATGAAATTCTTTTTTCAAGTGTTTCTGAATACCATATATGGCACAATTTTTGGTGGGAAAAAAATCAGAATGAGTATTCTAGTGTTGATACGGTTTCACTATTATTCACTGTTTTTGACTTTGAAGAAAAATGGGCTATCGTCCCTGTTTGGATTGCACGTGTATTTGAAAGAATCCACCCTGTTAAAATATCTGAGCTTAGCGTACTTGCACCCGAATATACTTGTTATCAAGTGACGAATCGCTACCCTAAGTCAAGTAGGTTGAAAGCCATTGAAAGGTTTACAACGGCCTTAGAAGATTATATGAAGACAGATGCTTTCATTAATAGTGTGCAGTAAGAGGTTGAATGTTAAAAAATCACAATCTCATATAAAATCTTAATAGTATCTCTTTCGAGCGCAATTTATTAGCCCACTAAGCTCAAACTATATTTAAGAGAAGTTGTTATAGAAATTTTACATTCATCACATTATGCTTAATAGCTGATATAGCCAAAGTATGGTCAGTTATGTATGTGAGGTTTTAGGGTAGGGCACAGTTTGGGCACCACCATGGAAACGGGATTTTTTTTGAGTAGTTAGACTTAACTATATTCAAAACGATATTTCGAGAATTTCTCTAAAAGCCCCGAAAATCAGGCAAAAAAAATCCTTACTTCTTAAATAAGAAGTAAGGATTTTAGTGCTCTTTCAAGCCATATTTGGAGCGGGAAAAGAGATTCGAACTCTCGACCCCAACCTTGGCAAGGTTATGCTCTACCACTGAGCTATTCCCGCTAATTATCAATTAACTATCGTCAGTTGATGAAGGCGTATTATACGCAGTTTTTTTTACCTGTCAACACTTACGTTAAAAAAAAGTAAAGTTAGTAAAACAGGCATGTCATCCAACTGCATAGATATGTTATAACAGTTTCTTATAAAAACTATTCCAAAAGCTTTGCATTGAATAAATAGGCTGGAATACGATTTATAATTTACTTCAATTATATAAACAATCGTCAATACTTATAATGATAAGTCATAAGGATATAAAATGAGTCAACAATATACCATCGCTGATTATTTGTTTGATCGCATCGCAGAAGCGGGTGCATCGGAGATATTTGGTGTCCCTGGTGATTTTAATTTAACTTTTTTGGATAACATTCTTGCCTCTGATAAATTGCGTTGGGTGGGTAATACCAATGAGCTAAATGCTGGTTATGCTGCAGATGGATACGCCCGTGAGCGTGGGTTTGCGGCGATGGTCACGACTTTCGGTGTGGGGGAGTTGTCAGCGATTAATGCGACGGCAGGCTCTTTTGCTGAGTACGCACCTGTATTGCATGTTGTGGGAGCGCCAAGTACCGCTCTACAAGACTCAAAGCGCCGTATTCATCACTCGCTTGGTGATGGCGTATTCAATCACTTTATTAAAATGGTAGAGCCAGTAACCGTGGCACGGGCGCAACTCACACCAGAAAACGCAGCCTCAGAGATTGATCGTGTCATCCGCTTGATTCTTAAGAAACATCGTCCTGGCTATCTGCTGCTATCACCTGATGTGGCAAAAATGCCCATTTACCCACCAACTACAAAACTGATTGACAGCCAAGAAGATATCACTAGCCAAGCGGCATTGGCGGATTTCAAGCAAGCGCTTATAGCGTTTTTACCGAATAAAACCACGACGCTTATGGCAGATTTAATGGTGCATCGTTTAGGGTTGCAAAATCAGCTCAAAGCACTGATTGCTGATACGGATATTCCTTATACCACGCTGTCTTGGGGTAAAACGCTACTTGATGAAAACAGTAATCGCTGGGCAGGAACTTATGCAGGCGTCGCCTCACGCCCTGTGGTCAAGGACGTAGTAGAAAACTGCGAATGCCTGATCAAAATAGGGGTGCAATATACGGATACAACTACGGCAGGGTTCAGTCAAGATATCAACGAAGATGTGGTAGTAGATTTGCATTATGAGCGTGCATCAATCAGCGGTCAAAATTTTGCACCGATTGCGCTAAAAGATGCGCTGCAAGTCTTGCATGAAGTCATGACCTCTGGTATCAAAATCGTGCCAAAACCTTTCTGTGAGCCTGTCAACCCTCACGAGCAAAACGGCAAAGACGATGAGGCCATTCGCCAAGACGATCTGTGGCATATTATTGCAGACCATTTAGATCATAATAACTTGGTTTTTTCTGAACAAGGTACGGCTTACTTTGGTATTAGTGATGTGCGTTTGCCACAGGGTGTTACGTCTTACGGGCAACCAATGTGGGGTTCGATTGGCTACACGCTGCCCGCAAGTTTGGGTGCTGCCATTGCGTCGCCAGACAAGCGTAGTGTGTTGTTGATTGGTGATGGTTCTGCCTTACTCACTATTCAAGAAATCGCGGTGATGATCCAAGAGCGTACCAATCCAGTCATCGTGTTGATTAATAATGATGGCTACACGGTAGAGCGTGCAATTCATGGTGAAAATCAAGCTTACAATGATATTCCTAAATGCAATTGGCAGTTGATGCCACAAGCCTTTGGTGCGACTGAAGAAAACAGCTTGATGATCAAAGTAGAGACCGCTGGTGAGTTGAAAGCAGCACTCGAAAAAGCAGCAGTGACCACGGATAAGTTGGTGATGCTAGAAGTCATCGCCGACAAACATGATATCCCGCCATTATTAGCAGACATCAGCGCGGCACTAAAGCCTTCTTAAATGAATAGCAGTGCATAAAGAAAATTAGTTTTTATATCAATTTTTTTTAGTTTTTAGACAGTGAAAGCTCTATTTGGCACAATGCTAAGTAGGGCTTTTTTTGTATTTTAGGATTCTCATTATTTATTATCAGCTATTTTGTTCTGTGCGTTCATTATCGTGATAAATTAAGCGATTAATATGCGATAGGAGAGAACGCATCATGATTTGGCTAAAAATGCTTATTGGTGCCTTGATGGTATTGGCGATTCAATTATTTGCACAAACTCGATTTTTCTATTTGGCAGCACTTGCGCCACTTTTTCCCACGTTTACTTTGATCAGCCATTTCATTGTTGGTACCGAGCGTAGCCCTGCTGATTTAAAAGTCGCCTTGATATTTAGCATGCTCGGCGTCATACCTCATCTTATCTATACTTTTGTGGTGTTTTTTAGCATTGGCTATGTCAGCTTATATAAAGCATTGATGCTGGGAGTTGTCGCTTGGATGATTGCTGCCGCTATCTTAGTGCTTACGTGGCAATATATACAAGCGTAGTCAGTATTGAAGAGAGTCTCTAAAATAGTATGCAAAACAGTTCCAACTGTATTTATAGGGCTTAAGACGTGTCATCACACTCACTTATACAACCATGATCAAAGTGAAAGAAAATGCTAGTAAAAATATTTATAGATAGTTTTTATAGACATGATAGTAGATGTTATTCTTAATGATATTTTTAGTACAGTTAATCCTATATAAAAGAGTGACGGCGTCAACCTCGCTTGAAGTATCACAGTTACAGCTACACTCGGTTACCCTGACTCTTTTTTAAATTGAATCAACTATATTTAGATCTGGATCTTACTAGTAAAGGTAAAAGATTAAATTGTAATATTTTCGCACCAACTTAATTCATCACCATTGATAAAAATAGGGCTTAAAAAAAGATGGATACCTTAAATATCCTATATCTCGTAGGAGCATTGTTAATTTTCGCCAGTATTATGGCCAGTACATTGTCAGCGCGCTTGGGCGTTCCCTTGTTACTATTGTTTTTGATAGTAGGCATGTTGGCTGGCGAGCAAGGTATCTTAGGGATTGAGTTTTCTCAATACGCGTTGGCCAATTTCGTCGGGCAGGCAGCTTTAGCCTGTATTTTGCTAGATGGTGGTCTACGTACTTCTTTTAAGTCATTCCGAGTCGGACTCAAGCCCGCGATTACGCTGGCCACGTGGGGTGTGCTAGCCACGGTCATGGTGCTAGGGGTATTCGTCACTTGGTTGCTCGATGTCGATTGGCGTTTTGGTCTATTGATGGCGGCCATTGTTGGTTCGACCGATGCGGCAGCAGTATTTTCTCTATTACGTAATGGCGGTGTCAAGCTCAACGATCGCGTCCAAGCCACGCTTGAGCTAGAGTCCGGTGGCAACGATCCATTGGCTATTTTATTGGTCACTGGTTTGATTGCCCTAAACGTTGATCCGGATGGTCAGAGCGTACTTGGATTTTTAGGTTTGCTGTTGCAGCAGTTAGGCGTTGGTTTGGGCATGGGTTTGCTCTTTGGTTATTTGTTGTCGCGGCTATTGCCCAAGGTGCACTTGGCAGAGGGTATGTATGCTATTTTGATACTGTCTGCTGGCTTGGCGGTTTTTGCGGCTACCAACATGCTAGGCGGTAGTGGGTTTTTGGCGGTATATCTCACGGGTGTCATGATTGGCAATCACAAAGTGCGCTCGACTGAGCATGTGATGCGAGTGATGGATAGCTTTGCATGGCTATCACAAGCGGTGCTATTTGTCGTATTAGGGCTACTAGTCACACCATCGAATGTTCTCAATGTTTGGCACTATTCAGTAGCGATAGCGGCCTTTATGATCTTCGTTGCTCGTCCTATTGCCGTATATACCAGCGTGAAACCATTCAAATTTAAAGACAGAGAAATTGGCTTTATTTCTTGGGTTGGACTGCGTGGTGCGGTACCTATTACATTGGCTCTCTTACCGGTGATGGCAGGCATAGACAATGCCTTTATGCTGTTCGATATTGCTTTTGGCGTAGTCGTTGTGTCTTTGATTTTGCAAGGAACGACCATTCCTATCATGGCGAATTTGTTTAAAGTGCGTATTCCAACGAACAAAGACCCAAAAGAAGAACACGAAGTTTGGGTGTCTGATAAAGCCAGTATTACTCTGTATGAGTTCGAAGTTCAATCCGGTGCTTTTGCTATCGGTCGACATCCCTTGGAGATCTCTAAGCGTGTCAACCCTGACGAGATTCGTATTTTTGCGTTGGTCCGTGGACAGCAGATTGTCGTTACTGATGAAGAGACGAAGCTCAAATTTGGTGATAGCGTTTGGTATGCAATGCGAGGCAATCACGCCAGCAAGATTGCCAAAATCTTTAATGACACGACTTTGAATCATAAAGCGATTGACGACTTTTATGGAGATTGGCTGCTATCACCCAGTGTCAAGCTCGGCGATTTGCCATTTTTTACTGGAGCGATGACGTCCGAATCTCTAGTAGATAATCTAAAGCCAAAGCCTAAAGATGGTTCAAAAAGCATGTGGGATCAGACGGTCGCTGAGTATGTAAAGCAACGTTTAGCTACCGCACCAGTCTCTGGTGACACTGTCGTCATAAGCGACGAGTGGTCACTGGTCATCAAAGAAGTCGATGACAAAGGCAGGCTGAGAACCATTGGCTTAAAGCATCGAGAGCTACCAACAGCAGTTTAGTTGTGTGCAGTGATTTTTTATAATAAATTCATCATTTTATTCAAAAAGTCAGCAATGTGTTTGTGCTGGTTCTGCCGATACGCCCAATGGTGCTCGACGGCATAACTGGCTTCTTCCCGCAGTAATATTTTCATCAAACCTTCTCTTTCGTAGCGCATGGCTAGGTCACGAGGCAAGTAGCCAACATGGTGACCTGCAAGGATAAGCTGTGCAGTAGCCTCCATATGATACGTCGTAGCGCTTAATGTTTTGGGGCGTACATGATGGATGCTGACATCAGTAATATAGCCTCTTTTTATCCACGGATGGTTTTGTTCTAAGTCCTCTAATGTCAAACCTTCTGAATTATAAAATAACCGGTGCTCGCGTCCGCAGCACACGACCTGTCTCTCTACAAATGCTGGCTTAAACGTCAGTAATGGTGGAAAACTGCCAAAATAACCAACTCCAATATCACTCTCATTACTTAAGAGCTTTTCTATCATGCTTTCAGGACTTTGCACGTCAATAGAAAAGTGTATCAATGGGTTATTACGGTAGCTGTTAGCCAGCCGTTGTCTAAGTACGTCATAAAAAAATTTGGGCATTTGATCGGTTAGGCACAGTCTAATGTGCCCGCCATGAACGGAGTCTAGTTGCTGAATATAATGCAGCTGATGTTGAAAGTTGGCGACTGATTCGGTAAAGGCAACGCAAGCCTCATAAACCGCTGCACCATCCTCTGTCAGCTTAAATCCTGCACGACCACGATGGCATAACGTCATGCCCAACCGGTCTTCTAGATGCGTTAAATGACCGCTAATCACCGAAGGGGTGACGTTTAGGCGTGTCTGAGCTGCCGTTACCCCCTGACAGTCTACGATGGCCATAAAGCTACGTAGGGTTTTTACGTCTATTTTTATCAACTCATCTAATATCAAAAACCATCCTCCGATAAATACTCTCTTCAACAAACTTCTGCTAATAACGTATAAGTCTATTTTACTACGAAAATTTAGAAGTTTACTTCTGAATTTTACCATGGTTTGCCATCTTATATTTAGGTATTGTCAAGGGTATGTAGCAAATTGTGTATTTTAATTAACAGATAATAAGGACGTAATTTATGAGCTTCAATCAGCCACTAAGCGGTAACGAGATGCCAAGATTTGGCGGTTTCGCCACTATGATGCGCCTGCCAACTCAAGCCGACGCCGAAGGACTAGATGTGGCGTTCGTTGGCGTGCCTTTGGATATCGGTGCATCGAACCGTAGCGGTGCGAGACTAGGCCCAAGACAGATTCGTGATGAGTCACGCATGATTCGTCCTTACAACGTGGCAACTCGTGCTGCCCCTTTTGAGTCATTACAAGTTGCTGATATTGGTGATGTGCCTATCAATACTTTTAACCTCCTAAAAAGCGTCGATATCATCGAAAAATTCTATACCGATAAAATCGTTAAACACGGCGCGATTCCACTGACGTTGGGTGGCGATCATACCATTGCACTTCCTATCTTACGCGCACTTGCCAAAAAACACGGCCCTGTCGGTATGGTGCATATCGATGCTCATGCAGATATCAATGATGATATGTTTGGCGAAAAAATCGCTCACGGCACACCGTTTCGCCGTGCTGTCGAAGAAAACCTAATCGATGGCAACCGTGTGGTACAGATTGGTTTACGTGGTACAGGCTATAGTGCTGAAGAGTTTGATTGGTCGACCGAGCAGGGCTTTCGCGTTGTGCCTGCTGAGGAATGCTGGTACAAGTCATTGGCTCCATTGATGGCAGAAGTACGCGAAAAGCTAGGCGATGGTCCTGTCTATCTAAGCTTTGATATTGATGGTATTGACCCTGCATTTGCCCCTGGTACTGGTACTGCGGAAATCGGTGGTTTGACATCAACTCAAGGTATCGAAATCATTCGTGGTATGCGCGGTCTAGATGTAGTCGGCGGTGATTTGGTCGAAGTATCACCACCTTATGATCCATTTGGTAACACCTCTGTACTCGCTGCAAATTTATTGTTTGAGATGCTATGTATTCTACCGGGTGTGCGTTACGACGATAATGTCTAAGTTGTTTGCTAATAGGAGTATCTCGCAATGATAACTACAAAGGGATGGGGTAGTAGCTCTCTCTTATTGGTTAAATTGGGAGCATAGGGTAGCTATCCAAATATGGTATATGACCGGATAGCTGCATCGTCACCAGTGCAATTGGCTTGCTGGTATTAATACAACTCGGTTAAGGAAGACGCTCATGAGTAAACCTTCTTCATTTTTTGGTCAAGATACGCTCTCTCCAAATGAGGCTGGACACAGTTTAGGTTCGATTGGTACGTTTGCGCTGTGGTTCGGTGCAAATATAGTGGTCACGACTATTTTAACTGGGATGTTGTTAGTACCTGATTTACGGTTTACCACCGCTATAACGACAGTACTCATTGGCTCATTGATCGGTGCAATTCCTTTACTCCTAGTTGGTCTGATGGGTCAGCGTACTGGTCTGCCATCAATGGCACTAACGCGTAGAGCTTATGGGCCACTGGGTAGTCAGTTGATTTCACTGGTCAACATGGGTGTGCTCATCGCGTGGAGCTGTATTCAGGCTTTGCTCGCCGGTATGAGCCTGAACTATGCCGTTGAAGCCACAACAGGCTATAGTAATCTGCCGCTATTTGTCATTCTGTGCGAGACAGTCGTGGTGTTGATTGTATTACGTGGTCATCTTGGTATCGAGCTTGTTGAACGCTGGGCAGCACTAGCAATGGCAGGTCTTACCGTTGTGGTGCTCTATCAGTTAAATCAGCATTATGACGTTTCTACACTATTTGAGATGCCAGTTGAATCGCGTAATGGTATTACGCTAGGTATCGCTTTTGATATCGTCATCGCCACTGCATTTTCTTGGATGTCTTCGGCAGCTGATTACAACCGCAATTGTAAGACATCTAAAATCGCAGTCTGGGGTACCTACTTTGGTTATATCATAGCGGCCATCGTTGCTATGGGCTTGGGTGCGACAATCTCAGGGCTCTCTATCCTAAACGGCATGGAGCAGACTTACGATCCGACACGCTTGCTCGCTGAATTTGGTTTTGGTCTACCAGCAGCATTGGTTATTTTCTTCTCAGTCATGACAACCAATGTGATGGCCGTGTATAGCGCCACGCTATCCTGTATGAACATCGCGCCTAATATGAGCTTTTGGAAACCTGCACTTATCATCGGTTTAGTCACTATCTTTGGTGCGCTGATTCCCGGTATTTTAGATCAATTCCAAAACTTCTTGTTAATCGTCGGTGCATTGTTCATCCCAGCATTCTCAGTCATGATTGTTGATTACTATCTTGTTGGTCAAGAAGGCTATACAGAAAAGCTGCTTAATTCTACTAAGCAATTGGGCCGTCCTACTGCAAAAATTGCTATCGTGGCCTACATAATGGGGGCAGCGCTTGCCGCTTACTGGACCTTGATAGCACCGCCATCTTTTGGAGCCTCGTTACCCGTCTTTATCATCACTGGTGGACTTTACTGGTTAGGTGCTACTTTATTCACTCGTCCTAGTAGTGCTATCACTTCTGCTCAAAAGGAGCCTTCATTATGAGATTGATGATTGCTCAAACGGACCCTTTATGGGCTGAGCCTACTGTTAATTTAGCAGCATTGGAGTCACTCTGTCGACTAGCAGTAGAGGCAAAAGTAGATCTGCTCGCATTACCAGAGCTTGCATTCACAGGCTACAATATCTTTGAGCGCCTTGATGATCTAGCTGAAGCGATCGATGGTCCAATCGTCACCGAAGCCAGTAAACTTGCTGATAAATACAATTTGCATTTGCTGTTTGGACTGGCTGAGCAGGGGGCTAATGGCGAGTTGGCTAACGCTGCAGTATTGCTAGATGACAATGGTCAGCACCTTGCCACTTATCATAAGCGGCATCTATGGGATCGCGAAAACGAGTTTTTTGTTGCAGGCAAGAAATTCTGTGTGGTTGATACTCGATTTGGTAAATTAGGATTGATGATTTGCTATGACAATGAATTTCCAGAAGTAGCAAGAGAGCTGGCTCAAGCAGGTGCTCAAATCATATTATCACCTACGGCAAATATGTTGCCGAATGCAGAGCGTCAGGTGCTACAAATCCGCGCGCGCGCGCAATGGACAATCAATGTTTTGTTGCTTGTATAAACCGATCAGGTGTGGAAGAAACGCTCCATTACTGTGGCAATAGCATCGTTGCTGGTCCTGATGGTGAGGTTCTTGGCCGACTTGGTTTAGCAGCTGGCAGCATGATAGTAGACATCGATCTCGCCTGCATCGATGAGAGTCGCACGCACCAAAACTATCTTAAGGACTTGCGTGTTCTTAAAGATACTCATGTCGTTAATGGAGCGGACTCATGAGTGAGCAATCATTACCACGTATCAAACCAGAAAACTGGTATCGAACAACCACGCTCAGTGATGGTATTACGCTCATCGATGAGCCGTGGATCAAGCCATTTTTTCGCTGTAATCTATGGCACGTGCGAGGCAGTCAAAGCGATTTATTAGTAGATTTTGGGTTAGGTGCTGTACCATTGCGCCGCCACGTCGCTCTGCTCGCTGATCGCGATATCATTGGTGTTGCTAGCCATACGCATTTTGACCATATTGGCGCGGCAAACGAGTTTGATTGCTGCCATGTACATTCTGCTGAAGCCCATATTCTTGCTGAGCCAGACAATGCTCGCACCTTGGCTGATATGTTTGTCAACGATGAGATGTTTGATGCGCTACCTCCTGAGCCTTATGCTCATTGCGGCTATAAAATCGCTGCACCAGCGAAAATCATGCAACTTGAGGATGGTGACATGATTGATTTGGGCAATCGTCAATTTGAAGTGATTCATACGCCCGGTCACTCCCCAGGTGGTATCGCCTTATGGGAAGCGGCTAGCGAAACTTTGATTTCTGGTGATCTTATCTATGACGGTCCATTAATCGAAGATACATGGCACAGCAATATGTCTGATTATGCCAAGAGTATGCGCCGCTTAAATGCATTACCTGTACGAGTTGTCCACGGCGGTCATTTTCCTAGTTTTTCAGGTAAACGTTTAAACGTCATGATTGATGATTGGTTACGTCACCATGATTTATGATTGACAGCATTCAAGACATATTTAAAAAAATAGCTAACCAACATAAAAATCTTAACTTAATACTTATTACATTTTTCAGGACGAAAAACTCATGACCCAATTGACGCAAATGCCTTCTGATTTATCTACAGTCCCATCTCTAACCTGCGGTGAGCTGCTAGTGCAATGGCTAGAATATTATGGCGTAGAGACCGTATTTGGTATACCCGGTGTGCACACAGTAGAGCTGTATCGCGGCCTGCCCAATACTGATATTCGTCACGTGACACCGCGTCATGAGCAAGGCGCTGGGTTTATGGCGGATGGTTACTATCGTGCTTCTGGAAAGATTGGGGTTTGTTTCATTATTACCGGCCCTGGTATGACCAATATCATGACAGCGATGGCACAGGCACTCGCTGATTCTATACCGATGCTAGTGATATCTAGTGTGAATAAAGTAAAAGATACCGGTAGTGAGGAAGGGCACTTACATGAATTACATGATCAGCAGGGCATGGTCAGTAAAGTTGCACTCACGAGCAAAACCATCTGGCAGCCTGAGTCGCTACCGAAAGTCATCGCAGAAGCCTTCGCTCTATTTAATGGTGCGCGTCCGGGACCAGTTCACATTCAGTTGCCCATTGATGTTATCACTGCCGATGCCAGCCACGTGGCTAAGCCGCCTAGCATAAACGGCTCTAAAGCTAGCCAAGCTAGTAATATCGCTTTGACGTTACCGCAAGTTATGAGACCACTGCCTAATCCTGCGCAGCTTGATTTAATCGTTGAGACGTTAAAAGCAGCGAAGAATCCAGTGTTACTTTATGGTGGCGGCTGCGTTGATGTCGATAGTTCGGCACAAAAACTGGCAGAGCTGATCGATGCACCGACGTTTTTGACGATTAATGCTAAAGGTCTATTACCACCTGCTCATCCGTTGAGCTTAGGCAGCAACCAGTCATTAGCGGCAGGTCGAGCCGTTATCACCGAGGCTGACTTGGTATTGGCGATTGGCACTGAGCTTGGCGAGACTGACTATGATGTCTTTTTTAATGGCGAGTTTAAGATTAATGGCACGTTGATTCGTATCGATTGCGATGCTCAGCAACTGCATCGTCCTTTTAGAGCCGACATAGCGGTATTGTCCGATGCGCAAATGGCCGTTAGCGGACTCTGCACACGCTTAGAAAGTCAGGAATTGAATAATCAGGCAGCAGTGCGAGTCGCCGAGGCGAAGCAGGCATTGTTAGCAGATATGACGCCAGATTTTGCGGGTCAAAATGCATTGCTTCAACTTATTCGCGATGAAGTCAAAGACGTCATCTTCGTTGGTGACTCGACACAAACTGTCTATAGCGGCAATCTTGGCTTTGAGGCGTTGGCGACCCGTAGATGGTTTAACTCATCGACAGGATTTGGCACGTTAGGTTATGGCTTACCCGCTGCTATTGGTGCCATGGTGGGCTCAAAATCGCCTGTCGTTAGCCTAATGGGTGATGGTGGTATTCAATTTACCATTGCAGAACTCATCTGCGCTGCCGAACTTGAGCTGCCATTGATTGTCCTATTATGGAACAACCAAGGTTATGGTGAAATTCGCCGCTATATGGAAGAGGGCGGACTACCATTGATTGGCGTCAATATTAAGACACCGAACTTTGAACCTTTAGCAGCAGGGTTTGGTGCTGGATATCGCAGAATTACTGACAAACAGCAATTGCTAGAAGCTCTGAAAAAAGACATCAACGGCAAACAGCCGATTATCTATGAGATTGACGAAACTGATGCGTTTATCGCTGAGATGGGGCAGAGCTTTACCTGCTTTAGTTAACGGTAACGACTTAAGTTAATGACTTATGGTAACGATAGCGACTTAAATGTATTAAAGGCTGGTCACTCAAGGGAAAACGTCTGCAATGTTGAATGCCAACCACTCGTCTAATAGCTTGAATGCATCGCAGGCGAGTTTGTTAGCAGACTTAGTCGCCGTTGCTGGCACGCTCAATGTAATGACAAAGCCAAGCCAACAGCAGTCTTATGTACAAGGTGCCATAGAAGCGAATACGGATAATGTGTTGGCAGTCGTAACACCAGACAGTTTAGTTGTTCTATGGCGTGTCATTAATCTTTGTGTAGCAGCAGATACGATTATTATCGCCCAAGCGGCCAATACTGGCCTGACAGGTGGCTCAACACCTTACGGTGAGTACGATAGACCGCTAGTGGTTATTTCGATGCAGTCACTGAGCGGTATTCATTTGCTCAATGAGGCAAAAGAGTTGATCGCTTTGCCAGCGGCAACCCTGCAGCAATTAGAGTACACGCTTGCCCCTTTAAGGCGTGAGCCGCATTCTGTATTAGGCTCTAGTTGTGTTGGTGCTTCGGTGATTGGCGGAATCTGCAACAGCTCAGGCGGCATGTTGGTGCAGCGTGGTCCTGCGTATACCGAAATGGCGCTGTTTGCCAAACGTAATACCTCAGGGCAGTTCGAGTTAATCAATCACTTAGGGATTGATTTAGGTAAACATCCAGAGGAAATGCTTGAAAATCTACAATCGGGCAGGTTCGAAAGAGACTCAGATAGCCTAAGCAATAAAAAAGCCTGTACCAACCATCATTATCAACACAAAGTCCGTGATTGTGAGGCAGAGACACCTGCTAGATTTAACAATGACCCCAATGGGCTGTATGAAGCATCTGGTTCAGCAGGCAAAGTCATCGTATTTGCTGTGCGAGTGGCGACCTTTGCCAAACCGACACAAGAGCAAACATTCTATATCTCGACCAACGATGCAGATACCTTGACCACGCTCAGGCAACAGTGGTTAAAAAGCGATTTGAAATTGCCTGTGTTGGCAGAGTATATGCACAAAGACTATAACGACATTACCATGCGTTATGGTCGTGATACTTGCTTAAGTATGCGAAAGCTCCCTGCTAGCAAGATAGGTGGATTATATCGTCTACAAACGAAGATTGGCTATTATTTGGACAAATGGCGATTGCCACAGACTTTGCCTGACCGTGTGCTACAGATGGCCAGTGTCTTTATGCCGCCATCATTGCCAACGCCTTTGGCTGAGCAGTCGCAATCATACCGTTATCATTTGATTATCAAAGTGGCTAATGGTTGTGACAATGGCATTAATGAAAATTCCGATAAACATGATGGCAATAATATCGCTGCTGCACAGACATTTTTGCAAAACCATCTACAGCAACATCAAGGCGTCTTGCATCTGTGTACTGAAAAAGAAGCACAGGCGTTATTAGTGTTTCGTAGTGCCGCCACCGCCGCTATGTTTCGCTACCATAATCTTAACCACACCCAATGTGGTGAGCTACTATCGACCGACATTGCTTTACCACGGAATGCCACAGATTGGGATGAGACTTTACCTCATCACTTAAAAGAACAAGTCAGTAAAACGTTTTATTTGGGACATTTTTTCTGCCATGTGCTGCACCAAGACTATTTATTGAAACCTAAGACCAATGCCAAGCAATTCAAGGAAGACCTGCTGGCGTTTTATAATCAACGCCATATCGAGTATCCTGCTGAGCACAATGTGGGGCACGCATACCCTGCAAAAACGGAACTACATTATTTTTATAAAAAACTGGACCCAACCAATTCGCTCAACCCAGGTATTGGTCAGACAGAAAAATGGAAAAACTGGCAATCATCGCCCATTAAGGAGAAATTAAATGACGAGTTACATGGATAAGTCGCAGCAGCCGATTTTAGGGAATAATACGGTCGATCCAGAAACGCCAAAAGCAGGACAGTGGCGAGCAGCAATGTGGAAGTTTTTATTGTTTTCAGCATTGGGTATTGCGTTATTTATCATACCGTTCGAGTGGGATGGCAAAGTCACGATATTATTGGGTGTGTTGACCGATACGCTACAAACTGCGTTGGGCGGTTTTGTGAGCTATATCACGATGGCGCTCGTGACGATATCCTTTATCGGTGCGCTAGCAGTCAAAGTATTGAAGCCCAATCTGAGTGAAGGTTCACTTGCCAAAAAACTCTTTGATATTGAGTGGTTTTGGCTTGCTATCCGGTTTTTAGGTATGGCATTTGTCTGGATGATTTTTCTACAGGTCGGTCCTGAGTTTATTATCAACCGTAATACGGGTGGTGTCATTTTTGAAGATTTGATTCCTGTTTTGATTCCATTGTTCTTCTTTGCCATTCTATCCCTGCCATTTTTGACTGATTTTGGCTTGATGGAGTTTTTGGGTACTTTAGCCAGTAAAGTATTTATCAAACTTTTCAAATTGCCTGGTCGTTCTGCTGTCGATGCGATGTCTTCTTGGTTTGGTGCAGCGTCTATCGGCTTGCTAGTCACTATGCAAGAGTATGATAAAAGCTTTTACAGCCAGCGTGAAGCTGCAGTTATCGCGACCACATTTTCCGTCACTTCTATCGCCTTTACCTATGTGGTTGCCAAAACCATCGGCGTAGACAATAACTTCGTCTTCTTTTATCTGACCATTGCGCTAACCGGTTTCATCGCTGCGATTATTATGCCGCGCATACCGCCATTATCGCTCAAGCCTGATACGTATCACTCGGGCAAGAGCATGCTTGATGAAGGTATTCCTGCTGAATATACAACTTATCAATGGGCGGTCAATCGTGCCGTCACTCGCGCGCATTCTATGCCTAGCTTAGGTAAAGTGTTCAAACGCAGCGTACATAATCTATTTGATATCTACTTGGGGCTAATTCCAGTCACGTTCGCTATCGGTACGATTGGCCTTGGTTTAGCAGAGTACACACCTGTCTTTAACTGGATAGCGACACCATTAGTGCCAGTACTTGAATGGTTGCAGATTCCAGAGGCAGCAAAAGCGGCACCTGCCATGATTATGGGTTTTGCGGATATGTACTTGCCAGCATTGGTGGGTAAAAGTATCGAGAGTGAGATGACACGATTCATCGTTGGTGCTGCCTCAATTACTCAGATTATCTACATGTCTGAAGTAGGTGCACTGATTTTGAAGTCAAATATCAAGCTTAATGTTTTAGAGCTATTTTTGATCTTTATCCTTCGTACCATTATCAGTTTGGTAGTAATCACGTCTGTGGCGCATCTGCTTTATTAGTCATGCGTTCCATACTAATTAAGCATCTAGCCCAACTATAACGTACAAATAATCGGTTTTTCTGTAGTCAGATAAACCGATTATTTCCCCATTTCAAGACCACTAAATTTGTAAACATGCTAATTGATGACACGCCCTAATATTGCGGCAGATGAAGACAAATTTATAAAAAAATACAAGGCAATTAACCATGATGGAAACGATGAACTCTAAGGGTATAACCAGAGAAAGCGCCATACAAACCGTCCAAGATGAAGTGATGCTGAATGCCGCTTATATAAATGGAGACTGGATTACGATTGAAGCACCTACGGCTGATTCTGACCAAACTAGCCCTAATAAAGCAAGCTCTGATAAAGCGAATAACCATGCCTTGTATGATTCAAATTCTGGCGAAATAATTGCCACCACTCGTTTGTGCACCCAAGCTCATGTAGATATGGCAGTCAACGCTGCGAGCCAAGCATATCCATCTTGGTCACAAACCACGGTAGACGAACGCGCGGGTTATCTCAATGCTATTGCAGATACGATGGAGCAGCAGTTCGATACATTGGTTGGATTGTCTGTATTAAATAATGGTAAGCCAATCGAAGAAGCAAAAATAGACGTGAGCGATTCTATTGCCTGCTATCGTTATTATGCCAATCTCATCATCAAACAATCGACTTTGTCTGAGGTACTTACCAGTGAGTCGAGCATACGCTTGCTAAAAACCTATGCGCCTGTTGGTATTTGCGCACTCATCGTACCTTGGAATTTTCCAATGGTCACGACTGCTTGGAAAGTAGCCCCCGCATTAGCGGCAGGTTGTACCGTATTATTAAAACCGTCTGAGGTGACACTGTTGCCAGAGCTAATGTTGGGCAATATATTGTCTGCTATCAAGCTGCCAAAAGGGGTGGTTAACATCTTGCCAGGTGCGGCTGAAGTTGGCGCTGCCATGACCAGCCATCCACTCATTGACAAGGTGTCTTTTACAGGCAGCAACGTAATTGGGGAAAAAGTCATGACCCAAGCGGCAAAAGGCATCAAAGATATCAGCCTAGAGCTTGGTGGTAAGTCTGCCATTGTCGTATGTGCTGATGTAGATATCGACTACGCTTGTGATTTAATCATTGGCGGCATATTCACCAATGCCGGTCAAATATGTTCAGCGACTTCAAGGTTGCTCGTTCATGAAGACATTGCTCAATCATTATTTGAAACGTTGAAGGCCAAGACAGAAAGTCTAAAAATTGGTGATGGCTTTGCTGTGGATACACAAATGGGGCCAATGGTTAGCAAGCAACAGTTAAATCAGGTCAAAAAATACTTTGATATTGCAGTGAATGAAAATCTTGAGTGTTTGACGGGCGGTGAGATAGTAGAGGGGTCAGGATACTTTGCAACCCCAACGATTTATACAGACGTACCAGTAACCAGTCAGTTATGGATAGAAGAAATATTTGGACCAGTATTGGTGTGTAAAACCTTTACAGAGAAGGCAGAAGCGATCGCCTTAGCCAATGACAGTAAATTTGCCTTGGCAGCTTCTATTGTCAGTGCTGATGAAACTCAAGCATTGGAGATAGCATTACAAATTCAAGCAGGTCATATCTGGATTAATGAGCAACAAATCGTGTTGCCTGAAACTGGGTGGGGCGGGTTTAAACAAAGTGGTATCGGACGTGAGCTAGGCGTAGATGGCTTGTCTGCTTATCAGAAAAGCAAGCATGTTTTATTGCCGTATTAGCATTGCTTGATTAAACGAGTGGAATTTTTCAGGCTAACGATTAATCGTTATAGTTGAGTTCAAATAATTTCGATACAAGGAAACCGAGTATAAGCTATACATTAGTATGGTTAGCGAGGGTGACAATGTAGCGGATTTATATGGATTTGACTATAGCCTAATTTTTATTGCGTAAAGTAACTTTACTAGACTATAGTCACCATTCGATATAAAATTGAGCAATCATTCAAATTTATTGCTGTGCTCATACTTATATGAAGCCATGGCTATTGCAATGGAAAAAATATGTCACGTACTGCGCTTTATAATCGTCATGACTCCTTAGAACGAGCTTTAAAGCTTTTTTGGCAAAAGGGTTTTCATGCGACTTCCTTAAAAGACATAGAATCAGCGCTCGATATGCGCCCGGGCAGTATTTATGCCGCATTTGGTAGCAAAGATGGCTTGTTCCAAGAAGCTTTAGATTATTATGCTCGCTCAGGGTTGACTGAGCTAGAACGTGTATTGAGTCAGCAGCCATCTCCCTTGTTGGGGTTGGCAGCTTATTTGCGTCAGATGGGCGGTATTCGTGACAAAGAGCTACCGAGTCGAGCGTGTATGCTAGTCAAAAGCTTGCTAGAACTGGGTGCTCGTGAGCAAGCGGCACTGCAAAAAGTAGAGATGCTGCTGGCAGGTATGGAAACACGTTTTGCTGGTTACTTTATCGAAGCGCAGCGGGTAGGTGAGATGGATAGCGAGCTGGATCCGCTAAGACTAGCACGCCGTTTACAGGCCGAAGTGATGGGGCTGCGAGCTTTTGCACAGCGTGATGTAGACAGTGCGGCAGTACATGCATTGGCTGAAGACATGGCACTTTCTATAGAAGCACTGCGTATCGATGAGTCTGCTACCGTTTAATCTTTCTACCACTGAAAAACAATATTGCCAAAATTAATGCCGCTAAAAATTAATGCCATTAAAAATTGATATCATGAAAAAAGGGTTTTAGAGGAACGGTATAGCCCGAGACTATACCGTTCCTCTAAAACCCTTAGCTTTTCTAAAACTCTCAGCTTTGAAGACCCAACTATGACTTCATGGTTTAGTCTGGCATGTCAGCCAACTGCTGCAAAATGCTTTTATAATTTTCAATACCTTGTGCGCCGCTAATTAAATGACGCTCATTGAAAACCATAGAAGGCACACTTTGAATGCCTTGTTGTTGCCAATGCTGTTTTTCTTTTTCTACTGCTGCCGCAAATCGCTGGTCTTCTAAGACTGCTAGCGCTTCAGTACGATCAAGTCCAATATCTGTGGCGATATCTGCAAGTACGGTACTATCAGCCACATTTTTATTATCAACGAAGTGCGTAACGAACAATGCTTGTTTTAGGTCGTGCATACGTCCTTGCTGATCGGCCCAATACAGCAACTGATGCGTATTGAAAGTATTGTAAGTACGAAACTCATCGGTAAACTGAAAATTAAATCCAGCTTCTGAACCTGCTGCTGTCATTCTAGCTCGGCTCTCTTTAACGTCCTCAGCAGTCGTACCGTACTTCTCCATAATATGCTCACGATAGTTTCGTCCTTCGTGCGGCGTATTAGGATTTAACTCAAATGGATGCCAGTGAATCTCGTGCGGCGTGTTGGTTTGTTTTAATGCCTCGGCTAGTTGACTATAGCCGATAGCGCACCAAGGGCACACAACGTCTGACACGATGTCTATTCGTAAAGGTTTTTTTGCCTGTTCCATAGGATCTCTCATTAGCGATAAATTAAAATGAAAAACTGCTGCCCGAAGATGTTTCGAACAACAGTATGAAAACATCAAATGGACTGTGTCAGCATTAGCTGAAAAACATATTAGTCAGCTTTGTGCCACTCAAATTTCTGGAATGGTTTGTCAATTGGTGTGTTAGCTAGGTGGTTCGTGTAGTTGCTCATGACTTTTTGAGCTGCACCAAGAATAACTTCAAGAATCTGACGCTTAGTGTAGCCAGCATCTAAAAACGCTTGAACAGCGCTGTCATCGACGTTACCACGATTACGGACTACAGATAGTGTGAAGGTACGCAATGCTTCCAATTTTTCAGTTGGTAGTGGCGTTTCATCACGTAATGCATCCGTGATAGCGTCATCTACTTTCATGCTCTTAGCAATACCAGTATGCGCAGGTACACAGTAATGGCAAGCATGCTCAACGTTGATAGTTTGCCATACAACAGTGGTTTCTTCATCATCAAAGCTGCTGTCTAAAAACAGTTGATGTAGCTGTTGGTAGCCTTCGAGCAAGCCAGGCGCTTCAGCCATCACGGCGTGTAAGTTAGGTACCATGCCAAATGCTTTGATAGAAGAATCAAGTAAGTCTTTACTTTCTGCTGGGGCTGTGTCTTTGTCGTGTAGGGTAAATTCAGTCATGTGAAAATCCTTATGATAATTATTAGTGAGTTGTTGTAAAAGTAAGTGTGTATAAGCGGTTTGAGAACTTCTATATATTTGAGTGATTGCTCAAATATATAAGTGATGTTTCCGTGAGTCGCTTAACAACTGCAGCCACTATAATTCATTTTGAGCACTCGTTCAAATAATATTTGAGTGAATGCTCAGGTTATTTGTAAATTTCGTTTACATTCAGATTGGACTGATATAACTATTATGATGGAGGACAGGCAGCTCGGTACTTACAAGAGATGAGAGTGGTTGAAGTGTTTTTTGCCACATCTAACAGTTAGATGTAGGCATAGTGTATGAATGCCGTTATTTACTTGCTTTTGAATGATTGATTTTTAAAGGGCATCAATAATAAATTCCATAGAGAAGCGTTTTGTTTGGGCAAAGGGTACTCTTTTAGACCAATATCCAACTCATGATCAGATTTTTTGGCTTCACTTTTATAGCTACCAAACAACTTATCCCACCAGATGACACTGAAGCCATAGTTTGAATTGGTCTCGCTCACACGCTGGCTGTGATGAATACGATGCAAAATCTGGGTCATCAATACTAAACGCAAAGGTTTTTCAATCGCAGGTGCCAGGCGAATATTGGCATGATTGAACATCGCCAATCCATTTAGGGTAATCTCAAAAATCAGCACGGCGATAGCAGGCACACCCAATAAGCTGACAGCAATGAGTTTGACCACGATGCTTAATACGATTTCGATAGGATGAAATCTAAGCCCTGTACTGGTATCAACGTGCGCATCGGCATGATGTACTCGATGTAAGCGCCACAGGATAGGCACGCGATGGAATAGTCGATGCTGCCAATAGATCACGATGTCGAGCAATAGCAGACTCAACACAATAGCTACGATGATTGGTAAATCAATGATATTGAATAAGCCGATACCGTGCTGCTGGTTATAGATCGCCACAGCTGTCAGACCGATAGGTATGGCCAACCGTGTGACAATAGAGGCTGCAACCACCAAGCTAAAGTTAACAAACCAGCGTTTGCTACTTTTAATCGGTGCTTTGCGTGCAGGCATGCGCCATTCAAGCATCATCATGATGACTAAGATGCTAAAAAAAACGCCAAGTCTCCACCATACCTCATTTGCCATTATTTGCCTCTTTACTATTTTTCTGGATATGGTTTTTGATGAATATCAGCCTCTAGCTGTTTGAGCGTATGGTAGCCCCCATGAATGCGGGTGAATATTGTGACGGCACAGGCAGTCGCAAAGATACCAGCAAGTAATGCAAAGTGCTGCGGCCAAAGACAAAATGCCACAAACAGCGCGATGGTTTCAGTGCCTTCAGTCAGGCCGTTTAGATAGTAAAAGCTTTTGTATTTGAACTGAGGCTTATCCAGATTGAATTTTTCTGCTGCTATAGCAAATGCTAAAAAGCTTGAGCCAGTACCAATGAAAGTGGCTAATAATATCGATCCTGCAATGGCGTTTTGTTCAGGGTTGGCCAAAATAAAGCCAAGCGGTATGGCTGCATAAAATAAAAAATCTAAGGTAATGTCCAAATAG
Organism: Psychrobacter fozii; assembly: GCF_003217155.1. Lineage (GTDB taxonomy): Bacteria > Pseudomonadota > Gammaproteobacteria > Pseudomonadales > Moraxellaceae > Psychrobacter > Psychrobacter fozii. The sequence goes on from NZ_QJSU01000003.1 coordinate 355,211, forward strand.
CCACCAGCACTAGAGCTTTGGTTGGCATGTCGAGCCAGTGCACCATCCAGACCATCAAAAACGCGATTCACTGCAATGGCTGCAAGCGCCCCATACCAAAACTCAAACGCGAGTAATGGTAATGCGAGCATACCAATCAAAAACCCCACCATCGTGAGTTGATCTGCTGTGACACCGCGCTTGTGCAGTACGACAACCACAGAGGTCAGTATTGGTTTGATGATGGGCGTGATAAATTTGTCGAGCATGCGAGGGGCCTTTTATAAGTCGCGTTGATGTCTAGGGCGTGTCATCATTCATTGAAAGTGATGATACACCCTAAGACAATCAGGTTAAATGAATGACTTTGCCGCCTGCTGCCTCGGCATCACTGTGGTCATGCGTCACCATAATCGCAGGCAGTTTGAACGTGCGAATTTGCTCAAATACCAACTGACGTGTATCGACTCTAAGCTGCGTGTCCAACTTACTAAATGGCTCATCGAGCAATATGGCTTTTGGCTCACTCATCAAGGTTCGGAGTAGGGCGATTCGTGCCTGCTGTCCCCCTGATAAGTTATCAGGATGTCGACTACCCATGCCTGCCAGTCCAACTTGCTCTAGTGCTTGTTCGATTTTTTCTAAGCGCTGTTTTTTATTACCTTTTGGCATAGCAAAGGCGATATTTCCAGCAACGGATAAATGTGAAAACAGCAAAGGGTCTTGATACAGCACCCCAATATGGCGTAAATGCGGCGGAAGCTGGCACACGTTTTCATCATTTAACCAAGCTTCGCCCGTGGCATGGAAACCGCTGGGCAATGTACCTGTGAGCCAGTTCAAAAAGCTCGATTTACCACTACCAGACGGCCCCATAACGGTGAGTATATCACCGCCAAAAATTTGCTCATCTATGCCTAGTAGACGCGTGTCTTCTCGATATAGCTCTAAGTTTCTTATCTCTAAAGATGGTGACATCAAAACCCCTTTATTTATATTGTCATTATTGGCTTATGTAGGGCGTGTTAATGAGTATTGTTTTTGCCACTTCTAAAAATATATTTAGGGAGCAGACTTGCCAGTATAAAACCAATAAGCGGTAGTGCCATTTGGATGATGGCATAGACCGCACTAGTGCGTCTACTGGCCCCGTTCGCGAGTGTCACGGCTTCTGTGGTGATGGTGGCAATACGTCCGCCGCCTGCCAATAACGTCGGCAAATATTGGCCGAAGCTAATCGCTAAACCCAGTGCGACAGCAATCAAAATAGGCGTAAACAGTTGTGGTAATTTGACCTGAAAAAACACTTTTATGGGTGTCGCACCTAAGCTTGCTGCTACATTCGCAAAACGTGGGTCTAAACGTCGATAGCTGCTCGCAAGTGACAAGAACACATAGGGTAGTACAAACAACAAATGCGTAAATGCCACATTAAAAAACGCCGCTTGGTTATTGATCAGTTGTTGTAGCCACACCAATCCAAATAAGAAGGCGATGCTAGGTACCAACAATGGCAAGTAAATGATCAAGCTAGTGAAGTTTGACAGTCGCTTTGCACTTAACTGTTCGGCCTCCAAACATAGTAATGTGAGCACAATAGCAAATAAGGTACTCACTAAACCGATAGCAATGGTATTAAAGAGTGGCGTACTCATTTGCATAAAGGCACTTTGGAAATGTAGCAATACAAACTGTTCTGGCAAAGCGTCTGGAAAACGCCAAAACCCAGCCACTGACCACATGGCAAGGCCAATGAGTGACATGAACATAAAACCAATGACCACAGTGGTCATAGTGGCAGTGACTTTTTGCCAGACCGCATCCGCATAGTTTCGCTTGCCATTGGTCAATGAGCCACAGAATAGTATTTTTACGATCTGCTCACCGCCAAGCCATAAGGCGATCAAACCACCTGTCAATGCCAGCTGTAACAATGCCCCTGCAGATGCTTTTATGCGTAGATTTAGATCGACATCATTGAACCATTGCATGATAGTGACCGCAAGTGTGGGCGGTGTGTTTGGGCCCAATATCAATGGCATCTCTACACTGGCACTGGCATAGGCAAGCACCGCCAAAATTGGCAACCGCAGCAATGGATATAGCAGAGGAAATACCGATTTAAAAAAGGCGGCAATCGGGTAATAACCCAAATTTAATGCGACTTTATACTGTTGGCGCAGTTTTTTACCAAGCTCTGGTTGTGCCAAAGCACCCAATGCGATGAGTAATAAAAAAGGCAGCTCTTTTAACGTTAAGCCCAGAATGATACTGATGCCGTATGGGTCATGGGGAAATATCCCTTCTGGTGACATTTCCCAACCGCTTAACCACGGCGATATCAATCGTGAAAACATACCAGAAGGCGCAATGAGAAAACCAACGGCAATCGCCGCTGCGGCATGAGGAATCACTAAAATGGGGCTTAGCAAATGCTCGATACGCGTGAGCCAAACACTATTGAAAAACGCTGCCAGTATCATGAGTGTCATGACAAAAGCGAGCAGAGTGCTGATGAGTCCAGTTGCCAAGCTAAGCGCCACCATTTGGGTCAGACCTGGCGTCATCCAAAGATCTTTAAACCCTTGTAGACTGATGGTCGTCTGATCAAGCGCGGGCACCCAACTAAACGCAGGCAATAGCACACTAATCAGTCCGCCAAGTACGGGTAGCACCAGTATCAGCAATAAAAGCTTCGGACTAGATATGGCAATGCGCGTAAATAGGTCTTTTTTATAAGGAGTGGCAATAGCCGTACAATTATTGACACTGCCTTTATTGAGATCATTTTTATTGACACTGCCTTGAGCGGCCTTGTCATTCAAATCTTTATTCATGGGCGAACCCCGTAGCGTGCTTGCCAGCCTTCCATAATTGCCTCAACCCAACTTGGGTGTGGCTCGCTCACTGTGCGTTTAATACTATCAAACGGCAATGCGCTAGGATGAGGTTTGTTGGTTTTGAACAAGGCTTGTTGCTCAGAGGTGAGGGTAGATTGGATAAGTACGGTTTTGTCACCCCATACAGAGGGCGTTTGCTTTTTGGCTTGTGCCTCTGGACTCATCAAAAAGTTAGCGACAAGCTGTGCCGCTTGCGGGTGGCTGGCATTGTAAGGAATGGCGACAAAGTGAGTATTACTCAAGCTACCATCGCTCATCGCATAGCTACGAATACTTTCAGGTAAGTCATAACGCTGCACGGCTGCTGGAACTTCAGGGGCTGAAAAGCTAAACGCTAAACTGAGCTCGGTATCATCGACCAACCGACGCATTTGCGCACCTGTTTGTACAAACTGCTCACCCTTGCGCCAAAGCGTCGGATGCAAGTCATCCAAGAATGCCCATAGTGGGTCGAGGACAATCGCTTTATTCTGTTCAGTGACAGGCATGTTGAGCTGAGCACTGGTATTCTCGCCAGTATCGGCATCGTGTTGCTCATGCAGCATAACCAATGCGTATTTCAAAAAGCTCATACCTAAAAAGTCAGGGGGTTTTGGATAGCTAAAGCGACCGGGGTTTTGTTTTGTCCAAGTCGTTAGTTCATTTAAGGTGGTGGGTGGCTTTTTGACGGATAGATTATCGTAGTAGAAAGTCAGTGACGCTTGTCCCCATGGCGCTTCCATACCATTGGTTGGTACACCAAAATCAAAGGTAACAGCGGGGTTGTTATCAGGATCAGTGAGGGCAAAATTAGGCAGCTTGTTTGCCCACTGTTTGAGCAATAGTGAATTCTCACTCATGGTGGCGAAGTTTGCGCCATTAATCCAAATCAGATCTACGCTACCTTGGTCATTGTTATTGGCTGACTTTTCTGCCAATACTCGACTGACGGCTTCGCTGGTATCTGTGAGTTTGACATGGACCAAGTTGATGTTGTACTTCTCATCAACTTGCTTGGCTGCCCACTGTAAATAGGCATTGATTTGAGGGTCACCGCCCCACGCATAAAAGTAAACGTCTTGATTTTTACCCTGAGATTCAACCTGCTGCCAAGGTGATTCCTTGCCATCACTGCTGCCTATATTAGGGGAGGCAGTGCTTGCAGAGATACCGATACAAACGCTTAGCGCCATAGCATAAGAGCTATAGCGCATGACGTTTTTTAGCATTGTCCGTGTTGGCAAGGCTTTAGTAGGGTGCATTGATGGGCTAACCTCGACGCCAAGTATGGTATTTTTCTAGCCAGCTTAATACGCGCTGAGGGGCATGGTCACGTTTCCATTCACCGGCCACATACTTGTTGCCTTCCGCCCAAGTCGGGTAGCTGTGAATAGTACCAAGTATTTTATTCAGTCCCAAACCGTGTTTCATTGCCAATACAAACTCAGCAATCAAGTCGCCGGCATGTTCAGATACGATGGTCACACCAAGTATTTTATCTTTCCCTTTAGGGGTAATGACTTTGATAAATCCTTTAGCAGCACTGTCAGTGATGGCACGGTCCAGCTCTTTAAACTCAAAGCGGGTAATCTCGTACTCAATACCTTTGTCTATCGCGTCTTGCTCATTTAAGCCCACACGAGCGACTTCTGGATCGATAAACGTGGTCCACGGAATCACACGGTAATCTACTTTGAATTTTTTAAGGTTACCAAATAAGCCGTTCACTGCTGCGTACCAACCCTGATGAGCTGCGACATGAGTAAACTGATATGGGCCTACAATATCGCCTGCTGCAAAGATATTAGGATACAGCGTTTCCAAATATTCGTTGGTCACGATAGTACGATTGGTTTCGATACCCAAATCTTCAAGACCGTAACCAGTAAGGCGAGCACTTCGACCAACGGCACATAATAGCTCGTCATATTCTATATCGATTTCAGTATTATTGTGTTTAACGACAATATACTTTTTGCCATCACGAGCTTCACAGCGTAGAGCTTGATGTGAGGTCAAAATATTTACACCGCTTTCAACCAGCGCTTGGTGTGCAAAGGTAGACACCTCAAGATCTTCTTTGATCATGATGCGCTCACTCATCTCAATTTGAGTCACATTTGAGCCCAAGCGCGCAAAACTTTGCGCCAATTCACTACCGATAGGACCACCGCCTAGTACGACCAACTTTTTAGGCGCTTCGTCTAGTTCTGCAAACTTGTTCCATATGGTATCGCTGGTCACGTAGCCCGTTTCTTCAATACCAGGTAATGGCGGTACAAATGGGCGTGCGCCAGTTGCAATAACGATAGTACGCGCAGTTAGTGTTTGTGTGCCACCATCATTTAGGGCGATTTCTACCGTCCATGGATCGATGAGCTTGGCATAGCCTTTTACCACATCGACGCCCAAATCAGTATAACGCTCAACACTGTCATGCGGCGCAATCTCAGCCACAACATCATGCACACGTGCCATGACTTTTTTGAACGAGAACTGCGGAGACGCATTTTCGAGGCCGTAGTTTTCACCATGGCGAATTTGATCTGCGATTTTTGCACTTTTAATCACGGCTTTACTTGGGACACAACCATAGTTTAAGCAATCACCGCCCATTTCACCTGCTTCGATTAATGTTACTTTTGCTTTAACAGCAGCAGCAATATAGCTCGTTACCAAGCCGCCAGCACCCGCACCAATAACAATCATGTTGCGGTCGAACTGTTTGGGCTTTGAGTAGTTTTTATAGACACGACGTTTTTTAAACACATTTAAGATTCCTTTAGCAATAAGCGGGAATATGCCCAATAAAGCGAACGATAAAATTAAATTGAGCGATAAAATACCTGACAAGCTTTCTATTTGCGCAAGTTGCGTACCCGCATTAACGAATACAAAAGTACCTGCCAGCATACCTACTTGGCTTACCCAGTAGTAGGTCCATGACTTAATGGCGGTCACACCCATGAGCAAATTGATTAAAAAGAAGGGAAATACAGGGACTAAACGTAATGTGAATAAGTAAAAGCCACCTTCTTTTTCGACGCCCGCATCGATAGCGGCAAGGCGTTCAGGAAAGCGCTGTTTGATGGTATCGCGTAGCAAATAACGTGATGCTAAAAACGAAAGTGTCGCGCCAATACTTGAGGCAAATGAGGCAATGACTAAGCCCTGAAACAGACCAAATAAAGCGCCGGATGCCAATGTCAATATGGCAGCACCAGGTAGCGAGAGGGCCGTAACTACGACGTACAGTAAAAAGAACCCACCGATAATAAGTAACGGTGACTCTGCTTTATAGTCGTTGAACTGCGCCATCGAGCCCTTTAAGCCCTCAAGCGTCAACAGTTGGTTGAGGTCAAAGTAGAAAAACCCCACTGCTAATAGCACTATTAACAGTATTAGAAATATTCTTTTAATCATGAAAGATTCGGCCTAATAGTAAAGCAAAGGTTTCATTCATAGTCATCTTTCTATAATTAAAACTATGATCAAAAAACTTTTGCTGTTTTAGTGATGGTGGCAATTACATTGAATTGTTGAATAATCTATTCGTTTACCTGCAATAAAACAGCTAAGTTGTTAGTTTTAATAATATATAGCTTGTATCGCTTTAGCTAGTATTTATATTATTGCACCATTTAACCTCTATAGCTTTGCTACGGCAACACCTGCATTTGACGTACCACCTGTACGGTCTACGCTTGGATTGCTGGTACTGAATTTATTTAGATTTGACCATAGTCAAACGATAGACTCTGTTTATATCTATGTCAAAGGAACGGTCTTGCCCACGGTACGTTTGCCCAGTGTCAACGTATCCCAGTCTCTCATCAAGAAGAGAGCGATACATGCTGCCAGCATTGGCCATGCGGCAAAAAACAACAGGTTATCAAATGGTTCTAGATATAAAGCAAAGGTCGAAAAAGTGGAGCCCGCATGAGCCAGCAGCAAAATACCATAGGTCCAAGTTTTAAATAACCCGACGACAAACAGTATGATAAGTATCAACTGAACAGCGCCCATAACATAGAATATGGAATCACCCATATTTTCCATTCCATAAAACTTAGACATAACGCCTGCGGCATGGTCAGGATTGATAAATTTATCAAGCGTCCAAAATAAAAAGACCGTGAAGATACCAAGTCGAAGCAATAGGAGTGAAAGTGGCAGATGTTTTGGCATGAGAAATCTCTTTTTGAGAAATTTTGAAAGCCTTTTCAAAACTTCTTGATGAGTAGGGTGCCGATATTGGCTTTTGTTATATGATTAGTAAAAGTCAAAATGTGTTCAATTCTTGAGTGATTGCTCAACTTCGAGCAAACCTTAGCGCTAAATAGGTCAAGAAATCGCATTGTAGTTGTTATTGAATGGCTGTTCAAGTTCGCATTGCCACGTATGGCAGGGTTATGGCGATTTGTTACCTTTTTCAATAAAACCTGTAACGCTAGCTTAAAGGTGATTGTTTTCTATACAATAAAAAAACCCTTTGTAGAAGTAAGTACTCTACAAAGGGTGTCTAAGTTAACAAAGCAAGTATTATAAATACTGACTGTTTACCACATTAAATCATCTGGAATCACATAAGCGGCGTAAGGATCATCTTCTGCCAACACATCTTCTGATGTATCGTTTGATACGACCATAAAGCCTTCCATTTTTGAATCTATACGATCTGCTAATGGGCGGGGAAGCAGTGCATAGCCTTCTTCTAATCGCGCAATGACGACATGACCAGCGACGATTTGGTCATATAGTTTTTGGGTAATAGAGATTTTTTTGACTTTAGAGCCGTCAACAAACTGATAGCTGACATCACCACTGATATCAGTGATTTGATGCTGCTTAATCATTTGGATGATATTGGCCTTGAGTGCCTTTTCTTCTAAAGCGCGTTGTTTTTCTTGATTGAGTTGCTGATCTTTCTCTAGTTTTTTTGCTTGCGCATCTGCCAATGCTTTTTTCGCTTCTAGACTTTCTGAGTCACCAGTACGCTTGGCATGCTGATTTTGCTTGCTGATTTTATTGGCTTTTTTGCTATCTACCAATCCCGCTTTGAGTAGTTGAGCCTGTAGGGCATTTTTTGCCATAGTTCCATCACCTAAATAACGATATTTAAATCACAAATGCTAAAAAATACATTGTAGCAAAATTTGTTAGGGCATGTTGTCAGACGATGACAAGACTTTATTGCTGTACTAGAACCACGTTTCTTTAAATGTTGTGCAATACTAAAGACAGCAGAGTGAATATTATTGTAGAGGCAGGCACACATCACTGGATGAAGTCAGCCAAATTGGTTATTATCGAAGTAATGGGAAAGATTTTCCCAGAGCATTTGGGATGAGCATTGGACGCTATATGGAACTAGGGCGCATCCTCAATTCAATCGATAGTCATCTAAATGGGATAAAAATGGCTAAATCTTGCCAAACGGCGTCAAATAGCTGACTAATATCTCGATATTATCTGCGCTATTTTTCTTGTTTGACTGCAATTTATCTCATTTTTATCACCATTTTTAAAATGAGGACACGCCCTAAATAATTAAAATTAAGGACATATTATGACAACATCACAGCACGTTTTAGCTTGTATTGATGGTTCGGCAGTGACTGAATCAGTTTGTGACTATGCAGCATGGTATGCCAGTAAGTTGAATTTACCTGTTGGTTTGTTGCATGTCAGTGAGGTTCCTGCATCGACCAGACGTGATTTGTCGGGCGCGATAGGGGTAAATAGCCGCCAGTTTTTGTTAGAAGAATTGACCCAGATGGACGAGCAAAGAGCGAAGGTGGTCAACAGTTATAGCAATGCCTTGGTTCAAGATGCAAAAAGCCACATCCAAAGTGATTTTGAGGATGTCGCTATCCGTATCTATCAACGTCGCGGCAAGCTGCTACCCGCCATTGAGCACTTTAAGACAGAAAATCGTGCCATTGTCATGGGTCGACGCGGAGAAGATCACAAAAACAGTCGTATCAATATCGGTAGTCAAATCGAAACAGTCGCCCGTGCATCCGATGTTCCTATCTTGATTTGCTCGGAGACATTCAAAGCGCCAAGCTCATACATGATCGCTTTTGATGGTAGCAAAACCGCTATCAAAGCAGCATGGATGGTTGCAAGAAGCCCAGTGTTAAAAGGACTGCAAGGTCATATCGTCATGATAGGAAGCCACAATGATGCCGCTAAGCAGAGCTTAAGTGCCGCAGCAGCACAATTAGAAGCGGCTGGGTTTGTTGTGGCCGCTCATCATTTGTCAGCGGCTGATGCGGTCAATGGTTTGTTGGCTTTTCAAACGGAAAATAACATCGATATCATGGTGGTGGGCGCTTACGGTCATTCTAAATTGCAGCAACTGTTTCTCGGTAGTACGACGACAGAGATTATTGCCAGTACATTGTCGCCAGTCATTTTAGTGCGATAAGTGCACTAAAGGTTAGGGTGTCTTATAGAAGCATCGATTATAAATTCTCATAGTAGTGGCACAGTTGTCATCTATCTCTAATGATTCTTAAAAAATGATTGATAATTATGAATAAGGCTCAATAAATGATGCCAAATACTTTATAAGAGAGTATGTAGTTACACCCTACTATTTTTGGACATAATGCTATGCTTATTAATGCAAATTTCTCTAGTCGTGCGGCGCTTGCAGTTGAAGACCAACAGTGGGTAAACTCACCGCAGAGTGGTGTAGAACGTATCATGTTGGATCGTGTTGGCGAAGAGAAAGCCCGAGCCACCAGTCTGGTACGCTATGCGCCTAATTCTTATTTTCCGCATCACCTGCATCCAGGTGGTGAAGAGATTTTGGTATTGTCAGGTACGTTTTCTGCAGATGATAAGCATTATCCCGCAGGTTGGTATTTGCGTAATCCACCGTCATCAGGTCATACTCCTTATAGTGACGAAGGTGCAGTGATCTTCGTTAAGCTCAGACAGATGCCGTCTAATGAAGACCGCTATGTCGCTATTGATACTCATGATGATGCCAATTGGACACGCCAAGGTAATCGTGATGTCTGTGCGCTTTTTTCTGATGATGGTGAGCAGGTGAGTTTGCAACGTCTCACAGCAGGCGATGTATTATGCGACGAAGATATCATTAATGGTGTAGGTGCGGGCGGTGTAGAGTTACTGGTTGTAGAGGGCAGCCTAGTAGATGGTGATAAAGTATATCAACGAGATAGTTGGATACGTCTACCAGTAGGTGAGCAGTCGCAAATAAAAGCAGGGTTAGAAGGCGCCACGGTATATATTAAGACAGGACATCTAATACAAGTGATTGGTCTATAACTGGCAACTGACCAAGCCACCTGAATTTTCTGCCTTATTTTCTACCTTGGTGTTGTAAATGTGCATCTTATACTTTCATCTATCATTTAATAAAAACTGGCTATTATTACAATAGCCAGTTTTTTGTGATTAAAAATTGGCCTTTAGACTGACTGTCATCTGGCGCTCTGGTCCCATCCAGCAGTTGTTGATGTCATAACAAGAACCGACGTAGGTTTTATCAAAGAGGTTGTTGATACTGGCACCGACAGTGAGCATAGGATTGATTTCGTAATTGCCACCGATATCTACCAACGTCACGCTTGGCAACTCATCTGAATTTTGTTTATCGATCTGCATACCTCCTTCATAGCGAACGCCTGCATTGAGCGTTAGCTTATCTGTGGCGTAGTAGTCCGTCCATAGCGTGGCTTTGTGTTTCGCTGTTTGCGCTGGCGTGTTGCCGACTACATCAGGGTTGAACTCATCTTCTGTAATCTCAGCATCGGTATAGCTGTAGCTCGCCGCGACATCCACCCAATCATTGAGCATATGACTGCCGGATACTTCAAATCCTTTAGACGCAATTTCACCCGTTTGGGTTTGACTTCTATAGTTGACGTAATCTGATACAACAACATTCTGTTGTTTAATATCGAATACTGCCAATGTTCCTTTGGTGCCGCCATCTGCCGAGAGATATTTAACACCGGCTTCTAGTTGGTCAGCCGTCGTGGGCTTAAATGGCTCGTCGGTCACGAAGTTACTGCCAACGACTGGCTGGAACGATTGTGAGTAGCTCGCATAAGGTGATAGCCCATTATCGAAATCATAAATAGCAGCCAGACGACCACTGGTCTCTGATGCGCTATTGTCGATTTCTTGGTCACTATATATCACACCTTGAGAGGCTTTGGTTTGATCAGTGATACTCTTGAATTTATCATGTCGTAAGCCTGCAACCACTGTCCAGTCTTGCCATTTCATCTCATCTTGCACATAAAAACCAAGTTGGCTTTGTTCGATATCCTCATATTGACTATAGACATCTAAAGGTAACGTGTCGGTATTGATTTGAGAAAAGTCAGGGTCAGACAAGTCAAGGTTTGGCGTACCATCCGCGCCAGCATCATAGTACGCGGCAGTGCTATCCGTCTCTTGATACTCGACACCAAATAATAAATTGTGCGAGGTATTGGCTGTATCGAATTGATAAGCCAACTGGTTGTCTGTGGTCCAGTTTTTCATGGTTTCATCGGTGGTATAGGCCACACGGTTCAATATCGTATCACTACCGCTGACAAACCCTCCACTATTATACATATTACGCTGCTCTGCTTCGGCATCGGTATAGCGCAGTATGTGCTTAAAGGTTAGTTGGTCATTGATGTCCCAGTTTACGGTGACACTCGGCATGAATACTTCTTTGCTGAATTTATTCCAGTCGTCACCCGCATAGGCGTCGCTGTCTAGTTTGCCGTAGCTGGCGTTGTAGACAGTACCGACCGCAGGCAGCGGGGTAGAGGGCACCATGTCTGGATCGTCTTGATAAAAGAGGTTAGCAAGTACGGACACGTCATCTGTCGCTTGCCATTCAAGTGATGGATTGAGCAGGGTGCGCTCTTCTTCCGTGGTCTGCATCTGGCCGTCTTTTTTGCGTTTTAATGCCACAAAACGATAATTCAAGCTGTCTGTAATCGCCCCTGTTGTATCGATTGCCACTTCTTTCAGGTTTTGATTGCCTAGTCGTAGCTGTACCTCAGTCTCTTGGGTACTTTTGGGCGTTTTGGCTATTTGATTGACCATACCACCGGGTGCCGTATAACCATAAAGTGAGGATGCGGGTCCTTTGACGACTTCTACGGCTTCAGTTGCATAGATGTCTACTTGCGGCATGAGGTTCCAAGCACCATCGTAAGGCAGTCTTAATCCATCATAAAAATTCGATAAGGTCTTAAAGCCACGGACTCTGTACTCATCAAAGATAGATACCGTGCCGCGACTCTCAGAGCTAACACCGGGCTCATAGCGTAAGGCAGCGTTGACACTGTCAGCTTGGCGTTTTTGCAATAGGTCTTGATCGATTCTGGTATAGCTCATCGGCGCATCATCAGGGTCTAATGCGGTTTTTGTGCCTGTACTTCGGTAACTATCGGCATAGACAGTTATCGTATCTAAGGTCGTTGATGGTGTCGCTGTCTCAGAATTTTCTGTCTGGGTATTGCTTAGCGTGCCCTCAGTATCAGCTGATTCAGCATAAGCAATATGACTGATGCTCATGGCTAAGCCAACTTGTACTGCTATGGTCAGATGTTTTTTTCGGATAGATTCAGAGGTTAAAGGAAGCCGCATCATATTTCCTGTTCAATAATATTCGTTGAATATGTTGGATTTAAATTTAGGGAGATAAATAACGGAAATAATAATAACACTAATGATTATTGTTATCATTAAAAAGTTACAGTTAACGCTTTATAGAAATATTGGACGCGGTTCTGAATGGTTTAGTGCGGCTTCTTTACATTAATATTGTTGATATATGACTAGAGGGGTAGTGGTTTTTTCAGGGGTTTTCTCGTATGATGCAGCCGATATTACATTGCTAATAGATTTATGTTGTTAATTGGGCAATCAGAGATTATCAAAGGTCGTATTTATGAACAGAGACAGCAGTCAGTCACCTAACACGCAGCGTTATTTTACGGTATGGCGTTGGCATTTTTATGCTGGCATGTTTGTCGCGCCTTTTTTGATTGTTTTGGCGGTCACAGCACTCGGCATGCTGTTCATGTCGAACACCGTAGGTCGGGACAATGACCGCTTGACCATCACCATTCCAGAGTCGACTGTCCAAGCACCAGTGTCTATACAAGCCAAAAACGCGCTTGGTACGTTACCCGATAGCGCACTGATTAAATATATTGCGCCCCGTGACGCAGATACCGTCGCTTTGTTTCAGGTGGAGTCAGAAGGCCAGACCAATATGGTGGCAGTGAATCCTTATACGGCTGATGTCGTCAATAGCGCACCTGCTAGCAGCGGTCTTTATGATACGTTTAATAATATTCACAGTGATTTGCTCATCGGTAAAGCAGGGGATTATCTGCTAGAAACGGCTGCATCGTTGACCATCTTGATGATTTTGACGGGTTGGTATCTCTGGTGGCAAAAACGCAAATCAGTTAAAGCTATGCTGATACCTAACGAGAGGGTAACCAATAAGAAAAAACGACCTTTTATCCGTACGATTCATGCGACATTGGGCAGTTGGGTATCGATTCTGCTGCTGTTTTTTTGTGTTTCAGGCATGGCATGGGCAGGCGTGTGGGGCGAAAGAGTTGTGCAGGCATGGAGTCAGTTTCCTGCTGGTAAGTGGGGCGTTGCTCCTATGCCAATGTCGATTGATCATAGCCAACACAGTACTGCGATGCATGAGTCAATGGCTGCACCTCACGTCCATGGTGCGGCAGCGCCTGAAGCCCATACTGAAGCACCCACGCACGGCAGTGTCTTAAACTCGGGTAAAACCAAGGAGGTTCCTTGGGTGCTTGAGCTGACGCCGATGCCAGTATCAGGCACGACCATGGGTCAGGATGGTATCGCACCCAATATACCTATCATGATTGATACGGTAGACCGATACGCTCGTGAAATTGGGTTTGTAGGCCGCTATCAATTGAACTTGCCACAAGGCAGTACAGGCGTCTGGACCATTAGCCAAGATTCAATGAGCTACGATATGAAAAGTCCGACAGCAGATCGCACGGTACATATCGATCGTTATTCAGGTAATGTCTTGGCTGATATTCATTTCGATGATTACAATGCCTTTGGTAAGTTTATGGCGGCAGGTATTGCTATTCACATGGGTACGCTGGGATGGTGGAGTGTGTTGGCCAATGTCTTGTTTTGTCTGTTTGTTATCATGATTAGCGTGAGTGGTTATATCATGTGGTGGCAACGCCGTCCTACTAATGCCAATGAAAGCACTGGGCTGAACCCGCCAGCACGTGGTTTACACTCTGCTATCTGGTGGCCATTTGCGCTTCCTTTATTGATTGTCGCTGTTATATTTCCGACAGCCATTATCGCAATCGTTGTTATCGCCTTATTGGACTTTTTGGTGATATCTCGTAGTGCTTTTTTGCAGAAATTATTAAAATAAGCAAATGGCTTAGACGAGTTTTCGAGTGTCTAGGGCATGTCCTCAATTCAAACAATAGTTATCTAACTGGGCTAAAAATGGCTAAATTTTGCCAAAAATCGTCAAATAGCTGGTCAATATCTCGATATTATCTACGCTATTTTTCTCGTTTGACGGCAATTTATCTCATTTTTATCACCACTTGTGAAATGAGGACACACCCTAGATACTTTTCATTTGTATATAGTCAAAGAACTCTAAAATGAATACAAGGCAGCCGACTGCAGATTGTACAAGTGGTAAATCTAAGGAGGGTAACGCCGTAGCGGTTTAGTATTTCACCGACTATAGCTATAGCGTGGTTCTTTCTATCGTAATGGGGCGACTTATCATAAGTCGCCCCATTTTTTTTCGTGACCGTCTTCATCTATAACAAGTCATATTTATTGCAACATGGCGATTGCATCTGTACTGGCGCGCTGTCGTTCTTCAGCATTCAATTCAATCAATCGGCCTTCTTTCATCAATAATAAGCGGTCAGCGTGTTCAAAGTAGCTGTCGTCATGACTGATAATAAACAGCGTTTTGCCCAGTGCTTTTAGCTCAGGTATTAGCGTTTGATAGAACACACGGCGAAAAGCAGGGTCTTGGTCAGCTGCCCATTCATCAAGCAATAAGATGTCTTTTTGTTCAGCGACTGAGAGTAGCATGGCCAATCGTTTACGTTGACCTTGAGATAGTTTATCTGTAGAGAGTTGATGATCAGACACGCTCACTTTGTCTTGTAGATTGAGCTTCTGCAGCCAGTCAGATATCAGTGCCTCATCAGGTTGATTGCCCTGATTGCCAATTAGCTGTTTAAACAGATGCTGATCACTAAAGATAGCAGAAAACAGCTGTCTATAATCGGCATTATTCTCTGAATCAATGTTGTCTTGATCTACTTGTACAGAGCCTGTGGTAGGGGTGAAAATCCCCGTGATGATTTTGGCGAGGGTAGACTTACCGCTACCATTGGCGCCGATTAAGAACACCACATCACCACGTCTCACGGTAAGGTTGACCGATTTCAAGATATCATCAGCAGGGTTATTTGCGTCAACAGCTATCTCTTGTGTCTGCGTATTGATGCCGCCGTAGCGATAACCAACGTCAGTCAGTGATATCGATTGCCAGTCTTTTGCCACGTGGTCAGTCATAAATTCTGCTTGGTAGTCAGCCAGCTCTAGCGACTGTATTTTGTCTAGTGCCACTTGGGCAGTCTGTAGGGTTGGATACGCACCAACTGCATGCAGAATGGGTGACTGCATAAATAGAATCGTTAGGGAGAATGTGGTGGCGACACCCATCGGTATATTCAGATAATTTGATACGGCAAACACCACACCAATCGAAGCAAACATCATGATATTGGACCAGTTCACAGCAGATAAGTGAAAGGTGTCAGATTTTATGACGGTCTGTTGGTACGACTTGGCATGAGACAAAAAATCGTCTGAATATAGCTTTTCAGCGCGGTACTGATTGAGCGCAAGCTCCTTACGACCTTCTATAATAGATTGATAATCTTGGTATAAAAAATCATTAATCGCTCTAAGTTCTATCAAATGAGTATAGACGTGCTTCACTAAAATAGTGCTTATCCAAATTGTCATCACAATCCAAAACATGATGATAAACAATAGTGGTAGTGACAGCCATCCTAAATAAAGGGCAACACCCGCAGATAAAATGACACCTTGTACCAACTCTGGCATGCGTACAAAGGCAGTCGTAATAGACTGGATATCTGAAGATAAGCTGGCAATTAAGCGCGCACTACCCAAGTGATCTATCTGCGGCACTTTGGTATCTATAATTTGTTTGACCAGTTTTGTTCTGAGCTCGTACACAAACTGATGGCCCAGACGCGTCAACGCATACTGTGATAAAAAAGTAGTGATTAATAGTAGTGTAATCAAGGCAGCAAAATAGCCTAAGCTGAGTAATGACAAAGTATCAAAGACAGGTTGACTGATGAAAGTATGATTTATATACGCAATGATGCCCACACTGACAGCCGCATTTACCAAATTAAGCAGGATAACTTTGAGAAAAGGCAGGCGATAATGCGCCCAAATCATATGATACAAAGAAGTGGTAGTGCGTGAAGACATAATGGCTCGTTATGATAATAATCGTATGTGTGATGGCAGAAAAAGATTGTTAGGCAAAGCCTGATTTTTGTATAAGTGTGGCTCAATCAGTGCGGCTTATAACTTGAGGGTTGCTGACATTACTTACCACACTTTTATGAATGATATTCGGCGGTATCTTATCAAGACAACAGAAGATATATAGATATACGTGGAATAGAAGAGGGTAGGCAAGACAAGTCAGATAGGCTTTAGATGTTATTGATAACCATTAATATTTACAATATTGTGACGTCAATCTGTATATGTGTCAACGTGTTTGTGACCGTAAGAGGGAGTGCAGAATAGTGTATGACCCAGTTTTAAATGATGCGGAAAAAATGATAGAACACAAGCTCGATTGATTTCATCGTATCGATAGGAATTCATGATGGTTAAGAATAGGTAAAACGGTAGTATGAAATCCAAGGTAGCAGTGGTCAGAAAGATAGTAGATAACAATGTAATATATTAAAGACCGCTCGACAGCTAGGGATAGTCATTCCACTATAAAGGTATTGCTGCGTTAACCTCGCTTGAAGTATCACATATACACTTGGTTGCCTTGTACTACTTTTAAATTGAATCGACTATATGATCGGGTTAGTTTTATTTAACCAGCAAAAAATCGAATCAAGATAAGCCGATCGGTACAGAGTGATATAAATATGAGAAAAATTAAAGTAAGTATACTGTTCAAAGGGTAATTAAAACCCTTAAAGAAGAACAAAAGCTATTAAGTGAAGAAAATAAGACGATGGACTATCTTGTATTGATGTTAAGGTAAGATGAGCGCTAAGAGTGTGGTGAGATAAAGTCTTAGGAACTCTTAAAAGATAAGAGCGTACAATAGATTTAGCTTGATTTTTGTCGTTAGATTGTTGGATCTGTTCTTCTAAATTAATGACTACGAAATTGACAGCAGACATTCATACTTAATGGTAACTGGTCATAAAATATATGCCGTTTATCATGTTTGGATTTTATTTTTTTGACAGGGGTAAACCATATAGGTTATATCTACAACTATATAATTTTTATAGAGCCTGATGGAGCAGAAGTTGGTTGTTATTTATATGGTGTTTCTATTGGGTTATCCGTCAAACACCTAATTTTTTGCAGCATTTGAAGATTACTCTGCCAAGTTAAAGGCTATCAAAAAGTTATCAAGGACTATATTCGTAGTATGCGATATATATTTTATACAGAAATTAATTCAAAAACTCAATATATTTAACCAATATTAGCTTAATAAACGGTTACTCAGGAAATTATCATGGGCAAAGTATTCAAAAAAATCATCGTTGAAGTGGCACTAGTAACCACGCTATTGGGGGTGACTGCCTGTGCGACCACAACGGCTAACAGCCGTATCGGTAATGATGGAGATACTCGCCGTGTTGATAATGTTGTATGGAATAATCAAGTTGACAGTGATATCAGTGCTGTATTAGCGAAACAAGTTGCGAGTGATGAAGCTCGACTGATATTTGTGCGCAAAAATGATGATGATCCTGAGCAAACCAGTGCCAATATTGCGATCAATAATAGATTTCAAGTCAGTTTGCATGCAGGCAATTATACAGCGGTCAATTCTTGTGTGGGCACAAACCAACTAAGTGCTCATGCAACTGGTTTTAAAGATAATGATTTGTTGGCGGAGCAGAAAGATTACCAATTAGTTGGTGGTCAAACATACTTTTTTTATGTAGATATGGATGAAAATGGCCAAGGTCTGCTAAATCAAATAACGACAGATAGCGCATTACCATTGCTAAGAAATAAGCGTTATCAAACGCATCAAATCAGTCGAGTCGTTCCTAACTGTCCTGCACCCGTAATTGCTACTACACCGTCAGTAACGCTGCCACCAGTCGTGGAGCAACCTGCCATATTGGCTGAAAAGGTGACAATTGATCTTGAAGTATTGTTTGAGACTGATAAAGCGGTCGTACGACCCGAATACTATACAAAAATAGCTGAACTAGCGGACTTTATGGCGCAATACCCAAATACAATAGCGACCATTGAGGGTCATACTGACAGTCGCGGTAGTGATAGCTATAACCAAGTTTTATCACAGCACCGAGTAAATGCTGTCAAAGAGAGTTTGATTTCGAAATTTGACATCGACGCTGAGCGTCTAAGTGCTATTGGTTATGGAGAGACACAGCCAAGAGCTAGTAACGATACTGTAGAGGGCCGTCAGCTCAACCGCCGTGTGGTCGCAGTTGTAGAAGAAGGTGTGCGTCATTGATAATTTTATTGTCCTTTGGTAACTGAAGTTGCCTGATATAAAAACAATTTAGCTGAAATATTTAAAATTAAAGGTAAAAAAATGAATACTATTATTATTAAAATTAATGACGCCGCTCAAACTATCAGCCAAGTATCTGTTATTACTAAAGATGGTATACCAACAGTTATTACTGCCACCGACAACGTCAACTATGAGTTTTTTGACACAGCTATTGGCCATGCTCCTAACCATATTATTACTAAGCGCCTAAAAAACGACTTGCATGTCTCATTCGAAGAAGAAGGGGTAGACAGCGATCTGATTATAGAAGGCTTCTACGATAATCCAGACAGTGCTTTAGTCGGTATTGCTGAAGATGGCGAGTACTATTACTACATTCCTGATACTGGCGAAACCTACGATTATGTGACTCAACTAGAAGTCGGTGATGTAGAAGGACAGGCGCTTGGCGGTGAAGAGTATATTGCAGCGGCCATACCTTGGTGGATACCTGCCGCGGCTGGATTGGGACTGGTTGGTTTGATTGCTGGTCTCGCTAGTGATGATGATGATAACGATAACGATAATGCTCCTATTGCTGAAGATGACACTGTCTTGGGTGAAACAGGTCAGCCAATCACTATCGATGTCGTGGCAAATGATAGCGATCCTGAAAATGATTTAGACCCAACGACCGTCAAATTAATCGATCCTGTTACAGGCAATGAAGTCATCAGCTTAGTGATAAATGGTGAAGGTACTTGGCAAGTTGATCCTATGACAGGAGAGGTTAGCTTTACACCAGAGTCAGGTTTTACCGCTGATCCAACACCAATTGACTACGTAGTATCTGACACCAATGGCTTGCAGTCGAACCAAGCGACCATCGTTATTGACTATCCACAAACTGCTCCTATTGCTGAAGATGACACTGTCTTAGGTGAAACAGGTCAACCAATCACCATCGATGTCGTGGCAAATGATAGTGATTCTGAAAATGACTTAGATCCAACGACCGTCAAATTAATCGACCCTGTTACAGGCAATGAATTCACCAGCTTAGTGGTAGATGGTGAAGGTACTTGGCAAGTTGACCCCGCGACAGGAGAGATTAGCTTTACACCAGAGTCGGGGTTTATCACTGATCCAACACCAGTTGACTATGTAGTATCTGACACCAATGGCTTGCAGTCGAATCAAGCGACTATCACCGCAGACTATCCATTAATAGTTAGTATCACAGGCACCGAGAGCTTGAGCGAAACGACTGTTGATGGCAGCTCGAATGAAGCAACCTATACGATTAATCTTAGCAAACCAAGCAATGAAGACACTGTGGTCGCTGTTACGATTGGTGGCGGTAGCACTGAAGGTAGTGAGGACTATACAGCACCTATAACTCAAACAGTCACTATCCCAGCAGGTCAAACGTCAGTGAATGTCACTGTACCGATCACGGATGACAATTTGTTTGAAGGCCCAGAAGACTTTATAGTTACGGTAACTGAAGTCATATCCGGTACAGCCTCTGTTGGACCAGATAGTAATAGTGTCACAACTACCATTTATGATAATGGTACTACTGACGGTAGCACACCAGTTGATCCTACTGATCTATCGGTAGGTAATGACACCCCAGTTGTGAGCATTAGTGGTACTAAAACCTTGAGTGAAACGGCTGCTGATGGCAGTGCAAATGAAGCGACTTATACCGTTAGCTTAAGTAATCCGAGCACTGAAGATACGATCGTTACTGTTATTATTAGTGATGGCAGTACTGAAGGGTCAGCTGATTATACAACGCCTGTAACACAAGATATCACTATCCCAGCAGGACAAACCTCAGTGGATGTCACTGTACCAATCACTGATGACAATGTGTTTGAAGGCCCAGAAAACTTTACCGTTAAGGTCGTTGCAGTCACATCAGGAACAGCAACTATTAGTACTGACGATGACACCGTAAGTACGACCATCTATGATGATGGCACTACTGACGGCAGTACACCTGTGGATCCTAATAATCCAGCTTTGGGTGGCGACAAACCAGTGGTTGATATCGCAGCGACTAAAGCGGAAGCCATTGAAGGTGTTAGTAATGGTTTGGTATTTGAAGTATCTCAGAACAACTTAAGCGAATTTCCTACGACTGTAGATGTCAAGTTAGCGGATAGCACAATAGAAGCGGCTGATATTGCATCAATCAGCTATACCGATATTAATGGTAAGGTTATATTTTTAGATAATGTAACAGATATTCAGACATTCCTCGATGAAGGTATTCAGGTCACAATCCCAGCGGGCAGCACGTCTGCACCAGCCATTACCTTTACTGTAGTTGATGACTTGGTTTATGAACAATCAGAAAGTTTGGTGCTTGAGATCAGCAATCCGCTCAATGCCAGCATTGGCACCGCCACAGACAGCGCCACCATCTTCGATGAAGACGCGACCGACGGCACCGTAAACGAGGGCGACAAACCGACCGTCACAGTTGGCGACGCCAGTGCCATCGAGGGCGATACCCTCGTGCACAGTGTCACCGTCAATGGCGTCACCGAAGCCGACGTCACCTATGACTTTGACTTGGCGGGTAATAGCGCCACAGAGGTGACCGACTTTACCAACGTCCCAGTCTTTAGTGATGGCGTCACTTATGACGCTGCCACCGGCACCATCACCGTTCCTGCTGGGGTCACCGACTTTACCGTCAGCTATCCTGCACTCAATGATGCCATTCTTGAGAACAATGAAACCACCAGCTTAACCATTGGGGCTGATAGTGGCACCGGTACCATTAATGATGCTGGTGACGCCATTCCTGTCGTGAACATTGAAGCGACGACGGACAGCGCCACCGAAGGTGTAGGCGACAGCATCGTCTTTGCCATCAGCCAAACAGGGGCGACGGACAAAGACAGCAACGTCACCGCCACCTTAAACCTTGGCGACATCGATGCCAGCGATATTGACAGCATCACCTTTACGGATGCCAATGGCACGCAAACCATCAGCGTGGCTGACGCCATAGCTGGGGTTAGCGTGACCATTCCAGCGGGTAGCAGCATCCTGCCAACGTTCACCATCACCCCGAATGACGATGCCATCTATGAAGTCTCAGAAGCGCTGAGCATGAGTATCAGTAATGCGCTGAATGCCGCCATTGGCACCGCCACCGATACTGCCACCATCTTCGATGAAGACGCGACAGACGGCACCGTAAACGAGGGCGACAAACCGACCGTCACAGTTGGCGACGCCAGTGCCACCGAGGGCGATACCCTCGTGCACAGTGTCACCGTCAATGGCGTCACCGAAGCTGACGTCACCTATGACTTTGATTTAACGGATGGCAGTGCAACCGCTGGTGATTACAGTAGCGACCCTGCTGATCTCATCTTTAGCAACGGTGTCACCTATGATCCAGTAGCGGGCACCATCACCGTTCCTGCTGGGGTCACCGACTTTACCGTCAGCTATCCTGCACTCAATGATGCCATTCTTGAGAACGATGAAACCACCACGCTTGAGATTGGCGGCGTGATAGGCACTGGCACGATTAACGATGCGGGTGACGCGATTCCTGTCGTGAACATTGAAGCGACG
>NZ_QJSU01000004.1 GCF_003217155.1 Psychrobacter fozii
AAGGCGCCAATGCCTAATAAGACACAGATGGCGAGTATCAATGAGAGATGCGGCACCCAACCAAAGCCGATCATGGTAACACCCATGATGGCGATAACGATGGCTGATATGATGAAGGCTTGCTGAGGGGAGATATGGGTGAGAATTCTTGGAGGCATCACACATCCTTATGTTGCCAGTTAAATTTAGTTTTCGAATTGACGAGTCGTTTTACGCTCAATCTAGCAAGCGATCGGTCTTAGCCGCCATGACAAAATCATTGCGATGTAGACCTTTGATACTATGCGACCACCAAGTGACGGTCACCTTGCCCCACTCTACCAGCATGCCCGGATGATGCCCCTCTGCTTCTGCAATGTCTGCCAACTGATTGGCAAATGCCATTGCCGTGACGAAGTTTTTGAATTTATATTGACGTTGTAATTGCTTGATACCATCCACTTCAATCAACGACCAATCAGGAATCTGCTGCAACAGCTCATGCGCCTTAGCATCGTCGACTTTCGGTGCGCCGATACGACAAGCTTCGCAGCTGTCTTGTGATAATGTCGTCATTATTATGTCCTTTTATATTAATTAAGAAATGTACGTCCATGTTGACGCTTATACTTCACTACTTCATTTTATATCGTATAAAAACTATCTTTAACACCATAAATCAATCAGGCATTTTTTATAGGATAACTTGGCTCAAACAGACCCATTGACATGGCCTTTTTGACCACTCCCATGATATCGCTATCGACGATGTCAAATAGCGTATCCAAATCATCAATCACATAGTAAATTGGTTGGATATGGTCGATTCGATAAGGGGTGCGGAGTACGTCGAGTAAATCAAACGCACGATGCTCTGGTTGGCGCTCTACTTGATGTAGGCTTTCACCTTGCTGATCAGAATGCTCTCTAAGCGCATAGACTGTTTCAGATGGTGAGCTTAAAATGCCGCCGCCATAGATTCGGCGATTATCTTGAGTTTGTCCGACCAGACCAAACTCGATGGTAAACCAGTAGAGCCGTGCCAGAAACCATCTTTCTTCTTTGCTGGCATTCAGACCCAACTTGCCATACGTCTCATTAAATGTCGCAAACGCAGGATGTGTCAACAGTGGGCAATGTCCGACGATTTCATGAAAGATATCAGGCTCTTCGATATAGTCCATGTCATCGAATCGACGAATAAAAGTCGCCACAGGAAACGATTTGTTGGCCAGTAATTTGAAGAATTTTCCAAAGCTGATTAAGGCAGGAACAGCAGCCGTTTGCCAGCCAGTGGTCGCTTGCAGAACGTCGTCGATATCATGCAGTTGTGGAATGCGACTGGGGGGCAAATTCAGCTTTTTCAAGCCTTCTAGATATGCAGGACAAGCGCGATTGGGTATATGCTGAGCTTGACGCGCTAGCAACGCTTGCCACATCGCATTCTCATCATCACTATAGTGAATATGACCATTACTATCTGGCTGGTGCGAGATATACGGCTGTTTTTTATTCGTCGCGTTAGGACGACTGGGCGCATCGTCGCTTTGCTTGTTAGTTGCAACGCTATTGGTACCGATGGCTGTATTGAGAGGGTCTATATGTGATAGGCGTTCCATGCCTGCATTCCTTTTATCGCAATCCGTACGTTACCTTTGCACTTGTGACATTTGTACTCGTGCTTTTAAGTAACGTACCTATTGAAGAGTACATGAGGACAAGCCAAACTCCTTTTGTCTTGTCCAGTTGTTGAATTTTTTGAGTGTAGAGTGGTTTTATGGTGTTTCAGTCTCTGGCTGACCAACCGTGCCGCGACGTACTTGATCGCGTTCTATCGACTCAAACAATGCCTTAAAATTACCTTCACCAAAGCCGTCTTCATAATCGCCTTTGCGTTGGATAAACTCAAAAAACACTGGGCTACCTAAGATGGTTTCAGAAAAAATCTGGAGCAGTAGACGCGGTGTGCCACCTTCAGTCGTGCCATCTAATAAAATGCCACGCGTTTGCAATTCAGCCACATTTTCGCCATGGTTTGGCAAGCGCTCACTCAACATTTCATAGTAAGCAGCAGTTGGTGCGGTCATGAGCGGAATGCCAGCCGCTTTTAGCTTATCGATACTGGCAAATAAATCGTCGCAAGCCAGCGCAATATGTTGGATGCCTTCGCCATTGAAATGCATCAAATACTCTTCGATTTGGCCACCGCCCTGTTTGGCTTCTTCATTTAGCGGAATACGAATTTTGCCATCAGGAGCCGTCATGGCTTTACTGGTCAGCCCTGTGTATTCACCTTTGATATCAAAGAAACGGATTTCACGGAAATTAAAGATGCGCTCATAAAAGTTTGCCCAATACGCCATACGCCCACGGTAGACGTTATGGGTTAAATGGTCGATGACTTTGAAACCATACCCGACAGGGTTTCTATCGATGTCTGCAAAAAACTCAAAATCGACATCATAGATAGACTCGCCATCTTTATAACGGTCAATCAAATAAATCAATGAACCACCAATGCCTTTGATAGCAGGTAGTCTCAGCTCCATCACGCCAGTTGGCACCTCTACTGGCTGCGCGCCCATTTCGATAGCACGCTCATAAGCTTTTTGGGAGTTTTGTACGCGAAAACCCATACTACAAGCACCAGCACCATGCTCTTCAACGAAGTAACTGGCTTGGCTTTTTGGCTCACGGTTTAGGATAAGATTGATGTCACCTTGACGGTATAGCGCAACGTCCTTTGAGCGATGGTTGGCCACATGTGTAAAGCCAAGCTGTTTGAACAATGCCTCGACAGCATCAGGTTGAGGTGAGGCGAATTCAACAAAATCAAACCCATTCAGGCCCATTGGGTTTTCAAATAAATCTGCCATTGTAATCATCCTTAATTTCAATTGGTGGTAAAAAGTCGGTTAGTAGTAAAAGTCCATAAAACGATTGATAATCAATCTTTATTGTTGACGTTGTATTTATATTAGATTAGGTTTATTTATAAGACTAATTGTTTTTTATGATTTATTTATCAGGTTTACTTATGAATATCAGCATTCGCCAACTCACCGCATTTATCCAAGTCGCTGACAATGGCAGTTTCACTCGTGCCAGCGATCAGATGCATTTGACACAATCTGCCGTTAGTGGTTTGATTAAAGAATTAGAGTCTAGCCTCGGTATCGTGTTATTCGACCGTACGACGCGCCAGCTGTCTTTGTCCGCAGTCGGACGGCATCTATTGCCACAAGCACGGCGCATCTTGAATGAGATGCAACTGTTTGAAAATGAAGCGAGTAGCTTGACCAGCCTAGCGCAAGGTCAAGTGCGACTGGCCGTTTCCCAGTTCGCAGCTTCCTCTATGCCAGCAGTGATCGCTCAGTTTGCCAAAAAACATCCCGAGATTAGCGTGTCGTTGGTAGATTGCTCTGCAGAGAACTTACTGAGACATATCCAAGATATCGAAGTAGATTTAGGAGTCGGTACCGAGCTTGACTTTACGGAGACGGAGGATAACATCAGGGCAGATTTGTTATATCAGTTGCCATTTTGCGTGGTCATGCCAGATAGCCATGCATTGGCACAAAAGAGTGAAATTACATGGCAGGATTTATTAGACATTCCACTCATCACGCTGCAAGGGCCATTTATAGAGCAAGTGACCGCGGAACTGGACGAGCGTATCACCACTCATATCCAGCAAGCGCGCTATAAAGTCAATTTTATGTCCACGGCGCTTGAGATGACCCGTCAAGGATTTGGCATTACGCTGTGCCTGCCCTACATGCCCGAAGTTATCGACTGGGTAAGTGCCAACGGTTTACAAATGCGACCACTGGCACAGCCTGTTAGAATGCGTCAGTTCTTTATCTATCAACGGGCGTCTCGTGCTTTGTCACCAGCGACCATCGCGTTTAAGATGTTTTTGCAAACGTATTTTTCGAGCCACTTTAACGATTTACAGCGTATTTGAGTATTATTGTTGGGCGACTCAGAAAATGAGCAAGGTAAAGCAAATGATAAGATGACGCAGATAATATCGAAACGCTAACTGGCTATTTGATGCTGTTTGGCAAGATTTGATCATTTTTAACCCATCTAGCTGGCCATTGATTGAGTTGAGGGCATTCCTTCGTTAATTATTTTATAAATTCACCAGAATAACTGAATCTGATATTGAGTTAACGGCCGATTTGCTCTATTCTTTTTAACGCCTCAATTTATATCTCTTGTAAGGAAAAAAAATGTTTGAACGTATCGATTATTATGCGGGTGATCCAATCCTAGGATTGATGGACAAGTTTGCAGCAGACAACAACCCGGATAAAGTAAATTTAGGCGTGGGCGTCTATTATGATGAGGATGGCAAGTTGCCAGTACTCGAGTGTGTAAAAATCGCTGAGCAGCGTATTGCAGACCCAGTATCTCCTCGTCCATACTTACCGATGGCTGGCTTACCAGGACACCGTAAAGGCTGTCAAGAATTGCTGTTTGGTAAAGACGCTCAAATCTTAAAAGACGATTTGGTTGCGACCATCGCGACTATCGGCGGTTCTGGTGCGTTGAAAGTAGGTGCAGAGTTCATGCATCAATGGTTCCCACAAGCCAAGTGCTACGTGAGTGATCCAACGTGGGGCAACCACATTGCTATCTTTGAAGGCTCTGATGTTGAAGTCGGTAAATATCCGTACTACGACAAAACAACTAGTAGCATCAAATTTGACGAGATGATTGCGTTTTTTGAAACGTTGAACAAAAACGACGTCATATTATTACACCCTTGCTGCCACAACCCAACCGGTATGGACTTGACCCGTGAGCAGTGGGATACCGTGCTAAACGTCATCCAAGCTCGTGAATTGATTCCATTCATGGACATTGCTTACCAAGGTTTTGGCGAAGACATGGACAGCGATGCTTACGCTATCCGTAAAGCCGTAGATATGGGGCTGCCACTATTTGTGAGCAACTCATTCTCTAAAAACTTATCGCTATACGGTGAGCGTGTCGGCGGTCTATCTGTCGTTTGCCCAACAGCAGATGAAGCCAAACGCGTCTTCGGTCAGCTAAATGCGACTGTACGCCGCATCTACTCAAGCCCACCATCACATGGTGGTCGTGTCGTCGATATCGTGATGAATGACGAAGTATTACATGAGCAATGGGTTGGTGAAGTTTACGCGATGCGTGACCGTATCAAATCTATGCGTACCAAGCTAAAGTCAGTATTAGAAGCTAAAATCCCTGGTCGTAGCTTTGATTACTTGACCGATCAAAACGGTATGTTCAGCTTTACTGGTCTCACTCCTGAGCAAGTCGAACAGCTACAAACCAAGTTTGGTATCTACATGGTATCTAACTCGCGTATGTGTGTTGCGGGCTTGAACAGCAGCAATATCGATTATGTTGCCAATGCGATGGTTGAAGTCTTAAAAGACTGATTTAATCACGCATTAAAAACGTAACCTAGTAAAAAACAGATACCAATAAAAAAGGCTGAGCGATTGCTCAGCCTTTTTTTGTGTGCAGTATTTAGGGCATGCCCTAGTCAAAACCATGTAGTCAAAACAACGGTAATAACTTTTCAAAGAAGCTTTTCACGAAAGACATTGCACAAAAAACTTGCAATCGATATATCAATAAATTACATTATACGTAAGTAGTTAATTATAACGTAATTAATATTAGCAAGGAGCAAACCATGTCAACGATTGACAATACTCTCACCTCATTTATCAATATCGCCTCTGACTCTGACTTTTCTATTCACAATCTTCCTTATGGCATTTTTAGCGATACCAAAAGTGGCAAACACCGCGCTGGTGTTGCTATCGGTGAGCACGTGCTTGATTTGTCTGTATTAGAGACAGAAGGGCTATTAAGTTTGAATGGTGGTCCTTATTTTAACCAATCTACTCTAAATGCTTTTATCGACTCAGGTCGAGACAACTGGACGCAGGCACGTCAAACCATTCAAACGCTACTGTCCAGCGACAATGCTACCTTACGTGACAATGCAGACTTACAGAAAAAGGCGCTGTTTAAACAAGCAGACGTCACCATGCATTTGCCTGTACGAGTGCCTGGATTTACAGACTTCTACTCTTCTAAAGAACATGCGACCAACGTCGGCACCATGTTCCGTGATCCAAACAACGCCCTACTGCCTAACTGGAACGAAATGCCCGTCGGCTATAACGGACGTGCCAGCACTGTCATCGTGAGCGGAACGGATATCGTACGCCCATCAGGCCAGCTAAAACCCAATCCTGATGACCGTCCTATTTTTTCTGCCTGTAAGCGCTTGGATTTTGAGTTAGAGACTGCCTTTGTCGTTGGTAAAGGCAATCATATCGGTCAACCAATCGCGGTGGATGATGCCTCTGATCATATCTTTGGTATGGTTTTGCTCAATGATTGGTCAGCCCGGGACATACAAAAGTGGGAATACGTGCCATTAGGTCCATTTAATGCCAAAACCTTTGCGTCTGAAGTTTCCCCTTGGATTATCACTATGGATGCATTGGCGCCGTTTAAAACAGCTTGTCCAGCACAAGAACCCAAGCCGCTGGCTTACCTCAATGAAAAATCGAGTGATAACAGCTTTGATATCCATCTGTCCGTTGAGTTACTACCTAAAGATGCAGAAAAAGCGACGGTCATTTGCGAGACCAATTTTAAATATATGTATTGGTCAATGGCACAGCAGCTCACCCACCACACCATCACTGGCTGCAAAGTTGAAGTCGGCGACATGATGGGCTCAGGCACGATTTCAGGGCCAACGCCTGACTCTTATGGCTCGATGCTAGAGATTGCTTGGAACGCTACCAAACCAGTCACGCTAAAAGGCGGCGAGACGCGCAGTTTTATCGAAGATGGTGACACGGTCATTATGAAAGGCTATAGCGAAAAAGATGGTATTCGTGTTGGATTTGGTGAAGTACGCGGCAAGATATTACCAGCGCTTAGCTTCGATTTTGATAAATAACAATCGTATATAAAAAAGGCGTAAAAGTATATTCAAACTGTCAGAAAATAATGACATACCGTCTATCAGCACTGGCAGTTTGTCTATTGATATTAACGACACGCCCTATCAAAAGGAGTTTGATATGAGCTTTACCATTGAAAAAATTCATCATGTGGCTTATCGCTGCAAAGATGCCAAAGAAACCGTTGAATGGTATCAAGAACACCTAAACATGGATTTCATCTTAGCCTTCGCAGAAGACCATGTGCCTTCAACCAAAGCCTTTGACCCTTATATGCATGTCTTCTTGAATGCTGGTAGTGGCAATGTATTGGCTTTCTTTGAAGTACCCAATCAACCTGAGATGGGTTTTGATCCAAACACCCCAAATTGGGTGCAGCATTTGGCGCTAAAGGTCAAAGACCGTAATGAGCTACTGATAGCCAAAGCGCATTTAGAACAAGGTGGCATTGACGTCATTGGCGTGACCAATCACGGTATTTTTCACTCTATTTACTTCTTTGATCCCAATGGGCATCGCCTCGAGCTGACCTATGATGATCCGACCTCAGAAGACAAAGTCTCGATGATTACAGACGCCATCAAGCAAGACATGCTAGATGAGTGGTCTCGTACCAAACGCGCGCCAGCACATACGCAGTTTTTGCACAGTGACGAATTGGCTGAAGCAAGAGAAATCGCGCCTGTCGGTGAGTAACTGCCCTATCATTTTATTTGCTACCTTTTTTCATATGACTGATTAATTATCGCTTTAAGCCTAAAAGTGATGATTAACGACACGCCTTAGGTATCAATAGGTAGCGAACCATGCCCTAACCATCATGAAAGGATTCTATGATGAAAGTAAAAACCCCTCTAGGAATACTCTTGGCTGCCTCGCTTGCAATGAGTGGCTGCTCCAATAACGACCAATCGGTCAGCACATCTACGGATACAGGTGAAGTGACGACGTTGCGATTCTCGCATTTTATGACTGCCACTGACAACATAAACACCGAAGCATTGGAACCTTGGGCAAAGAAAATTGAAGCGGAATCAAAAGGCCGATTAAAGGTTGAGATATACCCTTCTGCGACGCTCAGCAAACCAGGGTCTACTTATGATGCTACAGCGAAAGGTAGTGTGGATATTGGTATGCAAGCGCAAGGATATACAGCAGGACGATTCCCTTTGACTCAAATCGTAGAGTTGCCAGGCATCACAAATACTGCACAGCAGCAGAGCTGTATACTTCATAAGCTATATGATGAAGGTGTCATTAAAGATGAATACGAAGACACTCATTTGCTCGCTTTGATAGGGACTGGTCAAGGTGCGCTTCATACAGTTGATAAGCCGATTCGCACGCCAGCCGATATGAAAGGTCTACGTATTCGCCAACCTTCTGCGGTTGCTAGCCACATCATCGAAGCGACTGGCGCCGCACCTGTCGGCATGCCTGCCAGCGATACTTATACCTCTCTTCAGCGCGGCGTCATTGATGGGCTTAGTTTTACTTGGCAGCCTATCCAAGCTTTTCGCCTTGATGAGCTAATCAATACGCACACCAACATTCCTTTTTACAATTCCACCTTCGTTATCAGTATGAATAAAGATAAATATAACAGTTTGCCTGATGACCTCAAAAAAGTGATTGATGACAATTCTGGTGCAGAGCTGGCAGCGCATATCTCTAAGGTATTTGACGTCAGTAATGCCAAAGCGATGGCCGCCGCCAAAGCAAAAGGCGATATTATGATTGACATCCCTGATCCACTCAATGACCCGGATTGGAGAGGCCCATTAATAGAAGGCTCTCAACATTACCTTGATGAAGTCAATGCGACTGGCCTAGACGCTGACAACGTATACGAGAAGGCAAAAGCGGCCAGTAACGCCTGTATGGTTTAGAGGATAAATATCATTAGATGATGTTCGAAAATAAATCTTTTGATGCGATAGCCAGTTAGCTTATAGCACAAAATACTGGCTATGCTAGTTGATAACGCTGTGCTATCGCTAATATTTGTTCGACCACATGATGTTGCTCGCTCATCGGTAACTGCTCTGTGGTTCCGATGACCGTAATGGCATACTCTAATGGCAAGCTCTGAGTAGCTGATTCAACGGTAACCGTAGACTGACTGGTGATATCATCTGTCTGCTGAGGTACGATAATAGGAATGGTAATGGCATTAATACCCATCACCATATCACCCGTGACAGTTGCATAGCCATGGGTACGAATGTTGGCTTGTAGTTGAGTAAAGTTCCGCCACTGTTCTACTTTAGCTGTTTCATCGCTTGTATGCCATTCAGCCATCACTAGTGGTTGGATAATCGCGTCAGATTGATAACTGGCAAACAGCTGACCTGTCGCCGACGTCGTCAGTGGCATACGTGAACCAATGCGAGTAATGATACTGATTGGACTGTCTGGCTCAACAGATTGAATAATGATAGGGCCTTCGCTGAACCATTTGGCAATTTGCACCCCGCAGTTGAAGATATCTTTGATCTCATTGGCCGCATGAGTCAGTCGCTCCAAGATGTTATTTGAACTGACCCCGTTATGACTAAGTGCATTGACTCGAATACCTAGTCCATAGCGCCCATCGTTTAGCTGCCGAGCGTAATTTTTGCGGATGAGGCTAACCATATACCGGTGACACTTTGCTGGATGCATTTGCATGGCTTCAGCGATGTCCTTTAGCATCATAGGTTCATTGCGGTCGATAAGCACATCTAGTATCGACAGCCCAATCTCAAGTGACTGTACCCCACCTTGGTTTTTATTGGTGGTAGCAGATTTGTCTATAAGGTTTTCAGCTGCTGGCATGGCTTGCTCGATTAATGATTTGTTAGGTTAATTCAAATAAACATCATTGAAATAAAGACTTAATATCAAGATACTTATATTAATTGCATTAAATAAGAATGCTATAACGAATTATAACTGCTTATTTCACTCACAACATACCATAATAAAAGGGAATTCATAATGATGGCACTCTATGGCTACTTTCGTAGTAGCACCTCTTACCGTACTCGTATTGCGATGAACCTAAAGAGCCTGGATTATGACTACATCGCGGTCAACTTGGCTCAAGACGAGCAATTAGAAAGCGCATTTAAATTACTCAATCCACAAGGGTTGGTGCCTGTCTTACAAGCCGACGATTTATTACTTTATCAAAGCCCCGCTATCTTGGAATGGTTAGAGGATATTTATCCTGACAACCCACTATTGCCTAAAGATGCGTCTGGACGCATGCAAGTACGTGCCATTAGCGCCATGATTGGCTGCGACATTCACCCCCTTAATAACCGCCGTATCTTGCAATATTTGCGTAATGAGCTTTCGGTAGACGAGGAAGATGTCATTACATGGTGTAATCGCTGGATAACGGAAGGTTTTGCCGCTTTGGAAAAAATACTAGCAAAAGATAAAACTCGTGGGAAATTTTGCTACGGTGACAACCCTACGCTTGCAGATTGCTATCTCATTCCGCAAGTCGCTTCTGCTCGCCGCTTCAAAGTAGATCTCAGCGCTTATCCCAATATTATAGAAATTGATGCACATTGCCGCAGGCTAAAAGCCTTTACAGATGCAGATCCTATGGTGCAGCCTGATGCCCCAAAGTCTCAATAAGTTGCTAAAGATGACTAATCAATATCGTTACATCCCTTCTAATCATTCATCTTTCAATACAATATGGCATATATGCAAATTATTGATTATATAGTGAGCAACTGTTGAATATTTTTGATAAAATACTTTATATGTCAAATATAGAATTAATTAAAATTCATTGATTATAAATAATTACACTGTTTTATCAATTATAAAAGGTTGGGGATAATGGACGATAACACTTCGCTAAACAAGACAGACCTTCTACCTTCTGACGCAGCTACTGAGATTTTTCCATTAGCTATATCCGCTAGAGAGGATACTGAAGCCGCTAGAAAAATTGCACCGACCGTGGTCAAGCAGCTTTCAGAATCCGCCTTGTTTAGAATGGGGTTGCCAAAATCACTGGGAGGATGGGAAGGCAATCCTGTAGAAACCTTGAAAGTATATGAGACCTTAGCCAGTGCTGAATCTTCAGTGGCTTGGATCGTTTGGAATAACCATTTAGCGTGTACGTTTGGCAGGTTTTTAGACGAGTCTAGTATGAAAGAGATATACAACGACCCCTCCCACGTTTATGCCAACTCAGCCCGCCCCGAGGGCGTTGCCACAGTGGTCGATAATGGCTATATGGTATCTGGTCGATGGACACTAGTATCTGGATGTGAATTGGCGGATTGGTTTGTGCTGCGCTGTTTGGTGGTCTCAGAAGGATCTCCAACCACTCTGGGGCCAGGAGCAAATCTAAAACTGTTTTTTATTCCAAAGACAGAAGTAGAAGTCATTGATACGTGGAATGTTGGCGGATTGAATGGCACAGGCAGTCACGACATAGTCATCAAAGATGCCTTTGTAAAAGAAGCTTACGCTGTTGGGTTTGATAGCCCTGTCGCTATCGATAATGCTTATAGTCGCTTACCTATTGGTTGTATCAATGCAGCAGGTTGTGCCGCCATGTCTCTAGGTGTATTAAAGGCCGCAATGGACGACCTGATTGACATGTGTCTTGAGAGAGTCACGCCTGGTAAGAGTCCAGATCTACGCGACCGTGCAACCGTACAAGCTGCCATCGCAAAGAGTACAACTCTATTAGCATCTAGGCGCTTACAGTTACATAATAGCGTCGAGACATTGTGGGACGAATCACAGCAACAGAACACCTTTACCGATGTGCAACTTGCGGATGTCTGGGCAGCGTCGTGCGAGGCCGCAAGAGAAGCCCGAGCGATGGTATCTGAAATTTATGCGGTGGCTGGCACTGCTTCATTGTATAAACAGCATAGAATAGAAAGAGCGCATAGAGACATTCATGCGATTTTGCAACACGGCATTGTGCAGCCTCATTGGATGAATCAAGCTGGCATGGCTTATGTTGGATTAACACCAAATGCTGCGATGTTTAGAGTATAGTCAAACCCATACAAATCCGCTACATTGTCATCCTCGCTAAACATACTAACGTATAGCTTGCACTCGGCTTCCTTGTATCGAAATTGTTTGAACTCAACTATATGAATGTGACTTCTATAATAGGTACTAGCGCTTGTACAACATAAGGTACAAGCGCTTTTTATTGCTTAGAATTTACTGCTTAATAATTGTGTATAATACCTATTATTTACCCGTAAAAAAGCAAGACATTCGATGTCTTGCTTTTTTATATTTGATTGACAATCATAATTGAACGACCTCTTTAATCAAAATGGAAGCCTGCGCCAATCGCGCCGCCTGCATTGCCCTGAGTATCTGCGGTACCATTTATCTTCATGACCCAACGGCCATCATTTGATAATTTGGAAAAACCAACAGCAACCGCGCTTTCTCCATTATACGTACCGACACCACCACTAATCATTGACTTGCCTGCAATATAAGCTTGCGGTAATGAAGACATCGCCATTGCTGCTGAAATACCAGCGTTAGCATTCTCTTCGACTTCACCAATTTTATAGCCTAGATCGCTCATATTGTTATTTAGTCTACTATCTAGCGCACTCAGTTGGCTGTAGTTGACCGCATCTGTCGCTTCGACACCATCAGCGACACCTGTTATGCGCTGATTACCAGCATATAGACCTTGAGTAGTCATGCTTGGGCCATCTTGCATGCTGATGCCACTACTATTGATAACCGTCGTACCCACTGTGACACTATCAACACTGATGTTACCGTTTAAATCAAACTTGATACTACTGCCCTCTGCGGTAGTGGTTATGTTATTACCACCTGTAAAGCTTAGGACACTACCGTCTCCAACTGGCTTGTTGATATTAGCGCCACTGTCTGCACCAAAATTGAGTCCAGCATCAAGCTTGTCCGTGTTGGTTTTAATGTTCGTGGTGTTAGTCATAATATTGCTAGTGTTCGTAGCGATATTAGTTGTATTGGTAGTGATATTACTAGTATTCGTAGCGATATCATTTGTATTGGTAGAAATATTGGTTGTGTTAGTGGCAATGTTCGTGGTGTTGACCTGCACATTTTCATTGATTTCAATGGTGCCTTGTCTGATAGAAGCAATCGCACCATCTATATTGCCCTCACCTGTTCCACCGATATTACTGTTGGTGAATGTACCACTCTCAGAATTGTAGACAGTGTCACCACCGATAATGCTACTGATACCACTCCCTTGTGCATAAAGCTGGCTACCGTTTACAGCATCCTGGCTTTCTGCCGAAACTTCACCATTTTGGACGTTGGTGATTTTGTTATCAGCGGCATCAATGCCATTTTTCGTGATGCTTGGACCACCTGTAATGGTCAACCCATTGTCATTCATAATGGTATCACCAGTGGTTACACTATCTAAGATGATATCTGGGTTTAGATCAAAGCTAATATCATTAGCATTGGTAGGTATTGCTGCATCTTGTAGTCCCGTACTAGCAGCAAAGGCAGTGGCATCATTCACTGATGTTCTAGATACTTTGATATTACCATCTCTACTGTTCAGATCGAGAGCATCTCCTTGTTTGACCATGGTAGCAATATCACCTTGAGCCGTAACTCCCCACCCTTGATCTAAGGCAATAGTCACTTCTTTTAATTGCCCAACATTTACAGCATCTGTATCTAGCACACCTTCCCCAACGTTGCGGATAGTGTTGCCTCCATTGTCTAAGCCACGGCTACTCAATGAGACCTGTGAGACCATTCTACCTAAGCCATTATTAACGAAGGTAAAGCCTGCATCACTCATGATGCTATTACCTACTTGCATACTGCCAGTGTCCCCTAGGTCTAGCTGATTATTTAGCTTGACCTGAACACCGGTCTCAGAAGCAATAGTAGTCAGATTGCTATCACCTGTGACATTGATAGTATCACCCAATGCAAATTGCTGATCATTGTCGCTATTGCCATCACCTATTTTGATACCTTTAGCAATTTCATTATTGGTCGTTGTGAGCTGTGCAAAGTTGACGGCATCACTTGGTGCAATTCCTTCAGCGACTTTGATAATTCTATTATTACCATTATCAAGCCCTTCATTGCTAAGCGTAATGGTCTGATTAGGGCCATCAGTGATGGTTATGCCTGCATTATTCAGTACCGTGTTTTCCATTCTCACGCTACCATTTTTACCAAGTACTACATCTTCAGCCAATCTAACGTTTAGATTGCCTTCATCATCAGCGATGACACCGATATTGTTCTCAGTTAATTCTGTTGCGCCGCCTTGAACCGTCAATGTCTGACCTAGTTTGCGATTAACGACAACTGCGGTATCATCTCCGATAAAGTTCAAACCCAAGTCAACGGTGCTATTGGTTGTATTTAACTGGCCAACATTGACAGCATCTGTATCTTCCTCACCATCATCTACGTTAGTGATTTTATTCCCGCCGTTATTGAGACCACTATTGCTTAGGCTAACTGTACTGCCGCCAAGGAAGCTGACACCACCCGTGTTTAGCAATGTATCGCCTGTAGTAACGCTAGTGAAAACAACTTCATCTGCTGTCGCCACTTTAATACCACCGTTCTCAGCGGTGAGAACGATGTTATCACCTGTGAGGAAATTGGCCGCGCTGTCAGTTTGATCAAGCGTTTTTACCTCAGCGCCATCTATTTGAGTAATGACCGTCTGCATGGCACTGTCAGCTTTCATTAAGCTGGCTTTGCTGGCTTCACTCAAGTCAACTGCATAGTCGGTCGTATTAGTCGCCATGTCTTTGTCACTTGCGGTAACCGTGACGGCTGAAGAGCCTGCTGAGGTAGTCGCGCCATTGGCATTGACTGTGTAAACGTCTTGCCCTGTGACACTATCGGTTGAAAAATCGACACTAGATACGTTGGTTCCTTTGACAACCTTGGTTCTAGCAGCGGCAGATGAACTGTTGAGCTGACTAACATTGACGGCGTCGCCTAATGCGCTACCATCCGCTACATTGGTGATTCGATTACCACCATTATTGAGGCCACTGCTGCTCAATCTGACGGTACTGCCACCAAGGAAGCTGATACCAGCTGTGTTTAGCAATGTATCCCCTGTAGTGACGCTAGTGAAAGCAACTTCATCTGCTGTCGCCACTTTAATACCACCGTTCTCAGCGGTGAGAACGATGTTATCACCTGTGAGGAAATTGGCGGTATTGTCAGTTTTATTGAGTGTTTTGACATCAGTACTATCTATTTGAGTAATGACATTCTGTATAGCGCTATCTGCCACATTTGATACATCTTCTAATTGACCAAAATTCACTGCATCAAGAGTAGTTGTGCCCGCCTCGACGTTTGTGATTTTCTTATTAGCAGCATCAATACCACCACTCTTAGTGACACTTGGACCACCAATAATATTGACACCATCACTGGATATAAGAGTTGTAGATAAAGGTGAGGATACTGCAATACCTAAACCACTAACAGTAGTGTTGAGCAGTGCATTACCTGTTTTAAGGCCCAGTTTATTAACGGTCGTAACAGGTCCCAGTCCAAAAGGTGAGCTACTACCCATTTTGACGCTACCATAATGACCTAGATCAAGGTTGTCATTGAGTTCAACTTCGATTTTGCCATTATTTACTCGTGTGTCGATATTGTTATTAGAGCCAACCACCTCGACTGCTTGTCCCAGTGGCTTAGATACAGTGTTGCCATCAGCAGCTTTTAATGCAAATCCCAAGTCAGACACATCAGTAATCGCTTTGTTCAAGTCGCCGATGTTCGCAGCGTTGGATGCTGTTGTACCACCACTTGCCACACCTTTGATCTGTTGATGATTTGCATTGATACCCGTTGCCGTGAATTTTGGACCGCCTGCAATAGTGAGCCCATTGGCATTCAGTAAACTAGCACCTGTCGAGACACTATCTAAACCTGTGACGTCTTTTGCCAGTTTAAGAGTCAAAGTATCAGATCCATCAGCAACCACACCGATATTGTTGTTATTAGACAGCTTTGCACTATCTGTCTCGCCACCTTTTACAATGAGCTGTTCACCGAGTTTACGGTTGATAGGAGTACCAGTATCACCGCCGAAATCCATACCTTTATCAAGTGTGCTGTTGATACCGTTTTGCAAACCCTTTAGCTGCGCGACATTCACTGCATCACTATTACTGGTGCCCGCTGCAACGTTGACAATCTGACGGTTACCGCCTTCTGACCCAGTACCAACTGATACAGCGCCGAGTGTCACACTTTTTGTCGCAATAATGGCATTTTCATCGATGAACAAAGTCCCTATTGGCACAAATCCAGTGGCTCCGCCTGCGACATTAGCAATAGATTTTGATCCCAGTGCCACTCCATTTTGGGTAGCAGATTGAGCACCTGCACCAAGTGCTAACGCGCCTTTTTCGGTAGCAGAAGACGCCACACCGAATGCGGATGAGGCGGTTTCAGAAGCGCTAGCATGTGTACCTATCGCTGTCGCAAGATGACCTTCTGTACGGGCTTTAACACCGATTGCTATGGAAGCCGCACCACCCGATTCGGTATGTCCAGCATAGGGGTCGCTTAGATCCAATAAATCTCGACCAGCATATTCGTTAAATGCGGTATTTACTGTCCCACTATTCAGAGTGGTGTCAGTGATAGTCCCGTCGAGATTGTATATCGATGCTAGGTTTAGATCGTCTCCACCGATGGCAATAGAAGAGCCACCTCGTGAGACGACATTTGCGCCGATAGCAATAGATTGTTCACCACTCGCCATCGTCTGTTGCCCAGATTCCGAGCTACCAATCGCAATGGTTTGACTGCCAGTTGCTTTTGCGTTGCCGCCCATGGCCATAGCGTTATAGCCTATTGCCCCACCATTGTTTACGTTACCGCTAGCGGTTGAATTTACGCTATAGTATTTGGTTTTATTCGCTGCTACTGTGTTGCTTAAGCTATGCAGTTGCGAGCCATTAACCGCCTCTTTGCTACTAGCACTAATCAAACCACTATCTACGTTAACGATTTTTTTATGACCAGCATTGATACCAGTAGATGAAATGACAACGCCGCCATTGAAGATCGCACTTTCTAGATCGGTTAGATTTTTTGCCAGTTTGATGGTTAAGGTATCACTTCCATCAGCCACCACACCTATGTTATTGCCGCTAGCAAGCTTGGTGGTATCAGCTTCGCCACCTTTAATATTTAACGTTTTGCCGTGTTTTCGTATGATGGTGCCACCAGTATCACCATCAAATTTCAGGCCATTATTGCCATTATTGCCATTATTGCCATTATTGCCATTATTGCCATTATTGCCATTATTGCCATTGTTATTATGACCATAACCGTTACCATTTCCATGGCTTTCGTGGCCATAACCATTTCCGTTGCCATGGCTTTGGTGACCCGTAATATGAATGATATTGGAATGATTGACCTCAGCATTTGCTTGCACGCCAAAGCCAGCCGCAAGCAGCCCAAGCCCTATCGCGCTCAAGCGCAAGGTATGAATAGAAGACAGGTTAGATGTTGTATTGATGGTAGCATTAGCGCTCACACTAGATTTGGAAGACTTACCACGCCCCTTCGCATACTCACCGACTGCGGTAAAGCAACTTAAGGCTTCATTCCAGATGACTTTATAAATGCGGTTCATGACATGTACTCCCTTACAGAATGGTTAGAATTAAAAACCAAAGACAAGATCCATCTTGTAGAGAGTTGTTATGACGAAATAAAATGATTTATGAGCTTATAGCAATGAGGCCTTTATGGGTTATTGTTTGTGTTAATCATTGAAAAATAAGACATTTTATTTCTTGAAATCTTTATTACTCTCTGTATATATTAGTATTACCGAATATATACAGAGAGACAATGCCGTTTGTCTTGACTTTAATACCGACTGTCTTATATATGTCGAAAAATGAATATAAAGAATGGTATGAAATCATAAAAAAATACAATTGTCTACTTTTTTCTCTAAAAATATGCTCTTATCGATATATCAAAGATATAAGATAAGAGCGTATTTACTATGCTAGTAATAGTCGATCCAGGGTGTTTATGGATTTAGAATTTAACTATAGATAATACAAATGAGAGCATTATAGAAATTTAAAATAAGTAAGCATCACACTGTACTCAAGTTATATAGAATTGATTAAAATGACTTCTCAACCCTCTTTAGATCCTATCGGCAATACTATTTGTACCACCAACCCTTGTATTCCGTCTTTGCGATTATAAGTATGGATATAGCCCTTATGGGCGGTCACTACTGCATGAACGATGGCCAGTCCTAGCCCATAACCACCCGTTTCACGATGCCGCGCAGAGTCCAGCCGTACAAATGGTTGAAAAATACGCTCTAAATCCTTTTCTGCCACACCGCCGCCTTCGTCCGTTATGCTGATCTGAATCGCAGGTGTCTTATCCTCTGTCTCTACTTCTTTAATTTCAGCAATGACTTTGGAACTAGGAGCAGTATGCATAAAGGCATTGCGAATAATATTTTCAAGGGCACTATGCAGCTGTTCTTGATTGCCTAACACTGTCAAAGAAGTTGTTGATGCTGCTAATAGTGCAGAATCGGGCGATTGCCATTGCCATTGCACGTCTTTATTTTGAAACTCGAAACAGACGTCTTGCCCAATCTCACTGATAATTTCAGCAATATCGACCGTGTCGTTTTCTAAGTTGTCGATGGTATATTGCTGCATTTGCAGTGACTGGATATGAATGATTTGTTCAATTAACTCATTCATTCGTGCTGACTCTTTGTCTATGCGGTCTAGATAGCGACTGGCATTAGGGGCAAAATCTCGAGTCAGCTCAGTCGCGACATCCAGACGTGCCAATGGCGAACGCAGTTCGTGCGAGATGTCACTCAACATCTGCTTGCGTGCCAGCTCGCTTTCAGCCAATCGTGTTGACAGCTTGACCACATCATTAGCAAGTAAACCCAATTCGTCATCTCCCATTTTCGATAAATTTGGATGGGCTTGATAGTCACCATCAATCATACGGTGCACGGTGTTTTGTACACGGCGAATACGCTGAGTCATCGTACGACTGAGCCAAATACAAACCAAGATACTAAAGATAATAATCAATAACAGACGTATGGGAAAATTACTATGCTGCAGCTCCACTACGTCAGAAAAACGCAAATGCGGACGCAACTGTATAATAACGGTTTGTTCATCTGGTAGAGCCACAGTCACATCGGCCAGTTCAGGACGATTCTCAGAATCAGCTATCGTCGCGCTACTCGGAATCATAGGCGGCAAAAGATAGCTTAATGCCGATGGTTGAGCATTCAGCATATCTTTATCACGTCTAGGCTGTATTGGCAGCTTTGGCTCTAGTGATGGTGGCTCTGTTGCCTGCTGACCCTCTGGTCTACTTTTTGGTCTTGGCTCCTCTCCCTCTCCATCACGATAATAGTCTGGCTCTATCGCCTGCTGACCATATGGCCTAAGTTCCGGCCTCAGCTCATCCCTATCGCGATAACGCGGAAATATAATGGCACCTTGCTCATCATAGACTCTAATTTGATTCATCAGCCATCGGTCTTGATGGTACATCTGCTTGACGGCTGTCAAGTCGCCAGCTTCTAGTGCCGTAACCATCTCTTGACGCTTAGTCAATAACGTATCGACCTGCACATCCATAAGAGCGGTGAGCGCTTTTTCACTCAACCAACGCTCTACCATGACCGATAAGATAGAAGTGATAAGGATGGTGACTAATAGGCTCAAAAACAGCCGCCAAAACAGGGTGATTCGCACCTTAAATTTAGGAGTATTCATCGATGATTCCATTATTAAAGTACTAGCTGATAACCTTTACCACGAACCGCTTTTATTGGCTCATCATGAAAAGGTTGAAGTTTTTTACGCAGGCGTGACACATGCACATCTAAGCTTCGGTCAAAAGGCTGAAGTTCACGTTGCAATACATGCTCTGATAGCCATTCTTTACTGACCACCTCGCCTTTTTGTTTGAGGAGCGCCACCAATAGATCAAACTCTGTACCCGTCACTTGCAACTCAATACCATCTATTTGACAAATTCGCTGATTTTGATCGAGATGCAAGCGACCTTCTGGTAATGGTGTGTGATCTGACACCGCCGCATTGGTGCGTTTAATCACTGCATTGATACGTGCCAGCAGCTCTCGAGGATTACAGGGTTTGGTAATATAATCATCAGCGCCAAGCTCTAGACCGATGATACGATCAATCTCCTCGCCTTTTGCTGTCAACATAATGACAGGGATATCAATAATATTCGGTAATTGGCGCAGTACGCTGAGCCCATCCATTTTTGGCATCATAATATCAAGCACTAGCAAATCATAAATAGGCACCTGAGTACTCGCCATTTTCAGTTTTTTTATGACTGCCTCACCATCATGAACGCAGTCACATTGGATGCCGTGATTGTGTAAGTACTCTTGTAATAATTGAGTCAACTCTTCGTCATCGTCGCCTAATAATATATTTGGCATATTTTTCTCCTTTAGCTTTGAATCGCTTTGTTATCTATATTATCAGGCAAGAGCTTATCGATTCGCTATAAACGTTACTTTTCTTAATACTTCATAAATGTTCGTAACCTTCAACTGTCGTAAGATAGCACCTATCAACAGCAGGTATTGTGTTTATCTACAGCACTTAAAAATAGTATTTGCTAGATGACCGTTTAATGTTTACTTAACCAAATCAATCAAATAAAAGGTATTGTTATGAAAAAATTACTATTGGGCTCAGTATTAGCATTGTCTAGCGTATTTACTGTCACAGCCTGTACCAGCGTCAATGCAAACACGGATACCACACCATCGGCCACTAAAATGCAAAAACAGCATAAAGCCGGTATGAAAAAGGGCGACATGAAAAAAGGTGGTATGAGAGGCCCATTGTCACAACTGGATCTGACCGAAGCACAACAAACACAAATTAAAGCCATCATGGAAGCGAAGCATGGCGATCGCAAAACAGAACGTGCACAACATCAGGCAGAACGTGCGCAAATGGATCAGCAGATTCAAGCATTGACCAATGCCCGCACATTGAATAGTGCTGCTGTAAACCGTCTGGCTGATCAACAAGCAGCAAAAGAGAAGCAACGCTTTATTGAACGTGTACAAACCCAGCATGCAATTGCTCAAGTATTGACTGCTGAGCAACGTGCCGAACTTGCACAAATGAAAGAAGAAAGAAAAAATGACAAAAAAGGTGATCGTGGTTCAGACCATCGTGAGCCACGTGGCGAACGTCCACAACCAGGCATGTAATAATCTACTCCGGAAAAGTATGATTTTTATCTAGCGACATAAGTTTTGAATAAAAAAGCGCCCCTATTTAATAGAGGCGCTTTTTTGTTTGCTAATATAAATATTTAAATCAATCTGATATTTTAATTAATTTCAAAAACTCTTTCTCTGCCAAAACCTTAATATCTATACCGCTCTGTATAAGCTCTTCTACTTTTCGATGCTTACTACTTTTTTCGTGGCCTGCCAGCAATGTTAAATCTTGAACACCAACCACGAG
The DNA here is from genome assembly GCF_003217155.1 of Psychrobacter fozii. Lineage (GTDB taxonomy): Bacteria > Pseudomonadota > Gammaproteobacteria > Pseudomonadales > Moraxellaceae > Psychrobacter > Psychrobacter fozii. The sequence goes on from NZ_QJSU01000004.1 coordinate 21,539, forward strand.
GTAATCTAGCTTTTTTGAAGCACCTGCTTTCACATTAAACCCATTCTTGGCTGCTATCTCAGCAATCTCTGCTCTACCAATACTCAAGTCTCCCGTAAAACAAATATTAAGTCCTGCGTATTGACCTGCTTCATCTCCAGTTTTGGTAATATTACGTGGATAACTCTTATTGTTTACACGTCGCTGTTGATGATAAATACGATTATATTCACTAGCTTCTACCCAATCACGGATCGATAGACTATTCTCTCTGAGGATAGTTACGGTGATAAATCCACATGCTTTAGCATCCTCTAAGGCATCGTGATGAGTGAATCGATAATTCCATTCTTTACATACATTCGCTAGATTATAACCTTGAACCGCAAAGCGCTGACAAGTCCTACGCACTAATACAGTCGCATCTACCCACTGTAGCTCTGGTACCGGTAACTTATGGTTGTCAAGACTTTGCCTTAAAGCTCTTTGGTCAAAATTCGTATAGCTAACAACAATATTTTCACCAATAAACTTCAGTATATTTCCATAGATGTCATGCATGGATGGGGCATCTTTCACCATACTGCTAGTAATACCATGCACTTCTATATTTTGACGACTGAAGGAGGTCTGAGGTGCAACTAAAGTGCAATAGGTATCAATCAACTTACCGTTTAAATATTTAGCCAACCCTATTTGGCAAATAGATCCTATATCACTATTTGCAGTTTCAACATCAATAGTCACAAAGTTCACTATATATTCCCTTATTTAATATAATTTCCCACACCACCCTCAATAGCATTAAACTATCTTTCAGCCATCAGTAACCTATCAAATACCATCTTGCCTATTGTCGTACCATTGCCATCACGATAATATTGCATCAGCTCACGACCATACTGTCGCGCATCAATACTATTACTGGCATTCGGCACTTGCACATCACTTGGCAAATTTGGGAATGCCATGTCTTTAGAGCTGATAGAAGAATATTGCTGCAAAGCGTCTATTACGATGCCGCCTGATTTATTATCAGCGGACTGATATTTGCTTGGGAACGCACTACGCGAATGCTGCCACTTGAGCTGACCACGTTTGTCAAACCCATACAGCTCTTGTACGGTCGTATTGTCTAATAATTCTGACTCTTCCGTCTCAGCATCCTTATTCATACTGTCTTTCAGCATTGCCAATACTTGCTGTACCAATGCTCTACTGGTCAATTTATCAGTCTCTGTGTCGCTTGCCTCATAAGAAGCATCACTATCTTGGACCAGTTCAGGATATTGCTTACTGATACGATCGTAGAAGATCTGCATATAATCTTGATAAAATTGCTCATAGCTCTCAGCACTTTGCACACGGCGAATCACTTGAGCACTTGCTTGCATAACTGGTAACTGATGTTCCGGTAATTTAGGAGACAGTGATGCCAGTGTATTGGGCGCGACATAATCAAACTGGCTAACAGGTGCCGCTTCAAAGGTACGGTCTAACGCCTCAAAATGGCTCTTTATCACCTCACTACCGAAACCTTTTGGTAGCGTACCATCGTCAATCGCTATCTTTAGCCACTTATTTCGCCACTTCGTACCGAGCTTGTCATCTAATAAATCTGAATTAAACATCGCAAAGTTATCTGCCCATAGGTAGATATCGCCGTTTTTGAAATCGATATAAATAGGCTGATTGATGCTACTGTAATGATTGCGCGCTTGGTACTGCACACTGGCGAGCATGGTAGCCTTGCCAGCCATTGGCTGATAGACACCTTGAGAGTTGATAGACAGCGGCTTTAATAGATAAGCATCTAGTAGCTTCGCTTTTTTCACGTCTACTGGTTTTGATTGCTCATCATAATTATCAAACAGCTGCTGGTACGATGCTGGCACGGTAATATCGCTATCATACTGACTGTCTACCCACGCTTCATAAGCATCTGAACATTCAAGGTAACTGTCTTTTAGCGTCGTTCTCTGAGCGTCATACTCCGTATCCAAAACATCTTTATTTTGCGTGTCGGCCTGAGAAATCAAGTCAGCATAAGCTTGATCGTGTGTGTCTTCGCAGTAATCATCTATATAACCTGACGTGACCGACTTTTCTTCTTTTGCATTGGCAATCTGCTGATCGTTGTTAATCTCAATATTGCCGTGGTAACTGAATGATTGGCGACGCTGTTTTTGTAACGCGGTTGCCAATGCTGTTTTGGCCGCGGTTGGCGTTTGCTGTGCCGTGATAGCCGTAGACTGGCCGAGACTAGTAGATTGACAACCTGTTAATAATAATGCGCCTGTTATGAATGCACTGGTGAATAAAGTGTGGCTTTTGAGCATTGACGGCAGACGACCTACGATGGCTTGTTGTACTGTTTTCATTTTTTGTCCTTAATAAATATGGGCTTGAACCGACGATAGTGCTAATGACGCTCTATCGGTTGTCCGTATCATCTTCAGCATCGTTGTAGTCTTCGCTATAATCAGTGTCATAGTCATCATAATCACTAGAATCATACTCTGACGCATCACTGGCATAATCGTCACTGGCATCAGTATAATCACTATCGTAATCATAACGGGCATAACGGGCGGTATCTAGCCTATCTTCTGCTTGACGTTGTTCTGCCATCCACGCATTGCCATCGATAGCAAGTTTGGCGTTTTCACCGAAAGATTCTGCCAATAAAGGCGTTAATACATGATTTTTAAAAATGGTTTTATCGTAGCGCACCTGATTTAATACAGTGGTGGTAGATCCCATCAAATCACCGCCAATATTCATGCGCTGTTGCTTGGCAAGCAGACGGTCTGAGTTGTCTAAATAGTAGTAGTTTATTTGATTAAACGAAATAGGACCGATGGCCTCAATCAACTGTAATAGCGACCCCACATCTGCACTTTGATAGCCCTTATTGTATAGCTGCAATTTATCAATGGCTGTTTTTAGCATCGCACCATCAGGATACTTTTCTGGATTGGCATCGACATAATCTTGTAATGACTTGGACATGTACTTCAGCGTTTTACCGATCATCTCACCGCTTTGTTGACTACCGAAATATACTTTTACGGCTCGGCTAGCGCCAACTTCTTTGGCAAACCGATCATTACGAATATCGACCGCGCTAAAATGCTCAGGCGCCAGCTCTGCCATACTGTCCTGTATCGCAGAAATCGCCGCATCATAAAGTACTGCTGGCGGCAGTTGTTCCGTGATACTCTCGGGCAAACCAAAACTGACGGTATGCGATGCCATCTCATTAGGTAGTGGCGTATGGTCAGGATTGGCAATTGCCATGATGGGCATAATGACTGAAGGATCGACTGTGATACGACTGTTGTCAAAATCAAGCGCGAGTGGTATTTGCACCGATGCGCTAATCGTTGGTGTCACATAATCATAGCTGTAGACGCTTTGTATTTGTCGCTGCTTAGGATTGTATTGACTGACACTGCTGAACATGAGGTTTTTATATTGATATTCATTTGATGCAGCTATCTGCTCAGGCGTACGATTCATCATATTGAGTAGCTTGCCAATCACGCCTGCTGCTGAAGAAGAACCTGAAAACTCATCTTCTACATTAGTAGTCTCTCCTCGCTGCTTAGCCGCTTGCATGGCTTCATATTGTTCTGTCATGCTTTTGGGGTTTAATTCTGATAACTTTGAAAAAGCACTGTCCGATTCATAATCATCGGTTTCATAGGCTTCTGTAGCATAGTCACTGCGACTATAACCGTTTTCATCATAGCCATCTTGGTCGTAACCTTCATCATCATAGCCGTACTCGTTGTATCCGTCTTCATTGTAGCCATACCAGTCATAGCCATTTTCATCATATGCAATGTCATCTGACTCCTCAGCATATTCTTCGACGACGACTTCATCTGCAGCATCGACATAACTATCATAATCTGATTCAGCTTCATAAAAGTCCCCGTTATCTGAGTCGTAGTCCGAATCATAGTCGCCTGAGGTTTCTTTTTTATAAACATAGGTCTCTAAAATAGTCTTAAACAAACTGCTAGCGCCGGCATCGATACTGTCTGGACTAATAAAAGGGGCTGCTTGATAGTTGGCTTGCGAGACTGACACATGCTCAGTGGTCAAATGCTGACGAATAGCGGTCAATAAATGTGACTTGGCTTGATTCTCTGTACTGGGATATTTTTCTTGGTCAAACAGCTGGGCATAGCGCTCAGATTTGGCATGTAAACTGGCATTAAATGCACGGCCCTGTGCTTGGCTTTGTGCGGTATCTGCCGTTTCAAAATCAATCATCTTTCCTGATACAGTAGCAGATGATAAGACGGTCGGGTTTGATTGACAGCCTGTCACCATAGTCGTCGCACCCACAGACAAAATGGCACAGCCAGCAATCATTATAGACTGACGCTTACTAGTGCTCGATGATTGGTGAGCGGATGATTGAGGTAAAGTTGGCTGGTCATTTTTACGAAAAATAGGCGGTGACATGAGACTTCCTTAATCTAAGCTGACAAACAATTGTAAGTATCGTATTGGTAGCGTTATTTATATCACAAAACATTACTAGCTAGCGATAATAGCGCAATTTTTCATTTAGTTTCCATAAATCATTGGGTTTCACCATCCTATTTATTCACTGAACACTTAAAACGCTCTCGTATTAGACAGCTATCTGTCTCTATGAAAATAAAAAGCTGTAGCACAATGAACAAAATATATTTTAAAACCACCATTTCTTCATATTTTTATAGACATATGTAGATAGCAACTCCCTATTCTCATGTTATTCTGTTATTTTGCGTGACATACCTCTCTATAATCTACCTATTGCTTGTCTATATACTTGTTGATTAACTTCTCTCATAAAAAGGAATTTACGATGTCACACCTGCCCTCACACTTACATCATGCTACTCAGCAACCCAAACTCAAGAAAAAGTTATTACTTAACCATAGGACGCTACTGATTACTGGGGCGTTATTACTGTCTGTATCCGCTCATGCGCTGGAACCAATGGCATCGACTAATTCCATTAATAACAGCTCAATCAATAACACCTCAATTAATACCAGTGCAATAAACCTAGCCGTAATGGCTGATAACCCAACCGTACTATCTGAAACCAAACGCATTACGACCACCAAATCAAGTAAGCTCACCGCTACGACTAACACGACTAATAACACAAATGGTGACCAAGCCATTTATTCTGCTGATGCCATTCATCATCCAGTATGGGCAAAAAATGGCATGGTTGCCACGCAAGAAGCGCTCGCTTCAGATATTGGGTTACAGATTCTTAAACAAGGCGGTAATGCCGTTGATGCATCGGTTGCCGTTGGTTTCGCATTGGCTGTTACTTTGCCACGTGCCGGTAATATCGGTGGCGGCGGGTTTATGATGATTTATGATGCCAAACAGGGCAAAACAGTGGCGTTAGATTATCGTGAAAAAGCACCCAGTAGTGCCTCACGTGACATGTATCTTGATGCCGAAGGCAACGCCGTCAGCGACTTGTCTCGTTATCATGGTTTAGCCGTTGGTGTACCGGGCACAGTGGCAGGACTGCTCAAAGCGTTAGATGAACACGGCACGATGAGCCGCGGGCAAATCATGGCCCCAGCGATTGCACTGGCAGAGGACGGTATCGAAGTCACAGCAGGATTGTCCGAGTCGCTCACCGCCTTAAGTGATCGCTTGCAAAAATGGCCCAGTACTAAAAAGGTGTTTTTTAAACCCGACGGCAGTGTCTATCAACCGGGTGAACGCTTAAAGCAGCCAGAGCTTGCCCGCTCGCTGAAGCTGATAGCAGCACAAGGGGCTGATGGATTTTATAAAGGAGAGACGGCCAGTAAAATTGTCAAAGCTGTCAATGAAGCAGGTGGCCGTATGAGCCTACAGGATTTGGCCAACTATAATGCCGTGGCCCGTACGCCTGTAAAAGGCAACTATCGTGGTTATGAGATTGTCTCTATGCCACCTCCTTCTTCTGGTGGCATTCATATCATTCAGATTTTAAACATATTAGAAGGCTATCCACTCAAAGACTACGGACAAAACAGCGCCCAGACCATTCACTTAATGGCAGAGGCCATGCAATTGGCTTATGCCGATCGTGCCGAATATTTGGGTGATGCTGATTTTGTAGATGTCCCTGTGAGCGGTCTAACAGCCAGACCGTATGCCGATAAACTGCGCACATTGATTGATCCCAATAAAGCCACGCCAGCCGCGACCATTAAAGCCAATAACCCGCTACCGTACGAAAGCGATCAAACCACGCATTTTTCTATCGTGGATAAAGACGGTAATGCCGTCGCCAACACCTATACGTTGAATTTCTCTTATGGCACTGGGCTGGTTGCTGATGGCACAGGTATCTTATTAAATAATGAGATGGATGATTTTTCTGCCAAACCTGGTGTGCCCAATGGCTATGGACTATTAGGCGGTGAAGCGAACAGCGTCGAAGCGGACAAGCGACCGCTGTCTTCTATGAGTCCAACGCTCGTATTCAAAGACAGTAAGCCTTATATCGTCACTGGCAGTCCTGGTGGTAGTCGTATTATTACGACCGTGACGCAGGTTATCTCTAACGTGATTGATCACGATATGAATATTGCAGAAGCCACGCATGCCCCGCGCATTCATGATCAATGGTTGCCTGATGAAATCCGTATCGAAAAAGCATTAAATATCGATACCATCAAAAAGCTCGAATCTATGGGGCACACGGTGAGTCCGCAATCAGCCATGGGTTCAACGCAATCTATTATGATTACGCCAAGTGGTGTTTACGGCTCGTCTGATCCACGTATCGTTGATGCAGCTGTGGTTGGGTATTAAATTAAACCATTCTAATTATCAACAATATAGCCCTCTGCACTTCATTGTGTTGAGGGCTTTTTAATACTATTTCTAACCGAATATAAGCCGCTTACTGACTTTATCTCACTCAGATTAAACCCTTTGAATCAGTGGCTGTCTGCGGCAAATAATGCTATTATTAACGACCTGATTTGAAACCAGAAAATACGGTGAACAACATATTTTCAGACTAAATTAAAATCTTAAGCCATTGATAATTAAAAATTTATTTCTTATCAGCCTATTTTCCGATCGTATCCGTAAGAGTCTTCTATGGCATTTGTACATCTTGGCATTCACAGCGAATATTCAATTACTGATTCTATCGTGCGTATTAAGCCGATGGTTAAAGCAGCGGCGGCTGACAATCAGCGCGCGCTGGCATTGACCGATTTATCCAACCTTTATGCTACAGTGAAATTCTACCGTGCCTGCCTAGGCGCTGGTATCAAGCCTATTATCGGCAGCGAAGTCATCATGGAAAATGAAGACACACGACTGACCTTGCTGGCGATGGACAACGAAGGTTATCAAAACATTACCCGTATCGTATCTCTTGGCTTTACCGAAGGGCGTGCCGATGATGCCAATCACGGTGTGCCAGTGGTTAAGCGCAGTCATATTTTGGAACATGCGGCAGGCGTGATTGTATTATTTACCGAAAAATCCGATGTCGGCCAAGCATTGGTTAGCTCGATGCCAGAAAAAGCTGATGAACTGATTACCGAGTGGCAGTCACAGTTTGCTGATCGATTATATTTTGCCATCAAGCGCACCAGTCGCTCAGGCGAAGACGCCTTTATTCAGGCTGCTATTCACTCGGGTGCCAAACACCACATTTCTATCATCGCGCACAACGATGTGCGGTTTTTGGAGCAAGATGATTTTGATGCCCATGAGGCACGTGTCTGCATTGCAGGCTCTTATGTTTTGGCTGATCTCAATCGTCCACAGACTTACTCTGATGAGCAGTACCTAAAGACTCAAGCTCAAATGGAGCAGCTATTTGCTGATATTCCACAGGTTATTGATAATACCTTGCGCTTAGCCACCCGCTGCAATGTGACGTTGACACTAGGCATTAACGTCCTGCCCGACTTTCCTGTGCCTGAAGGTGAAACGATTGAATCGTTCTTTCGGGCAGAGTCTGTACGTGGTCTAAATAATCGCTTGGATAAGCTATTCCCTGTCGCCGAGCGTACTGAACATTGGAGCGACTTTCGCCAGAGGTATGACGAGCGCCTAGAATATGAGCTTGAGATTATCCTATCAATGGGGTTTCCGGGTTATTTCTTAATCGTTATGGACTTTATCCGTTGGGCGAAAGCCAATGGCGTACCCGTTGGACCGGGTCGTGGTTCTGGTGCTGGCTCGCTGGTCGCTTATGCGCTAAACATTACCGACCTTGACCCTATCCACTACGATCTATTATTCGAGCGCTTCTTAAACCCTGAACGCGTATCGATGCCCGATTTCGATATTGACTTTTGTATCGAAGGTCGTGACCGAGTCATTGATTATGTGGCACAAACTTATGGCCGTGACGCGGTCTCGCAGATTATTACCTTTGGTACCATGGCGGCAAAAGCCGTGGTGCGTGATGTAGCTCGGGTACAAAGCAAGTCGTACTTCCTCGCTAATAAAATATCTAAGCTGATTCCTAAAACACCCGGTATCACCCTCAGCCAAGCGCTTGAGCAAGAGCCACAGCTCAAAGACTTAATCTCTAATCCTGACAATATGGATTATGAAGATGCCATTGAAGTTTGGGAGATGGCAATCAAGCTAGAAGGGGTCTGCCGAAACGTCGGTAAGCATGCCGGTGGCGTACTGATTGCCCCGCACAAGATTACTGACTTTAGTGCCATCTATTGTGATGATGAAGGACATCGCGTCAGCCAGTTTGACAAAGATGATGTCGAGGCCGTTGGGCTAGTGAAGTTTGACTTCTTGGGTCTGCGTAACTTAACTGTCATCAATGCTGCGGTTGAGAACATAAACTTGCGCCGTGTTAAAGAAGGCAAAGACGCATTAATCCTAGAAGACTTGCCGTTAGATGATAAAAAAGCTTATAAGCTATTGCAAGACGCCAAAACCACTGCTGTCTTTCAGTTAGAAAGTATGGGTATGAAAAAGTATCTGGCCAAATTGCAACCGACCAATATCGAAGATGTCATCGCCATGTGTGCGCTATATCGTCCCGGTCCGCTCGATGCGGGCATGGTAGAAATGTATATCGACCGTAAGCATGGTCGCGAGGAAGTCATTTATGACCATCCCAATCTTGAGCCGATATTAGAAAACACCAACGGCGTTATTGTCTATCAAGAACAGGTGATGCAAATATCACAGGTCATGGCGGGATATAGCTTAGGCGGTGCTGATATGCTACGCCGTGCGATGGGTAAAAAGAAACCCGAAGAAATGGCAAAGCAGCGTGACATCTTCGTCACTGGTGCCACTGCGCAAGGCATCGATGAGGTCACCTCAGGTGGCGTATTTGATTTGATGGAGAAGTTTGCCGGTTATGGTTTTAACCGATCGCATTCTGCCGCTTATGGTGTCTTGGCTTATCAGACTGCCTATCTAAAACAATACTACCCTGCCGAATTTATGGCAGCGGTCTTAACCTCTGATATGAACAACACGGACAACGTGGTGTTCTTTATCAATGACTGCCGCGAAAACTTTGAATTGACCGTGGTGAATCCATCAGTGAATCGTAGTGAATGGCACTTTGTTGCTGATACGCCAACCAATATCATTTATGGCTTGGGTGCTATTAAAGGCGTTGGTGAAGGTGCGGTTGAATCTATCGTGGATGCACGCCGCCGCGAAGGCCCTTTTAAAGACTTATATGATTTTTGCCGCCGTGTGGATATCAAAAAAGTCAATAAGCGCACGCTTGAAGCATTGGTCAGCGCGGGCTGTTTTGATGACTTTGCCGCAATCTTACGACCTGACTTGCCAGCCGATGAAGCTTACGAGATTCGCGGGGCCTTAATGAGTCAACTGCCAAGCGCCGTACAGGCCGCTGAACAAGATCGTCAAAACCGTGAAATCGGTATGATGGATTTGTTTGGTGAAATGGATGGTGTGGTCGCCGCACCGCCACTCGTCATGACACCAGAGCTAATCTGGGGTGACAAGCATCGCCTAAAAGCAGAAAAGAACACCTTGGGACTGTACTTAACAGGGCATCCAATCAATGAATACTTAGAAGAGCTCAAACGCTACACGTCAGGTGCTCGACTCGATAAACTGACAGATACTGGTTACAACGGTAGCTGCTATTTTGCAGGTCTAATTATCGATATCGCAAACTTTGGTACTCGCAACGTCATTACCTTAGACGATGGTACCTCAAGGTTAGAAGTCAGCTGCTATGCAGAGCGCTTTAACCGCGTAAAAGACCAGTTAAAAGTCGACGAAGTGGTTATCATTAAAGGCAGTATTCGTGAGCGTGACGGTCGTCTCTTTGCCCGTCTTGATAGTGCCATGAGTATGGTTGATGCGCGGCTGCGTTGGCTCAAAAAAATAAGCATTAAAGTTCATGGTAGCGACATTAAGTTGCTCATGCATCTACAACCACTACTCAAATCAGCACAAGCCGACATCATACCTGCACCGCGCTTGGCTTATAATAGCGATCAGGATGAGCAAGACAGTAACAGTGGTAATGGCGCTTACGATCCTGCGATGGGTGGCAGTTTGTACGATGAAAACGGTAATGATTTACTGGCAGTAGACAATGGCAGCCCTACCGACCAGAATTATGCTAATAGTGCCTTAAGCAATACGGACACTTCTATTAATGATAATTGCCTACCGCTTGGGCTGAGCATTTATGAAGCGTTTGGTATTGCTAATGTGGGACTATCCGAGCATTGGCGTATCTACCCTAACGATGATAATTTACAGCAGTTGAAAAACTTGATTAGTGAAGACAACCTACACTTTCATTATAGTTAATGTCTTCCGTAGCTTAAAAAACTATTATCGTTAATCAAGGGCACGCTCAATACATCTTATAGTCTGTTCAATATAATTTAGATACAAGGAAGCCGAGCGAGGCTGACACCGTATTCAATTTATAGAGGATTTGACTATAACCTTATTGCTTTAACTTTTAACAATTGGACATAACACCATGGAAAATAACCCAAATAACAATATGACTCAGCAAACTGAAGAAATTATCAATCATGAGCAGTTTGAAGACATGCGTGACCTGCTCGAAGAAGACTTTGCCGACTTAATACAAGTGTATCTTATAGACAGTAAAAAACGTGTCGCAACGCTGCGAACTGCTCAGCAAGAAAACGATCATGCCAATGGCTATGAGACCGCTCATGCCCTAAAAGGCGCTAGTGCTAACTTGGGAACGACTCAATTGGTCAAGCTTAGTAGCCAATTACAAGAGTGCTGCCGTGAGCGCCGTATCGGTGAGCAGGCCGCACTTATTGAAGACATCGCAGCCGCATTAGAACGCGCTGCACAAGAAATAAACTTAAGATTGGAGCAATAAATGCGTAGCGAGACTCCATCATCTGAAGCATTAACACCTCTCTCAGAACCGTCGGCTCATAGCGTGAGCGATTACCTAGACGCTGTGCAAGTTGTCATGGTCAATACGACTTTGCCTGCTAATATTGGTTCAGCAGCACGCGCAATGCACACTATGGGGCTCTCGCACCTAACGGTCGTTGAGCCCAAACTGCCGATTGATGACACCAGTGTCTCTCATGCCGCAGGTGGCAGTGAGCTGCTTTCATCAGCGACTATCACCCCAAATCTTGAGTCTGCTATTGCAGACTGCCAGATCGTGTTCGCAGCCAGCAGTCGCAGCCGTCACTTGCCTCGACCTGTGGTCACACCCACGCAGGCAGCCAAAATCATGTTCGACTTTATTGATCAGCAAGAAACAGCCATTCACGGTAAACCAAATATCGCTATCTTATTTGGTCGTGAAGATCGCGGTTTGACCAATGAAGAGTTGGCTTATGCAGATTATCATATTCAAATCGATGCCAATCCTGCTTATCCTGTATTGAATGTCGCATCAGCAGTGCAAGTGATCGCCAGCTTTATCTTTGCTTACGCACAGACGCACACGAAGATAGCTGATAATCATTCAAATACCGATGTCAGTACAACTGCTCAGCCAATGATAGATATTCATTTGCGTCAGCAGTGGGACGAGCCAGCCATCACTCAGCAGCAACTACTACAGCTCACTCAGCGTATGACTGACCTCATGGTTCAGCGTAATTTGGCAGATAGCGAACATCTAAAGTCATTGCCATCACGACTGTCTAGACTGGGTTCGCGTGTACAGCTTGATCAAAAAGAGTATCAACTACTAAGTGCATTGATTGCCAAACTGTCGAAAAACTAGATGTCTTATCTAGGGCGTGTCATCATTTAGATTGTGTGGCTTAAAATGAGAAAAATTGCAGTCAAACAAGGAAGAACTCGCCGTAAATATGAACATATTGACAAGATTTCTGACGATGTTTGACAAAATTTAGCCATTTTAAGGCCACTAAATGTATCAATGTGCTAATTGATGACATGCCCTAGGACTACTACCAAATATAAAATCGATACTCACAAACTTATATTATGTGATGGGTTTGTGAGTATTTAATAGCTCATCACTATATTTTATCGTGTAAAACTGCTATAACTTGAAAGACCTGAGCGTAAGTGCAACCCAATATTTACGCAGACTTAATAACGATTAAAATCTAACAACTATAAATGAAAGAGATCGCTATTTCAGTAACGACACTCTACCGACAAATAGATAGGACGCTTTATGTCATTGCCAACCAAATTTTTGAAGACGCTTACCAGCATCAAAAAGGATTTAAAAGAAGATATCGATGCGGTATTCAAACGTGATCCTGCTGCACGTAATAGTCTGGAAGTTATATTAACCTACCCTGGCATCCATGCGCTTATCTTACATCGCGGGGCGCACTGTCTCTGGAATAACGAACAAAAACTGGCGGCACGTGTGGTCTCTTATGGCTCACGTATCATTACGGGTATCGAGATTCATCCTGCTGCCAAGATCGGCAGACGATTTTTTATCGATCATGGTGTCGGTGTGGTGATTGGTGAAACGGCTGAGATTGGCAACGATGTCACCTTATACCATGGCGTTACCCTCGGCGGTGTCTCATGGAATAATGGCAAACGCCATCCCACGCTAGAAGATGGTGTGACCGTTGGCGCTGGTGCAAAAGTATTGGGCCCATTTACAGTCGGTAAAAACGCAAAAATCGGCTCAAATGCCGTGGTGGTAAAACCTGTACCAGCAGGTGCTACGATGGTTGGCAATGCAGCTCGCATGATATCGGATCATCATGATGAAAAAGGCAATCCAATTGTCGAAAAATCACCAGACGCTAAGTCACAAGAAAAAATAGCAACCTCAAAACAAGCTACTGCACGCGATACGGCATTTCAGGCTTATGGTATTGATCCAACCTCACAAGATCCCGTTGCAGAAGCGTTTGCTAAAATGCTAGAGCACATTCAGCAATCAGAAAACCGCCTCGATCAACTACAAGCTGCCATGTGCAAAATCGACCCTAACTTTTGCAAAAAAGAATATGATAAATTGTGCTTAGAAGAGTTCGATGTGATTGGTAAAGATGAGGCTGATGAGAGAAGTTCTAAGCAGAAGTAAGTTTTATTTAATATGCTGCATCATCAGCGGCGCCTTCGATGCTTGCTGATGCTTGCTGAATAATGTCTTTTAGCTCTTGAATCGTGAACTGCTTATCAGCATTGTTAATATAATCAATCAACTGCTGTCCTGACATCTCATTAATATTCATTAGTAGTATTTCCCGTAGTCGTTAGGTGCTGCCATTTTGTATGAGATAATAGGATCTTCCCAAAAATCTGGTTCAGCGTCACCTGTTAAGTAGTATCCACCTTGCCTACCCAAATCAACAACTTGTTCACAAATCTGTTGAATATCATTTTCAAGGGCTTTGGAGCAATACAGCACCACAAACTGTTGCTCACGGTTATCATCTATTGAATATATTTCATAAGGTGGCGGCATAGGAAATCTATCTTGCATGATTAATATAGAGCCGTCTTTATCCAAGTAAACAAACCAATCTGATATTTCATTTCCTCTTTCGTAATTCTCCATATAGCGAAATACCTTCCATGTTTTCGCTACATTAGGTTCTGCTAAAGTCGCACCTCGTCTATTATCATAATGTCGTATTAGCCACTTTTCAGCCTCTGGTGAGCTATAGAGTTCATCGAAGTCTTCCTTTCTAGCCCTCCGGTATATATATTTACTTATTTCATTGATATTCATTATAAATCTCTTCCTGTATCATTAGGCTCTGCCATTCTGTAAGTAACAATTGGATCAACCCAATAATCAGGTTCGGGTTTTCCTGTTAAGTAGACGCCCCCTTGGGTGGCAATATTAACCACCAACTCACAAATCTTTTGAATCGTATTTTCAAGCGATTTAGAATAAAAAAGAATAACGAACTCTTGCTCTCTATTGGGATACATAGGGTGTTTATCGTTTTCTAATGGCCATCTATCTTGCATGATTAATAAGGAACCATCTTTTTCCAAATACATAAACCATGCTGCTGTATCATAACGTTCGAAATTTTCTGAAAAACGAAACAACTTCCACTCTTCAGACGCTATAGGTTCTGCTATGCTTTCCTTTCCAACATCGTTGTAGGTCTTTGGACCCTGATAGTATGGAATTAGCCATTTCTCAGCATCTCTCGAAGCATATAATTGATCGATATCTCGTTTGGTGATTTCTCTATAGATATAATCACTCATCGTATTCTCTTTTAATCATTGGTTTAAAAGTGGCTAGAATTAACGAAAGTGCCGCTGCTTGCTTTCAATAAATGTATAAGTTCTACTCATAGCGATACGTTTTATCTCTTCAGGCAACCCCTTAAGATTGTTTCCCGTTAGCGTTTCTCCACCATAAATAAGCGCTTGCGTCATTACTTCTTTAATGTGAGGCAGGCCTTCCCGCAATATAGAAGAACAATAATATATGGATAGCTCATAACCCTCTGCTGTTTCAATGATAGTGCAGATGCGTCCCTCAAATAGATAAGCGTAACGTGGCGATTCTCCCTCTAGACCCGAAAAACCGCCCAAACTAAAAATCATTTCTCCTGTTTGCTTTACTACGGTCATACTCCCACCATTTTCAACTCTGTCTTCGGCATGTTGTCTGTCAAAAAATATACCATAGAGCGCTTCTTTAACATCTGGTGAAGCGAAAAGTAAATCTAAGTCGTCGTCCGTAATTTTTCTAAATATAAAAGTCATTCAACCTTACCCTTCTGAAAAATATAATGTAGATATGAAAGATTCATAAAGAACTTAGCCCAAAACATCGATCCTACACCCTCGAAATTCAATCATTTAACTGTCAGTATTTTGACGCTATAGATTTCGATCATAATGCAGATACAATAATATCAGTCAGTGCTAACGATAGCACTTGTGAAACTGAAGTCATTGAGTAGGAGGCTATTGAAAGCATATCTAAGACAAGAAAAAGAAAGGAGACAAGCTTAATGATTAATTTCGGCGAGCGTTATGCAACTTAACTTCTTCATCATATTCAATGGTCATGGTTTTGGGCTTAAATAATGAGCTGCAAGATGATAACGGTAGCAAGCACAAAGCCAGTAGTACCGGTTTGAGGAAGGATTTTATGGTCATGTGAGGTTTTCTCTAATAGTGAGAGTGATTTATTATTCTTGTTTACACCGCTTGCATAGAACAATCTGATGCTAATGAGTCAAATTGGTCCTATACTGTCCAACCCTCAGGCACAGGAGTCCAGTTGGAGTTGGTGAAGTCATCTGTTTTTTCATCATAGCCATATCGAACATCCCAATACACGTTATCTGCTAATAGGGCATAAGTAGCTTTTTGTTGATTAGTTAAATCTGACATAATTTGTTACTCCTGATTTTCGAGAATCGCTATAGGCTTATTAATTTTTTGTAAATGAGGTTTTTGATGACTTTGTAGCTCTATCTTTTCATTCCATATAAGACTTCTTTTATTTAAGGGATTGGGAAATAATCCCCAATCTTTAATACCTACTGGATTAAGGATATTCATACTATTGAAATTTACGATTTCGTTAGCACTAGTTTTGATAAATTCACCTTTAACATTAATTGCTACTATGCATAGCTGTATTTTTTTCGCACCTACTTTTCTACAATTAACAGAGTTCGGTATGTTATTAACATCTGAATAAGGTAATCCCCCAACTACATACCACTTATCTTGATATTTATTAATTAGCATAATATCTTCTTGAAAATAAACCGATTTTCGCCCCACCCCCTCAAAGCCCGTATCCCAGCTAATCTCCACTTCTTTAGGCTTATAACTGCTCTCTAGACCACCAGGATCGCCTAATGCGCCTAATGCGCCTGAATATCGGTAATAATGTCTTGTGATATGTACCCATATCATCTCACCATCGTGAAGCTTGACCTCTTCATCGTATTCGATGGTCATCGTTTTGGGTTTAAATAATGAGCTACACGCACAGAGTGGTAGCAGGGTTATGGCTAGCAATAACGGTCTAAATAAGGATTTTAATGTCATGTGATGTTTTCTCTAATAGTGAGAGTGATTTATTATTCTTGTTTACGCCGCTTGCATAGAATAATCTGACGCTAATGAGTCAAACTGACCCAATACTGTCCAACCCTCAGGCACAGGTGTCCAATTGGCGTTTACCAACGGTAAAATTAGTTAACTTGGGATTAACGACGACTGAATGTCCTAACGGCATATTTGCTACAGGATATTTGTCTTCAGTCAAGGATTGAAGATGCTCGGAAGGGGATTTATCACAGGCAGACAAAGTAAACATCATGAGTATGATTGCTAAACTCATGATTGGTTTTATCTTCAGAAAATTAATGAGTTTTTGCATGAACGGAAGAATTTCAGAGATAATTAGTAACTAATACTAACAATTGTTTACATACGTGTATAGTTTTTTAGTTTGCGATTACTACACAGATGAAATTGATATTGTTTTAAAAAACGAGGATTTTCAAGCAAGAAGAATCTGGCAGGCACTAACCATGGGAATACGGGTAATAAACCACTAAATTAAAAACGATCCGAAACTAACTCCTCAACCCCTGCGCGTTCATGCGCTTTAAATGGATAGCGATCTGCCATGATTAGCCATTCGGATTTTTGATTAGACGATGAATTATTGCTTAGGCTATTTTTATCAGTAACTACTTCTATCAACAGAATATCGATATCCATCGTAACTTTTTTGACTGACGTTTTTGCTACTGCCAAACGTTCTCTACCACACTCGCCTTCCATCTGCTTAAACAACGCTTGTAACTGTTGCAATATCGCAGGTTTGGCCAAACGTAAACAGGCACATTGATTGGTATAGTCAGGTTTCGGTAGCTCGATAGTCGCTGTAAAGTCAGGATTTTGAAACGGCGTTGATAACTGTATTTCGCCTAGGGCTGCTAAATCCTTACGAACACGTGGCAAGTGCTTATCGGCTTGGTAATTACTGCCCAATGCTAATATCACCGCCGTCACAGACTGCGCTTGCAGCTGTTCAGGCAGGCATTGTTTTAGCGTTGCTAAATTCAAATCCATTGATACTTTATGCATCATCGGCTTGGCTGTCATTAACTTCTTTGGCAGCTTCTTTAGTAGTTAGCTCGTCTGTTGACGCTGGCGCATAGCGCGTGATTTGCACCCCAACCGCATCCGCTTGTGCAATAGCAGTTGGCTTAGCAACACTTAACGTGATTTTATGACAAGCATATTTTGTGAGCAATTTATCCACGATAAGACCTGCCAAATGCTCAAGCAGTTTCGCTTTAATCTCTTTACACCACTCGCTGACATCATCGCAGACTGCTTTATAGTTCAGTGCATCATCGACATCATCTGACACAGCAGCAGCGCTAATATCCGTTTCCAGCGCGATATCAATCAGCAGCGGTTGCGTAATCGCCCGCTCCCACTCGTAGACACCGATGACGGCCTCTACTTTTAGACCTTTTACAAATACCACATCAGATTCAGTATGAAACATGCTCTCATCCTTGCTTGCTAAATGTTTAATTAGAGTTTTGAACTCAGTTTTTTATTTGGTTTGCTGCAGTGCTTCTTCACGCAAACGTGCCGCTTTTAATGCCTTACTAGGGCGATGGCGCCATAAATCAATGCTGAATAGTAGCAGACCTAGCCAAATCAAGCCAAAGACCGCTAAACGATGTAAGTCAAATGGCTCTTTATAATAGAACACAGCCAAAAAGAAAATAAAGGTTGGGGTCAGATAATTCATAAAGCTTAAAATACTAAACGCGACCATCTTAGTCGACTTATTAAATAGCAGTAAAGGTATCAATGTAATCGGGCCCGCAATCATTAATAGCCATATGTTTGAGGTGAACCAAAAGCTCAACTGGCTACTGACCACATCCGATTGCCAAAACCACCAAAGAAAAATAGGGACGAGCATCGTAGTTTCGATAAACATCGCATCGACAGGCGTTAGCGGTGTTTGACGCTGAATCGTACCATAGGTACTGAAACTAAAGGCTAGCACAAGCGATAGCCACGGTAAACTACCGATCATAACCACTTGAATGACCACAGATAACAGTGCAAATCCGATAGCAACCCACTGCAAGCGTCGCAGGCGCTCTTTGAACAAAATCATCGATAGCGCGACACCAACGAGCGGGCCAATAAAGTAACCCAAACTCGCCTCAAGGATACGATCATGATTGACCGCCCATACGTATGTGAGCCAGTTAGTCGCAATGATAATACCTGATATAAAAGTTAATGCGATCCATTTTGGATTTTGCTTCAGGGTATCTATCCATTGCCAACGCTTGGTCACGACCACTACGATGAGTAAACATGCAAACGTCCAAACAATACGATGACCGATAATTTCTGTCGCATTGTAGGCAGCTAGCTGTTTGAAATAAAGGGGAAAAGCGCCCCAAATACAGAAAGCGATAAGTGCAGTGATAATACCGCTTCTCGTCGTTTTGATAGGGATTACGGGTTTTTTGACAACATTCTGGGTGGTCATAATACAATACAACGTGTTAGAGCAAAGCGCGATCTCACCTGCTTCTACGAACAATAGAAGTATCAAAGCAAGAACGCAGGGTTACTACAGATAAGGTAAAAAGTAAAAAAGCAATGCGTTGATACCAGTTTGGGCATCAACACATTGCTAACGATAAACGCTGTTTTAAAAAACTATTTTACGTAAAGCTCAATCAATAATCATACTAGGCATTAGTGCTATCAACTTGGATAGACATACCAATATGATTGGCCAATTCTGCAAATCCTGGGAAGCTGGTATTAACAGTCTCAACCCCTTCGATAGTGATCTGCTCAGACGCACGCAAACTAGCAACAGCGAAACTCATGGCAATACGGTGGTCATGGTGCGAGATAATGTGACCACCACCGAATACAGGCTGGCTGTTATTGACTTCGCCGTTCTCGCTTTCTGTGCCTTGACCCTCAATAATTAGCCCATCTTCTGTAACGGTACAATCAATACCGAGAGTGCGCAACCCTTCAGCCATGACCGCAATACGATCAGATTCTTTAACGCGCAACTCTTTGGCACCAGTCAATACCGTACGGCCTTTTGCACAGCTAGCAGCGATAAACAATACTGGGAACTCATCAATCGCCAACGGTACGAG
Organism: Psychrobacter fozii; assembly: GCF_003217155.1. Taxonomy (GTDB): domain Bacteria; phylum Pseudomonadota; class Gammaproteobacteria; order Pseudomonadales; family Moraxellaceae; genus Psychrobacter; species Psychrobacter fozii. The sequence continues at coordinate 41,162 of NZ_QJSU01000004.1, forward strand.
ATGCTCTGGTATCTCAATACCCACTAAGTTTGAACCACGAATCGTAATATCAGCGACTGGTTCGCCACCGACATGAGTCTCATTGCTCAAGCTAATATCAGCCTGCATCAGCTTTAAGATATCGATGATGCCCGTACGCGTAGGATTGATACCCACTTGTGTTAAGGTCAACTCGCTCCCTTGGCTAATCGCAGCAGCGACCATAAAGAATGCCGCAGAGGAGATATCAGCAGGCACAGCGATATCACCGCCTGTTAGCTGACCACCGCCTGTGACACTGATACGATTGCCTTCTACTGTCACTGGATAACCAAAGGCTGAAAGCATACGCTCGGTATGGTCGCGGCTGACTTCAGGTTGGATGACAGTCGTTGTGCCCTCGCTCCACAGTCCCGCCAGCAATAAGCAAGACTTGACCTGTGCAGATGCTACTGGCATATCATATTCCGCACCTTGCAGTGGCTTACCAACCGTATCACGACCAGTGATGCTAAGTGGTGCAGTACCACTATGCCCTGTGCTTTGAATCACAGCACCCATGGCGCGAAGTGGTGCAGCCACACGTTCCATCGGACGTTTGTTTAAACTGGTATCACCTGTCAATACGCTATCAAAGGGTTGTGCCGCCAAGATACCCGATAGCAGACGCATACTGGTGCCTGAGTTGCCCATATATAACGGCGTCTTGCTTGGTTTGAGTCCATTCATACCAACACCATGAATGGTCAATTTGCCGTTATCAGGCCCTTCAATCGTCACACCCATGTCACGAAATGCTTGCAAGGTCGCAAGCGCGTCTTCCCCTTCCAAAAACCCAGTGACATGCGTGATACCTGTTGCAAGGCTGCCAAGCATGATACTGCGATGAGAGATAGACTTGTCACCAGGAATGGTGATGGTGCCTGAAACGGTATTGCTAGGAGTAATATTATAAGATGCTGACATGGCAGAAGTATCCGTATAAGGGGTGCTGGCTAACATATGGCCAAAATGTCGCCGTGCGGCTTGCGCTCGGCCTAAAAGTCCCATCAGGGCGGTTGAATCTTTATCAATGATAAGCTGACGCATGGTCTGTAGATAGACGCCATACTCATCAAGGGCGCTAACAATCGCGCTTTCGTTGGCAAAAAATATATCGTGCCACATTTTAGGATCACTGGCAGCAATGCGGCTGAAATCACGAAAGCCGCCCGCTGCATAGCGAAACATATCTAAATTATCATCATGACTGGCTAACTGCTCAACCAGATTAAAAGCGAGCAAATGCGGCAAATGACTGGTATGCGCTAAGATCGAATCATGATGCTCGGCTTCCATTGCCATCACGCTAGCACCCACTGCTTCCCATAACCATCGTAGCTTATCTATCGCGACGATACTGGTCGTCGGTAGCTCACAGATAATAACGCTATGGTTGGCAAATAAAGTGGCGCGTCTGGCATGATATCCTGAATTCTCAGCACCAGCAATCGGATGCGCTGGCACTAGTCCTGTCGGTAGCGAACCAAACACCGATTTGGCGGCATCGATGATATTGACCTTGGTACTACAAACATCACTAATAATGCAATCAGTCGCCAGTTGTCCATTGTCCATCGCAGTTTTGATATCGACGAGCACTGCTTGTACAGCTTGTACTGGCACAGCGATGACGATCAGATCACTACCAGCGACCACATCGCTCAATGCTGAGCTACCCGCGTCTAACAAGCCATGTTGAATGGCCTCCTCGATGCTTGGCGCGTGTCTATCAACAGCGACCAAACGCTCACTGAGACCATTGTCTTTGATGGCTTGAGCAAGACTGGCACCAATGAGTCCAAGTCCAATGACACAAACTTGCTTGAATCGTGGCATCTGCATATTGGTAAGCGATTTTTTATTATTTTGTTGACTGTCTTTTTGGCTATTCACGGCTTTTCTCATTGAACAAATTAACGTCCGTTTAGATATATCAGTTTCAAAAAAACTCACGTGCTTGTTATAAAGCTAAGGATAGTTTGACTTACTTTAAAAATACACGAATAGTATTTATTATTTAATCGTCAGTTAAAATAGAGCGTAACGTATCGATCAAGCGTAGATTGTCTTCTGCTAAACCAACAGTGATACGTAGCCAGTTATGTAGACCATAAGCAGCTAATGGACGGATGATAACACCTTGCTCTAGTAACGCTTCATGGATAGAAGCAGCAGTTATGTCTTCCATTTCAACCTCTATTTTTACCATAATAAAGTTAGCATGTGACTTGATAAACCCTAACCCTAGCGCATCAAACTGCTTTTCCAACCAACGCATTTGCTCATCATTCATCAGACGCGTTCTTTCAATAAAGTCCTGATCTGCAAGTGCGGCGGCTGCGGCTGCCAAACCGATACGACTGACATTAAATGGCTGACGAATACGGTTCAGTAGATCAGCAACGGCGACTGAGCTCAGTGCGTAACCTACGCGCAAGCCAGCCAATCCATACGCTTTGGAGAAAGTACGTACGATGACGACATTATCAAACTCGTCGAGCAGCGCCCGATTGTTACTTTCAGGGCTGTACTCGATATAGGCTTCATCTAGCACCACCAAGACTGAGCTTGGCACACTCGCCACAAACGCATGCAACTCTTTATGCGCAAGCTGAGTACCCGTTGGGTTATTAGGATTAGCAATGAACACGAGCTTAGTATTAGGATTGTCTTGAACTGCTTGGCTCATCGCTTTTAGATCATGACCAAAGCGCTGTGCAGGTACTTCAACATCCATAGCACCCTGCATCTTCGCTAGCATCGAATACACCACAAAGGCATATTGACTATAAACGATGGCATCACCAGCACCAACAAAGCTACGCGCCAAGATATCAAGCAAATCATCAGAGCCATTACCCAAGGTGATTTGGTCGACATTCACATCATTAAAATCAGCCAATGCTTGCTTGAGATAGTAACCATTACCATCAGGATAGCGTGCCAACTGACCTAGTTGCTCAGTAATCGCTAGCGTGACCTTCGGCGAGCACCCTACTGGATTCTCATTACTCGCAAGCTTCACCACATCTGAGATGCCATATTCACGCGTGAGTTCTTCTACTGGCTTGCCTGTCTGATAAGGTGCCAATGATAAAATACTGGCATAGGCAGGTACAAGCGGTGACAAGCTTGACTCTATCGACTGAGATGATTGCATGATTTATCCTTAGATGTGAGAACGCATCTATTATGGGTTAAGCCTGTGAATCTTAGTGGTGGCCAGTTGTTATACGCTACGACTTAAAGGCAATAGCTTAAAGACAATAGCGTATAACGATAGCGCTTAAGAAATTTATAATACTGCTTTTGGATATGAGCCCAACACGCGTAAATCCTTCACTAATGGACGGATATCGTTGATGGCAGCGCTGACATTTGGATTGTCAATATGACCGTCCATATCAATAAAGAAAACGTATGCCCACTTATTAGGACGTTCAGGACGTGTTTCGATACTGGTCATAGACACGCCATGATAAGACAATGGCTTGAGTATCTCGATTAGCGCACCTGCTTTATCATGGGCAGAGACGACGATAGAGGTTTTGTCTTGTCCTGATGGCGCAATCGCTTCATGACCAATGATGAGGAAACGTGTGGTATTACTTGGATTGTCTTCGATGTTTGAGTAGAGCTTATGTAGGTCATACTCTGCCGCCGCTACATCACCGGCAATCGCAGCTGAGTGCCATTCGTTTTTCAGACGACGTGCTGCTTCACCATTACTCGATACAGCAACACGCTCAACATTAGGGAAATTCACATCGAGCCAATGACGACACTGTGCCAATGATTGCTGATGAGAATAGATACGGCTTAGCGCCTCTACCTTAGTGTGTTCAGCGACCAAGAAGTTCTGATGAATAGGCAGCTCAACTTCACCAATGATCTTTAAGGTAGACGATAAGAAGCCATCTAAAGTATGGTTGACCACACCTTCTGAAGAGTTTTCAACAGGTACCACACCATACATCGCTGTACCCGCTTCCACTTCACGGAACACATCAGTAATGGTCGTCATCGGTACCGTATCAGCAGCCTTGCCAAAATGTTTGAGCGCGGCAGCATGCGTAAAGGTGCCAACAGGTCCCAAGAACGCAATGCGTTGCGGCGCTTCTAAATCTAAGCAAACTGACATGATTTCACGGAACAAACGTGCCATCTTTTCATCAGCGATTGGGCCCGCGTTACGCTCCATGACGGCTTTTAGCACTTGCGCTTCGCGCTCAGGGCGATAAAAAATGGGATTGCTACTTTCGGTCGCAGAGCTATTAGCAATATGGTTTTTCTTGACTGCAGCCACTTGCTGAGCCAGCTTGGCACGATTATTGATCAACGTCTGAATTTCGCAGTCTACTGCATCGATGTTTTGACGGATATTATTCAAAAACTCTTTTTCAGTCGCGGTATCGCTAGTGCCTGCAATGCCCTGATTTAGGTTGTCTATATTTTGCTCTGGTGACTGCTCACTCATTACCGCCCATCCTTTTTCTAATATTATTACTGAGTTTTATAACTGTTAGGTACTGCTAATAAATACTAATATATTGGTTCTAAATGCTTGGCGTATCGTCAAAATTCATAAACGTTTAGGTAGCAGCTATGAAGTTATCGTTATTGAGATAAAGCATTCTAGCAATAATGCTTAAGATAAATAAAATTCCATCGAATAATCTATCAAAAACACGTTAACTGCCTAAACCTGTCTAGCACTGTTACGACAGGCCAACGACACGTCAGCTAGCAAATGTAGCGGCCAAACCACTGACCCGCTCTACTATAACAAAAACTATGGTCAGTGCCCATGTGTAAATACGTGTAAACCCGCGAATATTAGCAAAGTTATAAGATATGACAGAAATGCACGGTCAAACTATGGGGCAATATTGGCTCAAAACTGTGTTACAGTTTAAAACCAACAACAGATAGCACTATAAATAAGAAAACAACCAATTAATAAATGGCATTATAAATTGAAAAATAAAGGACATTAGATGAACGCATTACAACAGCTTCGTACCATGACCACCATTGTCGCTGATACCGGAGACCTTACCGCCATTGCGCGTCTAAAACCTATCGATGCAACCACCAACCCAAGCTTAATCACCAAGGCACTCATCCATCCTGACAATCAAGGCATGCTATCAGAAACCATGAGCCGCCATAATGGCGATATAGATGCTGTGATTGACGCACTTACCATTCAGATCGGCTGTGATATTCTAGAACTCATCGAAGGCCGAGTATCTACCGAAGTCGATGCCCGCTTGTCTTATGACACTCAAGCGACGATTGATAAAGCCTTAGCGTTTATGGATGCTTACCAAAAGGCAGGTATCAACTCAGACCGTGTGTTGATTAAGATGGCCGCGACTTGGCAAGGCATTGAAGCCGCACGCTATCTTGAGACCCAAAATATCCACTGTAATCTGACACTATTGTTTGGACAGCACCAAGCGATTGCCTGTGCCGATGCTGGCGTAACACTGATATCACCATTCGTGGGCCGTATTCTAGACTGGCAAAAACGCCAACAGAATCGCCAAAACGTGCCAGCCTCTGACGACATGGGCGTACAGTCAGTGAAGCGTATCTACCAATACTACAAACAGCATGACTATTATACCCAAGTCATGGGTGCAAGTTTCCGCTCAACAGAGCAGATACTGGCGCTAGCAGGTTGTGACCTATTGACCATTGCACCTAATCTCATTGATGAACTCGCAGCGATGGACACTGAAGTCGTGCAGCAGCTGTCATCGAGCATGTCATTGGATATGGCAGATATGACCCGTGTGAGCTTGACCCACGAAGAGTTCAGTGCAGCCTATCAAAAAGATACGGTCACACAAGACTTACTACCAAAAGGTATCGATGGTTTTATCAATGCGCGTGATGAGCTTGCTAAGATGCTAGCGACTATACGCAGTTAAGACACGAAGTTAAGATTCACAATCACTGATGCAGTCACTGACGCAGCCACTAATAGCGATAATACTCTGCAAACTGTAACAACAGGCAATAAAAGAAAGTTGCCTGCTAATAGCAAGTTGGCTATTATGGCCCATTTCCAACAACCAGAAGCAAGGCTTGATTATGAAGCGGCTATCAATGTTATTAGTAAGCGGTGCTCTCGCAGTCAGTGCGCATGCAGTGGACTGGTCAAAAGTATCAGAGAGTCAAACTGGATCAATTTTTAGCTTAGACTTGGAATCTATCGAAGGCTCCGACATCAATATCATAGACGAAAAAGACGTCGAAAATATTACCGTGTCTATTCGTCGAACCTATCCTACACAAACGAATGAGCCAAAAGAAGATAACGCAAAAAAAGACAACGTCAAGAAAGACAAAGCAAAAAAAGACAATATTCATCATAGCGACCAGCAACTACTAATCTCTTGCAAAGATGCCAGTTACTACAGACGTGCCTATGTGAACTACGGGGCTAAAGATAAAGTACTGGCCTCTTGGCAGTCAGAAAAGCCAATACTAACCACCAAAGACTTTAAAACCACGACACCCAATACAGTCGGACGGACATTGGTAGAGCAAGCTTGTGAAAACTACGAGCAAACCAAAGAGACCGCTTAAAATAAAAAAGCGCGCTGATATTATTCAGCGCGCTTTTTTATTTTAAATACTTAGCGTTTATTTTAGCTTGTAAATACTACTGCTAAGCTTTCAACACCGTATAAGTCGGTACTGGAAACTCACCATGCAAATCAACCAAGTCTAGCAATACCAAAGCGCCGACGACAGTATGTTCTGCTGAGCGGCACAGCTCATAAGCCGTGGTTAACGTACCACCAGTCGCTAAGATGTCGTCAACCAGTAATACACGCTCAGGTGGCAAATTGTTTTGCATTTCCAGCGTATCTTTACCATACTCTAAAGCATAGGCTTTATTTGCAACAGGTGGTGGCAGCTTACCGGGTTTACGTAGCAAAATCATACCTTTGCCCAATCGACCTGCCAGCAAACTTGCAAAAACAAACCCACGTGCTTCTACAGCCCCAAAACAATCTACCTCGTCCATCAACCCTTCTGGCAGTACGGCAAGTAATGCATCAATGACCTCGTTGATATGACTGCGTAGTAACGGTGTAATATCATAAAAATCAATGCCAACTTTTGGGAAGTTTGGTACTGTGCGAATAACTTGCCAAAATGGATGATCGGTATTGAGCATATTAGACGGCTCGTTTTCGGTGTTTGTAGATGTAGCAGCGGCACTAGTGCTCATGGACAACCCTTAGCTTATATGACTTAGACAATAACTGAATAGTAACTGGACGATAATATATCAACGATAAATGATGGCTAATACGGTGAGTTTAGTGGCAGTCATTATAGCATAATCGATATTAGCATCTAGGCTAGGCTCTGAGGCTCGTCGCTTCTCAATTCGGGACAGAACAAACATCCTTATTGATACAAGCAAAGCAATCTCAATATACAAGTGTAAACTTAACTACGAAAATCACGGTTATATGCTAAACTACGTGCGCTTTCGCAGTCTAATATAATGACTGTAATCCCAAATATAAGTGTCAATAGCGCACTGTAACACTAGTAATGATCGATAGGACTATTTATGAAACGTTATGAATGTATTGTCTGTGGCTGGATATATGATGAAGAGCTCGGCTGCCCAGAAGAAGGAATCGCACCAGGTACCAAATGGGATGACATCCCTGATGACTGGACGTGCCCAGAGTGCGGTGTAGGCAAGCTTGATTTTGAGATGATTGAGCTGTAGTAGACGACTCGTTAATTAGGACACTTCATGACTATATCAAATGATATCAATAATGCCAAAGTAAGTGCCAAACCATCTGTAAGCCTTGATGACAGCGTAGGGAACTACCCCACTGCTGAATGGCAAAAGTTTGGCGCGCATCAATGGTGCGATTCTGACTTGAGCAAACACCTGTATCAATCGATGATTAACATCGGTGACGGGATTGAACTCTGTGTCGAGGCTGGTGGTAATCCTAATAATCCACCACTGCTAATGATTATGGGGCTTGGCTCACAGATGATATTTTGGCCAGATAGCTTCATCAAGCGCCTTATTGATGCGGGATTCTTTGTGATTCGTTTTGATAATCGTGATATTGGCTTGTCCTCTAAAGTTCAGATTGAAGGCCTACCGCGTATCAGTCAGCTAAAAATGATGATGCGTTTGCAAACAGGTCTGTCTAATAAGAGCACGCAAGTTGCTTATAATTTGACTGATATGGCAGAGGATACCGTGCGCTTGATTAAGGCACTGCAGTTGGGTAAAACACACATTCTAGGTGCATCTATGGGTGGTATGATTGCTCAAATCGTGGCGGCACGTTATCCGAGCCTAGTACAACGCATGGCATTGATGTTTACCACGACCAACCGTGCCTTCTTAAAACCACCAAAACCAAAGCAGCTATATACACTCATTAATCGTCCTGAAAGCCATTCTGAGCGTGATATTGTGCGTCATAGTGTCTGGTTTATGAAGACAGTCGGCACACCTGGACATGTCAATGTGCGTATGGTGCGTGAAATTGCCAAAATTCGCTATCAACGCAATTTTCATCCGCTCGGTACGGTGCAACAGCTCAACGCTATTTTGGCATCAGGTTCTATCAGCCGATTTAGCAAACAAGTCAAAGCACCGACTATCGTGCTACATGGTAGCGCAGATGGCTTAATTCCTGCGTCACAGGGCCGAGTCGTTGCCAAGACCATTCCTAATGCCACATTCCATCTAATCGAAGGAATGGCACATGACATTCCTGAGTACTACCAGCCATATATGGTTGATTTGATTGGCTCGCACTTATTAGAAAAATAGTTTTTTAAAGCACTAGGGCGTGTCTTCATTTCAAAAATGGTGATAAAAATGAGATAAATTGCCGTCAAACAAGAAAAATAGCGCAGATAATATCGGGATATTAACCAGCTATTTGACGATGTTTGGCAAGATTTAGCCATTTTTAGCCCATTTAGATGACTATCGAGTGAATTGAAGACACGCCATAGTAGCTTAACGGCTTCACATAAAAAAGAGTGTAAAGCCTATCATCAACTCATAGGGCTACACTCTTTTTTATTGCTAGGATACGACCTAAATATTTTACATGTGTCTTTAAACATAAGGGCAGCCTCTACTCACAACTGATACTAGTCCCTTCTTTATCAATGCACATCTTATTGCCATTTTTTAGATTGCCAATCCATGCCTTACCCTCCGTAAATACAAACGCAGGCTTGCCCTTGTAGCTATCATTAGCAGACACACCGCTATCAGAAAAACGAAACGGAATTACAAGCTCACCACCAAGACTGAGAAAGCCCCAGTCTTTACCAATTCGTACGCCAGCTAAGCCTTCGGAAAACGACTGCACCTCATCAAACGAATACGTAATCATAATCACGTTATTGTCATCGACAAATCCCCACTTGCCATCTTGTTGGCTCGGCTGCAATGTCGTAAAACGATTGAGAGGTGCTGTCTTTGATTGGGCAAGACCGGATTGGGCAGAATTAGATTCTGATGAAGAGGGTTCATCACCATCTTTGCCATTTGGATCACTGGTCGTGTTGCCGTTTTTGTCCAACCAACTGATTGCTCGGCTTTTATTGACGCGAGCTACGCCACCTCGATAATCATCGATATCACTAATCGCTGCCGAAAATGGCACAATGGTTTTATTGGCGGTGTTAATTACTCCATAGTTACCATTTTTTTTCACGACGATACGGCCTTCCGAGACTCCTCTTGCCCAGCCTGCTGACTCGCCTAATAGGTCATAAACGACTGGTACAACCTCACGACCCTGCATATTGATGTAACCAACTTTGTTGCTACGTTGGACAGGGATTAGGCCGCCAGCAATTTTATCTGCCTTAATCTCTTGATAGCGTGATAAATCAACGACAGCTTTACCTTTACTATTAATCAAAGCCACTGGCGCACCGAAATCTTTTATTGCCAAAAAATAACCGCTACTTGACGTACAAGAGACGTTTTTATAATAGCTCTTGGGCAATTTACAACTTGCAGCATGCGCGGGCATACCCATCACAATGGCTAATAAAATCCCAAGACAAAGGTAAAGCGCATATTTTGGAGATGACCAGAAACGGACTAAAGCAGGTAGTGGCAAAAAAGACAAAGAACGTTGACGCATAAATAACCCTAAGCTAAAAGTATGGTGGCGTTTTAAACCTTTGCGACTGGCTGACAATTCACTTAGCACTAATATCGCACTTAATAATGTATTAGTGTGCTAATTGATGACACACCCTTATGATTTATGATCATTATAAACCTTCACATTGATAAATAGCGAATAGCTACTTAGTGTGGCTCGCATGACCATACTATGGTGCAGCCATCAAAATGAACTGCAATCTTATCTTCCTCATAGGTTTTTAGTTTTCCCTGTAAAAATATTTACTAATTACTTAGCAGGGCATTCATTTTTTAAGCCAAAACGTTTACAGTGAGACTTATATAAAATCGAGCATTACTCAAATTAGCTTGTCGTACTATGACCATCATTTTATTGTCTATAAATGATATCACTCCAACAACGTAACATCACTTTAGTCATAAGTATTAAAGTAAGGATAATTTATGGCAGTGACCTCTTCGCGCTCTGCATCTATCGGCTTGGTCATCGGCTGTATCATTTTTGGTTTGGGCAGTTTGATTGTGGCTCATGTGGATGTGGGCGGTTGGGCAATGGCATTTTGGCGGCTGGCCATTTCCGGTATCATATTTACCATACTGGCCAAACTAACAGGGCAACATTTGCCACGTTCGAGGCGTGCCATCATTTATGGTTTATTGTCAGGGGCATTTTTGGGGTTAGATTTGGCGCTATGGCATGAGAGTATTTATGCGGTCGGACCTGGTATTTCAACCCTGCTTAATAGCTTACAGATTTTCTTTTTAGCCGCTATCGGATTTTTGTATTTTGCAGAGCGTCAGTCTATTTTGCAACTGATCAGCTTATGCCTTGCCATGTTGGGTGTGGCCATGATTGGCAGCCCTGAGTTTGCACATAACACAGATGCTATTTGGGGCTTCGTCACTGGTATTCTATCAGGAGCCATGTTAGCCGCTTCTATGACCTTTATTCGCAAAACGCACGATACAGAACCCACATCCATATTTGTATTGATGCAGCTGGTGAGTATTGGTGGCGTATTAGCGATGATTGTGCCCATGTTTGTGTTTGATATGGGACACATATTACCCAATACATGGTCTGAGATTGGTTGGATACTGATTTATGGAGCCGTCATGCAATGCTTGGCATGGGGACTCATTGCTTACTCTATCCCTAAAATGTCTTTGGCATTAACAGGGCTACTTCTGTTGAGTGAGCCGGTGGCCGCATTAATAATTGACTATAGCTGGCTAGACAAACCTATCAACACCTTGCAATGGAGCGGTGCCTTATTGACCATGTTTGCCATTTATTTAGGCTCACTAAAGCCCAAACCACGCGCCCTACGCCGTTATCGGTTTTTTGCACGCTTTTATAAACGTAAGTATAAATAATCTTGGCAATTTCATCCAATAAAAAGCACCCATGCTATCGATAGCATGGGTGCTTTTTTTCTTACTTGAATGATCTAAAAGTGTAAAACCCAAATGGTATAGAAGCTGACTATTTAGCCAATAATTTATTAGCAGCCTTCATCTCAGAACTTTGATTAAACAATGCATTTAATACGATAGCTGCCAACGTAGCTGTACCGATACCGCCCAAATCAAAACCACCTAGGTGTAAGCTGAAGTTACCGGTACCCATAATGACAGTCACTGCCGCAATGATCAGGTTGCTGTTTTTGCTAAAATCAATATGGTTGTCTATCCAGATTTTCACACCTGCAAGTGCAATCAAGCCAAACACGACGATGGACGCGCCGCCCAATAATGCCCCTGGTATCGTCTGAATGATGGCACCAAACTTTGGTGATAGCCCAAGTATGATGGCAACCACACCCGCTACAACAAATATCGTCGTGCTATATACTTTAGTCACCGCCATAACACCAATATTTTCGGCATAAGTGGTCACACCTGTACCACCAAATCCTGCTGAAAAAGTCGTCGCTAAACCATCTGCAAAAAATGCGCGACCCATATAAGGCGTTACACGAGCCTTGGTCATGCCTTCGACGGCCTTAAAATGCCCTAAGTTTTCAGCGACCAAAATAAAGGCCACAGGCGCAATCAGAATAATGGCGTTTTTGTCAAAACTAGGCGTATGAATCGTTGGTAAACCGAACCATGAAGCGGCTGCAACACTACTAAAATCAATCGGCGACCCAAAGCCTAGGACGTTAGTCATTACAAAATAGGCAAGATACGATAGTATCAGACCGACCAGTAATAGTAAGCGACGCAGCATGCCGCCTGTAAACACAGCCACACCGCTGATCAGTATGACTGTCAATGTCGCCATCCAAGCATCAAACTGATTACTAGACACTCCCTGAATAGTCACTGGTGCTAAATTAAGACCAATAATCATCACGATAGCACCAGTAACGATAGGTGGCATCAGACGCTCAATCCAGCCGGTGCCTGTTTTCATCACCAACAGTCCAATCAACGAATAGATGATACCGCACGCCATAATGCCGCCCAAAGCGACACTTAAATTATCATTGAACCCTGCACCTGCATACGCGGTAACAGCAATAACTGGACCAATGAAAGCGAAGCTTGAGCCCAAGTAACTTGGCATACGCCCGCCTGTGATCATAAAGAACATCACAGTACAGATACCTGACATCAAAATAGCCAAGTTAGGATCAAAACCCATTAACAATGGTGCCAGTACCGTCGCCCCAAACATCGCAAACGTATGCTGTACACCTAGCAATACACTTTTTGATGGCGGTAGATATTCATTGATACCAACTGGATCACGATCCAAATCACCCTGATAAGAACGCCATGTTGGAAACCAACGACCGTTTTCAAAATCTGGGTTTTTTGGATAGCTCATGGCTGCTGAATCAATACCTGCAGCTTCTAGTGCGTTGTGAGCCGATGGCTCTTGGGCGCTATTTTCTGAATGTGAGGAAGGGTCTTTTTGAGATGGCATGCGCTTATCCTATGTGAGCTGAGCTAAAATAATAGGCGACAATAAATGATGGAATCAAAACTGAGTCAAATCGTGAATTCAGTAGACAAAAATATGTAGGTAAAGATGAATATAGTCGATTCAATTTAAAAGTGGTACAAGGCAACCGTGTGCAGATGTATATCAAATACTTCAAGCGAGGTTAACGCTGTAATGCTTTTATAGTGGAATGACTATAGCAAGCTCCACATCCTTTCATTTATAATATGTCGCCCTAATTCATTCATTTATGTTGCAATATGGCAAACCAAAAGTATTATTTGGTATGATGACCATGTTTTGCTAGATGTATCAGGTCGGATATGTTCTACTAAAAACGATTTCGGCCGTTATGTACTCAACGTACTTTATAGCGACAACCAACTTACAGGATGTTACACGGCAGTTGACTCCGAGCATGATAACGGAGTTTCAAAATAAATAAAAGTTATTATTCAATCACCAGTTGTACCCCTTTACGCTCATACTTTCATAGGTGTTGCCCTGCACACGTTTACTTTCGGTGCATAGGGGTGGTGGCTGTCTATCATATTCTCAATAAAAGTGCCTAAAGCAATCAATACAACAGGCTAAAGCACTCAAAACTTTTGGTAACTTATTATGATCAGTGTTTTTGATTTATTTAAAATCGGCATAGGACCATCAAGCTCACATACCGTCGGGCCGATGCTTGCTGCAAATCTTTTTTTGGCTTCACTAAGTAAGCATCAAGAACTGACAACGATTAAAGCGATTGAAATTGAACTTTATGGGTCTTTGGCTGCGACAGGCAAAGGACATGCCACCGATACTGCCATCTTGCTAGGTCTGCTTGGACACGCTCCTAGCACCATTGATACACGCATGACCAGTAGTTATTTATCGCCTATATTTTCTGACAAGACATTGAATGTATCGGGTACTCATGCCATTAACTTTGATACGGAACGCGATATTTATTGGTATGACGATACGGTGCTTCCTTATCACCCCAATGCCTTGATGCTTCGAGCCATATCGACAGACGGTACTCACTATCAGCAGACTTATTACTCAGTCGGCGGCGGATTTGTGATTAATGAAGAAGATGCCACCAATCCAGATGAAGATCATGCCAGCCCAACGATTGATGTGGTTCCTTACCCATTCAATAGCGCCGGAGAGCTTTTAGAGCAGTGCCGTCAGCATGGTCTAAGCATCAGCGATCTGGTACTGGCCAATGAGTGTCACTATCGCAATCAAACAGAAGTATTTGCCTATCTAGATTCTATTTGGGCTTCTATGCAGGATTGTGTGACACGAGGGTGTCAAAATAGCGGTATATTACCTGGTGGCCTAGATGTGAAGCGTCGTGCTCAAGCGCTGCATCTACAACTGTGCGCTGAAAAAAACCAACCTGTGACGAAAAACGATAAGCTTGCGGCAATGGATTGGATTGATCTATACGCGCTAGCCGTCAACGAAGAAAACGCCAATGGTGGTAATGTCGTGACCGCTCCTACCAATGGCGCTGCAGGTATTATTCCTGCTGTCATGCATTATTACCGTGACTTCCTATCAACTTACAGCATTGAAGGCGCTCGCAAGTTTTTATTAAATGCCACTGCTATCGGTAGCTTAATCAAACAAAACGCTTCTATATCTGGTGCTGAAGTCGGCTGTCAAGGTGAAGTTGGATCAGCCTGCGCGATGGCCGCATCGGCATTAGCTGAAATCCTAGGTGGCGATCCTGCCAAATGTCTCAATGCTGCCGAAATTGGCATTGAGCATAATCTAGGTCTCACCTGCGATCCTGTTGGTGGACTAGTACAAGTGCCTTGTATCGAGCGCAATGCGATGGGTGCCGTAAAAGCTGTGAACGCAGCGCGCCTCGCTTGCCGCGGTAATGGACAGCACTTCGTTTCTTTAGATAAAGTAATCGAGACGATGAAAGTAACCGGTGCTGATATGCTTGATAAGTATAAAGAAACATCGCGTGGCGGACTTGCTGTCTATGCTGATAATCGTATTCCTACGGCAACCCGCGGCTTTACCGTTAATTACAGCCAGTGTTAAAGCTACTCCATGATTGATTAAAAAAAGACAATAAAAAAGGCCTCTAATTCGTTAGAGGCCTTTTTTATTGTCTTTTCTATAGTAAAGTTACAGAACATTCAGTAAACCAAGCAAGTGTTACTCAGCAGTTTTTGAGATAACTTTATTTAAGATCCAAACAGGCTGTACGACGTCAGAGCCTTCTTCAGTCATTGCTTCTTGGCGTATATCTAGCATATAGCGATAGTTAGGCTCATAAGTAAAGCCTTGGATGTTACCGTTTAAAGTGGTGTAGTTTTTCTGATAAGTTTGACGATACTGCAAGCACTGAGATTCAACCATAGAGCCATCAGTTGCCGTCAAATCACATACGGCTTTGCGCGGTGCAATTTCTACTTCAAAACTTGGAATATTAACCACTTTTACATTCATAGGCTGCCCTTCAACAACCATCGTACGTTCATTGTCCATGGTAGAACAACCAGAAAGTGCAAAAGTCGTCATCAATGCTGCGAGTGCTAATTTTTTCATTATAAAATCCTCAGTGAGTTGTTATTAATTATAAGTGGCTTATTTTATAAGTAGCTTATTTAAATTTATTTTTTTACATCTAATCTTTGTAATAGTTAGCCTTTGTAATAGCCAATCTTTTTAGTAGTAAGTACGGCACTACAAGTACGTTATAAAGAAACGTGTCATCAAGAGTTATGAGCCCTGCCGTGTGTTATTTACTAAAATTAGTATAAGGTGCGAGCCCTCTATCCCTCTATAACTGCTTTGTAAAGTAACGTCAGCTTTTGCAACTGATGTTAATGACACGTATTAACTAGTAGGGCAAATTGATACTGAGTGAGCGTCAGATAGCAAAAAGCCAGAGTGACAGTCACTCTGGCTCAATCGTAAACCTGTTCAACGATAATTTTACACCTAACAACTTCTAGCTACGATAATCAGCATTTATCTTAACGTAATCATAAGATAGGTCACAGGTATATACCGTATCGCTGGCATCGCCGCGTGCAAGATTAATATGAATGGTAATCTCAGGACGACTCATGACTGCCTTGCCCGCCTCTTCTGTATAGCTAGGCGCAACACCACCACTTTGGCAAATCATCACATCATCCAGATACACATCGACTTGCTCTGTATCTAAATCTTCGATACCCGCATAACCAACTGCAGCCAATATACGACCCCAATTGGCATCACTGGCAAAGAAAGCAGTCTTTACGAGTGGTGAATGTGCCACTGCATATGCCACATCACAGCACTCTTTAGTCGTCTGACCGCCAGTGACTTTCACTGTCATAAACTTAGTCGCACCCTCACCATCACGCACGATTAATTGCGCCAAACGCACAAACACTTCTGTCAACGCCGTGAATACTGACTGATAATGTGGATGTTCTGGGCTATCGATTACCTCTGAGCTAGCAGCGCCAGTAGCTATCAATACACAGCAATCATTGGTAGAGGTGTCACCGTCGACAGTAATGCGGTTAAAAGACTGCTCATTGATGGCACTTAGGATTTCTTGTAACAAGTCAGCAGCGATATTGGCATCAGTCGCCACGTAACCCAACATGGTTGCCATGTTCGGGCGTATCATACCTGAGCCTTTTGACATACCTGTTATGTGATAACTGGTATCAGCTACATCAACTTTTTGACTGGCAAGCTTAGGAATGGTATCCGTCGTACGAATCCCATTCGCGGCAGCAAGCCAGCTGTCAGGGGCTAAAGTAGCAAGTGCATTGTCTAAGCCTTCGATCACTGCGTCGCTATTTAATGGCTCACCAATGACGCCTGTAGAAAATGGTAATACAGAATTGCTATCCACACCAGCTTTATGAGCCAATGCAGCACAGATATCGATAGCACGACGCTTGCCATCAGCGCCCGTCCCTGCGTTGGCATTGCCTGTATTGGTCACCAAGTAGCGAGGGCTGGCTTTAGCGAAGTGTTCGCGCAATACACGCACAGGTGCAGCACAAAAGGTATTTTTGGTAGTAACAACTGCAGTAGTCGCCTTATCCGCTATCTCTATGACGACTAGATCGTCACGATCCTTGTAGCGTACACCCGCTGCAGTCGCACTTAGCTTGATACCTTCGATAGGATAAATCGTATTGGGTACTTCAATATTTCCGACAGCCATCATTACATCCTTATTGTTCAAGTCTTATTATGATCTATAGACTATGTTTTGATCAATACTATAGTCTGTTCAATATAATTTGGATACGAGGAAGCTGAGTAAAAGTACTAAAAACAATAGACCAATCGAAGCTAACACCGTATCCAATTTATAGAGGATTAACTATATAAACGTATTACTATTTTTTTAAGTCAAATGCTGACCAAATTGGCGCATGGTCAGACGGTTTTTCCATAGCGCGCAGATCATAGCTGATACCTGCATCAACACATGCTTCAACTAGGTCTGCGGTACACAAAATATGGTCGATACGCAGTCCACGCTTAGGCTCGTCATTGAAACCACGACTGCGGTAATCAAACCAACTATAAAGCTCAGTACTTTCTGGATAATGCAAACGATACGTATCTGTCAGCTCACGCGACATCAATGCACTATACCACTCACGCTCTTCTGGTAAAAATGAAGTCTTTCTGTTTTTCAGCCAGCGCTTGGCATTGACTTCACCGATGCCGATATCGATATCTTCTGGAGCGATATTCATATCACCCATAATTACAAGCGAGCGGCCTTCTGCTTTTAACGTATCAATATAAGCCATCAAATCTGCGTAATAAGCACGCTTCATTGGAAATTTGGTCGGATGGTCTTGGCTTTCTCCTTGCGGAAAATAACCGTTAAGCACATCGACTTCACGGCCTTCAAACTCATAGCGGGCATGGATAAAACGCTTTTGTGCTTCTTCCTCTTCACTCGGAAAGCCTTTTTGCACAAAAATAGGCGCGACTTTAGACAAGAGTGCAACACCATAATGCGCCTTTTGACCGAAATACTCTACGTGATAACCCAAGCTTTCTATGTTTTCTAAGGGAAACTGCTCGTCATGTACTTTGGTTTCTTGC
The DNA here is from genome assembly GCF_003217155.1 of Psychrobacter fozii. Lineage (GTDB taxonomy): Bacteria > Pseudomonadota > Gammaproteobacteria > Pseudomonadales > Moraxellaceae > Psychrobacter > Psychrobacter fozii. Next base: position 59,422 of record NZ_QJSU01000004.1, read on the forward strand.
AGACCCATCACATCAGGATCGATGACGTCTCGCACAGCCTCAAGCTGATGTTGGCGAGCACGAATACCATTAATATTAAAACTGACAAAACGGGTCATAAATTATCCTATACTGATTGATGAAATACGGTGCTAATACGAATAGTTGAGAGGCAAAAGGTACAAACCACTATAGTCGATTCAATTTAAAAGTAGTACAAGGCAACCGAGTGTCGATGTATATCAAATACTTCAAACAAGGTTAACGCAATAATATTCTTATAGTGGAATGACTATATGATAACAGACGCAGAGCAACCTAACTATTGCGTGTCCTGATATCTTAAGCTAGAGTAGCTCTTATTATTAACTGTTATTTCTATAATAGTTTTGAATGACGCTTTATTATCGTCAAAACCCTATTATTAAAAGCAGTATTGTTATTTATTCAAAAGGCAATACTAAGGCGTGTCTTCATTTTAAAGATGGTGATAAAAATGAGATAAATTGCCGTCAAATAAGAAAAATAGCGCAGATAATATCGGGATATTAACCAGCTATTTGACGATGTTTAGCCATTTTTAGCCCATTTAGATGACTAACGAGTGAGTTGAAGACACGCCCTACTCTTTTATTAAGCAAAAACTTTGAGCCATTTCTATTTATTTATACTGATAAAAAATACTGAGCATGATTATGACAACCACTAACAGCAAAAACTCAACTGCCGCATTGACGCCATTATTTGCTAAAGATTATAACGTCTATATTAACCATACTGATGCCGGTGGTATAGTCTACCACGCCAATCATTTGGTGTTTTTTGAAAACTGCCGCCGTGATTGGTTTGGCCAACTTGGTTTGAATGGTTATTTTCTACAGACGGACAATGGTGATATACAGCACTTTGTCGTGAGTCAGGCAGACTTGCAATACAAACGAGCCATTCTCTTAGATGAAGTGATCAGCGTGCGTGTCGATAAAGTCGAATTGAAACCTGCCAGTATGATTTTTTATCAAAGTATTCATCGCCATATGGTAGGTAGCACCGCTACAGACAGCAGCAACAGTTTACTAAGTAGCGGTAAAATCGTTATCGCCTGTGTACAAAATCAAGTTCAAGCAGAGCCTATATCTAATGATAAATCAGATGCTACCGTTGCGAACAATGCACCCATGCGCCCTATCCGTGTGCCACAGAAATTACGTAGTGCTATCGAGCAAGCTATTAGCGAGCAAATGGGTAGTCAATAATCCTAATAGATGAGCGTGCTCCATAACAAAGGTGTGGTTGATAAGGGTGAGTTTGAAGTTATGCTTACATTCGAAAATATTTGGGTACACAGCAGACGTACAGCGACCTCATCTTCTTCTGACAATGCATCTAACAATGTGTCTAATAGTGTCACTAGCGTTCAAACAAACCCCTTTACGCCATCTAATATTTATCAAAAATGGTCTGACAAACTAAGAAAAACAGTAAGGTCAGATCCTATCTTACCTGCTGATAAGCGAGTATTGATAAATGGCGTGACTGGTACATTGCTATCAGGACAAGTCACGGTGTTGACAGGGTCTTCTGGTAGTGGCAAATCTGTGTTGTTACGAGTATTAGCGGGACTATTGCCAATGAGCAACGGTGACGTCTACCTAAAAAACGATGCATCAAATGTCAATGCGTCTCAGAGTATTCACGATACATTACCCACACAATGGCGCACGCAAGTTGCTCTGCTCGCACAGCACCCGCAACTGCTAGAAGGCAGTGTCATTGACAATCTAAAAACACCCTATCGCCTACAAGCTCATCAGCATCTCGATTTTGATATAGATTGGCACATCGCACAGCTCGAACGCTTGCAACGAAACGCTGATTTTTTACAGCAAGATACCTATCACTTATCAGGTGGTGAGCGGCAACTGGTCAATACCTTACGCCTTTTACAGTTAAATCCACAGGTATTATTACTGGATGAGCCTACAGCCGCGTTAGACATTGACACTTCTGCACAGCTGGTACAGCTACTACTGAGCTGGCTACAACTAGATACGCAGCGCACATTACTATGGGTCACTCATGATACGCAAGATATCATGCCACTCGCCAATCATCATTGGCATATGCAAGCAGGCGTATTAACCGAAGTTTTTTAATACCAGCACCCAGTCAACACCTCCCCTCATTTCATATCTTCACTGACTGGTCCTATCTTATATTTATATTACAATAATGAGCACTTATGAGTGATACGGATGACATGCAGATGGTTCTGACTTATGGGGATGTCGCTTTAGCTAGCAGTCTAATTCTCATCGTACTTCTCGTATCATGGCAACTGCGCTTGCATCTCACTAAGATACTATTAACCGCTGCTATTCGTACCGTGGTCCAGCTTAGTTTCATCGGTTTGATATTGGCATGGATCTTTGCACGTGAACAATGGTATGAAGTACTCCTCATTTTAACCATCATGACCTTAATTGCAGGCAGCGCTGCCAAAAACCGGGTCAAGCGTAGCTATAAAGGCTTATTCACCGATACGTTTATCGCAGTCAGTACTTCAGCAGTATTCGTTACGGCAATCGCAATTCTTATTATTTTGAGGGTGCAGCCTTGGTACACCCCGCAGTTCATCATTCCTATACTAGGCTTAATACTGGGTAACTCGCTCACTGCCATTTCTTTGACCAGCAACCAGTTGATTGAATCCTTTCATGAGCAACGCTGGCGCATCGAGATGATGCTCAGCTTATCTGCGCGACCATTTGAAGCCGTACACGAGCCTATACGTGCCGCGATCATCAACGGCATGACGCCAACGTTAAACTCAATGTTAGTCGTTGGTATTGTCAGTTTACCGGGTATGATGACAGGTCAAATCCTTGCTGGCGCCGATCCTACTCAAGCGGTTCGCTATCAGATTGTGACCATGTTTTTGATATGTGTGAGTAGCACGCTCGGTTGTACAATCAATGCATTGCTTATCTATCGACGTTTTTTTAATAAAAAACATCAATTTATCCTACCTTAAATACTGCGGTATTAATGTCTAGTTATTAAAATTACCTCATTTTTTAAACACACCTCTATATATTTAATATTAGCTATATATTTGAGCTCAATTTATGTACTGACCAGTGCTGCAAACCAATATTTCCTTAAGCCACATTCGTGCTAATGTGTTGAATAGATATCTATTTATTTTTGGATACTTCAACCATATAAAATAGACTTTTTTATTATTAAGGCATCTGTTTTTTCAACGCTCTTAATGATAAATTATACTTTCTAAAAATCATTCTCTCGAATGATTTATTTTTTTGAATGATAGCTAGATTCCATTATACAACAATGAAACAAACCCATCAGTCAGTCAATCGATAAGAATTTATCACTCTCAACAGCAAACGATCACGTCAGCGCTGATGAGCATCATTGACACGGATACGACTGCCACATCACAACTTTAAATAGTAAATTTCAAGGACGCTGACTATGACGCCGAATAAACCATGGCTTGCCCATTATCCTAATATTGTGCCTAAGACGATCAATCCCGATAGATACAACAGCATCATAGACCTATATGAAGAGTGCTTTGATCGCTTTCGTTTGCACCCTATGAGCATCTGTATGGGCGTGACTCATACTTATGGTGATGTTGATAAAGCCTCACTGGCAGTTGCGGCATGGTTACAAGCACAAGGTATCCCTAAAGGCAGCGTCGTCGCACTAATGATGCCAAACGTTCCACAGTACTTGCCTACGATGATTGGTATTTTACGCGCAGGATATGTATGTACACCTATTAATCCACTTTATACCGGTCGAGAATTGCGCCATCAGTTGAATGATTCAGGTGCGCAGATTATTTTTGTGGTTGATAACTTTGCCCAAGCACTGGAGCAAGTCATTGATGAAACCAATATCAAGCGCATTGTCCTCTCAAGAATGGGCGATATGATGGGTCTCAAAGGTATCTTGGTCAATACAGTTATCCGTCAGGTCAAACGCCTCGTTCCTAAATATAAGCTGAACGACCCTAAGCACGAATTGACCAAATTCCCTGATGTGCTCAAAAAAGGTAAAGTTCTTCCGTTCCATAAACCAGCCATGCAATTAAGTCAAAAAGCATTTTTGCAGTACACAGGTGGAACGACTGGACTGTCTAAAGGTGCGATTTTGTCGCAGCGTAATATCGTTGCTGCGGCCTTGCAGTCAGAAGCATGGACTCGGCCAATTACCTCAGAGATTAATGAGGTTTATATCAATATGGTGATGGCCCTACCGCTATATCATATATTTGCATTTATGCTCAGTATGTTAGGCATGCGTTCCGGCTACACCTTTATATTGGTACCCAATCCACGTGATATACCAGGATTTGTCAAAACACTATCAAGGCAACCATTCCATATATTGCCAGCAGTTAATACTTTGTATAAAGGCTTACTTGATAATCCAAACTTTAAAAACTTAAATTTCAGTTCCCTGCGTCTCTCTCAAGCGGGTGGTATGGCAGCGACTGAGCAAACAGCTGCACGCTGGCTTGAAGTGACTGGCTGCCCTATGGTTGAAGGTTGGGGTATGACTGAAGGTGTGGCAGCAGGCACGGCTAATATTGTGACGGATCACAAATTTAATGGCACTATTGGTTTGCCGCTCCCGAGCGTTGATATCATTGTGGTCGATGATGAGGGCAATCGTCTTGCTATCAATGAAACGGGGGAGATGTGCATCAAAGGCCCCAATGTCACCTCTGGATACCTTAATAGAGACAGTAGTGAGGACTTTACCAATGATGGTTACTTCCGTACTGGTGATATTGTCAGCATGGATGAAAGAGGCTATATCACCCTACTTGATCGCAAAAAAGACATGATTTTAGTCTCAGGTTTTAACGTATTCCCGAATGAGATTGAATCTATCATGTTGGATTGTAATGCTATCGTTGATTGCGCAGTCATTGGTATTCCAGATGAACATCAAGGCGAAGCCGTCAAGATTTATGTCGTTCCTGCTGATAAAAATGTCACCAAAAGTGATATTAAAGAATTTGCTCTAGATAATATGACTGGCTACAAATGTCCACGTTATATCGAGTTCATTGACGAGCTACCAAAAAGTAATGTCGGCAAAGTATTGCGTCAAAAACTACGTGAAAAACACATATCAGACAATCCAAAACCTTAGATAGAAGTTCTATAATAAGAAAGCGTTCTATATCAATATAGAGCGCTTTTTTGTGCAGAGCTAATAATTGTTATTAAAAAAATTGCAGAATTGTAACAATGACGTCAAAGTAATTATGTAGCGAACTGTTTTACCAGAGAGATACTTGGTATAATAATTTAACAAATTTCTCGAAAATAAACCGTTTATCAGTTTTTTTAACCGTTTATCTCAGTATTAGTTACAACATATATTGTTATTTTTATCAAATTTAAGTATAAACTATCAAGTTCTTGTATTGTCATAACGAAATCAATTGTAGTTATGTTAATGTATCACCAAAATAAGTTACTTCAATTTTTTTGGCAGTAAAGAAATAACCCGCCGTTTAATCTACTCAGATTCTTACCTTTTGCGGTTAAATCAATTTGTAGTTAAAAACTTTATACATGTAAAGGCCACCGTATTCTAGCAGTCTGTGAATCACTATGATGTCACTCGACAATTTATTGCTATTTTAGCGATAATATATTGTTGACACGGATGTGACTACTTTTTTATAGAACCTTAACTTATTTCAACACTTAGGGACTTCAAGTATGACAGTAGATAAACCTTGGCTTGCTCAATATCCAAAAAACGTACCCAAAACCATTAACCCTGATCAATATACCAGTCTTATAGAACTGTATGAGGAATGTTTTGAGCGATTCCGTATGCATCCTATGACCATCTGTATGGGTGTTACTCATACTTATGGCGATGTTGATAAAGCCTCAATGGCGGTTGCGGCATGGTTACAAGCACAAGGCATTCCTAAAGGCAGCGTTGTGGCATTGATGATGCCAAACGTTCCACAATACTTGCCTACGATGATTGGTATTTTGCGCGCAGGATACGTGTGTACGCCTATTAATCCACTTTATACTGGTCGTGAACTGCGCCATCAGTTGAATGATTCGGGCGCTCAGGTTATTTTTGTGGTTGACAACTTTGCCCAAGCACTTGAGCAAGTCATCGAAGAGACCAATATCAAGCGCATTGTCCTCTCAAAAATGGGCGATATGATGGGTCTTAAAGGTATCTTGGTCAATACGGTTATCCGTCAAGTTAAACGACTTGTTCCCAAATATAATCTTAATGATCCTAAGTACCATGTTACTAAGTTTCCTGAAGTACTCAAAAAAGGTAAGCACCTACCTGTTCAGTCACCAAAAGCCACCATGCAACAAAAAGCCATTCTGCAGTATACGGGCGGAACGACTGGACTGTCTAAAGGTGCTGTTTTAACTCAACGTAACATCGTTGCTGCTGCCATGCAGTCAGAAGCATGGTACCGCCCCGTGACCTCAGATATTAATGAAGTCTATATCAATATGGTGATGGCCCTACCGCTATATCATATATTTGCGTTTATGCTAAGTCTGCTCGGTATGCGCTCTGGCTACACCTTTATATTGATACCCAATCCGCGCGATATGCCAGGGTTCATCAAAACTTTATCAAAGCAACCGTTCCATATTTTCCCTGCGGTAAATACCCTATTTAAAGGTTTGCTCGATCAGCCAAACTTTAAAGATTTGAACTTTAGCTCATTACGTATCACTCAAGCGGGCGGTATGGCTGCGACTGAACAGACAGCAGCACGCTGGCTTGAAGTGACTGGCTGTCCTATGGTTGAAGGTTGGGGTATGACTGAAGGGGTAGCTGCAGGTACTGCCAACGTCATCACTGACCGTAAATTCAACGGCACTATTGGCATACCAGTCCCTAGTGTTGATGTCATCGTAGTCGATGATAACGGCAAACGCATGGGGCTGAATGAAGCGGGTGAAATGTGCATTAAGGGCCCTAATGTCACTTCAGGCTATTTCAACAAAGACAGTAGCAATGACTTTACCAGTGATGGTTATTTCCGCACTGGCGATATTATTAGCATGGATGAAAAAGGCTATATCACCCTACTTGATCGCAAAAAAGACATGGTACTAGTCTCAGGCTTCAACGTCTTCCCGAATGAAATCGAATCTGTCATGCTAGATTGTAAGGCTATTGTTGATTGCGCAGTCATTGGTATCCCTGATGCACATCAAGGCGAAGCGGTTAAAATTTATGTCGTTCCTGCGGACAACAATGTCACCAAAAGTGATATTAAAGAATTTGCATTGGAAAACCTCACTGGTTATAAGTGCCCACGTCATATTGAGTTCGTAAGTGAACTGCCAAAGAGTGCTGTTGGTAAAGTCTTGCGTCAAAAACTACGTGAAAAGCATATATCAGACAATCCTCAAACCCTTTAATTTTTAAGCGCTGTAAACTTAAAAATAGAAAGAATAAAAAAAGCCCTTTACCTAATTAGGTAAAGGGCTTTTTTTATTCTGTTTAATACGTTTACTTTAGGGCGTATCATCAATTAGATTGTGAGGCTTAAAATGAGAAAAATTGTAGATAAACAAGGAATAAATTGCCGTTAATATGAACATATTGGCAAAATTACTGACGATGTTTAGCAAAATTTAGCCATTTTAAGGCCACTAAATGTACTAACGTGGTAATTGATGACATGCCCTAGCTACTTGTTTACCTTATTAATCACCTGTAGTGGCATATGCCTCATCGCCTGTCCCACGATCGACCATGGCAAACTTGGTACACAAGCTTCGTCAACACCTGCTTCAATCGCTGCAACAATTGCCTTGGTACCTGTATCAGAATCTACTTCAAACGGCAGTGGCTTCGCATTTTCATTGATTTCAGTGCGAATATAGCCTGGGTAAATAGTAGAAACTTTGATAGGTAATTTAGTTAGTAGCATATCAGCACGAATGCCTTCTGCTAAGTGCGCCAAACCAGCTTTACTAGCACCATAGGCTGTCAAATGCTTGGGCATTCCACGAATGGCTGACATGCTTGATATTACCACTAAATGGCCACTACTCTGCGCCCGAAAAATATTCATGGCGGCTTCACATTGCGCCAATGCTGAGATAAAGTTAATCTCAACTGTGCGGCGGTTCGTCTCAAAACGACCTTTACCAATCCGGCGACTTTCGCCAATACCTGCATTCACAACCACTTTATCGATATGACCAAAATCCGTAGTGAACGCATCAAACACCTCAAATATGGCATCATAGTCACTGACATCTAAAGCTCGGTACTCAATACGAATATTAGGATATTCCGCTACTAGTTCTGACTGTAAGCTCTCTAAGCGATCAGTACGACGAGCACATATCGCAAGGTTGTAGCCAAGCTTAGCGAAGAGTCTGGCCATACCTTCACCCAAACCTGAACTCGCCCCTGTAATGAGTACAGTCTTGTCGTGTCCAACCTGCTGCTTATTTAATTTTCGTAAATAACGTGATGGCTGAACGGCACCGATTATCTGGTCTTTACGTTGTTTAGCGCTTTTAGTGACTAAATTTATCAATCTATTTTGCATGGACAGTCCTTTTCATATCGACATGAGATCAAAACAATAATCTATCATATCGCAAATTTATAGGTTGATTTTGTCAGTGATCAAAATAAATTCATAGTATTCAACAATTACGACGGCTAATCTTAATCGAATAAAAGGTGGCTAACTATTTTAAGTAACTGCTTTACCTTGCTTTTAACTCTATTTACTGGTTGCTAGCTTAACGCCACGTCACAAAAGAATTACCATCAGAGAATAAATGACTATATTCATTGAGTGACATCAAGCGAGTACTTTGATCTTTGAATGTGACCGAGGTTACCCCAGTATTGACCAAGCTTTTATTCAACTGATAAGCCGTCTGACTGCCTTGCTTGAGCAGCTGTGCAGTGATAGCTGCAATGACACCACCTGAGGTGAATACCAACACCGTACTGTCACGACTTAACCCTAAACTTGCTACTTGTGCGCGCACCTGTTCAAGCGCTTGCTGTGCACGGTCATTAAACTGCGGCCAACTCTCAATATAGTCCTGATCGTTATTGCCACCATGCCAGCGCTGCATCGCCTGATCAAATAGCTCAGCCAAACGCGTGGCTGGCATCTCTGACTTAGCCACCTCAGCCGTGATTGCACCTTTATTCATGAAGTCAGGATCAGATTTAATGAATACATCTTTGTGATTAAACTCATCAAATTGCGGCAGGATATAACTATTAGGCTCATTCATATTCATGATAGGCAATACAGGCATATCATCAGCTGCGACAGACAATTGATAACGTGCCAAAAAATGCCGTGCAGAGTCTTGTTGTCTTACCAAACTACCAGTAAATATCGCATCGATACGGCGCTGGGTTGTCGCATAGTGCTGACCCAACATCTGCGCCTGAATACCGCCCAACTCTGAGAGTTGATCATAGTTTTCTTGTCCAAAAGATGCTTGGCCATGACGTGCTAAAAGTATGGTTGTCATAAATTATTACCTTTTATCATATTTGCTAAAGTACGGTTTTCTGAATGCTCAAGCTTCTGGAGAATGAGGTGCTTTTGCAAAATAACCTTTCGGTAAAATACTTTTGACAACTTGTTGAACAGTGCTTGGTAACTGTTCGATAGCAGCAGCATCTACGCTTATGTCTTCTAAATTTGGCTGGACGTACTCATTAAACAGCGCCTCACCTTCGTATTGCGCAATTAATTTAAGACATTTAGCATGCATCACGTGTATGGCAAGCCACGCATTTTTGAAAGCAGAATTGGTCGTTTGCTTGTGGTAATAACGATAATAAATCTGCTGAATAATACCTGACAAGCGGAACAAGCCGAATACTTCATAGAAAGTCCAGTTGTCTATCTCTAATCCAGATTTCTCTAGATAATAAGCAACCACTTCGTCACGTGTCATCATTCCTTCTAGATGGGTGGGCTGACGACGGAACTGCTGCATCACGACATTGTCATCTTCTTCAATCCAATAAGCCAATGCACTACCCAAATCCATCAATGGATCACCAAGCGTTGCCATCTCCCAGTCAAGAACGCCGATGACTTTAGTGGGGTCAGCCACATCAAGTATCACATTATCAAAACGCCAATCATTATGGATAATACAGGTTTTACTATCAGCAGGTGTGTGCTTGGCAAGCCACTCTCTGACTAGCGCAAAGCTGGGTACATTGGGGGTTTTTGCTTTGACATAACGCTTGTCCCAACCACTTACCTGACGCGCGCAATAGCCATCGCCTCGACCCAAATTCACCAAATCAGGGTGCTCGGTATAATCTATTTGATGTAGCTCAACCAAGGCATCTAGGACATTGGTACAAAGTAGACGAGTTTGCTCCGGATCTAGATCGATACCCTCTGGTAATTCTGCACGAGGAATAATGCCTTCCATGCGCTCCATCACGTAAAAATCTGAACCGATAACGGCTTCATCGGTACACAGAGCAATCATCTCTGGTACATAAGGATAGGCTTCTTTTAAGGCTTTTTGAACGGTATGCTCACGCACCATGTCATGGGCAGATTTTGCTTTGGTACCTTTTGGTGGACGACGCAGTATCAAATCTTGGTTTTTGTCGTTGCCTTCGTACTGTAAACGATAGGTCCAGTTTGATGCGCCACCTGAGAACTGAGTGACGGTAGGCTCGCCTACTACATCGATACCTTGGCTTCGAAGCCATTCACTAACTGCTTGGGCATCGAGCTCTTCGCCCTCACGTACCATACCGCCTTGGTCTAATACTTTATTATCAGTTGCCATGAAATATTCCTTATCATGTGGTCTTTTATTTTTATAACAGATATGAGAGCTAGCCCTCAATTCAATTTATCTTATGCTTATTACTATTTTTGAAATGAGGATACGCCCTAGTGATAAAACATCAGTAGTGATGAAAAATTCACTACTAAGTCGTTAATAGTGAATTTTCAATTAGCATTACGATTGGCTTGTTTCTAATAAAGGTTGCATGAGCAGATCAAGACTGACTCACACAACCGTTTGTTAAGATTAAGCTTTGTCAGATTTAGTCGAACGGCTAAAGCCCTGACGTTTGAGTTCTAGTTTGGCAATCATGGTTTTGTGTACTTCATCAGGACCGTCTGCCAAACGTAGCACACGTGCTTGCGCATAGAAATTCGGTAGTAATGTGTCTTGGCAGACACCCATACCGCCATGAATCTGAATCGCCATATCGACGACTTCTTGCAATACAGTTGGTGCCACGACTTTGATAGCAGAGATTTCAGTCAATGCTGCTTTGGTGCCGTGCGCATCCATCTTCTGTGCAGCATATAAGGTCATCAAACGAGCTTGATCAATCTTAATACGAGCTTCAGCGATACGCTCAAAGTTACCACCTAATTGTAGCAATGGCTTACCAAAGGCAGTACGTGACATGCCGCGCTTAACTGCTAACTCTAGAGACTTTTCAGCAGCACCGATACAACGCATGCAATGATGAATACGACCTGGCCCTAAACGACCTTGTGCAATCTCAAAGCCCTTACCTGGTCCACCAATAAAGTGGCTGACTGGCACGCGCACATTTTCAAAACTAATCTCACCATGTCCGTGCGGTGCATCATAATCACCAAATACTTTGAGCATACGCTTGATGTTCACACCCGCCGTTTTGACTGGTACCAGCACCATCGAATGTTGATGATGACGGTCTGCGCGCTCATCAGCGGTATATGCCATGACGATTAGAATATCGACCGCAGGATCGCCAAGACCAGATGACCACCATTTGCTACCGTTTATGACAATCTCATCGCCATCGACTACAGCGGTTGCTTCCATATTGGTTGCATCACTTGATGCCACATCAGGCTCAGTCATGCAGAACACAGAACGCGTCTTACCTTCTAGGATTGGCGTGAGCCACTTGTCTTGCTGCTCTTTAGTACCGTAGCGCCACAATAGCTCCATATTACCGCTGTCAGGCGCATTACAGTTGAATACATGGGGCGCAAGCAAACTGCGACCAGTTAGCTCTGCAATAGGCGCATAGTCAGTTACCGAAAGCCCTGCACCTAACGTATCATCAGGCAAGAATAAATTCCACAAGCCAGCTTCACGGGCCTGTTTACGTAGGCTTTCGTAAGCTTCAGGCCACTCCCAGTTTTCCCAATTACCATCAGGGTTTTTCTTATGACAATCTTCCCAAAATTGCGCTTCGATTGGCTCAATATGCGTTTCAATAAACGCTTTGACTTTGGCATGCATGGCTTGACCATGTTCTGTTGCGGTAAACATTAAATTATCGTTAGACATAAATGACTTCCTTTTCTTTATTGATTGTCTAAATCAAGTGTTGATAAAAAGCTCCATGAGAACCTTATAGTCGATTCAATTTGAAAGTAGTACAAGGCAACCGAGTGAAGATGTATATGTGATACTTCAAGCGAGGTTAATGCAGTAATACTTTTATAGTGAAATGACTATAGTGCACGTACGTATACTGTTTTCTGTATGCTACATTTATATCACAGCAATTATCAATAAACAGCAAAAAGGCGCGACCAGCTAGGCCACGCCTTTTACAAAATACAAACAATGTATAAAAAACCATTTGAACTCTAAAATATTAGAAGTTCACTATCATAATGATATCTAACATTATTTTAGAATATTTAAGCGACTATTTAAATCAAAACGCGCAAGTGCATCAGGCAGTTTATCAACTGCTATACTCAACGTTGCCTCAGCTGCTTGCGCTAGTCCTAGCTTTTCAGCGAGTGTTGGTTTTTGACGTGAATGTAGTGCATACACTTCATTGTCTTCCATGCGCTCTAAAATATAGCTGTCTGATGTTTGCAAGCTATCAATCAAATTAAGTTTTAGCGCATCTTCACCATACCAATGCTCTCCAGTGGCCACTTTTGCCACATCGAGTGTTGGACGGTAGTTATTGACAAAGTGTTTGAATAGCTCATGCGTCTGCTCTAGTTCTTCTTGATATTTGGCACGATCTTCAGCATCGTTCTCACCGAACACAGTAACTGTGCGCTTGTAATCACCTGCGGTAAACATCTCATAATCTACATCATGGTTTTTTAGCCATTTATGGAAGTTTGGTAATTGTGAGACCACGCCAATTGAGCCAATGATAGCAAACGGTGCCGCCACTACTTTATCTGCGACGCAAGCCATCATATAGCCACCGCTCGCTGCAACTTTGTCAACACAGACAGTTAGCTTTAGACCAGCATCTTTTAAGCGAACCAATTGCGCTGCCGCCAAACCATAACCATGCACCACACCGCCGCCTGACTCAAGACGCACGACGACTTCATCGCCTTTATTTGCAGCACTGATAAGCGTGCTGATTTCTTCGCGTAGATGCTTTACTGCCGTTGCTTTGATATCACCATCAAAATCAAGGACAAAAACTTGTGCTTTATCATCAGCATGTTTTTTCTTATTTTTGGTTTTTACTTTTAGCGCCTGCTTGGCTTTCTTAGCCATCGTTTTTTTGAACTGCTTGAGCGCCGCTTTACCTTGCGTGGCTTCCATTAAGTCTTCACGGCGTTGCTCTTGGTTTTTGTTTAGATGAATGACGCGCAATTCAACAGGATTTTTGGCAGGATGAAAAAGCATGAACAGTATTCCTTACATGATTAAGATAACTTTAATAAGATCAATAGTAATAGGATCAATAGAATTTTATAAGTGAGCTTGATATAGGCACAGTCACTCAGGTTTTCAAGCAAAATGACAATTTTTAACCCAATACAAATGTTTGGGCACAAATACATCCGATACCTAAGCATTCCTATACCTCGATTGGACTCAGCTGGTTGTATAACAAGGGCAGATTAGGCATAATACGCGTTTACATTAAATTTTCTGCAGTCGACGTGATGACCATTTGTCTTAATCGCGTTGTTTGTGCGTTTTTTTAGCGAATAGCTTGAATCGCGCAGTAATGGCTGCATTATTGTATTTCGAATTGGGCTGACAACTGGATAACTATATTATGACGCATAGCGAATACCGAGACGAATATTGCGGAGCTGTAACCGAAAGCTTAATTGAGCAAACCATTAGTGTCGTAGGCTGGGTACATCGTCGTCGCGATCACGGTGGCGTGATTTTTTTAGACATGCGTGACCGCGCTGGTATCTTGCAGGTAGTCGTCGATCCTGATACCCCAGAAGCTTTTGCTACTGCTGATGCGGTACGTCCTGAATATGTACTAAAAATCACTGGTCGTGTACGTCGCCGTTATGAAGGCACTGAAAACGCTACTATGACCAGTGGTCAAATTGAGCTACTAGGCAAAGAGATTGAAGTACTGGCCAAGTCTGAAACACCACCATTTCCATTGAACGATGAGAAGACTACCGTATCAGAAGATTTGCGTCTTAAGTATCGCTATCTCGATATGCGCCGTCCGCAAATGCAAGAACGTATGGTGTTCCGAGCCAAAGCGACTTCAACAATTCGTCGTTATTTAGACGATCATGGTTTCTTAGATGTTGAGACACCTATTCTGACTCGTGCGACGCCAGAAGGTGCGCGTGATTATCTAGTACCATCGCGTACTCGCCCAGGTAACTTCTTTGCATTGCCACAGTCGCCACAGCTGTTTAAACAGTTATTGATGGTGTCAGGTTTTGACCGTTATTATCAAATCGCTAAATGCTTCCGTGATGAAGATTTACGTGCTGATCGTCAGCCTGAGTTTACCCAGGTGGATATTGAGACTTCTTTCTTAAATGAAGAAGAAATCATGAATATCAACGAAGGCCTTATCAAGCATTTGTTTAAGACTATGATGGACGTTGAGTTTGAACAGTTCCCTCGTATGACTTACGCAGAAGCCATGCGTGACTATGCATCAGACAAGCCCGACTTACGTATTCCACTAAAATTGGTCGACGTTGCAGATTTGATGAAAGATGTCGACTTCAAAGTGTTCGCAGGTCCTGCTAATGATCCTAAAGGTCGTGTGGCTGCCCTACGTATCCCTGGTGGCGCATCGTTAAGCCGTAAGCAAATCGATGCTTATACCAAGTTTGTTGGTATCTATGGCGCACGCGGTTTGGCTTATATCAAAGTTAATGACGCTAGCAGCATCAACAACGGTGTGGACAAAGAGTCTGGCCTACAGTCTCCAATCATCAAAAACATGACTGATGATGTGCTTGTCAGCCTGATCGAGCGTACTGCTGCAGAAGATGGTGATATTATCTTCTTTGGTGCAGATAAAGCCAGTGTCGTGAACGATGCAATTGGTGCGCTACGTCAAAAAATCGGGCTAGACCTTGAAATGACTACCTGCCAGTGGGCGCCACTTTGGGTCACTGACTTCCCAATGTTTGAAGAGACTGACGATGGTCGTTGGACATCAATGCATCATCCATTCACCAAGCCTAAAGGTTCAGTTGATGAGTTGAAAAACAACCCAGAATCTGCCCTTTCTATCGCTTATGACATGGTATTAAACGGTACAGAAGTTGGTGGTGGTAGTTTACGTATCAATACTTACGATATGCAGCAAGCCGTACTTGAAGCTCTAGGTATCGGCGAGCAAGAAGCTGAAGACAAGTTTGGTTTCTTACTTGATGCATTGAAATTCGGTGCACCACCGCATGGTGGCTTAGCATTTGGCTTGGATCGTTTGATTATGTTGATGGTAGGCGCTGACTCTATCCGTGACGTAATTGCCTTCCCAAAAACCAAAACTGCTGAGTGCCCACTCACTCAAGCACCTGCTGGTGTTGATGGCAAGCAACTGCGTGAACTTGGTATCCGTGTGCGTGAAAAAGCACAGGCTGACACCAATCAACCTGCACAGTAAATAGTTAAGATAATGTTTAGTTCTTTGCTATCTAACTGGTTACGTGATTTATCACCGTGTGAATGGTCATGAATCCGTATCATATTTTCAGAATCGTGCCATTGTCTGTATTGCAGATACTGGCACGTTTTGTTGCGTGGGTGATTATAAAGATACCCAGCTTAAGTATTATACGTACTGTCAGTACCAATATGGCGCTGATTGCCCCTGAATTATCCACTACGCAAAAACAAGCGTTAACCAAAGAAATCATCTATCACCAGTGTTTAACCAGTATTGAATCGATCAAAAGCTGGGCAATGTCTCCTGAATGGAGTATCGCTCAAATTCGTGATGTCCATAATAAAGATATTTTATTAGAAGGACTTGCCGATCCTAACGGTATGCTTGCAATCGTCCCACATCTCGGTACATGGGAGATGATGAATGCTTGGCTTAACCAGTTTGGTTCACCGACCATCATGTATAAGCCCGTCAAGGGCAATATTACCAATGACTTCGTCTTACAAGGTCGTTCACGGCTCAATGCCACGTTAGTTCCTACTGATGGTAGCGGTGTCAAAGCTGTCTTTAAAACGCTTAAGCAAGGTGGTTTTAGTATCGTGCTTCCTGACCATGTGCCTGATCCATCGGGCGGTGTGGTTGTACCCTTTTTTGGGGTAGAAACATTGACCAGTACGCTGGCCTCGAAACTCGCTAGCAAAACCAAATGTGCGCTAGTCGGCATATCTTGTATTCGCCGTAAAGATGGTCATGGGTTTGATATCTATTGTTATAAACTCGACGACCCAGCACTCTACGACCGCAATGCCGAAACAGCTGCTCATGCGCTGAACCAAGCCATGCAACAGATGATTGAGAGCAAATGTAGTCACTATATGTGGGGCTATCGACGTTTCAAGCGCATTCCCTCATTGGGGAATCCTTATAACGCCAATGAAGAAACTTTGGCGAAATTCATTCGCAATAATAAGCAGTCTATTCATCACGATCATAACGCTAGTGATACGGCCAAATCCAATAGCAATGAGTAATAACCGTACAATCAGTTAAGCGTTTAGAGAGGTGGTGAATCGTAGTCGTGCTAATATTAGCTAACTTTTAAATCTTTTATTTTATTAACCATTTTTTATTGAAATCAATATGAGTGCATTATGGCAACTGACGTAACGAAGACCTCATCGACAGACCACACGAAAGCAAAGCTTAAAGTTGCTGATCAGCGTTATGTTATCTGTATGAAATGGGGTGATAAATACGGTCCTGAATACGTCAATCGCCTTTATAATATGGTCAGCCGCCACCTTACCTTAGATTTTCAAATGGTCTGTCTCACCGATGATAGTACGGGCATTGATCCTGCTATTACGTGCCACCCTATCCCAGAGATGGACCTACCAGCAGGTCCTGAGCGTGGTTGGAAAAAACTCACAACGTTTAAACCAGAGCTGTATGACCTTAAAGGGGTCGCGCTGTTTTTAGACATCGATATCGTGATTGTCGATAATATCGATGCTTTTTTCACTTATGAAGCTGCGCATAGAGACAGTGTTGTGATTATTCGTGATTGGAAAAAGCCATGGCGAATGATTGGTAACAGCTCCGTGTATCGCTTTAACATCGGTATGGGCACTTATCCTGATTTGCTTGCAAACTTTGAGCAGAACTTCGACACCATTCGTC
This sequence comes from Psychrobacter fozii, assembly GCF_003217155.1. Taxonomy (GTDB): domain Bacteria; phylum Pseudomonadota; class Gammaproteobacteria; order Pseudomonadales; family Moraxellaceae; genus Psychrobacter; species Psychrobacter fozii. The sequence continues at coordinate 76,999 of NZ_QJSU01000004.1, forward strand.
AACAAGTGCGCCACGAGCAAGCTTATTTATCCAACTATTTGCGTGAGCATCATCATTTAGAGTACTGGGATAAAACCTGGTGTGTCAGCTTCAAGTACCAGTGCATTGCCCCCATTCCATTCAATTTTGTGCGTACACCTACTCTACCTGATAACGCAAAGATTGTTATCTTTCATGGTGAGATTAATCCACCAGATGCCATCAACGGTAGTGGCGGCAAATGGTATCGTCATGTTAAGCCAAGTCCTTGGCTAAAAGATTATTGGCGATAGGCTCGAACAGAGGATAGACCATGAAGTCAGATAATGAAAAACAAATAGATATTGTCATTGCTTGGGTAGATGGTGATGATCCAGCGCTTAAACAAAAAAGAGCACAGTATCAAAAAACAACGAGCGCTGCCTCTGACGCCGTCAGCTCAACACGATTCGCTAGTAATGATGAGATTTATTACAACATTGCTTCTATTTTAAAATACGTTCCTTTTTGTCGCTATATTTATGTGGTTACAGACCAACAGCAGCCAGCACTTATCTCTGAATTTGCCAATAAAGGTATTTGTGCTAAAGATAAAATACGTATTGTCGATCATAAAGAAATATTTTCTGGATACGAGCAATTTCTGCCGACCTTCAACACCAGATCTATTGAAACCATGCTATGGAATATCTCAGGTCTATCTGACTACTTTATATACATGAATGATGATTTTTTCTTTAATCAGCCTGCGATTCAGGAAGACTTTTTAGACAATGACAATATTATTATTTATGGACATTGGAGAAAAAGTGCTCTTTTACAAGCCAAGCTAAACTATCGGAAATCTCTACAAAAATTATCCGGTAAAGCCGTTCAACCCAAACATACCGTTGCTCAGATGTTAAGTGCTAAAGCGCTTGGGATGAATCAGTTTTTTGAGGTTCACCATTATCCACATGTCGTTGATAAGAATATTTTAAAGAACTATCTACTAGACAACCCTCAGTTGCTGAACGAGCAGATTAGGTATAAATTTAGAGACGTGGCTCAAATAAATCCTATTACACTAATGAATCATTTAAAGATTCAGAAGAACGAAACCTCTCTTAAACCACCGATATCCGTTAACTACCTCAAAAATGAGAATAGTGTTGAAGGTTTTTTAGCTGATTTGCACAAAGAATCAATCAAATATGGCTGCATACAAAGCTTAGACTTACTCGATTCAGGCTCATGCAAAAAAATTAGCGATGCTATGATTCATAAATTTTCAGCGTATCTGCCGCCATCACTATTACAAGCTACTAACTAATAAATGCTAGATAGCAGTCGATAAAATAATAAACAAAATATAATATTGGGATTTTTATGAAAATAACAGTGGTAGGTACAGGCTATGTCGGTTTATCTAATGCTATGTTGCTTGCTCAGCACAATGACGTTGTAGCTGTTGATATCATCGCTGAAAGAGTCGAGCTGCTTAATGCAAAGCAGTCGCCTATTGAAGACACAGAGATTGAAGATTTTTTACTGAATAAAAATATCAACTTTACCGCTACGTTAGATGCTAAATCTGCTTATAAAGATGCTGATTTCATTATCGTTGCCACTCCTACTGATTATGACTCAAAAACCAATTACTTTAATACCAAAAGTGTAGAGAATGTCATTGAGGAAGTGCTTAGTGTCAATGAAACTGCGTTAATCATCATAAAATCTACCGTCCCTGTTGGATACACCAACGAAGTTAAAGAACGTTTTTCAACAGATAATATTGTATTTTCTCCTGAGTTTTTGCGAGAAGGTAAAGCGCTCTATGACAACCTTTATCCTTCTAGAATCATCGTTGGTGAGCAATCTGAACGTGCCAAGCAATTTGCAAACTTACTTCTTGAAGGCGCCGTAAAAAAAGAAGTCCCTCAGCTGTTTACAGAATCTACTGAAGCTGAAGCCATTAAGTTATTTTCTAACACCTATCTAGCGATGCGTGTTGCCTATTTCAATGAGCTAGATACTTACGCCCAGACCTTTGGACTGGATACCAAGCAGATTATAGAAGGTATTGGCTTAGATCCTCGTATTGGCAACCACTATAATAACCCATCATTTGGCTATGGTGGCTACTACCTGCCCAAAGACACCAAACAGCTATTGGCAAATTATGATGAGGTGCCGAGCAATCTTATTAGAGCTATCGTTGACTCAAATAGTACCCGTAAAGACTTCATTGCGGATAAAATCATCGAAAGAAAGCCCAAAATTGTGGGTATTCATCGACTGGTTATGAAAAGTGGCTCAGACAATTTTAGAGCGTCCGCTATTCAAGGCATCATGAAGCGTATTAAAGCAAAGGGTATCGAAGTCGTTGTTTACGAACCTGTATTGAAAGAAAGTAACTTCTTTAACTCGCGAGTTATTCAAGATTTAGAAGCATTCAAATCAATGAGTGACGTCATTGTAGCAAACCGCCTATCTACTGACATAGAAGATGTAGCGGATAAAGTATTCACAAGAGACTTATTCGGGAGCGACTGATGAATATATTAGTCACTGGTGCGGCAGGTTTTATCGGTTTTCACTTAATCAAGGCGCTCTTAAAAATAGAGTCGACTGATCAAAACCATTTCATCGTTGGTATCGATAACATCAACGATTATTATGACGTCAATCTAAAAGCAGAACGTCTAAAAATATTAAGTGACTTATCAGAGCCAGAGAATTTTACATTCATTAAATTGGATCTTGCTGATCGCGAAGCCATATCTAGACTTTTTTCAACCTATCAATTCGATACGGTTATTAATTTGGGTGCACAAGCAGGTGTCCGCTACTCTATAGAAAACCCACACGCCTATGTTGATTCAAATGTGGTTGGGTTTGTGAACATCCTCGAAGGCTGTCGTCACCATGCTATCAAGCATCTGATCTATGCAAGCTCTAGCTCTGTCTATGGTATGAACATCAAGCAGCCATTTACAACTTCTGACTGTGTTGATTTCCCTATTAGCTTGTATGCTGCCACAAAAAAATCAAATGAGCTCATGGCACACAGCTATAGTCACCTATATAACATTCCAACGACAGGACTACGGTTCTTTACGGTTTATGGCCCTTACGGTCGACCTGATATGGCATATTTCTCTTTCACTAAAAGAATACTGGCTGGCGACCCAATTGACGTCTTCAACAATGGCGATATGCAGCGTGATTTCACTTATATTAATGACATCGTAAAGGGTGTCATTCGAATAATAGACAAAGTTCCCGCTCCCCAACATTCCACTATCACTACAACATCAGCCCCTTATAAGATTTATAATATTGGCAATAATCAACCTGTAACTTTACGCCGTTTTATCACTGCTATTGAAAGCGCTTGTGGCAAAAAAGCTCAAGAGAACTTGTTACCCATGCAAGCAGGCGATGTACCGATCACTTACGCAGATATTGACGATTTGGTAGATGATATTGATTTTAAACCTGAGACTAGCATCGAAGATGGGATTGAAAAGTTTGTCACTTGGTATAAACAATATTATTCAGTATGATTAGGTAACTTTCAGTTTGATTAGGTAACTTTCAGTTTGATTAGGGATCTTTCACAAACAATGTAGGCACCTATGTTTCGGACATTTAAGCTCTAATCGCATCATACCTTTTTAAAGGATTTTAGTGACATGACCACATCTACAAACTGGCAAAGAAAACTGCTATTAATATTTCGAAGTGAAAAAAGATTGAATGCGGGTAAAGTTTTTAAAAATTATGATGGCAAAAGCTTTGATGAGATGAAAGCAACAACCATTACTGAAGCATTGTGCGATATTGAAGCGCTAACAGATGAGCGTAAAAGTACAGACTTAGAGATCCATTTAAATAACCTAAAGCATCAATCGTTGGGTGAGTCTGAGCTCTGTTTTTATCACAATACGCTTGTTATATTGATGCGTCGCAAATACAAAACAGATAAAACCTTTGCTGAATTTGAGAGACTTTGGGAGGCAGAAAGCGATTATTTATTAGAGCATCTCTCATTACGTTGGATAGTTTCTGCTTGCGATACTTTCATCGACTATTCAGATGACACTCATAGAGCTGCAATCCTGATGAACGTCATTACTCTAATGAATACCTTGAGAGTGCATGAAACCAGAAGTTTTTTACAGTTAAGTGCTAATGCTGAACCTATGCCACTACTGGATGAAAGAACTGATCAACTTTATGCTGGGGATTTACCCTTATATGACGGGCTTACCTATTTTCGTATAGGTACAGACGATAGCTTAAGAAATATGCGCAAACGCTATAGTAAATTCCTTAAAGTCGACAAATTAGCGACAACCATACTATTGGCTGTATTCGAAAAACTACAAAATAATCAAAGTGCGTTTGCCACGCTACGGCAATTACACAGAGATGATTGGTCTAAATGGTGGTTGGATTAAGCTTTCTTACCTATATTCTCACAATTAGAAGCGAACTCAATATATTTTTTGGCTATCGTGATAGGTAGCAATGCCTCATTAAATTCAGAATGAAATTGCTCTGAATTTTTCATTGCTAAGCTTAATTTAGCAGCAATCGCATCTATATCTCTCATTGGCATTAAGTTGTTTTGAGGCAATAATTCACTTGGACCTGAGGGACAGTCAGTACTAATAACTGGTGTGCCCAACACTTGAGACTCTGCAATCACCAAAGCAAAACCTTCCCAATCAGAAGTTAGTACTTTAAATCTTGCATGTTTTATATAAGGGAAAGGGTTTTCATGGAAACCTAAAAAAACCACCTTATCCTCTAAGTTAAGTTCAACTACCAATTGCTCTATATCATTCTTAAGTTTACCTTTACCTAAAAGCAATAAAGGTAGAGACTGATCTGTCTTAGCATAAGCTCTCAAAAGTACATCATGACGTTTTGCTTCTTTAAAGCTACCCACATGAATAATATAATTCTCATACTCAGGAACGAACGCGTCACCTAGTTTTCGAATACAGTCTCTATCTATTGGATTGTGAATGGCTATCGTTGGTGTAATATCACCAAAATTTTCTAAAAAATCTTTCTGAACGCCATTGCTTACGCAGGCACAAGGGTTTTTTGAGTAAATCTTAGTAAAGTTTTCTTTTTTCTGATGACCAATATCAGCCTGTTGAAACTTATACAATAAAGATAAAGTATTATGAATCACATATACAATATTGGGCAAACGACTATAACTAAAAACGCTGTCTGAGCGATCAAGATTGGATAAAATCACATCAGGCTGACCAATTTTTTTTGTGATATAGCGATCTACAGTACGAGCAAAAAACTTATCTCGACGCTGTGCTCCTGGTATCTTTTTATAAAGCCTGAATTTTAGAACATGATAAATAAGGTTCGGATTAAGGTCATACTCTACCCGAGGTTTGAATCTTAAAACATGTACTTCATATCCCAACTCATAAAAGCCCTGCCCTAATGTAAGTACAACACGCTCAGCGCCACCACCTTGTAGGCAGTTGATGACTAAAAGTATTTTTTTCTTATTTTCTCTGGGTAAATTATTGATTATGCTCGTGGCATTATTAGTCATTTTAAACTTTCTTAAAAGTGAGTGTTTTGAGTATAAAGAGGATTTGACAGTATCACTTTATGACATCTAGTCTTTGAGAGAATTCTAGATATTTCTCAGCTATTTTAACTGGAAGCAGTGACTCATCAAACGGGGCATGGAACTGTTGTGGGTTGCTCATGGCCTGACGCATTTTTTCGGCAATGGCTTCAATATCTCCCATCGGCATCAAGTTGCTTTCAGGTAGCAGCTCACTCGGGCCTGACGGACAGTTGGTGCTTATAACTGGCGTACCTAGCACTAAAGCTTCAGCAATAACTAAAGCAAAGCCTTCCCAGTCAGAAGTCAGTACCTTAAATTGTGCATGTTTGATATAAGGAAAAGGATTTTCGTGAAAGCCTAAAAACACCACCTTATTTTCTAGTTTTAACGCTGTGACTAAATTCTCTATCTCATTTTTATGCTTGCCTTGGCCTAAGAGCAACAATGGCATAGATTGATCAGTCTTTGCGTAGGCTTTTACCAATACATCGTGACGCTTCGCATCTTTAAAACTTCCTACATGTATTATATAGTTCTGATATTCAGGAACAAAAGCATTGGCCTGTTTTTGGATATTGTCTCTATCAATTGGATTGTGGATGGCCGCCGTTGGTGTGATATTGCCAAAGCTTTTGATAAAATCCTTTTCAGCACCCTCACTCACACATACACAAGGATGTTTAGAATAAATCTCGACCATTTTTCTTTTTAATTGCTCAGCATCTTGATTTTTATTGAATTTGTAGAGCAGCGATACGGTGTTATGAATAATATAAGTGATATTCGGTAGCTTACTATTACTCAAGATACTATCTGCACGATCAAGATTAGAAAGTATCATGTCAGGCTGACCGATATTTTGTGAAACATACTTATCGACAGAACGCGCAAAAAGCTTATCACGCCTTTCAGATCCTGGTATGAGCTTGTAAGGTTTAAATTTGAGCACATGATAATGAAGGTCTGGACTCAACTCATACTCTACTAAGGGTTTAAATCGTAGAACATGCACTTCGTAGCCCAACTCATAAAACCCTTGACCTAACGTCAATACCACACGTTCCGCACCGCCGCCTTGTAAGCAATTAATAACAAGTAACACTATTTTTTTGTGCTGTTTCATAAACTACGACCTATCGAGTGATATCTTTGTCCACTTAAAGAAACTTACAGTTATTTGATCGAAAAATCAGCGCTTAAAGAGTCTCGAAAACAGTGATTTGGAAGCACTCGGGCGAGTGACTTTGTTACCAGTGTAGCCTTGTTGAGATTTTTTTGGAAAACTACCGAAAGGTTCAATTCGATAACTGTTTAAATGATATCCAGCGGCAAGTGCTTCATTATAATGCTTATCAAAAAGGTCGACCAAATCTTGTCTTGGATGTGGCATTATTTCACCATCGAACCAATGCTCGAACCCTTCCTCACTCACTCTGGGTAACGAATATTTGTGACTGAACTGCGTTCCCATATCCGAGTAATGCAAGACTTTGATTTCCTCTATCGCTAAGTCTTCACCATCTATACAGTTATAGCTATTTTGATAAGACTCAATCAGCTGAGTATTTTTCTTAAATACCGCCATCATTTCTTTATGGCTTTTAGGATCTTTTTTGAGTTTCTCGATAGGTAAAATGACAGACTTTGCAGCTTCACAATCCCAAACGCAAGTACATAGTCGAGTCATATCAGCATTCGTTTTAGCTGCTACTACGGCCTGTCCTTCGATAGGATGCTGCCATAATTTTGCCAAATCATCTAAAACAACGACATCAGCATCCATATAGATCGCACGTCCAGAATAATTGCAATACTCTGGAATCGCCCATCTAAAACCAGAAAAAGGCGTTGACCACTTGGTGGTATCCCAGCCTTTACCAGTCTCAGGGTTAGAATACCAATAACTATTAGGGTCACGTGAGAGCTGCATCCACACTATCTCTACTGGCACACTGGTATGTTTGTGGATACTATAATCTAGAACCATCATCTGCTCTAGATCACAGTTGTTTGGGTCACAGCCCACAAATACTCTGATGATATCGTTCGTTTTCATAGTTCTATCCGTTCACTGGAGAATACTCTAACCCTAGTCATTTACAAGGCTATAAAACATCAGTATTAATTACGTCTAATGTGATAATACTCAGTTGTAAAGCTAAGCCTACTCCTTCCAGTATTTCTCAATCCAAGTTACTGGCAAGATAAAGTGACGTAAATGTCGTAAAGGGCGTTTCAAGTTTTTGGGCTCAGTAATTCTTTTCAAATGATCTTTAGCATTATTAGCCGCATTTTTATTATACATGCCATCAATTGCATGCGTAGGGTATAAATCACCAGGGAAAATAACCAAACGAGCACCTTTAGGAATCTTTGGCTCTTTAAAATAATTGAACGGAAACGGCTGACGACATTTACGTCTAAAGTGCGCCACCCATGCCTTTGGAAACAGCTTTACACCACCGGGTGCGTTACGTGTGACAAAACGCTGCTCAAAACGATACTCATCAGCGATACCTTGTGGATCTGCCTTGAATTTTTCTTGTAGTGAAACAAGCGAACCTATCTGGAATCTGAAACAAGAAGTTTGTCCCAAACGCTCTAGTGGGTTGCTCGGGTTATAAGATAAAATAACATCGTCCGGCTTGCCATACTCAAAGAAAGGATCGAGGCTATCGACGATAATCACATCCAAGTCTACAAACAGTACTGTACCGGTTAAATCGCCAAGCTTTTCACCCCATAAACGAGATTTTGGCCACTTACCTAGTGTATTGGTTGGCATAGTGACATCTAATGGTGGCAATGCTTGGCATTCGATCTCTGGACGTACATCGGTGGTATCATCTGTAAAGCAAACAAAACGAAATGGCGGCGTAATATTACGAGACACCATGCCATATAGTTTATTGGCATAATCAGCCCCGTACTTTGTACCCCATTTAATACAAATGATTTGTTTGATGTTTTTATTATCTGCTGTATCAGAATCTATTGGCATTGACTGCTCACTTTAACGGTATGAATAAATATGATGGCTATATTAGCATAAAAAAAAGACTGGACAATTATGTTCAGCCTTTTTAGTTTTTCAAAGTAACAGCATTGTATCAGTCAATAAAGCTTAACCAATCCATATATTGCTCATTGCGACCGTGTACTACATCAAAGTATAAAGTTTGTAGCTTTTCAGTCAAAGGTCCGCGGCCACCGTTACCGACCGTGCGATCATCATATTCACGAATAGGCGTCACTTCAGCAGCAGTACCTGTCATAAATATCTCATCCGCTAAGTAAAACTCATCGCGAGTAATACGGCGTTCAACCACTTTGATACCTAGATCATCAGCAAACTGAATGATAGTGCGGCGAGTGATACCATCTAACGCACCACCAGCTAGATCCGGCGTATGCAATATGCCATCTTTTACTAAGAATAAGTTTTCACCTGCACCTTGGCAAACATAGCCTTGTGAATCCATCAAGATAGCTTCGTCATAACCATTACGAGTCACTTCTTGATTGGCCATGATAGACACTGGATAGTTGCTTGACGCTTTTGCCTTACACATTGTCACATTGGTCATATGATGTGTAAATGAAGACGTTTTCACGCGGATACCGTTTTTGATACCTTCGTCACCAAGATATGCACCCCAATGCCAAGCAGCAACCATCGCATTGATACTGTTGTCACGCGAAGACAGACCTAGCTTTTCTGCACCGACCCAAATTAATGGACGAATATAAGCTTCTGCCAAGTTGTTCTGTTTAACAACATCTTTATGTGCTTGCTCTAGAGTAGCGGCATCGAACGGTACGTCCATTTGAAAGATTTTTGCAGAGCCTAATAAACGCTCGGTATGCTCTTTTAGGCGAAAAATAGCAGTACGATTATCAGCAGTTTGGTAAGCACGCACACCTTCAAATACAGCCATGCCATAATGCAAGCTGTGGGTCAGTACGTGAACTTTAGCATCTGGCTGCTCAATCATTGTGCCATTCATCCAAAGCTTACCGTCTTGTGTTGCCATGTTCATTTTGTAGTCCTTATGCTAGCGCTAACGTCTAACTTTTTTAGGTAAATTATATTTCATAGTATTTATCGACATCATATGATAACACCACTGCGTCAAATTTCATTGCTAAAATTCAGCATTATTGTCACTAATAAATGATGAAGAATCGCCAGTAGTATTACGATGTGTGACCGATTATATCACTGGCAGTCATAGCAAATGAACTCTTTTGGTTTGGACCTAGTAGGCTATTATTTATAGTTAAAAAACTGGGGATTCATACTACTCTTGATCTGCTGTATCGACGCCCATCAAATGCTTCCATTGGTCTTGTACCAATGCCCGTGTTTCTTTCCATAATGACTCGTCAACCAACAATGATTGCTCTGACAAGGCCAATTGATGGGTAGCCGCACGAATTCTTAGATAAGCATCTGTCAAATCTTGACAGACTTGCGCCTCCCAAATACCAAGTAGGGCAACTTCCTCAAAGATACGGACGTTGTCACTCCATTTGGTCAAACTTGGATGCTCGTGTGAGTAAGCCAATACCGCAAATTGTGCTAGGAACTCAATATCGATTATCCCGCCCGCATCTTGTTTAAGATGGAACTTACCAGATTTCTGTTGCCATTGATTGGTTCCTAAATGCTTTTGCATCTTGATACGCATACTGGTGACTTCCGTACGTACCTGCTCTAACGTACGCGGCAATGCCAGTACATTTCGGCGAATATCACAAAAGCGTGCTGTTACTCGTCTATCGCCACAAATCGCGCGCGCGCGCACCAATGCTTGATGCTCCCATGACCAGGCTTTATCTAGTTGGTACGTCTCAAAAGCATCACATGACACCACCATCATACCTGCGTTACCTGATGGGCGCAGACGCATATCAATCTCGTAAGCACGGCCATCTCGCGTTTGGGTGTTCAGATAGTTCATCAGCTTTTGCACCAGACGCGCGGCAAACTTCATTCCACTGACAGACTTTTCGCCCGTAGTCATGCCCTGCTCTTTTATCTTGTGTAAAAACACCAAATCCAAGTCAGAAGAATATGACAGCTCCAGCCCACCAAGCTTACCGTAACCAATAATAGCAAAGCCACAATCCGCTTCAGTGACCGGATCGCCATCTTGACCAATGGGATAACCATAACGCCTGACAATCTCTGCAAACGCTCGCTCTAACACCGCTTCTAGTACCACCGCAGCGATATAAGTTAAAGAATCAGACACCTTCATAATCGGACGCGCAGCCAAGATATCACTAGCCGCTACTGCCAAGATTTGGTTCTTTTTAAACAGCCGTACAACGCTGAGTAGTTTCTCTTCATCATTAGGCTCTACGCGTAGTAATTGTTGACGCAGAATGTCACGCAGCTCACGTTTATCAGGCAAATGATGATAGCGCTGCTGTAAAAAAGTATCTAGCAGTACAGGATAGTGGGCCAGCTCTTTTGCTATCCAAGGACTGGCTGATAGCATCGGAATTAACTCAATCGTTGCATTGGGATTTTCTGCAATCATTACTAAGTAGATGGAACGACGACAAATCGCTTCGAGTAACGAGATAAGACGAGGCAACGCTGTATTCGCAAGTTGCTGCTGGTCTTGATGTGCCAGCAGCGCGTGGACGATGACAGGATACGCATCATCTAAGCGTTCTCTGGCTTCATCACTTAAATTGGCAACCAGTTTTGACTGCCAAAAATTCTCTAATAGATCTCGGTTTTTTTCCGTGAGTACGTTATCCAATCGTGCAATCTGCTCATCCAGATCTTTTGGCTCGAGACTAGCATCTTCTTGATCCGGTACTTGACGTTCGGTGACCATACGCTCGAATGGGACGTTTACATTATTTCGATGCTGATTGAGCGTGCTGAGTAGCGCAGCCCAATCCTCAAACCCAAGGGTGATAGCCAGATTATATTGCCACTGCGTATCGTGTGGTAAGCGCTGGGTCTGTTGATCGTTAATCGCCTGAATCGCATGTTCAAGCCGGCGCAAAAATCGATAGGCAGCTTGCAGTTGCTTATAGGTCGAAAGCTCTAGATATTTAAGTTGATATAGCACCTTCATCGCGTCCAGACAGGATTTAATCTGTAGCTGAGGATGCCTACCGCCATAAATCAATTGAAAAGCTTGTACGATGAACTCAATATCTCTGATACCACCTGCACCAAGCTTGATATTGTCTAAATCTTCACGCTGTGCCACTTGGTTTTGAATAAGAGACTTCATCTCTCTCAATGCTGAAAAAGCACTGTAATCGACATAGTAGCGAAAGACGAATGGCTTGATGAGTGCTTGTAATTCATCATAGAACGGCTGATCCAACTGACCAACCACACGGGCTTTTAGCCAAGCAAAACGCTCCCACGCACGACCATGTTGAGAAAAGTATTTTTGTAGCGCAGACAAGTGAATGGCCAAGTCGCTACCGTCGCCCCACGGACGCAGGCGCATATCAACGCGAAAGACAAAACCATCTGCTGTTTTATGATCCAATAACTTGATAATACCTTGACCCAGTCGAGTCATAAAGCGCTTGTTGTCTATACTACGGGTACCTTTGTCCTTATCACCATTGGTTTCACCTAGCGCCTGATGGACAAAAATCAAATCGATATCACTTGATAGATTCAACTCGTGGGCACCAAGTTTACCCATAGCCATGATGGCCATATCGTCAATTTGCAAATTACCTTTGGCATCAATAAAAGTCGGCTCACCATACTGCTCAATCAAATGCTGATAGGTATAATCCTTGGCAAAAGAGATACAACCCCCTGCAAACTCAGAAAGCTCATCAGTCAATTGCTCAAGTGAGATCAGCTGTAAAGCATCTTGCCAGATCCAACGCATCATTAGCAGAGTACGCAAATCACGTAGTCCTTTCATTACCTTGGCTTCATCAGCGATCTGATAGTTCTCATCCAAAGTATAGTCTTGTATCAGATCGTCAATTTGCTGGCGCGTTAGGGTCTGATCTAATGGATAGCTGCGCAAAAAAGTTTGACATGAGACCGTACGGCTTTCCCAAATCTGATAAGCAAACTCACTCGCCGTCTGCAATACTTGCAGCTGCTCTACTGTAGGCTGACTATCTGTACCATGGGTCTCGCGTGAAGGCATAGCAGGTAACATAGGTAAATAAACTCCTTGCATGGAATGATAAGACTACGTGAACCTAGCGCATAATATTAGCGTTTTTTCTTACGAGGTAGTCACCGAATCTGACAACCATACTAATATATGCCAGTATTTATGATAAAACCACTTTTAATCACACTGACGCACTTTGCTTTTGAGCGCTTTATGGTAGCATAAACACCTTTAGCATTGATGATCGACAAGAATCCTTATGACAACCATGCCCCCTTTACTTTTGATTACCGCTGATCCCAGTCATCCACTGGGCTCTCTAGCGCTACGTTATGCTCGTGCTTATCTTAAAAATACCTCAAACGAAGAAAACACGAATAGCAGCGAAACGTTAAATGTCTTTTTTTATGGAGATGCTGCCCATACTGCCAACCGCTTACGCTGGCAGTCAGCAGAGCAAGTTGATTTGACCAAAGAATGGCAAAACCTTGCCGAGCAGTATCAATTATCGCTACCCGTCTGCGTCAGTACTGCTCTCAGTCGCGGGATTAGTGACACGGATAACAGCTCACGCCATCAGCTCAATGGTGACAATCTTGCAACAGGATTTTCGCTGGTCGGCCTGAGTGAGCTTGCTATGATGATGCAGGAAGACTGTCGCCTGATTCAATTTTAACAACGCATCGTTTTAAGATATTTTGGCTTGGAAGATATAATTGCAAAGACGGCAATCATCACGCAAGTAATCAGATTAGGATTTCACCATGAAACTATTAATTCAGTTGCACACGCCGACTGAAATGGCCAGCTATGAGGGCTGTGCGCTGGCGCTAACGCTAGCAACGTTTGGTCATGACGTACAACTATATTTGGATGCCCCTGTCTTTGGCCTATTGATGCAGTCTGAATCGCGTTTGCATGGCATGATTCAATCACTGGAGCTGTACGACATGCCAGCGGCTTGGCTGCCTGATGATGTCTTCAGTGGATGGGTCACAGGTATGCTGCCAGCAGATCTGGCGTCACAACTGACCTTGATACCAGAAGTCGTCAACTCTCAAGACTTTGAGCAGATACTGACCTTTTAACTGATCAGATAGGAAGAACCAAATGGCAACGTTATATCAATTGCACAGTCCGATGGATACACTGAGACGCGGTATTGACGAGATGTCACGCACGTGGCGCACGGGTGACAGTATTTTACTGCTAGGCACTACTGTTGCCTTTATCGACTGGTTAGACGCTTATTTGGGCGATATTGAAATTGATGGTATTGCTGGTATTTATGCACTAGCCGATGATGTCGCGCAACTGACGACCAATACGACTCTCAAGCTTAATTTAGAGGCCAAATTGAGTAGAATATTGACAGACAACGAGTGGGTCGAGCTGACTCAAGATACACAATTTGATAAAGTCGTGACCATTGCCTTATGAATAATAATGATGCTACTACCCTTGCTATGACACCTAATAATATTGAAATAAGTGTTGAATTAGATCAAGACGGTCATCTATGTGACCATACTATCTGGACACCTGATATCGCACAGCAACTGGCCGACACGTTAGATGTCCAGTTGGAAGCTGAGCATTTGCAGATTTTGCAGCAAGTACGAGCATTTTTTGCCAAATTCAATCACGCGCCAGCCACGCGCCCATTGATTAAATGGCTACAAAAAACCTTGCCTGAGCACGATATTAGTAATCAAAAACTACAGCAGCTATTCAAAACAGGGTTGGTCGCCCGACATGTCAATCGCCTGTCAGGTCTACCTAAGCCACCCAATTGTTTGTAGTGGATGAGTAACTGCTACATCAAGTCGCTCTGAACGTCATTCTGAACAAAGCGACCTACTAAAAACACCTACTAACTATTGGGATAAATTTTTCGCTTGCTGTGTTGATGCAAACATAAGCTATCAAATACTTATCCCAACAGTACATCATTAAAGGTATAGCTCATTAGAGTGGTGCTACACCTTGATCTAAATATGGATACCTTGCTGTATATTCAGTATTTCACTAGTCAGTAAAAACAACGCTATTTGGGATCATACACCGTCAAGGTTTCATAGCCGACACTACGTCCTTCATCACCAGTGAATCCTTGCTGACGCCATATTTCATATAGACATATCGCAACACTGTTAGATAGGTTTAGACTGCGCGAATCAGCCAGCATAGGTAATCTTAACCAATTATCAGCGCCAATATCTTCACGTATATCATCTGCCAGACCTGCCGTTTCAGAACCAAATACTAATGCGATATTGGGCATTTTCTTAGCTGCCTGAACACTATCCAAATTTTCAGTAGCCTGCAGCCCACTAAAATCATAATCGTAAAATGGTTTGCTCAGTTTGGTAGTCAATGCTGTGACCACATGGCAATCGGCAACGTTCAATGCCTCTCTTGCGGCTGCCCAGTCATCATGTACTTGCAGATGTGCGTATTCATGATAATCCAAGCCTGCACGGCGTAGCTTTTTGTCATCAAGCTCAAACCCTAAAGGTCTGACCAAGTGCAGCTGTGCCCCGCTATTGGCACATAAACGAATGATATTGCCAGTATTACTGGGCATTTTAGGGGCTACCAACACAATATGGATGGTCATACTAACTCCGTCAGTGGTCAAAACTTATTATTTATATTTATCATCGATGCGTAATCGAAAGTTACAGTTTACTGCCAATAATTACATTTTGATACTGTGCACCGTTTTTAACTTTCACTATGATGTCTGTAACGGATAAAGAGATAGTTATTACTTATAATTATCTCTCTATCTAATAAACCTTCAGTGAGTGTTAAGCATTGCGCTTGGCATCGCTGTTATTATTTATAACAATCCATTTATTTTTTGAGGATACTATTATGAAAAAATTAATCATCGCATCTTTGACCGCTATGTTTGTATTAACTGGTTGCAACACTTTTAAAGGTCTAGGCCAAGACGTATCAAGCGCTGGTAATGCTGTCACTGGTGGCGCACAAGACGTACAAGATAAAATCTAAGGTTTGATTTTTTTAGATTTTAGAAAGGGCTTATCATTTATTTGGTAAGCCTTTTTTTATTCCTTTATTTGATGCTTATCTTACGCTACTACTTTTTTCTGAAAGGCCATAAAAATACAGTGCTATAAAAACTCTCGTAATATTTGATTGAGATAACGCTGTCCTAATTCTGTTGGCTGTAACCGCTCAGCACTGTCTGTCAATAAACCTTGAGCTACGAGCTTATCTACTGATGGTGCAATACTATTAGCGCTTAGTCCTGTTCTTTCTTGAAACAGCGACCAAACCACCCCGCCATGTAAGCGCAGTGCATTTAGCATAAACTCACTGACCAGCTCATCACTGTCAATTTCTTGCCAGCCCACCATCTTAGGTGTGTTTTGGCTTACGATAGATTGCTCATTAGCCTCTAAATTCCCTACATAGTCTTTAGGTAATCGCGACTTACTAAAACGATAAATACCAGACTGTATTAACAACTCGCTCTTTAACGTTTTATTCGTTTCTGCTGTTTCACTAGCTTTGTGATGCATCGTCGCTTTATGACTAATTGTCACTTTGCCATGTGCACCAGCCCCAATGGCCAAATAATCCCCAAATTGCCAATAATTGACATTATGACGACACGGCTGATCGGATGTGCCTGACCAAGCGGACACTTCATAATTGTTGTAGCCCAATTGCTGCAATAGCGCCTGACCTGCTTGTTCAATATCTGCCAAATTGTCTTCGTCTGGCAAAATAGGCTGACTACGATAAAACACGGTATTGGGCTCAATCGTCAGCTGATACCAAGAGATGTGCGTCGCCCCTGCATCGTGAGCCATTTGAATATCATCCAACGCTTCGCTCATCGTTTGTTGTGGCAACCCATGCATCAAATCGACATTGACGCGCTCAAAGCCAGCAGCACGTGCAGCATGAATGGCAGATAGGGCTTGAGCAGGATCGTGTATGCGTCCAAGCGTGGTCAACTTATCAGCAGCAAAGCTCTGTACACCAATCGACAGACGATTGATACCAACGTCTAGGTATTGAGCAAAGGGTGCATGCTCTAGCGTGCCAGGATTGGCTTCCATAGTTACTTCTATATCATCAGCGAATATAAAGGTATTACGCAAGCTAGCGAATAGTCGACGATACTGTGTAATAGGTAGTAGCGATGGCGTGCCTCCACCGATAAACATCGAACTAATCTCGCGCCCTTGAGCTAGTGATTGCTGCATGCTTGCATCTAGCAACAATGCATCTACGTATTCGTCATACATCGATATCTGACTGTCTATCGGTAACTCATGCGAGTTAAAGTCGCAATAGGGACATTTTTTTACACACCATGGAATATGAATATATAGTGCTAATGGAATGGCACTCACTTCTATTTCACTAACAGTAAAGTCATTAGAGGTATCAGTGTGCTGTGAATCGTTAACGATATTGATATTTGACATAAAAGGATTTATCTATAAATGCGTTGCTGCTGTCATTAGCAGAAAGTAGCGCTAGGATAACGCCTAAATTCAGTAAAAAAAAGACTCTCTTAAAGAAAATCCCTGCAATAACAAAATCAGTAACAAACACTCATGTTAACTACATCCTCTTATTGGCAAAATAGCTACTACTGTCATCGGTTGACGTCTGGTGACAACACCCCTAACAAAACCATAATAATTAACAGGATAAAAATATGGCTTACTGGTTGATGAAATCTAATCCAAAGTTTTTTGGTATTGATGATTTGCAACGTCTAAAAACGGATCGTTGGGATGGCGTACGTAATTATCGTGCGCGCAACTTTATGCGCGATGACATGAAAGTCGGTGACCAAGTAATTTTTTATCATTCTAGCGCCAAACCATCAGGCGTGGCTGGCATCATGACTATTAGCAAAGCGGGCTATCCTGATCCCACCCAGTTTCATCCTGAACATCGCCACTACGATCCTATTGCAACCGAAGATGAGCCACGCTGGTATATGGTAGACGTCGAATTTGAGCAGGCCTTTACCGATGTCATACCACTACTAGATCTTAAGTTTTTACCCGCGCTTGAAGATTCATTGTTACTCAGAAAAGGCTGTCAGCAGTTAACGGTCATTCCGCTAGAGCCAAAGCATTGGCAAGCAATTATGGACATGGCAGAGACGCTGGATCTCATATAAAAGGTCATGTTTTTCTTTCTTTACATTTCTTTATAGTTGTCTTGTATCCACCATCATTGCTCGCCTCTGAAACATTGACATTACAGCCTAGCTTCTTTACCATCTTATTTATTTATGACCTGTCAATCTACCCTTTGGATTGACGGGTTATTTTTATTTTAGTGCCGTCACTTTTTTTCATACTCTATGTATCTACTTAGGCAACATTATAGGCTTGCTCATATTATTTATCGGAGTATTATCGTCGGCACTATCCTTATCTCATTGTTTCGTTTTATCTCCCTGTCTCGCTATTAGTTTATTGATGGCAGGTTTTGCTCGTTCCTAATAAATACCGTAAAGAATAAAAAGTTGCTCACTATGGTTTTCCCATTATCCTTTAGAGATTTTAAAAGCTACAGCTTACGCTTAGGTGTGCTCGCGCTACCTATTCTGATTACTCAGTTTTGCCAAGCGGCACTTGGTGTAGTCGATGCTATTATGGCAGGTCAAGTCTCTGCGCTCGATTTGGCTGCTGTTGCCGTTGGTTCTGGTATTTGGCTGCCATTATTTTTATTAGCCACTGGTATTTTAATTGCTACCACACCGCTCATTGGTGAGGCAATTGGTCAAAACAAGCATGACCAAGTGCCTCATATCACGCAGCAATCCTTATGGACTGCTGGTGTCATTGGTATTATTGGCTTTATTGTAGTTAATTTGGCCCCAAACGTACTTGGAATCATGGGGGTGCCTGAAAACATCCAGCCAATCGCCACACAGTATTTGCATGGTGTATCGTTTGGTTTCCCTGCACTGGCTGTCTATGCCGTCCTACGCAGTTATTGCGAAGCGCTTGGGCGACCTGAGCCTGTCACCGTCATTAGTATCATTGGTCTATTGGCAGATATTCCGCTTAACTATATTTTTATTCATGGTTTATTCGGTATGCCTGAGATGGGCGGCGCAGGCTGCGGTGTCGCGACGGCCTTAGTATTATGGATAAATGTATTACTACTTGCGGCTTATACCAGCTTCACTAAACGACAGCAGTTTGCCAGCACACGGTTTTTTTATGGTTTTGCCAGTCCCAATCGTGAACAGATCAAAAAACTGCTGAAATTGGGTATTCCAATTGGTATCTCGATATTTTTTGAAGCAAGCCTATTTAGCTTAGGTGCCCTAGTTATCAGTCCCTTAGGTGAGATAGCAACAGCATCGCATCAAGTAGCATTGGCGGTAACCTCTCAGCTGTTTATGATACCCATATCAGTCGCCATGGCGCTGACTATTATGATATCCAATCGCTTCGGCGAAAAAAACCTACTGGCATTACGACAAGTACAAGCCACAGGGCTGATTTGGACCGTATTGATTGCATTGACTTGTATGCTTGGCATATGGCTGTTTAGACCACAACTGGCAGCAGCATTTACTGACAACCCAGTGGTCAGAGCACAAGCCATGCACTTGCTCATCTTCGCATTGGCTTATCAGTTATTTGATGGCTGGCAAGTCAACATTGCTGGGATATTACGCGGCATGCAAGACACGACCATACCAATGTGGGTCACGCTATTTTGCTATTGGTTAGTCGCTCTACCGCTCGGCATTTACTTGGTGCGTTTCACTGACGTTGGCGCCCAAGGGTTTTGGATGGCATTAATCACAGGGTTGTTTTTATCGTCTATTCTACTGACGCTGCGACTACGCTATCAACAGAGACGCTTAACGGCAAAGTGGGCTTAATAGACTATCTAAACCATGTTTATCTAACATATAGTTGATTCAAACAATTTCGATACAAGGAAGCTGAGTGCAAGTTATACATTAGTATGGTTAGTGAGGATGACGATGTAGCGGATTTATATGGATTTGACTATAGTATCTGGTAACCATCACTGGCGCTATATGGTCACATAGACTATGATAAATCATTGAGCATTTCTTACGCATAACATATGCGTACGTCATAATATGTAAAAAATCTCAGTTAACAACTGTACATCGATTGCTCATTGACGTGAATATAGGTATCATTAGCAATTATCTGCACAATATTTAGTTACACTATTTCTCGAATTTAGTACAAGGCAAAATTAAAACTATGGATATTGAAAAAATACGCACTCTGATCGCACTCATGGAAGAAAGTGAACTGGTTAATTTAGAAATCAGCTCAGACGACGAACACATTAGTTTGACTCGTCACTATGATGCCCCTGCACCAACGATGATGGCTGCTCCTACTGCGAGCGCGGCTCCCATTGCTGCCGAAGCAAAACCTGCGGTAAAAGCTGGTAGCGTTGAGACATCACCAATGGTTGGCGTTTACTATTCAGCGCCTAGCCCTAATGACCCACCTTTCATCAAGGTTGGACAAAAGGTACAGGCTGGTGACACGCTCGGTATCATTGAAGCCATGAAAATCATGAATCCGCTTGAGGCAACTCAAAGTGGCGTCATTGACGAAATCTTAGTCGATAATTCTGAAGTAGTACAGTTTGGCCAACCTATCGTACGCTACAAAGCATAACGATAACTTTCGCCACACTTTATCTCATTATGATTGAGACCTCGTTACCATTTGGCATCTGAGTTTGAGTTATGGTGCATTAACTATAATAACTTAGCGTCACGATGCCAAAATAGCGACTCTATCAATGACTGCCGCTTCGACAAGGATGACCCCATGATAAAAAAACTGCTCATCGCCAATAGAGGTGAGATTGCCCTACGTATCGTTCGAGCGTGTAAAGCGCTTGGCATAGAGACCGTCGGTGTCTATTCCACGGCTGATGCCAACTTGATGCACTTGCGTTTTGTTGATGAGGCAATCTGTATTGGCAAACCCAATGCCAATCAAAGCTATCTTGATATCAATACTATTCTAACTGCTGCTGAAATCACTGGTGCCGATGCCATTCATCCTGGCTATGGTTTTTTATCAGAGAATGCTGAATTCGCTGAACAAGTTGAAGAAGCAGGTTTGACTTTTGTTGGTCCTAATGCTGATCATATTCGCTTAATGGGCAATAAAGTTTCTGCTATTAATGCCATGAAAAAAGCAGGTGTGCCTACCGTACCCGGTTCTGTTGGTGCTGTGACGCTACATAATGCCGAAGAACAAGCGCGCAATATCGGCTTTCCCCTATTGATCAAAGCAGCTTCTGGCGGCGGTGGTCGCGGTATGCGTGTCGTTGAGCGCTTTGAAGAAGTGATCGGACAAGTACAAGCCGCCAAACAAGAAGCTGAGCTGTGGTTTGGCGATGATACGGTCTACATGGAACGCTACCTACAAAACCCGCGCCACGTAGAAGTACAGGTACTTGGTGACGGTAACGGTAACGCTATCCATCTATATGACCGTGATTGCTCATTACAACGTCGTCATCAAAAAGTGCTAGAAGAAGCCCCTGCACCGGATATCCCTGATGACGTACGCGAGCCTATTTTAAGAGCCTGTGTCAAAGCGTGCGAGCTCGTAAAATATCGCGGAGCGGGAACTTTTGAGTTTTTATTTGAAAATAACGAGTTCTTCTTTATTGAAATGAATACTCGTGTACAGGTTGAACATCCTGTAACCGAAATGATTACTGGTATTGATGTGGTCGTTGAGCAGCTTAAGATTGCAGCTGGTTACGGCTTGTCTTATCGTCAAAGCGAAATTGAAATCCAAGGCCATGCGATTGAATGTCGTATCAATGCTGAAGATGCTGCGACCTTTGTGCCTTGCCCTGGCACCGTTAGTCAATTGTTTGCGCCAAGTGGCTCAGGTGTGCGTTTTGACTCGCATCTATATCCTGGGTATGAGATACCGACTTATTATGATTCATTGATCGGTAAGCTTATCTGTCATGGTCAAACACGTCAGCAAGCGATATCTAAAACGTTGCATGCACTCGATGAATTAGTGATTGAAGGTATCAAAACCAATATACCGCTACATCGTGATGTGATTTTGGCAGATGATAACTTTGTTCATGAAGCGCAAAATATTCATTATCTTGAAAGAGAGCTTTTGACTGCGAATAAAGAAAAAGCCAAGTCATAAGTTATTCAACTGGTTCAGAACCTAAAAAACCGCTATCTAAATAGATAGCGGTTTTTTTATTTGTATAAGTAATAGAGTTAGGCGAAGTGATTCATGCTAGATAGCTATATGGTGATGCATATAGCCATATGTAGAAATCGATGAGCGGTGATAGATGATAAACACCTGACCTCTATGGCAACACTTTATGAAAATTCATAAAACATTCCTTTCCTTCAGGATCTGCACACCACTGCATCTGATTACCATCGTGATTCAAAAAAGCAATCAAGGCTTCACCAGTCTGGTCAACTTGATTACCAGAGCAGTCTATTTCATTATTGTCAGAGACCGTTCTAATCGCAATGACTGGTAGCCCTTCCTCTCGGTGCGTGACCAGATAACGACTGTAAGTCCGCTCTTTACCACTCACTGCCCACATCTCATTGTCAGCCCCAAAATTATACAACTCGCGGCACTGATTTGGCTTTTTCGCAGATGCGCTCAATGTTGTATTCATATTAGGCTTGATATCAAAAACACGATTTTCACTTTGCGAGAAAATACCGCCCTCTGTACTAGCCATTACTTTAGGTTCAGTACTTTCTGCCTGTTGGGGAGATTTCAGCGTATCTTGCTCCGCTTTGGCTTCTTTTGTCATCGTAATTGGACTATCTAAGTCGATCTCCCATTGTCCTGCAATAGCTGGACTAATATGGGTAGTAATGGTCGGCTTAGTGATAATTTCACCATTCGCTGGCACTGAAGCCAGAATAGATGCCAATGTCACTGAAGCAAAGGATAGAGGTTCCATGATTAACCTTATGTTTATATTAATATTATAATAGTTACTATATACATTAGCGTAAGTCTTAGACACCAAAAACACAAGTAATATTATGCTATTGGTCTTAGCACGCTAAGCAGCTCAAATATAGACTGTGTTGCAGTAGCACGCTCTAAAATGGCTTTTCTTTTTCTTATGCAAAAAAATAACACCACCCCTTTACTTGCTATAAATAAGCAAGAAGCGATGATGTTATTTGTTATCTTAAACTTAATGTCTTTTAGTATTAAGCAGTAGTCACAGTACCAAGTGCTTGTGCAAAGGCTGATAGTGCGCCTTTTAGCATGGCTGACACGGTGCTACTACAAGTACCAATACCTGAGTACACCTCACCATCGACATTTAGCTGAATGTAAGCTGCTGCGTTGGCATTGGTTTTGTTATCACGATTGGTGTCATCGTCGATGCCATCACCGCTATTGTGCTGCGGATTGATCGCATGTTCAGCATAATTGATAACATGTATCGACTTGCCTGTATGCTGAGCAAGACCATCGATGAATGATGACAATGGACCGTTACCCGTACCATCAATATTGATGGTTTCGCCATTCATTTGTACTTGACCGTCAAAGCACACTTCACCCGCTTTATTATTGACACTATAATCTAATAGCTCAAACTCACCTTGCTGTAGATAGGTGTTTTCAAAGGTCTGTAAAATCTCGTCATTTTGCAATTCACGTGCTGCACTTTCAGCTTGCTTTTGTACCACACCACTAAAGTCAATTTGCATCCAACGCGGTAAGTTAAAGCCATAATTACGCTGCAAGATATAAGCGACCCCGCCCTTGCCCGACTGACTGTTGATACGTACCACGTCTTGATAGCTACGGCCAATATGTGCCGGATCAATCGGCAAGTAAGCCACATCCCACACGTTGTCTGTTTCGTCTTGATGCTTTTCATTATAGTCGAGAGATTTTTTGATGGCATCTTGATGCGAGCCACTGAAAGCCGTAAATACTAGCTCACCGACATAAGGATGACGCGGATGCAAAGGCAAATTATTACATTCGCTAACGACCTGAACGATTTCACTCATATTACTAAAATCAAGATCCGGATCGATACCTTGGCTAAACAAGTTCATTGCCATGACCATGATATCCATGTTACCAGTACGCTCGCCATTACCCAATAACGTCCCTTCGATGCGATCCGCGCCAGCCAATACACCCAATTCAGCAGCAGCAACCGCACAGCCACGGTCATTATGCGTATGCAAGCTGACAATCACGTGCTCACGCTGGGCAAGATGACGGCAGAAATACTCAACTTGATCAGCGAAGACGTTAGGCATAGACGCTTCAACCGTCGCTGGTAAGTTAAAGATTACTTCTTGGCCATGTTGTGGTTGCCATACGTCACAGACTGCATCACAGACTTCTACTGCATATTCAGTCTCTGTTTGGCTAAAGCTTTCTGGTGAATACTGAAAAACCCATTCTGTCTCAGGATATTTCGCGGCATATTGCTGCAATAGCTTGGCGCCTGTGATAGCAATCTCTTTAATTTCAGCTTTGTCTTTGCCATAGACTTTTTCACGTTGAATGCGGCACGTTGAGTTATACACGTGGACAACAGCACGCTTTACACCTTTTAATGATTCAAAAGTACGAGCAATTAAATGCTCACGAGCTTGTACCAAAACTTGCAAAGTCACATCGTCAGGCACATGGTTTTCTTCAATAAGTTTACGAGCGAAATCGAACTCAACTTGCGCAGCTGATGGAAAACCAATTTCAATCTCTTTAAAACCCACATCGACTAGGGTTTCAAAAAAGCGCATTTTTTGTTCGATAGTCATCGGATCAATCAGTGCTTGGTTACCATCACGCAGATCCACACTTGCCCATATCGGTGATTTCTCAATTGTTTTGCTCGGCCAAGTACGATCTGGCAACGATGGTGCAAATGCAAATGGACGATATTTTTTATAATCAAACGCGGCATTTTTGGGTGTAACCTTTGCAGTCGTAGCGGCTACAGTGCGTGTGGCTTGGTCAGACATAATCAATCCTTAGAAAGTATGGGAATTTATGTTGTAGCTAAATGGTTGATGACTAGGTCAATCTTTCTCATACGAGATAACCAATGTTTATGTCATTATAATATCAAAGTTTGCAAGATAGAAATCGGCTTTGTTTTATATAATTTTAGGTTTTTTTAGTGGAAAAGTTTACATTGATAAGTATAATTAGATGAATTCACTAATAAGGTCATAAATTATGCCAAGTAGCCCTTTTGATAGCACCTCTTTGGCTGATATAGATGAGACCGATAGACAATTATTACGCTTATTGCAGACTCAGGCACGTATGAGCATCACAGAGCTTGCTGAACACGTGAACCTTTCAGCCACGCCTTGTGCTCGCCGTATCAAACGCTTAGAAGATGCTGGCGTTATCACTGGCTATTACACCAAAACGGATGCGCAAAAGCTTGGCTACCCGCTGGCCGTGTTCATTGCTATCAGTATGGATCGTCATACTGCCGAGCGCTTTGAACAGTTTGAATCTAAAATACAGAGCTTTGATGAAGTCATTAGCTGCAGTATTGTCACAGGACGTTCTGAAGACTATCTCATCAAAGTCAGAGTACGTGACATGGCGCATTACGAGGAGTTTTTATTGCATAGATTGAATCGTATCGAAGGCGTTGCCCAAGTACATACCAGTTTTGAGTTACGAGAGGTGTTTAGTCGTAGCGTGGTGTAAACAACTACTGCTCAATTCATGAGTAAGCACAGGCAGCATAGGAAAAGACAGCTTTTAAAGGACATCATCATAATAGAGCTGCTTTTCGGCAATAAACACAATCCTTTGTCGGCAATGAAAACAAAGCTCTCTGTATCAGGGTATGCAAATAATATCGGACGTATTGAGAGCACAGCGGTTGTATAGAATTGAGCAATGCCTGTCAACGACACTCTATACAACCTCGCATTAAAAGCGACAACATATTCAATATAGCTGATGAGGTTACATCCGTTTAATCGCGTCTAATACCACTTACTTTTATGCTTGCCCTAACATTTGCACACGCTGATCGCTAAACATATCCATATCTGGAGCTAGCGTACGCATGAACCGATCAAAATATAGCATCTGCTTGGTCAATAAGGCAAAGTCACGTGGGAAATGAATACCATGACGCTTACCTACTTCCACAATCTCAAGCATCATTTGATTCAGCTCATCGGCTTGTTCTTTACTATTAAAAGGTACGCCGCTCGTAAAGGCTCTGTCCTCTGCCATGATGGTCTTCATCATACGCTGTAGATCATCACCCAGTGCCACCACATCGACCTGATTGCCACCATGCGTCATCTCCATATCAATCATATGACGCGCCATTGCTTGATAGTCACTGTCTTGCATGGCCTGCATCATGCCCATACACGCACGCCAGCTTTCCGCTTTTAGCTTACCTACGATACCAAAGTCTAAAAATCCAATGCGGCCATCAGTCAATAACATCAAATTGCCCGCATGCAAATCCGCATGAAAACTATTGCACAGCATCAAACTAGCAAACCATGTGTTCAATGTATCTGCCATAACTTGTGCAGGATCAGCACAGTACTGACGCATGAGCGACTCATCGACCATAGAGACACCATACAAGCGACTCATGGTCAGTACACGCTTAGTGGTCAACGCTTCATATACGGTCGGAGCCACCACACGAGTATTGCCTGATACGGCTAAGAACTGCTGAAAGTCACGGATATTCTGCGCTTCAGCGATAAAATCTGTTTCTGCTAGCATACGCAGACGAATCTCATCGATAATTGGCGCAATACTGGCAAACTTCATCGATGGCATAAGGATTTCAAGTAATTTGGTCACGCCATGCAATACGCCCAAATCCGTCTGCATGATGGTCTCAACGTTAGGCTTTTGCACCTTTAACACCACTTCATCGCCATTGTGCAAGCGTGCAGCATGCACTTGGGCAATAGACGCTGAAGCCAATGGCTCTGAGTCGATATAGGCAAACTTGTCATCCAGTGTCATGCCGTCAACCGCCAATTCCTCTGTCAAAACCTGCTCGATATAAGCATAAGACAATGGCGTGGTTTGATCTAAGCAGCTTTGAAAAGCTTTTACGTATTCGCGTGGAAATAAAGACGGTGTGCTAGCGATGAACTGACCAATCTTGATATAAGTCGTACCTAATTGCTCAAATGTTTCTTTTAATAGCATCGCGTCGGGCTTTTCCCCTCTCGCGACTCTGAGCGCTGACAGACCAGCGACACTCGCTGTTTGGCGAACACGATTGACAACATTGAACGTATGTTTTAATAAATGTGGACGGTGAATTTTCATAAGAAACAACTATGGTCATAAAAAGGATGTGGGAAAATAGACGGTAATATATGCAGATGAGCCAAGTAGCCACTAACTCATATCTACTGATTAATGATTGCTACAGATAGGACACTCTGCATCTTGGCGATAGCCCATTAGCCGTTGTTGCATTTGGCTACCATCCCATATGAGCAGCTTATTTGTCAGTGGATTTTTGGTTAATCCAAGGTATTGCAGGGCGGCATTGGCTTGCAAATTTCCCATAATCGCAGTCGTACTAGCAAGCACACCTGAGTTGGCACAAGTACGCTCATCAGATTCTGTATCACTCACCACCGAACCAAACACGCAATGATAGCAACCCGTGTTTAACTGTGGCTCATACAGAGCTAACTGCCCTTGCATCGCAATTGCCGAAGCAGACAACAATGGAATCTGATAACGCACACTAATACGATTGATCACATCACGTGTGGCAAAATTATCAGTACAGTCTAAGAGTAAATCAGGCTTACCGGTCGCCATATCAAGTAACTCATAAGCATTGTCTTCATTCAAACGTGCCACCGTGCCGCGAACAGTAATTAAAGGATTGATCTTCTCTAACATCTGCGCCGCTGCTATCGCTTTAGGCTTACCGATATCTTCAGGTAAAAACAATGTCTGACGCTGTAAATTACTGGCCTCAATCTCATCGTCATCGATTAGGTGGATGTGCCCAAGTCCCGCCCGCACTAGCGTCTCAGAAGCAGGACAACCTAGACCGCCCGCACCTATCATGACCACACGAGACGACTTCAAGCGTATTTGAGCATCGATATCCCAGCCATCGAGTAATACCTGCCGTGCATAACGCAGCAGCTCATCATCCGATAACTGCGCTGTCTCTAATGAATCTGCCATATTTAGCCCTTATCCACTACTGTCTAAAATCTATTCTCAAACAAAAAAACCAACACTAAACAACTCAGTAAGCGGTTCAGTACAATATCTGTTTACTGAATCTATCTATTAAATTTGCCCTAGTGTCACACGATCATTATCACCGTAGTCTTTTACCGTATGAACAGACTCAAAGCCATTATCCAGAAACAGCTGTCGAACAGCCAATCCTTGGTCAAAACCATGTTCAATCGCTAATAAGCCGCCTACACGCAAGTATCGTGATGCCCTCTGGGCGATATGTTCGATATCAGCCAGTCCATGATTGGGGGCACTTAATGCGCTAATAGGTTCAGCGACTAAACGAGCCAAGTGCTCATCTTCTTCATCGATATAAGGAGGATTAGAGACAATCACATCAAACAACTGACCGTTATCAGTGGACAGACTGTCGTACCAGCTACTCTGTATAAAATCAATATCAGCAACATGATTGGCTGCCGCATTATACTGTGCGACTTTTAGTGCGTCTAATGACAAATCAACCGCCACCACTTGCCAGCCATCTGATGTACTGCCAATATTACCTTGCTGCAGCTCATGTGCCAGACTAATCGCAATACAGCCTGAACCGGTACCCAAGTCAAGCAAACGATTCGGTTGATTATCACCTGCACGATTTGATTGCGTAGCTATCCAGCCCAATACTTGTTCAATCAACACTTCCGTGTCGGGTCTAGGAATCAACGTATGCTCATTAACAGTAAACGTCAGCGACCAAAACTCCTGCTGACCCGTCAAATACGCAAGCGGTATTCCCGCCTGCATCTTGGCAACACCTGCATTGAATTGCTCAAATTCGCTATCTGTTAGCTGATAACCTTCATCTGTCATCAACGCTATCGCAGGTTTACCAACGACATGCAACAGCCAATCCGTCAGCCAGAATGACGGTAGCTTGCTGTTTATAGCATCATTCATCAATTGCTGAATGTGCTGCTTCATCTGATGAATGGATACTGTCATAGGTAGCTCTTAAAAATAGTATATACGCATGGTGAATAAGGCAAAAACTAGCGCCACCCACTACTCTGTAGCACGTGGTGGCTCTTTGGTATCGGACAGACTTGGATTAGACTTAGTTAATTTATCCCCCATACCATTACTACTGTTTCCATCACTGTTGTCATCATCGCCATAAATGTCATCGTTGTCACCAATGACGATATGCTTATCAACAAAGTAAATCAGCGCCAGAATCGGAATACCTATCGCAAAGGTAAAAATGAAGAAAAATGGATAGCCCATATTATCGACGATAGCGCCTGAATATCCGCCCATTACTTTAGGGATCAACGTCATGAGTGATGAGAAAATAGCGTATTGTACTGCCGTAAAACGAATGGAGGTCAACGCTGATAAAAAAGCAATAAACACTGCACTGGCCAGTCCTGCTGCTAAGTTATCAAATATGACTGCAACATACATAAACGGCAAACTGCCTGGGTTGTAAGTTAGTATCACAAATAGCAAGTTAGTAGCACACGCAAGAATTGCGCCAATCATCATGGCATGCATCATACGAAAACGCTGTGCTAATAGCCCACCTAAAAACCCACCCGCAATCGCCATAATCACACCGACGAGTTTCACTGCATTGGCGATATCTGTTTTACTAAAGCCCATGTCTTGATAAAAGACGTTGGAGATCACGCCTGCCACAATGTCTGAAATACGATACAGGCCAATGAGTGCCAGTAATAAAAATGCCTTTTTACCATAGCGTCTAAAGAAATCTAAAATAGGCTCAACCCAAGTGGCCATCGCCACTTCTTTTTTGACCAACCCTACTTGTACAAGCGCATAACCTGCAGCCATCGCCACACCCAAGCTTATCAGCAGATGCAATGTTTCTACAAAGAAGCTAGAAAACGCGCCTTCGAACTCTGGAAATAATGGTCCAATCAAGACATAAGCCATGACAAACGCAACGACAGAGAATACAAATAGCAATACCAATCTTACGTAATCTTCGCGAGTTTCAGCAACTAATGGGGCTTTATTGATAATTTTAGGTTGGTTGATAATGAAGTACAACAGTAATAAAGGCGCACAAGCGACCAATGCCAAAAAGTAAAATTTAATCGCTGGCATGGCCATTAACGGTATCATCGCTATGGTACTGCTAAATACTTTATTGACCAAAATATTGATTAGATATATCAAACTAAAAATCAATCCCGGTATTAGTAGCAAACCAGAATAAATCAGAAATACTTTAAGATTGCTCTTTTGCTTTTTGTGTTGCAACGTCTCAGCCGTTGGCTCATAGCTGGCAAACGTGGTTAATACCCCTAACGTCATGACCCCTGCCATAATGTAGTAAGTATTACGCCATGCCTCATAACTATAAAAAGTCTCATTCGAGCCAAAAAAGTCAGCCAAATATAAAGCGCCTGCCCCAGCGACAATCATACCGATGCGATAACCTGACACATAAATAGAAGATAGAATCGACTGCATCGATGGCGGTGCCAACTCAATACGGTAAGCATCAATCACGATATCTTGTGTGGCAGAAGAGAAGCCCAACAGCACCGCAGCCCCTGCCATATAGACTAAAACGTCTTCACTAACAGGGTTTACATTTGCCATCAAAAAGATAGCCAATATGATAAGTAGCTGCGATACCACCATCCAACTACGGCGTCGGCCCAACCACTTGGTCAGAAATGGCACAGGGAGCGCATCGATTAATGGTGCCCATATAAACTTAAACGAATAGCCAAGTGCGGCCCAACTAAACATAGTCACGACGCTACGATCAATGCCAGCTTCTCTTAGCCATAAGGACAAGCTTGAGAAAATAAGCAGTATGGGAATACCCGCTGAAAAGCCCAAAAACAACATGATAATGACACGGGGGTCTAAATAAGCTTTTGCAGCCTCTCCCCATGATTTTTTGACAGCCGGTTGATTGGGTGGCACAGATTTGACAGCAGACATAATAACTCACCAACAATTCAGACAAAGAACACAACCGTGCACAATTTTTATCAATCTTTAGAATAAGTTACAAACGAAAGGATCGATAAAAATTGCTCTACGTTGCACTAATATTACGATTACAACAAAATTCAGTTATGGTACTTGAGAACCTTTATTTTGACTAGATGTTTTTGCATTAACTTATGGCCCGTGGCCTTTGTACAGTAGACTATCTTTCTAAGTAGTAACGCAAATGGTAGTAATATTTCACTAGGGTTAGTTTGGCTTTCTTTTTTCTTACTAGCACCCCTTTTTAAAGGGTTCTAATAATGGCATTATCAATGGGCAACATGTAATAGATAGGCAATATATAAACAAAAATGGAATGGATGCCTGCTTGGTAGGTTTGCCGTATGTTCAACCAGCTGTTATTAAACCAATAGTAATGAGCGATGGTACTAACAACGATTTTAATAAACAAAACATCAAACTTCTTATGATTGATAATTTAAAACATGTAATTCTTATATATTAGTTTTATAAATCTACTAAGTTTGGTTATGCTCTTTACATAAACAACGGTTACCAAGATTAACGGTTTGTTCTTTTCGATTATCACAACCCAGGAGTAATACCATGTCTGACTCAACCAATACTTCAACTGACAATAAAAACACAGCAGATAATAGCGGCTGTCCTGTAGATCATAAAGGCAGCAATACTGCATCAACCAATACCACCTATGATCAAGGTGATGGTCAAGGCCCAACGATCCATAGCGAAAACGTTGATAACTCGTACGAGCCTCAGCGTCCTAGCATGGGTGGCTGCCCAGTTATGCATCAAGCACATACTACCACTTCATCTGCTGCGACAGATTGGTGGCCAAACGCGCTTAATCTAGATATCTTACATCAGCAAGATTACAAAACAGACCCAATGGGTGCAGATTTTGATTACGCTAAAGCATTCAAACAGCTAGACTTAGAAGCAGTCAAAACTGATTTGAAAAATCTAATGACAGAATCACAAGAATGGTGGCCAGCAGATTGGGGTCATTATGGCGGGTTAATGATTCGTATGGCATGGCATTCTGCCGGCACCTATCGCCGCGCTGACGGCCGTGGTGGTTCGAATACTGGTAATCAACGCTTTGCCCCTCTAAACAGCTGGCCAGACAATGTCAACTTGGACAAAGCACGTCGTCTACTGTGGCCAGTCAAGAAAAAATACGGCAATAAACTATCATGGGCTGATTTGATGATTTTGGCAGGCAACATGGCTTATGAGTCTATGGGCTTCAAGACCTTAGGTTTCGCTGGTGGCCGTGCTGATATCTGGCATCCAGAAAAAGATATCTATTGGGGTTCTGAGCGTGAGTGGCTTGCCGCTACCAAAAACCGTTACGACAATGATGAAGAACGTGAATCATTAGAGAATCCTTTAGCCGCTGTGCAAATGGGCTTGATCTACGTCAATCCAGAAGGCGTCGATGGTAATCCTGACCCAATCAAAACGGCACAAGACATCCGTACTACGTTTGGTCGTATGTCGATGAATGACGAAGAGACGGTTGCTTTGACAGCGGGTGGTCACACCGTTGGTAAGTGTCACGGTAATGGCGATGCCAGTCTATTAGAAGATGAGCCAGAAGGCGCTGAGATCAAAGAGCAAGGCCTAGGCTGGCGCAACCCTAAAGGCACAGGTAATGCTGGCGATACAGTTTCAAGTGGTATCGAGGGCGCATGGACCACGAATCCAACCGAATGGAACTATGAGTATTTTGACCTATTGCTCAATCATGAGTGGGCATTAACGAAAAGCCCAGCAGGTGCGTGGCAATGGGAGCCAGTCGATATTAAAGAAGAAGATCGTCCTTTAGATGCGCATGACCCAAGTGTACGCCGTAACCCAATCATGACTGACGCTGATATGGCGATGATTAAAGATCCTATTTATCGTGAAATTTCAGAGAATTTCCACAATAACCCAGAGTACTTCGACGAAGTATTTGCAAGAGCTTGGTTTAAACTAACCCATCGCGATTTGGGACCAAAATCTCGCTACTTAGGTGCAGATGTACCATCAGAAGACTTCACGTGGCAGGATCCAATTCCAGAAGGTAATGCTGATCTGAGTACTGATGATATCGATCGCCTAAAAGCACAGATATTAGACAGTGACATTGATCATCGCGAGCTTATTATTACCGCATGGGATAGCGCTCGTACCTTCCGTGCTTCAGACTATCGCGGCGGTGCCAATGGTGCTCGTATCCGTTTAGCCCCGCAAAAAGACTGGTTAGGTAATGAGCCTGAGCAATTAGCACGCGTACTTGTAGCGCTTACGACTATTCAAACGAACTTTGATAAAGAAGTAAGCATAGCGGATCTAATCGTATTGGCTGGTAATACCGCCATTGAAAAAGCCGCAGCTAATGCAGGTGTTGAGATTGAAGTACCATTCAATGCGGGTCGCGGTGATGCTAGCGACGAGATGACAGAAATCGAAAGCTTCTCTGATCTTGAGCCTATACATGACGGTTACCGTAACTGGATTAAAGGTAGCTATGTGGTCTCTCCTGAAGAGATGCTATTAGATCGTACTCAGCTAATGGGTCTAACTGCTCCTGAAATGGTGGTGTTGGTCGGTGGTATGCGTGTCCTTGATACCAACTATGCTCAAAGCCAACAAGGCGTCTTCACTGAGCGTGCAGGTACGCTTAGCAATGACTTCTTCGTGAATTTGACTGACATGAGCTACACTTGGAATCCTATCAAAACGGATAATAATGAAGCCACGACACTATACGAATTACGTGAGCGCGCTACTGGTAACGTGAAATGGCAAGCCAGCCGTGTCGACCTCGTATTTGGATCTAACTCTATCCTACGCGCTTATGCTGAGCTCTACGCACAAGATGACAACTTAGAGAAATTCGTTAAAGACTTCGTTAATGCTTGGAACAAAGTCATGAATGCAGATCGTTTCAGCTAGAGGCAGCCGCAAATCGTATCATTATTGAAGTTGTAAGCTAAGACAGTCATCGAAAGGTGGCTGTTTTTTATGTTTGTATCATATTATCTTAGGGTATGTCCTCATTTCAAGGATCAACAACCCGCTGACAAAAGATGCTATGAATACCTTTAGAGATTCAAAAACAACTTCCAATACATATTCTTTATACTTATATTCCAAAAATATATAAATAGATATCTATTTAGTATATACAAGAATAACCACTTTGTTTTACACTGTTCTCTTACTATATATTGATACATTTTTATTTTATGTATACGGACAGGGTTTGTATATTTATATAACAGGACTAAGTTATGGCAATCGATGTAGTGGTCAATCAGCGACATTTACAGATTCAGCTCAAGCAGCTGGAAACAGTATGGCATACAGTGATTAATGGCTATAACTTAAGTCAAGCAGCGACCGTGCTACATACCAGCCAATCAAGTCTGTCAAAGCATATTGCGGCGCTTGAAAATCAGCTAAAGACTGAGGTTTTTGTGCGTCAAGGCAAACGCCTGACAGGTCTGACGACGATGGGCACAGCGCTCATGCCTCACATTGAGTCTATCTTCGCTGAAATTCGTACCATTGAAAATCTTAGTCTTGATTTTAATAACCCAAATATCGGCACATTGACCATTGCCACTACTCACACGCAGGCACGTTATGTATTGCCGCAAGTGGTAAAAGAGTTTAAAGAGCGCTTTCCAAAGGTCAATCTAATCTTACAACAGGCAGATCCAGAGACCATCGCCCAGATGGTTATTCGCGGGCAAGCCGACATTGGTATCGCAACCGAGTCTTTGCTACACAATAACTATCTACGCTGTTATCGCTATTATGATTGGACGCATCGGGTCATCGTACCAAGCGACCATGAACTTGCCAATCAAGAGTCTATTGATTTACCGACTCTGGCTAGCTATCCGATCGTGACCTATCACGGCGGCTTTACTGGACGTGGTGCGATTGACAAAACGTTTGAAGAAGCAGGACTAGAGCCAGATATCGTGCTAGCAGCACTTGATGCCGATGTTATTAGTACTTACGTTGGTCTGGGTTTAGGCATTGGTATTATCGCAGAGATGGCGTTTGAGCCAAGTCATTATCAGAACTTGACCGCGATACCAGTCGATCATTTTGGTCGCTTTACCAGTTGGATGGCAGTACGTGATGATGCAGAAATTCGTCAATACGGTCGCGCCTTTATGGAATTGTGTCAAAAGCAGTTTAGTTAAAAGCTACCTTAGCTAAGAAGCGTTGTTGATTCAAAAGACAAATTGGCTAACATTTCTATTCATACAAAATTCGACCGCACCCTTGTCACTAGATAAGGGTGCGGTTTGCTTTTCATACTGCCATTTCTGTTAAGAACTGACTCTCAATCTTCTCCTCTTGTATTCATATCACATTATTAAGATTTGTTATCGTCTCCATCTCTGACCTTTATATTCAGTAGAACTGCCCCATCATGTTAAGGGTCAAGCACCCAACGTTTTTTATAAGCAGCCTATAAGACTGTCAGAAAAACAATGAATGCTTTTAAACTGACCAAACAGGTGATTTATGAGTAAAACCATTCCCTTATCTTTTTTAGACCTCGCCCCCGTACCTCAAGGCAAAACCATCGCTGAAGGTATTGCCCAGACCGTTGACACTGCACAGCAAGCAGAAAAATTCGGTCTGAACCGTTACTGGATGGCCGAGCATCACAACATGCCCGGTATTGCTAGTGCGGCAACTTCAGTACTATTGGCTCATATTGGCAGTCAAACCAAGCGTATACGTATCGGTGCAGGCGGTGTCATGCTACCCAACCATGCGCCACTCGTCATCGCTGAGCAATTCGGCACTTTGCAAGCATTGTATGGCGATCGCGTAGATTTGGGTCTAGGCCGTGCACCCGGTACTGATGGTGCTACTTTTCAGGCATTACGCCGACAAATGAAAGATGCGGAGCGTTTCCCGCAAGACGTACAAGAATTGATGTACTTCTTAGGTAATGATACAGATGGCAGTGCTGTGCAAGCGTTCCCTGGAGCAAAATCAAACATTCCTATTTGGATATTAGGGTCGTCTCTCTTTGGAGCGACGCTGGCTGCACATTTTGGACTGCCTTATGTATTTGCCTCTCACTTTGCCCCGCAAATGCTTGAGCAAGCAATTACCGCTTATCGTGAGCAGTTCAAGCCATCCGCTTATTTAGACAAGCCTTATGTCATGTTAGCCGCGAACTTGTTACTGGCAGATGATGATGCGACTGCACAGTATCACTTTACTTCAGCGCAGCAAAGCTTTGTACGCTTGCGCCGTGGTGAAACAGGTCAAATGCCAAAGCCTACTCACGATATGGATAGCATCTGGAGTCAAGCAGAAAAAATGATGGTAGATAATGCATTGTCAGTATCGTTCATCGGCTCTGTCGAAACCGTCAAACCAAAACTTGCTGCATTTCTCGCACAATATGAGCCAGATGAGCTGATTGTGACTGCCAACATCTATGATCAGGCAGCTCGTTTGCGTTCACTTGAACTTACATCTGAGCTAAACTTGTTTACTTTACAATGATATAGGACAATTGCATAATTATTGATAAACCCTAATAAGACAAGTGCTATGGAAACTTCTACTTTGATTGGTTCATCGATATTTTTGTACATTGTCGCGTTTCTCGCCGTGATGGTCGTTGGCGGTTATTTGACGTACCGCACTAGCCCAAAACGCAAGCAGCGTAGAGAAGACAAACGCAATAAAAAAATTTGAATTCATAAAAAAAGCCTCCTTCTCTTATTTGAAAAGGGGGCTTATTTAATTTCGCGAATCATCATTTATCATTTTAAATGATAAGCAGTTTTACCAATCTACTGAAGAACCTAGACTCTGTTGTTGGGCTTGTTTTGCCACATATAATGCAACTGCCGCATCGAAACTGGCCGCACCAACCGATTTAAATAGCGTAATACCTTTATCGCTCTTAGCACTTTCTTGTTTTGGTGCTGCTGTGACTAGCGCTTGCAAGTCACCGCTCAGGTCATCCCATACCCACGTACAGTCATCGCTGTCATGCGCCTGAATTAAGTCACCCGCTTCGTGATGGCTGCCAGCCAAATCATCCACGATGACCATCTTACTATTAGCGATAACATCATTACTTATCTCTTTCATCGAAGGCTGATAGGCCCCGACTGCATTGATATGTACGTCAGATTTTATTTGAGCAATGCTAAATAAACCTTCTGTGGCTCGGGTTGCTACATTAATAACATCTGCATCATGGACGGCATCGTCTAACGCTTCGCAGACCTGAATATCTACATTCCATTGGGCATAATCACGGGCAAAACGCGTTTTAAATTGCTGTGCACCTTCATGATTCCTATTCCATAAATACACCGTTTTAATCTCTGGACATACCGTTAGCACTGCATGCAATTGCTCATAAGCCATGCCGCCACAACCAACCACTGCGACACTCTGGCAATCGGCTTTTGCCATATACTTAGTCGCGATACCTGACAATGCGGCGGTACGTACCTGCGTAATATAGATGCCGTCCATAACTGCTAATATAGCGCCAGTATCGTTATTCGATACGGTAACAATAGCTGTAGTCGTTGGCATGTCGCGACTGGGATTATCAGGACAGATAGTCACTAGCTTTACGACCGTGTATTCGTTCTCACCATCATACATCGTGGCTGGCATAGATAAATGTGAGCCTGAACGATGACTATCAGAATCAGTAAAGGTACTTATCACCAAACGCTCAGGAGATTTAATCCAATTAGGATGTGCTGCTTGCTGATGTAACAATGTCTCAATCGCATCAATGGCTGCCTGCATATTAAGGTGTTCCGTCACGACTGCTTTATTTAACAATTGCACTTTTAATGCTCCTACTTATGAATTTATTATTTAACTCGTGTGTCATCTTATAGCCCCAAAACAGAGCTTACATCATACCCAATCCGCGTAAAGTTGCCGCGCCAATTGCCATGCCAAACATACCGACGACGGTGGTAAACGCTAGAATATTGGCCGCGAGTATGTCATTACCGCCCATCGCTTTTGCCATCACGTAACTGGCTGCGGCGGTTGGGGACGCCACCATCAAAAACAGCACACCCATGTGTACGCTAGATAGACCAAATGCCAAGCCAATGGCGATAGCAACAATTGGCGCAATGACGATACGTCCTATACTGGCCTGCATAGACAGCCCTGACGGATGCAACATGGACTTCATGTCGATGCTCGCACCTGCGCAAATAAGTGCTAATGGCAAGGCTACTGCTGCCAATAAGTCACCGGTAGTATGAATGACGCCAGTGATAGGCGGCAATGGCAGCGCTTTATAAACAAAAGCACTGACCAATGCTAGAATTAGTGGATTGGTCAGTAGTTTTTTGACAATCATAATGCTGCGACTGGACCATGTATCATCCACACTTTTAGACACACGGCTGAGGGTAATCACGGCTAAGATGTTAAATAATATCGTGACGACTCCCATGTAGACGGCCCCGATACTTAAACCTCGCTCTCCATAGGCGTTGGCAACCGTAGCCAACCCTATAATCGCCATATTACTACGGAACACACCTTGCACAAATACGCCTTGGTCAGCAGGTTTGCTCACAAAATACTTGGCGTAGATTTCCGCTCCGACAAACAAGAGGAACGTCACTAAGATACCGGCGATAATCAGTGTGATTTGCTTGGCATAATCGACATCACTGTCGACCACACTGAAAAATAGCAGGCAAGGCAAGCAGTAATTAAAGACAAAACTAGAGGCTTGATCGATAAACGTCTTACTCGCTTCGCCACGTCTTTGCATAAAAAAACCCAACCACATTAAGGCAAGGTTGGGTAAGACGATAGTAATAGCAAATACAATAGCATCAATCATAAATAGGCTCAGTTCGATGACAAGCCCATCATAATATGGACATCAGCGAGATAAATTAACAAGTAATGAGAAAGTTTCTGACCTAGTATAGAGACAAAGTAGCAAGTAAGACAAGGTCACATGCTCCTTTCTTTCAAAACCAACTATAATTCTAACAAACAAAAGCCCGTAACGATGTCTCGGTACGGGCTTTTGCTTATTGTAAGTACTTTGTTATGAAAGGCTTTGTTAGGCTGTCATCAAAAATTAATACGACTATTATGAATCTAGCGCAGCCTTCGCTTTTTTCTGTTTTTTGACTGTCATGGCTAGCAGCTGAATGGCGGCAGGTGTAACCCCACTCACTCGTCCGGCTTGGGCTAAAGTCGAAGGACGGACTTGCGTGAGTTTTTGCACAATCTCGTTTGATAGACCTGACACCACACTATAATCAAAGTCCATCGGTAATGCGGTATTCTCTAGACGTTTCATCTGATCGATGTCTTCTTGCTGGCGATCGATATAGCCTGCATATTTGACAGAAATCTCTATCTGCTCGCCTACTTGCGTATCGACCTGCGAATCAGTAATAGCGGCGATGTCAGCAAAGTGAATCTGCGGACGTTTGAGCAAATCAAAGGCTGTCGCTTCTTTGCTAAGCACCTCTCCTGTTTGCTCTGTCACTTTTTTGCCTAGCGCATTTGCAGGGGTTGCCCACATGTCTTTTAGGCGTGAAGTCTCTGTCGTAATCGCTTCCATTTTTTCTTGATAAGCCTGCCAGCGCACATCATCAACCAAGCCAAGCTTGCGACCCGTTTCAGTCAAGCGTTGATCCGCATTGTCTTCACGCAACAGCAAGCGATATTCTGCGCGGCTCGTAAACATACGATAAGGCTCAGTCGTACCATGGGTAATCAAATCGTCAACCAACACGCCAAGATACGCTTCATCACGGCGCGGTGTCCACACGTCAAATTCACTATTATTAGTGGTCACGAGTGCCGCGTTTGTACCTGCCAACAAACCCTGTACGCCCGCTTCTTCATAGCCCGTCGTACCATTGATCTGACCAGCAAAGTACAGACGATCGATAGACTTGGTTTCTAGCGTTGGTTTTAGGTTTTGCGGATCAAAGTAATCATACTCAATCGCATAACCTGGACGGGTAATATGCGCGTTTTCTAACCCTTTCATACTATGAATAAAGTCTAACTGCACATCAAATGGCAAACTGGTTGAGATACCGTTTGGATATAGCTCATGCGTCGTCAGACCTTCTGGCTCGATAAATATCTGATGGCTATCTTTATCCGCAAAGCGATGAATCTTGTCTTCGATAGATGGGCAATAACGTGGACCCACGCCTTCGATTTTGCCAGAGAACATCGGCGAACGATCTAAATTCTCACGGATGATGTCATGGGTACGCGCATTGGTATGCGTGATATAGCAATTGACCTGCTCTGGATGCATAGAGACGTCACCCATATAGCTCATGACTGGCAACGGTGTGTCACCCGGCTGTACGGTCATCACACTAAAGTCGACGCTACGCGCATCAATACGCGCTGGTGTACCTGTCTTTAGACGACCGACTGGCAGCTTAAGCTCACGCAAACGATCGGCCAACTTGATAGACGGCTGATCCCCTGCACGCCCACCTTTGGAATTCTCTAAACCGATATGAATCACACCACCCAAGAAAGTCCCTGAAGTCAGTACCACTGTTTCAGTCTTAAATATAATACCAGTAGAGGTAACCACTGCCGTTGCGCGGCCATTCTCGACCAAGATATCATCAGCGGCTTGCTGAAATAAATCAAGGTTTGGCTGGTTTTCTAGCGTATGACGGATAGAGGCTTTATAAAGAATACGATCCGCTTGCGCACGTGTGGCACGAACGGCAGCCCCTTTACGGCTGTTCAATACACGGAACTGGATACCAGCTTTGTCCGTTGCTAGCGCCATCGCACCACCTAATGCATCAATCTCACGCACCAGATGTGATTTACCGATACCACCAATCGCAGGGTTACAGCTCATCTGCCCGAGTGTCTCAATGTTATGCGTCAACAGCAAGGTCTGCGCGCCCATACGTGCGGCCGCCAGAGCAGCTTCTGTGCCAGCATGACCGCCACCGATTACTATCACGTCGTAATGTTTTGGGTATTGCATATATGCCTCACTTGACTCATAACGCTACCGATTGCCCTATTCTATTATCAAACAATGTGATTATAGAACAGTATAGCAATCAGCAAATAAACGTCAGTCGAATTTAAAAAAGTTAACGACTCAGATAAGTCGTTGGTAATTGGTTAGATAACCCATCATTATAACAATTTTTTGATGCTTAAAAAACGTCATAGCAAAAACTATTCACATTAAGTGTTAAGCATCATCGAACTTAATAACTAATTGCCCGGGCTCAGCGGTACGATCTGATCGAATTGACCACTAGACAGCATATGATGGCTACCATAGCCTTCTGGATTGATCTGCAGATACGCATTCATCTGACCAATCGCATCGCCGTCATCACTGGCTAAAATCTGCTCTTTAATCAGTTCAACAGGCGGTAACAGTAAGTTTTTAAGCAATGCCAAGCGCTGTTGGTTATCACCTTTATTAGCCACCAACTCAATCAGTTGGCGCGCGTCAATTGGTAGATCTGGTGTGTTTTGTGCCAGTAATGCCAAATGATAAGCACCTGCCGTATCTTGATCGGCAACAATGCGCTGTTCAATAGCAATATACGTCGCTTCTGTCGCGCCGCCTGCCACACTAAGCTGATGGATACACTTCAGTGCTGAGTTTGACTCACTACTGGCAATCTCGATAATGCGCGTGGATTCATTTTTTAAATGCTCGCGGCGTTTCTCTATTGCTGCTTGCTCAGCAGATACCCGTTCGGCCAATTGTTGTTCTGTTGGTTGATTACTCATAATATTCTCTCACTATTTATGTTTTTATAATATTTGCTGTTGAGCCATATATGGGGTCAAGACTGACAAAAACAATAAAAGCCCGAGCGACCAATTAAGGACTGACTCGAGCTTTTATTGTTAAAACTTACCAGCTTGATATAGTCGATTCAATTTAAAAGTAGTACAAGGCAACCAAGTGTAGATGTATATATGATACTTCAAGCGAGGTTAACGCTGTCATACTTTTATAGTGGAATGGCTATAATAAAAAAGCTTAGATAAGTGTTTTTAGCATTAAGCAGCTGGGCTGTTTGCTTCAACCAATGGCTTTAGCTCACCTGATTGATACATCTGCAAGATGATGTCTGATCCACCCATCAACTCACCGTCAATCCATAATTGTGGGAACGTTGGCCAGTTCGCCACTTTTGGTAAAGTCGCACGAATTTCTGGGTTTTCTAAAATGTTTACAAAAGCAAATGGGCGACCGATCTGAGTAAGAACTTCAATCGATTTAGCAGAAAAGCCACATTGTGGAAACTGCGGTGTGCCTTTCATATAAATAATAACTTTATTGTCACGGATTTGATCACGGATCAATTGTTCAACGTCGTTTGCAGCAGTGTTTGGGGTTTGCTCAGTCATAAAAGCTCCTATTGATAAAGCGGTTCATTGAAAACAGTAATTAATATTACAAAATAATTGAGTAAAGAGACGGCTGATACATGGGGCAATCAACACGATATTACAAGTATGATTATATATCGGTTAAACATCAACTCTATGAGGCACTAATAATACCACGGCATTGGCCATGATGCCCTCTTGACGACCTGTAAACCCTAACTTTTCAGTCGTGGTAGCTTTCACACTGATATTGCTAATATCCGTTTGCAAATCACTGGCGATATTATCACGCATTGCCTGACTGTGCGGCGCCAGCTTTGGACGTTCGCACATCACAGTAATATCAGCATTGCCTAACCGATACCCTGCTTCTTGTACTTTGCCATAGACATAGCGCAGCAAGACTCGCGAATCTAAACCTGCATGTGCCGCATCGGTATCAGGAAAGTGCTGACCGATATCGCCAAGCGCCAATGCACCAAGCAGCGCGTCAGCCAATGCATGTAACACCACATCACCGTCAGAATGTGCAAG
The DNA here is from genome assembly GCF_003217155.1 of Psychrobacter fozii. Taxonomy (GTDB): domain Bacteria; phylum Pseudomonadota; class Gammaproteobacteria; order Pseudomonadales; family Moraxellaceae; genus Psychrobacter; species Psychrobacter fozii. The sequence goes on from NZ_QJSU01000004.1 coordinate 119,934, forward strand.
CAAACTGTGAGTATGCTCAATGGGCACGCCTGCTAATATGACATATTGCTGCTGCTGACCATTATTATGGAAAGCATGAACATCGATACCTTGTCCAATTTTTATCATTAGTATTCCAAATAAAATAAAGGCGATTAAAATAATTTAAAACTACTATCTGAATTTTCAAAGCAGTTTTACGAGCAGTAAGATGCCATAGGTCGCCACCAGTTTCAATTAACTGGTATAATATGACGCTTATTTTATCATAATACCAAATCTGAAAGATGAGATGACAGTGTCAATGTGGTCAACTTACTAAATCTATTAACTTTAGTAAGCAGCACTAGCTTATATGGTCATATCAAATTTTGAATTAAGGTATAAATAGTTGAGCCGTCTTATGTCAGCCATCCCAAATACATCAAGCATACCCGTTTCTGATTCTTTCAGCGCCCAGCGTACTTTGACGCTTGCCGATATTGATAATCCTAGCACCAAGCATGTGATTGTCGGTATGTCAGGTGGTGTTGATTCTTCTGTATCTGCCGTCCTACTCCAGCAAGCAGGGTTTAAAGTAGAAGGCCTGTTTATGAAGAACTGGGAAGAAGATGACGGTACGGAATACTGTACGGCGATGGATGATTTGGCAGACGCGCAAGCCGTGTGTGACAAAATTGGTATGAAGCTGCACACGGCCAACTTTGCCATGGAATACTGGGATCGTGTTTTTGAGCACTTTTTAGCGGAATATAAAGCAGGACGCACCCCAAACCCTGATATTTTATGCAACAAAGAAATCAAATTTAAGGCATTCTTAGACTATGCCTTGACCCTGGGTGCTGACTACATCGCTACTGGTCACTATACACGGCGCAGTGTAAATTATACCAATGCTGACGGCGATGAGGTTGCTCAGCTCTTACGTGGTCTGGATAATAACAAAGATCAGAGCTACTTCTTACATGCTGTCGGTGGCGACAAAATTGCCAAGACATTGTTCCCAGTCGGTGAGCTCGAAAAACCTGTCGTGCGCCAGATTGCAGAAGAGCATGATTTAGCAACGGCTAAAAAGAAAGATTCTACTGGTATCTGCTTCATCGGTGAGCGCCGTTTTAAAGACTTTTTACAACAGTACTTGCCTGCCCAAAAAGGTGATATCGTGACCGACGATGGACATACCATCGGCACTCATGATGGCTTGATGTATTACACCTTAGGTCAACGTGGCGGTATTGGTATTGGCGGTGTGAAAGATCGTCCTGAAGAGCCTTGGTTTGTATTGGCAAAAGACCTAGACAAAAACCGTTTGATCGTCGGTCAAGGACACGAACATCCAATGATGCTCAGTAATGAGCTGACGGCTTATAAAATGGATTGGGTCGACGGCCTGCCACCTGCAGAAGTATTTACGACAGAAGGTTTACTCTGTATGGCAAAGTCTCGCTATCGTCAGCCAGATCAAGCGTGTCGTGTATTTGCGACAAGTGCTGACGGAAACGATGTCCGTGTGGTGTTTGACGAGCCACAACGTGCCGTCACTCCGGGTCAGTCAGCCGTATTTTATATCAACGAAGTGTGTCTAGGCGGCGGCGTGATTGCCTCAATTGATGCGCCATGCGGCTTCTAAAAGAATTATAGTGTTACTTTCGAGAACCGCGACACCATTATTAGATTATTTTTACTATTGTACTTAAAACGATTTATTTCACTACAATCACTGACTAAGCTAAAGGATATCTATGACCACCTCTTTTTCTGCCTTGACAGCCCTTTCTCCAATCGACGGTCGCTATGCGTCTAAAGCCGACAGTTTACGTCCTTATTTATCTGAATTCGGTCTGATAAAAGCTCGCGTCACCGTTGAGATTCGCTGGTTACAGTCATTGGCTGATAATAGCGCTATCGGCGAATTGGCAGCATTTGATGAAGCAACGAATGCTTTTTTAAATGCTATCGTTGATGATTTTAGTGAAGCCGATGCCCAAGCTATCAAAGACATAGAAGCCACGACCAATCACGATGTAAAAGCAGTTGAATACTTCATCAAAAACAAATTCCGTGGTCAGGACGCACTCATTGATTCGCTAGAGTTCATTCACTTTGCTTGTACCAGTGAAGACATCAACAACTTGTCATATGCCTTGATGCTCAAAGACAGCCGCGAGATTGTGGTTGCCAAAATGCAGCAAGTGACTGATAGCATCGTTGATTTGGCCATTACTCATGCCGAGCAACCTATGTTGTCGCGTACACATGGCCAGACAGCCAGCCCAACGACCCTTGGTAAAGAAATGGCAAACGTGGCCTATCGCCTAGCCCGCCAAATCAAACAAATCGGTCAAGTTGAGCTATTGGGTAAAATCAATGGCGCGGTTGGTAACTATAACGCTCATTTTTCAGCCTATCCTGATGTAGACTGGCAATCACATGCCGAAACCTTCATCGGTGAGCGTCTTGAGCTAACCTTTAACCCTTACACCACTCAGATTGAGCCGCATGATTATATCGCTGAGCTATTTGATGCCGTCAAACGCTTCAATACTATCTTGATCGATTTTAACCGTGATATTTGGCAATATATCAGCTTAGGCTATTTCAAACAGCGTCTAAAAGACGGCGAAGTGGGTTCTTCTACCATGCCACATAAAGTCAATCCGATTGACTTTGAAAATTCAGAAGGCAACTTGGGCGTTGCAAATGCGATGTTGGCACATTTGGGCGAAAAACTGCCTATCTCACGTATGCAGCGTGATTTGTCAGATTCAACCGTATTGCGTAATATCGGTGTTGGTCTGGCACAAAGCATGATCGCTTTTGACGCTTGCTTAAAAGGTGTGGGTAAACTTGAATTGAATGCGCAGCGTTTGAATGATGACTTAAACAATGCACAAGAAGTATTAGCTGAGCCGATTCAAACCGTGATGCGTCGCTACCGTGTGGAGAACCCATATGAGAAGCTTAAAGCATTGACCCGTGGTAACGCCATGACTCGCGAAGCCATGCTAACGTTTGTTGAAAGTGATGAATTGTCTGCCGTGAGCGACGCTGATAAAGCACGCCTACGTGACATGACACCGGCCACTTATATTGGTAATGCCGCGGAGCAAGCCCTTACCATTAAAGATTGGATTGCCAAGCTTTAATAATTGGCTGCTATTAATAGCTAGCAAAAAATAAGCGGGCAAAATGCAGCGACATTTTAAATCTGTGGTTGTCAGTACCATTGCGGTATTCATCGTAATGGTGCTGGCAAGTATTGAGCCTCTAGAATGGTCAAGCTACCTACTACATCAGTTGGGTACCTTGATTTTTTTAGGGTTTATGCTGCTAGCCTATCGTTATTGGCATATTAGCTCACGCTCCTATATTCTCGCTTCAATATTTCTATTCATTCATATTATCGGTGCACGTTATCTATACTCATATGTGCCCTATGATGATTGGACACAGCTCATATTTGGCGCCAGCTTAAACGATTTTTTTGGTTGGCAGCGGAATATGTATGACAGGCTCGTACATTTTAGCTATGGGCTTTTGCTGTTCTATGCGATGGTTGAGAGCTCAAAATTTATCTTTAAGATATCATCCATCAAACTTTTGATAGCGATTGCACTCATGATTAATATGTCGTCAAGTTTGCTCTATGAGCTATTAGAATGGGGAATTGCAACCACCTTATCGCCAGAAGCAGCAGAAGCTTATAATGGTCAGCAAGGTGATGTTTGGGATGCCCACAAAGACATGGCATTAGCACTACTCGGTGGGCTAATTGCTGCGGTGATTACTCTATTTCAAATTCGTTACGATAGGGCTATGATCAACATGATCAAGTAGCCGAAAATAACAGCCGAATAATAAACTAATCATCTTTTTTGTCGTCATCACTATCGCCCGGTATGATGGCTTTACCCACTGCGACCGTACCTTTTACCACGCCTTTAGTAGTTTTATAAGCAATCTTAGCAGGGACAGTCACAAGCTTATGTATACAGCCTTGCAATAAGAACACACTGGCGATAATGACAATAAAATGTAACTTTTTCATAAATTTCCTACGATTAATGAGAGGCTCCGATAGCAAGTATTATACTCGCTATTAGATAGGTGATAATCATAAACTATTAAACCCCTCCTATAAAGCAATCCTCATTATTAATCTTATACCTACCCAAAGACACGGATTTACTCATGACCTCTACACCTCTATGCTTGCCAGCCTCTATCACTGCTGAACAGTTCCTAGCAGAATACTGGCAAAAAAAACCGCTCCTTATTAAGCAAGGCTTACCACAACTCATCGGCATGTTTGAACCTGATGACATGCTAGGCCTAGCACTAGAAGAAGAAGCCTCAGCACGCCTACTGATCCAGTCTGCTACCAAGACCGAAGGCCAAGCACAGTGGCAACTCAAAAAAAGCCCGCTGACTGAAGCTGATTTTGATAACTTGCCTGAGCAATGGACAGCGCTCGTACAGAATCTAGAGCAATGGTCACCTGAGCTTGGTCAACTGTGGCAAGCTTTTGACTTTATACCTCAGTGGCAGCGCGATGACATTATGGTCTCATATGCGCCAAAAGGCGGCTCAGTGGGCAAACACTATGATGATTATGATGTATTTTTGGCACAAGGTTACGGTCATCGCCGTTGGCAGCTAGGCAAATTCTGTGATAAAAGCACAGAGTTCGTCGCCGATGAGCCAATCAGGCTTTTTGACGATATGGGCGAGATTATATTTGATGAGATATTAGAAGCTGGCGATGTACTGTACGTACCACCTAAATTATCGCACTTTGGCGTTGCACAAGATGACTGTTTGACGTTTTCTTTTGGCTGCCGTCGCCCAAACTTGATGCAAATCATCGATAATATGGCTGATATCGCAACCAACGACAGCGATTTGTTTATACCGATGCTACTGCCACAAGCGCTACAAGCATCAGGTGAGCTACAAGCTGACAGTATCCAAGCGATCAAAAACCAGCTATTGCAGATGCTACAGTCTGATCGTGGTGACGACATGATTCGCCAAGCAGTGTCTGAAGTGGTTAGCAAGCGTCAATATGATGCCCTCGTACCAGAAGAAACTTTGGATACAGATGAGCTGATGCAAGCTTTGGCTGAAGGCGCAACACTGCAAGCAGACTATAACAACCGCTTGATCTACAGCCACACTGCTGATGGCATCCTACTATATGCGAACGGTCAACGTATTGATGGTCTAGATGATGTGTCAACGACGGTGTTGATACGCTTAGCCAGTGGCGAGCATTTAACAAGTCAAGATATCGCGGATATTGATCCAGATGAATTGAGTGAATGGTTAGAAAACGGCTGGGTTTGGATTAACTATCCTGAATAATGTGCTAATGCTGGTATTTAACTAAAGCTTAAACAGCATTCATAACAGAATCCGCTCAGTGCCTATTTACAAAGTAACTTTAGTAAAATAGACACTGGGTGCCATTAAAATAAAGGCTATTAAAATAAGAGCCATTCAAATAAAATCCATTCGAATACAGGTATTTAAATGCTGTCGTTTGAAGCGCTATACTTTGTTAAACAAACCATATTTTTATTACTCATTCTACAAACACTTATCCTATAAAACCGTAGATCTTTTATAGCGACTCACGCCAGCGATAACGGTCTGCTCAATCACTCTATCATCGCCTAGCATCATCAATACAAACAACTGCTCTTCAAGTGACTTAGTCTGTGTCATGCGCCTCTCAAGTAATTCCGTACCGTCCATATTTATCACGACAAAATCAGCTTCTTTGTTCGGCATGAAATTACCAATCTTATCATCCAACAATAGCGACTGCGCATTGCCCAATGTAATCTGATACAACCCTTGATGGGCTGATAGTGATTTTTTCTGTAATTGCTGAACCTTATAAGCCTCTGATAAAGTCGTCAGCATCGATAAGCTAGTACCCGCCCCCACATCAGTCGCAATACTCACGCCGGTATAACTCAAGGTTTTGGACAAATCGAATAGACCACTACCCAAAAATAAATTGGAGGTTGGACAGTGCGCTATTTGAGTGCCTGTATCACGTAACACTTCGTACTCTGGGGTTTCAAGGTAAATACCATGTGCCAGTGTGGTTCGTCTGCCCAGTAAGCCCATATCATGATAAACATCCAAATAGCCTTTATGATTGGGATAAAGCTCACGTACAAAAGCCACTTCATCAAGGTTTTCGGCCAGATGTGTTTGCAGATAAACACTATCATAACTACGGTATAGCTCACCTGTCATTTGTAATTGTTTTGGCGTCGATGTAATCGCAAACCTTGGGGTAATGGCCACATGCTGACGTCCACGCTCATGCCATTTATCGATGATATTTTGTGTATCTCGGATACCTTGCTCAGTGGGCACACACAGATTCTCAGGCGCATTTTGATCCATCAGTACATTACCAGTAATCATGCGTGTGTTCAGTCGAATACTTTCACTAAAGAAAGCCTCTACCGATTGCGGATGACTGGTCGAAAACACCAATGCACTCGTCGTACCGTTGGCCAATAACTGGTTTAAAAAGAATTGGGCAGTATCATGGGCAATTTTTGGATTACCAAAATTCGCCTCGGTGACAAAAGTATAATTATTGAGCCAATCGAGTAACTGCTCTCCAAAAGCAGCAATCATATCTATCTGCGGGTAATGCACATGAGTATCGATAAAACCTGGCATGATGAGATTGTGCTTACAATTATAAATCTGTACTAGTGCTTTGTTTTTATGCTCGCTGTTGTTGCCATACTGCGACATCATTGATGCACAATGTCCGTAATCCACGACTAGACCTGTCGCATCATCGACTACGAGTGCACCGTCTGCAATATACTCAGGATAAACGTTCACGCCTGCGATGACAGGTAATAGTGAGGTACTGCTATCCAGCTCTATGGTATTTAGATACTGGGCATTGTCTGAATCTTTTGCCGCAGCCTCCAATTCTTTTGATCGGATAGCAATATCATTTTCGGTAAGGTAATGCAGTAATTGGGCTTGATAAATATGTATGGCCATAAAAAATCTCACATTAATGGATCAGCACTTTGGCACAAGATTAGGCCGTGTTAAACACTCAAACATGACGAGCATATTTTGAACACAAAGTGACTGAGTGCAGCCTATATATCGTTATGGCGTACAAAGATAAAAGATGAAAGTAATGTCTGAATAATAGAAAGTTAAACAGTAAAGTTGAACAATAATGCAAAGTTTATGGGTCAATACCAGTTATGACCTATGACACTTATGCACGATGATAAAGCTGCAAAATTTGAGCAGCGATAGATACCGCAACGGCCATAGGCTCTTTGCCACCAATCTCAAGTCCTATTGGCATGGTTAGCTGGGCAATCGCTTGCTCACTATAGCCGCGCTGAAGCAAACGAGTTCTAAAACGATTTTCTTTGGTTTTCGAGCTGATACAGCCTAGATAGGGCATGGATTGTAATGCGCTATCGTCGGTATTGGCCTCATGAGCATCGGCATTTATATCTAGAGAAGCATCCAACGTCGCACGCACCAAGTCAAAATCAAGACTATGATCATGAGTCATGACTAATATAAAGTGTTGATACCCTTTATTGGCTGCTGTATTCCGGTGGCTGTTTGCAATGAATGGGCGTACAAAGTCCACAGGATCTTCTTCGATATGTGGACGAATATGCGCAGGCAATTGATAAGTGACTTGGTCATCTATAGCATTAGCATCCTGCGTCACATAACGCTCGAACATTTCAGCGCGGCTATCTACCCAATCCACCTGACAAGGTAAATCGGCAAGTATAGTCATTAATGCCGCTGCGACATGCCCTGCCCCAAAAACCAATAACGACATGAGCGGTGTCACATTAAAACATTCAAACATAACCGTGACGCTACCACCGCAGCACTGCGCTAACTTGGCACCCAATGGGTAATGCTTTGTATAAACAGCGTCACGGCGTACTGTTTGGGCTTTTTCAGACTTACCTTCTTTTGATGGTTTGGAGCCTTTTGAGTCATCTGTATCTAGCTCACCTTTGAGTAGCTTCCTAGCGGTTATCGTCACATCATGCTCGAGACTACCGCCGCCCAAGGTGTCACAGCAGTCATCAAGCGTTACAATCATTTTAGACTGTAACTCTCGAGGCGCTGAACCATTGACCGCAACGACAGTGGCCAAAACATGCGCGATACCCTGCTGCTGATATTTTGCCAGTCCATCATACCAACGCATCGAGTGTACAGCTGAGCACGATAACATTTGTGGCTCAGATACGTGTGGCTCGGATATTTGTGATGCTGGTGTTTGTGGCGCTGATAGATTACTCACCGTGCGCAGGACCTCTAGCCGTTGATACGTTTGGATCTTTTATCGCCTCGGGCTGATCGTCGAATAACTGGCCTTCAGTTTCTGTCGGATTAATATCTTTGCCATGAGGTACTTGCTGCGGCTGTACTCGATCATCATCGATACCGTAATTATCGTCAACAGACGTTAAGCTCTCAATAGTGTCCGTATCTACTTTATCAGCAATCTCCCATGCTTGGCCTTGCATGCGCATCACAGATTTTAGTACGGCTTCTGGCGTGGCTGGCATGGTCAACTCTGGGTTTTTCTTATAACCTCCTAAGCTTGCGACTGCATTGTTAATCGCACACCAGACGCTGGCAGCCAACATAAATGGCGGCTCGCCCACTGCTTTAGAATTATAAATAGTCTGCTCTTCATTCTTGCGATCGAACAGTTTCACGCTCCACTGCTTGGGTAAGTCATGAGCCGTTGGAATCTTATAATTCGCCGCGCTATTGGAGGCGAGCTTGCCCGTCTTATCCCAAATCAGCTCTTCCGCCGTCAGCCAGCCCATCCCTTGAACGAAGCCACCTTCAATCTGACCAATATCAATATCTGGATTAATGGATTGACCGACATCATGCAAGATATCGCAGCGCAGTACTTTATACTCGCCCGTTAAAATATCAATCTCGACCTCAGAACACGATGCACCTAGGGCAAAGTAGAAGAATGGACGACCCCACGCTTTTGAGCGATCATAAAAAATCTTTGGCGTTTTATAATAGCCAGTCGAAGACAAGCTAATACGATGCTGGTAAGCCAGCAATGTTAATTCAGCAAAAGTAAGCGTGGCTTTATCGGCAATATAAACATGATTATTCTCAAACTGAATGCTTTCTGCAACAACTTCGAAATGCTCAGCAGCAAACTCAACCAAGCGCTCTTTAATGGTAATACAGGCATTTTGTGCCGCTTTACCATTGATATCTGTACCCGATGAAGCTGCTGTTGGTGAGGTGTTCGGCACTTTGTCCGTACGTGTCGCCGTAACTTTTACAGTATCTAAATCTACATCGAACTCATTGGCGACAATTTGAGCAATTTTTACATATAGCCCTTGCCCCATCTCAGTACCACCATGGTTGATCTGGATAGTACCGTCGGTATAGATATGTACCAGCGCCCCTGCTTGATTCAAATGCTGTACGGTAAACGAGATACCGAATTTGACAGGCGTCAATGCAAGACCTAAGCGCTTATCACTGCCCTCGGCTTCTGCTTTTTTATTAGCCTCTGTAACCTGCTGACGACGTTTATCGTACTCGTTGTCATCAGCAAGCGATGTCATAATCGTTGCCAAATCAAAATGCTCAATCGGCTGTCCATAATGGGTGCTCTGACCATCTTTATATAAGTTCGTTAATCGTACTTCTAGCGGATCTTTCCCCAACGTATAGGCGATATGATCCATCATATACTCAGCCGTTAGTAATCCTTGCGGACCACCAAAACCTCGATATGCCGTGTTAGAAACGGTGTGTGTCTTACAGCGATGACCTGCTACCTGTGCCGCTGGATAGTAGTAGGCATTATCACAATGGAACATCGCACGATCGACGATAGCATCAGACAAATCAGGCGAATAACCACACAGTCCTGATAATTGCATATCCACGCCAAGTATTTGACCTGCATCATCGACACCCACATCATATCGGTTGGCAAACTCGTGGCGCTTACCCGTCACCACCATGTCATCCTGACGGTCTAGACGCATACTCACTGGCACATTATGGCGTTTGGCCACGATACCGCACAGACAAGCCCAAGCAGCGGCTTGCGTTTCTTTACCGCCGAAACCACCACCCATTCGACGTACCACGGTAGTCACTGCATGAAAAGGCAGATCGACTACTTCAGCAACGAGCTGCTGTACTTCGCTAGGATGCTGCGAGGAAGTGTAAACCTCCAGACCACCATCATCACAAGGCACCACATATGACACCTGACCTTCGAGATAAAAATGCTCTTGCCCTAGCATATGAATATGACCAGCAATACGAGTAGACGCAGATTCAAGTGCTACTTGAGCATCCCCGCGCGTCATGAAATGGCTAGGACGCACAAACTGCTCTTGATTTAATGCGTCTTCAATAGTCAATATCGCTGGTAATGGCTCATATTCTATAATTGCTTTGAGCGTGGCTTTTTTGGCCGCCCGATGACTGGTAGCAACGACGACAAATAGTGTCTGACCCACATATTCTGTGACTTTATCCACCATCAGTGGATCGCCATCAAAGACAGGGCCGATATCAGTTTTAGCCGGTATGTCCTCAAAGGTAATAACATCTATCACCCCATCGGCTGCTTTCACCATGTCCAGATCCATGCTCAATATGCGTGCATGTGCATGAGTGCTCTTGCCGATGGCTAAATGCAAAGTGCCTTGAGGCTTTAGCATATCATCGACATAAGTGGCAGTGCCCATCACATGACTGATCGCACTATCATGCTTTGCGCCAGTACCGATTTTGTTTTTAGGTGGACGTACACGACGAATACTGTAGCTGTCAAATAATGAAGAATGATGGCTCATGATGATGCTCTCTTATATTTTTGGTCAAACCTGTATTTTCGGCTTCTAGCGTTTTGACGGTATGATAAAAGCTATGTTGCGAACGGCTATATTGAAAGTTAAATCAGACGCTAAACTTAATAATGCTACTGTCAAAGGCACTGTCGCAAAATCACAACGGTTATAAATATCTATATTTGGGGCAAAAGAAGTTTAGAGCCACTTTAGATATTCACTGTCTCTATCAAGCGCTTATCGTTTGCAGCTCTGCTATTAATTGCTTACCGCACTTAGTGAGTAATCGCTGCACCACATGCATACGGTACTCGCGACTGGCTCGTACATCCGTCATTGGCGATACATCCATTGGTAGCATTTGTGCAGCCTTCTCAAAACTATCGACTGCCACAGATTGTCCTATCAATACTTGCTGAGATTTTTCTGCTAATAAAGGAATAGCAGCCATTCCACCCAGCCCAAATCTTACATCTTCGATAGTCATGCCATCTGCTGATATATCCAGTCTTGCTGCAAGTAGACAGGCGGAAATATCATCTTCATAGCGCTTACTAATTTTATGGATGTATAGATATTGATTGTTTTGCAGAAGTGGTATATGAATGGCAACCACATAACTGCCCGCACGCAGCTTGGTTTTTTTATAATCTAAAAAGAATGCTGATAAAGGTATTATCTCATCAGTATCAGACGCTTGAGATTCACCGCTATGGTTAGCCATATCACAATGGCGCAAATGAATATGTGCATCTAACGCTAATAAAATCGGAGGTAGATCACCAATAGGTGACGCATTGGCAATATTGCCACCGATAGTACCCATATTCCGGATTTGCGGTGAGGCAATACGCTCAAACACCGCTGCAAAGGTAGGAAAATACTGCTCAAGCACAGGCAGCATTTTCTTATAGCTCATACCAGCGCCTAGCACTAATGATTTGGGTGTCGTTGGCGCTGCATTGTTATGTTCACCTGACTGCGCACTTTCTGTCTCACTGGTATCAGTCAACGACCAAGATTTTAGCTCATCAATGGCTGACAGCTGAATAATAACGTCATGATCGACCAAGTGCTGCGTCACACTCAGACCCAAATCTGTGCCGCCTGCCCAAATAGTCGCATTTGGATTGGCTGCTAGCACTTGATTCAGCTCATCAATTGACTGTGGAATAAATAATTGCCGTAAGTCTTGTGTCAATGCAGGTTCAATAGCATTGTTTTTCGTTGAATCAGATACCCTACTAGCTGCCATCGCATCTGTAGCTAAGGTTATCGTAAGTGCTTTCGCTGCTGTCTGCTCGTCATCTCGTTGCTGACCAATCTTCTCCATTGCCAGACCAGCTTCGATAATCGGTCGATAACCTGTACAGCGGCATAGATTTCCTGATATTGAAGCGACGATATCATCGTAACTCAACTCATCTACCGCGCCAGTTTCTGCTTTTGTCAGACGATGGTTTTCATAAACACTCGCTAGCGACATCACAAAACCAGGTGTACAAAAGCCACATTGCGAGCCATGACAGTCAACCATTGCTTGTTGGGCAGGATGTAACGAGGCACGATCTGGATGATTCTCAGGATTATCCGCTAGATAAGCTGCAGTCATAAGATGATGACCATCCATCAATGATAGCAACGTAATACAGGAGTTTAGCGTATAAAAAGGAGTGGTATTAGAAGGCTCATTGCCATTAGCAGGTAACTGCTGCGCCATGACGGTACAGGCACCGCAGTCACCACTAGCACAGCCCTCTTTTGTATCGGTCTGTCGTTCGTGCAAGCGCAAATACTCAAGTACCGTTGTATTCGGATTGAGGTGAATTATCTCATGGTGCTTTCCGTTCAGATAGAAACTAATCATAGCAATACTCGGCTAAAAAGTTGGGCTTTATAAAATTAGACGGCTCTTATAAACCGCTAACGTAAACATCTGCTAAATGGCTCGAACCAATCAATCTATATTTGATAAATATCAAATAATAATCTCATTTAATAATGCTTTTTGTCTATATAGTTGACTCAGTTTAAAAGAGAGTCAAGGCAACCGAGTACAGATGTATATGTGATACTTCAAACGAGGTTAACGCTATATCTCTTTTATAAAGGACTGACTATATTTTTATTATATATCAGCGTCCTGAGTATCCACTGGTAAAAACAAACTCAATGCAATCGCTGTGATAGCACCGATTGCGACAGGTGATATCAGCACGTTACGTATCAATTCAGGTACATGTGATAACACCTCAGGCACCATAGAAACCCCAATGCCCATTCCGACAGAAGTCGCGACAATCAACATATCACGACGGTCGAGCTTGGCGGTCGACAATACCTTGATACCAGCCACTGCTACTGTGCCGAACATCACCAAGGTTGCACCGCCCAGTACGGGCTGAGGCATGGTTTGTAATAAGGCGCCAAAGATAGGAAACATCCCAATGATAATCATAAGAGCTGCAATATAAATCCCGACATGGCGACTGGCAACTCCGGTAAGCGCTATAACGCCATTGTTTTGGCTAAAAGTCGTCGACGGCATACTGTTTAAAGTCGCGGCAATCATAGAGTTCACACCATCTGCCAATACTCCACCTTGAATGCGATTGAGATAGACAGGTCCTGTGACAGGCTCTTTTGACACTACAGCATTTGCCGTTAAATCGCCTGTCGTCTCAAGCGCACTTACACAATACAGAATGGCTAATGGAATAAAGGCGGCGATATCAAATTGAAAACCAAATCTAAAGGGAATAGGAACTGTTACGAAGCCAACATTGCTCAGTGAAGAGAAATCCAACCTACCCATAAAAAAGGCGGCTAGCATACCTAAAACTAAAGCAATAACAATCGAGGAAAGTCTTAACAAGGGATTTTTTGAGCGGTTAAAGGCAATCACTGATACCAGTACAACCATACCTAAAAACAGATTCTGTAAGCTACCAAAATCTTCGGCACCAAAGCCACCTGCAATATCGGTCATGGCCACTTCGATCAAAGGAACACCAATGAGAATAATAATAGTACCAGTGACAACAGGCGTAAATATTCTTTTTAATTTATGAATAAAACGACTCAGTACAACTTCGACAAAGGCAGCGCAAAAACTAACCCCAAAGATGGTGGCCAAAATATCTTCTGGTGAACCACCACGTCCTTTTACGATTAGGCCAGCAGAAATAATCGCTGTCAAAAAAGCAAAGCTGGTCCCTTGTAGACTTAACATACCAGCGCCTACGGGACCTATTTTTTTACATTGAATATAAGTGCCAATACCAGAGGAGATTAGAGCACAGCTAATCAAATAAGGGACATATTCACCCAACCCCAAAGTCCCAGCGACAATCAAAGTGGGTGTAACAATAGCAACGATACTGGCTAGTAGATGTTGCAAAGCGGCGAAGCTTGCCGGCCAAAAACTAGGATTGTCATTGAGCTGATACATCAACTCGCTGTTTTTCTGAGACTCTATAGATTCAGGCACTGTTAATCATCCTTGATTAATATATTTTTAAGTCTACTAAAACTCCTTGATAACAGGTGTCCGCAGCCTCGCTAATGGTTTTGGTCTGAGTAATTTGGCGTTAGTAATAACACCACCTTGAAAGATGACCATTTGGTCAGGTTTTATGATAATAGCACTACTGTTGTTTGCCGACAAGCGATAAAATAGCGTTCATAAGTCATAAGATTTTAAGTATTCACCGCCTAAAATATGAAATACTTGAAAAGCAGCCATAAAAAAAACGGTCAATGCTCATTTTCTAAGAGTTTTGAAGCTCTTGAAAACAAACATCAACCGTTATTCAAACAATGCTAAGTAGCGTCTTACTACCTAGCACATTTAATTTTTCTTATGTACCAAGCTCAAGTAAGCTAGCATTACCACCGATAGCCGTGGTATTGATGGTTTTAACACGCTCGGTAACGAAACGATGCAGATAATCAGGCGTTAGCATCTCTGACAAGCCTTCCATATCCGTCACGCTGATCACCTGCGTCAAAATACCATCAGTCTTAGCCAGCTCTTGGCTGATTGTCTGTGCATCAGCTCGGCTACCAGACACCGCCACTTGTGCAAGACGATCGATATACAACAAAGTAATAGTCTGTGAGTCATTAGCTACGCTCAACACATCTTCGCTAATACCCGTTTCATAAAGCACTTTTGCTGCTTCAACACACATCTCATCTTGGCTTGGGCAATGCAATATGACTTCATTGCCTGTCAATAGTGCTGCAACCAGCTGGCCTAGTACGGCCATTGCACGGGCAGACTCACCGCCCACAACCATCGTCTTACCGCGGCCAGTGACGTACAAGTCGTTCGACTCACCAGTGGCACCAACCATACGATGCATCTCATCCAGACTAGGTGCTGCACTCAACAGATGATTGAATAAGCGCTTGGCTTTGTTGGCATCACCAGTTAGCAGCGCAAGCTTTGGAATAGCTGCCTGTAGATAGGTTGCACGGTTTACTGCGCCCAGTAATCTCCAAGACTCACAGACCTGTGCATGATTTTTTTTGAATTCAGTCGCCATGATGCTACTCCTTATGCAAGTTCTGTTTGAGTGGTGGTTTGGGCTTGACTATTGCTAGCCTCGATATCAGTCGCTGGCTCTGAGACTAGCTGCATGAGGCGTGACACATAGTGTGGACCACCCGCTTTAGGGCCAGTACCAGACAGACCACAGCCACCAAATGGCTGGACGTTGACCACAGCACCAATCTGGTTACGGTTGATATAGGTATTACCGACGAACGCGCGACGCTCGATGTTCTCAGTGGTGGTTTCGATACGACTGTGGATACCCAAAGTCAAACCAAAACCTGTCGCATTAATCGCATCAATCAGCTTGTTTAAATCACGAGCTTGGTAACGCAGTACATGCAAAATAGGGCCAAAGTGCTCACCACCGATGACATCGATGCTTTTGACTTCAATAGCCGTTGGCAGTACAAACGTAGACTGATCTTGGCTCACGACTGAGGTTGAGCTCATTGGCGTCTGTGCCAAAATCGTCGCGGTTGGCTCTGCTTCCATACGCGCGATATGCGCCTCTAGGCCTTGCTTCGCATCCGCATCAATCACTGGGCCCACATCGGTAGCAGCATAAAGTGGATTACCAACAGACAGTTCTGCCATGTTGCCTTGTAGTAGCTCAATCAAATCATCTGCCATCTCTTCTTGCACACACAAGATACGGCAAGCTGAACAACGTTGACCCGCTGAACCAAACGCTGATAATACCGCGTCTCTAACAACCTGCTCTGGCAGTGCCGTTGAATCAACGATCATCGCGTTCTGACCACCGGTTTCTGCGATAAATACTGGCAGCTCACCGCTGGCTTGGGCATGGTCGTTTAGGCTTTGATTGATACGCTGCGCGGTTTGAGTAGAGCCGGTAAAGATCACACCTGCGATGTTGTCAGCTGCCGTCAATGCACCGCCTACATCACCTGCACCAGTGACCAATTGTAAGGCCGCTGCTGGAATACCCGCTTGATACATTAATTGTGCAGCAAAGTGAGCAATCAAACTGGTTTGTTCAGCAGGTTTGGCCACTACTGTATTACCTGCAGCTAATGCCGCCACGATTTGACCGGTATAGATTGCCAATGGGAAGTTCCATGGACTGATACAGACAAAAGTACCACGTGCTTTGTAGACTTGACGCGCTTGTTTACCAGACAAATCGGTAAACTCATAAGCAGTCGCTTCTAAACGCTCGGCTTCGTCTGCATAAAAACGGCAGAAATCAACCGCTTCTTTGATCTCATCAATACCGTCTTGCAGAGTCTTGCCCGCTTCAACTTGGCACAATGCCATCAATTCAGCATAGTTCTCTTCGTATAACTCTGCAATCTTACGCAAGATCTCAGCACGCTTCGCAGCTGATACATTTTGCCACTCATTTTGACCAGCAACAGCAGCATCAATGGCTTGGCGAGCCAATTGGGCGTTAGCGTATTTGACGTCACCAGCGCTGACTTCATGGTTCCAAGGTGCACGTACTGTCTGAGCATCCAGCTGATGTGCCGTGCCATCTACTTCGTAATCATTAACAGCTTTGCCATTGATGATAGGTGTCGCTGACCAAGACTTGTCTAAGTAGCTATCGATAGCTGCTGTAAACGGAGCCCACTGCGAGTCAATAAAGATATTAGGACCAAAGCTGGCACGACGTTCACCATAGATTCCTGATGGTAATGGGATATCTGGGTTGTTCAACGTGGCATTGGCTAGTAGCTTGTCATATGGATGTACAGTTAGCTTATCGATTGGATAAGACTTGTCTAATAACTGATGGACAAACGAGCTGTTTGCGCCGTTCTCAAGCAAACGACGTACTAAGTACGGCAGCAAGTCTTTGTGCGCGCCGACTGGTGCATAGATACGTACTGGAATCTTATACGCATCTAAAATATGATCATAGAGTGCATCACCCATACCATGCAAACGCTGGAACTCAAAGTCTCTGTGCGCGCTCATCGTAATGATTGACGCTAGCGTATGGGCATTATGCGTGGCAAACTGTGGCCAGATTAGCCCGCGCAGATGATCTGATAATAAGAAACGCGCACAAGCGAGATAGGCGGTATCCGTGCCTTCTTTACGAGTCCACACAGGATAACCTGATAGACCTTTTTGCTGTGCCAGTTTGATCTCTGTATCCCAATAAGCGCCTTTTACCAAGCGTACTGGGATGCGGTCGCCTACTTCACTTGAGAGACAAGCCAACCAAGCGAGGACTGCGATAGCGCGTTTAGAGTAACCCTGTACAACGATACCCAAACCATCCCAGCCAGCCGTCAAGTTATCACGGTACAAAGACTCAAACAGTTTTAGAGAAATCTCAAGACGATCCGCTTCTTCAGCATCAATACTCAGATCAACATTGACCTCACGTGCCGCTTCGATGAGCAACATGCAGCGTTGACGCAGCAGTCCCATGACTTGCGTTTCTTGCGTGGCTTCATAACGAGGATGCAGTGCTGATAGCTTGATCGACACCGATGGCTTTGGCATGCCGTCTTTAACTTTGATGCTCGCAGTGGCTTTGATGGCATGCAGATAATCGTTGAAGTATTTTTCAGCATCTCTGTGCGTGATGGCGGCTTCACCTAGCATATCAAATGAGTAGGTGTAACCTCTATTGCGATACGGCTGGCTGTTCTTATTAGCGTCTTCAATGGTTTCGCCCAATACGAACTGATGACCCATGATACGCATGGCTTTTTGCATCGCACTACGAATGACAGGCTCGCCCATCTTTTTGGTCATACGGTCTAAGAAACCTGACGCTGTCGTGCTGCTATCAATGCTCACGACGCGGCCCGTCATCATCATGCCCCAAGTGGAGGCATTGACCATAAAGCCATTATCATTCTTGATGTGCTTTTTCCAATCAGCCACACTCATTTTGTCATGAATCAAGGCATCAGCTGTATAGTTATCTGGCACACGAATCAAGGCTTCTGCCAAGCTCATGAGCAAGATACCTTCTTGGGTATCAAGGCTATACTCAAGCAACAACGAATCGACCATTTTGACGGCTTTGCCGTCATTACGCACATGCTCGACCAATTTACGCGTTTGCTCAGCAGCAGCATCGCGCTCTTCATCACTAGGTTTGGCAAGGGGTAACAGCTCAGACAACCAACGCACTTCATCCACACTATATAGCGGTGAAATACGGGTATGTAGCGTTTCTAATGACTGGGTAAGATATGCCGGATTCAGCAAATCAACAGCAGAAAACAAGATAGGCTCTTGCGGGGTAAACTGGTCTACTGGGTTCATAATAACTCCATAACTATCGTTTAAAAACCATAATAAATGGTGCTTTAGGAAGTCTGATCGTTCTGTGTGACGGCTCACAACCGCTATCAAATTGAATAGTGGTTATTAACGGATACTCACAGTAATAATCAAAAGACCAAACGGCGCCATCACAAAACTAAAAATCCAGCAGAGGCTGGAGACGGTTAAGTAGGTCGTTCGACTGTTAAACGGGTACGCTAACAATACAAAGGCAACAACGCAAAGCTAAGCGGCATTAGTGCCTTCTTCTTGTTAGTAGTGAAAGGAGTATGATGGTCAGATACCAGTTTATCGAAACGACATACGGTCGCTTTAATAAACACAAATCTATCATCTTAGGTGACGCTAATTCACTGTAAGAAAAACCTCTACGGCGTTGATTGAGGTGATGCGCTTAACGTGGCTATAATATCATGAAAAAAAAATTCAAACTAACGATTTTTCTCATTTTTATCAATAAATAATTCTTTATATAACAATAGCTTATAACTTAATTGATGACCATGACGCTTTGGTTACGTTTTTTTGTTTACTATTGCCGATTGATTGTCATTACAGCGCTAGATATCAGTATCAAAAATACTAGCGTATGCCTTCAATTCACGCGATAGTCATCTCAATAGGCTAACACTCGGTATAGCACTTATATTAAAAAAACCCCTCCTTATCTGACATAGATAAGGAGGGGTTTTTATTGCAAGCTAAGCTAAAACTGTATCGTTTAGCAAAGACTGCTGACTGGCTTTAAACCGTTAAACAAAGACAATTTTTGCCAATAGTACGAAAGTCAATATCCATACTGGAATGCTAATGTCAGAAAACTTACCCGTCAATGCTTTGGTTGCCGTATAAGTGATGAAACCAAGTGCGATACCATCTGCGATAGAGTAAGTCAGTGGGGTAAATAATAATACGACAACGACTGGCGCTGCTTGAGTCAAGTCAGACCACTCTACGTCTTTTAGAGTGCCTAACATCAATACCGCCACATAAAATATCGCGCCTGCTGTTGCATAAGCAGGGATCATACTGGCTAATGGCGCAAAGAATATACTAAGCAAAAATAGCACGCCGACAGTCACAGCGACCAATCCAGTACGACCACCTGCAGCAATACCTGAAACGCTTTCGATATAACTGGTTGTCGATGACGTACCAAGTAAAGTCCCTGCTACTGTCGCAGTAGAATCTGCAAACATCGCTTTACCCATGTTCTTAACTTTACCATCTTTATCTACCAAGCCTGCCTGTTGCGTGGTTGCAATCAACGTACCAGCTGTATCGAATAAATCGACGAATAAGAAAGCAAAGATAACGCTGATCATACTCACATCAAACGCGCCAGCAATATCAAGCTGCATGAATGTAGGTACAATCGATGGCGGTGCAGAGATAATACCAGTGAAATGCGTATTGCCAGTTAATAAGCTGACCAAAGCCACAAGCAAGATACCAATAGTCACCGCACCAGGGACTTTCTTATAAGACAAAGCGA
Organism: Psychrobacter fozii; assembly: GCF_003217155.1. GTDB lineage: Bacteria > Pseudomonadota > Gammaproteobacteria > Pseudomonadales > Moraxellaceae > Psychrobacter > Psychrobacter fozii. Next base: position 140,143 of record NZ_QJSU01000004.1, read on the forward strand.
GAATAACAATAAACCCAACAGCAGCCATCGCCGGTCCAAAGCTTGTCATATCACCTAAGCCAACCAACGTAGCGTCATGATTGACGATGACGCCTGAGCTTTGTAATGCAATGAACGCTAGAAATGCACCAATACCAGCGACCACGCCCTGCTTGAGCGACACGGGAATAGAATTGATGATCATTTCGCGAATTTTGAACAGACTCAACAGCACAAAGATACAACCAGACAAGAACACTGCGCCAAGCGCAACTTGCCATGTGTACCCCATACCAAGTACCACGCCGTAAGTAAAGAAGGCGTTAAGACCCATGCCAGGAGCCTGAGCAACAGGTAAACGAGCATAAAGTCCCATGATCAAACACCCGATTGCTGCTGCCAAACAAGTAGCAACAAACACAGCGCCTTTATCCATGCCAGCATCTGCTAGCACGTTGGGGTTAACAAAGATAATATAGGCCATCGTTAAAAAAGTGGTCAAGCCAGCAAGAATTTCAGTTCTTACCGTGGTGTTTTCACCGTTAATCCCAAAATAGCGTTCGATTGCATTCATAAGTGTCGCGCCCAGCTTGCTAGTGAAAGAACAAATTTATTAATGCCTAGAGTAAACATAACGTCAGCAGACAAATCGTGACGTCATCTATAGAAAGGCAGCAGTAACGAAGTGTAACATTCTAGAGAAATTACACTATAAATTCAATCACTACCAGTACCCGAGGCGTACAAACACGATTTCTCCTGCTACTTAGAAATCATATTTAGACAGAATTTTAGGTAAATACAGAACATGTTCATGATATCTATCGATAGATGCACAAACAGAATTTACCTTTTGAATAAAACAACATAGATAAACATCCATTAATTATTTGGTATTTAACACTTTAATAAATGACCTTTCCTTCATTTAGCAGTACACTAGGCGGTTAATATAAGTGTGCAGAATTATTGCTCCACCATGTTTTTATGTTATCGAATACCCTATTTGGCCTGCGTATTGCACCATGCCAGCTCTTGTCCATTATCCGTGAGTTCATTACATGCCTGAGTCATTAAATATTATTGATCTTATTACCCAAGCCAGTCTATTGGTGCAGATTGTGATGGCACTATTATTATTAGCGTCTTTATTCAGTTGGATCATTATTTTTCGTATGAGTGCGCGGCTTGGTACGGCTCAAAGTTTCGATCAACAGTTTGAAACTTGGTTTTGGTCAGGTGAAGATCTAGCCAAACTATATCAAGGTGTGCAAGGCTCACCTGAACGCCAAGGACTTGAGCAGATTTTTTATGTTGGGTTTTCAGAGTACCTAAGAATGCATAAAAAGCGCCAGCCTAAAGATGACATTATCGATGGCGTTGAGCGTAAGCTACGAGTTGGGCTAGGTCGTCAACAGCAACTGCTCGAATCAGGGCTGACGACGCTGGCCAGTATCGGATCAGTGGCGCCTTATATCGGATTGTTTGGTACGGTCTGGGGTATTATGAATGCCTTTTTAGGATTGTCGCAGACAGAACAAGCCACCCTAGCCTCTGTTGCGCCTGGTATCGCCGAGGCCTTAATCGCCACTGCCATGGGTCTATTTGCAGCGATCCCTGCTGTACTGGCTTACAATCACTTTACGGCAAAATCTAGCCGCTTATATGACTCACGGGCGCTGTTCTGTGATGAGATGACTGGCATGCTCCAACGTGAGACCAGTGCAGCAAACCCTGTCAGTAGAGAAACGCAATCTACCACCAGTCAAGCATAAGGACGATGAAGCCATGAAGCAAAGTCCCTATCGCCGTGAAAAGAAAGCGCTAAATGCGGAGATGAATGTCGTTCCTTACATCGATGTGATGCTGGTATTACTGGTCATATTTATGGTGACTGCGCCGATGTTGATTACAGGTGTTGATGTCGATCTGCCAAAAGAGCAAACCAACACCATGAGCCAAAGCCAGCTACCGGTGATCGTATCTCTAACTGGTAATGGAGAGATTTTTATCAGTTACGAAAGTAATGTCGATTTGCCAGTGAGCGAACCTGAACTGATTAACACCTTGTCTAATTTGCAGACTCAAAACAGTGATGCCGGAGCGTCACCCGTACAGGTGATGATAAATGCCGACCAAAACAATCAATATGGTGCAATCATGACGCTAATGGCGACGTTGCAACAAGCTGGTATTCAAAAGGTGGGACTACTAACAGGCGCTCCTCTACCCACGCCTTCACTGTAATAAACAGATTAATAAGCACCACATTCGATCAAGCTTATAATAGAATCGTAGTCAACCCAATGAACCACGTTCATGAGTATAAATATTATGCATAATGCTCCTGCCGTCTATGTGCCTACCCAACCTGAAGGCAATGGGCTGACCTTGCCTACGCTACTCAGTTTACTCGCACATGGCCTTGTGATTGGCCTGCTCGTTTATAACTATCAACACACTGAAGTAGACATGACTGGTAGTCTCGAAACGGTCATGGTGTCACCTGAGCAGCTGGCTGATATGCAAGGTCAGATACTGGCCAATCGTGCTGCCGCGCAAGCTCAAGCAGCCAATGCTAGCAGCAGCTCATCGACAGTTACGCAAGCGAATGAGTCTAACAGTAACAATGCCAACCAAAACAGCAGCCAATCAAGCTCTCAGCAAGTACCTAGTTTTAGCCGCCCTGATGACACTGCTGGGCGTCCTTTGCTCATGAGCGAAGAGCATCATCAACGCTTACTTGAACAAAATAGAGAGTATGAGCAGCGGATGGCTGAATGGGCAGAGGAATTAGATGAATCAGTGACAGAAAAGCACGATGCGATTGAGCGAGACAAAAGAGATGAGCAAGTAGAAGAGCAACAAAGGCTCCAAGAGTATCGTAATAAGCCAAATGACACTCCCAAAATTGTACGTCCTAATAATAAAAGCACCAATATAGAATTTGAAAGTAATGATTCTGATGGCACACCTAAGAATTACAGTCTAGCAAAAGGTGACTCTGTCGTATCTAGCGATACAACAAGCACCACAAAAGAAAGCAGTCGTTCAGCAGCAGGTGGCAATCGCGGTGCTAGCAACAATGAAATTATCAGCTTAATCAAACGTAACTATAATCCACCGACAGGAGCGAAAGGCACGACTCAGCGCGCGACTCTAACGATTACTGTAAATGCTAGCGGCAAGGTAACCAATGTCTCAGTTTCAGGACCTGATAGTAGAGTCAATGAGGCAGCCAAACAAGCAGCTTGGGATGCGGATAGCTTCCCAATAGATACTAGCGATCCCAAATATCCTACTTTCGATATACAGTTTAGGGGTAGTAACTAATAAGTTGCTCATGTCTCACATTATTGATAACGTTACCTTAATAATCTTATACTGTTGAAGGTATTCCCATACCTTTATGGTTGATTGATTACTTGTAGAAATGATCACTATACTTTTTCAGGAGCTTGAATTACTCATGCGTACTCACAAAAAACTACTCACATCTTTACTTGCCAGTGCCTCAGCTTTGCTTGTCGCTCCAAGTATATTTGCAGCTCCTGTCGTTCTGGAACTAGATTACGACATTCCTACTCAACAAAACCAAGCCGCTTTTGTTCCCTTCGCTGGTGACACCGTCATGTCTTCTATTATCCTAAATGACTTAGGTAAAACCGAGCTAAAAGTGACTAGCGAAAATTTGCCACAGCAACCGCATAGTAGCAACGAGTTAGCAGGTACACTACCCGTATGGCAAAGTATCGGTATTCCTTACCTAGTCGTCGGTAGCAGCAGTACCAATCGCGGTAAAGTGACCACCAACTATGAAGTTATTGAAGTAAAGTCAGGGCGAATACTAGCAGGCAAACAAAGTCTAACGGCTAATAACGATAAAGAAAGTATGCGTTATGCTGGGCACGTCATCGCAGATAAAATATATGAGTTGATTACCGGGACGCCAGGAGATTTTTCAGGACGTATTGCTTATATTGAAGAGGAATTAAGCGGTAAGAATAAAGTCTCACGCCTAAAAATCATGGATGCTGATGGTGAAAATGCGAGAACACTTGCTGAAGTCAAAGGGTCTATCTTTTCACCCGCTTGGTCACCAGACGGTAAACGCATTGCTTACTCTGTACAACGTGATCAGTCTTATCAAGTCATCTACGTACAAAACGTTGATGGCGGCGGCGCAACCGCATTAACGCCATTTCCTGGTAGTAACTTGAGTCCATCATTCTCACCAGATGGCAGCAAAATATTATTCTCTAGCAGCTTTGAAGGCAGTGCTGATATTTACGAGATAAGTGCCAGTGGCGGTCAACCTAAAAGACTCACTAGCTGGCCAAGCAGTGAAGTACAGCCAAGCTATGCGCCTGATGGTCAATCTTTTGTGTTCGTCAGTGACCGCGCAGGTTTCAATAAGCCACAAATCTATCGTTATGAGTTTGGCTCAGGACGTACTACGAAGCTATCAAATAGTGGTTATGCGACTAGCCCGCAGTTCAATAGCGATGGTTCACAAATTGCCTTTTTGAATGGCTCATCAGCCGCTATCATGAATAGCAATGGCGCAATAACGGCTAATTTGGGCAATACGGGCATTGATGAAGCACCGAGCTTTTCGCCTAACGGTAAGCGCGTAGTCTATGCTTCAAAACAGGGTGGTAAAGGCATTATTACAATAAAATCACTAAATGGTGGTGAGACGTTTGGCAAGTCTGGACAAGGTATTATTCGCTCACCAGTATGGTCAGCCAGTCCGAAGTAAATAATCCACTTGCTGTCTTTCTCAATCCATAAATCCTTGTATATAAAAAAGCGCCTAACTATCTGTTAAGCGCTTTTTTTGTTTTCTAAGGGCAGTAGTGAAATAGTAAAGTAGTTTTTATACTAGATATTTTTATTTAACAGCCATTAGCTAAAAGTGTAAACAGTATTAATCATCACTCGGATCACCTGCTGGTGGGTTGTCATGACGCAGTTTTGCCACGTCTTCAGCCGTTACCGTCTCAGTAAAGCCATTCAAATCACTGACCACATATTGAGTAACCGCAGCCATCTGCTCATCATTCATCATCCCATGAAATGACGGCATACCGCGAAAACCATTCATTAAGATATCAATGATGTAATACTTTGATTGCATCTTACTGTTATTAGCCAGTGGTGGATAATAACCTGCGCCGTAAGCACCCTCACCTTTATGCATATGACAGGCTGCACAGGAGTCGTGATATAGCTTTTCACCATCTGTTGTCACAAATGCATTGGTGCCTTCAAATTTTGCTTCCCACTTAGTAATACTTGGGTCATTTTCCATATTGGGCAGTGAGCTGTCATCGACGATATTTGTAGAAGGTTTTGCAAGCTCATCACGACTCATATGGACTGCACCCCAAGCGCCTGTATTACGGCTGGCTTGATAATCAGCAGGTTGCGTAGCTTCTTTCTCTTGTACACTGGCTATCGTTTGTGCATCATCCGACCGCTGACTACAACCTAGCAGTGCCGCACTACTCACCACACTCAGCAACATCATAGTCAGCAGTTTGGGTGTCATGTTTTTTATGACTGTCTTCTTCACGATTGCATTATCCATGATAGCCTCTGAATTTTATAGTTATTCGTATTAACCCAGCATTTTTGCTTTTTTATGTAGGCGCTTCGCGGCATCCATACCAGATAGAATAGCGCCTTCCTGCCATGCTGGAATGTGTGAACAATGCTCGCCTGCCAGTACGATACGATTATCAATGCTGCACAGGGTATCGTAATGCTGCCGACGGGTCGACTCATTCCAGATGCCATAGCAGCCGAGCGTCCATGGGATACGGTGCCAGACAACTGACGTACCTGCGCGAAATTCTTTGGGATACTGAGGATGGATATATTTACCATAGGCAAGCGCAACATTGATACGCTCTTTCGGCGTTAGGGTATTGAACTTATAAGATGTCGGGCCGTAACCATAGGCGCCTAGCAACACCCCTGTCCCATCTTTGAACATATTTTGTGACGGATAGGCAATCTGAGCAATGGGCATGTCGGTATAAGTCAGACCACCAAATATCCACTCATCCTCTTCCCAAAATCGGCGGTTGAACTCTAAGCCGACTTTATAAGAGGTTTCATAAGGCACAGCGGCCATCGCCTGTTTCATAGGTTTTGAGACATTGATATCCATCTGCGTCAATATCGTTAGTGGGATATTACAGACGCACCAATCTGCACGGATGGTCTTAGTGGCGCCATCTGGACTATTGCTGTCGACATAATCGACCGTCACACCACTTTCGTCTTGATGGATTTTGGTGACTTTTGCATTAAACTCAATCATATCTCGGCATTCGCGGGTGAATGCGTCACCTATTTTACCCATACCACCCACTGGCTGAAACATGGTTGGCTGATGCCCATAAGTCATATGATTGCTATAGATATCTGCCCACATACCCGACTCTAATATCTCACTGATAGGCAGTGGCTTTGATGGGGTCGCGTCAGGCATCAAGCCGCCACCCGGAAACACACTAAAACCGCGATGCTTGCTGGTCTCATTGCTGGCACGGTAGCGATAGTCTTTATCGAGCACGCCCCAACCTTTTAAGCCTTCTAACAGTTTTTCCTTGTCTTCTCTATTCACAGAACGATCAAGAGCACCGACATTAACGGACTTCGATAACAACTCCGCGACGTGACCTTGGATGTCGTTTTTTACATCACCCAAACGTTGGGGCACACCGCCAAAATGAGTACTACGATGCAAATACGCACGATCATTGGTCTGAATAAATGGCTGCAGCTCAACACCGAACTGTTTGCAATAATGGAAGATGGCATAGTGATGACTGGGCAAACGCCATGGCCCACCATTAAAATAATTGCCTTCTTCAAAATCACAAGTGACTTCTTCACCGCCAAGCTCTGTATATTTATCACCGCTGTTCAACGTCCAGCTGCGACCACCGCCACGGTTCTGATATTCGAGAACCTTGACATCATAGCCTGCTTTACGTAACTCATAAGCCGCTGTCAGTCCACCAAGACCAGCACCGAGAATGACAATGCTAGCACCCGGAGGTGCACCTTTTAAATCCATGGTCTCTTTGAAACTCGACTCTGAAGCAAATCCTAATGTCGTCATTGCCTGATACATCGCCGTTGCACCCGCTGTCTTACCAATCATCGAGAGCAGTTGGCGCCGCGTTGGAGACTGAGGCATGTCTTTCATAATAAAGTCCTTAAAGTAGGCGTTCGTGCAAAACAGGAGGCATTGAGACGATGAATCAGCTTGGCTTAGTTTTTCATTTTGTTGTTTAAGCTGTCGTGCCTTACCGTGTTGCCTTTAACGCCTTTCTTGTCATAAGTATTTAAATCGTATTTATAAAGTCACTGGATTAACGGCGACGCCTAGCACGCAAGATTGCTCGTATGATAAATACAATAATAATGACGGCCACGATAATGCCGACTATTGCCAACAGGCCCGCATATTTGATTAAAAATGGCGTATCAGCACCCGTCGTTGCGATGCGATCGACATCATCAGCGCTCACCTCACTACTCGTAAGGCCACCAAAATTCACACGTACATAATTGGTGATACCAGCGATTTGCTCGCTATTAAGCTCATCTGAAAACCCTGGCATAATAGGCGAAGTATTGGTCGCTCCTTCTACCCCATGAAAAATCATGTTCACGAGCGCATCAGGTTTGTCGCGACGAATACTGCTGAGTCCGACGATAGGCGCATAACGTGCATCAGGCTGTCCATTACCATCGACACCGTGACAACTACCACAAGCCGCCAGATATAGCGATTCTGATGAATCACTGCTGTTACTTACCTCTGCTTTAGCTTGAGTCAAATACTCATTTTGGGCGAGTAAATCATGCGTAATGGACTCGTTGATTGGTATTGGTAGACGAGAATTATCAACGGCTGCGAACTTATCCTCTGTCTGAATCGCAGGGACGGCTTTTAAATAAGAAGCAATGGCACTCAAGTCTTCATTTTTGAGATAGCGGGTGCTGTGCGCAACTGCCTCGCCCATCGGCCCACCCGCATAAGCTCGTTGGTCAAGCTCGCCGGTACGTAGATACGTGACAATATCTTGCTCACTCCAATTGCCAATACCACTTGACTCGTCAGGCGTGATATTTGGCGCATGCCAATGACCAAGCTGAGCGCCTGATAGATATTTTTCTTTATCAAAACCCATGGTGCTATTACGCGGGGTATGGCAAGTGCCACAGTGCTCTAGGTTATTGACGATATATTCACCGCGTTGCTGTGTTTGGGTGAGTCCATCACGGTTCTCAGTAGAAGGGACATTTAAAAAGTTCCAGCCCAGCATGAGCGTACGAATGTTAAAAGGAAATGGCAATTCAGTTTTTTGCGTTGGTGCTTCATCGACTACTGGTACAGTTTGCAGATAGGCAAATAACGCGCTGATATCTTCTTCCTTCATGCCGCTATATGCAGCATATGGCATGGCAGGATATAACATATGGTCGGGTGCTCGACCTTTTTGCAGCGCATTCTTCAAATCCATCTCGGTATAGTCACCGATACCATAACGCTTAGACGGGGTAATATTGGTTGAATAGATACTCCCCATCGGAGTGTCAATCGCTGTACCGCCAGCATAATCTTCACCGTGGCACGCCATACAGTCAGCAGCACGAGCAATATAGGCACCGCGGTTGACGATATCGCTATTAGCGGGACGCACATTAGGCAAACTGGCATTAGATAGACTAGAATCAGCTAATGTGGTGGTGGGCAAGCGAGCACTGGCCGTGCTTGTATCAGGAAGGCTTGTTCCTTCAGCCATCACAGCACTGGAGGTAATACCCATTACGAGCATCGATAACATCATAGGAATTGGCTTCATAATATCCTCATATAGCTGGTACCTAGGGTATTTCACAGAGAGGTTTGACGACACATTCGATACCGAGCAGCGTCTTTATATCTATTTATTTTTGCAGCTCTAGGCTTCAGTCATCAAACATCAAACAATTCATTAAAAAACAAAATAACGAGCAAACTATCTTTATAGAAGACATCTAACAAAAAAGCACCTAGTAAAGAAAGCATCTAGCAAAAATAGTTTCTAGATAATGTCTACTCACCTCACCAATGTAAGACTTTTTCGCTACTATTACTTGAATGGTAACTTATTGGTCTAAAATTTTTACAAAATTTAAAGAACTGTCTGACGGCCATCTATTTCCAGCAAATTATCATGTATTTTTATAGGGTAATAATACGTATTTCAAAAAACCCTTTAAAAACAATAGCTAAATAGACTGTTTAACAATATTACGTCTTCTATAAATGATGTATCACTATGAGGAAACATTGCAAATGAGCGATATTTACTATCATTATTCGTTTGGGCTGTACATAATGGATACATAGACCGAAATCAAAATCGTCCAATTATAAATAATATTTTTATGGTGATATGACACATAGTTATTGCACCTCACCATATTTTGTTTATGATAGGCGCTATTTCCACGTTGCCAATCGCCGCCTGAGACATCATTATGAAGTCATTAACGCTTACTTATATACTCACATCTATTCTGTTATTAACAGGTTGTCAGTCGTTCCAGTTTGTTGATAGTCCGATTCCTGTCACATCGAATTTGACTCAATCGAATGACCAGTAATAGAATTGAGAGACACAAAAAAAGCAGACTATAAAGTCTGCTTTTTTATTCAGGTTATGGTCGATAAGGTTATATTAACTCTGTGTATTGGCTGGCTGATGCTTGATAATGGTTTTGGCCAGATGATCACCAAACCAAATAGCGGTGTCGATATCTCCAGATCCTGGCGTTTCTTCAGGTGGGCCATCGAGTGACTGCGTCATTAAACCCAAAAAGCTAGATAGACGATTTAGGTCATGAGTTTCATGACCTGTCGGCATCAATGGTAGTCCAATCCAATTCATCCCATGCTGCATGGCATATAGAGAAATCTGCTGTAATACTGCAAGTTTGTCACCGCTTAATCCGCCAGAGTTGGCAAAAGCTGCTGCCCACTTCCCTTCCCATTTACGGTGATACCAACGCTTTGAGGTTTCATCCATAAAAGTCTTAAATTCAGCCGTAACACTACCCATGTATACGGCACTACCAAATACCAGCAGATCTGCTTGATCTAAAAAATCCCAATCCACCTCATGGACATCTACCGCTTTGGCTTGCGATTCTGGTAACTGCTGACGAGCACCTGTCACTATGGCCTCAGCCACACGCTTGGTATGACCATAATTACTATGATAAATAACCGCGATAGATAGATTATTGGCTTGGTGAGTGACAGTTGAAGCAGACGATATAGATGTAGTCATACGGGCTCTAGTAATGAATGAATTGATGAATAATGAGTCGCTAAATAATAGTAACGTTTAGAATTTTCTGAGTAATTACAGCCATTATAGCCTGTAATCATATCGTTAGTACCGGATAGCTGTCGTTAATGACGCTATCGTCAGGTGCAAAGATAATCACACTACCTATTAACAGACTGTCATAGAGTAGCAATATTCAACGAATTATCAACTCACTTATGTAAATCGAAACTTTGTCGAACGTTATGTAGCACATCTTGTGCGTATTAAATAAGAAAAAATAATCGTTAATAATTACATTTATTTATTCCATATACGCATATGTTAATTCCAGCTTTTCTTTCAGGCTTGTTTCTATTTTTACCGTAATAGGATTATGATGTAGCGCTTATTCCTAAGTTACGCATAAATACAATTAATGAATTAAAAAAATCATAAGAAAGCTATAAAGAAATCACAATCAAATCGATAAGCAGAGGAGACTACTACTGTGACAACGTTAAGAGTTCAACCCGTAAACGAGGCGCGAGATCCAATCGTAAGAGACAGTCTTCGCTTGAATGATCCACAAAAGATGCTGGTAGCAGGCGGCGCCATTGTGAGCTTTCTCATGCTGGTCTATTTGCTAGATACGCAACATATTTCTCAGTCACTATTGCTCGGCATTGGCTTGCTGTTGGGCTATACCCTCTTTCATGCTCGCTTCGGTTTTACCTCTGCATTTAGGCGGTTAATGTCAGTCGGTAATGGACAAGCGATGCGCTCACACATGCTGATGCTGGCCATTGCTGTGACGCTGTTTGCCCCTATTCTAGCCTTTGGTACGACCATTTTTGGTGGACCAGTCGCAGGTTATGTCGCGCCAATCGGTGTGAGTCTCTTCGTTGGCGCATTCGTCTTCGGTATTGGTATGCAGCTTGGTGGCGGCTGTGCTTCTGGTACTCTCTATGCAGTCGGTGGTGGCCGCTCAGTGATGTTCATCACGTTTATCTTCTTTATCGTTGGTGCCACTATTGGTGCTTACCATCTGCCATTTTGGACAGAAGAGCTGCCGAGCTTTGAGCCGTTTTCTTTAGCTACCTCTACCGGTCTTGGTTACAGCGGTGCTTGGATGGTCTCTTTGGCGCTTTTTGCTGTAATCGCATGGATAACTTTGGTCGTTGAAAAAAGAACCAAAGCCCCTAAAATGGCGCCTGTTCCTTCTGAAAAAGGCTGGAAACGTATTTTCCGTGGTTCTTGGCCGCTATTTGCAGCAGCGATTGTACTGGGTGTACTGAATGCATTAACGCTAGCAACACGTGGTCAGCCTTGGGGTATCACATCTGCATTTTCATTATGGGGATCTAAAATTGCGAGTGCTTTTGGGGTTGATGTCGCGAGTTGGGGCTATTGGCAAGGCGCAAACGCAGCAGCGCTAAATGCGTCTATATTTGCTGATTCAACGACGGTACTAAACATCGGTATCATTATTGGCGCTTTCATTGCGTCAGCGGCTGGTGGCTTATTCAAATTTACGACCATTACTAAAGGCAACTTTGCAGCTTCAGTAATTGGTGGTTTGATGATGGGTTATGGCGCACGTCTAGCATTTGGTTGCAATATCGGTGCTTATTTTGGTGGTATCGCTTCTTTTAGCTTACACGGCTATATCTGGGGCATACTCGCGATGGCTGGCACGTTCTTGGCTCTGTATTTGCGTCCTTTATTCGGCTTGTCAGTGCCAAAGTCTAGCGACTCAGTCTGTTGATATAGTCAATCCTCTATAAAAGAGTGACAGCGTTAATCTCGCTTGAAGTATCACAGTTACATCTGCACTCAATTGCCTTGACTCTCTTTTAAACTGAATCAACTATATATAGACTTATTAATACTCAAATAAAAAAACAGCAGATTAAAATTAACCTGCTGTTTTTTGTTATATAAAGCATATTGCGTTACTCAGACAACACTCATTTCACCATCACTACTTTTCTAGCTATCACTGCTCTGCGTACTACGGGCAATCACTAATGCCATACGTCCCGTGGCTGGCTGCTGCAAATGTGTCTGACGACGATACGAGTAATAACGACTGTCGGCATAACTACAGTCTACAGGTAAGTCATTAATGACCGTCACGCCAGCAGTCTCTAACTGCATAGCTGCAAGCTTTGGTAGATCCAGCTTAATTTTTTCATCTTGAGATGGTATAGAAAAGAGCGCCACAAAATCATCGAGTTGTGTCTCTGACAGTGCTTGGTTTTCTTTGCACCCTGCTAATAGCTTGTCGCGGACGTCTGTATTCACCTCATAATTCGCCTGACTAATACAAACACCAATCCAAGCTTGAATCGGCATCGTACTATCAAACCTATTCACTGTTTTTTTGATAACACCGCAAGCTAAGCCTTGCCAGCCTGCATGAATCGCGGCTATCTGTCCTGTCGCTGGCTGGTACAAAACAATCGGCACACAGTCAGCCGTCATTATGGCCAGTCCGATACCTTGTTGCTGACTAACCATCGCATCAGCTGCTACGGGTGTCATACTGAGCGTGGTGGCATCGACATTGTGAACGTTATTACCATGGACTTGACTGACCCAATGCAAACGTTTAATTGGCACGTATTGAAAGCGCTTTGATGCTAAAAATCTTTCATTGATGCCAGACAGTAGACACATACGATTGTGTAATACCTTTGCCGCATCATCATTGACATGCAAACCTAAGTTCAGCTCACCATAATTCGCCTGACCTACTTGAAAATCTGCTGTCTGTTCTGCAGGTTGACTGGTTGAGTCAAGCTCATTGAGCACATCGGTCAAAAAAGCCGCCGTTTGAAAAACAACAACATCATCAATTTGCGCTAGCAATGTCATAGGAATCTTATTAATCATGACTGAGACCTACCATCTTAATGAATCATGTATATGTGGCTGACAATATTTCAATACTTGGTTTTATAGTTAGTTCTATAGCTTATATAGCGTAGATAATAAAGAGTCAGATTTATGTCAGGCTAGTGTCGTCTACTGTTTGTAGTACTTTCACTCGCCTGTCTAGCCTCTTCTGAATTCTAAACCATATTGAACACACGATACTTTACACAACTACTCTGAATAATTGCTTATTCAGCATCATAACCATCACTAAGCACGGCTATGAGTTGTTGCATATCTTCAGGCAGCGGCGTGTTGACTTCCATATCTTCACCTGTCGTTGGATGTACAAAACCTAGCGTATAGGCATGCAAGGCTTGGCGCGGGAAGTTGTTAATCGTTTGACGCTGCGCTTCTGTGAGACCGGCTCGCAATTGACGACGACCACCATAAACGCGGTCACCCACTATCGGATAGGTAATATGGCTTAAATGCACACGAATCTGGTGAGTACGACCCGTCTCCAGTCCTACATCTAATAGACAGTAGTTACCATTAAGCGGTGTCACATTTAATAGATGAGTGACGGCCTCACGTCCTGCTGTCATCACAGTCATTTTGGTACGTTGATTGCGGTGACGACCGATTGGTGCGTCAATATGACGATGGCGCGTTAGGCTTGCCTTATCACCTGCCACCACACACTGATAGTGGCGATAGACTGACTTGTCTTTTAGTTGCTCCATCAGTGCCATCTGAGCAGGTTTGGTTTTGCCGATAAGCAACAGTCCAGAAGTATCTTTATCAATTCGATGCACCAGACCTGCACGTGGCAGATGGTGCTGCTGTGGATAGTGATACAGTAACGCATTGACCAACGTACCCGTCTGATTGCCAGCACCAGGATGCACGACCATGCCAACAGGCTTATTGATAACCAATACGTCGTCATCTTCATAGACGACATCGATGTCTATATTTTCTGGTTGGTCTTCACTATGCTGCTCTAACGTTGTCGATAGATGCAACACATCATCAGCTTTGACACGAACCTTTGGTTTTTGCACACTACCGTTATAGAGTAAGCTACCGTCAGTGATCCAGCCTTGTATCTGCACACGCGAGAAGTCTTTGAATGCTAGCGAGGCAACCTTATCGATACGCAGACCTGACTGATCTTCTGTGACAGTATGGGTCAACTCTATCGCTACTGGGACGGCTGGACCCGAAACTGAAGACTCATCATCATCGCTATCGTCAATGTCGCTATCATCAATATCACCATCATCGATGTCATCTGCATCACTGTCCGGTAGCATCACTTCTTCTGAAATCGCATCATCATGCAATTGCTCATCAAGCGCTGGCTGATTGTCGTCAAGTAACTCACTATTTTTTAAAACGTCATTTGTCATCGGTGACTCTTGTGCTGATGAATCAGTATCTAACGATTGATTCGGTGGTAAATGGGTGGTTATAGCATTATTATTCATAATAAATTGATACATAGCAAAGCGCCTAACCTCATTCTGTCAGGCAACTTTTTGAAAATTTTACAAAAAATCAGACTGCCGGTCACGTATTTATTGCTTATCATAATAGCAATCATCGTCAAAAAAATCGGCAGCAATATCGCGATAGTGTACCATGCCGAGTGCTTAAGCCCTATAGAAGCTGCTCGTTATCTGTCATTTTTGATGATAACTTATAAACACTCAGTATCATCGGTTAACTCTCTAAAATATGACATTGCTGTAATTTACTGTATATTTATCGGTATCAGCGACATTCGATATCGCTCGTGATAGCCGCTCATGCTAAAATGCCGAACTGAAATCAGATATTATGTGGCTTTTTGCTAGCCGTATTGCCAGCCATATCATAGATACTAGCACTATAAGTACTGAGGCTCGGCAACCATGACCTGACTTAGATCTTGCAAAAACAATCTTTGCCACTGTCATGGTCGAATATCCAATACGATAGATTGCACATATCGAAAAAATAGACGAAGCAAACGTTATTCTATAAAGTATGACTATGTTTTGCTGTATGCTATTGCACTGAATTAAAAAATAACGTTTTTATTAGGGTCTATTAAGCCCATACACCATTACAATAAACTGCATTCAATAAAAACCATGTTGATGGTGAGGCTGCTCGACGATGAGTATTCTTGATACTAGACAGTTAGCGGATGCCTCAAAGCATCGTTTTTTATTATTAACCTTTTATGTAGCATAATAGCGCTGCTGTTATTATGCGCCTCGTGTCGGAGAAGAAGTATGCAAGCTGTTGGCAATACGTTTATCAAACTGTCCTCAATAACTCTACTTACGCTAAGTGTAAGCCTAGTCGGTTGTCAAACTTTCAAGAACCTGACTGGCGGTGCTGACGTCGATGCGGTAGAAACCGCTCAAAAATCAGAGCAAAGTTATTACAACGATGCCATCGAACAGCTTGATAAGAGCCACCACACACAAGCTATCGAAGAATTGACCAACTTACGTACCTTTTACCCTACCGGGCAATATGCTGAACAAGCACTACTCGATATGATGTACGCACAATATGAAGGCGGTAAATATGAAATGGCAGCGGCAAGCGCTGAACAGTTCATTCGTCTATACCCTTCTAATCCGCAAGTAAGCTACGCCTACTATGTGCGCGGTGTGGCAAACATGCAAGGATCATCAGAAGGCTTAAAACTGTTCAAAATGAACCAAGCCGAACGTGATACTGCTTATTTGCGTATTGCTTTTGCCAACTTCCAAGAGCTGGTTAATAAATACCCAAACAGCCCTTATACACCAGATGCTGCACAGCGCATGACTTTCATTTACAATCAGTTTGCTGAAAGCGAAATGAGTGCTGCCAACTGGTACATCGAGCGCGAAGCTTATGTCGCCGCTGCCAATCGTGCCAAATGGGTATTCCAGTACTATCCACTCAGTGAATCCATTCCAAAAGCCCTTGCCACGCTAGCTTACAGCAATGAAAAGTTGGGTCTAACGGATTTGGCAAATGAGTACAAAACCCTATTACAGATTAATTATCCAAGCTGGTTGACCAGTGATGGCAGTGTGAAACTAGAGACCAAACGTGATAGCACTTGGCTGAACAAAATCACCTTTGGTAAGCTTGGTCGTTCAAGCGTAGACGATGAGTCAGTAGCGTCAGGCAACTACAATGGTGCAACCAAAACACAGATGATTCGTAATGCTAGCCAGCTAAGATTGCCCAGCGCAAATGCTGCTTCTGCCAATGCGCCAGCAAGTAATGCTGCTCCTGCACGTGGTACAAATGGCAATCTGCAAAACAGTCAGCCACCACGCGGCATCACCCAACCAAACCAAGATGCGCCTATCATCCCATAGTCTGTCAATCCATAGTCGTTTCAACCACATTCTGTCAATGTGAATAATGAATGACTTAGAAGCTGTCTCATAAGAAATAAGGCCAACGCTCATGTTGGCCTTATTTTTCTGTTTCTATTTATCTAATACTTTATCTACTGTCAGCTATTACTACTCGCTGATTTTGGATGCCCAACATAATTGACCTATGGTAAACTGTTTTTTGTATGAGCATTCCTAACCATATCCTTGAGCAACTAAATAGCCAAGCTGACTTAGTCAGTATTATTGGGCGTCATACTACGCTCAAAAGAGCGGGTGGTGAGTTTAAGGGTTGCTGCCCTTTCCATGGTGAAAAATCACCCTCTTTTTATGTCAATCCACAAAAAAACATCTATCACTGCTTTGGCTGTAGTGTCGGTGGCAATGCCATTAGCTTCTTACGTGATTATGAAAACCTCACCTTTATCGAAGCAGTCAATGAGCTATCCAAGCAAACGGGCATCGAAGTACCTAAAGAAGAGCGGCAAAACGTTAGCTATCAGCGTAGTGCACCCAAACCTGCTGTTCCTAAACCTACCACGCCCAAAACTAGTGCGCCTAAATCGAATTCACCGCAGTCTGTGCCTAGCTCAGCTGTCGACCAAAGCAACTTAAGTCAGAACAGCACAGACCAAGGCGGTGTAGAACAAGGCGGTATAGAACCAAGCCATGTGGCACAGGCTAGTTATGATGATGCTCATAGCTACGACAATTATCCACCGCTAGATGCTTACGACTCTGCGCCTTATCCAACAGATGCTTATGGTTCAGAGTATCCAGACGATACGAGCTACCCACCAGCTTGGCTCAGCGACAGCGATGAGACAATCAATCTACACGGTATGGATAATAGTGCCGATGCTGATGGCAACCTATACGATCTGTTAGAGCAAATTCAGCAGTTTTATCAGAATAGTCTGACGACTCACCCTCATGCCAAACATTACTTTTTATCGCGCGGTATCACTGAAGATATCTTTGAAACGTTTGGCCTCGGCTATGCGCCATTTGGTTGGCAGCATCTTGAGCATCAGTTTCCGCAGGATATTGAAGGACTCAAAGCCTTGGGCTTAGTGCGCCAATCAGAGTCTGGACGCGATTATGATCTACTACGTGATCGAGTTATTTTCCCGATTAGAGACAATCAAGGTCGTACGATTGGCTTCGGTGGTCGAGCACTAGATGATGAAGTAAAGCCTAAATACATCAACTCATCCGACTCGCCTGTTTTTCATAAGCAACATGTACTGTATGGCTATTATGAATCTCGCCAGCAGCGCGCCAACGACTGGCTCGTGGTCGAAGGCTATATGGATGTCATCGCCCTCTATCAAGCGGGCATTTATGGTGCCATCGCGTCGATGGGCACAGCGATTAATGAAAGCCAAATATCACGATTACTGACCTTGAACCCAACGCTAACCTTGAGTTTCGATGGGGATAGTGCGGGACAAAAAGCCGCTTGGCGCACCCTAGAAGTTGCGCTACCTGTACTGGCCGATGACAAAGAATTACGGTTTTTAACCTTGCCGAACAATCATGACCCTGATACTTTTATCAAAAGTCAGGGCGGTGATGCCATGCGTGCACAAATCGCCAATGCCATGCCTTTGTCGCAGTATATCTTTGCGTATTTAAGTGAGCGCTACGATCTGACCTTGGTAGAAGGTAAAGCCAAGCTCATGTCTCAAGTACGCGCATTGACCATGGCATTGCCCAAAGGCAGTAGTTTTAAGTATTTGCTTAACAATGACATTTACCAAAAGCTGGGCGGCAAACGCAGTCAGAATATCGAAGCCAAGGATGCCCTGCTAGATTTTGATGGTGACATGACCATCAGTCAGCAGTTGCAGCTGTGCTTTTTGTTCCAACCACGCACCTTGCTCGAAGATCCCATTGAGTCGATTTGGCAACAGGCAGGTATCAGTGACTTACAACTGCCTGCACATATCAAACAAAAAGCTGCGAGCGATACCTTGCGGCCGCTTGCTTGGGAAGATTTGCAAGATACCGACCTACTAGATATTGTCAGTACGATTAAGCGTTGCTTAAGGTATTTACCAGCAGACGCTAACGCAGCGGCGCACTTTATATTGTCCAACGTGCGACCGATGACTCAAGAAACCCTCAGCCGTAGTTGGGGTGGGTTTTATAAAACCTTGACGGCAAGAAATATTTTAAGCCTTGATGAATTGGTCGAAAACTTAGTCATGCAACTGCTCAAACTACATCTGCAAAAAAAGATGCAGGAGCTGATCAAAAATCCTGATCATATTAAGCTGGCGATTGTCCGTAAGCAATCACAGCTGTTAAATGACTGGCTACGTGCACAGCAAGCCGAGCAGTCAGCGCAAATGACCACGGTTAAATCTTGACATTGACCTTCATTTTTGATGAATAAAATATCAACCCTTTAAAAATACAGTGGCTGCCCCCACTACTAATGATTATGCCGAGTAGTCAAAACCGAATCTAAAAGAATGTTAAACATTCAACTGATAGCAAATAATCAGTAGAAAATGATCGGTAAGTCTCACTGTCTCGTGCTTGATTACTGTGGTCTGTGTTAAACTATGCGGCTGTATATTTGCAGCATTGCTTAGCGAACTATCATAAGCACGCATCATCAGGCACAAATTTTAGGTATTATTTTTGAGTAGCAGTTTTCAACGAATGCTATTTTGAAGTCTTTTTTAATGTTTAGCTGTTTTTCAGCATTGTTATTGTAGTGTTTTGAGCCTTTATTCATATCCACTCATTTTTGATATTATTGACAACCTCTACGCCATATTTTGATCAATCGACTGATAAGATCAACGCACCCAGCCAGCGATAGCGCGTCACGATATAAAAATGTCCGATGCAAGTAAGCGAGTATTTATGAACGATAAGTCAGTTTCTAAGTCCACATCTCAACTGGCCACCTTAATCCAAATGGGTAAAGAGCAAGGTTATCTAACCTATGCTGAGGTGAATGACCAACTGCCCGACTCTATTACCGAAAGCGATCAGATCGAAGATATTGTGCAAATGCTAACCGACGTTGGCATCAAAATCTTTGAGTCTGCCCCTGATGCCGATGACATCTTGATGAACGATGATTCAAGTGATGATGACATGGCAGCAGATGAGGCAGCGGCAGTATTAGCCTCTGTTGAGACTGAGCCTGGTCGCACCACTGACCCAGTACGTATGTATATGCGTGAAATGGGTACGGTTGATCTACTGACTCGTGAAGGTGAGATTGCCATTGCTAAGCGTATCGAAGAAGGTATTCGTGACGTACAGCATGCCATGTCTTACTGGCCTGGTACGGTACAGTTCGTCCTTGACGAGTATCAAAAAGTACAAGATGGCGACAAAAAACTCTCTGACGTCATCACTGGTTTCTTAGATCCTGAAACCGAAGCAGACAAAATCGCTGCTCAAGAAGCAAAAGAAGCGGCGAAAGAAGAAAGAGAGCGTATCAAAGAAGAGAAAGAAAACCCACCACCAATCAAGCCAAAAGCCAGTGCAAAAGCTGCACTTGATGATGACGATGAAGACGAAGATGGTGATGAAGAAGAAGCCGAAGAAGAAACCAGCGGTATCGATCCAGAAGAAGTACGCCTACGTCTAGAAGAAATCGAAAACCTATTCATCAAAGCCAAGCAAGCCCTAATCGATTATGGCCGTGGTAGTGTACAAGCAGATACCGCTTATGCCCTACTTGCTGAACGCTTTATGATGCTGAAGCTGAACAATCGCTTATCAGATCAAGTCATGGCCATCATGCATGATGTCTATGATGATGTGCGTAAGCAAGAACGTCAAATCATGCGTTTGGTGATTCGCCGTGGTCGCATGCCGCGTGAAGAGTTCCGTAAAACCTTCCCTAGTAATGAAACCAATGTTGATTGGCTCATTGAGCGTATAAGCGGCAAGCCTGCCTTTGCTGCTACGTTAGAGAAAGTCACTGATGACGTGATCTTATTACAACGTAAGATTCGTGATTACGAGCAAAAGCTCGATATGAAAATCCACGATATGAAAGACGTGGCGCGCCGTATGGCTGTCGGTGAAGCAAAAGCTCGCCGTGCTAAGAAAGAAATGGTCGAAGCCAACCTACGTCTGGTTATCTCTATCGCGAAGAAATACACCAACCGTGGTCTGCAGTTCTTGGATCTGATCCAAGAAGGTAACATCGGTCTGATGAAAGCCGTTGATAAGTTTGAATATCGCCGTGGTTATAAGTTCTCGACCTATGCGACATGGTGGATTCGTCAGGCAATCACCCGCTCTATCGCTGACCAAGCGCGCACCATCCGTATTCCTGTGCATATGATTGAGACGATCAACAAGATAAACCGTGTCTCACGTCAGCTGCTACAAGAAATGGGACGCGAGCCAACGCCTGAAGAATTAGGCGAACGCTTAGAGATGGACGAAGTCAAAGTCCGTAAAGTGCTTAAGATTGCTAAAGAGCCTATCTCTATGGAAACCCCTATCGGTGATGATGAAGACTCACACCTAGGTGATTTCATCGAAGATGGTACGATCTCAAGCCCTGTCGATGACGCGACGGCTGCTGGTCTACAAGAAGCCACTCGTGATGTACTCGGCAACCTGACTGAGCGTGAAGCACGGGTCCTAAAAATGCGTTTCGGTATCGATATGCCTACTGACCATACTCTTGAAGAAGTCGGTAAGCAGTTCGACGTAACGCGTGAGCGTATTCGTCAGATTGAGGCAAAAGCACTACGTAAATTGCGTCATCCATCACGCTCTGAGCATCTACGTTCATTCCTTGAAAATGACTAATATCCAAGTAAGCTAAGTACTAATAAAAAAGCCGAGTATATCTCGGCTTTTTTGTGCCTGTTAATTACTGATTTTCTTAATCACAAAGCTCGTTCATTATAGAGGCCCTTAATCACAAAGGCCTCTACCATTCTTTTCTCTACTCCTTATCATGCGTGCCTACCATGCTTACTTATAATACTTTCTTATCTAAAAATATCTAATCATAGACAAAGCACTCCCTTTAAGAACAACTTTATAGTTGACACTATCAACCTTATTATATATAGTTGCTTATATCAACTATATTAAAGACTCTATTATGTCAAATGATTCATTGAGCGAAACACTACATCAATTAAAGCACACTTATACCAATCTATTATTAGAAGGTATTCGGCAGCAAGGTGTGGATTTGTCCGTGACAAACATCCGAACACTAAAAGGAGTTTGTTACAACCCACAGAGTACTGCACTATCCATCTCTAAGCATATGCAACGAGACAAAGCGCAAATTACTCGCGCATTGAATGACCTGTTAGCGGCTGAGCTGATTCTTAAGACAGACAACCCACTCGACGGTCGTAGCCAGTTATTACAGCTAACGCCCAAAGGCGAGGCAGTTATGACCAAGTTGAATGCAGCAGAAAAATGGACCAAAGAGCAACTGACTCAAGATTTGAGCCCTGTCGATATTGCCCTGTTCTTTCGCGTCAGTCGCACCATGATAGACAACGTTAGCACCAACAAGACTACCGACAAATAAGTAAGGAAAAATTCGTATGAACAACACAATAAATCAAAAACCCGTACGAGAAATCATGACCGTTGCCCATAAACAAATGATTACCCCGCACTATATTCGTATATACCTGACAAGTCAGGCAGAGACGATCGCCAATATTGCCACCATGACAGTCGGCGCCAACAATAAAGTACTCATCCCTAAAGACAAGACGCAGCCTCTCGACTTAGAGGACAAATCTACTTTCGTTATCCGTACTTATACGCATCGCGGTGCCGATGTCGAAAAACAACAGATATGGATTGATTTTGTCGCTCACGGTGATGAAGCGCCTGCCTCAGGTTGGGCAACTCATGCTCAAATTGGCGATGAGATTGGTATCTTAATGAAGCCAAAAAATAAAGCGCTTTGCCCTGCTACAGATAACATTCTGCTAGTTGGCGATGCCACTGCCATACCCGTACTTGGCTCGATACTAGAAACCTTACCTGAGAACGCGACCGGTCAATGCATCATCGAAGTGCATGGTGCAGAAGACGAGCAAGAGCTGCCCACTCTAGCCAATATCACCATGACATGGCTACATAACCCACATCCTATGCAAGGCAGTCAGCTAGTCGATATGGTTAAATCTCTCTCCTTACCAACTGCTGAGCAAAGCCGTTTCGCTTATATCGCTAGTGAGTTTTCATCTGTTAAAGCCCTGCGTCATTACTTAAAAATCGAGCAGCAGTGGTCAAAGGATGAGCTATATGCTTTTTCTTATTGGAAAGCGGGCGTAGCTGAAGACCAATCTGTGAGCGATCGACAAGCAGAGAAAAACACAGACTAACCAACCGCGCTTCGTTACGATAGGAAAATAACTATCGCTGCAGAGCTGAGGTTTTGCGTATTGAATACGTCAACAAAAACATCATTACTATAGGGCGTGTTGAATCCTCAACACGCCCTAATCTGTTTATGTTCAATCATATACTTGATGGTTCAAAAGTTGCGACGTCCCAGGTTTACTTTGTGTGTCCACAGGGTACATAATAAGTTTTGAGTCTTTAGATTCTTTCACCTGCTAAGGGGATTACAATGAAAAATACCAATGACAATCAAAAACAATTAGACCGCTTCCCACATCAGCCAGATGCTAATAAAGACTATCCACATCATACCCCTCAAAACACCCTACCATTTGCTGACAAAATCGGTAATTATCAACGCAATATTGGCAGACCAACCAACGTTTATAAAGACAGCAAGGTCTATATTATCGGTGCTGGTATTGCTGGTTTGTCGAGTGCTTACTACTTCATTCGCGATGGCAAAATACCGGCAGAAAACATCACCTTTTTAGAGCAGTTAGATATATCAGGCGGGTCGATGGATGGCTCAGGTAATGCTAAGGATGGTTACCTGATACGCGGTGGCCGTGAGATGGAATTTACCTATGAAAACTTTTGGGACGTCTTTCAAGACATACCTGCAGTAGAAATGCCCGAGCCTTACAGCGTGCTAGATGAATATCGCCTGATTAATGATGACGATCCTAACTACTCTATCGCTCGTTTACTACACAATCAGGGGGAGATTCAAGATTTTAGCGGGTTTGAACTTAAGAAGTCAGACCAATTGGCCATCATACGTCTATTGCTCAAACGTAAAGAAGCACTGGATGATGTGAGAGTTAATGAATACTTTAGCGACAGCTTCTTTGAGAGTAATTTTTGGATATTTTGGAGTACTATGTTTGCCTTTGAAAAATGGCATAGCTTACTCGAGTTAAAATTATATATGCACCGTTTTTTGCATGACTTAGATGGCCTGCATAATATGTCGATGCTCGTATTTCCAAAATACAATCAATATGATGGCTTTATCGTACCACTGCGCAACTATCTCATCGAGAAAGGCGTCACATTTCAATACAACACTTCAGTGACCGATTTAGATATTGAGTTTGAGCAAGCAGATAACAGTGCGTCAGTGGCAGACTCAGCGCATGAGCCCACCAAAATGGTCAAAGCCATCCTTGCAGAAGTAGAGGGTACGCCCACAACCATTGCCATCACTGAGAATGACTATGTTGTGGTGACCACAGGAACCATGACAGAAGATAGCCGTTATGGTGATAATCATACGGCACCAAATTTAGACACTGTCTTAGGTAATCAAGGTCAATCAACAGGCTGGACACTTTGGAATACTCTTGCCAATAAATCGGCTGTCTTTGGTCATCCTGAAAAATTCAACGGCAATGTCGCTGAATCTTCATGGATGTCAGCGACGTTGACCTGCAAACCATCTGCATTGATAGATATACTCAAAACGCTTTCTGTGAATGACCCCTATTCAGGTAAAACGGCGACTGGCGGTATCATTACCTTTACTGACTCTAACTGGATCATGAGCTTTACCTGTAACCGTCAGCCACATTTTCCAGATCAGCCCGATGATACGTTAGTGCTCTGGGTCTATAGCCTACTGATGGATAAAGAAGGCAATTATGTTAAAAAACCCATGCCAGAGTGTACAGGCAATGAGATTTTAGCAGAGCTTTGTTACCACCTTGGTATTATTGATCAGTTAGACCACGTGGTTGAGAACACCCTAGTCAGATCTGCCTATATGCCATATATCACCTCACAGTTTATGGCACGTGCACATGGCGACCGCCCCGAAATCGTGCCCCAAGGCTGTACCAATTTGGGCTTGGTAGGACAGTTTGTTGAGACAAAAAATGATGTGGTATTTACTATCGAAAGTTCTGTGCGTACCGCCAGAGTTGCAGTATATAGCTTGCTTAATGTTAAAAAACAAGTACCAGACATAGACCCATCGCAATATGATATTCGTCATTTATTACGTGCAGCAAATACATTAAATGATGGTAAAGGATTTATTGGAGAAAACTTATTGCGCAAGCTCCTAAAAGACACCTATTATGAGCATATCTTGCCGCCCGCTCATTTAGATAGTCAGGAAGAGAGCAAGCGTAATGATTTTATTTTTTCAGAATACTGGGAGTCTATCAAGGGGCTTTGGCATAAATAAAATACTTGAACATAAATACATCTGTTTCGTTTGAAAAAATGATGGTCGCTTAGCGTTTAAGTGGCCACTCTTTATTTCTGGCGTTTCGCAGTCTTCGTTAAATTCATGGCGATTGGGGCTTTACAGATTCTTATTCTATATTAGAATCATACCCTGCACTTCATCGTGCATCTATATACCTCATCGCTAGGAAACTGACATGATTGTCCGGCAAACACCAAACGCCCTTAAGATATTTCTTACCCTGCGTGGATCAGTCATTCCGAAAGTCTATCCGCAAATTTTACTTATCGCCATTCTCAGCACACTCATAACGATTGTGCAACATTGGTATCCTGACTCTTTTCCTTATTATGGTATGGCCCCTTTTACCCTGCTAGGGATCGCATTGTCATTGTTTCTAGGGTTTCGGAACAATGCCAGCTACCAACGTTGGTGGGAAGCACGAGGGCTATGGGGTCAACTGGTCTATGACTCTCGCAGCTTTGCCCGCCAAGTGCTTTCATTTGTAGATGATGACACCGAAGCTGGCCGCGATGCCCAACGTTCGATGATTCATCTGACAATCGCCTTTTCTCACGCTGTGCGCCATCGGCTGCGCGGTACGTCTCCTTGGCAAGATGTCGACCCTTTTGTAGCAGCGACCTATCATGACAGTATGCGTCAATCGAGGAACCTACCTAATTATCTGATGCGCCTCTTAGGTAAGCAGCTTGGTGATGTGCGTCGTCAACAGTTATCATCGGAACTTATGGTACAAAACATGGACGAGCGCTTGACGTCTATGACGATTGTATTGGCAGCCTGCGAGCGTATTCATTACACACCACTGCCGTTTGCTTACATGTTGCTAGTGCATCGTACGACTTACCTGTATTGTATTACGTTGCCTTTTGGCTTGGTGGCCTCACTCGGTTGGGCGACTCCCCTCATTTGTGCTGTCATTGCGTATACCTTTTTCGGTTTAGATGCCCTTAGTGAAGAGCTAGAGGAGCCATTTGGTTTTGCGTCTAATCAACTGCCACTTATGGCATTGTCACGCACGATTGAAATCAACTTATTAGAAGCGATGGGAGAGACGGACCTACCGCCTGAGATCACACCTATCAACAGTTATTTGCAGTAGCTGTTTGCGACAGAGAGTGATAATAAGGTGGTGGCGTTCCCTATCAAAGTAATTGTGGTGCCCTATCACTTGAATAATAAGGTCAGCACCACTATAAATAGCCAATAAACCTCTTAACTTAATAGCTCACATTTTAATAAAAGCGAGGCACACATCATGAGTGATGATTCAAAAGACACTGATAATCAAAACAGTACCAATCAAAGCACCAACCAAAACGCCAAAGACGTCACGATGACGGATATGACACCCAATGAAGGCGTCTTAAAAGGCAAAAGAACCGACATTCAAAATCTAGATCTTTGGGACTTTCCAATGAACTACCCATTGAGCATCATTGGTCATGAAGGCGAGCATGAGGGCTTGCTTAATGAAGTGAAGCTAATCCTCGGTAGCCAGTTCCCTGATTTTGATTTGGCTTCTATAGAAGTCAAACCGTCTAAAACGGGTCGCTTCCATTCAGCACGCGTCAATTTGTACCTCACAGACGCCGATCAAGTGAATACACTTTATGCGTCATTGGACAATGCCAAAACAGTTCGCATGGTCCTATAAACAGGTAATGGGTGTTTAGAAAAAAACAACCCCTTTTCCGTCTAAATCGTCACTCATATGGGTGGCGATTTTTTGTGGTTTGGTGTACAATCTGCGCCCGCATTATCGCCAGTACGATCACTATTATCAGTCGACAATAACCGATAAAATAAAAATCAAACCGTCACGATATTTTTACAAAAAATTTATAATGAGCGCATTTGCGTCTAACCCTTATCCCATCGTCCTTTGCCAAAATTTGGACAACACACAAGCCCTCAGCAACATAGTTTCACTCTAAAATCAATATAGTATTTTCAAAATTTTCCCGCTATATTGTGCCTACCAATTAATAAACACGCTATATGTAGTACTCAGTGATTTTAATCGTCACTACGAGTATTGGGTATTTTTTGCCTAAAAAAAGAGCAGCTAACGCCAGCAGTTACCATGTTTAGATAGCGTGTTTAGATAAGCAGTACGATAAAAAACGTTGAGCGGGCTTTACCGTTTAACGAATAATATAAGCAACCAAAATAGAGGCCAGCATGACACATATCGACAAAATCAAAGTGACCAAACGTGACGGACGATTAGAACTTATTGATTTAGATAAAATTCATAAGGTAATCGAGTGGGCAGCTCACAATTTGGATAATGTGTCGGTATCACAAGTTGAGCTAAAATCGCACATCCAGTTTTATGAAGGCATCAAAACTCGTGATATCCACGAGACCATTATCAAGTCGGCTGCTGACCTTATCTCTGAAACCACGCCTGATTATCAATATCTAGCGGCGCGTTTGGCTATTTTCCATTTACGTAAGATTGCTTACAACAAATTTACGCCGCCGCATCTGTATGATCATGTCAAAACGCTAACTGATGCTGGCAAATATGATGAGCATATCCTAGCTGACTATAGCCGTGCTGAATTTGATGAGTTAGAAGAATACCTTGATCACTGGCGCGATATGAATCTTGCCTATGCCGCTGTTGAGCAAATGGCAGGCAAATACCTCGTCCAAGATCGCGTGAGCAAAACCGTCTTTGAAAGCCCTCAGTTCTTGTACATGCTGGTCGGTATGTGCTTGTTCAGCCGTTACGAAAAGTCAGAGCGTATGAACTATGTGAAGCGCTTCTATGATGCGACCTCACAATTCAAAATCTCACTACCAACGCCTATCATGTCTGGTGTACGTACGCCATCGCGTCAGTTTAGCTCGTGCGTATTGATCGAATGTGGTGATAGCCTAGACTCTATCAACGCGACCACCAGTGCCATCGTACGCTATGTATCACAGCGTGCTGGTATCGGCATTAATGCGGGTCGCATCCGTGCCCTTGGTAGCCCTATCCGTGGCGGCGAGGCACAACACACTGGCTGTATCCCATTCTATAAACTGTTCCAAACTGCGGTTAAATGCTGCTCACAAGGTGGCGTCCGTGGCGGTGCTGCGACATTGTTCTACCCACTATGGCATTTAGAAGTTGAGTCATTACTGGTACTCAAAAACAACCGCGGTGTCGAAGACAACCGTGTCCGTCATATGGATTACGGCGTCCAGTTAAACAAAACGATGTACACGCGCCTCATCAAAGGCCAAGACATCTCGCTATTCTCACCAGGTGACACCCCAGGCCTCTATGATGCGTTCTTTGAAGATCAAGACAAATTCGAAGAGTTATATACCAAGTACGAAAATGACCCAAGCATTCGTAGCCGTCAAATTCCAGCAGCCGACTTGTTCAGCCTAATGATGCAAGAGCGTGCCAGTACGGGTCGTATCTATATCCAAAACGTCGATCATTGCAACACGCATAGCCCATTTGACGCGACGGTTGCGCCGATTCGCCAGTCAAACCTATGCATGGAAATCGCCCTACCGACCAAGCCACTTGATAATATCAATGACGAAGAAGGCGAAATCGCGCTTTGTACGCTATCAGCGGTCAACTTGGGTAAAGTCGAAAACGTCAGCGATATCGAAGAGCCAGCCGAGCTAATCGTCCGTGCACTTGATGCCCTGCTCGATTATCAAGACTATCCAGTCAAAGCGGCTCAAAACGGCAGCATGCGTCGCCGTACGCTCGGTGTGGGCGTGATTAACTATGCTTATTACCTTGCCAAGAATGGCGTGCGCTATTCAGACGACAGCGCGCTTGGTCTAACCCATCAGACATTTGAAGCATTGCAATTTTATCTCTTGAAAGCGTCAAACAAATTGGCAAAAGAGCAAGGCGCTTGCCCTGCGTTCAATGAGACTACCTATTCACAAGGTATCTTACCGATTGATACGTACAAAGCCGACTTGGACAAAATCTGCCAAGAGCCGCTACATCTCGATTGGGAAACGCTACGTGGCGAGATCACTGAGCACGGTCTACGCAACTCTACCCTAACCGCCTTGATGCCGTCTGAGACCTCTAGTCAGATCGCCAACGCGACCAATGGTATCGAGCCACCACGTGGTCTGGTTTCTATCAAAGCGTCAAAAGATGGTATCTTAAAGCAAGTCGTGCCTGAGATTACGACGCTAAAAGATCAGTACGAGCTACTATGGCAAATGCCAAACAATGACGGTTACCTAAAGCTGGTCGCTGTCATGCAGAAGTTCGTCGATCAAAGTATCTCTGCCAATACCAACTACGATCCAGTCCGTTATGCTGGTGGCCGTGTGCCGATGAAGATATTGCTAAAAGACTTGCTAAACGCTTATAAAATGGGTGTGAAGACGTTGTACTACCATAACACTCGTGATGGTGCGAACGATGCCCAAGCGGATATGGAAGATGATTGTGCTGGCGGTGCATGTAAGATTTAGGATTTCTCTAGATGTACGATTTTTCTTGAACATAATGGAGATTATAATTCCTTGATTTCTAATAGTTTTAATCGCTATGACTGTACTAATAAAAATTCTTGCTCTACGTTTTCTGATGAAAGAATAGAAAATGGGGATGGTGGAAAAGATCATTCAAGGATAGATGATTGGGCAGCTAAGTACGATATAAGTATTTCTATATTGAGAGAAGAATATTCACAAGGTACTCTTAGACTTAGAAATGTAGATGAAAAAGCTAATAAATATTTACTAGTGATTTCTATAATCTTTACTGGGCTATTTGTTGTACTTTCGAGTTCAGCTATAGAAAGTTTGGTATTTAGTTATAAAGTTTCGTTGATGTACTTTATATTGACTCTAGTCTTTGTAACTACTTTTTCAATTGGTTCAATATTTGGCTTTCTAACTTTCCGAGCAGTTTTAAAGTGCTTCGATTTAGTTGAACTGCAAAAGATGCCCAGTATTCTAAATACTCTTGAAAGTACAAAAATGAATAATTCAGTAGAATATAAGCACTACTTAATTAGTTGTTTTCAACTAGTAATCGATGCTACAGACAAAACAGTCAGTAGTAAGCAAAAACATATTATATCAATATCGAAGAATATTAAGTTTTTCATAGCATTAATAACATTCTCTTTAGCAATTTTAATCTCATTGAAAATATTAGGATAATAATATGAGCAACAATAAGCCAAATCCAATTAACAAGAAGATTAATATTGGAGACAGCAGAAAGTCTAATTTAGATATAAACTCAGACATGCCTACAACCGATGTAAAACCTTCATTTATAACGATAAATGAAGGACGTTCACCAGAAGCCAATTCTCAAAATAACCGGGATAATTCTTACATGGAGCTTATCGTTAATAAGAAAAAATAGTCAGTGTAGGGTAAGTTAGTTTTCCAAATTGTCGTAGAGAATGACGGTAAAACGTAATATACCATCTATGTATTTACTATATTGTTGATGGTTCACGCTTTAGCTAACTCACCATAAACCTGTTTATAAAATACAGCAAACGTAGGTTATGTAAAGCTTGCAACACCTAACAGTTAGATAGATATTAGTTGTAGGGTGCGTCCAGCACACCGATTATATAGAAATTGTGTTTAAAGGTGCGCAAAGCACACCCTACGCCTACTACGTCAAAATATTGGTCTTTGAATCAAATCATGAATAGAGCAAATAGCACTTGTGATGAGTGCGAATCATCATACTTTATAGATAGCTCAAAGATGGCAAGTTTATGCCCTAATTGCGCTCACAAACTTTATGGCTATTTAAATTGTAGCCATCATTTTACAGATGGTGTTTGTGTAGAGTGTGGTTGGAACGGTCAAGAGTCTAATTATGTAAAAGACTTATAAAGTGCGCTTAGCATATCGATTTTATAAAATAATTGAAAAGATGCATGGAATTTACCCTATGCCTACTAAATAGGTTAGATAAAAATGCAGCTGTCTTCACCAATCAGTTATAAATGCTCTGCTAATGCAACAACTTACCGTGATGGTGGCTCGCTTGAATTAAGATTCACCGCAGATGACGACAGAAATTATTGTATATTTATGGAAGTCGTTCATGACTCGCCAAATGATTGCAAACGTTACCATCCGCCGTTGCTGTTCAAAGACTCATTTGACATAAACAACAGTAAGCCTGAAGACTTTATCGATTACTTAACTTGGCAACAGATTAAAGGCTTGATTAGCGAAATTAGAATGGATATCGGTCAAGATTTCGAGAAACATGCTGATTGTGCACATCTCGGATTAATTGAAAATATCGCGAATAATAATGGCTGGCTTATTGAATCGTAAGGTGCGCCCAGCGCACCGATGATATGAACAATGTACGCTAAGGTAAGTGAGCAACTGCCTAACCTACTCCGTGCTTTATAATTATTTTGAATAGGTGTAGCCATGATCTACCATGCAGTTCACTAGATACGTTGTTATACTATCCATCGCTTCTTGATCACTGTAAATAATATTTTCAACTTTTTGTTTTTCTTCAGCAGATAGCCCTGCTTTATTTAACGCATCGAAAGAGTCATAAGAATAACCTTCTTTTTTTATCTTAGGAAGCGCAACCAATTCAATAGCAGGTTTAAGACAATTATCGACATCGTTATCAGCATTATTATTTACCGCTTTCCACGAACTTCTTTCAGATGTTTCCTGAAAACTATATTTGCTCAAATGCTTTACTGAATAGTTAGTCGGCGTTAAAAAGTCTATTGATTTATAACCGTTTTGGTTATTAGCATAATTTACATCTCGTTCAGCTATGTTGTTGTTACTGCTACTACGTTCAGCAGAATCTATACTAGCTGGTTCTTCAAGAGTATCTTCAGAGGTTAGTTGTGGTGTTGATATTGGTTGAGAGGTTTCACTAGCAGGCTGGCTCGGATCTGATATAGAGGTATTATCAGCACACCCTATTAGAAAAATTATAGACAATGATCCTGAAAAACGCAGTATATTTGATAGCATAAATTTAGCCCTTAACTTGTATTGGCAGACGATTCTATAGTATTAAGAAGACGTTATAAATATATAATCATAACTATAATAACAAACTTAAGTTGTAGGGTGCGCACCGATAAGATAACAATCTAATATTTACGAGAATGACGAGAGAGTACCACTATGAAAATAAGTAATATATCACTACTCTCTTGTCTACTCATGATCCCTTTGTTATCTACACCAGTGAGTGCTCAAAATTTTGGAGAGGTTGATAGCTCATTAACAAACAGCTCAGCCAAGTCAAAGCTTGCTGATCCAATTTATAAGATAGACGATAAGTATAAAAATATAGAGAATAATTTAGTTGGACACTATACGTTATCTTTTGGACAAGGGTCTAAAGCGGAACAAAAGCTAATTACACTTTCTAAAAATCGAAAATATACAATAATTGGCTCCAGCTTTACTACCCCTATTAGGATTGGTGATTGGCGAGTGGTAGATGGTAAATATTTACACTTACTGGCTTATGACGCTTATCCTTTCAACGTCTATGGTCGTCATACCACTGAGTTGAATGAGACTAGTCGAGTAGTTTTTAATGGTATTTATTTTAGCCATAATACGTTCATAAACTACGATAATGTATTGAATGAGATGCCAACGCTGACGCCTATTTTGAATAAAAATATTGATCGCAGTAAAAGACCTTATATTAGCAAGCTACCTCAGAAATATAATTCAATCTCGCTTGCTTATAACCCTAACGACAAGAATAGCGGTGATAAAGAAATAGATATCTATACCTTTAATAATAAAAATAATTTTAATGACTTTGCTATCTCAGCACGTATCAATTTAACTTATCAAGATACTGTTA
The DNA here is from genome assembly GCF_003217155.1 of Psychrobacter fozii. Classification (GTDB taxonomy): domain Bacteria; phylum Pseudomonadota; class Gammaproteobacteria; order Pseudomonadales; family Moraxellaceae; genus Psychrobacter; species Psychrobacter fozii. Next base: position 173,173 of record NZ_QJSU01000004.1, read on the forward strand.
AGGCAACTATTAAAGAGGACTACCTCGTATTTGAGCAAGGCAAAACGACTAAACGCTTTGTTCCTGAAATAACAAACGAAGACGATTCATCATTAGAAGATATGGAAAACCTTGCTGTATCACCCAAAACTATTTATCAGAATATAGCGGGTAAACCCTTTGTTGAACCGTTCGTCAATCCGAAAGACTATACTTTTGATAATAATATAAAAGCATATGTCGCTATTAATAAATGTCGTACAAGCTGTCCAACAGAAGAAGAGTATGGTTATTTTGATATTTTCTACGAATATCAATTATTAGAAGATATTACAGTGCAGCAGAGTAAATTTAAAATAGCGAACACAGTTGCTGTTCCTTTGGCTTTAGAAGAGTAATGCTAATCAAGCCTAATTAAGGATGGTTCATGAAAAATTTTAAGACCTCATTACTACTATCAACACTATTGTTAGCGACTAGCAGTTATGCTGAAACGACAAATAATGAAGAGATAGAGGTAGAAGTCAATACACGTGACCAGTGTGGTTACTATTATAGAGAGACATTAAGCCATCCTCTCATCAAACGTGACGCTGCCGTAACCATAGATAAAGAAGCTGCTAAACTCATTCAGCTAAAGCGTCAGTTCGCTGATAAATACATTATGAATGCTGATATTGCAACCTTTAGCGAAACAGGCAGCATCTCTGATTATGACAGTTATGCTCAAATGCAGGACTTGATAGACAGAGGTCATGTCATACCACAGGAAGTCGCTGTAAAAGAACTAATAAGCTTATTTGGCTATTATTACTTAGGCGAATACGTGCCAAAAGATGACTATCAAGCCATCGCTTACTTAGAAAAGCTAGTTGAATATTATGATCATGCCCGTCCAGAGTATGTTGACGAGCTGATACTAGGCGTAGCTATGTCCTTAGATGGAGGCATCAGCAAGGCCAATCCGCTTTGGAGAAATGATGATCCAACTCAAGTATTCAATTTACTCATAAAAGCAGGGTCACTCGATACAGAAGTGATGATGATTGATGAAGACTTTGACAGCTCAGATGCTGATTGTGTCAAAAACGTACTGCCTAAGATTGAAGCGCTGGCTAACCAAGGCAGCCGCTTGGCCATTCATAGGCTAGCAAAGCATTATAAAAAGTTGAGCGCTAAAGGCACTGAAGCAGATAATGAGAAGATGATGTATTGGCAACAAAAAGCTGAAGAAAATCCCTTAATAGGCATCAAATGGTCCATTTAATTTAGGACATATCATTGAAATACACAAACAATAAAAATGACGGAGGTCATGTGCAATATACCGCAATCATCAAAGACGGTGGTTTGTTTATCCCAAATGTATTTTCAGACCTAAACGATGGTGGCTCGCATATCGTACAAGTCGAGGTTGATATTGCAGCGGTGCGTCAGCAGTTAGAGGCGAGCGAAGCACCAAAGGCAGCCGTCACCAAAAAAACTGTCGCAAAAGCAGCCAAAAAACCAGTATCGAGAGCAGCTAAAAAAGACTTAAAAACAGCAGCGGAAGAGTCTGATGTGAGTACCCTCCGCAAAAGCGCACTCGATGAATTAGAAGCGCTCGATGATAGTGAGCTGAGCGAGATATTCAAAGCCTATATGAACGATGGACAAGAGTCGTCACAGATATCGTTAGAAAACTTGTAATACAATTAAATGAAAGCCAGTCACAACTATATAAATCAATAACCGTATCAATTATAAAGGCAGTCTCATGACCTACTCGATTTTTTCACAGACACCAAACAATGCGCTAAAAGAGCCAATGTTCTTTGGTAATCCAGTCAACGTAGCGCGCTATGACCAACAAAAGCACCCTATCTTTGAGCAATTGATTGAAAAGCAACTCTCGTTCTTTTGGCGTCCAGAAGAAGTTGATGTGTCAAAAGACCGTATGGACTTTGGCAACCTGTCTTCGCATGAGCAGCATATATTTTTGAGTAACCTCAAATACCAGACCCTACTCGACTCTATCCAAGGCCGTAGCCCAAACGTGGTGCTATTGCCGCTCGTGTCTATCCCTGAGCTTGAGACTTGGATTGAGACATGGTCATTCTCTGAGACCATTCACTCACGCAGCTATACTCATATCATTCGTAATATCGTCAACGATCCAAACATCATCTTTGATGACATCATGCAAAACGAGCACATCTTAGAGCGTGCCTCGGATATTGCACAATATTACGATGATCTGTACCGCAACTCGCAGCTATATAGCTTGTACGGCGCTGGTACGCACAACGTCAATGGCGAGGAAGTGACTGTTGATTTGCGATCTCTGAAAAAGCAGATGTATCTGTGTATCGTCGCAGTCAACGTCTTAGAAGCCATTCGCTTCTATGTGTCGTTTGCTTGTTCATTTGCCTTTGCTGAACGTAAATTAATGGAAGGTAATGCTAAAATCATTAAGCTGATTGCTCGTGATGAAGCACTGCATTTGACGGGTACGCAGCATATGCTCAACCTCATGCGCAATGGTCGTGACGATCCTGAGATGGTCGAGATTGCCGCAGAGTGCTATGAAGAAAGCATCGAGATCTTCCGCAAGGCTGCCGAGCAAGAAAAAGAATGGGCAGGTTATCTGTTCAAAGATGGCTCGATGATTGGTCTAAATAAAGACATTCTTTGCCAATACATCGAATTCATCACCAACTTGCGTATGGAAGCCGTTGGCCTGCCAGCCGTGTTCCCGAACTCGAAATCAAATCCGATTCCATGGATCAATACATGGTTGTCGTCTGACAATGTGCAAGTGGCTCCGCAAGAGACAGAAATCAGCTCTTACTTGGTTGGTCAGATTGACTCAGACTTATCAGACAGCGACTTTGATGATTTTGAATTATAAGAGCTTTGAATTATAAGATCTTTGAACTGTAATAGTTTTACGCTTTAATAGTGTTTTAGGTGTCAACAGTACTTTAGGCATTAATAGTGTTTTACGCTTCGATGGCTGTAGGATATAGCAGCAAGATAGTCAAATCCAAATAGGATGAATTATGACGTGGGTAATGACCAGTAAGCAGCAGTTTTACTTGCATGACGATGAGAGTCTGCTCGATGGACTGCTGCGCACCGGACATGAGGTTAATTATCAATGCCGCGAGGGCTATTGTGGGAGTTGCCGAGTCAAACGTATCGCAAGCTCACATACGGTCGACTATCCATTTGAGCCACTCGCCATGATTGACGAGGATGAGATACTGCCTTGCTGTTGCCGTGTACAAGGCGTTATACATATCAATCATGAGCCTATCGTAAAGTAGAGAAAAACAAATAAAAAGCGCGCTATCTTATATAGATAGCGCGCTTTTTTTATACTAATATCTCATTGCTATGAGCGATGACGAGAGATGTTAAAGGTAACTACTGAGGAGCACCATCATTCTCAAACAGTTTTAGCAGCTCTTCACGCATACGGTCACGCTCTGCTTCCGACATCATTGGAACGTTCTGCTGTTCGCTTTGTAGATCAGGCTGAGCAAAGCTCTCAGTTTGCACAGAAGCAGGAAGTGCAACAGGCTCTTGCTCTGGACGTACTTCTAGCGAGATGGTGACCTGCTTGTTATTACCATTACGCAATATCTGTGCATCAAGCTGTGTATCAGGAGACTTGCGAGCGACATATTGGATCAACGTGTTGGCATCCGTCATCTCAATACCATCAATGGTCAAGATAATATCACCCACGCGTAGACCACTCTTCGCAGCTGGGCTTTTATCAATGACGTTTAGCACTTCTACACCCGTTGACGTCTCTAACTGCGTTGGATCACGTAGCTGTGATTGTATCTCGATACCCAACCACCCTCGACTGACCTTACCATCTTTAATCAAGGCATTCATAACCTGCTCTACGATAGAGGTAGGAATGGCAAAACCGATACCGAGAGAGCCACCAGATTGTGAAAAAATCACGGTATTGATACCAACCAACTCACCGCGAGCATCCACCAATGCGCCACCTGAGTTACCAGGATTGATCGCAGCATCCGTCTGAATGAAGTCTTCAAACTTATTCACACCTAACCCAGTACGACCTGTCGCTGAAATGATACCTTGGGTCACAGTCTGACCCACCCCGAACGGATTACCAATCGCCAATGCCAAATCACCCACACGAATAGGATCTTCGCGGAATCCTAACGGCGTCAATCCTGTCATATCAACTTTAATTACGGCCAAATCACTGTCTGGATCGGTACCTACCACTCTAGCGCGGCTCTTACGACCGTCATTAAAGGCAACCGTAATCTCATCGGCTTTTTCGACGACATGGGCATTGGTCACGATATAGCCATCTTCTGACACAATCACACCAGAGCCTAAGTTGGTATTGCCTTGCTCTGCTGATTGGCCACCATGATACTCAAAAAACCGACGCAGCACAGGGTCATCCATATAAGGATGCTCTGCTACTGTCTGTGTGGTATAGATATTGACGACCGACTGGGATGCACGGGCGACCGCATTATGATAAGAGGAGATAGGTGCTGGCGTATCGGCAACAGGTTCTGACGCTTGCTGATCAGCCGCTGAGGTTCTCGGCGGCTCCCACTTAGCCTCTGACGTCGATTTCATACTCGTAAACAACCAGATAAACGCTGCCAGCACTAGCAGCAATAAGACCCAAGGTAACCATTTTAATAAAGAAGTCTTGTTATTGGTGTTCCGGGATGACGACATATACAACCTCTATAAATTTAATACAAAAAATGATGATAAGTAATGAGTGTACACTGCTGCTGATTTGATTCTTTTTATTTAATACTAAAACCAGTATTGATGCCACGCTCTAATAAGACGCTATCAATCAGTACAGCTCACGCCTACAAATTATAACCGCCAACCATACCAAATGGTAACGTATCGTGTACCATTTCAGTTAGTAGCTTTGTCTACTCTTTTACAACACCATGTTAAAATGATTATTATAAAAAACTATGGATTATTTGCAATCATTTGACCGATTGCGACAACAATAAGGGCATACCATGACGGCTATCGACATTTCGACAGAATCAACCAACACCACCATAACAGTAGAGGCGCTAACGCAGTTTTGTGACGACTATTTGTCAGCCAACGCATTTAAAGATTATGTACCCAATGGCTTACAAGTGGATGGTGGGCGACCTATCCAACGTATCGTCACGGGTGTGACCGCTTGTGAAGCGTTGATTGATGCGGCTATCGCTGATAATGCCGATGCGATCATGGTACATCATGGTTACTTCTGGAAAGGCGAACCTGCCACTATCACAGGTATGAAAGGTCGACGTATTCGCAAATTGATGCAACATGGTATCTCTATGATTGGCTATCATTTACCGCTAGATGCCCATCCTGTCGTTGGCAACAATGCCATGCTCGCTGAGATGCTAGATCTGACCATCACTGGGCCACTCTATCCTACTGAATCGCACCCAGTTGGCAATATTGCCACTTGTGTACCACAGAGCGTCGATGATCTTATCGCGAAGATTACTCAAGCATTAGGACGTACACCACTACATATCGCAGCTGAATATCATGAAAACTCATCTTCTAAAACAAGTAATAGATTGATAGAACGTATCGGTATCTGCACAGGTGGCGCACAAGATATGATCGAACAAGCTGCATTGATGGGCTGTGACGCGTTTATCTCTGGTGAAATCTCTGAGCGCACCACCCACATCGCACGTGAGCTTGGGATTGATTACTTTGCCTGCGGACATCACGCAACAGAACGAGGCGGCATTCAGGCACTGGGTAAGATAGTATCTCAAGAATTTGGCGTCCCTGTAACCTTTATTGATATCGACAACCCTGCTTAAAACCTCAGTTTAAAATCTTAGGTATTATCTCTAGATTCAGAGTTCTTTGTGGGAATTGAAAGTTGAAGCGACTATTTCAATTCTCACAATCAATGTTTTACCTTAATTAATGCACCAAAAAGGATGCCTTTTCTGACCGTCTGTAGCCCTATTGTTAAGTTTTATCGCTAATTTCTTAACCATACTTGAATAATCGGATGAATATCCGCATATTATTACTTGAAGAAAGAACGTCTTGTCATGAGACTTCCCATTTATTACAGCTTCCGGTTATGGCGCTTAAATGATGGTAAATATCTAAAATCTCATTGTTCTATATGATAAATGAGCTGATATGGCTCAGCCAAAATACATTTTTATGGCTGACTACTCCTGAATTTTAGTGTTGCAATAATGGTTTAGTGATACCTGATTGATAGCTTATTTCGATAGATATTCTATTCACTATCAAACAGACTTATCTGCTGACCTTTGTTGCTGAACAAAATATTTGAGTTGTTATTTACTCCACTACAAACCATTTAAAGAGTAGATAGCGACTGATTTGACGTAGAAAAAGTTGGATACTCAGAGTTATTGGTATTCCTTCTATTTTTGCGTTTTTGTTTCAATAACTTATTTCATGACCTTACCTATGTTTAATATATAGTTGTTTTAGTATTAGCCTTATCTGTTCACTGTTGAAGGAATCATTTGATTTATACCCTTCTCGGTGTTGTGCGTTTTTGTGATTTAGATTGATACATTAGGGGCAATATTTCAGCTCTGAATGTGTCTGCCAACAGATAATTAGCTAGTAAAAGACGATACCGCTCATGCTAATAAAGCAGCGATTAGTGCTATTGTTATTAAAAGCACTGTTATTAAACAAGTAATCTCACGCTTATACTATTAAGAAGTGTGAGATTATTTAAATGTGACATCGATGTATGCCTCTGTTATTAGCATGCACCCATGAACGTTTTACGGTAAGCAGGATGGCTAAAATCAGGAGACATCCATGCAGCGTATTACTTATCGTGTAAAAGTATCTGCGCAAGGGGCCAAACGCCGTATTTCTTATTTACTGCGTCCATCTAAACGCCTACTAAACACTAAAAGTAACATCGTTTCATCCGTTACCCCAATGACATCGGCCCATTTTGCCAAAACAAAAAAATTGGTGCAGTTGTCTAGTATTGCCCTTCTCTCTTTACCTGCTGAGAGTTTGACTATCATGGGTTCGCCAGTGCCAGCCTATGACAATGTCATGCTACAGAACACTTTAACCATTGCTGCTGTCCCAGGCGACAGCACTTATTTTGCAACCGATGGCTTTCAACATGGCTTCGGCTTTGATCTGGTACGTACCTATGCTGACGAGCTGGGCGTCGATGTCAATCTAAAAGCTTACGCCAACGAAGAAGCGGCATTAAAAGCGCTAAGATCAGGCGAAGCAGACATGGCGCTGACAACCGCCAGCACTAAGCTAAAAAGCAGCTTTAATCTGTCATCGATTAACGTGAGCTGTGGTTATGATGCCAGCTTGACTAAAAACGGCTTACACCCAAAGGTCAGCTGGACGTTTAACTCGTCTAATGACCCGCTATCAGAAAAAGCCAGTTACTTCTTATGTGACAGTATTAAGCTGCAAAATACGCAAAAGCTTGCGGCCTTTTACAATCAAAACTTGCTAAAAGACGCCTATAGTCAGGATCATTTCCAAAAGACGCTAACTGAGAAGTTACCAGACTACCAGTCTTCGTTTGAAGAGCAAGCACGCAACTATAATCATGATTGGGAGCTGTTGGTAGCCATGGGCTATCAAGAGTCACATCTAGATGCGGATGCAGTGTCACCAACCGGTGTACGTGGCCTCATGATGCTGACCAATAACACGGCCAAAGCAATGGGTGTATCAGATCGTGTTGATCCATACCAAAGTATCGGTGGCGGCGCACGTTATCTAGAGCAAATGAAAGATGACTTCGCCGATGTACCAAAATCGGATCGAATTTGGTTTGCGCTGGCAGGCTACAACATGGGACCCAATGCGGTAAAAAGTATTCAGCGCACCTTACAAGCGCAAGGTGTTAATGATAAAAGTTGGGCCAATGTCTATGCATACCTCGCTGAAAACAGAGCGTCTAATAGCCGCTACGGTCAAGCGATGCATTATGTGAGTAATATCAGAAGCTACCTTGAGACGATTAAGACGCAAACTGTCTAATTGTCTTTGTCAGCTCAGATAGCCATATAAACCTTGCAATAAAAAAGCTGCTCTTATTATAAGAGCAGCTTTTTTGTGACTAACCATCTACTTTCAAGCAACCTGCTTTCAAGCGACACACTTTCAAGATGCTTGTGCTTATTTTTAGTAATAAGCTATTGCTTAGCGATTAGGCACTGTCAAACGCTGACCACGCTGTAGCATGGTATCTGCTGCGATATCGTTCATATCCGCCAACTCCTGCGTAGATACGCCATATTTGCGTGCTAAGCCAATCAAGCTATCTCCTGACCCAACCGTATAGCTCACTGTGGCTTTTGGTACTTTGAGTGTCTGTCCACGTTGTAACTGTGCGTTGGTCGCCAGACTGTTGGTCGCAGCCAAGTCTTCTACCGAAACACCAAATTGACGAGCCAAGGCAATCAGACCATCACCTGATTTTACTTTATAGCTTTCCGTGTTGCTCAACGTCTTACCACTGCTGCTCGCGGTGCTAGTGCTACTACTCGTAACGCTACTGCTTTGATTACTAGAAGACGCACTGGCGACACTGCCACTGGCAGGAATGGTAATAGTACGACCAAGTATGAGATTAGAGTTGGTGTTCAATTTGTTCGCTGATGCCAAATCACTTAAGCCAATATTGTAACGTTTGGCCACACCTGTCAAGGTATCACCGGATTTTACTTTATAGCTGACAGCTTTATCGTTTAACTGACGATCGACCAGTTCTTTAGAAGCTGGTACTTTGATGGTTTGACCGCGTTGTAAACGAGCTTTTGCATCGAAGTTACTGTTTACTGCAGCAAGCTCCGCTGCACTAACGCCAAGGTCATTGGCAATCCCAATTAAGGTTTCACCAGATTTAACTTTATAGTTAGTGGTTGCCACTGAGCTTGAACTGCTTTGGCTACTAGCGCTGCTGCTAGTGCTAGTAGACGCCGAGCTAAAGTCAACGCTCGCTGGTACTTTAAGTGTCTGACCAACATACAATGAGCTTGTGGTACTGATACCATTAAGACTGGCTAAGGTATCAGTAGATACATTGAATTGACGCGACAATGCAATCAGGCCATCGCCTGCTTTTACTTTATAGTTTTTAGTCGCAGTGCTTGATTTGGTCGGTTTGGTAGAAGGCGCTGCAGATGTGGTTGCAGGCGCAGTCACTTTACCTGGTATCAGCCATAGCTTTTGGCCTCTACGCAGATCAGAACGGCTGCTCAGGTTGTTATAAGTTGCTAGTTGAGTGACTGATAAACCAAAGCGATTGGCCGTACCAATCAGCGTATCACCACTTTGTACTGTGTAACTCTCTGGTTGGCTATCTTCTGTACTGCTCGCACTGCTTATTGGCTCGATGCTTTTTGCATTGTATAGATACAAAGTGCTACCCGATAGTAAACTAGCGCTAGCATCTATTTGGTTCCATTCTGCAATATCACGCCAGCTCACACCAGCACGACTGGCAATGTTAGATAAGGTATCACCACGTTTGACGGTATAAGTGGTACGCGTGCCTTGTGGTTTTGGTTTACTTGCCGACGTCTGTGCAAAACTCAGCTTTTTCTCTGTACCACTGGCTTCTAGAATCGATTGCTGCGTTTGAACTGCTGATAGATTGATATTGCCATCAGCATTGATGACGTTGGTTTCCGATGTGCTACTACGGATTTGATTGGCAATAAAATCACGCTCTGCATTGCTTAGCGGTGGCTCTTGGACAATCGTATTGTTTTGCGTAATCTGCGCAGAGGTAGTTGGCAGACTGTTGCTGCTCTTAAGCTCAGCATTGATTTTATTGGTCTCTGCGGCACTTAATGGTGGCTCAGTACGTGATGGCGTATTACCATATGAAGAGCTACTGGTTGGTGTGACTGACGGCGAGATATAACTGGTTGTCTGCTGTGGCACACTCGCACTAGCCGCATAATCAGCCAACGCACTGCCGGTAGATGGCAATGAAGTACCACTATACGGCTTATTGTTATAGCTTGGCGTAGTAGTCGTCGTACTTGGCGTATTTACTGCGGCCAGTACGTTGCCGGTACCGTTGCCTCTTAATGTGCTCAATTTGGCATCAGTCGTTAGGCTGACATCATTAGGAATGATAACGCGCTGCGGACCTGAAGAATCAACTCGTCCAGAGGTAAGTGCTGTATTCAACTTTTCTAGCTCGTCGTAAGTCACACCTGTCAATTGCGCTACTTCAGATAAGCTGACACCATAATTTACTGGCACACTACGGAAATGCTGACGGTTAGCAATGGCTGGCAGGTATACGCCATACTGTTCAGGCTTAGCGACGATTTCGGCCACTGCCAAGAATCGTGGCACATAGTTCATCGTTTCAGTAGGCAGTCTAAGCGACCAGTAGTCCGTAGGTAAACCTTGAGCTCTATTGGCATCAATGGCTTTTTGAATACGACCAGGGCCAGCGTTATAGGCGGCCAATGCCAATTCCCAACTGCCAAACTGGTTATGTAGCGCGGTTAAGAAATCATAAGCAGCACGAGTCGATTCGATAACATCACGGCGGCCATCATAAGTACTGCTTTGGTTCAGACCATAAATACGACCCGTACTTGGAATGAACTGCCACAAGCCTGCAGCCGCTGCACTACTAGTACCGCTTGGATCGTAGGAGCTTTCGATGACTGGTAATAATGCAAGCTCAGTTGGAATATTGCGGCGCTCAGCCTCTCTCACCGTATGATAAATATAACGACTGGCACGCGCAGTTAAGCGGTTTAAATAATCTTGTCTACTGGTAAACCAGCTTTTTTGTCCTTCAATACGCTGATTATAAATCGGTTGGCCACCATTCATACGATAACCAGCACGCAAGCGATTCCACAAATCACCATATTGCTGAATAGCAAGCTGATTGCCTTCTACCATTGTCATGTCAGAGGCTTCTAATAAGTCTGCCAATTCGTCTAAGCTATCTGCATCCAAATACGCAGTTGAGTAATCAGTACTCGTGGCAGCAGTCTGATTGGCGGCAGGCTTAGTAATAACCGATGAGCTATTGGTCGCACCATTGTTTTTTACCGTCGACGTATTGCTACACGCACTGATAAGCAAAGTCGAGACGGCAAGCGTTAATGGCAACGCAATAAATGAGCGAGAGGTTGATAGCACAGTAGACATGATATTAAGAGTTTCCTAACGACAAGAAGTGATGAGATAGAATTGCTTGATAGTATAATATGCAATATAAAGCAAAGACCAGTTAATATAAAAAGATAATAGTCATAAGTTGAGTCGACATCTAGATTGGTCTACTAAGACGCCAGATTATTCCGTCCATGCAGACAATCATGCAAACAACCAACATCGTACAGAATTAGCAGGCTTCAATAGATAATGGTTGTCTTTTTAGTAGATAGTAACTGTGTTTTTGAATGAAGCAGCTTTTTGAATAAATCAGATTTCTAAATAAACCCGTTCAATACCAAATTGGTGTTAATGACTGAATGGTTCATATAGCGTGTAATCAATGCTGAATCGCTAGAGCATGTCCTTAATTTTAGAACACGCTCTAGGGTGTGTCCTCATTTTAAAAATGGTGATAAAAATGAGATAAATTGCAGTCAAACAAGGAAAATAGCACAAGTAATATCGAGATATTAGTTAGCTATTTGACACCGTTTGGCAAGATTTAGCCATTTTCAACCCATTTAGATTACTATCGATTAAATTGAGGACACGCCCTAATAAGCTGGCTAGTTAATCGTTATTTGTGATACCGCACGCAGCAACACTGCATTGCCAGTTGATAGCGCCAAAGTCACTCTAGATGTGGTGACGAACGAGACCGTTTGACCGTCTTTTACCCAACTTTCATTAGTGGTGACATTGGCTTTGGCCTGCTCGCCCGTAATGACAATGTTGTCTACAGAGATGTCATAGCGATAGTTAGAGGTGTCATTCCAGCTATTTTGTAGCAGTTTCAAATAAGCATCTTTGTCCAAGCTAGTAGACTTACCCTTTCTAGACAACGAAATCAGCGCATCATCAGAGACGAGACGAGCAACCTGACTGACATTTCGGCTATTTGCTGATGACTTCATTGCTGAGGCATAGTTCTGCACCAACGCTTCGGTCATGGGCGCCGCTTGCGCACTGATACTTACGGTACTTGCAATAGCCACTACAGCAGCCACGCCTGCGCCTTTGATTAACAACGCCAAAAGCCCTTTTCCCCATAATCGTTTCATGATAATCCTTAGCAATACAGTTTCCGTTGTTGTCATATATTGACGACTAACGTGTTTCTATCATTTGATTCAACATATTACCTAGTTATGTAATCATAAACTAAGCGAATGCTGTTGGCTCTCATGCTTTGGTTCAATAGCGATACTTCTTAGCTAATGAGACTTCTCAAATAGTGATACTTTTTATACAGTAATAATCTTCAGCTAGCTAGTGATACCTTTCAGTAACTGTCTTTATCATAACCATATATTTAATAGTCGTGACAGCGTTGTTGTATCATAGAGTGAGCCTATCATTTAATTCTCACAGCTATGTGACACCCTGTGTAATTATTGCGAATGTCAAAACAGGCATATTCATCACCTTTAAAGTACGAGTAATATCATGATCTTATAATAAGTACGCATCAGCGAAGACTGAGTCATCTCTTTCGAACTATAACTCAACCTTCGCTTCAGCTTCAAACCACTACCTGTCAATCGACACCAAGTCTGACGGTGCTATTTTAAAGCCTGGTGTCTGCACTATTATTATCATAGCGCTCATCATCACTGAGCTTCATACCCAGACGCTCTACTCGTCTGTCCATCATTTGTCGAGCCAGTGCCTGCATGTCTTCAACGCGATCTATCTCATCAACAATCTCTAGACCCAATAAAGTCTCAAACACGTCTTCTAAAGTAACCAGACCTTTGACCTCGCCATATTCACCGACAGTAATCGCGATATGGATGCGGTTCTTTAGCATGAGCTCTAATAAATCAAACAGTTTCATTTTGGAAAATACAAAAGTGATTTCACGTTTGAACTGAGTCAATGGCTTATCTACAGCGTGATTCACTTTTGCTAACAACATATCTGTTTTTAATACAAAACCAGTAACATTGTCCAAGTCACCATCATAAATTGGTAATCGTGAAAACGTCAGCTTTGGGCGATCAACCAATAATTCGGCGACTGTTTTATTTTCCTCAAACGCGAGCATTACCGAACGCGGCGTCATAATATCTTCAACTTTAATGGCGCCAAATGCCAGTAAGTTACGAATGATCCGCGACTCTAAAGGATCAATTTGTCCTGACTCTTCACCGATACTCGCAAGTGCTGCAAACTCACGACGACTAAATGCTTGAGGTTCTTTGCCACGCACCAGTAGTTTTGTCAAACGCTCTGATACCCAAATGAGTGGGTACAACAGCAGAATAATACCACGGACAAAATAAGCGACAATGCCACTCAACTGACGCCAGTAGACTGTACCTAGTGTCTTTGGAATAATCTCAGATAAGAATAAAATAGCCAATGTCATAATGGCAGAGAATAGACCAAACCATGCACTACCAAAGACAATCGTTGCCTGAGCACCAGCACCGATAGAACCCAATGTATGAGCGACGGTATTCAATGTCAAAATAGCTGCCAACGACTGGTCAATATTATCAACCTTTAACCGTCTGAGCATATTTGCTTTTTTTGGGTTAGTTTCTTGAACGTCAGCGATGTAGGACGGTGTCATGCTTAGTAATGCGGATTCTGCTAAGGAGCAAACAAACGAGATACCGATGGCCACAACCACAAAGAATATCAATAACAGAATATTGATCGCTGTGGGATCTGCTGAAGCATCAGCAGCAAATGCCGGATAAGGTAGTAGCATTGCGAGTAACGCTAGTAGCCCAAAAATAGGCTTCATGCTTCTAAGACGCTTAAAATAGTGCAGCGTCGGAGGAGGTTTGGCTGACGCTTCTTTAAAAGCGCGCGGACGACATAAACGAGGTACAAACATAAAAGTGGTGAACAAGTTGGGTAACCTAAACAGAAAAGAGAAAAAGGAATTTTAAGCAAACAGCAACAGATATAGAGAGCAAATAACAGCACCAAAATAAAAATACATAACGGTATCTGCCAATACTTTCTAGATAGCTCTTTAAAGCTAACTTCACACTGTCTGTTAGGCTTAATGACATTCCAATAAATAGTGGGCTAAACACAGCCAATTATTGCCATTTGATAGTAGCACTGATGCTGATATTTCACAATAAGTCGCTTTTTTTAAGTCTTTGCTTTTTGATACCTTGTATTACGCTACGATTGCCTAATATCCACTAAATATCTGAAATTTGCTATAATCGCAGCACTTTGTCATCACTTATCGTATTACAACAGAAATAACTTATGCGTTGCATTAGAAATACTGTCGTCAGAAATACTGTTATCAAAAATACGGCCACTAGAAGTAATGACCGCTGGCTTGACGATTACCTTAAGAAAAACGTACTCAGGCTATGATTAACAGTTACCAAGTCTGGGATTTTTTGTTACTATGCGTTTAATTTTATTATTATCCATGACTTACTGAGAGAAACTATGTTCTTATTTATTCAAGCTGCTCATGCTGCCGAAACTGCAGGTGCTGCGTCACTATTTGGTCAGATTCTACTGCCTGTTGCTTTTTTTGCGATTTTTTACTTCTTGGTTATTCGCCCGCAGTCTAAGCGTACCAAAGAGCATCGTGCCATGGTCAATGCTTTGAGCGTTGGTAGTGAAATCATTTTTGCTGGTGGCTTAATGGGTCGCATCAAAAACCTAGAAGGCGACTATGCAGTGGTTAGCTTAAATAATAATACTGATATCAAAGTACAACGTGCTTCTGTTATCTCAGTATTGCCTGCTGGCACTATCGAAAGCATTTAATCATCAATCATTTCTATGAATGAATGATTGTTTGATGGTCGTATCATCAGTAGATGTCACGACTAAAAATGACCGTATATTATTTACGGTCATTTTTCGCTATAAAGAAATGAGACAAAGCGGTCTTGTAGACTGCAAGATAGTCTATATTTACTCTTATTGAGTAGGTTGTTTTTATTTTTTGTTTTACTATCACCGCGGATGATCGCAACGGTACATGATGATGGCTTTTATACGCAGCATTAGACCTTTGCTATCGCTAACTTCCCATCTGCTAACTTGTGGCCTACGTCGCCAGTTGTTTATCAACTTAAAGAAGTGATTATGCAATATCCCGCTTGGAAATACTTACTTATTACCGTCGTGATACTCATTGCCGGTCTATATGCTGCCCCTAACCTCTATCCTGACGAGCCCGCTGTGCAGATTACGAGTGCTGCTGCAGGTACACAGCTGTCTGAAGAGATATTAACGCAGTCGCAAAGCTTACTCAAAGATGCCGGTTTGGATAACCATGACGGCACATTTGAAGGCAATAGTGCACTGGTTCGTCTTGATAATTCAGTCGATCAGCTAAAGGCGCAAGAAGTGCTACGTCAAAATTTGGGCGAAAACTATGTGGTCGCTCTAAACTTAGCACAGACAACACCGCAGTGGCTACGTGACATCGGCGCAAAACCGATGAAGCTTGGTCTTGATTTACGTGGTGGTGTGCGCTTTGTACTCGAAGTCGATATGGACAAAGCACTTGAGCAGCGTCTGACCGGTGCTAGTAGCGACATGCGTCGCGAGCTACGTGCTGAACGCATTGCAGTCAAAGGTATCAAGACCGAAGATCAAAGCGTGGTACTACATTTCGCTGATACAGACACTCGCAATCGTGCACAAAACATCCTACAAGGATCGATGGGCACCACGTTTAGCTTGCAGTCTTCTATTGACGATCAAGGTCCTGCATTACTCTTATCGTATAACGATGCGACACTTGACGAAATCAATAGCTATGCCGTCAATCAAAACTTGACGACGCTACGCAACCGTATTGCTGAACTGGGCGTTACTGAAGCCCTAGTGCAATCACAAGGTGCCAATCGTATCGTCGTAGAATTGCCAGGTGTACAGGATACTGCAGAAGCAAAACGTGTCCTTGGACGTACTGCAAACCTTGAATTCCGTATGGTCGCAGAAGATGCCGACAACTATACAGGTGGTATTCCTCCAGCGGGCACCGAAGCGTTCCCGTTTGAAACACTAGATGGCTCGCCTGTACTGCTTGAACGTCAAGCGATTGTCAGCGGTGATAAAGTAACCAATGCTCAAACTGGCTTGGATGAAAGCGGTCTACCTGAAGTAAGTATTACCTTGGACAGTGCTGGCGGCAAGCTCATGCAGAACGCCACACGTACGGCTGTTGGTAAACAGATGGCTGTATTGTTCATTGAAAACAAACAAAGAATCACTTACGAAGAAGACCCAGTAACTGGCGAGACTGAAGAAATACGTACGCCTTATGCTGAAACCAAGGTCATTAACCGTGCTAACATTCAAGCCGTTCTAGGCTCCTCTTTCCGTATTACTGGGCTAGACAGCAGTGCTGAAGCCGCTGAGCTTGCACTATTACTGCGTTCAGGAGCACTTGCGGCACCGATGTACTTTGTAGAAGAGCGCACCATTGGTCCTTCACTGGGTCAAGAGAACATTGAAAAAGGTCTATTCTCTACGCAGGTCGGCTATCTACTAGTCTTTGCGTTTATGATTATCTTCTATCGTCTGTTTGGTGTCATCGCTAACGTAGCACTAGCAGTCAACGTGATTATCATCATCTCTATCATGTCAATCCTAGGCTCATCGCTTACCCTACCCGGTATCGCTGGTATTGTTTTGACCATCGGTATGGCAGTTGATGCAAACGTACTAATCTTTGAGCGAATACGTGAAGAGATTGCTAATGGAGTAAGGCCGAAGTCCGCTATCGTGGCAGGTTTTGACCGAGCTTTTAGTAGTATTTTCGATGCCAACATTACAACTTTATTGGTCGCATTTATCTTATTTGCGATTGGTACTGGTCCGATTAAAGGCTTTGCGATCACGCTAGCTATTGGTATTATCAGCTCACTGTTTACGGCTATTCTGGTCACACGTGCGCTGGTACAAGTTGCTTATGGCAAGCGTAAATCCATCAAACGTCTGAGCATCGGTTAGGAGAACATTATGGCTATCGAGAATAAACATCCTCTAGAACAGCAGAATAGTCCAGATCGAAATGGTTCAGGCGGCTCAAATGGCGATGGAAACAATGCAAGCACGCGCCGCCGTAACAAACCACGCCGTGATGGCAAAGGTAGCAATACTAAAACCAACAACCCTGTCACAGCGCAGCCGAGTAACAGTAAAGCTCGTCGCAGTGGTAAGGGTGCTGGTAAAGACAGTCAAGCACTGGCCACTCAAGCAACTGATCCTAATCTAGCAACAGGTGATGCGGCAGATGATGCGGCGGCACAAGCTGAAGGTGGTATCAAAGCCATTGGCAACCAGCGTATCATTCCTTTTATGAAGATAGAAAAGCCCATGGCCATTTTATCTTTATTGATGGTTATTGGTAGTATCATTGCTATCGCCGTAAACGGTCTGAATTTGGGACTTGATTTCACGGGTGGTGTCTCAGCAGATGTGCGTTATGAGCAGTCTGTTGAACAAGTTGATGTTGTCAATGCCTTGTCAGACAATGGTTTTGATGATGCTGTCGTACAGTACCTAGGAACATCACAAGAGCTACTGATTCGCCTACCACCTCAGTCTGATAATGTTGATGGACTCAATACCAGTCTGACCAAAGCATTGACCTTAGCTGATAATAATGTTGAAATCAGTAACGTCAATATTATCGGTAGTCAAGTCGGTAGTGAAGTCTACTTAAACTCAGTGATGTCGTTAGCGCTAGCACTAGCCTGTATGCTTGGCTATGTTGCCCTGCGTTTCCAATTCAAATTATCCCTTGGTGCAGTCATGTCGCTGTTTCATGATGCGGTTGTCACTATTGGTGTATTTGCCTTATTTGGCTTTCCATTCGACTTAACTGTGTTGGCAGCTATTTTGGCCTTGATTGGTTACTCATTGAACGATACGATCGTTGTCTATGACCGTATCCGTGAGAACTTCCGTCGCGTTCGTGGTATCACGCCGCGTCAGACTATCGACTTGTCTTTGACAGAGACGCTGCGCCGTACGATTATGACCATCTCAACGGTATTGTTAGTGGTATTAGCAATGCTGTTCTTAGGTGGTGATGGTCTATACTGGTTCTCAGTTGCCCTCTTCATCGGTCTAATTGCTGGTACTTATTCATCAACTTATATCGCAAGTTCGATTCCGTTACGTATGGGTCTATCTCGTGATGACTTTATTGTAAAAGTAAAACCAGAGTTTGAAGAAGAAATTGTTACTTTTAACGATCCAAAAATGTTTGAATAAGTGTTTAATGGTATTAGGGTCTGTTGAACATTCAAACGTGGTGCTGGCAGTCACTATTTTTTAGACAATATGCAGTGAAATTTTTGATGCCTAGTCATTCTAGGTTAAACAATTTCGCCATATATTGGCAAAAAAGAGTACTGCCCTGAAAGGCTGATGCTAAAACCACCCCAAACGTTGTTGAAAACCTAGCTAAGGTCTCGACATTATCGTCAATTTTCGCCTAGTTTGGTGCATTTTTAGCGATCAGCAGCCCTAATGTTTGAATGTTCAACAGACCCTATTTAATTTATATAAATTTGACTATAAAGTCTGCCATAAATAACAGTAGTAACGTTTAAATCAAAGCACCTGACTCATGAATAATGAGTCTAGGTGCTTTTGTCTTTGTAGCTGTGTTTGTCATAAATAGCACATATGCTACGCTCAATCCTTGTTGGGTTTTAAGTATAAACGAGCCAAAAATGACTACTCCCATATCTAGTCCAATGCCGCCCATCGATACCCGTTATACGCGTATTATTGCCATAGCTTTGCCAGTATTATTGGCCAATCTTGCCATGCCTCTACAAAGCGTTATTGATACAGCGATCGTCGGTAATATGAATGATACGGCTAAACTGGCTGGTATGGGACTCGCGATACAGTTATTGTCGTTATTGCTCGTCAGTTTTAACTTCTTACAATACGCATCGTCCGGACTGTCAGCACAAGCAATGGGACAACTGGCCAATCATACCACCAATGCTACAGATGGTACGGCAACGTCAGTTAATACGGCCCCTTCACCTCTACTGTCTATCTTGCAACGTGCTTTGCTACTGGCATGTGGTATCGGTGCTATCTTGCTATTGGCAAAACCATGGTTGATAGATTTTGGTTTACAGGCGCTATCAGCCAATCCAAATAGTGGACGTGCTGCACAGACTTACTTAGATGTTAGGTTTTGGGGCGTGATTGCTGAGCTGATGAACTTTGCATTTATCGGTTGGTTTGCAGGGCAAGGTAAAACTCGCTATATGCTATATCAACAAGGTTTTATTGCCATACTCAATATCGTCTTAACCTTGTTTTTTGTCTTTACGATGAAAATGGGCTTGGTTGGTGTGGCACTAGGTACGACCATTGCCTTTTGGTTTGGGGTATTATTAGCACTGTGGTTAAGTCGTCATCATCTGCAAATATCTTGGCGGGCTTTATTTACTGCCGATAAGCAATATTTTACTAAAGAGCGAATACTTAGGCTGTTCTCATTAAATAAAGACATTTTTATTCGTACGCTTATCTTAACTTTGAGTTTTGCTTGGATTACTCGTCTCTCTGCTCAAAGCGGTGATGTCATACTAGCAGCCAATGCTATTTTACTCCAAGTTCTGAGCATCTCAGCCTTTGCCCTTGATGGTGTTGCGGTATCTGCTGAGACGTTAAGTGGTCAAGCGGCTGGACGCCGAGATTGGCCACGTTTTCGCATTATTATCAAACGTACAGGTATTGTCAGCTACGGACTTGCTATCGCCTTGAGTGCTATATGGTGGCTTGCAATGCCAACATATTTGGGGTTCATGACCAACATCGAGACGGTTTTTACGTTGGCATATAATTACCATCTTTATGCCGTATTACTACCCCTCGTCGGGGTTGGTGCCTATTGGTTAGATGGTATATTTTTTGGCTTAACGGCTGGTCATGTAATCCGTAATGCCGCTCTGATACTCGCCGCTATATTTTTCCCACTCAGCTGGCTTCTCTATCAGCAGTGGGACATGACTGGTATTTGGTTGAGTGTGTGGTGTTTATTATTGCTTAGGCTAATTATTTTAGGTGGCTTCTTGTACCACGCACATCAAACAGGCAGCTACGAAAATCTACAGCCTGAACCTTAATACCACTCTTAACTACATGGTTTTGAATAACGTATTTTTATAAAGTGTTTGTAATATAGTCGGTTCAATATAATTTGGACACAAAGACCATTAGGATATTCTGTGACTACTCGTTCAAAAGAATTGCATCAGCCATATAAGATGCGCTATGACTGGGCTGAAGGCTTCAAAAAAAGCTTACCCGTGGCAATGGGCTACTTACCTGCAGGTATTGCCTTTGGTGTGCTCGCGCAAGTTGCTGGTATCCCTGTGTGGGCTATCATTATGCTCAGTATCGTATTGTATGCTGGCGCTGCACAGTACGCTTGTTTACCCATGCTGAGTGCTGGTTTGCCGATTGGCAATATCGCGACGAATATTGCAGCTATTAATTTGCGCCATGTGTTCTATGGTATGCCTTTATTGCAATATCTACCAAAGAACAAACTTGCCAAAACCTATTGCCTGTTTGCACTGACTGACGAGACTTTTTCAGTCATGACCAGCTTGCCCAATGAGTCGCGACAGTCCCTGATACTACCAATCAGCCTCTTTAACCAAAGTTGGTGGGTACTGGCCAGTACGATTGGTATCATGATTGGCAGTACGCTCAGCGACTTGGTACCTCATTTAGATTTCGCTTTGGTTTGCTTGTTTGCGATTTTGGCTTATGAGCAGTTTCAAAGCATCAAGCGCTACTTTCCAATTGGCATTGCCGTAGTCTCTCTAGCAGCAGCCTCGTTATTTACGAGTAACTGGTTACTATTGGTTGCGATTACCATTTGTATGTTGCTGATTTTAGCACGTGGATTTTGGGTACAGCGAGGCATGGAAGAAAAAAGCAACATGGCAGGAGAAACTGATGACCAGTAGTTATCTTATTTTCGCGACTTTTGCGATGGCCGCTGTTACCTTTATTACGCGCGCCCTGCCTTCTTTAATACCCAGAAAACTATTAGACACACCTTGGTTGCATCGATTGAATGAGAGCTTACCGCTATCCGTTATGGTGTTGCTTATTTTGACCAGTCTCTCTTATCAAGACCTGTCTGCGACCACGACTCTAAATAGTGCTGAATTGCACTTATTGATGGCACAAATTGGTGCCCTACTTTTAGTCTTACTTGTCTACCATATCAGCCGTCAATTATTAGTCAGCATGATTGTCGGTATTGCCGCTATTAATGGTTTGCTATGGGTATTAAATAACTTTCTAGGCTAAAAGCATTAGCTAGAATTTAGTGCCAAACAAAGCGTTAAACAATATTTCAAACATAAAAAAGGCTGGATTCTTAATAGAATCCAGCCTTTTTCTAAGCGTCCTGTATAGAGCTAGCTAAGAAGAACTGCTTCTTAAAGCTCTTCAACACCCATCATATCGACGGGGGTATCAGCCACTATCTGCACGCCTTTTTTACCTGTCTTAGCTGTGTCATTACGCTGCTCTTGTAGATGATCCAGATACGCTTCATTGATTTGCCCAGTGATGTAGCAACCATTGAATACAGCACAATCAAAACCTTCAACTTTACTATGCTTGGTATCTTTTACTGCATCAATCAAGTCATCCAAGTCTTGGAAAATTAATCGATCAGCACCAATGATTTCACGCACTTCTTCAACTGTGTGACCTGAAGCAATAAGCTCACTACGTACTGGCATATCGATACCATATACGTTTGGATACTTAACCGGTGGCGCAGCACTCGCAAAAAACACCTTATTGGCACCAGCGTCTCGAGCCATTTGAATGATTTCATGACACGTCGTCCCGCGAACGATAGAGTCATCGACCAACAGTACGTTTTTACCTTTGAATTCTAACGGCACAGCGCTGAGTTTTTGGCGAACTGATTTTTTACGTTGCTGCTGACCTGGCATGATGAAGGTACGACCGATATAGCGGTTTTTCATAAACCCTTCACGGTACTTAACATTCATCTTAAGTGCCAACTCCATCGCGGAAGTACGCGAGGTATCTGGAATAGGAATAACCACATCGATATCGTGATCTTCGCCCCATTCAGCCATGATTTTATCTGCCAGTTTTTCACCCATACGTAAGCGGGCTTTATAAACTGAGATATTGTCCATGATTGAATCTGGACGAGCAAAATAGACATACTCAAATATACATGGTGTATATTCTTTTTGCTCTACGCACTGATGAGTGTGTATTTTATGATCGAGATCAATAAAGATAGCTTCGCCTGGTTTAACATCACGAATGATCGTAAATCCAGATCCTGTCAATGCGACTGACTCTGAAGCGACCATATACTCAGTGCCACCGTTTGGTGCCATACGCTTACCATAGATAAGCGGACGGATACCGTTCGGGTCACGAAAGGCAAGTAAACCATGACCAGTAATAAGTGCGACAACACCATAAGCGCCTTCGACACGGCCATATACAGCCGTGACTGCTTCAAATATATCAGCAGGCGTTGCTTTGGTTTTACCCAAATTCTGCATTTCATGGGCCAGTACGTTCAAGAGTACTTCAGAATCTGAATCAGTATTAAGATGGCGGCGATCTTCGATGTACAAAGACTTGGCCAAGCTCTCAGCATTGGTCAAGTTACCATTATGCGCAAGGGTAATACCATAAGGTGAGTTGACATAAAATGGTTGAGCTTCGGCACTGCTTGACGTGCCTGCCGTTGGGTAACGAACGTGACCGATACCGAATTTACCAACCAGTTTCATCATATGACGATTCATAAACACGTCACGTACCATGCCATTCTCTTTACGTAGATAGAGTCGTCCATCTTGCAAAGTGACAATACCTGCTGCATCTTGCCCGCGATGCTGTAGCATCGTCAAACCGTCATAAAGTATCTGATTGACTGGTTCGTGAGCTGCAACTCCAATGACTCCACACATAATAGCTATATCCTATTTTGACCCATACATTAGTACTACAATAACGGCAAAAAATTAGACGGCACGCTATCTAAAATGCGTGCTGCCACTCACCGTCGACCTGATGATATTTACGAAACATTAAACAAGCATTTATCTTTTTGGTTTTCAAAAAATCAGCATCCATCATTAATTGATGCTGATTTATGAGCCTTAACTGCTATCAAAAATTATTTTTTCAAGAATGAATGTTGAATACGATGTTATTGATGCTATAAAAGCTTGAGTGGTAAAAAAGACATGATAAAAATCATAGCGTTAATACTTAGAAATATGACGAGTTAGCTTATGATTGATTGACTTGATCCCAAGCCATACCAAGCACATCTGACACCAACGCTTTACCCATCGGTGCATAAGGCATTAGCTCTGGCGCTAGCACTGAGGTTTGCCATTGCGGCATCTGTACCAATAGTGGCGCACTGACACTCAGAACCACTAAGACCATTAATACGTTTTTGGCTGCACCAAGGACGCCACCTGCCATCTTATCAACGATATCCAGACGTAAGGTTTTGAGCACCCCTGAAAATACAAACGCAACTGTGTGCATGATGGCTAATATTACGATCACCACTAATAGAAATGCCATTGCCATTTGTAAGACAGGGTTTTCTACGATACCTGCTAATTGAGGCGACACAACACCCGCCAGACGCGTAGCAGCGACTAGCGCAATCAACCAACCGACCAAACCAATGGCTGTTTTAATCAAGCCTACTTGAAAGCCGCGCCACAAGCCAACCAAGACAACGATAGCAATCACAATATCCAGACCACTCATTTTCTATGCCTCATACCCTATGGTATTTTTATCAAGTATTTACTTAAATGTTTATGACAAGGTTAATCTTTGAGCATTCAATTTGTAATAGGTTTATGGACAGTCTAGCTTTCCATGGCATCGTAATAGCCACCGATTGCCTGAATACAAGACTGTACCAATCCAGGTCCACGATAGATAAGCCCCGTATAGAGCTGCACCATGTCTGCACCAGCTTGAATCTTCTTAACGGCTTTAGCACCGCTATCGATACCACCGACACCGATCAGCGCGACCTTACCATCCAACTGATCAGAGAACTGTTGTAAAATCTGAGTACTAATATGGCTCACTGGACGACCAGATAGGCCACCCATTTGATCACCATCACGTAAGTCTTCTACGCCGACACGGCTCAAAGTCGTATTGGTCGCAATCAAACCATCAATTTCAAAATCTATCAGCTGCTGTGAGATATAGTCTACTTGTAGAGGCTCTAAATCAGGAGCAACTTTCAGTACCAATGGCACATAAAAACCATATTCGGTTGCCAATTGGCTATGGCGATTTTTGATGGTATCTAAAAGCTGAGTTAGTGCTTCACCACTTTGTAGATCACGTAAATTTTTGGTATTTGGCGAAGAGATATTGACGGTAATATAAGAGGCATGTGGATAAGCACGCTCTAAACAATAGACGTAATCATCTGCTGCCTGCTCTACTGGTGTATCAGCATTTTTACCGATATTGATGCCAATATTGCCTTTGTATTTGCAACGCTTGACATTTTCGATCAGATAATCGACGCCTTGGTTATTAAAACCCATGCGATTGATAATGGCATCTGCTTGCTTTATTCTAAACAATCTTGGCTTGTCATTACCTACCTGTGGCCTCGGTGTGACCGTTCCGACTTCTATAAAACCAAATCCTAACTCAGCCAAGGCATCAATATAGTCACCGTTCTTATCCAATCCTGCGGCTAAGCCTACTGGATTAGAAAACTGTAAGCCCATACAGTCTGTTGGCTGCATCGACTGACCGTACACCAAACCTAAAACACGCGCTTTATGAGCTTTATCCAATAAGGACAAAGTCATCTCGTGGGCGTGCTCGGGATCCATCTTAAAGAAAAAAGGACGAAGTAAGGCATAAGACATAGTAATGACAGACCCTGCTAAAAAGAACGAGTGAATAAAAAGTGCGAATGAAATCAGGCGCTGCGATTATATCAGCTTAACAGAAATAAGAGCAAAATTTCATGCGGTAAATTTCTATATTAAAACCACAGCCTATATAGATAGCGATTAATTACCTATCAAGGCACAGGACGCCCATCGGTTAATGCTATCCAGCCACGAACGATACGGTATAGATGCCAGACAAAGGTAAATATCATAATTAAAAAACCAAATGCGGCTAACAGTAACGAGCCAATAGCGATATGACCACTATCAGCCAACATGCTGACACCAAAGCCGCCCAAGGCAAACGTTATAATCATAATACCAATGACAAATAAAACAATGCTGTACCAAAAAGTCTTAATCTGCCAATCAAAATGTGTGGCCAGCCATGTTCCATCTGCATCGTGACGCTTGGCATAGTTCATCACAATCGGCACAATCCACAATAACCCAGCAGTGAAATAGCTAATCACGTATAGAAAATAAGTAATGTGGTTATAAGTGGTGAGAGAACGGCGCTTGTCATTATACATATTATCGTTATTCATACTGTCGCTCATCGTATTATCTTGTCGTTGCTGAGACACACTATAATCAGAACGCTCACCATTAAACCCCTCATTATTAAAACTAGCCCCACCTGATTCATGATGACTGTTATCAGCAGTTTTTGTCTGTTTTTGCAAACGATCATCAGAATTGTGATTAGGAGAATGATTCATAGTAAAGTTCCATAACTGATAGTAGCTAGTTACTATTTGATGGGAGCAGACGAGCTGCTTTTCAATAAGTCTCATGATAAACAGTGATTTGAAAGCAATGTACTAATAATACTGTGCTGGAAGATACCGCATGCTTATAGAACACACAGGCATGAAATGGTGAGCACTTATCCCTGAATTAGATTATTTACTCTGAATTCTTTTAAGAGTCTCTGATAGATATTGTTTTGCGTATCGGTTTTATAATTATCATGGACAACTGCCATAAACAGAAATTTTTTGACCGTTCGTATGATACGCTTTGGTCGGAAATCAATCATTAATAATTGACTTATAACTGTAAAAAAATACATGCGTAAAGAGCTTAGTATGGCTGCTCAGGTACAAAACGCCCTATTTCATTTGCCATACCAGTCATCACAAACTCCATCTCAAATACTCTGGCTTCTGCCAAAGAAAACGATTCAGGATAATCACCCGTTAATAGACCAGCGATATAAGCAACGATAGACATATGACACACGACGACCAGACATTCAGCTTCAATATTAGCCAAATCTATGAGAGCCTGACGCGCATCATCAGAAGGAGTAATGTTTTTTAATACGACCGATGGTACTGTAGATGCTCTCGACTGAAATTCTGCTAGTGTCTGCTGCGCTCTGTCGTAAGGGCTGACGACAAAGTAATCGGGATTGTAATGAGTCGTCACATACTCTGCCGTTTGTATGGCTTGCTGTTGACCAAAATCCGTTAACTGACGCACGCTGTCTGGGCGCGATTCATCTTCTGCTTGACCGTGACGAACGAGTATAATTTTCATAACCTTCCTTGATGTACTGTCATGATGGCGTTGTTTGTAGAATCATCATTCTTAAAACAACGTCATCAGTTAACATTGGGGTTTTTACTTACTATCAGTATCACCACTTTCATCAGCAGTGCTGTCGCTTGACGTCTTCATTTGCGCGGTAAGTGCCGCATTGCTGTGGTCATGTGCCATGACAAATTCGACATCACTGCGGAATCCTGCTTCCATGAGATGTAACGCCACACCCAATGCTGCTTTATCTTCATAAATAACCGCATATAGCGCATGCGTAATAGGCATATAAATGCCTTCTTTGGTGGCTTTCTCATGCACTTGCTGAATGGTGTTGACCCCTTCAGCCGTCTGACCGAGTTTTTTCACTGCTGCATCGATGCTCATACCACGGCCAAGCATATTACCGATACGGTAATTACGACTCAACTCTGAGCTACAAGTGGCGTATAAATCGCCAACGCCAGACAACCCTAAAAACGTCAGTGGATTTGCACCCGCTTCCACACCAAAACGACTCATTTCTGCTAAGGCACGAGTCAATATCATCGCTTTGGTGTTTTCGCCGACATCGTAAGCCGCTGCCATACCCATTGCGATCGCATAGATGTTTTTGAGCGCACCGCCCAGCTCCACACCTTTGACATCATCACTAGCAAACACTCGAAAGAACGCACTGTGTAGTGCGGCTTGTACTGCATGGCGTAGTGGCTCAGATTCACTAGCGATGACTGTAGCAGACGGCATGTTTTTCATGATTTCTATTGCAAGGTTTGGCCCTGACATGACACCAAAATTCACTTCTGGCAAAACCTCTTTAATAATGTCGCTCATCATTGCAAAGGTGTCCTTCTCCATCCCTTTGGTCAATGACACAATAGACTGTCCACTGATAAATGGCGCAATATTTTTTAAGGTTTCTCGAAATGCCAAACCCGGTACAGCAATAAAAATAATGTCTTTGTCTTTGACGCTTGCCGCCAAATCATGGCTGTATTTGAGGCGATCATCAAGCTTATAACCTGGTAAATATTTTTTATTGGTTTGAGTCTTTACCATCGCTTTTACGGTGCGTTTATTACGTACCCATAGCGTTGTATCACAGCCATTGCGGGCCGCCAAATTTGCCATTGCCGTACCAAAACTGCCACCACCTAAAAATGCCAAACGCAGCTTGGTAGGATTACTGTGAATATCCGCCATGTTTTTTGCCACTGCGGACTCTACCGCACTAGGATTTAGCTTTTTACGGCCAATACCTGATTTGGTTGCACGCTCGATGATACCTGCCAGCAGACTGTTTTGCTTTTCTGGCGTATTCTTATCTGTTTCGCTATTTTCGTGACTGGTTTTTTTATGGCTATTATTGGGGCTGGTCATATTCTTTTATCCATGTTGACTGACTTATTATTAATAGAACGTATCATGACTTAGGCATTTTGGGTGCTGAGGCTATCTGGCTTTTTTGACTAAATAGATGAGGCTCAGAGGCGCTATGACTCAAATCGTACTAGCGACTCGATATCAATAGCTTTACGTGGTGCCTCGTCTTTAGGACTGGTCCCAGTATAAACAAAAGCCGTGACATAATCATCTAGACCAACATCAAAGTAGGCTTTGACAGCTGGTTCGTTACATAACAATCCAGTACGCCACACGGTACTAAATCCTTGTGCTTTTAGTGCCAAAATAAGATTTTGAACAGCAGCACCAGCACTTAGCATTTGCTCAAAAGGTGGGACTTTTTTGTGCGCTTGTATTTTAGTAACGACAGTAATAATCATAGGCGCACGTAAAGGCATATTATGAGCCTTTTCAATGTCTTTTTTAGACAGCTCTTCTCCTTCTTGTACCGCTTTCGCTTGGGCAGCTTCTGCTAAAGCATTGCCTAGCTCATGACGAGCATCGCTTTCAGTGACGATAAAACGCCATGGTTGTAGTTTCTTGTGGTCTGGTGCTGTTGCCGCACATCCGATCGCTGTTTCAACCTGTGCATGAGTGGGTGCTGGTGCATCCAGATTCCCCATACTACGTCTTGAATTGATCCAGCCAATCATTTCTTCACTGGTAATCGGCATACTGTCAGTGGTTACGTCTTTGATAGACAGTTTTTTATCATTGTTGTTAGATGTGGTCATTATCGTTCCTTAATTATTATTTTTATCTAAAAAACTGCTGCTTTTATGCTGGTGTAACTTCGACACGATGCTCCATGCGCAAATAATCTTCTGACTGCATCTCAAGCAAGCGTGAACGTGTACGCTCAATCTCAAACGCTAGCTTCTCTCCTTGATACAACTCCAAAATAGATTGCTCTGCTCGCACCAAAAGTTTTACACGGCGATCATAAAACTCATCGACCAGATAAATAAAACGACGTGTTGGATCACGGTAAGTGTCATCCTCTAATGCAGGCACAGCATTGACTAACACCGTATTGAACTGCTTAGCGATTTCAATAAAATCAGATGCTGAGCGTGGTTCCATGCACAAATGACGGAAGTCGCAAAATAGAATATCTTCGGTGCGAGCATTGATTTTTATTTCTCGTCCATTAATAGTGATTGGCTCATTACTAATTTTCTGATTATTAGACAAACTGGCAAAACGGTTGGCTAACCAATGGTGGTTGGCTTTGGTCATCGGCGACTCATATAACTCAGCCTGTTGTAACACGCGCAGACGATAGTCAATACCGGAGTCGATATTCATCACCGCCGTATGGCGTTCAACTTCAGCAATAGCCGGCATAAAACGGTCACGATGCAAACCATCTTTATATAACCCCGACGGCTCGATATTCGAGGTGGCGACCAACGTGATACCACGATTGAACAGCATGGTAAACAAGTCGCCCAAAATCATGGCATCAGAGACGTTAGAGACAAAAAACTCATCAAAACAAATGATGACCGCCTCTTCATAGATAATATCAGCCACTTTCTCTAAGGGGTCACTCTCGCCTTGTAGCTTGTGTAGCTCTTGATGCACACGTTGCATAAAATGATGAAAATGCAGGCGCATCTTGCGGTCAATGGTCAATGAATCATAGAACATATCCATCATCCATGTTTTGCCACGACCTACACCGCCCCACATATATAGGCCTGTGGGTGCTACGGGCTTGGCTTTTAAAAAGCTAAAAAAACTTTTCTTTTGTGGCACACTATTGACGAGCTGATGATGTATCTCATCAAGATAGCTCATGGCCTTGAATTGTTGCTCATCTTGAGTAAACTCATCTGTACTGACGGCTTGCTCGTAACGTTGCAATGGAGATAAACTCATAATACGACTCATCATTAGGCTAGGGCGTGTCATCAATTAGTACATGAATACATTTAGTGGTCTTAAAATGGCTAAATTTTGCTCAACATCGTTAGAAATTTTGTCAATATGTGCATATTAACGGCAATTTCTTCCTTGTTTAGCTACAATTTTTCTCATTTTAAGCCTCACAATCTAATTGATGACACACCCTAAATAAATATTAAAATAACAGATAAATTTTACCTGACCACATTCAAGTAAAACCTTTAAATGCTGTGTTTTTCTAGCAAACCTTTCAATTCTGACAAGCGTCCGTGAAAAAAGTGACCTGCTCCGTCTACGATGCTCACAGGAATACCCAGTCGATCAGCAAATTCTTGCATATTATTAGGGTCGATGACTTCATCCGCATTGCCATAAATCTCAAAGGTTTTATCAGCAGGTAGGCTAATATCGCTGCTATCATTTTTTTCAACTGATGGTGCGATCAGCGCAATGTTTGACACCTCAAAGTCACTTAGTCCCCATATATGGGAAGCCTCAATCACTTGCTCAGCCACACGCGCTGTCACATAACCACCAAAAGAAAAACCACCCAGCCATAACTTGCGAGCATTGGTCTGCTCAGCAATCCATTGTAGCACGGTCATTGCATCCACCACTTCGCCTTCAGCATAATCATGCTCGCCGGTGGACTGCCCTACACCGCGAAAGTTAAAACGCACCACATGCATCCCATTGTCACGGGCAAAACGATACATGGTCGTAACGACTTTATTATTCATCGTACCGTCGAATAGCGGATTTGGATGGCAAAGCAGTGCCACGGTATCAGTATTTGGATCATTAGGATTGTCTTGTTGCCACAGTGCGTCAACTTCTAGCACGCCAGCAGGAGCAGGAATCAATTGCATAGTATTACTTATTAATAAAAAATGAATGCCTCAATTATCCTAGATATGGTTTTTATTTCAAGTGATTTGCTGTGTACGGATGCGACTTGTTTTATTTTAGGTCAATAAAGGTTGTCTACCGTTTTAAAATATTGCTGTTTTTTAGGCTTTACACTGATTGATACCTAGCGCAATATTCATCGGCAATATCGCTGTAATACAGCACACAATAACCGTCTAGACACTTCATATATAGATAGGTTACATTCATAAAGCTTCACTCATAGCCACGACGTGTTGTTTATACAAATCAGGAATTATTTATGAATACTTTTAATAACACCGCCACTAAAACTGCTACCTTAACCGCGACTATGGCTGCTGTACTCGCTTTGAGTGCTTGCCAAAGTACGCCTTCGTCACCCGTTATCCAGCGCGCCAACTCTATTTATGAGACAACGGGCATCGCCGATACCAAAGTCAAAGCACAGCAGAATGCGATAGACAGCGCGCAAAAAACTTGCCGAAGTAAGCAAGTCATTATCGTCGATGACAAAGTAACTTATAACGGCATTTTAGATGAACGCACTGGCCGTATGGTTGGGCAAGTGGGTGCAGTCGTCGGTTCAATTTTTGGTACAGGCTCGCCAGAGTTATCACGTGACGACGATTATGAGTACATGATTAATTTCCGCTGCCAATAATATCAATATCCTTCAGAAAAAGATTGCTGTTTAGCATTTAGCCAACAAGTCTGCGATTAATATATTATTCTTATCGCAGACTTGTTGGCTTCTCTTTTTGTGTGTACGCTTTTGGGGTAAACTACCCTATTCAATACTCAATAGCTTCTAGTCAATCTATAAGTTATCGGTCTATAAAAAACCAATAAACAACTCGCTTTTAAGCTTTCATCTTCTTCGGTCTACTATTTATGCGCAAACCCAATCTTTCAAGTATCAAACAAGCGAAGGTAATAACGCCTGCTAAAGATTTGGCGACGTTAGAAGCCGAGTTGGCTGAGCAAGCAAACAACCTTGAGGTCAATTTAGAAGATACCGTATTGCGTCTGAGCGATTATTTATCGGCGGTTGATATGGTTATCAAACAAACCTTTAATCACCGTGTATGGGTAAAAGCTGAAATCCGTAATCTGTCGAGTAAAGGTGGTCATTACTATTTTGAATTGGCAGAAAAAGATGACGATGGCAAAGTTATTGCTAGCTGCCGTGGTAACCTTTGGCGCTTTAAAGCGGCACGTGTCTTAGCAAAGTTTGAGCGCGCAACCGGTATGCCACTAGATCGTGATTTGACGGTTTTATTAAAAGTATCGGCAGGTTTTCATGCGCAATATGGCTTCTCGCTCACCATTGAAGACATCGATCCTAGCTATACGCTAGGTGATCTGGCACGACAATATGCGGAGATGGTCGACCGTTTGACAGGCGAAGGGTTATTACACCTCAATCAGCAATTGCCTATCCCGTTTGATAT
The DNA here is from genome assembly GCF_003217155.1 of Psychrobacter fozii. Lineage (GTDB taxonomy): Bacteria > Pseudomonadota > Gammaproteobacteria > Pseudomonadales > Moraxellaceae > Psychrobacter > Psychrobacter fozii. Next base: position 205,550 of record NZ_QJSU01000004.1, read on the forward strand.
CGAGCATGTGCTGGTCATCGCTCCTGAAAAGGCCGCTGGACTGGGTGATTTTCAGGCAGATGCTGATCGCTTAGCAAGTACGGGTGCTTGTCATTTCCATTATCATAACGCCACCTTTCAAGGCAATCATGCGCCTGCCGAAATCCGTCAAGCCATCGTCAGCGCTCAGCAGCAATTTTACGACACATATCAGCGACTACCAGATTTATTAGTCATTATTCGTGGTGGCGGTGCCGTTGGTGATCTGGCCTATCTCAATGATTATGAGCTGGCCGCTTTAGTCGCTGAGCAGCCTGTCCCTGTGTGGGTGGGCATTGGGCATGAGCGTGACAAAGTCATCTTAGATGAAGTCGCGCATACCAGCTTTGACACACCCTCAAAAGTTATCGCTGCGATTGGCAGTCATTTGGCGCAACTGGTCTCTCAGACACTACAATATCAAGCGCAAATCAAGCAAGCTGCTCAGCGTCAATTGAATACCGCCGAGCAACAAACCGCACGCCAATTGAGCCAAATACAGTCACAAACGATTGGGCAACTGACCGCCCTACGGAAAGACAGCGATTATGCATGGCGCAATATTCAACAAAGCGCACAGCGCCAAGTAAAGCAAGCCATCAGACTGACAAGTGAGCTACGCGTACAAACACAAACCTCTGCTGAGCAGCAATTAGTAACGGCTGCTACTTATAGTCAGAATCATCAGAAATCTGTCATGCAAAATGCTCAGCAACAAGTCATACAAGCACAACGTGACAGTGAGCATCTACGTGACATTGTGCTACTGCATCGACCGTCTCGTGTGCTCAAGCAAGGCTATACCATGCTGACTGACACAAAAGAAAAAAAGATACTGACCAGTAGCACCCAGCTATCTCCTGAGCAAACTGTGCATATCGTCCTAAAAGACGGTAAGGCAAAAGCGCAGATTATTGATGTCAGTACGGATCAAAAAGCGACGGAAACCTCAGACATTCCAACTTAACCACATAATAATATCTAACGATTACCCATCTACTTATCTTACCTTTAAAAATTAGGAAACTTTATGACTACCCCTACTCGCCGACGCAAAAAAGCCGCCCCAAAAACCTTTAAGGCGGCTTATGATATTCTAAAAACCAATGCGGCTGAATTACAGCAGCAGGACGAGCCTGACATTGATAACTTGATGACAACGGTTGAAGAGTCCATTGCGGCTTATCGCGTTTGTGAGACCCGCATCAATGCGGTACAACAAGCACTAGATGCCGCCTTTGCTGAAGACGTTAAATCTGATGAAGTAGACAGCTAAGTTACACTTACTCTGGCTCATCCACCTCAAAGACTTGGCGCAAATAGGCAAGATACGTGTCATTATTGATCATGGTCTTGCCTGGGCTATCAGAGAGTTTAGCCACTGGCTGACCGTTACACTCAACCAATTTCAGCACGATATTAATCGGTGTGATTCCCATATCATTGGTCAGATTGGTGCCAATGCCAAAGCTGGTTCTAATGCGACCTTTGAAATATTGATGCAGCTCCCAAGCCTTGTCAAGATTCAAACCATCACTAAAGGTGAGTATTTTAGTTTTGGGATCTATCTTCAATTTCTCATAATGAGCAATCGCCTTATCACCCCAAATATAGGGATCACCACTATCATGACGTAATCCGTCAAACAGCTTGGCAAAATATAAATCAAAATCACGTAAGAATGCATCCATCCCAACGACATCGGTCAATGCAATACCCAAATCACCACGATACTCATGTACCCATGCTTCAAGCGCAGCTTTTTGTGAATCACGCAAACGCACATCCAATGCCTGAAATGCCTGCATAAACTCATGCGCCATAGTGCCGATTGGCGTCATGCCTAATTTCTTTGCCAGATATACGTTTGATGTGCCACTAACGATTTTTGGTTCAGCGTGATGTAACGTCTGCACCACATGCGCTTGCCACGCTTTGCTAAACCGCCTACGAGTACCAAAATCAGCAACAATAAACGGTGGTGTATCACCGTTTTCTTTTGTCTGTTCTGCTGCATATTGATGCAATAAAACAACTTTTTCATCGAGCCTACGCTGACCTTCTTCAATCACAATGTCACTTGATAATGCATCAAAATATAGTTCATTAACAATGGCTAAGACGAATACTTCAAAAAACATCGCTTGAATCATCGGCCCTTCAATATCGATAATCAAGCGACCTTCTTCATCGATACTGACAGTGATAAAGCGACGTTTCAGCTTAAACAGTTCTAGATAATCGACGAAATCTGAACGCATAAAGCGTAAACCGCGCAAATATTCCAACTCATCTTCTAAAAATCGCAGCTCGCACAAACTGTCTAATTGCCTCTCTAACTGCTCTTTAATATCAGCCAATGGATAGAGGGCATCTTGATTATTACGGCAGCGAAAACGATAGACACCATGCGTCTGTGGAAACTGATGCAGCATAGCTTGTAACATCGTAAATTTATATAAGTCATTATCAAGTAACGAGGTAATAATAGGTGCATAGGTAGCGGTCATGCTATGGCCTTAAAAAACACAAAAATAAGAAATAAACGCCACCCAATACTCAAAGCGACATCATATGCGAATAAGAAAAGATGAGGAATCATTAACAAGCCGTCAAGTATAACGAAGTTTGCCGTTTATTTCAGAGTTCGCGATTAATTGCAGCAGAATTACTACGATTACTCACATCTTCCATTTAAATATCGCACAAACCTATCAATAAATACTGAACACGCTTTACGCTTTAGCACGCATAAACTGTGCGACATAGTCATCCGCCGGATTGTGGCGTAAATCATTGGGTGTGCCCGTTTGTACTAAGCGTCCGCCATTCAAGATACTGATACGCTGACCAACTTTGACCGCTTCATCTATGCCATGAGTGATAAAGACAATAGTCTTATGTAACCGCTCTTGTAGCTCAAGTAGTTGGTCTTGCAATTGAGCACGAATGAGTGGATCAAGTGCAGAGAACGCCTCATCCATCAGTAAGATTGGATTATCAGTGGCCAAAGCACGCGCCAGACCCACACGCTGCTGCATGCCCCCTGACAACTCATCCGGATAGCTATGCTCCAGATTAGGTAACCCCACCTCATTTAGCCAATGCCGCGCGACCTCGTGGCGCTCTTCGGTACTCATTTTTCGCACACGTAAACCGTAAGCGACGTTTTGCATAACTGTCATATGCGGCACGAGGCCAAAGTGCTGAAAGACCATACTGACAGTTTGTTGGCGATAGTGTTGCAGATCCTGATCATTCAGCTCTAATACATTGATAGCCGCAGATGGTTTTTGTGTAGCTGCAGGTTCATCGGCATCTGTGATAGTGGTCTGCGTATCGATACTCGTATCAACCCATATCTTGCCACTGGTTGGATCAATTAGACGGTTGATATGCCGTATCAAGGTTGATTTACCGGATCCTGACAGCCCCATAATACAGTGTAGCTCGCCCGCTTTAACGTCTAAATTAATATCATACAGCCCAACCGAATAGCCCGTTTGCTGTTTTACCGCAGCACTATCCATGCCTTCAGCCAATAATGCCATCACAGACTTTGCTTGCGTACTGCTAGCATTATAAATCTTACTGATATTTTCTAGCCGGATATGATTCATTGCGGTTCTCGCTATTGGTATTTTTTATTGAGGCGTATCTTCATTGTTAGCCCATTCAAACGTTCATCTTCAAACTCTCATATTCAAATGTCAGCTTACTTTCTTTTATAGTCGACCAAACCATTAACCAATCGAGTGTCTGCTCGCGTCAATCGTTTTTTGACGGGCACGTTTGCCTTGACCAAATGCCTGAGTAATACGGTCAATAATAATAGCCACGATGACAATCGCCGTACCTGCTTGTAAGCCTTGACCGATATTGAGGGTTTGAATAGATTGCAAAACATCTTCACCAAGACCAGGCGCGCCAATCATAGAAGCGAGGACCACCATAGATAGAGACATCATCACCGCTTGATTGACGCCTGCCATGATACTAGGCAATGCTTGTGGCAATTTAATCCAAATAAGTAACTGCAAATGTGTGCTACCAAATGAGCGCCCCGCCTCTACCATCTCATGATTGACTTGCGTAATCCCTAATGTCGTCAGACGAATTAATGGTGGCAGTGCATAAATAATGGTGGCAAACAATGCAGGCACTTTACCAATCCCAAATAACATGAGCACTGGTATGAGATAAACAAAGCTTGGCATGGTCTGCATGACATCCAGTATCGGTGTCACAATCTTGCGCAGCAGCTTACTGCCAGCCATCGCAATACCAATAGGAATACCAATCACCACTGTGACCAATACTGACACGATGAGCAAGGCAAAAGTATCAATCAACGCACCCCATAGTCCAAATGCACCAATGAGGAACAGCCCTGCACCGCATGCCAGCGCAAACCAAACCTTACGCACACCAAACCAGCCCAGCACCGTGACAAACGCAATAATCAACCATGGTGGAATGGCTGTTAATAGGCGCTCAATCGGTAGCAATAAATAGGTTAATGCCATCGTACTGATGCTGCGAAATACGTCACCGTAATTTTGGACGACACTTGCCAATATATTATTAAGCGGTGTCTCAAGTGACCATGAGGGGAAGCTTGATGCGAGGCCGAGCTGGTTATCACTGGCAGAGTTATTATTAACAGCCGTACTGTCGATAGCATCGCCTGTTAAGCTGATACCTAACTTCGCCGCAAGATTGGTAGCAGCCTCATCGGACAACCACGCTTGCCAAACATTCGGGTTCTCACGCAAAAACACCAATGCTTGCTCGTCTCCGCTACGTTTGCTTTCACTCATTTCTAAGATAGCGCCATTGAGCTCATCAGAAGTAAACTGTATTTTTTTGAAGACATCCGCCAGCTCAGGATTAGACTCAATAAATGGCGTAGAGACTGCAATACCTAAAGGCGATACAGGGAATCCAGAGACACAATCCATAGCACCATCTGCTAGTAACAAATCCTGCCAACAGGCGTCGTTATGGGCAGGAAACGCTAATGGCGCGAAATCATACTTTGCCATCAGGCCAGTAGGCTGCCAGTAGTAAAATAAGAGTGGCTTATGCTGCTCAAAGGCAGAAGAAATTTCGGCATCAAGCGCAGCACCTGTACCAGGATGAGCATTGTTGAAGGTACTGTCTAGACCTGTGGTTTTTAGCAATCGTGTATTGAATATCTCACACGTCCAACCAGAGGGACAGTTCATAAAACGAGACTTGCTAGGGTCTTCAGGATCTTTAAACAGCTCAGCGTGTTTAGGCAGATCCTGATAACTGCGTAGACCTGGATTTTCTTCTAATACATAGTCAGGAACATACCAACCTTGGGTTGCGCCGCCCTTAAGCGTATCACCAATGATTGCTACCTTATTCTGCTCAACGGCCTTCTCCATGATTGGTGAGCGACCAACCCACTGCTCCCCAATGACTTGGATATCATTTTGTGACAACGCCGTATCAAGCGCAGGACCTGCCCCTGGTACCTCTTCGACTGTACAACCGTAACCCTCTTCAGCGATGTACTTGAGCACCCCTGAGGTAAACTGACCACTCTCCCATGTCAACGCGCCAAATTTAATCGGCGACTCGCAAGCTGCTGACGCCGATATCGGCAGTAACAGCACGCTCATACAGAGTAAACTTAACGCAATCCATTGGCGCATGGGGTGTCCTATTAATAATTGATACGGTACTAGAGCGATGATACGATACTTCTGTCTAGACTTATAACAAAGTGTAGCGACTTATCAGACTGATGACAAATGCTTATTTTTTGGTTATTCAGCTCCATTGTCACTCTGCTAATAGTATGAAGAATAGCGATTAAACCTTATCAATCTACTCATATTTTTGACAAAAAAATAGCACTTACCTAAGTAAATGCTATTTCTTATCATATTGTCTGTTTAGCATATCAATGATATGACCCTGACATAGTCAAAACAGCTGCTTAAACACAGTAATATTAAAAGCATCGCTATTTCAAACTTGAATATATCACTACTTCAAAATACTATTTCAAAAACAGTGCCATAGCCTTTTTGAACAATCCACCATAAGGCGGTAATAACAGATTCAGACCGTTGAGCTTCGATTGTATAAACACGGGTTTCATATGACTTAAACGCTCGAATCCCGCTTTGCCATGGTAAACACCAGTACCTGATTCACCGACACCGCCAAACGGCAGATCATGCTGGGCCACATGTATCAGAACTTCATTGATACACAGACCGCCAGAGACCGTGTTATTACGCACTTTTTCGATACCACCATAGTTCTCACCGAAAATGTATAAGGCTAACGGTCGTGGACGTGCATTCACAAACGCAATCGCATCATCAAGCGTCTCGTAATGCATCAATGGCAGTATCGGTGCAAAAATCTCATTTTGCATAACGGCACTATCAGGTGCAGGCTCACTCACAATCACTGGCGGCATTAAACGCGTTTCGATATTGGCCTCAACAGCAGTAAGCGGACGTATCTCGTTACCTGACAACGAATCAAGATAGCCTTTGACTCGTTTAAACTGGTCACCATTGATGATGCGCGAATAATCTGGATTGTTTTCAATATTAGGATAGTGTTTTTCCATCCACGCTTTTGCCAAACTGATGAACTGCTCATGATATTGACGTTGAATCAACACATAGTCAGGGGCAATACAGGTTTGACCAGCATTTAATGTCTTGCCCATCATCACTCGATTGACCACAGACTCTAGATTGGCATCATCCAATACAACCACGGGAGACTTACCACCAAGCTCAAGCGTGACTGGCGTCAAATTAGGAGCAGCCGCTGCCATGACTTTTTTGCCCACTGCCGTTGACCCTGTATAAAGCAGGTGATCAAACGGTAACGAGCTAAATGCAGCAGCGATATCGACCTCGCCTAAAACCACACAGACCATGTCTGGAGAAAAATACCGCGCAACCGCATCCGCAAATGCTTGGGCAAATTGCGGTGCTGCTTCACTCATTTTAATCATCACCCGATTGCCCGCCGTCAACGCATCAATCAACGGCCCTACTGCCAAAAACAACGGGTAGTTCCAAGGCACCATGATACCGACGACACCTAGTGGCTGCGGCTGGATTTCGTTGTGAGCTGGCATATACAAGGCTGAAATAGAAGCACGCTGAGTTTTCATCCATTTTTTGCCATGTTTTTTGGCATGGCTGATACCCGTAAAGCTCGGAAACAGCTCGGCAAACTGCGTCTCCGACTCACTACGATAACCAAAATCTGCATTGATTGCCTTAGCAAAACTGACTTGATTATCGCTGAGCATGATCTCTAAGTTGTCGAGTTGCGTCTCACGAGTTGCCCAATCATTGATTGGCTTCGTCCGGCTTAGTGCTTGCAGATGTGCAAACTGTGCGTGCATCTCATCAATAGTATTGGCGGTACTAAGCATTTTAGGCGCTCCTTGTGTGACTAGACTGGTATCGATTGCAGTCTGCTCGCTAGTATTTTGGTTGTTATCTGTCATTTAGCTTCCTTGTTATATGTCTTGGCGTCACTATACTATCTTGGGTTATAGCTTTTATATTGGGTCACAGACTCTATATTTCTAGTCAAGGGATTGCGGCAATGGCAACCTCTAAACGACAAATAATCGTGAGCCTCCATTCATTACATTCTAATGTAGCCTAGTCGATAGCCAATGAACAGCAGATTCAGTTGACTACTGCGTCTGTACACAGCTGGCCTTTATGAGTTTTACAGAGGCGGAATTTACAAAGTCTCAATTTATAAAGGTACAGTGTACTGAGGCAGTTTTTACACAGGCATAAAATATAACCTTGGGTGGCAATCTGAAAAACTGCTACACTTCATATCAAGAAACGACACCTCCAAAATATTAATAATTCAAACTTTTAAACCAGAAACAATAAGACTGTTACTCTCATGGAAAATATCACGCAACCGCTCAATGAAACATTTATCACTAAATATCTATCAGCAGCCGACTATAATCCGACCCATGATGCAATGCTTGAGCGTACGCTTGAGCGTATTGCCTTAAAAAAAGAGCAAGGTGTACGCACACCTGATGAATTATGGATTGTCGATCACAATGACGTCTATACTTTAGGGCAGGCAGGCAAAGAAGAGCACATATTACAGCGCACTGACACCCCAATTATCAAGACTGATCGCGGTGGTCAAGTCACTTGGCACGGACACGGGCAACTGGTTGTTTATTGGTTATTCGACTTACACAGCTTGGGCTGGAGTGTGCGCAACTTAGTCTCACATGCAGAACAAGCTATCGAAGATGTGATGAACGAATGCTTACAAGACTCAGATGTCTCGAAGAGTGACAATATCAGCGCCCACGCACGTCGCGATGCACCCGGTGTTTACTTATATGCGGATATGCCTGAACCAGATAGCCATGCCGATATGCAAATCAACGACACACCTGATGATGATAAAATCATGCTAGGCAAAATGGCCTCGCTGGGCTTTAAGATTAAACACGGCTTTAGCTACCATGGTATCGCTGTCAATTTAAATTGTGATCTGTCAGCATTTAACGCCATCAATCCTTGCGGTTATGCTGGCATGCAAATGTTGCGACTGTCTGACTTTGTAACCATGCAGAAAGCGCCAAGTGCACAAGATACTCAACAGATAAGCAACGCTTTAAGCTATGAGCAAGTAACTCAGAAGCTGATTGATAATATTGCCAAACGCCATGCTGGACTGATTGAGTTACGAGCACTCGCACCCAAATAAATGCTTTGAGTTCATTTTTGTATAATCCTTTTTTGCATAATCTCTTGCGCCCTTAGACTTAAGCAATATGAGAAAATTTGTAGCAAACTTGCTATAATCGCTGTCGGTACAATTGGTGCAGCGATGATATGACAATATTGCAGCCCAACCCCTATATACTATTCAAATATTTAAAACAAAATAGAACTGGAGCAGTTTATGGCTGATTTTAATAAAATTCTAGACGCAGGCGACGTAGATGGCGGCATCATCAACGTAGTAGTAGAAATTCCAGCTGGTAGCAGCCACAAAATCGAATGGAATCGCGAACTAGCCGTATTTGAGCTTGATCGTATTGACCCACAGATTTTTGCTAAGCCTTGCAACTATGGCTTTATCCCACAAACGCTTGACGAAGATGGCGATGAGTTAGATGTATTATTGCTTACTGAGCAACCATTACCGACAGGCATTTTCTTAAAAGCCAAAGTGATCGGTGTCATGAAGTTCGTTGATGATGGCGAAGTGGATGACAAAATCGTTGTCGTACCTGCTGACGACCGTGACACAGGCAATGCTTACAACAGCCTAGCTGATTTACCAAAACAGCTAATCAACCAGTTAGAGTACCACTTCAGTCATTATAAAGACCTGAAAAAACCAGGTAGCACAGTGGTTGAGTCTTGGGATGATGTTGCAGAAGCCAAAGAAGTGATCAAAAAATCTATCCAACGCTGGAAAGATCTATAATTTATCAAAGATTGGCAGAAATGCTGATAAAGATAGATATTAAAATACCGCAGTCATGATCATGATTGCGGTATTTTTTTGCTTGAATATTACGTCTGTAAAGCAGCTATAATAAACGCAACACTATATTTATATTTTTACGTCGCAATAAGGACAACCATGTTTAACGCCGATCCTAGCTCAAAACCAGTCAATACAAAGCTGCCAAAAGAAATCACCATCATGATTGAAAAAAACAATCTGGTGATGGCCATCAAAACATTGGCATCTGACGAAAACATCAGCATGGATGAAGCCAAGATACGGATTGATGCTTATGAGACACAGCTAAAGGTAAAACAGCAGCAGAAGCTCAATACTATCGCAAATAAACAAGGCATACCCAGTCAGGCTATTAGTTTTGATAGAGAACCAGAAACGGAAGATAAATCTGATAAATTGGTCAAAAATCGTCTCAAAGTCAATAAGACAGGTAAATCGTTTAAGAACCTGCAAGATGGTGTAGAGAGTCAGCTTGATGACTTAGGATATAAAAAACCATTACTGCCTTATTGGGTAAAACGGTTGCTGGTTATCGCTGTCGTTATGGCAGGGTTGTTTTGGATATTATGGCAAGTGTTTGGTTAAGTAAAAGCACCATACTGTGTCGTTCTTCTTATAAACATTTATACCGACTAGCGGCAGCTAGTGAATCTAATTATCTGCATAGATGACGCTAAAATTCTAAAGAGCTCTGCTAATGGCGTTAGTCTGTTTTGAGTGGTTCCATTATACCAGTCTGTTTTGAGTAGTCTGTTAATAGGTTTGAAGGGTGAAATAGCTGGTTCCCTTGGGGTATACCGTGCACATCTATACAATTTGTATAACTTTTTTTAAATTGTACATTAGTTTAATTTACTTGATTTATATTAACCAATCGTTTAGTTTAGTGAGTTGAGATTAATCCACAAGGTAATATTTTGCATAAAAATAGCTCAAGTAACAAGTAAGTCACTACTAATAACCAAGTCAGTGTCATGACCGTAGGTATGGGTCTGAGCACGGAACAAAGCATCTTTCCAGACACTGGTGGTGCGGCGCGTGCTATCAGTATGGTATAGCTCTGGTGGAACTTCGTCGCGGATAATAAGCAAGAGATCAATTGTCGATTGGAATAACGGTCATAAGCGTTTTGGTAATGTCGACTCTGACATGCAACGTCTGCCAGCGCCTGAATCACATCAAAGCTTTAAAGGTTGATTACCATTTAGCTGTATAACTTAGTTCTTAGACTCATAAATAATCACTGGAGAAAATTATGTCAAATTTAAAAGACTTACAACAACTAGCCGAAAAGCGCCGTTCTATCTATGCACTAAGCGATCAGCTGCCTGTTTCTAACGATGAAGTGGTTAAACTGGTTGAGCATGCAGTCTTGCATACGCCATCCGCTTTTAACTCACAGTCGGCACGTATCGTGGTGTTATTCGGTGAGGATCATAAAAAATTATGGGACATCACTGAAGAGACACTTAAGGCTATCGTCGGTGATGACGAGAAGTTCCAAGGTACTAAAGATAAAATCGCAGGCTTTAGAGCGGGTGCGGGTACAGTATTGTTCTTCGAGGACAAAGGCGTTGTGAGAAACATGCAAGAAGCAGCACCTTTGTATGCGGATAAATTCCCAATCTGGGCACATCAAACCAGTGCTATGCATCAATATGTGATTTGGACGGCATTGGCAAGTATTAATATCGGTGCCAACTTACAGCATTATAATCCTGTCATCGATCAGAAAGTTACTGAGGCATGGAATATTGCTGATGATTGGGAGTTGAATGCGCAAATGGTGTTCGGTGCTATTGAGCAGCCAGCAGGCAACAAAGAGTTCCAGCCCGTTGAAGATCGTATGAAAGTATTTGGCTAACATATTAGCTTTTAATAAAATACAACCAATGACGCTGCTATGAATATATCTGAGCGGTTTCATTGGTTTTTTTATAATTATAAGCTGGAGTAATGTAATGAATGTTTTTGATGCCCAAGCGCTACAAAAAAATATGAGCGTTAGCATGAGCTACATGAATAGATAAAAGGTGCGCAGAAAAAATGGGTGGCAGCCTGTACATTATTGTCTGAGCTACAAACTTACTACCAAAGTGAGCAGTGGAGAGACGGTCATGAAGGCAACCTGATGGTTGATTGCGCAGATAATAGGTGTTCCATCATCAGTGAAGACGCTCTTTGGAGTGCATTAACCGATCACCAAGAACAGGTAGTTTTCTGGATGAGGCTGGAACTAGATGTTATAGACCGTTGATTCTAAAACTTTATTTTTCGAAGTAATATATATTAACCAATCGTTTAGTTTAGTGAGTTGGTCATCTTGAGGTAACTATGAACACTAAAAATGAGAAGCAAATAAAAAAACGCTCCGAACAAGAGCGATCCCAAGAGACTAAGTTAAAAATTCTTGAGGCGGCATTATCTGAGTTCGCGTCTTCAGGTTTTGAAGGTGTCTCTGTCCGAGTGATTGCTAGCCAAGCAGGTGTGAATCACACCCTTATTTCTCATCATTTTGGAAGTAAGGAAGCACTTTGGAAGGCCACAGCGGAATGGGTTTTTGAAAGATACGATAGGCTATCTAAAGAACGGATTATGGCACTGAAAGGAATAGAACCTCATGCCATGATTCGTGTACTCCTCAGAAACTTCATAGAGTTTTGCGCCATCGTTCCAGATTTTAATCGGTTCATGGTGCAGGCAAATCAAAATGGTTCTGAGCGATTGAACTGGCTGGCCGATCGATTCCTGACGTCAGGGTCTGAAGCTGAATTAAGTATTTTGCGTCAAGCTCAAGAGTTGGGATTGATTCCGCAAGGTAATGGTCTGCACATACGGTATTTGTTTATTGGTGCTGCGACCTCTATCTTCACTTTTGCACCTGAGTTCGAACGATTATCAGGCGAAGATGCTTTTTCTGATGAGGTTATAGAGCGACATGTTGACTATGTTTTAATGCTCTTTAGTGACAAAAACAGCCTTAGTTAAAAGCGATGAACCACACTCATTAACCAAAAGATATTTCTAGGTAAAATTCCTACTTAAAAGAGGTTCGTAAATGACGGATTATATTAAAGCAGACGCAACACATATCGATTTCCCAGTAACCAATCGAGAAGAACACATGGAGTGGTGGTACTTCGACGCCCATTTTGATAATGGCGACTACCTTGTCGTTATGTACTCGCTAAATGACACTCGGTTAAAACCAAGGCAGCCTTCTATTAGATTAAACATCTACCCTAAGGGGCAATCTGAAATCGCTAGAATAAGAACATACACAGAAGCAGATGTCACAACGAGTTATGAAAAATGCGATGTGACCTTTGGTGAAGAAGAGTACTGCAAAGACTGTGGCGACTATTTGGAGTTCTATACCATGATTGATGGTTATGGAGCTAAGTTAACGCTCAACAAAGGTAATCACCCGTATACCTCTGAAGGTACCGACACGCCTATGCCTTGGACGGTTGCAGTTCCTTCTGGTGATATAGAAGGTGAGCTTTATAAGGATGGCGAAACCATCCAAGTAAAAGGCACTGGCTATCACGATCATAACTGGGGTGAAAAAAGCCTAGCAGGCATGGTAAAAAACTGGTACTGGGGAAAAGTGCATTCACCTGATATCTCCGTTGATTATTCAGTCATTATGAATTTTGATGACACTATATTGCAGACCGGCGCATTGGTCACTGACCGTGAAAATCTCATCATATCTCCTTCTGAGTCGATAACAGACCCAGAGAACGTTCAGGCCACGGCAGTCATTAATGACACCATGACAGAACAAACGATGGGTTACACCTTCTCAAAAAGCTTGACGCTGACAGGCTCAAAAGGCGATTTAAGCTATATCGTCAATATCGACCTTAAAGAATTAGTAATGGTTGAGCCAGGACAGTTTATGCCCGGAGAAGATGCTTATCGTTACATAGCTAAGGAAGAACTCATCGTTACTCGTGATGGTGTCACCCAGACCTATCTGTCAGAAGGTTTGCATGAAATTGTTTACCCAAAAAAATAAGAGATATCAAGAATGACAAAGAAAATTATAATAGTCGGTGGCGGCTATTTAGGCGCTGAACTGGCCAAATCATTAGAAAATCATCTAGATGTTACGCTCATAGAGCAACGAAAAGCCTTCGTTCATGCACCCGCGATGATACGTGCCATAGTTAACCCAACGCTGTTGGATCGAGCTTTAATGCCTTACGATAATCTTCTTTCAGTAGGTAAGGTGTTGCACGGCAAGGTAACTAGTGTCGATGAAAGCGGTGTCACATTAATGGATGGCATACGGGTCGATGCTGACTATATCGTGATCTCGACGGGCTCCACTAATGGCGCTGCATTCAAACCTGCGGGCGATAGTATCGATGACTTCCGTGCTGTCATTACAGGTTTACATGCCAAGTTAAAAGCAGCATCGTCTGTTGCTATTGTCGGCGCTGGTACGGTTGGCTCGGAAATGGCGGGTGAAATCAGCTATGGCATGCCTGACAAACACGTCACGTTAATCTCTAGCGAGGCGAGCCTGTTTCTACAAATGCCACCGAAGTTTGGTGCTGAACTTACATCAAAACTTAATGACGCTGGTGTTGATGTAAAATTTGGTGTGCGAGTGAATAACCTTGAGAGTTTAACAGATCCCTATTCAGGCACTCTTGAATTGTCAGATGGGACGACTGTCATTGCAGATTTGATCATTCCAGCCGTTGGTTCACATGCTGTATCTGACATATTAGCCAGACTACCTAACATTAATATAGAGAAATCTGGAAGAGTGAAAGTCGATAACTACTTACGCCCTTCTTCTTTTGCTAATGTATTTGCAGCAGGTGATGTGGCGAGTGGGGGTGATGCAATGACGATTGTAGCTGTTGGCCGACAGGTGCCTTGGCTAAGCAAAACGTTCAAAGCACTAGCAGCAGAACAGCAACTAGCAGAAATTAAACCTTATGAACCATGGAAAGACGGAAAATCTCCGTTATTTCTACCGCTAGGTCCTAAAAAAGGCAATTCATTTTTGGTTATTGGTACGTTTGGAAACTGGATAACGAGTGCTATCAAAGGCAAAGATTTATTCATTAGTAAATATCGTAAACTCTTTGGTTTGGAAGATTAAAATTGATAGGTTGGAAATTCAACAATGATAAACACAAAATTTCAACAACAAACCATGTGGATGTGTATAGCCTTACTTGCTGTACTAAACTTCATTCTCGGAAGTACTGGTGATGGCTTACTTGGCCCATTAACGCCTTTTTATACAACGATTGTATTGTTCGTATTTGCATGTGTTCACGGAATACACAAATATGGTCTTAAAAAGTTTCTAATATTTTTTATCATTACTTGTGTTGTAAGTTGGACTTATGAAACGATTAGTATTCTGACGGGCTTCCCATTTGGGAGTTATGACTATTCTGCATTTCTTGGACAAAAGATATGGCTTGTTCCAATTCAGATAATGCCTTCATATTTTGCAGTGGGGTACCTAACATGGACAGTAGCACATGTGTTACTAGATAAGTTTGATGCTAAACTTAAAGATTCTTCAGTATATACAGTTCCACTGATAGCATCATTCCTTATGGTAATGTGGGATCTTTCAATGGATCCACATAGAGCCACTATGTTAAAAGCATGGACATGGGAAAATGGCGGTGTATTTTTTGGAGTTCCTTTTAGTAATTTTCTAGGATGGTTCCTATGTGTGTTCACAATATTTCAGATTTTTGCACTGTATCAAAGATCACAAAGTGAGAAGTTTCCTGAAGAAGCAATATCAATATATGACAGAAACCATTGGTTACAACCTATTTTAATGTATGGCGTTATTGCTGTTGAGTTCATAACAACCTATATCTTTAATGAAAATACTTTAATTACGACATTGGATGGTCATCAATGGTGGACTAAGGATTTACTTGGATCTTTGGCATTGGTTTCTATATTCACAATGTTTTTTGTTACTGTTCTAGGTACAGTAAAAGTTTTAAGCAATAAAAACATGAAAAAAAATTAGGCTAATAAGCTTTACTATTAAGGTAGATAAACTATTCCGGCATAATCATAATATTGTGCCGGAATATTATTGGGTAATTGGGTTACTGGTAAACTTAAAGGCAAAGATCTGTTTATAAGCAAATTAGGTAGACACTTATAAGTGTTTTACCGCAACGTCATCTAACGTAATAGAAGAAAATGAAATGTTTAAAAATAAAGTTTTTAAAACGATAACAATTTTTTGTGTAGTTGCTTTTTTAACGGCATGCACGTCAGAACCAATAAATGATGGCGTTCATGAGTTTGCAGGACAAGCGAAATCAGCAGAAATGTATGAAAAGTTAGGCATTAAAGAAGGTGAGACGGCCATATGGGAAGACGGTATGAGAACAGATGGGAAATCTGGCTCATATGAGTGGTGGTATGTTGATATGGAATTAAACGATGGAATAACAGTCGTTGCCGCATTCTATACAACGAGTGGTTTTGATATATCAGGCCCTTCTAATCCAAACGTAAAATTAACGATTACCTACCCTGATGGAACTGAGGTAAAAAGAAGTGTAAATGAGCCAGAAGGGACTTTAATTAATGCCTCAAAAGAAAAAGGAGACGTTAGCGTTGGAGACTCTTATTTAAAATATGTAGATGGAGACTATCAGTTGTATTTTAATGATGGCTCAGTAGAATTTAGTGCTTTTATGAAATCCACTCTTCCTATGTGGAGACCCGATACAGGATATGCCTACTTTGACGATAAAAAAGAGAACTTTATGGCATGGTTTGTTGCACAGCCTTCATCAGATATTACCGCTAATTTAACCGTTGATGGTGTTACTAAAGAGCTTAAAGGCACGGGATACCATGATCATAATTGGGGAAATATCTCAATGGATAAAATTATTAATCATTGGTATTGGGGGCGAGCTAAAGTTGGAGAATACAATATCATTGCCAGTGATATTATCTCGAAAGAAGAGACAGGATTCACTCAGATATCTCAGTTTATGCTTGCAAAAGATGGTGTTATTTTCGAATTTGACCAAAGTAAAACAGTTGTTATTAGAGGCGACACGATACAACACCCAGTGACAGGTAAGTTCTATGATAATAGCCTAACTTATATTCAAGAGTCTGATGACGGTACGGTATATAAAGTAGAATTTATACGAGAGAAGGATATTGCTGTGGATAGTCTTCTTAGCTCTCTTTCCTTTGCAAAAAGAACAATGGCAAAAATGATGGGGGCTAACCCAACGTATATAAGAACACTAGGTAAGGTAATTCTAACAATTGAAAAAGATGGAAAGGTGCAAGTAATTGAACAAGAAGGATTATGGGAGCAAATGTTTTTTGGCAATAATAAAAAGGCTTATATTTGGAATTAAATAAATCTGATTATTTAATTCCTATTTTGGATTATGGAACAAGTCGTGGATTCAACTAGCAGTGCAACATAAAGGTCTGAATGAAGAGTAAGTTGGGGTGTAGTGGTCAACTAATTTAGGACACCTGATAAGAGGTTTTGAGCCCATCCGTCAATCCGGACACATAAACTTGGGAAACTCCCGAAATTTTAGTTACGCAGCCTGAAGATAATAATCAAACCACACCTGTCTTGGCGATTTATTGCAGGTGACTTGGTATTCGACTTCTTTCATGCACCTCCATAGAAAACGGTATTATTTCTAGGCAAATGTATCAGTGTCATCAAGTTTAGAGCCGTATTTATTTAAAATGATTTTGTTATCTATTGTTAAGTATCAGCCGATGCTCAATATAGCCTTGGAATACTGTACAACAACGGCCAAGGCATGCATCAGGATGATGCTAAAGCAGCTGCGTGGTATAAAAAATCGGCTAATCAAGGGTATGCTGATGCTCAATATAACCTTGGAGTGATGTACTACAATGGCCAAGGTGTGCATCAGGATTATGCTAAAGCAGCTGCGTGGTATAAAAAAGCGGCTGATCAAGATAATGCTAAGGCTCAATATAACCTTGGAATGATGTACGACCATGGCCAAGGTGTGCATCAGGATTCTGCGAAAGCCATTGAATGGTATAAAAAATCGGCTAATCAAGGGTATGCTGATGCTCAATATAACCTTGGAGTGATGTATGACAAGGGCTTAGGCGTGCGTCAGGATTCTGAAAAAGCAGCCGAGTGGTATAAAAAATCTGCGGATCAAGGAATTCCTGAGGCTCAATATAACCTTGGAGTGATGTATCTCAAAGGCGAGGGCTTACGCCAGGATTATGCGAAAGCGGCTGTGTGGTATGAAAAAGTAGCGAATCAGGGCGATGCTAAGGCTCAATACAATCTTGGGTTGATGTATGACGCAGGCTTAGGCGTGCGTCAGAATTCTGAAACTGCTAAAGAATGGTTTGGTAAATCTTGCGACAATGGGAATCAAGATGGTTGTAATAAGTATCAACAATTAAATGCAAGATAGAGAATATTAAACCTTTTCAGACAAGATAAAGGGATTATCGAAAATAACCCCTCAACTTTATGTTGCTCAATCTTCAGCGCTACTTACCCAACCAAATTCTTCCATGATACGCATCCATTGATCGTCTAATCCTGCTTTTAGCAATAACGGCTCGCCAGTGACCGGATGGCTGAGCGCTAACGTTTGAGCATGCAGCAGCATGCGCGTACAGTCATATTGAGTACGGAAAAATCGTGTGTGACGTATATCACCGTGGCTGGTATCACCTACAATGTGATGGAATAAATGTCTCATGTGCCGACGCAGCTGGTGTTTACGCCCAGTCTCTGGTGTCAAGCGCATGAGACTATAACGGCTAGTGTCATGCTTTTTTGACACTGCAAACGGCAGCTCAATTTGTGCCAAACTCTGCCAATGAGTCACCGCCTCTTGAGCGGGTTTGTCCAAATTGGCAAACTTGTCAGCGATGGCATCAGGCTTAAAGCTCAACGCATAATCAACGCTGCCCTGCTCTGACATAAAGCCGCGCACCACGGCTAAATATTGCTTGGTCACTTCGTGTGCCGTAAACGCCTCAGTAAGGCTGCGCGCCACGGCTGGGCTCTTAGCAAACAACAACACACCTGATGTAGGCTTATCTAACCGATGCACTGGAAACACATGACAGCCGACTGCATCACGGGTAAGTTGCATAGCAAAGCGCGTCTCGCCTTTATCCAGCCAACTGCGATGCACCAGTAGACCAGCTTCTTTATTAATCGCTACTAGATGCTCATCTTCATAGATGATTTCTATTGGGTTAGCTTGGTTAGCGGTTTCGCTTTCGATATCCATGTTTTCAGTGCTCATACTTTAGCCGTTTTAACAGTTGTTGTTCGAGTTGAGGACACGCCCTAGCCAAAACGCTGTTGCAAGTAAGCATTGATATCATTAGATTCATACATCCATTGAACATCGTTGTTTTCTTGAATACGTAAACAAGGCACTTTTATTCGCCCACCATTTTCAGCCAGCTCATTGCGAAATTGTGCATTATTTTTTGCATCTCGAAGCTCAATAGGTACATTCAACTTATGAATTTGACGACGTACTTTTACGCAAAAAGGACAAGATTGAAATTGGTACAACGATAAACTTTCACCAGCCTTATTAACAAGAGCTTGATCTTCTTCAGTACGTTTCATAGCATTACCTTGAGTCATGACACTTATACCAGCAATAATTCGTCCTAGACCTTCTCGTAGCAATTTAACTAACATTCTTACCTCTTTGAATTATCTTATGTGAATTCTTTAACACTCAGAGAATGAGTGCTTAATGTGCATTTGTGTGGCTGTTAGGATTTTTCGGATGTGCAAAGCTTAATTGGTAATCTCGTTGAGCATAGAAGTCGAGATGATTAAATCATGGCAAACTCATTCTACTATACTCTCAACCGCATTGGTTAGCATCGTAAACGAGGCATCTATGCTGAGGTGCTAAAAACAAAAGCTTAAAGCATCTAATAGTCTCGTGGTTCTAGTCACTAGATAGCTAAAAAGCACCGCTGCTCTACCCAGTATTAATATCTCTTCAGGTACTAAAAAAGGATACCGCAGTATCCTCTTTGATCTTATATCAGAACCAATCAATCTGCTGTTTTAATGATACTCACCAGGAAGGATTCTGGCAAAAGCACGCTGGGCAAGGTTTAACTTCTTATCGGTAGTCATTCCAGCGCGGGTGCTTGGGAAAATACGATAACCTATCGATTGAATGCCAACGTTGATCGCTGGTGCCAATGAATAAGTAGCTGACGCAAACTTGCCCATATTACTGGCAATGCTATTTGGCTTATCGACGATAGCTCTTGCGACCATCAACGCGGCTTCATCAGGCATCAACGCAGGCATGTAGCGGTATAGCTTGGTTGGGGCAATCATAGGCGTACGAACCAATGGCATAAAGATATTGGTAATCGTCACATTGTCCCCTTTTACTTCAGCGGCTAAGCAGCGACTAAAAGCATCTAATGCCGACTTGGATGCGACATAAGCGGCAAAGCGCGGACTGTTTGCCAGTACACCAATCGAGGATATGTTGACAATTTGACCCGTCTGACGTTCAATCATCGTCGGCAAAAATCCAAGAACTATTTTAACGGCGCCAAAGTAATTGATATCCATCGTACGCTCAAAATCATGGAAACGATCGACCGATTCATGAACTGAACGACGAATCGAGCGACCAGCGTTATTCACCAAGACATCAACATGGCCAAAATCCATCAAAATTTGCTCACTAACTTTTTCAATAGCATCCATATCAGTCAAATCGCAAGGGTAATAATCAGCATTACCACCAAGCTCCTCGATACTTTCTTTAACGGCTTTCAGTTTGTCTTCAGTACGTGCCAATAGGATAACATGAGCACCGCATTCGCTAAGCAAAAAAGCCGTACGTTCGCCAATACCACTTGAAGCTCCTGTAATAATAATATTCCTACCTGTTACTGCTTTGGTTATCGCTTGTTTCGAGGGATTGGCCATAAAAATTCCTTTTTGTTTGTCCTATGCCTATGAACATCTCAATTATAGAATAGCAAGAAAGCATGGACTAAAGTGAATAAAACAGCCATCGCATCCAGATAATTTGACGACTTTGGGAATTCAAAAACTTATAATAGCGTGATTACTGCATTTGCGATTTCATCGATTCAATAACCCAATACTTCTGTGGCAGTAAACACTTGCGCTACTTATCACTCATGGGCTTTTAAAAAACTCTCTACAACGCGAAACTGACCAGCAGTACTCTCTTCACCATACATCGCTTGCCTAAAGGCGTTAGAGTTTGGAATACCCGTCGTATACCAAGCGATATGTTTGCGCGCGATACGGCATCCAGAATACTCACCATAAAAGCCATATAGCTCTTGTAAATGTGCCAATACAATCTCTTTGATTTCACTGACACTAGGTGCCTCTAGAGTCTCACCAGTTCGTAAGAAATGCCCAATATCACGAAATATCCATGGTTGACCTTGGGCGGCACGCCCTATCATCACGGCATCACAACCTGTCAGCTCATACACACGTTGGGCTTTTTGTGCGCTATCGATATCACCATTGGCGATGACTGGAATACTGATGCTTTCTTTAACTTCGCGTATCAGCTCATAGCGTGCTTCGCCCGTATACATATCCTCACGCGTACGCCCATGAATGGCAATCGCGGCAATGCCTGCTTGCTCTGCCCGCTTGGCCACTCGCAAGATATTTTCACGGCCATTTTCATAACCCAGTCGTGTCTTTAATGTCACAGGGGCATCGACTGCATTGACAGCTGCATCGAGCAAACGTGCAACCAAATCTTCATCTTGCAGCAACGCAGATCCTGCCAGCTTACGGCAAACTTTTTTGGCAGGGCAGCCCATATTAATATCGATAATCTGCGCACCATTATCAATTTGATAACGAGCAGCTTCAGCCAACTTATCCGGTTCCGCTCCTGCTATCTGCGCAGAAATAGGCGCAATTTCATTATCGAAATTGGCACGATAGAGTGATTTTTTGCGTGCATAAAGAGCAGTATCAGCGATAATCATCTCGCTGACTGCGTGACCTGCGCCAAATGACTTACACAGTCGGCGAAAAGGATTGTCTGTCACACCCGCCATAGGAGCCACCATCAGACGATTTTCAATCGTCAGACCACCGATAGTTAACGGCTGCAATAATGGATGATCAGACACTGGCAAAGACGAGGGTAAAACAGGAGAATCTATAGACATAAAAAAAACGGCTTGATCTGCAGAGAAAACAAGCCGTTATTCTAAGGAATCCTGCACTTATTGCAAGCTATTAACGTGAATAACTTGCATCGATAAACACTAATTCATCATCAAGCCGATTATTTATCAAACACACTGCCCTGCTCTAATGTAATGTCTTCATCGTGCTCTTGCATACGCCATGGTAGGCTATCTGGAGACACGTTTAAGAAGTGCAGATATTTTTCGAACTGGTCGATGATATCATTGATGACAGAGTCTGACTTATAACCATACAAATCATAGGTTTGACCGCCACGGCGCAGATATACTTCTGCACGGTGATGATGCTCTTGTGGCAAATCATTGGCCATTTTTTCAGTGTAATAATCAGGGGCATCATGCTCTGACAAGCGCACTTCATACCAAAACTCAACATCGTCACCGCGCTGTAATTCAAGTATCGCGCGATTATTAATAGCATCATAATTTACAGAGGGCTTCCAACCTGTTTCAGCGAACTTCTCTGAAACCTCAGTCATCGATGGCATCACCACGTTTTTAATATAGCTTAAGACTTTGTCACGTGTAGGCTGATCGGTGATGTAATCAATACGATCGCGCCATGCTGATGAATTTAATAGATGCGGTGGTAGCTTGCTATTATTATCCAAACTTTGGTTACGATGACCTTCGATACGTAACGCACGCCACATCCCAAACATCGCAATCAACATAATAACGGCAAATGGCAAGGCACTCACAATAGCAGCTGTTTGCAAGGCTTCTAGTCCACCAGCCAATAGCAGTGCTGACGCGACCGCACCTTCCGTCACGACCCAAAACGTCCGCTGCCACCATGGTGTATCACTACGGCCACCAGCCGCTAGCGCATCAATGACCAATGAGCCAGAATCCGATGAGGTCACAAAAAAGGTAATAATCAATAGAACTGTTAGTGAAGAGACGAATTGAGTAAATGGTAAGTTCTCTAATAGTTTAAACAAAGCAATCGCTTGATTGTTTTGCACGTCACCAATTAGTGAATTATAGCCATCAATCATAATCATATTCAGTGCAGTGTCACCAAATACGGCAAACCAAAAGAAAGTAAAGAAAGTCGGTACTAACATCACCCCTAACACGAACTCACGAATCGTACGACCACGGCTAATTTTGGCGATAAACAAGCCAACAAACGGCGCCCACGCAATCGTCCATGCAAAGATAAACAGCGTCCAGTTACCAATCCAGTCATTATGCTCATAAGCTTGCAGACTAAAGGTACGCTCAACAATATTACCCAAGTAGCTACCTGTATTTTCCATAAAGGCGTTAAGGATAAATATCGTCGGCCCCACAATGAATACAAATAGCATCAAGGCGGTTGCCAATAGCATATTCAAGATAGACAGTCGCTTGACGCCTTTATCCATACCTGCCAGCACTGATGCCAGTGCAGCAGCGGTAATCACTGCAATGGCAATGACCTGAACCCCTGTGCTAACAGGAACCAGATCTGGCATGAGATAATTCAGACCCGCGTTGATTTGCGATACCGATAGCCCCAAACTGGTCGCGATACCAAACATGGTACCGACAATCGCAAACACATCGACTGCATGACCGATAGGGCCATGTATCTTATCGCCGATCAAAGGATATAACGTGGAGCGCATCGACAGCGGCAAGCCATGGCGAAAGGAGAAATATGCCAGCGATAAACCTACTACTGCATAAATTGCCCAAATGTGAAAACCCCAATGGAAGTAAGCAATTTGCATCGCTTCTTTTGCAGCGGCAATGGTCTCTGGCGCAGACATAGGCGGACTGGCAAAATGCATGACAGGCTCTGCAACACCAAAGAAGAGCAGCGCAATCCCGTAGCCTGCCGAAAACAGCATGGCAAACCACTCTAGGAACTTATACTCAGCCTCTGCATGATCAGGCCCAAGCTTAATCCCGCCATAAGGCGAAAAGGCCAATGCGATAATAAATAATAAAAACAATGCTACTGCCAGCATATAAAACCAACCAAACGTTTCGGTGGTAAAATTCAGCACATCACTGAACAGCGCTCCCGCTGCATCAGGATTGATAGCCGTACCAACCACCAATAACAGCATAATAATCGCTGCTGGTACAAACACTGGCAGTAAAATAGTCGAACGAGGTAATTTACTCATAAAAAATAATGTCCTCAAAATGAATCAAACGAACGTAGATAGGTATGATTTTTATCACACTCCTTTCAGAAACCCTAGGTAAGCACTGGATTCGTAACATTACTTCAAAGATTGTTACATGACTATTACCAAGCAATAAAAAAAGGCAGCTTGTTAGCTACCTTTTTATTGATATAGACCTATTCGAGATTTATAACTGCCGTCTCAAGCGAGATTAATGTTTCTAGGGCGTGTCTTCATTTCAAAAATGGTGACAAAAATGAGATAAATTGCCGTCAAACAAGAAAAATAGCGCAGATAATATCGGGATATTAACCAGCTATTTGACGATGTTTGGCAAGATCTAGCCATTTTTAGCCCATTTAGATGACTATCGAGTGCATTGAAGACACGCCCTAATCTCTGATTATATTTTATTTATTCAGCATCAATCACCGCTGCCAACTGCTTAGCCAAATTGGCCAACTGCTCTTGATCAGCCATCACAGCGGCATGGCGACCCAGCTCATGAATACTGCTAGGAATCAAATGTATATGATAATGAAACACTGTCTGCCCTGCCTGCGCACCATTTAATTGCATTTGAATAATTCCTTCTCGCTCAAATACTTGGCGCTGGGCTTGCATGACTTTCTTAGACGTCATTAACACCGCAGCAGCATATTCAGGCTCCAGATCCGCCAAATCAACGGCCTTCTGTTTTGGTATGACCAATACATGGCCTTCTGCTTGCGGCATGATATCCATAAAGGCGAGCGATTTATCATCTTCATACACTTTATGATAGGGAATATCACCGTTTAGCATTTTGGCAAAAATGTTGTTGTCATCATAAGTAGTTTGTTGATTCAATTCAGTCATTATTTTTCCTTTGATTACATGATTATTAGATACTTCATTATATTTATAATGGTGCTGATCACTTTTTATATAGTGGACGAAATCCAAACTGAGTACAAGCCAACAATGTGAGATCAAGATTATTAAATCAATTATAACTGGCTTTATTAACGAGCTTTAAAAAAACACTTTTCCAAAAAACGAGCCAGCCATAAAAAAACCGGATACCAAAAACGATAAATATATATAAACCGTTGATATATAAATTCTCGAACCATGCTTCTTGATCTATCAGACCTAATGTGAACCAGTTTGCATTGGTTAAAAAACCTAACGTGCCAATAGTCATAAAAAATCCAAAGATAAGTGACCAAGCACAACTACGTAAAAAAGACATGACACTATGAATATTTCTGGGATCAATCTGCTGCATTCCCAGCCATTTCAGCGGCTTCCACAATACGATCGACAATGCCGCTAAGATAGGAATAAACATCATCACTCGAATAAAGTGGTAAAACATTGCGGCATCACCAAATGGAGAAGCCAAAAATGCCCATTCATCTCCAAAATATTCTTTCAGTATCTTTTCTTGTCCATTGTAATCACCAAATGACAAACTAAAGAGCTTCCTATTTTCGTTAAGTGGTGGTAGCGTCAAGTTATTATGTATCCAACCAATGCAGGCATTGACCCAGTCAGGCTGCCATACTAGGCTCAGATCTCTTATCCAGCAGCGGATATACAATATATCGAAGAGTATGAATGCAAATAAAAATGCCAGTGATAGCGTTTCTAGTCGGTTAGGTGGCAACTTGCCATTGCTAGTAATCTGCTTATGTACCTGCTCTCTTTGCTCAATATCCTCTATGCTGTCTAGCGTTTCATACACTTTGGCAGTGGCTTGAAACAGGTACGCATTTTTGCCTTTTATCAGCCGATACCAAAACTTAGGAACACTTAAGGCCACACATAAGAGCAAGAACCATACTGAGTTGAGGATTAGGTTTTGAATATCGTTGAATACTGGTATGCGTATACCAATAGAAAACAAACCAACGAAAAACCAAAATAGGCATATGAGTAAATAAAAGAAGAGATACTCTTCATAGAGACGGTCTGATGTCATCCATTCTTGGATAGATTCGTTATCGGAAAGGGTTTTCATTAATTATTCTATCTATATACTTATCTAAAAATTCGGTTATATTCTACATTCTTTTAACAAACAAAATACGACTAGTTCATAATTGACTATTTACCCAATGATATTCTTTTATCAGCATAAATCACTTCCTCAGATCACCAATTTATTGGCGGGGCACACCCTTAAAATGTTATATTAACCCTCTATTTTAATAACATGATGTTTATGGACTCGCCTACCTTGACGACTCAATCAGATGACAATCACGCTCATTCCATACTTAATGATACGCCATCAATCTCTGTATCCGATGACACAGTGTCTGCGAACGATGCGGAGCAAGCAAACGCTAGTAATAGTCCGCAAACCCTTGCACCTAATACTATTATTTTAGCAGATGCCTTAACGGATAAAACAATCGCTTGGCGGATTCATAATTGTAAAATCAGTAAAAAAACAGTCACTCAAGACCTTCCGCTGCCCTTTCTATATCATTACGACAGTTTAGACGATGTGATTAAACAGACGCATCCACTCACACCTGCGCTACTGGCTAAATTCAATATACCCATGACGGCTCATGAAGCCGCTCAATTCATTGGTATTAGTGAAGCGCTATTGAGTAGCCCGTGGCATGTCAAAGTCATTGGCTCATTGGTTGTCTTTAGTGAGACTCTGCAACTAGCAGTACGTCTACATTGGACCAACTCAGGCAAAGAGACGCAGCAAATCTATACCAAGGAAGCCGCAGACGCGATTACCGCAGCTTTTAAAGACTGGCAGTTTTTTGGCCGAGTGGATGTGCTCTATAAAAACACTCAGCAGGCACTGGTCAGTATCGACGAACAAGCACCAACCAACGATCAGATTATGAACATCGATGTGAGTAGCGACTATCAGCTTTTGCCGTCGACTCATGCGTTAGCGATTATCGCCAAACTGGATGCAGATAAAGTTGAGCTGCCGTGGTTTGAGACGGCGATATTAGAGCGTCTTGAATAGCACTTTTTTGATCCATCATTTATCATAAGCAACGAATTGTTTTTAGGTATTCATAGCTAATGGTATGGTAACAACCTAGAATTATTCACTAGTCCTCACGCATCATAAAAAGCACACTATCAATATCACAGCTGAGGCTGCACATTTTCACAAACCTCGCCTATTTGTAAGGAATATCACATGGATTATCGCTCAAAAACCTCTACTGGTGGTCGTAATATGGCAGGCGCTCGCGCATTATGGCGTGCAACTGGCATGACTGACGGCGACTTTGGCAAGCCAATTATTGCCATTGCCAACTCATTTACCCAGTTTGTACCTGGTCACGTGCATCTAAAAGATCTTGGACAACTGGTCGCACGTGAGATTGAGCAAGCAGGTGGCGTTGCCAAAGAATTCAACACTATTGCGGTCGATGATGGTATTGCGATGGGTCATAGCGGTATGTTGTACTCGCTACCAAGTCGCGACCTAATTGCCGACTCTGTCGAGTACATGGTCAATGCTCACTGCGCGGATGCGCTAGTGTGTATTTCTAACTGCGATAAAATCACGCCGGGTATGTTGATGGCTGCTATGCGCCTTAATATCCCAGTGGTATTTATTTCAGGTGGCCCAATGGAAGCGGGCAAGATTTTAGCCAGTACCGTTGGTAAGAGCCACAATACTGATAGCAGTGACAGCAGCGCAGTTCGTAAACTGGATCTTGTTGATGCAATGATGGATGCCGCTGATGACAGCATTAGTGATGAAGATGTAGCCGCTATCGAAGCCTCAGCGTGTCCAACTTGTGGTTCATGCTCTGGTATGTTTACTGCTAACTCAATGAACTGCTTGACCGAAGCTTTAGGCTTGGCATTACCGGGTAATGGCTCTCTACTTGCTACTCACTCACTACGTCGCGAGCTATTCTTAGAGGCAGGTCGCACCATTGTGTCATTGGCCAAACGTCGCTATGAGCAAGATGATGATTCAGTGTTACCGCGCTCAATCGCTAGCAAAGCGGCTTTTGAAAATGCAATGACCTTGGATATCGCCATGGGCGGCTCGACCAATACTATTTTGCATCTGTTAGCGGCTGCTAATGAAGCAGAAATCGACTTTAAAATGCATGATATTGACCGTCTAAGTCGTGGTGTGCCTTGTCTTGCAAAAGTTGCACCTGCCTCACAAAAATACCATATGGAAGATGTGCATCGTGCTGGCGGTGTCTTTGCGTTATTGGCTGAGCTTGATCGTGCTGGATTACTGAGCACTGACGTACCAACCATTCATAGTCCAACGATGAAAGAAGCGATTGATAAGTGGGATATCATGAACGCTGATAACCTTGAGGCGCGTGCACGATTCCTTGCAGCGCCTGGTGGCGTACGTACCACTGAAGCGTTTTCACAATCAAAAGAATGGTCAAATTTAGACGTTAACCGCGAGTCTGGTTGTATCCGTAGTGCCCAACATGCCTATTCTACAGATGGTGGCTTGGCCGTACTGTATGGCAATATCGCCGAGCGTGGCTGTGTGGTTAAAACCGCAGGCGTTGACGAAAGTATCTTAGTATTTACTGGTCGCGCGCGTCTATTTGAGTCACAAGATGATGCCGTCGCTGCGGTATTGGCTGATGATATCGTTGCCGGTGATGTGGTCATTATCCGCTATGAAGGCCCTAAAGGCGGCCCAGGTATGCAAGAAATGCTGTACCCAACGACTTACCTAAAGTCAAAAGGCTTAGGCAAAGAGTGCGCCCTACTCACCGATGGTCGCTTCTCTGGTGGTACATCAGGCCTATCAATCGGTCACGCCAGCCCTGAAGCAGCCGAAGGTGGTGCCATCGGTCTGGTTGAAGAAGGCGATACCATCCATATCGACATCCCAAATCGTACCATCAACATGCAAGTTAGTGATGCCGACTTGGCCGCTCGCCGAGACGCGATGGAAGCACGCGGGCGCGATGCATGGAAGCCTGTGAGCCGTGATCGTCATGTGACCCCTGCGCTACGTGCCTATGCTGCTATGACGACCAGTGCCGATACTGGTGCTGTCCGTGATGTGAGCCAAGTAGAACGCTAGAACGTGCAGACTGTGTTTTAAGGTAAATAAATTATCTTAAAACACATCAATCTAAAGACCCATGAAAAGCCTGCATATCTTATGCAGGCTTTTTTTCACCAAAAAACAACGTAGCAGACGTTTTAATAACGATTTTTTGCGGTAATTGATTTTTTTTGGCGTCATGATAAGGGTTATCAAAACTGCCCCCTTAAAAACCACGACGTGCCTACTCCTTATGATCGAAAACTATAATTTATTCTTATTAATTTGCGGTGTCGCTTTTTTATTAGGAGCGTTGTTTCCTATTATGTTTAAGCGCACACCCATCTCTCTGCCTATGCTACAGGTCAGTTTTGGTCTAATTATGGGCTATTGGTGGACGACCCTATCATTTTTAGATCCGATGGATAACGGTTTAATCATCGAAAAATTAACCGAAATTGTGGTGCTCGTATCATTGGTAGGCGCTGGTATTAAGATTGATACCAAGCTGTCTTGGCGATTGTGGAGGCCGACAGTACGCCTATTACTGATTACCATGCCGATTGGTATCTTTGCGATGGCCATTTTGGGATATTATGCGTTTGGTTTGAGCCTTGGAGCAGCTATTTTGCTAGGGGCTGTGCTAGCCCCAACCGATCCGGTATTGGCATCTAGCATTCAGGTAGGGCCGCCTAATACAGGCGGCGAAGACACACCGCGCTTTACCCTTACCTCAGAGGCAGGACTTAACGATGGACTGGCTTTCCCTTTCGTTTATTTGGCAATAAAAATAGCAGAAGTATTTAGTGAAGGTAATAGCTTTACTAGTGAGATGCTTTGGTCGTGGTTTACCCATGATGTACTGTGGAAAATTGGCGCAGGTTTGGTCGTTGGCATCGTTGTTGGTAAAGTCATGGCAAAGCTGGTATTTTCGAAATATAGCCAAGACACTACTATTTCTCAAGGCTATGTGGTCATCGCCCTGACACTTGTAGCATATGGATTAGCAGAGTTTGTACATAGTTATGGTTTTATCGCTGTCTTTATTGCGGCATTTGCCTTCCGGCGTTCAGAGCATGAGCACAGCTACCATCACAAACTCCATGATTTCGCAGAGCAATCCGAAGGTTTGCTTATGTCGCTCGTACTGGTTATGTTTGGCATTTTTCTAGGTCAAGGATTACAGTCAGGTGTGGAGCTGACGTGGCGTGTTTACATCGTCAGCTTCACCTTCTTATTATTGATACGTCCTATTGGTGGGTTTATCGCTTTATCAGGGCTAAATCTTCCTCGCACTGAAAAATACGCTATCTCAGCATTAGGTATCCGTGGTATTGGTACGTTGTATTATTTATCTTATGCGCTGAACCAAGGGTTCTTCGGTGATGAAGACGCACTCAAGTTATGGATTGTCTGCTCAATTGTTATTCTAGCCTCAATCTTCATTCATGGCTTGAGTGCAACTAGGCTACTTAAAATGACACCGAATAAGCCTCATTGAACTTATCAATAAGGTTTTTAAAGCGCTGCATCAATCATACTCAACACAGATTCCGTTAGCACAAACTGACGGATATCATTGAGCATCGTTGCATCAAAATTATGGACAAAGGCAAGTGATAACTGGCGCTCAGGGTCACACCAAGCTACTGAACCGTTGTAGCCCATGTGCCCAAATCCTTGCTTGCTTACATCAGCTGTTTCATTGGCTTCGTTTTGACAAATATCAAACCGGCGGTGATAACCCAAGCGCCAATGCATCGCTGCTGGCATGACAGCATCTAGTCCTGAGACTTGTGGTGTGGATAGCTGCTCAAAGGTTGTACTATCAATAAGCGTCTGTCCTTGCCACTCGCCGCCACTGGCAAGCATGGCATAAATGGTTGCCAATGCCTGAGCTGAAGCGACACCATTGGCTGCTGGAATGACTGCCTGTAGTGTCTCACGACTATGATAATCGATCGCTTGTTTTCCAACTGGTATGAGCGCTGCCTTATAATTTTTTAGATTGAGCTTGCTCGTGTCAAAGTACAAACGATTAATATAAGCCGTGTCCAACACAGGTAAGCTGGTTTGCTCATCAGCTTGACCAATATCTGCCGATTTCATATTCGCTAATGCTTGTTGCTGCCAACATGAGTAACTAGGCAGGTTTTCGTAAGCATGCAAGACACTTTGTGAATCTACTTTTAAGGTTGGTTTTTGACGTTTACTACGCAGTTGTGAGTTGTCTTCATTTGATGACTCAAAATCTTTGGCTAGCTTTGCCACTTGGTTAACTTTGCTTGTTGGTACGCCAAAATAACAGCTATCAGCAATACCTAAAGGCTCAGTAAGATAACGGTGCAGCGCTTCAGCTAAAGACAGTTCAGTAACGGTTTCTATGACACCGCCCAATACCCAACCATAAACTAAAGCACTATAGGCGCTGTCATATAGCTCGGCATGGTCTGGTGCGGTGATCGGCATTTCAGCAACTGTCTTGATCATGTATTCCCAATCAAGTAAGGCTTCACTGTCTACCTCGATACTTTGAATAGAAAATAAATTGGCTTGGTGTGACATCACATTGCGTAGCGTCAGCTCACCTTTACCCTGTGCCGCAAATGCTGGCCAATATTGTGCAATAGGTGTGTCATAATCAAGCATCTGCTGCGAAACCAATACATGCACCAGTGTCGCCAATATACCTTTACCTGTTGAAAAGTTTATCGCTAAAGTGTCAGGCTGCCATGACATGTCCAAACGTGCCAAGCCCGTACTTACCTGAGCAATACACTTGCCAGCCTGATAGACAACCACCGCACCACCTGCTGGCGCATCATCAAGCTGTAAGTCGGTGAGCAGTTGCTGTAGGTGCTGCTGAAGCTGTGTATTAATCTGATTATTATGATTGGTTTTATTATTATCGGTCATAGTTTTCCTGCTCTGTTTTGTAGAATAGCTAAGTATGAAAAACCTTAGCGCTTAATATGATACCAATCCCAAAAAGTACGATTAGCGGTTTAAACTTGTTTTTATTTACTCAAAAAAAAGGCCACCTATCGGTCGCCTTTTTACTCGTCAAACGTGCTTATACTTTAACGTGGTACCAATAGACGATTATGAACTTCTTCGGCAAGCTTAGTCAAACCATGACTGCGCCCACGTTCCATAGCAGTATCCATCTTACGCCCACGCAACCAACCTGCACGCAGGGCAATTGCCGCGCCAACTCTGTTACCAGTTCCGCAATGTACGGCGATTTTTTTGCCATGATTTTGGCGTAATATGTTGTCAAACGCCAATATTTTCAGCTGTTTTAAATCCGCCGCGCCGCCAATAGGCAGATGCTCATAGTGCATACCTGCCTGCTCGATCGCTGATGATTCATCAAAACTCAATTCATCATCAGGCTGCAAATTAATCACTAGCTCGACACCCGCTTGCGCTAAAGCTACTACCTTTTCGTCATCGAGTGCACCGCATACAATGGTGTTATCATCAGGACGAAAATAAGGCTCAAAAATGGCAGCTAAATCGACACCATTATCAGGAGCCTCTTGGTCAGGTGTGACGTTTGTAGTCTCAGCCTCATTGTTAACAACGTCGTTATTAGCAACGTCGTTGTTAGCGACATCGTCATTGGCAGCTGAATTATCAAGTTGTTCTGGGCTTGTTGCTTCCGTATGTGCAGTCATAAGTATAAAGTTGTTCGTTAAGTTTGCTATTGAAATAGTTGTTAGTTAAACAGCAGCCATGTTACTGACTTCTATGCTAGCTTTTGTTAACTATCACTCTGTAATTTAACCGTACCTGCCAAATGCGGCTTGTCATTCTTAGAGCTATATAAGCCAAACTCACAAGTGCCATCTGCGCTCTCAAGCTGCGCTACCGGATCAGCAATGAGTTCGACTTCTGCTGGCAAAAAGATAGGCAGTTTGAACGATACATCAACGGTACAAGCGTCTGGCAACTCATCCATCATGGCAAGACACTTAGCCTTTGACCACATACCATGGGCGATGGCTTTAGGGAAGCCAAAAGCGCGTGCAGATAATGGATGTAAGTGGATAAGGTTAAAGTCACCTGATACAAAGGCATAACGACGACCGATATCTTCTGGTACTTCAAAGATACTGTGTACACCTTTTGGATTGACTGACGGTTTGACCACGACTGGACGCGGTGTGCTTTTTTTATCTTTACTACGGCTTGGTTGTTTGCTACGTGACAGATAAGTCGACGTACCTTCCCAAATCACCTTGTCCTCTGATTTTACCGTTGTCACAAAATCAAACTGCTGACCTTGAGCATGGTCACGCAAATTATCAAAGGTGACAGACATAGCGACCGTTTCATGCTCACCAATTGGACGATACTGGGTCACACTGTTATCGACGTGTACCAGCCCTAGCATAGCAAATGGGAACGGCTCTTTGACCATCATGTTCATTTGCAGCGTTTGAGACAGCACCGAAAAATACGTAATCGGGATATTGCCATTATCAGCAAAGCCACAAATTTTACGATAATCGTTTAAGTTACCCTGATCGATGTGCAGATCGTCCACATAATAGGTCGATTGCGGCAATTGATCTCTACTAACTTTACCATTATTGACGATAGGCAATAAACTTTTGACGATATTGGCGTAGGTCGTATGCGCTTTTGGCAGCGCATCATAATGCTTGTCTGACATAATAAATCCTAAGTGGGGCTTGAGCAAATTTTCTTGGTGCATACAGAGATGCTATAAAGTCGTTCGTTAAGGCTTACCAGTAAACAGTATCTTAAGCGCTATACTCAATCCAAAGTATAAGTAATCTACGTGATTTTTAATACAGGTTACAAGCACTTATTATAACGAAACATGATTTGGCTGATGGTTTCTGTGTTTTTATCATAAAAAAGCCACCCTCGGGCAGCTTTATTACGATTTATCAGCAATTTTTTCGTAAGCATATGTGAGGTAAATAATAAATAATGCACTATATTATATATTTACTATAGGCTTAATCATTACTTCTGTCTACTTAGAAATAGGTGTTAGGCCCCTAGTAAGCTCTGACCACAAACACGAACAACGTTACCGTTCAAACCACCAGAAGCAGGTGATGCAAACCATGCGATGGTCTCAGCAACATCTACTGGCAAGCCGCCTTGGCTCATTGAGTTCATGCGACGACCGGCTTCACGAATAGCAAATGGAATCGCTTCCGTCATTTGAGTTTCGATAAACCCTGGTGCCACTGCATTGATGGTCATGCCTTTAGCATTGTCTTCTAGTTGCTTAGCAGTCGCATCAACCAGACCGATAACACCTGCTTTCGAGGTGGCATAGTTGGTTTGACCCATGTTGCCTGCAATACCTGAGATAGATGATACACATACGATACGTGCATTTTCTTTTAGCACGTCATTGTCTAGTAAGTAACAATTTAGCCTAGCAATACTGCCTAGGTTGATATCGATAACCATGTCCCATTTTTTCTCATCCATGTTTGCCAATGTCTTATCACGTGTGACACCAGCATTATGGATAATAGAATCTAGACCGCCACGCTTTTGTGCTGCTTCAGCGATTTCTTTGCCTGCGTCATCACTAGTGATGTCAACGGTCACGACAGAACCACTGATTTCACTCGCGACTTTTTGTAGATCAGCTTGCTGCTGCGGTACATCGAGACAGATAATGTGAGCGCCTTCACGAGCCAACACACGAGCGATTGCTTCGCCGATACCGCGACTTGCGCCAGTCACTAGCA
The DNA here is from genome assembly GCF_003217155.1 of Psychrobacter fozii. GTDB lineage: Bacteria > Pseudomonadota > Gammaproteobacteria > Pseudomonadales > Moraxellaceae > Psychrobacter > Psychrobacter fozii. The sequence goes on from NZ_QJSU01000004.1 coordinate 240,280, forward strand.
TGGTTTTGCCACCTAGAGGCTGCGTCCAATCTACTTCGACTGACTCGCCTTTGCTAACGCGGACAACTTGTCCTGAGACATACGCTGAACGAGCTGAGGTGAAGAATCGTAACGTCGAATCTAGATTTTGCTCTGCACCTTCTTCAACATAAATAAGCTGTGCCGTAACACCGCGCTTAAATTCTTTACCAACAGACTTTACAAAGCCCTCAAGTGAGCGCTGAGCCATTGCTGCTTCGATGTCAGTAATGTTTTCTGGTGTACGACCAACGATAATGACTCGACCAGATTTGTCGACACGGCGAGCAACAGCATGGAAGAATTCATACACTTCTTTGAGCTGCTCGGCATTGACGATATTACTGGCATCAAACAATAGAACTTTGAATTTGTCATCGCCACCGGTATTGGCTTTTGCTTCGATGCTCGCATCAGCTAATTCGTCTTTGATATCGTCGCTGCTATTTACATAAACATCAGCATGTACGTCTGACAAAATACGTGAGATCGATGCGCTAACGCTTTTATCCTCGCCCTTAGCACGACCAACCAACACACTACCGCGTACTAAATTCTCACCACTCTCGAAACGATCAAGAGTCACTGGTAATGGCAAACCCAAATTTTTGGCCACTTTTTTGCCAAGAGAAGACTGAACAAAATCACCGTAACGGTCTGACATAATATAATCCTTATAAAAATGATTAAAATAAAAAATGCAATGTGCTTATCATATAGACTCGGCAACATTATAATTATTGATATTTAGTAAGTGCGTACAAAACTGGCCTAACTATACACTGCCATCATAAACAAGTCCAAAAACTGACAATGTCCACAAAAATCTGTAAACAAGCAAGTACACAAGACGGCCGCTTTTTCTAGATTTAAAAACCATAACATTATGCTAAAATCAGACCTATAAGTTATGGTAAATAGAATTATCGATAACAATATATTATCAAAACAGCTTTTATGCAATGTTAATAGTCAATACCAGCCAGTCTAAGAAAGTTATATTATTAACTGTTTTCAAAGCCAGTATCAACCTTATATATAAGTGTCACATAGTTTGCTAAAGATATACAGTAAGGTCGTAAAAACGCTTTATCCTAAACAGCCATAACGCATAATAAATGATAATATTTACCTCTTATCTATTTTGAATCTCTTAACTGTATTTTTTAATTCAATTGAATTTTTTATTATTACCCTCTCTTTCTTCTACCCATATTTTTTAAGGATAATATTATGAGTAATAAAAACAACCACCCTGATAGCCCTGTTATCGAAAGCACTGTTGTAAAAGCCAGTGATACAAAAAATGAAAACTCACAAGCAACCTCTACTGACAGCACTAAAAAAGAAACAGCTGTCAAAAAAACTGTAAGTGCTTCGACTAAAGAAGCTGAAACGGTTGAGGACAAAAAAGCAACTGAGGATAAAACAGCAACGACTGCTATCAAGACCTCTTCCGCTGCTGCTAAAAAGACCAGCAAAGCGAAGCCTGCCTCAAATCTAAACCGAGTGGCTATTCTAGGGGGCAACCGTATCCCGTTTGCTCGCTCAAACGGCTCATACGCTGATGTCAGCAACACAGACATGCTAACGGCCGCTTTAGATGGTTTGGTTGAACGCTATAATCTACAAGGCGAAATCGTAGGTGAAGTGGTGGCTGGTGCTGTGATGAAACTGAGCCGCGATATCAACTTGACTCGTGAGGCCGCGTTAAATACTGCACTCAACCCACATACCCCAACTTATGATATTTCACAAGCTTGTGGTACTGGCTTACAAGCGACCTTTGCTTCTGCCAACAAAATCGCACTGGGTCTTATCGATTCAGCAATTACTGGCGGTGTTGATACCACTTCTGACGCGCCTATCGCAGTTGGCGATGGCCTACGTAAAGTACTTATCAAATTGGGTGCCGCAAAAGACAACAAACAACGCCTGAAAGCATTGATGGGTCTAAATCCAAAAGACCTAATCGATTCACCACAAAACGGTGAGCCACGCACTGGTCTGTCAATGGGTGATCATCAAGCGATCACAGCACTTGAGTGGAATGTCAGCCGCGAAGCGCAAGATGAGCTGGCTTTTAATAGCCATCAAAATCTAGCACGTGCTTATGATGAAGGTTTCTTTGACGACTTAATCACGCCGTATAAAGGTTTGACTCGTGACAACAACTTGCGCCCAGACACAACCTTAGAAAAACTGGCTAAACTCAGACCTGTATTTGGTAAAAAGAATGCCAATCCAACGATGACAGCAGCCAACTCTACCCCACTAACTGATGGTGCCTCTTGTGTACTATTAGGTACTGATGAATGGGCAAAAGAACATGGTCTTAAGCCATTGGCTTATATCGTCCATCAAGAAACCGCTGCCGTTGACTTCATCGGCAAATCAGGCACGACTGAAGGTTTGCTAATGGCGCCTGCGTATGCCGTCCCGCGTATGCTTGAACGTGCTGGCCTAACACTACAAGATTTTGATTTTTATGAAATCCATGAGGCCTTTGCGTCACAAGTATTATCAACACTAGCCGCTTGGGAAGATGAAAGCTTCTGTTCAGAGCGTTTAGGACTTGATGCGCCGCTAGGGGCTATCGACCGTACTAAGCTAAACGTTAACGGCTCATCATTAGCAGCAGGTCATCCATTTGCTGCCACTGGTGGTCGTATCTTAGCAACTGCTGCTAAATTACTAGATCAGAAAGGCTCAGGCCGTGCACTTATCTCTATCTGCGCAGCAGGTGGTCAAGGTGTGACTTGTATTCTAGAAAAATAATCTGGATTACATTTAGTTTAAAAAAAAAGATACGCTGACCTATTATTTTAATCAGCATCTGTCTGTCAAAAATGCCCTTTAAGTTAATTAAAGGGCATTTTTTATTGCCTATAGTTTGTTATTATAAAAGCGAACCAGGAGTAGTATCTTACAAAATCCAATATGCCAACCAAAGGTAATATTTATGGGTAAGACAAAATATTTATTAGAAAAGCTAAGGGAAGTCATTTTTGGTTCTGAAAAATTTGTGATGTCAGAACCACGTACAACGACTGATTTTGAATCTTTAGCAACTAAAAAGCAGATAGATCAATACAATCGAGAACAAGCTATTCTTTCAGAGCGTATCGAAAAAGAAGTTCTGGATGATGAGTTGCGTCGAAAAATGCATCAAGATTTAATCGATACCTATGATGAAGAGTTAGAAAATGAAATAGATGACTGTGCACGTGATTTTCGTTTTGATGGACGCGAGATGAGCGAGCAAGAAAAGCTAGACCGTCGTACGTACTTTCATGAATTGGTCCGACTACAGCGAGAGCTTATAAAGCTACAAGATTGGGTCGTTGATCGCGGTGAGCGCATCGTCGTCATCTTTGAAGGGCGTGATTCTGCTGGTAAAGGTGGTGCCATTAAGCGTATTACTCAGCGTTTAAACCCTAGAGTATGCCGTGTTGCCGCATTACCTGCTCCCACGGAACGCGAGCAGACGCAGTGGTATTTTCAGCGCTATGTCGCCCACTTACCAGCAGCTGGTGAAATTGTACTGTTTGACCGTAGTTGGTATAACCGAGGCGGTGTTGAGCACGTGATGGGCTTCTGTACAGAAGCACAGTATGAAGAGTTTTTTCAATCAGTACCTGAGTTTGAGCGTATGCTCGTACGCTCAGGTATTCGCCTCGTAAAATACTGGTTTTCTATTACCGATGACGAGCAACATGCGCGATTTATGAGCCGGATATATGATCCACTTAAGCAGTGGAAACTCTCACCGATGGATTTACAGTCGCGCCGACGTTGGGAAGATTACACCAAAGCCAAAGAAACCATGTTTGAGCGCACTCATATTCCTGAAGCGCCGTGGTGGGTAGTAGAAGGCAACAATAAGAAACGTGCTAGGCTGAACTGTATTGCCCATTTACTCGAACAAATCCCTTATAAAGAAGTGCCACGTGACGAGGTGGAATTACCCAATCGAAAACGCGATGATGAATATTACCGTGAACCTATCCCAAACGACATGTATGTGCCACCGCGCTATTAGAACACTCTCACATTCCGCCAGTTTTTTATATTTTTGCTAAAAAGCAGCCTTATATCGAGTATAAGGCTGCTTTTTTATAGCGGCATTTGTTCAAAACTAATTATCGTAATGGATAAAAATATTGATAGTTATACAGACTACATCGTATAAGTCGCCTGCAAACCATCTACTTTACCAGCCAATAGTCGCTCAACTTCGTTTTTGATTCGTTGACCAGAAATATCCGTACCAATCTGCACGGCAAAACCTGCTGGACGACCACCTTGTGTTTTAGAGTTTATCCAAACCACCTTACCGTTCATAGGTAAACGCTCGCTAGAGTTCGGTAAGGTAACTGCGATAAACACTTCATCACCTAGCTGTTGATCTTGAGTCGAAGGTACAAACAATGCCCCATTACTCACAAAGGATAAGTAGCTAGCATATAGCATTTCGATATTTTCAATATGGCAGGTTAATACCCCACCGCGTCCTGGCATCGCCATAGTTAGCTTCCTTTATTAATTGGGTTAAATGTGTTTTTATGAGTGACTAACGGTATGTAGAGCAAAGCATTGAGTCAATTACCAAACGATAATAAAATGCCATAAAAATTGCTTTATAAGTATGCCAGTTCTTGCATTAGCTTATCATAGGCAAATTTTTCTTGCACATTTTGTTGTAGTGCAATTTTGGTTTGTTGCAAGCTATTAGCAAATGCTTCCAACCCACTATCAGTCGGTTGATAAGCCTCTAGCAATGCTGATAAGTTGATATCTTTTTGTAGCTCATCCAGCCCTAGACAAACACGGCGTATATCGAGCAGCATCAGCTCAGACAGTTGGATAAACTCTACGATGTTAAGCTGATTTTGCCAATAATCACTGGCTGCGATACTGCTACGTTTACCACTACGTAACGCTTGCCACGTCGTCAACCACAGTGCACGCTTGCTATACCAAGGCGCTTGTGCCAGTGCTATCGCCGCTAAAGGCGCGCCATTGGCCAGCTGAATAAGTTGATGAATGGCAGCGGTACTGACTGCTTCACGATTGATGGTATGCCCCAGCTCACCTGTTACATAGTCAACAGCTATTGCAGGCTCAATCGTTTGTAATGCCAACTGTTGTACACGACTTTTAATGGTTGGTAGCAACTGGGCAGGCGTATCACTGATCAAAAATAGATGCACTTGTGCTTGTGGCTCTTCTAAAGTTTTTAGTAGGGCATTGGCTGCAGCAATGGTCATTTTCTCAGCATGGTCTAACACGCAAATCCGCATTCCTTGTCCACCTTGATAAATAAAAGGTTGTAAGGCGCGGATATCATCTACCTTGGTCTTAAGAATAGTACTACTAGCAGTTTTGCTAGATTTTTTATCTTTGGCAGTGCTGCCTGATTTTTCTTTATTATCAGCATGCTCTGCACTGATAGGCATACTGACCAGTGGCAGTACTTGCAAGCTCGGATGGGTGCCTGATCTCAGCCATTGACAGCTCTCACACGTGCCACAAGCACCTATTGGATGACTGTCACGGCTGCGACATAGCAACCAAGCGACCAGTCGCCATACAAAAGCACGCTTGCCCATACCCTGCATACCTGCTGCTAGTAGCGCATGAGGTAAAGACTGCTGCTGCAATACTCGCTCTGTCAGTTGTGACCATAACGACTGCTGCCATGGCAATAAGGGCGCAAAATAAATGCCGTCGTTGATATCTGCTGTACCCATATTTCCCGTTGCGTCATTCATAGCTGTCGCCCTATAACATTGCTCGATTATTCAGGATATAGCGCGTTGATAACGCTTTAAATAAAAGATATAAATTTTTAATTGGGTTATTAATCTATAGACTACCGATAGGATTTAAAAAGTCAGCTAGACTCATATCATTTAAACGATCTAAGTCTTCTTGCGTATCGACACCTGCTGGTAAATGACAAGCGGCGGCAGCAATCGCGATATGACCACCGTTTTCTAACACACGTAATTGCTCTAAGCTTTCTAGCATTTCGAGCGGCGTCTGTGGCCAATGTACAAACTGCTGTAAGAGACGCACACGATAAGCATATAAGCCCAAGTGACGATACGCATTTTTCGGTGGTTGTCTTTGATTATCCTCAGCCAACACGACATCACGATCGCAAGGAATGGGCGCGCGACTAAAATAAAGCGCTCGCTGTAAATCATTGGATTGTTGACTGACCACTTTTACTACTGATGGGCGCATAAAAGTCTCATAGTCATCGATAGGCTCACATAAAGTGGCCATCACGCTATCATTGTCTGCGACCAGAAGTGCTTTTACCTGCTCTAATAATAGCGGCGGTACCAACGGCTCATCGCCTTGCATATTGACCACGATATCATGGTCTGCCCAACCTTTTATGGCAGCCACTTCTGCTAAACGATCTGTGCCTGAGGCATGATCAGGGCTAGTCATTACGACATCGAATCCTGCATCCGTGCATACCTTAGCGATATCTGCATCATCAGTTGCAATGCACATATCATCTGCAAAGTGTGCTGTCTGAGCTTTTTCAGCCACCCAAAGAATCATCGGCTTACCATGTATCTGTAGTAATGGTTTACCAGGTAGTCGTGTGCTTTTAAAGCGAGCAGGAATAACAATATGAGTTTTGGCAGGTGTGGTGACTGATAGCATGGTTTTTCCTATAAAATTTTGCGGCAATGTAGAATATTAGCGGTTATCTATTACGTAGTCTTTATACTGATATCAGGATCAGACTGAATACCTAGTGTCTTGAGTTGCTCGTCTAGATTGTCATAACAACTATCAGAAAGTACGGCTGTCACTGGTAACACCCATAGTCTACTTGCCAGCTCCTCATACTCATAACTCAGTGCTTGCTTACCTGTATATTCGACTAGCAATGCTCTAATTTTCACTGCATCTTTACTGGTTATGACTATAGGATCATCGCGATACTGCAGGAGCTCAGCCAAGCTAAAATCATAATGGTCAGGATAAGGATGACCTATGACATGAAAGCCTAGTGAACTTAGGGTATCGAAGAACCGCTGCGGATAACCGATCCCACTGACGGCGTATACCTGACTACCCTTTTCAGGCATGTCAATTTTCACTTTGGAGTCAGTAGCTCTAGCATCAGTTAATTTAAGTTGACACAGGCGCTGCAACTTGTCAGGCATCAAGTGCATAGTCAAACGATTGGCTAGAGGCAAATTGTCTTTATTATTATAAATGGCTTCTGTCTCTAACTTTTCATGATAAATGACATTTGCGCCTTCTAATCGTGACATTGGCTCACGTAAAAAGCCAGTGGGTAGTAGTTGCTTGTTGCCAAAACCTCTTGCCGAATCGACGACAATCCACTCAATATCACGTTGCAATGCATAATGCTGCAAACCGTCATCTGCAATAATTAACTGTAAATCTGGATAAGCATCTAATAAGGTGGTCACTGCTTGCTGACGATTGGGGCAAACCGCCATCGCGGCACCTGTCATGCTGACGATTAAACATGGCTCATCGCCAACTACATTAGGTAAGCTATCCACATTAACCAATGCTGGCATCTGGCTGGCATCACCACCATAACCACGACTAATGACACCTACCTTGACGCCTTGATCTTGCAAATAATTAACCAAAGCAATAATCAATGGTGTCTTACCGCTACCACCGACACTGATATTTCCGATTACCATGATGGGAATGGGCGCACGATAACTTGATAGCAAACCAATTTTATAAGCTTGACGGCGGAGCATGGTAATGAGTCCGTACAACCAGCTAATGGGTAGTAATAGCCACAACCAAAGAGCCTGGCGTTGCCATGCACGTGTCACTGTCGTTTCAATGCTCATGTTTATTGACTACTTATTCTATAAATTCAGTGCCGCTTTATCATAAAACGTATATTAAAACCGAATCATATGACTCTATTCGAAATCACGATCATACATTTGTGCATAATGGCCTTGTAACTGCATTAACTCTGTATGCGTGCCTAACTCGACAATCTGCCCTGCATCCAACACAGCGATACGATCAGCAGACTCAATGGTCGTCAATCGATGTGCAATCACCAATGTCGTGCGATTTTTCATCACATTATCTAGCGCTTGCTGAATATAATGCTCTGACTCATTGTCTAGCGCACTGGTTGCTTCATCTAAAATGAGAATTGGCGCGTCTTTTAATAGTGCACGCGCGATAGACAAGCGCTGACGCTGCCCACCTGACAATTGCAAACCTTCGGCACCGATTTCGCTTTGGTAGCCATTTGGCATCTTCATTATGAAGTCATGAGCAAAGGCATCTTTTGCAGCGCGCTCAACTTCAGACTGACTCTTATTGGCTAGGCTGCCATAAGCGATGTTGTTAAATACCGTCGTATTGAACAGTACCACTTGTTGATTGACCATCGCTATCTGAGCACGTAGGCTCTCTAGTTTGATATCTTCGATTGGTATACCATCTAAAGTAATTTGCCCTGCAGAAGTTGATAAGGTGCGTGTCAATAGATTTACTAAAGATGATTTACCAGCACCACTACGCCCTACCAGTGCAACGGTTTCTCCTGCACGTATATCTAACGTAAAGTCGCGCAGTGCCACTGTCGAATCCGGATAGATCAGACTGACATTATCAAGCTTCATCTCACCCGTTAGGGCTGAGCTGATCACACCAGTGTCTTTTTCTTCTGGCTCATCTAGTAGAGCAAAAATTGACTCACCAGCCGCGATACCTTTTTGCAATTTTTGGTTCACATCTGTCAGCGAACGAACAGGCTTACTTAGTAGACCAGCCGCAGCGATATAGGAGATGAACTCACCAGCTGAAATATTATCAATCACCGATGGACGCAGTGCGAGCCACACCACAACTGACATAGCTATTGCCATCAGTAGCTGTACTGCTGGCGTATTGATACTATTGGTAACGACTACCTTCATACCTTGGAGCAAGTTCTTTTTTGATGTTTTGTCAAAACGTTCGGCTTCGTATGCTTGTCCGCCATAGTTTTTAACCACCTGATAGCCACCAATAACTTCGTTAGTAATATGACTAACATCACCCATCGTCTCTTGAATACCCTTAGACAATTTCAGGTAACGCTTAGATGCTATGCGAATGAGCCATAATATTGGTGGCAGTACGAGGAATAAAATTAAAGTTAAGCGCCAATTGCTGTAGAGCAAAAATCCAATTAATGCCAATACTGTCAACCCATCACGCAGCAAGGTCTTCATTGACTCTGTACTGGCTGCTGTGACCTGTTCAACGTCAAATATCAACTTTGATGAGATAGTACCTGCTGGATTGGCAAGATAAAATGAGCTTGGCAAACGCAGTAATTTATTGAAGACTTCTACTCGCAACTCATATACTAAGTTACGTGAAACTAAAGCAGAATAGTAATTACCCAAAAAGCTACCCAAACCACGCACAAAAAACAACGTGATAATAAGCAGTGGAAACAAATTCTGTTTGCTTTGATCACCTTGGTTAATAGCATCAGTGATGTATTGTAGAAGTTTGGCCACCCATATCTCTGTCCCAGCATTGATAGCGAAACCTAAAACCACTAATGCTAACGCCCACCAATATGGCTTCAGATAGCGTAACAGGCGCAATAATGTCGTACGCTTAGGTACATCTGATGGCTCTGCTGACAATTTTTTAGCAGATTTTTTTGTAGAGTCGGATTGATATGTTTGGCTCATAAAAGCCTCAATTTGGGTATCATGATATGAATAAACTGTACTCAAAGCACAGTTTTATAGGAGTATTTATGACACTAATATAGCCATACATTATTGCGGTAATGGTTGACCAAGTGGCACAACCGTACTGATATTGAGATTCAAAAACCCTAGTTTTCCTGCGACATCCATCACCCGTACCACAGATTGATGGGTAGCGTTAGCATCAGCGGCGATCACAAATAGCATATCACGATTACTACCCGCCTCTTGCTGTAGCATGCTGATCAATTCAGCCTCATTGCTACTGCCAAGGGTGATACCATTTACCAAATAGCTGCCGTCTTCTTGTACTGCCACTTCAATGCTGTTGTTTTGTTCTGTCAGTGCGACACCTTCAGCTTCAGGAAGAATAATATTCAAGCGACTAAAATGATTAAATGAGGTCGCAAGCAGCAAAAATACAATTAAAAATAATAAGCAATCAATCATTGGTGTTAGATTGATTTCAAGTGGTTCAACGGTTGGTTTTCTAAAGCGCATATCACTCTCTTTAATATTTTTACTATGCTTAAGGCGTGTTTAAAATGCAAATATGATGACTGGATAATTCATCTGACCCTTAGTACTAAAAATAATACTAATAGTATTATTTTTAGTACTAAGAAGTTACTGTGACTCCGTCGCTTAAACTTACCGAATCATTACCTATCGTGCCATGTAATGAAACATCAGGATTAAGCGTATCAAAGCCAGAAGTATGCACATTTCCTAGCAACTGATAGTCATACAACTCTTGAATCATCAATCCTGCTTGGGTTTCAAACTGGGCATTGATATCAATGATCCGGCGCTGAAAATAACGATAGCCAACCAATGCAGGAATCGCAACAATCATACCAGCAGCAGTTGTAATCAATGCCTGTGATACGCCAGCAGCAAGCATCGTTGGGTCTTGCATCGCGCCATCAGTAATCGCTAAAAAAGAAGAGATAATACCCAATACCGTACCCAACAAACCAAGCAACGGTGCAATCGCACCTATAGTACCAAGCATATTGATATTTTTCTCTAACTGATGAACTTGTACGCTCGCACGGTTTTGCATATGCATCGTCATTGACTCTAAACCATACTGACGATAAAGCAAACCCGTTGCCAAAATATCACCCAAAGGTGTTTTTTCTTTCACGTTCATTAATTGTGTACGGCCGATACCGCCGTTTTCGCGTAGGCGCGTTATCAATTGTTCGCGCAATCTGTTAGGTACAATTTTATTAAATTGTAAAGTATGGCTACGCTCAATGATGATAACCAATGCCAGTATTGAGCACACCACGATAGGCGTCATCAACCAACCACCCGCTTTTACCAACTCCCACATACTCGCTCTCTTTTATATTTTTATAAAAATAGTGGTAACCAAGATAGTTTAGACTTGTGCAGTCATTACAAACTGGATGAATACCTTAAGCCTGTGCTTCTATGTGCTTAATCAAGGCGGTCAACTGATCTTGATTTTGGAAAAATATCTCAACACTACCCTGCCCGTCTTTTTTATGCTTAAGCTTTACTTCAGCCCCAAGCATATCCGTCAGTCTTTGTGTCAAACGTTCCGCATCATGAGACTGTGCTTGCTCAGTACGATTGGCTTTAGGGGCTGGCTGTAAAATTGATTTCACGAGCTTTTCAGCTTCACGCACAGTCATGCCACCATCGATGATTTTTTGTGCAATAATCGGCTGCTGTTCAGAAGATAGAGCCAACAGCGTGCGGGCATGACCCATATCTAGCGCACTAGTGGCTAAATGATCTTTTACGGTATCGTGTAGCTGATTCAAGCGCAGTAGATTCGATACCGTCGTACGTGCCTTGCCCACAACTTCCGCAATCATCGCATGACTCATACCAAACTCAGTATGAAAGCGTTGTAATGCTGCTGCCTGCTCAATCACAGACAAGTCTTCACGTTGGATGTTCTCAATCAGTGCCAGTGCAATAGCCAACTCATCTGACAATGCGCGCTCAATCGCAGGTATTACTGCTTTACCCGCCATTTTTGCAGCACGCCAGCGGCGCTCACCAGCGATAATTTCATGAGTAACAAACGCTTCACTCTTGTCTTCATTTGCCAATAATGGACGGATAACGATAGGTTGCATGACACCATGCTGCTCAATCGAAGAAGCCAATTCAGCAAGCGCAGTTTCACTCATATCACGGCGCGGCTGATACTTGCCTGCTTGTAATCGTGTCACATCGATTTGTACCAAACTGATTTGATCTTCAGAAGCACTAGTGTCTGTTCCGCTAACCCGATTTTTATTAGAAGCACTCTTATTCATCGTACGCGGCGCACGTGCTTTACGATTACTAGAATCAGCAGCCTCTAGAACGGTTGGCTTTGCAGTCGATTTTTCGTTGTCCTTTGCACGACCTGTTTGAGCGGGCGTGCTATCGTTTGGCATATCAGTATCTGGCGTTACAGCTGGCAAAGTATTATCACGCGCTGCCATATCATCTTGTAAGGCAGACGCAGTGATTTGCTTTTCTTTTTTGATTGACCCCAATAAGGCATCTAAGCCTCGATTGGCAGCCAATCCTCTTTTCTTCGCCATGATTACCTATCCTATAACGCTAAAATAAAAGCCAAATGATTGTGAATACGGCTTACTCATTACTAATAAATACGATATTTAGTGCTTTATCATCTAATCTGGCTAGTACTTTTATCACCAAATTTTTATCTATAACCAAAACTAGCTGCTTTGATTCATCACTTCAGCGGCTAGCTTTTGATAGGCACGTGCCCCTTTTGACCATCTCTCGTATGCGATAACTGGCAAACCATGCGCAGGTGCTTCTGCCAAACGAATATTTCTTGGAATATGAGTCTTATACATGATATCGCCAAAATGTGCTTCCAATTCAGCGGACACATCGCGAGCCAATGTATTGCGTGCATCAAATAGCGTTCTCACCACACCGCGAATATAGAGCTTCGGATTCAGCTCCGTGAGTCGCTCAATCGTCTGCGACAAATCTGCCAAGCCTTCTAGTGCATAGTATTCACATTGCATCGGGATAATGACGCTGTCTGTGGCAACTAAGGCATTGATCGTCAATAAATTCAAACTGGGCGCACAGTCTATCACGACATAATCGTAAGCAGGTTTTTTAGCCGCTATCTGATCGTTAACCAAAGCCACCATCGCTGTTTTAAACAGCTCATGGCTATTGGTCTTGTTCATCAGGGTGATGTCCATCCCAGCCAAATCACGATTGGCACCGATAACATCAAACCCTGCCGGACTGGTGACAATGGCATCCGACAGCGATACACCATCAAGTAAAACATCAGCAATGGTCAGCGCGAGTTCATTTTTATCCACGCCCGTACCGCTGGTTGCATTGCCTTGTGGGTCTAGGTCAATCAGTAGTACATGCTTACGCTTTGCAGCCAAGCTAGCGGTCAAATTTACCGCCGTCGTGGTTTTGCCCACGCCGCCTTTTTGATTCGCAATCGCTATGATTTCCATACACTCACTCAGTTTAATTAGAATTTATTACTGTTATTTTTTTAGCTATATATTTAAAACGTGAGACATATTTAGTCATTCGTTATACAAATAACTCGCTCTGTCTCGATACCATTTAGATGGTATGTCATTTAATTAAAGACGTAAACTATGTTTCACAATCGGGCAGTCACTGTTTCATAGTTGCTATTTCATGACTGAAAGGTGCTCATAGCTTAGACATTTTTACGAGACAATTCAATTAAATGACGACTATCATGCAAACGTGGTACTTTTAGCTTAATTGTTTTTATGTGCCAATCACTATCCAAAGCTTGTAGCTCTTCTTCATTCGGCGCCTTACCTTTCATAGCACATAAGTGACCATTATCTGCTAGCCTTGGCTGCGCCACATCAACGAAATCTATCAAGCTGGCGAATGCTCTAGAGGTAACCACCTCATAACTTGCTTCATGTGCTTCGATACGAGAAGCTATCGGCTGCATATTACTCAAACCAAGTTCACTACTAATTTGCTTAATAAAACGGATTTTCTTCTGGTTACTATCAAGTGCCGTGCATTGGCGCTCAGGCTGACAAATAGCAATAATCACGGCAGGCAATCCTGCACCCGTACCAATATCAAGCAATGACCCCGATGGCAAATGCGTTATAATAGCCAAACAATCAATCACATGCTTGATTAAAGCTTCTTCAGGATCAGTAATAGCGGTCAGATTATACGCTTTATTCCATAAAAAAAGCTGGTCTAAGTACAATAATAGTGTGCGCTGCTGCGTCTCACTTAAGGATAGACCGAGCTCATGAACTGCTTTCGTCAGAGTGTTGGCCAGCACCGGCAATTGTGATCCAAGCTTTACAAATCCAGTAGGATCAATATGGATAGTACCTGTACTAGCAGATGATGACGTGATTTTATCGGAAGCTGACATACAACAAGTTATCCAGTTTTGACATGTGAACCGTCTATTTTATCATGCACTCTGTCTATTGAATAGTTGCAGATTGCGCCAATGTGAGACATCTTATACTATCTAGGCCTGTATTGAGGTGTTATTCTGCTTTGATAGCCATAAACTCACTGTTAATTTGTCTCTCATTTATTCATCATACACACTGGTATATCTCATAATGATACAAAACTGCGTTTAATGATTTAGCTAAAACGTTGCCGTATCTTGTAAAATACCTTGTAAAATTTCTTGGTTAACTATTCAATATAAAGTATAAAAAGTTCAGCATAAATGTGAATACCTGATAGCATAAAACCAATCACAGAGATCAACACTCCACCTTTTTAAGAAGATATGTCCTACGCCTATGACCGAACAGCCACACGCCCCTATCTCTACAGTATCAAGAGACGCTAATAAAAAAGACACCAATAATATGGCAACACCCATCGCTGAATTGACAGACACATTGACGAATGACAAAAAAGTAAAAACACCGCACCCACTCTTTATTGAGGTAAAGCAGCGCTGTCTTATTGGCGCTGAGCAATTAAAGCGTTATAGCGAGCTAAGTGAGCTGCCGACAGACACACGTACGGCACCAGATTTAGATGTTGGGTTTGGTCAGGAGCGCGCGCTCAAAGCCTTACACACAGCTTTAGACATTAAGGCCAGTGGCTACCATGTGTTTGCAGCAGGTGAAAACGGCTTAGGAAAACGTACTGTAATCAGCCGCTTGCTAACACGCATCGCAGCCGATGCGCCGACACCTGATGACTGGGTCTATGTGCACAACTTTACCGATCCACGCACCCCGTTAGCATTACGTCTGCCTGCCGGTCAAGCCTCGCTATTGCAGCAGCAAGTTAACAACTTATGGCAACAAGCCAAAAAACGACTAAGTCAACGCTTTCGTAGTGACCAATACCAAAGCAAAATCGAAGCCATCAAAAACGACACACATCAAAAAGAAAGTCAGGCTTATGAAGTGCTTAACGCAGAAGGTAAACAGTACGACTTAGCGCTGACGTTCCGCTCTTTCGATAACAAAGCCATGTTTGTGCATCCTAGCAAGCTACCTACAGAAAATAGCGATGCTGATGTCAAACATGAAAAATCCTCTAACAATGATAAAGCCCCCTCCAAGATAGAGGACCATAGCACCGCTGATACTTCTAGTATCAATACTAGTATTGATAACAGTAACGATGACAGCACTAACGAATATGGCAACAGTGAATACGAAGCTGAGCTGAATAACTTTGTCCAAAAGAACCATATGCAAAAACGCTTGAGTCAGCTGACCATCGCCTTAGAGCAGTTAGAGGACGAAGCCAATGACGCGATAGAAGCACTGCATCGCAATATTGCACGCCGTGCGCTACAACCTTTGTTTACGCCTGTTTATGAACAATTTGCAAATCACCCACTGGTTGTTGATTATCTCAGAGCCATATTTACCGATATGATCACTCATGTAGAGCGTATCGTTAATGGCGATGATGAAGAGTTTGTGACGGCCGTTCTGACCACAACACCCAGTCGCTATGCGGTCAATGTCATTGTCAGTCATACGCCTGACAGTGGCGCACCCGTTATTTTTGAAGATTTACCGACGCATTTAAACTTGTTAGGGCATGTCGAGCAAATCACACAATTGGGTACCGTCACCACTGACGTCAGTATGATTCGAGCGGGGGCTTTGCACCGTGCCAATGGCGGCTATCTGTTATTAGAAGCCAGTCACTTACTAGAGCACCCCTACGCTTGGCAGGGTCTCAAGCGAGCATTACAATCCCGTAAAATTAAACTCTCAAGTCTTGAGCAGATGCTGACACTCACAGGAAGCTTATCGCTAGCACCTGCCCCTATCGACCTTGATATTAAAGTCATTTTACTTGGCGAAGCAGATTTATATTATGAGCTGTTAGAGCTTGAGCCCGAGTTTGATGCGGTATTCAAAGTTCGTGCCGATTTCCACGATGATGTGGTTCGCACCAGTGAACACGAGCTGGCATTGGTCGCGAAAATGGCTGACATCATTGATTATGCCAACCTCTATCCGTTCGATCGTAGTGCGCAAGCCACCCTACTTGAGCATTTGAGCTTACAAGCAGAAGACCAAGATCGACTCAGCTTGCACAGTGATTTATTGATTAAGCTGTTGCATGAGTCGAATCGCCATGCACGTTTGAGCGGTAAAAACATCGTCAATGCCAATCACGTCACCCAAGCCATCGAAGATATGGACGAGCGCTCAGGGTATTTACGTGATCTCTATTGGGATGAGCTCAAAAATGGTCAGCAACTTATTCAGACGCAAGGCAATGCCGTTGGGCAGGTCAATGCACTAACGGTGGTCAGCTATGCTGATAGTGAATTTGGCATGCCAGCACGTCTTACGGCCGTTATTCAGCCAAATATTGGTACTGGTGAGATTCTGGATATCGAGCGCGACGTAGATTTGGGTGGTAGCTTACATGCCAAAGGCATGCTAATTATGACCAGCTACTTGCGGGCCCTATTTAGTCAACATCATGCCTTAAACTTTAGCGCTTCACTCGCTTTTGAGCAGAGCTATGCCCATATCGATGGTGATAGCGCCACTGTTAGCGAAGGTTGCGCGTTGTTATCTGCTTTAGCAAATGTACCGATTGATCAGTCCTTTGCGATTACTGGCTCTATGAACCAGTTGGGTGAAGTGCAGGCAGTAGGCGGTATCAACTCTAAAATTGCAGGGTTCTTCGATGCCTGCCGAGAGCAAGAGTTAACGGGCCAGCAAGGTGTTGTCATTCCGATGGCCAACGTCAAACAACTCATGCTACGCGACGATATTATTGCTGCCGTTAATGCGGATGAGTTTCACATCTATGGTGTCCATACCCTGAGCGAGGCATTGACGCTGATGACTGGCCTACCTATCGATACCATGAACAAAAAAAGTCGCTATCGCAAAGAAACATTATTTGGAAAAGTCTTAAGCCGTCTGATGCTGTGGGATGAGAACCAAAATAGCGATGATGATATTGATGATAAAAAATCGAAAAAGAAAGACAAAAAGCAGAAAAAAACCAAACGTCAAAAGAAAGCAGATAAGAGAAAAAAAGAAAAACGTAAAGAGAATAACAGCACTATAATCATTGATAGCGAAGCAGATACCCATAACGAACCAAGTACTCAGAATAGTGACGCTTAATGAGGTATTGACGCTATATAAGTTCAAATATAGTCGATTCAATTTAAAAGTAGTACAAGGCAACCGAGTGTAGATGTATATGTGATACTTCAAGCGAGGTTAACGCTGTAATACTTTTATAGTGGAACGACTATACAGCAGAATCATTGAATAATCTCCGTTGCTAGACGCTACGGGGATTTTCTGCGATGATATAGGGTCACTGACCCACCGCTAGCATATAAAATTGCCCTATAAAAACTGACTCGATACTTCATAAAGGCTACTTCCTAATGACTGTACATCCGACTGACGCCGATCACATTCAAACTCAGACAGACGCTAATGAGCAAACCAAAGCGCTAGCGGCTGAGAGCAGTAGTACCTCGGAAGTGAGCAACGATAATCGACATGGGGCAGCGACGACTGCTCGCCAATGGCAAGTACTATCGCAACTACAGCGCAATCGTTGGGTAGGCACCACGCATATCTACGAGCAACTGATGATGGCAGGTTTTGATATCAGTCTACGCACGGTACAACGTGATTTAAATGCGCTGGCGAAACGTTTTCCTATCGAAAAAAACAATGCCAATCCACAAGGCTGGCGCTGGTGCGATGATGCGCCGCTACAAAGCTTGCCGCATATGAACTTATCACAAGCGGTGGCCTTTAATATGGTGGAGGCTAATCTCACCCAATTACTACCCCCTGTTATTTTGGATGAACTGTTTCCTTGGTTTGACTTAGCACGGCGCCAACTTAAAAACAGCAAAGTCACCCATTCATGGATCGATAGAGTACGCATTGAACCTGCCACGCAGCCATTGATTGCTCCGCATATCGATTTGGATAGCAAAGACAATATTTATCACGCGCTATTTTATCAATTACAAATTAAAGCCTGCTATACGCGCAGTGATAAGTCGCAATCTAGTGAATATATCCTAAACCCTATTGCTATCATTCAACGTGGTGTCATTATTTACCTACTGGCAACTCGTACTGATGATCCCGAAGTTGTTATCCGCACCTTTGCGCTACATCGATTTGCCAGTGTTGAGATACTTGAAAGCGCAGCTAAAACGCCTGACAATTTTCAACTCGATACTTACTTAGATGCAGGTGGCATGGGCTTTAGTCACCCATTATTCAGTGAACTTCCTGACCATGGTAAAAATACCGCTATCGAGCTACAATTCACCACACAAGCAGGCAAAAGCCTCACTGAAAGTAAGCTCAGCGATGATCAAACCGTCACGTTAGATAACGACAGATTGACCATACAAGCAACGGTCAATCTAACCTCACAACTGGTCTGGTGGTTGCGCGGTTTTGGCAGTGGTCTATTAGATGCAAAACCTCAGCTGCTATATCAAGCGGTATTGGACAAGTCTTTAGATGATAAATAGCGACTGGATAGATAACGACTAATAGCTATGACGCTAAAAGTTAAATCTATTCAAACTTCTAAACTATATATACCTCTATTAAAATTTAAGAACGAATAAGGAACACTATGTCAATCACTGCCCCATCGCCATTACTGTCAGACAGTTTAAGAGGACTGGGCCTAGATGCAGGAACCTTGTTTTTTTCGCTAAATTATGAATTTACTAAGATTGAACCCAAAGGGTTGTTCAAGCGCTTTAAAAAGAATCAAAGCGCGATTGATATTGATTTGGCCTGTGTGCTATATGACAAAAACTGTACTATTAGTGACATCGTTTGGTTCAAACAATTGCGTGACAAAGCTGAATCGGTTAAGCATCAAGGTGATAGCTTAAACGGTAAAGATCGCGGTGAGCAAGCGATGTATTTGGCCCCTCTTGATCAAGAGCAAATCAGACTATACTTAGATAAAATTCCAACACATATCACTCATATTGCTATGATTGCCAACTCTTACCATGGTCATCCATTTTCTAGAGTGAAAACAGGCGAGATTCACTTAAGTGATGATGAGGGTAACCATTGTTTTGAAGTCAATCTCAAAAAATTACCACGTGATTGCACAACGCTTTGGGTCGCTCATTTACGTCGAGAAGTGGATGACTGGCATCTAACATTGCAAAACTTACCGCTGCCTGCCGAAGATTTGGCCAGTGCCGCGCAAGAAGTGGCTCACGAACTGGCACGTGCACTCCCTCTATAAGGGATATAGCATTCGTACGATACTCACCAAGTAATAGTGTATAAAAAGGGTGCGACTTTATAAAAACGCTGCACCCTTTTTTGAACACACTTCATAGTGGAAAAAGCACTTTTCTACAATCGCTCACCACAATGTGAGCAAAAATTCTTCTGCCCTATTTCTACCTCTTTTTCTCGGCGCTCAAGCTCTTGCTCACGCAGTACTTGCAGTACAATATTTTGTGCCTGCTCTTTATCTAATCCTAGCTCGCGGCGAATCTTATCGATCATCATCTGATTCTGTACCAAATCAAAATCACTATCGATCAGCTGCTCTCGAAAGTGCTGCTCAAGCTCTTCACGACGCTGAGCAAGCTCATTGGCCAAACCTGTCGCAAGGATACCTGCAGGTAATGCTGCCAGCCCCACACCCAATATCGTAATAACGGCGCCCAATATCTTACCCGCATTGGTAATCGGCGTGACATCACCATAGCCCACTGTGGTGAGTGTTACAACAGCCCACCACATCGCTTTAGGAATAGACTCAAATTCTTCTGGCTGTGCATGATTCTCAACCAAATAAATCCCACTAGATGCCGTTACAATCATAATAATCAAGATAAAGATAACCGCTTGGAACGATCCTTTTTCTTTACTGATGACCACTAGCAGAATACGCATCGAAGCAAAATAGCGTGTAAGTTTGAGGATGCGAAATAAACGTAGGATACGTAAAAAACGCAAATCGATAGAGACAAAGAAGTTCAAGAATGCAGGGATAATAGCAATCAGATCAATCAATGCAGACGGGCTTTTTAGCCAGTTCCAACGCTGTCGCCAAGTCGTGCCATCTGGTTTTACTTCAGCCACGCACCACAACCGTAGCATGTATTCGATAGAAAACACCACAATGGAGAAGTTTTCAAACCACGTAAAATAATCTTGGTAAGGGTAATACCAACTGTCGACTGACTCTGCAATAACCGCCGCCACATTCGTCATGATCAAAAATATTAAAAAATAGTCGATATAACGACTGAAAAGCGTGTCATGCTCATCATTTTGTAGAATATTATAAACAAAAATACGTAGGCGCCGTATAGATTGGAATAGCATACCGTCCCTATGCGGTGAAACACCGGTCTTATATTAGTAGATACTTAACAGTATTGTACTATAAGCGTGCTGCCAGTCGCGAAAATAGAAATTTATGAGAAGTCACGGTAACGTACTATAAAAATAGTAAATATAGACTACCGTAAATAACGTACAGATAATCACCATAATAGAAAATCTTAGGAACTGCTCATCGGCATTCAATTGCTGACTGACATCCTGCGCAGGTAGTAGAAACAAACAGCATTCAGGACAGCAAGAGTCCATCCGATTCAATATCTTTATAGAATAGGCATTGTCACAGCGCAGAGGAGAGTTACTACAGTAGCCAAGCATAATATATTACGCCTATTTTTATACCATAATCATTCATTCAAGAAATGAAACACTAAATATCTTAGAACTTTAAAGCAAATAGTCACACATGTACCTACTACATATTAGCATCACAATAGTTGGTTATTTAAAAAAATGCCAAACATATCAATGTAAATAACTTTATATTGTAATTTATGAGATAAAAATCTTTAATATACATTTAAAACCTTACAGATAAAACGGTTTTGTACTATAATAGAGTCATAATGTTACAGTTTAATCAACAATCATAACATTGTGTATCAGTAACTAATGCTATCCCTTATTAGAAACTGGCCCATAATCATCTATCACATTGAGGAACTAAACGATGAAACTACAATCCCTAGTTTTAGCCACTGCTACTGCACTTACTATGACGACTGCTTTTGCAGTACCTGCTGGTACTTGGTCAGTTGCTGCCGGTGCACATTATGTTGACCCTAAGAGTGATAACGGTACGCTTAATGCAGGCGGCACAGACTACTCTGTAGATGTTGGTGGCGATGCGCGTCCAACACTTACTGGCGAATACTTCGTTGCTAATAACGTTGGTATTGAATTGCTAGCAGCGATTCCATTCAACCATGACATCACATTGACTGATGCTGCTGGTAACGAAATTAAGGGTGAAACTCAACATTTACCACCTACTTTGTCTGTCCAGTATCACTTTGATGGTTATAACATCCCTTTAAACATCAAGCCTTTCATTGGTGTTGGTGTGAACTACACGACTTTCTTTAAAGAAAAACTATATACTGGCGGTTCAGCTAACTTAGAGATCGATGATAGTGTTGGCGTTGCTGGCCATGTCGGTGTTGATTTCCCATTCACTCCAACGGATGCTTTCCGTATTGATGCACGCTATATCGACATCAAATCAGACGTAAGCCTAAATGGCGATGATCTTGGTGAAGTAGATATCAGCCCTTGGGTATATGGTGTTGCTTACGTAAAAAGCTTCTAATTAGAAGTCCGTTTTACTAAGTCGTACTTATAGTAATGAAAAAGCCGGTATCTACCGGCTTTTTTGTGTCTGTTGTTTAGCGACAATACAAGCAGTTACTATCCAAGTGTACTGCAAATGCGCTAATGGAAGCTGTTTGTGCATACTCCATATATCTTAATTACGCTCAAAATATCTTAATTACGTTCAAACTTTAGCGCATAAAAAAGACCGTCCGTAGACAGTCTTTTTTCAAACCAACACTATTATGTATTTAGATTTATAGCAAAATGCGGCGTGGATCAGCCAGTAGCGTTGCAATATAACGGGTGAATACTGCAGCGTCTGCCCCATTAATCACACGATGGTCATAAGACAGCGACAACGGTAGCATCAGACGTGGCTCAAAGTTTTGCTTTTTGGCATCCCAACGTGGCTGCATACTTGCCTCAGACACGCCTAAGATACCAACTTGTGGCCAGTTCACCAGTGGTGTAAATGCTGTACCACCTAGGTTACCTTGGCTTGAAATAGTAAAGCTCGCCCCTTGCAAATCTTTGGTGCTGAGCTTCTTATCACGCGCTTTAACAGCAAGCTCACCGATTTCGATAGCAATCTGCTTCAGACCTTTATCTTGCACGTTTTTGATAACGGGTACGATGAGACCGTCATCAGTTGCCACTGCGATACCCATATTGACACTTTTACGCAAGATAACTTGAGTATTATCATCGCTTAAATGACTATTGAAGCGTGGATGCTGAGTCAATGCATAGGCAGTCGCTTTGACCACAAAGGCCAAGATGGTGAAGCCAATACCTTCTGCCTTCATGCCACCTTTTAGCTCACCACGTAGTTTTTCTGTCTCAGTGATATCTGATAAGTCAAACTGCGTCACTTGTGGTAGCAATGTATTGTAATTGAGCTGTGGTATCGATACTTTCTGTAGACGGCTAAGGTCTAATGTCGATGTTTCACCCCAAATCTCAGTATTACTCATGTCAGGTAAGCTCGGTAAGCCTGAACTCGCCACACCACTGCTAGCAGGTGCTGCTTTTTGAGTGGTCAGACTTTCTTTGACATGTGCAAACAAGTCTTCTTTTAGAATACGATCATTCAGTGCCGAACCGCTCACTTTTGTGATATCCACACCCAACTGACGTGCAAGCTTACGTACAGCTGGACCTGCATAAACGTCAACCAGCTTTGCATTTACTTGTGTTTCTGTCAGCTTGTCAGCTTTCTTACTGGCGGCCACATTAGACGTTGTAGATTTTTCTGCCTGTTTTGGTTCACCAGTTGTTTTAGCAGCAGCTTTCTCTTCTGATTTGGCTGGTGCTGACTCTTTCGACTCAGAACTATCTGATGCAGACTCACTCTCATCAGCAGCGTCTGTACCACTGCTCATGATAACGATAAAGTCTTGACCATTAGCGACCATGTCACCTGTCTGGACTAAGATTTTTTCAATCTTGCCGGCTTCTGGTGCTGGTACTTCAACAGATGCTTTGTCAGATTCGATCAATAAAATCGACTGATCCGCAGTCACTGTATCGCCTACACTGACCATAATTTCAGAAACTTGCGCTTCGTCAACACCTAAGTCAGGTAGAGCATGAGTCGTTGACTTACTAGCATTCGCAGCTGGCTTGGCGCTAGACTCTAATGACTTTGATTCAGTCTCAGCTGGCGCGACTTCTTCTGGCTTAGCAGCAGTGGCTTCTTCTGTATCACTCGCTTCTTGATTGTCATCAGCAGCGCTATCATCACGTTCCGCACTGTCTTCTGAACTCTCAAGTTCAATCAATACCATGCCTTCGCTAACTTGATCACCAATAGCAATATTGATCTTGGTGACTTTACCAGCAGCAGAGCTTGGGACTTCAACTGAGGCTTTGTCAGATTCTAATAATACGATGTTGTCATCTTTTGCGATGACGTCACCGATTTCTACCATAATCTCGCTGACTTCGGCGCTATCAACACCCAAATCGGGGGCTTTAATGTCCATGATTTATCTCCTAGTCTTATGGTTATTATTCTTTGACATCACCATCATTGAGTACATTAGCATCTGCTTGATCTTCAGCACGACCTTCACTACTGATTTCTTCGTCGTCTTCAGCGATAAACTCAGGAACAGGATTTGGATTTACGTTACCTGGTGCTGGTGCATCTGGAGACTGATCATAGTAAGACTGCTGTTGCCATGCAGGTGGATGATCCACATCAATGCCTAGGCTAGAAATAGCGTCTTTAACCAAACGCATCTCAACTTCACCTTCATCCGCAAGACGTTTAAGCGTTGCAACAACGATATGCGCGGCATCAACGTTAAAGAAACTGCGTAAGTTTTCACGAGTATCAGAGCGGCCATAACCATCAGTACCCAACGTGGTATAAGGACGGTTGTCTGGTAACCAAGCACGGATTTGCTCTGAGTAATTGCGCATATAATCTGTCGCTGCAACTACGATACCTTCGTGCGGTGCTAATTGCTCAGTAACCCAAGGTACTTTCTCTTCATCCATTGGATGCAGACGGTTGTAATCATCACAAACCATACCATCACGAGTCAACTCGTTAAAGCTGGTCACGCTCCATACGTTAGACGTAATGTTGAACTCGTCTTTTAGGATCTGTGATGCTTTTTGCACTTCACGTAAGATAACACCTGAGCCTAATAGCTGTACTTGTGCTGAGCCATTGTCCTCGAGCAGATACATACCACGTTTGATACCTTCTTCAGCACCTTCTGGCATTTCAGGTTGCTCATAGTTCTCATTCATTAGCGTTAGGTAATAATAAACGCGCTCGCCTTCGCCATACATGCGGCGTAAACCATCATGCATGACAACCGCTAACTCATAACCAAAGCATGGATCATAGGTCACACAGTTAGGGACTACGTTAAACAGAATCTGTGAATGGCCATCTTGATGCTGCAAACCTTCGCCGTTAAGCGTCGTACGGCCAGCCGTTGCACCCAATAAGAAGCCCTGTGCTTGACAGTCACCTGCCGCCCAAGCCAAATCACCCACACGCTGGAAACCAAACATCGAGTAGTAGATATACATTGGAATCATCGGCAATGCGTTCACAGAATAACTGGTTGCTAACGCAATCCAAGTACTCATTGCGCCTGCTTCGTTGATACCTTCTTCTAACATGTGACCATCGATAGCTTCTTTATAGCCCATCAATGCTTCACTATCTTCTGGCGTATATTTCTGACCAACAGCTGAGTAGATACCCAACTGACGGAACATACCTTCTAGACCGAAAGTACGCGCTTCATCAGGCACGATCGGTACGACACGATCTTGGATGTCTTTGTTTTTTAACATCGCTGATAGTAAGCGGACGAATACCATGGTCGTCGATTGCTCTTTACCATTACTGCCTTTTAATACCCGATCAAACATCGATAATTCAGGGATATTCAGTGGAATATGGCCACTGCGACGGTTTGGTAAATGACCACCCAACGCTTCACGACGGCCTTTGAGATACTTCATCTCCGCTGAACCTTCTTCAGGACGGTAGAATGGTAGAGTCTCTAGCTGCGCGTCGGTAAATGGCAAATCAAAACGATCACGGAAATACATCAAGGCTTCTTGATCAAGCTTCTTGATCTGATGCGACTTATTGACCGCTTGCGTTTGAGCAGATAAGCCATAACCTTTAACGGTTTTAACTAAAATAACCGTTGGCTGACCTTTGGTTTTCATTGCTTCACTAAATGCGGCATAAACTTTAACTGGATCATGTCCACCACGGTTTAAGCGCGAGATCTCTTCGTCAGTCAACGCATCTGCCATTTCTTCCAACTCTGGATATTTACCGAAGAATTCTTTGCGGGTAAATTCAGGCGTGCGCGCTTCATACAACTGATACTCGCCATCAACCACTTCTTCCATGCGCTGCTTAAGCACACCTGTATGGTCTTTACCGAGTAATGAATCCCAGTTGCCACCCCAAATAACTTTGATAACTCGCCAGCCTGCGCCGCGGAATACTGACTCTAGCTCTTGAATGATTTTACCGTTACCACGTACTGGACCATCAAGACGCTGCAAGTTACAGTTGACTACCCATATGAGGTTGTCCAGCTTCTCACGACCAGCCAGAGAAATAGCACCTAAGCTTTCTGGCTCATCCGTTTCACCATCACCTAAGAACGTCCAAATCTTACGACCTTCTTTTTCTAGCAATCCACGGTTTTCCATATAGCGATGTACATGGGCATGATAGATAGACATGATTGGGCCAAGTCCCATCGATACGGTTGGGAACTGCCAATAATCAGGCATTAGATATGGATGTGGATAGCTTGATAGACCTTTGCCGCCCACTTCACGACGGAAATTGTCGAGCTGATCTTCGGTCAAACGACCTTCTAAATAAGAACGTGCATAGATACCTGGTGCTGAGTGACCTTGATAATAAATCATGTCACCACCGAAGTGATCGCTAGCCGCGCGGAAGAAATGGTTAAAACCCGTTTCATAAAGTGTTGCACTAGAGGCGAATGTCGCTAAGTGACCACCCAAATCATCGTCGTTTTTATTGGCACGCATAACCATAGCAAGTGCGTTATAACGAATCAAAGCACGTATTTTACGCTCCATGCCTAGATCGCCTGGGTACATTGGCTCATCTTCGACAGCAATACTATTAACGTAAGCGGTGTCTAGTCTATTGAATGGCAGTCCTTCTTGGACTGCCATGTTGTACAAAGCTTTTAGCAAAAACTGAGCACGATCTTTGTCCGCATGTTTGAGTACAGACTCAAAAGCTTGCAGCCATTCCTGTGTTTCGGTGCTATCAGCATCCTTATAATAATTCATCTTTGTTGTCCTTGTTTGTCAGTCAATCCTACTCAATAGCAGGAATTTATAAAATCAAAGTATTACTTAATACTGTCTTACATACATGATGTGCTCAATGACTTCCTTGTTAATTTTGAGAAGTTACGTTTCATATTGAAGCTTGTATGACTGTACTTCACCGCTCCACAATGTCGAACCGTTCAATATAACGATTCTAAAAGCAGCAGTACTATCCATTACATACGAATGGAATAGTTAGGCAGTCAGGACAAAGTCATCACTCAACGCCTACAGCCAATTATCAAACGATAATAACTCTCTATTATAGGCGCTTATGACATAGATGTTTATAGCTGTAAAGAAATGACGATATGACAAGTATTTTTAAAATAAATAATGATTAGTTTTTTTAAAAATGACTAATATAGTGATAGCTTAAAGTCAAGTATCTAAAAGGTAACAGGTTAATGATCAAGACGTCTTGATGTGATTGGTCATAACAAAACTACCATTCATCAACTTCCTATGATTTTTACGAAATTATTACCTAATATACTTATTATGTAACATATAGAGCGGTTTGGTAGGTAGACATTTATACCGAGTTTTCGTTTATAGGAACAGCAGCATGCAGCAAACTCAACGACTTTTAGACTCAATTAGCACATATTTATTCAGTAAATATATATGTCGAATGATGGCATTGATAGCCGCTGTTCCTATGCTTTTAGTCAGTAATTTGGCCTTTGCTGAAGCCAACCCTACATGCCCAAGCGATCATGCGGTGTACTATCTGGGCTCTAAGAGCACTACTCCTGCACCCAAAGCAACGCTCAGCTGGTCAGCAGCAGGAAATGCTAGTACTACCTATAGCTTTGATAGCGGTCTTAAGTTAGTACTATCATTTTCTGATATTAACTTTGTTAGAACTGGCTATCCAGAGGTCAGCAGTTTTAGCGGTGTGACAACGAATGCTCTTAATATTCGCCATAGTAGCGAGAAAATCGACATCAATCATAGGCTGACAGCTACTATTAATAAACCAGTATCAAAATATGGATTTGTTGTTCAGGATTTAGATGCAAACCTAAGTGGAAAATATACTGAGTCAGTCTCACTTGTCACTGCTGGTGGCGCTTTTAGCAATTATACTACATCAGGCACTACAACCAACTTCACATTATCTAATTCAAGCAAAACGATTACTGCTAACCAATGGACGAACTGTAATCCCACTAGTCCATGTAACTTTAATATTGAATGGGGAGCACAGTCAGCAAACACACCATTTGTTACCACTCATGGTAATACCTATACGGGAGCTTCTACAACCGCATCCACTGGTGACCATGTAGTGGGCTACTCAGACTTCTACTTTTGTCTTGCACCACCTAAATTGACTGTAAAAAAACAATTAGAAGGTACTCGTTTTAACGACAGCGATACTAAACGTGACCAATTCAATATTAAAGTAGCTGGTGGAAAGTTAACTCCTGATACTCAAGGCTCTACAGCTTCTTTTACGACAACAGGGACAGGTTCAACCATAACTAACGGAAGCACTGTTACTCCATTGGAATTAGCTCCAAGTACTATCTATACCATATCTGAAAGTATAATAAATGGTAATGCTAGTAACTACAGCACTAGCTATACTTGTACCAATGCGACAACCGGTAGCACGACTGTGATGCCTACTGGCACAGCCGGCTCATTTACGTTGTCCAATTTAAATTATGGTGATGAAATCACATGTACTATCACAAACAGCCCTAATTATGTGTTCTCAGGCACTGTATTTAATGACAATGGTGGTATTACCGACGCCCAAGCTGATGCTACCAATAGCACCATCACGAGTGGCGTGTATAACAACTCTAATTATTTCAACGGCATATTGAACGCCCCTTCTGAAACAGGTATCTCTGGCAGTACAATTACATTAGTAGATAAATGTGAGAATCCAACCAAAACCTACGCCACACAAACCTTAACCTCGACAAACGCAAGCGATATTGGTACTTACCAATTTAACATCGCTAGCAGTATCATCGGTACTCAAAGCTCTGTTTGTCTCATCGAAACTTACAGTGGGAGCGCCTACCCTGTACGCACAACGATTGATAAACGTAGCATCAGCTTAATAACCAATACCTATAGTTACTCAAATAATAATTTTGGCCGAGTGATTACTAAAAATTCAGCCATCGTACTTGAAAAAGAGCAAGCAGCAAATACGTGTACTATTACAGACTTGACCAAGGTCACCACATATAGCAAAAACGCATTATCCAGCTCAACGAATGGCGCTGATGTGCAGCCAGGTCAATGTATTGCTTATAGAATTACAGCCACAAATCGCGCAAACATGGATATTAGCAATTTTATTATGCAAGATGTACTACAAAAAAATGACGCTAGTAATCCAGCAGACACTACAGTTACTTCTGTATTGGCAGATCCAACACGAGCCTCTGGCATTTACAGCGATGGTCTCGTTAAAGGTCAAAATGGAACTATTACTACCATAGCTACTGTGTTGACAAAAAGGAGCATTCGCAGCTTTTATTTCAACACTCAATATGGATCAACGCAGTCCAAATAATCTTTCCGTACAATCGTCTACAGCCCTTACCACCTATGAACAACAGTCGATATCATAAATTGATCGACTGTTGTTTTTTTTTACCTATTTGACGAGTCAGTTTTACCATTCAGCTGTTTTATAACTCCCTCCATCTGCTTTTTCTGAGCTTAAATAATAAACTATATATAATTACCTTAAGAATACTAAAAACGTATTTTACTTACATCAAACATACAGAACATTCTGAAAACACGTTGGAAAAATTCACGAAATGAATTGGTTTGTTGAAGTGAAATAAATATTTTTTACTGAAAGAGAGACGAATTATGAAATTTTCTGCCATAACAACCAAATTAGTCATGACAACTATATTATGTGCCAGCTTTCTTGGTAATGCACATGCAGCAGATGCTCTAAAAATGGAACTAACAGCCAATCAAGTTATCAAAAATGCAGACGGTAAGACAGTATATTCTCCGGTACGTACCGCACCAGTAGGTACTGTCATTCAATACAAGGCAACTTACACCAATACTATTAATAAAGATATCAACGACTTGATGGTCACTCTACCTATTCCTATAAATATGACATTCACTGGTGAGGCACAACCTACAAGCGCACAAGCCAGTACTGATGGCAAGAATTATGCCGATATGCCTTTAATGAAAAAGGTAGATGGCAAGATGGTAAAAGTTCCATATTCTGAATATCGTACTCTACGCTGGAATATCAAATTATTACCGGCGAAGAAGACCGCTGTTGTTGCTATCAATACTACCGTTGACCGATAAACCTATTGACTCTTAACACCTCTAATTAAACCCCTAGGAAATTTACCGTATGAAACCTAATTCATTTAAATACTCAGTGTTGGCTGTTGGTCTAGCCGCAGCAATGAGCATCACTACTGCCAATGCTGCTACCCCGACGGGCGGTACTTCTGGTTCATTTAATGTAACGAACAAAGCAACTGCTTCTTATACGGTTGCCGGTAATACCACTTCACAGACTGCAGAGTCGAATGTAGTTACGGTGAATGTTACTGAAACTGGTTCGTTCTCTTTAATATCAACAGTAGTTGATGATGTAAAGGATGATGATTTTGGTAAAGACCGTACTATTAATGCGCAAGCGAGCTCAACAGTAGATTTCACTCATACATTGACTAACGGTGGTAACGTTAACGACACTTACAAGATCACTCTTGCTAATGTAACTGGCGATAATTTTGACTACAACCTTGGCAATAGTGTTATTAAGTATCAAAAAACCAATGCAGCTGGCACTAACATTGGTGGTGAAGTAACTATTTCTAATAACGATTCAATTGCATTGGCACCAGGTGAAAAAGCGCTCATTACCGTTACTGCTCAGTCTGATACTAAGCGTGTTGCGGACGCTAACGGTATCTTGACGGTTACTGCTGAAAGTACTTACTTAAAATCGAAATCTGCAAACACAGCTCCTGCTACTTATACAGCAGTCAACACTGATAATGCTAAGACAACAACTCCGATATACAAAATCGTAAAATCAGCTCAAACCAATCTTTTAAACAAGAACTTTGATTTAAATAATGCCAATGCTTATGTTGATTACACTGTAACCGTTAAAAACGAAGGCAATATTGATGGTACTGCCATTGTTATTTCTGATGACTTACCTACAGGCTTAGTTGCCATAAAGTCTACTGAGACTAGCTACACTGCACCGACCACTATATCTTCTAACGGTAGCGCAGCAGTTGCACCTGTTATATCTAGTGATGGTAAAACCATCTCAGTGACAGGTCAAAACGTTAAAGTAGGCGAAACTATTACGCTTACTTTCCGTGCTAAGAAAGCAACTGGCGCAACAACTAGTAGCTTATTTACCAACTATGCAGTTGTTAAAGATAATACTAAGAGCGATGTAAACGCTAACACCCCGGATATCATTGATAGGTCTGATGATGGTGCTACTGCAGGTGGCCTAACAGAGAGCACTTATGAAAATACAGCTACGCCTACAATAGGTAAAGATGACAATACTAATGCAACCGTGACAACGACTAATCAGACTCGTGCTATTGCTATTACTCCAGGTGTAAACAAAGAAGTGGCTTTAGTTACTCCTTCAACTAACAACGAAGTTACCAATACTTATACTTATACCATCACCAACAACGGTACTGATGTCACAGAAGCAGCAGGAACAGGCGATAATGATAGTTCTGTAAAACTGTCTATAAAGCCGACGGCTACTAGAAATAATGGCATTATCGATGACCCTAATATCAGTATCACACGTGTATACGTGGATGCTAACAACAATGGTAAATTTGACTCAGGTGAAACTGAACTCGTCGGTGTGAACGGTATTTATGAGCTGAACGCTGCCACTCCTTTCATAACAGGAAGTACTACTAATCGTAAAGGCCTAGCTCCTGGCGAAAGTGTCAAAATTGGCGTGCAAGTTGCCTCGTCAGGTGAAGGTAGCAACGATCCAAACTCTACACAAGCTAATGTAAATAACATAGGCGACTTTGAGACTTTAACAATAGCCATTCAGCCTAAAGGTCCAGTTAACGGTACTGCTGCACCTACTAGTACTGGCGATAATCCATTGTCCACAACGTCCACTACGACTATGCAAGGTGTTAATCTGACAAAATACCAAATAGTAGATAGTTGTGGTGCGAATCCTGCTGTTAGCTCTGCTGCTTGGTCAACTGGAAATGTAACAGCGACTGCTGCTCAGTGTATCTTCTATAAGTTAGAATCTAAGAACACTTTTACTGATAGCGCTAGAGTAATTAACAACCTTGTCGTATCAGATACTTTGGCATCTACGCTTACTTATCAAGCTAACAGCTTTTCAGCTTCGCCGACAGCAACCGATCAATCTCTTGGTCAGGTGATAAAAGTTACGTTTGCAACTGTAGCAGCTAATACAACCGCTAACGTTGTATTTTCTGCGAAACCTTCACAGACCGGTACCAATCAATAATTAATTCAATAAATCTATGAGTAGCGAATGCTGCTTATAGAACATCCTTCTAGCTTGACCTAATCGATTTTTATTAGCCAAGCTAAAAGGCTCTTACCCTACCCTTTTATGTTTTATTGGATAAGCGACATATGACTCTATCTATCATGACACCGTCTAATCGTATCACATTGTGTACAGCGAAGATTTCTGCGCTGTCATTAGCGATGTTGCTTATGCAATCAAATATGGCGTCTGCTGCGCCTATTACTCTCGTGCAAACTATCAATAATATTGCTAACGTGGCTTATGACGTTGAGTCTATCAAACAAAACGGTATTTCAAATCAGGTACAGGCTAAAGTCTCAGACCTACCTGCATACGGTATCAGCCTGACTCAGCAGCCTCTGCGTACTGTCATGCCTAACACAGAGGTAAGTTGGGTTAACGTACTGAGTAATACAAGTTATAGCGAGCAAACGGTTGAGCTAACACTTGCTATCTCGCCAACAGTTTCTAATTTAAAGGTCTATCAAGACCTTAATAACAATGGAAAAGTTGATTCAGCAGATAGACAAATCATGCTCGATAACTTGAGTGCTCAAATCAAACTTGGTCAGAGTGAAAGCATTCAGCTTATCGTACAAGCGCTATCAGATATCAATGGTGAAGATGGCGATACTGCTGATATAAAAATTGGCGCTATCATACTAGAAGATCCATCAATAGCAGCGGTTGAAGCGATCGACAGACTTGTTATCATCGAGCCTGAGATAAAATTTACCACGCCTCAATTTGATGAAACCAAAGCCACCTCACAAATCAATGAAAACGTCTACATTGACGCAAGCTATGCTCAGTGTAACGTGCAGACTGATAAGCCAGATCAAGTATGGATCACGGTTAAGTCTCCACTAACGGGTGACACCTACTCTCTCAAAGGCATCGAGACAGGCAATAACACCGGTAAATACCGTCTATCTGCCCCGACACAAAATAATGCCAATGCGATTGATGATAAATTTATCCAGACCTTGGTCAACGATACCTTAACGGCCAGTTTAGATGCTTGTATCGACCCTTCTGTCGGTACAGGTACTGATCAATTACCAACTGCTGGCGACTTTACTGTCCGTATCGATGATCTAAATACGCAAATCAATATCATTGATGACAATGCAAGCTTAGTCGTGACCAAAGAAAGTGACGTCAAAAGCGCTGATCTTGGAGATTATGTCAGCTATACCATCAATGTTACGAATAACGGTAATGCTACGGCTTACGATGTACAGCTAAAAGATGCCCTACCACGTGGTTTTGACTACGTTGATAACAGTGTGCGCGTCAGTCCAACGACCAATGTAGATATCAATCAAGCACAGACTACTGAGTTTAAGACTGATGGTAAATATCAGGTGCTAAGCTTAGGTAATATGGCAACTGGCGAAAGTAAAAAGATAACTTATCGTGTGTTGATCGGTGCCTCATCATTAGGTGGTGACGGTATCAACCGCGCGACTGCGGTGGCTAGCAATGACCAAGGTCAAAGTGTTGCTTCAAGAGAAGCACAATGGAAAATTGATGTAGAACGCGGCATCATGAATACGGACGGCATTATCATTGGTAAGGTCTACCACGATATCAACCGTGACGGTATTCAACAAAAAGAAGACGGCGAGCTCGGTGTCGCAGGCGTCCGTATCTACATGGAAAACGGTAACTTTGTGGTTACTGATCCTGAAGGTAAGTATAATTTCTATGGGATAAGTGCAAAGACACACGTCCTAAAAGTAGACCGCACCACCATCCCTCATGCAACCGAAATGGTCACCCAAAGTAATCGAAATGCTGGTGATGCTGGTAGCCGTTTTGTTGATTTGAAGTATGGCGAACTCCATCGTGCCGACTTTGCTATCGTTGGTGGCATGGGCGATAGCACTGAACGCTTGAATGCTGAGCTAGTCGCTCGCAGCAAATCGGTAGGTGCTAAAAACGATACCTTAGAGCAAGCGGTAAAAACAGAGCTGACACTAGACCCTGACTATAACACCGATACTACTGACAATGTCGATGCCAGTGGCTGTAATATCAACGGCGATTTAGATCTTGGTAATAATTGCGACTCTGCAATCGTCAATGATATGGTTGGTGAAGCAAGCAAACGCGTTGACATGGCTGTGACGACAGTAGCACCACCCGTCGAACAAGAATTAGAGCTATATCTAAAAGAAGTCGCTAATAATGATGTTGCCTTTATCAACTTAAACGAAGGTCAACAGCTTAGCTCTTATAAGCAAATAGTACAGGTACAAGCACCGCTCGGATCAATATTCACACTATATGCCAACGGCAAAGCAGTATCAGAGCAAAAAATAGGTAAAACAGCTGAGCAAGAAAAGCAAAACGTCACTGCTTTCGATTATTACGCAGTGGACTTACAACGCGGCAAGAACACCTTGCGCGGTGTGGCTACCGACATCAATGGTAAGGTCATCTCTGAACAAACGATCAAAGTATTGACGCCAGATAGCCTTCAAGCGATTGACTATCGTACTCAAACCCAGCTAGTAGCTGCCGACGGTATCAGCGAATACCAAGTCGTCATCAGCCTAAAAGATCGTGATGGTCGTCCATACATCGCCTCGACCCCGATTACTATCGATACCAATATCGGTCGTATCAATCTAAAAGATGGCAGTAAAGACACGGCCGGTACCCAAGTTATCGTATCAGGTGGCGAGCTATTGATTCCTGTGACCGCGCCTAGCGCACCGGGTAAAGGCGAGCTGGTTATCGACACTGGCAGTAGTAAACAGGTTATCCCTCTACAGTTTACCGCTCAGCTGCGTCCACTGATCGCTGTGGGTATCGTAGAAGGCGCTATCTCGCTCAAAGATTTTGATGGCAGTAGTATTACAGATGCTCAAGGCGCATTTGAGCAAGAGCTAAATGAAATTTCTGGCGATGACAACTATTCAGCGACTGGTCGTGCTGCTATGTTCCTCAAGGGCAAAGTACGCGGCGACTATCTGCTGACATTAGCATATGACAGTGATAAAAAGGGCGAACGTTTATTCCGTGATATCGATCCTGGCGAATACTATCCTGTTTATGGTGACTCATCAGCTAAAGGCTTTGATGCCCAATCTACTAGCAAGCTGTACGTACGCCTTGATAAAGGTCGCTCGTTCGCTATGTATGGCGATCTAAAGACTCAGATTGATAATGATGAAGGCATCAAGCTCGGTCAATACAATCGTACTTTGACAGGCCTAAAAGCTCAGTTTGAAGACAGTAATACTCGTGTTACCGCTTTTTTAGCAGAGACCAGTACAAGCCAGCGTGTCAATGAGACTCGTGGTCTTGGTATTTCAGGCCCTTACCCATTGGCTGAAAACTTTGATGCCGTACTAGAAAACTCTGAAACCATCGAAATCATCACTCGTGACGCAAACAATGCTGGACTGATCGTCAGCCGTGAGACACTGACACGTTTTGCTGATTACGAAATTGACCCTATTAGCCGTAGCCTATATTTAAAGAGTCCTATTGCCAGCCAAGATATTGATGGTAACCCTGTCTATATTCGTGTCACAGTAGAAGTAGATGAAGGTGGTGAAGATTACTTGGTTGGTGGTATCGCAGCCAAGCAACAGTTAAATGAGAAAATTTCTATTGGCGGTAGTTATATCAATAGTGATGATCCACTTAACAAAGAAGAGCTTGCTAGCCTGAATAGCGTCATTAAATTCAATGACAAGCTAAAGCTAGTCGCTGAATATGCCATGAACAAAGCTGAAAATCCAAACTTCCAGCCAAGTAACCAGATCAACACCACAGAGTTGAACGACAGTAATGTCGAAGGCAACGCATTCCGTATCGAGCTTGATTTTGATAACAAGAAAAACACACGTGCCAAAGCTTATTACAACGATGCCGACGAAGGTTTTGTCACTGGTTCATCGCCACTGACTGCTGGGCGTACCGAATCTGGTGTAGAAATCAACCGTACTTTAAATAGCAAGCAAACTGCGTTAACGTTAGAAGGCATACGTACAGAAGATCATACTACTGATGCTAGCAGTGAAGGTGTACAAGCCAGTATCGAGCATCGCTTGACTGAAAACGTCGTTGGTGAAATTGGTGTGCGCTACTACAAACAAGATGCAACCGCTGCCTCACGTAACACTCAAGCTGCAACAGATGTTTTGGACATCACAAACGACACCTTATTCAATGACGACATCATCAATCAGTCAGCGTTAAGCAGTATCAGCAGTGCGGACGAAGACATCGAAGGTACCACTGCTCGCGCCCGTATCACAGCGCATTTGCCGAAGTTAAATAATTCGTTGGTATTTGCAGAATATGAGCAAGATATTGAACACAGCTCACGTAATGCAACGTCCATTGGTGGTGAAACTCCAATGGGAAGCTTGGGCCGACTATATGCCCGTCATGATTTGATCAACAGCTTATCTGGTACTTATGGCCTTGATGACACTGATGAACGTCAGCGTACGGTTTTTGGTTTTGATGCCGCTTATATGAAAGATGGCAAAGTCTATAGCGAATACCGCATGAGTGATGCCATTAGTGCTCGCGAAGCTGAAGCTGCTATCGGTCTAAAAAACAAGTGGTATGTTCAAGAAGGTCTGACTTTAAATACCTTATTTGAGCGCGTTGAATCTCTTGAAGGTGAAGAAGATAACACGGCAACGGCGGCAGGTATCGGTGTTGAGTATCTTGCAAAAGAAGACTACAAAGCATCAGGACGTTTTGAGAAACGTTGGGGCGAGACGAGCGATACATTACTCGGTAGCGCAGGTATTGCGTACCGCTATACCGACGATATTACTTTACTGGCTAAAGACATTTATTCACGTATTGACTATGACGATGGTGATCGTACGATCAACCGTTTTCAGCTAGGTGCAGCATACCGTGATTACGATAGCAACCAGCTAGACATGCTTGCAAAGTTTGAATATCGTTTAGATGACAATAATACTGGCGATGATATTTATCAGAAAGATACCATGGTGTGGTCATGGAACGGTAACTACCATCCTACGCGTGCTATGACATGGTCTGGCCGCTATGCAGGTAAATATACAGAATACAAAGCAGATGGGTTGACGAGTGATAACACTGCTCATGCCGTCTATGGTCGCGGCCTTTATGACATTAGTGAGCGCTGGGATATCGGCATGCAAGCGGGTACGTACTGGAACGAGCAAGCAAATGACTTGGCTTATATGCTTGGTGCTGAAGTAGGCTATAGCCCAATGACCAATCTTTGGTTATCCATTGGCTATAACTTCATGGGCTTTGAAGATGAAGATATAGCCTATGATGACAGTACGCAAGAAGGGGCTTACTTCAGACTACGCTTTAAGTTTGATGAAGACTTATTCAAACGTGAAGATCCACGCAAAAACAACCGCCTAGCCAGTGACTCTACCTTATAGTTTGACAACATTGTTCTCAGTTACTGATGACAATGTTGCCCTTACTCTGTTATTTATCATCAGCTGATAGGTCATAGATCTAGCCATCATGATGCTAAATATCAATACTTATTACCTTAATATAAGGTTTGCACCATGTTTACATCTGTTATTAAAACCATTTCTC
The DNA here is from genome assembly GCF_003217155.1 of Psychrobacter fozii. Taxonomy (GTDB): domain Bacteria; phylum Pseudomonadota; class Gammaproteobacteria; order Pseudomonadales; family Moraxellaceae; genus Psychrobacter; species Psychrobacter fozii. The sequence goes on from NZ_QJSU01000004.1 coordinate 278,265, forward strand.
GCAAACAGTCGATATATACTGCGCTGTCGGCAATCGTACTGCTGACAACTGTCTCACCTGTTTTGGCAGAAAATGATACTGCACAGATCACAGATAAACATAGCTTTACTGACTGTCGTAATGATGCTCAAGATCAAAAGCCTTCTTATAGATACCAAAGTAATGAGCAACGCGTCCTGAACTGTATGGTAGATCAGCTGAAACCTTACCAACAAGCTGATAAAACTGCGCAGCAACAGTATTTTGCTTACCAGGCACAAGGATGGCTAAACTACGCTATTCATCAAGACAGTATGAATAGCAAGTCATCTGCTGGTAGTATAGCGACAGAAATGGCCGAGTCGATACTGCAAGCGCTAGAGACTGATACGATACAAAACATCGCACTACATCAAGACATACCTTCAAACTCTGCTCTCATGCGACCTGATCTGTGGGCGACTCTAAATGCTCTTAAAGATAGTGATGGTATCGCCTCAGCACCACGTGAGATAGCATTTAGCGAAGTGACTCTCATTTGGGCAGCCACCAATCAATGTGAGCGCGGCTGGCGAGAGTCAAGTATGCATTTTCGTATGGCAGATCGTTGGCTTGAACAAGCACGCGAGGCTTATGTAAACGCACACGACTCACAAACCAATGTAAATTTAGAACAGCTAATCGTCCGCTATTATAAGCAATATGCCCCTTTGGACACGGGTGATGATGTTTGCCAAGGGCAAGTGTTGACCCCAGTTCCATAAAGTAATCATAGCCATATTCATTGCTAATGGAGTTATTAAAATCTTAAACACAAAAAAGCCGACATATTATGTCGGCTTTTTCTATACATTCTTAAGGCGATTCTTCTACACTGATACTTTTTTACGTGGTAGCTTCTCTGGTAAGTAGCAACGTAAATAGGCAATAAATGCAGTGTTCGCTTCTTGGATATAGTCGTCAGTGATTTTCTGATGACGGCGATAAGATAACGTAAATATAGAATTGACAATACTATAAGCAATCAACAACGTATCTTGGATATCGTGGAAACCTGGCATCTCATAGCGTTCTGATAGACGTTTGTAAACCAAATCAACGATTTGATGATTAATGTCTTCACCAAAACTATCACCTTCAAAATCAGGCGTGTTGGTGTCATAAATGAGCTTTGCTTTCGTTTCATCATTATGAAATATCGTCACACACTGGTCAATCAGTGCGGTTAAATAGCCCTGCCATCTATCATAATTACCAACATCAACCGTCTCTACTATTTCTAATATTTCAATAGCATTCAAAAAGCGTAATGCTAAAAATATTGCTTCAATATTAGGGAAGAAATGATAAGCAGATGCTCTTGGAATACCCGCTTCTTCACAGACAGCAGCCAAGGTAATATCATTAATTGGTAGCGTTTCGCTCAACTTTTTGGCACCAGCCAACAATTTTTGACGGCGCGCACGGCCTTGCTGACTCGTAAACTTAAACTTATTTGGTACAAGCTTTTTTGCCAGTTCCGAGTCTACCAACACATCTTCAATCTTTTCGTCTTTATTTTCGCTCATTATAAGTCTCTTAAGGTTACACCCTGTTTTATAAATACAATTTTCATTGGATAATACTTATCCGAAATGAAAGAATTACATCCTATTAGTGAGTAATATAGCGTCAATGTGAGCGCTACTACATCTAACGGAGACGCATCATAAACGCTTGTACACCATCAAGCAAGGGAGATAAATGGGTTAAAAAATAATGTATAGATCAACAATTTAATAGAGTTGACCCTTTAGTGCAATTTAATATAATAAAACTAACTATTAAGTTTTATTTTCGCTCTTATAATACCATGATCGATGACTCTATCTGCATAATCCCATTTTAAATGGTCATTAAAATAGTCCACCCGTTCAACCTGACCAAGCGAAAACTTACTGTCAGGCAAAAACTCTTCTGAAACAAATAGTTGATCAATCACTTCTGGCATGCCTTGATAGATATGGGTATATGCCACATCTTTCATCCAGCCATAACGTGATTGAATTCGAGCAGCATCAAACAATGCGATATCACGCATGCTTTTGTCATAGTTGACTTCACCCGTTTCCGCCATTAATTGAGTGGTGACGCTACCAGTAACATCATTCATATCACCCAATAAAATCAATGGCTCATGAGTATGCTGCAAGCGCTCTATGATAGACATACGAATAGAAGCGGCTTCTGCAGCACGCATACATAAACTGCGTAGCTTGGCACGGACTCTAATATTAGGATCGTCTATATCTTCTAACAAGATGCCATTTTTATCACGTAAGAAAAAAGCACGCTTACTCTTAAGATGAGCAGTGATAATCGTTATTGGTTGACCATAGGCATTAACACGTACCACCAACGGCGGACGATTAAATCGCTGATAAGGACCTATATCAGGAACCTCAATCACCGCTTCAGGTAAAATCTCTTCTAACAAGCTGCTTTCCAGCTGTTCAAAACGGCTGATAATGCCAACAGAAGGCGTGTTCTGTGCGCCTTTACCTTGGGTATAAGGACTCGACACATCATTACTGGCCAAGGGAACAACCACATGCTCCGCCTTAAATCCTAACGAGACTGCCAATGCTTCAAGCGCATCACTGTCCCATACTTCTTGCACAGCGATGATATCAGCATGTGCTTTTGATAATAAATCACTAATACCGTGTAATTTATGCTTATACTCATCATTATTATAAGCGGATGCGTTCTCATAATAAATACGATCTGGGTTGGCAAAGTTAAGCAAATTGGCAGTGGCGATATAAAACTGCTTTGAATTATTCTCTTTTATATTATTAGTCATGGATTACCTACTATTATTATTCTTAACATTTGTTTTTAATAGTGTTTTTTGGAAATAACATGCATATATAACAAACAATATACAGCAAAAAAGCCCCCAAAGAAATCTTTGAGAGCTTCGAAAATGCATAAATTCAAGTTATTCTGTCTGTTAATAGAGCAATATCTACAACTTTACTCAATCTGGTCATAAGAGTGCAAGCTTACACACTGTATGCTTACTTACACTTAATATGCTGTTAGTTTCACCTAGTTGATTTTAGTTCACTAATTAACATAAATAACTATATTGTTAATTATGATACACGGTTCCATGCGTCACGTGATGCTCTACGTGCATCGTTCCATTCCATACGCGACTCGCCTTTCACTTCATGCCATGAACGCTCTAACTCTGATTCATGATCTTCGAAACGAGCATCTACGGGATAGTTAGCACGATTAGCATAGCCTACTGCATAGGCTGGATGTAAGTCACGGTCAAAGTCATGACCTTCTTTGTAGTAATCGGCGTTAGCATGCTCTGCGCGCCAGTAGGCTTCTTCATGGGTAGGATCGATAGCTTCTGCTGCTGCATGTCCAGCGCCGCCGCCAACGATAGCACCAATAGCGCCGCCAATCAAAGTACCCAGTGGACCTGCCATTGTACCAATAGCTGCACCTGCCGCTGCACCGCCTACACCACCAATACCTGTTCCTAGTGGATGTGAGCCTGGCTCACCAGTGATGATGTCAGCATTTAGGTCTTGCTTTGCCTCTTTTGACATATGTTTTACTTCACTGCGATCAATACTGTCATGGTTACTCATATTATTATCCTTAATTGTTTATTATATATTCGATTTATTAAGTGCCTGTTTCTTAAGCACCTGTTTCTTAAGTGCTTATGTATTAAGTTATGAATCTTAGAATTGTAATTTTACTAATTTCTTAAGAATCATCACGTTCGCTTAATTCAACTAAAGTATAATAATTTATGGATAACAACAGATAGGCAGATTATGTAAACTGTGTCCAAGTTGCGATTGCATTGCGTTACAGCCTGTATCTTTATAACGTTTTTGTAGAACACTCGACAACGTTAAGTAATCTTCCGTTAAATAACTACAGGGCTTTGATGATAATACTCAACCGTTTATATCGTTCTTAATGCTCGATCAACAGCTTGTTTCCACTTATTGAGGTGTTGCTCACGAATATCGCTGGACATTGTAGGTTCAAAAATCCGCTCAACTTGCCATGATGCTCGCATCGTTGCTTCGTCATATAGCCCAGTCTTTAGACCTGCCAGTAATGCAGCGCCTTTGGCAGTAATTTCTGTGTCTCTCGGGCGTAATACTGGTACATTCAACAAATCAGCCTGAAACTGCATCAGCAAGTCATTGTTGGCAGCGCCGCCATCTACTCTTAGCTCAGTCAGCGGATGAGGGCTGTCTTTTTGCATGGCAATGAGGACATCGTAAGTTTGATAAGCCACGGCTTCTAGAGCTGCACGCGCAATATGAGATTTAGTAGTGCCACGGCTCATGCCCGTGATACTCGCGCTGATATCAGAGCGCCAATAAGGTGCACCCAGTCCGGTAAATGCAGGCAGCAAAACCACATCTTCACTACTGTCTACCTGTCGTGCCAAATCTTCAACATCGCTGCTTTTTTGAATCATACCCAAATTATCACGCAGCCATTGGACGATCGCGCCCGCCATAAACACACTGCCCTCTAACGCATAGGTCACTTCTTTTTTGGGTGGCTGTAGCATACGCTTGCCCGATTGTACGATTTGATCAAACGATAGATTCTCTGGACGAGTTGGCATAGATTTTCTTTGCCAAGCGATGGTTGTCAATAATTTATGCTCACTGAGTTTTGGTTTTTGGCCAATATTCATCAGCATAAAACAACCTGTGCCATAAGTGTTTTTTGCCATGCCAGCATCGAGGCAGCCTTGCCCAAAAAGCGCTGCTTGCTGGTCACCCAGTACAGCCTGAATGGGTATCTGCTTGGCGAACAATCCTTTTTTAGTTTTGCCAAAATCACCGTCGGATGGTAGGACTTTAGGCAAGATATTCATGGGTATGGCAAACCGTGCACACAGCTCTTGTGACCACGCCAGTTTATGAATGTCATATAGTAACGTACGAGAAGCATTGCTCACATCAATGACATGCTCTCCGCCAGTCAGTTTATAGATAAGCCAACTATCTATCGTACCGACCGCGATTTCACCCCTATTAGCACGCACGCTCAATTTGGGATTGTTTTCGAGCAACCAAGCAATTTTACTGGCACTAAAATAAGGATCTAGACGTAAGCCTGTGATGCGTTGCACTTCACTTGCCATGTCTTCATCGCTATCATTAGTAACCTTTTCCACAGCCAATGTTTGACAATAGCGTTCCGTACGGCGATCTTGCCAAATAATAGCAGGCGCTAAGGGCTTGCCCGTTTGCTTATCCCAAATAACAATCGACTCACGCTGATTGGTAATCGCAATACTGGCCACATCGGTAGCAAGTAGGCCTGCCCGATTGATCACATCATGTGCACAGCTAATCTGAGTCTGCCAAATTTGTTGGGCATCTTGCTCGACATATCCAGCTTTGGGTGTTTGCAGCGTTGTCGGCTGTTGTACCATTTTTATCGGACGTGCATGGTCATCGTACAATATCGCGCGACTCGATGTTGTCCCTTGATCTAAAGCCAAAATGTATCCTGCCATGCCACCCACCTTCTACTGGTATTGTTTATACGATTCATTAATCGGTGCAATGATTCAATCATTCATTACGTATTACTGCTGACATTAGTTAATAATGTCATTTAAAAATAATAATTATTTAATACTAATCCGCTCAAACTTAAAAATACGCCACCCATGGTATTCGCTATCACATTACTTATAAACGAATATTTTAAAACTAAATCAGCTCTCTATCATACTGCTATTGACTATACAATAGAAAACAGGAGAATATTGAGCATTGACCCGTCACTATTGTGGCACTACAGTGTACGCTTTGTTATTGATAACAAAGTTCTGGTCTCTGTAATAGACTGGTATTTCGGCTTTTCTCCATCAGTAAATAGCTACAATGGTTCATACTTTCGCTATAGTTAAGACGTTATCTGACACCAAAACACCTTGCACTCTAATTAATGGCTTATGTGACTTATGAAATTTGCTTTATCGACTCTATCTAATTCGGTGATGATGGTTGCGCTTATAGCTTCAGCGGCATCCAATGTCGCAAGCGCAAACGAGAGTAATACTGAGCTCCAGAATAATGTGACACAAATTACTGATGCCGACTATCCAAGCGATATTCAAAAAACCCATGCCCAAGACAGCTCACTCACTACAAACCAAGAACTGAATAGAGCTCAGCAACCAATTGGCCTATCTACGGTTATCGACCCAATTACTCATAAAAGTATCGATGATAGTTATTCTTTAGAAGTACCAAGCTTATTAAGTCTCGAACAAGCCCAAAATATTTTATTACAAGTATCGCCGAAAATCGCTGCCAATCAAGCAGCAATCGCCGCCAGTGACTATCAGACTGATGCGCTAAGCACCTTAGACAACCCACTGGTGTTTGCACGCGTATCAGCGACTGCTTACCATCTGGACACTGATGTTGATTTATCATCACTCAAAAGTGGTGTTGTCAACGAAATAGATAGTATTGTTCCGGCTATACCGAACTTGCCAGATTTTGATGGATTGGTTGATGAGCGTATCCCAGATTCTTATAACATAAAACGCTCGGGATCAACGTCGGGTGCAGGACTTGGGGTCTTATGGCCTATCTATACCGCTGGACGCACAACTGCCTTAATAGGCGCTTCTGATGCTCGTACTCAAGAAGCCGTCGCAGACAGCTTGTTGGATAAAAATGAGCTATATAACACGTTGATTGAGCGGTATTTCAAAGCGCAGTTGGCTATCATTGCGGCCTACTTACGCGAAGATGCTTATGATACTCTGCAACAGACTGACCATATGGCTCAGCGACTGTTTGAAGAAGGCTTCATCTCTCGTGTTGATCGGTTAGAAGCACAGTCTGCACTGGCCGATGCAAAAAGCGAATCCGTCAATGCCAACAATGATGCACGCCTTGCGATGATGGCCTTGCAACGCCTATTGCGTACCGAATATCGCATCAAACCTACCACACCACTATTTGTCTCTAGTCGTCCCTTACCAGATGTAAATTACTTTCAAGATTTGGCACTGACCAATCATCCAGGTTTACAAAAAGTAGCGGCCAAGCGTGCGCAAGCACAGCAGTTACACGCACTGTCCGATACGGGTTACAAGCCTACTGTCATGCTGTATGGCTATAGTCAAGTTGAAAAAGACCCTAGTTGGGTTACTGGTATTTCGGCAAGCTGGAAATTATGGGGCGGACTAGATAAAACGGCATCGCTGGCATCGAGCAATGCCCAAATCCGCCAAGCAGATTTGTCTGAAATTGAAGTCAGTGACAATCTATTATTATTAGTAGAAAAAAACTGGCACGATGTCAACAATGCTCAATCACGTTATCAAGCATTACAAAGCAATGTTGATCTGGCTGCAGAAGTACTGCGTTTACGCCGATTGGGGCTGCAAGAAGGCGTGAATACCCCTATCGAAGTGGTGCAGGCTCAGACACAGTCACTCAAAGCACGTACGGAACAAGCACAAGCAGCAAACAGCTACGTACAGTCGCTGGCGGCGCTCATGCAAAGCTGCGGCACGCCTCTCGCGTTTAACGCTTATCTGAATGCTGCCGACATTCAATTGCCGACTTTATATAACGAATAATAATTTGATATGAGTAATTAATTAATCAGCCTATTGCGAATACCTGTCTTATGAAAGAACCAACTTCTACATCAACAAATAGCTGGCTACAGACTTTACTAGAAACCTGGCGTATCGCGAACAGCTCTAATGTTTGGGCACATTGCGCGAGCGTGGGGTTTTTTGGTTTTCTCTCCATTTTTCCAGTAATGGCGGTATTTGTACTGCTTTATGGTCTCGCATTTTCACCCGCTGAGATGCAAGAACAGATTGCGCTTTTACAGCCATTTATACCTGATACAGTATATGACATCCTAAATTCACGTCTGAGCGACTTGGTCTCTAGTACCACGTCTACACTAACGCTCAGCCTTGTTTTATCGAGCTTGCTCGCCCTTTATGCTGGCTCTAAAGGCATTAAGTTTTTAATTATTCTGATCAATCTTGCCTTTCATATCACTCAAGAGCGCGGCTTTATACAAGGTACCATCAGAGCCGTTGGTTTGACCCTTGCAGCAGTAGTGGTGTTGATTATCGCGGTTTCCTCTATTGCTATCATACCTTTGGGGGCGGCCTATTTTCCTTTCCCTCAGATAGCTAAGACCATTGCGCTTTGGAGCCGATGGCCGATATTGGCGGGTATCATATTTTTAAGCTTTTTAGGCTTTTATCGCCTAGCACCAAACCGTGATGCCGTAGCGCTAAAGAAACTGGTGCCCGGAGCAGCGCTGGCAACCGTTCTTTGGATCTTATTGTCTGTCATATTTTCAATTTATGTACAGAACTTTAATAATTATAGCGCTGAGTTTGGCGCACTTTCAGCGGCTGTGGTCATTATGCTGTGGCTTTATTATTCAGCATTTATCGTGGCCTTTGGTGCGATTTTTAATTCTGAAGCCATAGAAAGCGCCAAACCTTATGCTACCCGTGTTTACTAGGCCGTGTCATCAATTAGATTCTGATTCTGAGGCTAAAAATGAGAAAAATTGTAGATAAACAAGGAAGGAATTGCCGTTAATATGAACATATTGACAAAATTACTGACGATATTTAGCAAAATTTAGCCATTTTAAGGCCACTAAATGTATCAATGTGCTAATTGATGACACGCCCGAATTATAAACCCTTTATTTTCAACTTTGTTGCTTTAGGAATCTCACCGTCATGACTGAATTTCCAAACGAATCAGACCACTCACAAAAATCAGCTGATTCAACCGAGCCAGTAGTCTCTCAAGATGGCCAAACTTCAGTTGATGCTGCAGAAGATATACCTGAATCTCAACAAGAGCAGACAGTGCCTCACTATAAGCGCGATGCAGCAAAAGCTGATAAATCTACCATGATAAAAAAGGGGCTTCTGGCACTATTTGTTTTGATTGTATTAGGCATGGTTGCTTACGGTCTATATAAGAGTAACCAGCACAGCGAACCTGAAGTGATTACCTTACAAGGGCAAATGCAGATGCAGCAAACGTCCATCGCTGCAAAAGTACCGGGGCGTATTTCTAAAATCTTGGTCACCGAGGGTGATGCTGTCACCGCTGGTCAACAGCTTATTGAAATGGACTCGCCTGAGATTAATGCCAAAATTGATCAAGCACGTGCTGGCAAGCAAATGGCACAAAGTCAGTTAGATAAAGCAGAAAATGGCGCCCGCCCACAAGAAATCGCTCAAGCAAAAGCGGCATGGCAAGCCAATAAAGCGGCATCGGACTTGGCAGAAAACACCTATCAACGTGTCAATCGTCTGTATGAAGAAGGACTAATGGCACGACAAAAACGCGATGAAGCGTACGCTCAATATCTCGCTACCCAAGACCAAACTGAAGCAGCACGCTTGCAATACGACTTGGCGATGGAAGGCGCACGTAGTGAAGACAAATCAGCTGCCACGGCACAAGTGGCACAAGTCGATGCAAAACTTGATGAAGCCCTAGTCGCAAAAGATGAAGCCAATTTACGAAGCCCAATAGCAGGTATCGTGGACAATGTCATTGTCAATGCTGGTGAAGTCATCGGTCAAGGTGTGCCGTTGCTCACGTTGGTCGATACCAGTGACCAATGGGTGGTGCTTAATGTCACTGAGACGTATTTGAACCAGTTGGCAATTGGTCAGCAGTTTACGGGGACGATTCCAGCGCTATCCTCAGCGAATAAACCTTACACGAAACAGTTTACGGTTTACGCCACTTCGACGTTGTCTGACTTTGCCACTTGGCGTCCGACCAATAATGATGATGGCTTTGATGTCCGTACTTTTGAGGTGAAAGCACGCCCAACGACGCCTGATGCACGGATTCGCTCAGGTATGAGTGTCGTTGTGCGCATCAACCCTACTCTTACTAATAAAAGCCCAGAGTAGCCCATGCGCCTGACCAAGCTAAGTGGGGCTTTCTTACGTAGTGCAGCCTATGAGCGACGGTTTTTATCCAAAAACCCATGGGACTTAGCCATGGTAGTTTGGATACCATTAGCAACGGTGCTGCTGATTTGGTGGATATTTTCACAAACTCAGATTACGGATTTACCCATTGGAGTCATAGATCGAGACAACAGCCCAGTTGCCAATACGGCTGTACGCTACTTAGAAGCCAGTCCGACGCTGATGGTAAAACAGCTTTATGCCTCAGAATCTGATGCAGAGGCCGCTATCTTGCAACGCGATATCTATGCAGTGGTCATTATTCCTGAAGACTTTTCTCGTAATATTTTATCTGGCAAGCCAGCTCCTTTGGTTTTGCAAGTAAATGCGCAGTACGGCACGCATTCGGGCATCATTCAAACCAGCGTGCAAACGGTTGCTAGCACATTATCAGCAGGCGTCGAGATACAGCGTTTGGTCAAGCAAGGTATGGCACCCTCACAAGCAGCGATTGCCTACTCGCCGATTAGCATACAGCGTATCAGCCTGTTCAATGCTGCGACCAACTATCAACAATTTTTAGCCTCAACCGTTATCCCTGCACTACTGCATATTTTGGCAATGGTTATTGGTGCAACGACGATAGGACGTGAGCTGCGTGATAAAAAAATCGGTCACTGGTACGATGTTATTTCGAATGTTGATACGGATAACAATCAGCATGACAGTGCTAATTTAACAAATATTAAAGCGAGCCAAATCAGCACAAGTCCAGAAAGTCAGCACAGCCATACTGATGAGAAAACAGAAGTTGCTGAGAATAAACATAGACAAGCAGGTGTCTCAATATTATTGTTCGGATTATTGGGTAAGTATTTTTGGCCATTATTGGCTTATAGCATCTGGTCGATGTTGGCACTTTGGTTTGCTGCACCGCAAGCTTCCGTTGCTATTAGCTCGATTATTGCCACTTATATTGGTCTCTTACTATTGATGATGCTCTCATTCTTTTTGGGTGCTATCTTAACGTTGAATTCATTTTCACTGCGCATGGGCTTGTCTTCTACTGGTTTCATCTCAGCCCCTTCTTATGCATTTGCGGGTGTGACTTTTCCGTATATCGCTATCAGTGACAATGCTCAGCATTGGTCAGACGTACTCCCACTTACTCATTACTTAAAATTGCATATTGCACAGTTACAAATGCATGCGCCTGCTGCCGTGTCATTACCGATTGTCTATGGACTTACCCTAGCCACGACGATTGCGATGCTTCTGACCACATTATTGACCAAACGTGCGTTGGCACATCCTGAACGCTGGGGAGCGCGCTAATGTCAGTTTCACCGAAAGATAATGCATCCACGACTGATGCAAAATCACACGCACAGACACAGAATTTTCTTGGTGGGTTTTTGCAAACCCTAAAAGACATTTTTACGGATAAAGGCGTTCTGTTACTGTTGATGATTGCTCCTATTATTTACGGTTTCTTTTATCCTTGGCCGTACTCAACCGAAGTCATCAATCATGTGCCCGTTGGCATTATTGATTATGACAATAGCAATCTGTCACGGACTATCGTTCGTTATGCGAGCGCTAGCCCGCAATTAGATACAGAGCGTTTTCTAAATGAGCAAGATGCTAAAGACGCCATATGGTCAGATGAAATCGCTGGATATATGGTCATTCCAAGCGGACTTGAGCAACAAGTCATGTCTGGTAAAAAGGCAAGCGTCAGTGTATTGGGCAATGGTGGTTATTTTTTATTAAATAAAAATGTCCAGATGGGATTTCTGAAAGCCGTTGGTACGGTATCAGCAGGTATCGAGGTTAAAAAAAGCGTGGCTCAAGGCATCTATCCAACGACCGCGAAGGCCAATACCCAAGCGGTGCCATTGCAGATTATGCCTTTATACAATCAAACTGAAGGATATGGTGCATACGTCGTGCCAGCCGTGTCTATTCTAATTTTGCAACAAACGCTTTTGATGTCAACGACGATGTTGATTGGCACATGGTATGAGCAGCGTCGCCATAGGACTACTGTCCGTGGCTGGCTGGGTCGTATTGCAGCGCTTAGTATGTGCAGTTTTATCATCGGCTGCTTTTATTATGGCTGGGCATTTGAGCTACATCACTATCCGCGCGGACAGAACATGCTCGGCAGCTTATTGTTTCTACTGTTGTTTTGTCCAACCGTGGCAACTCTTGGCTGTGTATTGGGGTTATGGTTTCGCCAACGTGAACGTGGTATGCAGATTCTCATCTTCAGCTCTCTGCCCATGTTTTTTATCAGTGGCTATCCGTGGCCAGCTGACCAATTACCCGCGTTTTTACAAGCTATACGCTGGTTGATACCCACGACACCTGGTGTCAACACATCAGTACAGCTTAACCAAATGGGCGCAAGCGTCTCGCAAGTCGCTATTGGGTTTTATGCACTTGCCGCTCTCTGGCTATTTTATTTTATGCTGCTCATGCTTATTCGTTGGTATCACACTGACAAGCAAAGCAAGACAGTCGCATAAAACATAGCGCGATCAAAAGTTCTGCATATATGCTTGGATTAATGAATAAGCCACAAAAAAGCGCCTACACTATTAATAATATAGTAGCAGGCGCTTTTTTATTGATATTACTTGATTTAAATAAGCTTGTGTTAAAAGACGCGATTCAAACCGTTCAATGCTGCAACACGATAGGCTTCTGCCATCGTTGGATAGTTGAATGTTGTATTCACAAAGTACTCAAGCGTGTTATTGCTCTTACACTTCATGACTGCCTGACCAATATGAATAATCTCTGACGCATGGTTACCATAGCAATGGATGCCCAAGATTTCTAGCGTATCGCGATGGAATAAAATCTTTAGAACGCCCGAGCGTTCACCTATGATTTGTGCACGTGCCAGATGTTTAAAGAACGCCTGACCCACTTCATAAGGGACTTTTTCATCCGTCAGCTCTTGCTCGGTTTTACCAATACAAGAGATTTCAGGAATCGTATAGATACCAGTCGGTACGCTAGATACTGGCTCAGCATCGTCGTCGCCTACCATAAAGGCAGCGGCACATCGCCCTTGGTCATAGGCAGCAGATGCCAAAGATGGCCAACCGATCACATCACCAGCGGCATAGATATTTTCGATACCTGTGCAATAAGTATCATCGACTTTTAGCTGACCACGGCTATTGGCTTTTAGACCAACGGCTTCTAGGTTTAAGCCTTCGGTATTACCCGAACGACCATTTGACCAAAGGATGGCATCAGATTTGATGCGCTTACCACTCTTTAAGTGCAAGACTACATAATCATCATGCGTCTCAAGATAATCAATCTCTTCATTACTACGGATGAGCACGCCAAATTGTCTAAAGTCATGCGCGATAGCATCACTGATTTCGCTGTCCAAATAATTGAGCAGCTGATCTTGGTTATTGATTAAGTCAACTTTATAGCCGAGACCGGTAAAGATAGACGCATACTCACAACCGATCACGCCTGCACCATAAATGATGATTTTTTTGACGACATAATCCATTTGCAGGATTTTATCAGAATCAAAAACGCGTGGATGGTCAAAGTCTAGAATGTCAGGACGGTAAGGACGGCTACCGACAGTAATGATGGCTTTATTGAAAGTAATGTTTTCAAAAACATTGTCATCGGTTTCAATGCGCAGCGTGTGCTCATCAACGAAACTTGCCCATCCTTGAATCACTTCAATGCGGTTACGCTCATAGAATCGTGTGTGCGTACTGACTTGACGACGTATCACTTGACGTGCCTTGGCCAGCACTTCATTGAGCGGTACTTGCTTATATTCCATCGCCTTGGTAAACATCGGATCACGGCGAAAGTTGATCAAGTTAAATACTGATTGGCGCAGCGCTTTACTTGGGATGGTACCCACATGAGTAGAGTTGCCACCTACTTGGTCACGCGGGTCAACGACCACGACTCTCTTGCCAGACTTAGTCAGCTTCATGGCAGCAGCTTCACCAGCAGGGCCTGCTCCTAAAATAACTGCGTCATATTCATACGCATGATCATCGCTTTTTAGGCGGCGAGAGTCTTTGGCAAAACCAGATTTGACATCGATTCGTGTGTCATCAAGTGGATTCACAAGATCAGGGTGATGTATAAAATCATCAGTGACTTGCTCGTGAGTCTGTTCAATATTTTGTTGTTTATTTTTGCCTTCAGTGTGCTCAGGATTAGGTATGTGACCATCCGCTTTATTAGATACTTCGGTATGGGTATCTTCACCAATATCATTAGTCGCGTCGCTTGGTTTTTTACTTCCCATCATATCCTCTTTATATTTACTGGTTTATTTGATATCTAGACCGTGAGTGAGTCAATAGTTAAATGAGTCAGAGTCACATTATTGAGGGTTACTCACCATACGTTGTGACACAATATTTTGTAATGTCCAATACCCAGTGAGACTCTGCTTTCCCTCATCGATCTGCGGGCGAGCACTGATCACATACTCAGTACCGAGCGTTGGCTGAAAATCTTCAATCCAATCGTAAGGAATCTGAAACACACTACCATCTTTGGACTTGGCCAGCAGACACTGCATCGGTAATGCAGAGGCACAGGCCACCCGATTTGGCATAATCGTTAACGTTTGTGCATCACCCAATACGATAGACGGCACATAACGTGGCTCAGGTACTGGCTCACGCGACGTCTGACAAGCCGTCAGTAATGTCGCTACACTCAGTAAGCTCGCCAATAATAAAGGGGTTTTGCTAGATTTGTAAGCTGAACTCATAATGTTCTCTATATGATAATGAGATTATATTGAACCGACTATGGTCAAATCGATTAACATTTGATTTGATTAAACGAACCCTTAACCAATACGACGTTTAAGGCCTGTCTTCTGTAAAATACGAGTCGCAATTTCTTCAACGGACATCTCAGACACATCCAAACTTGGAATGCCATGAGTGATATAAATGCCTTGTATCGCGCGCTGCTCTTGCTGACATTGCTGATAGCTCGAATAACGACTGCCTGCACGGCGCTCTTGGCGGATTTTTACCAAGCGATCGGTATCGATGAGCAAGCCAAACAGTTTGTCTTTATGTTCACGCAATGCTTTTGGTAATTGATTGTCGTACAAATCATCTTCGGTCAAAGGATAGTTAGCTGCTCGAATACCGAACTGTAATGCTAAGTATAAAGATGTTGGCGTTTTGCCCGAGCGAGAGACCCCAACCAAAATGATATCAGCTGCATTATAGTGACGTGTACGTGCACCATCATCATTGTCTAAGGCAAAATGAACGGCATCGATACGTTCTTTATAGGTCTCAGAATCGACATTATCGTGGGCATGACCTGAATGTCCATCTGGCTCTACACCTGTCTCTTCTGCGACACGCCCAATCAAACCCTCATACATATCCAAATTACAGCTTTGTGCTGCGTTAATTTTTTCACGAATATCAGGGTTAACAATCGTATCAAACACTAAAGGCAAAAATCCGTCTCGTTGATAGGCCATATTGATTTGCTCAACGGCATCCTCTGCCCGCTCAATACTGTCCACATAGGGCAATACGCGTGTCTCAAAGGGTATCGAAGCAAACTGACTCAAGATAGCACGGCCAAGTGTCTCAGCTGTAATTGCTGTACCATCTGAGATAAAAAATGCCGTTCTAACCGTTTGAGAGCTGTCCAAATTCAGTGCATGATGATTTTGGATAGTGGACTTGACTGGTTCAGATGGATTGCTTGAGTACATAACGTTGACACCTCAATTAGAAACACACATGGTGATCTTTATTTGGTTTTTATTTTCAATCTACTTTAGACTCATCTAACTCTCGATATAAGCACTAAAAGTCGACACATATATAATGGCAGGCCTACATTCTTGATGCCCTACATTATACGCATAATAGCCACCTAATAGAAATCAATGTTACAGGCGCACACTTAGAAACCCACACTGCTTTTGATGTTCTAATTGATGTCCATAGGTCTGCTCACTGCACCTTATTACTTGTATCGCTTTAGTACTTTCTACTATATATAGGTATTTATTATGAGTGGCTGCTAACCCGCTTTTTCTTCACTCCCAAACCCTCTATTTATGAACCCATAAATGATTATCAAATGGCATTTATATCAGCTTTTACTTGTATTTCATAAAAACTCTAAAAAGTAAAACCTGTGATACTTGCCATAAATTATGTAGCAAATGCCATAATTTGTGTGTTTTTAACAATTTTTTTGATTTAAACCCTCGAAATTCTCAAAATATAGCGGTATAATCCACCGTTATAATCTTTACTAAATAACCTTATTTTCTGGAGTTATCATGGCAGCGCAATCTACAGCACTTGTAATCAATCTTGATCAGCTAGGAAAAGACGACATTGAAATGGTCGGCGGTAAGAACGCTTCATTAGGTGAAATGATCAGCCATTTGTCTGATTTGGGTGTTAGTGTACCAGGCGGCTTTGCCACCACATCAAATGCGTTTAACCGCTTTTTGAATGAAACTGGCCTGCTTGACAAAATCAACAGCGAACTAAAAACGTTAGATGTTGATGATGTAAAAAAACTTGCAGAAACTGGTAAAAAGATTCGTACTTGGATTATTGAGCAAGAGCTGCCAAAAGATCTTGAGCAAGAAGTGCGTCAGTCATTTGAAGCCATGAGTGGCGGCGAAGACATCGCTGTTGCTGTACGTTCTTCTGCGACTGCCGAAGATTTACCAGATGCTTCATTTGCTGGTCAGCAAGAGACATTTCTAAACATTCGCGGTATTGATAACGTTCTAATCGCTATTAAAGAAGTATTTGCCTCTTTATACAATGACCGTGCTATTTCTTATCGTGTACACAAAGGTTTTGAGCACGAAGGTGTTGCACTATCTGCAGCCGTACAACGTATGGTACGTTCAGAAACTGGCGCAGCCGGTGTGATGTTCACGCTAGATACTGAAAGTGGCTTTGATCAAGTGGTATTTATCACGTCAAGCTATGGCCTAGGTGAAATGGTCGTACAGGGCGCGGTTAACCCAGATGAATTCTATATCTCAAAACAATTGCTAGCCAACGGTAAACCTTCGGTTATTCGCCGTAACCTAGGCAGCAAGCATAAGAAAATGATTTATGGTGATGAAGGCAGTACTGCCAAATCAGTCAAAACTGTCGATGTTGAAAAACAAGATCGCATGCAGTTCTCATTGTCTACTGAAGAGCTAACCTCACTTGCCAAACAAGCCGTAACGATCGAAAAGCATTACGGTCAAGCAATGGACATCGAGTGGGCAAAAGACGGCGATACTAACGAAATCTTTATCGTTCAGGCACGTCCAGAGACGGTTAAGAGCCGCCAAGACAGCAATGTCATGGAACGCTATATCATCAATACTACTGATGCAAAAATCTTATGCGAAGGCCGCTCAATCGGTCAACGTATCGGTTCAGGTAAAGTACGTATCGTTAGCAACTTAAACGAGATGGACAAAGTACAAGAAGGCGACGTACTCGTATCAGACATGACCGATCCGGATTGGGAACCAGTCATGAAGCGCGCTTCTGCTATTATCACTAACCGTGGTGGCCGTACGTGTCACGCAGCTATCATCGCGCGTGAGCTAGGTGTTCCAGCCATCGTTGGTTGTGGTAATGCAACTGAATTATTGGTTGACGGTCAAGACGTAACTGCTTCTTGTGCTGAAGGTGATACTGGTTTCATTTATGAGAGCCAAATTGACTTTGAAGTACAGACCAACTCTGTTGAAACAATGCCAGAGCTAGCATTCAAAGTAATGATGAATGTTGGTAACCCAGATCGCGCATTCTCATTCACGCAAATGCCAAACGAAGGTATTGGTCTTGCGCGTCTAGAGTTCATCATCAACCGTATGATTGGTGTGCATCCAAAAGCGTTGCTAAACATGAACAGCTTGCCACGTGAAATATCACAAGCAATCCAAGAGCGTATCGCTGGTTATGCCTCACCTGTTGACTTCTATGTTGATAAATTGGTCGAAGGCGTTTCAACGCTAGCCGTTGCCTTTATGGATCAGCCAGTCATCGTTCGTATGTCAGATTTTAAATCTAACGAATATGCTAACTTGCTTGGTGGTAAGCTATACGAGCCATCAGAAGAAAACCCAATGCTTGGTTTCCGCGGTGCCAGTCGCTATGTGTCTGACAACTTCCGTGACTGCTTCGAGCTTGAGTGTAAAGCACTGAAGCGCGTCCGTGATGAGATGGGTTTGACCAATGTCGAGATTATGATTCCTTTCGTACGTACCGTTGGCGAAGCAGCACAAGTCATCGAGTTACTTGAGAAAAACGGTCTGAAACGTGGTGAGAACGGTCTGCGCATCATCATGATGTGTGAGCTACCGACCAACGCGCTATTGGCAGAAGAATTCCTAGAATACTTCGATGGTTTCTCAATCGGTTCTAACGATTTGACTCAGTTGACCCTTGGTCTAGATCGTGACTCAGGCATCGTCTCACATCTATTTGATGAGCGTGATCCTGCAGTTAAGAAACTGTTGACTATGGCTATCGATGCTTGCCGTAAGCAAAACAAATATGTCGGTATCTGTGGTCAAGGCCCATCAGATCATCCAGATCTTGCTTACTGGTTGATGGAGCAAGGTATCAGCTCAGTATCATTGAACCCAGATTCAGTATTAGATACTTGGTTATTCTTGGCTGGTGAAGAATCAAAGTAAGCCATTACGTTCATTCGTAGCGGTCATTTACACAGTCACTAAGAGTACCACCATTAGGGTCTATTTGATTTTTTCAAATAGACCCTAATATAATGTACGAAGACATGACTAACTATGCAGGCAATTATGCAGATTTTCCTTGCTCGAAATAACGTACAAGCTGGGCCATATAGTTTGGATCAGCTCAATATCATGCTAACCTCTGGTGAAGTATTGCTAGACGATTTGATATGGCATGACGGCCTAGACCAATGGCAGCGCGTCGGCAACTTAACCAATAATCAAACGGTTTATCGACCGACCAACGTTAATAGCCCTCAGGCCAATGACTCTATCATTAATAACGTTACCGTTTTTCCTGAAGATAATGTCAATGATGCACAAGATGGCAAGTCAGTATCGTTAGATAGATTATATGGCAAGCCTGAACGTCCAAAAGACACCAGTAAAGATGCAAAAGCAGACATGACAACCAATCGTCATCATACGCCGCATCACAATGTGTCATTGAATAAATCTACTAACAGTAAAGCTACCTCGAGCAAAGACAAAGTCGTTGGTAATGTTGTCCTTGCACCCATCATGTCACGAGTCCTAGCAACTGCACTAAATGGTTTGTTATACATACTGGCTATTTTTCCGCTAGTCATGGCATTGACTAAAATGGATGTGGATTACACTAAACTCCAAAACATCCAAGATATGGACGCAGCTTATCAATACTCAATGACACTGATGGAGAGCCTTCCTAGCAGCACATTGATGATATCGCAAGTCATGGTTTTTGGCTTGTTTGCGTTACAGTTAGTATTCATCACTATGCGTGGTCAATCACTGGGCAAGCTGATTACAGGTATTCGCGTGGTGGATCAAACCACGCATCGTCTACCCTCGTTTATTAAATTGATTGGTACGCGTACATTACTTTTATTTATTATTTATAACTTACTGTTTTCGTTTACCAGCTTTTTAGGTTTTGTGATTATTGCTATTCACTATTACATGGCATCGAAAAGCCCTGAAAATATTGGTTGGCATGACAAACTTGCTAAAACCCTAGTCGTAAAAGCAGATAGCAGTCAGATAGTTAAAGAGCCAAAAATAAAATAGCCGTCTTGTGAGTTTGATTATTTTGATATGTCTTATATATGATAAAAAAGCAGCGTACGATCGTTGCTTTTTTTATTGGTAAAGACATATTTACCATTTTTATTTTTTATTGACAGTACCGTAGAGATTAACCTTTGTGTTAATGGCTAAGTACTGTTATAATACGGCGCTTTATAAACTAAGCTTATTCCTCATTATTTTTTATAAAATTTGATAGGATTCGGGCTTACCTTATAAATCTCCTTGCTATTAACATAGGGTTAATAGCTACTAATCCGTAAGGAGTCATAATGCGACATTACGAACTGGTGTTACTTGTACACCCAGACCAAAGCGACCAAGTGGTCGGCATGGTTGAGCGCTATATCAAGTTAGTTCAAGACAACAACGGTGTTATCCATCGTTTAGAAGATTGGGGCCGCCGTCAATTGGCATATCCAATCAACAAGATTCACAAAGCTCATTACGTTCTTTTCAACATTGAAACTGACGGTGAAACTTTAGCTGAACTTGAAGAATTATTCCGTTATAACGATGCGATCATTCGTAGTCTAGTTATGCGCCGTGACGACGCTGTCACTGAAGAGTCGCAGTTAGCCAAGAATGCCGATGAAAAACGCGCACGCAAAGCAACTACTCGTCGTCCAGACAGTCGTGAAAACGATAACGACGACAACGACAACAGTGAAGACTAATTAAAGGAGAATACTCATGGCACGTTTCTATCGCCGTCGCAAATTCTGCCGTTTCACTGCTGAAGGCATCACTCACATCGATTATAAAGATGTTGAATTGCTAAAACAGTATATCAGTGATAATGGTAAAATCGTACCAAGCCGCATTACCGGTACATCTACTAAATATCAGCGTCAACTAGCTACTGCTATCAAGCAAGCTCGTTATTTATCGCTACTTCCATACACTGATAACCATCAGGGTTAACCGTTAATTAACTAGGAATGACTCATGCAAATTATTTTGTTACAGCGTATCGTCAACCTTGGTAAACTCGGTGAAACCGTCGATGTGAAACCAGGTTACGGACGTAACTTTCTTATCCCTTTGGGTAAAGCACTACCTGCTACTAAAGCTAACATTGAAAAGTTCGAAGCACGTCGTGCTGAACTTGAAGCTGAAGAAGCGAAAGAAGTAGCTGTTGCTCAAGAACGTGCTGATGCACTAACTGACGTTAATGTCATCATGCGTGCTAAATCAGGCGACGAAGGCAAGCTATTCGGCTCTATCGGTACTCGCGATATTGCTGAAGCATTGACTAACTCAGGTCTAGAAGTAGACCGTGCTGAAATCAAGCTTCCTGAAGGCACTTTACGTCAAGTTGGCGAATATAATGTTGATATTCAGCTACATCATGACGTTACTGCTAGCATCTTAGTTACTATTCTTTCTGAAGAAGGTAACAATGATGACGAAGACGACGTTGCAGACGAAAGCGAAGACTATTCTGAAGAGTAATCTTTAGCATATCTAGTTTCAGTCTACATAAAAAACCAGTGATGTTATGTCACTGGTTTTTTTACGTCTGCACTTTGCGATAGTAGCCTGATATTGATTGAAATTGAGGTTTAAACAAACAATATTCTCCTTTCAAACACTGCGATAATTATCCTTTTATTAATGATTTCTGTAATGACATAATCCAGTAACTAGCCGTAATAAATATCCAAAAAAACTTATACTTAACAACAAGATACCATATATATAGCATCTATATTATCGTGCAGTGAATTGCTATTATAGCCATATCTAATCTACTGGTTCCGAGTTGTAGATAATAATAAGGTACGATAATATGATAAACACTAACGATAAATTAATATGTATCAAAGGTAATGACGTGTACTCAGAAGGTGAGATATATACCGTGGGTAGAATCGTCAACGATAAGTATTTTCAACTAATGACAGGTAGTAATGACGACCATTGGTACGCAACATTAGATAACGAAGGTATCTGTGTGAGTTTCGACTCGATAGTAGCAGAAGGTAATAAAGCACGATTTGATAAAATCGCGTAAGTACCAACTAGATACCGCTTTGAACATGCTGTGCATAACAACTGGTCATTAAATATGGCCAGTTTTTTTGGTTAAAATTCAATCATCACTGTTCTAGAAACCAATAATATTCTTAAAAGCATCTTAAGATGTATTTACGGCGTCCTCGCCATAACTAGTAAGTCGTAAAAATCCTATCGATAACCCCATATATTTCACGAATGTATTTCCTAGTCGCGTCTATTTACTATAGAATACGCTCCTTTAAAATTTCGTATCGTTATTGATACAGATAGTTGGTTTAATATCGTTTGAATGTAGACACAATGAAAGCGCGTGAAAGTACTACATAAAGTAGCCTGAACGAGCCAGATACTGTATTTAATATCGATATAATTGACGATATCTGCATTCGTAATCAATTAAGATATAAACCATATTGAGACAGTGATGATTGTATTTTGGCTTGTGCTGACCATTCTTTTTATTATTTTCGCTACCGCAAAATTAAAGTGGCATCCTTTTTTAGTGTTGATATTGTCAGCATTTTTGGTAGCACTATTCTACCAAGTACCACTTAATACTGTCGCCAAGACAATCTCTGATGGCTTTGGTGGTATCTTAGGTTATATCGGTCTAGTGATTGTATTCGGTACCATTATCGGCTTAATCCTTGAGAAAACTGGTGCGGCTATTGTCATGGCAGAAACCGTTATCAAAGTTTTAGGCCCACGCTTCCCTACTTTGACCATGTCTATCGTCGGTGCAGTCGTTTCGATACCTGTATTTTGTGACTCTGGTTATATTATTTTAAACTCCCTAAAAGAGTCTTTAGCTGAGCGCTTACATGTATCAAGTGTGGCGATGAGTATTGCCTTAGCCACTGGTCTATATGCCACTCATACCTTTGTACCACCTACTCCAGGTCCGATTGCAGCAGCAGGCAACTTAGGATTAGAGTCTAATCTAGGTTTGGTCATCATGGTCGGTGTGGTCGTGACAGCCGTTGCTGTATTGGCTGGCTGGTGGTGGTCTAACCGTTTTCTGAATGTGACGCCTGACAATATCAACGCGGCAGATGCACCAGCAGCAATGCCTGAAGGGATGAAAACCCGCGATGATTATAGCCATCTGCCTTCAGCCACAATGGCGTTTTTACCCATTATCGTTCCTATTATACTAATCTGCCTATCTTCTGTTGCCAACTTTCCAAGCGCACCGTTTGGTAGTGGCACGTTGACAGATATCTTAGTATTCATTGGTAATCCACTAACGGCTCTGCTCATTGGTCTATTCTTATCATTCTTACTTATTAATACCGAGCAAAAAACACAGCAGATCAGTGACAGCATCTCACAAGGTCTGGTCGTAGCCGCTCCTATCTTATTGATTACTGGTGCTGGTGGTGCATTTGGCGCCATGCTAAAAGTGACACCAATCGGTGACTATTTAGGTACGACATTGTCTGCATTAGGTCTTGGTATCTTTATGCCTTTCATCGTCTCTGCTGCGTTAAAGACTGCGCAAGGCTCGACCACAGTTGCTCTAGTCACTACCTCTGCGATGGTTGCACCGTTATTGGATCAAATTGGTCTAGACAGCGAGCTGGGTCGCGTATTTTGTGTGATGGCAATTGGTGCAGGCGCCATGACTATCTCACATGCCAATGACAGCTTCTTTTGGATTGTCAGTCAGTTTAGCCGTATGAGTGTGTCACAAGCATATAAAGCCCATTCAATGGCGACTGGCATTCAAGGTGTGACCAGCATTGTGTTTATCTGGCTGTTAACCTTAGTATTTATTTAACAGTGTTCATTTAACACATTCGTTGAAATATCAAAAAAGACGTTCAAAAATACCCAGAGAGACCTTCATGAAGATTTTAATCGCCCCCGACTCGTTCAAAGAAAGCTTAGAAGCATTGGATGTTTGCCGCGCCATTCAATCTGGTTTTAGTCAGGTGTTTCCAAACGCTGACTATACGTTATTGCCGATGGCAGATGGCGGTGAAGGCACCTCTGCGGTATTGTCTTATGTATTAGGCGGACGCTGGAAAGAAGTGGTGGTACACGACCCACTCATGAGACCCATCACTGCAAAGTATTTATTATTGCCTGATGCGACAGCAGTTATCGAAATCGCCCAAGCTTGTGGGTTACATCTACTGACCGTCGCAGAGCGTAATCCTGTCATCGCTAGCAGTTACGGTGTCGGTGAGCTGATTGCCGATGCTTTAGATGAAGGCGCCGAGCGTATCATTATTGGGCTGGGTGGTAGTGCCACCAATGATGCAGGTCTTGGTATGCTAACGGCATTGGGTATGACATTTCATGATATTAATGACAGTCCATTAGCACAAGGTGGTGGTGAGCTTGCCAAGTTGCACAGACTTAATGACACAAGCTTCCATGCAAAAGTGGTAGATACCGTGTTTGAAGTGGCGTGTGATGTGACCAATCCTTTGTGTGGCCAATTAGGGGCAAGTGCGATATTTGGACCACAGAAAGGTGCCTGCCCGCAACAAGTTGACGATTTGGATAAAGCCTTAAGCCACTTTGCAGCTGTTCGCGCGAGCAGCCATCAGGACTGTCAAGAAGTCGCAGGTGCTGGAGCAGCTGGTGGTCTTGGCTATGCATTGATGAGCTTTTGTGGTGCGCAGCTGAAATCTGGTTTTGATACGGTCGCTGAAGTGACCAAGCTATCACAGCATATTGCCGATGCGGATCTTGTCATTACTGGCGAAGGCAAGCTCGATGCACAAACAGCCATGGGTAAAGTCGCTGGTGGTATCAGCCAACTTGCCAAAGCCAGCCACACCCCAGTGATTGCTATCTGCGGCAGTGTCGATGGTTTAAAACCTGCTCAGACTAGCCAGTTCGAGGTAGTCATGCCTAGCATTCAAAAGGTAGATACTATCGATAATGTGCTGAGTCAGGCTTATGACAATATTGAAACCACGGCGGTAAATATTGCTGCGAGTATTAGACTTGGGCAGAACCTGAAATAGCTCAATATTTAAGGTAAGGACAAGCTTTATACATAGGGTCATTAGAATGTTTAACGCTTGTTTAAACGTTTATCTTAAAATCTCTACAGCCATTTTTGCACTTCATTGATAACGGTTTGCATTCTATTAGGCAGTACAGACTGACTCCGTACAGCAAGGTATAAAGTTTCGCTGACAGGTACTGGTAGATAGTGACTTTTGATAGCTTGAGGATTTGGATATGCGGCAACCGCATGCGCCGGTAAAACGGTAAACCCAAGTCCCCTGCTCACTGGCTCCAAAATCAAGCTAATCTGGTTTGAAAATCCTTTTTTATCAAAATCATTGACGTGCTGAAACTCAGGATAATTAGCACTTAGCAGCAGACTTGCATGGTGCGCACCATCTGGATGATCTATAAACCCAAGCCGATTTAGTGTCTCCCAACTCGTCTCAGTAGTCGTTGCAGGAGTAATCAATAGCAACGCTTCTTGAGCCACTGGCTTACAACTGACTGTCTCATCACCTGAGATATCCGTCATAAAACCAATATCAATCTCAAGCTTAGCAAGCGCCCGCTCTATATCAGCATTGGGTGCAAAGCGATAATCAATCACTAGCGTTGGATACTGCTGCTGTAATGTCAAAAGCTTTGGATACAGCTTGAGTCCCACACTACCAGGCGACATCAATCGTACCAGCCCTTCATAAAAAGGGTCTTCCCCAATACGCTGCTCTAAGCGTGCTAAACGTTGTAAGATGTCTTCTGCTTCCTGATAGAGCTGTTGACCAGCATCAGTCAATGAAAACTGCTTACCTTGACGAATAAGCAAATCAATATCTAACTGATTCTCTAGCTTACTGATGTGTTGACTGACACCTGACTGGGTCATGTGTAAGCGCTCGGCTGTGTGCGTAAAGTGACCGACGTCAACAAGCGTACAAAAGGTACGTAACCATATAATATTTATCATTACAATACATACTTATCTTTATAATAAATGATAATTTTACGTAATTATCTTCTGTTTGTATACTGGCTCCACGTTAAAGAAAACGCACATCAAACAGGAGCACAAGCTATGAACAATGTTTATCCAAGAAGCTTTTCGCACATCGGTCTTTCAGTCCCTGACCTAGATGCAGCCGTGAAATTCTATACTGAAGTAATGGGTTGGTATACCATCATGGAGCCTACTGAGATTGTCGAAGATGACAGCCCTATTGGTGAAATGTGTACTGAAGTATTCGGCTCAGGTTGGGGCAGCTTCCGTATCGCCCACCTATCGACTGGTGACCGTATCGGTGTTGAGATTTTTGAATTCAAAAATCAAGAAGACCCTGAAAACAATTTTGAGTACTGGAAAACTGGTATCTTCCACTTCTGTGTTCAAGATCCAAATGTTGAAGAGCTGGCTGAGCGTATGGTTGCAGCAGGTGGTAAAAAACGTATGGAAAAACCACGCTACTACTACCCTGGCGAAAAGCCCTATCGCATGATTTATATGGAAGACCCGTTCGGCAACATCGTTGAGATTTATAGCCACAGCTATGAGCTTATCTATAGCGAAGGTGCGTACTAAATTCGCTTGAACAGACTATAGTATGTGATAGTAAAATAACAACTTAAAAAAATAGCGTATTCAAATTATGAATACGCTATTTTTATTTATTAACGTCGCATCGAGTAGTAAACGGCTTCAAATAGCTGACTGCTTTATTCACTGTTATAACTCTAATACGATATCGATGGTGAAGCCATCACACCTCCTAAGATTATAAATGCAAGAGCTACTAATGATCTCAAAAACGGAGAACTACAATCTGGCCAGCGAGTGATAATAAAATATAAATTGGCAAATGGAAGAAACAGATACAAAAGCCCCCAGAGTATTGATTCTTGGAAGGCAATAATAATTAACTTAATACTATAAACAAGAAGCATAATACCTGCGATTATAAGTATAATAGAACCTAAAATTTCCACGTGATTTTCCTCAAAATTTTTAATAAAAAAATAAACTACAATCTGTTAAAAAACGCTATTTATAATAGATAGTATGATTGCTATCTGCTCTCTTGACATCAAGAAATATAATGTGTCTTAAGGCATCCAGATTATCTCAGAATTGTTTCTGGCGTATAGTAACAGGTAACACAAAAAGTTCATAATTTTATAAGACATAAGTTGATCAAATTTATTTTAGACTACTTCGATAGCTTATAAAAAATGCTGACAACCAATACATGAGAAGACAAAAAAAATAAAAAGGCCATGATATCGCTATCATGGCCTTTTCGTTTAATACAGATACTATGAGCAGACTATTACTCAGCAGCGATGGCGATCATCTCAACCAATAGCTCAGGACGTGCCAATGCTGATTCGCCACAAGCACGTGCTGGTGGTTGAATGCCTTCAAAAAATTTGTCATAGACTTCATTCATAGCAGCAAAATCTGCCATATCTTTGATCCAAACCGTTACTGATAGTAGTTTTGATTTATCACTACCCACTTCTTCTAGCAAGGTCTGGATTTTTTCTAAACAAGTTAATGTTTGTGCTTTGATATCATCTTCTGCATTACCTACCTGACCACACAAGTATACAGTCTGGTTATGGACCACAATTCTGCTCATGCGTGGCGTGCTGTGTAGCTTCTTTATCATATTATATACCTTCAATTTATTAATTTAAGTCTGTGCTAAATCTATCAAATGCACTCTTACTTCGAAAAACGCTGAGCACTAAATGGTGCAAGGTTTACTAATGATGGCTTTTCATGAATCATTTCTTCAACCAGACGCCCTGTCATAGGCCCTAATGTGAAACCCTGATGGCTATGACCAAATGCGAACCATAATTTTTCATGCTTGTCTGCAGGACCAATAACTGGCTTCATATCTGGCATACAAGGACGCGATCCTGCCCATGCTTCAGATTCTACCGCGTCTTCTAATGGTAAGATTTTGCGAGCCAGCTTCAGAACCGTTTTTAATTGACCAAAGTTCTTTGGCGCATCCATGGTGGTCATCTCAGCACCAGTCGTAATACGGATACCTTGCTGCATTGGGCCCATCACAAAGCCTTTGTCCATATCAAACATACTGTGATTGATGGTATTTTTTTCTGTTACTTTGAAATGCTGATGATAACCACGCATTGGGAACAATGGCAGATTATAACCAAGTGGTCTGATCAAGTCGTTCGACCATGGACCCGCTGCAATGACCAACTTATCACTATAGTAAGTATCATTATCAGTGATGATTTTCCAGCCTTCGCCATCTTTTACGATTTCTTTTACATCGCTCTCTTTGATCGTGCCGCCCATCTCTTGGAAGTTTTTCGCATACGCTTTGACTAGCGAGCTTGGGTTCGATACTTGCCAAGAGTTTTTCCAATGAATCGCACCAACGAAACCTTCGAAATTGGCACTAGGCTCCATGGCTTTTAGTGCCTCAAGGTTTAGTACGTTATGTTCAACCCCTTGATTGCGTGCATCAATGGCTGCCACTTGCGCTTCTTTAAACGTCTCTTCAGAACGATGCAGCTGTAACCAGCCGTCACGCGTGATTAGCTCGTCAGCACCAGAGGCTTCAATCATCGTTTGATGTTCACTGGTGCAATGCTCAATCAGTGTCTGCCACTCTGATTCGATTTGCTTAACAGTCGCAGGTACAGAGTATTTCCAGTATTGTAACAGTGCTTGATGGTAACGCAGAATCGCTGGGATACGATAGCGAATATCAGTACCTTGGTTCGGTAATACTCTGATCATCTCAGTCAATTGACGAGGAAAAGGATGGGTGTGAATGGCTTCGCGCTGAATCAACCCAGCATTACCATACGAGGTCTCTGATCCTGGCAGCTTCTTGTCTAACATCAGTACTTGTGAATTGTTTTTTTGTAAATGCCACGCAACTGACGTGCCAACCATACCTGCACCGATAACGATCACTTCATAGCGCATAACCTATCCTTTTCTTAGGGTGTTAATACAGAGTATCAAATATGAGGGTCTAACAGAATTAGGTGGTAATAGTAACGCATTAAGCCAGATATTAAACCCTTATCTGAAAAATATTTTTGAGTTAAACCCTTTTAGTTATGTGGTTTAAAAAAAGACATTCTTGAAAGGAATAATACTGGCTTTTGAGTAATAATTTAGTAAAAAAATTGACGAAGATAGGGGCAAATCAGTTGACTTATAACCACAATAAAGGCTAATAGCGATAAATCTAACAAATATTAGATGCAATCTATCGACATAAATTTCTGTGCTATAGTTTGGTTTTTTCTTAAAGTTACTTTTAGTTGAATACAGAATAAGCGATATTGGAAAGATAAAATTAGCAGGATTTTAGTGATATTAATCAATGGTTTTTTGATGATTGGGAAAATTTAATAAATGAGTATTTACGCACAAAGACTGGCTTCTCAGATTGAATTCATCAAACAGTGTGCTTTGATGAAAAAAGCACCTACTCAAGACTTTACGAAGCACAGTGACTTCACTTGTACAGAAGAGCAAGTATTAAACCTGCCTGGTATCAGCCTAAATATCATAGATGATAGCTCTGAGGATGTTTGGTTGCGTTTAGAACGATTGCGTGAAAATCCAGTGCCTCAACCTAGCAGCTCACTGTTAACACATTGGTTAGTATTTCCAGTCAAACTTAGCGACCAACCGTCATTAAAAGAAAAAACATCTGTGCAACCATTCATCGATGATGGTTTAATGCTTGCAGACTCTACAGAGGTATTTACTCCATTTGAAGTTGAAAACAGTCATCAAAATGAGTCGTTAGATGAAGCACCATTAAAGACAGAAGTTTATTTAAAAGACTTTCCTGACAGAGCATCTCTACAAGATGAATTTAACGATTACCTCAAAGATATTTGGAAACCTTGGCTAGCAGAAGAAAAGCTCGTTCGCCAAAGCATTGCTTTGTATTCTAGCCTATTCATGCTGAATCAACAGCTTCAAGGCAATCTTGCTGATGCACAGTTAGAATTGGTGTGGGGTGTGGGTATTGCCACACGAAAAAGCACGGACGATGAGCAGAGTAGCAAGCAGATAAAGTATCCACTATTGACGCAATCTGTTGAAATCACCTTAGATCAAAAGACAATGGCATTACTCATCAAGCCTACCCTATCTACTCCCACGCTTGAAACGGAACCTTTTTCTATAGAAGAAAATCAAGGTTTGGCTAAGTTATTAAAGAACAGCAAAGATTTTTATGATTCAGAAGATGTGTCCTTAAGTCCTTTTTTGCCAAGTAGCTATGAGCCTATCTTAAAATCAGCGGTTACTTTGCTTGATTCCTCTGGCGTTTATCAACCAGATCATACTAGTGCAGATGATCGAAAAATCCCTAAAGCGCAAAACAACCTGATTGTTACTGACACATGGGTCATTATGGCGCGTCCTAGAAGTAACAATATCTTTTTGCAAGACTTAAATAACTTATCCATTCAGCTAGAATCCGTCACTGACATTGATTTACCGAGCGCCCTTAAGGCAATGCTGACAGAGCCTGCTACAGAAAACAAAGAAACTATACTTCCTGCTTATCGTGGTTTGTCTATGGTGAGTGGCAGTGATAGCTATATCGGCACGCCAGCCGAGCTATATTTCCCCAAAGCATTCAACGATGAACAAGTACAAATCATACAACAGTTAGATGTTCACGATGGCGTGGTCGTTCAAGGCCCGCCTGGTACAGGTAAAACCCATACTATTGCCAATGTCATTTGTCATTACTTAGCGCTTGGCAAGCGGGTACTGGTCACGTCGATGAAAGACCCTGCGTTAAAGGTGTTACAAGGACAACTGCCTGAATCTATTCGCCCTCTCGCCGTTAGCCTACTGACCAGTGAAAACGAAGGGTTAAAGCAGTTTGAACATACCATCAAAAAAATATCGAGCGAAGTGTCTAGTATCAATCGCGAGGTCTACAAAAAAGACATTGTCATGTTTGACACTCAAATTGATACCATCCATGCACAGTTAGCCAGCACTGATCATAAAATTACGGCTTGGGCACGGTTAAACCTTGATGATATCACTATCGACAATGAAACGATCAAGCCCATAGATGCTGCGACTGAGGTTGCTCAAAACAGACAGCTTACCGAAAGCTTTCCCGATAAGTTGGGTATCGAAGAGACCTTTAAACCTCGATTTACTCATGCTGATATCACAGCGCTAAAAGATGCAAGAGTAAATCTCGGCAAGGATTTGGGTTATCTTAATAAAAAAATTCCTGCCGTTGCACACATGCCTCCTACCAACGCTATCAAGCAACTTCATAAGGATTTGAGCTATCTCAATGAGTCGCAAGCAGCTGAGCAGCAAGGAGAATTGCCAAGCTTAATCAATGACAGTGCTAGTACAATAAATATTGCTCAGGAAATCACTGCCAATACATCTCGTCTAACTGACCTACTACAAAAAATTGTCGCGGCTGGGCAGCGCTGGACGACGGATATTCAGCAGCATTTAGCTAATGAGACTAAGCAAGACATCATCGACCATTTCACTATACTAAACGATGAGATCAAAGCACTTTTTGATGAGAGAACTATTTATTTAACCAAACCTATTACGATTCCTGATGATTTTGATAAAAATCCAGAGCTCGTTGACGCGGTGAAAAATTTATCTGAAGGCAAAAAACCATTTGGTCTCGCTGGTATTTTTGGTAAATCTGCTGAAAAGAAAAGCCTTGAGTCTATTACGATAGTCTCATCAGCACCATCAAGTACGGCAGATTGGCAGTATATATCCAACTTTATAACGTTTAGAAAAAAATCTCAAGCGCTTATCCTTCGCTGGAATGCCTTATCAAATGAGCTGTCCTTACCGATATTTGAGGTAGCGCCTGATAATCTGTCTGCATTACATTCAGCCGTTCATCTATACGATGAAATCGTTGCTAGTAACCACTTGCAGCACAGTATCAAGCAGGCGTTAAGCACTATATTCATAGGTTGGGATGTTATTTCTGCAGCACCTTATGACACCGATATCTTGGCTGAGATTGAAAGTGTTCTTAAACAACATTTAAAGAGACATAATCTGGCTGAAAGTCTCACGCTAAAAGAGACATTACTTAATAATCTCACTGATTGTAAAGGCGCGATTATTGAAAAAATGACGGTCTTTATCACTCAAAATATTGGTGATCCACGTTTATCTGACGATCAATTACAAACAGACTATCAAGAACTGTTAAATGAGCTGCAACGCGTGAATAACCTTGCAACAGACTTACAGACAGTCGCTGACGTTACCCAACTCATTGAAGATAACGGTGCACCACTTTGGGCAAAGAAATTGCGTTTTGAATCTTGTCATAACTCTCAAGGCACATGTGTGTCGGATAACTTGCAATCAGATAATTTACAACCTGACGACTTACTGCCTGATAACTGGCAGCAGATTTGGCGAATTGGTAGACTGACAAGCTTTATCGACAGCATAGATGGTCGTAAGGAATTGGTTCAACTGGCAAAAACTCGTGGCAATTTAGAAGTAAATCTGGCAAGACTCTATCAAGAAGCCATCACCAAAAGAGCTTGGCTAAAAGTTGCAGAAAATGCGACACCAAACGTAAGAGCATCTTTAGAAAAATACCGCTCTGCCATTATGCGTATCGGTAAAGGAACGGGCAAAGGCGCGCACTATTATCGCCGTGAAGCGCGCGAAGCCTCTGCAGGAGCAAGTGCTGCTATCCCGTGTTGGATTATGCCGCATTATCGTATTTCTGAATCCTTGCCAGCAGAATTTGGCAGTTTTGACTTGGTTATCATCGATGAAGCTTCTCAATCTGATTTAACGGCATTGCCAGCCATTATGAGAGCCAAGAAAGTATTAATCGTTGGTGACGATAAGCAAGTATCGCCAGAAGGCGTGGGCCTCGATATCGAAAAAATTCGCAATCTGATGTCACAGTATCTGAGCAATCAAGTCCCTGTTTATCGCTCACAAATGTCACCTGATCGTTCAATATATGATTTATTCAAAGTCGTTTTTGCAGATAGCAGTGTGATGCTAAAAGAACATTTTCGCAGTGTGGCACCTATTATTGAGTTCTCAAAACGTGAGTTTTACAACCATGAGCTGATACCTTTGCGTAAAGCCAAACCCTCAGAACGCTTAGACCCGCCATTGATTGATATTTATGTCACCGATGGCTATCGGATTAAAGGCTCTGATATTAACCCGTCAGAAGTCAGATTTATTGTCGATGAAATCAAAACCCTTGTTTCTGATCTAGCTTACAAAGGTAAAACCATCGGTGTTGTCTCATTGCTAGGCAATAAGCAAGCACATAATATTATGGAGATACTCAATAAAGAGTTGGATGAAGCGGTAATGACTGCTTTTGATATTGCTTGCGGTGACGCCAAAACCTTTCAGGGTAAAGAACGCGATATCATGTTTTTGTCATTGATAGTGGCACCTGGAGCTGCTCATGCACAAACGAGAGATACCTTCGCCCAGCGAATGAATGTCGCTGCTTCAAGAGCACGCGATAGAATGTATTTGGTACGCAGTATTGAACTGGATGAGCTAAGCCAAGCCGATCACTATCGAGCAGAGCTTATCAAACACTTTCAAGCCCCTTTCATGCAAGATGAAGAAGAAGTCTCTGATTTGCGTGATAAATGTGAGTCTCCCTTTGAAACAGAAATCTTTGATCTTCTGATTGAGAGAGGCTATCGAGTGGTTCCGCAGGTTAAAGCAGGTGCCTACCGAATTGATATAGTTGTCGAAGGTGAAAACGATAACAGCCTAGCCATAGAATGTGATGGTGATAGATATCATGGGCCTGACAAATGGGAAAGCGATATGCAACGTCAGCGTATTTTAGAGCGTGCGGGCTGGAAATTCTGGCGCTGCTTTGCCTCCACTTTTGTCACTCGCAGGAATGAAGTTGTTCAAGATTTATTGGCAGAACTAGAGCGTTTAGAGATTTATCCAATCACTACCGACACAGCATATAGCAGCTCATATGTTGAATCTAGAGTCGTCACAACTGTTGATGCACCACAGATCGATATTGAAACTGACATTGATACCAACATAGATAGTGAAACGGAGACTGACGCTTAAATATATAAGAGTCAGTCAATGCCAGTGCGATAGTAATATACTCACAATATCACCACCACACTGGATCATCATTTTCCAGACTAGGATGTTTAGCCGTCTCTACCGTTACCTCATCAGCAGACAGCTCCGCGATAAAACGTGATGGCTTGTCAAAATACCCTGAATAACTGGCGAAGTAATCAGGCGCCGTTAGATATAATCTGGTCTTAGCTCGACTACAAGCAACATAGAATAATTTCCGTTCCTCTTCTAGCTCCTCAAAGTCATCCAAAGAGCGATGGTGCGGCGTGATACCGTCGACCAATGAGTTGACAAACACCACTGGCCACTCTAGCCCTTTCGCACTGTGAATGGTCGAGATAGTGACTTTATCTTTACTTTCTTCCTCAGGTTGACTGGTTGTGGCTACCGAATCATTGGGTGGATCGAGTGCCAAGTTTTCTAAGAAGTTATCTAGGCTGCTGTGTTCTGTTGCCAAATTTTTGAGCACACGAAAGTCCTCGTTACGCTCTCGCCAATTCTCTTCAATCGTTTTTAAGACAGGAATATAGAACTCTAAAATATGCTCAATGACCGTCTCGACTGATTCAGCCTGATTTGCCTTAGTAAGCGTATGATACAAAGGCTCAAGCTGTTCGCTTTTTTTAGCAAACTTCGCTGTGAGTAGTGGCTCAAAAGAGTTGTTATCGGCATTAATCGCTTGGGTCAAACGCGTCGCGGTAACTGTCCCAACGCCTTGGAATAAGGTCAAAATTCGATGCCATGCAATCGTATCATTGGGGTTATAAAGAATTTTAATAAAGGCTAAAACGTCTTTGATATGTCGCCTTTCAACGAACTTAATACCGCCCACCACGATAAATGGAATATGACGCTCCATAAACTCTAGCTGGACATAGTTAGACTGAAAAGACGTACGGCACAGTACCGCAAAATCATTGTACTCATGATCTGACTTTAGCTCGATGATTTTATCAGCGATATATTTGGCTTCTTTTGTCTCATTGGTTAGGCGGCTAAATACTGGCTTGTACCCACTTATCGATGCGCCAGAGTACAGTTGCTTTTGATAGCCTAGCGTGATTTGCGCTGACAAGGCGTTGATATAATCTAAAACAGCGGGCGTACTGCGATAGTTTTGTTCGAGCTTAATCAGCTTGGCATCAGGATAGGTCTCACCGAATAACAGAATATTTTCGTAATTGGCACCGCGAAAAGCATAAATACTTTGATTGTCATCACCGACCACCATCAGTGATACCGAATCAGGCTCACAAATCAAATCTATCAGCTGCTTTTGCGGAATATTGGTGTCTTGATATTCATCAACCATGATATAGCGATATTGGTTTTGTAGCATTTGGCGAAAGGTGTCATTGATCTTTAAATGGCGCACGACCTGGCTAATTATGTCATCAAAATCATAGAGATGATTGGCACGCTTATACTCATGAAAATCGACCGCCAATTGCTCGATAATCGGAATATGTACGGCGATATCAGGATAATTGCTTTCGATTAAATCGCGGATATGAATACGTCTATTCCGAGAGCTAGAAATGATATTTTGCAGTGTCTTCTTACGGGGAAAGGCTTGGCTTTTGGTTTGCGCAGGATACTTTTTTTCTTTATGGATTAAGTCGATGGCATCTTCACTGTCGCCAGTATCTAAAATCGTAAATCGCGGATTGATACCGAGTAGACCTGAATATTGGCGCAGCAACATATTGCAAAATGAGTGAAAAGTACCACTGGTAATATCGTTGAGCCGCTTATCAGTTGGCAGTTTATCCTTGGCCAAATCCTCATCAGACAAACTATTAGTCAATAAAGTCTTTGCACGATTCTTGATTTCATTGGCGGCTTTACGCGTAAAAGTCAGTAGCAAGATGCTTTTGGGCGTGACCCCGTTTTCTAACAAATAACTGGTCCGGTACGTGAGCGTTTTGGTCTTGCCAGAGCCTGCACCTGCAATGACCAACACTTTGCCTTCAATAGTTGTGGCTGCTAATAATTGGTCGGGATTTAACTCACGGGCATAGTTTACTTTCAAGCCTAATTCACTATTGAGCTTTTGATTCAGTAGCTCAATATTTGCATCATCATTAGCATCGATTAAATTTGCCTCTAGCTTTTTAATCGCCTTTTCCAAACGTGCCAGCTTGGGCTTAATCTCCATGAAATTCTGCGGATAATTATAGTGGCGCGTATCAAAGATCGTGGTAGTCATTGTAGGGTTTTGCCTTTCATTTTATTTTAGCTGCCTTTATCGATACGGCGCAT
This sequence comes from Psychrobacter fozii, assembly GCF_003217155.1. Lineage (GTDB taxonomy): Bacteria > Pseudomonadota > Gammaproteobacteria > Pseudomonadales > Moraxellaceae > Psychrobacter > Psychrobacter fozii. The sequence continues at coordinate 314,490 of NZ_QJSU01000004.1, forward strand.
TTATCATTTATACCTAGGGCGTGTCGTCAATTAGCACATTAATACATTTAGCGTTCATAATGAGGACTGCTCGTACAGTGTAGCGAGTCGTAGGCGCTTACCTGTCATACGCCTACAAGCCAAACTATTATTTTATAACACAGCTTACCATAATCGATAAAATGGCAAAATTGCCAGTCATGAGAAGAAGCAAAATTTCAGTATACAATACAACAACCTCACCCCTATTCCGGTAAATTTGCTACAATGTGCCCAATTTTGATTTATCATTTAACCAATCTTTATACCAACTGATTTTATTAATACATTGAGAGAATGTTATGGGTTTTAATTGCGGCATCGTCGGCCTACCAAACGTGGGTAAATCTACCTTGTTTAATGCGTTGACCAAAGCGGGAATCGCCGCTGAAAACTTTCCATTTTGTACCAAAGATCCCAACACGGGTATCGTACCAGTACCAGACCCACGCCTGAAGAAATTGGCTGATATCGTTAATCCTGAACGCGTGCTACCAACGACCATGGAGTTTGTTGATATCGCAGGTTTGGTTGCAGGCGCGTCAAAAGGCGAAGGCATGGGCAACCAGTTCCTAGCCAATATTCGTGAGACTGATGCGATTGCTCACGTCGTGCGCTGTTTTGATGATGACAACGTCGTCCACGTCGATGGCCGCGTCAGCCCGATTGATGACATCGAAACCATCAATACCGAGCTCGCATTGGCAGATTTAGAGGCCGTTGAGCGCGCTATATTCAACTTGACCAAAAAGGCCAAAGGCGGTGACAAAGACGCTGGTGCTATGCTTGATATCTTCAAAAAAATCGAACCATTATTAGCAGATGGTCAGGCAGCACGTGCCGCCAATCTCGATGCGGATGAGAAAAAACTCATCAGAAGCTATGGTTTAATCACACTAAAGCCAACCATGTATATCGCCAACGTCAGTGAAGATGGTTTTGAAAACAATCCTTACCTTGATGCCGTTCGTAACTACGCCACTGGTGAAGACTCTATCGTCATCGCGCTGTGCAACCAAATCGAATCTGAAATCGCTCAGCTTGATGAAGACGACAAAAAAGACTTCCTAGCTGAGATGGACATGGAAGAAGCCGGTCTTGATCAAGTAATCCGTGGTGGTTATGACTTACTTGATATGCAAACTTACTTTACCGCTGGTGTTAAAGAAGTGCGTGCTTGGACTGTCGCTATTGGCGCAACTGCCCCACAAGCTGCTGGCGTGATTCATACTGATTTTGAGCGCGGTTTCATTCGTGCCGAAGTCATTGCGTATGATGATTTCATCGAATACAACGGCGAAAAAGGCGCAGGCGCTGCTGGTAAATCGCGTTTGGAAGGCAAAACATACATCGTGCAAGATGGCGACGTGATGCATTTCCGCTTTAACGTATAACTTTAAGCGGTAAATAGCATTTAAAGTTAATAAGCCGATGTTGGAGATTCTCCATCATCGGCTTTATTTTACATACTAATTGTTATATTATAACATATCTTTATTTTTGCTTATTTGAGGATTTATATTATGGCTGCTTATTTCTCTTTTTCTAAACTCGCAGGTGCTGCGCTCATAGGCAGTGTGGTGACAGGTTCACTATTGGGCTGTCAACCCAGCACTGACACTGAGGTAGTAACCGCCGTAGAGGATCAAGAAGGCCATGAGCATGATCACGAAGGTCACGAAGGTCACGAAGGTCACGAAGGTCACGAAGAGCATGACGAACACGATCATGAAGAACATGAAGGGCACAATCACGAAGATCATGAAGGACACGATCATGAAGGACATGAGGGTCATGACCATGCCAGTGCAGGCACGCCATTCTCTTGTGAGCCTACTGCTACTATCGATGTTTCTTACGGTAACGACAGTACGCCACAGACAGCGACCCTACTCATCGATGGTCTCGAGTACGATTTAACAGCTGCTGCTGATAGTGACGCTGATAAAGCCATCTATACGAGTGATATTGGCTTAGATGATACTCATGGCATCATATGGCAAGTAAGTGGTGACAAGGCAACCTTGCTCAATAAAACATTGGACAGCAATGTGGCTATCGACGAGGAAGAAGTACTTTTTAACTGCCAGAAATCTTAATGTAGTTCTCTGACTATATATCTGTACCAAGGGCCCTATTTTGCTATGCTATAGGCTCCCTTGGTTTCGGATGTTTAATATGCTAAGTACACCAACCTCTTTGCCGTCTCCTACCACACAATGGTCTCATCTGCTCAACTCGCAGCGTCTTGGCGCTGCCAAAAAATTTAATGCCAATACGAGTACCCGCTCCCAGTTTCATAAAGACTATGACAGACTGGTATTTTCGCACTCCTTTAGACAGCTCAATCAAAAAACTCAAGTCCATCCGTTGACCAATCAGCTCGGCATTCATACTCGCCTAACACATTCGCTTGAGGTCTCATGTATTGGACGCTCTTTAGCAATGATGGCAGCAGAAAAGCTCCATGATAAATTAGGCAATGGCCTACCAGCAGGTATCTCGCCAGCGGATGTCGGCGTTATCGTACAAGCCGCCTGTCTCGCTCATGATATTGGCAACCCGCCTTTTGGTCATGCAGGAGAATACGCCATTCGGGACTGGTTCAGGTTGCCTGAGCCGCAGGAGATTTTGCAAACCTTGAGCCACCATGAGCAGCTAGACCTACTGGCATACGAAGGTAATGCGCAAGGGTTTAGATTGCTCGTCAATAACGAGCACCATCCGGATAAAGGCGGCATGCGTCTCACTTGTGCGACCTTAGGTGCCTTTATGAAATACCCTTGGTTAGCGACGCATAGCAACGATACTTCTCACAGCTTACATTCAAGTGGCATTGCAACTAACGTGCAAAAATTTGGCTGTTTTTATAGTGAGGCCGCACAGCTAGAAGAGCTAGCAGCGTGCTTAAATCTGCCGCGCTCTGAGCAACACGATGGCTTTGCGCGGCATCCACTGGCTTACTTACTAGAAGCGGCAGATGATATTTGCTATGCGTTGATAGATTTAGAAGATGGCATCAATCTAAACATGCTCACTTATCAGGAGGTTGCCACGATATTTTATGAGCTGATTAGTGAGCGCCCTGATAGTATCAACTTACCAACACACATGTCCGTTAGACAAAGTCTTGCGTCATTGCGAGCACGAGCCATGATGCGTTTGGTAAACACTGTGACCGATGCCTTTGTTGCCAATAGTGATACCCTGCTAGCCGGAAAACTCCAAGGCAGTCTATTTGACCACTGTGATATCAGTGTGCGAAGTGGCATCAACCAAGCAAAGCAATTGGCACGTGAGAAAATATTCAATCACCCAAACAAAGTAAGAATGGAGTTAATGGCCAACCAATGCTTGCATCGTTTATTAAATGCTTTTATGCCATTGGCTTGGACAGGCAGTAGAGCAACATCTGACCCTCAATCCATGTCCTTTGAGCAGCAGCGTCTATCAAAGTTGCTACAGCCACATCTTGACGAACATCGCCGCGTATTGTCAGACAATGTCTATCTCAATATTTTAAATATTTTAGATTTCGTTACTGGCATGAATGACCATGAAGCGTATCGATTGGCGCAGGAATTGCAGGGTCATTGGGGCACAATGGTTTAAAAGACCAGTGCATGGTTTAGTAAATGAATACAAGTTGCGTATTTCATTCGTATTTTTACGCTGAAATGAGTATGATAAACACCTACCGGACAATTTTGAAATATTATGAGCAGTCGCGAACAAAAGAAACTTCAAACTCGGCACGCCTTTTTTAACGCCGTGCTCGATTTATGTATGACAGGGCAATCTTTTAGCTCTATCAGCCTAAGACAAGTCACGCGCGAAGTTGGCGTTGTGCCGACCGCATTTTATCGACATTTCGATGATATGGAATCGCTCGGACGTGCGTTGGTGGTTGAAGAGTTAGGAGGCACGTTGGCCATATTAAGCGATAGCTTACAGATTGGTCGCAAGCGTAGTTTCGATCGTCAAATTGCCAAGAGTATTCAGCTGTTTTTGTATATGGTGAGCGATCAGCCTTATTACTGGCAGTTTTTGGTCAGTGAACGTTATGGCGGATCGGAGTCTGTCCGTAAAGCTATCAATGAGCTCACAAAGAAGCATGCTCAAGGCTTGGCGGATGATCTAGCACTACAGCCAGCATTTACTCATATCAATGACTATGACCGTCGGTTATTGGCCGAAGCTGGGGTCAATATGTTCTTCTCTTGGATTATCGACTGGTTGGAGCTGACGTACACAGAAGACCATGATGACGAGATAGACTTGAACGAGATTGAAGAAAACAAGCAGATGATGCTCCATAACTGTACTCGTCAAGCACAGATGCTATTTTATGGTGCTTATAATTGGAAATCTACAGAAGAAACCCTATTAGAAGATTAGGTCTCGGTATGTGTAATTAATTCTTAAAAGCTATAAAAAACTAAATGCTGTGTGTTGCCATAATAAATATGACAACACACAGCACTTATAATGATATTGCTTACGACATTAAAACTGAATAGACAGTATTAAAGCTCAATAAACCGCTTAATAATTGGTATTGCGATGCTCTTCTGACTCGGTCTCAATCTGTTCTACCAATTCTTGCATATCTTCATCCATCACCTCATCATCCACAGCGGGATAATGACTGGGCAACTCTAGTATTTGCTGGACGAACGCATAACGCAAAGTATCTCGGCGACCCAAATAACGCTGATAAAAGCTTGAGTTTAATAGCCCTGCACCACCTTGACCCATTGCCCAAATAGACGATAGATAATCACGCGTACTCAAACTGCTGTGCTCATCTTTCAAATAAGCACTGATGATATCAATCAAACGCTTCATACGCTGACGGCGGATATCATACAGCTCACCAAATAAGCGATTTAGGCCCGTTACCGATGCAGCCAAACGCTCTTCGATTTGATTCAGTAGCATGGCTTTTTGTGGATTAAATAACTGCTGAAAAATCATCCGAGCAACACCGGCCGATGGGCAGTCATCAATGCGATTGATATCAAACAGGTGTTCTTCGTAACGGATAATAATACGCAAATAAAGCTCATCTTTGCTGGAGAAATGCTTATATAGTGTCCCTTTAGCCAAATCTAGCTGGTCTGCCAAACTGTCTAAAGTGATATCACCATCGCCCGACTCAAGTAGCAATTGCTCTGCCATTGCTAAGATATTTTCTTCTCGTACCTTGAACTGATGCTGACGACTCATAGTCTCTCCTAAAACTTGATAAGATTAAGCATACGACTGTCGTTTACGTTAACACACCAACATCAAGAGTATGGATCCATACAGAGACTGCGCGAGGACGACAAGGAATATGCTTATATTTTCTAAATAGTCATTAACAATCATATGATTACGCCTGCTTGGAGCAGGTCATTATAAGGCTACATGATAAATGACTGACTGGTCATAGCATAACCATTTTAATGGTACTGTGCCAGTAAATTTTCAAAGTTTTTTGCAGTCAATGCACCAACGTCTTTGCTACTACAGCCATACATCTCTGCGATACAACTGGCCACGTAGGGTACATAGGCTGGCTCATTGGGCTTGCCACGTTTAGGCACAGGTGCTAGATAAGGGCTATCGGTTTCGATAAGCAATCTGTCTCTAGGCATATTTTTTGCGGCATCTTTGATTTGTTGCGCACTTTTAAAACTGACAATGCCAGAAAATGAGATATAAAACCCTAAATCGAGTGCTTTTTTTGCGGTATCCCAATCTTCAGTAAAGCAGTGAATGATGCCGTGTTCTGCCCCTTCAGCTTTTAAGATATCGATTGTGTCTTCTTTGGCATCACGCATATGGATGACGAGTGGCTTCTTTAGGCTTTGACTGGCATGGATATGACGGGCAAGGCTGGCTTGTTGTTCTTTTTTATTTTCTGTTGACCAGTAATAATCTAATCCAGTCTCTCCTATCGCCCATACATAATCAGCATTGGCTGTTTCTATCAGGCGCTCGACGGTCGCTGATTGTAATATAGCCATATCTTCACAAGGATGAATACCCACACTCATGCCAAGATTCAGTGTTTCATCCGCGTACGTTTTGATAATGTCAGCAATATCATCATATTCAGCAAAATCACACATAATCGCCATCGCACGAGTGACATTAGCTTCTTTCATAGCGGCTATTGCGCCAGACAGTTGGCCATCATACTTCGTCAAATCTAAACGGTTAAGATGACAATGGGTATCAGTAAACATAAAAATCTCGTTAATAAAAATTGATAAATAAAAAATATTAAAGTTAAAGCTTCGAATAGATAACTGTATTTATTGCTCTAGAATAGGCTATTTTCAAGTGCTGTTTGACGGTACACTATAAAACGCTTAACCAGCAGACACTTTTATCCTTTTGACGACCTCTATTTGATTACTTGCATAAGCCCTTTATTATGACCCATAAAAAAACCATTACCCTGCCTCCTATCATCAAGACACTATTACCTAAACAGCTATACGGACAACGGTTTTTATTACAAGACAAAGGGCATCGCAATCATATCGATATCGCCGCAGATGCACGTATTATTGGCAAGTCAGTTATTACCATTCGTCAAGGTCATGACAATCAAATTACCATCGGTGAGCATGGTAAATTTAATAAGCTAAACATAGACATCAATGGCAGTCATAATCGCATAACCATTGGAGAGAAAGTCAAATTCTCTGGGCAACTATTAATTGTCGGCAACCATTTACACATTCATATCGGTAATCATACTACGGCGATTGACTGTTATATTTTGGCACGTGACAAAAGCGTAACTATTGCTGAATCTTGCATGATATCTCGTGGTATTGAGATTCGTGCTACTGATGTCCACAAGGTTTACGATATAGACACCAATGCACGAGTAAATAACGCACATTCTGACGTCATTTTGGGAGACCATATTTGGGTTGCTGCCAATGTGACTATTTCTAAAAACGTCTCTATTGCCAGTGGCTGTATCATTGCAGCAGGTGCTTTCGTCAATAAGCCAGTCGAAACACCAAACTGTATGGTTGCCGGCACACCAGCAAAAATCATTCGTCAAAATGTACGTTGGGAGCGCTAAAAGCGATTTACAATTTGATTCTTAATTCAATGGCACTACTCGCATTACCTCTTCTATGGTCGTCACCCCGTCACTAATGCGCTTCGCACCAGACAACCTTAGTGGCTGCACACCTTCACGGTATGCTTGCTGCTTAAGTACGTCTAAGCTCGAATCAGCCGCAACCAGTTTTTTTAGTTCATTTGACAACGGCATGATTTCATAGAGGCCCACACGTCCTTGGTAACCTGTATGACGGCAGTGCTCACAGCCATTTGCAGTATAGATTTGTGCTGGGGCTGGCGCGCGCCAAGGCTGTACCAACTCTTGCCACTGAATCGCAATCTCACTGTCTGGTGTGACATCAACGGCTTGCTTACAATGCGTACATAATGTACGTAGCAGGCGCTGTGCCATCACTCCTAGTATGGTTGCCGAGGTTAAAAACGGCTGAATACCCAAATCATGCAAACGAGTGAGAGAGCTAGGTGCATCATTGGTATGTAGCGTCGAAAGCACCAAATGCCCAGTTAGAGAAGCTTGCACAGCCATATTAGCTGTTTCCGCATCACGGATCTCCCCGACCATAATAATATCAGGATCTTGACGCATCAAAGAACGGATACCCTCCGCGAAATGCAAATCAACACCTGAATTCACCTGCATTTGGTTGAAAGCAGGCTCAATCATCTCGATCGGATCTTCAATCGTACAAACGTTAACCTGCTCTGTGGCAAGCTGTTTTAGTGTGCTATATAGCGTTGTGGTTTTACCCGAACCCGTTGGACCTGTGACCAAGATAATACCGTTGGGATGCGCCGTCAGCTCATGCCACGTCTCAAGCTGCTTGCCAGATAAGCCAAGCTGCGCAAATGAACGCACCAGCACTTCAGGGTCAAATACACGCATGACCAGTTTTTCACCAAACGCAGTAGGCATGGTAGAAAGACGTAGCTCAGTTTCTAACCCTTTTGGCGTACGGGTTTTTAGTCGACCATCTTGTGGTTTGCGCTTTTCTGCGACATTGAGTCTTCCTAATATCTTGATCCGTGCTGTGACTGCAACGATAATTGCTAAGGGCATCTCATAGACGGTATGCAGCACGCCATCAATACGAAAACGTACCTTGCCAGTCTCACGCCGCGGCTCAAGATGAATATCACTGGCACGCTGTTCAAAAGCATATTGCAACAGCCAGTCGACAACTCTAACGATATGTTGGTCATTCGCATCGGGATTGGTGTTGTCACCTAACTGCAGTAACGCTTCAACATTAGTGACATCAGCTGCCGCACGCTTGTGAATACTATTCGCGCCTGCAATGGCTTGTGTGACTTGATAGAACTCTTGTCGATAGCGATTGATCTGTTCAGGATTAATATAGACCGTACGATAAGTTTTAGACTTAATCAGCTTTTCAATGTTTGAGTGCCAATCGGTATGAAACGGCTGATCTGTGCCAATGACTACTTCATCCAGTGTGACTTCAATAGGCAAAATATGCTGTGAGCGTGCATACTCAAAAGACATCAGCTGCGTCACAGCAGGGACATCAACTTTCAACGGGTCGATACGCACGAGTGGCATACCCGCTTTAGCAGCCAGCCATTGATTAAGCCACGGCAATGTTAATTTGCTCTCAGAGTCACTATCAAGCGCATGGCCATTTGGCAAACCAAACTCGTTGATGGTCAACAATGGATGCTGCGTCTTATCACGGCGGCTCGTAATGACTAAATTATAGCCCCGTTGGTCAATCACTTTATCTGCCAATAGCTCATCTAGACACCAACGCAAATCAATCACTATTGAATATTTATGCTCAGACATATTTTTCTTCTTTTATCGTTTTAGAATATATGGTTAAAAATGATATCAATTCACATCACTTCTACAACGGCGGTTATTTGTAGTTCATTTCCAGCTATTAACTGAAAGCTCACATCAACAGATTTATAGCGCATGGTGAACGGCATATTTATTTGAGTACGACGATACGCTGGACGAGGATCTTGCGCAATGAGTGCCTTAATAATATCGATATCAGAGGGTAATAATTGACTTTGCATCTGATGCATAAGCGTCGTAACCGTATCCTGCTCTATATTTATCGCTTTCTCATTATTAATAAGCTGTCCAGTATCAGCTAACGCTACAAACTGCTCATAAGCAGGCTCGGTCATCGTCACTGCTAACAGCGTAGGAGCCGTAGGTGCAAAGCCACTCTCTGCCTCTACAAGCGCATCGCTATACGTCACATACGGCTTAATATCGACAATAGGCGTGCCATCTATCATATCTGCACCGCTAATAATAAGAAATGCTCGTCCTTGTATAACCTCTACACGCTCCAGCTTGACGACAGACAACCCTAGTGCCGATGGACGATACATACTACGACTGGCAAACACACCTATTTTTTGATTGCCACCCAACCGTGGTGGCCTTACTTGTGTGCGAAAGCCAGTGGTTTTTGTAGTATCCGCATTTTTATTAGCCAAATTGTCTTTTTTTATATAGTTATGATGAAACTGCCAACTGATCCAAATATGGCTAAACGCTTCCAAGCCCACGAATGCTGCTGGCGTATCGTAAGGCGCAAGCATTTCGATAACACTGGTTAGTGCTACCAAATTTGGCTGACGTGGCGCACCAAATTTTTGTGATAAGGGTGCACGGTGGTAACCCACTATGGGCGCATGATGATGTTTATCTAACTGTGCATCGTCACCAGACATAAAAGTCTCCAAGAAATCTACTAATAACCAAAACCTGCCAATATAAACCAGTTTTATCCAGTGATACACAATTACTCACTAACGATATTCCATTTTATCATGCCACATAGTAGCGGCTAGGCGGATTTTTATTTTAAATTTTGGTATTATGAGCGAGAATTATTATTGAGAATAGATTGCATCACGATAATAGTGGTCTTTATCTCATTAATAAGATATAAAATATACTTCGACATTTGGACACTGCCTGACCATTTAATCGTCATCATAATAAAAGTTTGATGCAGTGCTAACCCCTAATGACACATTCAATTAATACTGTTGACGCACACAGCGACTACTTAACGAGGACTTTATGTCAAAACTTCGCACCGAAACGGTTACAGAGGTTCGTCATTGGAATGACTCTCTATTTAGTATAAAAACCACTCGCGACGACGGCCTACGTTTTCGTAATGGTGAATTTGCGATGATTGGTATCGTCGTCGATGGCAAGCCATTATTACGTGCTTACTCGATTGCTAGCCCCAACTACGAAGACCAATTAGAGTTTTTCTCTATCAAAGTACCAGATGGTCCACTGACCTCACGCCTGCAACACATTAAAGTAGGCGACGAGCTGTTGGTTAGCAAAAAACCAACTGGGACACTAGTACTAGATGATTTATTACCGGGCAAGCATTTATACATGCTATCGACAGGCACAGGACTGGCACCATTTTTGGCGTTAGCACGTGACCCTGAAGTGTATGAGCGTTTTGATAAAATCATTTTGGTACATGGCGTTCGTCATGCCAAAGATTTGGCCTATCGTGAGATGTTCGAAACTGAGTTGGCCAATGATGAAATCTTTGGTGAATGGTTCCGCGAAAAATTCATTTACTATCCGACTGTGACTCGTGAAGAGTTTAGAAACCAAGGCCGCATTACTGACCTTATGAAATCAGGTAAGTTCTTTGAAGATATTGGCTTGCCACCGATGAATAAAGAAGATGACCGTGTGATGATTTGCGGTAGCATGCCATTCAACGCAGAAGTTTCTGCTATTTTGGATGACTTTGGTCTAACCGTCTCACCACGTATGGGTGTTCAAGCAGATTATGCGGTCGAACGTGCCTTTGTAGGATAAGTGATATATAGAATATATCGGTTTTTTTGATTTAATCGCAAATTATATAAAATAATTCTTGACGATAAAAAATAGCCTGCTATAATATGCAGCCTATACAGAGTTAACCCTGTAGCCCAATTCGATAATACCTATCTAATAGATATTATTACCTAACATGCCAGTGTGATGGAATTGGTAGACATGACGGATTCAAAATCCGTTGCCTAATAAGCGTGTCGGTTCGAGTCCGACCACTGGTACCAATACATAGTTCTATACTATCTTATAGAATAGCTAAAGCCCCTGATATCAGGGGCTTTGTTGTATCTGGCGTTCTATACTGTCCTATGAATCTATCCCAATCCATGCACATTAAGTGTACTGAATTTGAAGAACCATTCTGCTCTGTTAAAACATTCATACTTTCAAAAAACTCATCGGCTTCAGCTGACAGAGTTATGCCAAATGATAACCTCATGACTAACACTTGATAAGTACATATCTATTTTAAGTTTTTAAAATCACAGTCTCTCTTATTCAATTGGCTACAACTCATCACAACTCGGCTGATATCCGTTGTCACAAGATTTGCTATACCACTCTTGGGATTGAACTTTGTCTTGCGCCATGCCTCTGCCCTCAAAGTACATCAAGCCAAGACTGTTCTGCGCTTCGGCTATTTCTTGATTTGCAGCTTTTAGATACCATTCAGCCGCTTTTGCATCATCAAGTTTAACCCCTCTACCAGTTTCGTACATATCACCAATATTGTTTTGAGCTCCCGCATATCCTTGAGCAGCAGCCTTTCTTAGCCATTTGAGTGTCTCTGCATAATCCTGACTCACCCCTTGGCCTTTATCGTACATTCCAGCAAGATTATACTGAGCTAGTGCAAAACCTTTATCCGCTGATTTTCGATACCATTGAACTGCTTTATCATAATCTTGAGGAATACCTTCACCGTGCTGATAAAAAGTTCCAAGATTGAATTGAATCTCAGCATTGCCCTGATTAGCAGCTTTTTCATACCACTCAATGGCCTTGGCATCGTTTTGACGTACGCCAGTGCCATTGCTGTACATCTCTCCAAGTGCATACTGGGAAAATGCCCTTCCTCTATTAGCAGCGGCTTTAGTCCATTCAAATGCTTTGACATCATCTTGACTAATATCATTACCAGTACTGTACATATAGCCAAGAGTGGCTTGAGTAGTAGCGAGTCCTTTGTTCATTAAAGTATTTACAATACCAAGATCTGCAACAGCAGGTATGGTTAAACCACTTGATAATCCTATTATCATCATTTTATGAATTAATGTCTTGTTAATTTTTCTCATGATAACCATTCTTTCTCATTCAGTTTTTGATGAGCGTCACAACTGAGCTCATAGTCGATTTGATTTAAAAGTAGTACAAAGCAACCTAGTGTAGATGTATATTAAATATTTCAAACTAGGTTAACGCTGTAATACTTTTATAGTGGAATGACTATATAACCATTTTTTTAAGCTTTGCTATACCACTCTATCAATTCGACCTTGTCTTTAGCGATACATCTGCCTTCCAAATATAACTATATAGAATTATATAAACATTTGTTTTTTAATACATCTTTTATTTCATCTTATTGCTGATAAATATAAAAAATAAACCACCCTAATCTTAGCCTTAAAACCGATTAACAGGTTTAGGATGAACGCTCAGCAATACTAATATTAATTCATTCTGCAATCTCGCTTACTACCCACATTACCCCTACTTGTGTCAGCTGTATTTTCTTAGGGCATATTGAATCGCAACGATCAGAGCTTTCAGTAGTCATTGAAAGTGACTGTTGAAAAACTAAGCTATAAAAAACTATTAGTTTGTATTAACTAAACAGTCTTTGACTTTTACTAAAAAATAACATGAAAAGTACTATCAAGGAGACCCATCCGCCTTTATTTAAAGCTATAACTTTTAGTAATAGATAATTGAAATGTTTAACGTAAAAATTAGCTTTAACTTGAATAAGAATATCAGTAGCATGAAATTAAGACTCGATCAGGAAGATCAGTTGAAGGCATTTAATATGCCTTTTTCACAACAAGGAGCAGTTAATGTTATATCCCTATCCAAACACAGAAAAAAGCCAAGTCCAATTCCGCGAAAAATACGACAACTTCATCAATGGTGAGTGGATTGCACCCGTTGATGGTGAATACTTTGACAACACCAGTCCGATAGATGGCAAAGTCATCTGCCAAGTTGCTCGCTCAAAAGAAGCTGACATCGAAAAAGCCCTAGATGCGGCTCACGCTGCCAAAGATGCGTGGGGCAAAACCAGTGTGACCGAACGCGCCAACATCCTCCTCAAAATTGCTGACAAAATGGAAGCCAATCTTGAGTCTAT
>NZ_QJSU01000005.1 GCF_003217155.1 Psychrobacter fozii
CAGTCTGGTATCGGCCGTGAGAACCATTTGATGATGCTGGATCATTATCAACAAACCAAGAACATGCTGGTGTCTTACGATCCTAAAAAAATGGGGTTCTTTTAAGCCAAAGTTCGAAGCACTTTGCAATCAAGGTTGCAAAGTGTGTTTGTGATGTTTATATAGCATTTTTATGCAAAAACTCTAACAAGGAAGAATTATATGAGTAATAAAATGAAAGCCGCCGTATTACATGAGTTCAACCAACCATTACAGATCGAAGAAGTTGATATTCCAACGCCGGGCGCTGGTGAGATCGTGGTTAAAATGCAGGCCTCAGGTGTCTGTCATACCGATTTGCATGCTATCGAAGGCGATTGGCCAGTCAAACCAAGTCCGCCATTTATCCCTGGACATGAAGGCGTTGGCCTGATTACTGCCGTTGGTGAAGGTGTTACCCATGTGAAGGAAGGTGATCGCGTTGGTGTGCCTTGGCTCTACTCTGCTTGTGGTCACTGTACCCATTGTTTAGGTGGCTGGGAAACCTTGTGCGAGCGTCAACAAAACGCAGGCTATTCAGTCAATGGTAGCTTTTCAGAATACGTACTGGCCAATGCCAACTACGTCGGTATCATCCCTGAAAGTGTTGACTCGATTGAAATTGCACCCGTTTTATGCGCAGGCGTCACCGTGTACAAAGGCCTTAAAATGACCGACACCAAGCCTGGTGATTGGGTTGTTATTTCTGGTATCGGTGGTCTCGGTCATATGGCAGTACAGTATGCCATTGCAATGGGACTGAACGTTGCGGCAGTCGATATCGATGACGAAAAGCTCGCATTTGCCAAAAAACTAGGCGCGACCATTACCGTTAATGCAAAAAATACCGATCCTGGCGAGTATCTAAAAGAAGAAATTGGCGGTGCCCATGGTGTGTTAGTAACAGCCGTATCTGCTATCGCGTTCGATCAAGCGTTGAGCATGGTCAGACGTGGTGGCACGGTGGTCTTTAACGGCTTACCAACTGGTGACTTCCCTGTTTCTATCTTTGATACGGTGCTCAACGGTATTACCATTCGCGGCTCTATCGTCGGTACGCGTCTCGACTTACAAGAGTCGTTGGACATGGCAGCAGCAGGTAAAGTAAAAGCCACTGTTAGCGCTGAGCCGTTGGAAAACATTAACGATATATTTGAACGTATGCGTAACGGCAAAATCGAAGGTCGCATTGTGATTGACTACAGTATGTAGTTATAGCTGATTCAGTTTAAAAGAGATACAAGGCAACCGAGCGCAGATGTATATGTGATACCTCAAGTGAGGTTAACGCTGTAACTCTTTTATAGAGGATTGACTATATTGCTTGTGAGATTCTGACATTGTCTTAATGCTTCACACATTTAATCACAAACCATCAGTCGTATCGTCTTCATTCACATGCTATAAATGATGTGAGTGAAAACGATACGGCTTTTTATATTCTCATCCAGTATGACACTTATACTTAATAAGACGCTCATACTTAATAAGACGTTTTCTAAAATTACATTCTATATGATAAGGAAATCATCATGAAAGTCAAAGCGACAGAATCCTGCATAGACCTAATCGAACTACTGAAATCCAAACACGGTGAGCTTATGTTTCATCAGTCTGGTGGCTGCTGTGATGGTAGCTCCCCCATGTGTTATCCGCTAGGTGAGTTTAAGGTAGGCGGCCAAGATGTATTGGTCGGTGAGATTGCTGGCTGTCCATTCTATATGGGCAAAGCGCAGCACAAATTATGGCAAAATACGGATTTGACCATTGATGTGGTTGACGGGCGTGGCGCCAGCTTTTCGCTAGAAATCCCTGAGGGTAAACGCTTTATTGTACGTTCAGAAATTTGCTCAATATAAATGACTATTAGAGCGTGCCCTTATTTCGAAATGGTGATAAATACTGCTAAATATCCTCAAAAAACCTATCAATAGGCTTCTATTGATAGTTTACTTTCTCTATCTACACGCTCTAGTCATTTTTATTTTATTATTCTGGCAAAATAATAGATATTGTAAAGAGTAGCTTACTTTGAAAAGCTCGTTTTGATTAGCATGGATGCTATAAGGAAGATAAAATGGAATTTGATAAAACGTTTGATTACGTCATCGTGGGCGGCGGCTCTGCCGGCTGTGTACTTGCCAGCCGACTCACCGAAAACCCAGATATCAGTGTCTGCTTATTAGAATATGGCGGCGACGGTAAAGACCTTGCGGTGCGTGTGCCTGCTGCTCTGATTCTGCTAGTCCCCGGCAAACCACTCAAACTCAATAATTGGTGCTTCCATACCACCCCTCAAATTCATCTAAATAACCGACGTGGTTTTCAGCCACGTGGACAATGCTTGGGTGGCTCGTCTGCTATCAATGCCATGATTTATACGCGTGGCAGTAAGCTGGATTATGAGCGCTGGGTAGAGCAAGGCTGTGCTGGATGGGGATTTGATGATGTGCTTCCCTACTTTATAAAGGCTGAAAACAATATTCACGGTAGTGACGAGCTACATGGTGATAGTGGACCGCTGCATGTCAGCGATTTACTCAGTCCACGGGACATCTCAAAAGCATTCGTAGAAGCTGCTGTTCTCAATGGTCTAGATCACAACACAGATTTTAATAGCGAAAAGCAAGACGGCACAGGATTGTATCAAGTCACTCATTTTCATGGCGAAAAACAAGGTCAACGCTGCTCTGCCGCTGCTGCTTATCTACACCCAGTACAAAGCCGCCCGAACCTAACCGTTATTACCCACGCGCAAGCCAACCGTGTCATCATTGAAGACAAACAGGCCACTGGCGTGATCTATGAAAAAGACGGTGTCGAGCATACGGTCATGGCAAACCATGAAGTCATATTATCAGGTGGCGCATTTGGCTCACCCAAAGTATTAATGCTATCAGGTATCGGCCCCGCTGAGCACTTGCAGGCTCATGGTATTGACGTAGTAGTAGATGCCCCTGATGTCGGTAGCAATCTACAAGATCACTTAGACGTGGTCTTTGACTACGAGGTTAACACTACTGATGTCATCGGCATTGGTATGGCCTCGATTGCAACCTTGACCAAAAGTATTCGCCAGTGGAAAAAAGACGGCACGGGATTACTGTCGAGCAATTATGCCGAAGCAGGTGCGTTCTTCAGTGTTGGCGATGCACCAAAAGAGTGGCCAAATACCCAATTGCATTTTGTCATATCTCGCGTAATCGAACACGGTCGTGACCTCAGACGTGGCTTTGCCGTCTCTTGCCACAGCTGCTATCTACGTCCTGAGAGCCGCGGTACGGTTAGGCTTGACTCTGCCAATCCATCTGATGCTGTACTGATTGATCCAAACTATCTATCACATCCAAAAGACGTGGAGTATATGGTGGCGGGTGCCGAACGTACTCGTGCCATCATGCAAGAGTCGCCAATAGCCGAATATATCACCGAAGACTACCCTGCCCCTTATATCGAAAAAGACGGCATGCTCGGCTATATCCGTAACAAGTCAGACACCATCTATCATCCTGTAGGTACCTGCCGAATGGGCTCAGACGAACGCTCTGTAGTCGATTTAGAATTGAAAGTGCGCGGCGTGAGTGGACTGCGAGTCATCGATGCGTCAGTCATGCCAACATTGATTAGCGCCAATACTAATGCTCCGACGATTATGATTGCTGAAAAACTGGCAGATATTATCAAAGCAACTCATAACCATGTCGAAAACACTGTCACGTAAATAACCATCATAAAAGCATTTTCTAACTGGTTGCGTCAAGTACACGTAACCAGATTATTTCTTTTCGTCTGTAATTCGTTATAAAACCATACCTAAGTGATTTCGTAATCATCTAACCCTTTACCTTAAACAAATAGATAAAATAGTAAAATTCCGCATATTCCATTAAATTCGTGCTGTTAACGGCATATTAATGTATTTTTTATCGAAATTAGTTTAATTATATCTTGCGTTATTGCAGATTAAGAGAGTATATTCGAACGAGTTGTTTATATTAATAGTTTCTATGGATATAAATTAAAGTTATAACAACTCATAATATGTTTTTTTTTGTATATACGTAAAATCACATAAATAAATATTTTCAAGGTTATTAAATGCTTGCTCATTATATTCATGATCGAGTACGAACATGTAGATATACGAGTAGCTACCTATCACTACATAGGATGTAATAATGCAAAAATCCCTCTTTAAACTTACCATGCTGACGACACTTATCTTAGGTATTAGTGCCTGTGGCGGCGACAATAAAACCACCGACGATTCTGCCGCTAGCTCAGATGCTAAAGCGGCTAAAACATTGCTTTATTGTTCAGAAGGTAGCCCTGCAGGTTTCGATCCAGCGCAGTATACTTCAGGTACTGATTTTGATGCGAGCGCCTTCCCTATCTATAATGGCTTGGTAGAGTTCAAAAGAGCCGGTACCGAAATCCAGCCAGGGTTGGCTGAGAGCTGGGATGTCAGCGAAGATGGCAAGACCTATACCTTTAATCTACGTAAAGGGGTCAAATTCGGTAAGACTGATTACTTTACTCCGACTCGCGATTTTAATGCAGACGACATCCTCTTTACGCTAGAGCGTATCACCAATCCAGACTTTGATTTTAATAAAGCCTATCCTGCTGAATTCCCGTATTCTGTGGGCATGGGACTGCCAGACATCATCTCTAATATCGAAAAAGTGGACGACTATACGGTAAAAGTCACGCTCAGCGAGACCAACGCCCCGTTTTTACAGAACCTAGCGATGCCTTTTGCTTATATTGATTCTGCTGAATATGCCAACAAATTGATGGCGGATGGTAATGCCGCTGATATTAATACTAAGCCAGTGGGTACCGGTCCTTTCGTCTTTACTTCTTATCAAAAAGACGCGCAAATTCGTTATACTAAAAATCCAGACTATTGGAACAAAGACGATATCCATATCGACAATCTAGTCTTTGTCATCACTAAAGATTCAGCCGTTCGTGCTCAAAAAGTGCAAGCCGGTGAATGTCATGTCTCCGCTTATCCAAAGCCTGCTGAAATTGAATCGGTCAAAAAATCTGGTAAGGCGACGGTCCTTGATCAACCTGGATTCAACGTCGGTTATGTCGGCTACAACGTCGAAAAACCTAAACTGAGCGATCTCAAAGTTCGTCAAGCATTAGACATGGCCATCAATAAAGACGCCATTATCAATGCGGTTTATCAGAGCGAAGGCTTAAAAGCCACCAATCCGATGCCGCCAACGCAGTGGGGCTATGACAAGTCGCTCAAAGACGCGCCTTATGATGTCGAAAAAGCAAAAGCTCTGATTAAAGAAGCGGGCGCGGACAATCTTTCTATCGACCTATGGTATATGCCAGTGCAACGACCGTACAACCCTAATGCCAAGCTGATGGCTGAAATGCTACAAGCAGATTGGGCCAAAATTGGTATTAATACCAAGCTTGTGACTTATGAATGGGGTGAGTACCTAAAACGTGCAGCCAAAGGCGAGCCTGATGTCATTCTAGCGGGTTGGACTGGTGACAATGGTGATCCAGACAACTGGCTGGGTTCGTTATTGTCTTGCGACGCAGTCGGTGGTAACAACTACTCGCGCTGGTGTAACAAAGACTTTGACAGCCTAGTAACCAATGCCCGTCAGATTAATAATCAAGATGAGCGCGTGAATGAATATGTACAAGCACAGCAAATATTCAAAGAGCAGCTGCCTTGGACGACGATGGCGCATTCGGTTGTGACCGTATTTACGGCACCAAATGTGGTCGATTACAAAATCAGTCCGCTTGGCTCAATACGTTTTGACGGGGTGAAAGTTGAATAATCTTCACTAATCCGATACGACATACATAATGGTTTAATTTATATTCGGCTGGGTCAGACTTCCTGCACCAGCCGTATTCATCTGCATTAAACGCCTTGTCGCGGACACCTTCATCATTGCAAGCCCTCTTATCATTGAATCACAACTATTGAGCAGCCCATGCTACTTTATATTCTGCGTCGAATCGCTATTCTCATTCCTGTCTACCTTGGCTTGACCCTATCGACCTTCACTCTGATTCGTCTCGTGCCTGGAGATGCGGTCGAGATTATGATGGGCGAGCGTATGGTCGATCCAGAGTTACATGCCCGCGCCCTAGAGCGACTGGGACTAGACAAACCTCTTGTCGCCCAATATTGGGATTATCTAACTGGCATCTTGACGGGTGACTTTGGTGAGTCTTTTCGTACTCGAACCCCAGTATTACAAGATTTCTTTGCCCATTTTGTACCCACCTTAGAGCTGGCTCTGTGCGCCATTGTCATTGCTAGCGTCATTGGTGTGAGCTTGGGCATCTTTGCCGCGCTGCGACGTGGTACTTGGATTGATTACACCCTTATGTCAGGTGCGCTGGCAGGTTATTCCATGCCCATCTATTTATTGGGGCCCATCCTCACTGGTATATTTGCTCACTATTTAGGCCTGTTGCCTGTCGCTGGGGTGATCTCTGTCGCGCAATTTTTAGATGTGCAGCCATTATATGGCTCATGGCTACTTGGCTCTCTCACCTCAGGAGAACCTGGAGCGTTTTGGAACGTGGTCAAACACTTTATCTTGCCCTCTATTGCATTATCGACTATTCCGCTTGCCATGATTGCACGGATGACGCGCTCGGCGATGCTAGAAGTACTGGATGAAGACTACGTACGTACGGCTCGAGCTAAAGGCTTATCACCAAGCCGCGTGATCATGGTACACGTAATGCGTAATGCCTTAATCACGGTGGTTACCGTCGTTGGCTTGCAGATGGCGACATTGCTCGCGGGTGCGATTATCACCGAGACTATCTTTAGTTGGCCAGGTGTTGGTAATTGGCTACTTGATGGGTTTTTCACTCGTGATTATCCGATTGTACAAAACGGTATCTTACTGGTCGCTACCGCCCTGATTTTAGTCAGTTTATTTATTGATATTTTGTATGGTCTGATCAACCCACGTATTCGACATACTTCTTAATCTAACGTTGATAAATACTCATATTATAAATAGTGATGAGTAACGCGTGCCGAGTGTTGAGTAAGTTTTAGCACGTTCTAAATGATTGCTAAAAACCAGACTGACATACGGCCAACGCGTTCGCCACTGTAGGAAATGCTCATGAAGCCTTCTGTTGTTCCCTCTGATCTTAAGCTGGCGGCTCTCACGCCGCCCTCGTCTTGGCAGCTATTTTTATCAACGTTCTGCCGTAACAAAGGCGCGGTACTTGGTTTTATCGTACTGGCACTGATGGTGCTTGTGGCCATACTTGCGCCCGCTATTGCCCCTCATGACCCTTATGAGTTATTCACCGGTCAAGAGCAATTGCCACCTGCCTTTTTGGATGGTGGTAATACGATGTTTTGGTTAGGTACGGATGATGCTGGACGAGATACGTTGTCTCGAGTGATGTACGGCGCACGTTATTCGTTGTTTATTGGTCTAAGCGCCACCACTTTGGCGATGATCGTTGGTATTTCACTAGGACTTAGTGCTGCATTTTGGCCAAAGGTCTGGGGCAAAGCGGTCATGCTGGTCAATGACATCTTGATGTCTTATCCAAGCTTACTATTGGCCATCATCATTGCTGCTATCTTAGGGCCTTCGATGACCAATACGATTATTACCATCGCTTTGGTCTGTACGCCACCCTTTATTCGGCTGACTCGTGCCACCGCGATGGTAGAGCTACAGCGTGAGTACTTTATCGCTTCGCAAGTGATGGGTGCTGGCGTGCTGCGCTTATTGTTTATTACCATTTTGCCCAACTGTATGGCTCCGCTTATCGTACAGGCGACGATGATTTTCTCTTCTGCTATTTTGGAAGCAGGCGCGATTGGTTTCTTAGGCTTTGGCGTACAGCCACCAGATGCAGAATGGGGTGCGATGTTAGGTACGGCACGCCAATATATTCAGAGTAATGTTTGGCTCGCTATTTGGCCGGGTGTCGCTATTTTCTTGGCTGCCCTGTCGATTAACTTGACTGGTGATGGCTTACGCGATGCACTAGATCCTAAACTGAAGCAGGTGACCTAAGATGACGGATATATTGGATAAAACAGTGATAATAAATGACTCTTTAAGTGGCTCATTGATTAAACCAGCACCTTTGCTCTTAGACATCGAAAACCTATCGGTTACGTTCGGTCAAGGGATACGCGCCTTTCGTGCAGTCGATGATGTGTCATTAAAGATTACACAAGGTGAGGTCATCGCCGTCGTCGGTGAATCTGGCTCAGGCAAGTCCGTCACTATGATGGCACTGATGGGACTGTTACCACCCTCTGCAACCGTGCGCGCACAGCGAGTGGTGTTTGACAATAAAGACATGCTTAGCATGCCAGCCAAAGAGAAGCGCGGCATCATTGGCAAAGACATCTCTATGATTTTTCAAAATGCCATGTCTTGCCTAAATCCAAGCTTCACGGTTGAGATGCAACTAGGCGAAGTGCTACGTAAACATCTTGGCTTGCGTGGCTCGGCCGTACAGATGCGTATCTTAGAGCTGCTAGAATTGGTCGAGATGCCCGATGCCAAAAACCGACTCAAAGTCTATCCACATCAACTGTCGGGCGGCATGAGTCAGCGGGTCATGATTGCAATGGCGATTGCTTGTGAGCCAAAACTACTGATCGCAGATGAACCGACTACGGCTCTGGATGTCACGGTACAAGCGCAAATTATGGACTTACTGAGCCGATTACAACGTGAAAAACAAATGGCGATGGTACTGATTACTCACGACTTGGGTTTGGTCGCACAGAACTCACGTGATGTCGCGGTCATGTATGCCGGACAAGTGGTTGAAACCAGTACCGTGCCAGAGATTTTTCAACATCCTGCACACCCTTATACTGAAGCGCTGCTGCAAGCCATCCCAGAGCTAGCTATCGGCCAAGATAGATTGAACAGTTTGCCAGGGGTCGTGCCGAGTCAATATGATCGTCCAAGTGGTTGCTTACTGTCTCCTCGTTGTCCGTATAAGGAGCCCGCTTGCGAAGTACCACCACCTATTTTAGATACGCCTACTGGTAAGGTGCGTTGTATTCACTCTGATCCTTCTTCTCGCAACTCTATCTCTCACGCTGCTACTTTGGAGTCCCAAGTATGAGTAACAAAGTGGTCTTAAAAGCAGACAACCTACACAAGCACTACCCAGTATCACAAGGTCTGGGCAAAGCCAAAGCGTATGTGAAAGCGCTTAATGGTATCTCGTTCGAGCTTGAAGCTGGCAAGACATTGGCCGTCGTTGGTGAATCAGGCTGCGGTAAATCAACCCTTGCCCGCCAGCTGACGCTCATCGAAGCGCCTACTCATGGTGAGCTATTTATCAATGATGAAGGCACCACTGGCTATAGTAGAAAGGCGCTCAAAGAGTTGCGTACCGAAATTCAAATGGTTTTTCAAAACCCTTATGGCAGCTTAAATCCGCGCCATACTATTGGCTATCAATTGACTGAACCATTGGATATCCATACCAAATTGTCCAAAGAAGAAAAGCGCAACAAAATCAACGAGATGATGAGAAATGTCGGCCTACGTCCCGAACATGCAGGCCGCTATCCACATATGTTTTCGGGTGGTCAGCGCCAGCGGATTGCCCTCGCCCGCGCGATGATGCTCAATCCTAAAATTGTCGTCGCTGATGAGCCGACCTCCGCCCTCGATGTCTCCATTCAGGCGCAAGTCTTAAATCTATTTATGGATTTGCAGGATGAATATCGTACCGCTTACGTTTTTATCTCGCATAACTTGTCGGTCGTACGCCACGTCGCTGATGATGTGATGGTCATGTATTTAGGTCAAGCTGTTGAGCACGGGCCGAAAGAAGCGATTTATAATGCGCCAAAACACCCGTATACCATCGCACTATTGGCTGCTGCCCCAACGGTAAATGGCCACAAGAACGATCTGACGCTACAAGGTGAGCTACCAAGTCCGCTTAATCCACCAAGTGGATGTGCACTACACAAACGCTGTCCGTATGCCAAGCAGCAATGCAGCGAAATAGAGCCACAACTGCGTGAATGGGATGGTCGATTGGTTGCTTGTTTGCGTTTGGAAGAAATATATGGGTAAGTGAACTAACACCTAATCAATATTGACCACACCTCGGCACTTAGGAAATTGACTACAACCAAAAAAGACCTGACCTTGATTCAGGCCTTTTTTTGCAGTGCGTTCAACCATTTCGCTGTTACATTTCGGGCAAGTTGGTGCTTGGACGAGATTAGCGGTATGGGCTGTCGCCTCAAATATTGCAGGTGCTTCCACCTGTGGCTCAGGCTCTACAACTTCAAACGGCGTGAGAAACATCTTATCAGCCATATCATGCGATATACTGGTATGTGATATATTTGTCTGCTGAGTATTCAGACTGTCCGTTAGTAACTCGCTAGATTCAATCTCAGTCTGACCCGACCATCGCAGCACTTCTCTACTTTTTAGCGTGGCTCGTTTAGCGGTTTCTTTTACTATCGGCTCTGATGTAGGTTTATTAGACATTTTGGCAACTGGTTTATCATTGGCGTTACCGCTAGGCTGATTGTTTGTATTTTTGCTTGGATTACTATGCTTGTCTTTTAGATAGGCTTTATGCTCTCGATTGGTGCGCCAAGATTTGCTAAATCTGTTGCTATTAATTTGCTCAACGATGGACTTAACCTCGTCTTCAGTCAGTATTTCATCCTGCTTTTTCTTCACATAAGATACCATCCCACTCGTCAATACGTGTTCGGGTAGCTCATCACGGGTTTTCAGCTCGCACTCACCGATGAAAGCAATCATCGAATGAAAGTAGCCCAGCTCCAACCCTAATAAATCGGCGAGCGTCTTGATGTGCAGATAATTTTGGCGCAATGGGTTCTGGAATTTGAATTTACTTCCATTCGGGAAAGCTTGTGTCCACTGCTTTTGCTTCTCGCTACCATATATCCAACCTTTATAATTTTTAGTTTCGATGACAAAGATGCCGTATACAGAGACGATGATATGATCGATTTGGGTACTACCACCGTTGGCTCTTGGCAAGGTGATACCGTTTAATCGGTGATAGACGTTTTTTTCTAATTTTAGCCACATGGCAACGTTGATGACGGTCTCGCCTAGGAAACCTTTAAAGCTGGATTTTAGGGACATTGTCGCTCTTATATTTTCAAGTCATCAGAATTTTTACTAGATGTAGCAAACTTAATTTAGTCTACGCTCGCTGTATTGACAAGTAGGTTTTTTGAGAAACCTAGATTGAATGTGCTGTCTCTAATTGCATCATCTAGGATGACTAGCAGATTTTGATGCATTATTTAACTGTTCATTAGCATTCATATTCTTAACCTTAGATAGAGTTTTTTATTTGTAAAAAGAATTGATTAATTCTTTCAAATTCAGACCAAATACTTTTATCAGTTACCTTTTCAAATCCGTTGATTTGGATTGTTGATATACGCGTAGCACTATCAAAACTATCTGAATTTTTTGACACTGTGCTTACTCTATAGAAGTCGTTGTTTTTTACAACATAGAATCTTCCCATAACCATGACATTTGCATTTCCGTTTAATACGGCGAAGCCATTATTTATTCTGGCAAAGTCTTGCTTTAGATAGTCATCTAGAAAACATTCAAACTGTTCAATAAAATGTTTAGCATCTCGCTCATGATAGTGGGTTAATATCTTATCTATAAAAAACTGTTTTTCATCTTTTGTTAGTACGTCAGACTTTATTTCCATGTTGAACTCCTTGGTATCAGATGTATGACTAATACTATATTTATGACTTGATACCTAAAGCATCGTTCCACGCCTGCAGTGCAAAAAACTGATTAATTGCTTCAAAGTTCGATCTGATATTTTCATCAGTAACTTTTTCAAACCCATTGACTTGAATCGATGTTACACGTGCCCCTCTGCAGAAGCATAGCATAGCTTGCTTTATATGATTATCTTAAACTACATTCAGTCTATGCCCGTAACATTCTAGTTATACATCTTAATGACAACCTGCTGCTAGAGCCCCTCCCCAACCTGACATAAACCCAATGATTACAGCTGCTAGAGTATAAACGATCATTAAGATAATCACGCCTATAATAGAGCCAGTTCCTTTTATTTTTTCATCGTAAAATATTTGATAGTAGCTATACAATGCAAAGGCCATTCCTGAAAATAGAACAAACTTTGTTGTATCAGATGAGACTCCACTTGAAATACTGCACCCAACATACATCATAATAAATGGTAGCCAAGCTGGAAAAGTGAACAAGATAAAAAATTTAACCCACCACTTAGCATTTTTTTTGAAGGTCTTTTCATTTGAGTTTTTATCTATTTCATTCATTTAAGTCTATCCTATAAGCTTTATAATTATATGTAATAACTAACGTTTTTATCATTGCATGAGAAACAAATTAAGCTCATTATTAGCAATAATTCGATGTTGCCACTATCCTTAATTACAATGACTATTCTTCTAGTAGTATTACAGATAATAGCGAAAAGCGATATCAACTCCAAAACCAAAAATTAAGCCATAAAAAGAGCCACTAGAATTCTCTAGCAGCTCTTTTTCAAACACTAACTAAGTTAGGTTTATTACACCAGACTATTTACCGCTTCAACCACAGCATCAGTCGTAATACCAAACTCTTTATACAAATCACTAGCAGGAGCAGATTCGCCATAAGTGGTCATTCCGATGACTTTGCCATCTAGACCAACGAACTTATACCAGTAATCTACATGTGCCGCTTCGACTGCTACGCGAGCACGAATATTGGCAGGCAATACTGCTTCACGATAGCTAGCATCTTGCTCTACGAAAATCTCAGCACATGGCATAGACACTACACGGACGCCAACACCGTTTGCGCTCAATGTCTCGTACGCTTCCATCGCTAGGCCAACTTCTGAACCAGTGGCGATGATGATGGCTTGTAGCTCGCCCTGCTCTTTTGCCAGTACATAACCACCTTTGGTGATGTTCGCTACTTGCTCACTATCACGTGCTTGATGTGGCAAGCTCTGACGGCTAAAGATCAATGCTGATGGGTTGTTTTCAGACTTGATTGCTTCTACCCAAGCGCTAGCAGATTCAGTCGCATCACACGGACGCCATGTGCGTAGATTTGGCGTGGTACGTAGGCTAGTCAATTGCTCAACTGGCTGATGCGTTGGGCCATCTTCACCCAGACCGATAGAGTCATGCGTATAGACATGGATAACGCGCTGCTTCATCAATGCGCCCATACGTACCGCGTTACGTGCGTATTCCATAAACATCAGGAACGTTGCTACGTAAGGGATAAAGCCGCCATGCAATGCGATACCATTGGCAATCGCAGTCATGCCGAACTCACGCACACCATAATAGATATAGTTACCGTCAGCATCTTTTTCGATACCTTTAGCGCCTTTAAATAGTGTTAGGTTTGAGCCAGCGAGATCCGCTGAACCGCCTAGCAATTCTGGTAATAATGGCTGTAAGGTATTGATAGCATTTTGACTGGCTTTACGACTGGCGACATCGCCGCCCGCTTCTTGCGTTTGCTGAATATAGGCTTGTGCTTGATTATCAAAGTCAGCAGGCAAATCACCATTTAGACGGCGTAGCAACTCAGATGCCAGTTCAGGATAGGCTTTTTTATACGCGTCAAAGTCAGCATCCCAGTTCTTTTGCTGGACGTCGCCTTTGGCTTTAGCATCCCACGCTTCATAGATTTCGTCATCTAATTCAAATGGCGCATGTTTCCAAGACAATGCATCACGAGTCAAAGCGATTTCGTCATCACCAAGTGGTGCACCATGACTGGCTGCTAGACCCTGCTTGTTCGGGCTACCAGCACCGATCGTGGTTTTGCAAATCAGTAGACTTGGTTTAGCAGTCTCTTTTAGCGCTTGTTCAGTTGCTTGCGTGATTGCATCCGCATCATGACCATCTACTTTGATAACTTGCCAGCCGTATGACTCAAAACGCGCTTGCGTATCATCTGTGAACCAGCCTTCGACATTACCATCAATAGAGATGCCATTGTCATCATAGAAGAACACTAACTTACCAAGACCTAACGTGCCAGCCAATGAGCAAACTTCATGACTGATACCTTCCATCAAGCAACCATCGCCTAAGAACGCATAGGTGTTATGGTCTACGACGTTATGACCGTCACGATTGAACTGTGCGGCTAAAGTTTTTTCTGCAATTGCAAAACCAACGGCATTAGCAATACCTTGACCTAGTGGACCAGTAGTCGTCTCGACACCTGGTGTATAACCAAGCTCAGGATGACCTGGAGTTTTTGAATGCAGCTGGCGGAAACCTTTCAGATCATCGATGCTCAAATCATAACCAGATAAATGCAGCAATGAGTAAATAAGCATTGAGCCATGGCCGTTCGATAAGACAAAGCGGTCACGGTTATGCCACTGTGGATCGGTTGGGTTGTGCTTCAAAAACTTGCGCCACAGAACTTCAGCAATATCAGCCATGCCCATCGGAGCACCTGGATGTCCAGAGTTGGCTTTTTGTACCGCGTCAAACGACAGTACACGAATGGCATTGGCTAATTTACGTTCGCTAATTGGAGCTGGCATAGAGTGTCCTAATATTCAAATGAGGGGTATGGCTGATAAGAGGAGAGTTTACTCAAAGGGTAATAAAATAAGGACGCAAAATGCGCCCTTACCGTGTTGGCTATAAAATCAAAGTGCAATATTAACATATTTGATGCAAGTCACGCCAAAAAATGGCATGACAGCCAAGTTTATTACTGCTCATACTTCATACATATCATGAATAATACTGGTCAGTAATTTGATATTTATGACATGAGCTTTAAATCAATACAAATCAAATTCAGCCGTTATATCTTGATACAAGCTGATATCTACTGGCTGGTTATTGTGAAACAGAAAAAAGCTATCTATCACTTGGCACGTATCGTTAGTACAGCGCTGATAGTGCTTAAACCCAATCGCTACAGGAATTCGCACTTCTAAATCATACAGCCCGTCTGTACGATAGGTTTCTATATTAATACGAGTCTGGATATAACTATTATCATCAAGCAAGCTACCTAAGACGATATGCTCTTCATTTGAATAAGGCAAATCCATAATATAACGTTTTATGGATACCCAATCGAATGTTGCCAACTCATCATTTGCGGTTCTTAAATAAAACTGCGTCATAGAAGTATCACCTAATAGAAGAGTCGCCTGAATTAGTACGAGTAATGATAAGTCTCTAGGCAGTGATTAAGCACAGCCGACTTGTTCTGTCGGCAGAACGTCACGACATAATCCGTTATTTTATCGTATATATCTTCACCATCTAGGTAATAGCAGATACCTGTCTCGCCATTTTTAATTATCTGATACAAATACACTTGAATGGCTTGTTGGTCTGACGGTTCATCGAAATGATTGCTTAATTCAGTCTCAAGGCACTTAGCCATATTGTTAAAACCATCACTCCAATTCATATTGCCATTTCGGTAATACTCGCTAGCCAACCGACCGATCAAGCGAACGAGCTCACCTTGGAGTGTAGCGGCATGACCACTCTTCGGTACAAGGCTTTGCCACAGAGCGTCATACTCACTCTGATATTGACCTGAACCATCTGCATACAATGCCACTACTTATCCTTATTCAGCTATATGGTGAATCCGATATTAAACTGAAATAGTCTCAGCACCGCCCATAAACGGACGCAATACTTCTGGAATGGTGATGCTGCCATCTGCGTTTTGATGGTTTTCCATCACTGCCAGTAGTGTACGACCGACGGCCAAACCTGATCCATTTAAGGTATGAGCCAAACTGGTTTGCTTGCCATCTTTGACACGAGTTCCCATACGGCGTGCTTGGAAATCACCACAGTTAGAGCAGCTTGAGATTTCACGGTACGTATCTTGGCTCGGTAACCATACTTCGATGTCATAAGTCTTTTGTGCTGCAAAACCCATATCACCCGTACATAGCTGCACAGTGCGGTACGGTAGGTTCAACTGCTGCAAGATATATTCGGCCTGTCCTGTCATTGCCTCTAGCAATTCATCAGACTGCTCAGCCGTGGCAATATTGACCATCTCAACTTTTTCAAACTGATGCTGACGGATTAGACCACGAGTATCACGGCCATGTGAGCCTGCCTCACTACGGAAACAAGGCGTATGCGCGGTAAACTTAAGTGGCAGCTCGCTAATATCCAAACGCTCGCCACGTACCAAGTTGGTCATTGGTACTTCAGCGGTTGGAATCAAATAAAAGTCCATATCTTCGTTATTAGTATGATTTTTCAATTTAAATAAATCATCTTCAAACTTTGGCAGCTGCCCTGTACCTTTGAGGCTGTCTGAATTCACAATATAAGGCACATAGGTCTCAAGATAGCCGTACTTCATAGTATGGGTATTGAGCATGAATTGAATCAGTGCGCGATGCATCTGCGCCAATTGTCCTTTTAGCACATTAAAGCGACTGCCAGTCAGCTTGGTCGCCGCTTCAAAGTCTAACATACCAAGTGTCTCGCCAATATAAGTGTGATCTTGAATCTCAAAATCAAATGTACGCGGCGTGCCCCACTTGCGTACTTCTACATTGTCATCTTCTGACGTACCCACTGGCACATCGGCTGCTGGAATATTAGGGATTTGCATGCCAGCTTTGGTGATACGCTCTTGCAAAGTGCGCAATTCATCTTCAGCCGCTTTAATCTCACCACTGACACTTTGCATCTCAGCCAATAGCTCACTGGCGTCTTCGCCTGATTTTTTTAGCGCACCTACTTGCTTAGCACCAGCATTACGGCGTGACTGCAACTCTTCAGTTTTGATCTGCAAAGATTTACGTTCTGACTCAACCGTTTGCCAAAAATCCATGTCAAGTGCATAACCACGAGTGGCCAACTGCTGTTGTAAGTCGATTAAATCGCCGCGTAAGAGTTTCGGATCAATCATAATAGTTGCCTGTAACGCTAGAAGTGAATAAGAGGTTTAAAGGTACTGTTTTTAAAGGTACTGTTTTTAAAGGTGCTGGTTTTAAAGGTGCTGGTTTTAAAGGTGCTAGTTTTATCAAAATAAGTGGTAGCCGCTATAATACCAAGACCCATCTCATTTGACCATGTTTTGGCGATACTTTCATTCATCACTTTGATGATTAATGGCATGCGATTTTTAACTTGATAATATGCTTTGGGCATTCACAAGCCTCCATAATCATCATCCGTATTAATTAATCGCTATAATATCGCGTCTATCCGTGAACAGTGCTGCTTATATGTTTCATTTGAGAGCGCTTTTCGGTAAGATAAGTGCATACCTTTTTTCACTTTCAGCCAAGTGCCGCGTAGTTGCTTCACTTTGGTGATTTAAACCCAACACTTTTAACACAAGTATTTGAGAAACCTTTATGGCCCTGTACCCCTACACGCTGCAACCTGTCGCCTTAAACCTAACCGAGGCAGAATTTCACCAAGCACAATACGAGCTATTTTCTAGTGCCAGCCCTTCTTTTGGTCTAAAAAGCATCAAAACGAAAGAGTGGATCATTATGGCAGTAGTCGTGGTATTAGCGATTGCAGGGTTGGTCTTTGTCACAGGCTACTCAACCATTATTTTTTGGTTAATGTTGGTTTCAGTGGTGGTTTACTTACTGGTTCGTACCCTTGGTTTTAAATGGTATGTCAAAAGAGAGTTCGAAAAGCAAGTGGCCGACCAAGAAATGCCAGATGAGATGCGCCAGATGAAACTGGGTGTGCAAAAACATGGCTTAGTGATGGCAATGCCCGTCAATCAACCTGATTTGATGAAAAACTCGCAAATGCGTGGTATGCAGATGCGCGCGAGCAATACTCAACAAGCGGTTATCCCATGGTCTGCGGTCAAAAGCTGGGATGAGACTGATGACTACATCTTTATCATGTTTGAAATGAAAGGTCAGCAAGGCAGCCAAATCGTTCCCAAACGCCTGCAAGCTCAGAAATTCCCAATCGACACAGTGCGTCAGCATTTAGAGGAATTCATTGCCGTTAAAGGATTGAACCCTGAAAATTTACAACCACCAGCATAAAGCATTAAATAGCTCTTTATCGCTCATTCATTGAACGATAAAGGGTTTAGCTCTTTTGATAAACCAATCGCATTATTGTATTTATTAAACTTAACTTGTCGATGATGCTTTGTTATTATAATAGGCATCAGAAGAAAGGTAGCAGAAGCGCTGGATTATATAAATAAGTTAAAGTTATAACTTTCTTCATTTAATTTTCACATCAACACTCACACTATAAGGATAATATCATGAGTAATAATGAGACTAACCAAATCGGTCTAGAAAGAGCAGACATGAGCGAAGTCATTGCTAAGTTAAATGGCCTATTATCAAGCTATCATATGTTTTACATTAATGTACGCGGCTATCATTGGAACGTTAAAGGTGAGCATTTCTTCACTTTACATCCAAAGTTCGAAGAACTATATACCTCACTACAAATACAAATTGATGAAATCGCTGAACGTATTCTAACGTTAGGTGGCACGCCATTACATGCTTACAGCGACTTTGCTCAGCACACAAGCATTAGCGAAGATAAGAACGTTAAAGACGGCACAACTTGTGTTAAAGGCGTGGTCAAAGGCTTACAAGAGCTTATCGAAGAACAGCGTCAAGTATCTACTCTAGCAGCGGATAGCGAAGACCAAGGGTCAGCTGATCTTGTCGATGCATACGTACAAGAGCAAGAAAAGTTAGTATGGATGTACAACGCCTTTTTGGGTTAATAGCAGCCAGACTAAAATGAGATAAAAGCTATAATGTACAAATAAAAAAAACACCTAACATAGGTGCTTTTTTATTGTTAAATATTTATAAAGACGGTAATTTATTTTTGAATCCATTGACTCATTTTTTCACGCTCAGCAGGTGTTGCTTGTAGCCAGATTTGCATAAACTGATCTAAATTACTGTTAGATGAATTAACGCTTGTCGTTTGCTGTACAGTGTTTTGATTCGCAACCGCTGGCTTGTCTAATGATGCAATAACACGTTGGTTTTGCATCTCAGCATCACCCGAGCCACCAAACACACCGCCTATTACGTTACCCAAACCTGAAAATAATCCGCCTTGGTTATTCGCCATACTTTGCTGGCTAGCGATCACAGTATTATCCTGCTGCACAGCTAACGTTGGACGTTTGGCATATTCTCTAGCCGCTTTATACTCTTCTGGTTGACTTGGCATAGTCAAACGATAGGTTTGATTATCAGCCAATTGTGCGGTCACACTGACGTTACCTGAACGCAAATAATCATGCTCATCACGAGGCAGGTTATACAAACGGTCATACTTAGCAGTAATGGCATGTTGTCCAGGCTGTAGTGTAAATGTTTTTGTCGGCGACTGAAAAATACTCTGCTGGATTTCCTGCCCATTAATCGCAGTAACCTTGATGTGGTCATCAACTAACAGAGTGACCTCTGCTTGCGACAACATAGAGACGGAGCTTGCACCAATAAGTAACGTACCGATAGTCATTTTTTTTAGCAAAGAAGCATTGAGTTTCATAAGTGATTCCATTAATAGTAAAAACGTTTTTGATAAAAATATTCGTATTTTTAGGACTAAAAGTCGAATGGCATAGTATGTTGATCTTGATCTGCAGCGTCATGATCTACTTGCGTCTCTTGCGCAATATCAGCTAGCTCTGCCGCTAGTGTCTGTTCATCAATAGTACGTAATGCATCACTTATGACTGCTTTGGATATATTGTTGCGGCCAAGGTTAGAAAACATCGGTTGAATATAGTTGAGCACGTCCATCATCGCCCCGATACGGTGCGGGCCTTCCGTAAGCAAATAGTCAATAATTCTATCGTCAAACTGCCAGCCACGTCGACGCAAGATAGACTGCAACAATGCCTGACGATCTGCCAAATCATGACCATTAGGTACTTTAAACGTAGGCGCTTGTGCCAAACGGGTCAATAAATCTCTCAGCTGAAAAGGTAAATCATCAGCAGGTTTATTGGCTGCAAACAATAACTGACGCTGACCTTCCCGACTACGATTAATCAAATGGAATAAAGCTTCTTGCCACTGACTGCTTTGCTCAAGGACTTCTAAATCGTCGATTGCGATCAGATCAAAGTTCTCTAAAGATGAAAGCACGTGGACATCGGCATGAATCAACTCGTTGAGTGACAAACAAATAGCAGATTTGTCCATCTCAATAAACGACTCACAGATTGCTGATAGCAAATGAGACTTACCAGTAGCAGGACTACCAAATAGATACAGCTGTCCTATCAGGCCGACATGTAACTGCCGCACTGCATCAATAATCGACATCCAACCAGGACCGGCAAAGTCGCTTAGACTTGCATCATGCTTAATGTCCAGATTGAGACTTAGCTGTGCTTCTGCCATGAATCATCAACTCGTTTTACGTAACACAATGGAAAATAGGAGGCATAACGGTCGTAGAACTGACTTTACTGTGTTCAATACGACTTGATATAAACTTGTGGCGTTGGTCTGCCGTGTTCTTGGCTATGGACATATCGTAGGACTACCATTATAAAAATGGCTCTTGCCAACGAATAACCACTGATACTACTAACACTGCGCCTATATATAACATATTTGCAAAATGACTGACAAGTCTTTTACCTATTAAGCCTTATCAACCGCCCTTTATCTCTCTCATAATTCTACCGCCAATTTATGATAAACACGTTAATTTAACAGTAAATTATCTAATTCTTTTCAAACAAAGCCAATTGCTTACGGCCTTTATAAAAATCAGTCGAACGATAGTAAGCGTATAAATGGCGGAACAATACATTAAGCACCGCTGAGACAGGCAAGGCTATCAACATACCAACGAAACCTAACAGGCTTGCCCCTGCCAATACCGAAAAAATAACCCATAGCGGTGATAGACCAATCTTATCACCTAATAGCAACGGCTGCAGTACATAACCCTCAGCGGCCTGCCCAACCAAAAATGCACCCACGATTAATGAAAGATAAGTCCAGTCTAGTCCAAACTGGAAGAGGCATGCAGTAATGGCAGCGATGAAACCGATACCAAACCCCAAATAAGGAACAAAGCTAGCAACCCCCGCAACCATACCAATGATAAGTCCAAGCTCAAGACCAATGAGCTGCAACTGCACCGCATAAATCATGCCCAACAGCACCATTACCAATAACTGACCTTTGATAAAAGCCATCAATGCACGATCACACTCTTTGGCGATCTGAACAAACTTTTCATTATAAGCCGCTGGAACCGCCATTTTCCACGTATGCAAACGCTGATCCCAATTGAATAAGAAATAAAAGGTCAGAATAGGCACTAATACGATGAGTCCTGCATTATTAATAAAGCTCATACTTGAGGCAATGATATGACTCATCATCGTGCTGGCATCTTCGAACTTATAATTTGTTTGCATGTAATCGACCAACGTCTCAGAAAATCCTTTTGACTCCAGCTCTGGCAAACTAATACGGCTGTTATTAACAAACCATTCTCGCACCACTTGGTTATACCAGTTCAAAACTTTGGGTAAGTAGTCCCACGCCGCTTGCAACTGATTCCACAATGTCGGTATCAACCACCATAGCAGCAGCACCATTCCTAACGTAATGGTCGAATAGACAATGATAATCGCTATCCAGCGTTTGATATATTTCGATAGGCGTTTGACCAACGGATTGAATAAGTAAGCGAGTACGAAAGCAAAGACAAACGGTATAATGACAGGCATCATTAAATACAATAAAAAGACAACCACCACCATAGCAACGACGATAAATAAGCGTCGAAAAAAGAGGTCGATTGGTTGGTTCATCATAACAAGTTATCCTAGGCTTAGGCTGATTTAAGGTTGCGATATGATTGCTTTGAAATAGGTGTTATTGAGTAACAACACCTTAATAGCAAACAGTTATTGACAGTAGATTTAGATTCCCATTATCGCAGAGTACCGTTAAAAATCAGTCATTTTTTGTTTCTTGACGCTTTATTTGCCACTTAAAGTAAGTCTTCACTAAATATCAGCCAAATATCCGCAAGTTGCTTTGCGAGTGTGGGTCGTTTTTGGGTATAATGCGCCCACTATATTCAGAATTAACACAACCAACTCGCTTTTCTACCGATAGACCTTCATTCCCTATAAAATTTGTGAGATGACCATGAGTAACAAGCCTTCTTTAAGCTACAAAGATGCCGGCGTTGATATTGATGCAGGCGATGCGTTGGTTCAACGTATTAAATCAGTGGCAAAAGCCACCTCTCGTCCTGAGGTTGTGGGCGGACTTGGCGGTTTTGGCGCGCTTTGTCGTATTCCGACCGGTTACACCTCACCTTTATTGGTTTCGGGCACTGACGGCGTCGGTACCAAGCTTAAACTGGCCTTGCAACTGAATCGTCATGACACTATCGGTATTGATTTGGTCGCTATGTGCGTCAATGATCTGTTGGTTTGCGGTGCTGAGCCATTATTCTTCTTAGATTACTACGCAACAGGCAAGCTTGATGTTGACGTAGCAGCGACTGTCGTCACTGGTATTGGCGAAGGTTGTAAACTCTCAAACTGTGCGCTCATCGGTGGCGAGACAGCTGAAATGCCAGGCATGTATCAAGATGACGATTATGACCTAGCTGGATTCTGTGTGGGCGTGGTTGAAGAAGCCGAAGTGATCACTGGTGAAAATGTCGCAGAAGGTGATGTATTGATCGCTCTTGCCTCAAGTGGTGCTCATT
This sequence comes from Psychrobacter fozii, assembly GCF_003217155.1. Taxonomy (GTDB): domain Bacteria; phylum Pseudomonadota; class Gammaproteobacteria; order Pseudomonadales; family Moraxellaceae; genus Psychrobacter; species Psychrobacter fozii. The sequence goes on from NZ_QJSU01000005.1 coordinate 22,805, forward strand.
CAAACGGCTATTCATTGGTTCGTAAAGTTATCGAAGTGAGTGGCGTTGATGTCACCACTAGTGATGCACAATTAGATGGTCAGCCTATCCAAGACGCACTAATGGCCCCTACTCGTATCTATGTTAAAGCCATCAAAGCTTTGCAAGACACTCTTGGTAGTTCAGCCCTTCACGCGATGTCACATATCACAGGTGGTGGCTTGACAGATAATTTACCGCGTGTATTGCCTGAAACACTAGCCGCTAGCATCGATACCAATAGCTGGCAGTTTTCAGAGCTATTCACTTGGTTACAAACCCAAGGTAACATCGAACAGAGTGAAATGTACCGCACCTTTAACTGCGGTGTCGGCTTTGTAATTGTCGTGCCTAAAGATAAAGCTGAAGCGGCTATCAATATATTGAATGACGCTGGCGAAAAAGCATGGCAGTTAGGCGAAATGGTCAGTCGTGAAGTGGATGCAGTGGTGTACCGTTAATGCTAGCCAATAATACCAGTCACGCCAACAAGCCATTACGTATTGCCGTTCTGGTATCAGGCAGTGGTAGCAATTTGCAAGTATTGATCGATGCCATGCAAGCTGGCGCACTACCGATTGAAATAGTAGGTGTCATCAGCAATCGTGATGACGCTTATGCCGTCACTCGTGCCAATGATGCTAATATTCCAGTCGCGGTACTGTCACACGTTGCTAACGGCAAACGCATGGGTATCAAAACTTTTGAAACTCATGCAAATGCACAGCTTGTTGAATGGCAACCCGATTTAATAGTGTTAGCTGGTTTTATGCGTGTATTAAGTGGCCCATTTATAGATAATGCGCCAGCGCCTATGATTAACTTGCATCCTTCTCTATTGCCTGTCTACAAGGGACTTGATACCCATCAGCGAGCTATTCAAGCCGGTGAGCGTCACCATGGCTGTAGTATTCATGTTGTCACTGCTGAGCTCGATGCAGGCACTGTTTTGACTCAAGCGCTGTTAGAGATCAATCAAACAGAGACAGCTGATAGCCTACAAGCACGTGTACAAAAACTTGAGCATAAATTGCTGCCTTGGACAATTTTGCTGTTGGCAAATAAAGCATTGTCACTTGGTACTAATAATGAAGTCAGCAATGAAACCTGTAATAAAACTAAGGCAAATTACTTGCCAGCCTTGCCATTACAGCTGTTTATAAACACGTAAAAGTTTCAGCTTATCAAATTACATGTTTTACCGTTCTATTTGATGCAATAAAAAGCCCAGTTACTCATGATGAGTAACTGGGCTTTTTTCTTTCAATAACCCTCTACAATTTGAAATCATAAAAGGTTATCTGCTGATAACTATATAGCTATTTAACTAGCTAGATTCTTAAAATGTAGGCTCTTAAAATACATGAACCGCTTTGATATTAACAAACTCTTTGATACCAAAGCCCCCATGCTCACGGCCATAGCCTGAATTTTTGACGCCACCAAATGGCAGTGCAGGGTTGGCAAGACCGTAACCATTGATGTAGACCATACCAGTATCAAACTCTTCACGTGCTAGACGTACCGCTTTGTCTGTATCTTTTGAGAAGATTGCACCGCCTAAACCATAGCGACTGTCGTTAGCGATACGTAAGGCATCGTCTTGATCTTTTGCACGAATAAGCGAAGCGACAGGGCCAAACAACTCATCATCATAGGCAGGTTGACCTTTCTCAACGTTTTCTAAAATAGTGGCTGGATAAAAGCTGCCTTTGCTATCAGGAACCTTACCACCAACAGCAATCGTTGCACCTTTAGCCACACTTTGCTCTACTTGCTCATGTAACTGTTCTTGTAGATCTTTGCGAGCCAATGGTCCGATGTCTGAGCTATCATCCATAGGATCGCCATATTTCGCACCTTCAAACTTCTCAACAATACGCTTGCGGAATTCGTCGTATACGCTATCTACTACAATGAAGCGTTTTGCGGCGACACAAGTTTCACCGTTATTGATTAGGCGTGCTTGTGTACAAGTTTCTACTGCTATGTCTAAATCAGCATCTTCTAATACGATGAAAGCATCGTTTGAGCCAAGCTCTAGTACCGCTTTTTTGATTGCTTTGGCGGCTTGCTGTCCAACGATTACGCCTGCTTTGTCACTACCAGTTAGTGTGACGCCACGCACTTTATCGTGTCCAATCAAGGCTTCTGATTGGTCGTGATCAATGATAATTGTACGGAACAAATCACTTGGTAATTCAGATTCATGAAGTATTTTTTCAATTAATAAACCAGAGCCTGTTACGTTAGAAGCGTGCTTTAGCAGGATACTATTACCTGCCATCAAGTTGGCAATGGTATAGCGGAATACCTGATACGCTGGGAAGTTCCAAGGTTGCATACCATAAATGATACCGATAGGTTGGTAGCTAACCAATCCTTTTCTCATGCCTTCAATATCACGTACATCGTCGGCCAGTGATTCAACACCGTTTTCAGCAGTATAATCACAGATTGCCTTACACAGATCAATCTCTTGTAAGCTTTGGCTATATAGCTTACCGCGCTCTTCTGTCATTAGTTTAGCCAACTCTTCTTTGTACTCGATTAGCTTATCACCAATAGATTTGATCGCTCGGCCACGATCTTCGTGGCTAACAGTGCGCCATGCTAAGAAAGCTTCATGTGAAGCATCAACAACTTTATTAACTTCGTCTACGCTCATGTAATCGTAATTTTTAATCTCTTCACCCGTGGTTGGGTTGATAGTAGTAATATCTGACATGTTATTGTCCTTGTTATATTTTATTTTATGTTTAGTATTTTCAGTTTATAAAATAAGCATTGGTTACTGTTTTGTGGCTCAGCATACTCGCTAAACGTTATGTAATGAGTTCTTGTTGTATCATAAGCTCTTATAGCAACCAATCACTCAAATAGGTATCAGCTTGTTTGTGCACTGCTTTCTATCTGTGGCCATCATAACAAGGTAATTTGGATGATAGGTTTACAAGATATGAAGAAGTGTGCATAAGATGTTAACAGTGTGGCTATCTTATTAATTACGCTTAAGTTGTAAGTAGTTTGAGTTATGGACGAGGTAGTTGAGTAAAATTAGACCAATAAAAAACCAGCCCTGCGGCTGGTTTGATAAAAAATTTATCTGTCTTAGAAAGTAATCAATTTAAAATAGATGGTTCATCACGGGTATCTCCTGCGGTGGGTTTTCTTCCTCATCAACGATTTGACGAGCCACATGCATGATAAGTTGGCGTAACCAACGATGAGCTGGATGATGTTGCAATAACGGTGACCACGCCATCGTTAGCTCAAACTCAGGAATGAAGAATGGCGGCTCTTCCATTTTAATACTGTCGTTATTTGCCTGCATTTTTGCCACACGAGTTGGCAAAGTTGCTACCAAATCTTTATTAGCAGCAAGCATGGCTGGCATCTGATAATGACGCGTAAAGACACTGATTTGACGTTTTTGTCCGAGGCGTTGTAACGCTTGATCGATAGACCCCAAACCACCTGATTTTTCTGGATTGACACCGAAGCCCACACCCATACCCGTTTTCGATACCCAAACATGCTGCGCTTTCAGATAATTTTTTAAATTAAAACGATTGGCATAAGGGCTGTCAGAGGATAGTAGACAACTAAAAGTATCACGCCACACCAACACTTGGTGAAAGCTCTGTGGTATCTCATTAAAGCGATTAATCGCTAAATCAACGCGTCCCTGCTCCATATCACGATAAGAGACGTCCGATGGTGTCAAGAAATCCAAAATGACATTGGGTGCTTCTGAGCGTAGTGCTTTGACCAGTTTAGGAACTAGCGTCGCTTCTGCATAGTCTGACGTCATGATACGGAAGACGCGAGAGGTGCTATAAGGACGGAACTCAGTACGTGGCTCTAACACTTGCGTCAAATCTGCCAGTATCTCACGAATACGAGGTTGCAACTCTAAAGCCCGCTCTGTTGGCGTCATACCTTCAGATGATCGAACCAATAAAGGGTCGTTAAACAATTTGCGCAGACGACGCAAAATATTACTCATCGCAGGTTGGGTAATGCCAAGCTGCTCAGCTGCACGAGTGACATTTTTCTCTCGTAACAACACATCTAGATGTACCAATAAGTTTAAATCTACCCGCTGCAAATTCATATATAGTTCTCTTGGCCTTTGGATAAGTGCCGTTATAAGCTTGGCATTTTTGGTGCTGTTCTAACAATTTATGGTCTATAACAGTGTAATTCTGCTACTTTTTATCTGATTTTATGCGATATCTGCTAAGTATAACCCAAACCGTCTAACGTAAGGTACTGTTATATATGAATTATAACTAAAGAAAATACCCAAGATAATAATCATAAATTAGATAAATCTTGGTAAGGCAGTTATAGTAAGTCTCATAGGATGACTTGTAACGTAAACGATACAGCTTAGTTTTATAGACTGGCTACATTCATTTGACCGACACAATTATATAGTATATTGATGGTCTTTATCGGTAGCATCATACGATGAATTGATTGCTTAAAAGACCGTTATAGTCATTAGACAATGACCAAATCTATCGCACAAACTGTTTATTATTGTAACATTTCTTATTGCCGATAATGACATCGCCACTCAATAAAGAACGCAAGTGCCTTAGCAATATATGAATAAGCTCAGCAACCTTTTATACATTGCCCATTGTTTTTTCACTACCAAGTTCTAGTAATTCTCTTGTATTAGTGACTAAGTTTGTTTAGGGTAAATAAGGCTTTAACTGATAGCTTGTAATTCTGTCTGACCTTATGAGATGTCAATAGCACTAATATAAAGTCTAAATGTATACCTTTTCAGTCATACACAATTGTCATTATTTTAGCACTTAACTTATTTGTTTTTACACCCCACCAAGGAGACATAGATGTCAACTGCATATAAATCAGCGATCGACTTAGTACGTGAATTGAAGCAAAAGCACGGTAACTGGCAGAATATCAGCGAAACCGATGCGGCACGTATGATGTCACAAAACCGTTTTAAAACGGGCTTGGATATCGCAAAATATACTGCAAAAATCATGCGTCAAGACATGGAAGACTATGACAATGATACGTCTCAGTACACACAGTCTCTAGGTGCATGGCATGGTTTTGTTGCACAACAAACTATGTACGCTAAAAAGAAATATTTTGGCACGACTTCTAAAACTTACATCTACTTATCAGGTTGGATGGTTGCAGCCCTACGCTCTGAGTTTGGTCCACTACCTGACCAATCTATGCACGAAAAAACATCAGTACCTAAGCTAATCGAAGAAATCTATACTTTCCTACGTCAAGCCGATGCTAAAGTATTGAACGATTACTTCCGTGAGCTAAACGCTGCTGAAGAAGCTGGTCAAGATACTTCAGCTATCGTAGAAAAAATCGAAAACTTTGATTCGCATGTTGTGCCAATCATCGCTGATATCGATGCAGGTTTTGGTAACGAAGAGGCCACTTACCTACTGACTAAGCAAATGATCGAAGCAGGTGCTTGTGCCATTCAGGTTGAAAACCAAGTATCTGATGCTAAGCAATGTGGTCACCAGGCTGGTAAAGTAACTGTACCGCATGAAGACTTTATCTCTAAGCTAAACGCTATCCGTTATGCATTCCTAGAGCTTGGTGTTGAAGACGGTGTTATCGTTGCTCGTACTGACTCTGAAGGCGCATCACTCACACAGAAAATCCCAGTATCAAATGAGCCAGGCGATCTAGCTTCTAAATACATCGACTTCATCGAAATGGAAGAAGTTACTTTAGAAAATGCAAAAGAAAACGACAGCTTACTTAAGCATAACGGCAAACTAGTACGTCCAGTTCGTCTGCAGAATGGTCTATATCAGTTCCGCGAAGATACAAACATTGACCGCGTTGTACTTGACTGTGTGACCGCTCTAGAAAACGGTGCCGATCTATTATGGATTGAAACACCAACTCCAGATGTAGAACACATTAAAATGATGGTTGACCGTATTAAAGAGCAACAGCCTAAAGCGAAGCTTGTATACAACAACAGCCCATCATTCAACTGGACGCTTAACTTCCGTAAGCAAGTGATCGCACAGTGGGAAGAAGAAGGCAAAGACATCTCTAGCTACAATAAAGATGACTTGATGAGTGCTGATTATGACGGTACTGAGCTTGATGCAGCAGCTGATGTTGCCGCTAAGAACTTCCAACGTGATGCGTCACGTGAAGCTGGTGTATTCCATCACTTAATCACGCTACCGACTTACCACACGACTGCTCTTAGCGTTCATGAACTTGCTAAAGGCTACTTCGGTGAAGAAGGCATGCTTGCTTATGCAGCTGGTGTACAACGTAAAGAAATCCGTGAAGGCATCGCTTGTGTTAAGCACCAAGCAATGGCTGGTTCTGACCTAGGTGATGACCACAAAGAAATCTTCTCTGGTGACAACGCACTTAAAGCTGGCGGCGGCAAGAACACAATGAACCAGTTCTAATCACCGACTCTCTATAAGTAATTGCTAAAAAAGCCGCCCTACATAATGTAGGGCGGCTTTTTTATGGCTGTTTATTGATATTCTGTTATTGTGAGCTTTTTAAGCATCCATTCTAGGGTGTGTCCTCATTTTAAAAATGATGATAAAAATGAGATAAATTGCCGTCAAACGAGGAAAATAGCGCAGATAATATCAGGATATTAACCAGCTATTTGACGATTTTTGGCAAAATTTAGCTATTTTTAGCTCATTTAGAGGACACTCGTTTGAATTGAGGACACGCCCTAATGCTTAGCATCCTTGCTATCAGTCTCTTTAGCACTGTCGGTATTATCACCTACCTGATTGCTCTTTATACCCTCTGAATGATGGACGTCTTGGTTTTCACCCATCAGATTACGTCGTAAGTGTTCCACACGAGGGCTGTGTTTAAAAAACTTACGATAGATCGCTTTTATTATTCTATAAATTAGATAAAAAACACCACCAAGCACCACTAGCCACCACAATTGTATAATGCCAAGTGCAAATGACCTGAGCATACTCCAACCATCTTTGAATGATTTGTTGACTTCGGTGCCAAAACTCGGACGTTCAGCATCTATCAAAACGTCTAGGTTTTGCGTGGTTTCTTTATAACTGACATCTGGCTGCATAAAGCTCAGATTGATGGTGCTATATTTAACTTTATCGGCGATATCCATTTGCTTAAGCTTCGCCAATTCTTTTTGGCGACGGGCGGCATAGGTTGCAGTGATAGCATCGACATTACTACCCTGATCTTTATCATTTTTGCTCTCGAGACGCTCTTGACTGAGCTCATCTACCATATCGCTATTTAGCTGACTTGCCAGCTGCTCACGATAAATATCCAAAGTAACATCTTGTGCAGTGAACTCCTGACTATTCAAAAAAGCCACTTGCTGCTGCATTTGTTCTAAAAACTTATGGACGTTGACCCGAGGAACCCGAACCGTCATCTCAGCTTGGCGATTATAGGTTGTGATTGTAATATTCTTATCACCTTGGACAAAGGTTCTATCACTACGTGGATAATTGCTAATATTACTGAGCGCTACATAGCCACCCTGCTGCCGTGTCAATGTCTCAATAGCGGCGCTACTCTTGACCACGTCTTTGACAGTAAAGTTTGTACTGGCATTGATCAGCAGCTCTTTACCTTGTATCTGGATATTAGCGGCCTGAATAGCGAGTGTCTGCTCACTACTCTCTGATAAGTTTTCAACCGTCAGCTCATTGGCTTGATTGTCAGCCTCTAACTCTAACTCTGGCTCTACAGCAGCTGATTGCTCAGACATCATGGTATTTATATCAGTGTCAACGGCTTTTTCATTCGCATAATCGCTTGGCTCCTCTGAGGCACTTTCTGCATATTCCTCAGATTGACTACAGCCACTCATCAGTAATACAGACCCGAGCATTGCCGCTGCTATAGCTAATGACAAACGATTGGGTGGTGATGATGTTTTAAGCTTACTCATCATAGAGTCGTGCTGCCTATCAAAACCAACCTGCTTTTTCAAAAGATGGCTTTCAGATACCATAAGGATTTCTCTCATATTAAATATACTTTTGTTCAATATTTTCTCAATTATAACGACAATAAAACAAAAGTGTATTTTTTATAGAAAAACACATAGATAGTTCTATAGAATATTACTTGTTATTAGATGATAGCTTTCATACGATAGAGTTGATTCAATCTAAAAAAGTACCAAGTAGCCGAGTACAGATGTGTAGCACTTTCACTCGACTTCCTTGTATCCAAATTATATTGAGCCGACTATAGATTGACTAAAGTACTCACTTAACGTTTATTAAAATAATTGGGAGCCACCATGCAAGAGATAGAACTGAAGTTTTTGGTGCCAGAATCACGGCTAAAAGGCTTGATGCGTCAAGCTCAAGTCAAATCCTCACAGCTGACGCAACTGGCTGCCCATTATTACGATACGCCTGACCAACAGTTGGCACAGTCAGGTATTGGCTTGCGGATTCGTAAAGAAGGCGATTCGTGGGTACAGACTATTAAAGCTGGCGGCGATGGCATTGCCGCGCGCTTAGAGCACAATGCGGTATTAGATAATGAACAAGTACAAGCAATGCTCGATGCCAACTCCCTCATGCCTGATTTGACCATTTATAAAGACACTCCAATCGCTCCTGCATTGTCTAAATTTAAGCTCAAAAAACTGGTAAAAACACTGACACGATTGTATGTCACTGATGTACAGCGCACCACTCGATTGCTAGTAGAAGATAATGGCGATCAAATGGAAAACAGTATTGAGATTGCCTACGATCATGGAGAGATTATTCATGGTAATGATGATGCTCAGCGAGAGGTCATCCAGGAGATAGAATTCGAGCTGATATCAGGAGATTTAGATTTTCTGTTTATGACAGCCAAAACTTGGTGTCAGCGCTATAAGCTATGCTTATCTACTGTGACCAAGGCTGAACGCGGTGGATTACTCATCAACGGACAGAATCATAGCCCAGCCGTTAGCGCTGATCTTAGTCAGCTAAACATCAGCAAAAAAGTTAGCATACCTGCCTTTGTAAGGGCTGCCATACATAACTGTCTGCTGCAAATATTACCGAACAGCAGTGCTATCGTGGCTGGTAGTACTGACAGTGACCATATCTTACAATCACAGATAGGCATTCGCCGCCTGCTAGCTGCCCTAGATGCGTTTGCTAGCTTCTCTGATGAAATCAATCCTGATTGGCAGCCAATCCTAAACCAAACGGCCACCTTACTTGGCGATTATCAAGAGCTGGATTACCTAGCAAATTACATCGAACCTAAGCTGCAAGAATATGGCGCACCTGAGACTAACTGGACGACGGATATTGATGCTCTCAAAATCAAGCCTATCGATGCCATTAGCGTCCCTGATTTTCAGCTGACCTTATTAGAACTCATTGCCTTTACTATGAGTGATCCAACCCTTGAGCCTCAAAGTAACAAGCTTGCTACCGATAAAATTGTAAAAGTCTTATCTAAACAATATGAAAAGCTGCTCCATACCGATGAAGAGCTTGATGAGGGAGACAATGTTGAAGGCGATAGTATGGATTTAGAAGACATTGATTTAAAAAACATTGATTCAGAAGATGTTGATTTAGAAAGTACGAACTCAAACCTTGATACTGATGATCAAGCAGACTTTGAATTGCATCAGCTAACAGATTTTCGTTACATCACTGAGTTTTGTGCACCTCTATTAAGTAAGAAAGGGTCTAAAAAACGCACTGAACGCCAGCTAAAGTGTTTGCTCAAAGCGCAAAAATCATTAGAGAAATATCACGGTTATGCACAATATCAACAGCGTTATCAGTTAAAATCAGCTGTAGATAATAATGCACTATATGGTGCAGGCTGGTTTGCAGCCGTACTCAAAAATGACGCGAAACGCAGCGATAAATGCTTGGTCAAAGTGAGAGATCGTTCGATATTTTGGTAAAATATTCATCGTAAAATAGCAAAAACGTAAAATAAAAAAGACAGCTCCCTCTATGAGGGCTGTCTTTTTTATAATGTCTGATTCAAGAAAGTTACGATAGATGATTTAATCAATGTAGTTGTACTATCATTCTGTTTCATCCACTTATACCATAGTCGGTTCAATATAGTTTGGATACAAGGAAGACGAGTGAAAGTACTACAAATAGTAGACTAAGCGAGACTGACACCGTATCCAATTTATAGAGGATTGACTATACTATTCAGCCGTAATAGTCACAAACGTACCCTCGCTGACTTGTTCAAATAGCTGAATGATATCCGCATTACGCATACGTATACAGCCATGCGAAAATGGTGCGTCCATTGGCTCGGTATCTGGTGTGCCGTGTATATAGATATAGCGCTTATAAGTATCACAGCCACCTTGACTGTTAGCCCCTTTGTTCACGCCTTCTTCCAGACCGCTGAGCCAAAGGATACGGCTCAATATCCAATCGCGCTCAGGATGAGACTTACCGAGTTCCGCATCATATATCTCGCCTGTAGGCACACGGCCTATAAGCACAGCGTTGCTAGGTACACTACCCCCTATTTTTTCGGCAATGACATGTTTGCCAAGCGGTGTACAGCCACTATCTTGCTGACTGCCAATGCCGTTTTTAGCAGTCGATATCGAGTATCGTGCTATTTCTTTATTCTGCTGGTGTACTGTTAAATATTGCTGAGCGATGTTAATAACTATCTGTATATCAAGATTATTGCTGTTTTTCATAAATGCTTCCAACTATCAGTCATTCGTAAAAATACCGTTAGGGCAATTAGGACATATTAAACTTCCAACTAGGTCACTCACAGTGACTATATTCGGATTATTCAACACATCCTCGTAAAATGATTGAAAATTTCTATTATCAAGGGATTGTATCAAGGCATTGGGCACCGTAATATAGGGGCACACTTTTTGATGCTAGCAGATTATGACGACTATTTCACCGAGACGTGTGTCGATGTATGATTTTCTATATCAAGATACCATACCGATGGTGTCATTATTGGCAGATGCCGCAAAGCTTTCATTACCACAAGCCCGCTTAGCAATGGATGCCAGTTTGCAGGCAATTATTAGTGCCCTTCTCGCTTACCAACAGCGTTACGATGGTCAGGCAGTGAGTAAAAAACTGTTTGGGCGTGGTGCTGTCAAGGAACTCCGTCAATACAACTCTATGAACTTTGCGACCATTAGTGCGACGTTATATCATCGTCACGATGCGGCAGATGCCATATTCTCTGATAATGCTCGGGTCATAAAAGCGAGCGATCGTATCGCCAGTCAAATTGACGCAACGACGCAACAAGTCCAAATTTTACTGACCTCTTTATGTGTGGTTGTGCTCCGTGAGCTGGCTATATTGGCAGAATACAGTCAACTTGATAATAACGAGATTAACAAATGGTTTGCGCTACAACCACAATTTTTGTCATTAGCTCGTTTCGCAGCCAGTGAACCAGAAACACTATCAGCTGAACCGTCTAACGAAAACAACGAAGCGCCCGCGATAGCAGCCGAAAATACGGTAGATACAGGAACAGAAAGTCCATCAGAGGTTGGCTCATTAAGTACTGAACAGCTATCAAGCAACCCACCGTCTTTCGATCATTACTGGTACGAACTGACGGCATTCAAACCTGAAAACTATGAGCCTGTACAAGACATGCAAATGGCCACAGGTAACTATCTAAAAGCCATTGGCCGCTCACCTGACAATTTGCAACAAGGACGCCATAATGACATGCTAGTGTTTGCAGAAATGCATGATATTGCATTGCCACATCAACGTTGGTTATTACAGCTCGCAAAAATATCAGACATCTATCTCAGTCGCAATCGACTGCGCGTAAATTCTGAACCTGCTACCCCACCCAAGCCACCTTTGGTTAGCTTGGGACTCATCGGTGGCAATAGCGACAACACGCCCGCAACGATCAGTGAAAAACCGATTGAATACGAAGCCGCCACGCCGCTTTGGAAAAACCCCGTCATTATCATTATCATTCTGGTCATTAGTATACTGGGTGGATTGGCAACCCTCAAATATCAGATGCAAAAGTCTGACGGTGCTATGTTGGCAACAGAAGAAGTGCTATTAGAACAAAAGACTCTCGAAGAACGACAGCAGCAGGATGTCGCCATCGTGATGGTAGACGATGAAAGTGTTGTAGAAATAGCTGAAGCTGAGTAGAAAAAAGCAGTGATTTAAATGTGGCTGTTGTCATAAGTATTTAATCACAGACTATCAGCAATAAAAAAGAGGCCCTATATCTAAGGCCTCTTTTTTGTGCGATTTAATTTTCTAATTGATTACGAGTAATCTGACAATCTTACTTCGATAAATCGCGACCACGGCTGGCTTCGATAGCTAGACGTAGACCATTAAGACGGATAAAGCCTTCTGCATCTTTTTGATCATAAGCGCCTGCATCATCTTCAAAAGTTGCGATTTTTTCGTCAAATAGTGAATCATCAGATTTACGTCCGACAACGCTCACCGCACCTTTATATAGCTTCACGCGAACCGTACCGTTGACGTATTCCTGTGATTTGTCAATCAACGCTTGCAACATCATACGCTCAGGACTGAACCAGTAGCCGTTGTAAATAGTTTTAGCATAGCGTGGCATTAGCTCATCTTTTAAATGCGCGGCTTCACGGTCTAAGGTCAATGACTCAATACCGCGATGCGCTTTTAGCATAATCGTGCCCGCTGGTGTCTCATAGCAGCCGCGTGACTTCATGCCAACATAACGGTTTTCTACGATATCTAAACGTCCGATACCATGCTTACCGCCAATCTCATTGAGCTTGATCATGATTTCGAAAGGCTTAAGTGCTTCGCCATCGATAGCAACGATGTCGCCTTTTTGATACTCTAGCTCTAGATACTGTGCTTCGTCAGGCGCTTCTTCTGGGCTGACTGACCAGCGCCACATATCATCTTCTGCTTCAGCATATGGATCTTCTAGGATTCCGCCTTCATAAGAGATATGTAGCAGGTTAGCATCCATTGAGTATGGAGATTTTTTCTTATTACCCGCATAATCAATCGCAATGTTGTGCTCTTTCGCATATTCCATCAAGCTTTCACGGCTAGACAAGTCCCACTCACGCCAAGGGGCAATGGTGACTACATCTGGTGACAAGGCGACAGCACCCAGCTCAAAACGTACTTGGTCATTACCTTTACCCGTAGCACCATGGCTAATGGCATCAGCATTATGTTCTTTAGCAATCTCAACCAAACGCTTCGCGATTAGTGGGCGTGCGATAGAAGTACCGAGCAAATACTCGCCTTCATAGATAGCATTGGCACGGAACATTGGGAATACATAATCACGGGCAAACTCTTCGCGCAAGTCTTCGATATGGATATGTTTGATACCCATGGCTTCTGCTTTAGCGCGTGCTGGCTCAACTTCCTCGCCTTGACCGATATCTGCGGTAAAGGTAATAACCTCTGCATCATAAGTCTCTTGCAGCCATTTAGCGATGATTGAGGTATCAAGACCACCTGAATATGCCAATACGATTTTATTAATATTTTTCGGATCAAGTTGAGCCATGAATAACTCCTATTATGAGAATTTAATTTTGGTAAAAGCACTAAGATTCAATCGAAAGGTAAACTACTTACTCAGTGTACATCATATTTACTATAGGCAAAAGTGCCACGGCCATAAGGAGTGAGCTTTTGGTTGAATGGTGAGCCAATGGATATAAGCTATCTCTATGAGATTGTTATCTAATCATGATAAACCAAGCCATTTTATACATCCAAAAATCATTACTCTTCATAGAATGCTAGCAGAATACTCAAAACCTTCTACAGTACAATCAATGAATTATGTACAGAGCGTTAGTCGCATATTTAGTCAAGTGGGCAAATCTGTTATGATAGCCACATAACACCACTCCGTTTTATTCCCATATATGACGACACAGAGCGCTACGACATTATGACTGATTCGATTAGAGAATTGACCATCCTTCAACCAGACGACTGGCATATCCACTTGCGTGATAGCATAGCATTGAGTACAACAGTACCGCATGCCGCAAATAGCTTTAATCGTGTGATTTGCATGCCAAACCTAGTACCACCCGTCAAGAATGTCGACGATGCACGTGCATACCGCGCGCGTATCATGTCACATCTAGAAACTAGCGATTTGAGCATAGAGCGCAAAACGGCATTCGACCCCCGTATGACCTTATATCTGACGGATAAAACGACTGCACAAGACATCGAAATGGCAGCAAAATCAGGTATCGTACAGGCCGTTAAGCTATATCCTGCTGGAGCAACCACCAACTCTGCTGACGGCGTCACCAATATCAATGCTTGTGTCGATGTCTTTGAAGCACTAGAAAAATACGACTTGCCACTATTAATACATGGTGAGGTCACTCAAGACCATATTGATATTTTCGATCGTGAAAAGCGCTTTTTAGATGAAGTGTTGGCACAGATTATCGTAAAGTTCCCTACGTTGAAAATCGTAGTAGAACATATCACTACTAGTGATGCTGCAGACTTTGTATTGGCTCAGGGCAATCACGTTGCCGCCACTATCACCCCGCAGCACTTGATGTTTAACCGTAATCATCTATTGGTCGGTGGTATCAAACCGCACTTTTATTGCTTACCTATCCTGAAGCGTGAAAGCCATCAAAAAGTACTATTAGATGTCGCGACCAGCGGCAATCCAAAGTTCTTCTTAGGTACTGATTCTGCTCCACATGCGACGGATAAAAAAGAAGCTGCTTGTGGCTGTGCTGGTTGTTATAGTGCTGCGACTGCCTTGCCACTGTATGCCACTGCTTTTGATAGCGTTGGCAAAATAGACAAGCTAGAAGGTTTTGCCAGTCGTTTTGGTGCCCAGTTCTACGGCATGCCACTGAATGAGAGTACGATTACGCTTGTCAATACGCCTATGCAAGTGCCTATCGCTTATCCTTACTTCGATGGTAGCTCTCTCACCCCGCTTATGGCAGGTGAAACGCTACCATGGTCTCTTAGAGACTAGAGCACGCTAAGGTATGTCATCATTCAAATTGTAAAAATTAAGGGTACTAAGTGCTAAGTGAACCAATTGATGACGTATCTGACATAAAGCCTTCTATATTTTATCCTATAATATTTGTCATATCCCTATCTTAAGCGGTGTGACAGATATCATCACATACTTATTTTTAATTCAATATAACAGTACGACTGATAAAAGCGATTTTACCTGATATGACCACTCAAAACGATGCCACCTTGCCTGACAATACCGTGACAGATGAACAAGCACCAATACGCTTAAAAGATCGCTTTCGTAAGTTTTTACCTGTGGTCGTCGATGTTGAGACAGCTGGTTTTAATGCACAAACTGATGCTTTATTAGAAATTGCCTGTATTCCTGTGCTACTTAATGAGCAAGGTGTGTTTTATCCAGGGGAAGCTTTCAATGCTCATATCGAACCTTTTGAAGGGGCAAATCTAGAGCCAAGTGCCCTCGCCTTTACAGGGATTGATCCTAAAAACCCACTGCGTAAAGCCATTGCTGAAGACGAAAAAACTGCCCTACGCCGGATTTTTAAAGGTCTAAAAGAAGTACGCCGTGAGGAAGACTGCCGTCAATGTGTATTAATCGGACACAATGCCCATTTTGACTTGGCGTTTTTGAATGCAGCTGTGCTACGTACCAATAACAAGAGCCACAATCCGTTCCATAACTTTTCAGTCTTTGATACCGTCACGCTATCAGCACTCGCATTTGGTCAGACGGTACTGGCACGTGCCTGTAAGGCAGCAGGGCTAGATTTTGATGGTAAAGACGCTCACTCAGCGCTATATGATACGCAAAAGACTGCTGAGCTGTTTTGTCATATTCTTAACCATTACCCCATGCTTGCTAATGCAATGCATAATGAAGCAAATACAGATGAATTACCTGACAGCGATAATAAATAAGCCACATATCCTATATTGCCCATGTCTCCTAATAGTGCTACTTTTAATACTTGATGACTTTGGCATCTTGATTTTACAATCAATAGGGATATGATTGATATCATGATAAACAAGCCACTCGTTTAACTATTGAATATGGTATGGCCATCATTCAAAAGCAACAAACGAGTCGACGACCTGTAATTATGCACTCTGAAATGGTGTTGTCGTATCCTATAGATGGTTTAAGTTGCCCACACTGCCTCATAGCATGACATTGCTCATACTATAAGGATTGATAGGAGAGACTTTATCATGGATCCACAACTCAAATTATGGGGAACTATCATAGGCTACATGTTGCTAGCTTTGACGATTAGCGCTTGTACTTCTTTGTGGATTCGCTATCATTTAAAGCGTAAAGACTTACATCCTCGCCGTGCAATTAAAAAAAGATACTTAATTTTAAAAAGACGAAGAAAAAGGCTTGACAGCAAGCGCAGACACCATTAGAATACGCACCACTTCGGCATAAATGGTGAAAGCAGCTGAGGTGTTGTGTTACTAGTCCCCATCGTCTAGAGGCCTAGGACACCGCCCTTTCACGGCGGTAACGGGGGTTCGAATCCCCCTGGGGACGCCACTATTTGGCGTCACTCGTTAGCAAGTTTGCTGCAAAGCATCTATTAAGACTAACAAGCGTACCATCGAAAAGCCCAATCACATCGTGATTGGGCTTTTTTTTATGCGTGCATTTAACTGTCTCAAAAAGATGATACCTAAGATCTTCAAATGTATATCACTATTAATTTAATGCAGCTAGTAATGTGTACTATGAATACGCAACTTGATTTGCTGCTGCATCTATATTAAAAGTTTTATCGAAAATTTACTGACAAAAAAGCCAACATTGAATGTTGGCTTTTTAGATCGAATACGATTTCTTTATAAAATTTACCAGATTTTATCTGATAACATCAACCATGACAGTGTCATGATAACCATCACACCAAGTACGGTTTGAATCAAAAAGAATGCTTGATGCTGACCGACCACCTTACTTAAGGTCACCCCTAATGTACTGTACTTAATAGGTGGTGTATCTATATTACCTGTTCTTGCCTGTTCTTCATAATACCCTTGTAGGATATCTACAAACCTTGGCCATTCACTAGAATTCCAATCGTAAGGCTTAAACGGCATAAAGTTTTTCAGCTCAGGCTCTTTTGTCATCCAACGTTCAAGTGTGACAGAACGTAGAGACCAATTCGTAAAACGGCGTTGAGAGATTTGTGAAAAATCTAGAATTTTTAGTTCTTTATGACGGTCATCTACTAGCAATCGATTTTTTAAATTAGTGAGCGCTTGTTCTGACCCTTCTACACACTGTAAGAAGTAACCATTGCCATAGCAAAGAATACCCGTAACATTATCGGCTTGGTTTTGCTCAATCGAAATCTCTGAAATGTCGTTAAGCGTACTAGAGCCTGACAGACCAGTCGAAGTGATTTGGCTGATATATACAAGCTGGCAGAGATCTATTGTGACTGGATTTGTCGAATCATTAATTTTTGACAATTCGATTCTCCCTATTTTTAGATAAATGGAGCTAAAACAACCATACTAACTTTAGAAAAAACATAGAGACAAGACTTTTAGAAGCATCAAATTGGTCTGGTATATTATTGATTTTATAAATGTTTATATTAATTGTATTAAGTTGGTTACATCATAGGCTAGTTTGGTCATCAAAGCAATCTATGTTTGACAATACTGTTTGTGTTTCATAACTGAGAAGAACTTTAAACGAATGAAGTAGCCTATGTTTTTATTTTAAAATAGGTGCTGGCTGAAATATGTGAGATATAGGCACACCTACATCTCCATTAAATGAACGTATTTGATACGAGATAGGTCACAGTAAGTGAATAAAAAAGAGCTATTGGAAATACTTTAGGATAATTACGATTGTGCAGTCAGAATAGCGGCAAGTAAGATAGCATCGTCTGGATAAGTGAGCTTTATGTTTTGGCGACTGCCAGTCACTAGACGAATGGGGAAATCTAAGTACTCAAAGGCACTGGCTTCATCAGTAATAGAAAGTTTATGGGTACAAACATAAGCCAATACCCTCTTCAACTCACCTAATCGAAATACTTGTGGGGTTTGAGCTTGCCACATATTGCTGCGGTCGATAGTGCGTTTAGCATAAGAATGTGCGTGGTTATGGTTATGGTTATGGTTATGGTTATGGTTATGGTTACTACTAACAGTCTCATTCGTAAGCTCAGATTGAGCAGTAGAATAGAAATATGACTCTTTTAGTGTATCAGCCACAGGTGTTGCTAGGATAGCGCCATAAGGCTCTGTCATCGCCGCTTCGATCACCTGATTAATATCATTACTGGGTACAGCAGGACGCGCAGCATCATGAATCAACACTAAGTCTGAATCGTCAGCGCCTGAATGACTGATTGCCCCTACACCTGCCTGTACTGACTGCCAACGCTCAGCGCCGCCAATGGCATAATCTATAGGAAGTGCGAAATCGAGTGTTTGAGCAGTGGTGTCATCTGCTGCAATGACCAACAAGCACTTATCAACATAATCACTACAGGCGAGCCTTGCCACGCTATGCTGTAGCAGTGTCCGTCCTTGTAGCATCGTGTATTGCTTGGCAACAGACGCACCAAAACGACTACCGCGACCAGCAGCGACGATCATGGCATGTATACGAGGTGTGGTATTCATAAGATAATACTCATCAAGCAGCCCTCATGGTTGAGACCCATGACAATATGGCTAAGGAAAAGCAAGTGCTAAGAGGGGTAAAGAGATTGAGGTGAACAGAATATCTATTCTAGATAATAACAGGTAGTACTTTTTAGAAAACTAAGAATGATTACTGACTGCTGTGCGTGGTAGGTGCAGTGGACACTTGCACAAATGTCTCGTTTGGTTTAATCAAACCCAAATCTAAACGAGCATGCTCTTCTACTGCTTCGAGACCATTTTTTAAATCATATACGTCGGTACGTAATAAATTATTTGCGGCTACTTGGCTCTCATTCAAGCGCTGCTGCTCTTCTGTCTGAGTCATCAGTTCGTTGTGCTCGAAACGACCATTTTCGCCTAGCCAATACTGATATTGCAGCCCTAACAGGACAGCAACGGCTAACGCGAGTAACATAAATTGGCTAAAATATTTCATAAGAGGATAACGCCAAACGACAGAGATATAGTAAAAATTAGCTAAAGCAGCTAGGCAATATATAAACACAACAATGATTACATACTGCCCAGCTTTAACGTTAAGTCCTGATCAACTTGGACTTATTAACCACGTAGACCGATGAACTCTTCACGGCCACGATAGCTTGCACGTACTTGCTGCTCGATACGAAGCAATTGATTGTATTTTGCGACGCGATCTGAGCGGCATAGCGAGCCAGTCTTGATCTGACCAGCAGCAGTACCAACCGCTAAATCTGCAATAGTACTGTCTTCAGTTTCACCTGAACGATGCGAAATAATCGTCGCATAACCATTTTTCTTCGCCAGATAAATCGCATCTAGCGTTTCTGATAAAGTACCAATCTGGTTAAACTTAATCAAAATTGCGTTGGCAATTTTCTTATCAATACCTTCTTGCAAGATAGCAGGATTGGTTACAAATAAATCATCACCGACCAATTGTACTTTATCTCCAATTTGCTCAGTCAAATACTTCCAACCATCCCAATCTGACTCATCAAGACCATCTTCGATAGAGATAATAGGATATTGACGTGCCAAACCAACTAGATAGTCTGAAAAACCTTGGCTATCAAAAGATTTGTTACCTTCGCCTGCCAAGATATACTGACCATCTTTATAGAATTCGCTCGCTGCACAATCTAACGCAAGATGAATGTCTTCACCAGCTTTATAGCCGACTTGCTCAATCGCTTGCATAATGACAGTGATGGCTTCTTCGTTGCTACGTAGGTTTGGTGCAAAACCACCTTCATCACCGACCGCTGTATTCAAGCCTTGTGATTTTAGGACAGATTTTAAGCTGTGGAAAATCTCCGTACCAGCACGCAATGCTTCTGAGAAGCTCGTAAACCCAACTGGCTCAATCATGAACTCTTGGATATCTACAGTATTATCCGCATGCTCGCCACCGTTTAAGATATTCATCATTGGCACAGGCATCGTGAGCGACGTCTGATTGCGCAAGTTGGCAATATACTGGTGTAATGGCAAGTTCTTTGATTTGGCAGCCGCTTTAGCAGTGGCAAGTGACACCGCTAGCATAGCGTTGGCACCAAGGCTGTCTTTGTTTTCTGTACCGTCTAGCGCAATCATTGCATCATCAATGCCTTGCTGCTCTGTAACGTCTTTATCCATCAAAGCGCTACGGATTTGGCTATTTACATTGGCAACGGCTTTTTTCACGCCTTTACCCATGTAGCGATCTTTGTCGCCATCACGCAGCTCAAGCGCTTCACGCGAGCCAGTTGACGCGCCACTTGGTGCTGCAGCACGGCCAATCGTACCATCAGCCAAGATAACATCGGCTTCAATCGTTGGGTTACCGCGTGAGTCTAAAATCTCACGAGCGCGAATGTCTTTAATTGCGGTGACGTTGTTGGTTTCTTCAGCGTACATAATGTCTGTTAATTCCTTTGGTCATGCCAAGTTTATGGGGTAAATAACGGCAACTAGAATACAAAAAAATAAAGCAAATTATCGTATAGCACGTGCGCCTAAAACAGCTTTGCCTATTTGTAAAATCGGCCAATCTTCAGTACGATTACAGGTTTGTTTGGCGTATCGACAGCTGGCTATAGTGCTTGGCATCATAGCATAAATTTTGCCAAACTTCCCTTATCTTACACCAACTTGCGCCCATAAAATCAAATATGAACAGCAATATCAGCCGTTATCGAATCGTTTCATTCATGACGATGTAAAAAGCGAATGAATGCCTAAGCTTTAGACAACTACTCTGCTTTAATATTGGTGTTTGAGACTGTATTATCTAGCTCAATTTCTGTCTTAAATCGTGTCAATCGCAGTGCATTCATTAATACTGAGATGGAACTAAGCGCCATGGCAGCAGCTGCAATCATAGGATTTAAAAACCCAAAAGCAGCGAGTGGAATGCCAATGCAATTGTAAATGAAGGCAAAAAACAAATTTTGCTTAATATTACGCAGTGTTGCTTGAGCGATTTTTTGTGCCGCATCGATATGCATTAATGACTCACCCATCAATCGTGCAGAAGCACTGTGCTGGGCCACATCTGTCCCTTCAAACATAGCAAAACTGGCATCGGCAGTTGCCATCGCTGGTGCATCATTAACACCATCACCTGCCATGGCAACTTTATGACCCGCTGTTTGTAATTTAGCAATCTGGCTCGCCTTGTCTCTCGGGCTCATTTTGCCATAAGCCGCCTTGATACCCAGCTTTCCTGCGACATAATCGACGACAGACTGCTTGTCACCACTCATCAAAATCACGTTAATGCCAGCATTTTGTAGTGCAGTAATCGCTTGTGGAGTATCCGCTTTTAGGTCATCCGCTAAAGCAAAAGCGCCTAAAGGTTCGTCATTAATACTAACTGCAACCGTACTGGCCACTTGCCATGCTTTTGGCATAAACTTTGGCAGCGTCAAGTTAGCAAACTCTGCCGTACCAACCTTAATAAGCCCAAGTCCATCAATGTTTGCTTGTATACCTGCGCCTTTTATCACGCTGATATCAGTAACATTCATTAATGGCAAATTGCGGTTTTTTGCAGTGTTGACCAGAGCAGTTGCTAATGGATGACTAGCATGTGCCTCAACGCTCGCTGCAATCTGCAATACGTCATCAACAGCAAGCGATTTGTCCACCATGACATGGTCAACGATAGTCGGTTTGCCAATGGTCAGTGTGCCCGTCTTATCCAAGACAACGGTATCGATGTCGCCTGCTGCTTCAAGGCTTTGTGCATCCTTAAACCAAACGCCATGACGAGCAGCAACACCCATACCCGCCATGATTGCCGCTGGTGTGGCCAAGCCAAGCGCACAAGGGCAAGCAATGACCAATACCGATACGGCGTGCATTAGTGCCGTATCCACCATACCTGTCAGCCACCACGTGACGACAAAAGTAACCAATGCAATCGTAACAACGATGGGAACAAAAATAGCTGTCACTCTATCAGCAAGACGCGCTAAATTGGCTTTTGAGCCTTGCGCATCACTGAGTGCTTGTACCATATCACCTAGCTTGGTATCACTACCTTTAGCACTGACTCGATATAGCAAACTGCCATTTTCGACTAGAGCACCTGCTAGTAGACCATCGCCCTCTTCTTTTTTGAGCGGTACTGACTCACCAGTTAGATGACTCTCCACACACCAGCCACTACCACCTATAACCATACCGTCAGTGGCTACTCGGCTACCTTGCTTAGCGCGCAAAATATCACCAACCTGCACGTCTTGGAGTGCAACATTATGAAAATCACCATTTGACTGCTGCTGCTCAACTTGATCAGGTGTCAGTGATAATAATAAATCAATACTATTTAAGCTGTGCTTTTTGGTACGCTCTTCTAAATACTTACCCGTACGAACAAAAGCAATAACCATCACTCCTGCTTCAAAATACACTGCAGGGCTATTACCTGCACCATGACCACCCATGTGAGCATCCTGCAGCAAGCTATTTAGAGTGCCATCACCATGTGTCAGCCAAAGATAAGTTGAATATGCCCAAATGGTGACCGTACCGATAACGACCAATACGTCCATATTGGCAAGACCACCTCTAATCGATGCCCATGCACTTTTATAAAATGGCAGTGCCAGTCCAAATTGCACAATCGTCGCTATGAGGAACTGTTTCCAAACCGCTGGCATCCACGCCATACCAAAACCCGTCAGCATGCCTGCCATACCGACTAAAAATGGGATTAAGCAAACCCATAGCCCAATTAAGCGCCAAGGATACTCAGTTGCTGTATCCTTGTCCGTTTTCTCAAATAAGCTCTCACCTACTTGTAAATTAGCCACAAAACCAGTTTTATTCACCCATTCTGTGACCTGCTCTGGTGTGGTCTGAGTCGGATCATAATCGACATTGGCAGTCTCACCTGCAAAATTCACACTCACATCGTATACCGATGGCTTTTTGTTAAGTACCTTTTCGATTCGTGAGGCACAAGCCTGACACGTCATACCATCAATCGCCAGTTGTAGATGCGCACGCTGCGGCGTAAGTGATGTATTTGACTGAACGTCAGTTTCAACATCGTAGGATTTGTCATTAGTGGTGCGGGTAATATCATTCATAAAGAAAACTCGGTATGGCATTTATTCGTTATAGCGTTTGTAAAATTGAATGAGCCATAAAAATATCAGTGGATGGATGAATCTAAATTAAAAAACATTCAAGGTTACTATTCATTCAAATCAATTCATTTATAGCCATCTGGGAAGCAACCTAATATCACTACTCTTCAACCATTAAAAAACCAGCCATAATAGCTGGTTTTTTCAAATGAAAGACGGTACTTATGAGTTAGCGACAGTCGCATCAAAGCCCGCATCATCAATCGCTGAAGCAATGGCTTCTATATTCGTTTTACTATCGTCAAAAGTAACGGTTGCTTGATTGTCTATCAGCTCGATACTGATATCATCTAGGCCATCGATATCAGCAGTAGCGTTATATATACTGGCTACGCAGCCACCGCAAGTCATGCCGTCGATTTTGATAACACGAGTTTGGTCTGTCATATGAGGCTCCTTATTTTTATTTATTAATATAATACTGTTTTAAATAAATGATACGCAGATCTTATCTGAGGATCATTCGAGCTGAGGATCATTCGAGGAATAATACCCGGTATCAAAGACTAATCATTATGATGTGGGTTTTGTGGTGCATCGATAGGAAACGGCTGAGTAACATAATCAACCATACTGATTGCCGCCGTCAGAGCATGGATACTCGTATCGGTATCTTCATAACGCACGGTGGCAACGTGGCGAGTGGTATCTAAATCGATAGCTGTTACGCCAGTGATGTTCTTCAATGCCGTCATCACGCTATCTAGTCCTGCCGCGTCATTAATGTTTTCAATACTGACTTGCGCCATTTGCATAGACATTATACTACCCTCCTATTCTTATTCTATTAGCGATTACTGCTAATGAGTGTCTAGGGTTTCAAAACCTTTGACCAAATCATCAATCTGCTTAAGCTGACGTAAAAACGGCTCTAACTGGCTCATACGTAGCGCACAAGGACCGTCACATTTGGCTGTTTCTGGACTTGGGTGTGCTTCTAAAAACAATCCTGCCAACCCTGCTGCCATACCCGAACGTGCAAGCGTCGTAATTTGCTCGCGACGACCACCAGCACTATCACTACGCCCGCCTGGCTGTTGCAAGCTATGTGTCACATCAAAGAATACGGGAATATCCATTTGCTTCATCGTATCAAAACCAAGCATATCGACGACCAAGTTGTTATAACCAAAAGCACTGCCGCGCTCACACAATATCAGTTTGTCATTGCCACCTTCTAGGCATTTATTGACGATATGGCGCATCTCATGGGGTGCTAAAAACTGGGCTTTTTTAATATTGATAATGGCATCTGTTTTCGCCATCGCATGGACCAAATCAGTCTGACGTGACAAAAATGCAGGCAACTGGATGATATCAGCTACTTCAGCGACAGGTGCTGCTTGATGAGGCTCATGAACGTCAGTAATGATGGGTACTTGAAACTTCTCTTTGATTTGGCCAAGCCAGTCGATGCCTTTCGCCAGCCCTGGACCTCGATAAGAGTGCAGGCTTGAACGGTTGGCCTTATCAAAACTGGCCTTGAAGACATAATCGATGCCCAAACGTTGGCATATCTCAATATATTGCTCAACAATCTCAAATGCTAACTCTTTAGATTCCAAGACATTCATACCGCCGAACAATACAAACGGCTGATCGTTACCAATATTAATAGTATTATTGTTAGGCGTATTAAGCTGAATATGTGATTGTGCTTTTAGTAAATTATCCATTAAACAACTATCCTCTTTATTGTTATCAGTGGTTCTATCGCATATTGTAACCGATAGCCCAATTAATAAAAGTATCCAAGCGTAATCATACCATTCCTAAAAATCAGAATAGTTAGGGAAATGAGTTCAACTACCACATTTTTTAGACTAATCACTTTTCACCTGGTTAATGATATTTTTTGGGTTTGGTGTGATCTGCAATCGATAGTCATATTAGAGGTATCAGCCATAGCCATATTTTCTTATTCTAAAATACAGGCTCAAAAAAAAGACCGATTCGAAAATCAGTCTTTTTTATATATGTAAATATGTCAGGCGTTGATAACGACTTGGTTTGAACTATCTGGCTTCGTTATAGTTTTTCGCCGCTTTTACAAAGCTGTTAAACAGTGGATGACCACCGCGTGGCGAGCTAGTAAATTCAGGATGAAACTGTACAGCAACGAACCATGGATGCTCAGAAATCTCAACTGACTCAACCAAATGCTGCTTGGCTGAATAACCAGATATGCTCATACCCGCTTGCTCTAGTGGCTCGATATAACGGTTATTCATCTCATAACGATGACGATGACGTTCCGTAATATTGCTCGCGCCATAAATTTGGCTTAATTTGCTGCCAGCAACTAATTCGGCTTGCTGTGCACCTAGACGCATAGTGCCACCAAGATCTGAATCATCACTACGAATCTGTAGCTCACCGCGCTCATCTAGCCACTCAGTGATGAGACCGATGATCGGCTCAGCAGTCTTGCGATCAAACTCAGAAGAGTTAGCATCAATATTAAGCACATTACGAGCATACTCAATCACTGCCAACTGCATACCGAGGCAGATACCTAGATAAGGTACGCTGTTTTCACGTGCATAAGTAATGGCTTTCATTTTGCCATTAGTACCACGCTCTCCAAAACCGCCTGGTACTAAGATAGCATCAGCGTTATTTAGCTGCGCGAATAAACTATCATCACTCTCCAAACGCTCGGCATCGATATAATCAATCTTTACGTCTGCTTTATGTGTGATACCAGCATGGAGCAATGCTTCATTGATAGACTTATACGCATCAGGCAGTTCGACATACTTGCCAACCATCGCTACGGTCACAGTCGTCTCAGGATTAAGCTGCGCTTCAACAACTTTATCCCAATCGCTCAAATCTGCTTCAGGTACATCAATACCGAAACGCTCACAAATCAAGTCATCAAGGTCTTGCTCATGCAAAGTACGCGGTATTTGATAAATACTTTGGGCGTCTTCACACATAATGACTGCACGCTCTTCCACATTAGTGAATAGCGCAATCTTACGGCGATTGTCTTGTGAGATATGATGTTCAGAACGGCAAATCAATATGTCAGGCTGCAAACCAATAGAACGCAGTTCTTTTACAGAATGTTGGGTAGGCTTGGTTTTGGTTTCACCAGCACTAGCAATATACGGTACTAGCGTTAGATGCATCAGCATGGCTCTATTACGGCCAAGCTCTACTTGCATTTGGCGTACGGCTTCCATGAAAGGCAGTGACTCGATGTCACCGACTGTACCACCAATCTCGATGATAGCGATGTCATAGCCTTCACCACTGGCCAGGATTTTACTCTTGATTTCATCAGTGATGTGCGGGATAACCTGCACTGTACCGCCGAGATACTCACCACGACGCTCTTTGTTTAAAACGTTTTGGTAGATACGACCACTGGTGAAGTTATTGCTTTTACTCATCTTTGAATGACGTAAAAAGCGCTCGTAGTAGCCCAAATCTAAATCTGTCTCTGCGCCATCTTCAGTAACGAAAACTTCGCCATGTTGGAATGGGCTCATCGTACCTGGATCGACATTGATGTACGGATCCATCTTGGTCATCGTGACTGTCACGCCACGTGCTTCTAAGATAGCGGCAAGAGATGCTGCGGTGATACCTTTTCCTAGTGAGGACACTACCCCACCGGTCACAAATATAAACTTGGTCATAGTACTCTTTCGGTAATTGGTAAAGAAGGATTTTACTAAAAATACACCACAAAATATAGGGCAAAAATGCAAACTGTCAGAAACTCTTCTGTTTTTTTGTTGGTAATCAACATTTTTCTGCAATTTAAATGCTACACAACAAAAAACTCACCCCGAAGGATGAGTTTTTTATAATCAGATTCTAATGCTTAGATTAGAATTTATATTCTAGACCACCACCAATTGCGAGTAGATCATAATCACTGCCACCAAGGTCAGCTGAGTTTTGACCGGCCCAAACATGAGCAATCATGTTAGGTTTGTAATTGTATTCACCACCGACAACGATCTGATCAGAATCAGCATCACTGAAACCGAGTAAGTTGTCAGTATTGTTATACTGAATATAAACAGCTGCTGGCTTAGCAAAGTTGTTTAGACCCATCTTAGCACTAACGACTAGACCTTTTTCTTTCTCACTACCTCTAGCACCCATTTTGTCACTGTCATCGAAATCAGCAACTTGGTACATCGCGCCCACAGTTACAGGAGCTGCCATATACTTGCTTAGATCAACAGCAGCAGTAGCACGGAGCAAATCACCATCTAGGTTGACATCGTTGTCATAAGCAGCACCAAATGTAATACCAGTACCGGCATCATACATTGCAGAAGCAGCAAAACCTGCATCAGCATCGACAGTAGAGTCATCTAGTGACTCATTTGCCTTATACATAAGTGCAACATCTAATGGTAAGTTGTTGTATTTAGGCGCCATCCAAACAACCGAGTTATCACGGCGACCACTATCAGTCATGTTATAACCGTTCTCGTTTTCATTAAGCTGATTCGAGCCTAAGTTATCCCAAAAACCACTACCAGAAGTTACAACATTATTTACATAGTCAACAACTGATGTGTTGCGACCAAAGCGGAGTTCACCGTAGCTATCATTTTTGAAACCTAGGAAAGTATCACGGCTTTTAAATGCGATATTATTATCATCACCTTCATTACCATCAATATTGATACCTACTTCATATTGATAGATCACATCAGTATTAGCAGTGATCGCTTCAGAACCTTTGAAACCTAGGCGTGACGAGTATGAGTTGATTTGCACTGAATCTTCATTTTTATTGCTCCATTCATCATCTATATCGACATAGTCCATACCAACGAATGCTTTACCATAAATAGTTGGAGCTGCGTTGGCTGCAGAAACAGATAGGGCAGCAACTGCTGTAGCTAAAAGTAGTTTTTTCATGGGGTATCTCCACTTTACAATTTTAGTAATAAGCTAGCTATTATTAGCTGGTGCTCATAATGGTATCGTCACAAATCCTCAAAGATATAATGTGTAACTGGCTACCGAGATTAGTCAGAAACAAGTGTGGCGAATTTCTATTACAGTAAGATGAAAAAAACATGATTTACATGACTGGGATCTAAAGCGTAACTGCCATGTAACCTTTCGTCTTTATCACTCCATTGCGTAACATCCGTTACCAAACTCATACTTCGAGTACAAGCATATCAACTTTGACATAATTTGCAACACATTTCTTTGGTTTTTCGATACATTCATTATCGAGTAAAAAGCACTTGGTTTTATTTGAGCAATCACTAAAAAACTTCTATTGACTCAATGAGATAGTGAAAACATTGATTAATATAAGTACTAAGAAATTAAAACTGTTGTAATGAATGTAGTGTAATAACCAAAAATAAAGCGATACTTGCTTACACAAGTATCGCTCATAAAAATGATTAACCTCAGTTACAAAGCTAAATTGCAGGGAGAAACATAGTGATTCAGTTATGAAACCAAATCACTAAAAAAGCCACTAATATTAGCCTTTAAAACAAACTAATCTACCTAGTGCTAATTACAGAATTAGGTGTTTGCTTTTAGATCAAGACGTGCCTGATGCAACAATGGTTCAGTGTAGCCACTAGGCTGCTCACGTCCTTTAAACACTAAATCACAGGCTGCCTTAAACGCATAAGAGTTTTCGAAGTCACTGGCCATTGGTTGATAATCGCTGTCACCTACATTTTGCTCATCAACGACTTTTGCCATACGCTTCATTGTCTCAAGCACTTGCTCCTCAGTGATCACATTATGATGCAGCCAGTTAGCGATATGTTGACTGGAAATACGTAGCGTTGCACGATCTTCCATAAGACCAACATCATCGATATCAGGTACTTTAGAGCAACCAACGCCTTGGTTTACCCAGCGTACGACGTAACCTAAGATACCCTGCGCATTGTTCTCTAATTCTTGTTGCTTTTCTTCTTTAGACCAGTTGGTGTCTTTCGCTAATGGAATGGTCAAGATATCGTCCAAGCTTGCACGCTCACGTGATTTTAGGCTGTCTTGTACTTCTGTCACATTTACTTGATGATAGTGCATGCTATGCAAGGTTGCCCCTGTTGGTGACGGTACCCATGCCGTACTAGCACCAGACTTAGGATGCGCGGCCTTGGTGTCCATCATCTCTTTCATTTCATCAGGCTTCGCCCACATGCCTTTACCAATCTGAGCAACACCCTGTAGACCTGTCTCAAGGCCAACATCTACGTTCCACTGCTCATAGGCTGGCTGCCATGCTTGTGACTTCATCTCACCTTTTGGTACAAATGGGCCTGCATTCATACTGGTATGCATCTCATCACCTGTACGGTCGAGGAAACCAGTATTGATAAAAATCACACGCTCTTTGGCTTGGCGAATGGCTTCTTTTAAGTTAACCGTCATGCGACGTTCTTCATCCATAATGCCGATTTTAAGGCTGTTACGCTCAAGCCCTAGCAAGTCTTCTGAAGCGTTAAACAAGTCATTGGCCATTTTGACTTCTTCAGGGCCATGCATTTTTGGCTTAACGATATACATTGAGCCTTTGCGTGAATTCGATAGTGGGTTTTTACCTTTTAAATCATTCAAAGACAATAGCGGCGTGATTAAGCCATCCATCAATCCTTCGAAGATTTGTTCTTGACCATTACCCAAATCTACTAAGATTGCTGGGTTTTGCATCAAGTGACCGACGTTACGAATGAGTAGCAACGAACGACCTGGTAGGATAAGTTTGCCACCATCTGGCGTGGTGTATTCGCGGTCTGGGTTTTGTTTACGAGTACGCGTTTTGCCACCTTTTTCAAAGGTTTCTTGCAAGTCCGCATTCATCAAACCAAGCCAGTTGCGATAGACTTCAACTTTTTCTTCAGCGTCAACCGCAGCGACTGAATCTTCACAATCCTGAATGGCTGTAATCGCTGACTCAAGTAAGACGTCTTTGATATTTGCAGGATCATCTTTACCGACTGGATGATTGGCATCGATTTGGATTTCGGCATGCAGATTGTTGTTCTTTAATAAAATACCTGTTGGTGCCTCTGCATCACCCACAAAACCGACAAATTTTTCAGGGTCTTTTAGCGAAGTGCTGCTATCACCTTGAACAATTGAAAGCCTGCCATCAACCACTGCAAAGCCTGTTGCATCATTGTATGATCCTGATGCTAGCGCAAAATGTTCATCTAAGAATGCTTTTGCATAAGCGACGACGGCAGCACCGCGAGTCGGGTTGTAACCGCCTGTTGCTTCTTGACCATTATCATCACTGATGACATCGGTACCATATAAGGCATCATACAAACTACCCCAACGTGCATTGGTTGCGTTCAGTGCATAGCGAGCATTGCGCACTGGTACCACTAGCTGTGGCCCTGCGATATGAGCAATCTCATCATCAACGTTTTGCGTGCTAACTTTAAAGTCATCACCTTCTGGTAATAGATACCCAATCTCTTGTAAAAATGCTTTATACGTAGGGTAATCGATTTCGCCGTCTTTGGCTGGGTTGTCTAAATGCCACTGATCAATCTGTGCTTGAATTTTGTCACGAGTCTCAAGCAGTGCCTTGTTGCGCGGGGTAAACTCTTTGATGACTTTTTCGAAACCTGACCAATAACTGTCTGAGTCAACACCGACTTTCGGTAGCACTTCGTTTTCAATAAAGTCATACAATTGCTGGTCGATGGCAAGGATGCCTTTTTGAATACGATTGGCGTTAGAAGACTGGCTCATGTTGTTATCCTTATCTGTTCGTGAGAGTGTAAATACGAAGTTGCTACCGCAATGATTGGACATTGTCGGTCTTAGACATCTATTCCAAGTTCAGATGCAGTATGAATCGAACCTGTTGTTCTATCATATAAGTTTGTCATGAATAGCGCTTTAAACATTTGTGCTATGCTACTAGCATACATTTTTTGCTGCATTGAAGCACGCTTGCTAATAACATTATAGAAAACGATACAGGTCATAAATACAGCCATTTATTTCAAACGGCCTATACCTGTGTATCAATAGCTTTATGTCGTATTGGCATGAGTTATAATACTCATTACCCATCACCAAGCGATGACTGATATATCAATAGTAAGAAAGATTCTGCTTTAGCAAAATCTTATCCTACTATCAAATAAAGAAATAAACAAGAAAACCCCATTCACTAAGTAAATGTTGGGGGTTTTATAATGATGATGACCTATAAGCTGTCGAGCCTAAAGTCTATTCTCAGTGCTTTTACATGCACAGACAATTAGACCCAGATAAACAGTAAGTAATCATTACTGTATCGACTTATAGTTATTAGTTATCTATCTCATTTTTATGTTTAGTCAATACCTATCAAATACTCAACCGTGACAGAGACTATGAACGAAGAAAATATGAAACCTATTAACAGCAGTGATAACGCCTTAAACGATGGACTTATGAACGACAGCGATATCGTAAAAGACAGCATAGAAAAAGACAGCGTTGATATCACTCAACTACGTACGCCCATCAAAGTAGACCTATCTCCTATTTATAATTTCTTGGGTGCTCGAACCACACAGGCTTGGGTCGATGCGGCGATTAATAACTTGCCATTGATCATTCAGGATCATGCCAATTGCGAAAAAAAAGCAGCGGGTACCGCCATGAATCTCATATTCCGCTATGAGTTTTCCTATGATTTGCAGTGTAAGCTGGCGCAGTTGATACGTGAAGAGATGCTACATTACGAACAAGTACTAGGCATCATGAATGATCGTGGTCTGGAGTGGAAATACCTCAGTGCTGGACGCTATGCTAAAGGCATGTTGAAACACAAGCGCACTTACGAGCCAGCAGCGATGGTTGATGTGCTAATCATTGGGGCATTCATTGAAGCACGCTCTTGCGAACGATTTGCGTCGTTGGCTGAGGTTATCAATGATGAGCGCTTGGCAAAGTACTATCGCTACTTACTCAAGTCAGAAAGTCGTCATTTTGAAGATTACTTGGCCTTAGCTCAATCACTATCTGAAGACAATATCGATGAAAGAGTGTCTTTCTTCAAAGAAGTGGAATCAGAGTTGATATCCAGTCCAGATGCTGAATTGCGCTTTCATAGCGGTACACCTGCTTAGATATCACTAGCAATCGTTTAGACAAATAAAAAAGGTACTACTAGAGTTCAAGATATTTAGCTTGAACTCTAGTAGTACCTTTTCTGATTAGATCTGTCTATTGATGTTTTTGCTTATGACATTCTTTGTAGAATCCAGAACCAAAACCATCACAATAAATCACTATTTATCGTCTTTCATTAATGGACTGTCATACTGTTTATGGTTTTTGGCAATATTATGTGGGTCGTGATCGGCCGTGGCTCTTTCTGCAGCAGCAGGATTGGCTTTCTGTAAGGCATCATCAGCGACAATGCCATTTTTATCATCTGCATCTTTTAATTTATGACTCTCATTCACTGCCTTATCATCTGGCATATTCATAATGACACCTCACTCTCATCGCTATTATTGTTGTCTGATCTAAGATACAAATGACTAAGCAAGTACTATTTATCCTTTTCATCAGGATTCAACACACGTGATTGCGCGTTGTCAACGCTTGCATAACGGTTTAAATTGTTAATACCTTCACTTTTAGAAGGCTCGCTGCCAACTGTATGCTCATTAATACCGTCATCAAAAGCATTGCCCTCTTGGTCACGGCGATCAGGCTGACGGGCAGGATTATCGTTGTCATTTACGTGTTCTGAACGAACAACCCCTTCTTCAAACGTGTCCGTTCCTTTGTTCTCAGTGATATTCTTTTCTATCTGGCCATCTGATAATGCTGATTTTTTATTTTCCATGGTCATATCCTTATTATTTTTATTCGTCTCTTTCTAACGGCTATGTCGCCTGCTATTGAAGGCCGCTTATCGGTTTCATCCGACATCAGCCAATCTTTACTCGTTACCTTTTTGGCTCAAGTCGTGGACATTTAAGTCCGCAACATTTTTGCCACCCGCTGGTAAGTCTTCTTCTTTGCGTGGATCAGCGTAGATTTCATCTGTTTCTTGTGAGTCTTGCTGTGGACCATCAATGTCCGGCTTATGTTTACGGCCTTCGTAACTGTCCTGCGCATTATTTGGATGTGATGCTGCCGAATCATTGACTACTACTTTTTCTTCATTGTTTGACTGACTATCAATTGTCATAGCATGTCTCTCTCGTTGATATGTTAAACATTAAATCAAATCATTTGTTACCATAACTATTTATCAGTGCGTAGTTCATCTTCAATGAAAGAGGTTTTCTCTTCTTCACTCAATGATTCAGGCGCATCTACTTTTTTATCACTCTTGAGATTTTGTGCAATTTGTTTGCTGTCAGCGTTTTCTGCTGCTTGTTTGATATCTGAGCTGTCGTTGTTTGTCGTACTCATAATGCTTTCCCTATTTTTATAATTCATTGGTTTTACTTGTTTTTTATATAGCTGCCTATCTAGCAGGACTGATATTGATTATAAGTAGAACGTTGTGCACCTCACCAGTGTACTGCCGTATCAATATGTGAATAAATGTGAGGTTACAAGACAGTTTGTAACTTATATCAATCCTTTTCCCAAATAAAAACCAAGCGCCAGTACTGACCAGCGCTTGGTTTTGTTAACTCGTTTAAAACTATTTACAACATCAAAAATATATCTACAAGAGTGCGCTAGACTGAATCTCCTACCCCATTGATAACCTTTAATAGGTGTTCTTGGGCAATATACGGTGTTTCACCCGCTACTGGTTGCAGATGTGTCCACACACCATTGCCATCCAGCGTCCAAGCTTGAGTATTGTCTTTTAGGTAACTGAGCAATCCATCTTGATAGACTTGCTTAAACAGTTTTTTGTCTTCAATGGGAAATGCCACTTCTACGCGATGGAATAGATTGCGATCCATCCAGTCAGCACTGCCGCAATATAGACGCTCATCACCATTATTATAAAAATAATAAACACGCGTGTGTTCTAAAAACCGGCCAATCACAGAGCGTACGGTAATATTTTCAGACAGACCTTTTACCTGTGGACGTAGGCAACATATAGAACGCAAAATCAGCTCGATTTTGACGCCTACTTGCGAGGCATCGTATAATTTGGCAATCAGTCGACGCTCAGTTAGGGCGTTAACTTTCACGATAATGTGAGCCTGCTTACCTGCTTTTGCATGTGCAATTTCATCATCGATAAAGCGTATCAATTTATCATGTAGCGTAAATGGGGCATGCAGTAGCTTTTTGAGATTGGCTGGTTTGCCCATCCCTGTCAGCTCTTGGAATATTTTATGGACGTCTTCTGAGATGTCAGGATCTGCGCTAAACAAACCATAGTCGGTATAAACTTTTGCGTTGGCTGCATGATAGTTACCTGTACCCAAATGCACATAACGGTGGATACGGTCATCCTCACGGCGAACGATGAGCATGAGCTTGGCATGGGTCTTATAACCGACGATACCATAGACCACGACTGCGCCCGCTTCTTGCAGATAATTAGCAACGGCAATATTAGAGGCCTCATCGAAACGCGCACGCAGCTCGATAACAGCGGTGACTTCTTTACCATTACGAGCAGCAGCGGCAAGTGCTTTGACGATTTCTGAATTGGTGCCTGAACGATATAGCGTTTGCTTAATTGCTAGCACTTTTGGATCGCTGGCTGCTTGCCACAATAAATTGATAATTGGCGAAAACGCATGAAAAGGGTGATGTACGAGCACATCCTTTTTGCGCATAGCGGCAAACATACTGGTCGCTTTGTCCAGTTTGTCCATCTCACGGCGGAATTCTTTTGGTATCACATGGGTGAACGGCTCATAGCGCAGCGCTGGAATATTAAAATCAAACAGCAACCGTGTTAAGTTAACCGGACCATTGACACGGTATAGCTGATTGTCATGCAGCTCAAACTCATTGAGTAGATAGTCACTGATATGCGTCGGACAATCCATGGTGACTTCTAAGCGAACCTTGTCACCAAAGCGGCGGTTTTCTAACTCACCCTCTAGCGCTTTGGCAATATCTTCGACATCATCAGCCAGATCTAAATCGGCATTACGGGTCAGCCGGAACTGATGACACCCTGTCACATTCATACCAGGGAATAGCTCACCGATATGCTCATGAATGATGGCAGATAGCATGACGTGATGCTCTTTGCCACCTGTCAATTCATCAGGTAGACGAATCACACGTGGCAGACTGCGCGGCGCTGGCACAATCGCAAGATTGATATCACGACCAAATGCATCTTTGCCTTCTAAGGTAGCGATGAAGTTCAAGCTTTTATTGACCAAACGCGGGAACGGATGCGCAGGATCAATACTAATCGGCGTCAACACTGGCGATACTTGCTCAGTGAAATAGCGCTTCATCCAAGCCGACTGCTCAGCATTCAACTCATCGCGTTTTAGATAACGGATGTCTTCCTTAGCAAGCGCTGGCAAGACATCTTCGTTCAGAATACGATACTGCTCATCGATAGCATCATGCATGACCGTGGATATCTCATTCAACACCTCACTAGGGCGCATACCGTGGACACTGGTCGAGACATCACCGATATTAAGCTTTTGCATCAGGCCTGCGACCCGAATCTCAAAAAACTCATCGATGTTTGATGAGAAGATAATCAAGAAAAACAGGCGCTCAAGTAGCGGATGGCGAGGACTGGCCGCCTGCGCTAGCACACGTAAATGAAACTGCAATAAAGACAGGTCACGATTGATATAGCTGCTCGGTGAATAGCTGCCGTCTTCTGAGCGCTGCCATGCCACTGTAGTCAAATTCTCATGGTTGCCCTCTGTATGAGCTTTATGGTCAACAGCCACAACGTCATTCACATTACTATCACTACTTTGCTCTTTATTCACATCTAACACGTCATTAGTCCTTTTACTGTATCGATACGCCATCATCTGTTATAGGTTCATTAAACTAGGGTGACTATGGCAACACTGCGTTTTTCATACGCTTTTTAACGATGCTCTGTTTGTTACGTAATCGTCTATCGCCCTGATTGTCTTCGTAATATTTTGGGTTGGTCAACATAGAAATAAGCAAAGCTGACTCATCACGGTTGAGGTTTGCAGCCGACTTATCAAAATAATGATGCGCCGCCGCGTCGATACCATAAATACCATTGCCAAACTCTGCCACATTGAGATACGCAGCCAAGATACGCTGCTTGTCCCATAGCGTCTCAATCATCACGGTAATTATGGCTTCTTCGCCTTTACGCGCGTACGATCGATGTGAGGTCAAAAATAAGTTTTTTGCGAGCTGCTGAGTAATCGTTGAGCCGCCAGCAGACGCCTTACCTGTCTCTTCGTTTTTCTTACGTGCGGCTTTAATACCTTTAAAGTCAAAACCACTATGTTGGCTGAATGTCGAATCCTCACTCACTATCGCCGCTTGTTTGGCAGATTTTGCAATGGCATCATAATCGGCCCACGTCTGCGTGACCGTTCCACCCGTTAGGCGATGCGACAACATAAACATGCTGTTATTAATCGGCTGCGTTTTCCAAATTAACAGCAGTCCAGCGACTAGCACGTGAAATGCCACGACTAACAGTATCAATACCAATAATAGTCGTTTGAGAAATTTGCCAAAACTTGCCATGCGCGATATCCAAATGTTAAAAAAGGTAATAAGATGAAGTAATAAGTCAGTAATGAAAAGCAGCAGGTCATCTTACCT
The DNA here is from genome assembly GCF_003217155.1 of Psychrobacter fozii. Classification (GTDB taxonomy): domain Bacteria; phylum Pseudomonadota; class Gammaproteobacteria; order Pseudomonadales; family Moraxellaceae; genus Psychrobacter; species Psychrobacter fozii. Next base: position 59,871 of record NZ_QJSU01000005.1, read on the forward strand.
AATCTCACAATCGCTGTCATTATTTACCCTACTTCTTTATCATGTCATAACGGTGAAATAGGGTGTTAATTTTTTATTAAAATTCTAAGACAAGCTTTTTGCGACAAGTATCAAAACAAGAGAACAACTATGTACGATGATAATAATATAAAAGAGCTACGAGCACGGATCATTGAAAAATCCCCTAGCCTTAATGCCTATCAGGATAAATGGTGGTTGCTAGGCACGTCTGGCTGTCATCTATGTGATATCGCCGCGCAACTGCTGACACAGTTTCAAGCAGTACAGCCCGTTACCTATCACGATGTCGATATCGCTGATTTTGATGAATCTCTGATGATGGAATTTGCCACCACGATTCCTGTTATCTTGACACCGTCAAAGCGATTAAATTATCCGTTTTCGGTACTGGACTTACAGCAACTGCTCAGTCAATAATATTAAAACAGTCATAAAAACCAGATAGTGGGAACGCCATGAAAGATCTAAAGCCTATTTTAAAAAAGATTACTGAAATCGAAGACTTGCGCCGAATCGCCGAACGCAAAGTACCACGTATGTTTTATGATTATGTCGATTCAGGCTCATGGACTGAAACCACCTATCGCAGTAATGAAACTGACTTTGACCGTATCAAGTTGCGTCAACGGGTCTTGGTCGATATGGACAACCGCAGCCTGGCCACACAAATGATTGGCGAGTCCGTCAAGATGCCAGTCGCCATCGCTCCGACAGGGTTTACCGGTATGATGTGGGCGGATGGCGAAATTAAAGCTGCTCAGGCGGCTGAAAAATTCGGTGTGCCCTTCTCACTCTCGACCATGAGCATCTGCTCTATCGAGGATGTCGCTGAAAACACCAGTGCGCCATTTTGGTTTCAGCTGTACGTCATGCGTGATCAGGGTTTTATGGCCAATCTGATTCAACGGGCAAAAGATGCCAATTGCTCGGCACTGATATTAACTGCCGACTTGCAAGTCATGGGACAACGCCATAAAGACATAAAAAATGGCTTATCTGCACCGCCAAAACCCACGCTCGCCAATATCATTAACCTAATGACCAAGCCGCAATGGTGCATGAACATGCTGGGCACCAAACGCCACAATTTTGGTAATATCGTTGGTCATGCAAAAGGCGTTGAGGATCTGTCCTCATTAAGCTCATGGACCGCAGAGCAGTTTGATCCGCGGCTGAGCTGGGACGATGTCGCCCGTATCAAAGATGCATGGGGTGGCAAGCTGATTATAAAAGGAATCATGGAACCTGAAGATGCCATCATGGCAGCACGTAGTGGCGCTGATGCACTGGTCGTCTCCAATCACGGTGGTCGTCAATTGGATGGTGCACTCTCTTCTATCTCTGCGCTTTCTGATATCGTGCAAGCTGTCCATGCTGAAAACAGTGATATCGAAGTCTGGTTAGACAGTGGTATTCGCTCTGGTCAAGATGTATTAAAGGCTATATCGCTGGGCGCAAAAGGCACGATGATTGGCCGAGCATTCTTATACGGGCTTGGCGCTTATGGTGAAGATGGCGTACGCCGCGCACTTGAGCTCATCTATAACGAATGTGATATTAGTATGGCGTTCTGTGGTCATACCGATATCAATAACGTCACAGATGATATCTTGGTAAAAGGTACTTATGAAAACCTCAAAATTCCTAATTATTAGAAACACCATCTTTATCACTAGAGCTGTCAGTCATTCACTTGCCAAGCTTTAAAACGCGCTGGCAGGTTGATGCATAACATTATCTGACCATACCCTTTATACTCTACTCATAACCTTTCATTAATAGTTAGCTTTTATGACCATTCAACAATTATTCAAAACAGCGCCCGTCACCACATTATTGTTAGTCAGCTTTATTGGCCTATTCATTATGCAGGTGCTGACAGGCGTCGATGCCAACAATCCATCGACGGAGGCCTTGCTCAAATGGGGCGCGAATGCGTTGCCTTACACCATGCAAGAACAACCATGGCGGCTGGTGAGCAGTGCATTTTTGCATATTGGTTTGATGCATTTGTTGTTTAATGGCTTTGCTATGTATTTCTTTGGACAAGTTGCCGAGCCGATGTTTGGCTCAGCCAAGTTTTTGGCATTGTTTTTATTGTCCGCAATCGGTGGTAACTTACTCAATAGTTATGTGACATGGCAGAGTCTTTTGGATGGTACGGGACAGCCTGGCCTGTCGGCTGGTGCCTCTGGTGGTATTATGGGTATTGGTGCAGCATTGTTAATCGCTGCCCTGTTTAAAATATCAGTAAATGGCATGGTACTTAACCTCAAAAGCTTGATATTTATCATGGGCATTAACTTGGTTTATGGTTTTGCTGTACCGGGTATAGATAACGCGGGTCATATCGGTGGTGCTATTACCGGACTAATCATCGCACTGGCTTTCGCGATTGCTTACCGTCAGCGTTTGGCTGTCGCGCTACAAAATGCAGCTGTCTATCAAAACCAAAATCTACACAGCTATCAAACGACCTACATCTATCAACCGCCTAGCGTTGATAGTTACTCAACTCATCAGGCTACTGATTTAGATATAACCGATTCACGTAGCGATGATGCTTATACTCAAAGTAATACTGGAACGGATGCAGGGTCAGATATCAACACTGTTCATGCCAACAGCATCCCACCAAAAACACCTATCAAACCCTCGTTTATCTGGCAGTTATTGCCATGGCTAGCGATGTTATTGATCAGTATTGGCTTTGTCTGGTGGTGGCAAGATATTCACTATCAGATACTACAAGTATTAAAAGCTATTGAGTAAACGTCCATACTTATCTATCATGGCTCAACGGCTTCTTAGTTTGGTTTTCCCTACTCGCTTATTGCTATCTAACTGTTTTACCTTATGACGACCACTCCTTTACGAGATTCTCTTATGTTTACACTTGCAGCGCTACCTCATATCTCTACGCGTACTATGTTCAATGCGTTAACTACTACTGCGCTACTCAGTGTGGCTAGCCTGTCTAACGCTGCGATTTTTAATGACAACTTACCGACTGACAAAGATGCCGTACTCAGCGTTGGCGTCAACGTCATGGCGGTCAAATCAGCTTATGATCTGGAAGATGATACCGAGGTAAATGTGTTACCAGGTGCATTTTATGACAATAACAGATTTTATATACGCGGCGCGCAAGCGGGTGTCTACGCGATCAATGATGGTGTCAATCAGTTGTCTGCCTATGCCAAACTCGCTGGTTCTGAATTTGATCCTGATGATGCCAATGGTGCGCTTCAAGGTCTTGACGAACGCAAATCATCAGCAGAAGCAGGTCTGAGCTATCAGCGTCGTACATCTGTTGGCGGCATCCGTGCTCAGATAGGGACTGATGTGTTAGATCGTAGTGGCGGTAACACGGCTCGCTTAACGTATCTTGCTAGAATCACTAAAGGCAAGCTGACGGTCTATCCAAGCATTGGCTTTGAATATCATGATGCTGATTACAATGAATACTACTACGGCGTCAGTGATGAAGAATCAGCAGAAACAGGCGTTGACGCTTATAAATCTAATTCGAGTGTGAACCCATATATTAATATTAGTGCCAACTATGACTTCAATGATCGTTGGGCAGGATTTGCCAATCAAAGCGTGAGCTATGTCCCAAATGAGCAATACGATAGTCCAATGGTCGACTCACGTACTGAAGCAGCGACGACGCTTGGTTTGCTTTATAAGTTCTAAGTGAGATTAGATTTTTGATTTGATGTGAAAAAGCTGAGCATTTTGCTCGGCTTTTTTTGGTTTAAGTCGAGCTGTTATAAATTCAAACGCTCTGCTGGCTTTTTTATCGTACTTTATTTAAGTTTCGCTCTAAATAGAAGCGCCAAACCGTACTTATGAATAATAATATGTATGAGCCAATCCAACACCCGAATCCCCAAACTTTCAGTTCGATTTCTGAATCATGAATTCCTTTATCGCCTGTTGCTACTATGGTTGTGATAAAAAAAGTAGATAACCCAAGCATAAAAGTAAAAGCGGCAAGGTTAATCGGGTTTTTATGGCGAAACGTCAGGTATATAGCTAGCAAAAAAGTGAGGTTACTATAAGCTTGGAATACTAAACCGACCCAACCAAATAGAATACCCATTACTAAAGTCTCATAACCAAAATAGGTTTCACCATCGTAATGTAGCGCAGGTAAACATAGAGATAGTAGCCACACGTACAGAGCTATTTTAGACAGTGTTGGAGGGTTGGGACAAGTATGATCAAGGCTCATGAGTTATCCTTACCTATTCTACTGGAGCAATGGTTGTTTGATCTAATAGCTCCTAATATACCTATCTAACACTCCTTACTTTGCGTAAAAGCTATGTTTTTGTCGCATCCTCTTCATCAAAATTCATAAGCATAAAAAAACCTTGTCGCGTAATGTGGCAAGGTCTTTTTTTTAATACTCTATTTTTAACAATCGTCATAGTATCAGTCCTTGATGGTATTGGAGGGACTCATAGTGTTGCCAAAATTACCTAAATAATTGTAGATAAAAATCTTACGTCCTATTAATAAAGGAATCTCTATATATTCTATAGGATGGCACTTGTTCTTTTCAGTCTCTAAAAAACTGTCGAAAGCCTTGTAATCTTTACCTTTCCAGTTTTTATTACGAGGAAAGCTACTCGCAAAAATATGAATATCTTTACCTTTATAGCCATCTATAGATACAGTCAAAATCTTCATATTTATTTTTTTATCAATAAATGTATTTTCATAATACATACATCCTTGTTTGAAATTACTTGAATCTTCGGCTAACTTATCAGTTATCATATTAAAGCCCCAAATTTTCATAAACAAACCCAGATAAATTAAAAAAAATATTATATAAATTCCAAATTGTTGAGTCTTGGTGAATTGCTTTATATAGTCACGCAGATTTACTATCATTTTATATTCGCTTAAAAATAAAGGGGTCTAATATAGCTCTAACTGCTATAGCATCCTACTGGTTTGGATGAATAAAAAAACCTAGCCAAATCAGAAAGCAAAAAAAAGACCTTGCCACATTCTAATATAAGAAGTGACAAGGTCTTTTTTATTTCTAACTTCTCAACGGAATCTAAGCATTACTTTTTAAATACGCTAACATAGTGTCTGCATCTGATACTTCAAATGGGTCTATTGGACAGTTGTCGCCAAAATCGGCTTCCTTAAACACTTTCTTAACTTCTTTATTGTCGACAACCATCGAATAACGCCATGAGCGCATACCAAAGCCAACATTACTCTTATCAACAAGCATGCCCATTTTACGAGTGAACTCACCATTACCATCAGGAAGTAAGAAAACGTTTTCACGGTTTTGCTTTAGACCCCATTGGTACATGACGAACGCATCATTGACAGAAATGCAAACTACTTCATCTATGCCTAATGCCTTAAACTCATTATAAAGTGCTTCGTAACGAGGGAGATGGCTGGTCGAACAAGTTGGCGTAAAGGCGCCTGGTAGAGAAAACACAACCACTTTTTTATTGGCAAATAACTCATCTGTGGTTAGGTCATACCATGTGAACGGGTTGTCTCCTCCAATAGAGTCATCACGAACACGAGTTTTAAAAGTCATATCAGGTACATGGGTAATCATTGTTTACTCCGAGTTAGGTTATTGTCTTTTTTATTTATAAATTCTCAGTGTCACAAATATGACGCTGCTACCAGAAAGACAAGTGCAAATGGTACTTAGCGTACATTAAGCAAGTCTGACGCCGTAGCAGGTCACTACTTGATCTACTGCTTGGTCTACTGCTTACTTAGGATTGACCATATCAGCAGGAATAACCCACTCATCAAACTGCGCTTCAGTTAGCAGCTCTAACTCAACCGCAACTTGCTTTAAGGTTTTGTTTTCTTTATAAGCAGTTTTAGCGATTTTCGCAGCATTTTCATAACCAACATGACGGTTCAATGCAGTCACTAGCATCAATGAGTTGTGCAAGAAGTCATCAATTTTGTCTTTTACTGGCTCGATACCAACGGCACAGTTTTCGTTGAAGCTGTTGCAGCCATCACCCAATAGTTTGATAGATTGCAACAAGTTAAACGCGATCACTGGCTTATAGACGTTTAGCTCAAAGTTACCTGATGCACCAGCCATGCTGATCGTCACATCGTTACCCATGACTTGAGCGACAACCATCGTCAATGCTTCTGACTGAGTTGGGTTCACTTTACCCGGCATGATAGAAGAGCCTGGCTCGTTCTCAGGAATCGTCAATTCGCCCAGACCACAACGAGGACCAGATGCCAACCAACGTACATCGTTAGCGATTTTGTTTAAGCTGGCTGCTAGCGTTTTCAATGCGCCTGATGCAAATACTTCAGCATCACGAGCTGCTAGTGCTTCAAATTTGTTAGGTGAGGTGACAAATGGCAAGCCAGTCAAAGTCGCTAACTGCTCAGCAGCGGTTACGGCATAATCAGGATGCGCGTTTAGACCAGTACCAACCGCAGTACCGCCTAGTGGTAATTCATATAGACCTTGTAGCGCGTTATCAATACGTACCAATGAGTGATCCAGTTGGCTAACATAGCCGCTGAACTCTTGGCCTAGCGTTAATGGAGTAGCGTCTTGTAAATGCGTACGACCGATTTTTACGATGCTATCAAATTCTTTGGCTTTAGCAGCTAGCGTATCACGCAGTGCTTTTACCGCTGGAATCAATAAGCTATTGATTTGACGAGCAGCAGCCACACGAATCGCTGTTGGGAAGCTATCGTTGGTAGACTGTGCATGATTTACATGGTCATTTGGATGAATTGGCGTGTAGCTGCCGCGCTCAGAACCAGCGATTTCGTTGGCACGGTTGGCTAGTACTTCATTCATGTTCATGTTTGACTGTGTGCCAGAACCTGTCTGCCATACGACCAATGGGAACTGATCCGTTAGACCACCGTTGATGATTTCGTCAGCGGCTTGTACGATTAGGTCGCGCTTGTCAGCGTCGATACGCTCTAGGCTAGCGTTGGTGATTGCAGCGGCTTTTTTGACCAATGCCATTGCTTCAATCATCGGACGTGGCAAAGTCTCGCCACCGATTTTGAAGTTTTCGCGGCTACGCTGAGTTTGCGCACCCCAATAAGCGTCAGCTGGGACTTCCACGTTGCCCATGGTATCTTTTTCGGTACGAGTTGCCTGATTCTGTGTCGACATAACTACCCTCTTTGATGGTTTGTTGTTGTGTGGCTGAGCCATAAAAAATGCAACACCTGCTGCACTTAAAGGAAAATACGATATAAAGTGGCGTTATGATAGCATGACTACGACCCGTTGAATATTGACAAATAGCCATTGCTAACGTCTAAAAACAGCTGTCATCATCAAACTCATAAACTAGTGGATAGTATAGATATGCATCCTGAACCAAAAAACGTAGCGTCAAAGGAATCAGCCGTTAGCAACCCACCCAGACGACACTTTACTCGCCATCGCCGTCAATTAACTGAAAGTGCGCGTAGAAATTTAGGGCAAGCAGCGAGTCTGCATCTGCCGAAGTTACAACAGCGATTGCCAACGAATGCGCGCATTGGCTTATATTACGATGGCTTTGGCGAGCTACCCACTCAGCCACTGCTAGACTGGTGTCAACGCTTAGGCTATTTTCCTTACTTACCAGTCGTTGGCTCGCTTGGTCGTGCCAGCAATGGCAGCGATGATAAACATTTACGCTTCGTACCTGTTTATCATTCAAAGCTACTTAACATACCGACACGTATCCATCGGTTAGGTATGAAGCAAAACCATCATCGTCGGCTACTTTGGGCGCGAGAATTGGACGTCATTATCTGTCCATTAGTGGCAGTCGATTTACACGGCAACCGTATGGGCATGGGCGGCGGATTCTATGATACGACGCTTGGTAACAGCTATCGGTCGGGTGCTAAAAAGCCATTAAAAATTGGCTGGTGTTATGACTTTCAGGTAGTTGAACAATTACAGCGACAACCGTGGGATGTGCCATTAGATGGCTTAATTACGCCAAGCGGCATAAGGTGGTTTTGATGAAAGACGATAAGCAAACGATGGACGCTAACTCTAGCGCTGAACATGTAGATGAGTATTTGCAAACGTTAGGCAATGAGGACGCTAGAGAGCTACGTTACTACAGTCAAGAACAGCCTTTTAGCTCTGAGGAGATGACACGGCTAATAAATGAAGATCGTCTCAATAAACTGCTAGCCCAAAGCGATGAGTTTTTGAGTAGCTTAAGCGGTGAGTTGAGAGATTTTGATGAAGATTTTTAAAAATTACATTGATTGAGTAATAAAGAAAAACGAAAAAAAGGCGGGCATAGAAAATATTATAGATAGTAATTACATTCGCCTTTTGTTATTACTAGATTATTTAAGAGGATGCTCTACTAACACTGTTTTTGCTATTTCTGTCCCGATTTTTGCAATCATAGCGTCTCTATCTTCAAACGAGGCATCAGTCTCTGTAATGTATAGAGCCGCGATAACAGGTTTGCGACCGGGAGGCCACATGACCGCCGTAATCGCACGTGATCCATAACCGCCAGCCCCTGTCCTGTCTGCTACGATCCAATCACTAGGAACGCCTTTACGAAAAAGCGCATCACCAACTTCATTACCTTTGAGCCAAGATTGCAGTTGTTGACGAGACTCTGTAGACAATGTATCTCCAAGCATTAATTTCTCAAGTGTCGTGATCATTGCCATTGGTGTGGTGGTATCTCTTTTATCTTTCGGTATTGCCTCATTCAGTTCGGTTTCCCAGCGGTCAAGTCGTGTTGTATCATCCCCAATAGAACGCAAAAACTGAGTGAGATATTTAGGTCCACCGATGGCTTGCAGAATAAAGTTAGCCGCTGAGTTATCACTGGTTGATAGTGTTGCCTGACACAACTCGCCAAGAGACATGCCTTTTTTGCCGACATGTTTTTCTGTCACAGGAGAATAGGTGACAAGGTTGCTTTTCGAGAACCTAACGACTCTATCGATTTTTTCTTGACCTACATCAACATTATGTAGCACGTTGGCACAAGCAAGGGTTTTAAAGGTACTACTTAAAGGAAAGCGTTCATCCGATCTGTATTCCCAGCGTTGTTCAGTCTCTAAATCATGCACAGCTAGACCGATTCGAGCACCCAATTCATTTTCAGCACTTTTGACAGCGTCAACCAATGAATCTTCGGCATTAGCATGTAATGGTAAAGTGAGACAAAAAACAGTAATGAGTGTGCTAAAAATCTTAGTTTTGCGTTGTAGTAAATACATGATGAATAGAGTTCCTTTTGGGCTAATGATTTGGCAACTGTGATTAACGAGAAATACTTAAACGAGCTATTGGCACATTAGCGCAAAGCGATGAGTTTTTGAATGGTTTAAACAGTGAGATAAAAGATTTTGATGAAGATGGTCTCTGATTTGAGTAGGGTGCACCAATAACTATCATCAATTTATTTTTGGTTCACTATACTTTAATTACACTCAAAATGAGATACTGACATTGTCAATATTCATGTTATACCCCTACAAATTCAAGAGTTGTGTTGTCTCTAGTCATACATTCAAGTAAAAAAACATCTGCATTTTCGACAATGTCAAATAACTGGTTAACGACTTCCTTTTTATCTTTATCGGTTGGTTCATTAATATTACCTCTAAAGTCTAATTCAAGATGATAGTAGCCAACCCCTACACCTACGATAAATTTGTCATTTAAAAACGCGAAACGATGATAAGGGTCAGGACGACCATAAGCAATCGCATAAAAGATGGCGTCATCGGTATGATATATGTAGCGTGATTTTTCAAAGGTTTCGGGTGGCGTAATGTTTTCTAAGTACTTCTCGAGGAAAATGAATAAATATCTTACTTTTTTCTCATTCAGATGCTTTCTGTCATTAATTATATTTTTCAGCTGAGTTGCACTCATGTGTTCTTTAACTTTCATAAATCCATCCTTTTTTATGCACTATTTTCTATTCCCACCTTAAAACAAAAAAGCCATCTATACGATAGCTTTTTATAGAATTGCGTTTTAGCTAAAGCAACCTACAATACCATCGCCGCAATCCAACCAAACGCCAGTAGCGGAATGTTGTAATGCAAGAATGTCGGTATCACGCTGTCTTTGATATGGTCATGCTGACCGTCGATATTTAGACCAGAGGTTGGCCCTAATGTCGAGTCTGACGCAGGCGAACCCGCATCACCCAGCGCGCCAGCCGTACCGATAATCGCTACAGTAGCCAATGGCGAAAACCCTAACGAGATACACAGCGGCACATAAATCGCGGCCAAAATAGGAATGGTCGAGAATGACGAACCGATACCCATGGTCACAATGAGACCAACCAATAGCATAATAAATGCAGCAATCGCTTTATTACCCGCAAACAATGACGCCGCACCATCGACCAATGGCTGAATCTGCTCAGTTACTTTCATGACTTCCGCAAACCCTTGCGCAGTAATCATAATAAAGCCAATCATCGCCATCAGTTTGATACCGTCATTAAAGACCGAATCGGCTTCACGCCACTTGACCACGCCGGTAGCCATAAAGACACCGAAACCAAACATCGAACCTAGTAATAGCGAATCGGTATAAAGTTGTACGACAAAGGCAGTCACAATCGCTACCAGTGCAACCAGCGTCTTTAGCTTGCTTTGGGACTGTGCATCAGCCGCCGTTTTGCTCAATGCATCACCCTCTACGACCGCATCATGTGCCTCTTTATCTATCGCAACTTGTTGATACGCGCGTGGCTTACGGTAACTGATAAAGACAGCAATCAGCAAACCAATAAACATGCCTAAGGCTGGTATCGCCATCGCTTTAGTGACAGAGATGCCACTAACATCAATGCCCGCCTCGCCCACGTTTTTGAGCATGATTTGATTGAGATAGATATCACCAAAGCCATATGGAATAAACATATAGGTAGTGACCAGACCAAAGGTAATCAAACAAGCAATCAGACGTCTATCAATGTGCATGCGATTGAATGCGAGTAACAGTGGCGGTACTAACAGAGGAATGAAGGCGATATGAATAGGAATTAGGTTTTGGCTAAAGCAGCTCATGGTAATCAAGCCTGCAAACAGCATGTATTTAATCATGCCACTGGTGCCGCCCGCATCAATACGTTTGATGACGGATCCTGCCAGTGACTGTGGCAATCCTGAATGAGCAATTGCGACCGCAAACGCCCCAAGTAACGCATACGACAGTGCAATCTCTGCACCATTGCGGATGCCTTCTTGAAACGCTTCTAAAGTCTCAGTGATACCAAGACCCGCTATCAGTCCGCCAGCCAGCGCACCAATTAATAAACTGAGCACCACGTGCACTCGCGCAAGTGACAGCCCTAACATGATGATGACTGCCAGCAGTACCGCATTGATTGCCATGTGTTGCCTCGTATTGTATTTGCTTTGGTTCAATTTAAACGTATAGATATCTCATGATTTATGGATATCACCATCGTCTCAAAAACGATTTTTTCTAATGGGTTTCTAGAGCATTCTATGCTAAAACACACCGTTTAAGACGCGCGATAGTTTACCTTATTTTGCCTATAAAACCTATGCGTAGAACCCAATAGATATTTGATGGATGCTATTTATAAGTACTCTATAAAAGTTCGTTATACCTGCTTTCTATGACTCCTGTATGGCTACTTCCGATATACTGATTATCACCAGTGACGCATTAAGCTCATAACCACATGACCCTTTATGCTCAGCCAGATATGAGTGTTTTGCACCGTTAAGCAGGTGAGTTTGAGGATAAGCCTTGCAATTTTATCTGCGAGCACCATTTATCTAAACATGAACCACGAACTTGACTTTACAAGTCTGGTGAACGAGGAAAAAAATATGAGTGAACATAAAATAGCCCAAGACAATATCGACATAGATGTCGACGTTTCATCTACTGTTGCTGATGATAACCAGCCAGACACCTTGTCTAGTCATGCGTCAGAAAGCGAGTTAGAGACAGCGTCTGACAGTATCGAAGATATTACACAAGACGAAGATACTGCCAAAGACGACGATAGCGAAGACAGTACTAGTGAAGACGACAATGCTAAAGACAGCGTTGAAGACGATACATACTTACCTTTATTGGCATTGAGAGATGTGGTCGTCTATCCACATATGCAAATTGCCTTGTTCGTAGGCCGTGCGCCATCGGTCAAAGCCGTTGAGCTGGCACAGGCTGAGTACGGTAATAAAGTACTGGTCGTGGCGCAAAAAGACTCGCTGACCGAAGACATTGATCAAGACAACTTATATCAATACGGTACGGTATGCCGCATCGTCAGCACCATGCCGCATGACAGCGATGAAAATTGCATCAAGGTATTAATCGAAGGTCAGTATCGTGCGCGCGTTGACAACATAGAAGACCACGACACGTTATTGATGGCGAGATTTGAGCGTGCTGACCTCGATGTCAGTATGGATGAGAGTCAGCAAAAGAACACCATTCAAGCGCTGACTACATTGTTTGAAAGCTATGCTGATGCACGTCTGCGTAATGCCCGTGAGCTAACGCGCGTGGCCAAACGCATCGATGACCTACTTGAGTTGGTCTACTTCATCTCAACTCGTGTGTCGATGGATCTTGATATCAAACAGTCGTTCTTAGAAAAAGACGATATCAAAACGCATATAAATACCTTAACTGAATACTTGGTCAAACAAAGTGCTGAGCAAAATATCGAGCAAGATATCCAAGAAGCTGTCCGTCAGCAAATGGAAGAGAATCAGCGCGAGTACTTCTTAAACGAAAAAATGAAAGCCATCAAAAATGAGCTGTCAGATATGAATGACGGCGCATTCGATGGTGATGATGATGTCGCTGAGCTTGAGCAGCGCTTAGAAGATGCTGACTTGCCAGAAGATGTCCGCAAAAAAGCGGAGCAAGAGTTTAAGAAGCTCAAGATGATGCCACCTGCATCGAGTGAATCGTCAGTCGTACGCAACTATATTGAATGGATTTTGGACACGCCGTGGAATGCGACGACCAAAGTATCTATCAATTTAGACAAAGCCAAAACCGTATTAGACGAAGATCATTATGGCCTGCAAGATGTAAAAGACCGCATCTTAGAATATCTCGCCGTGCAATCACGTGTGAAAAAACTTCGTGGCCCGATTCTATGTCTCGTCGGTCCTCCTGGTGTTGGTAAAACCTCATTGGGTGAGTCGATTGCACGTGCCACGGGTCGTAAGTTTGTGCGTATGGCGCTTGGCGGCGTGCGTGATGAAGCGGAAATTCGTGGTCATCGCCGTACCTATATCGGTGCGATGCCAGGTAAAATCGTTCAGTCACTGGCCAAAGTCGAAGTCAAAAACCCGCTATTCTTATTGGATGAAATCGATAAGATGGCGCAAGATTTCCGCGGTGATCCAGCATCAGCATTGCTTGAAGTGTTAGATCCCTCACAGAACGATACGTTTAACGACCATTATTTGGATATGGACTTAGACTTGTCGCAAGTGATGTTTATCTGTACGGCAAACAGCATGGATATTCCAGCGGCACTTCTTGATCGGATGGAAGTTATTCGTCTGCCAGGTTATACCGAAGAAGAAAAAGTAAATATCGCACAGAAGTATCTGGTGCCAAAAGCGATTAAGAATAATGGTCTCAAAGAGGGTGAGATTGAGATTGTCGAAGCGGCGCTGCACAGCATCGTTCGCAGTTACACGCGTGAAGCAGGTGTGCGTAACCTTGAGCGCGAAGTGAATAAAATCTGTCGCAAAGTCGTTCGCGGTTCAGTTGAGACACATGGCGCTCGTGCTCCTAAAAAAGCAGAACGTCAGCTAATCGTGGTCGATGACAAAAACATCGATGATTATCTTGGTGTCCATCAATATGACTATGGTCTGGCTGAAGAAGAGCCTGAGATTGGTCGTATTACTGGTTTGGCATGGACGCAAGTCGGTGGTGAGCTACTCACTATCGAAGCAGTCGCCATGAAAGGTAAAGGCGAGCTTAGCTTTACGGGTTCGCTCGGCGATGTCATGAAAGAGTCGATTCGCGCGGCTATGAGTGTGGTTCGTGCTCGCGGTGAAAGCTTAGGCATTGACTATGAGACATTTAAAACAACAGACGTCCATGTGCATATGCCTGAAGGCGCCACGCCGAAAGATGGCCCATCAGCTGGTGGTGCACTGACGACAGCACTAGTATCTGCCTTGACAGGCATCGCCATTCGTCCAGATATTGCAATGACAGGTGAGATTACCTTACGTGGTAAAATCCTACGTATCGGCGGTCTGAAAGAAAAACTACTTGCAGCACATCGCGGTGGTATCAAGCACGTATTGATTCCAGCGACCAATGAGCGTGATTTGGCGGATATCCCTGATAACGTGAAAGAAGGCTTAACCATTCAGCCAGTCGCAACGATTGAAGAAATCTTAAAGGTTGCTTTGGTGAGCATGCCAGTTCCAATCAAGCCTGCTAAAGTAACGGTCGATAAAACTAAAGGTAAAGCATTGCACAGTTAATAAGTGTTCTGTTATTAGCTCAATCTGACAGATTCTAAAAAGCCGCTCATCATATGATGGGCGGCTTTTTTATGTATGTTCATTATTTATTCTTGGAACATTCAATTATTATTCAATAATGTACTGCTTATATATCTAAATTCGTTTAATCTCAAAAAATATTTAGCTAAGTCTGTTTTTCAAACCCATACGATACTTACATTTATTAACTGATTGTTGCGCATTTGATGAATAACTATAGGGTTACCTTGGCTATACTAACTCCGATGTTAACGAATATTGATACGAGTCTTAATAGAACAATAACCATAGATATTCGAAATTTAATGACGACTAAAAATAATGACTAAAACAATTGGAGAAAATAATGAATAAAATGATGCTTGCAAGTACTCTATTATGTGGTTCAGCTTTAGCGATGACTGGTTGCCAAACAGTAGAGGGCCAAATGCAAACAGGTAACCCTTTGAGCCAACCTACTTTAAAATCAACCATACACACTGTAAGTGGTGATAAAAAAGAAGTTGGTCAAGTATTCTTACGCCCAGTTGATGACGGCGTACAAGTATACGGTAAGCTGATGAACCTAAAGCCAGGTCAGACAGTGGCGCTACATATCCATGAAACAGGCAGCTGTGCCGATATGGGTAAAGCGGCAGGTGGTCATTTCAATCCGGACAACAAGCCACACTCTAACCCAGACGATATGAATGGTCATGCTGGCGACCTACCTAACCTAACCGCCAATGAAAATGGCGTTGCGACCATCAACTATATAAATAAGAAAATATCTGCTAATGAAGCGGGTAAATATAGTGTTAATCGTCTAGCCTTTATCGTTCATGGTGGCACCGATGACTATACCAGTCAGCCAGCGGGTAACGCAGGTGACCGCGTCGCTTGCGGTATCATCGAAAAGAATTAATAGTGTCTGAGCTTGGCTATTATTGATATCAAAAAAACCCTCTTAGAATCTAAGAGGGTTTTTTTATTATCGATAGAAAAACATTTATTCTTCTACCCACTCGCCTTTACGCCAGTACACACCCCAACGGGTGGCTTTGCCGTTTTTCTCAGAGCCGATATACTGCTCTTTTTTCTTACGTGACCAACGTAGAATCGTTGCGTTACCCTCAGGATCTTCGTCTGGGCCTTCGAATAGATACTGGAACTTATCTTCCATCTTATCTTTGATTTCTCTTAGTTCAGCGAGCTTAGGTGCACGTGTCTCCCTTACTTTCGGGAACTTAGACGCTGCTAAGAACATTCCAGCCGCGCCTTCACGCAAGATGAAATAGTCTTCATGCTTGACCGATTTCAGCTCTGGTAAGTGAATCGGATCCATACGCGGTGGTGCTGCTTCACCTGTTTTTAGTACTTTACGCGTATTGTCACATTTCTGACAAGCGAAGTAAGGACCAAAACGTCCCGTCTTCAGCTCCATCTGTCCATCACATTTATTACAATCGATGGTAGGGGCATCTGAACCCGGTACTTCGAACTTGCCTTCTTCTAGAATATAGCCGTCGCAATCAGGGTTGTTACCGCAGATGTGCAGCTTGAGACCACCATCCACGATATAGCCGTTCATCGCTGTGCCACATTTCGGACAGCGTTTTTTCTCCATCAAATCTTTGACTTCGGCCGCTTCGTCTTCTTCACCTTCGGCATCATCGAGATTGGCGAAAGCTTCGACTGGCATTAAGTTTTTAGTGCCTTTACAGCGCTCTTTCGGTGGTAAATTATAACCAGTACAGCCTAAAAATACACCTGTAGAGCCAGTACGCAGCTGCATTGGACGGTCACAAATATCGCAATGGACGTCTGGTACGTCGGTCGGATCATTTGGACGCATGCCGTCTTTTTCTTTAGCACGATCCAGAGTCGTTTTGAACTCGCCGTAGAAATTATCAAGTACGTCTTTCCAGTCTTGCTCACCTTCTGCCACGTGATCAAGCTTGTCTTCTAATGCGGCCGTAAACGTATAATCCATCAAATCTGGAAAACTTGCTGTCAGTCTGTCAGTAACGATATCGCCCATTTTTTCGGCGAATAAACGCTTATTCTCAAGCTTCACATAACCGCGATCTTGAATGGTCGAGATGATAGAAGCATACGTCGATGGACGACCGATACCTTTTTTCTCAAGCTCTTTGACGAGACTGGCTTCGGTGAAACGAGGTGCAGGCTTGGTAAAGTGCTGACTCGGATCTAGCTTATCTAGCGTTAGCTTATCGCCTTTTTTGACATCAGGTAATAGCGTGTCATCGGTCTTGGCTGGTGGCAATACTTTGGTATAGCCGTCAAACACCATGGTACGACCACGGGCTTTTAGCTCAACATCATCAGCACCAACAAACAAGTTCACTGACAGGTATTTTGCTGGTAGCATCTGGCAAGCCACAAACTGACGCCAAATCAGCTCATATAGGCGTATTGCATCACGCTCAACCCCTTTAAGCTGAATAGACTTCATATTGACGTTAGAAGGTCGAACGGCCTCATGCGCCTCTTGTGCGCCTTGTTTATTACCATAAAAGTTTGGCTTTTCTGGCACATACTTTGCGCCATAGCTGTCTTCGATATAACCACGTACCGCCGCTAGTGCATCACCAGACAAAAAGGTCGAATCGGTACGCATATAGGTGATATGACCAGCTTCATATAAGCGCTGCGCCAAAATCATGGTTTTCTTAACTGAAAATCCTAATCGCGTACTGGCGGCTTGTTGCAATGTTGAGGTGATAAATGGTGCACTAGGACGTGACTGTGTTGGTTTTTCTTCACGTTCTTTAACGATAAAGTCATTTGCATTAAGGATAGCTAATACTTTATCAGTCTGCTCTTTATTCACCAGCTTAAGCGTCTTGCCACCTTGCTTGGTCGCTTCTAGGCGTATACCAATTTGCTCAGCGTCTTTTTTACTATTGGCAATATGCGTGTCTGCATGAATCTGCCAGTACTCTTCTGGAATAAAAGCGCGAATCTCATGCTCACGCTCAACCACCAAACGCATGGCGACTGACTGTACACGACCTGCTGACAGACCGCGCGCAATTTTTTGCCACAATAGTGGCGATACCATAAAACCAACCACACGATCCAGAAAGCGCCGTGCCTGTTGAGCATTGACGCGGTCAATATCAAGCTTGGATGGTTGTTTGAAGGCATTTTGGATAGCAGATTTGGTAATCTCGTTAAAGACCACACGCTCATACTTACTATCAGCACCGCCAATGACTTCTTTTAGATGCCAAGCGATTGCTTCCCCTTCTCTATCCATATCCGTTGCGAGATAGATTTTGTCAGCGTCTTTGGCTAGCGCTTTTAGCTCTTTGATGACTTTGGTTTTGTTTGGCAATACTTCATAGACTGCTGCCCAATCGTGCTCTGGGTCTACGCCCATGCGCCTTACTAGGGCTTGCTGGGTTTTTTCTTCTTTGCTTAGGCTCTCATCTTTTTTGGTCGTTGCTGCTTTTTTGGCGCTCTTGCTCGCACCAACTGGTAAATCACGAACGTGACCAATACTTGAGCGTACAATAAAGTCATCACCAAGGTATTTATTAATAGTTTTCGCCTTGGCTGGTGATTCTACGATCACCAAAGACTTACCCTTTGGGCTGTCAGCAGTAGTTGCTGTACTTTTTTTGGCTGCGGTTTTTGCCATATTTTACGACACCATAATATAAGTAAATTAAAAGTAAGAATAAATTCAGCGGCATGGCAATTTATAATAATTGGTTATAATAGCTCAGCGAATTATTGTATTGAGGCGCATTAAACATTCGACCATGGCGCTGATAGTTACTCATAAAAACAGTTATAAAACAAACAATAACCATAATATAAAGATATAGTTATAAAGACGTTACACTGCTAAGCGCTAAACTGTCAACTGAAAATGACTGGGAGTCTATCAAAAGCGCTTGCATATTGGTTATTAATGGAGATTAAAAAATCATTTACTACCCTGCTTAAGTTTTCTGTACTTCTATAGCCCATTTTTCCAAATTTTCTTTTAACGCTAGCAGGTCTTTTTCAATCAATGAGTGATGATAAGCAGGATTGCTTAATGGACGTACATAAGCGATATCTTCCCAATAAATAATAATGCTATTGGCTTTGGTCCATAAGCCTTTTATAAACGGCTCAATACTGACTGGCAAATCGAGTGGTACTTTATCCAAGCTAAAATTGGTTTTTTTGACCGTGGTATCCGCATGACCATAATTGGAACGAATGGCACTTGGAATAGTGAGTTTGGTCGTATCTCTCGTCGTATCGACAAAACTACTATCTGGACGCCACTGACCATCAATCACTTGATAACGTGTATGCGGCAATTGCGTGTCATCTAGCACCAAGCAATATTGACCCATCATGCCACGGCCATACTCGTTGTCTTTGCCTTTAATCCAATCAGGACAAGCAACCAGTTTTGGATTGAGCTGTAACCGACGCGCCGTCATGCGCAGTCTATCCAAGCGCTGATCGATACCGTTCGGTTTGAGCGCCATCATACTCCCTAATACAAATAGTACAATGAGAACGCCAATAAATATGCCCATGATGGTCTGACCTTTTGACTGAATTAAAGTAATACTATATAGATGCTTATAATGAGCACGAACCACGAAAAATCAAGCATGATGAGCTAGCAGCCATTCAACGGTGACTCATTTAAGCCACAGTATCACCACTATATATATTGATATATCAACTACTTAGTAGCACTGAGAGCCAGCCTAATAATAAGATAGAAAAAGTGGTCAGCCGCAAAAAGTGCTATGATAAACCATAATTTTAAATGCGCGCAGGTTTATTATGAATTATCTTATTAAGCGAAACGCATCGACTACCGATATTTCTCACAATTTGATCAATAAAGTCATGAGTAAATCCGGTATCTCTATATCACTGGTCGGTGCTGCATTACTGACCTTATCAGGTTGTGCAACCACTCAAAGCCTCACACCGCAGCAATGCCAAGCCAGTAACTGGCAAGAAGTCGGCTATACAGATGGCAGCCGTGGCCGTTCAGGCGCTTATTTCGGCCACTATGCAGGTAGCTGTGCAAGTATAGGCGGTGCGACACCCAATCGGATACAGTGGGAACAGGGGCGCCAGCAAGGGCTCAAAAATTACTGCACCGAGCTCACGGCTTACAAACTCGGCCGCGAAGGTTATGAGTGGCAAGCGGTCTGTCCACTTGAAGGTATCGAGAAGTTAGAAGAAGCCTACTCACAAGGACGCTACTACTATATCCGCCAGCAAGATTTGGACTATTTACGCTCACCTTATCCTTTCGGATATGGTCACTTTGATCGCAGATATCGCCCACTGGGGCATCGCTGGTAAAAAAGAAAACCTCACTGAGTACTTAATTTGAGGTTTAAGTACTCAGTGAGGTTGGAGAAAAGTTTATTATTTTTATTTTATTATTATACTAGCTACCTATCTTTCTACCTATCTAATGGTTGGCTATCTAACAATCGTCATATGACGATCCCACCATTTATACACTCACCTTATTCATTGACAAAGGCTATCTTGGTCAGCCCTGCTTCGCTGGCAGATGCCAGTACTTGTGCAACCGTATCATATTTGCTTTCTTTATCCGCACGCAGCTGAATAGAAGGGTTTTTGCCTTGCGCACTTTCTTGTTGCAAGCGCTTATCTAGCTCTTCTATCGTGATAGGATCACTGTCCCAAAACACGCCTGCATCCTGATCGATACTGATCTGAATCGCTTCTGGTGGTGGTTCATTGACTTGTGCACTCGTCTCCGGCAGGTTAAGCGGAACAGTCGGATTAAGAACGGTCGCAGTCAACAAAAAGATAATCATCAAAACCAGCATGACATCGATAAGCGGAATGAGGTTCATCTCATTCATGCCTTGGACGTCATCATCACCTAACTGAAATGCCATAATTACTCTCAATATATGCTTACTATGTGTGCTTAGTCAGTAATTGTCTTCACTGTTTATCTCATCGTTACTTATACGATGATAGGAAGCACTGTTACCCGCTAAAGGTAACCGTCGCTATCCCATGATACCGTCTATAACTGCGAAGTAGACACATTACGATACTGTTTAGTGGTATTGCTCGTTTGGGTGTCAGCTGAGCTTTTCAATGAAGTTACTTGCTCGGTAGGCTGCGTGCTCGCTACTGCTTTTATATTCGCAGAATCCGCCAGCAAGTCATGCGCTCTATCATTTGCATGATACATTACACGGCGATTGATACGCACAGCGAGGTTATAAAAGACCACTGCTGGAATAGCCACCGCAATACCCAAGCCTGTCATGATAAGAGCCTCACCGACTGGCCCTGCTACTTGACCCAATCCTGCTTGTCCGCTCGTACCGATATTATGCAGCGCATGAAAAATACCCCATACGGTACCAAACAAACCAATAAACGGTGCAATCGCTGCCGTCGTACCAAGGATAGGCAGACCACGCTCACTAGAAAAGCGATAGCGCCCGATATGTTTGAGCAACGCCTGCTCTATCACCAAGCGACGAGTGGGCGCATCTACTTCTCTCAACCCAGTCTGTTTGGCTTGGACTTGATGAGTTAAATCATCGGCAACCGTCGCCGCCAACTTACGGCTTTGTAGTACACGAATGATACCCGTCACCCAAGAGATAAGGGATAAAGCGAATAGTACAAAGAACAAGGTTTTGGTCACCATGTCACTATATTGCCAGTATTGCATAAAGTCCATGTCAGACTCCTTCGTCTTTTGTGTTATGGCTTAGTATTGATACGTTTTGTCGTGTTATACATCTATTAATTAAAATCATGATAAGAGTTAAAACAGATAGTTATAGATTTTGAAGCTGCTTGTCAGAAAATTACTTTTACTGAGGTTACTTTTATAAATAAATAATACTAACTATCAGGTAGTAGACTTCATATAAACCTTTATTGGACAACAACTGACATAGTAACGTTACCCACGACAGCTACCCCGCCTCTTATAAAAGGCTTTATTTTACTATTACCCATTCTCCTTTTAACTTCCCGAACTGCATCTCGATCCTTACCACTAACATTTATACTTTGAATCACACCTTGTTTTGTCACAGTAAACCGTATCGTCAAGGTTTGGGATTTACTAGAAATACCTGTAAAATCTGGCGCTACTATCCATGATGCGTCGCTACCACTAAAACTCTGTGGCGTATTGCTTGCAGCAGCTGCGGCTTCTGCATCAGCCTTTGCCCGTGCATCCGCTTTTGCCTGCGCATCGGCGGCAGCCTTAGCAGCAGCGGCATCTTTTATTGCTTGTGCAGCAGCGGCATCTTTTATTGCTTGTGCATTGGCATTGGCTCGTTCTTTCTGTTGAGCTAATAACTCATCTCTTCTCGCTTGCGCTGCTTTCGCTGCCAATATTTCAAGCTGCTTATCAGCCGCTTGCGTATCAGGGCTCTTTTTGGGTGTAGTGTCTTGTTTAGCAGGTGGCGGCGTCAATTTGGCAGGTTTAGGCTTCTCTACTGGTTGCTTTTTCTCAACAACTTTAGGCTTGGGTGCAGCAACTGGCTTCGCTTTTGGCTTAGGTTTAACCTCTCTGACTGGCTCTGGATCTTCTTTCAGATTTATCTCTTCAACCTCCACAGGTGGCGGAGGTGGTGGAGGCGTAATCAGCTCTATCTCAATAGGTGGTGTTACCTTTTCTGGTTCTACTTTCATCTCAGGCGTTTTGACCGCCGCTAATGCTACTGCCGTCAGCACATGCAATCCCACAACTACCGCAATAGTCGCAAGCGTCAACTTAGGTGATGGCGCGTCTAAATTCGTTGAACTCATAACACCCTAATATTAATTAACTGAGATAGAATGGCGTAGATAATAATGCAAACGATAATTATTATCAATAATAAATTGAGATAATTGCTCTTTTATTAATACAATTATAACAAACCGAGTCTACCTTGTTAATAAAAATCATTATCATTTATATTGATAATGAATCTCAATTGCCTTATCATTGCGGTTCTTGAGTTGTTTATCGAAGATTACTTATTGAATACTATCTCTTATTTTACACCGTAAGATAATTAAACAATTTAAGTTATAAGTGCACAACCACCTCATAAAAACTATAACAGTTAAATAAATACCGCCGAGCATTGTCTGGTATATACATCACATTGGACAAACTCATTTCATTTTTATATGGGTAATCATTTTTTTAACAATCTGCCCAAACTGCTAATATACCGAGTTATTTATGTCTATCGCTTTATTGTCTAACCGCTCTCCTAGCACCTTTTTTAAACGCCCATTACTGACTGCTATGACGACCGTACTCGTTGCTAGTATCAGTGTGGCAGGCTGTAGCTCACCAGAATCAACGGACTCTGAGCCAACAGATACCACGACTGAAAATCAAACTGCCGACAACAGCGCTGCTAGCACTATCACAGTGGATACCGTAAAAGGAGACGTCGAGTTAGCGGTAAACCCATCGCCAATCGTGGTGTATGACATGACATTGATGCAGGATTTGGCAGCGCTTGATGTGGCTATTGATGGCGCGCCAGCCACAACACCTCTAGATAACTTACAAGCCAAAAATCAACCAGCACCTGCAGGCGTCGGTACGGTATTTGAGCCAGATCTTGAGGCATTGAATGCTATGCAGCCGAAAGCTATCTTAGTTGGCTCACGTATGGCTGAAAAATATGACGAGCTCTCTAGCATTGCCCCAACGCTAGACATGTCTATCGATACGGCCAATATTTATGAATCAAGCAAACACCGCTTGGCCGATTTAGGCGCATTGTTTGGCAAAAGTGAACAAGCCGTTAAATTACAACAAGACATTGACGGTTTGATTGAAGAAACCAAAGCCGTCACCAAAGATAGCGGTACTGGCCTAGTGGTCATGGTTAATGGCAATAAAATGTCTGTCTATGGTGCTGAATCACGCTACGGCTTTATTCATAATGTCGTAAACGTACCCATCGCTGATGATCAAATCAAAGAAGGTCGTCATGGTCAGCCAATATCTTTTGAATATTTACAAAAGACAAATCCAGACTGGTTATTTGTGGTGGATCGTAGTGCGGCTATCGGCGAAGACAGTGTCGGTGCAAAAGCGGTATTAGACAATCCACTAGTGGCACAAACCACTGCATGGAAAAAAGACCAAGTGGTTTATCTAAGCCCAGATTCTTACCTTGCATTTGGTGGCTATTATCAGTGGATGCAAGATTTGACGACCATCAAAGATGCCTTTACTAACGCTAAGTAAACGCCATCATTGCTTAATTAACTGTTGTTGATGGCCGTTTTTAATGACCGTTTTTATACCTCATCTGTATGCCAGTAGCCGTTATGTCGTTATTTTCACATCGTGCACAGCCCAGCGTTAAAACCAGTACTTCTTCGCCAGCCGCATCAACGGGTTGGAAAAGAAGTACTAGTAACAGTCTAAATGCTAAACATCGCCGTGCCACCATGCCACCATGGTTAATCAACACGGGAAGCCTCATTATTATGGGGCTTTTGGTGTTATTGAGCTTATCTATTGGTGTCGCAGATTTTTCGTGGTCCGGTTTTCTACGCAGCCTTATCAATCATAGCGCCAACTCTGATAGCTCGCTATTTTTAGTCAGCCGACTACCTCGCACTATTGCGATTATCTTGACCGGTATCTCGATGGCAGTTGCAGGGATGATTATCCAAGTAGTGCTAAAAAACCGCTTTGTTGAACCCTCAATGGTTGGTGCCACTCAGAGTGCAGCGCTTGGATTATTGGTAGTCAGTCTACTGTTTCCAGCCAGCGCACTCATTATCAAAATGGGTGTGGCGACCGTCGCAGCAGTATTTGGCATGATGCTGTTTATGCTGCTTATTCATCGGATTCCACCGACAGATTTTTTGATGATTCCACTGATTGGTATTGTCTTTGGTGGCATTCTCGAAGCAGTAACGACCTTTATCGCTTATCAGACTGAGTCATTGCAGATGCTCAGTGTTTGGCAGTTTGGTGATTTTTCTGGTGTACTAGCCGGACGCTATGAGTTGCTATGGCTGACCGGAGGTCTGTGTATATTGGCCTACATCATTGCTGATAAGCTCACCATCGTAGGATTGGGCGATAATATCGCACTGAACTTGGGTATTAGTAAACGGCAGGTCACTTGGCTTGGCGTCGGCATGGTCGCGATGATGAGTGCTGTCGTCGTGGTCACGGTTGGGATGATTCCTTTTATCGGCTTAGTCGTGCCCAACATTGTCAGCCGATTGATGGGAGATAAGTTACGTCGTAGCCTGCCAGCAGTCGCATTACTCGGTGCATCCGCTGTCCTACTCTGCGATATCATTGGTCGCTCTATCCGCTATCCATTTGAAGTGCCCGTTGCGACGGTATTTGGCGTGGTTGGTACCGTGCTATTTTTGTGGCTACTATTGCGCGCTCCGGCTGATCGATAAGCTTGATATTTATGCTTGATACTACAGGATTCGCGTATGTTTTCACCGTCTACGCCTCGCTCTGAAAAAACGACCATGGCTAAAACTAATACGATAAGAGACAGCTCTATAGAAAGCAGTGCCTTGGAAGATAGCACTTTGAAAAACAGTGCTTTGGAAAACAGTACCTTAGAAAATACGGCTACTGCCACAGCTTGGCAGAGTCGTCTGGCACAACTTTGGGCATGGATCGTCAATCATCCAAAGTCGATTGCCGCCGCTATCTTGGTCATCTCGATGCTGCTATTTTTGACACTCAACGTCAACGGACATTGGGACTTTGCCCTACCGCTACGTGGCAAAAAACTGCTGGCATTAATGGTGGTCGGCTATGCTATCGGGGTGTCGACACTACTGTTTCAAACCTTAACACACAACCCTATCCTAACGCCCTCCCTGTTAGGCTTTGATTCACTATATATCTTACTGCAAAGCCTACTGGTGTTCTTTTTGGGTGCGATTAGTTTTACCAGTATCGACCCCCTCGCCAAATTCACACTTGAAATTGTCTTGATGTTTGGTGCGTCATTATTGTTATTTAAGCTGCTATTTTCAAAAAGCAGTCAGGATTTGACGCGGCTAATATTAGTCGGTGTTATCTTTGGCGTGCTATTTCGCAGTTTATCAACCTTGATTGCTAGGCTAATTAATCCTGATGATTTTGTCATCGTACAATCTAGCAGTTATGCGCAGTTCAATACGGTCAATCCACAATTGCTTGGTATCAGCCTAGTTATTTGCCTTATGAGTGCCGTGTTTATCTGGCGATGGCGCTATCAATGTGATGTATTGATGCTCGGTAAATCACAAGCCATCAATCTTGGTATCCATTATCAACGTCTCGCATTTGGCCTGTTGACCGTCATCGCCATATTGGTCGCCACTGCTACGGCTTTGGTCGGCCCTGTGACGTTCTTTGGCTTATTGGTATGTGCATTGACCAATCGTATCGCCCGTCACATGTACCACAGCGAGCGGCTGATATTGGTCAGTCTGGTTGCTATGATTTGCTTGGTACTCGGTCAGACCATCTTTGAACAAGTACTGGGTATGGCAGGTGTGTTATCAGTTGTGATTGAACTGGCGGGCGGCTTGGTATTCTTATTATTAATCTTTACGACACAACGTAGATAAAGACAAGAAGCACTATGATTAAACTAAATAATATCTCATACCACATTGGCAAACAGCAAATCCTACATGACATTACGCTGTCTCTGCCAAGCGAACAAGTCATTGCTTTGATAGGTCCTAATGGTGCTGGTAAATCCACCTTGTTTTCCGTTATGGCACGCCTGCAACCGCTGCAGTCAGGGCAAGTGTGCTTTGGTGAGCATGATATTGTCAGTTGTCATGCTCGGACGTTGTCCAAAACGGTGGCGATGCTCGGCCAAGACAATCAAGTGCAAGGTCGATTGCGTGTACATGAGCTGCTGATGTTTGGGCGCTATCCTTATCATCAAGGGCAGCCAACCGCTGACGATCAGCAGAAGGTGCTAGAAATTATTGAGCGATTTGAGCTGGAGCTGTTGGCCGACCGCTTCTTATCGACATTGTCCGGTGGTCAACGCCAGCGCGTACTGATTGCCATGATTGTTTGCCAAGATACGCCGTATCTATTGCTAGATGAGCCGCTGAATAATTTGGACATGTATCACGCTGGTCGCCTAATGCGTGAACTACGAGAACTGAGCCACAGTCAGCAGAAAACCGTCGTGATTGTCTTACATGATATCAATCAAGCCGCACAATTCGCTGATACCGTGGTCACGATGAAAGAAGGCCAAGTGATGGCTGTTGGTCAGCCAGTCGATGTGATCACACAAGAAACGATGAAACAGTTATACAACGTCGATGTGACCGTGCTAAACCATCAGGGTCGTCCAGTGATTGTTGATTCGGTTTAAGTACAGCACTTTGCAAACGAAAAAAGGAATTATCGATGCATAAAGCTCTATTGAATAATCGATGGATAAACTATAAAAATCTATCTATATTAATTTTAGTAATTAGCTTTTGCTTATTCATTTTTAATGCTTTAAATAAAGAGGTATCAAATACCTTTTTTTGGCTAGGAATCACTTTATATGCTCTAAGATTGGTGGTTATTCCTATGGATTTTACTCAAAACATCTCTTCAGTAGATTACACAAAGAACTACGATGAAAATAATACATGGCATAAATGGGTGATGCTAGGTGAGAGATTTTCTTCCTTTATTTTTACTGTCTTGATAGCATACACAATATTTTTGCAATTCAAGTGATAACTAGGACATGCCTTTAATTCAGTACGTAGCTATTTACTGAATTAAAAGCCTACCTTAGGAATCTGGCAATATTACCTACCCTTTTGCAGCGCCTTTAAACGCTGTTGACGCCCTTTCCACCACAGATAAACACCAGTAACTGACAACACTGTCACAGCCAAACCTATCAATGCTAAAAATATTTGATAAAGTATATGGCCAATACCCTGGCTAATATGCCCCATATGTAGCGTCGATAGCCATTGATCCGTTTTGCTACCGAATGACGAACTCTGATAGCCAAAGTTGACGCGCTCGATGCTACCTGTCTTTGCATCGACAGTAATAGACGAAGCGCCGCCTTTTTTACCGATATCTTTATCTGTTTTAAAACGCAGCTGCCATTGACCTTCATCCTCTACCCAGCGTATGCCCAATAGCTGCTGTACGCTCATGTCCTGACTTTTAGCTGCGATATACGCCTGCTCGCTCAGATAATCAATACTATTGGCTTTATTGACCACATCAACCGTATTCAGAGCATTGATGTCAACATCAATACTAGCACCCGTTCCTACACTAGAAGTCTGACCAACTTTCTCACGTGATTTTTTCGACTTTTCTTGTTTTTCACCTCTGCCTTCGAGTCCTACGACTGCCTGCATGACAGGTCGATAGACTTGCTGTAAATTGAAGCCAACACTTGACCAAGCGATGACAAATAACATTCCCCAAAGCCACAATCCAAAGGCATGGTGCAAGTCATAATTCAGTTTAAACAGGTTGCTCTTGGTACGAATTTTCCATGCTGGTAACCAACGCTTGAGAAAGGATGCACGTTTTTTAGAAGGTTTTTTCTGTGTGTTTTTCTTTTTAAGTGCTCTCGGAAACGTTAAATAAAAACCGATAAAACAATTAATGGTCCAAACGACAGACACGATACCTAATACCCATTTGCCGATATCACCAAGCAATAAATCGCGGTGCAACCAAAAAACTTTCCACATGGTATTGTGCAATGCCCACTGGTCTTTATCACGGGTTCCGATGATATTACCATCATAGGGGTTCACATACACTTCTTGAAACGGTGCTTTTGGTTGATTTTGGGCAGCCTTACCTCGGGCTCTATCTACCGAAAATACTGCCGACCTGTCTGCCGCTATCGACGTTGGCATGCTAGAAAAATTATGTTTTGGATAGGCACTAAGAACCCTATCATGCAGCACCGCAATAGGAAGATGCGGCGTGTCTTGGACATCTACCTGAGCCAGTTCATGATTGAACACATCGTCCAATTCCTCATGAAATGCCAACAATGTGCCAGTAATACCAGCGATAATTAAAAAAGCTGCCATGGCAAGCCCCGTATAACGGTGAATCCAAAGACAGCTGAAGCGAAGATTGAATGACATAAATAAATCTGCTGTTATATTGTGATGGTTATTGATTAAAGAGGCTTGTTTAAACAAGCTCATTTAAAGAGGCCTAATTCAAGAAAGGCATTTAAAAAAAGTTACTGACAGCACAAAAGGCCTGAACCAATAGCTCAGACCTTTTTAATCGAACAAACCCTGTGCTTACCTGTTAAAAGTCAACGCTAACGTCGAACACATAAGTACGACCAGGTTCGTTAAAAGTACGTGCACCAGCATTCGTAGCAGTACCCTCACGATAAACACCCGTATCAAATAAATTTTTGACACCAGCACCAACGGTTATATCCTTAGTCAAATCATAGCGAGTGCTCACATTAGCAATAGCATACGGCTCGCGATCAAGCAACGGGTCATCACTATCATCTCCCGTTGTAGCTGAAATCGTAGGGGCTTCAATCGTGCCATAGTAGCTCACATCAGCGTTAGCATTCCAACGCGGCGTAATGTCCCAATCGACACCCGTGTTCACAGTGAACTTAGGAATGAGTGATAGCGGCTCGCCATTGTCTTTTCGCTCTGAGCGCAAAATACCAGTTATGTTAGAAGACCATGACACCGTATCGGTAACAGGAACTTTTACAAACCCTTCTAAACCTTCGATAA
The DNA here is from genome assembly GCF_003217155.1 of Psychrobacter fozii. Taxonomy (GTDB): domain Bacteria; phylum Pseudomonadota; class Gammaproteobacteria; order Pseudomonadales; family Moraxellaceae; genus Psychrobacter; species Psychrobacter fozii. Next base: position 89,190 of record NZ_QJSU01000005.1, read on the forward strand.
CAGCCTCGCCTTGGTTTTCCCATACGAAGATCGAGCGGCCTGTCGCCGTATCTAACGCTACACGGTCGACACCAGCGCCGATTCGGTTGTCATAAGCGTTATGATAGTAAGTCAAGCCAGCATTTAGCCCAGTACCATCATCATAAGTAAAGGTCAGCTCTTTATTCCAAGAGGTTTCATTTTCTAGGTCGGGATTACCCAATACATGACAACCTTGTTCTTCCTCAGGCACCCAAGATGGACAGCCATTACCACCCGTGTAGTAGATGTAATTTGGATCAAGTTGATACAACGAGGGCGCTTTAAATGCACGGCTGACACCGCCTTTCACTGACCAATCAGGACTAAAGTGCCAAGTGCTGTTGATACTAGGCGACCAGTTACTGCCAGCCTCGCTATGGTAGTCAAAGCGTAGACCTGGAGTGATATACCAGTCAGGTGTAATCTCATAATTGTCTTCTAAATAAGCACCGATGAGGTAGGCATCTGAGGTTGGGTCGCGCTTGTCAGGATCAGTCTCTACATCACCAAAATCAAAACCATCTGCAAATGCCAAATCAGATACCACTGGGTTATCCAGCTTTTCACCGCGGAACTCTGCACCAGCAGTCAAGGTATGACGGTCAAAATAAATGTCCCACTCTGATTTAGCATTTAGCGTGTCATAGGTGGCTTCTGTCCACTCAAACTCCTCGCCGTCGTCAGGTATCTGAATTTGACCTTCACCACCGCCAGCACTGCCTTCACCTAGACGCTCATTGACTGTCCGAGTGTACTCTATGAAACTGTTACTACTAGCGTCATCATACTCACCGCGATGTGTGATCGCCGCACCATAACGCTGCATTTTGCTTGTTGTTTCACCTTCTAACTCATCTAATAAATTTTGATTCACGCTTTGGAACAATGAATCACCTGCCCAGCGGTTTTCTTGACGGCTATAGTTCACTTCGAAACCGACGGTATTCATCGCATCCATCGCGTATTCAAACACTTGGCGCGCATCGATATTTTCAACACCCTCAGTACCTGCTGCTACTGAGTCATCTAGCGCTTCGGCTGCATTAATAGAGGGATCATCTGCTTCACTGTCATGATATCCAAGGGTCGTACGCGAGGACAGCTTGTCAGTTAAAGCGCCTGCCATATTGACATTGGTACGCCAGCTACTGCCTTCTAGATCGCTTTCTGGTGCCTCATAATGTCCGCTGACGGAAAACTCTGTTTCGGTTGGGCGCTTAGTAATGATGTTTACCACACCGCCCATACTGCCAGAGCCGTAACGAGCGGCTGCTGGGCCACGCAATACTTCGATGCTCTCGATAGCGCTTGGTGGCACCCATTGTGAGTCACCACGCGTGTCTTGCTCACCACCACGGCTAGGTCGTGAGGAATTACGAGAAGTGACAGGACGACCATCGATTAAGATAAGCGTGTTGTTTGGACCCATGCCACGCAAATCAATTTGACGTTGGTTACCACGCTGACCTGACGTCGATGACCCTGACAAATTCACACCTGGCATTTTACGTACAATCTCTGAGATATCATTAGAAAGTGAGGCTTTTTCGATGGCTTCTTCGCTAATGATAGACAGTCCTGCCGCCTGCTCCAACTCCTCTCTGGCCGCTCGTACCACAATCGTGTCTAGTGTGGCTGTAGGCACTGCTTCCTGCTCAGACGCTGCTTGCGTCACCATCTCATCGCTTTCTGCTGCAACAGCCGTGCTACTAAGAATAGAGGCCACAGCGATACTGAGCAGGACTTTGCCCGTCGCTAAGCGTTGAGAGTTCTTTGGAGAAGTGGGGTATGAATGATCAGAGCGACCTGATTGGTTTAACATAAATAACGTTCCTTGAAGCACTTAGGCTCATTAGTACCTTTCAATTGCACTGACAGCGAACATTTTTAGCCACTTTGTACACAGTGCTTATGATGCATCCACATCGTCAGCATATATAACTAGACACATGACTGCGAAGCGATATAAAGATATAAACATGTCATGAAGTATGCGTATGCAAAGTGTGACTAAAGCATGGCCAAGTGGCTTAAATATCGGTGTAAGACAAATCAGTAAAGGTAGGTACTGAGTAGGGTTAAAAGTTTGGTGACGCGACAACTGGCATAGACCAACTGCTTAAAATATGAATTACGATAAGTTCTCTAGAATAGGTACAGCAAAGAATCTTTAACTATTCTGTAATGAGCGGAACACACTTTAGCAATATAAATAAGATAATGCAAACATTAATGATAATTATTATCATTAATGTTTGCATTATCTTATTTATAAATGAAATTGAGCAAAATTGTGATTATTAGTATGCTACTAAAAATGCTTCAATGCGCTATGCATATAAGGTCAGCGCTTTCAAAGTATAGTAGTACTATAAAACTGGACAACTAAGCAGATTACACTAGTGAAAAGTTATACCAGCCTAAAGAAAATAATATGAGCTCCAAATACAATCCATACACTCGCCCCCCATTTTAGTCATAGAGCACAAACCATACGTATGAGATTTTGGTTGGTATTCACGTCATAGAATAAACTACGTATGAATAATGATAATCTTCTTGCAGAGGTTTTGTTTAAAATCTGCAATTATCGCAACAATATAGGTAATGGCGGAACTACCTCAATACATAAACTAAATCACGCTGCTCAATTAAATTTTATAAGTATTTATGGTGGGGATGATTACCGTTAGTTGACTAAGAGTATCACTACGATTTCTTGATCATAGTCCATATTAGGCTAAACCTATCTTAGAGCTATTTTTTAGAGAGATTACTCTATCCGCTGAATTAATAGTTTCTGGTCTATGTGCTATAAAAACTCTTGTGATATTTAAGCTTTTAATAGTGTTGTTAATTTTTCTTTCAGTCTCAACATCTAGATGACTGGTAGCTTCATCTAAAAATAGAATTTTAGGTCTTTGATAGAGAGCTCTTGCTATAAAAATTCTTTGCTTTTGCCCCCCTGAGAGTATACTTCCCATATCACCTATTAAGGTTTGATATTCCATTGGCATACTCATTATCTCATCGTGAATTGATGCTAACTTTGCACATTTAGTCGCCCAAAGCATATCTACACCTTCATCAAAAAAACTTATATTTTCTAGTAAAGAGCCTGCAAATAATACGTCGTCTTGTGCAACACACGCTATTAGCTTTCTTGAGTTTAATTCCGCTATATTTTTAAAATTTTTCCCTGCAATAAGGATTTCGCCAGAACTGGGTTTTAATTCACCTATCATTAAACTCATCAGAGTACTCTTACCGCAACCAGTCTCTCCAACTATCGCTACAGATTCTTTATCTTTAACGTACAAAGATATATCCTTTAGAATATACTCTTCGTCTTCTGAGTATTTAAAACTAATATTTTTCACTTTGATATCTGAAATATTATCTTCAGATTCTATTGGGTTTAACTTCGGTAGGTATTGTGAACGCTCTTGATCCTGTAGGACGATATCAGCTAACCTTTCTCCATGAATATTTAACATTTTTAATTCAACATATTTATCGATTAGAGAGCTAACACGACTACCAAACTGGGATTTATAGGCTAAAAAAGCAATCAACACACCGACAGTAAACTCTCCTTCAATAACAAAGCTTGCTCCCAAATAAACAACAATTAAGTTTTCTAAGCCAAAAATTATTCCATTTGTGAATTGGAACATCAAATTCAGCTTTTGAGTTTTCAACCTAGCATTTACTTGATTGACAAATAATGCCAACCAACTTGATTGTCTATACTCTTGCTTATCATAACGCTTGATGGCTTTAATACCTCTCATGCTTTCCATGAAGTGTGTGGATTGCTGAGCAGCATGTACAATTTGTTCTTCTGTAGCTCTCCGTAGAGGTATATACCAAATCCACCTCAAAGCTGCATAAATTATCAAAGATAAAATGACTACGATTGATAGCGATGGACTATACATGAACATTAGAGTAAGCGTAAAAATCGTCATTAAACCATCTAAGATAGCAGTCAAAAATGTTGTGGTTAATGTTGATTGAATAGCATCTATGGAACTAAATCGAGAAACAACATCTCCTAAATGACGTTTTTGAAAATATGTAGTCGGTAGGTGTAATAAATGATTGAATATATTTGATTTCCATTGCACTTTTAAAGTCGTAGATAAATACATTCCAATCCACGACTGGAGTAAGCTAATGCTATTATTGAGTAACATTAATAAACCAAAGCCGATAACTAAAGTTGTTAATAAATTAATATCAGCAGACAAAATCACATGATCTATAACCCACTGCATAAAAAGTGGTGTCACTAAAGAAAATAGTTCTAAGACCAATGCTAAAATAAAAACCTGACTTAGTGAACGCCATATTCCTTTGATTCCTCCGAAGAGCCGAAATATATCAATAGTTGTTTTTTCTGTTTTCTGTTCAAAATTTGCATTCGTCCATAACTCTAAAGCGACGCCTGTAAAACTTTTTGAAGCATCTTGCATACTTATAGATCTTTCACCTAGCGCAGGATCTAGAATGGTTATCTTCCTCATTGAAACAGAAGTTAAAACAACAAAATGGTTCATATCCCAATGTAAAATACAAGGCAGTCTTAGCTTGTTCAACTCTTTTAAGTCAAGTCTTATAGGTCTAGTTTGTAAATCAATACTATTCGCAATAGCAATTATTCTCGCAAGTGTTGCACCTTTTTGGGAGATTGAATGTTTTTGTCTTAGAGTAAACAGGTCAGTATAGTAACCATGATAACTGGCTATCATAGCTAAACAGGCAAGACCACATTCCGAGGATTCAGTTTGTAGAATAATCTTAGTGCGTCTGGTAAGACCGAGAGAAAGCGATTTTAGATAACTATTATTTGTCACGATTCTATATTTTTCCAGTTATACTGTATATTGGTTCTAATACCCACTCATATAGTTTACGACGTTCTTGCAATACATCTGCTTCTAAAGTCATACCTACTTGTAAAGGTAGTCTTTCACCATATGCTTGAATATCTTGGCGATCTAGTACAGCTTTTACTAAATATACAGGTTTATTATTCATTTGCTCCTCTAGAGATACTGTGCCAATACTAGGAATATTTTGGGCAGCTATAGCTGTTTTGGCAATTGAACTAATCCTAGCTTTCGCATGCCCAAATTTTTGATAAGGGTATGCCTGATACCGTAACAGAACTATATCGCCAACATCCATAAACCCAATAGCAATATCTGGTACGTATAATTGTGCAACCAATACGTTGCTCTGAGGTAAAATTGTCATTAACGGTTTAGAAAGGTCTATGTATTGCCCCGTTTGAGCATATATACTACTTACTACACCAGGCTGTGAAGCTTGTATAACTGAGCTCTCACTTGCTTTTACTTCTACTGACTGCTGTTGATTATCGTATAGAAGTCTATCAAGTTGAGATAATTGGTTTTTATGCTCATGCTGAAGTTTTTCTACTGTATATGACTGTTCATTGATTTGCTTTTTTAGTGAAGATTTATTTGTTTCCAAACTATCTTTCTTCTCAAGTGCTAGAAGGTATTCCATATTTTTTGAATCAAAATCTTCCCTAGATACGGCACCAATATCTATAATCGATCGGTAATTATCAAGAACCTTTTTTGTCGTTTCTATTTCTTCTTCTTGAAGTCTTATTGACGCTACTACTTGATTTAGATCATCCTCTAATCTCGATTTTTGCATAAGATAAATCTGGACCTGAAGTTCATGAGCTTTGTTAATTTGATATTTTTCTATATCAAGAGCAGCAGCCTTATTTTCTAACTCTTTATCTATTGCCGCTGAAGTACTTCCTTCATTGTTATATTTTGTTGTTGCAATACTATATAACACATCATCTTTTTTGACTGTTTGACCTTCAGCGACTAACTTTTTGCTGATAAAACCTTGTACATTACTATAGACTTGTATTAAACCGTCCTTTGGAACTAGCTGACCTTGAACTGTGCTACGTTTAGTGTAACTACCAAAAAATAGAAAAAAAACAATCATCAAGCCTATAATTAATGAGCATATAGTCAGTAGAGTAAAACTAAAAGGACGAGTAAGAATAACATTACCTGCCCATCCCTGATTTTTAGCTTCTAAAACCTCTTTTCTAAAAATATTTTTTTTCTCGGACATAGCTTGTTCTTAAAATAATTTAAATTTTGTAGATGTAATAATTTAAATAATTGGCAAGCACATTATTTCTCTACAGAAATAATGTCGTTTAGCGCTAAATTAAACAATAAAACATTCAACACTTCCTTGTCATAATTATTAAACTCGCACAGTATATCTTTGATAGATGCGACTGACTCATTAAACAAAAATCTTAACAATTTCCCACTAATATCATCTATAGTTATTTTATTACCATTTATTACTACGTAATTATCTTCAAAAAAATGTAGTAAGTTAGCATTTACAACTAGTTTCGTATCTACAGTAAATATGTTTACGTTACCATTACCTAAGACATCTAAAGACAGTTGTGTTGGTAGTCTCTGATTACCAATATAATTAGTCAAAAAACTATCATAATAGGATTTATCGTTCAAAATTTTTGAATAGTCTTCAGAAATTTCTTGTAACGTGCTCTCATCATTTTCAAATGATTTAAGATTGCGACGACAACCTAATATATCTGGAGTCTGATTAAGCAGCCAACTCATGTACTCAAATCCAGTAGGAGCAAAAGTTCCGATTGCCAAATGGAAGGTTTCTTCTCCTATAGGTAAAGGGTTATGCCACCAACCACGAGGAACATAAAGTATATCTCCAGCCTCCAAGATGACATCCATATAGACTTCTTCTGGTTCTTTGATATCCTGAAAATTTTTGGTTTGCTGCATATATAGTGGTAGTTCAAAATTTGGTGCTTTTAGTATCCAGCGCTTTCTTCCTATCAATTGTACCGCAAACACATCTCTTGTATCCCAATGAGATTTATAAGATGATTTACTACTAAAAGCAGCATAACCACTAGTTATAACATTGGCTCTAGAAAAATTTGCGATTTTCTTGCTGATTTTATCAATTTTAGGTTCATTGGTAATACGGTTATAGACCAATGTCGCACCATTTCTTAGATATTCATATAATATAGGACGAATCATACGAAATTCAGTTTTGCCAAGATTATGATAGCTTTCAATATATTGATCTTTTGAAACCACATAACCATTCATTAACTTGAAGCTTTCGTCAGACACATCTGCACGACTATATACTTCATTCACATAATCCCAGCTGAAATCAGTATCTTTTGCTGCAGCTTTGAATAAAAAAGGTTTTTTGTAGAGGTATTCTGAATCAAAATCAGTTTGACTAATGTAGAAATCAATATTCATTATATTATCACTAAAAAAAATATAACCTTGAGCACCTGCTCAAGGTTATGAAGTATGAGATTTTACAGATTGGTTAAAATTTCCTAGTGCGAAGCACTATTAGCAGTAAGCAGAACCATCTGAATAATCATCTCCAGCCATACTCGTTACTTTATCAATTCCTGTTGATATCCAACTCTGAATAGGAGTGTTCTCATTAAGCCATTCACCACCTGCATAACCTATTACCGCAGCTCCGCCGTACCCTGTACCAAGTGCAGTCCCAACAACAATAGATCCTCCTGTCGCAGCAGCGGCAAAAGCTCCGGCTCCTGCACCGAATGCAGCTCCATCTTTAACATCCTGTCTAGTTACAGCCCCGCCTGAAACAATATTCATTTCGACTATAGTTAATTCTCTCATTTTTCCATCCCTATTATGAAATATAAAAAACTCTAATATCTTTGTTAATTCCTTATCTTTAAAGAAATAACAACTGCAAGACAAACAATAAAACCTATAAAACCTGCAATATAAAACGAATCAAGTAATATTCTTCCTGTTAATTTATAGTTTAAGTAATGCATCCCCATAAAAAACAACCAAAGCAATACTAAAAGAAATATTGTCTTTATAAAAATTTTCATATGAACCTTGTATTTTATAAAACACCCTTGATAACCATGTAACAACATAAATGTCTATAAGCAAAAAACCATTATGAATTTTTTATACAATATATCTTCCCTATAAATCATTACAATTTATTACATCCATGATCATATACGAAAAAAATTTAATTAGTAGGCGTAAATTGCTTAAGGAAACTAATACCCCACCCTTAAACAGAACAATTGTTCTAAAAAAATGCAGATAATAATCTTAATGATATTCATTGTCAATAAATATGTCCTATTTATTTTAAATCAGTCTAAAACCTAAAACTTTCATTATTTTTTCTTATTTTCAAGCGTATCTGTGGTTCTATCTTCTTCTTCTTTTTCTTCAAGTTTCAGTTCACAGTTAGGTTTAGCTCCCCAAAATCTAGCCTTATTACCTGCATAAAATTCTGAATACTACCACCGACTTTTTACAGTAGCTTGTTTGACTCGGCTATCTGTTGCTCATGATTCTCTGTATCCTGATAATAAATAACCGTTATTTTATAAATAAACACACTAATGTTAAAAAAATGTTGCAATAACTAACCATTTCCCTATACCCTTGGATAGTTGACCAATTAGTCAGGTTTGTAATAATGGCTATTTGCTAGACTCATAAATAACTAATAGCTACCTACTTTTATGTATTCACATAAGAATAAGTGCGACTCTTTGTGAGATGGCTAAACAATACGACTGCTTCTCTAAACTAGAATCAATTCAGTTGGAAAGTATGACAGGGCAACCGAGTGTAGAGGTATATTGAATACTTCAAGTGAGGCTGACGCTGTGACGCATTTCTAGTGCATTGACACTATGTATCATCGCATTGCTTAATAATCTCCATAGAGCTGGGACTGAAAGTCACCTTAGGAGGAAGCCAAGATGAGTGAGCACACTCAAGGGAACCCCGATTTATTGTATGGACTGCATGACCGTCCTGCTCCTGCAAAAGCATTTTTAGGGGCAGTACAACACGTACTTGCCAGCTTCGTTGGTATTATTACTCCATCATTAATCATAGGCGGTGTCTTGGGTTTAGGGGAACATATCCCCTATCTCATCAGCATGTCATTGATGGTTTCAGGTATTGCAACCTTTATCCAAACACGTAAAGTTGGGCCAGTGGGTTCAGGTTTAATGGCGTTACAAGGCACCAGTTTTGGCTTCTTAGCCGCCGTACTAGCAGCAGGCTTTGTGGTAAAAAACAGGGGCGGTAGTCCAGAGGAAATTCTCTCTGTCATCTTTGGGGTGTCATTTCTTGGTGCCTTTGTCGAAATTTTCTTAAGTCAGTTCATCACCAAACTTAAATCATTGATGAGTCCAATCGTGACAGGTTGTGTGATCGTGACTATCGGTCTGTCGCTAACTAAAGTTGGATTGACAGATTTGGCAGGCGGTGTTGGTGCTGAAGACTTTGGTAGTATGCAAAACTTATTACTAGGCGGCGGTGTGTTGGTCAGTGTGGTGCTGATTAGTATCGTCAATAATAAAGTCATTCGCTCAAGTGCGATATTTATCGGATTGATGCTCGGTTTGATAGCTGCTGTCTTTATGGGGCGTATTGATTTTTCTCTAGTTTCTGAAGCCCCTCTATTTACGATGCCCGTACCTTTCAAGTTCGGTTTTGGTTTTGACTGGCAGGCTTTTATCCCTATTGCCTTTATGTATGTCATTACCAGTATTGAGACATCAGGTGATTTGACGGCGACTTCGATGATCTCAGGCGAGCCAATCAAAGGCCCAGTATACGAAAAACGTATCAAAGGCGGTGTACTAGGTGATGGTGTCAACTCATTGATTGCAGCGGTATTCAACACGTTCCCAGTGACGACTTTTAGCCAGAACAATGGTGTTATTCAGATGACGGGTATTGCCAGCCGCTATATTGGCTTCTATGTTGGCGCTATCTTATTCACTATGGGTATGTTTCCTATCCTTGGTGCCATCTTTACCCAGTTACCAAAGCCAGTCATTGGCGGTGTAACATTGCTGATGTTTGCAACGGTAGCGACCGCTGGTATTCGCATACTATCAACCGTCAACTTTACCCATCGTAATATCTTAATCATTGCGACCTCTCTAGGTCTATCAATGGGTGTGGCTTTTGTTCCTGATGTCTTCGCACAAGCACCGCAGCTTTTCCGTAATATCTTTGGTTCAGCAGTGACCATGTCAGGTATCGTCGCCATTTTACTTGATATGATTTTACCCAAAAACTATGGTGTCGAGTTCGATACAGCAGAGCAGCATTTGGATGATGGCCTAAAGCCGCTTAGACAAAAAATCTAACCTGCCATAATAAAAATAACGCTAGCGCATCATCAGTGCACTAGCGTTATTTTTTATAATTCGTCCGTAAAAAATGGCAAGATATAATCGTTATTCAAGACCACAGCCACGTAAGATAAATGGCACTAAAAAGTCAGCGGCACGTGTTTCATCCTGCTGGTCATAATCGCTTTTTTCCATCAAGCCAACGATTTCTGTTTCAAATTCAGCATAACGTTGCGTCGTTGCCCAAATCAAAATCAATAATTGCAATGGGTCAGCAATGCCAATTTTTCCTTGCTCATACCAAACTTTCATGACCTTCGCTTTATCAATCGCCCACTCTTTCATCGTCGTCGACATAAAATTGTTCAAATGTGGTGCGCCGCCGATGACTTCAAGCGCAAATAGTTTATGTCGATTTGGATTGGCAAAGGCTTGATGCAGTTTGGTACGAACAAATTTTTCGATGACCACTTTAGGATCACTATCAACCGTCATGGTCACCAATCCATCATTCCACTCTTGAATAATAGAGTGCAACACCATCTGATACAGATTTTTTTTATTCTTAAAATAATAATGAATATTGGCCTTTGGCAACTTTGCTCTATCAGCAATACTTTGCATCGTCGCACCACCAAAACCTTGCAACACAAACTCTTCTTCAGCTGCCGCCAGAATGACAGCCTGATTGTGCGCACGAATGCCTTGTTGATTTTGCGGTGTCGCTGCTTCAAACGTCTCTTGTATATTTATATCGGTCTCTTGGGCCATGTGAGTTATACCTGTCGTTAATATGATAAATAGATGGCAGGATTCAAGTAAACAGCTCTATTTAATTTCTAATTTTTATGAAATATAAACCACTTGAATAAAATATCCTGATAAACTAGTTGACCAAATGGTCAGGTTTGAGCAGAATAGTAATATTAAACCAATTATTATTCTATAAATACTATATTCAGTATGTGATTTTGTATCTAGCAGCATTAGCGTGTCACCATAACTCCAATGCCAGCCCATTCTAATCCATCACTATTAAATGAAAAGGAGATTACTGTGAGATTATCTTTACAGCAATTTAATGAACTCTCGCCAGCTGATGCAACTTCACATCTATTGACCTGTTGTACCAGCACTCACTGGGCGCAGACTTTAGTAAATAAACGTCCTTTCATCGACATGCCTGCCATGCTCTCTCATAGTGATGATGCTTGGATGCAAGCGCAAAAAGATGAGCAGAACCTCCTAGAAGCGTTTGATGGACATCCACAAATCGGCAATGTCGATTCGCTAAAAGAAAAATATCGCAACACGCAAGACAGTGCAGCACATGAGCAATCAGGTGCCAATGACGCTGAAGACGATGTCATTGAAGCCTTGGCGCAAGGCAATCAGGATTATCTCGATAAATTTAGTTTTATCTTTATTGTATTTGCCACAGGTAAAAGTGCTCAGCAAATGCTGGATCTACTGTTAGCACGACTACCAAATGATCGCGAGACTGAGCTGCTCAATGCCGCTACCGAGCAAAATAAAATCACGCGTTTACGGTTACAGAAACTGCTGAGCGACGCGTAAACCTTATCTGCCCCACATATATAAACGGAGTTATTATGTCAGCCACTCTCTCATCACATATCTTAGACACTCATCTTGGCAAACCAGCGGCTGATGTCGCGGTGACCTTACATCGTATTACCGATAGCGGCGAGGCTGTTCTATTGGCAAACGGTAGCACCAATGCGGATGGCCGCGTGTCTCCTGACAGCTGGCAGTTTGGCTCAACACTTAATAGTAGCGAATCTGATTTGAGTCATGGCCGTTATACGCTGACTTTTGATACGCAGTCTTACTTTGATACACAGCAGATCACCGCGTTTTATCCGCAAGTCATTATCGACTTTATGGTGCGTGATGCCCATCATTACCACATACCGTTACTACTGAGCGCACATGGCTATAGCACCTATCGCGGCTCGTGACTGTATTTGATGGCATTTGATTTGATGTCATAACGACGACATGACAGTGCAAGAGCACATCGCAGTACAACGGTATATTAAATAACAAAGCACATTGAACAAAAAACGCTGACGACAGAATATTGTAAAAAAGGACACTTGCCGCATGGGCGCTTATTATCTCGACTGGTTAAATTTATTTTTCCGCTGGTTCCACGTCATCGCCGGCGTAGCATGGATTGGAGCTTCATTTTATTTCGTTTGGTTAGATCTCAGTCTACGTAAGCCTCCACAGTGGAAAACGGACAAAGGCATTTCAGGTGACCTATGGGCGGTACATGGTGGCGGTTTTTATGAAATCGCCAAATATAAGCTTGAGCCTGAACAGATGCCCAAGACGCTGCATTGGTTTAAATGGGAAGCCTATACCACTTGGCTGACAGGTATGGCGATGCTGTCTATCGTCTACTATGCCAATGCAACTGCGTATCTGATTGATCCAAGCAAGGTTGCTTTTGGTAGTAGCGTAGGTGCTATCTCGACCAGTTTATTGTTTTTATTCGGTAGCTACTTTATTTATGAAGTGATTGTCCGTAGCCATTTGGGCAAAAACTCACTCATCTTTAGTAGCATTATTTTTATCCTGTTGATTATCGCTTGTTGGGGTTCGTACCAGTTATTTAGTGACCGTGCCTCATTCATCCATATCGGTGCCATTTTAGGTACGATCATGGCAGGTAACGTCTTTTTTGGCATCATGCCTGCTCAACGCGCGCTAGTAGATTGCGTGAGGCGCGGAGAGAAACCGGGCAAGGAAGTAGCCGATTTGGCACTACAAGCCAAAAACCGCTCGTTGATGAATAACTATTTCACGTTACCGCTGATTTTTATCATGATTAGCAATCACTATCCAATGATGTACGCTCATGCTCACGGTTGGTTGGTGTTAGTCTTTGTCTGTATCATCACTGCGATTGTACGTCATTACTTTAATCAAAAGCATTTGGACAATCATAAGCCACGCTATTTGGTTATCCCTGCGGTATTAACGGTTTTGCTAATTATTTGGATGCGCCCTGAGCCAATTGAACCACTGCCTGTCGCCACTGCTGCAGTCGCTGTGGAAACAATAGATAGCGTGCCACCCACTACTGAGAGCGCAGTTGCCAGTTCTGCTGTGAGCACTGATGCCGTTTCTGATGAAGCTGTCTCTAATGAAAGTGTTACTGCCGATATCGTACCAGTCGCTGCTTCTGCTGACGATGCCATGATGAATGTCGTGCACACGCGCTGTAGCACTTGCCATGCCGCACAACCAACCCAGCAAGGGTTTGCTGCACCGCCCGCAGGCATCATTTTACAAACGCCAGCAGATATGAAAATGTATAAAGCCAAAATCATCACGGCAGTACAAACAGGCTATATGCCACTGGCGAACCTCACTCAGTTGACAGATGAAGAACGTCAGCAGATGGTTGCCTATGCGTCAGGGTTATAGATCACAGTCGATAGATAAAGATCGTATAAATCCAAAGTTACGCCTTATAAAGCTACGCCTTACTTTGCTGCAGTTGCTCTAGTTTATTTAAGGCATTTAAGATATTGAGGATACATTTACAATGAGTAAAAAAATAACCAGTGATTTCAATCAAGATGCCTACCCTCGTGACCTAAAAGGCTATGGTGATAATCCACCAAAAGCCAATTGGCCAGGTGGTGCCAAAATCGCTGTTCAATTCGTACTTAATATCGAAGAAGGCGCAGAAAACAGTGTCATTCATGGTGATGGTCAGTCAGAGCGATTTTTATCGGATGTTTTGGGCACGCCAGAGTTTAACAATCGCCACCAATCGATTGAATCAGCATTTGAGTATGGTAGCCGTGTTGGTGTGTGGCGAGTATTGGATACGTTTAAAGAGTATGGTTTACCTATTACCACTTTTACTTGTGCTGCCGCTGCCGAAAAAACACCGCATATCATCGAACGCGTATTAGAAGATGGACACGAAATTGCCAGTCATGGTCTACGTTGGATTACTTATCAAAATATGTACCGCGAAACCGAGCGTGAGCACGTGCGCCGCGCGACTGAGATATTTGAGAGCATGATTGGTGGTCAGCCGCTTGGTTGGTACACTGGTCGTGATAGCCCCAACACTCGTGAGCTGGTCGCCGAACAAGGTGGCTATATCTATGACTCTGACTCTTATGCGGACGAGCTTCCTTACTGGCTCAATGTCAAAGTAGAAGACGGTAACAAAATCGCGCGCAAACCGCATTTGGTCATTCCTTATACGCTAGAAACCAACGACATGCGTTTCGCTTCTAGTCCCGGGTTTACCAATGCTGAACCTTTTTATCAGTATCTAAAAGACAGTTTCGACACCTTATACGAGGAAGGCGAACATACACCTAAAATGCTGACTATCGGTTTGCATTGTCGCATCATTGGCCGTGCAGGTCGCATCACCGCCCTCAAAAAGTTTTTGCAATACATCACTAGCAAACCTGACGTGTGGGTATGTCGCCGCGATGACATTGCCAAACATTGGTATAAAAACCATCCAGCCACTGCGGACAACACGGCAAACTGGCTGTAACCCTACGTTTAGATACCCATTTATCGCAGCACACCATTATTATCGCGGCACAACACCATTAAGGAATATTAATAATGTCAAAAAAAAGCACCTATTACGCACCAACTGGCGGATTACCTCCACAAACACAACTACTATCCGATCGCGCTATCTTCACCGAAGCCTATGCAATTATTCCCAAACGTGTCTTAACCGACATTGTTATTAGCTACCTACCATTTTGGGAAGGCATGCGGATGTGGGTAATTGCACGTCCTTTAACTGGCTTTTCAGAGACCTTCTCACAATACATCGTTGAAGTAGCGCCAAACGGAGGCTCTCAGAAGCCTGAGCTAGACATGAAAGCCGAAGCCGTATTGTTTGTCGTTGAAGGTGAAATGGATATTACCATTGAAGGCGAAGCGCATCATATGGAAGCAGGTGGCTATGCTTTCTTACCGCCGGAATGTAAGTGGACGGTGAAAAACAACAGTGACAAGCACGTTAAATTTCATTGGATCCGCAAAGCCTATCAGTTTGTAGACGGTATTGAGGCGCCCGAGCCTTTTGTCACAAGCGATCACGAAGTTGACGCTATTGAGATGCCGGGCACAGATGGCGTATGGGCAACCACTCGATTTACAGAGCAGTCTGATATGCGTCATGACATGCATGTGAATATCGTTACTTTCCAGCCGGGTGGCGTGATTCCATTTGATGAAACGCATGTGATGGAACATGGGTTGTATGTATTAGAAGGTAAAGCCGTCTATCACTTAAACGGTGAATGGGTCGAAGTGGAGGCAGGTGATTTTATGTGGCTGCGCGCATTTTGCCCGCAGTCTTGTTATGCCGGTGGACCTGGTCCATTTAGATACTTACTCTATAAAGATGTGAATAGACATATGCCATTTATTCGTCCAGAACGATAAGTCTTCTCTTTTTTGTATTAACCTGACTATAAATAAACAATATAGACGCATCATCGTTTATTTGAGTATGTCATTTATTCTCAAGTGGTGATTTAGGTCGCGTACTGGTTTATGATAAATTAGCTCATAATAATTATAAACAGTGATTATAAATAGCAATCACCAAAAGTAAGGCAAATCATGAGTACTCTTATGAAGAATACGATCGTTGCAAAACCTTTAACCAAAGCTGATTTTGCACCCTACGGCACCGTTATCGAACCCTATGATAAGGATGAGCAAACGCCTGAAAACAGCTACCATATCAATAAAGGCTACGCATGTCGCCATCATGCCATCGCCGAAGCTAAGCTCGATGGTGGTAATGTAGGCATGAGCATCTTCCGTGCCAAAAAACGTGATTTTCCTATCCGCCTATCGGTGATGGAATACCATCCGTTTGGCACGCAGGCGTTTTTTTCAATGAATGCTCAGGACTATGTCGTTGTTGTTGCTCCTGCAGGCACACCACCTCAATCTGCTGATGATTTGACCGTGTTTTATGCCAAATCTCATCAAGGGGTGCAGTATGATGCCAATGTTTGGCATCACCCCCTACTCGCACTGGGTCATGACTCTGACTTTTTAGTGATTGACCGTATTAATAGTGAAGGCAAAAACTGCTATGAGCTTGATATAGACGGTTGGCAGGTACAAATTGAGCTTGCCCCAGAGTAGGTTTAAGCGGTATTAATAAGAAATGGTAAACAGGCCAGTTAATCGCTATTAACTGGTTTTTTACTTTGGACAAGTTCAGTTTTATGGAAAGGTTTAGTGAAAAGAAGGAAGCGTTTTATGACTTTACTTGTCTTTTACGTACTACTGTACTAGAATACTGAAACAAGGCTAAAACACGTAAACAAGATAGCTATCTATTCTTTTATTAAGATTGAACATTATGAGTACCGACCCTTATCGCAGTTTATTAAAGCATCTAGCGGATTGTCATGACAGCGCTGACATCGAAGTGCTGTTTAGTGCGCTATTGACCGACAAAGAACAACGCGAAATTGCCAACCGTATCCGTATTTTTGACTTGTTAGAACACAATATCACCCAACGTGAAATATCTGAAAAGCTAGGCGTCGGTATCGCTACTGTCTCGCGCGGTGCCAAAGTCATGCAAAGTCATGATGTCAGCGCCCTATTAGCGACACACAGACAAGACGCTTGATATAGTCAACCCACTATACCTAACACCATATTATTTGAATTCCTTCTATTTTTAACTGACACATATTTGAACTATTTCGGACTTTGTTATGACCTCTCCTACACTACAGCATAGCCAACCTGCAGCGATTGATATTCCTAGCAAACCGCAGCGCATCAAGCTCACGCAAGATATTGATTTTTTTGCGCTATTTAAACGCATCGAAAGCACTTTTGATACCTGCTATTTACTCGAATCCTTGGGCGAAGATAGCCATATCTCACGTCATCATGCCATTGGTTTTGATCCAGTTATGACCATTGCAGCATTAGACCGTACTACCCTTGCGATTACCGATAATAAAACCGCTGAAACCAGCCATTACCAAACCGAAAACCCGTATCAGCTACTACGTGAGATTACCCCTCAGCATGTCATCGCTCGTGATCAAAGCGGTGGTCTGGTCGGCTATCTAGGCTATGACAGTGTGAATTTCTTTGAGCCTAGCCTAAATGCCAAGTCTAGCGACGACTTTGAACCATTTAAGTTTGGTGTGTATTTGGATGGCTTGACGCTCGATAAGATGACGGGTGAAATTTTTTACTTCTACTACCCAACCGCGCAGCAAGAAAATCGTATCGAACAGATCAAAGCCTTATTTAATATAGATATTCCAAGCTATGAAAATCCTACGGTTGAGTTTTTGGGCGATGGTATGAGCCAAGAAGAGCATGCCAAAGTAGTGATGCAAGTCAAAGAAGACATCATCTCTGGGCGTATCTTTCAGTGTGAAGTAGGGTTTAAGTCTAAGTATCGTATCGCTGGTGATAAGATGCCAATTTATGAAAAACTGCGCGCTGTTAATCCTTCGCCGCACATGTATTTTATGAAATTTGCTCAGCAGTGCATCATCGGTGCCTCACCTGAGTTGCTATTTCGCTTACGTCAAGGTGAGATGGAAACTTATCCACTGGCAGGGACAGCCAAGCGCGGCGTCGATGTGATCGAAGACCGTAAGCTGGCCCGTGCATTGCTCAACGATGACAAAGAGATTGCCGAACACAATATGTTGGTCGACTTACATCGTAACGATATTGGCCGTGTGGCACGATTTGGTACCGTAAAAGTCCGTAGCTTGATGGATATCAAACGCTTCTCACACGTGCAGCATATCTCCTCTGAAATCGTCGGCATCTTACATCCCAATGAAGACATGTTTAGCGCGCTTGCCAGCAACTTCCCCGCCGGCACATTGTCTGGGGCACCAAAAGTTGAAGCCATCAAAGTCATCAATGAGCTAGAGCTTGATGGTCGCGGTGCCTATGGTGGTGCGCTTGGGTCATTCAATTTCAATGGCGACTGTATCTTTGCTATTCCTATTCGCAGTCTCTTTATCAGTGGCGAATCTGCCTATGCACAGACCTGTGGCGGCAACGTTTACGACTCCAATCCTGCCGATGAATACTTGGAAATTCAGCGCAAACTGTCTGCGATGAAAGTGGTACTAGATAGCTTTATGTAGCGGTCATCTGTACCAGCCGTCATTCGTACACTGACCACATTTTACCTAGCTATATTTTTACAAAAGAGTTTATGACCCATGAATGTTTTAATTATCGACAACTACGACTCGTTTACTTTCAATCTTTACCAATATATTGGTGAGATTTTACAAACCATGGATGGTGATGAAGAAGCAAACGTCATCGTTAAACGCAACAATGAAATTACGCTGGCTGATGTGCAAGCGATGAATCTTGATCGAATCATTATCTCACCAGGCCCTGGTGCACCTGATGACCCTGCCTACTTCGGTATTTGTGCTGAGGTCATCGAAGTGATGGGAAAAACGACGCCGTTACTGGGTGTTTGCTTAGGTATGCAAGGCATTGCTCATGTGTTTGGTGGTGATGTGATACGTGCCAATGTACCGATGCATGGCAAGGTGTCATCAATTAGCCATGATGGTTCAGGTGTCTATCAAGGCCTGCCGCAAGAGATCGAAATCATGCGCTATCACTCATTAATGGTGAAAGCAGATACGTTACCAGATTGCTTGACTGTCACCGCCGTCGTGACTAACGATGCCCATGTTGAGCATAGCTTAGCGGAATCGGCGTTAGCAGGTGATGAGATTATGGGACTGGCGCACAAAGTCTATCCCATTCAAGGCGTACAATTTCATCCGGAATCTTTTGCTACCGAAGGTGCCAAGCGCTTGCTCAGTAACTTTTTGATGCAGGTATAAACCGGTCATATTAGGGTGATTATATTTATATCGATAACATTTCTAAGCGACCCCATAATATTTTCGTGATAGACTAAAATAACGAACAAACAAAAGACAGCCCTCAATCGGGTTGTCTTTTCTTATTTCAGTATTGTATTGCGTCAGACCATTCACAAAATTTGAGCAGTGAAGAAAGCGAGTTCAAACGCTACTTTTGGTAGGCTAAACGAATTGGCACAGCTGACTGTATTTTTTGAGTTTGGTATATCGTCAGCACGCAATATCGATATAAGAAAACCTTATTAGCCATACGTTGGTATGGTTAACGAAGTTGCTACCCTAGCAGTTTTATAGTGATTAGATTGTAGTTACCCAAGAGGCTTGGACAGCCTATAACTTGTAAATCTTGCGACACTCAAATAAAAAAGAGAACGATATGGCGAACATGGATACAGCAGTGCCATCACCAAAATCATGGATAGGCATCATTCAAATTATCACGGCAGCTATTTGCTGGGGAACACTGGGTATATTTTCTACCTACCTTAATCAAATCGGCTTTAGTGGCTGGCAAGTGACCATACTACGGATTGTCACGGCCGCTTTTATTATATTGGCCATGCTCCCAAAATTATGGCCTGATCTGATTAAGCTGCGCCCAAAACACTGGTTAGGACTGGCACTTCAGTCACTAATAGGTGTGCTTAGCATGTCCATCTGCTATTTTTTTGCCGTCAGCTATGTTGGCGCAGGTCCTGCTGTCGCGCTGCTGTACACTGCGCCCGTGTTTAGTTTACTGTTTTCAGCCTTTTTGCTCAATGAGTCTATTACGCGAAAATCAGCACTGCTGTCACTAATGGCTGTGTTTGGTGTGGGCTTAACCATGCTAGGCGAGCAGGCGCAAGTCAACTGGGGTATCGTGCTGGGATTATTAGCAGGCATGTCCTACTCCCTATACGGTGTGCTTGGTAAACGCGCGATGCATTATGCTCACCCTGCTCCGTTGGTATTTTTCACGTCTATCATCATCAGTGCAGGTGTGCTGCTGCTATTGCCAGAGACTTACAATACTTATGAGCAACTATTTAGCCTGCCTCTGCTGACTTGGGGTTATGTCTTAGGGCTGTCTTTACTCGGAACCGTGGTGCCTTTTGGGTTGTACATGAAAGCGTTAGAGAAGCTCCCTGCCAGTCGCGCTTCAGTGTTTACGATTTTTGAGCCTCTGACAGCCATTGCCCTTGCCATACTCTTACTACATCAATCACTGTCTTTGATTCAGTATGTAGGTGTGGTGCTTATTTTACTGGCAGCTTTGTTTAATGCTGTGCTAAATGGTACTGCCACTCGCGTACCACGTTGGTTAAGGTTAAAGAAACGACAAAAAGTTTAAGTGCTCTGTCTCATTATTTAACATCGCCTGCTATCTGCTGTTATAAAAAAAGCCCCAACCATGACATCATGATTGGGGCTTTTTTCGCTTAGAACGTCAGTTGATTGTCATAACGCTATGACTTCTCGATACGCTGTAAAAACGCCTGCGTACGAGGATGCACTGACAACTCAAACATCTGCTCAGGGCTGCCTTCTTCGACCACGTGACCATCTTCGATTAGTACCACATGATCTGCGACATCACGAGCAAAATTAATTTCGTGGGTCACAACAACCATCGTCCAACCTTCAGAGGCCAGTTGCTTCATAGTGCCTAAGACATCTTGAACCAGTTCTGGATCAAGCGCAGAGGTCGGCTCATCGAACAATAGCAACGATGGTTCGATAGCGAGCGCACGAGCAATACCAATACGCTGCTGCTGACCACCAGATAGCTGAAACGGATACAGATCCGCTTTATCTGACAGACCAACCTTCTCCAGCAGTGCCAATGCCTGCGTACGAGCTTGTGCTTTGGTCTGACCCTGTACTACTGTAGGCCCAAGCATTAGGTTCTCAATAGCTGTCTTATGTGGAAACAAGTTATAAGACTGAAACACCATGCCAGACTTACGCTGTAGTGCTAGCAATGTTTTCTTTTTAGGCTTAGTAGCAAAGTCTACTGTCAAGCTACCATCATCAAAAGCAATGACACCTTGATCGGGAATTTCTAGCGCATTGAGACAACGCAAAAACGTCGTCTTACCTGACCCTGATGGCCCTAATATCACCACCACTTTGCCTTTATTGATGGTCAAGTCGATGCCTTTGAGCACCTGATTGCCGCCAAAGGCTTTATGAATATTAGTGACTTTGATCATAAAAATTCCTGTTGTACTGGTCTCTATTTGCGACTGTTTATTCTTAAGTACTTGTTCTAAAGCGCTTGTATGACTAATGGCTATCTAGCGAATAGCTGTGTAGCTAAGAATTATTCAACCATCACTTATTTTGCCACGTAACGATCTAGCCTCGTTTCAAGCTTGCCTTGAATAAAGGTCAAGAACAGACAAATACCCCAATAAATAATCGCGGCTTCAGTATAAACCAGCATAAACTCATAGTTACGTGCTGTGATAATCTGAGCTTGTTTGAATAGCTCAGTCACCAATACAAGTGAGGCCAAAGAGGTGTCTTTTACCAAACTAATAAAAGTATTGGATAACGGTGGTACTGACACCCGAAGCGCTTGCGGCAAAATGACATGGCGGAAGGTCTGTAGATACGTCAAGCCTACCGTCGAGCCTGCTTCCCACTGCCCTTTTGGAATCGACAAAATAGAAGCACGCACCGTCTCCGATGCATAAGCGCCAATATTGAGCGAAAACGCAATAATCGCTGAAGGAAAAGGATCAAGCTTTATACCAATACTTGGCAAACCATAGAAAATAATAAATAGCTGCACCAGCATCGGCGTACCACGAATCGCCGACACATACACGCGCGCAAGCCGATAGATTACCTCATGGAACCAACTGGCACGCGGTACGATACGAATCAATGCTACTGTCAACGCAATGGCCATACCAATCGCAAATGAGATCAATGCTAGCGGTATCGAATAATAGATACCGCCTTTGAGCATCGGCCAAAATGATGAGATGACAATCTGCGCTCGATCAGGACTCATGAATGGCAATACTGCCAATAAGTCTGCGAACCATGATGCTGACATTACAGAAGCTGGCATGATAAAACCTGACATTATTTTTGTTGACTTATATCAGCACCAAAGAACTCTTCGCTAAGCTTGGTGAGCGTGCCATCTGCGGTCAATTCTGCCATCGCGTCATTTAGTTTTGCTACGACTGCATCATCACCTTTAATCAATACTAAACCTGAACCACGCATCTCGCTAGCAGGAGCCGTCAGTTTGATCTCAAGATCTGCATCTGGGAATTTTTTGAGATAGTCCAATACGGCCAAGTTGTCATTCATCGTAAAGTCAGCACGGTCTTGCTTAACCAATTGAATTGCTTGCGCCATACCATCGACAGGAACGATTTCTGCCTCATAACGTTCTGCTAGCTCACCATAGTTACTGCTGAGTGATTGTGCGGTACGCAAACCCTTTAAGTTATCCCATGAGCTATAACGAGTTTCGTTAGTCGGTGCCAATACTACTGCACCTGACCAGCTATAAGGACTGGCTTTGTCATACTTAGCAAGACGTTCAGGCGTGGTCAAACTGACTTGGTTGGCCACCATATCGAAACGTCCTGAATCCAAACCTGCCAACATCGCGTCCCATTGGGTTTCTTTGAATTCAACGTCTACGCCTAGTTTATCCGCAACGGCACGTGTCACTTCGACATCATAACCTGTCAGTTTGCCACTCTCATCATGATACGTGAACGGAGGATAAGTGCCCTCTGTACCGACGTTGATGGTGCCGCCATTATTGATACGCTGTAGCAAATCAGATCCACCAGTCGCAGCGCTGTCAGTCGCAGTAGTATCGGCATCATTAGTAGTAGACTGACCACAAGCGGCAAGGAACATAGTGCTGGCGGCAAGGGCTAAAAGAGTACGACGTTTCATAAGACGTCCTTATAAGAGTGAATGAATAAAGTGAAAACACATACAACCAATAAATAGGGAAAAGCCGATATAAGAGACCAGTACAATGACTGCCCTGCAATATTCGGCTTTGGCTGCTCGATTTGAGGTTATTTCGCCTATTTTTCAATACTGTTTCTGGTTTATTTTTGAATTTTTAACGACTGTTCAATTATTATAGCGCATTCAGTCAATGAAAATTGCTGCTCATTAAATAGCAGCTTACAAACATAGTATCTCAATTTAGACATAAAAAACGTACAAAATCCGTGAGCATGCGAAAGGTAACACCTACAAATCACCCGAAAACTGGTAGCGATCGCCAGCATGCCACATTTTAACAAAGGTGACGACTTGACCAGCCGAATAGGTTTGGCGACACAATACAAGCGTTGGTGACTGCGGTAAGACTTGTAGAAAGTTAGCAATCTCATCAGGTGCGGCCAGCGCTCGGATGGTATAACTACCACGCTCCAGTGGGCTTTTAGCGATTAAATAATCACTGGTGTTGACCACACTAAAATCTTGCTCAATGAACGCTGGTACTTTGTTCGCATCCACCCAACGCTCTTCAAACTGAATAGGCTGACCATCCGCAAAGTGAATGATTTTTACTTCATATAGAACGGATGCTTCGCTACTACCATCCTTGCCAAGACCGCCATCAACCTTATCAATACCAAAATCACGCCGTAGTTCATCATCGAGCATGTCGGCCGTAATAGCACGCTTACTCACAACCTCTGCTCGGTAGTCACGATTGGCCGACTTCAAGTCCTGTGCGATATTGCGCACTTCAACAAACGTATGGTTGAACTGCTGCTGCGCGACAAACGTTCCCGACCCTTGTCGACGCTCTAATACCCGCTCCTCGCTCAACTCTTTTAGGGCGCGATTCACCGTCATTCGTGACACACCGAACTCTTCAGCAAGTGCCATTTCTGTCGAAATCGCGTTACCTGCTTGCCATTTACCAGAGTGAATATTGTCCAATATGGCATTTTTTATTCGTTGATACGCCGGAACTGTCTTTGTCATATCCGTTTTTAACCGTCAGCTTTACTAAAAATAATAGCCTCATAATATCACGAGACCGCCATGCAGGCCTTAGTCAATATGTCTAAGCGTTTAGTCTTGATCGAGTTAATAACAAAAATAATGCGGCTATCCATAAAAAATCCTTGCATGAAAAAAATATCTTTGATAATTTGTATATACAACTTTACGGCAGTATCGATAATCTAGCCAATTTAGCAAGCAGTTAAGTGCACTCTTAGACTGATCGTAAACCACTCACTTTAATTGCCCAATCGACTTAAAAGATCTCATAAGGATTTGACCATGACTACTGATAGCAATAGCAATAAACCTACTCGACGCGATGAGAGCCGTAATATTGCTGCGCCTACTGGCTCCACGCTACATTGCAAAAGCTGGCTAACCGAAGCCCCTTATCGCATGCTGCAAAACAACCTGCATCCTGATGTGGCGGAAAATCCAAAAAGCCTAGTCGTCTATGGTGGTATCGGACGCGCAGCCCGTAACTGGGAAAGCTATGACCAAATTTTAGAGTCGCTAAAAGAATTAGAAGATGATGAGACGTTATTGGTGCAATCTGGTAAACCAGTAGGCGTGTTTCAAACGCATGAAAATGCCCCGCGTGTTTTGATTGCCAATTCCAACCTTGTGCCGCGCTGGGCAACGTGGGAGCACTTCAACGAGCTCGATCGCAAAGACTTAATGATGTATGGCCAAATGACTGCTGGTAGCTGGATTTATATCGGCACGCAAGGCATCGTCCAAGGGACCTATGAGACTTTCGTTGAAGCGGGTCGTCAGCACTATGATGGCAGCTGGGCGGGTCGTTGGATTTTGACCGCTGGTCTTGGCGGTATGGGCGGTGCGCAGCCATTAGCTGCGACCTTTGCTGGTGCAACTTCATTAAACATCGAGTGTCAACAGTCTAGTATTGATTTCCGTTTGCGCACTGGTTATGTCGACAAGCAAGCAGATGATCTTGACCACGCTTACGAGTTAATCAAACAACATACCGATGCGGGTGAAGCCGTCTCTATCGCCCTACTTGGCAATGCCGCAGATATCCTGCCTGAGATGGTCAAGCGTGCTAATGCTGGTGGCATGAAGCCTGATTTGGTCACCGATCAAACCTCGGCACATGACTTGATTAATGGCTATCTACCAAGCGGCTGGACCGTAGAGGAATGGAAAGCCGCACAAGAAGATTCAGAGCAGCATGCAGCACTGACCAAAGCGGCCGCTGAATCTTGCGCCGTACACGTACAGGCGATGCTAGATCTACAAGCGATGGACATTCCAACGACCGATTACGGTAATAACATCCGTCAGGTCGCTTTTGATGAAGGCGTTAAAAATGCCTTTAATTTCCCAGGTTTTGTCCCTGCTTATATTCGCCCGCTATTTTGCCAGGGTAAAGGCCCATTCCGCTGGGTAGCACTATCAGGCGATCCAGAAGATATCTATAAAACTGATCAAAAAATTAAAGAGCTATTCCCTGAAAACCAACATATCCATCGCTGGCTAGATATGGCAAAAGAGCGTATTCAGTTCCAAGGCTTGCCTGCCCGTATCTGCTGGTTAGGGCTTGGTGAGCGTGATAAAGCAGGCTTAGCATTCAATGAGATGGTCAAGAGCGGTGAGCTAAAAGGCCCTATCGTCATTGGTCGTGACCACTTAGACACAGGTTCTGTTGCAAGTCCAAACCGCGAAACAGAAAGCATGAAAGATGGCTCAGATGCGGTATCTGATTGGGCATTATTGAATGGCATGCTCAATGTCGCAGGCGGCGCGACTTGGGTATCACTACATCATGGCGGCGGCGTTGGCATGGGCTACTCGCAGCACTCCGGCATGGTCATCGTCGCAGACGGTACTGATGCAGCAGCCAAACGCTTGTCACGAGTACTTGTCAATGACTGCGGCTCAGGGGTTATGCGTCACGCCGATGCAGGTTATGAGTTAGCAATCAAAACAGCGAAAGACTATGGTTTGAATTTGCCAATGGTCAAATAGTTTGTCCCTTGTCCTTATAAGCTATAGTCAATCCTCTATAAAAGAGTGACAGCGTTAACCTCGTTTGAAGTATCACACATACATCTGCACTCGGTTGCCTTGTCTCTCTTTTAAACTGAATCAACTATATAACTAGGTATAAGGACATAATCGGCGTTTTATCAAGGAGGATAATATGATTGAGCAAAATACAACATCTGATCTGCACGATGAAAATCCAACGACATCATCAAAAAAACTGCTATCAACCCCTATTGCTTTAATACAGCTTCTCATATTCAGTGCCATCGGTTTGGTGATGTTCTTCGTACCATTTACCATTGGTGAAAAAAGCACGATTTTGTTCGATCATGGCGCGACCTATCTGGTGACTCAGCAGCATACCTTGTCCGTGACATTACTGTTTCTACTCATGCTCTATGGAGTGAGTAAACCATTTATCGATGGCTCATGGCGTAAAAATATCACCCATATGATTATGACTGCTTTTAAAATCATGGGTCTTATATTGGCAGTGATGTATGTGGCTGACGTAGCGCCTGCCTTTATGATGGAAAAGGACATGCTGCCGTTTTTGTTTGAAAAATTGGCCTTACCAGTCGGTATGATTGTACCTATTGGGGCGTTAATATTGGCATTCTTGGTTGGTTTTGGCTTACTAGAAATGGTTGGTGTGCTCATGCAGCCGATTATGAAACCTATTTGGAAAACCCCAGGTTCATCAGCGATTGATGCTGTGGCTTCCTTTGTCGGTAGCTACTCCATTGGCTTGCTCATCACCAATCGTGTGTATTTACAAAAGCAATATTCAGCGCGTGAAGCCATTATCATTGCGACTGGGTTTTCAACCGTATCAGCGGCATTCATGGTGATTGTTGCCAAAACACTTGGTCTGATGGAGTTTTGGAATGTGTTCTTTTGGTCTACGCTAGTGATTACCTTTATTGTCACTGCGATTACCGCTCGTATTCCACCTATCAGTCTCTTTGATGATAGCGTTGAACGTCCCACTTTAGATCAGAAAGGTGGTACACGGCTAGCAGCTGCGTTTGATTTAGGCTTGTCCACTTCACGCCGTGCGACTGACCTCAAACAAATATTATGGTCTAACTTTCGTGATGGTCTGACGATGGCAGCCGCTATCGTGCCATCTATCATCGCTGTCGGCTTAACAGGATTACTATTAGCAAAATATACGCCCGTATTCGATGCCTTGGGTTTGCTTCTTTATCCCTTTACATGGCTTGGCGGCTTACCAGAACCGCTCGCCGCTGCCAAAGGCATGTCAGCGGGATTGGCTGAGATGTTCTTGCCAGCATTACTGCTAAGTGAGGCAGATATTCTGACACGCTATGTCGCAGGGGTCATTTCCATTAGCAGTGTGCTGTTCTTTTCAGCCATGATTCCGTGTGTGCTTGCGACCGAGATTCCTGTCTCCGTTGGCAAAATGGTCATCATTTGGTTCGAGCGCGTGGTACTCAGTATTTTATTGGCTGCGGCATTCGGACATCTGGCGATGTACTTCAATTGGATTGGCTAAAAAATTCAAACCCAATAATAGATATGTCGTTGATTAAAAACCTTTCAAAAACCCCATTTT
Organism: Psychrobacter fozii; assembly: GCF_003217155.1. Classification (GTDB taxonomy): domain Bacteria; phylum Pseudomonadota; class Gammaproteobacteria; order Pseudomonadales; family Moraxellaceae; genus Psychrobacter; species Psychrobacter fozii. The sequence continues at coordinate 117,010 of NZ_QJSU01000005.1, forward strand.
AGTAAAGATACGCATTAAAAATAATATAACTCATATAGCTTACAACACTAGGATTACCCCTATGAACGACATCAAAAAACTAACACTACACCCTCGCCAACTTAGCTTTAAAATGCTACGTGATATCTATGAGCAGCCTGTCATACTGACATTGCCTGAAAGTGCCTACGAGGCAATAGACGCCTCGCACGAAGATGTACGAACCATCATCGCACGAGACAAAAGCGCTTATGGTATCAATACTGGTTTTGGCTTACTTGCCAAGACGCGTATCAGTGACGACCAACTTGAGCTACTTCAGCGTAACCTAATTGTTTCTCACTCAGTGGGCACTGGTGAAGCGTTACCAGACAGCGTAGTGCGACTGATTATGGTGATGAAAGTCGCCAGTTTGGCGCAAGGTGTTTCTGGCGTACGTCGCGAGGTGGTAGACAGTCTACTGGCCTTAATCAACAATCAAATCACGCCAAATATTCCAGCCAAAGGGTCAGTTGGCGCTTCTGGTGACTTAGCCCCTTTGTCACACATGACACTTGCGATGATGGGCGAAGGTGATGTCTTTGTTGCTGGTAAAAAAGTGCCAGCTGCTGATGCCCTAGCCCAGCATGGGCTTGAGCCTATTACCCTTGCAGCCAAAGAAGGCCTTGCGCTTATCAACGGTACGCAAGTCTCAACTGCGCTAGCATTACGTGGTTATTTCTTAGCGCGTGACTTACTTGAGACTGCCACCATTGTCGGCTCTATGTCCATTGATGCTGCCAAAGGATCAGATTCACCTTTTGATGCGCGTATTCACGAAGTACGTGGCCATCATGGTCAAATCGAAATCGCCAAAGCACACCGTCAGCTAATCAAAGGCAGTGCTATTCGTGCCTCACATGATGGCGAGCAAGACGATAGAGTTCAAGATCCTTACTGCTTACGCTGTCAGCCGCAGGTCATGGGTGCCTGTCTTGATATCATCAACCAAGCAGGTAAAACCTTATTAATCGAATCTAATGCGGTGACCGATAACCCCCTTATCTTTAATAACGAAGATGGCCCTGTCGCCATATCAGGTGGTAACTTCCATGCTGAGCCAGTCGCTTTTGCCGCTGATATTTTAGCCTTGGCAATCGCTGAGATTGGCTCTATGTCTGAGCGCCGTGTCGCTTTGCTAATTGATGCGACTTTGTCAGGTGGCTTACCGCCATTCCTAGTGGATAATGCTGGGGTAAACTCAGGCTTTATGATTGCGCATGTGACCGCCGCAGCACTGGCATCAGAGAACAAATCTATCGCCCATCCTGGTAGCGTCGATAGCATCCCGACTTCTGCTAACCAAGAAGACCATGTGTCTATGGCCACCTATTGCGCACGCCGCCTATATGAGATGGCGCAAAACACTGCGACTATCATAGGTATTGAGCTATTGGCTGCTGGTCAAGGTATTGATTTTCATCGCGGATTAGAGACTTCAAATCCGTTGACTGTGGCACATCAGAAACTGCGTGCGAAAGTGACTTTCTATGATAAAGATCGCTACCTCGCCCCTGATATTGAAGCAGCTAAGCAGTTGGTATTAAACGGTACGCTTGCTGAACACTGGCAGTCACTACGCAGCAACTGGTATGAGTCTAAATAAATATTGATTTGCGGAGAACGGCGATGACAATAGCGAGAACAGCAACGACTACCACTCACATTAACCACGACCCTGCTGATATGACCCAGTGGACAGGACGTGCAGAGCCATTTGAGACTGCACGTGCCCGCTATTGGTATCAACTTGCTCAGCCTTATGAGGATCAAAATATTGGGCTAATTGGCTTTGCCTGTGATCAAGGCGTCAGACGCAATCAAGGCCGCGTAGGTGCTAGAGCTGCTCCGCCATTGATTCGTCGAGCTTTTGCTACGCTGCCAGTCATCGCTGATTTACAACAACGTTTTGATGGTCAATTATCAACCTTATTGGGTGATGCTGGTGACATTCATTGTGATGATAATGATTGCCTTGCCGAGAGCACCCTTGAGCAAGCTCAGATTAAATATGCTGATGCAGTGAGCACTATCGTCAAGCAAGGTGGATTACCCATCGGGCTTGGCGGTGGTCATGCTATCGCTTATGGTAGCTTTTTAGGATTATGGCAGGCCTTAGAAAATATAAGCGAAGCAAATGCCATGCCTACTATCGGGATTATTAATTTTGATGCTCATCTTGATATTCGTCAGTCGGATGTAGCGACCTCTGGAACACCATTTCGCCAAATTGCCGAGCATCTTGACGCACACGATCAGCCTTTTTACTATTGCTGTATTGGCGTCAGTCGGTTCTCTAACACGGCGGCGCTCTTTGATCGCGCTAAACAATTGAGCGTACAGGTCATCAGCGATGAAGACTGTCATTATGAGCCTTGGGCTACACTTGCTGAGCGGGTCAAAAGCTTTGTAGATCAGGTCGATATAATATATCTGACCATCGATATGGACTGCTTACCTGCCAGTGTCGTTCCAGGTGTGAGCGCACCTGCCGCTTACGGTATTGAGCTAGGTTTCGTTGAGCGTATGGTAAAAACCATCATGGCATCAGGCAAAGTAAAAATGGTAGACATTGCTGAGATTAATCCTACCTTTGACGTTGATAGTCGTAGCTGCAAAGTCGCTGCTCGACTGCTGGCAACGATTGTAGAGCAGCACTTACTTAGCGCTTAGATCTTGCCAACAAAGATCACTGACTTCACAAAAATCAGGAGCATATTATGAATGAATCAAAGAACTCCGTATCGAAAAGTCCTATAGAAAAGATGCTCGACGAGTCTGCTATGACATCATTTGACCATGTCATTATTAACGCCAATATCGCCACCTTTTCAGCGCAGCATGGTTTTGGTATTGAGATAAGTGATGATGAAAATAAACACGCTGATAGCATCCCATACGGTCAGTTAGAAAAGGCGGCTATCGGTATTAAAGACGGTAAAATCGCTTGGGTTGGTAAACAGAATCAAATCACTGCTCATCTGCCTAAATATCAAGCTAGCCAAATCACAGATGTAGATGGTAAATGGATAACCCCAGGGCTTATCGATTGTCACACGCATATCGTCTATGGGGGCAACCGTAGTAATGAGTTCGAAGCACGTTTGCAAGGCGCCAGCTATCAAGACATTGCAGCACAAGGCGGTGGTATTGTCGCGACGGTCACTGCCACTCGCGCCGCTAGTATTGAATCGCTATTTGCACAAAGTGAAAAACGTCTACTCGCGCTCATGAAAGAAGGCGTCACCAGTATTGAAATCAAATCTGGCTACGGCTTAGACTTGGACACTGAGCGCAAAATGCTCACGGTCGCGCGCCAACTGGGCGAAAAATACGACATTCATGTGAGCACCACTTACCTAGCAGCGCATGCCCTACCCACTGAGTACAAAGACCATGCGGACGACTATATTGAGCAAGTTTGCGAATGGCTACCAATCTTGCATGCAGAAGGCTTAGTCGATGCGGTCGACGGTTTCTGTGAAAACATCGCCTTTAGCACAGAGCAAATCAGACGAGTGTTTGAAGTAGCTCGCTCATTAAATCTACCAGTCAAACTGCACTCTGAGCAGCTGTCTGATATAGGTGGTAGTGCCTTAGTTGCTGAATATAAAGGCCTATCGAGCGATCATCTAGAGCACTTGTCAGAAGAAGACATCAAAAAAATGGCGGCTAGCAATACCGTTGCCGTGATATTGCCAGGGGCGTTTTATACGTTACGTGATATCAAGCTGCCACCCATTGAGGCATTACGTAAACATCAAGTTCCCATGGCGATTTCAACCGATTGTAACCCTGGCACCTCACCGTTAACGTCGCTTTTATTGATGATGAATATGGGCTGTACGTTATTTTACCTGACACCTGAAGAAGTATTAGCAGGCTCGACCGTCTATGCAGCACAGGCGTTAGGGCTACCGAATAAAGGTAAAGTAGAAGTGGGCTGCGATGCTGATTTAGCACTGTGGGATATCGCCCGTCCTGCTGATTTGGCCTATCAGATGGGGCTAAACCCTATCCAAGGCATCATGATTCAAGGTAAATGGCGCGAGACAATGTAATCAACCTACCTTGTAATCAACCTACCTTTATTTGTCGCCATTAAAAAAGCCACCAGCTGATATGTTCAGCTAATGGCTTTGGTTTGGTCTGTTTGAACGTTGCTATTACAGTTACTATTAACGTTGTTATTAACATTGCTACTAGCGCTTATATTTGTTGGCAAACGTCTCACCTGTATTGGCATCGATGTTGATACTGACGACCTCATCACCTTTTAGTAAATCCACTTTGTAATATAACGGATGATCACTGTAATCACGGTCTGCTTCAAACTCGACTTCTAATGTCATACCGCCTATTTTTTTCTCAGCGATACCTATCGCACTCATGACATTTACTTTCACACGGCGCTGTACGTTGTAATCGTTAATATCATCACGATCTAACCGTTCAGTATCAGTGCTGACAACTTCCCCCGTAATAGCATCAACGATCACTTCATAGCTATCGCTAGCCGTGCTAAATTCTATTTCGTATACACCGTTTTCTGTATCATCGTCGTCCTCATCATAATCAGCGCTGATAAGCATACCTGATGCATGCTTGGTGGCGATAGTAATCGCTTGTTTTAAGCCAACCTTGTTACCTTTTGCTGCTTTCACTTCGGTAGATAGATTTGTTTGAGCGGCTATGACAGTCGTGCTCATGACACCTGCGGTTAGTGCGACTGCTAGGCCTGCACCTAAAGTGGTCAACTGCATCTTTTTAGACAGCTTTCCCATGATATTATCTCCTTCACTGATGACTTACTTTTTTAGCCAAGTGCTTACTTTTCATTATCAATAGACGTTGGCTTCGTTATTCGTAGATACATGTTAGCGAGGTTTTCTACTCGCTGTAGGATGAAAAAGTATCAAAGTGTAATTACTTTGTTTAGACAATCAATCTAAATACATCACCTATAGAAACGTTTGCTCTCGATTAATACTTGCTATTATTTCGACAAAAAAATACTGCATTTGTCTCAAGAGGACAAACGCAGTATTGGTTATTGCAATGATCAGATGAGGCTATGAGTTATATAGTAGATCCTTAGTTTAAAATACCAAAAGCGACCAACGCATCAGCCACACGTTTGAAACCAACCATATTGGCACCAGCCATATAGTCGACATAACCATTATCAGTTTGACCATATTGTTCTGAAGCATTCGCAGCACTGTCGTGGATATCTTTCATAATACCTTTTAGACGCTCATCGACTTGCTCAAAGGTTTGATATTGACGTACAGAGTTTTGCGACATTTCAAGCGCAGACACTGCAACCCCGCCAGCGTTAGCGGCTTTACCAGGTGCATAATGGACACGGTGCAAACGGATATGATCAATCGCTTCAGCAGTGAGCGGCATATTAGCGCCTTCAACCACGTACTTCACACCATTTTCGACGAATAGTTTGGCATCAGCTTCATTGACTTCGTTTTGAGTGGCACATGGAATCGCAATATCAGCCTTAAACTGCCATGGTTTTTGTTTAGCAAGCCACTCTCCACCATAGACTTCAACATACTCTGCTAACGGCTTGTTCTGCTGTTTTTGTTTTTTGAGCCAATCGATTTTTTCTTGATTAAGACCCTTTTCATCATGCAAAGTCCCTTGCGAGTCAGAGACAGTTATGGCAATACCACCAAGTGCATTCACTTTTTCGGCAGCGTGCAATGAAACATTACCTGCCCCTGATATCAGCACCTTTTTGCCTTTGAGCGTGTCATTTTGGGCGAGAAGCATATTTTCTAAGAAATATACCGCACCATAGCCAGTCGCTTCGGTACGCATCAAGCTACCACCGAAGCCCACGCCTTTTCCAGTAATAACCCCTGTTGATTCACGCGTTAAATTCTTATACATCGCAAACATATAACTGACTTCTCGACCACCGACGCCGATGTCGCCAGCAGGCACATCCATGTCTTTGCTCACATAATGATGTAACTCACGCATAAAGGCGTAGCAAAAACGGCGAATCTCACTATCTGTTTTGCCTTTAGGGTCAAAATCTGACCCGCCTTTACCGCCACCAATCGGCAAGCCCGTTAGCGCATTTTTAAAAATCTGTTCAAAGCCTAAGAACTTTAATACGGATTGATTGACGGTAGGATGGAATCTGAGACCGCCTTTATAAGGGCCCAAAGCATTACAGAACTGCACACGCCAGCCACGATTGACTTGCACATCGCCTTTATCATCTTCCCAATTGACACGAAAACCAAATACCCGATCAGGCTCCACCAAACGCTCAAATACTTTCAATGCACTATATTCAGGATGAGCATCATATAAAGGTTTAATCGTAATCGCTACCTCTTTTACTGCTTGAATAAACTCTGGCTGATGCGCATAACGTGCTTCGATTTTTTCGATGGCCTGACTGATACTCATATTTTTTCCTTAAGGTAAAACTGGGGAACATATTTACTTACGTCAATGTCGCTTGATATCACAACGGATAATGAGATTGCGAACGTTGATGTAAAACTGAAATCGTCCCTACAACACGTTAACGTTTGTAGAGACAGATGGGATTAAAAAAGCTGACTGAATTTATGTATCTATAGAGAATAGATAAGTGTCAACATTTTTCGCCTTATAACTATATATCATCTTTAAGACTTATAAGTCTAGTAAATATCTCTATCACAGAAACATATAAGCGATTTTTGTTAGCTAAATCCAAGCTGCACTGTTTAGCAGAATTTTTAGACATCGATTAATAGCTATACAGATAGTATTTCTGATCAAAAAATATAAATAATTAGGCCAACTCTTTCATAATCTTCTTACTAAAGGTAATGGGTTACTGCCAAATTCCTTTAGAAACCGAGGATAAAAGGCAAATATTCGATGATAAACGGCAAAAAACTCCAAAAATATCGTTTTTTATTGAGCAAATGTATATCAATATCATTAGTAAGGAGTTAGAATACCTTTCTTAAAGCAAGGATATAGTTAACCAGTTTTTTTACTTAAACAATCCACCACTGATCATAGAGAAAGCGATATGCGTACAGACTCATTTCAACAGATATTGGAAGACTTAAACAGCTCATCAGCAGATGTTGAAGCATCTGCCCTAATCTCTAACGATGGTCTGATGATTGCTTCAGCTCTACCAACTGGCGTCGATGAAGATCGTGTGGGTGCTATGTCAGCAGCATTATTATCGTTGGGTGATCGTGCAGGTCGTGAGTTGGCGCGTGGTAGTATCGATCGTATTATGATTCAGGGTGAAAAAGGCTACGTTATTATGACGTCATCAGGAGATGAGGCGGTGCTCACTATTATGGCAAAACCAAATGCCAAGCTTGGTTTGATATTCTTAGATATCAAACGTGCCTCAGAAGCCCTTGCAAAGCTCATTTGATTGGCGACTGCTTATCGAATTTATTAGCTTTTTAATTACTATAAACATAGTCGATTCAATATAATTTGGATACAAGGAAGCCGGGTGAAAGTACTACAAGTAGTAGACTAAGCAAGGCTGACACCGTATCCAATTTATAGAGAATCAACTACATAATGACCAATGAAGGAGATGACCATGGGTTCTCCAATCCCTGATGCACACAAGCCTGATATGCCTGCCGAACAGATTACCCTGACTTACCATGATGGCACGTCGCGTACTGTCTATGACACTGGTATCGAACGCCCTTATCCAGACGGTAAATTGATTGTATCGCGTACCGATTTGGATGGCGTACTGACACACGTCAACGATGCCTTTGTTGAGATTAGCGGTTACCATGTCGATGAATTGATTGGCCAGCAGCATTATATTTTGCGCCATCCTGACATGCCAAAAGCGGCTTATAAAGACCTGTGGGACACTGCCACAGCAGGACAAAAATGGCATGGCTATGTCAAAAACTTATGCAAAGATGGTAGTCATTATTGGGTCTATGCAACCGTCGTACCTAACGTTCGTCACGGCGAAACCGTCGGCTATACATCCGTACGACGTAAGCCATCACGCAGCAAAATCAAAGCGGCAATGGCGCAATATGCCCAAATGAAACAAAACGAGGAAGGCTAAATCATGACGACACACAATATGTTAATCGCCCCAGATTTTTCGCCTGATCGTTTTGCAGGCTGGCACATGTTCAATACGTTGATTCAAAAACGTGCCAATTTAAATATGCACTTGAACATCCCCGCATCACATGCTGAGCAAGAGCAAGTCATTAATGCGGGTGACATTCAGGTCATTTACGCCAATCCTTTTGATGCCGCAACCCTAATCCGTGAGCAAGGCTACCGTGCCGTCGCCCGCCCTATCGGAAAGTCTGATGAAATGGTCATTGCCGCTGCGGCAAATAGCGACATTAACCACTTAGAAGACATTAAAGCTGGTGCTACAGTCGCTATGGCAGACAACCGAGATGTCAAACTGATTGGCTTACGATTACTAGAAGCGGTTGATATCGAAGAATCTGATCTGACATGGGATGTCACTGAAACCTATCAGGCAGCTGCCCGTAAAGTTATTAAAGGGGATGCCCAAGCCGCGTTCTTTTTGGCAGAGATTTTTCATAGCTTTTCACGGTTGACCAAGACCCAGCTCTCCGTACTTATCGAAAGTGACTTGGCTGACATCAGCCACGTGCTACTTATTAAAGACGGCTTCCCTGATGCACAAATATTTATAGAAGCCATTCTCAATCTGCACAATGATGATGATGGTAAAGAAGCCTTGGCTGAGCTTGGTATGCCTCAAGGGTTTGAAGCGATGAACGAAGAAGATGCCGAATTTATGATAGATTTGATGCAGACACTGCTAGACTAACGGATGGACTAATTACTGGGCTACATACGCAATAGAAGACAGGTAAGAGCACTATAAACAGTAGACTGAACGGCTGAACAGGCCTGACAATCTATCTGGTTTATATGGAATTGACTGTAGTGAATTCAAATAATTTCGATACAAGTAAACCGAGTGTAAGTGATACATTAGTATGCTTAGCGAGGATGACGATGTAGCGGATTTATATGAATTTGACTATATAGCGACCATGACTCAAAGGACACTGTTATGTCTGATTCAGATCTTATTAAAGAAAACGAAATGGAAGCGCGGCGAGTATTCCGCTTATACTCGCGCAAAGTGTTTTTGGCACCCAACAACCGTCACTTTCACGAACAACGAATCAATGCGGCGCTACTATTGACCGAGAGAGAGCCGTTGCAAGGTGCTGTTGCAGACTTCTTTTATGGCTGCTGGTATGACATTCCTTATGATGTGAATAACTTATTCATTCGTGTCAAAGATCGCTTGTACCCTCATATTCAACAAGGGTTTCGCGACTGTATTGATAAAAAAGCATATATTCAACGCAATAGTATGCTCGCGACCCGCTGGAGCGTACTAATCTCGCCTTCTCTCAATGAGCAAAAACAACGACTACGTATCAGTAGCGATGACGCCAAGGAAATCTCCAAAGAAATCACAGCCGAGCTAATGCAAGCACGTACTAATGAGGATTGGGGTACGATTGAGCAAGTCGAAAACGAGTTCTTTGCACACTGCATCGCTCGCAATGATCGCCTTGCTTTCTCATTAGTGTGGTTTCGCTTGGGCAAAAGCGACTGGCAATTCGATGCGCGTTGGAACAACTGTCAGCAGCACCTTGATCAAACTATAGTCAAATCCATATAAATTTTCTACATCGTCATCCTCGCTAAGCATACTAATGTATCACTTACACTCGGCTTCCTTGTATCAAAATTATTTGAATTCAACTATATGAAAACCTAATTTATCGCCACTCTATAACCTTCATCATAATGGTAGCTGCTATGTCTTCTTATTTAAATGCTGATAAAACGTATCTGACTCTAACCCCAGCCGGTATTTTTGAGGCATTTTCACAAGGTGAGCCCACTGAGGAGCAGCTATCACTACAAGACTTGTTGTCTTATGCGCAGACGTTACTCGCTGCCGACTGGCTTGAACGCTACTCTGATGAATGGCTGCAAAACTTCATAGAACAAGGTTGGATTGAGAAACTGTCTCTCCTGTTACCAGCGCCCAATCTGCCACTAGATCAGTTTTTACCCTATGTGGTGGCCAGCTTATCAGGCAAACGCCGTGCTGCCATTGGCTCTGATGAAGGGTTTTGCTTGGCACGTATTGGCTACACCCAAGAAGAAGCAGACATGCTCAGTGTCGCGGCAGCTGATTTTTCAGGATTTATGCTACGACAAAAGCAACGCGGATGGGCCGTAGAAAGCCAAGCGATCTCATTCTTTCAGCAGGTCGATCTGCTCATTCCTGAGACCAGTTTTGTATTCTTATGGATTGATGGTTCAGGCTATGTGCTCATTATCGATGGCGAACCTCTGACCAATAGTCGCGCCTTTGTAGAGCTGGTATGGGCACTCAAAACCTCTGGATTGAGGTTTCTTAATTAATTCTGCCAAAATTGATATTTTGGCTGAGCTTATAGAGTGTTATGTAAGATTTGGATTTGCCTTTTAAGGGGCATATCTTGACCTTTTCAAGGAAATATTAATCTGACTGTTTGTCTTTATCATTTCCGAACTTTGAAATCAGCGCCATGATGACTTCTTGAGAGTTAATTGGGTAAGACTCATTACTTATAGATTGAAAATCTTTAGGGGCAAATATTCTTTGAGCAATTTCTGATTTTATTTTATGTTGCTCTTCGTCAGGTAATGAGGCTATATAAGGATTAATAGCCTTCAAGTCTAGTGATGTTTGAAGGTGTGTGTACTGTTGCTGACGATGCTTAGTAGATTCACGTGCTAAGTAAGCAGCTGGAACAGATAATAAAAACACTAATGCCAATCGTAAAAGCGAGTTAGAAAGGTCGAAGCTTTGGTGTATAGACTCCCAAAAAGAATATCCAGCTATCACAATGATGACTGCCATGCAAAAAATTGATCCCCCTCTCAACCATTCGGCAGCTATTTTTTCTTGTTTTGCGCTATCTGCATACTCTGAGACAATAACTCTGCTTGCGGCATTACCTAGAAGCTGATCTAACTGAGCATTCTTATCATTAATAGCTTTTAGCTCTTCTTCATATGCTAGCGATATGGCACCGATTTTACTTTTGTATGTCTCTTCTAATGACTCTATTTCTTTCGTTAAAATATTAGCCTTAACTTCACTTTCATCAAGTGTTTTTTTTACTTTACGATTTAATTGTTCAAGTTTTTCATTCGTATCTTTTAATTGTTTCTTAAAAGATCTATAGTCTTGCATATCGCTTGAAACATTTGAACGTGCCTTATCTGTTAAAGGAACTGTCAAAATTGGTGAACTTTCTATCTTTCTACGAAGAAAACTAGCACGCTCCGATAAAGTTTTACTGTATTTCCTCGTTTGCTCATCCATATCGTCAACAAAAACATCAATTCTACTTGCATTTGAACAAACACTTAAAGCAGCTTCCGCAACTTTCTCTGCACTGCCTTTGTCCAGAGTAACCATGTAACTTTCATAAGCGCTTATAAAATAATCAATACGATCTCTAGTATTTTTAGATACTGGATTTTCACCAATGCTATCTCGAAATTTGTTAAATAGCTCTAAGATATCTGCTATACCATTTTCGAACTCTAACAGTATATCTTCCATAGTGCTCTCGGTCTGTATACATAAATCGATAATTATATATTATATTTAAGAGTATGAGATCTAATTGTTCAACTAGGTCACTATCCCAACTAAGTAAGTGGCTACTTAAGCAGACTTCCACTGCTGCCGAATAATTTTGTATAGCACATGCTCAGCAAGCCGATGATTAGAATCAAGCATTGGATGATAAAAGTTTTCTTGTGTATTACTCATGCCAATACGCTGCATGATAAGTTGCGAGTGCTCGTTAATCACTGCAGTAAAGGCCACGACTTCATCGAATCCTAATGTATCAAATGCAAAATTTAATGAAGCTCGTGTCGCCTCCGTTGCATAACCTTGTCCCCAATAACCTTTGTGTAGTCGCCAAGCAATCTCAACAGCAGGTGCAAAAGGCATATCGGCATGCGCTTCATTTAAGCCAACCATACCGATAAAGGTATCTGTCTCTTTTAGACTGACCGCCCAAAACCCCCAACCTTTATCTTTAATAAGCTGCGAGCATTTATTGGCTATCGCATCGCTCACTTTTGGTGATAACGGCTTAGGGAAATACTTCATCACGTCAAGATCGGCATTCATTTCAGCGAATATCGCAAAATCACTTACTCGCCACTGTCTAAGATATAAGCGTTCTGTTTCTATCATGTTGGTGGTTGAGCTCTCTCATCAGGGCGTATTGAATATTCACATAGGGGCGATATAGCCAAGCCAGAATAAAAGTAGTACATACAGTCATCATGTTCTACTAACCCTACTAGTTCTACTGGCCCTACTTCTATAGTATCGTGTGTCCATTGTATTCAGGATCGACCACATCCTTTCATTAAACTGTCGTGATAACTTAAGCTTTTGTGATAGCTTAGGCTTTAGTGATGATTGTCTCTTCATCAAAGCGTGATTTTGGCAACTCAGCGTTAAAGTCATCTTCACTACGATAACCAAGCGATACGACCGCAACAGCCGTATAGCCTTTGCTACGTAAATCAAACTCTTCATCAAGTGCTTTCAAATCTGCCCCTTCCATAGGCACAGCATCAATACCTAAAGTCGCAGCTCCTAGTAGCAAAGCGCCCATGTTGAGATATAGCTGCTCTATCAACCAGTGTGGCTCGTCTTTTTGCTCATAACGGCGAATATCCAAAAACATCTTACGCACTTGGTGCATCTGCTCTTTAAATTTTGGTTCCGCAAAACGGCCATCAGCATCTTCTTTGTCTAAGATGTTATCCAAAAACTCGTCATCAGCATAGACACGACTACAGAATACGATGACATGTGAGGCGTCTTTTACTTTTGCCGTATTAAATTCATACATGCCCTCAGTACCTGTTGCGATTCGAGCTTTACCAGCCTCATCATCAGCAATCACAAAATGCCAAGGTTGGATATTGGTGCTCGAAGGACTGAGACGCAAGATATCTTTTAGGCTCTGAAAGTCTTCTGCTGAGATTTTTTATTGGTATCAAATGCTTTTGTGCTGTAACGCCAGTTCATCGCTTCAGTAATGTTTTTCATTTGTGCATCCTGTATCGAATATTAAGTTTTTATTATTTATTAAAGACTTGGTGTTAGCATGGGTTATAAGCCACGACTACCCAGGTCGGCAAAACTACTGTAGAGAAAAACCCATTTCATGGCCATGACAGATTGGTTAAATATTCATACGTTTTGTTATCAGAGGTTGATTTTTGACCGCCTTATCGCAAAAAAGCAGCTATGAATAATAGCAATCCAGTGAGCAAATGAGTCACTCAGAGCGCATTGTATTCACCTGATTATGCTTTGAATGTTCATTAACGCTTGATATTTAAAGCATGATTATTACTGAGGCTTCTTGGTCGACGACCATCTCTAAGCGAAAACATTTAGATGAGATATATGAGCAATTAGAAGCCTTAAATAAAATACAAATAACAATCCCTGCGAGGAAATATGAGCACATCAGAAAAACCACTCCGAATAGACATCGTCTCAGACGTCGTCTGCCCTTGGTGCGTCATCGGCTATCGTCAATTGGCAGCAGCACTGGAGCAAACCAACACGGCTCACACTATCCATTGGCACCCGTTTGAGCTAAACCCAAACATGCCAAGCGAGGGCCAAAACCTACGTGAGCACATCATCGAAAAGTATGGCTCGACCAAGCAAGAGTCAGATGCTAGTCGAATCAGAATGGCAGAAGCTGGACAGGAAGTTGGCTTTGAATTTAATTTCAATGATGACACGCGCATGCACAACACCTTTGATTTGCATCAGCTGCTACATTTCGCTGATCAGAAAGGAAGCATGCATGAATTAAAACAAGCGTTGTTTGCCGCGCATTTTACCAACAACAGAGATATTTCAGATATCAACGTGCTTGCTGATATTGCAGCAGAGACTGGACTTGATCGTAGTGAGGCGCTAGCAATACTAGAGGGTCAACTCTTTGCTAAGGAAGTACGAGCAGAAGAACAGCATTGGCAACAACAAGGTATTCAAAGTGTACCGGCAATCATTTTTAATGAGCGTCATCTTGTTAGCGGTGCTCAAGGGGTCGAAAACTACGTCAGTATATTAGAGCAATTGGCTAATATAACTGAGTAAATGGGTCTGTAACCGTACATATAAAATGATGATGTTATAAGCTTTAAAAAAGGCCGCTTCGAAATCGAAGTGGCCTTTTTATTTTTAAAACCGTATTTTCAGAGCAATATCTAACGTTACTGTCAGATATTGCTCTTGCACAATATTTTTTAGAAATGGATGACCGTACGAATACTCTCACCTTTATGCATCAAGTCAAACGCTTCGTTGATGTCTTCTAGTGGCATAGTATGGGTAATGAAGTCTTGTAGTGGGATTTCACCCGCCAGATAACGCTCAACGTAGCCTGGTAATTCTGAACGACCTTTGACACCGCCAAATGCTGATCCACGCCAGACTCGACCAGTCACTAACTGGAACGGACGGGTTGAGATTTCTTGTCCAGCACCTGCGACACCAATGATGACCGACTCGCCCCAACCTTTGTGACAGCACTCTAGTGCTGAGCGCATGATATCGACGTTACCGATACATTCAAATGAATAATCAACCCCGCCATCAGTCAATTCCACAATCACTTCCTGAATTGGCTTATCATAATCTTTAGGATTGATGCAGTCAGTTGCGCCTAACTTTTTGGCCAATTCAAACTTGCTTTCATTGATATCAATTGCAATGATACGGCTGGCTTTTGCCATGGCCGCACCGATTACTGCTGACAGGCCGATACCGCCCAGACCAAAGATAGCAACGGTCGCACCCTCTTCGACTTTGGCAGTATTCATGACTGCACCCATACCGGTAGTCACGCCGCAACCAAGCAAACAAACTTCTTCTAACGGGGCTTCTTTATTTACCTTGGCCAAAGAAATCTCTGGTAAGACCGTATATTCAGAGAAGGTTGAGCAGCCCATGTAATGATAGATTGGTTCGCCATCTTTATAAAAGCGCGTGGTGCCATCTGGCATTAAGCCTTTACCTTGGGTTTCACGTACCGCTGAGCATAGATTGGTTTTGCCTGATGTACACATTTTACAAACGCCACATTCTGCGGTGTATAACGGAATGACATGATCGCCAACTTGGACACTAGTCACGCCTTCGCCGATTTGCTCAACGATACCGCCACCTTCATGACCCAAAATCGCTGGGAAGACACCTTCTGGGTCTTCACCAGATAAGGTAAAAGCATCGGTATGGCAGACACCACTGGCCACGATTTTTACCAATACTTCGCCTTTACGCGGCAGCATGACATCCACTTCTTCGATAGATAGTGGCTGGTTTGGGCCCCACGCGATGGCGGCTTTCGATTTAATAAATTTATCTGACATAACGGTTTCTCTTTTTAATTCGTTATTATTTACAGCCTATAAAAAGCAGGCCACTATTTTTAGGATACTCATTCGCAAATGATTGCAGTCTGCTAGATTACAACCAACTATTTGAGTAGATGCTTACCATTATAGTTATTTCTAGGGTGATAACAATATGCTATATTTGCAAATATCTTTTACATATTGGTAATAATCATGCGCTGGGATGGTGTTAGCGAGTTCGTTTACGTCGCAGAATACGAGAGTTTTACGCGCGCCGCCAAAGAATTAGGTATCTCAACGGCACAAGTAAGCCGGCAAATAAGCGCGTTAGAAAAACGCCTTAATATTAAACTCCTCTATCGTACAACACGCAAAGTATCATTAACAGAAGAAGGTCGTGTGTTCTATCAGCATTGCCGTAGTGTGCTCGATGGCTTGGATGCTGCTGAGCAGGCTGTCAGTAATTTGCAATCAAAACCGCAAGGCAGGATCAAACTGACAGCCCCTGTCACTTATGGCGAGCAGCAATTATTGCCGTTGGTCAATGACTTTATGATGCAATATAGCGATATCGAAGTGACGGCTTTTTTGAGTAATCAAAAGATCGATTTGATTGAGGGTGGTTACGACTTAGCGATTCGTATCGGCAAATTAAGCGACTCCACGATGATGGCAAAAAAACTCAGCCATCGCACCAACTTTGTCTGCGCGGCACCCTCTTATCTTAATAAATATGGCACACCGCACGCTTTGAGCAAGCTGAGTCAACATAACTGCTTACTTGGCACTCGCGACTACTGGCACTTTATAGATACTGACCCACGTGCTAGTGACGCAGGTAAAGAAAGGAATTTGCGCGTCTCTGGGAGCATTCAATATAATAGTGGTCATAGCCTAGTTGATGCTGCCCTAAAAGGGCTAGGTATCGTGCAGCTGCCAGATTATTATGTACAAAAATACCTAGCATCTGGTGAACTGATAAGCTTATTGGATGACTATAGAGAGCCTGAAGAAAGTATTTGGGCCATTTATCCGCACAACCGCCAGTTATCACCAAAAATCAGGCTGTTGGTGGACTACTTGGCAGAGCACTTGGCTTAGTAATTGATTAAGGCAGGTTGCAGTACGGCTCTTTACTATGCAGCGTTTATTACGCACAATATTATGACGCATAATAAATATGTGATGCTACAAACTATTACGGATAACCGACCACCATAAAAAGGATTACTTATGATTAAAATCATTTCTATCGCCGCTCTAGCTTTGACCATGGCCTCTTGCGCCAGTGTTGAAAACATTTTAAATTCACCCAGCGACACGCCCTCAGTGACAAAAACAATGACTGCTACCAACGCCGAAAAAGGCTTGATAACCATGCAAAGTCATCATTCTGTCCAAGAGACTGCTGATAAACTGGCCGCCATTATCGAAAGTAAAGGCATGAAAGTATTTGCGCGCGTCGATCATCAAAAAAATGCACAAGGTGTCGATTTAACCTTAAGACCAACACAAGTTATTATGTTTGGTAACCCGAAAGCGGGTACACCATTGATGAATTGCGAGCAAAGCGTCGCTATTGATTTGCCACAAAAAATTCTCATCAGTGAAGATGCAGATAAAAAAGTATGGCTATCGTATAACGATCCTCAATACTTAAAAACCCGTCATAATATTAAAGGTTGTGACACCGTTATAGATAACATCTCAAAAGCCCTAAATGGCGTCAGTACAGCAGCAGTGGCAAAGTAAAAGTCAAAAAATCTAAGCAAAAAAAGGTGAGTTAGCGAAAGCATAACCCACCTTTTTATTTGTTCATGCATTAAGGCATGTCCTCAATTCAAACTATCGGACTCTGCTATTTGTGCATGTAATTCTACTTTTAACTTTTTAGCACACTCGATAATTTTTCTGCGATCAGCAGGGATCGCGCCATACTCAATCGCGGTTTCTCGCATTTGTACAGTGACGTCATAATGCGGATAACTGGCATTACGATGGAACAAACGCTCATCTAATTCAATGAATGCCGCAAACTCATGCAGCTCTTGCAACGTATCAGCCAGCAGGTGGCACCACTTATAACCTTTAAATTCTATCTGCATAAAATCTACATATATTGCCATATAACTGGCTCCTTAATACGTTCTACATATCTGGATAAAACCACCGTTAGTCGGCTTCAGCGATAGGAAATACCCTGTCATAAATCCAGTTATACACAAAAGCATATACCAAATAGAATGTCGCCATGGCAATATCCATTTTAAACGCTTCCCACAGACTAATATCCAAATACCAAGCAATCGCTGGCAAGAACAACACTAGCAGACCACCTTCAAATAGCGCGGCATGTAGCATTCGTATAGGAACGGTCTTCTTTACTTCACCACGTAGTTTAAGCATGGCATTATCAAATAAGACATTATAAAAATAATTCCACACGGTCGCGACAATAGAGCCAGCGATTGCTATCACACCCATTGAGTGCAGCTCAAAACCAAACACCCAACTTGCCAGTGGTGCGAAAATAAGTAGCCCAATGATTTCAAATGCTAAGGCGTGGCGAATACGATCTTTAGTGCTACGCATTATTTGTTCCAAACCTATCTATCATTTACCTACTCACCATTTCTAATAAGTGCTACTGGCTAAATGGACTTACAACAATTCGTGTAAGTTTTTCTTTAGCTGCTTAAGCACTTTCTGGTACTCACTATCACTGATTTCAACAGTGCTTAAGCGTCCATAGCGTAGATGACGATAGTCTTGTTTGATTTGGGTGATTTTATCCTGAATAACTTTAGGGTGATCACTGTCTGTTAATTGACTGGTATTGCTCGCATCAGTGTCATTTGAGGCACTAGAATCAATGGCCATCGCTAAACGCTCAAGCCACGCCAACTGACCCTCATCATCAGTACGAGCCAGTGACTTATCTTGCTTACCTATACGTTTCGACAACTGAGCAAGTGGTAAATCTACTGGGTGCCAGCGTTTACGGCGACGTTGCCAAATGATAAACACCAAGATAATCATAACCGTAATAGCACTCGCGGCTAACCAAATAATTTGTTGCGTGATGGAGCTGATATTGAACCATTTGAATAGTGAGTCTGCTTGTTTGTCTTGGTCGTAGCCAACGACATCTTTTTGCCAATAGTAGCTCGCTTGATCTGAGAGACGACGTAAGGTTTGTAGCATTTGATATTGTTGATAATTAATCTGTGCACCAGCGCCATCACCAAACATCGCAGCGCCTTGTGACTGCGTCATCGCGTCCATCCCTTGCTCCACACGCTCGGGCGCTACAAAAGCAGTCGGATCGACACGTACCCAACCTTGATCCTCAAGCCAAACCTCAGTCCACGCATGCGCATCCATTTGCCGGACTTCCCACACATTACCACCACGGCTCGGCTCACCACCTTGATAGCCTGCGACGACTCTGGCAGGGATACCTGCCGCCCGCATCATAAAAGTAAAACTTGAAGAGTAATGCTCACAGAACCCCGCCTTGGTCTCAAATAAAAACTCGTCAATACGATTATTATTCAAGCGTGGTGGCGATAACGTATAGCGAAAATCTGTTTGATTAATCCAGTGTTCGATAGCTGCTATATAGCGTGTAGGGTCTGAGCCTGACTGCGAAAAAAGCTGTTGAGCCAATGCTCTTGCTTTCGGATTCCCATCATTTGGCAGTGCAAGATTCATTCGCCGCGACTCATCCGTAAGGATAGAATCGATACTCATCGGGGAAAACTGCAATACGTCATAGCGCAGCTGCTGAGTGACAGGCTCGTCTTTTAATAACGTGAAATCTGAAGTAATGCTAATATCTTGTTGCTGAGCGAAAGGATAATCGAGACCAAATAGCCAGTTTTGCTGAGTGGGCTCTAAGATAATTTGATAGTTATTTGGTGCAACTTGTGCCTCTTCGGGAATGGTAGCAAATGCATTATCAATCCAAGCAGGACGTTGCTCTGAAGGTTGCCACTGTCGTTGCTGAGGGTTACGACGCCACGTGACGCCATCAAAATCGCTAAATACCAATCCGCGCCAATAGAGCTGCTGCTGTGGTGGACGATTATTTTCAAACTCTACGCGAAATGCCAACTCCGTTGATTGTCCTAAGTTAGCAAAGTCACCAGGTGACATGCTGTCGGAGACGCCCGTGGTTGCTTGCTGACCTGATAGCTGTACCGACCATAGCGGTGGCAAGCGTGGGAAAAACAGAAATAGCACCACCAATAATGGCAGCGCACCAATGCCTAATACACCTAAAGTGCGCAGGCGACCATCACCCCGATCATTGCCATCATCGTTTAGCGCAATAAATGTCAGTAATACAATGACTGCCCCTATCATTACCTCTAAAGTCGTAAGCAGCCCTTGATCCATCAAAAACAGTGCTGCCAACACAAATAGCGATAAATTCAATACTACATAGGCGTCACGACGCTTGTACAATTCCCAGAGCTTACTGATGAGACATAGCACTAAAAATGCCACGCCCATATCTAGCCCAAATGCCGTATTGTAGGTCAACCACAATCCCAAAAGACCCAATAAGAAGCCTAGCATTTGCATGCCTTGATAGACACGCTTTAAATGAGCTGTCTTTTGGAATCGAGCCTTTACACGAGGTAGCTGGGCGAGAATAGTCACCACAGCAAAGCCTATGAGCCATAATGGTAAATGGGCAGCATGCGGCAAAATAACAATAACTTGCGCAATTATTATCCAATAATACGCTGGCAGTGCCAGTAGCTTGCGATACCATTTAGCGTTACTGCCTGACTTAGTGCCACTACCTAATGCAACATGATTAGTGATGTTTTGACCTAAAGCCAACTGCTCAAAGCTTGCAGATTTGATAGAGTCTGCTGTAAAGGTACTGTTAGATGCTTCTACATCTTTACTCGAGGATAAGCGTTTAGAATTAATCATGGTGCTTTTGCCAACCTTAGCAAGCAATCTTGTGCAAACTCATCACCTTCACCCATTGTTGTGACAAAGGGGCTATCATTGGGTAAGCACATATTAAATGGCACACCTAGCTGACCCAACGTCATCGCACCATACGCCAATTGTGATAGCTTTTGTTCATGCTGTGCGGCAGGCATATCGGCATAGTCTAGCGTCTGCTCATGACCAATAGGATCAGCGAAGTGTTTGGTAAGCATTCCTTGACCACGCGCTACATGTCCCCAAGAGACACGTGCCAGCGACTCACCTTCTATATAATTATCAAGCCGTTCAAAGTCATCTTGGCCTTGGCGATACTGCCCACCTATTGGCAAATCCTCCAAGCTTGCAATGGCATACTGCGTTTCCCAATCAAATGCTTCAGGTTTTGGATATACCCAAGCGGTACGGGAAAAATAGACATAAGACCATGCCTTCATAATACCCAAAGGATAAACTGTTTTTATTCTGAGACGTGGTAATTCGAACTGCCCACGGGCATTGGTCTGGACAGGCAACCTAATGATTTGCTCGCCTTGCAACCTTGTGACCAAGACAGAGCTTGGTATGTCCATGCTACTCTTGACCTTATTATCCACATCCTCAAAGCCAAATAATAGCTGTCGTCTAGGTTGGCGACTCTCACTACGCAGTTGTAAGGTAACCCAGACTGGAGTACCTGCCTCTGCCATGGTGACTTCTAATAAATGCACTTTCAACCCTGAGATATGGGCAAAGGTTACATGAAAACTGATAAGCCAAATGCTGATGAGATAAAAACATAACCCCAGCACCAGATTATTGCCATAATTAATGCCAGCGATAAAGGTGATGATTAATAATACCGCAAACAGCATCCCTTCACGGCTAAAGAAGATATACACGTTGCGCAAATTCAGCGTAGCACTGTCAGTTTTGGGTGCACGCGAGGCAAACCAGCGGCTTAGTTTTGACTTGATTGGTACGGTTAAGGCTTTTGGCAAAAGACTCATGACTACCCTATCCTTACCATAGAATTGATAATATCGTCGGTATTGGACGACAGTTTTGACAACAGATGCCTTTCGAGTATTTACTTAGAAAGAACACAATTTTTGTTAAGTGAGAAACTTTCAATAGCCTTTGATTGATTAGTTGATTAATTCATTGATAAATAACTCAACTACTAGAGCCTATAATCAATTAACTAACTTTTACTTAGATGGCTTTCACTCAAAAGGCATTTAGATAACGACTGGCACTTCTGCCAAAATACGTTGTGCGATAGTCTTCGTCATTAGTCCACCCGTCACATGCACCGGTACAAAGCGTTGACCGAGGCGATGATCAGTGACTGCTGCAAACACGGCTTGGACATCTTCAGGAGTCATCTCCATGTGCCCTGACACATAGGCATGAGCCTGTGCTGCACGTTGTAGCGACAGTACTCCACGCGGTGATAACCCATGATATTCTTGGCTTGCTCGTGTTTTTGCGACCAGTCTTTGCAAGTAATCCAAGACTACATCTGCGACATAAACCTGCTTGACCCCTTGCTGTGCTAACAACACAGCCTCGGTATCAAGTACCGCATCTAAACCTTTCAATAACTCACGGCGATCCTGACCTTTTAGCAGCTCACGCTCAGCGGCTGGTGATGGATAACCCAATGACAAACATAATAAAAACCGATCGAGCTGCGATTCAGGAAGCGGATACACACCAGCTTGCTGCAATGGATTCTGGGTTGCAATCACAAAAAACGGCTGAGGCAAACGATAGGTCTGACCGTCTTGGGTTACCTGTCGCTCTTCCATGGCTTCGAGTAGCGCACTTTGTGTTTTAGGACTGGAACGATTAATCTCATCAGCGAGCAAAAGCTGAGTAAAAATAGGACCGGGACGAAATTCAAATTTCAGTTTGCTTTGGTCATAGATGCTCATACCCAAGATATCTGCAGGTAGCATATCATTAGTGAATTGGACTCGACTAAAACTTAGACCCAATAACTGTGCCAGCCCTTGAGCCAAGGTAGTCTTACCCATGCCGGGCAAATCTTGTAATAGTAAGTGTCCACCTGCCAATATGCCGCTAAGTGCCAACTTCACCACTTGAGGTTTGTCCAATACAATTCGATTCAGTTGTATCATTAACTGCGTAATTTTTTGCTGATTAGCGGCGTAGTCGGTGGTTACAATTGTCATAGTGAATCATCGGCTCATTTTTTATGGAAATAATGGGGCATATTGAACATTCAGTCATAGAATTGAAATAGACATTATTTGGTCAGTATAAGGCAAAAATCATGTCTTTGGATAAGTCTCAATTTATGGACTCGAATACAGGCTTTCATTATAAATGAGAAGCTACTTTTCTTCGCTTTCAACGACCGGTACTGACTCACGGAGAGTTGATAAATAGGCAATCACATCAGCACGCTCTTTTGCATCTGGCATCGGATTTGACAGCATCTTTGAGTCTGTCATAACTTTTTGCGCGTCAGCAATATAAGGATCGAGTGTCTCAGCATCCCATACCCATTCTGACTGCTTTAGCCCTTTACTATAAGTGTAATCTGTTAGCTGAGCAGCGTGGGCACCATAGATATTCATCAGCTGTGGACCTTTTTTATTGAGTCCAGCATTCAGCTGATGACATTGCCCACAGGCATCTTGATAAATAATAGCACCGTTATCTGCATCACCGTCAGTATATAGCGGCAATGTCACAGAAGCACGGTGATCAGGTGGCGTACGATCGCAAGCACTGAGTAATAAAATAGCGGCAAGCAGACTGCTCATTTGATATTTACGAGTGTTAGGCATTTTGGCAATCTTTGAGTAGAGAGTGTCAGCCATGTATGAACGACATATATAATGAGACCATGTTAAGAAACACAGAGTACTATTAATTGCCACGTATACATAGCTGCTTATAGAAATACAGTACTATTTATGAGAGATATACTTATAAATAATACTTGAATGACGGATATGAAGAAAAATATTATGTAGTGCTTAGGTCGCAACTTTCATTATTTTTCTAGGCTCTTCCAAATAATAGCCTTGCAGGTAGCGTGCACCTACGCTCCAAGCGACAGACATGGTCGCGGCATCTTCAATATAAGGCATCAGCACATCAACGTTGACTTCGTTAGTACGTATGATGAGTGATTTGACCGTTTCCAAATTTTCTGCCGAATCAATATCTTCTACGTAGCTACGCGGTAGACGTACCATATCTGGCTGCACAAAACTGGCAATTTCTATGGATTTGGCAGAAGAGCCAAAGTTATTAATACCCATCTGACAACCGGCTTGACTAAGCGCTGCAAACTGAGTCTTCGCGACCGTCAAATGATCTGCAATGTCTTTTTCATTAAACTGTAAGGTAAGCACGCCTGCTGCACCGCCCACGGCTTTTATCAGCTGGCTAGCCACGCTAGACAGTTTTTTATCTATTAATGAAGCACTCGTCAATTGCACTAGCAGCTTAGCTTCAGGATGTGTTTTACGTACATCGTTTACTTTTCTACAGGCATTAATCAATACCCAGCGATCCATCTTTTCGAGCAGCTTATGTTTTTTGGCGACTGCCATAAACTGGTCAGGTGTCAGCACTGTGTTCTCAGCATCTGACAATGGCAGGCGTAAATATACTTCAAAGAAGTCGCTGCGATCGTTATTAATATCATATATTGGCTGGAATGTTAGCTCAAAACGATTATTGGTAATAGCCTCAATTAATGATTCAGCCAGCGCATGATCATCACTATTAGCATGTTCACTTGGATCGTATAAATGATAAGTGGCCCCGTTATTGGCTGTTTCCATCATAATCTGGTTGATAGCGTCCATCGCACGCTCAAGCAATACGCTTGGCTCTGCTGTATTTTTTTCGATTTTGACGATACCGATACTAACCGTGGTACTGGTCGTGCGTTTATCCACTTCAATGAGCATACCATTAATACGCGAGCCGATTTGCTCAGCCAGCGTTTTAAGCTCTGCTGTTGTTTTGTCTTCTACAAGTATGGTAAAAGCCGTATCACTAAAACGGCTTACATGCCCATCTACTACTAGCTCATCTAACGCATAAGCGACCTGCTTGACAGTTGCATCTAGTCCTTGCAAGCCTAAACTGCTTCGAATCTTACCAATATTATCGAGTTGGACATATAACAATCCTGCCGTCAGCTCTCCTTGGCGGGCTTGCTGATATATTACTGCCATTTTCTCTTCAAAGCCGCGGCGATTGTTAATACCAGTCAGACTGTCCTTACATTCAGCCGCTGCCAAACGTTTGGCCACCTCAGTGCTGTTACTGTTGTTTTGTTGGATGATCACCTGAGTAACTGGCTCACCCTCTAGGGTCGCAGCTGCCAGTTGTAGTTTTGCTTCAAAAGTACTCCCATCCGTCCGTAGACTTTCAAACTTAAACTCTACTTCTTGACGGTTTCCTTTCGCGAATTGACGTAAGAATTGCTTGAAGCCCTTAACGTTATCACCGCCTGCAATCAGATCAATAATAGGCACACCGATGGCATCACTCATCGATGCAAACCCAAAAAGCTGAAGATAAGGGTCATTGGCGAAGATATGGATGCCTTGATCTATGTAAGCCACTGCACTTTTAGAGTTTTTGATTAATACATTGGCACGCTGTTCTGCTTCAGAGAGTACATGACGCAATGTTTTTAGCTCGCGGCGACTACGCAGATTATCATGTTGTAAACAGATAGACATCACAACGGCCATTTCTTCGTCTACTTTAAGCGCCTTGACCATTGTACCGCTAATAATATTGGGCAGCCCTTCATTATTATGGGCGGTCGCTACCATCTCCTCATTTAATAAGCAGATCATAGGTAGGTCAATGTTTTGTTCTTGGACGATACCTACTACATCCGTAAAATTCATATCGTAAGCATTACCAAATACCAAAACATCCCATGGCTGCCGCAGTAATTTTAATAATTCTTCTTTATCATCTAAAAACCCTAAATTCACACTGTCATAATAACAGCCTAATAAGTGCACAAGACGTTCAGCATAGAGCTGATCATCATCGATGACTAATAGATTTAAGATAGATTGAGTACGCATAATAAGCCTTTTAAACTTTGTGATCTTATTTTTATATGTTGCTGTCAATACCCTACATCTGTTCCGGAGATCAACCTAGCACAGAATGCACTATAGGGAATAGGCTTAGCTATCTTTATGATACTGGCATGCTTTTAGGATTAAGATAATATACTTTTTAGCCAAAGATATTTTATAAGAAATAGCAATAATATCGAACATTATAGACAATAATTTTAATGATTGCTGACTAACTTATCATTATCTAACGTGCTGATCTACTTTAATTATTGAAGCCGAAATCAAGTAAACAAAGTCTATTCAATTCTGTATTTACATTACTACTTTTCTATTTTTGACAATCCTTTCAAAAGACTACAACTGCACCACTTCATACTGACTAAATTCATCAGTAATCAGTAGCCGCTTCCCCAAACGTAACAAAGTTTGTTTGGTGTTGATACGCATGATGACCCTGTCATCTGTCTGGAAGTAAGACGTTGGTACTATCAGAGTTCCCGTGGTTTGCAGATGCTCTTCCCGACCAAGGATGAATGCTGGTACAAAATGTTGACTGCGTGTTGCTGTGCCTTCTAAACGCAGACCACAAGCCACTAATTGATGTCCCAATATTTGCCAATCAACCTCTGGATTTTCAATATCAAGGCTCAGCCAGCGCACGACACCAAGTGACCAATCGGGCGGTGTGGTTGTGTCAGCACGACAGACTAACAGAAGACTCATAACATGTAATGGCGGTGGTGCCGTCATAGCGACATCATCGTCAGTAGTCACTGCATCTATACTCTCTTTACCATGGTTTTCTTCTAAACTTTCTTCATCTATCTTGGTTACTTTATCTAATAATTTCAGTGTGCGAAATAGTGATAAATCATCATTACGGTCGAATATTTCATTGGCTAGTATATCGCTATCATTTTGTTTTTTACTAACGGTATCGTAACGAGGTTGATGCTCATCTGGCAATTCATTTTTAGCAATCAAGCTTGCAAAACTTTGTGAATGACCCACGCAGTAATGGATTTTATTAAAACCAGTCACCAAAACAGCCTCTTTTTCTGTATAGCGTTTCGGTGCTACCGATAGTGGCAACTTTAGATAACGATAACGAATCGTCGCTGCTATGTTTTGGAGTAAGTAACTCTCTAATCCTGCATTGCCGTCCCTAACTAATGCTTGGCTACGCGAGTTAAAATACTCAAGCATTGGATCCAACTCTATAAATAAGCAGTGATAGCGATCTTCGTATGGATTGATTATAGAATTGGCAGTGAGATAAGAAGGTGGCTTATTACTTTGTAAATCTACGTATATCCGAGTATCAGTTTGTGGTTCTATCGTCGCAATAATATGCTCAGCCCATACCGGCAACAAACGTTGTACTAGCAAGATATTAGGACGACGCATAGCACGTACATTTAGTAAGCTGTGTAAACAAATTTGACAGTACAAGCGATGTATATTATCCGCACGTTGAACATCAATCACTTTACTTAAATCAATCTCAGTGGCATGATATTGATAGGCAAGATAGTATAGCTGATTGATTTTGGCCCATAAATAAGGAGAGGGTTTTTGATAGCAAAGCGCTTCTGCAAACAGGAGTCTTTGATACATCATCAACGTCTGATAGATAACGATAGCAAGTGTCAGTGATGAAGACTTGTCACCATTGAAATAACGTTGCCAACCATTACTTGCCGTGTATTTATGCTGACTGTTTAATAGCGATATTCTATGCCGTATAACTCTGTCATAGACCATAATGATGAGATAATACAGTGACTTTATCTGATTCACATAACCCAATTGAACGCTATTAAACCCTTTTGGCTCATAAATGCAATGCTGCCGCAATGCAGCAATTAATTTGTCTGAGGCACCTATCACGGTAGCCATTAACTTAAGACGTTGCTGCTCATCTATATTAGCCACGCGCAATACCGTCAGTATCTTTTCTAGTTGCTCAACCTGCTGTACCTGCGTTTGCGAAGGCAAATTTGCCAACAGCTTGAGCAAGTAACTCTCTTGACCATTTGCCGCTCGAATCGATAATGGCGGTAGTGGCTCTGTAGACGATAAATACTCTTGAAACGTCGATAAAGTTATCATCATTTTTCCTAGTAACTCTGAGTAACTTAGTAAAAGGCAACTATCTAGCCATACCACTTATAATAATAAAATAATGCAAAGTAACCACTACTCTCAAAAATTGACAGGATAAGATTTTAGCAGTCATAAAGACATTCAATACCTATTTGTCAGCATGCAAACCTTCAAATAAAACACTCTTTGTTTACTATTTTTTAATACCCTATAGTGCCTACATTAATTTACATTGTAAATGTTAATTGGCACCTTAAAAGGTTTGTTCGGTAGCTCTCTTACTAATTTTGGTACAAGATAGCCTGGTAATGCGGCCAGTAATGACCAGTAAAGCTCGATTGACGACCGCTCGTCTTTATCAAAATGTGCGGCGCCAGCGACCTTGTCTAATACATGCAAGTAATAAGGTAATACACCACATGAGAACAAACGTTGACTTAATTGTGTTTGAGTCTCAACACTATCATTAATACTTTTTAATAAAACCGCTTGATTTAGTAAAGTCACGCCAGCGGACCTCGCACGTTGCAAATATTCTGATGTTAAAGTATCTATCTCATTGGCATGATTGCAGTGAATCACCATGACAATATGACAGCTACTTTGAGACAATCTGGTCAATAACGCATCATCTAGACGCGCTGGAATGACCAATGGTAGGCGAGTATGCAGTCGAATAGTAGTCAGTTGCGGGATCGACTCTAGCGTATCCAACCATGCAAACAAACGCCTATTCGTCACATTCAATGGATCACCACCGCTCAAAATCACCTCATTGACCTCAGGATGCTCAGTAATATAGCTAATGATATTTTTTTTGGCATCGGCCGTTGGCATATTTGCGCTGTAGTCGAAGTGCTGACGAAAGCAATAACGGCAATGAATGGCACAAGCGCCTGTAATGGTCAGCAATACTCTGGACTGATACTTATGAAGCATACCTTTTACTGGGTTTTGTGTATTCTCGTGTAAAGGGTCTGCTACATAGCCTGTCACCTTGATTTGCTCTTGTTGATCTGGCAAGACTTGTTTTAATAAAGGATCGTTACTATCCCCAACGGTCATTTTTGCCACAAAACCCCGTGGTACCCGCAGCTCAAAATGCTTAGGCACATAGACACTGGTACGTAGGGATTCGAGCTGCAAAATACTTAATAGCTCATCAATAGAAGTAATGGCCTCGGATAATTGCGTTTGCCAGTTTTTTTGTGTGATTAAATGGTTTATCATGACAGCCTATTACCTGTACCCAAAAGCCGATATTATACGCTCTTAGAGTGTGCCCTATCAAAGTATACCAACTGCCCGTTCTACACTAGGCTTAATAGCAGGTTTTGTACAGTAAGCCCCAAACCCTTATTATTTATATCATCATATTTACCATCCCTAGGAGTCTCTTGTGGCAAATTTTTCTACTAATGAATTTAAAGCTGGTCTAAAAGTCATGCTAGATGGCAACCCTTGTTCTATTCTTGAGAATGAGTTTGTCAAACCAGGTAAAGGCCAAGCTTTTAACCGCGTCAAACTACGCAATCTTCGTAGCGGTAAAGTGTTAGAACAGACATTTAAATCAGGTGACAGCTTAGAAGCTGCTGATGTGATGGATACTGAAATGAACTATCTGTATAACGATGGCGAGTTTTGGCATTTTATGGATCCAGAAAGTTTTGAGCAGATCCAAGCTGATAAAACAGCGATGGGCGACTCAATACAGTGGCTAAAAGAAAACAGCAATGCATCATGCACCATCACTTTATTCAACGGTGCACCTCTATCAGTAACACCGCCTAACTTCGTTGAGCTACAGATCACTGAAACAGATCCAGGTGTGCGTGGTGATACATCAGGTGGTGGTGGTAAACCAGCTAAGCTAGAGACAGGCGCTGTCGTACGTGTACCTCTATTTGTACAGCAAGGTGAAGTCGTACGTGTCGATACTCGTACCGGTGACTATCAAACTCGTGTTAACTAATAACACGTAAAAATAATAGGCAGTCTATATTATTTTGAGTATGTCATAAAAAAGCTGAATCTCTCATTAAGGGATTCAGCTTTTTTGTACTTATAACAATGAGAGGAAATAACTATGCAACAAGCTCAATAATTATTTCTCATACAGCTACTCTGTTGATTGTTTTTGTATCAGCCAATACTGTACCAATGCATTCAATTGCTCTTGTTTAAATGGCTTAGTGCAATAGTCTTGCATACCAACTTTCAGATATTTTTCGCGTTCACCATCCATCGCATTGGCCGTCAAAGCAATAATAGGTGGTAATGATTGTGAATCATACATTTCATGCAATTTAATGGTCGCCTGCACCCCATCTAAAATAGGCATATGATGGTCCATCAAGATAACATCGTAGCGCTCAGGTGACAGCACAAACGCTTCAATGGCTTGCTGCCCATCAGCGACATGCGTCACAGTATGACCACTATTAGTTAGCGCTTTTTTCGCGATAATCGCATTGACAGTGTCATCTTCAACCAACAGTATATGACCCGCACGTTCTTGCGTCGGCTTCATCATAGTGAAGTCATTTTCTGCTTGCCATTTTTGATAGTGCTCTTCATCAATAGTAGGTAAAGGCAACAAAACAGTAAAAGTAGTGCCAACACCTACTTCGCTACTGACATCAATATGTCCACCCATCAAATCGACCAAAGACTTACAAACTGAAAGTCCAAGACCCGTGCCACCATAGAGACGATGTGTGAATTGATTTGCTTGGTCATAAGCATTAAATATTGCGTCCAACGATTCTTCTTTAATACCAACGCCAGTATCTGTGACTTCAATACATACCGTCATTCCTTTAGGAGGAATAGATTTTATACTCGTATCGTGAACAGTAATTTCATTCGAAGTGCTGTTTGGAATTGCTTGAGAGCGTTGCTCATCTGCTGTACCATGCACGTCAACACCATCACACTGGCAATTAAGTACGTGTTTAACATCAATACTGACTTGACCACCTTCACGGGTGAACTTAATCGCATTATTGACGAGATTCGTAATTATTTGTTTGAGACGTACTGGGTCTCCCTCTATATAGGGCGATAAGGACTCGGTATAATTGTAGTTTAAAACCAATTTTCGCTGATGTGCTTTGACAGAGAAGAGACTGACAACTTCATTACATAATTCAGATAAATTGACCGGAATATGATCAATTGTCATTTTCCCAGATTCAACTTTCGACAAGTCTAAAATGCCATTGATAATGGCCATCAAATGCTCATTGGAAACTTTGATATTATCCACACAATCTTGCTGCTCTTTGCTAAGTTTGGTATCACCTAGCATTTCTACCATACCAATAATACCATTCATCGGTGTACGGATTTCATGACTCATATTGGCCAGAAAACTCGACTTCATCTCATTAGCATGTTTAGCATCACGCTGCTTATCTTGTAGCTGCAAAGCGTCGGCTGCCATCATCGCAAATTGAGCCAATATCTGTAATTGCTCATCGTCGAAATCATGATTAGGCTTTATATCCATCAAGCAAAAAGAGCCTAAATTGTAGCTTTTATTGTCCTCAATGAGGATAATTGGTGCACCAGCATAAAACTGTAAGTAAGGAGCCTCCGTCACCAGTGGACTTTGGCTAAAGCGGCTATCTGCTGTTAAATCTGGCACCACAAAAACCTCATCAGAGAGCACCGTATAATTACAAATAGCGACTTCACGTGTTGTTTGGCATACATCGTCAAGGCCGTAGGCAGATTTTAGATATTGTGTCTCTTCATCCATAAAGCTGATAGTAATGGCGGATACATCAAAAAACCGCTTAGCCAGATTGATTAGGCGCTCAAATGCAGGCTCATTATTATTATTCAGTACTTTATATTTTCTGAGCTTATGGATACGTTCTACTTCATCCGCTGCTACTGGATAGCTGTGTTTGGGTGCGTTAGATATAGACAAAATAGACTCCATTAAATAAGATCAGACGCTCTGTTTGATACCCGTCTGTTTTATTAATAATTGCAAAGCTTCACTCACCATAATCATCGCGACGACTGATGTAACAACAACTGCTGAGCCGTAACCACCACAGTGCAACCCGCCTGTTTGACAGCTTTTATCTACCCGTGGTGGCTCTGTCGAATAAACACATTTAATACCGAACTTTTCTTTTAAAGCACTATTAATGCCTTTTTCATGGCGCAGTTTATTACGTAATTTAGCAAGCAGCGGGTCTTGATAGCTGTCCTTTAAGTCACTCACTTTAATTTGGCTTGGGTCTATTTTGCCACCTGCACCACCTGCACAGACCAGTTTTAGTTTATTAAAACGACAATGCAGCGCAATGGCCAGCTTAGCACTCATGTCATCTAGACAGTCTAGAATAACAATAGGCTTACCTTGGGCAATAGCCGCTTTTGCTTCTTCACGACTGGGTAATAGAGCAGCTACATTTTCTACTGTCAAGAAATCATCAATTAAATTAAGCGTAACTTTTGGATTAATCTCATAAACACGAGTCGCCATTGCCCCAATTTTACTTTGACCGAAAGTACTATCTAATGCAGGTAATTGCCGATTGACATTGGAGGCAACCAAAACATCCAAATCAATCAAAGTAATAGTACCCACTGCCGTCCGAGCCAGAGCTTCGGCTACCCAAGAGCCAACACCCCCTACGCCTATAACATAGACATGGGCAGCAGCGAAAGTGTCAACTGCTGAGGTGCCATAAAGTGTTCGTGTACCTTGAAAACGACGCTCATACTGCTCATCTTCTCCAATCACTTCTTCTATTTCGAAATGTTCAGTGGTGACAAAATCTGCCTCTGTTGGCTCAAATTGTTGTGTTTCATTCATAACAGATTAAATGCTCTTTTAAATTGTTTTATCTATAGGTGCTTCGGTTATTTACTGCTAACTTATTTACTATTATACAAGTTAGCAGTAAATAATAATGGCCTATAATAGGTATAACTATACTGGAGAATAATCCCATGTCTTCTGTAAAGCCTTGCAACTGTTGTGCCACAATTGCTCAGCCAATCTATCTGGCGACACATTGAGCAACTCACTTAAGCTTAATAGTACCCATGGCAAATTAGCTGGTACGTTACGATCATGTGACTGCTTATCAGGCCAACTATTATTATTATCTGACACTTGACACTGGATAGGTGTCATGTCTGGACAATCTGTCTCTATAACCAAACATTCTATGCCATAAGTCTCCACAGCAGCATGAATGGCACGGCGCAGTTTTTTGGCATTTGGGTTGGTGATCTGACCAGTAACACCTAGCTTAAATCCTAACCTCACAAATGCTTTTGCCTCTTGTTCCCCGCCACTGAAACTATGTGCGATACCACCTAACTGGTGTGCATCATAATCGTGTGCCTTCAGTATAGCTAGCGCCTCTGCATGTGCTTTTCGAATATGCAGCATCACTGGCAACTTATGAAGCACTGCTATGTCCAATTGCGCCTTAAAAAACCGTTTTTGTTTGTCAAATA
The DNA here is from genome assembly GCF_003217155.1 of Psychrobacter fozii. Lineage (GTDB taxonomy): Bacteria > Pseudomonadota > Gammaproteobacteria > Pseudomonadales > Moraxellaceae > Psychrobacter > Psychrobacter fozii. Next base: position 150,192 of record NZ_QJSU01000005.1, read on the forward strand.
CCTCAGGCTCTCTCATAGATTCCGTGAAAGTATCCAATCCAATCTCACCGATTGCTATTGGCCGCTGCTCAGCAATCATATGCGCCATATTTTTTAGATGATCTTCACTGTGCTCTTTAATATAAAAAGGATGTAAGCCTATCGCAGTATGAGTCTCAATCTGTGACAAATTTGCGCTATCGACATCTTTGGCAGTCAACGGTACCAGCTTGTTTAATAGTTGTTCAGTCTTATACATTCTCTCAAAATACTGGTGTGAATACCCCACCAATAAGAGATGACGTACACCGCACTCATAAGCTTGCTGTACTAGCAACTCCCTATCGCTATCAAATACTGGGGCATCAAAATGAGTATGGGTATCGATGAGAGGATAAGTCTTGAGCAACGTCTGTTTAGATATCATATAGTCAATCCTCTATAAATTGGATACGGTGTCAGTCTCGCTTAGTCTACTAATTGTAGTACTTTCACTCGCCTTCCTTGTATCCAGATTATATTGAACCGATTATAAATGGAACTATAGTGGTCATTAATAGACTCCGAGATTAACGTTTTTTAATTGAGCGTTATATCGTTCGGCATTTTATAGATATCATTAATAATTAGAATAACTTATATTAAAAGTATTTAATTTTTAATTTGATCTTTATTTCATTACTTTGCCGTTATTAACATTCTAAATACTATTAATATTACTATCAGATTTTGCATTATTTTTGTTTGAGAGGTCCATATCAGGCTTTTGACTACTACGCCGAGGTAGAAGCAATAAAGCTGTCGGAATAATTCCCAAAGAAATCCATTTTTTTACTTTCTGTCACTTTACCTATCCTATATCTTTGTACTGTTACTTATCCATTTTATCAGCAATTGTTCATAATGGATATTAATTAAAAAGTTATCACTGGCTTAGTATACGTGGATATGATGAGCTCTATGTTTATCTGTGTTATGAATACGCAAGCTAATGTATAGCTCTACTCTCTGAGAACACCGCTGCTACTGTTGGTATTAATTGGGCTAACAAACCATCAACGCCTTAATAGTACTAAAGATATGGCGTGCGGAAGACATAAAAAAGCCAGTAGCTCCTTACCAAATAATGGCAAGAAAGATACTGGCTTTCATCTAATGTAGTCGATTCAATTTAAAAGTACTACTAGGTAACCGAGTGTAGATGTATGTTAAATACTTCAAGTGGGGTTAACGCAGTAATACTTTCATAATGGAATAACTATAATCAGCGATATCGCTATCAAACTTAATAAGAAAACTTATTAGTTAATACAACATTAAATAGCAAAATCTTCGATATCACGACCTGCTGCTAATGCTTCAACCAACCATGTAGGCTTGCGACCACGACCAGTCCAAGTTTCTTCGTTGTTGTCAGTATTGCGGTATTTAATACTGCGTTTCTTCTCTAGGGTTTCACCCGCTTTCAAAATTTCTTCGATAGAGGCATGGCTTTCTTCTGCAATTTTTTCGAACTTCACATAAGCATCATATAGACGCTGATGTTGTTTTTTAGCAATAAGCTGCTGAGCATTTTCAGTAATAGCTCGTAGCTCGTCGACGTTTAGATTATCTAAATCAATTGCGTTATTTTTGCTCATAGTAAATCCAACTGTAAAATAAAAGGTACAACCTTAATAGAGATTATATTCTCCATTAAGAACCGAGATGACTTATTCATTATTCGATAAAGTCATAAGTAGATATTCTTTGTAATAAAAATATGGTTAGCCAATATATCTATGGGCGGAGACAATATAAACAAAAAGCAATGCTATCACAACCGCAAACTATCAGATCTTATATATCAAAAGTCAACGGATAGTAAAATTTGGTAAATGGGCAAAGTTTGAAGATTCAAATATTCGTTTATAAATCAATATTTGTTTATATATTTTACCGAATAACCACTCATAAAGTGCACTTCAAAGCTAACAGAATGCATATTTAATAAACATAAATCCATATATTGATATAGATTTTTAGTTTTGAAAATTATTTTTATATTTGTAATATTAAAATAAAAAATCTATTCAATTAGTCGCGCTGGTCACTAAGCTCATTCATCAATTCACGGGCTGATTCAGCGCTTAATAAGTACGGATTAAAATCAACAGTGGTAGAGTATTTTAAATAAATCGCAGCGTTTTTTTCAGTCGGTGTGGCATAGTTCATAGACCATTTGGACCATGTTCTATACTTTAATTCACGTGTTTCAATAATTTGTAAATCATAATGGCGTTGATCAGCGATTAAGCTATACAGTAGACGATTAATTTGCGCTCTCGGACCTTCTACCGTTTGCAAAAAATAATCTTTATTAAATGTCAGCATGCCAGTGATACCGTTGGCGGCATTATTCACCTGTGCTTGCTTCAATATTTCATTGAAATCTTTAGCTGACACGCCTGGATTGGCACGGCTCGCATATGTCATGCTCATTAAAATGGGCGCATCTTCCATTATTGATGTCATATCGTATCTCTTATAATAAAGTTATAGGGTCTGATAGCTTCTCTAAACATCAATCAACTCAAAGAAAACCAAGATTTCTTCTTTTTAGAAGCATCGATTTCTTCTTGCTCTTGAAGTTCTGATAACGTATCAATCAGCATCATAATTTGATTGGTATTCATCAAATACGGATTAAACTGATTGCCTGTCGAAAACTTGAGTGCCAGCCCCTTGTTTTCATCACTTGGGATTAAATATTTCATTGACCACTTACTCCAATGACGCTGCTCAACTTCACGGCACTCGATAACTTGCAGTGCATAATGTCGATCGTCTTCGACTAACTTTCTAAGCAGCTCATTGATAACAGGTCTCGCCCCTTCAATACTTTGCAAAAAGTAATTGTGGTTAAACACCAAAGCACCCGTAATACCATTACGCTCATTATTTTGCTGCGCTTGGGTGAGAATACGTGTCACTTCACCAGTAGGGTTGTCACTGTTATAACGGCTAATATAAGTCAAACGTAAAATAACATGCTCACCATGACGCATTTTTAGACGATCTAATTCCGATAGCTCAGCTGATTCCACAAGAAACTCCAATTAGTTTGCTAGATTTTTCAACAATGACAGCACCGTTATTTTTCATAACTAAATATTTGTCATATCCATTTTTTACTACATAAATACCGTCAACATTAACGTTGAATTCTTTTGATAAAATCATTCATACCACGTGCTAAATTACCACTATCCGTATTCTGTATTTCTTTTGCCAAGATCAATAATTGCGTACTACTACCACATTGCTCTAAACTTAATAAATAACCCCAGGCTTCTACAGGCGGTGCATTCTTTTCAATATAGGTAGCTAAATCAGATTTTATCGTTTCATAGCTAGCACTAGATGGCTTAGTTTTGAACATACTACTGATTGATTTTTTTTCTGACTCTTTTACGTTAATGGTGCTTTTATTATTGAACGTATTATTGAACTCTACTTCAGACTTCTCATCAAAGACAGGTACGGCTGGTTGAGACTGAGTAGTGACAGGTACGGCTGTCGTCGTCTGAGCAGGCGTGGGCACTTCTGTCTCAGCACTGCCAGCCACTGCTATTTCAATACACTCAAGGCTCAAAAGCAGCTCAAATAGCGGTGTAATACCACCAAACTCAGCAAACATCTTGCTACTGTCGAGTGTATTAAGATAGCTCTGATACGTGCGTCTGCCATCAATCATAATGAGTAATGTTCTGGCTTCTCGCGGCAATACACCGAGACTCTGAGATTTAATCTCTTCTCTACCTAAATCACTTTTTCGAAACACATCACCATAATTCATTATGTATACTCAATACTAGCAGTGAGGTGGGCATTCTTATTTTAAAATGCCGACCAAGTAAGTTTTTATGTTTTAAACCATTAAATGGCCAAACCCTGACTTTTCATTTGCTAATAAAAATCACTTTAAACGAAAGCCGAACGTTTAATATCGTATAAATCATTGATTCAAGTGGATTATATCAACCTGTCCAATAGACTGTTAGCATTAATTTGATTTAATAGAACAGACGGTTGATATAGGATATGAAAGGTAGTTTTTATCATTTTCAACATATAAATTGACGAAATAATAAGCGAAATAAACCTTATAAATTTAATTATTCTAACCAATACCTATTCGATTATTAACCTTTTTGAATACTCAACAACCAATTATTGAATTTTTATTATTTTGAGAATTAGAGTTTTTAATACCATTAGTATAATCAGAAACAGACAAACGTTTTATTTCATTTAGTAATTAGCACTTACAGTTGATTCGATTTAAAAGTATATTCAATTTAATATAACTTGGACACAAGGAGGTCGAGTGAAAGTGCTACAAATAGTAGACTAAGCGAGACTGAAACTGTATCCAGTTTATAGAGGATTGACTCTGCTGCAAAGCAACCGAGTCTAGATAGATATTCAATACTTCGAGCGACGTTAACGCAGCAACATTTTTATAGTGGAATGACTATATATAGATAAAGACAGTCTAATTAACTCCCATATGGCTTTTAGCAATATGATAAAACGACTTTTTCAAATTATTTATCGTCACATACAAAAAACCCCGCTATTAACGGGGTTTCTAACTCTCTTTACACTTTGACTCTTATAAGATTTAGAACGGGATATCGTCGTCTACAGGGCCGTCTGGCATTGCCGTAGGCTTAGATTGAGCAGGTTTCTGCGCAGGTTGATTAAACTGGTTTTGCTGGGTAGGTGCTTGATTGTTATTGAAGCTGTTCTGACCACCACTAGCTTGATTGTAGCCACCCTGTTGAGCTGGCTGATTGTTACCTTGCTGACCGAAGTTGTTTTGGTTGCTTTGACCACCTTGATTGCTATAGCCCTGATTTGAGCCACCGCCCTGACCTTGATTCTGACCACCAAAGCTATCCCCACCTTGACCACCACCAGTTGCACCATCTAGCATTTGCATTTGCTCAGCGCGAATCTCGGTGATATAACGGTCTTGACCATTGGGATCTTGATATTTACGTGTGCGCAAGCTGCCTTCAATATAAACTTTGCTGCCTTTACGCAGGTATTGTGCCGCAATTTCACCTAAACGGTTAAAGAGTGCAATACGATGCCATTCAGTGGCTTCTCTTTTTTCACCGCTTTGTTTGTCTGTCCATTGTTCTGATGTCGCAACCGAGATATTGGTCACGCCGCCACCATTACTAAATTGACGTGCCTCAGGGTCTGCTCCAAGGTTACCGATGATGATAACTTTATTAACTCCGCGCATGATACTGTCCTTTTGCTTATGAATAATTTGATGAATCTTTCTAATTTTTCGTTAATAGTATCGATTAATACTATTAGTATTATGATTTTACTTTAACCAATTTTGGTTTAAATATCTACAGACTATCTACTAAAGGCGACACCTTATGTCGCCTAGATATATTTGTTCTAAATACATTTATCGCAGTCTCCACTATCAAAAGACAGTAATAGTGCTATTTTGCCACTTTAATCAGTGGATTAACACCATCAACCTTCATTGACTGTTAGTATAGCGTGGCGACCTATTACTTTACTTAGCGTCAGAGCGATGACGATGCATACTCAAAGTAACACTACCCAGCTCTACGCCGAATTTTTTCATCACGGATCGATTCAGCATGACATCTTCATTGATAAGATACATCCAGTCGTCAAAATTGACTTTGTAAGTCTTGTCTTCAACAGGCAATTCTAATAAATAATTCCAATGGAGCGTATTACCAACGACCTCCCCTGTTGCCTCACCGATGACATCGCCTGCCGTGCCTTTCCAACTACCGTCATCTTGCTTGGTCAATCGCCATATACGCTGCGATTTTGACCCATCTGCCCACGAAAACTTCTCATCTAAAACGATAACATCGTCACCCTCGTGAGTGGCATCGATATCGACATAAAAACGTTTCTTAACCTCACCATTTCGGCCTTGAAACATGCCCCAACCATCAATCTGACCTGAGAAAAACTCATGCATATCGAGCGTTGGTGTAGTATTTTGATAGGCTTGAAGATTTTGGGTAGCACAACCAGAGATTAACAAAGTGGCTGATAGCCCAAAACCTATTGCCAATTTAGTCATCGATTTATTGATAGTACTTGAAAGACTGGTTGATTTAACTGCTCTGGTCACAATCTGATTAGACAGCATCGTAAACTTACTCATATTAATTCCTTTTAAATAGAGATAGATTTAAGCAAAGAGGTTTAAATTGCACCTAATAATAGTGGCGGTCTATACAGTTGTTGTCTACTCTGTTTTTGACTATCCAGACTTTTTCGACTAACCTAATACCATTATGTATGGCTTATCAGATGTCTAGCGGACTCTGTGCCAAACTTGATAGCTGCTGCCTTGAATCGTCCGTCAGCTGGGTTTTATCCAATTTAAGATACGCCACTTTCTCTTTTGCCATCACGACCAGCTCATCGACACCATCGACTGCTAGCATCTGGCGTGACCAGTCTTGCATATTCACATTTTTGGGAACACTAACGGTCGTGCTTGATAGGTATGGTGGCTGCGCAATCGGTATAATAAGCATCAAAGCGACACCCATAATGACCGCCAATATACCCCATGCCAAGAGGCTAGGCTGACTCAATAATAGCCCGCCCATTGCCCCGCCCACAAACGCACCAAAAAACTGGCTAGATGAGCTTATTCCCATTGCCGTCGCTTTATTGGCCACTGGTGCGCGCTTAGAAATCCATGAAGGAATAGTCGCCTCAATGAGATTAAAGCCCATAAAGTACAGTAATAAGCCTAAAATAATACCAATACCAGCCTGACTGCCAAGTGCGAGTATGGCTAAGGCTGCGGTTATTAATGCCAATGCACCCAAAAATACCTGACGCATTTTGCGTTTCTTTTCAGCGATGATAATAAAAGGTATCGCTACCGCAAAACCAATAAACAATAATGGCAAATAAACCAAGCCTTGCTGGCGTACCGATAATCCCATCACTTCATTGAGCTGATGCGGCAAAATGACAAATATCGCAGTCATGGTCAGATGTAGCGCAAAGATACCAATATGTAAGCGATTCAAATCACCAATTTTGAGTACTGTCGCTAATTGCTCACCGATCGATTTATTGTCTAGATTATGCTTAAGCACCCTTAGTGGCGTCGGTACTATCATTAATAGCAACATTGCCAAAACCGCAAAGCCTGCGGTGAGCCAAAACAGACCAGAAATGCCAAGCGAACCAACCAACAGCGGGCCAAAGGCAAAGGCAAGCATAATAGAGGTCGCAATGGTCAAACCCATCGTAGCCATCGCTTTGGTACGCATCTCCTCACGAGTCACATCGGCTAGTAATGCCATCAATACAGCAGAGACCGCTCCACTACCCGCCAGCGCCCGACCGATAATGACCTCATAAATATCTGTCGCGTTGGCCGCGATGATACCGCCAATAGCAAATAAGATTAAACCTAAAAATATAATAGGTTTACGCGGGAATTTGTCAGCAGCAAGGCTCATCGGTATCTGAAAAATAGCCTGCCCAAGCCCATAAATACCAACTGCTAAACCAATCAAAAATGGCGTCGCATGCGCATAATTGTTACCGTATACAGAAAATACTGGGACAATCATAAACAAACCAACCATCCGTAAGGCAAAGATACCACCGACCCCGAGGATTGCCCGTTTTTCTACGCTATTCATACTCGCCTCACTGGTTGATCATTAGCTAGTTTATCACTGCTGCTTTTATCGAGTCATCAGCCTATAAATCAAGCCCACTAGTATAAGACATTCGTCATTTGGTTGCCGAAACTTTTACTTTTTGCGCCCAGACTTAACGGTAAATGTGATGCCATATTTTTGTTATTAAGTGCATCTAATAGCAACCGTACCTTGAATAATGCCACTATCATGACAATAAAGTAAGACGGCGCAAGCATTACCAGAGCAGCACTTTTAGCTTGTACAGAATTGACCATATAACGAATACCTCTCATAAAATGACATTGTTTGGCAAAATCTATAACAAACCTTACCTGTTACTCACTGCTGATTTGATTTAGATTTACTTATCAAAATAAAAACTTAAAATCAGAAACTAAAACAAGAGCACACCGACTGTCGTTTACATCGTTTTGTTTGTATCGCTCTATAAAACTATCAATGCCTTTATAGAGCGATATGAATGACAGCACTATCCACAATTTAAATAAACCACTTCGACTTCATTTACGCTTTTAACGTTTAGACATTTTTTTAAATACCATTTTAGCAAATAGGAAACCTATCACCGATGGCACATGACCATATCGCAATACGCGGCGCACGTACGCACAATTTAAAAAACATCGATTTAGACATACCACGAGATAAATTCGTGGTCATCACCGGTTTATCAGGTTCTGGTAAATCATCATTGGCATTTGACACACTATATGCCGAAGGGCAACGTCGTTATGTCGAGAGCTTGTCGGCCTACGCACGTCAGTTCCTATCACAGATGGAAAAGCCTGACGTCGATAGTATCGAAGGTCTATCCCCTGCGATTGCCATCGAGCAAAAATCGACCAACCATAACCCGCGCTCTACGGTCGGTACGATTACTGAAATTTATGATTATTTGCGTCTGCTGTATGCGCGTATTGGTACGCCGTTTTGCCCTGAGCATGGCGAGCCAATGGTTGCACAATCGGTCACTGAAATGGTCGACCAAGTCATGGCGCTACCCGATGACACCAAGATTATGATTTTGGCACCCGTCATTCGTGAGCGTAAAGGTGAGCATACCGTCTTACTAGAGCAGCTCATTGGCCAAGGCTTTGTGCGTGTGCGCGTCGACGGTGATGTCTACGATACTGATGAGCTACCGACCCTCGATAAAAAGAAAAAACACACCATCGAAGTCGTGGTGGATCGTTTTAAAGTCCGTGATGACTTGGGCAACCGCGTCGCAGAAAGCTTAGAGACTGCTCTACGCTTAGGTCAAGGTCTGGTCACGCTGCATTTTATGGATGGTAATCCAAAAGAAGGCGGCGATGACAACCAAGTCATGTCAGCCAAGCATTCTTGCCCTGTCTGTGATCGTGCCGTCTCTGAGCTTGAGCCGCGTATGTTTAGTTTTAACAACCCATACGGCGCTTGCCCAAGCTGTGATGGTCTCGGTAAACGTCAGTACTTCTCTGCTGAGAAACTGATTACCCATCACGAAAAATCGCTCAATCAAGGTGCCATCAATGGCTGGGATAAGCGTCATGCTTATTATTTCGGTCTGCTGTCAACTGTGTGCAATCATTTTAAAATTGACATGGATGCGCCGTGGCAAGACCTGCCAAAAGAGCAACAAGACCTCATTATGAATGGCTCTGGTAAAGAGAAGCTAACCTTTAACTTTACCGATGAGCGCGGTCGTAAAACCAATAAAACTGTACCATTTGAAGGCGTGCTTCCTTATCTAGAGCGTCGTTATGCTAAGACGCAAAGCAATCTCGTCCGTGACGAGCTGGCCAAATACTTAGCTGATACGACTTGTAACGTCTGTGATGGTGCGCGTCTGAATGAAATCTCACGCAATGTCCGTGTTGATGATCAGACCATCGCTCAAATCGTCAAACTGTCTATCGGTGATGCAGCAGAATATTATAAAACGCTAAAAATTGGTGGTCATAAAGGCGAAGTCGCAGAAAAAATCTTTAAAGAGATCAATGAGCGTCTGAACTTTCTAGTGAGTGTTGGACTGGATTACTTATCCTTGGCTCGCTCTGCTGAAACGCTATCGGGCGGTGAAGCACAACGTATTCGTCTTGCTAGCCAAATTGGTGCCGGTCTGATGGGCGTGATGTATGTACTCGATGAGCCATCCATCGGTCTGCATCAACGTGACAATGATCGTCTGCTAAAAACCCTCACACGCTTACGTGATTTGGGTAATACGGTACTGGTCGTTGAGCATGATGAAGATGCGATTCGCCAAGCGGATCACGTCATCGATATCGGTATCGGCGCAGGTGTACATGGCGGTCATGTCATTGCTCAAGGTACGGTCGATGACATCATGGCAAATAAGGACTCGCTGACTGGACAATACATGTCTGGTAAAAAGAGAATCGAGATTCCAGCCATTCGTCATCAGCCAAAAATGATAGATGTGGAAGTCAAAGGTAAAGCCAAACCCAAAAAAGTACCGATGACGATTGAGCTAAAAGGCGCGTCAGGCAACAACCTACATGATGTAGATTTGACCATTCCCATTGGTATTATGACTTGCGTGACTGGCGTATCGGGTTCGGGCAAATCAACCTTGATCAACCGTACCCTAATGCCATTAGCCGCGACTCAGTTAAACAATGCCTCAACACTGATTGCCGACAAGTTCGAAAGCATTAGCGGTCTTGAGCATCTAGACAAAATGGTCGATATCGATCAAAGCCCAATTGGTCGTACACCTCGCTCAAACCCAGCGACTTATACAGGCGTGTTTACCCCAGTACGTGAGATGTTTGCACAAACGCAAGAAGCGCGTGCCCGTGGTTATAAAGCGGGTCGCTTTAGCTTCAACGTAAAAGGTGGACGCTGTGAGATGTGTCAAGGTGATGGTCTCATCAAAGTTGAGATGCATTTCTTACCGGATATGTATGTGCCCTGTGACACCTGTGAAGGCAAGCGCTATAACCGCGAGACCCTAGAGATTCACTATAAAGGCAAAACCATCGCCGACGTACTCGATATGACCGTTGAAGACGCGACTGAGTTCTTCTCAGCCATTCCAGCGATTTATCGTCGTTTGCAAGCCTTGATGGATGTTGGTCTAAGCTATATCCGTCTCGGACAGTCTGCGCCCACGTTATCAGGTGGTGAAGCACAGCGTGTCAAACTGGCTCGTGAGCTTGCCAAACGTGATACAGGACAGACGCTCTATATCTTGGATGAGCCAACCACTGGTTTGCATTTCCATGATATCGATAAGCTGCTCAACATCTTGCATGCCCTACGTGATAAAGGTAATACCATCGTGGTCATCGAGCATAACTTGGATGTCATCAAAACGGCGGATTGGGTGATTGATCTTGGCCCTGAAGGCGGTAAAGGTGGCGGCATGATCATCGCTGAAGGTACGCCTGAAGAAGTGGCGGAAGTCAAAGAATCTTACACGGGTATATTCTTAAAGCCGATGCTTGAACAAGGCATGAAAGAAGTAAGCTGATACCCGTTAATGAACTATTGATAAAAGGCCACTCTACTGAATAAGGTGGCCTTTTTTGTTAGATGCTATTTTGTTAGATACTGTTTTGTTAGGTACTATTTTATTGAATACTATAAAGCGCTACCCAGTCCATGAGTTGGAAACCTTAACTGATAGATGTGTGTAAAATTTCAACCTGTACGGCTACGTTGCGTTACCTTTCTTAATATTTATTAAAGATACTTAAACTTTAATTGTATTAATATTTAAATAGCACAACATCATGCGTAAACGCATACGATATAGAAATAACTGGTTGAGAACGATATAGCGTGCACGAGTCGACGCTATTCCCTTTAATACGACCTTTAAAATTTTAAGGACTTTCCATGAAAAAATTACTATTTATTGTCTTGGCCTCTACTGTTGGCGTTGCTGCCTGTGCATCAAGCGGAACATCAAATAGCAGCCACAGTCACAAAAAACCAGCGATGTCAGCTGACATGAAACAAGCAATGGATGATTGTGCTAAGAGAACTGGCGTAAAAATGACTAAAGACAGTCGCCCAAGTAAAAGCGATATGAAAAAACTAGAATCATGTATGACTGCAAAAGGGTATAAAAAACCTGAAGGCCGTCCATCTACACATTAATTAGTGTCTTTAGATAGACGATGATGAAAAGCCACTCTCTAGTGAGTGGCTTTTTTGTTGAGAACAATAAAATACTCTCCGTTCAGCTAATGTTTCTTGATGACAGCCACAACTCGGACAAGTTAACCTCGCTTAAAGTATCGCGTCTACATCTGTACTCGGTTGCCTTGCATCTCTTTTAAACTGAATCAACTACACGATCATTGGGTATTATAATCTTCGCCCAACATATAAATTTTAGAGGAAGAAATGGGTCCTGATATAAGTGATGGCATCATTACTAATATAGATAGTATCTTATACAAAGCCTATATTCGGGATGCCTATGAAGATACCGTTTTTTACTACGATTTATGTAAATACACAGGCAAGGACGTATTGCTAGTAGGTACTCAAGTCACATACTATAAACTTTATTATAAAACCCCAGTTGCCGTTGGCTTACTTACTAAAAAAGAAATATGTAATGCTGAACTGTTCAAGAGTTATGATAAAAAAAGATATTATTCAAGCTGTTCTGGACAGGGGTTTGAAATGTCCACGTATAAGACTTTACTTCTCGGTATATGTTTTTTATTAGGTATCGTTATAGGTTTACTTAACTTATTCTGATTTTGATAGGTAAGCTGATGCTGAAAATTGGAGGCATATATGACTGCAAAAGGGTATAAAAAACCTGAAGGTTAAGGCCGTACGAAATAATTAGTACTTCAAATAATTAATGATAGAAGGCTACTCTTTATAGGGTGGCCTTTTTTGTTGGCTGTGACAAATAAAGTAGACTTTAAACACTCTACTTTAGTTAATATGGAATCTTAACATTTGTTGCTCAAATATTACTGATAAGTTATAATCCTTATCTTATTTCCCAAACATTTAATTAATTTTGTAGTACTTACCCTTGCAGAAATGTGCTCGGGATATTGCATATGAAAATAAAGAAGAAAAAGCATGGCTCTAATCAATTGTCCTGAATGCTCCAAGAGCATCAGCGATCAAAGTGCTGCTTGCCCTAGCTGCGGTTTCCCTACTGCTAGAGCTGTTCCTCCTACTTTGCAACAAGCAGATCTCACCAACAATAATTCACTAGAAAACCGTCGTCAAAGACAAAAAAATAGTGGCTGTTCTGGCGCAACTATCTTCCTAATCATTATTATAGTTCTTATAGGCTTTTGGCTTGTAAGTGCTTATGATGGCTATACAGAAAAAGCAAGACAATACAATGAAGTGCAGTCAGAACCTGATAAAGAATCACCACAAGTCCAAGAATCAGTATTTGATTCTCCATTAACACAGATACCAATGTTACTTTCTGGTTCAGGTGAAGATGGGCGCTATTTTCTCATCTCTCATTTTACATCTTATGACATTGAAAATATTAAGTATGCACGTAGAGGGAACGAAAGTGACGCTTATGGAGAAATGCAAATTGACTGCACAAACAATAAAATAAGAAAAACATCATCAGCTAATCTTGAAGCATTAATATCGGCAGATCTAGGGGATTGGTATACACCAACACCAGATTGGACAGATCAAGATATTGTTAATTTCATATGTTCAACTAAAAGAGTAGTGTCAAAAAATATAGAACATCATGAAATAGTTGAAAAAGTAGTAGCGCTAGAAGCTCCAAGGAACGAAGTAGTTGAAAAGGTAACATTGGAGCAATTCAAGCCAGAGCCAGTGATATCAGTAGAAGCAAGACCGAGGGAAGTTTTATTATCAAACGACCCTTCGGGTAGTGAGAAAGAATATAAAGTACGGGAAACACCAATAGAAACAAAAGAGCCTTACAACGAAAAAGTAGTTAATAAAGCAGCGGACGATAAAAAAGAGAGGGACATAGCACGCAGAAAAAGTGATGATCGAGCAATATGTGAACAAGCTATAAAAGTAAACAGCGCTTATCTAGGGAAGGACGATCCGGAATATAGTCAGTGGAAGGCAATTGAGCGTGCCAATTGTATGCAAGATAAACTATATGAGTGAAATTAGTGGATACAAATCGGTGTTATTTGTAAGTGATGTATCAAAATAAGCCCAGAAGCGAACTAAACAGAACAAATATAGTCAATTTTGACTATGGGAATAAGCCATCTATTAGCTAAATAAAGGAATAAATATGGCTTTAATTAATTGTCCTGAGTGCACACACAAAATTAGCGACCAAAGCGTAACTTGTACTAGCTGTGGGCTTCCAACTTCTAAAATGAGATTTTCAATTAAATGTCCTGAATGCTCTAAATCTATTAGTAATCAAAGCATCTCCTGTACTAATTGTGGCTTTCCTCTTATAAAGTCTGAAACATCCAAAGATATTCCACTTTCACCTGAAGAACTTAAAGAGCTTAAACTTCTTAAGGAGCTTAAAGAAGCTGGGGAACATGATGAACAAGGATTTTTCGATAACACAACTATGTTCATTATTAGCTGCATTATCATTTACTTTCTAGCTAAGGAAGACATTCATAAGATTTTACAACACGTTATGGTCTATTTTTAAATTGAAGAAAATACAGCGTAAGTAACGATTGATATTGAAACGATAACTAAAAAATTGCGAAAAATGGAAAATATATGGCCATTATTGATTGTCCTGAATGCACACACAAAATTAGCGACCAAAGCCTCTCTTGTACTAATTGTGGATGTCCAACTTCTAAAATGAAGTTTTTAATTAGGTGTCCTGAGTGCTCTAAATCTATTAGCAATCAAAGCATATCTTGTACTAATTGTGGCTTTCCTATTGCGAAACCTGCACCATTTAAAGCTGTCCCACCTCCTTTACCGACTCAAAATCCTATTCCTATCGTACAGGGAAATAGAAAAAGTAAGGGTACAGCAGCATTGCTAGCCTTTCTTTTAGGAGGTCTTGGCATACATAAATTTTATTTAGATCAGGTTTTTTGGGGTATTTTATATTTATTGTTCTGTTGGACATTTATACCAGTAATAATCTCTATGTTCGAAGTAATAATCCTCCTATTTATGGACGAATCTGAGTTCAACAAACGTTTTAGCTAGCAGCATATGCTTGCTAGCTGTAGAAACCTCAATCTTAAGATAAAAGACAAACCAGTCATTTCTCGATATTTCTTTGCAAAAAAAGCAAGTCTCTCGACTTGCTTTTTTATTTGCTATACTTTTCTAATAGTACTGTACTGATCTATTAAGGTGCTTTAGCAGCCGCTTGATAAATTGGCGTAACTTCAGGCAAGAGTGCTTTGATTTTAGCGATACGCTGCCCAGAATTTGGATGCGTAGACGTCAAAGTAACTAAGGCGCTACTACGACCATTTTCGGCCTCCATTTTTTCCCATACTGACACTGCAGACGCTGGATTGTAGCCTGCCTGCGCCATCAAACGCAAACCACCCGCATCGGCTTGTGATTCTTGACTACGAGAAAACGGCTTATCAATACCTAGGTCATTAATTAAGCCTAATGCATTATCACTCAACCCTGTTTTTGACTGTAGTTGCGCACCACCTAACTGCATTGCTAAACCAGTCAGAACCTTTTGTCCTGCATCCTTTTTACTGTGCTCAGACAATGCATGGGTCATTTCGTGACCCATGATTGCAGCGATTTCTGCATCAGTTAACTTTAACGTCTCTACAATACCTGTGTAAAATGCCATTTTGCCACCAGGCATCGCCCAAGCATTTAGTTCAGGTGACTTTATAACAGTAATTTGCCAATCAAAAGGCACGCCTGTTGTATTAGCTTGAACAGCGTAAGGCTTTATACGGTTAAAGACTTTTTTAACTCGAATAGCGGTGGCAGATGTATTATCTACTGCGCCTTGACTCTTGGCACTAGAAACCACTTGAGAGTAACTTTTCGCCGCATCGCTATTTAAGGTAGCAGTATCGTACCCTGCCATATCGGCGACAGTAGTACAGCCCACCAAACTAGTAATTGTAGTTAGCAATAGAACATTTTTCATTTTATTAAAAGTTGTCATTAGACGTCCAATTTGAAAGATACAGTTAAAGTAAATAGCGAAAATAAAGGCAATGAATTTATAAAGTCAAAACCCACTACTAAAATTCATGTCATTAATGTCATTAATGACATTAATGACATTAATGACATTAATGACATTAACTAAGAGCACCATATAATTAAGAATGTAACTACTATGTAAGTAATGTATCTAAATTATCGAGTGAGATTATCATTAAAGAACACAAAAGTCTATCAATTCGACAACCTATTATTCATTCAATGAGAGCGGCAAACGTCAACTGGCCTAAAGGTCTTAGGTATTGGTTTATTACTGTTTTTGCAACGTTTCCATTTGTACTCCCCTATTACGTTACCTTTCTTAATCTTTTGTTAAATGTATTTAAATTCTAATTGTATTAATATTTAAATGGTTCAACGTTATTCATGAACTGCAACTATATAAAAATACTTAATTGAGAATTTCATATGAAAAAACTATTATTTATTGTCCTAGCATCTACTGTCGGTGTTAGCGCCTGTGCTTCAAGCGGAACGTCAGAGAGCAGTTACAGTCATCAAAAACCAGCGACATCAGCTGACATGAAACAAGCCATGAATGATTGTGCTAAAAATGCTGGCGTAAAAATGTCTAAAGACAGTCGCCCAAGTCAAAGTGATATGAAAAAACTAGATGCATGTATGACTGCCAAAGGGTATGAAAAACCTGAAGGTCAAGGCCATCAGCACTAATTCGTATGTTTTAGACAGTTATAGTCAATCCTCTATAAATTGGATACGGTGTCAGGCTTGCTTAGTCTACGAGTTGTAGTACTTTCACTCGCCTTCCTTGTATCCAAATTATATTGAACCGACTATATAAAAAAGGCCGCTCTTTAGAGAGTGGCCTTTTTTATTGGGTGGTTATCACTAACGCTATCCAACCTACAAGTTAGACATTTTATGCTTTTTGCCAAAAAATCTTATACTTTATCTTAGCTTTCAATATAATGTCATAATGTCTTCTCATTACATCTATACCTTTTATAATAGCGTATCAATACTAACCAACCTGCGTATCTAACCCATGACTTCTATCAGTTACGTACAGCAGCAGCGTGTCTACCGTACGTTCTAGCTTCTCTTCAATCTGACTACACTACGATTCAACCTCACATTTAAACAGACCAATTATTACAAAGGTCCATTCACTGGCATCATACCGATCACGTACTACTTTAACTCATGTATATTTAAGCGCTCATGAGCACTGATTACCAGTATATTTATTAAAAGATAGATAGTCTGTCGAATAATCACCAACAAACTCCACGACTGGAATATTATAGGATTTGTATGCTTTGAATCTGGTAGATTTCCCTTGGCTTATGCATTCATCCATATCAGAAACACAGTGACAAACCTCATTGGTTGCATAGCTACCAAACTGCTTGCCTGTATTGATCACCATATCTTGAGAGACACCCTGTACTTTGGTACCGTCGTCATAACTACCATAGACCACACCAACAACTTTTGTTTTATGTGGATTATTGACTTGCCACTTGATCGCGCGATAAGATCCTAGATATAAAACTATAGGCGCTGTACTCTTTGGGATATCGAGCACAACCGCTTGATTATTCGCTTCATAAGCACCAGCATATAACGCGACGACATTAGGATATTGAGTCTTGATGTCTACTAAAAAGTCACTAGGGTCTGTGGGCTGTTTCACTTCTGATATTGGTGTTAGCATGACGCTGACATCAGTGGTATGCCAACTGTTTGAATACTCAACCTCAATAATGTGATTGCCTTTTGGAATAAATACTTTTTGCTCAACATCATGAAGTCCCTGCTCAAGAATGACGCGCCTATCAATGGAAACCCTGCCACCAGACCAGCTTTTATTCATCAATATATTATAAAACTCTGATTTAGGCGCGTTTAACACCCCGACCCAATACGCATTCAAATTACTCGAAGGAATCCCTAAAAACTCATCATAAGCGTACTTTTTTTGAATGGCAGAAACTGGCATTGCTTTGACTACCTTTTCTACGTTATTCGCATCAATGTAATAAGCCATGTAACCCGAGTCAGGTACTTTACGTTTAGGATTTAGAAAGTCGCCCCAGGTATTAGTGGTGAAAGGAAACTTGTATAGATGATTATCAAACATTTGCGAGTCATTAGTTTGCACCTGACCTGCGTTTGACTTTGTTTGAATAAGATAAGAGGAAGTATCACTATAAAAGGTGAGGCTGTCTTGATGATTTTCGGTTAGATTTGTATATGTATCCTCAAAATTAGAATGGACCCTATTTGTACACTGATTTTTTTTTGCTTCTATCTTTTTATAATTAACGGTAGCCAATTTTGCAAAATTTATAGAACGGTTAGTGTTGCTAAAAGACACTTTATCGACTGAAGATGCACCAGTATAACCTATCACTTTAAAGCCATACCTATGTTGCAATGAGCCGATGTCTAAGATTACATCGCTACCATCACAGCGAAAATTGCCACCAGCACAGCTACAGCTAACATCGGAGTTATAGTTACCCAGTCTATGACCATGATCAAAAGTCAGTTTTTTGTTCACGCCACTAACTTGTGAACCTTCACTATAACTGCCATATACCACACCAATTACATTGGATTCGTACTCGTTATTCTCGCTATCGATAACGGTCGTATTGATGTTCCAATGTATTGGGCTATACGAGCTTAGATATAAAATGACAGGTTCTTTTATATCAGGCATATCAATAGTTGTTTCTCGTCCACTAGAGTTATAAGCGCCTACATATAGTGCAACTGCATCCGGATACTTCTGTCTAATGTCGGCTAAAAAATAACTGGTTGGATCTTCAACATTGGTTATGTCAGCATCAGCAGGCAGTACAGAAAACCGTTCATCACACACTTCATTAGAACATTCTATTACTGTCTCATTGTTGTCTTTAATATTGCTGTCAGAGCTTTTATCACAGCCTATCAAAGATAACGGAATCATAAAAAGTAGCGAGATATAAGTGAATGCAGCAAAGAATTGTTTAATAATCATAGTGTGTTTAGCTTATGTATAGTTATCGTAGAGTATTATTTAGATAAGATAAATAACATTATAGTAACTTTTGATACAATAAGCGATATTCGTTCATTATTCTCCTTGCCAAAAAAACTTATCCTTTATAGTCGCATTAAATATAATGTCCAATAATGCCTGCGCGTCAGCGCCCAGACCCTTTATAATAGCGTATCAATAACCAACGTGCGTACTTCCACAATGACCTCTATCAGTTATGTAAAGCAGCAGCGCATTACCCGACTATGCGTGCGCTGCGGATTACTCCTTATGCAGTATGGTGCTGAGTCTGCCATTGTGGTGGACTTGTCCAAACGCTTGGGCATTGCTTTGGGAATGAACAGCGTAGAATGCTCGCTCAATTTTAATGCCCTTACCTTGACCACTATCTGTGATGAGCGCTGTATCACCACTACCAGAGACACCATCAATCAGAGCATCAACGTCAATTTATTGGTACAAATTCAGCAAATCGTTAATAAGACCGAAGACACCGTAGATAATGATGATTTGATAGACCTGACTACGCTTGCCTTTGATGAGTTAGACAAGACGGTTTATCCAACATGGCTAGTCGGCATATTCGTTGGCATCTCTTGTGCTGCATTTGCTTATTTGAATAGCGCCAGTTGGTTGATGACGGCTGTGACTTTTGTCGCTGGTATGGTGGCGATGCTCACTCGCATTTATCTGTCCAAACACCACTTTAATCCGTTTATAACGGTCATCGTGACGGCCTTTATTGCGTCCTTGATTGGCGCAACTACTTATTATTTTGATATTGGGAATAATGCCGATATCGCCGTTGCCTCCAGTGTGCTGCTACTGGTGCCAAGCTTCCCGCTCATCAATTCTTTTTCAGATATTTTAAAAGGCTATGTCAATATCGGGGTTGGGCGTGCCGTGTTTACCTATATGCTGACCCTATCCGCGTGCGTTGGCATTGTGATGGCCCTTGTTTTACTTCAAATACAGCACTGGGGGTTTTGACATGTGGTTTATCGAAACCGTCGTACTGTCTTGCATCATCACCCTTGGTTGGACGCTGATGTTCACCGTTCCCAAGCGCTATATTCTGCCATGTTTGCTCATGACTGCTTTTGGGTTCGGACTAAAGACTGCCCTTGTCCATCAGCAAGTACATCTTGTAGTAGCTAGCTTTTTTGGAGCGATGCTTGCCAGTTTTTTGGGTGTGTATTTTTCTAAGAAATATACCCTACCGCCTAAAGCGCTTATTTCGCCAAGTGTCATCTGTATGATGCCCGGTATCGCCGCGTATAAGGCCATGGTCAGTATGGTGCAGATTGGCTATTTTGGTTTTTCAGACGAGTTATTTAGTCAAATGATGGTGTACTTGTTTGAGGCTTTGTTTGTGACCTCAGGATTGGTACTGGGTTTGTCGATTCCTGGGCTGTTATTTTATAGACGTCGTGCTATTGTTTAAGTGGGTTTAGATAAGCTTAGCTATATAAATACTGACAACATGGAAGCAACTCAATACACCTTAACCATAAAAAACTTGTAAGATGGATTATAAGACCCATTACAGTAGAGTCCAAACCAATAGCATTCAAAACAATAAACCTTAAAACTGTACCAATAACAATTTAATAAAGAGACCTGATTATGACCAAACATTATGACTATATCGCCATTGGCGGCGGCAGCGGCGGTATCGCCTCAATCAACCGTGCAGCAAGCTATGGCAAAAAATGCGCTATTATCGAAGCCAACCAACTGGGCGGCACTTGTGTGAATTTGGGCTGTGTTCCTAAAAAGGTGATGTGGTATGGCGCGCAAGTTGCCGAAGCCATCCATAAATATGCGCCCGATTATGGTTTTGATGTTGAGTTTAAAGGTTTTGACTTCCAAAAACTGGTCCAAAGCCGTCAACAGTACATCGAAAATATTCACCGCTCTTATGACAATAACTTGGCGAAAAATGGCGTCGAAGTGATCAAAGGCTTTGCCAAGTTTGTCGATACCAATACCGTAGAAGTGAACGGCGAACTCATTACCGCTGATCATATTTTGATTGCTACGGGCGGTCACCCGATTCAACCAAACATCAAAGGTGCAGAATACGGCATCGATTCTGACGGCTTTTTTGCGTTAAATCACTTGCCAAAACGCGTGGCGATTGTAGGCGCTGGTTATATCGCTGTCGAAATCGCAGGCGTACTAAACAGTCTGGGTGCAGAGGTGCATTTGTATGTGCGTAAACACTCGCCACTACGCGCATTTGATCATACTATTGTAGAAACCTTGCTGATAGAGATGGAACAAGATGGTATTCATCTACACACCAACACTGCCATCAATGAAGTCAATAAAAATGACGACGACAGCCTGAACCTATCTACCAATAGTGGTGGCGAAGACTGTATTGACACAGTAGATTGCTTGATTTGGGCCATTGGTCGTGCGCCTTCTACGGACAATATCAATCTGCAAGTGACAGAGGTCGCGACGACTGAAACTGGCAAAATCAAAGTCGATGAGTTCCAAAACACCAATATCGACAACATCTATGC
Source organism: Psychrobacter fozii (assembly GCF_003217155.1). Lineage (GTDB taxonomy): Bacteria > Pseudomonadota > Gammaproteobacteria > Pseudomonadales > Moraxellaceae > Psychrobacter > Psychrobacter fozii. The sequence continues at coordinate 171,614 of NZ_QJSU01000005.1, forward strand.
AGTCGGCGATATTATCGAAAACAGTGTTGATTTGACCCCAGTGGCGATTGCCGCAGGTCGCCGCTTGTCAGAGCGTTTATTTAACAATAAGCCCAATGAGCACTTAGACTATACGTTGATACCGACGGTTATCTTTACTCATCCTGCTATCGGTACAATCGGTTTGTCTGAAATTGACGCGATTGAACGCTATGGCAAAGACAATATCAAATGCTATAAATCGAGCTTTACCTCTATGTATAGTGCAGTGACTCAGCATCGCCAAAAATGCACCATGAAATTGGTATGTTTGGGCGATGACGAAAAAGTCATTGGTCTGCACGGTATTGGTTTTGGTGTTGATGAGATGATTCAAGGCTTTGCAGTTGCCATCAAAATGGGCGCGACTAAAGCTGACTTTGACAATACGGTTGCCATTCATCCCACTGGCTCAGAAGAGTTTGTGACGATGCGTTAGTTGACGATGCGCTAAACTTATTATCTTAGCTAAAAGTAAAAGGCTACTCTCAACGGAGTAGCCTTTTTAGTTTGGAATGTCCCGTCCTAGAATAAATGTTTTTATCTAACGCTCACATTGTCAAAATGCCCAAGTTTTTCCAGACTTCCCTGCTCGCTCTGTGGCACTGACTTGAGTAAAACGCTCTTATTAGATTGTCTCACCGTAATGCCTTGCTTATTGATCTGATAAACCACAGGCTTATTGAGAAAGCTAAGTGTTTTTTTAGCCGTGTCATAAACAAATGGCCCATCATAATACAGCTCGATTCTGTCATTTTTATCGGCAAAGGCATAATACATCTGCTCACCTTCCTTGTCATAAGTCTTATTTAAAACCATTTTTTTACCGTTATCTAAATCCAACTTATAAATGAAAGGCAATGTCCCATCGTCGTTTTCGTTATCGTACTCAGGTAACATCTCATAACTATCTTCTACCATTTTGCCATTCACTCTTGTTCTCTCGGTGATAGAAATTAGACCTTTTGAATTATATTCCTCTACAAGCACATGTACCGCCACCGGCTTATTATCGATCACTTTATGCTCTGAATACTGATGCCATCCTGCGCCACTCTTACTCATGGTATCTAAGGTTTTAGTGGTTTTATTAAACCCAAAAAATCCGCAATAGCCTTGTGCTAAATCAGTAAATCCTTCGCTATGAACGAAAGTCTCACCATCTTTTAGATAAACTTGATAAGAAGGCCCACCATAGCAACCATTGCGCCCATCTTTTATCGCTAAATCTTTTTGTCCATCAAAATTAAAATCGTCATAGATCAACACACTATGTTCGCCATAAGGAATACTAACGATATTGGCACTGACTTTTTCACCCAACTCATGTTCTTCGCTATTACTTAACTCATATTCAATATCGATACTAGCAGGTTGACTGATAAGGGTTTTATGTGTCTTCTCATCTATAATTTTGATGATACTGTTCGCCTCATAGCCATACTCGCCTAATTGGTCAATGACTGCATAATAATCGTCCGAGAAACCTTGGATTTGATAGGTTTGCGCCAAGGCCGAATAGGACAATAGTGGCGAAACTAGCAGCCCCGACAATAAAGCAATCGGTTTGAGTCTCATATTAAGTATAAAAGCTATATTCATATCTATCCTTAGTGCTTAAAACTTTCTGAACATTTAAAGATGTATTCGAATAGCCAGCAAATGATAGGATTAATACAACTATTTTACTTAGAGCATACTCTCAATCTACACAATACATATTCAATGAGCTATACAAAATTATAACTTTAAACCCAACTTAATTTCTCGATATTTGCCTATTTTTATTTAATATTGCTTTTTTATAATTGAATCACTTCTGTTTGAATAGCTCTAAAAAGTTTAAGTGAAGTCACGTTCATACAGACAGCGCAATCACGATGCTGCTATCATGCGCTTAATAATGGTTGCTGAGAGATGACTGTGTGGCAGGTGTATTTATTTATATTACCGATTGGTCTTGGGATCATGACGTTAGCAGCAAGCTTGCTTTGTTTATTTGCTTATCTTATGTCTGATGATAATGCCACGCGCTTGCCAGCATTTAATTGGTTTAAGCGATTAATCATCGTGGCATTTTTATTGTTGAGCGTGGGTCTGTTTATGACTTTTAGATATTTTTGGGGTTAAATAAAACATCCTAGTTCTGAGTGTCTTTTTACTAGACCTACATTATCAGCCAACCATTTTTTCTAGCTCTAATAGCTCTAAATCTTCACGCTTTGGCTCGCCATTATTGCCATCATTGGGAAACGGCATTTTATTACCATTTAACTGATACCCACGGCGCTCATAATAAGCCAATAGCTCAGGACGATGGCTAAGAATAGACATGGTCAAACAGCTCAGGTGATTCTGTGACTGTAAGTGTCTATCTGCAAAAGTCTCCGCCGCTTGTAGGATCACGTTACCAATGCCCTGCCCTTGTAGCACAGGATGTACCGCAAACATACCGATATAAGCTTTTTTATTCGAGTCAGCATCAGTTTTAATATCGACAGCGATACAGCCAAGTATCTCACCCGTTTCTTCTCCATCGCGTTCGCCGGTTATCGTTTTTGGATAAACAAAGTAATAGTGGTTCGGGTCATTAATAACAGCAGCAAGCTCAACTGAGGTGGTTCGAATACCACCAATCAAATCGGCCTCGTTGGTCCAACCTGATGTCTCGCGATAGCAGCAATTTAATAGCTGCTCAAGTGCACTAATATCATCTAATGTGGCTTCACGTAGAAACACAGACTCTTTACTCAAGTGGTTTTCATTTATAGTACTCTTATCTACAGTGCTCTTATTTATAGTATTTTCGCTCATATTATAATTTTCCTTTTTTATTCATGTATAAAAAAACTGGCTTAGACTCCTAAGCCAGTCTAGGGCATGTCATCAATTAGATTGTGAGGCTTAAAATGAGAAAAATTGTAGATAAATGAGGAAGAAATTGCCGTTAATATGAACATATTGACAAAACTTCTGACGATATTTATCAAAATTTAGCCATTTTAAGACCACTAAATGTATTAATGTGCTAATTGATGACATGCCCAAGATACTAATACTTATTGCTTGATAGTACTAGCGCGATAACACTTTTGCTTGATTAATAATATCGAATCCTGAGTTGATTTGAGCACGAGTTGGGGCTTGACCTATACGTAATAGCTCAGCAAAAGCAATTAGCTCTTGGTCACGCCCTAATGTACTGGCCGCAGTGGCTCGGCTATTCTCATTACTGTCATCATCAAAGTAGTATTCAATATAATTCAGCGTGTCTGGGGTGCCAAGTAATATGCTGTTGTCTGGTGTTTGGGCATGGCCACTATAGCGTAGGCTTTTGCCAAATTGCATAGTCCAAAAAAACGGCACACGGGCATCTAACGTTTCTACTGTCTCGTCTTTTAATATCGCAGCTGCCGCCACAAGCCCATGCTGTAATGCCACTCGCCAATGCTCAATACGCATACGCCCCATTTGCCCAGATGCTTTTGCGATATCACCCAGTGCATAAACTCCATCACGCAATTGCAGCTTGCTATCGACCTGTACCCCATCAGAGTCGTTGACCCCTTCTAACAGCTCGGTATTGGCAGATACCCCAGTACCTAAAATCACAATGTCGGCATCGATATGCTCGCCATTAGCAAGCGTCACACCACCTACTTGTGAAAAGGTTTGTCTTGCCTCACTGCTGTCAGACTTGTTTTCAACCTTGGTAATTTCATTCACGTTGGCACCTAACACAAAGTTAATGCCGTTTTCTTCGTGCAACTTGATAAGTGCTTTGCTAACAGTTTCTGAGATGATATTACCCATCACTCGGTCAGACTGCCCAACCACTGTGATTGAAGCTGTCGTGCCTGCCTGCGCTAAAGCCGAAGCGACCTCCATACCAATAAAACCAGTACCGATAATCACTACACGCTGATCATGACTGGCCGCTTTGATCAACTTGGCATCATCCATACTGCGTAAGGTATACACGCCATCTAAATCTGCTCCAGTAATAGGCGGTATGGTAGGCGACGATCCTGTGGCCACTACCAAATAATCGGCCGATATACTTTCATCACTACCATTGTCATCGTTGTTGCTGTTGCTGCTATCACTAACAACCATTAAAGTACGCTCATTGGGCAATACTTTGCTCACAGTTTGATTCAAGCGCAAATCAATATTATTGTTCGTGGCCCAGTCGCTACCGCCAAGCAGTAACTTCTCTTCTGGCATATTCCCTGCCAAAAAAGCTTTAGACAATAACGGACGATTATAAGGAGCTTTATTGTCAGCACTAATCAATGTGATATCACCGCCATACCCGGTATTTCTCAGGTAATGTGCCGTCATAAACCCAGCTGCACCGCCGCCCACAATCACAGTATGAGTGTCTTTCAATTTATCGTTTGATACGCTGATATTTTCTTTGGCTGACGTCGTCACAATCAACTCTTCGCCATTGTCAGTCAGTTGATATTGGGTCAAGCCTTCGGTGGCAATCGGCTCCAACAATGTGCCATCACGACTATCAAAAGTAGCATGATGCCATGGGCAAACCACACGGTTGCCACAGCGTAGCCCAGTACCTAAATCCGCTCCCGCATGTGGGCATTTACCATCAAACGCGTGAAACTCATCGTCGTCTCGAGTGATTAAAATGATACTATTATCATCTTGCTTGTATGATTTCATACCGCCACTTGGAATATCTGCCTTACTGATAGTAACTGTGTTAATCGTTGCATTGGTCATAAGTCTTCCTTAACGGTTATAATGGACTTCTAATAAGAATGGGGTGAAAACAACTCTACTTAATCAAGTAATTCAACAGATATAGTCAATCCTCTATAAAAGAGTGACAGCCTTAACTTCGCTTGAAGTATCAAACATACATCTGTACTCGGTTGCCTTGTATCTCTTTCAAACTGAATCAACTATAGTACTGATTTTCAGAATGCTTTTTTCATACCCTATTCATCGATAGTAACAAGACCATTTAGCACACGCTGTTTTTTTGTATGTTTACTGCGTTGCAAAACGTAAGTTTGCGAGTTTCGTTTAGACCCTCTATGACTATGACTTCCATTTTAAATTTACAATCAAAATAAAAGACTACTTTATGACTTATCCAGACAACCATATTGAAACGCCTACGATCTCTGACTCCGAATCACATTCGGAGAGCAAGCCAGTCACGAGCGCATCCGTTGATATAGCTGATATTGATATTACAGCTGCCGCAGATACTACGCAGTTGCCACAGCCGATGCAGCCACCGTTAAAACAGGCAACTTATAAAGCCAATACTACGGATTTCATCGTTAATGAGCTATTGCCATTAGACTTCACCAATGAAGGTGAGCATCTATGGTTGCATATAGAAAAATCAGGAATGAATACTGCTTATTTGGCCAAACTACTATCAGAGTGGGCAGAGATTCCATTGCGTGATGTTGGATATTCAGGATTAAAGGATCGTCATGCGTTGACGACACAGTGGTTTAGCCTACGAATACCAAAGAAGCAACTACCAGTAACTGAGTTTGCGCCAATAGATATCGGAGAGACAGAGTCAGTCACTATTCTCGCCCAGCATTGGCATAACAAAAAGCTCAATCGTGGTACGCATCGTGCCAATCAATTCGTGATTACCTTGCGTAATATTCAGTTTGAAAATATCGATACTGAGACACCAGAACCTGAGCAATTATTGTCTGCAAAAGAAGCAGTCGAGCAGTATTTATCGAATATTAGTCAGAGCGGCGTCCCCAATTATTTTGGTCCTCAGCGTTTCGGTCGTCAGGGCAATAACGTCAGAGAGGCACTATCCCTGTTTGCCCGTCCACCACGAGCGCCTCGCCCATCGTCTAAAAAAAGCAAAAGCAAGCGTGCCCCGCGAGAGCAAAACACGATGGAGCTGTCTGCAGCCCGTAGCTTGATATTTAATGAGATATTGGCAGCACGCGTACGAGATGGTAGCTGGAATACTGGTCTATCCGGTGAAGTGTTTAACTTGGATGGTTCAGGGTCTATATTTACCAGTGAAGAGATAGATGACACATTACGTGAACGAATGGCTAGTGGTGATATTCATCCAACGGCTGTGATGTGGGGAATAGACAATGACAAAGTCAGTAATGCGGCGGCAGACATTGAAAATGATACTGTACAACATAGCCTTTTATTGACGCAGTTAGCAGCAGGATTAGAGCAACGAGATATAAAGGCACAACGACGAGCGCTGCGTTTACCTATCGAAGCATTAACATGGGAATGGCGTGATTCAGAAGAAGACTCGCAGACACTCGTGTTGAATTTCACGCTAACGACTGGCAGTTTTGCAACCAGTGTATTGGCGAGTTTGGTACAGCAGTTGGTCTTTTAATTAAGTAGATACAGATTAGGACATTCATAGATGACATCTATCATCTATGAATGTCTAGCTGCTTTATCGATTTTTAATTACTATAAAGCGACTCTATCTTTGTATCGCCTGCTTTTAACATCTCGTTAGCACTCACAACTTTATCGCGCCCGAGGCCCTTAGCATTATACAAAGCCTTATCCGCCATACAGATCAAGCGCTGACAAATATCTTGGGGCAATTCTACTGTATCAACCTTTTTATCCGCTCGTTCACTATTCGACTTACTGACCTGTGGTTTTTTAAACTGATACCCTGATTCGGTTTGTGACAGTTTTTCGCATGTGTGCTTTATGCAATGACGCTCATCATGAGTCAGCGTGTATAGCCCGAGACTAGCGGTCACGTTAAAGGTAGTATTGTCATCGACCACGATGGTTTGATCAGCGATGCTTAGCCGTAGTTGTTCGGCAATAACCATCGCACTATCATGCTTCGTATCTGGTAGTACAATCAAAAACTCCTCACCACCATAGCGGCTAACAATGGCATCATCTGTCAAAGACTGTAGTAGTGCTTGTGCCACTGTCACTAACACTCGATCACCAATATCATGACCATAGCTATCATTGATGTCTTTAAACCAATCTAAATCTAATAGAATTACGCTAAAGTCTTGAGCACGTTCTATGCTCACTAATGCCTGTTTCATTTGCATCAGACCATAACGACGGTTTTTTAGTTGTGTCAGCTCGTCTTGATTGGCATGTTGTAAGGTTTCTTTTCTACTGTCATCTAATATCACTAACAAAGTACGAAACATATAAATGATAAAAATGGCTTTTGGTAACGACATATAAATATGGGTAGAACGCCACAACAGATTGGAAGATTGACGCAGATAATTGACACTATCCCAATTTAACCTTCCATTTGGCAGGACAGTGGCAGCGGTAGCGTCTTTCATCATAGCCATCTCATTATAAGTGACATAACTATGAATATTAGGAGGCAGCGTCGTAGCAATCATTTGACGCAAATTTGGTAACGTGATACCAAAATAAGGAAACAACGTTACTGCTAAGATTGCGATAATTTGCCCTACAAATGCTCGCCATACATACCGCCGGCTAATGAGCATCATTCCTAGCATAGCACCACCTACCAGTGAGACACCCGTTACCAGACTACTATGCCCTAATATGGTGATAACAAAGGTAATATAGGCACTATAAATGGTGATAAGTATCGCTTGCCACGTATACAAATTGCTCTTGGCGTTTCTAACTGGTGAAAAACGACTGGACATCCATAGTAAAAATACACCTACCATGGACACGAGAATCCATAGTGGATAGAGCAGAGTTATATCAACGTAATTACTATAAATGTCGCGGCGATACCAAACAAATAAGCACCACAGCCAATGTGAAAAAACCTCAATCACCATAAATGCTGCTAGTAGAGCAGTCCTATCAGCTGCTTCCCACTCAAAAACCGCCTTAGAAAGCTGCTTGTAGCCTAGATAAAACTTAGATACAGCCATAATGGGCTACCGCAAATAGAAAAATTGATAGAGCTAAAACGAGAATAACAACTGACAACTCATGATTACTACTGAAACCAAAACTACTTATTCAGTGTGGCCATTTATGCCTGAATTATCAATCCATTTGATAGTTCACGCGTCAATATCTGACGCTTTGTTTTAAACATTATTTCAATTGATATATTAATTCAGGCAACCTCCAAGATTAAACGATAATCAACCACTTTTCAGTGGATTTTATAGGTATTTTTTGAATACTTGTAAAACACGAATTAAGCAAACATCTTAAATGACTGCCAAACCCCTTGCTGTTCGGGGTTCAACGTCGGTACATCGCCCAAGCGTCGCCACGGCATATTACTACCATGAAAGTCACTACCAATTGAGGTGACAAGATTGTGCTCAGCGATACTACGATCGACCATTCTGCGGGTGCTAACTGGCTCACTATTGGCGGGCAGCTCACAAGCATCACCGCCTAACTGGGCAAATTCTTCAATCAGTTTGCGCACGCGAGTGGCTGAGAGTTGATAACGAGTCGGATGCGCCAGTACAGCCTTACCACCACAAGCATGGATTAGCTCGATACCATGCTGCATCGTTAGGGCCTCAATTGCCACATACGCAGGTTTATTATCTGCCAGATATTTATCAAAGGCCTTTTGTACGGTTTTTACTTCACCGCGTTCAAACAATACTTGACCAATATGAGCACGACCGACTGCTTGTGGATTACCACCTACTTTATCAAGTACAGCCTGCCATAGCTCATCATAATTAATATCCAGTAGCTCGCTAAGTTTTTCAGTGATTTTCTGACCACGAGTGGCACGGCTTTCTTGCAGTTGCTGTAGAGTGGCATCCATTTTTTCACGATCAGTAAAATCAAGACCTAGCACATGGACAATTTTGTTGGTTGATTTGTTTTTACCATAACCACCACTGAGCGTATGCTCACAGCTGATTTCAACACCATTAATGAGTTGCATATCACAGGCTGTAGCAGCGACTCTCGCCTCATCAATTCCCGCTAGCGTATCGTGATCGGTCAGAGCCAATACATTGACGCCAGCTGCATGGGCGCGTTGTATCACCTCCGTTGGTCCATAAGTACCATCAGAGTAGTGGGTGTGACAATGTAAATCTATTTTCATAAATAAGCCTTAACATTTTAAAATAATAAGTATTAAAGAGAGTAAGAAGCGATGCAATAGCCAGCCGTTGTATGGTCGATTCAATTCAAAAGTCATTCAAGCAAACCGAATGTAGATGTATATTAAATACTTCAAGTGGGGTTAACGCAGTAACACTTTTATGATGGAATGACTGTATTTAATATATAGAACTACTGACATTATCGAATCGTTATATTGGATAGCAGTGCTGCTCATGAGCCACAATCATAAAGTGTTACTAAGCAAGCCCGCTATATAGAATGATTATCGCGTTGATTGCTTTTTTTTGGTGCAGTAGACGTGTAAACTACCCCATACGTTTTTGGTGGACACCCTATTTGTTATGAAAGCCCTATTAGACTTTATTCCTTTAATTGCCTTTTTCATTGGTGCGCGTCACAGTGGTATCTTGGCAGGGGCCGGTGCTTTACTCATCGCCACTATTATCGTTTATGCGATTCATTTTATTCGCCAAAAAGGCAAGTTTGATAAGCAGCAATGGGTTGTTCTACTATTAACCATTCTGTTTTGTGGTGGTACCTTAATCTTACGTGATGACATCTATCTGCGTTGGAAATCACCAATTATTAACGGTATCTTTGCCTTGACGCTATTAGTAAGTGCCGCGATTAATAAGCCTCTGATGCAGCTAGCAATGAAAGATGTTTTTTCGCTCACAATGAGTGGCTGGAAAAAACTCACCATCGCTTGGGCATTGTTTTTTGCCATGATGGGCGTCTTACATTATATCACAGCGTTTACGATGTCAGATGAAGCATGGATCAACTTTAAAACGTACGGTTGGATTCCAATTATGTTGGTGTTCGTTATAGCTCAGTTTGCGGTATTAAAAAATTATTTAAATCCAGAACTGACAAACAAAACCACTAAGTAATACTTAGGCTATTATTTTATAATAAATACGATTTTTGAATATCCATAGTATTTCAACTATTTACAGTATTTTAAACATTTATAGTAACGGCATTAGTTGCTATGAATTAAGCTTTATTTATCTATTGATTAAACACACTTACATCAATCATCATTTTATTGAGGAAGTCTTATGTCCTTATTTGCCATTATTGGTCACGATGTTGCAGAGAGCAGCGCGCAACGTCAGATTACCCGTGTTGAACATCTTGACCGTCTTAAAGCACTGAACAATGAGCAGCGACTCATTATTGCAGGTCCAAATCCTATTGAGCATGGTCAAAGCGCTATGTCAGGCAGTCTAATCATTGCTGATTTTGACTCTCTGGAGGCCGCACAAGCATGGGCAAACGAAGAGCCTTACTTGCGCGACGGTGTGTACAGCCATGTAGATATCAAGCCGTTCATTCAAGCACTGCCAAAACCAGATGACAGCACATCAGAAAAAGTAGCAGCGTCGTGAGTCAGCGTGTCTCTTATTTGAATACACGTCATTACAAACTCAGCATAGCTACCCTAATGTTTATGGCTGCTGCATCGGTACAAGCTGCACCAACGGTGACGACTATGGATGTGAACAATCCATTGGCAACGATACCGGTGACAGAACCTGAAGCACTAAACGCTCCACCAACCAGCAACTCAACGTTGGATATCAATCGCACTTTAGCAGCGCAACTGCAGCCATCTAAACAGGCGTTGTCCGATGCCAATCAAGAGTTACTAAGCCGCAATGCACAGTTGCAACGTCAGGTAAACGACTTGCAGACCCAAGCAAACGTTTTGGTTTATGAAAGTAAAGGTCAGATTTTCTTGTACGGGGCATTTACAGTATTAATCAGTCTGTTGGTTGGTATCTTTATCTCGTGGCTAGTGTTTGTCCGCCGTGAGCGTTGGTAACGCACTCTCTATTTATTGCTCTGTCCTATGTGAGTGTCTATGTTCACGTCGAAGTCCACGTCTGCACCCAAAGAAACGCCTGCTACTCCTGCGCAATCTAAAAACGCTAACTCGCTAAATATCATCACTCCTGCCAAGATTGATTGGCAGGTAGACGATACGGGTAATCAAGTACCCGTATCAGGTGAGTTTGGCGATGTGTATTTTTCACATGCGGATGGTCTAGCAGAGTCACGATATGTGTTTTTAGCGCATAATCAACTACCAGAGCGACTGGCAAGCCTTGCCCCAAAGCAATGCTTTACGATCGCTGAATTGGGCTTTGGTACAGGGCTCAATCTATTAGCCACTTGGCTGCTATGGCGACAGTTACGCGAGACTCACCCACAATTAGCAACGGCTCGTCTACATTTTATTACCACTGAAAAATTTCCCATACCCCTTGCCGATTTAACGCACATTCTCACACTGTGGGCGCAGCGTGCGCCTGAGCTTGCAGAATTGATTGCGTCTTTTTTGGCCGCCTACCCACCCCTTATCGCTGGCTCGCATCGTTTAAACTTCTTTGATGATAATTTGACCGTTGATATGTGGTTTGGTGATGCTGCTGAGAGCTTGTCCAAGTTAGCATTAGATACTTCCATAGAACCTCCACCCTGCGTTAACGCATGGTTTTTAGATGGCTTTGCCCCTTCTTGTAATAGCACCTTATGGGCAGAAGATATCTTTACTCAGATAAAGCGCTTATCCTGCCAAGACACTACCTCTGCGACCTATAGCAGTGCAGGTATCGTTAAACGTGGGCTAAGAGAGCATGGCTTTGAGATTAACAAGGTCAAAGGCTTTGGGCGAAAGAACCAAATGCTAACAGCTGTTATGACTGATGCTGCCTGTCTATCTGAAAGTGATAGTCAGAGCAAGCCTGCTAATAGTGCATACAATGCTCCTGATCATAGTATCGTCATTGGTGCTGGTGTCTCAGGATTGCTAACGGCTTGGTCGTTGGCCAATCGTGGTATCCAAGTCACTTTATTAGACAAATCAGCGCCATTGGCAGGTGCGTCAGGCAATCCTCGGGCATTGCTTGCGCCCAAAATGACACCGATTCATCATGTCGATGAGCATTTACACACCATGGGTTATCTCTATAGTAGCAGACTATATCGTGTGCTGAATGAAACAGCTGCACAGCAAAATATAGCGCCCATATTGGAGCCAACAGGTGCTCTTGATTTACTAATCAAAGCCAATATCGGTACAGCGCAAATTGCAGATTATCCTAATGACATGGCAACCACGTTATCGCTTACGCAGGCGCAACATGCCAGCGGATTAAAGACGCAGGATGTATCGGAGAATCTATATTTACCGCAGTCAGGCTTGGTCAATCCACAAGCCTTAAAAAATACGATCCTGACCCATCCGCTCATTCATTTTCAGCAGTTAGCCGTCAATAATATTAGCGAGATGGAAAGTCATGTTTGTATTGAAGGGTATGATCAAAATCAAGAAATGATATCCATAACGGCTGATAATGTGGTGGTTTGTGCGGCGTTTGAGAGCCATCAATTGGATCAACGTATATTTGATTGTCGTAAAATTCGTGGTCAACTTTCTTGGTTTACGCCTACAGCCGAACAACTCGCAAACTTACCTAAAATACCACTCAAATATAGTGGTTACTGTACGCCATTCACTGCCCAAGCGGGTGATGAAAACTTAAATGACACAGCAAAAGGCCAACCTCAGTTTCTACTAGGGGCGAGTTTTATACGTAACGATACGAACACGGATATCCGTGAAGAAGAGCATCAGATTAGCCGTGACAAGCTGGTCACCGCCATTCCTGAAATGGCGTCGGTTGTGCCGACAGATATAAGTGGATGGCAAGGACGTGCTGGCGTTCGTACCCAAACACCTGACTACCACCCCATCGTTGGACAATTGATTGATAGCGAACGCGTTTGGGTAATGAGTGCGATGGGCGCTAAAGGCTATGCCATTGCACCACTATGCGCTGAAGCGTTAGTAGATAGGATGCTAGGCTCGTTTACACCTTTATCAACCGCGATGCTAGCACGCCTAGCACCAAATCGTACGCGTTTGCAGACACCGCTTACTTAATTATTTCTTTTAATGGAAAGCTTTAATCATTGCCTTCCATTCTAGATTTAACTGCACCAAAAAGTGACTTGCCAGAATCAGGCTGACTATTCACTTCTTTATCAATATTTATGCCGCTGTTGTTATTAAACCCTGTCATAGGCGTAATCAGCTTTCGAACTTGCTCCTCATCACGAGTATTCTTCTGAATGGTAACTGCTGCAAATAAACTAAGCGTAAATGCCATCATATAAAAGCCTCTCTCACTCAATATCAACCCATCTGCATTTACGAGTCCAATCACAATGAGGGCAATGGACAATCCTAGAGCAGCCCAACTTATCATGTAATACAAATTGGTTGTTGGAATACCTTCTGCACGGTCACGAATCGTCTTTTGCAAACTGATGGCGGCATATAAACCAAGTGCTAAAACAGCTAGATAATAGCCTTTTTCATTTAACAACATGCTTTGTGCATTCCATAATCCAATCAGGTATGCCAATACACCTATCAGCATTGCCCCCCAAGAGATACCTACATAAGTAGTCGTTGGTTTGTAAGCCGCTAGCTGACTTTCAGTAATTGTATCGTTATCCATTACCATTCCTAAGTGTATGTAGACTAACATTCATTAACGAAGCACGACATTTATCGACCTCCGTTTTTCCTTAACATAACACAATCGTATTATGTTGTAAGCTAAAATGTCTACTAATAGCTGAAATCCCAATTCATATATCAGACTAGATAACCGATCTATTACTATAAGAACACTTATAATGACAACCAATCAGATATATTATCACTATATAACAAAACGTTCGGATGACTTACCAGCCCATTTTAAAAGCATGGTGTTTGGCGTAATTTTGACCATTCCACTTATTAATGGAACGCTAGGATTGGGGTCGTGGCAAGGTATTTACTTGTGTGAACATAGAGACCATCTTGAAAAATATGGTGAGCAGCGAAATCTGGTTATTACGGTTAATATTTGACAGCACCACTGACTCTTGCATCTTACTGTGCTTAGAGCACACTTATTGGATAACTACCCTATTATGAACAACCTTACTTTAAACCTACTAAAATCCAAGTCTTACTATAAAGTAATCCCTGCTGTTTTCTTTAGTGCATTGCTACTGACTGCCTGCCAAAAAGATCCGGAACCTGAAGCGGCTAATGAAGTACAGACGGAAACAACTGTACAAACGACGCCAGTGACGACTAATATCAACGGTATTGATGCAGATGAAAGCTTAGACAGCAATACCGACAGTAATACAGCGCAACCAACCGATTCAGAGAGTGATATTAACTTGAGTGAATTAGAGGGTGATTTTAATACTACTAATACATCAGCAAACAGTGCTGCTGTAGCACCCAATCCTGAGCAAGCCATTAAAGGTGCACAAATAACGGATGTCCGTTATAAAAATGCAGCAGGTGAAACCCTATCCGTTGTCTTTCAAACCTCGGCAGCAGGCATGCTTAATGCTATCGTCACTTTGCCCAATAAACCAAAGCTGACGCTAAGTGCACCAGAAGGCCAAGGTAATAACCCTACCTATCGCTCAAAAGATGGCAGTATCGAGCTGGTCAGTCATGCTGGTGGTGGTACTATCGACCTTGTCCAAAATAACAAAATCACTAGCTTTGATGCGGTAAGTGCGGAAGCAGAAGTCATCACTGAGTAATATCTGAGCCTTAACATTTATAAAAATCTGCCATAAAAAAGGCGGCACACATTATTATTTTAACGTGTGCCGCCTTATTCTTTTATTTTAGCCAAACCCGGTGGTTTGCCCGAATAGGCTGACCAACCAACTTATCATTGCCCATAATCCCCAACCAATCACCACAATGACGATTAATCCTAAAATATCAGGGATATGCAGATATAGCCAAGCAACGATTGGATTGCGCCAAAAAAAACCAAAATGACTTTGCTGTTGCTTATCTTCTAGTGATTGATGTAAAAATGGTCGATCCATATGCATCGTTTCGGTGATGCCATATTCATTATGTAGATGCTCGTGCACGATACCCAATGTCTTACGACTCGGACGAATGAATATATCGAGCAGCGTCCCAATACCAGGCACGATACCTACTACCATATCAATGAGTGCTAGCCTAACTGCTGGCGTCATCTTATGTGCTGGCACACCCAATTGACGACCCAATATAAATGCATAGCTCGTCAGTGCCAGTCCTGCCAAATCGCCCGCCAATGGAATGGTTGAAAGCGCCGCATCCGCACCCATACCTTGTTTGGTGAACGGTATCCGTACTAACGAATCCATGGTATTGGCAAACTTTGCCAATTTACGCTCGGTCGCAATGACTTGCTCGCGTGTGAGACCATGCTCAGCCAGTCTTGCCTGATAATCAATAATAGGCGTATTAGCGGCAGAACTTCCTTTCGCTTGGAATTTCGACAATTTATCCATTGAACGTCGTCCATATACAAGCGATGGCAATGAGAGCAAAGACGTAACGTCCTACCCAAATATTAGCCAAAAATGCCTGAAAGCAAGCCAATGCATTGTAGCTAGCACAAGCACTGTTTTGCTTAGCAAACATCATGGCTACCAGTGCCAAACCAAATATTGGCGTAACACCCAATGTAGTCGGCGCAAAATAGTGCCACATGACCACGCCCATAATAAGCAAAAACAACGTTTGTAGTAGCGAGATGATAATCACATCATAGCGACCAAATAATATCGCCGTTGATTTTACCCCAATTTTTAAATCGTCCTCGCGGTCAGCCATCGCATACTGCGTATCGTACGCCACTGTCCAGCACATATAGGCTAAAAACAATAACCAACACCAGATATCAGGAGCACCTTGTACGGCCACATAAGCCATCGGTATTGCCCAGCCAAAAGCTGCTGCTAAAAATACTTGCGGCAAATGTGTATAACGTTTCATAAACGGATAAATGAACGCCAATATAACGGCACCAAACGACCAATAAAACACGGCAATAGGTAGAAAAAATAACAGACTGGCACTTAATAACACCAACACCAAAAACGCAGCGACGGCTTCTTTACCTGATAAACGCCCGTCAGCTAATGGGCGTCCTTTGGTACGGGTCACATGGCCATCTACTTTGCGATCGGCAAAATCATTAATCGCACAACCAGCCGCCCGCATAAAGATTGCGCCTAATGCAAATATTATAAATATTTTGAGACTTGGCAGCGCTGCCGTTGCTCCTTGCTGCTGAGCTTGACCCATCGCAGCCAGCAGCACGCCCCATAATGTTGGCCATAGCAGCAATTCAATGCCCACTGGCTTATCAAAACGGGTTAGTTGGATGTAGGCCTGTAATTTGTCTTTAAATGTCATGGCTTTCTATTATCATCAATATAATATGTTGTGTGCGTGTTTATAGACTTTGCTAAGAGCGCCTAGAATAACTGCTTAATGAACTGACTGCTGGCTACTGAACTTGTTTCCATAATCGATTGGCTTCGACCAGTGACAGCTCAGGATACTGTTTGCGTAACGCTTTAATCGCCGGAATCTTATTTTTCTTTGCTGCTTGCTGACGCAAAAATGCCAATTGCTCTTGTGGATTTCTCAGCTCTTTTAGACGCGCTTCAAGCCGAAGGATTCGGGTACGCAAAATGATATTGATCAATAATAGCACCGCACCCATAGCCCAAATAATTAGCGTTGACATTCCTTGCTCCTAAATCCATTAATTTCAAACTTAATGATTATAAACCTGCTAACTAAGGCGCGTCCTTATCACCAAATACCATAGTTAAAGCGTTCTAAACAAAATAACCGTCAAAACGAACTGCTTCATTGTGCCAGCTTTCATTGGGTTGTTGGCTTGCTAACAATGGCGCATGCTGAGGACGTTTTACGATAACGCGCCCAGATTGTTGAGCATACTTACTGACCACGGCTTTTGCCGATGCTAGCAGCTGGCATTCTTCGTCTGATGTTGGAGGGCTTGCCAACTGATGCAAGGCTTGCATGTGCTTACCAACTTTAGCACCCTTGCCTGTCTTGCTATCTTGGTAGCTATCCTCTGGAAACATAGGGTCCAGATAGACGACATCGATGACGTTACTCTCGCTAGCATCTGACTCAACGTCTAGTCCTTCAAAATAACTAAGCGCATCCGTATTCATAATCTGTAGACGCGACATCAGCTTTTGCCAATTCGGCAACGTACTCATTCGCTGCTGCTCTACAAGTAAGAGCAATGCCATCAATGGCTGCTGCTCAAGCATGATGACTTTGGCACCCGTACTGCCCAATATCAAGCTATCATGCCCAAAACCCGCCGTCGCATCAATGATGCAGCTATCCGATGTGAGCTTGGCAGCTTGTAATAGCAATTCAGACTTTCGTCCTGCACTCACCACACGACGTTGCAGTTTGTCCCACTCTGGTGCGACACTTAACCCATCACTAAGCCATGATAGTTTATTTTTATCATCCAATAACAAGATAGGTTGAATGGCTGTTTGGCTTAATTGCTGACGACGCTTTTGCGTTAACTTATCGACAGACAACTCAGCTTTTAATTCGATTGGTAATCGGTGCTGCTCTATCAATACTTGCAAGCTATCTACTTGGGCTTGCTGCGACTCACTCACATAGAGTAACTGGCATTGCATAAAGGCATTAGCCTGCTTAGAAGCGTGTTGCAAACTGCTCATAACTGCCCTCTTTTTTACTGCTTATAAGGCCATCAACCATCATAATGGCTTAACCTGCCATTTGATAACCAAAGCCCCAAGCAGCGACCAGCACGATAACACCCGTAATGATGCGTAACCAAGCAAAGATCGTAAAGTCACGGCGGCTCACCCATGCTACTAGCAAGCGAATACAGAGTAAAGCAACGATAAATGATACGACTGTGCCAACGCCTAATACTAGCCAATCTTCACTATTGGTCAATACGTCACCATGTTTGATTAGATCTAATAATGCCGCGCCTACGATAACTGGAATACCTAAAAAGAATGAAAACTCTGCTGACGCTTTGCGCGAGACACCAAGCCACAGTGCACCAATAATAGTCGCACCCGAGCGTGAGGTCCCTGGTATGAGAGCTAGACATTGAAGCAGACCAATCATCAATGCTGTTTTCATGCTGACGTCTTCAGCCTCTTCTGCAATGACCGTCTTAGGGCATTTTTCTACATAAAATATCAGCAGACCGCCGATGATAAGCATAATCGCGACAACGATCGGATTAAATAAATAAGCTTTAATCTCATCAGCGAAGGTAAAGCCAACAATCATCACAGGAATGGTGGCGACAATTAGGCTAAGTCCCAGCTGTCTTGGATTGGTCATGCCTTCTGCTTTACCCGTTAGCAAACCCATGAGCGCTTGCCATAGTCTGCCCCAATAGTCATAGATAACGGCTAAGATAGCACCCAATTGGACGACGACGACAAACAAGTCGACCTTTTCTTTGGTCCAAAATCCCATTACATCTGCTGATAAAATTAGGTAGCCAGTGCTAGAAATGGGTAAAAATTCAGTGATACCTTCAACGATACCCATGATGACAGCTTGAATTAATAAAATGATATCCACGGTGGCTTTCCTAGATACAGACCTATTGGTTAGTACAGTTTTTAGTGTGTTGTTATATTTTACATAGCGCTAAAATAATGGGGATTGACTACGCTTTACCTTGCTCTTTAAGGGTTTTCCAAGCTTGATTACGTAAGTATTTTGGTAAGGCTTGTGATGCTTCGGTCCCACCTACCGCCATAAACTGGGCGATACCGAGCTGACCGATAACTACTGCATCCGGCGATACGTCTTCATGAAAAACCTGATTATCATGCAAAGCTAATAGACCTGAGCCATTACCAACAATGGCTATATCGAGCGTAGTCTGACTGTCATAATCTAACAGCTGCTCAGTGCTATCACTATCAGCAATCAGCACTGGCTGCATAATGGCTGCTTCACTATCGATTACGGCATAATGTCCAAAATACACTTGCTGCATACGGGCATCAAGCGCGCTATATACTTGCGTCAGACCATACTGGTGATACGCACTCTGTGCAATGGCTTGCAAGCTCGAAATGCCTACACATGGGATGTCATGTGCCACAGATAGCGCTTGCACCACTGCTGTATTGATTCTAATACCACTAAATGCACCAGGGCCTCGATTGAATATTAATGCCTGTATATCAGCAAGCTTTAACTGCGCTTCGGATAAGGCCGCATCAATCATTGGCAAAATTTGCTGAGTCTGCTGACGTTTACCAGTCTCGGTATGACTCGATAGCGCCTGACCATTCGAATCCAAAATTGCGATTGAGCACTGATCAAACACGGTATCCATTGCTAAAAACATCATAACCTCGGCTTATAGTCTGGGCATTTCAAAGTAACTTGATAACTGAATATTATAAAAGCGTGCTAGCTTCATAAAATAGCGCCTATCATAGCATTTAGGGCAGACGAATTTTATTACTTTCTGCGTTTTCCATACTTTATCCATGAGCGCTGAATTGAATTAAAGGAAAAGAAAAAACCTCAAAACTATATCAGTTTTGAGGTTTCCATCAGAAAGTCATAGACAGTACAGTCAGCTATAGTTGATTCTGTTTAAAAGAGATACAAGGCAACCGAGTACAGATGTATATGTGATACTTCAAGCGAGGTTAACGCTGCAGCTCTTTTATAAAGGATTGACTATATTTTTTAAAAGCGGGTTTTAAACTTCTTTGGCGCTTGATTCTGCATGTCCTGCATCTGCTTTTGCATCTCTTCAGTGCTCGGCATGTTATTTGGATCAAGACCCATCTGTTTTGCCATTTGCTCTGGATTTACATCCTTTGCGCCGCCTTGTTGGCCACCGCCACCGAATAGTGGGCCACCGCCGCCGCCACCTGCTCCGCCGCCGCCCATCAGTCCTTGCATAGACTTCATCATTTTACTGATACCTTCAGGCTTGGAGATCATTTTCATCATTTTGGCCATTTGCTTGTGTTGCTTGAGCAAACGATTGACATCTTGAATCTCACGACCAGAGCCCGCAGCAATACGGCGCTTACGGCTTGGGTTAATCTTATCAGGATTTTTACGCTCAAATGGTGTCATAGAATTGATTAACGCTTCCATCTCACGCACTTTTTCTTCTGGCTTGGCATCTTCGACTGCTTTTTGCATATCAGAGCCGCCCATACCTGGCATCTTGTCTAAAAATCCTGCCATGCCGCCCATACTTTTCATTTGCTGGAACTGCGTCAAGAGATCCTCAAGGTCGAACTCGCCGCCCTTTTGCATCTTTTTCGCCATTTTTTCGGCTTTATCACGGTCGATTTTTTGCTCGACTTCTTCCACCAAACTCAGTACATCACCCATACCAAGAATACGTTGAGCAATACGCTCAGGATGGAACAGCTCTAACTCATCTAGTTTCTCACCGCGACCTAAAAACTTAATCGGCTTGCCTGTGATCGCACGTACAGAAAGTGCAGCGCCGCCGCGTGCATCACCATCTGTTTTGGTCAGAATAACACCTGTCAACGGCAGCGCATCATTAAAGGCCTTGGCGGTATTGGCAGCATCTTGACCTGTCATCGCATCAACGACAAACAGTGTCTCAGATGGATTAACCGCTGCAGTCAGCGCCTTAATCTCATCCATCATCGTGTCATCAATATGTAGACGACCAGCAGTATCGATGATCAAAATATCTTGATATTGGATTTTTGCTTCTTCGATAGCACGCAGCGCAATATCAATCGGATTTTCATCAGCGCTTGAATTCACAAATTTGGCGTTGACCTGACCTGCTACTTGCTCAAGCTGCTTAATGGCGGCTGGGCGATAGACGTCAGCTGAAACCAACATGACTTTTTTCTTATGGCGCTCTTGTAAAAACTTAGCCAACTTACCTGCAGTAGTGGTTTTACCCGCACCTTGCAGACCTGCAAGCAAATAAACAACAGGTGGCTTACCCGTCATCTCTAGCTGTTGATTGGCACTACCCATCATCTCAGTCAATTCGTCATGGACGATTTTGACAAAAGCTTGTCCTGGCGCTAGCTCTTTTAGGACTTCAGCACCAAGTGCTTGCTCTTTAACACGCTTAACAAAGTCGCGAGTGACAGGTAGCGCCACATCAGCTTCCAGTAGCGCCATGCGCACTTCACGCATAGTGTCTTTGATGTTGTCTTCGGTCAGCTGTCCAGTACCCACGATATTACGCAGGCTCGACGATAAGCGTTCTGTTAAGGTATCAAACATAAATAACTCTCAGTTAAAATAATTCTCGGTTAAACCATTTGAATGGCTTATAAATAATATTAGGGTGCATTATGAGGTATTAGCTATTGGCTCACACTCTCTAAAAATGCCCTATAAAAAATCGTATTATCAATACTATAGCATCAAGCAGGCGCAAAACTTATAGGGTTTTTGCAAAATCATTCGCTCCTATAAATATATCATTTAGGGCTATCCGTTCTATTTAACTTACTCTGGCTAAACATTTATAAGGAATACGCAAGATGGTACTCAATTGGCTGCCATTTTATGATAAATTGGATAATTATTCTAATCATTCCAATAATACCACTTTAGCATTCACCTGAGCGGCTATTTTCACTCAGTATGAGACGAGGCTTTATGTTTGTGCACCTTGCATTCTTACTTGCTAGCCTAGCTTATATCTTAGTCAGCATTTACATCGGTTGGGCGCTGATTCGAAGTACACCTATTCGGAAAGACATCAGCTTGGGTCTATTGACGGCTGGCATGGTCGCGCACGCAGTGCTGCTCTATCCCTACGTCGTAACCCTTTATGGTCTAAATTTTAATCTGTTTAATACCATTAGCCTGATTAGTTTGTTTTTCTTGTTTTTCTACATGCTATTTAGTCTCTATCGCCCCATCATTAGCCTTGGCATCTTAGCTGCACCAACGGCACTTATGGGCATGACCATTGGTTATGTTGGTCGTGCACCTTATCAGCCCATCACTGATATCAGCATCGGGCTTGAGGCTCATATACTGCTCTCTCTCGCCGCCTATTGTGTGCTGCTGATGGCAGCGGTGCAAGCGCTATTTTTACGCCTACAAATACGCGAGCTTAAGCATCATACGATTCATCGGTTTTGGGTCAATAAACTCCCCTCACTACAAAGTATGGAAAGCTTATTATTCGATATGCTTTTGGTGGGCTTTGTCTTGCTCAGTATTGCGCTCGGCATTGGATTTGTCTATGTGCAAGACCTGATGGCGCAACACATTGTCCATAAGACCGTCTTTAGCCTGCTCTCATGGTTATTATTTGGCACACTACTATTCGGTAGTTGGCGCGCAGGGTGGCGTGGCAAGCGTGCCGCCAACATTACTATTTATGCCTTTATTCTACTGGCCATTGGTTTTGTTGGTAGCAAGTTTGTTTTAGAGATGCTGCTATAAAAGATAACGTCAGCAAAGGCATCATGGTTGACAGCAATAGTTATTACTGCCGACTGCCATCGTATTAGATAAGTCTTCTATTCGCTTTGTCTTAGTTAAAAACCACGGTCTTGTTACCTGCCACAATCACACGGTTCTGCACATGCCAGTTCACAGCGCGCGCCAGTACATTACGCTCGATATCACGGCCAATAGCACGTAGCTCCGTCACACCTTGACGATGCGTCACACGATGCACGTCTTGCTCTATGATAGGCCCTTGATCCAGTTCAGCAGTGACATAATGCGCCGTTGCACCAATCAGCTTCACGCCTTTATCATAGGCTTGACGATAAGGGTCTGCCCCTACAAAGGCTGGTAAGAACGAATGGTGAATGTTGATAACTTGCATCGGCCAACGCTTCACAAAGTCAGACGATAATATCTGCATATAACGCGCCAATACGAGCAAATCATTGCCTGCCATCAATTTATGAATCTGCTCTTCTGCCTCAGCTTTATTATTCTTAGTCACTGGTACATGATGAAAAGTAATACCAAAGTTTTCTACCGATTGACGTAAGTCAGGATGGTTGCTAACGACAGAGGTAATCTCGCAATCAAGAAGACCGCGCTGATGACGCCATAACAAATCTAATAATGCATGATCAAACTTCGATACCAAAATACCGACCTTGGTTTTAATCGCATTATTGTGTAGTCGCCACTCCATATTGTGGCGCTTGGCGACCGTATGACCAAAACTGGCTTCGAAATTATCAATAATATCGCTCAGGCCTGCTAAGGCAAACTCTAAACGCATAAAATACTGACCGCCTTCATGGGCAGTTGAATACTGATCGAGAGTAATGATATTGGCGCCATATCGATGTATAAACTCAGATACAGCTTGTACGATGCCTGCTTGATCTTTGCATTTAATCAGCAATGTCGCGGTATCGATAGCAACTGGAGCGGCTGTATTTATAGAAGTGGTACTCGACTGTATATTCGATGATGAAACCGTTTTTGTAGTGTCTGACATAGTAAGCCCAATTAAAAATAAAACTCGCTACTAGGTTCAAATGCTAGTAGCACAGGAAACTGGCTATTTTAGTCTTTTTTGCGAGTCTTTGCTGACTGAGTTGATGATTTTTTATAATAACTGATACAAAATAACCTCAAGTGAAAATTAATCTTTACTATTAAATAATCAACAACATAGCCCATTCATTTCAGGGTATAATAACCACCCTTTAAACCAACAATAATCATAAAAATATTTGAGTATTCATCTCTTTTATGGTATAAATGTCGGCTTTAAAATTTTCTGAATTGGTATGCTTGTTATTTGCCTTTAGATAACAGTAATATCAACTCAACATTCATATAGTTTTGTTTGGTGCAAAGCTGCCGCTTGCTGTGTCCATGCCGCAAAAACGTGCAACTTGCCCAGACTGGTATGAGAAAAACTCATACCTCATAGATTAGGAGTTCGCCATGTCTCGAGTTTGCCAAGTGACTGGAAAGCGCCCTATGGTGGGTAATAATGTTTCGCACGCAAACAACAAAACCCGTCGTCGCTTTCTACCAAACCTTCATAACCATCGTTTTTGGGTAGAGTCTGAAAATCGTTTTGTACGTCTACGTGTGTCTACCAAAGGTATGCGCACTATTGACAAACTTGGTATCGATAAAGTGCTAGCAGATATGCGCGCACAAGGTCAAAAAGTTTAAGTTAAGACTTGCAGCTCGATATGTTGATAATTTTCAGCAATTGAGCTGCTTTTCTGCTACATCTTATGTAGCTACTTAATATTTTAGATCCGTACCTATCGTTTGAAGACCCCTCATTTACAGGAAAGCTATCATGAGAGATAAAATTAAGTTAGTATCAACAGCTGGTACTGGGTATTACTACACCACTACTAAAAACAAGCGCACTATGCCTGGCAAAATGGAAATCAAAAAGTTTGATCCAAAAGTACGCCAGCATGTGATCTTTAAAGAAGCTAAAATCAAATAATTACCATTTTTATCAATGGTTTTATCTGAAAAAAAAGGGTTTATCAATTGATAAACCCTTTTTTTCGTTTTGATTAATTATCTATTACTAGCGACTAATCAAATCACTTATCAGCTGTAGTGAGTTGGCTCTTTATCATAGACATGTGCATGCCATTGGCTCATCTGCTTTTGCATGATGACCTGAATCGCTGCATGAATCATGTGCTGACCAATCGCTTGAGTATCACTACCAAGAAGCTCTTTGAGTTTTTCAGAAAAATCAATGGTCATCAATGGTGCTTCATCTTGTTCGGCATCACGCAATAGTAACCTACCATCATCCGCTTCTACTAGCTCAAGTGTGGTCTCTTTGGCAAATCCTGCAAATTGATCGGTACTCTCGTTATCTACTTCTATATCGTTATCGATATCGTATGGCATGAATTTGCTCCTTATTATCCCGTCCAATACTGGCAAAAAATCGCATGTAGCCACATTATTGTTTTACAGTAATACGGGTAAAACTGTCTTACTCATACAATGGACGCTTTCACCTTAGAATTCAAGGGCTGTCACATAAGTCTTCTACATAGATGAACACTTAAATGAGATGTTTCTTATAAAATCAATGCCAGTAACGCAGCTTTCCTAGCGTAAATAAGAAGGCCACAAACATGCCAAGGTAATAAACTAGCTTTAGCTCAAGAGTACGATCGCGATATTTGAACGGTAGTGCAACGGTGGCAGTCGCGGTAGGCAGTATCAACAGCATAAGCAGCCAGTTTTCGATGACATTTAGCCAACCTTGTAAATCCGTACCATTACGCAACGAAGCCAAGCCCAATAGCAAACACGCTATAATTAAGCTCGTAAACAAACCATTTGGTAAATCTTTTGGGTAAATAATTCTGGCAATACTGGCTGGCATAATTCGCATGTAAAATCCCAGTCATACTTATATAGTATGACTTCATGATTAAAAAGTGTATAGAAAACAGCTTATAAAATATGACAACGTTACCTGTATTAAGTAGCGTCGTCTTTGCTGCTAAAGCCTTTAACTATAAGTACCCATCAACCATAGCATCGAGATACAAGACGTCAAATAGCCCAAACTGATAGCATTCCAGCTCTCGATATGCATACCTTTAACCTTGTTAAAAATACGTGATCCTACCCAAAACAACAGGGGAATACCCAGTACAAATGAAGGCACGATTACGGCTGCATGACGCAATACTTCTCCGACATCATCGCCGACCAATAAACGAAAGCCATAACCTGCTAGACTTAGAACGAGCGCAAACACCGCTAGGCCAATAGTGATACCTTTCGGAACTAAGCTACGTTGCTGCGCTGTGCTTGCTGCTGATTCCGGCGACACTGACGAGTTGATTGAATTTTTTATGTCCATATTTCACCTACCTTTACGTAACTTGCTGTTAGGCATCGTTATAAGTTATACAGCATATTTTAAGATTCTTTTGCTCCAATAGCATTGGGGCATTTTCGCTATCACACTATACGGCAGTGACTGGCAATTATTGACAGCTATTGGCAATTATTAACAGTTATTAGCCAATGCAAGCTCTACACGCATCGCGTCGATAGCAGCCTTATAGTCTTCTTGGTTAAATATCGCAGAGCCCGCAACGAACATATCAGCGCCTGCCTCAGCTATCGCACGAATATTACTGGCTTTGACACCACCATCAACTTCTAATCTAATGTCTCGGCCACTGGTAATAATGCGCTGACGAACTTGGCGCACTTTGTCCAGAGTGCCCTCAATAAATGACTGGCCACCGTAGCCAGGGTTGACACTCATCAATAGAATTTGATCTACTTTATCCATAACATAGTCTAAATAATGTAATGGCGTTGCTGGATTTAATACCAGACCACATTCAGCACCACCATCTTTAATGAGCTGTAACGAACGGTCAATGTGTCCACTGGCTTCTGGATGGAAAGTAATAATGCTTGCACCCGCTTCCAAGAACTGCTCAATCATACTATCGACAGGTGACACCATCAGATGTACATCGATAGGTGCATCAATGCCATAGTCGCGCAGCGCCTTACAAATCATGCTACCAAACGTCAAATTGGGTACGTAATGATTGTCCATCACATCAAAATGAATCACATCGGCACCCGACTCTAATACTTTTTCGACTTCTTCGCCTAAACGTGCAAAATCAGCTGAGAGTATCGATGGTGCAATAAGATATGGTTTAGAAGGACTAATCATAATTGAGCTACCTAATTGATGTATAAATAAAGTATTAATAAAATAGAAAGAAACTTGCAACTGGTGTGTCTATTATAGCGGGCATCAAGCGACTGATATTGAGCGCAGATGACTAGCGCTGCTTGTACTGAGTTTTACAATAAGCACGCCCAACACCAAAATCTCGTTTTGCTTGATGTTTGGTAGCGCGGTTGCTCACTCGCTGACGCCATAACCGAAAAGACGACGGCTTAAGCTCTTGGCGCATGAGTTTGATAACCCCTGCTTCATTGAGACCATAGCTGTGCTCGATAGCACCAAACGGTGTCCTGTCTTCCCATGCCATCTCTATCACTCGCGAGACTTGAGTCTCATCAAGCACTCTATCGCCCGCGTCATTGATATTTTTTGCGATAAACTCATCTGAGTTAGCCTTCGAGACTTGTTCACTATTGCTATGCTGCTTATTTTTTAGAGCAGCATCCATTTCGGCTTGCATGGTCTCAAGTGCTGACTGCGCACTTTTAGACTCTGAGTGGGTGTTACGTGTTGAATGGGCATCACGTATTGAATTCGCATCGGGATTAGATGCTGTTAAATCTTGATAACTTGCCATAATTTTACCTTTTAAACATTAGCGTGTGCTGAGCGGCTTAGTGAAAAGATTTCGCTTCAATGCCTAGCTAAGTTGTGCCATGCGCCAATGGTGTTCGATATGGTCGTTGATAACGCTCTGAATAAAATAATAACTGTGGTCGTGACCCGCCTGATAACGCAATGTTAAAGGCTGTTTGGCTTTTTCACAAGCCTGTTGTAGCTTAGACGTTTGCAGCTGACCTTCTGCTAAAAAATTATCCGCAGCGCCTTGATCAACCAAAATACTTGAGTACTGCTGACCGACTTTTTCGATCGTCTTTGAGGCATCTGCTTGCGACCATAGTGACTCATCCTTACCAAAATACTCAGTGTAAGCAGCCTCACCCCATGCTGATTCACTGGCAGCGCATACTGGCGACAGTGCAGAAACACTGACAAACTTACTTGGGAATTTAAATCCTAACAGTAACGCGCCGTGACCACCCATCGAGTGCCCTGTGATACCAATGCTGTGGATTGGGAACTCTGAGCGCAGCAAGTCATATAACTCATCGACGATGTAGCTTTGCATATTGAAGTTGTCTGCCCAAGGTGCTTGAGTAGCATCGACATAATAGCTAGCCCCTTGACCCACAAAGTAGCGCTCATCATTGGGCACATCATGGCCTTCACTACTGCGAGGAGAAGTATCGGGCGCAATCAATATCATGCCAAGCTCACTACATTTCTGCTGAAAATGCGCTTTGTGCGTGACATTGTCAGCATTACAAGTAAGGCCTGATAAGTAAAGAATCGCTGGGCAAAGTCGGCCAGCAAGTGCTTCGTCAGGCAGATAGATGCTGAACGTCATTGGCGTTTTGGTAGACGTTGATTGATGACTATAATAGTGTTGCTCGCCATCAAAACAGCGATTCACACTTTTCTTTGTCAGCGGTGAGTTGGCGGATAAACTGTGATTATAAGAATGATTCATGAGTGATGTTCCTTTTGTTCAAAGCAAAATACACAATGTTTAGTTTGTAGTAATGGCGGTCTCAACGACTGGCTGATTACCATCATTGTTATTAACGATATTAATAGCCGTATCAGACTCGTTAGTGATACTAGCGACGGATGGTCGCGTATTATCAAATAACACCTGTTCAAACGCAGGCAATGCTGTTTCCATGAGACTACCAATGACCATCTGCGGCTCTGATGGCTCAAAACCCATTAAGCTCTCGCGTTCACTAACACGCAATCTCGCGTCTTTAAATGCTGTCTCAAAACTGGTGTTACTTCGCAGACTCTCAGCAAAAAATGCTTGCCCAAAGTAAGTCATCTCTGCTGTATTGGTACAGCCAAATGAGGCTTTATCAGCAGCAGATGCGGTAATCACCACCGTGGTTGGAGATGCCAAGTCATCAATAAATGAGCCTGAATAACAAGCTGATACTACAATTACACGCCAGCGAATACCTGATGCATCTAGTGCCTCACGTAGCCAAGTGGCATCTAAATTATCCATCTCAATTGGTGGGTTCGCCAGTTGTACGATGTCCTCGTTGCCATGTGAAGATAACGTGAGAAATAAAACATCTTCGTCGGCATTCATCTGCTGACCGATTCTTTTTAGACCACGCAAGATACTCGTCTTGGTAGCGATTGGCTCATCCATCCAGCTATAGGTGTTGTTAATCAGTGATAGTGAGTGCCCACTAGTGCCAAAACGTACATCGAACAGCTCACGCACCTTATTAATCTCAGAACGGAAAACGTTTTGATCAGAGAAGCCTGCAACGCCCATAAAATACCAGTCAGTCTTACCTGACGTACTTGGATCAATGCTGTTTAATGCTTGCTGTAATAAACGGGGCTGCTCATATAATGCCGCTTCTTCTAAAACAGGCTCTACAGGAATCTGCTTAAATATCGGTTGGTCAGCGACATTACGCTGCCAAATCGTGAGAAGTGCCACAGCACCTACCAGTACGATCACCCGCTCCCACCACGGTATACGCAAGCGATGGAAGAAAATCCACATCAACGCTAACGTCTGCCATAAGAACAGCACTAAAAATAAGACGGGTAAAAATGAATAACTCCAATTGGGCAACCAACCATAGCTACTCAAGTATTGCACCAAGCTCTGTAATAGCGCTGACAATGTATCAGCAACCAACCACAACACCACGGGCACAAAAACCAGCGCTTGATTACCAGCACGCCGTGCCAGAATAATGCCGCTCAATAGGATAATCATCGGCCAAATTAGATAACTGACCAACCCTTGCTCATTAAAGATACTGCCACTTTCGGCAGCCAACCAAGAAAACAATACATTGCTACCGAGTGCTAATAGTGCAAACACAGCAAACTGTATAAAAGTGGGTTTGACCCAAGAAAACGCACGCGTCGACCCTACCAGCATCCATAAGGTTGCAATAATATTGGCAGCGAAGTTGAGCGAAAAGCGCTGAAGAGATACGGTTTTTAACGACGCAAGTGACAAAGACTTAGACCTCTAGCCAGCCGAGAAAATAAAGTGAGTCAATGATAAGTATAGTCGGGGTAATTTAGAGTTAATACAAGGCAACCGAGTGTAAATAGTACAGCTGTACCACACACAAGATTAGCACCGTATCAATCTACCAATACTTTGACTATATTTTGATATGTTAGCCATTTAATGCCTGTAATTTACATTTTTGCGTGGCATATAAATATCAATTTTATATTTAATTCACTATGAAATGATTATAAGCGGCATTAAATACTGCCTAATAGTGTAGCTCGCTAATCTATCGCGATTGTAACGGATTGTCGGTCAAGAGGATAAGGCTGATTTGTAAAATTTGCTCATATTTGAGCTGAAAAACCAACAAAAAAGAGGCCTTGCGTACAAGACCTCTTTTTTTACCAAATACCAGTCATTATCTCATCAATAACTCATTAACACGTTTTAGATAAGCGGCTGGATCGTCTAATTGACCGCCATCTGCTAGTAATGCTTGATCAAAAATCACTTGTGCCAAATCATCAAACTGTTCGCTGCTCTCAAGCTTCTTAATCAATGGATGATCAGGGTTTACTTCAAGCGTTGGCTTGCTCTCTGGTACGTCCTGTCCCATCTGTTTAAGCATCTGAATCATCTGCGGTGACAGCTCGCCTTCACCCACAACCAAACAAGCTGGGCTATCAACCAAACGAGTAGACACTTTAACGTCTTTAGCACGCTCGCTTAGAGCCGCTTTGAGCTTATCGACTACTGGCTTTAAAGTTTCTTGTGCTTTTGACGCTTCCGCTTTCTCTGCTTCATCTTGCAAGTCACCTAAATCTACTGCGCCTTTCGCGATGTTTTGCAGCGGTGTCTCATCGAATGAGGTTAAGAAGTTCATGGCCCACTCATCGACACGACTGGTCATCAAAATAACTTCGATGCCTTTCTTTTTAAACAACTCAAGTTGCGGACTATTTTTTGCAGCAGCCAAGTTATCAGCCGTTAGATAATAGATGGCTTTTTGACCCTCTTTCATACGGCCTTTATAATCTTCAAAACTGGTCTTTAAACCGTCTTGCGTGCTGGTGGCATAACGAAGCAATTTGGCAATACGTTCTTGATTGCCCATGTCTTCGCCAAGACCTTCTTTGATAACATCACCAAACTCTGCGTAGAACTGCGCAAACTTTTCTTGCTTATCGCTGTCTTCACTATTGCCCAAACTTGCCAATGTCGTCAAGATACGGCGCGCGTTACCATCGCGGATAGACTTCACATCACGTGACTCTTGTAACAGCTCACGGCTGACGTTTAGTGGCAAATCTGCTGAATCGATAACACCTTTAACAAAGCGCAAATACATCGGTAGCAGCTGCTCTGCTTCATCCATAATGAAAACACGTTTGACGTACAATTTGAGACCGTGTTGCTGCTCTCTAGTGTACAAATCTGCTGGTGCTTTCGCAGGAATATACAAAAGCTGCGTGTACTGAACACGGCCTTCTACACGGTTATGTGTCCACGTAAGCGGCGCATCCATGTCATATGAGATATTTTTATAAAAATCAACATACTCATCATCTTCAATTTCAGATGCTGAACGTGTCCATAAGGCACTGGCCTTATTAATGGTTTCCCATTCGTCAGTCAATACCATCTCGCCACCAGTAGGTGCGTCGTCGTTCTCATCTTCTTTTACGTCTTCTTGCCAGATCTCTTTACGCATCTGAATCGGCAAGCTGATATGGTCAGAGTACTTATTAACCAAACGCTTGATTTTGCCACGATCTAGATAGCTGTCTTCACCTTCAGAGTACTCTTCTTTTAAATGCAAAGTGATGGCAGTACCGCGTGCGGCTTTAGTGATAGGCTCAACTGTGAAGCTACCTGTACCATCTGATACCCAACGTACACCTGTATCCACAGGTTCGCCCGCTTTGCGCGATTCAACACTAATAGTATCAGCCACGATAAAGCCTGAGTAAAAACCAACACCGAACTGGCCGATTAGTTGACCTTCTTGCTTTTGCGACTCAGATAATTTGTCCAAAAATGCTTTGGTACCTGATTTGGCAATCGTACCCAAGTTTTCGATGGCATCCGCTTCATTCATACCAATACCATTATCGGTAAAAGTAATGGTTTTAGCATCTTCATCAACAGCGATGCGAATTTTTAACTCACCATCATCTTCATAAAGGCTGTCATCATTGGTACCTTCAAAACGCAATTTGTCACAAGCATCAGAGGCATTAGATACTAGCTCACGGACAAAGATGTCAGCGTTAGAATACAGTGAATGCGTCACTAAATGCAGCAACTGCGCCACTTCCGCTTCAAACGTATGTTTTTTTAATTCTGGATTCAGACCTTCAGCTTGAGTTGCTTCACTCATAAAAACTCCTTTAAATTCTATGAAAGACCTATTATAAGATAACGATAAATTTGCCCGAGCTGACCT
Organism: Psychrobacter fozii; assembly: GCF_003217155.1. GTDB lineage: Bacteria > Pseudomonadota > Gammaproteobacteria > Pseudomonadales > Moraxellaceae > Psychrobacter > Psychrobacter fozii. The sequence goes on from NZ_QJSU01000005.1 coordinate 203,856, forward strand.
ACTAATACTAGAAAACCTGCCGTGTGCAAAACCGTTAAACTGTCTATACTAATAGGGGCATAGAAGAAAATTTCAAGCGCAAAAGGGTTATTCAATAAAAAACACCGCCTTAGTTTCCTAAAGCGGTGTTTTCAGATAGTACTTATTGTTGCTCAGTACTCATAAAAGCTTTCTTTCAATAGTAAACAACTCAAGTTGCACAGCTTATTCTGAATAAGCTTCTAGCAATATATCCAAAATAGTAGTCAATTTTTTTGAAAAACGGCTATTTGTTTTCATAGTAATCTTCGATCCCATTAATATCGTCTTGTTAAATGCTATTAAAACCGATTACTATAATTCTGTAAAATATATTAAATACATGTTTTTGTTTTGTTTTTTAAAACAATAAAAATCATTAAACGTCTAGCGCGGCATCGGGCGAATCGTTAAAATTTGCTCACTGCGACCAAACGGCCCTTGTACGTCATGCAACACAGCACTGGTCAGCCCTATTCCATCATCGCCATACTGTTGTACGGCTTCAATACCGAGCCAACGGCCTTGCGGTATACGATGCATATGAATTTGCAAATCAGTATTTGGGAACATCCATTCTAATTTTGACAACCCAAGACCAAGTCGTGGTACGACACCATTAGCGGTATCAACCATACCTAGCAAGTGCACCATGTCATCGGTAGGTTCGCCTTCGATCATTTCCATATCATTGGTAATCCAAACCATCCCTTTACCAGAGCGACGATCAGGTTCCGCAACTAGGCGTACGCTTTCGATAAAACCACCCGGCCAGCCTTTCATATCGTCCCAAACTGGCAAATTTTCAGGTTTATGTTTGGCTTTTTGGTCTTCAAGCCCTGCTATAGGACTGGTATCTTGCGTCATGAGTCGCCACGCTCGTGCAATAATAGCGTCGCGACCGCGACTGCTCATCACTGCCTCAACTAGCTCAATGGTCTTGCCCGGACGAATACAACGCGTGGTAATGGTAAAATCATCAAGCGGTATTAATCCCAAGATATCGAGACTGATACGGGCAATACGAGTACCTGCTTGCGGTGCATAGCCTTTTAGTTCAGCAGTAAGCAAGCCTGTCGCTGGTGCCATGTGTTGCTCATGCTCATTCCAAGCACCTTGTGCATGCTTGGTTGGCTGATAATATGCCACGCTAACGCCATCATCCTGCTGTTCTCGTTTGATAAACTTATAATAAGCGGTCATAACTGTCCTATATTTTTTGTTTTTGTTTTATTGAGTAAGCTCTTGCTTTCTTAGCATGAGGATATTACGAGCTTTTCTTATGAAAAATAATAAAAAAATCATCAGCACGACGAGTGCTGCATAAAAAAATGTTTTTTCTGACATAAATTTCATCATGTTCATAAACAACACAAATGCTACTACCACAGTCACCAGCATATTAATTTTTAATTGCTTATTAACTTCAGCGAGAGTGGCAGTTGCTAGTACAAATTTATTGTTTTGCTTGTTCATTCTACTGTGCTCATAGTAGGTTATTTTAATCGTGAACTTTCATAGTAGCTGATTTTACGCTACTTACCGACTTGGGTAATCGGAATACGTAGCGCTTTGGGCAAGCTAAATATCACGTTTTCTTCAATACCTGATAACTCGCTAGGCAGGTCGCCACCCCAGTCTTGGAGCTGTTGTAGTACTTCTTGAATCAATACTTCAGGCGCTGACGCACCAGCAGTCACACCTATACTCTGCACACCCTCTAACCAGCTTCTGTCCATTTCACTGGCATTATCTATCAAATAAGCGTGGCAGTTCATACGCTCTGCTAACTCACGCAGACGGTTAGAATTCGATGAGTTTGGTGAGCCAACGACCAAGACCACCTCACAGCGGCTGGCTAAGTCTTTTACCGCATCTTGGCGGTTTTGGGTGGCATAGCAGATATCGTCTTTACGTGGACCTTGAATACTAGGGAACTTCTCACGTAACGCATCGATAACGCGTGCCGTGTCATCCATAGATAGGGTGGTTTGAGTGACAAATGCTAGACGCTCAGGATCCTGTACAGTCAATGCCGCGACATCGCTTTCATCTTCAACCAAATGAATATGACCACCATGGCGACGGTTAAAGCGTCCCATCGTGCCTTCCACTTCAGGGTGCCCAGCGTGACCAATCAATACCGCATCCATCCCATCTTGTGCAAACTTAGCGACCTCAATGTGTACCTTGGTCACTAGCGGACACGTAGCATCAAATACCGTTAAATCACGACGTTCAGCCTCATCTTCCACCGCTTTTGACACGCCGTGAGCAGAGAAAATAACAATAGAGCCATCTGGAACTTCGTGAAGCTCTTCGACGAATACCGCACCACGATTGGCCAAGTCAGAAACCACAAATTTGTTGTGTACCACCTCGTGGCGAACATAAATGGGTGGCTCAAAACGTGTCAATGCTTCGTTCACAATCGCAATCGCGCGATCCACACCAGCACAAAATCCACGTGGATTGGCAAGATAAATTTGCATAAGAAGGCCTATCATTAGATAATTTATAGTTAAAGCTTATTTTAAAAGCTTCAATTCAAATATTGGGATGAATTCATTCTGCTACTTTAGCATAATTTGCTTTTATTGCTCTTGAAAATAGCATGTACTAATAGCAATGAGTGATACAACTCACTGATATAACAGTAGCGTCTGGACAAGAATGGCTTTAATTAAAATAAAAGCCATAAAAGCAGTTTATAATGACTTACTTCACATAGCTTCTATCGCCTTGTATGATGACGATTTTTATTTTTACCAGTCTTTAATTGTTTATCAGAACACACTCCATTAGGACAAATTGTATGACAGGTTCATTATTTATTATTACCGCCGCCTCTGGTACTGGCAAAACTTCACTGGTTAAGCAGTTACTTGCCACCACCAACGACTTAACGGTCAGTGTGTCACACACAACTCGCACACCGCGTCCTGGCGAGATTGATGGTCATCATTATCATTTTACCGACGTGGATAGTTTCTTGGCAGATATCAATGAAAATAAGTTTTTAGAACACGCAGAAGTATTTGGTAACTATTATGGGACGTCAGAACAAAGCGTGCGTACGCAGTTAGAGGCAGGCGTTGATGTCATCTTAGAGATTGATTGGCAAGGCGCATTGCAAGTGAAAAAAATCTTTACTGACGCGACGATGGTTTTTATCTTGCCGCCCAGTCTCGCCACCTTACGTCAGCGCTTGTCGACTCGTGCACAAGACAGCATAGAAGTTATCGAGCAACGTTTGGCAGGGTCAGTTAACGAGATGTCGCAGTATGTGAACGCCGACTTTGTTATCATTAATGACAACTTTGAAGTCGCCTTGACTGAGCTAAAGGCGATTATCGTGGCAGATAGACAGACTCTCGCTCGCCAGCAGCAGCGTTATCACCGCACGATTAGCAACTTGCTCAACAGCAACGTAGACGTATAAACCAAGCACCGATAACTGCCTAGTAGCGCATAAATTAAGTAGCGACAAACAGATACGCAAAAAGCAACTACGCGACTGGGCAAAAAATGCTATAATGTCTAGCTATTCCCCTTTTATATTTTTGATATTATTTTTATTGAGTAGCGGTAAAGTCCGAGACTAATAAAAACAACCGAGGTAGCTATTTATGGCACGAGTGACGATTGAAGATTGTTTGGATAATGTTGATAATCGCTTTGAACTAATTTTAGTAGCAAGTAAGCGCGCACGTCAATTGGCCAAAGGTCTCGCTGAGCCTATGGTTGATGTCGATAACGACAAGCCTACTGTATTGGCATTACGTGAAATTGCCGCTGGTAAAATCACTCGCGATATTCTGAATCAACCAGAGCATAATTTTGCGACCAGCTCGCTAGATTTAGCACTGTCAGGCGATCACAGTTTTTAGTAAACTGATTGCTAAAATAAGCATGTAGCTACTACATGCTTATAATAGAAACCACAGCTTATGCTGTGGTTTTTTGATTATAAATTATAACGATAGCCACTGGACTGTTTTAACCCCTATTTATCCGTCAACACCTACCATTGGGTTATAATTTTTAATTTTTTATAGCGCCGACTCGCTTAGCAGTTGACATTGAATGTGATTTGCGATTAATTAGAGGATGGGCTACCCATTTTTATCTTTTTCTCAAGATTTTTATAGTATTCACTCAGTCACCATTTACCTCGACAGACAATCAGGCAAATAGGTAATGGAAAATAGGATCGTTACTTTATGAGTCAAACCTTACCCAAACTCAGTCATCACCTAGTCGATGACGCTCAATATAATTTGCTGCGCTCAGTAGGTTATCTCACTGCCGCTGAACGCCGTGATATTGTTGATGCCTGTGAGTTCGGTGATATTGCGCACATTAAAGACAAGCGCAAATCAGGGGAACCTTATATCACCCACCCGATTGCAGTCGCTGAGATACTGGCAGGTTTTCGATTGGACCGAGATACCGTTATTGCCGCCATTTTGCATGATACGGTCGAAGATACTGATGTGAGCTATGAGCAAGTTGAGCAGCGCTATGGCATCGTGGTGGCAAGATTGGTTGATGGTGTGACCAAACTAAAATCCTCCTCGCATAATAAGCAACAAAATAAAGCTGCTACCTTTCATAAGATTTTGACCGCCACACTTGCTGATCCACGTGTGTTAATTATTAAGCTTGCCGACCGTTTACACAATATGTCTACGCTTGATGCGGTACGTCCTGAAAAGCAACGCACGACGGCACAAGAAACCCTAGATTTTTATGTGCCATTTGCACGGCTCATGGGTCTCAATGATATTGCTGATTATATCGAGGTACTTTGTTATCGCAATCTTGACTCTGACATGTATAACAAGATATCTGACAAGTTACTACAACATGGTCTTGGGCGTAACTTTCAAAGAGAAGCCATTCATCGCTATTTGAGTATCGTACTCAATAACTTGGATCTGAATGGACTGGTCACTGTCCTAGACAATCGAGTAGTGATATACCGACAATTTTTCCGAAACCGTGGCGAGATTAATGCGCTACTACGTCATTATGCGTTTGAGATTATTCTCGATAATATCGAAGCCTGTGACAAACTCGCTTATTACCTGATTAAAAAATACCAAATTGACGATACCCATATCGCAGATAATATTCGTAGACCACTACCGGGCGGCAATCAATCGCTCACACTTATCTATGAGCGCGATAACGATGTGGTCAAAGTCACTATTTTGACCAAGCAAATGCAAAGTGCCGCCAGACTCGGGGTCATCGGTGCAGAACATGCCTCCGATGTCAGTCAATCGGTCATTCAAGCATCACTGCGCAATATGAAAGACTTGGTCGATGAAGACAATTTAAATGCACACAGTCCTGATTTTGCAGCAGCCGTCGCTACGATTAATGAGCTGATGGATTATCTACACTCCAGTAAAATCATCTGCTATAGCCCGAAAGGTCGTGCTTATGAGCTCCCACAAGGGGCAACGGCGCTAGACTTTGCTTATGCTGTCGGACCCATGGTAGGTAATGTGGCCGTTGGTGCCAATATCGAGGGCAAAGCTGCCAAACTTGGCACCGTGGTAAAAAATGGACAGCTGGTTGAAATTGAAGTCAACAGTCACTCAGAGCCGAAAGCAGAGTGGCTTGGGTTTGTGGTCACCAACAAAGCCCGTGAAGAGATTTTGCGTTGGTTTAAAGACTTATCCGCCGCAGACAAGCAGCATCATGGTCAGCAAGCACTAGATAGAGCACTTAGAACCTACCAAAAAAGTCTGGATGACTTGACTGAAAGTGACTGGAAAAACCTCACTGAATGGCGTGGGCTGACAGAAAAAGACGCGCTGTTTGAACAGATAAGCTCTGGCACCCTACTACCGCAACTCGTAGTGACCCGCTTATTCAGCGATGAAGTTCATGATTTGCAAGCTCGAGAGCATAGCGATGACATGACTCAGCCACAACAGCTGATAGTAAATGCCTCTGGAGTTGAGCTCGATTTTGCCAACTGTTGTCATCCTATCTATGGCGATCCTATCGTTGGCCATTTATCGCGCCATGGTCTGGTAGTGCATCGACACAAATGCTTCTCTTTGGACGACATCCGTAAGGACAACCCTTATCAAGTAATTCAGCTACGTTGGCGCAATGATAAAGCGGTCAAACAAGGCGATCCAGATGAATACAATATTAAAAACACTGGCAAAATTCGCTTCCCTGCTTATTTGAAGCTCTCTGTTGCTCTCAGCGACGAACAAATCACTGAAGTCATTTATCATTTACGTCAATTAAACATGGGTATCGAAACTGTCGATGTCCGTAACAGTGATACCATCATCCATATTATTGTACGTAGTCGCAATCATTTAGCACAAGGTATTCGAGAGCTGCGCTCATTACTTGGCTTTCCTAATATCATACGCCTATATCAACTATAATATAGTCAATTGATATAAATCAGATACAGCATCAGGCTCGTTCAGCCTACTATTTATAGTACCTGCACTAGCCTTTGTTATTTATAAGACCTTTATTATTTATAAGCATAGCGTCTGAGTTGTTTTTACGTCGTATATAGGTCATCTTGAATAGGTTATCAGAGCGATGACTTATCGTTAAAACTTGATTAAGAAAGCGTTGAATACTTTCTTCAGCAATTTTAGAAAACTCTTAAATAATGATAAACTGTTTTACTTGATTTTTAGCACCTACAATTAAAGCCAATCGTCATTTATACTGAAATCTACGAAATGACTATACGCCATTATCAACCAAACCAAAAAGCATAAAAAGGACATAATATGACTCGTCAAACTATCCAAACTGATAAAGCCCCTGCCGCTGTTGGTACTTACTCACAAGCCGTAAAAGTCGGCAACACTGTCTATATTTCAGGTCAGTTAGGTTTCGATCCTGATACGATGGAGTTAAGAGAAGGTTTTAAAGCGCAAGCAGAGCAAGTATTCGAAAACATCAAAGCCATCTGTGAAGCTGCTGGCGGCAGTTTGAATGACGTGGTTAAATTCAACGTGTCGTTAACTGATTTGAGTGATTTTGCTGTTCTAAACGAAGTATTCGTTGCCAATTTAAGCGAACCATACCCTGCCCGTGCAGCAGTTCAAGTAGCAGCATTACCTAAAGGTGGCGTGGTTGAGATTGAGTCTATTCTATATATTGATTAATTTTGACAGTTACTAATTTTAATGGTGACTCTGCTTAAATAAAATATTGTATATTGAACCAATATAAGCTTAGCATCATGCTAAGCTTATTAGTCTCTGTCTCTTTTTTTCACATCAATCTCATCAAATTGCGAAGCCTTTTATGTTGGTACAAGTTGCTCTGCCCGTGCCCCTTTATCGGGTATTTGACTATAGCCTACCAGCAAATGCGCATGCTTTGCCAAATACAATTCCCCCATCTATACCGCCTATTGGTAGCCGCGCCGAAGTGTCTTTCGGTCGTCAGACTCTAATCGGTATCGTCGTGGCTCATATCTCCGAAGCCGATAGTAGCGTGCCACTCAATAAGCTCAAGCCTATCAATAAATGCTTGGATGCTGAGCCTATTTTAGATGACCGTATGCTGAAGCTCGCTTCTTGGCTATCGCGTTATTATCACTACCCCCTCGGCGACGTGTTAGCAGTCATCTTGCCAACCCTCGTTCGTCAGGGTAAGCCGTTAGATCTGCTGATTACCCATTGGCGAATTCTGCCCTATATCACTGACGATGACTTTCATACCAATGCAAAAAAGCAGAAGCAACAATTTGATATGCTCAAGCTACATGGCGAGCGCGGCGCAAGTGAAGATGTGCTGTTATTAGAAGGTATGCAAAGAGCGTTCTTAAAAACGCTGGAAGAAAAAGGACTTATCGAGCGCTATATTGAGCCCAAACAAGCACCTGTGCCTGTTAAGCTCGCAAAGATGCCACTTGATCTCAACGATGAGCAGAAGCTTGCTGTTGAAGCCATCGTCGCTGCACATGAATCTGGCTGCTATACAGGATTTTTGCTAAACGGTATCACCGGTAGCGGTAAGACCGAAGTCTATCTACAAGCGATGCAGGCAGTATTAGAAGCCGGCAAGCAAGTCTTGATTTTGGTGCCCGAGATTGGATTGACGCCGCAGACTCGTGCACGATTTGCTAGTCGATTTGCAGCACATATTGTCTTGCTACATTCAGGGATGAACAATACCCATCGTTTGCAGGGATGGCAAGACTGTCGCACCGGTCATGCACAAATCATCATTGGTACACGCTCATCAGTACTGTATCCCTTTGCAAATTTGGGATTAATTGTCGTCGATGAAGCACATGATGGTTCCTACAAGCAACAAGACACACTGCGTTATCATGCCGCTGACGTTGCATTATATCGCGGGCTACAAGCCAATATTCCAGTTGTGCTAGGTACTGCCACTCCTTCTCTTGAACATCTAAAATTGGTCGATGACGGCAAACTTGTAGAGTGTCAACTGCTCACTCGTCCTGGCAATGCCAAGCCTGCCACCATGCAACTCATCGATGCCCGCCTGCAAAGCACCCATCAGCAAGCACAAGACGATGGCGCTCGCTACGATACAGGTTTAACGGATGCATTAATTGGGGCAATACGAAAAACACTAGAAGCGGGCAATCAGGTATTGATATTCTTAAACCGTCGCGGCTATGCGCCTGTCTTATTATGCGAGGCTTGTGGTTGGCAGGCCGACTGTCCGCGCTGTGATGCTCATTTAACCGTTCATTATAATAGTCAGTCTCAACATAACACTTACGTCAGCAACTCTTATTTAAAATGTCACCATTGCGACTGGCAATCCTATATTCCTACTGTATGTCCTGATTGCGGTAGTCAAAATTTGGATGCGAAAGGCATGGGAACCACTAGGCTTAGCGAAAACCTACATGCTATTTTTGCCAATCCGCAAACCAGTAAAGAGCTATACCCCATTATTCAGATAGACCGTGATACCACAAGACGTAAAGACAGCTGGGAAAACATCTACCAACGTATCAACGAAGGCACTCCTGCCATATTAGTCGGCACACAAATGGTCGCAAAAGGTCATCACTTCCCTAATGTCACACTCGTCTGTTTGCCTAACGCTGATCGTGGCTTTTTATCAGCAGATTTTCGCTCACCTGAGCATACTGCACAGCTCATGATTCAAGTGGCTGGGCGCGCTGGACGCGGTGATAAATCTGGGCAAGTACTGATTCAAACACTGCAACCAGATAATGAGCTATTATTGAAGCTGGTGAAGGATGGATATTTATCATTTGCGCGCGAACTACTACAAGAGCGTAAAATGATGGGACTGCCGCCTCATACTCATGCTGCATTGATACGCTGTGAAGGTAAGACACTTGCCGCCACCACTCAAGCGCTAAAAGATGCAATTAGTATTCTACCGAACGCACATAACCTTGCTGTGCTTGGTCCTATCGATGCACCGATGAGTAAAAAGAACAGTCGTTACCATGCGCAACTCCTGCTCTTAGCCAAAGATAGACGCCAATTACACCATGTACTTAATCAATGGTGGGAGCCAGTACTGGCCTTGCCAAATGCAAAGTACCTTAAGCTTACCTTAGACATTGACCCAGTTGGTTGGTAACCTAAATACCCTAAATACCTATCGCTTCGCTACACTATGTAAAGCAAACATTGATGATCGAATTCAATGTCAGAGAACTTGAGGGTTGTTATGACTACAGAAGATTCAAAGGCTAATGCAACCAATGATACGCATCAGAGTGCTGCTGATACGCACGAACATCAGCATAATGAACAAAACTCTCATGATCATGATTTACACTTAGAGCATTCAACTTCACCGCAAGATACCAAAGGCTATCAACGTACGTTACTATTTAGCTTCGTTATCATCACTGGCTACATGTTCGTTGAGGCCATTGGTGGCTGGCTCACTGGTAGTTTAGCGCTATTGTCTGATGCAGGCCATATGCTCAGCGACGCAGTCGCACTTGGCGCCACCTTGATGGCATTCAAAATTGGCGAAAGAGCAGCCACTCATCAAAAGACTTTTGGCTATAAACGCTTTGAGATATTGGTCGCGACCGTCAATGGCGCTACGCTCGTGATTATTGCATTAATGATTTTTTATGAAGCGATTAAACGCTTTAACGCTCCTCCTGACATTGCTACTCAGGGTATGCTTATCATCGCGACTATCGGTATGCTTGTGAATATTTTGGTCGCATGGCTGATGCACCGAGGTAGCCATAATGGAGAGGCACATGGTCATAGTCATGAGGGACATGATACTAAAGCAATAAACAATATAGCTGATACGAAAGAACCCGTTAACCTCAATATGCAAAGTGCTTACCTACATGTATTAAGTGATTTAATGGGATCAGTTGCTGCGATTGTTGCAGCACTATTGATGATGAGTTTTGGTTGGGTATGGGCAGATGCGGCAGCGTCAATCATCGTTGCTATTCTGATTCTCTTTAGTGGTTACCGCGTTGTTCGTGACTCTGTACATATCTTGATGGAAGGTACGCCAACGGGGATATCATTGATAACCGTTGAGCAAACATTGATTGCCCATCCACAGGTACAAAAAGTCCATGACCTGCATGTTTGGAGTATTACCAGTGGTCTCAATGCCTTATCTTGTCATGTTGTCGTCGATGGTGAGATGAATATTCACGAATCAAGCCTATTGATTGCCAATTTAGAACAACGCTTGCTCACGCTTGGCATACATCACGCTACCATCCAAGTCGAAAGCTCATCGCACCCGCAGATTAAGTCACATAGCGATGCATTGGTCTGCGATATTTCCGAACAAGCAACTGATAGCAATAGTTACATCGGACATAACCATTGACTATGATCCATTTATAACAAGCAAATGAATATAAAATAAGTAAATATTAACAAATAAAAAGTCTCAAATTCATGTCACACTAGTTTCTATCAATGTAATGGCATGTCACAAATAATGAAAAATTGAATCTCGTTGCCATATTTTTAATAGAAATTCTGTATACTTAAGACTTAAAAAACTTATTCACGATCTATTGAAGATATACCATTATGTCTAGACGCTCAGCGCCCTTTGTCGCCCCTGACTATATCGACGATCCCACTTCAAAAGATGGCAAAAAACACGCCAAAGTTTTGCTATCAACGCTGCAAGAAGATATTGCGAGCTTTCGTGATGAGCAATTTCCACCTGATATTTTGCGTCAAATTCGTGACATGCCTATTTATGAAGGTAACTTGGCAGAAGTCCAAGCCTACCAACAGCGCTGGCAAACGATACTTGAGCGCGCGATGGCATTTTACCCTGCAGCCAATCTACCGCCCGACTATCTACCGCTACCAGCCAGCCTTGAGATTCCGCAGTTTATCTATCACGTTCAGCGTCTACATTTAACCAAGACTCGGGCCAAAGAATCTAAAAGCTTTGGTTCAGTGGGTGCGCTGACGGATAAATGCGGTGATTATAGTGCTGATGAAATTGCGCGTATGTCAGCAGTATTCGATAACGATGATGAGGCACGTTTGGTTGCGCACCGTGAGTTTATTGATCTGCGCGCTTATGTGTTTTGCCGTGATAATAAAGGTGAAATACTAGAGCCTGAACGGGTGCGCTTTTATCGTACTGGACTCATCGTCCATGCTTTACCTGACTTCAAAATAGTTGATAGCAGACAGACCCCACGTAAGCGCCGTAATGACGCTTATAACAATCCGCTTGCTGATAATGGCATTTGGAAGATTTACCGTAAAAAATAACCTACGTTGACGCTATATTATTTTCACCATAGCCACTTTATATTGTTTGTCTTATTACCACATCTTAAGGATATCAGATGCTTGCTGCCGCCGCCGGCTCACCAAATTTAATGTTACAAGCTACAATCTTCTTAGGAGCAGCACTGCTCTTTGTACCCCTTGGTAAACGATTTGGTATTGCGACGGTCTTAGGTTATCTCATCACAGGTCTGATATTAGGCCCCAGTGGCTTAGATGTAGCGGGCGACGCTGAGAGCTTATTACACTTTTCTGAGTTTGGCGTGGTGATGCTGCTATTCATCATTGGTCTTGAGCTTCAGCCTTCACGACTATGGGCATTACGGCGCTCCATATTTGTACTTGGTGGCTTGCAAGTCGGCCTGACTGGCACGCTACTGATGTTACTTTTACATCATTTCTTCTCCTTACAACTGGATACTGCTTTTATCGTAGGCTTTGGCCTTGCCCTCTCTTCTACTGCGTTTGTATTACAGATATTGACTGAAAAGCAGCAGCTTGCGAGTACCCATGGTCGAGAAGCTTTTACTATCTTGTTATTCCAAGATATTGCCGTTATACCTTTACTAGCCGTTATTCCGTTTTTGTCAGGGGTGCGCGAGCAAAGCTATGATTTGATTTATTTTGGCAAGGTTTTTGCCGTATTTGCCGGACTCATCTTTGCCAGCCGTTATGTTGTTCGACCATTTTTTAAATTTGTGGCATCAAGTGGCGCGTCAGAATTACTGACTGCTGTCGCACTATTTATCGTGATGGGCGTGTCTATTTTGATGGGGCAAATTGGTCTATCGATGGCATTAGGTGCATTCCTAACTGGTGTATTGCTAGCGGATTCAGAGTATCGCCATGAGTTAGAAGCCAGTATCGAGCCTTTCAAAGGGCTGCTGTTAGGCTTGTTCTTTATGTCTGTTGGGATGCTGACCGATGTCAAACTTATATTAGCCGAGCCTATCTTTATCATCGGTTGTGCGATGGGCTTGATGTTTATCAAATTTGGTGTCATCACAGCAATTGCAAAAGTACTAGGAAACCGCTGGCCGACCAGTCTCAGACTCGGTGTGACTCTCGCTCAGGGCGGTGAATTTGCCTTCGTACTATTTAGTGTCGCTACCGCACAGAACGTCCTGCGTCCTGAGCTTGCCAATACACTGAACCTTGTTGTAACTATCTCTATGGCACTCACGCCATTGGCATTTTTACTATTAGAAAAGATAGGTGAGCCCTTATTTGCTAAGAGCAAACCAAGCCGTGAATACGATTCCATTCCAGACCATGAGCATCAGGTAATCATTGCCGGATTTGGCCGTGTTGGTCAGATTATCGGTCGTGTGTTGCGCATGCACAATATTGAATTTACCGCCATTGAACGCTCCGCAAATCGCGTAGATTTTGTCCGAAAATTCGGTAACCAAGTCTACTATGGTGATCCCAAAAACCCCGAAATCTTACGCGCCGCCGGTATCAAAAAAGCACGCGTCTTTATTCTCGCTATTGATGACTTAGAGCGCTCCATCACGACCGCTCAATATTTGCGTAAAAACTATCCAGACGTGATTGTCCTAGCGCGAGCACGCGATCGTCAACATTACTACCGCCTACGTGAAGTGGGTGTCCGTCATATATGGCGTGAGACTTATTTATCGTCTTTGGATATGTCACGTGAGTCGCTACAGCTGCTCGGTATCTCACCAGAAAAAGCGCGTGAGACGGTACAAACTTTCCGTGACTATGATGATGATTTGATTGAACGTCAGCAAGCCATTTATGATGATGAAGCCAGTATGATCGAATCGGCACAATCAGCAATGGCAGAGCTTGAAAGCTTATTTGATGAAGACATTGGTAAAGCACGAAAAATGGATTTGACTGACTTTTATGAAGCGTTAAAGAGCCAAGCGACACCAGTCGATGAAAAAGACGATATCGTCACAGACACTAAAAAATAATAGCGTAACGCCCTATTCCGGCAAGCAACTTTGTGGCGCTTGCCGTTTATTTAGCGACGTCATACAGTTCCAACTATCGCTGTCTGGCACATGATAAAAAACCAGTGTCTGATCATTCAGATAGCGTATCGGAAACTTGATGTTCTGAATCGTTGCAATCACTGCACAGTCAGTCTCTGCTACCCCAGCAGCAGTGGTATCAATGTCGATATTTACTTGCTCTGTTGCCGTATTCAAGGACGAATTAGTTGGGCACTGTCCTGTTTGCTGATAAAGTAATGCCACACGATTTTGTGTCGTTTTGATCGTATCATAGGCATCAAACACTACTTCATTTGCTTTTGGCTTGGCAATAATCGGTAAAAACTGCACCTTAATCACCATTAGAGCAAATGCAAACAATCCAAACCCCAAGCCTAGTCCAAACAGACTTACTCCACCTTCCCTCTGCAAGTGAGCCTTCTGCGCGTTCTCATCGCGCTGATAGTCCTCCACAACATCGGCAATTTCACGGCGCGCCATACGGTAATAATACGCGTCTGTCCAACGTGCAACCATAGATGACCAAAACAGCCAGATTACTGCAGCAATACCTATACGCGTAGCCATCTGATAAGCATCAGGAATATAGGACATTGCTACAAATTCAAAGGCAACTAGCACCAATGCTACATTTAACTGAATGAACGACCATCCTGCCACACTGTATACAATGGCATCCATATAGCGCTTGCGATAAAGTAGCCAAGGGAAAGTCACAAAAAATGCAGCCCAATGCCATTTGGGTGACAAATAACCTTGCTCATCAAACTGCTTAAAGCGCTTGAGATAATAGTGCTGGCTACGATGACCGATAAACCACTTATCCAGCTGTTTACGCTTCGCAGCAGTCAGCTGATCCTGATAAAACGGAGGCGGCGAATCTGTCTCGATAAATAGCATAGTGAGATGCCCTATTTACTATAAAGAAAAGTTTAAATTCATTACGCATGTTATATGATAACGCCAAAACCGCTGTACAGAATAGTAAGTGACCGATAAATATAGTTGATTCAATGTAAAAGAAGTACAAGGCAGCCAAGTACGAATATATCTGCAAAACGTCAAACGAGATTAACGCTTTGATTCTTTCATGGTAGATTGAGCATAAGCGTATTAAAAAAGCATTGTCCGTTCACAGCTGTATAGATTTAACTTATAATAAGCGTACATCACCCATTTTATTAAGTCTTGTCAATCCTATGAGTCAACATCCCGATATTAACGATAACATCGATAGTACGAGTACTACTGATGAGCAAAAAACCCTTAGCACCAGTATTGAAAGCACTATTGATACTGACATTGATGACAGTGTCGGTAATGAGATAGCGCCTGAAGAAAGCAAACACATTCGTATCGTCAATACGTTTATGAAACGACGTACGCACATGAATAAAAATGCCGAACTGGCACTGACCGCTCCAGAATTTTCTGAGTATTTGGTCAATAACAGTTTTGGTGATGGTGATTTAGAGGGTATCGACAATCTGCGCACATTATTCGCTGATAGTCCTAACGATAGTGAAGCGCCACTTACGGTAGAGATTGGTTTTGGATTGGGTGTTTCATTTATTGAAATGGCAGCAGCAGAGCCTAGCCGCAACTTTGTTGGCGTCGAAGTGCATGAGCCTGGTATTGGTAAATGTGCTTATATGGCAGGCACAGAAGGCTTAAAAAACGTCAAAATCATCAACGGCGATGCGATTCAGTTGCTCAAGCAATTACCAGAAAATCATGTCGACCGTATCCAACTTTACTTCCCTGATCCATGGCAAAAGAAGCGTCACTACAAGCGTCGTTTCGTCAGTCCTGAACGTATGACCATCGTTACGCGCAGCTTAAAACAAGGCGGCTGGTTCCATACAGCAACCGACTGGGAACATTATGCGTTTTGGATGGTTGAAGTATTGGATGGTTTTGCTGGATTGACCAATCAAGCAGGCGCAGGTAACTTTACGGATCGTCCTGACTTTCGTCCAATGACTAAGTTTGAGCGTCGTGGCCTCGAACGTGGTCACGGTGTCTGGGATTTGATCTATATCAAAGATTAATACTGATAACATATTTGTGATAGATCTAAAAAAGCGGCTAATATATTTAGCCGCTTTTTTTACTTTACAACTGACCATTTACTGGTTTTCAGATTGATTCTTGATAAATCATCAGCTGTAAGCCTTATTTTAGAAGCTTTCACTACTTTTATAAAAAAAACTTATAAAATATTAATACGTGAAACATAGCCATTAGCATGTGATTTATGGCTAAATATATATTTTGTCAATTGTGACAATAGTATTAATTCTTCATTATTCTATATCAATAATCTACGCAAACATCGATGATATAAGGGTTTGGTGAGTTCTCCCCATAAGCTGTGGATAACCCTGTGTATAAGTCACCACTTGACAAGAATTTCCCTAGATAACTTAAAGGGTGAGGTAAAATCGTTCATTTTTTGTACAATTAAAAAACACTTAAAAATCATATATTTATACTAATATGACAACTACTTGAAATTATTTTTAATATTTTTAAAATAAAATTTTATCGTTAGCGATGTTTCACAATACGTGAATTTCTAGGCTTTATCTGCTGTGGACAACCTTTGAGCCTATTGACAAACAGTACCATTATATTGTCCAAAATAATAGTTCCTATTTTCATTATTTTCGGCAAACCATCAGCTGTATATCATGCGACAGTTAATGTCGTCTACCGTCACTCGACCCACTAAATAATCTTTGCAATTTGTTATAATCACTCTACACAATCAATAGTACTTAAGAGAAAAATTTCGCGATATTCAGGTACAGCATAGCTTCAGATCGATACCAACAGTTGCTAATTATGAACTTATTTTTGCTTATCTCACGATTTGATTTTACTGTATAGTAAGGTGACATATTAACTATTACTGTCTGTATCATCGATATGACAACCTATTTATCCTAGGTAGATGCTGAACGCTTCTTCCTATTTAAGTGGCAACCCGCCCTATTGAGCCACTACTTTCTATCGTACAAATATATTACGTATAACACCGAAATTGATAGTTTTACATTAATGATTGAAAATAAGGAATCTAGTATGGACGACAATAAAGCCAAAGCCCTCAAAGCGGCGTTAGGTCAAATTGAAAAGCAATTTGGTAAAAACACCATCATGCATTTAGGCGATGACGCAGCCATCATGGATGTCGATGTGGTCTCAACAGGCTCATTAGGCCTAGATATTGCCCTTGGGATTGGTGGCCTACCAAAAGGCCGTATCGTTGAGATTTACGGCCCAGAGAGCTCAGGTAAAACGACCATGACCCTGCAAGCCATCGCAGAGTGCCAAAAGCAAGGTGGTACCTGTGCCTTTATCGATGCTGAGCACGCGCTTGATCCTGTCTATGCTCGCAAACTGGGTGTAAACACTGATGAGCTATTGCTATCTCAGCCCGATAATGGCGAACAAGCACTTGAAATCACCGATATGTTGGTTCGTTCAGGGGCCATCGACATGATCGTTATTGACTCAGTTGCAGCCTTGACGCCGCGTGCTGAGATTGAAGGCGAGATGGGCGACTCACACATGGGCCTGCAAGCACGTCTGATGAGCCAAGCACTACGTAAGATTACAGGTAATGCCAAACGCTCTAACTGTATGGTGGTCTTTATCAACCAAATCCGTATGAAAATCGGCGTTATGTTTGGTAGCCCAGAAACCACTACTGGTGGTAACGCATTGAAGTTCTACGCCTCTGTACGTATGGACATTCGCCGTATTGGTGCGGTCAAAAATGGTGATGAAATCATCGGTAACCAGACCCGTGTGAAAGTCATCAAAAATAAAATGGCACCTCCATTCCGCCAAGCCGAATTTGAAATTACTTACGGCGAAGGTACCAATCACTTAGCCGAAGTCATTGATTTGGGCGTTGAGATTGGTGCGGTTGGCAAAGCAGGCTCTTGGTACAGCTATGGCGACGAAAAAATCGGTCAAGGCAAAGCCAATTCTGTACTGTTCTTAAAAGAGAATCCTGTGATTGCTCAAGAAATCGAAGATAAAATTCGCGACGAAAAACTTGGGTCAAAAAAGAGTGCCAAAGATAAAAAGACTGACGAAGCCAAAGAAAAACCAGGCGCTGAACCTGTACAATAACGGAACGATCAATAACTGTTATCAATTATCATGATTTATTATGAAAATTAAAACCTTAGCTGAAATACTCGCTGAATCGGACACCGATTCAGCGAGTTCTCCTAATACCAAACCAAAAAAGCCTGCTAAGCACTCATACAAAGATGAGCCGCACAAACCTCGTAAAAATGGCAAGCGACCTACCTATTCAAATAAAAATAACGCTATAGTTAATGACTTATCAACCAATGACTCGTTAATTAGTGGCTCGTTAATTAGTGATTCTACTGCTGATATAGACTCAAGCAATCCACTCTTCTCTTCCTCTATCAATCAAAAAACGTCCAAACCTAAAAAGCGTCAGAAACGTGAAAAACGCTTTCATCCAGCGGCTAATTTTAGCCCTGAGCCTAGTGATGTGCCTACTTATCTGCCACCTGAAGCGCAAAGTATTAAAGAGATGCTAGCAGAGGTCAAACACAGCATTCATGGAGATGAGACAGATAATAGCTTAGCAACAGATACTGGTCGTAGCACTGATCCGTCTTTGAGAAAATCAAAAAATGAAGCTGAGCTTTCGACTATTGATGATAACGACATAGACAATCAAAACGATAATATACCAGCTGCCCTCAAAGCGTATTTGCGTACACCTGAACAAAAGCAAGCAGAGATCGATGCGATTAAAGCCGAAAGCCGCTTACGTTGGTTGGCATTTTATTATTTGTCGCGCCGTGAATATGGTAAAGCTGAGCTGAAGCAGAAACTTATCGATAAGGAACAAGATCCAGAGAAAGTTGATGCGCTCCTTGATGAATTCGAGGAAAAAGGCTATCAAAGCGATTACCGCACTACCCTAATGCTAATACGTGAAAATATTCGTAAAGGCCGTGGACGCGGTCGTATTAAGCAAGAATTTTATCGTAAGAAGATTACTATGCCTGGTAATATCGATGAGCTGATTGATATGGCCAATACTGAGTCAGAGGAATTTAGCGAATTTGTAGATGACAATGATGACAACTTGGTCGATGGTGTAGATTGGCTGAAATTGGCTGTCACAGCACGTACCAAAAAATACGGCGATGACATACCTATTGAACAAAAATACAAAGCCAGGCAGCTGCGGTTTCTACAATATAGAGGATTCAATACTGATATATGTTTTGCCGCGCTTAACTATACACTGGACACGTTAGATGAGCGTTTTTAGCCAACACTCACCTATATATTGACTAGGGCGTGTCTTCAATTCACTCGATAGTCATCTAAATGGGCTAAAAATGGTTAAATCTTGCCAAACTACGTCAAATAGCTAGGGCGTGTCATCAATTAGATTGTGAGGCTTAAAATGAGAAAAATTGTAGATAAACAAGGAAAAAATTGCCATCAATATGAACATATTGGCAAAATTGCTGACGATGTTTAGCAAGATTTAGCCATTTTAAGGCCACTAAATTTATTAATGTGCTAATTGATGACACGCCCTAGTTAATATCCCGATATTATCTGCACTATTTTTCTTGTTTGACGGCAATTTATTTCACTTTTATCACCATTTTTAAAATGAAGACACGCCCTAGGTAAAACAATGTAGTCGATTCAATTTAAAAGTAGTACAAGGTAACCGAGTGTAGATGTATATTAAATACTTCAAGCAAAGTTAACGCGGTAATACTTTTATAGTGGAATGCCTATAGATTTAGATGGCTTATTAATAATAACCAAGCACTTTCCACCAAATTAAACCAGCACCTATCCAAATGACTAAGTTAACCACGCTCATAATCGCACCAATACTCCACCACTCTTTTAGCGTCACATAGCCAGAGTTAAAAATTACAGGGGCCGTACCAGTCGCATAATGGGTCAAGGTCATCATGATATTACCCGCTGCAGCTAAGATTAAAGCATATAACATTGGCGGCGCGCCTAGTGTCAGGCCAACCGCATAAAATGCTGCAAATAGTGCGGTAATATGGGCGGTAGTACTAGCGAAAAAATAGTGTATATATAAATAGACTAAGGTCAGAATTGTCACTGCGCCTATCCAACCTACCCCAGTCGTTCCAATAAGAGACTCAATATTGCCCGCGAACCAGCTAATCAAACCAAGCTTGTTCAGATAAGCGGCCATCATAATCAGTGCACCGAACCAAACAATGGTGTCCCATGCAGACTTCTCTTTTAGAATGTCATCCCACGTCAATACACCAGTCAATATCAATGTCGTCAAGCCAATAAAGGCGGTTGTGGTGGCATCAACGCTATACTGCTCACCCAAAATTAACGCAGGAATATTAGCCCACAATACCAACATAAGACCAAATACACCGAGCATTATCTTTTCGTGGGTGCTGATTTGGCCCATTTCTGTTAGATTATCTTTTGCGAATTTTTTGGCATCAGGTGTTGCTTTGACATCAGGAGGATAAATCAGGTAAATAACTAATGGCATGACGATCAGACACAGCATACCAGGGATAAACATCGCCACTGCCCATGTCGTCCACGACAGCTGAATATCGCCACCCGTCGCTTTATTCACCAGCTCTACAACTAAAGGGTTGGGAGCTGTTGCAGTAATAAACATACCAGAGGTAATAGGATTGGCGTGGTAATTCACCATCGCCAAATAGCGACCAATTTTATTTTGAGTGCCTTCTTCTGGCGTCGAATGAAAACTTTGTGCAATGGATTTCATGATAGGATGAATAATACCACCACCACGTGCCGTATTAGACGGTGTGATGGGTGCGACCATCAGCTCAGCAGCGGCCAAGGAATAAGCCACGCCAATGGTTTTTTTACCAAAGATAGAGATGAAATAGTAAGCAATACGGCGACCCAACCCTGTCTTTATCAACCCACGCGATATCATAACTGCAATACCAATGAGCCAAATCAAAGGGCTTGAGTAGCTTGATAACGCATCGCTGATGGCTTGCTTTGGACTATCACTTGTGACGCCTGTCAATGCCACTAAAGTCACGGCAATAATAGCAATAGCACCAATAGGTAATGCCTTTCCTATGATAGCAACAATGGTCGCGATGAATAGTGCTAGCATATGCCACGCTTCTGGTGTGACACCCGTCGGCACTGGGATGACAAACCAAATTATCAAACCAACTAAAATAGCGATAGCCGCTTGAACAGGCTTAAATGGCATAAATAATAATCCTTATAAAATTATTGAACGAACAAATGGATATACCTTTCATTCAATACTCTTAGTGTGACAGGTATTACCGTCATCACTTAAGTTGTCATCTTAACTATTTTATAAGATTTATAGAATTCTTACGTTATTGTTTACTGTTTTTAACATATCTATTTAGATTAAAAAACAAGTTAGTGACGACTGTTCTGCTAAATATGGTATTCATGTATAAGCTATAAAAAAACAGCCCGTCTAGTGACGGGCTGTTTTTCTATTATGCTTTCATTGATATGTCTAATTTTGCAAATAAAAATTTATTTTATAAAAGACTAGGCCGTGTTGAACATTCAAAGTTTCAACCAAAGATAAGCACAAGCGAGAGCCACCGTATTCTCATAACTTTGCTTGAGCTTATCAAATCTAGTTGCAACCGCCCTGTAGTTTTTTAACTTAGCAAAAGCATTTGCTACTAAGTGTCTAGCCTTGTACAAGTGCCAGTCCATATGGTTATTGGTGGACTTGTTATTCTGTTTTCGAGGAATATTATTAAAGCAACCTGCTTGTTCAATATGGTCTCGCAGCGGATCAGAATCATAGCCCTTATCGGCACATAGCATATCTGTACCACTTAAATTAATCTTATCAACTAAGTCTGGAGCCACCTTTACATCGTGAGTCGTACCATCTGATAAGATAAAAGTAATAGGGTTGCCGTGAGCATCAACCGCCAAATGAATCTTGGTGGCGCGTCCTGCCACACTTTTACTAATGGCTTGTTCCACCTCATTGCTACCATTACTGTGCTGATGTGCTTTGATGTGTGTGCCATCGATAAACACCCATTCACAGTCTGAGTCTTTCGTTAATAAAGCGAACAGCGCAATCAGTTTATTGCTACGAAACCAACGCTGATAAGCCTTGTAGACGGTATTAGGCTTACCAAAGTAAGGTGGCAGATCACGCCAAGGACAGCCAACACGCATACGATATAATACGCCTTCGACTGTTTGTCTAAGATTCCCTTTGTCATAGATATTAAGTTCTAGTAATATAGGTCTTAGTCTTGTCCAGTGTTGATCTTTGAGCATTGTACGAGGCATAGCAAACGATGTCTTTTTTGTGTGAGAACTTAAAGATTAACCGTTTGCTATTTTTTTGCCATCGTTTTATTACCAATGTTCAACACGCCCTATTTGAAATTACCAAGACGGTTAGATAATTGGCTAATGATTTGGTCAATCTCTTCATTGGCTTCATTTTCAGTATCTAAGTTACCATTTGGTGTTAACTGATTCATCACTTCAGGCAGTAGTTCAGCGAGACCCTGACGTACTTCTGCATCATTGGCACCGGTATGCGCAGCTACTTGTTGAATTTCATCTTCATCAAACAAGCGATTGATATCATTAGGGTCAAGGTTATCGTTAGTTTCTTGACTACTCATCCAAGATCGCGCTTTGCTTTCATGACCCATAGCAGTAATTTTCGATAATGCACCACTTAAGCCACCATTACGCTTGATCCAGCTGAGTACCATTGGCATCAATGCAGCTATTAGCATGCTTTTCCCACCAAAGCTGCCACTTTGTTTTTGACCGCCACCCAATACACTACCTAAGATATCTCCTAAGCCACCAGCCCCTGAGCTCATACCACCGCTTTGAGTGCTTCCCGTCAGACCACCCAGAATATCATCCAAACCAAAACCATTATCGGCCTGACGATTATTTTGTGAATTATTAGTACTGGTCTGATTGCTTCCACCTAATACACTGCCCAATATATCACCCAGACCACCAGTACCACGCGAGTTCGCGCTTTGGTCGGTAGGATTACGCTGTGTACTTTCTGGATTCATCGCACTACGGGCAACTTGGCTCACTAAATTCCCTAACAAGCTCATACTCTACTCCTTTTTTATCATATTATTTATTTTAAAAGAATCACTATATTGTTTTAATATACTAAAATTTAATCAGTATCTGAAGACTGTATAGATCTCTTAAATGACGTACTTTACGCTTACAAAATAACAAATTGCTTTCACTATTGAGAGAGCTGTTTTGTTATAACCTGTAGTCATTCATCAACCTTGTAAAAAATCTAAAATTGAAAGAGTTGAAATACCAAAACTGCCATTCAAGGACTGAAATAACAACCACCTACTTGCTTTTAGCAGAGCTCACATTGGCTAAAATATTCAATTCTCGCCACTGCTCAGCGCTCACTTGATCACAAAATACTGTCATTGATAAAGAACGTTGATAGGGTTCTACAATATTGAACTCAAAGCTCATAGCCCACCGATAATTATGAACCTTGACCATTTGTGCCTGCCACAGCTCATCACCGCGACTTGTCTTAATCATTAGCTGCCAACCTCTATCAACACGCTGACTCAGGGGCGGCTGGCTCATATGCAATAGTACAGGCCGTGATAATATCAAATACCCAGTAACCGCTGCTGCCACTATTGAGATAATGACATACTGCCATACGTTTAAAGGAGCAAGCCATGCGAGTATAACCATGGCACTCGTCAAACTCATATACAGCAACACGCGCAAATAGCTAGCAGGCTTAATAGCAGTATCAATACGTAGCGAAGTTGCCATAGTTATATTTTAGTGCCCCAGTAAATATAAAGCATTAAGCCAAATCTTTAGTATGACGCCATGTCTTAATTTTATTCACTAGCGCCCATATATCTTCGCTTTCTGGACGGTTTTGGTTGGTAAAATAATCTAATAAATCAGGATCTTCGTGAGTTAACATTTCTGCAAATGTATTTTGCTCTTCAGGTGATGCCGTCAGATATAACTCTTTGACATAAAGATCAATATAGAAATCCAATTCTTTGAGTCCACGGCGGGCTTGATAAATAATACGGCGTTGCTCGTTGGTTGGTTCTGGTTGTGTGGTGGTCATAAAGCTACCTTCGTTAATTTAAATAGTTTTTAATGGTGTATTTAGATGTTTCTAAAATCGTTTTTTATTTCTTTAAATAAAGCATAAAATACCTATAGCATTGGACAACAGCGTAAACGAGTATAAAAGCCTATTAGTGACGGTCATACTCAGACAACTGACTCCATAGCGCTACCGCTTGCTGCATCATCGTCACATTATGCGTGCGAATGATACTTGCCCCTTGTTGTAGCGCAAAAATACCTGCTGCCATTCCTGCTGAATCACGCTCTACCGCTTGCATCGTATTCACGGCTTGAACCCCACTTTTGGTCAATACTTCCGCTAAAAACCGCTTACGTGAAATGCCAAACATCATTGGCAAACCTAGTGACTGTAAGCTGCTCAACTGACTTAATAACGCACAGTGATGCTCATAGTTTTTCGCAAAACCAAAACCTGGGTCGATAATAATTTTTTCACGTTTGACGCCGATACTGATTACCTCGTCAATACGGGCTCCTAGCTCAGTACTCACATCATCTATTACATTATCATACTGTGCCAAGTCATTCATCGTCGTCGGCTCACCGCGCATATGCATTAGCATAACAGGTATATCAAGCTTAGCCGCTAGCTCTGCAGCACCAACACGCTTTAGAGCCCGTACGTCATTCCATATGTCAGCACCAGCTTCAAATGCGGCTTCCATAACTGCTGGATTACTGGTATCGATAGACAGCCAAATATCATTTCCAAAAGATTGTCTAATGGCTTGAACAACAGGTACGACGCGATGCATCTCATCACTCGTAACGACAGCATCCGCATTTGGGCGAGTAGACTCTCCGCCAATATCAATAATAGTCGCGCCTTCATTGATCATTTTCTGACAATGCTGAATAGCCTTATCCACTGCATTGAACTGCCCACCATCCGAGAATGAATCTGGCGTGACATTAAGTATACCCATAACATGAGGTATTGATAAATCTAAAGTTTTATCACGACTAGATATATTGTAGTCAGGTAAGGCTTGGAATAATGACATAACCCATTTATCTCTCATAAGAACAATTTTAATTATTACTGTCTATGCTCATGATACCAGTAAATCTTACTCGGCCCTAAATCCTTCATAAAACAATGACAATAAAAAAGCCCTTTATATAAAGGGCTTTCTTATAGAGAATTTATAAACCAAACGCTACATCGCTGGTAATGGTGGCGGTGTTGTGCCCGTTGTTTTGATGTCATTCTTTGACAGATTGACTTCGTTATGCTGATAGACTCTCGGTGGACGCGGTGCTTCACCTGCTAGGATATCTTGCAGTTGGTCACGATCGATGGTTTCCCAATTCATGAGAGCCTCAACCATGGCATGCATTTTGTCTTGATTGGCTTCAATCAATTCACGAGCGATATCGTACTGCTCTTCTAGCATACGGCGTACTTCTTCATCAACCTTTTGCTGAGTGGCTTCAGAGATCGTACGACCACCACCGCCGAAATAGCCTTGTGAGTTGTCATCATCTTCGTACACCATAATACCAAGGGCATCAGACATACCATACTTCGTCACCATCGCACGTGCCATTTTAGTGGCGCGTTCAAAGTCGTTCGAAGCACCCGTCGACATTTGATTGATAAACACTTCTTCGGCGATACGACCACCGAACAAAATAGCAATGTCACTCAACATCTTCGATTTATACATACTGGTCTGATCGTGCTCAGGCAACTGCCAGGTGACACCAAGGGCAAAACCACGAGGCATAATAGTAACTTTATGCACAGGATCTGTACCCGGTAATAGTTCAGCTACTAACGCATGACCTGCTTCATGATACGCAGTCGCACGGCGCTCTTCTTCGCGTATCACCATAGATTTACGCTCTGGACCCATATACAACTTGTCTTTAGCATCTTCAAAGTCATTCATATCGACGCTAGTCTTGTTACGACGGGCTGCAAATAATGCGGCTTCGTTTACAAGGTTAGCAAGCTGTGCACCACTGAATCCAGGTGTACCGCGAGCAAGAGAACTTGCATCCACACTAATCGTGTTTGGCAATTTCTTCAAATGAACTTTTAAGATTTGCTCACGGCCTTTGATATCTGGCAAGCCTACTTGTACCTGACGATCAAAACGGCCTGGGCGTAATAGAGCCTTATCAAGAACATCAGCACGGTTAGTCGCAGCAATAACGATAACGCCTTCATTACCTTCGAAGCCATCCATCTCAACCAATAGCTGATTCAGTGTCTGTTCGCGCTCATCATTACCGCCGCCCATACCGGAGCCGCGATGACGACCGACTGCATCAATTTCATCAATAAAGATAATGCATGGTGCACTTTTCTTTGCTTGTTCGAACATGTCACGTACACGTGATGCACCGACACCGACAAACATCTCAACGAAATCAGAACCTGAGATAGAGAAGAATGGTACTTTAGCTTCACCAGCAATGGCTCTTGCTAGTAGCGTCTTACCAGTACCCGGAGGGCCTACCATCAGAATACCACGTGGAATGGTTGCGCCTAACTTCGTGAATTTATCTGGAGCACGTAAAAACTCAACCACTTCCACGACTTCTTCTTTGGCTTCTTCACAACCAGCCACGTCTTCAAAGTTGACGTTGATTTGATCTTCGGTCAGCATCTTAGCTTTTGATTTACCAAAGCTCATAGGGCCGCCGCCTTTTCCGCCTGCGCCGCCTTGCATATTACGCATGAAGAATAAGAACAGACCAATAATCAATAGAATTGGGAAGCTGGCGATCAATAATTGCATCAATACGCTTTGGCGCTTTGGTGCAGTTCCTTGAACTTCGACTTGGTTTTCACGTAGCAGTGGCATCAGCTCGTCATCTGATATAGCAGGTCTAATGGTCTCAAAAGCTGAGCCATTTTTCTTCTCGCCGGTGATCTCTTCGCCGTCAATTTCAACACTGGCTACTTGGTTTTCTGACACAGCGGTCACAAACTCAGAGTAGTTAAGGCTATCCGGCTCAGATGATTGATCGAAGCCGCTAAACACCAGCACTAAAACGCCGATTACCACCAGCCACAATAAGGTATTTTTTACCATGTCGCTCACTAGTTATTCCCATCCCTTACTTATTGGTGTGTCTATTAAACACGTGACGTCTATAAACGTATCGCTCATTTTTCATAAACCTATCAATGTCAGAGTTTTCTGATTGGGGCTTATACATGTCAAATGTCTTATAAAACAGGTTTAACAAGTTATAAATATCAATGATATATGAAGCTATCGTAGATGAGCTTATCAAGCGCTTATTGTCAGACGACTTTGCCTAAGACAAAGTTAATATACCATGATATGTGGTACTAACCTGCATAATTCAAGCAGGTATCGCTATTATTCAATCAACGATTGTAACGTTTTTAATATTCTAATAGATATACTTAATGGTGACACAATATCCCGCTTACAATGGCAATAACCCATCAAAGTTAAAACTATTTAATCGCTATCCAAAACATCTCTTTTGAACGCGGCCTAGAAGCGCCTGGCTTGATACTACGGATTTTACTAAAATCCTGCTGCATCTGCTTGCGTAATTCTTGTGTTCCTTCACCTTGAAACACTTTCATAATGAGCGCGCCACCTTCTGGTAAGGTTGCCAAAGCAAAATCCACGGCCAATTCACATAAGTACATCATACGCGGCTGATCAATCGCGCTATTACCTGCCGTATTGGGCGCCATATCAGACAACACCACATCGACCTGCCTATCGCCAACTTCTGCCATGATACTATCAAACACTTCTGCTTCACGAAAGTCACCTTGGATAAAGGTAACATCAGGCAAAGTATCCATAGCCAAAATATCAGAGGCAATCAAGATGCCTTGCTCGCCTACCAATTGACCAGCGACTTGTGACCAACTACCAGGAGCACTACCCAAATCTACGACCGTCATGCCTTTTTTAATCAGGCTGGTTTTCTCATTGATTTCTAATAATTTATAGGCAGCACGGGCACGATAGCCATCTTTATGAGCCTTTTGCACATAATGATCGTCAATGTGCTCTTTCATCCAAGCGCTACTACTCTTTGACAATTTTTTATTTTCGATACGCGTGGCCAAAATACCTGCTCCTATTGCTTTGCAAAACACTAATACATACTGATGAAATAGCCACTACATTTATAAAATGCTGTAAAGATGGACTCAATGAGACCATTGATTTGTTCTCTTGTCTTAAACTGAACAAATTCTATTGGTTAAAACACTGTTTTATAAGACAGTAGCGTTTATAATGTGGCTAAACATTCAGTTTAACATTTTCATCACGTAAAATCGTGCAAAATCCTGCTGATCTCATGCAAGTTGACCACAGATTATTTATAATGGTCATCAACTGCTCTCAATAGCATTGTCATTTATTTTTATCAACACTTAGGAATTCTATGGAACTCGATAACGCTACAATCAAACGCCTAAGAGGCATTGGTCACGAACTGAAACCGATTGTCATGATTGGCAACAAAGGTATTACTCCAACCATCATTGAAGAAATTAATCGTGCTCTAACAGATCATGAACTTATTAAAGTAAAACTACCATCAGGCACTAAGCAAGAACGTGATGTCATTGGCGCTGAGCTTGCAACTGCTGCTAAAGCATCTTTGGTACATTCAATTGGTCGTATGGCACTGTTACTACGCAAAAACCCGAACGCCAACCCAAAACTGTCTAACTTAGCACGTCACGCACAGTAATGTGTGATGGCACATTTAGTTTAAGAAATATCATACCGTAAAATCTCATATCATAGCCGGACCCTTACGGTAAAATATAAAAGCCGCGATGCAACTTGCTCGCGGCTTTTATATTGTCTACTCTCATCGATTTTCCTGTTTTATAATGCTAAATCACACAATCAATATAGCTTTCTCATTATAGTCAATCCTCTATAAAAAAGTGACAGCGTTAACCTCGAGTGAAGTATCAAGTATACCTCTGTACTCAGTTACCGTAACTCTCTTTGAAATTGAATTAACTATATTATTTTTGAGTTTTATAAAATGATGAATCAAACCTTTGACCTTTGCATAGCAAACGAAACGATCGCAAGTGATGCACAACAACTTGGCGTAACTTTAGAGGATCTCAAGCGTATCTGTGTTCAGGTAAGTGCTAATATTGTTCAATACCCTGGAATATGTCTGCAGCTGACTTACCACATTACTTTGCCTAACCAAATGCTAGCAGATAAATTAAACTGGCCGATGTGGCAACCTGAACAGGTCGGATTTTCTGATTACTTATGGGAAGAGACCTGCCTTGAGTGCTTTATCACTGGTAGTGTTATCAACTCTCACGCTGTTACCGAGCATACAACATCTTATATTGAGATTAATGCCAATCCAGATGGTCGTTATGCACTCTATCAATTTGATAGTTACCGCAACCCTGCGACATTACCACCGGCACCTTTGTACCAAGACGATGGACACACGCGTGCTTCTATTGAATGGACTAACAAGCCAAAGCAGCAAAGCACGTCCGTAAACATGGATTTACTCAGACAATTAAACACGCTAATTAAACCGAATAGTTACGAGCGAAGCTTCAACGTGCCACTGACTCAACTGTCTGACTCGCATCTGAAATATGCTATCAATAACACTATCATTGAGCAAATACATCCATGCGTCATCTTGTGGTTGGACAAGACGCCTTTATACTTCGCAACCAGTCATGCCTCACCGCCTGATTTTCATAATCACCAGTACTGGTCTAGATTTGAACTTTAGCCATATCATATGGATGACATTGTTTAAACAGCCCTTCAAGTAGAAAAACCTATAAACATTACTCTCACTTAAACTTGATGTTTAAAATATAAAAAAACCCAGCAATGTCATAAAGAACATTACTGAGTTTAGAGAAAACAGTTTGCTTAGCAGATGATTGCGTGTACTTAACTGACTACTTATCAGCCATCGCAAGATAGATGCCACGGTCTGATGCATCATCAACATACTGCGAATCGCGCCATGTGGTATAGCTATAGTTACCACTATATGGGCTGATGCTGTTTTGACGGAAATCAGATACCCAGTCATTGCCATCAAAGATCTGAATGTGACCATGTGGACGACTTGAAGTACGGTTATAAACCACGACATCACCAACTTGTGGCTGCATATCATTACTGATTTTGGTAAAGCCTGCTTGAGCTAGTGTGCCACGAGAGGCATATTGATAAGCTGAAGGGTTCGGCGTAAATTCGTAACCAGCTGATTGTAGCGCTTTACGTACATAACGAGCACAGTAGCCAGAGCTTCTAGACAAAGCGACGCGTGATGCATTTGCTGCTGCAATAGCAGGGGCAGAAAAACGATCTGGAATTGATTTTGCTTGTTGCTGACGCTGCTCATAAGATAGGCGGCTGGTTAGCGAGGCAAGCTGATATTCTTTTTGCTTAGCATGTGCGCTTAGATTATCAATGGCTTGGCTGATCTCATCGTTACTATATACATGAGCACCACTGTTCGTGCTATAGATATTACGACTAGAACCATAGGTCGCAGAAGTAGAGATATTTGTGGTGGTATGACTCAAGGTATTATTTGGTTGAAAGGTTGTTTCGACAGCACCACTTGCCTGTGCTATACCCATTCCCAATACTGACAAAATTAATAAAGCTTGTTTCATAAATTTACTACCTATTGTTAATGCAAGACAGCTCGTCATCCTTGACGAAGCATCAATTAATTTAGTGGACATTATCATTAAACAAACATGATAAAATCCTTATGACAACAGCCTGCTCTTTCTTCTGTAGTGACTAATGCTGCTATCAGCATTCATTTAGTCAACTCTCATGTAAATCGTTTGCCATATATCGCTTTAGCATGTCTGTTATGAATATCGATTTTGTCACCTATTAGATGAGTCATTACGATGTCAAAAAAACAGCCCAACCGGCTTGCCCAACTTATTGATCATCAAGCTTTTGCTGGTAGCGCACTACCCCAAACACTTGCTGACAACATGAGACTATATATAGAAACGACCAATGAGGTAAAAGAGCTATTGGTAGACTGTCTACCTGAGGAAATCCTCAATACCTGTTGGGTCGTAGGCTTTACTTCTGAGCAACTAATTCTTAGCGTTGGCTCGATGACTGCTGCTAATCACATACGGTATTTGCAAAGTTCTTATTTGCAGGTACTGACAGAGCAGTCCATTACATTTAAACAACTCAAGCAAATCCGCGTCGTAGTAGCTAGCAAATCGGCTGATAATTATTCATCTAAACAATCGTCAACATCATCTGCAGTCTTGTCAAAGACTCAGAAAGCCAATGAAAATCAGGCCCTTAGCCAAAACATAAAGCGGACTATATCACAGGCTGCAGAGCATGTCACCACTGATGAAAAACTCAAAAAAGCACTTTTGCGCTTGATAAATTCTTAAAAAACTGACCCTAACATGTAAAGTTATGTAAACAAAAACGTAAAAACTGGCCAACAACGCTGAGATTTTGTAATGAAGCCAACAAAAAAAATCATCTACTAGCGCTATTCATAATATGAATATCACCGACAGATGATTGGAAAACTACCTACAGCTTTTGTATTCTCTACTCTAAAGAGAAATTATCAAAATAATCGCGACCCTATATTTAAATTATAGAATATTATAGGAATGTAATTATCGTAGAGCTATGTAATATTGCGTCAATGTTTCGATACTTCGTGTATATCCCTCTCTTCACCCTTCAACAGCCATCCCTTTCAGAGGAAGATACTCGATAGGACAGGTTACATTGTCATCAAAAGTTACAATTTCAAAGTTATCATGATCAGATAGTATTTCACGCACTAACAAGTTATTTAATGCATGACCAGACTTATAAGCGTTAAAACGACCTAAAATTGGATAACCAATCAGATATAGATCACCTAGCGCATCTAAAATTTTATGACGAACAAACTCATCATTGAAACGTAAGCCTTCTTCGTTAAGAATATTGGCTTCATCTATGACGATAGCATTGTCCATACTGCCACCTAACGCCAAATTATTCTGGCGTAATGCCTCAATATCACGTAAAAATCCAAAAGTACGTGCTGAGCTCAACTGTTCAATGAAATTTTGCGTTGAAAACTGCAGTTGTGCATGCTGAAAATTCTTATCAATAGCAGGGTGATCAAAATCAATTTCGAAATTTAATTCAAACCCTTCATACGGGCGCAGCTCTGCCCATTTATCGTCGACTTTTACACGTACTGGTCTTGTTATCTTAATAAACTTTTTCAAAGCGTCTTGTTCACAAAACCCTGCATCAAGTAGCAATGCAACAAAAGGTGCAGCACTACCGTCCATAATCGGAATCTCTGAAGCAGAGACACGGATTAAAAGGTTGTCTACACCAAGTCCAGCAATTGCACTCAATAGATGCTCAACTGTACCCACTCGTGTGCCACCGAATACTAGGTTTGATGACATCATGGTGTCTTGTACTAAAAAGGCACTGGCTGGAATTGGCTGACTGCCTTCGATATCAGAGCGCTCGAAAACAATACCTGTATTTACAGGTTGCGGATGAAATTCTAAGTCAACAGGCTGACCACTATGAAGACCAGTACCTGTAATAGCTATCGCAGTTTTTATGGTTCTTTGGTTCATGACTGTCTTCTCACATATTTTGTTACAATTGCCATAGTGTACCATTACAGGCCCCTAGTTCGCCACAGTTAAAACTCGCTATTTTCCTTATCTCCTTGATTGATAACACTTATCGCACCAAACCGAAACTATTTCTATGCTCTATTGACATAACTATCTCTGTATAAATAGCTATAGTCAATCCTCTATAAAAGAGTTACAGCGTTAACCTCGCTTGAAGTATCACATATACATCTGCACTCGGTTGCCTTGTATCTTTTTTAAACTGAATCAACTATATATTGAAGTCTATATTTATTATCAAAAAATGTCTCATACTACTATTTATTAATGATTAGCTATCCACAAAGCGCTATTCCTATCGATAGAAACTATAGAATAACCTCTTTGCAAACAGACATACTTTATCTACGGCCACAAAAAAGCCAGCGATTTAACGCTGGCTTTTTTACTCTATTTAAAAACATCTCAAAATATTATTTATTTTGTTGGCGTTTTAGATAGTCTTGAATACTGTTGGTTTTGGTCTTAGCTTGTTCTTGAGGCGCGTTAGAACGTACAGTAGCAGAGGTATCTTGATACATTTGAGCTTGTGACTGCTTTTGGCTGTTCAAAGCACTGGTATGTACATTAGGATCAACAGGCTGAGTGCTGTTCACAGAAGGTACTGGCTGCTCCACTACTTCAGGTTCTTGGCCAGCATTTTCATCTAAAGTCAGACCCGTTGCAATGACTGTCACATGCAAGTCATCACCCATTTTTTCATCGATAACTGAACCATAGAAAATATGAGCATCATCAATATCAGTGATTTCTTCAACGATGACACTGATCTTGCTCATCTCATCTAATGATAGTGATTCAGAAGAAATCACGTTGACCAGTAGACCTTTAGCATTCTCTAAGCGTAAATCATCAAGTAATGGAGATCTGATGGCTTTTTCAGTCGCTTGACGTGCACGATCATCACCACTTGCACGGCCAATACCCATCATCGCATGACCTTTAGCAGTCATAGCAGTACGGATATCGTTGAAATCGATATTGATCATACCTTCGCTAGCGATGGTTTCAGCAATACCTTGAACCGCATGCAATAATACATCATCTGCTTTTTTGAAAGCATCTTGCATAGAGATATTACCGTAGACACTCATCAACTTGTCGTTTGGAATAGTGATGATAGAGTCAACGAAATTGGTTAGCTGCTCAATACCGGCTTTAGCCGCTTTAATACGTTTACCACCTTCAAATTTGAATGGCGT
The DNA here is from genome assembly GCF_003217155.1 of Psychrobacter fozii. Classification (GTDB taxonomy): domain Bacteria; phylum Pseudomonadota; class Gammaproteobacteria; order Pseudomonadales; family Moraxellaceae; genus Psychrobacter; species Psychrobacter fozii. The sequence goes on from NZ_QJSU01000005.1 coordinate 237,781, forward strand.
GGTCACTACTGCAACTGTTAACACTTCCATTTCTTTAGCAATACGAGCAACCACCGGTGCTGCACCAGTACCTGTACCGCCACCCATACCAGCAGTAATAAATACCATATCTGCATGTTCAAGTAACGCACGGATAGCTTCTTCTTCGCTTTCTGCTGCTTCACGTCCAACTTCTGGATTGGCACCAGCACCTAGACCACGGTTCGTCTTTGCACCCAATTGTAGTTTATGCGGCGCTGTTAGACGATCAAGTGCTTGTTTATCCGTATTAGCACAAACAAATGTCACACCTCTAATCCCTTGCTGTACCATATGTTCAACTGCATTACCGCCGCCGCCGCCCACACCGAATACAGTGAAGCTCGCTTGGCCGTTGTTTTGAAGCTGGTTATCATCTGGCATGGTGTATTTTGACATAAAAAGGATTCTCCAGTTGCAGATAGCGTGATGATTGATACGTGGTAACGCACTCATATGGCGCACTATCGACATACTATATATAAATGTATTTAAATAAAATAGGGTTATGGCTTAAATCTTTCAGCATAGATAACAATAGGTCATCATCGCAAAGGGTATTACTTTTTATATTACTTCGTTTTCTGCTTGAATAATTTAGGTAAACTCTACAAGAATATTAGCATTCTCAATATTTTACCAAAAAATCTACAATATCTTTTTCAGTACACTAGCAAAACGTTGCCCTGCACTTTGAAAAACACCAGTGACTCGATTCTTTTGAATCGCTTCAGGCTCACTCTTTTCGCTACGACGGAACTGTTCGCTCTGACTGTAAAGTAGCGTACCAAATGCTGTCTGGTAAGCACGATCATTTACCTGAATATTCAGCTGCTTGAACGATTCATCATTATCAAAATGATTATAAGCACTGATAGCAGGATGTATATTGGTCAGCACCACCGGCATTTTTAGCAATTTTTTGGCAAAAGGTATCATACCTTTAACCGCGCTGCCACCACCAGTGAGAACGATGCCTTTGTCTATATAACCAATCAAATCTGCGTCATGTAATTGACGAGCCACTTCCGTAAATATCTGGACATAGCGAGCTTCGATAATACGGGCTAGATTATAAATGCCGATATTAATTTCATCGCCTGTCCCTTGCGGCTTAAAGATAAAGAAAGAGCTAGGATCAACACTATTAACATCAACAGTACCGTGAGTCTTTTTGAGCTTTTCAGCTTCAATCATTGATATGCCAAAGTCAGCTGAGATATCCATCGTGACTTCATGGCTTCCCGTTGCGATACAATGGGTAAATATCAATTTGTTTTCTTTATAAACACAAATACTGGTGGTACTCGCACCAATATCTACCAAGCACACCCCTTGTTGACGCTCATCACTCATCAAGCTATATTCAGCACTGGTCACCGCATCGAAGACAATATGGTCAATACCAACGTCACAGCTTTGCAGTAATTTTTGGATATTTTGGCGGCTAGACACTGGCATCATCATCATGTGATACATCACGGAGATATTATGCGCCATTGTTTCGATAGCATCATCAACCATAAAGTCTTGATCATTGACGTAAATACCTTGCTGACAGCAGTGCATCAAGTAATAGTCCGGTGGCAAATCGCGTGACTTGGCATTAGATAGTGCTTGTACCATATCTTTGGCACGTACAGCATCCTCTTCCACTTGCACATCACCTGTACTGTTTTTGCTAGACAGTTCAGGCGTTGCCAACGTCAACCACACACTATGCACACGGCAATTGGCAGTATCTTCTGCTTCTTGAATAGCTTGCTTGATAGCACCTTGCAGACGCTCACGATGCTTTATTTGACCTTGATAAAAATCGCTATTTTTAACTTGCCCAACGCCCAAGATGCGAATGTCTTTTGCAGAGACAACATTGCCAATGACGACATAAACTGCCGTGGCACTTAAATGGACAACAACCAGATTTTCAGTATTTTTCATGGTACCAGACAAATTATCGCTAAACAGGAGACCAAATGACGTCTCCATTAGATCATTAAAAAATCGCTATCAATACACTAAAAAATTGTGTACTCAATGCTAAATACTATTAAAACCGTTCGAACAAAACAGTTCATACTAAAAGCCAAAATATTAACCAGTTTTTGCTTCTGTCTATCTATGATGATGGTGCTTCATCATTCTTTGGCTGTACCATATCTCCAGAAATGGTAAAGCCATTTTTATAACGCAAATCTACCGATTGTATCTGGTCTCGACGATCACTTAGTTGATTACCAAGCAGTTGACTCAGATTCAGTAGCTTTTGCGCAGTATTTTCGTTATCAACGATGACGCGTAATCCATTATTAAAGCGAATCAACCATGTCATTCTTGGTGACAAAATAATATCTTCAACCTGTATACCTAATGGTGCGTACCAATCGTTGACTTGCTGCATCTGTTGCATGATAACGGGTGCTTGAGTTATCTCACCTTGCAAAGTAGCAAATTTTTCTTGCGTCAGATCTTTAGTATCAGCAGGAACAAAAACCGTACCTTTTGCATCAACCAAACGTTCTGTCCCAAAATTGGCAACGGCCTGTTTAGGTAGTGCAGTCACCACAATGCCACGCTGCCAATCACGAGAAACACTTACTTGATCCACCCAAGCCAGACCTATCGTAATATCTCTTAACGCTTGCAAATCAGAGGTAAAAAAACTGCTTACCTTCTGCTGATCCATGACTTGTTGCAATGACTGATATTGAACGCCTGTCAAACCTTGATGATTGACATGGATAGCAGCTGGCGGCGCATCACGCAGAGCCTTGCCACCCATAATCAATATCAGTACTAGCAACCCCAATACCATTGCCATAAACAAGTATTTGACTGAATTTGGTACTTGGAGCTTAGATTTTGGGCGACGGGCTGTATCACTCATCAAGTCAGTTACCTCGTTGACAGTTTGAGCCATAACGACCTGTGTCCCTATATTTGCATAAAACGGCTTATGCTATTCATTGATGTCAGTCCACATATATTATGCAGAGGTCTATTAAGTCGATATATTATCAAAGTCTTTGGCTAAAACAATTTATATGATGCTATTACGCTTATTCAAACGTAACATTTTTCTTAGTTCATAGATAACTTATGGTTTTTTCTTATAAAAACTTAAACATCATCAAGATATAACCACAATATGTAATATTAACGTATTTCATAGTTAAACAATAGCCTAACCCTTACTGGCAACAGCGAATTTACACAAGTTTACATGAAGTTGTGATATAGCATCTCTAGTGATACATTAATTCGATTTTTCAAGAGAACTTATTCATTTTGAGTAAGAAGCGACCAACGTTACTGATGACGTTTTCAATTCACTCACGCAGCTCACTTTCTGAATGAAGCTGCTTGAATGAAGCTACTTGAACTAATACAGCAGTACTTAAAACTAACTAAACTGTCTGCGCCAAAATATGCCAGCACAGCGTATCAAAATCCATGCCTCGAGCCTTGGCTGCCATCGGGACCAAGCTATGACTGGTCATACCCGGTACAGTATTGATTTCCAGCAACCAGAAATTGCCTGCTTCATCTTGCATGGCATCGATACGTCCCCAACCTTTTGCATCAACAGCACGGAATGCTGCAAGACTCAAATCCTGTAAGTGCTTTTCATCAGCATCACTCAAGCCACACGGAATATAGTAGCTAGTATCATTACGATTGTACTTGGCTTCAAAATCATAGAAGTTGGTGATATCTGCAGGCTCAAGACGAATGACCGGATAAGCCTCGTCATCGATAATAACAATCGTAAACTCGCGACCAGTAATCCAGCGCTCCGCCATCACCGCATCACCACACTGTACCGCTGTCGCATAGGCAGCTGGAAGCTCATCAAGATTGTTGACCTTCGTCATGCCAATACTTGAGCCTTCATGGACAGGTTTGATGATAAGTGGCAAACCTAACATGTTGACCACTTGCTGCCAGTCGGTATCTGCGGTCAATAGTGAAAACGGGGCTGTCGCCACACCGCAGCCTTGCCACAATTGCTTAGTGCGCACTTTGTCCATGCCCAGTGCCGATGCCAAAATGCCTGAGCCTGTCTGCGGAATATCAAACCACTGCAACACGCCTTGTAGCAAGCCATCTTCGCCGCCGCGACCATGCAGCACATTGAACACGCGATCATACGCGCGTAGCTCAGTGATGTCTTGATGCTTAGGATCGAAATGAGTGGCATCAACGCCTTGGTTTTGGAGTGCTTGCAATACAGCCGCGCCACTGTCTAAAGATACGCTACGCTCGTTACTACTGCCACCATAGACGACAGCAACTTTACCAAACTCACTGGCATCTTTTACTTTGCTAGGAGCCACATTTGATGATACTTCTTGGTCTGACTGGTTATTTTCCATACTGTTTTTCTCTGCTTGTGCAACTGCTGCTAGGGCTGGCTCTGGATTAATAATAGCTGTCTTATCCTCAGCGGCATCCATGGCTGTATTTTTTGCATGTTTTTGATCATTGTTCGTCGTCATGAGGATAACTCCTAGAGTTCTTTTAGCTTACTTGATGTAAAGGTTGTTTGCAGCCAAATCGACAGAAATTTGCCCTACGTTACCAGCGCCTTGAGTAATCAACATGTCATTGGCTTTCAATAGACGCTGCATCACGGGCGCTAGATTGTCCTTATCAACAATCGTAGGTTCAACTTCACCGCGCAAACGAATACTACGCGCCAATGACTTGGTATCAGCACCTGTAATTGGGGTTTCACCTGCTGAATATACGTCTAATAATAATAGCTCATCTACGCTTGATAGTACTTCGACAAAATCATCATAGCAGTCACGCGTACGGCTATAACGATGCGGCTGAAACAGCATGACTAAACGGCGATCAGGAAAACTTTGACGAGCAGCTTTAATAGTCGCATCGACTTCCTTTGGATGATGACCATAATCATCAATCAATAGGACGTTGCCATCATCGATATCTACAGAGGCATGCTGCTCAAAACGACGGCCAACACCTTCGAATTTTTGCAGGGCGCGCTTAATGGCTTCATCATCCACACCTTCATCGGTCGCCATCGTGATAGCAGCAAGCGCATTATAAACGTTGTGAGTACCAGGAATATTGAGCGTCAAACGTAAAGGTTCACGGTCACGGCGCAATACAGTAAAGTGGGTTTTAGTGCCTTCAGTCACCAAATCAACACCTTGCACATCATTAAAAGGCTCAAGACCAAAAGTCAGTACAGGGCGACCAATATCATCAATCATCGCATACAATTCTGGATCATCACCGCACACCACAGCCAAGCCATAAAACGGCATGTTTTGTAGGAACTGAATATAAGCTGCTTTTAATTTATCAAAGCTGTTCTCATAAGTTTCCATATGGTCTTGATCGATATTCGTCACAATCGCAGCCATCGGATGCAACGATAAAAATGATGCATCCGACTCATCAGCTTCAGCGACTAAAAAGCGACTACTACCAAGCGCGGCATTTTTCCCAGAGGCATTAAGCTTACCGCCAATCACGTACGTAGGATCGAGCTGGCCTTCTGCCATCATCGTGGTGAGTAAGCTGGTTGTGGTCGTCTTGCCATGAGCACCCGCAACAGCAATACTGTGACGATAACGCATCAACTCACCCAACATATCTGCACGGCGAACGACAGGTAAGCGCGCTTCGAGTGCTGCTTTAATCTCAGGATTGCTACGGTCAATCGCTGACGATACGACGATGACATCAGCATTGGCAATGTTTTTAGAGTCATGACCAATCGATATCTCAATACCAATCTGCTGTAAACGTCGAGTTACCAAGCTCTCAGCGATATCAGAACCACTTACCTCATAACCTTGATTGCTCATCACCTCGGCGATACCGCACATCCCTGAGCCGCCAATACCCACAAAATGCAAATGCTGAATACGGCGCATTTCTGGTATTTCAATCAAACGTTTAGGTAGCGCTTTCGCAGAGGTAGGCATAATAAATTCTCTTGGTTAAAGGCGAATAAAATGTAGTAAATCGGAATAATCAGTTATAAAAATAGCAGCTGATAGAAATATAAGCTACAGGGTTTGCCAAACAATATCAGCGACCTGCTGACTAGCACTACGGTTGGCAAGTGCATGGCCTTTCTTGGCCATGGTTAAGCAAGCACTTCGATCAAGCGCTGCCAGCTCATTGCTCAAACGCTGCGGCGTCAGCTCAGATTGAGGTAATAAAATTGCTGCATCATGTGAGGTTAACGTACGAGCATTGGCCGTTTGATGATCATCAACTGCATGCGGCAGAGGCACAAAAATAGCAGCAATACCGACGTTTTGAATTTCGGTAACGGTCAACGCACCTGCTCGGCAAACAATGATGTCTGCCCAATTATAAGCAGCGGCCATATCATCAATAAATGGCTGTACCTCAAATTTATGAATGCTCAAATCTTGCTCATCGTAAGCAGTTTGCGTGGCAGCCTCATTGTTTCGTCCACATTGATGACGCACTTCAAAGGGACGATCTATCAACGCCAGCGCTTTTGGCACGGTGTCATTTAATACTTGTGCACCAAGCGAGCCACCAACCACCAGTAACTTAAGTGGTGATTGATCATTCAAATCGTAACGTACAGTCGGCTCCACGACACCAGTGATGGCGTTACGTACCGGATTACCAACTGTCTCTAGTTTTGCATCTTGCTCACTATTTGCAAAAGTGTGCTCAAAGGCCTGTAATACCTTGGTAGCAATTTTAGACAGATAGCGATTACTCATACCAGCAATAGCATTTTGCTCATGAATAATGAGTGGCGTGCTGGTCATACGTGCTGCAATGCCGCCCGGTGCGGTCACATAACCACCGAAGCCTACGACAATATCAATCTGATTGTTGCGAATGACTTTTATAGCAGCCATCGTCGCTGATAGCAGGGTTACAGGTAGCTTTAACAAGCGCCCTACTCCCTTACCACGCAGCCCTTGCATATCAATGGCATGAAAGCTATAACCAGTTGGTTTAACTAGGCCATTTTCCATGCCATTTGGCGTTCCTAACCAATGAATAACCGCACCGCGCTGGGTCAATTCCTCAGCCACTGCCAATGCTGGGAACACATGCCCGCCAGTACCAGCAGCCATCATTAATATATGCGGTTTTTTCATGAACGCCTGCCTATCTTTTTATTTATATGAAGGACTTATCATCCTATCAGGATTTTAGTTATCGACAAATAACGACCCTATAAAATCTCGCATAGTATAGTGTAAATCGTTGACTTATATATAGCATTTTATGCGTCGTTAATAATAAAAATCCAAGCTGTGAACAACCTCGGCTTGGCTTTAATAAATACGCTGTAACATCGATAAAATCGACATTTTCAATCACGTTTCGGTAAGATATAGTCGATTCAATTTAAAAATAGTACAAGGCAACCGAGTGTAGATGTATAGGTGATACTTCAAGCGAGGTTAACGCTGTCATACTTTTATAGTGGAATGACTATAGCTTAGCACAACTATTTTTTTATCCTTGTGCACATACTTTAATGATAAATCACTCTATCATTACTACGATGCTCAAATCGTGAATTTATTTTCAATGGCGATAATAAAGTCTGTCGCAATGTCTGTACCACACTGATCATCAATCTCGCGTACACAAGTCGGACTGGTAACGTTAATCTCAGTAATACGACCACCGATGAGATCTAAGCCAACGAACATGAGACCTTTTTCTTTCACAATAGGTGCAACTACCTCTGCCACTTGACGTTCGATATCAGTCAGCGGCATAGCAACACCACTACCACCTGCAGCTAGATTACCACGAGTCTCGCCTTTTGTTGGAATACGAGCCAAGCTATAATCTACCACCACACCATCAACGATTAATACGCGTTTATCGCCTTCGACAATCTCTGGTAAATAACGCTGTGCCATAATTGGCAGCGTCTCTAACTCCGTCAATACTTCTAGTGTGACACCGATATTTGGGCTATCAGCAGTCAGACGGAAGATACCTGTACCACCCATACCATCTAGGGGTTTGACAATAACATCTTGCTGCTCAGCAATGAACTTGCGGATGTGCGCCTGTTTACTGGTCACAATCGTTGGGCTCATATAATCGCTAAACCAAGTGGCAAATAGTTTTTCATTACAATCACGGATGGCTTGTGGATCGTTGACCACGAGTACGCCTGCCGCTTTTGCATGATCGAGCATATAAGTCGTATAGATAAAACGCATATCAAACGGTGGATCTTTGCGCATCAAAATCACGTCATAATCACTAACCGGCGCAGTGCTTTTATCACCTAATGTATAGAAGTCTTTAGGATCACGCTTTACCGTTACTGGCTGCGTATCGACCATCAATTGCCCACGGTCCAACCAAAGATCATGAATCTGACAGTAGCCTAGGCTATGCCCGCGATCTTGTGCTGACCACATCATAGCTAAGGTAGTATCTTTTTTATAATTGACCTGCTCGATAGGATCCATGATAACGAGTATGTTTAACGATTTTTTTTGACTTTCTAGACTCATAACAAAACTCACTTACGTTGTATAGTCAATCAATCTTAAAAATGGTATAAGGCAGACGAGCGCAAGTACTACAGTAGTAGGCTAAGCGAGTCTAACGTCATAACACTTTAAGAGTGGTTCGACTATATTATTAATAGGCAGATATAAGCGGTTAAATAGGTAAACACCATCTATTCAACATAAAAGATGCTCGCTCATAAAACCATCTACGACAAATTATACGCCGTACTGCGTGCGATAATGCTGCATTTTTGCAAGCTGAGTCGCATCTTTGTATTGGCTATTGTCATCTGCTAGATAGCTGATTAAGTTATCAATATCGATGAGTGCACGCACGGGGACCTCTAAGGTCGAAGCCAGCTCTTGAATAGCAGAATGCTCAGCTTGACCTTTTTCTTTACGATCAAGAGCGATGATAATACCAGCAACGCTTGCGCCCGCTTGCTCTAAAATCTCGACCACTTCACGCATGGCTGTACCAGCTGTAATGACATCATCTAATACCCAAACCGCTTTGCCATTGACATCAGCACCCACCAAGTTACCACCTTCACCATGGGTTTTGGCTTCTTTGCGATTGTAACCCCATTTAGCATTGATACCATGATGGTTCCATAATGCTTGTGCGGTGGCAGCAACGAATGGAATGCCTTTATAAGCGGCACCAAAAATGACCAGCTCTTGCTCATCTGTACCGTTATTGGTCGCTGCCATCTGTTCAGCTAAGGCGTCAGCATAACCACGTGCTAACAACGATAACATCTCACCTGTTGCCAGCAAACCTGCATTAAAAAAGTATGGACTAATACGACCAGACTTGAGGACAAACTCACCGAACTTAAGGACTTGGTTATCTAAAGCCAATTGAATAAATTGATGCGATGAAAAAGTAGGTTGAGCATTAGTTACTGAATTATTAGGTACACGAGCATTGGACATTAAGGCATTCCTATTAACAAAAATGAGGGCAAAAAATTGGCATTATTGTACGCATTATTGATCAGCTTGACCAACCATTGATTTCGTAATCCTGCATATTAGGATAACGGGTCAATAGACCACTACGTGATGAGAGATTGAAATAGCACTGACCATCATGACTCACTTGTATCTCCCAGCCCAAGTGATAAGCGGCAACAATAATATGTCCCGTAAATAGACGCACCTGACGGTATGCATGACGCTGCGATGGCTCGCAAATGATCTGACTGAGCAAATAACTGCGTACATGCTGACAAATTTGTGCCGCGTTATAGCTATGATTGATACTTTTGCGCGTACTGCACTGCTGCAACGCATGAACGGCAACACTACACGCCATGATATCAGTGGCCAGACTACCCTCGCCCGTCTCAAACTGCTGCGGCTGCAAAATCACTTGCCAATCATCGGCATAGAGGCTGCTGAGTAACTCATCAGGATTATAACGTTTGGTCAATGCACGCAGAGAGGTTGAAGCATCTCTAACTTTACTGTTACTGGCATTACGATTACTGGCATTGCGGTTACCGACATCAGCACCATTCAGATCAGTGCTTAACGGACTACCAGCAAGTGTGAAACCATAACGCTGTAGTTTTGGATAAGCCTGAAGCGCTTGCTGAATATCTGACATATCTAACAACGTCATATTCGTCAATGCTGATAACAACGGTTGCTCGCTATTATTATGATAAAAACTGTCTGGAAATTCAGCAAGCTCCGCCGCAGTCAGTAATGACAGATGCTCACCCAAGACTTCTGAAGCAATTAATGCCCATTTCGATAGACTGTCTTTGTTAGGCTGATAGAAACGGGCAGCGTTACCATATAAACGACGCAGCTGAGTATTCAGACGACGCGCGGGCTCTGGGATATCAGTCAAAGGCCTTGCAGGGTCAAGTGGAGATTGCTTTGGGTCAAAGTTAGGATGCACGATGGCAGGTTGTGTACTATCAGAAAAAACAGGCGACTGCTCAGCACTGCCTTCTGTACGCTTGCCACCTGCTGCTGTTATGTCAGCACTGGATAAGCGGTTATCAGAAGTAGAAGGCTGGGTCATGAGAGCTCCATAGACTATAAAATATAAAACGAATAAGGTAAATCAGGTCGAACGGTCATCTTATACCCTTCACAAAAATTAGAGTAGCGAGGAACACGAACGCTAGTACTACGCATTGTAGACTAAACCAGTTTGGACGCGACGACACTTACTTTTTTGATGTAGGGTGTATCCTCGTTTTGAAAATGGTGATAAAAATGAGATAAATTGCAACCAAATAAGGAATGTAGTACAGATAATGTTGAGATATTAGCAAGCTACTTGACACAGTTTAGCAAATATTTAACCATTTTTAGCCTATTTAAAGCTTAATGCTCAGATTGAGGACATGCCCTAGTACTATGCTTGATGGCGCAAAATATCACGGTAACCTGCTTGCCAATCAGGATAATCTAGCCAAGCTAATGGAATGTTGCTATGCAAGCGTTTTCCCGTAACCGCTGTTTTTTCGTTATCCATGGCAGGAGGTGTCTCGCCAACTTGCTCACTGAGCCAAACACCCAACTCCAATGTTGTCACTGGCGCATAGTCAGTCGCCAGATATATTGGCTCTGGCGACTCCATGGTCAATACATTGGCAATAATATTGACCAAATCGCGATCCATAATTCGATTGCTCCAATGGCTCGCGGCCACTGGCTCTTTTCGCGGCTCGCGGGCTTTACGTAGTCGCATTAACCGCTCGCGCCCATAGATACCGCTGGGACGAATGACCACGGCTTTATCTCCAAAGCCCTGTTGCAACGCTTGTTCTGCTTGCAGTATGACCTTTGATGCTTCGCGCGCAGGCGTGATGGGTGCAGTATGCTCATCAATCCACTCACCACTGTCCTGACCATAGACACCCGTGGATGAGATAAAGACAATACGCTCAAGGTTGGTCAGATTTTCTGCAAGATTTGCCAAATGCTGACAGATCGCTAGATAACTGTTGTGATAGCCGCTGGTTGAATACTCATCAGGGGTCACGATAATGGTAATGTGAGTAAAACCTTGTAAGATTTGGGCAGTCAGCGTTAATGCATCGGCTTGTTTGAATACAGCTTTATCATCCAACGCATAATCATACCGCTTACCCCGAGCCAGACCCGTGACATTCAAGCCATCCTGCGCAAGCTTATTGGTCACTGGCAATCCAATATCACCTTGACCAATAATCAGTAAATTTTGCTTACTCATCACATATCCTTCATTTAGCACAATATTCCGAGACAACTTCGATGGTCATACTTAAAAACAATCTCTAAGAAAACTCTATCAAGACGCTAATATAAAAATACTAATATAAAAACACTATTATCAAACTGCCAACTTAGAAGGTGCTCAGTTTAAAAGGTATTAAATTAAAAATAGCGTCTATATGACAGCTGTACATCTTCATTGCTATCAACACGATCTTGCCAATCATAGTTAGCATTGATACGTAGTGCTTGTTTTTTATCAATATCGTATTGCAGACCTAGTGTCGATATCGGTTGCCAATAGTGACCACGGACGTTCGACTCATCGCTGCTGCCATGATACCAATATGGCAGTTGCAATTCAGCCTGCGCGCGTAACTGATTGTTAATCTGATAACGACAGCCCGCATTCACGCCTGCACCAACACGAAAGCCTTTATTGATACCGCGACCTGCTTGGGTCGTGCCGGACAACAAGGTGTAGCATAACTGCGGCGGCATCTCGCCAGTATCTGTATTAGGCGTTCCAAATGCCCAAGACCATCCTGTCTCGTAGCCCACGCTCCCCACTAAATGGTCTGTACCGTCTTTCTGCGAGCCGTCATTCACGCGCGTCGCTTCGATACTTGCGCCCCACGTTTTACCTTTTTTGGCAGAATTAACAGGATTAAAAGAGCGACCGCGAATTAACGTGGCATTTTGCAAGACCACATTTTTTGGCTGATTGGCTTTATCATTATCCGTGTCATATAGGCGTAAAGTCGCCGCAATGCCCTCTAAATTAAAAAACTGTGGATATCCTGAAGAGCGGTCAAGCGTATCATGAAAGCCTGCCCGCAAGCCCAGATCGATATAGTTATTGTCACCGCGCTGCCCTATCCCAATGCTCCCCAATGTCAGCGGATGTCTGTCAATAGGGTTATTGTCTGATACAACGATACTAGTCGGCAGTAATGTTTGTTTGTCAGCTGACATGCTCGAGACATCATTAAGCTGAGCAGATTTAATCTCGTCAATCGTCTGTGTGGCGCTGCTCTGGTAGCCAAGTTGCTCACGCTGCTGCTTCATTTTATTTAACTGAGATTGGCGTAAGGTGCTATCAGCTGGGGTGTAGATACTGCTGGCAAGCAAGCCTTCATTATTAAGCAACTGCACGACATCTGAGGGAATGACCGCATAAGGCAATCTGCTTAATAAATGCTGCTGCGGGCGCACTACGTCAATTAGACGCAACACCTCAGACGCGCAATTATCTGTGGTGAAGTAATACGGTAACTTTAAATCTTTGGTTTCCCAGACATGCAACATGATTTGCTGAACTTCGCTTGGCGTCAGATCCAATTGATAGGTCCACGTATCACGCTCATCTCCCTGTAGATAGTTAACCAGCTTTTGAGGATAAGGGTCAATCTCGATAAGGCTGTCATAAGCACCAATCATTGACTTGACGGAGTATATCGGAAAGCTATCCTCAGGATTGCCATCTACCGTATAATTCAGCGCATGAGCGTAATGAATTTGGCTAGGATCAGCGACGCTTTCTTTTGAGTCGATACGCAGCAGAGTATGAGCAAACGCTGAAAGAGGATTGTCCAAATACTCTTGTGCAAACATAAGAGACAGCTGCTCAGGTGCAATCGTTTGCATCCACTTATCTAGCTCTGGACAGTCAGCTTGTAGCACAGTGTCGTCAATATTCAACGTATCAGTCAGCCATTGTACTCGCGCTGGAAAACGGCATAGTACAGAGTTGCTATCAACAGAACTACTATCGACAGCACGATTACTGACAGAATTGCCGTCGGTTATTTGGGCAGAATTTTTATTAACGGTTTTATGATTGTTAGTGGCCTGCATTTCGTCGGCAAGGGCAATAAGCAGCGCATCAAGCTCTGCACCTGAATCACTCCGACCATTTTCACTTAAGAAGAAATCAGCGTCATCAACCATACTGGTGTTTTTTTTCTTACCAATTAAGTTCTTTTGATCATCAAAGAAATACAATAATCGTCGCCATGTTGTATGCTGTGCCAGATTTTCTGTTTTTGCTTGTGTGCGCCACGTGGCTAATAACGATTGAACACTGCTGTCTTGGGCGCCTTGCATCCTTTGCGTGCTATTGGTTTCTTCTGCAACGCCATCATGTGGCATATTATATGCCACTGTATGTGCCGCATTACTATCTATCGTCGCTTGTGGCTCACTCGCCAATTCACCTGTCGTTACTAGCGAGTCTGGCGTTGGCAAAAAAGCCTGTGCTTGGCCAGAGAATAGCAACCCAGCGATAGCAAGTGGCAAACAGGCTCGTTGGCAAGTTATTGTTAAGGTACAATCGACTGATAGAGACATAGGCTTTGTAGCCATGAGATAAAACCTCGCACGTTATTATTCATACGCTGATAGTGTAATTAGGGGCTGACTAATAATGTCTACTGTAGTGTTAAATAAAACAATCCAAAACCCGTTTTCGACCTAGATTTTTTAAATCTCTGGGCCGTGTTTGATAAATTTTAGTAAAAGAGAATATTATGTCAAAATCATCCTCAATGACTATTAAAGATGGCTTATTATCTACAGCCACATGGCTCGCATCGCCCAACAAAAATATGCGACCAGCAGATATGAATATCGACACTATCGTCATTCATAATATCAGCTTACCACCCAATGACTTCGGTGCTTGCGATACTGATGGCACTCATTACGTTAAGGCGCTGTTTACCAATCAATTAGATTGGAATGCCCATCCTTATTTCCAGACCATAGAAGGGGCAGAAGTTTCTGCGCATCTATTTATCGAACGTGATGGTTCAATCACTCAATTTGTGAACTTTAACGAGCGCGCTTGGCATGCCGGTCGATCAAGCTACTTGGGGCGACCTGAATGTAACAATTATAGCATTGGTATCGAACTTGAAGGGTCAGATTTTACGCCTTTCACTGACAGGCAATATGACAGGCTCGCACAGGTCGTCAGCGCCATATATGAGGCTTATCCTAAAACTCGTCGTCACTTGACAGGTCATAGCGATATCGCGCCAGGACGTAAGACCGATCCCGGTGATTATTTTGAATGGACAAAACTGCGTGAAGGTATTTCAAAAATAACTATGATTTAGAGTCAGTTAATAACGCTTGAGACTTTACAATTAAATTCACTATTTTCTGTGTTCTAGTGCTAATACCGTAATGAATTGACCAAGAATCATCAGCTCCAGCATAGGATCCATGGGATGAAGGATCTGGCAATAGTAGCCTCATTTGTATTAGCTCATAAATATAAACTGCTATGGTCTCTTTATCCCAACCTCTATTAGTAAAATCCTCGCAATCTACACTTGAAACTGTACAACGTGAATAAGGAATATTGTCACGTTCAATTCTCTTTCTCTTATGAGCCAACATATAGAAATTAATTAGATCGTCATCAAGGTTTTTCGAAGCCTTAATAAAATTTGACGTTTCTACGTCAGAAAAGTCTGCACCATTACAGAATAACAAAGCCATTGCCATCATTACTCTATCACTAGATACTTTTAATATTGAATCAGCATAGTCTGCAAGGAGACTTTCACCTTCTTTGCTTTCAATGAATTTATTGAGTTTTTGTTTATCTTCATCACTCATCACTTCATAACGAGTTTCGAAATATTGTACAAACCCTCCTAAACGCTTTTTTTGTCTGTTCATATGTGCAGTGTGCAGGTGATCAAAAGTTTTTAAAGCAACTTTAGACATTGAGTGTACTGCTTGAATAGATAATTCCATCAAATTAACCTTAGAATAATATGTCGGAAAATAATTAGTAGTAATTAATATTTGTACAGTAGAGACTGCTCATAATAACAGAAGGACTCATTTCCACATTCAATCCATTTATCTCGATTATGAAAGTGATATAATTCGTCAGTTTTTCAACACAGCAAATCAGCATACAACCCAATACAATTTAGCAAGATAGGTTCTCATGGCAAAAAGTCGGTTATTTCGTTCAACCATGGTGGTCAGCAGTATGACCATGCTGTCTCGTATTTTAGGCCTAGTACGCGATGTCGTATTGTTAGGTGTTTTTGGCGCTGGTGGTCTGATGGATGCCTTTTTGGTCGCCTTTAAGATACCCAACTTTTTGCGACGTTTATTTGCAGAAGGCGCTTTTAGCCAAGCTTTCGTACCTGTTCTATCTGAATACAAAGAAAAATATAGCCTACAGCAAGTACAGATTTTAGTCAGTCGCACTTCCGGTGCACTGTTGATGGTTTTATCCATGCTGACAGTCGTGGTTATTTTAATCGCGCCTTGGGTCGTGACGTTATTTGCACCCGGCTTTGCCGATCAACCCGATAAATTTGCCATCACTGCGGAATTACTACGTCTAACCTTTCCGTATTTGCTATTCATTTCCATGACAGCTTTTGCCAGTGGTATTTTACAAAGCTACGGACGATTTGCTGCACCGGCGTTTGCACCAGTGTTATTAAACTTATGCATGATTGGTGGCGCACTGATTTTCGCACCGATGTTCGACACCCCTATCATGGCACTCGGTTATGCCGTCGCTATCGCAGGTTTGCTACAGTTTTTGCTACAGCTGCCACAGCTATGGCAACAAAAACTGTTGGTCGCTCCAAAAATTGACTTTCAGCATGAAGGCGTTCGCCGTATTTTAAAACTCATGTTACCTGCTATTTTTGGTGTTTCTGTCACTCAGATTAATTTACTACTGAACACTATCTTTGCATCATTAATGATTGGTGGGTCGGTTTCTTGGTTATATGCTGCAGAGCGTATGAGCGAGCTCCCACTAGGTCTGATTGGCGTGGCGATTGGTACAGTTATTTTGCCAAGTTTGTCTAAAAGTGAAGCCAAGCAAGATGACGTTAGCTTTAAAAAGACGATTGACTGGGCGGCACGCTTAATTATATTGGTGGGTGTTCCGGCATCAGCGGCGTTGTTTATACTTGCAGATGTATTAATGCAAGCATTGTTTTTGCGTGGTGAATTTACTTTGCGTGATGCACAAATGAGCTCATTGGCATTGCGTAGTATGGCTGGTGGCATTTTAGGCTTTATGTTGATTAAGATATTTGCCCCTGCATTTTTTGCACGTCAAGACACTCGAACGCCTGTAAAAATCGGCATCATCTCCGTCATAGCTAATATGGTCTTTAGTGTTATTTTTATTGGTATTTTCTACTTCTTGGAGATTCCACTACACGGTGGTTTGGCGTTGGCAACTACAGGTGCGGCATTTGTAAACGCAGGGCTATTGTATTATTTCTTGCATAAGCGCGATATTTTCCGTTTTGGTAGCCACTGGAAAAAACTGTTTGCCCAGTTTGCCATTTCTACAACTGCGATGATTGCAGTGCTGTATTTCATGCTGCCTTATTTCCCTGCCGATGAGGCTCAGTGGCGACGTATTGCTGCTCTTATTATTATGTGTGCCGTAGGTGCTTTGGTTTATGGTGTGGTATTGCTCGCTACAGGCTTCCGCCCCCGCCAACTAAAGCATGGCTAAAAATACCAAACAAGGCCTTAACTTACGAAACCAAAACAAGCTTGGCATGAGAACTGACAATGTTCGGTACGAATATTTGTCATAATAGCTTATGCATTAATAAATAAATTTTGAGGTCTTATGATGACTAAACAGCTGATACTTCCACGCTTGCCAATCTTATTTGCGACTGGTCTACTGAGTACTGGATTGCTTCTGAGTGGTTGTAGCAATGATGTCGATACAGAAGAAACGGTACACAAAGTAGAAGTGGCCGATTCTCATAGCGCAACTGACGATGAAAAAGCAGCTGACAGCGAAGAAGTAGCTGATAGTAATAAAGAGGCTACTCAGCAAAAAAGTCTAGTCACCAATCCTACCGAAGCTGGCACACCAGAAGATACGGTCAAGAAAGCATTGGATAGCCTGTACTACGGTGATGTAAAGCAAGCCGCTGGATACTATGAAGTAGATATGGCAAACTTTGAAGAAGAGCTAGCGAAAACTCAGTCTGCCTTTCAGCAAACCGTGGAGGGTGTCACTATTACTGACACTCAATATAACGATGATAAAACTCGTGCCACCATCACTGGTGAGCTGATGTTAAAAGGACAGAGTGAGCCTGCACCTTTAACTTACGAACTACAAGAAATAGATGGTCAATGGAAAATCTTAGGCTAAAGCATCACACTATCAAGCATGATGCTATTTGATTCTCTTTTTTATCTAACAGGCTCTAGGGCGTGTCTTCATTTCAAAAATGGTGATAAAAATGAGATAAATTGCCGTCAAACAAGAAAAATAGCGCAGATAATATCGGGATATTAACTAGCTATTTGACGATGTTTGGCAAGATTTAGCCATTTTTAGCCCATTTAGATGACTATCGGGTGAATTGAAGAAACGCCCTAGTCTACTGTCACCGCTTTTCCAAGCATGACGACATCGGCCATAAAGCCTTCCATATCACAAACCTTTGGCATATAACCCCATTGCTCAAAATCAAGCTTACGGAACAACCCTAAGCTTGGTTGGTTATGTGCGAAGATAAGCGCGATGATGTTTTGAATCCCTAAGTTTGGTGCTTGAGTAAGCATCCAGCGTGTCAGTAAGCTACCTAGCCCTTTTCCTTGATGCCCTTCGTGCAAATAAATACTAATCTCGGTGCTGATATGGTACGCCATACGTGCATAAAGATCACTAAAACTGCCCCATGCCACTATCGGCGAAGACTCTGCTTGCTCACCACTTTCGATGGTTTCTGTCACTGAGCGAACGACATAAATAGGTCGCGTGGCGCTATTTAAATGCTCATCAAACCAATCTGCATGCTCTTCACAGGTCACTGGAACAAGGTTGGCTGTTGCTTGCTTACCTGCAATGCTTTGATTATAAATCGCTAATATCTCTGGCAGGTCTCTCTCACTTGCGCGCTGTACGATAAAATCGTCATTGAGATTGTATTGGGGTAAGATAGATGGCACAGCATTCAAGGCAACATCGGACATAGGAGCTCCATAGTTAGTTGGTTGTATGATTCGCAGGAATTTTAAAATATAGTCAATCTTTTATAAAAGAGCTACAGCGTTAACCTCACTTGAAGTATCACATATACCTCTGCACTCGGTTGCCTTGACTCTCTTTTAAACTGAATCCACTATATAGCTTATTGCTAACGATAGTCGTCAAAGGAAGATAAGCGAAGTGGTTCTGTTCTTTTAAAATAGCGGAACTGACAGCGCCCTACTTATATTATGAATAGACTATAGGATGTTAGTATAGCCATTTTACTTTATAATGGCTGATTTTAGACACATCGATTTTTGGTATGGTGTGTTTTTCTTTTTTATCTGGTCTTATCTATCATAGCTGAAAATTTATGAACACCTATTTTCTTGAGCAACTGATTGCGTCACCAAATGCATTGCCTGCCAATATTAGCCCTGTAGATTTAGCGCCTTGCGTGCTCACTATAGGCAATTTTGACGGCGTACATTTGGGGCATCAAGCGATGCTTACACAAGTCAGAGAAATTGCACAGGCGCAAAATCTTGGCTCTGCTGTCATGATATTTGAGCCACAGCCTCGTGAGTTCTTTGCGACAGCCACTGCGCCTGCTCGCTTAACCAATCTCGCTGAAAAACAAGCCTTGCTAGCAGAGTATGGTGTTGAAACTTTGATTGTGGCGGGATTTGATACAGATTTTCGGTCGCTATCAGCACAAGCATTTGCAGATATTTTGGCACTGCGCTTGAACGTGCAGGCTTTAGTACTAGGCGATGACTTTAAATTTGGTCATGACCGTACTGGTGACAGTCAGTTTTTGCGTGATTATGGTTTGGATGTGACCAACTTACATACCGTCACTGACAGTAGTGATAATGCGGCACGTATCAGCTCTACTCGTGTGCGTGATATGCTGTTGGCTGGTGATATTGATGCCGCCAATACCTTACTAGGTCGCGACTATGCCATTACAGGACTGGTCGTCCGTGGTGATCAAATTGGCCGCACGATAGACTTCCCTACTGCCAATATTGACCTAAAACGCTTAAAACCTGCGTTACATGGCATCTTCGGTGTCGATGTGGTCAGTCTCGATGATAATGGTCAAATAATTCCTAATGGCCTAACCGTAAATGCGGTCAACGGACAAACTGGTATAGCAGGATTACGTGCTGATAGCTTGTTTGGTACAGCCAATGTCGGTACTAGACCTTCAGTAGATAAAGCGCATAATTGGCGTTTAGAAGTTCATTTCCCAGAGCTGAAAGCTGATTTATATGGCCTAACTTTACAGGTTCGATTTTTGCATTATCTGCATGGTGAACGACGTTATGATGGCTTAGAGGCATTAAAAACTGGCATCCATAACGATGTAAAAGAGTTGATTGAGTGGCGAGCAAAACAATAACCTTGTTAGAACAGATATCTAGCTCATAAAAAAACCCACAATATAAATGTTTGTGGGTTTTTTATAAGCTTACTTTTTATAAGCTTGCTTTTATAGCTAGGCATCTGGGTGCATACGTACGTTTAAGTCGTCAATGACTTCTACCCATTCCGCATCTTTTTCCCATTCTTCTTGCAAAAACATACGCTGATTATCCGTCCAAACATTTGACTCTATCAACTTCTCTTCTTTTGCCAATTGGTTTTTTTCAATAAAGCTATCGATTGCTTCATCTGAGCTATCGAGTCCTAGCTGCGCAAATAATTCATTTATATTATATTCAGGTTCATTCATCATATTTTTTATCCCTAGATAATGCAGGTTTAACTGTGATTATTATTTATGCTTACCACTTTATTGTAGCAGGCTCTATTTTAATAGCTGTTAACCAACGTTTATCTAACGTTATCAATTGTATTAATGGCAATGGTCCAATTTTGTATAAATCAGATACGATGTCAGGTTGTTTGTTTTAGTATCTTACTTATTTTGCTTTGCTTGCCTTACTTACCTCTAAAGTGTCTCGACTAGCGACAACAACTGCTTATTTTTCTAAGACGTAAAAAAGCCCTCATATTTCAAAGGGCTTTTTATGTGCTGCTTTTAGTCTTATCACTTAAGCAAAATATCTACTTATGGTAGTAAGTGTGCTACTGCATCACGCTCTTCGCTAAGCTCTTGCTCAGTCGCAGCCATTTTCTCTTTTGAGAAATCAGATGATACATCAACGCCATCTACGATAGACCAGTCGCCGTTAGTACACGTGCATGGGAATGAGTAGATCAAACCTTCCGCGATACCATATTCGCCGTTTGAGTAAACGCCCATTGATACCCAATCATTCTCATCAGTACCAAGTGCCCAAGTGCGCATATGTGCAATGGCAGCATTGGCAGCAGAAGCGGCAGAAGATGCACCACGAGCTTTAATAATCGCTGCGCCGCGTTGTTGTACTTCTGGGATATAAGTGCCTTCGTACCAAGTACGATCAACTAGATCTAAAGCTGGCTTACCGTTTACAGTACAAGCCGTTAGATCTGGATACTGAGTTGATGAGTGGTTACCCCAGATGATCATTTTTTTCACGTCATTTACAGTGCTGTCAGTTTTACCAGCCAACTGAGCCATGGCACGGTTGTGATCCAAACGAGTCATTGCTGTAAAGTTACGTGGATCAAGATCTGGTGCATTGCGTTGAGCGATAAGCGCGTTGGTGTTCGCAGGGTTACCGACTACCAATACTTTTACGTCACGGCTTGCTACGTCATTCAATGCTTTACCTTGTGCTGAGAAAATCGCAGCATTGGCTTCTAGCAAATCTTTACGTTCCATACCTGGGCCACGAGGACGTGAACCGACTAGCAAAGCATAGTCAACATCTTTGAATGCAACGGTCGCATCATCAGTTTGAACGATACCGGCCAATAATGGGAATGCACAGTCTTCTAACTCCATGACCACACCCTTTAGGGCGTCAAGTGCTGGGGCGATTTCAAGCAATTGCAAAATAACTGGCTGATCTTTACCTAACATCTCGCCAGATGCAATACGAAATAGCATAGCATAGCTGATATTACCAGCGGCACCAGTGACGGCAACACGTAAAGGCTGTTTCATTGACATTGAATACTCCCTAATTAATTATTAGATAATTCATAATTCTAATTGATGACTCTAATGAATGATTATCATTTTAGATATCGACTTGTTTGCTGCATAGCAGCAGCCATAAACCGAGGGTTAGTGTAGCACTTCGTTCAGCGAATCGTCTAGAGACAATAAGAGGCCTACGACCTATTATATTGTTACATTTTATACGAGAGAGGCTTTAAGCAAGTAAAGCGCTTATGAATCAAGCGCTAAGACAGATTAAAAAGGAGTTGATGATAACGTGGATTAGCACTATATCGCTTGATATAACGCTTATAATAAAAGGATGAGGCTATAAGCTATGACTAAAAATTGTCAAAGAGGATATCAAAAAGGATGCTAAATGATAACTTTTAAATAGCATTGAGGAAAGCTACTCACCGCCTGAAATGATAAATCGACTGCCACAACTGTCCACCACATTAGGACAACTACCAAACTCAGAACCTTCATAACAAACATGAATATCCGTCAATATAGACTGCTTTCGGCTGCCCGCTTGGCAAATTAGGTCGACACTAGATGATGACATACCTTTATTAAGGCGAGTCATCTGACTGATGAATCGCGACTTGGAAACCGTATAGCTATTACCCGTATTCAGCTCTTTCGGCAACTTCAATGCGCCAGCGTAATTGGTAATCTGGCGAAAGTAACTACTGGCACTAAATGGACTACAGGCACCATAACGTTGCCATGTTTGGCTGCGTACTGTGGTATCAGGCATGATACGGTTGACGACTTTTAGCTGAAGCGGTGTCAATCGTGGCTCACTACCACGACCGCAGCGCTCACCATAGCCCATATCTAAACCCGATACGGTCAACGAATAGCCTTCTAGACATTGACGCATACGGGCACGCGTTGGCTGCATACTACATAAGGCAGGCGTCATTTCGATCATCAACACACGCTGCCCACTCCTCGCGGTACTGGCGGCATGTGCTGGCATTAGAACAATGCCTTGCAATATTAGTAATGCACCAATCCCCACTGTGGTATTCATTTTACTCATAAAACGCTTGCCGATTAGGCTTGCGTGACTTTTATTCAAAATTTTGATTGGTTTGATCGCTGAATGAACATTCGAATGACTCGGGGTCGCCGTCAGGTTAGATAGCGAGTGCACCTGCGTAGATGACTGACGTCTAACTTTCGATAACATACATAGAGTAAAGTATTTTTTGATCATAAGGGCTGGAGGCATCTAGCAGTGATAAAATATAGGCTATCGCTTAGATTATGGCGTTTGACATACAAACACTCATACCACTAAACATAGAGCTAAAAAATATGAACAGCGATTTATAAACATCAATTAAAGACAATGATTAATGCAATGGTAACAAATCGTTTTTTTTAATCTATAGCAGAAACGTAAACATGAGATTAGGACGACTAAAATCAATGTATAAAAATAAGCCACTAACGATTGCTCGTCAGTGGCTTATTTGAATCGTAAATTAGTGTTCTAAAAAGAAGAAGGAACGGTACCCATGCGCTGGCTAATGGGCTGACTACGACCCAATAAGCTGCTATAAATAGTGGCGTTCTCCATTACGTGCTTGACGTAATTGCGCGTTTCAGGAAAGGCAATAGACTCAACATATTGATCCGCTGCAAGTGACCCATACACTGGCTGCCAGCGTTTGGCATTGTTAGGTCCAGCGTTGTAACCTGCTGTAGCGACGACTGGCTGACGGTTCAACTTGCTCAAGATATCACCCATATACCACGTACCATAACGAATATTGGTATCACCACTATTAGCACGGCTAGCACTATAGGTCTCACCTAGATTACGAGCGATATATTTTGCCGTATCAGGCATGACCTGCATCAGTCCACTTGCTCCAACGTTTGAGCGGGCAGAAGTCACAAAGCGACTCTCTTGACGCATAATGCCATAAGCCCACTCTGGATCGATGCCAGCAGATTGGCTGTAGCGAACGACAGCATCTTGGTGCGGCATTGGATGAGACAGTGCCAAGCTATCAACTCTATCCGTATTATCAACCGCGTAAATCGCACGATCGAGCCAGCCCATGTCATGTGCTTGACGGGCAGCAGCAATGATTAAATTGTCATCACGCTTGTCGCGTGCCTGCTTCACCGCCCAGTTCCACTCTCGGTTGGCATAAGCACGACTAGCATCAGAGTTATATAAGGCAAAAGCACGAGCAAAGTTGCCATCTTGCATAACACGTGCGCGATCCGAGGTACTCACGTTGGGTAGATTACTACCACCGAACTGGCTAGCATCGAAGCGCTGACCAATTTTATCTTTTGCCATTAAGCCATAATACTCATTACTTTTTGCGATGTTCTTATACATCTTTTTGGCAGTGTTACGCTTGCTTGAATCGCTCGATTGCTCATATGCACGTGCTAACCAATACTGCCACTGGCTGCTCTTTTGAGTTTCGCTCTCCATTCTAGAAATGGCTTCGACCACATCATCCCATTGGCTAAAGCGAATGGCTGCCATGGCATAATCTTCGGCTTCTTCAAAATTAAAGTCGTTATCTAAGCTGTTACGAAACCATTCAACTGCCTCAGCATTAAAGCCATCATCAGTATTGTGGTTCATACGCTGTACGCCGAGGATACGATAGGCATAGCGACGGGTGTCATCATTCAACAACTTCACTGAACGCTGATTGTCTTGTTTGATATCAAAATCTAACTGTAGCGCAGCCTCGCGATAAGACTTATCAGCGACACGGCCTAACGCATACAGGTAGAGATATTGATTGGTCTGACTGGCAGACTGTCTACCAAAACTGGTAAAGAATGAAGATGGACTCAGCTGAATCCCACTCAATGCTGAATAAGCAATAGGCGTGCCTAGGCGTGATGACAACGCCATGATATCGCCTGTCTTACCTTTGCGGAGCATGCGCTTAAGACGAGCGGTACGATCTTGATCACTAATCAATGCGTTATTGTTCATCTCCATCGCTAGCTGATCACACAATGCTGGCTGCTTTTGGGTATTCAGCCAGACATCAGACTTGGCTGCCATAGCACGCATCGTGTCGCCACCATTATTAAAACCAAGTGCAACTGCGCAGCGCTCACTGGCATCGGCATTGGTAATTAAATTCGCGACTTGGCGTACTGATGCATAATCGTTTGATCCTGCTTTGGTCTCAGCAAAATCCGCAACCAATTTCTCAGCCATGACAGTATCTGGATACTGACGTACGAACTGTGACACCGCAGCCGCACTTTGCGAATTCAAATCCAGATTCATCCGCCAATACGTTGGATACATCGCAAACAAACCACCACTCATCGCTTGCTCATAACCATAAAGGGCGCTGACATCACCGCGATCTGCGGCGATAGCGGCTGCCATAAATGAGTCAATACTACTGTCTTGCTGATAGTTACTTTCTTGTTGGTAGCTTTCCTCATCGCCCCACGTCAACTCGGCACAAGCGACTTGTGACACACCAAGTGCACTTACCGCTGTTGCCACGCTCAACGCACTCATCCGTAGCGTACCTACTGTGATTCGCTTTGACGCGTGTTTTTGACTGATAGACTCTTCATCCTTGATGCTATGCGCAACACGCAACTTTGTCATACTGACTCTCTTTATGATATCTCTACAAATATGTGAATAACGGTTCGCTAAGTACCGCCAAGGGTATAGCAATCATCATACTATACTCGTTGCACTTTCAACCATAGCCTTTACCTTTTGTTAATAAATAGGACAGTACGGTGTAACATAGAAATGATGTCGAGTCGTAGTTTTTGTCAAAAGCACTACTAAACCTAGTAAACAATTGATACCGTTATGAATAATTTATAATAATGACTAACGATCACCCGCGCTAATTTTTCACATTGATAGAGGGTTGTGATAAAATACGCCACCTGTTAATCGTCTACCCTGCTATATTTTTAGTCAATCATGGACTTATCCTTATGAGTGTTACTGTATTCAATCCCCGCATCAAAGACGCTGCTGTTACTGAAGCAACTGCTGCCGCGCCTGCTGTCACTGCACTCAATGAAGCAAGTTCAGCCCAATCTCCTGTAAACAAAACAGCTACCAAAAAAGTCTTTGTCACCACTCAAGGCTGCCAGATGAATGTCTATGACTCTGGCAAAATGCTCGACGTGCTCGGTGATTCCCACGGTATGGAAGTCACGCATGATATCGACGAAGCCGATGTATTGTTAATGAATACCTGCTCTATCCGCGAAAAAGCGCAAGAGAAAGTCTTTTCAGAATTGGGTCGCTGGCGCAAACTAAAAGAAAAACGCCCTGACCTTGTGATTGGTGTCGGTGGTTGCGTGGCCTCACAAGAAGGCGATAACATTCAAAAACGTGCGCCTTATGTCGATATGGTATTTGGCCCGCAAACCTTGCATCGCCTGCCAGAGCTATATGATCAATCACATGAACAGCGTGAAATTGCACCAAAAAATCGCATCGGCACAGTTGACGTATCTTTCCCAAGTATTGAAAAGTTCGACTTTTTGCCTGAGCCAAGAGTAGAAGGCTTTAAAGCCTTTGTCTCTATCATGGAAGGCTGCTCAAAATATTGCTCATTTTGTGTGGTGCCTTATACGCGCGGTGAAGAATTGTCACGTCCACTCGATGACGTATTGGCTGAGATTGATAGCTTAGCAGCGCAAGGCGTGCGTGAAATCAATCTCTTGGGTCAAAACGTCAACGGCTACCGCGGTGAAAAAGATGATGGCAGTATTTGCCGTTTCGCTGAGCTGTTGCATTATGTCTCACATGTCGATGGTGTCGAGCGTATTCGTTATACGACCAGCCATCCGCTAGAGTTCACTGATGACATCATTGATGCCTATGCACAATTGCCAGAGCTGGTATCACACTTACATCTACCGGTTCAAAGTGGCTCAAATGCTATCTTGGCAGCGATGAAGCGCAACCATACGATTGATGTGTATATCAATCAGATTAATAAGCTAAAAGCCATTCGTCCTGATATTCACTTATCGAGTGACTTTATCATTGGCTTCCCTGGCGAGACGGATCAAGACTTCCAAGATACATTGAACTTGGCAAAAGAACTGAATTTCGATCATTCTTACAGCTTTATCTACTCTAAGCGCCCAGGCACGCCAGCCGCTGAGTTGCCAGATGATGTAAGCTTCAAAACTAAAAAAGAACGCTTAGCTGAATTCCAAAAAGTCATCATTGACTCAACGCTTGCCAAAACACATGAGATGGTCGGTACCACGACTCGTGTCTTGGTTGAACAAGTTGCCAATCGTCATCCTGACTGCTTAATCGGTACTGCAGATAACACCCGTACCGTCATGTTCCCTCATGATGTCGAAAAAATGGATGAAATGTTGGGTAAACTCGTGAGCGTACGCATTACTGATTTCGTCAGCCCGCACATGGTGAAAGGTGAGCTAATCGAAGTATTGGCATAGTGGTTAAGGTGACAGTGGTTAAGTTATAAGTTTGAGTAAGAATAAAAAAGCCGTTCACTATAATAGCGAACGGCTTTTTTGTGCGTGAATATTAACCATCATTATTCTGATAACCAATCTGTCTTCCGTAGCTGCTGCTTAGTCTCACGGCGACGTTTTTTTCGGACGATATCGATATCTTCTTTTTCGTGAATTCCGCCTTTTCTTAATAGTGGATCCAGTGCCAAATAATTACGTGGTTTGACAGTGCCTAGCGATTGCTGTGTACCTGTTTCAGCTTTTTGTTCTAGCTGCCGTTCAATCTGTTTGGCTTTCTTTAAGGTTTGTTTTAAGCTCATATTTTAATATATCCAAATCTATTTTATATATTCGAGTGACAGCATAGTGAGGCCACGACTAGGAAATCGAGCGCAAATAGTACACTTAGTACATTAAGCTCGATTGACACCGTCGTGACTCGCTATGGTTTTACTCATTAGCCTTTAATACACATGACCTGCTTTAGCGTATGCACCACTTCGACCAAGTCAGCTTGATTGGCCATCACTTCATCGATGTCTTTATAAGCGCCGGGTATCTCATCGATGACGCCTTTGTCTTTGCGACACTCGACGCCATCCGTCTGCGCCTTTAGCTCATCGATAGTGAACGCTCGCATGGCTTTGCCTCGACTCATCTGTCGCCCTGCCCCATGTGAACATGAGCAAAACGATTCCGCTGCGCCCAGACCGCGTACGATAAAGGATTTTGCGCCCATAGAGCCCGGGATAATGCCGAGCTCACCTGCATAAGCACTGATAGCGCCTTTACGCGTCACATAGACCTGCTCACCGAAATGCACCTCTTCATTGACATAGTTATGATGACAATTGATGGCTTCTTTGGTCAGCTGAAACCGTGGTAATCCCGCTTGTGGCGACTGTAATGACTTAATGACGAGACGCATCATCTCACGGCGGTTCTCAAGCGCGTAGTCCTGTGCCCAGCCTACTGCTTCGATATAGTCAGCAAAGCTATCAGACCCTTCGGCAAAGTAAGACAAATCACGATCAGGCACATGACCGAAGCGCGATTGACGTTCTTTTTTTGCTAAATTGATAAAGTACTGGCCGATACAGTTACCTATGCCGCGGCTGCCAGAATGCAGCATCACCCAGACATCATTGTTTTCATCCAAGCACAGCTCAATGAAATGATTACCACCGCCGAGTGTTCCCAACTGCTTTGCCCATGTACGCTCAAAACCTCTGAGCATTTTGAGTAAACCTGGGTGCTTATCAGTAATTGGTTTTAGGCGTTTGCCTAGTGGATCAAGCGTTGAATTCTTGGCTTGAATTTGCTTGTGCATGTTAAAGCCGACTGGTACTTGTTGCTCCACTACTGAGCGTAATGACCTCAAGCTATCAGGCAGATCACTCGCCGTCAGGGACAAACGTACGGCATTCATACCGCAGCCAATGTCCACACCGACTGTGGCAGGAATGATGGCGGACTTGGTCGGAATCACACTGCCGACTGTTGCGCCTTTGCCAACGTGCACATCGGGCATCACTGCAATATGCGAGTGTACAAACTCCAACTGGGCTAAATTACGTAGTTGCTGCATCGCACCTTGCTCAACATCTGAGGTGTAAATCTTGACGGGTACGCCGTGTTTGCGGTTTTCATTTAATATTAATTGAATGCTCATGATTTATTATTTCCGTTTTATTATTTTTATAACCATGCATATTTTTTAATTTACTAATTTTTAGATATTACTTACCCGTCTGCATTAAACGATACATTTAACAAGAATATAGATTAATAAATCATAAAGTAAAGACAATAAAATACCGTATCTTTATTAATTAAAAAATCAATAAAAATTCATGGTTAGTTTATTATGGACGTTTTAAAGAAAGGTTTTACCATACCAAAATTGAGAGCATAAATATTATACACGCAGAAAGGCATACGCTAAACAATAGCGTGAATCGCCTTATTGGCAATAACGATAAAGTAAAATGTTAGATAAACAGACAACAGAAAGCGCAATATGGCCTAGCACAATCGCAGAGAGATTTTGGCACAGTAGACTTAAACGAAGGATAGAGCGAGTAGATACAGAAGGCTATTCGTTGATATCAATAGATAAAATATCACTCAATAGCTTATATATAGATTCAGCCAAACCTGTTCGAAGTCGTCATTGCTGTCAGGTAGTTTACACATTCAATCTTTAAAAACGTCTTGATAGTTAAATAGGACACGATGATTCCTCCATAGGTTGTGGCTAATTATTGTAGACAATAGTAGCAAGTTTATTAGAATGATTTATCACTTACATAGAAGCTGATAAATCAATGTTATAATAATAACGATTTAAAAAATAAAGTCAATAATTAATTTTATTTAAATAGAAAATACTATAAAAATTATATTTCATCAAACCTGTTACTTTAAAAGTATTACTTTGAGAATATCACTTTAAACATATAACTCAAAAACTTTTAAACCATAAAGCTATTTAATACTTCAGCTAATAGAGCTGCAGCAATGATTATAAATATCACTCCGCAACCACGATTGAGCCAAGCTAGGCGATTGCCTACATCTAGCCAGCTTGCGAGCTTTTTACCACCTAAGGTATAAATAATCTGCCAAATTGTCTCACTCAAAAACAACCCTATGGTTAACAAGACATATTGCGGCCATAGTGGCGCACTAAAATTGATAAACTTCGGAAAAAAAGCAGCGAAAAATAAGATGGCTTTGGGATTAGATAAGGATACCCAGACACCTGTACGAAATAAGGTCATATTACTTGGAGATACTTTGACTGCCGCGCTAGAGAGCGAACGCGGCTGCGGTGTATTAGCCGTGCTTTCACTGTCACTGTCACTGTCACTGTCACTGTCACTGTCACTGTCACTGTCACTGTCACTGTCACTGTCACTGTCACTGTCAAACGCAGGATATTCAGCTGCGACGTCTTCACTCATTTCGCGAGCGTTTTTCATTAAACTACCATCACCCGCATCGCGCCATGAGCTGATACCTAGATAGATTAAATACACCGCGCCAACTGCTTTGATGATCGTCAGTAGCCAAGGTGACTGGCGACTGATCACATCGAGCCCAAGCAAGGTCGAGAGCAGTAATATAAATAGCCCAAGGCTTAACCCTGCTAGCGTCCACAGCGTTCGTTTTACGCCATAGTTCATGCCATACTGGAACGCTAGCAGCATGTTCGGACCAGGGGTCGCTGATATAAAAAACGTACTTGCAAAAAACACCGCAAACAGATGCCAAGACATCAACCCACCCCTACTATGTGTATATCAGTAGCTCTCACACGAGTCGCTACATTACCAAAAAATAATACCGCCATTTAGGCGGTATTATTTATACTTACTCACATTATATACTTATGTCTAGGGCGTGTCCTCATTTTAAAAATGGTGATAAAAATGAGATAAATTGTAGTCAAACAAGGAAAATAGCGCAGATAATATCGAGATATTAGTCAGCTATTTGACGCCGTTTGGCAAGATTTAGCCATTTTTAACCCATTTAGATGACTGTCGATTGAATTGAGGACATGCCCTAGTATTTTAATACATCATTTAATTGTGCAGCTGTCTAGCAATTTCTGCAAAAAGGTATCACAGCGTTCGATTTCGATAAGCTCAACATACTCGTCTACCTTGTGTGCCTGTTCGATACTACCAGGGCCGCAGATAATCGTTGGAATGCCAGCATTGGTAAACTGCCCACCTTCCGTCGCGTAAGCTACTTTATGACGTTGCTCATCATTCGTCAGCGTAGCGATTAATGATTGCAGCTCAGCACTATCACTGTCAGTCATTGCTGGTACGCCTACTGCTTGTATTAGCTCAATACCAGTCTCTGGTGCTCGTGCCTGCATTTGAGCACTTAGCTCTGCGACCTTTGCTTGAATGGGTATCAGGATATCATCCTGCGTCATGTGTGGTAGGTTACGATAATCAAAAGTAAACTCACACAAATTGGGAACGATATTGGTCGCCGTGCCGCCCTGTATCGTACCGACTGACAAGGTTGAATAAGGCACATCAAACATCGCGTCCCCATCGCTAAGAGTATCATCGCGATGACTTATCTCTTCCGCTAGCTCATCGACATAACCAATCAAACGACTGGCATAGCTAATGGCGTTGACGCCTTGCGCCGTCAATGACGAATGCGCGGACTTACCATGCACGCGGCAGCGATAAATAGAAATACCTTTGTGCGCGACAACCATCGCCATATTGGTCGGCTCACCAACGATACAATAATCAGGTGTGATACCGCGTGCCTTTATATCTGCCAATATAAGAGGTGCGCCCAAGCAGCCCACCTCTTCATCGAATGACACAGCCAAATGCAATGGGCGACGTAGCTGACCTGTGTTAGACAGTTTTACCGCTTGTGGCAATAACGTCAACACACAGCCGATAAAGCCTTTCATATCACAAGCACCACGTCCATAGAGCTTATCGCCACGTATCGTCGCAGTAAAGGGATCTGACGTCCACTCCTGACCATCGACTGGGACAACATCCGTATGACCAGAGAGCACGAGACCATGATTCAGTTGGTCAGCGTTCTCTCCTGCCGGTACTGTCACGAATAGGTTGGCTTTGTTTTTAGCATCATTAAAGGTCAAGTCGACTGTCAGACCTAATTGCTCACAATACGCTTGCACGTCTTCAATGAGTGCCAAATTTGAGTGACGACTGACAGTATCGAAAGCAATCAGACGCGTTAGCCAATCGAGACTTTGTGTAGGATAAGCGATATCAGAGTTAGCTTGACTGTCACTATCAGTACTATTATTTCTCATCATAAAATATCCTTATTGTGATACGCAATACTCGCCTTATGAAGGGTTGTTTTGGTTCATAATATCAATGACTGGTGGCATCGGCTTTGGTAATTTACCTTCTGCCTGTAGCTCTTTGGTCGTCTTGGCATCGATAGCGAGTCCAGAAATCAAGGCGATGTCTTTGACTGCTTTACGCTTACGGGTCGCAAAACTAACTGGCACCATACGGGCAAACTCATAGATATACAGATAAGACTCTTCGCCACCTTCGAATATTTCGTCTTCTTCTAAACGAATACCGCCAATCTTCGCCAAATCCGATAGCATCTCGTTTTCATCAGCACTAATACTACAATCAGTGATACCAAAGCCTGTCATAAAGCCATTGGCCCACTGTTTCAAAGCCATCACGCGCTCGTACAAGTCATGTTCATCATCAGGTATCAGCGGCATATAAGAGTAAGCATCATCTTTATCCTTCAGCTGAAACACGATATCTTCCGCTTCTTCGGCTAGTAACGTTAATGCAGACTCTGGTAATGCTCCAAAGCTTAGCTCTTCAAAGACTTGAGCCCATACAGCTTCATCAGGCGCATTACAAGCAGTCATGAGTCCAGTCATCAGGCCATGTACTTCGCTGATAGATACGTCAGTCCAGTCATCAAAAGCGGTCAGCCAAGTGTTCCAGCCAGAGATATTGTCATTCATAATAGAGGTCCTAGTGATTGATTATTACTTAAAATACAAAAACAGCCCCCACGCAACATCATTGATGCGACGGTGGACCATAAAAAATAAAAAGACTAAGCTCAGGGTCTGTTGAACATTCAAATGTGGTGCTGGCAGTCACTATTTTTTAGACAATATGCAGTGAAATTTTTGATGCCTAGTCATTCTAGGTTAAACAATTTCGCCATATATTGGCAAAAAAGAGCACTGCCCTAAAAGGCTAGTGCTAAAATCACCCCAAATGTTGTTGCAAGCCTAGCTAAGGTCTCGACATTATCGTCGACTTGCGCCTAATTTGGTGCAATTTTGGCAATTAGCAGCCCTAATATTTAAATGTTCAACAGACCCTAATACTTGTAATTACTTTGTTGATATAGATATTATGCGGTCACCTATGGCATTATTAAACGCAGAGAACAAAATTCATTTACGCTTACTTGTGAAGGATAAAAACTGACTATGTATGATCAACTTAGAATATTAGAAAAAATGGTACTCGACATAAAAAAACAGTATCAGCTTGTCAGTGCTGAACTTAGCAGCCTTAAACAACATCCTGTTGCTGATCCACAAGAGCTTACGGTACTGAGAACCAAGCTCAAAACTAGCTATACAGAACGTGACGGTACTAAAAAACAACTAGGCGATCTCGACAAACGCTACCAAAGCCTTGCAGAAGCGCATCATATGATTGGTGAAGAGCAAGACAAACTGCAAAAACAGATCGACCAATTACAACAACAAAACAGCGAGCTACAACAGCATAATAATGAATTAAAGCAGCAGTATAGCGACATTAAACAACAAAACAGTGAGCTGCAAAAAAAGAACCAACTGGCAGCCGAGCGCACTCAAGTAGTATTAAAACGCTTAACCCATATCGATCAAGCCGAAGGCTAGTTACTAAACGCAATTTTTTATAATAACAACTCATTGCTTCTTATGAATTAAGCCAAAATTATAACGGTAATATCTGATATTACTCACCTTACTGACCAAATACTGTAGGATTTATCATGACCGATGACCATAAAAAACCGATAGAAAAACAGCTGCCAAATAACCAAACGCAAAATACTGCACAACAACCAAAGAATGTCGCCACAGCGGCTTCAATTATACCGAATACCTCTGATCAGACTAATACCAAAGCACCTAAAGTCGCTGAACCACAAATCAAAAAGGTCGATATTGCCATTGCTGGCGTCAACTATCCTATCTACTGCCCTGTACATGAGCAAGAAGAGCTACATTCAGCCGTCTCTTATATTAACAACTATGCACTAGACCTCAAGAGAGACGCGCCGAGCCTCAGTCAAGAAAGCCTACTGGTACTATGTTGCCTGAGCTTGTATGAGAAAATTCATGCCAATCAGAGAACTAGCGAAGACCGCTTGCAACAAGACAAGCAATCTGAAGCTCTACTAAATAAGATCATGAAAGACGCGCAGTCTATTCTATAGTCAAGTCCATATAAATCCGCTACATCGTCATCCTCGCTAACCATACTAATGTATAGCTTGCACTCGGCTTCCTTGTATCGGAATTATTTGAATTCAACTATATAAGAAAATAGCACTCTATTAAAAAGATAAGCGCCTAGCCAACTCAAGCTAAGCGCTTTTTTATGCTTGAAACAAAATCTATCTATTTAGTCATCGGCACCATAAGTCTTACCGGCATGAAAGTCAGCTTGATGCTCATAATTGCAAAAAAATAAGTCTTGATTGGTTTTTATAACACTGTCGCTATTGTCAGCCAAACTCGGTGTAGTCTGAAGAGTCTCTAGTACACCACGATATTCAGCCAATCTATTGCCACAAAAATTGCACTGACGCGGTGTGGTAATATCACCTGCTTTTGGCATCATGCTTTTGGGCGCACGCGGGTACATGAACTTATAAAAAACCCACATCGATGCCCAGATAATGAGGATAACAATAATAACGGCAAACACGGCAGTGCTCCTTCGAATATAGGTTAACGCGAGGAATAAAAACAGCTAATAAGCTAATGATTATTCAATACGTTTTAATAATATAAATTTTACCGTCAATAATAGCGATAACACAATGCCTTTGCAGTTTAATTACTGATTACTCTGAATTGCTAGATAAATCTACTGAATGACGGTCCTAAATAATGACACTGTCCTATAACAGAAAAACCTGGCCACGATAGGCCAGGTTTTTGCATCAAAATTAACAACTATGTGTCAGTAGAGCTAAAGCTGTAACTCGCTGATATCCGCTACGGTTAAGAATAATGCGCGAACTTGCTTCAATAATGCTAAGCGATTGTTCTTTAGCGCAGCATCTTCACTATTGACCATCACATTGTCGAAGAACTGTGTCAATGGCTCGTCTAGACTGGCAAGCGTTTGCAATACTTGCGTATAGTCAGCCTGCTCGAGTAATGGTTGTACCGCCGTTTGTGCTTGCTGCACACTCGCATATAGACTCTGCTCAGCAGGCTCAGACAATAACGTCTCATCAACATTATCAGCCACGCTCACTTCTGACTTGGCCAAAATGTTAGCAACGCGTTTGTTCGAATCGGCTAGCATTGACGCTTGTGACAACTCGCTAAATGCTTGCACTGCACGAATACGCTGATCAAAATCTAGCGGCATGTGCGGGTTAATCGCTTGTACGGCTTGGATGGTGTCAACGCTCACACCTTGCTCGGTATACATGGCACGATAGCGCGAGTTCAAGAACGCCATAACTTGGGTAAAGGTATCGCCCATTTTGGCAATCTTGCTGCCTTCCTCTGTAGTGTAGTTCTTAATTGCCTGCTCAACGAGTGCTACCAAGTTAATCGGTAACTGTTTTTCGATGAGAATACGCAAAATACCAATGGCTGAGCGACGTAAGCTGAACGGATCTTTTGAGCCAGTTGGTGCTTGATCAATCGCAAAAATACCGACGAGCGTGTCCAAACGATCCGCTAATGCTAAGCAAATACCAATCGGCGTTTGTGGCAATACATCACCACT
Source organism: Psychrobacter fozii (assembly GCF_003217155.1). GTDB lineage: Bacteria > Pseudomonadota > Gammaproteobacteria > Pseudomonadales > Moraxellaceae > Psychrobacter > Psychrobacter fozii. The sequence continues at coordinate 273,637 of NZ_QJSU01000005.1, forward strand.
GAATTTAGGCAAATACTGCTCTTCTAAACTGGCGGCTACGGCTTCAGGCTCATTATTTAAGCGCGCATAATAAGTACCAGCGATACCTTGTAACTCTGGATACTCACCAACCAATGAACTTGCCAAATCTGCTTTGGACAAAATACCTGCCCGTACCGTTTCATCGATACTAATCTGCTGACCTTGCTGTTGCATCAAGGCCGCGATGAATGCAGCAAGCTTGGCTATACGCTCAGACTTCTCCCAAATCGTACCCAATTTATCTTGGAATACACGGTTTTTGAGACTTTCTGTCAACGCAAATAACGGCTGCTTTTGATCTTGTAAGAAGAAAAACTCTGCATCAGCCAAACGTGGACGCACAACCTTTTCATTACCTTCAATGATTTGGTTCGGGTCTTTTGACTCAATATTGGTAATAAAGATAAAGTAAGGCTGCAATTTGCCAGTTTTATCCGTCAGGCAAAAATACTTTTGATCAGCTTGCATGGTAGAGATAAGTGCTTCTTGTGGCACTTGCAAGAAGCGCGCTTCAAAGCTTGCTCTTAGCGCAATAGGGAAATCAACCAATGCAGTGACTTCATCTAACAATGCCTGCGGTACGATGGCATCTGAGTTGACTTCATCAGCCAATGCTTTGACTTGATTTTTGATCAGCATTTGACGCTTGTCAAAATCAGCAACTACTTTTAAACCACTTAGTAATTCTTCATAGTCATTGGCATGAGCAATATTATGGTAGTCAGGGCTGTGGAAGCGATGACCACGAGTTTGCGTACCCGTCTGATGACCTTGGATAGTGGCGTCGATGACAGCGCTGTCTTGCATCAATACTGCCCACTGTACCGGACGGACGAACTCATTACGGCTAGCGCCTGAGCGCATACGCTTGGCAATCGGTAGCTTATCAAGCGCCGTTTGAAAAATAGCTGGCAGCAGTTCAGTGGTCGCTTGACCCTGAATGGTTTGCTCATAACCGACATAATCACCTTTATCGGTGTTAATCGTTATCAGCTCACTGGCTTCAATACCCAAACCTTTGGCAAAACCCATCGCTGCACGTGTTGGATTGCCATCGGCATCAAAGGCAGCTTTAATCGCTGGACCGCGTTTTTGCTCACTGCGATCCGGCTGCTTATCACCAATACCCTGAATTTGAAGCGCTAAACGGCGCGGCGCGGCAAAGGCTTTAATACTATCGAAACTGATTTCTGCTTCGTTCAACTGCTCAATAACACTCGCTTGTAGCGCGTCACGTAGTGGCTTTAGGCTTTTTGGAGGTAGCTCTTCACACCCCAGTTCAAATAGAATAGTACTCATGGGATGCTCCTATTTATTGTTATTAGTAGTTTGGTTGTTATTAGCAGTTTGACTGTCATTTGTGTTTTCAGTTGCCACATCTTCTTTTGGCAAGTACTTATCAAGCGCTGCCTGACGGTGTTCTTCATCAGCCAATGGGAAGCCTAATTTCGCACGTGCTTCGACATAACCAATGGCAACCTTACGAGCAAGCGTACGCACACGTAAGATAAAGCGCTGACGTTCGGTCACTGAAATGGCACCACGAGCATCAAGTAAGTTAAAGGCATGCGAAGCTTTTAGCACCATCTCATAGGCTGGTAGCGGCAAACCTTCAGCAACCAACTTATCCGCTTGCTGCTCATAGAAATCGAACATCTGACCCATCATTGGCACATCAGCGTGCTCAAAGTTATAGGTAGATTGTTCTACTTCGTTTTGATGAAAGACATCGCCATAAGTCACACGACCAAATTCACCATCTGCCCACACCAAGTCGTATACGCTATCGACGCCTTGCACATACATCGCCAAGCGCTCAAGACCATAAGTGATTTCGCCAGTCACTGGGAAACACTCAATGCCGCCGACTTGCTGGAAGTAGGTAAACTGCGTCACTTCCATACCGTTGAGCCAAATCTCCCAACCAAGACCCCACGCACCTAGCGTTGGTGACTCCCAGTTGTCTTCGACGAAACGCACATCATGCACCAACGGATCGATACCAATGGCTCTTAGCGAGTCTAGATATAGCTCTTGGATATTAGGTGGATTCGGCTTTAACACGACTTGAAATTGATAATAATGCTGCAAGCGGTTTGGGTTGTCACCATAACGCCCATCAGTAGGACGACGAGACGGCTGTACATAGGCAGCATTCCAACGCTCAGGGCCTAACGAACGTAAAAAGGTCGCCGTGTGGAAAGTACCTGCGCCAACTTCCATATCATAAGGCTGCAAGATAACGCAGCCTTTGTCGGCCCAATAGTTTTGTAAGGTTAAAATCAAATCTTGAAAAGTCATCGGTTGAGAGTTTTTCGCTTGGGATGTCATAATAAAATCACTATGGAATTAGTATTAATAAATAAAACGTTGATAGCACTCGTACAGCCTATTCGGCAACGACTCTATTTGTCTGCTCACCTTACTAAAAATTGACTATTTTATCCATATTTACCTTAACTAAATTTATATCTCAGCGATAAAAATCCTATTATATGGCTCATTTATAATCAAACTGAAGCCATAAGCGTCATCAAAGCAATAGATAAAAAAATACCCAGATGCGCGAGCATCTGGGCAGGAGGAAAAGTATGTCTTTGGTATCCTGATTGATCAGGCTTTTTATTTTTTAGTTAAACTTTGATTTTCAAAGTATAGCTTTAAATCTTCAAGATAATTTACTGATACGATTCACTGGTTGCTTTGGGCATTATTATCCATAAAATAATATATATTAAGATGCCTGGTACTGCTGCACTCAACGATGAAATAATTACGAATAGCACTCTCACCCAAGTTGGTGACCAACCGACATATTCTGCAACGCCGCCCATCACTCCTGCTATCATACGGTTGTTCTGTGAGCGATGTAATTTCGCTAACTTAGCCAAATCAGATACCTCTCTATTATTTATGTTTTCTTATATTTCTTTATACTTATTTGCTATATTCAATCAAAGTGCTATTTAGCCCTCTTGACTTACGAATAAGTATATCAACTATTCAGTTCCCATCTGTTGAAGATGTAGCAGTACTTTGTGAGTTTATGCTACCTAAGCTTGCCCTAATCTGTCATAAGGGCATCTAAACCCCTGATTTTAAATAATTATTTCAAAATGTTTCAAAGCTAGGTTTATTGCTAAAACCTTACGCTAATAATTCATCTGCTCAGTATTTTTTAATGCTATCAGATAGATAAGCATTATTTATGTAGTAGTAGAACCATTAAAACCTAGCTAATTTAGCAAAAAACTGGTCACTAATTATCTTTTAGAAAGACGAATAATCTATATAAAATTCTGCATCAAACTTGTGTTTACAATAACCTACCTGCAAATCAACCAAAACCTTTATATAGTCAAACTTATATCAGTCGGTACAAGTCATAAAAACAAAATAAATATAAAGCCAAGATGAGGCACAGGTAAGGATAACTATGTACGACACTGGATTAATGATTGGACATTTTGAACCTCTCCATTTGGGGCAGATGCGTAGTATTTTGTATGCGGCAGGACAGGCAAAGACGTTGCATATCGTCATTATGGCACACCCATCACCGCATCCAAATTTCACGATTACCTTACAAGACAAAGCACGTTGGCTACAGATGGCATGTGCTGACTTACCATTTATTCATATCCATACGACTCACGAGATTGAGCTACCGTTGCATGAGCACCTCTACAATGCTAATGAAGATGTCAGCGCCAATGATGATGTCACTATCGATATCCTAGCTAGCAATGCCAAATTACAGCGTTTGGCTAATGTGCTCGACTTGCCAACAGATGCTGTATTGTTCATTGCAGAGAACCATCCACTCACGCAAGGCGATGTACAAGACCAGCTGCTTTTGCGAGTGGTCACTACGCCACTACAGCCTGAATTTGACTCTTATGCGATTGCTCGTGATCCGGTAGCGCATTGGTCAGCCATTCATCCACAAGCTCGTGGCGACTATACTAAGACCGTTGCTATTGTCGGTGGTGAAAGCTCAGGCAAAACAACCTTAATACATAAGCTTGCTAATTATTATGGTGCCAGTTTTGCATTAGAAATGGGGCGGCTGTATGTCGGCACGGATTTGGGAGGTAGCGAGGTTGGATTGCAATATAAGGATTACGGACCCATTGCCCTACACCATGCTCAAGCTATCCGAGAGGCGACAGCGAATGCCACCGCCCCTATCACCATCGTTGACACAGATTTTGTCACCACACAGGCGTTCTGTGAAGAATATGAAAATTGCACGCACCCGTTTGTGGCTGCTTGTATCGATGAGTTCCGCTTAGACCACACTATCATGCTAGATAATAATACACCGTGGGTTGATGATGGTATGCGCTCTTTGGGTACACCTGAAGCACGAGGGCGTTTTGAGCAACGACTGGTCGATATATTTGCGCGCCATCATATCAAGCCATATATGATTGATGAGCCAGACTACGATGCGCGCTATCAACAAGCGGTGCTATTTATTGATCAATACATCTACGGTAAAAATCCGTAAAATGAAAAGTAACAGTATCAATCACTATGCGGCGACCAACTCTCATTTTAGGAAAGAAGCCTTATGCGTATTCAGCTATTAGACAACATCACCGGAAAATGGGCAATGCAATGGATTGTTACTTGGTTCATTTGCGGAGTGGTTGCCCTATCCACTGGCTTTTGGCTCACCACAGACCATGCCTCTCTCGATATGTTTTATTTAGGCGTGTCTTTTGTTGGTTTGGTCTGTGTTGTCTCACTGTCATTCCGAAAAAACGTCATGGGTAATGGTCTAGGCATGGCAGCGACTGCGGGCGAAGTGGTAGTACAAGCAACGTCTGGCGCAGTTGGTCTAATGCTTGCGCCGCTCTTTAACTTTTTCACCCATGTCTACGGTATTTTTTATTGGTCAAAGCATACTGATCCTGATGGTGACATGATACCAAAGGCTGCTAACAAAGCCGTTTGGTTGATTACCGCTGCCTTCATCATCATTGGACTTGCACTGTTTCCCACGGTAAATAACTTATTAGCAAGCTATGGTTATGCAGTGGTAGAAGATGATAGCAGCCTGTTTCTAGGGTTTATTTCTTTCTTTTGGATTAATGTTATTGCCTTTGTACTTTCAATTACTGCACAAGCCGCGATGATTTTGCGGTATTCATTTAACTGGTGGCTATGGATTATCGTGAATTTCGTCTGGCTCATCGTCAACTTAATGTCTGGTAACTATATTTTTGCTATCCAAACTATGATCTATCAAATAAATGCCTTTATCGGTCTCTATGAATGGCATCGTAGCGAACAAGGTTAGTTTTTCAGCATTGAATTAACACTGAGACATTCAAAATGAAAAGCAAAAGAATATGGTCAGCTGTATTGATCACAATGTTGCTAGAGTCAGTTCAATATGATTTGGATACAAGGAAGGTAAATGAAAGTGCTACGAGTAGTAGACTAAGCAAGACTGACACCGTATCCAATTTATAGAGGATTTGACTATAGCATCATAATTTCTGACTGTGCCGTCTATTGGATAGCATGGTAGATTGGCATAATTAATGCTAAAACTGATACTACGAATGTTATTGGCACCTGAACTGGTAGCCAGTATCAATTCATCCTATTAATTACTAACAAGGAGGTTGGTATGGCTCGTGTTAAGCAGCAGAGAATGTCGAAACGCACACTTGAGCAGTGGCTCAGCGAGTACTCTATTAGTCATCAAAACCTAGTCAACAAAAAAATCCATTGGTTGTGTGTCCCTACTATATTTGTCAGTCTGCTAGGCGTCGGAATGTCGCTATCTGTATGGTTTACCTTGGTACTTAGTGCCTTGGTATTATTGTTCTACATACGTTTATCCACGCCATTGTTTTTAGCAATGGGCATATTTATCTTAATTTGCTTGTCTGTTATGGCGTTCTTACCGTGGGGGTTTAAAGTGTGGGCGGGTATCTTTATCGTCGCTTGGATTGGACAGTTTATCGGCCATAAAATCGAAGGAGAGAAACCATCATTCTTTAAAGACTTACAGTTTTTACTAATTGGGCCAGCATGGGTCGCCAATAGTTTGATGCAACGTAAGAATAGCTAGCTAGATCCATCGTTTTCAATCTCAATATCTAAAGCTATAAAAAAAGCGCCACCCAACTGATTGTTGAGTGGCGCTTTTTCTGTCTAAATGTTCGTAATACATATAGTCCTATTGCTAGCCTATTTAATAAGATCACAATAGATATCTACCAAATATGCATCGATTTAAATACTACCAATCAAATTATATTTCTAGCTTGCTTTCTATCCCTTGTACTTTACGACGTGCTAGTGCAAGGTTTGCTTTTGATTTATCAAGCACCAAGTAAATAAACAAATCTTCGTGGTTATGTGTAGGACGAATGATATGTATTTGAGACTCTAACGTGATTAACATATCGTCAATTTCACCTTTGATACCAAGTGATCTCATTGTAGCGACTTTCGCTTTTACTACTTGTGCATTGCCAGCTGCAGCAAGCTCTAAATCTATACTGCCACCATTACCAGTCATACCTAATACCATACCTGACATGTAATCAACAACACAGGCACCCATAGCACCATCAAGATTCATTAACTCTTGTAAAGACTCATTGATATTTGACATTTTTTTCCTATCTACTTGGTTGTGGTTCAATAAAGTAACGCTAAAATTGTGAGATGTTTTTGATCAAGAAACATCAATAACGAAGTATGTCTTTCAGCAAAGATAATGAATCTTATTCATTAAAAAAACTAACATAACTTAGTAGTTCGCATTATACTCCATGTATTATAAGGGAGATTATTTTGAACTAACCAGTCATGACAAAATAACTGCCGTCTGACATATAAAACAGAGAAATATCGTATATTCATTATTAGATATATCTCATCGCCGAAATTATTCCAAACAGGGCATAAATTAAAGTGAGGGTAATGTTCACTTATTAGCTAAATTTACAATGCTGCTTGAAAATATATTAATACCAACATCTAAATCACAAAAAAAAGCGCCACCCAACTAATTGTTGAGTGGCGCTTTCTATTTTGATCTTAGAATTCGATAAATACCAGAGTAGCTATACGACCGCATCTGTC
>NZ_QJSU01000006.1:0-265079 GCF_003217155.1 Psychrobacter fozii
TTTTCACCAGATAGATCGGTGAAATCTGTCGGCATCATGCGCATTTGATTCCACATTTTTCGCTTGTCGTGAGCGGCTTCTATATCTGTTGCTGCGATATCAGATAATAGCTTTTTGAAATCCGGCAAGTGGTAGTTATCAAAGTCAGCACGCTGTTTGAGCAGCTTCAAGAGATTATGCGGATCGCGGTGTGTCCAGTCACTAAGCACAATAACGTGGTCTTCAGCGACTGGATGACGCTCACGGCCTTTTGGCTCAATAACAATGGCACCCAGCATACCGGTTTGTTCTTGGAACCCACTGTGTGAGTGATACCAATAGGTGCCTGATTGTTTGAGTTTGAATGTATAGGTAAAGGTGCTGTTCGCAGGAATACCATCAAAGCTGATACCTGGCACACCATCCATCTCAAATGGGACGAGCAAACCATGCCAATGAATAGAGGTTGATTCATCCATCTGATTATGAACACGGATGATTACTGTATCGCCTTCACGCATCTTTAGCGTCGGTGCTGGCAGCGAGTCATTAATGAGTGTCGCCATGCTCTTTTTACCGTTCACAATAGCGGACTGTTTACTGACGTATAAGTCAAACTCTGTACCGGTTAGGATGGGTACGATATGGTCAGCTTTATCACTGTTGACGGCTACATTCTGTTGCCCTTTACCGAGCGCACTATTGGCAATAGACGGCAGCGTAGATAGTATGGATGCCCCTAACAAAGTAGAAGACCCTGTCAAAAAACGCCTGCGATTGAACATATTCTTGTTCATAATAATTTACCTAACTTAATCCGTGAAATGGGAGTTGAGTTCATATAACTGTTGGCTCATTAATAGAACAGAATGAGCTATGTAATGCTTTAATCAAACTAGATTTGCTGCTGCGGTGAGTCAATGGTTGCATAAATGGCTGTTGAGCCATCTTTGTTAAGCTGCATCACTTTATGTTGCTCAGTGTGCCATAGTCGCGTCAGTGAGTGACATATCTAATATCTCGTCATCGAATCTAGTGGTCAACATCGTATATTGATCCGTATTCAGTTTGGGTAATTCTCTGATAAAAGCCACCATCGCCCACATTCTGTCATCATCATGAGAGGCGCCCCAAGCTGGCATACCTGATGCCATAATACCGTGTTTGATGGCCCAAAATCCTTGTCTTGCACCAGCCTCACTTTGATAGCGATCAACGATATCTGCATTGGTAAAGTTTGGCGGTTTTGGGTAGAGGTTGTTACTCAAGTCTGTACTTGTGGTACCGGGTGATAAATGACAGCCTGCACACATATCTTTATAGTCTGCGCCACCTGAGCTTATCATTTCTACCTTTTCTAAATCTGGAACCAGGATATCTTTACTTGCCCATTGAATTGAGCGATTGCGAGCGGTTTCTAACAAGTTGTAGACGATTGGACTGTGTTTCTGATCAGCACCAACGTTGACGATACCACTTGTGATAACAACAAAAATACCAATTACGATGGCTATAATAGCGAATAATATGCCCAATAAAAATTTCATACGTTCATCCAAAAAAACTATTTTGTCACTCACCACTATCTAATGAATAAAATCGACTAAGTAATGATGAGTGTTGAACAAAGTTATTTCTTAAGAAGCGCTGTTATTGGTAACACAGTGTTTTTTATACATCGCTTTAATTTTTTCCATATTGGCCATCATCGCTTTCATTGATGGATCGTTCATATCCATCTTGCTATGATCCATTTTTTCCATCATTTGCATATGCTTTTCCATCTTTTCACAATTCATTTGGTCTTTTTCAGCATGCATTTTTGGATCATGTGCCATAGCAGAGGTTGAAACGACTAAGGCAATAGCGGTTGCTACGATTGATTTAGATAACCACATAAGTAATCCTTTTTTGGTTTGATAATAGTATTGATAGTTGAAGTTATTGAATCTGTCTAAAGTATAAATAAAAGTTTCTGACAGGAGCATGACTACAAAATGACAATATTGTCATTTTGTAGGTTTTGATCGATGTTGAAAGCGTAGTAGGTTTGGTAAATTTGTGACTTGAAAAAGAATTTGTCATGACCAAAAAGAGATAGAGTGACAGCGTTGAATCGAATTAGAATCAGTCATGCAGTCATTGGGTGATAAGGTCAGTCTGAAAATGGTTGTTTAGTATTTGGGTTAGAAATAGCGAGGAATACGTTATCTAACTGGTAGAACCAAGCGATTGGAAGTAAACTATTTGATGGCGTTGCTAGAGCGAAACAGGCTGGCGCACGCTATTACATCTTTATATAGTCGGTTCAATATAATTTGGATACAAGGGAGCTGAGTGAAAGTACTATAGTTGAATTCAAATAATTTTGATACAAGGAAACCGAGTGCAAGTTATACATTAGTATGCTTAGCGAGGATGACGATGTAGCGAATTTATATGGATTTGACTATACAATTAGTAGACTAAGCGAGCCTGACACCGTATCCAATTTATAGAGGATTGACTACATGCTTTTTAAGGCACAACTATAATAATTTATTAAGGAAAGACTATGCATATCACGGCTAATTTCGACGCAGGTAATATTGATATTATCAATTTAGACGATAAAAACGACATTCAATTAGCGATTCGTCCAGACGTTGGCGAAGAGTTTTTTCAGTGGTTTAACTTTCGTCTGTCAGGTCAGATAGGCGAGCAGTACGTTCTCAATATTATGAATGCCGGTGAGGCATCTTATCTGGAAGGGTGGGAGAATTACCAAGCGGTTGCTTCGTACGATCGTCAGCATTGGTTTCGTCTGCCAACCTCTTATAAAGAGGGCAAATTAACCATCGTGGCAGAGCTAGAATGCGAAAACATGCAAATTGCTTATTTTGCGCCCTACAGCTATGAGCGTCATCAAGATTTATTGGCAGCAGTGCAAACGCACCCATTGGTAACGTTAGAGCACTTAGGCGAAACGCTTGATAAGCGCGACCTGACGCTAGTTAAAATTGGTGGTGGTGACAGTAATAGTGATGTGAATAAGCGTAATATATGGATTACCGCTCGTCAGCACCCTGGTGAAACGATGGCTGAATGGTTGGTCGAGGGTTTATTGTACAGCTTGTTAGACAGTGATAATGCGACAGGCAAACAGTTATTAGACAAAGCAAACTTCTACATCGTTCCTAATATGAATCCCGACGGTAGCGTGCGCGGACACCTGCGTACTAACGCGGTAGGAACCAATTTAAACCGTGAATGGGAAAGCCCAAGCTTAGAGAAAAGCCCTGAAGTATTTCATGTGATTAATAAAATGAAAGAAACTGGCGTTGATCTTTTTTATGATGTGCATGGTGATGAAGCACTGCCGTATGTATTCCTTGCAGGCTCTCAAGGGACACCCAGTTATAGTGACCGTCTCGCACATTTACGTGATAGATTTTCAGACGTATTAAAGTTAGCCAGTGCCGACTTTCAGTCTGAAGTTGGCTATGAGATTGATGCACCGAGTACTGCCAATATGACCGTTGCAACCAATTGGGTTGCTGAGCATTTTGATTGCCTTGCTAATACATTAGAGATGCCATTTAAAGATAATGATAATCTGCCTGACGAAGAGATGGGCTGGTCTCCAGAGCGCTCTGCTAAATTAGGGGAAGCATCATTAGTGGCAATATTGGCCGTTGTAGATGATTTGCGTTAATAAAAGCGTTAGCGGAAAATCGTATTATTTTAAGCCTTACAAGCTAAATGATGATACAACTATGATGTTTTAGCTAAAGCCAATAAAAAAGGGTTGTTCTGTCAACATGTTGGCAGAATAACCCTTTTTCATTTATGCATGAGCGGCAGTAATTGTTTGAATATTTAACAGATCTTAAGCTTTAATAAAAATGGCCTCTTCACTCAAGCGTGACTTGGATGTTTTTGGATTAAAGTCATCCTCATGACTGTAGTCAAATGAGATGATGGCCATCGTAGAATAGCCTTTGCTACGCAGGTCAAACTCGTCATCAATTGCTTTTAAAACTATAGTCAAAGAAGTCTAAAACAGCTACAAGGCAGCCGACCGCAGATTGTACATATAGTACCTCTAGGGAGGGTAACACCGTAGCGGTTTAGTAGTTCGCTGACTATATGCCTTCCATCAGCATGGTATCAATATTTAACAGACCAGCCTTCGAGTACGATTTTACCGTGAGCTTCTCTATTCTCTAGCATTTGATGAGCGCGGCGTAAGTTACTAGCAGTGATGGCACCCAGCTCATGAGCCACTGTGGTTTTTAATTGACCAGCTTCAATCATGGTAGCCACTTGGTTTAGCAAATGATGCTGCTCGATCATGTCTGGTGTATTAAACATTGAGCGGGCAAACATAAATTCCCAATGCAGGCTCAAGCTTTTTAGTTTCAATGCGTTGGCATCTAGGGTTTTAGGGTCATCAATGAGTCCCAATCTGCCTTGAGGTTTTAGGCATTTGATGATTTCAGCATAATGCTCTTCGGTGTTGTTAAGGCTCACCACATAATCCACTTCAGTAATGCCTGTTTTTTTCAGCTCGTCTGATAATGGATTATGATGATTAATCACATAGTCTGCGCCTAGCGTTTTTAACCACTTGACGCTCTCATCTCGTGATGCCGTACCAATAATGACGGCTTGTGTTCTGGTTTTTAGCAATTGCGTCATGATTGAACCCACACCACCGGCTGCACCAACCACCAAAATAGTTGGGCGACTCTCTGTTTGCTGTGCTGAGTTTTCATTAGCATCTTCGCTAGTTGCAACGGGCACTTGCAAGCGATCAAACAACATCTCCCACGCTGTGATGGTGGTTAAGGGCAGGGCGGCGGCTTCAGAAAATGACAGCGACTCAGGCATACGTCCTACAATACGCTCATCAACCAATTGGTACTCGGCATTGCTGCCTGAGCGGGTCAAATCACCAGCGTAATAGACGCGGTCGCCTACCGAAAACAAGCTAACATCTTCGCCAACGGCAGTGACCACACCCGCAGCATCCCAGCCAATAACGGCAAACTCATCCTTTGGTGCTGGTCTTGATTCACGGATTTTATAATCCACAGGGTTGACTGAGATGGCTTTTACTTCGACCAAAACGTCACGGCCTGATGCCACTGGTGTGTCTATAGTAATGTCTTGTAACGCCATCTCGTTATTGATGGGTAAGTTGTCTTGATATCCGATTGCTTTCATAGTCGTAGTCCTAAATGTTTGTTTGTGGGTATGGAATAAAAATTATAGTGTGGGCGTTAATATCTGTTGGGTGTGTTGTATGAGCTTGGCAATGGCTGTTTTATTCAGAGCATCGCTATGAGGTGTGCCAAATTCGCCTCTCTCATCACCATATTCACCGTCTTTGATGTCATTATCGAAATATCGCCCTGTCTCAGACACAAATTCATCGGCAATGGCCAGTGCCACTAAGATGTCAGCACCTTTATCTGCTGGAGACCAGTGCTGTCCGTAAGCGTCATTTGCCATGCGGGTGTTGAGTAATGAGCCGGGGTTGACGGCAATCACGTTGATATCATCGGATTCTACCTGTTCAGCCAGTGCCATACTCCACATGGTCAATGCCAGTTTGCTTTGCGCATAGGCATCTTGATCAGGCAGTTTTTTGTGCCCAGTCATGGCTTGTGGTGATACGACTTGCTGCGCTGCCGAGCTTAAATTGATAATACGGGCAGGCATGCCATCGCTAATTGTGTCGTTAGATTCTTTGACCGCTGATGCACTCATTAACGGTAGTAACGCTTGGGTTAATAGGTAAGGGGCAAAGTAATTCACCACAAAGCGCACGTCGAACCCTGTCTCAGTCTGAGCGTTTGCTACTTTGAACACACCCGCATTATTAATCAGTACATCTAAATCTATTCCGGCAGCTGTAAACTTGCTTGTTACTGCATCAGCCATATGCTGAACATCGGTTAACGACGAAAAATCAGCCACGAAGCCATCAACGTCTATTTGTTGATTGGCTTGGGTCGCAGCGGTTTTGACTTCTGCAATCACATCGGCAAGCTTATTGGTATCTCTACCATGCAGATAGATGTTGTGGCCCAATTGTGCAAGTTTGATAGCGGCTAATTTACCAATACCATCGGTACTGCCTGTGATTAAAATAGTCTTTTTCATTTTTTGTTCCTATTTATTTTTAAAGCGATTTATTTTTAAAGCCGTGTTATTTATTCGATGTTTTCGATCATGGTTTATAATAATCAATCTGATTACCTGTGACCAGTAGCGACAAGCGAAAACACTTTCAATATATTTTTGAAAGTCATATGCGTTTGAGTATCTGCTGAGTCAGGTGTTATCTACAGACAGCGGATCAATTAGATTAATCAGCTGCTACTCATCAACTAGCAATCGACTGATAGACGAACTCTAGAATGGTGCAAAACGATCGGGTTGACTGTGTGGCACTGTCCACCGCTGATTGGCATCAATATCACTATGAAGTCCGACACCACGCGGCACTTGCATGTTATCGCCATATAGCCACAGCACCATGTTTGTGCGTGTGCCACTGGTAATAGGATGGGCTGCGTGCGGCACATTGCCTCGATGAATAATCGCCATGCCAGGCTCAAAGATGGCTTGTTTACTCTGACCTAAATGGCGATCGACAAAATCAACTTCTGATCCTGTAAAGGGTTCATCTATCAAATTTAAGTTGATATTTATCGTCACTGCCGATGCATCAGTATGGAGTTGCAGCGATGTGTCACCTGTGGGCTGATATTGAATCGAAAACCCAAAGGTTTGAGTGTCGTAGCCATAAACATCTGCAAACAGTAAGCGAGCGATAGGTCGCATATAGCGATTCATGAGCTCATGATAAAACGCCTGAAAATGGGGCGCGGCGATATAACCTGTCGATCGTGCATCCAGCATCGCTCCATTGCGATTTAACGCAATACCATAAGGCGGACGTATTGGAATATTGGCATCTGCCACGGCTTGTAAATAACGACGAAGCTGAGACAACTGTGTTGGGTCAAAAAACTGTCCTTGATAGACACCAGGTAAAATCTCTTGCCACAAATCTTTTACCGCCATTTCTGTCTCAGGTGTCTTCCACGCTTGTGTCACAGCGTCACGTAGTGTTGGGTCAAATAATGAGTCATCAAGTACGGGCAATTCCGTCTGAATGGTTTCCCATTCTGTCCATGCCTGCTCAAATAACTGACTATTTTGATGCCAAAAATTCTCTACTGAAGGTGCACGTCTTAGCATGTCTGATTTTGAAGGCAGTTTTAAGTTGCGCGCTTGCTGTAGTGGGCTTACGTGATCGCTTTGCTCAGTGTTGAGTGCAGTGTTGGGTGCAGTGTCAGTATGTTCGATAGTGTGCATAATGAGTCTCCAAATGTAGGGGTAGATCTGATGTACACATATTACTATAATTAATTATTTTGATAATCAGCAGGTTTAGCGAAACAGTTTCAATAATTTTTATATAATGATAAATGCATTAGTGTCAGCAACCCGTTGTTATCGCTAATTCAATTACAGCTAAGCTAACCAAGGCGACACAATGAAAAATTTGCAGGATTTACGTATTTTTATTGAAACTGCTCGTTTAGGTAGCTTGTCTGCCTGTGCGCGCCACTTAGATCTGTCACCAGCAGTGGTGAGTGCAGCCGTAAAAAGATTGGAAGCCGAAATTGAAACGGTATTGTTTGTTCGCTCAACTCGTAGACTGCGTTTAACCAGTAAAGGTGAGCAATATTTAAAGCATTGCCGAGATGCCGTGGCTATTTTAGATAATGCTTATGCAGGATTGCATGATAATGATGCCGAGCTGACCGGCACGATTCGGTTGTCTGCATCGTCAGATTTGGGGCGAAATTTGGTGTTGCCATGGTTGGATGATTTTATGCAAATCCATCCCAAGGTGACGGTGCAGCTACATATGTCAGACAGCTATGTAGATCTATATGGGCAACAGATTGATCTGGCGTTGCGTTATGGTGCGCCCAAGGATTCATCGCTCGTGGCATTACCCATTGTGTTGAACAATCGTCCGATACTATGTGCCTCAAAGGCTTATTTGGACAAGGTTGACAATGATATTGGCTCGCCGAAAATTCCTGAAGACTTAACTCAGCATAATTGCTTGTGTTTGGGACATGACGAGAAATATTTGAGTGAGTGGACTTTTGAAAAAGAGGGCAAGACCAAACGTGTGGCAGTGGCTGGCAATCGGCGAAGTAAAGATGGTGATGTGGTACGGCGCTGGGCCGTGGCAGGTCAGGGTATTGCCCTGAAATCACAGTTAGATATAGCTGCAGATTTAAAAGCAGGGCGCTTGGTTGAAGTGGCGCTGGACGGCTGGCAAGTGGCCAACTATCCGCTATATTTGATTTGTCCAGAACGGCGATTGATAGATCCGCTGTTTAATGCGGTTAAAGAATATCTGATTGAGCGGGTAGAGGGAGTGTTGGCATAGATTTTTAGTCAACATAGCCATTATCGCAGAATGTTTTACGTTTTAAGTGGTCTATCAATTAATCAATAACATGCCTTAGTGTAAATCGATAAACTTACTGAGACGTAATAATGCGCTAACAAGACAGTTCGCGAAGTCTCTCCTTTAGTTTTGGAGATGTAAATTCCAAAAAGCTTTTCATCTTTTGTGGCAAATATTTTCGAGTCTTGTGCAGCAAATGTATAGGGGTTTCATCAGATTCAAACTCAGCTAGTATGATATTGAGATCACCTTTATCTATCGCCTCTTTCACTTGATAATGCAGTTGTTGAGTGATGCCCACCCCCTTTATAGCAGCATTAACCGCAGAGTCACTATCATTGACTGTGAGTCTTGGTAAAATATCTACATGAGCGGGGAGTCCAGAATCAGGAAGGTTGTAGCTCCAATAAGGGGTGGTCATCACTGTACTTAATGATATGCAGGAGAGTTGCGTTAAATCATAAGGGGATTCAATTTTGCAATGATTAGATAAAAATAATTGACTTGCACAAGTCACTGTTCGCATACGACCCACTTGAGTCGCTACCATTGTACTATCTGGCAACTTGCCTATTCTAATCGCCATGTCTACCTCATCTTCGAATAGATTGATATTTCTATCCGATAACAATAGCTGCACATTTATATTTGAATATAAGGACAAAAATTCAATAACAATGGGTAATACGTATAGCCTGCCAAACATAACGGGCGCAGTTATAACCAAATCACCTCTTGGTTCTGAATACTCTCCTTTCGCTTTACTTTCGGCCTCTTCAACCTGCTCCAGTATTCTCTTACAAGCTTTTATATAGTCGTATCCAGAATCGGTTAAAGACAGCTTTCTGGTGGTTCTATGCAATAAACGAATACCCAACTGATTTTCAAGTTCAGATATCTTTCTACTTAGGGTTGGCAGCGGTACGTTCAAGATTTTGCTTGCCGCGGAAAAGCTGCCAAGTTCTACGACTTTGATCAGCATAGACATTGCTTGTAATCGATCCATAATTGTCTCATTTATTGAAAATATGATTATCAAATTTACAGTATTATCTTTTAAATAACAAAATGTCATACTGAATATGTCGAAATCAATAGGAGAACTATCTTATGAGCACCTTATCTCAGGCAAATTCACAGGTTGCCATTGCCTACGATCATGTTGGTATTAGAGTCAGTAATCGACAAGAAGCGATTGCGTTTTATGAGCGTCTTGGATTCACAGAAACCTATCGCATACCTGAAGGTGAGGCGAATGAAATGGTCACTTCGGCTGGTGTACGAATCAATCTTATTTTTAATGGCGCAAAAACAAAAGATCAAAAAAACGTCCTACTGGATGAACCGATTAAAAGTCCAGGAATGACTCATCCAGCATTTATCATTCAAGACATAGCTGCCTTGCAAAGTTGGCTACTGAAAGAAGGGATAGAAATCACAGAAGGCCCTAAACAATTAGGTCCAAGAAGGATTACATTATTCATCCGTGATCCAGATGGCAATGTACTGGAATTTAATCAACTACTGTCTGAGGAAAAAAAATATGAAACTGTATGATTTAGTGCTATCAGGAAACTGCTATAAAGTAAGGCTATTTGCCTCGTTTATCGATACGCCTTTAACGATTGTGCCTGTTGACTTCATGAATGGCGAACATAAAACAGAAGCAATACTTAAATTAAATCCTTGGGGAGAAATCCCAATTTTAGAAGACGGATCCGTCATATTAAGAGACTCACAAGCCATATTGGTATACCTAGCCAATAAGTATGGTGGTGAAGCATGGTGGCCGAGTGAAGCACATCTGCAAGCTGATGTGATGCAGTGGTTATCTGTTGCTTCTAATGAGATACAACATGGCCCCAACGTAGCACGTTTGATTAAGAAGTTTGGTTTGGAAAGTGATTGGGAGCAAGCTTCAGAGCGTTCACATAGCATCTTAACCTTAATAGACAATCATCTTGGCAGTCACCATTGGCTAGCCGCCAGCCGTCCCACCATTGCTGACTGCGCAGTTTATCCATACATTTCAACGGCACACGAAGGTGATATTGATATAGACAGCTATCGCAATATTCAGGTATGGATGAATCGTCTACAGCAATTACCAAATTATATCTCTATGCCTGGGAACTAACCTTGGTTCATGATAAATACGGTGCTGTGTCTTGGATGGCAGTACTCTTTTTTGCCAATACATGGCGAAATTGTTTTACCTAAAATGACTAGGTATCAAAAATTTCACTGCATATTGTCTAAAAAACAGTCACTGCCAGCACCACATTTGAGCATTCAACAGACCCTTGTTGTTTTTAGAGCAAGTTACCAATCATCTAGCCCCTTTAAAGCGCAGTAAGCGTAATGCATTTAACGTGACCAATACGGTCGCGCCAGTATCAGCCAATACAGCGATCCATAGCCCAGTAATACCCAGTACAGTAGTGATTAGAAATATGGACTTTAGACCAAGCGCAAATATCACATTTTGATGAATGTTGGACATGGTGGCACGTGATAGGGCAATGAGATGAGCGACGTCCGTGACGCGACTTTTTAATAGGGCGATATCGGCCGTTTCGATGGCGACATCTGTACCGCCGCCCATGGCGATGCCTACATCTGCGGTTGCTAGTGCTGGCGCATCATTAATACCATCACCAATCATCGCTACTTTGCTATTACCTTTCATTTCATTCAACAAGCGAAGCTTATCTTCGGGCAATAGCTCAGCTTCCCATTCTATTTCTAAATGACTAGCAAGCGCCTGAGCGGTCAGACGGTTGTCACCTGTGAGCATCACAGAGCGCACACCCATTGCTTTGAGCTGCGCCACTCCTGCCTGAGCATCCTCTCGTAACTCGTCTCGTAGCGCGACTAACCCAAGCACTTTATGGCTTTGCTCATCGAACAGAACGGAGACCGTCTTACCCTCGTTTTGTAGTGCTTCGATTTGTGCATTTTGTTCTAGTGATATTGATGTTTCATTGGCAGCGTAGATAGGTGATCCGATGGCTAGAGGCCGATCAACTACCGTCGCATGTACCGCTTTGCCCGCAGTATCATAGGCATTTGAAGCTATCGGTATAGAGATATTAGCGGCTTTGGCATGATCAATGATCGCTTTTGCCAGTGGATGACTAGAGGCAGACTCGACACTGGCAAACAGCGCCAACATCTCATTTTGACTTTCAGATTCTATATGCTCTTGTACTATGTGCCCCTGTGCAAAGGCAATAACGTCGGTGACGCGAGGCTTGCCTTCAGTTAACGTACCCGTCTTGTCAAAAGCCACGACATTCACGCGACCAATAGTTTCTAAAGCACTACCGCCTTTGATGAGTAAGCCGCGACGTGTACCGACAGCCAACCCTGACGCGATGGCGGCTGGAGTAGATAGGACAAGTGCGCAAGGACAGGCAATTAGCAACAGTGCAAAACCACGATATAACCAAGTCGCCCATTCTCCTCCCATCGCTAGCGGCGGTATGATAATAACCAGTGCGGCAATCGCCATCACCGCTGGGGTGTAGTAACGACTGAATTTTTCAATGAAACGGGCAGTAGGGGCTTTAGAGGCTTGTGCTTGCTCTACCAGAGTAATAATGCGCGCAATGGTGTTGTCGGCCGCGGTCTTTTCTACGCGGACTTGCAGCGCTCCTTCCATGTTGATGGATCCTGCAAATACTGCATCGCCCATGGCTTTAGCAACGGGTATGGATTCGCCAGTGATGGGTGAATCATCAAGACTAGAGTTACCTTGAACAATGACACCATCAGCAGACACCTTATCACCAGGTCGTACCAAGACCAAATCATTGACCTGCAATGACACTGCAGGAACGTCACGCTGTCCACCTTGTGCATCAAGCAAAATCGCAGTCTTTGGAACCAATGACGCCAATGCTCTGATACCAGCACGGGCACGATCAGCCGCCACGCTCTCTAATAATTCGCCAACTGAAAACAAGAAGACAACGGCCGCAGCTTCTTCAGCTTCACCAATGATAAGTGCACCAATTGCCGCGATAGACATCAGCATTTCAATTGAAAATGGGGTGCCTGTCATTGCCAAGGTCACAGATTTTCGGGCAAAGGGAAAAACGCCCACAATGACGGCAATAGCGAATGCCCACATTCCATAATCAGGAAAAATTAGTGCTAACGCGTAGGCGACGCTCATCAGGATACCGAGACCAACCACTTGCTTGCCTTTTCGGGTTTGCCACCAACGCTGTTGCTGCGTATCTAATGGATTGTCACCAGTGCCATCTGCTGCGATTGCTTGATCAGTAGTGGCAGATACACCAAAACCAAGGCGCTTGATGGTTTTTTCGACATCATTTAACTGAGTCTCTGAATCAGAGGCCAACGTTAGCTCTAACTTTTCAGTCGCAAAATTAAGTTGTATGTCAGAGACGCCGGGCATACGTGCTAATGCAGTTTCAATCTTTCTGACACAACTGGCACAGTCCATACCTTCAATACGATATTGCATAATAATTCGTCCTACTATAAGAATTCTTTTGATAACACTATTGTGAACCCTCTAGCGGCTTCAGAGTCAAGGCCGTTTTTAGGTAACTGTACAAACTTGATTTTCTCAGTGTTAAACCTTATAGTTACTTTAATGTTTTCAATTTTGAGATGACTTTGAAATAACTTCAAGAGAACTGTGAGATAACTTTGGAATAACGATGCTAATAAAAATTGGAGAGCTCGCTAAGCGCACAGGCGCGACAGTAGAAACCATTCGCTATTACGAAAAAGAAAAGCTATTACCAGAACCTTCCCGTAGTGAAGGGAATTATCGCTTATATCGTGAAAACCATATTGAACGTCTACAGTTTATCCTGCACTGTCGCACACTTGATATGACGTTGGATGAAGTACGCACCTTACTGCAGTATTGGGAAGAACCTGACAGAGACTGCGGCGATGTCGATACCTTATTGGATGAACATATTCATGCAGTGGAAGTACGTATAGAGGAATTAAAGCAGTTGAAGCAGCATCTAAATGTTTTGCGGCAGAAATGCGTCAGTAGGGCGCCCGCGAAGTCATGCGGCATATTAAATGCGCTTGCCGACAACTCCTGCCATAACGAATAATATGGATAATAGTTGTTAATGCCAGCGATATTGCCAAATAACTATGTGGATTTATATAGGCAGTAGATTGATCCGCTGTTTAATGCTGTCAGAGCATACTTGATTGGGCGGTTAGAGGGAGTATCCGTAGTCTATTTTAAGTGGTTCCATTATATTGGTCTGTTTTGAGTGGTCTGTTAATAGGTTTGAAGAGTGAAATAGCTAGTTCCGCTAGGGTATGCCTATATCGAACCAGTCAGGTACTTTCACTGCTTCGGTTCCTTAGTGAGAACTTGAACATCCGACTCTATAATATTGCTATCAAGAGTTTAATTTTTTGAGATAGTAAGAGGGCACTTGTTGAAATGGCTGATGTTGTTCAAAGTCACTGCTGCTGCTGCTGCTGCTGCTGCTGCTGCTGAGAAGAAGGAATGGTGAAATTCGTGAAAGCCTTATTTCACTTGATGTAGCGGTGCTTTTAGATAAATTTAGTTAGAAAGGTAGTTTTTAATCAATTCAGTGCGTAAACCTTTTTCCCAGATGTCTTTTGCATAGACCTCTGCTTTGCTATCAGCTGTATTTTTAATTAAGTACTCATCTATTTTCTTTATCACCAGCTTAATTTCATTCCTATCCAATCGATAGAATTCGTGATATGGAAAGAATTCAACACATTTACTATCAATTATTTTATTAAAAATTTCTGGATATGGATCCAATATTGCTTCTTCCAGAAGCTTAATAAACCCTCTACCAGCGAACTCACTATAATCGAAAGATATACACTCATCACCCTCTTCAGGACTTGTTATATAACTTGTGGAAAAGACTGACATAGTTACTACCTTTGTAATAAGTTGCTTAATAATAACCTATGCTATCGATTTCGTAATCATGCAATCCATATCTAACATGAGTAGTTCGACTCCTGTATAGCGCACCGAACAGGATTTAACATTAATAAGCTCTATTACAATTAGTGTATTTACGACTTATTAAATCAAATTCATACCAGAAATCCCACATGTATCTATCATCTGCATTGAATACTATCCTAACTCCACGTTCAACTTCCCAACACCAGCTAAATATAAGCTTAAGCTTTTGATAATGCATTTCAACCTCGGGAAATGGGATAGTTAATACATAATTACCTGCTTTATCATATACCTTTGCTACAAAGTCTGTATTTCTAGAGAATGTTTCTTTATTAAAAATCAAAAAGTAATCGAAATTATCCAAAAGCGTAACATCACCATACTCGAAGTCGATTTCAAAATTATTCAGTAGTGCTAATTTTTCGCGATTATTTAAATTCATTTCTCTTCTCCTCTCTTTTAGAGCTAGTTCATTAGTAAAATTTCATAATTTTATGGATAGCTCAAGTGGAAATTAGGTTCGTTATAACAAATCTTAGAGATAATTTTTTTTCGAAAATCTCACATGATGTACATTACCAAGTACACCGCGACTACCTAAATAACTCAAGATACTGATACCATTAACCTACAGCCAGAGATTCAAGTCCTCACTAGGGAACCATGCTTATTTCTATATAGTCATAGAGGTGAAATAACATGACAACATTTAATATGAATAAACCAGAAATAGAGCAAGCTGCTATTGAGTTTAAAACGGCGCTGATAAATTGGAAATCAAGAGAAGGTATTATAGGGGCTTTCTCTACATATCGTGATCAATGGACAGACGAAGATGTGAGTAAAGCTGTAAGTAAGGAAACACAAGTTATTAAACCAGTATTAGAAGCCTTCGAGCCTATATACCGTCTAGCTATACAGGGCAAAATAGAGAAACCTTTTTCCTTTCAAAGTTATATGATGACTTATGTTGGTAGAGTACTGGGCGATGAGTTGTCATGGCCTGAAGTTCGCGAGCCGTATCAGAGAATGATTAATAGTTTAAAAGGTGGGTTAACTACAGAAGAGCTCATAGACAGTATTTACTACAGAAATAATTTATTACCAGAGCATTATGATCAAGCGGTTAAGGAAATTGTAGCAGAGGGTTGGACTCATAATTACCCACAATAATTACTAAGAATATTTTTCAATAAAAACCGCGAGCCAATCCCAGCTTAATCTAAAGATTAAGCTGACCTTTCACATTAATAACTTTTATCTTATTCCCATAACGTCCGTTATGACAAATGGCTTCCATTCAAAAAATCATCCGTTTGAATGACAGAAAATAGACGAGTACGATAGGTATCAAGTAGAAGTATGTATTTAAAAAGAGTATAAAAAGCATTATTTATTTGCTATAACTGTAGAGGCTTTATAAATTCACGGTTAGGAGATGAAAAATGTATAGTGGATAATGAACTAATAGGGAGCAATTTAGCGCGAGCCATGCTGAAGCGTGGTTACAAAAAAATATGGTGTGCTGTCACTGATGAGAACGACCGACAGGCAATCACTTATTTAAATGGTAATGATTTTACAGCTTATATCGTAAAGTTTGAGAATGAATGTTTTTATTGTGATGCTGGAATGGAATGGTTGTACGCTGTACCCATTAAGATAAGAGAAATAACACAGAAAGAAGTAACTTCTATCAAAAAGACCTGCTAGCGACTGCGGGTTTTTTATTGCCTAAAATATACGTCGCATCATGCCAAATATGCACTGTGGTTATAGTTAATGTGAGCAATAAGTAAGTCATTGGCAGAAAATTCAAGGCTATCTACGACGAGCTGACGCCACCATAGATATCAATGGTGAAACCTCTTTTTGACACATATTTCTTAGGTGTTGTGCCGATTTGATGCTTGAGATAACGAATCAGATGCGGCTGATCACTAAAACCAAACTCGAAAGCGATATCAACCCAATCTACCTGAGAATGCTCTTTGCAAGGGCTCAGCTACAATGTTAGTCATATTATCTAAGGTAAGGTAACGATTCATATCGTTGATTCAGTTTAAAAGAGAGACAAGGCAACCGAGTGTAGAAGTATATGGGATACTTCAAGTTAGGTTAACGTTGTCACTCTTTTATAAAGGATTAACTATAGCTCAGCTTTTGATATTAGATAGGCTAGATAACTACTTCTAGGGCTTTATACTGATGCTAATGCCTGCTTACAAGCTTCAGCTAAATACGTATCGACCGTATCCTGTTTGAGCAGCCATTTTAGATATCCCGCACCATCCGAATGGGTAACTAAATCTGCGATAGCCTCACCCTTAAACTTACCAAAACTTAAATGTGTGGGTATGCGTGCCATTTGACTAAAGGTATATAGGCTCTCTACATCAGTGATGACATGACCTTGGCTATTTGCTAAGTCAATTAGGCTGCCAAGTACCAGTTGAGTAAAGTAAATGTCATAAATAGCAGCGTGTGCATGCTTTGCTTGAGCGCGCGCTACATTTCTATGGAAATGATAGAGCAGTGATACCAGTTTATGACTTTCAAGAGTGGGAAGGAGGTGATTGGACATTGCATTGGTACAGATTAATTTAGGGGTATGGGTCACGCCCGCATTTTTTAGAACGCCCATATCATAATCAATATTATGACCTATCAAATATTCAACACTGTTGGGCAATCTAAAGTCGGTATGAGGTGGCTCATTCATGACATCTTCTTCACATATATGGGATACGGCCATAGACCCTAAACTGATTTCTTTTAGGGGATTAAAGCGCTTAGATCTGGGTTCCTGTAGGACCTCTACGTTACCATTATTTATATCAATAATAGAGTAGGCGGCTTCAGTCATGTGAGGTTCAACAAGACCTGTGGTTTCGGTGTCGAGTATATATGTGGTCATAGTGTCCGTTTATAGTTTGGTGCTAGATGTGAGTGGTAAAGGCGTAAAAGCTTTGACATTGATAACAATGACTAAGAGAGTTGCTAGCCATTAACAAGCTAAAATATCAATTGCTAACAGCGATAATTGATTAGATTGCTTGCTGCATAAATAATCGCTAACTATACCAGTCTTGGCGGTTCTAATACATACGAGATTATTAATAAAGAAGTGATATGCCTGTGCAAAGACAACCGTAAAGATGGCTGGACTGAAGAAATACCCATACTGAATCTAACCAGTATGGGTATTGTATTTACTTTTTTTATGAGTTGAACTGACTCTGGCAACGTTTGATTTACTCTAAGTGATGCACTTCTTGCAGGCCATATACCGGTGTCTCTAAACCTTCCATTCGGGCTTTAATTTGTAGTGATAAGTATTGAGAGTAATGTCGAGACTGGTGCAAGTTTCCACCATGGAACCATAATGCTTCTTGTTGTGTCGGTTTCCACATGTTTCTCAACTCGCCTTCCCAAGGGCCTGAATCTTTAGCAGTATCTGAGCCCATTCCCCAACACTTACCAACTTTATCGGCTACTTCTTGAGAGATTATTTTTGCAGCCCAGCCGTTCATAGAACCAAATCCAGTGGCATATACAATCAAATCAGCCTCTAGCTCTGTACCGTCAGTTAATACAACTGATTTGGGTTTGATATGATCAATACTTACATTGGGTTTGAGCTTTATTTTACCTTCCGCGACAAGCTCAGAGGCACCTACATCGATATAGTAACCAGAACCTCGACGTAAGTATTTCATAAATAGACCAGTGTGATCTTCACCAAAGTCGAGCATAAAGCCTGCATCGGTTAGCCTCTTATAAAAATCAGCGTCTATCTCTGCTACTTTACGGTATACAGGCTCATGAAATTCCGGCATGATTTTGAAAGGAATGGAACCAAAAGTCAGATCTGCTTTATAGGTAGTTATTCCGTTTTCAACGGCTTCTTCTGAGTACAAACTACCTAACACCTCATCTATTAGCGTATTAGATTTAATAATATGCGTTGATGAGCGCTGTATCATAGTAACGTCTGCACCATTTTCCCATAAGGCAGCACAAATATCGTGCGCCGAGTTATTAGCACCTAAGACAATACACTTTTTGTCTCGATATGCTTCACCACCTGGGTGCTGGCTAGAATGATGTTGCTCTCCAGCAAAGTCCTTCGCCCCTTTAATTTCGGGAATGTTTGGTAACCCTGACATACCTGTCGCTAAAACTAATTGTTTAGGATGTAATAATAAACGTTCACCCGCTCTATCAACCTCTACATTCCATTGCTGTAACTCTTCATCAAAGGCCGCACTGACACATTCAGTTGATCCCCAATAGTTTAATTCCATAATCTTAGTGTACATCTCTAACCAGTCACCCACCTTGTCTTTTGGCGTAAACACAGGCCAGTTGTCAGGGAAAGGGAGATACGGCATGTGGTCGTACCATACAGGGTCGTGCAAACATAATGATTTATAACGGTTGCGCCATGTGTCACCAGGTCTCGGCTGTTTATCAATGACAATGGTAGGAACTTCTAGTTGTCGTAAGCGAGCTCCTAGACCGATTCCACCTTGTCCGCCACCAATAACTAAGCAATAAGGTTGCTCGCTATAACCAAGGTTTTTCTCTTCAAGCTCACGTTTTTCTTGCCACGTTAAACGATTAGGATCTGCACCGTGTTCAGCCCCTTTCGAGCGTAGTTTTTTGCGCTTTTCAGGGAAGTCTGTGAGCTCAGTCATCGTGGTCAGTAATGTCCAAGCTTTGCCATTACGCAGTCGTAAATGTCCATAGCCTTTAGATACTTTGGTCTTAAAAGAGATCCAAGCTTCTATTATGCCATCGTTTTCTACCGCATCTCCATCAAGTTGCCAGTCGTATGGCTCAGTGGTTTCTAATGTATGCGAAAGCATGTCTTTGATTTCATCTTGTCCCTCTAGCGTTTTGATATTCCAAGTAAAAGAAACTAAGTCACGCCAGTATCCTTCTTTTTCAAAGAATTCAGCAGCTTTGTCGATGTTTTTGGTACGTAGGGTTTGATCGAAATCTTGTAGCCAATTAGTGACTTGTTGGCTTGCGGATAACGTATGGTCTGATTTTTGAGCAGTCATAAAATTCCTCTCCCTGGTTATGTTTATTACTCTACCGCCGAACTCCATGTGCAGCAGTAAAAACTCACAAAATACCAAATAGCATGCTTTAAGAAGTGAATTAAAAGTCTAACTGATTGATATTATTGAGTGTTATCTCAAAAAAGAAAATCACTATACTTGAGAAAAAGCATAGTCTGTAAGGACAGCGTCTCTTTAGAAGAGTGATGGTCCGTAAAGACTATATCTGTTATAAACAGATGTTGTCAATTATGGTGTATGGTTGTTCTCTCAAACACCCTAAGATAATGTACTTGCCGAGCGAAAAAAGGGTGTTGTGTGAATCTTATAATAGGTCAGGGGTCATTATGTCGCATGGGATTAGTGATAGTAAAAGCTGATGAGATAGCTTCTGCTTTTGAAAGTCATTTGGTATATATGCCTGTTTTATAAGGCCATCGTATTCATTCAGCGTACTAGCACGCGTGTAGGTTGGGTAGTGCTTATGAGACCCATAAAAATAAGGTTTCATTTAGACAAAGCTACAATACAAATTCTTGTGTTGTGGCTTTTTTTACCTTTTCCAAATCAAAAAATCTCTCAAGCTTTATAGCGGCTAAAAGTACATTTCAGAACGGTTAAGGTCACTGAAAGCACCCCATGATACCTATGTGCGATAGCTTAGAGATGGTCACTTCCTCTCATACATTCTTATTTAATCCCTAGTTGCATTTTTCATTGCAGTTTCTATTTAAATTATTTCCAGCGTATTGAATTTATAAATACGGCCTTTATGGGTATTAGCTACGCTTATAGGTTGTATTAATTTATAACGTTTGACTGTAACTTTTCAGCAACATATATTATAGAAATACCGGTAAATATCATTAAATATAGCTATTTTCAATAAGATATAGCCAAATATACTTTAATAAGTGTATTAGAATTTTTAATATAATTTTTTAAGTATTTTAGAAACAAAGGAGTGTTTAAAATGAAGATTTATAGTCATGAAAATCAAATGCTTCATCATCCACAGAGCTATTTTTCTCGAGGGAAAATGCGTGAGCCTCAGGAAAAGCCTGAACGTTTGACTGAGCTTTTAAAAGCGCCAGAAGCTTTAGACTTGAAAGTAACGACCGCTAAAGATATAGGCATCGCGCCGATTTTAGCTGTGCATGATTTGGGATACGTGGATTTTTTGAAGAACGCCTACAGTGAGTGGATAGCTGTAGACGAAGACATGGGAAAAGAAGTTCAGACAACCATTTATATGCCACATAGTAATGATGGCTTAGGTATTTTAGCAAAAGCGGCTAAGTATCAAGCGGATGGTAGTGCACCTATTGGTGAACATTCGTGGACGTCTATCTATTGGTCAGCACAAACGGCACTCAACGCTGCTGACGTCTTGTTAAATGATGATGGTGGTCAGAATAACATTCAAGTATGTCTTACCAGACCTGCAGGACATCACGCTCGTAAAAATGCTGCAGGTGGCTTTTGCTATCTAAATAATGCGGCAATTATTGCTCAGCACTTACGTCAGAAGTTTCAAAAAATCGCCATTATAGATACTGATATGCATCATGGGCAAGGTATCCAAGAAATATTCTATGACCGTAACGATGTGCTATATACCTCTGTACACGGTAGCCCTATCAATTTTTATCCTGTAGTCGCCGGTCATGAACACGAGAGGGGCGAGGGAGATGGTTATGGCTATAACGTTAATTTTCCAATGCCACATGGCGTAGATGAATCAGAATTTTTCCAGTTTGTAGATAAAGCAATAGAAACCGTAAAGCTGTTTAATCCAGATGTGATCGTGCATGTCCTAGGTTTTGATGTTTATAAGGATGACCCACAAGCAAAATGCGCCGTCAGCACACAAGGCTTTAAAACTTTGGCACAAAAACTCAAAGCATTAGATAAGCCAGTAATTGTATTGGTTGAAGGAGGATATTGCATAGAAAAGCTCAATGAAAACTTACAAGCTTTTATCTCTGGATTTACTGCAGAAAAAATCATCAATAATAAGTGAATAGCTGTAGTTAATGATTGATTGTTCATTAAGCTATCTAGCGAAATTAGAACCTAATTAAAGGTCGGACTAAAATGATTAAAAATACTGAGATTACTGCCAACGAGAGTCGCTTATGGGCATCTTTGATGGATATGGCGAAGGTTGGTCCAGGTATTGCTGGTGGCAGCAATAGACAGGCACTAACAGATGAAGATAATGAAGGTCGCACCCTTTTCAAAAATTGGTGTGAAACTGAAAATATGGTCGTAAAAATTGATGAACTTGGTTCTATGTTTGCCTTTAGAGAGGGTACTGATCCAAATGCACTACCCATCATGATAGGTTCTCATCTCGATACGCAACCTACGGGCGGTAGATATGATGGTATTTTAGGCGTTTTAGCTGGATTAGAAGTTGTGCGTTCACTTAATGAGCACAACATTAAAACTAAACATCCAATCGTCGTCGCAAACTGGACAAATGAAGAAGGTTCACGCTTTGCACCGTCCATGATTGCATCAGGTGTCTATGCCGGTAAATATGATCTCGAATACGCATATAATTGCACAGATCCAGATGGCATTAGTGTAAAAGATGAGTTAACACGTACAGGTTGGCTGGGTGATATGCCCGTAGGGGAGCCGAAGATACATGCTTATTATGAATATCATATTGAACAAGGCCCTATCTTAGAGGCAGAAGATAAGTTGATAGGGGTGGTGACGCATGGTCAAGGTTTGGCTGCTCTTGAAGTGACATTGACAGGTAAGGCTGCACATACTGGCTCGACACCCATGACAATGAGGTCAAACGCTTCTTTGGCAATGGCTAAAATAATTCATGTTACCCATGATTTGGTCATGGACAATCAACCTAATACCGCAGTATCAGTTGGTAAGATTGACGTTTTTCCGAACTCTCGCAATGTCCTTCCGAGTAAAGTGGTATTTACTATAGATATCAGGGCAGCTTCGCAAGATAAATTCGATGAGTTATGTAATCAGATAAAGGTTAAGGTTCATCAAATATCATCAGAGTTTGATGTGGGTTGTTCAATAGATATAGTAGGGCACAAAGATCCTGTAGCCTTTGACTCTAAATTAGTGAGCATAATTCGTGATACAACCAGTAAGTTAGGTTACTCAAATATTGATATTTGCTCTGGTGCTGGACATGATGCCTTTTGGATAGCAGATGTAGCACCTTCTGCGATGATTATGTGCCCTTGCGTAGATGGCATATCACATAATGAAAATGAAGAGATTTCCTCTGAATGGGCGGTCGCAGGCACTAATGTGTTGTTACACGCTGTTTTAGAGACAGCTATAATAGACAACAATTGTTTATTTAGTTGATTAACTTAGTATGTTGATTTATGGACTAATGAAACTAGGTTAAACATAACAAGGGATGTAAAAATGAAAATCTATAGCCATGAAAACCAAATGCTTCATCAACCTAAAACCTATTTTTCGCGCGGTAAGATGCGTCAGCCGCAAGAAAAGCCTGAACGACTGATTGAGCTATTAAAAGCACCAAAAGCATTAGGTTTAACTGTAATTACTGCTAAAGATATAGGGATCGAACCGATTTTAGATGTACATGATTTGGGATACGTGGATTTTTTGAAGAACGCCTACAGTGAATGGATGGCGGTAGAGGAAGACATGGGCGAAGAAGTTCAAACCACTATCTATATGCCAAATAACAATGAAGGTCTTGGTATTTTGGCCAAAGCGGCTAAATATCAAGCTGATGGTAGTGCACCAATTGGCAAGTATTCATGGACCTCTATTTATTGGTCAGCACAGACAGCACTGAATGCAGCTCAAAACTTATTAACTCAAGAGACAGAGCAAAATAAAATTCAGGTCTGTATTACAAGACCTGTTGGGCATCATGCACGCAAGAGTGCTGCAGGCGGATTCTGCTATCTGAATAACGCCGCTATTATCGCTCAGTATTTGCTTAAGAAATATAACAAGGTCGCCATTATAGATACTGATATGCACCATGGGCAGGGCATTCAAGAGATATTTTATGACCGTAAAGATGTGCTTTATACGTCAGTTCATGGTAGCCCTATTGATTTTTATCCGGTTGTGGCAGGTCATGAGCATGAAAGAGGGCAAGGTGAAGGGTATGGATATAACTTTAACTTTCCTATGCCACATGGCACTGATGAAGCAGGTTTTTTTGACTATGTAGACAAATCGCTGGCTACTGTAGAGCTGTTTAATCCAGATGTTATCGTGCATGTATTAGGCTTTGATGTTTATAAAGACGATCCACAGGCTAAATGTCATGTCAGTACCGAAGGTTTTCAGGTTTTAGCGCAAAAGCTAAAAGAATTAAATAAGCCACTAATTGTTTTAGTTGAAGGAGGCTATTGTATTGAAAAACTTAATGACAATTTTCAGTCTTTTTTATCAGGCTTATAGGAGTTTTATCATACTCCGTTATTACTAAGTTTTTTTGTTGAAAGCTATTTTATTACGATCTAAATATTCCGAGGATGGACATTATGTACGATTCAGGAGAAAGACTGATATTAGGGTCTTTGGTTATTATTTACTTCATGTTTTTATTTGGCATTTCCTTTTACATTAATAAAAAAAGCATTAAAACTTACGACGATTATAACGTCGCTGGTAGATCAGTCAAATTATTCCCACTTATCTTAACCTTTACAGGTACTGCTGTCGGTGGTGCAATCTTGTTAGGTTATATGCAGCAAGGTTTCATACGTGGTATGGGGCCACAATGGCTAAACTTTGGCATATTTCTAGCTGGTATTTTTATACTGGCATTTTATCTAAAGCGTGTTCGAGCATTAGGTGAAAAATATAATATGGTGACTATCGCAGATTTCACAGTATTAAGATTTGGAGAAGGGGCAAGAATTCCAACAGTGGTTAGTCTATTGGTAGCGTATAGCGCTATTACCGGTATGCAGTTTGTTGCAATTGCGACAATCCTTAATCTGACTTTGGGTACCAGTATTACTACAGGTGTTATAGTCAGCGGCGTATTAGTCACATTAAAGACTTATTTTGGGGGGATGAAGTCTGTTATTTGGCAAGATGCATTTCATGGCACTATACAGACCGTAGGTATCTTTATATTATTTTGTACTGTTCTCATCGCAGCTGGTGGTCTTGAGGGGGTGCAGACACAAGTTGCACTGTCTGGCGAAAGCGATTTTTTAAGTTTTTTCAATATTCCAGCATCTGAAGTCATGGTTTATATATTAACCATAGGCGGTTATCAATTTGTGCGACAGGATTTATGGCAGAGATTTTGGGCGGCTGATAGTGCTAAAACAGCACAAACAGGGTTCTGGATCGCTATTGTTCTCGCATTTTTAACAGGATTTGTTGTTATCCTGATCGGTATTATGGGTCGTTTTGGTCTTAATCTACCGCTAGAAAATGCTTCTTTAACCTATTTTGCTATTATTGGCGATGTGTTTAGCTTCCCTATGATAGTTGTAATGGTGCTTGCACTTCTAGCTACCGTCATCTCTACAGCGGATTCATTTTTCATGGCAGGTGCGTCATCAATTATTAATGACATTGTCAAACCAAAACTAAACTATTCAGAAGATCTTGATCAACGCCTTTTAAAGTACAGTCGTTACTCGGTTCTTGGCGTAGCAGGTATCGCCTTGACGTTAGCTATCTTTATTCCAGACCTCATCGTACTGTGGATAATGGGCTCCGCTATGTTGGTATCAAGCTTGTTAGCACCCATTACTGCAGGGTTGTTTTGGAAGAAAGCGACACGTTTGGGTGGTACTGTAGCAATGTGGGTTGGGCTAGTGATTGCAGTAGTTTGGCAAGTTCTTGGTCATCCTTTTGGCATACATCCAGTATTTATTGGCTTACCACTTTCAATATTTTTAGTAATTGTTGTCTCATTAATGACTAGAGATGATAGTAGTAATATTTAACAACTGACAAATTATTTGCTCAGGTAGAGTTTAATCCTCAAAAGCAATAACTAGCATTCAAAGTGACTGTCCTATGATTATCCCAATAAAGGATCTCATAGGATAATCAGAAAATTCGTAATTTCCATAATGGCGTTATGGCTAAAATAATTTAGGGATAAAAAATGAGTGATTTAAAACATGGCGGTCAAGCCATTGTAGATAGCCTTAAGCAACACGGAGTAGATCGAGCGTTTATAGTACCGGGTGAGAGCTATTTAGCAGTACTTGATGGCCTTTATAACTCTGATATTCAAACTATTGTTTGTCGTCACGAAGCTGCGTGTACTTATATGGCTGATGCACATGGTAAATTTACGGGTAAACCTGGTATTGCCATGGTGACCCGTGGTCCAGGTGCTGCGCAAGCTTATACTGGCATTCATACGGCTTGGCAAGATGGTGTGCCGCTGATATTATTTGTCGGCCTTATACCGATTGCTGATAGGCAGCGTGAGTCATTCCAAGAGTTTGATCCGATACAGTGGTTCGGTAGTCAATGTAAACGAGTCTTCATTCTTGATGAAGTCTCTAGGTCATCAGAAATCGTTGCCAAAGCATTTCATGCGGCTTTAGAAGGTCGACCAGGACCTGTTGTAGTTGGATTGCCTGAAGATATTATTCAGCAGCCATTTGAAAATCAGAATCACCCTGTGATTCCTGTCGCTCAAGGCGCAGTTACACAATCAGAGCTGCAATCAATAATTGATGCACTATCAATGGCTAAAAAACCTTTAGTGTTTGTTGGTGGTCAAAATTGGGACGCTCAAACATGCCAAAAATTAACTAAGTTTGCGGAAGATAATCATATTCCCATCATACATGATTGGCGAGCCTCTGACAGAATCCCATTTGATTCGCCCGCTCACGCAGGTTACTTAGGATATGGCAGAGCAGATGGATGTGCAGACTTACTAGATTCGGCGGATGTGTTGTTGACGATAGGTACTGTGCTTGGCGATGTGGCTAGTGATGGTTACACCTTGCGTCAATCATTCGATCAAGTCAATTATGTTGTCAATTTAGATACCAGCTTACGCGGTCATAGCGGCGCCACCACTTCTCATATCGCCGCAAGTCCTATTAGTTTTATAAAGGCAATTACTGAATATAAATTAGATGAACTTGATGCTAAGTCACGTCTTTCATGGTTCAACCACTGTCATAAACAACAGCGTCAAGATAGCGCTTTCCCAGAAATCACTCTTTCTTCTAATAGTTATGAAAAGTATGCCAGTATGACTTTGGTTATGAAAGAGCTAGTCAAAATTATTCCAGAAGATGCCATATATAGCTTCGGTGCAGGCAACCATTGTTTGTGGGCGCAGAAGTTTCTACCAACGAAGGTGTTTCCAAGTCAGTTGAGTAGTAGGAACGGGGCAATGGGATATAGTGTGCCAGCGGGTATCGCTGCTGCCTTAGAGTCCCCTGAGCGTTTATCAGTCGTTGTTACTGGTGATGGTGAGTTTATGATGAACGAGGCAGAATTATCTACTTCGGTACGTTATAAGGCTCCTATTTTGATTATAGTTATGGATAATGGTCAATTTGGTACTATTCGTCAGCATCAAGAGGCTCATTATCCGGATCGCGTGTCAGGTACACAGCTTCAAAACCCTGACTTTGCTTTAATGGCGCAGTCTTTTGGTGCTCATGGTATTACAGTAAATAGTGATGAGCGAGTCGAAGAACAAGTGGCAGAGGCTATGCGAGTTGTAAGTAAAGATCGCAAAACTGTGGTAATGCATGTGATTACTGATCCTGCTGAGTTAAATCCTTAATAATTTTATTAATAGGATAACTATTTCAAAATAATTGTTCATTGCCAGTTGTTAAATTTATAAAGGCAAGCTGATAAAGTTGTTCAATATTTTCAAAAAGAAGCCTAACATCAAGTGTTAGGCTTCTTTTTATTAAAAAAAGGTCTTGGAAACACATTACGGTATATCACAAATCAGTTTAGAAGTTCGGTAATTCCAAGCGTACCTAAGGATGATCCCTGTCGTCAAATATGTACAACTAAAATCTACCAAGTGAATGTCTACAGGGTTGACAGTATATGTCAAAGCTATCAAAACGTTAACTGAGCAGTTACCTACCGATGCTATATACAGTTTCGAGACTGGCAATCATTGTCTATGGGCACAGCGTTATCTACCTATGCATACTTTTCCAAGCCCGCTGAGTACCAGAAGTGGCGCGATGAGTTATATTTACCATCAGGTCTTGTTGCTGCATATGATTACAGGCCCTGATGAGCTAACAATTTCAGTATTAAGTAGCTTGTCATGATAAAGGGGTGTTATGACAAGTTATACAATGAATAAGTATTTATACTGCCCCATGATCTTTAGCTATATTGTATTATGGACTGAGGACAATAATGAAAGGTGAGCTGAGAACTCAGAGGCTGAATACGTATCGCGAAGACTAAGCCTTTCATACCTTTGGCAGACCTTTCATACCTTTGGCAGACCTTTCATACCTTTGGCAGACCTTTCATATTGATTAATTATCAATATATTCAGAATATAAGTGCTGAAATTACCATGATACAACGGAAATTAGCAGATAATTTAAATTGGACATTACTTCACGTATTAATTGCTATATGTGAAGAGGGGAGTATTAGTGCGGCAGCTGATCGTCTAAATATAACCCAGTCTGCGGTTAGCCAAAATCTCAAAAAGCTTGAAGAGCAACTCGAAAACCAGCTTGTTATTCGTAATACCAAGCCGCTAGAACTCACACCAATTGGTCGCTATTGTCTTCAAGTTGCTCAAACAATATTCACAGAGATTACTTCTATTGAAGCGATGAAAGGTAGTAATTTACATCTTCTAGAAGGTAATATTAAACTATTAGTCGTTAGTCGACTTCATAATCCTAAATATAATAATTTTTTAGTATATTTCAAAAAAAAGTATCCGAATATTACGTTAGATTTGACGGTCAAATCAAGTATGGATATTTTAAATGATTTAAAGCAAAAAAATCCTGCCATTGGTATTTGTTTAGCAAAGCATACATCTGATACTCTCAATCAAAAGATACTCTTCAATCAACGTTATTACCTATATTGTGGATATCACCATCCTTTGTTCTCCGTAAAAGAATTGAGTATTAGTAATATATTAGAAGAAAATTTTATTGCATTTAATAGTGAAGCTATTGGTGATGTTCTTTCACCAATAGCTTTATTTAAAGAAGCCCATGATTTTACTGGTCACGTTAGTGCCTACACAAATAATTTAGATGAGCTAGTTCGACTGATTTATACTGGATATGGCATAGGTGCTTTGCCAGATAAGTTTGTTGCTGCTACTCATCTAGCATCTAAACTTAGACGCTTGCCCCCGAAAGATGGGATTGCTGATATACCTGTATATATTTTTTGGCACAAACACCGAAACTTATCAGCCATTGAATCAAAATTTATTGAAGAAATTATCGACTTTGATATCTCTTTTTAATGAACTTCCAATTTTAGGATCGTATCCAAACACTGATTTTTGCAGCAACATGTATGAAAAGTATAAGTAAAATTAGAGTTGTTTCGAGCATGCTCCTATATCATTGATACTCTCAATCTTGAGACAACGTTATGTGATTTATCTTATAAATTATATAACATATCAACATTCACTTTCTTGATACTCTAACAGCCGAGCATTTATATATTACGCGACATACATTGGAAAATCGTCAAGCAAATGGCAAAAAATTATTAGAAGTCCAGCCTGTATAAAGCGTCAAATAATCGCTTAAATTTACAAGTCTGATTTAATGTTTTGCGCGGATACGTTAAAGCTGCTTAGATTTATTTGAAATAATTATAATACTTAAAAATAGGAAAAACTTATGAACACACAAGCTAATAAACCACTCACCATCGTTGCCACTATTAAAGCTAAGCCTGAGCATGTCGAGCAAGTAAAATTAGAGCTTCTCAAGCTAACTGCAGCCTCACAAACTGATCAAGGTTGTATCCAATATGACCTACATCAAGACAATGCAAATAGTAATGGCTTTATCGTTTATGAGATTTGGGAAGACGATGAGCAGTTGCAGCAGCATGTAGAAAGCCCGCATTTTCAAAACTATGTAACAGTGACGGACGGGATGATCGATGAGTTTGTTATAAATGAAATGACTATTATCTCGTAAGTTTTAAAACGCTCAGACTGAAAAAGTCTTTTAAGCTATGATTTGTACGGCTTGAAAGGCTTTTTTAGTTTTAGAGAAGGTTGTTGTCATTAGCTATTACATCTAATGTAGAAAAGGTAGCCGCTCAGTCAGAGTTAGCAAAATATGGTTGAATAAGATTTCTCTGGCTCCTACACCACACAACAGGTATAAATTAACAAAAGTTAAAAGAGCACAGGTCAAAATTGGTCATAACTAACATCACTTATTATAGGTTTCTTAACTGCTCGATTAACCAACGATGTATACCACTGTCGCTAGTACGTGGATGCCATGCCGCGATGACTTTAAAAGTGGGCGGTAATGCTTCGACCTCAAGCTCTTTGACTTTGCTGTTCGGCAATAGCCGCGAAGGATAAAACGCAATCATGTCGGTCGTGTGCAAAATATCTGGTACGGCCGAAAAGCTAGGCACCGACATCACAATATTGCGTTTTAGACCTTTTTCTGCAAACCATTGATCATGAGAGCCGCGTAAATTAGCACGTGAGGGTGATACGACCAGCTGCGCGTGTGCGGCCACTTGCGCCAGTGTTAATACCTCTGTTACAAAATCATTTTCACAACCTGTGATGCATAAATGCTGTTCTTCAAATAAAGTCACATACGATAAGTTATCTGGGATGAACTCGGGGAAGGTAATTAGTAAATCAAGCTCGCCTGCTGCAATCAGCTGATTGATATTGTCTGAGGCAAAGTCACGGACGATCAGCTTCAGATCTGGCGCGTCGCGTCGCGTTATACTAAACAATTGCGGTAACAATGCCTGCGTCGCATAGTCGGTCGCACTAATCGTAAAGATGCCCTTGTAGGTTTGCGGCATAAAGACCTCTGGCTCTAACAAATCTTCCAACTCTTTTAAGATATGGTCAAGAGGTTGCTGCATCGATAGCGCCTTTGGCGTTGCCACCATGCTATTCCCTTGACGAATAAACAAGCGATCATCAAACACCTCACGTAACTTACGCAGCTGCTCACTGATGGCTTGTTGGGTCAGTCCCATTTTGCGTGCAACTTGTGACAAGTTTTTTAGATCAAGCAGCGCCTGTAGTACTCTAAGCTGCTTAATATCGAGCCGATTCATACCATTCATCATGCATACCATTAATAGTTGTATCTTAAACAATAAGTGGTTGTTTCTAATTGTACCCTCAAAACGCTATGCTGACTAACATTGCTTACCCAATCATTAGATTGATTGACTATATTAAGCATCAAAACAGGCTAAATACATTCAATAATAAGCCATCAGCTGCTTTAAAAGAGACCTCTATGACACAAGCCATTCTCAACACAAATACATTATTTTCTTCTGTAGAACTTGGGCCTTACACGCTCAAAAACCGTATCGTGATGCCACCATTGACACGCTCTCGTAGCACGCAACCTGGCAATATTCCTAATGACTTAATGGCAGAATACTATGCACAGCGCGCGTCAGCTGGATTTATGGTGACTGAGGGCACGCAAATTGAGCCAAGAGGTCAAGGTTATGCGTGGACACCGGGTATCCATTCACCAGCCCAAGTTGAAGGTTGGAAAAAAGTCACGCAGGCAGTGCATGACAAAGGCGGTATTATTTTTGCTCAGCTTTGGCACGTGGGCCGTGTGTCGCACACCAGCTTGCAACCTAACGGTGCTCAGCCTGTAGGGCCGTCTGATATTACTGCTGATAACGTCAAAGTATTTATTGAAACAGGTCCAGGCGAAGGTGCTTTGGCCGATCCAAGCGCCCCGCGTGCACTCAGTATCGATGAAGTGGGTGAGCTGGTAAATATGTATGCGGCCGCTGCGCGCAATGCATTGGAAGCGGGTTTTGATGGGGTAGAACTGCATTGTGCCAATGGGTATTTGGTCAATCAGTTTATTTCTGAACATAGCAACACACGTGATGACCAATATGGTGGGTCGTTGCCCAATCGTTTGCGCTTCTTAAAAGAGATAGTAGCCGCTGTCAGTGATGTGGTTGGCGCTGATCGTTTGGGCGTGCGTTTTGCGCCTTTGTTTGAGAGTACGGATGAGACGCGCGTGTATTTAGGCTTGGTAGAGTCAGACCCTCATCATACGTATATTGAGGCGATTAAAGTCCTTGAGCAAGCTGGCATTGCTTACTTGTCGATTGCTGAAGCTGATTGGGATAATGCGCCTGATTTACCAGACACTTTTTATCAAGCGGTGAGGGAAGAATTTTCAGGACGTATTATTTATGCTGGCAAGTACACGGTACAAAAAGCCGTGAACATTTTAGAAAAAGGCTACGGTGATTTATTCGCGTTTGGTCGTCCTTTTATCGCTAATCCAGATTTACCCGAGCGTATTGCTAATAACTGGCCATTGAATGAGGCAGACCCTGCCACTATGTATGGTGGTACTGATGTTGGCTATAGTGATTATCCTTACTATCGTTAATCCTCGATAAAAGAGTGACAGCGTTAACTTCGCTTGAAGTACCACAGTTACATCTGCACTCGGTTGCCTTGACTCTCTTTTAAACTGAATCAACTATCTTAATAATAGCGAAGCATTTAAACAGTGACTGAGATAAGGCCATCAATGGCCTTATCTCTATTTATAAACTTAATGCTTTTATATAAGCAGAGGCTTAATCATCAATCGGTATCATGCCATGAATCAGAATTCCAAAGACAGACTGATACGCATATTGGTAGGGTATGTCGGACTTTATCCAACGCTCTTGATCGTATTGACGTTATTGAAGCCTGTGACTCAAGGCTTAAGCCTACCAGTAGTGGTATTAATTGAAGCTATCATACTTGTTCCGCTGACACAGCTAGTTTCCTTCCCACTAGCAGGTAAGCTGATTGATATGCTAAGAAGAGAGAAATAACCGTTCTTTGCATAGCGCATTTACCGCAATACTTGTGTTTACCAAGCTGATTCCTAACGAACCTTTAACGAATTCCAAAGCTTGGTTATACAAATCTGATAGTAGGGTTGCTCTTCCGCACATTAAAAAAGACCTTCAATCGCTTGAGGGTCTTTTTAGTTTTATAAATAACGCTGTCATTCTTTTATATAGAATTGACTATAATAAATTCTAATAAACAAAGCGCTATGTATTATTTTAAAAAATCAGGTTGCATAAAGGCAGGATTAGGATAAGTATAAAATCCTTCGCCAGTTGCCGCACCCATTTTATTTTGATCAATCATCTGCTCTTTTAGGTATTTAGCGGCCTTTAATCTTGCAGGATTTTGAGTCGTTTCAGCGGCTAGCTTAGTGATGTTGTAGGCCGTGTTTATACCGATA
Organism: Psychrobacter fozii; assembly: GCF_003217155.1. Taxonomy (GTDB): domain Bacteria; phylum Pseudomonadota; class Gammaproteobacteria; order Pseudomonadales; family Moraxellaceae; genus Psychrobacter; species Psychrobacter fozii. Next base: position 32,974 of record NZ_QJSU01000006.1, read on the forward strand.
GTATCCAAGATGCCAAATGGTCCTACAGGCGCACCAGTCACTATCATCCATGTCTTATCTATTGTATGCGGGTCTGCAACCTCTTTGGCTAGTAATTGTAGACCTGCATCTATAAAGGGCGCCAATAAACTATTCATTATGTAGCCAGGTTGTTCTTTGTGCAGCGGCATTGCCACCATACCGATGGCAGTAGCAAAAGCAACAACCTCATCAAATACCTTAGGATCTGTCCCAGGATGTCCCATGATTTCAGCGACATTATGCATCCAAATCTTATTGGCAAAATGGAGCGCTAAAAACTGTGCAGGTCGTCCCGTTGATTCCGCAAACTGGCTAGGGAGTAAGGTTGAAGTATTGGTGGCGAAGATGGTTTTCTCTGGCGCTAGTTTGGCAAGCTTTTCATAAAATTCGATTTTAATGTCAGGAATTTCGGGTATGGCCTCAATCATTAGGTCAGCATCTTTAACTGCTTCTGCTAAGTCTGAGGTGTAGCTCAGATTGTCAAAAGCCTTATCCAGTTGCTCTTGAGTTGCCCTTAAGTCCTTTCGAAAAGCCTTGCACATCAATTGAAATTTTGCCTTTGCTTTTTCTAAAACCTCATCATTGATGTCATAGACACTGACATTAAAGCCATGAAATGCGGCTTGAAAAGCAATTTGATAGCCTAGGATGCCGCTTCCAGCGACAGTTACATTTTTATACGTCATTGTATTCATTTCCTAAAAGTAGTGGGTATAAGTCGCTAGATAAATGTCTAGAACTTATAGATCTATTATTAGATTGTTTTACCTCATTATTCAACCTTCATTTTTATAAAAACATTAAAGAGAACCCAAAAATATCGCTATGCAAGTATCAGATAAGTTTACACCACTTGACTTATTATTTTGTTAAGCTATTCAATAGCTTGCTGTTAGTGCTTATAGGTTTACACCTGATTATTGTACGATGATTGAAAGCTGTTTTGATATCATAATGACATTTTTAATGACTGTTGATGTCAAAATATTGTCGATGAGATTGTGACAGAAAGGAAAGTATAGGTATGGGTAGTGAGTTATATATTAGTGGTTTTCTATCAAGACAATGTGGAGATGGAAGTACGTGGTAGTGTTACTTGCTACTAGGTAATGATAAGTAATCAATAATGAGTCGTTAGTTTACCAAGTTTGGTTCTACAGTTTTTTCAGCATAGCTCAGCTGGTAGCTCGTTGTTGATTCCGATGTTTTCTTTGACAGGATTGGTGACAGACTTTATATCATTTTTCAATTAACTAAGAACTGAAGTAATCTTGACAGCAATCAAAACCATTTGTATTTTTTACAAACTCGTTAAGATAAAGATTTGACATAGGTATAGTGCATTATCTGCGGGTTTAGGTCGTTGGGATACTGATTAACACGTTGATAGCCATTGTTGTCGTAGTACTGATAAGTACATAAGGTGTCTGTATGTAATGCATACGTGTCTGCGCCCTGTGCGATGAGATAAGTCTCAAATGCTTGAATCAATGTCGCTCCAATACGGTGGCGACGATAGTTTGGGTCCACACAGAAGAACTGCAGCTCGCTATCAAAATTGTTATTTTTCCATTTCGTGTCCGCTGTTTCTGGTTCCCGTAACTCTTTCAATACTTGTTGTCCTTGCTCAGACAGACTCAGCTTTTTTTCTATCTGATCAATAATGGGCTTTTCATCGAATGACAAAGCTTTATGTGGATCTTGTTTAGTGACCCCTATCACCACACCGCAAATAATGTCACCATATTCTGCAACTTGTATAAAAGTAGCATGATGACAGTCTTTAGCTAGAAATAGGGTAGCCAGTTGCTTTAGAACCCGCTTATCTGTGGCGCTAGTAAATACACTCAAATTCATATTGACGACAAAAAGGTCGACAATGGCTGAAAAGTCTTCAGGCGTAGCACGACGATATTGTATTGTCATAAGTTGCTCTCTTTTATCATTAAAAGTACTGGCGTATGCTTCTTGACAAAGCATTCATACGGCAGCACCTTGACACTAACATCTGGCTAATAGACATAGCCAGATGTTAGTATTTTTTACTTAATAGTTTTCCTATATTTACCACTCTATTTCACCTGTATTGACTTGACTACTCAACTCTAAATCACTTCCTCCGGGCAACGCTGGATAAGCCGATTTCATGATGGAAATAACTTCCTCTGATTGCTTGGAGTCTTGATTTTTTGCCTCGCCCAGTGCTTGTTCAAAAGTTTTTAGATAGCTGAGGGTAAAATCAACAGCGTAGTCTTTTTTGAGTAGGTTGCCTGAATAGTGACCTGGTATCACAACATTTGGCTTTAATTGCTTCATTTGTTCTAATGATTGCATCCAAGCGCTACGAGCTTCTTTAGTTTGGGTATCAGCAGTCCACACATGCATGCCTGATGTTACCGACACACCGCCGAACACAGTTTTTGACTCTGGTACCCACATGTATGCTTGAGGGGTTCCGAACGCTTTGATTTCAATTTTATGGCCTTCTAAGGTCAGTGTAGATTGATTAAGTGTTTGAGGTACTGTAATTTTGGTAGGTGCATGTTTACCAAGGATTGGACCCCAATGCTCTAATTTTGCATCTTTAGTCGCCTCAATGTGTTCAACAATAGAAGGGCTAGACATAACCTTCACATTAGGGAAGGCTTTGACTAAAGGCTGAAGACCGAAATAGTAATCTGGATCGCCTGCCGTGATATAGATCATTTTAAGGTCTTTATTGCTTTTTTTAATCATATCAACCAATGCTTCACCGTCTTTGACACTAAACTGTGCATCGAACAAGATAGCATCTTTCTCGCCACTTGCCAGTACAGAGGTCACTGGAAAAATAGCATTTTTATCAGGTTTATATGCTTGTAGTTGTAGATCGGCTGCGTTTGCCTGGCTTGCAAGCAGTAGAAAACTGGCCGCCATAGAAGCTGTTATTAATTTTTTCATAATCCACCTGTATTTTTGTTTGAGTAAATAGACCGCGTTAATGGCGGTATTCGTTGTTAGTGGCTATTCTATTCGATTGTATTTCGTTTAAATACGCTATAATCCGGTGTTTACTGTTTCAGTTTTCGCGCAAATAAGGATGGATGAATGGATAGGCTGACCGCTTTGCAAGTGTTTGTTACTATCGTCGAACAAGGTAGCTTGAGCCGTGCTGCGGACAATTTAGATATGTCTAGAGCTAAGGTAACGCGCTATCTGACAGAGCTTGAGAGCTGGATGGATATACGCTTATTACATCGCACGACTAGAAGTCTGAGCCTGACTGCCCCTGGTGAGCAGACCCTTGAGGTGGCCTATCAGTTGCTTGGATTGACTGACTCGTTGGATCAGATACGCAATCAAAATACTTTGGAGCTAAAAGGTCAGTTGCGAATCACTGCTAGCCTTTCGCTGATTGATAGCCTTTTGATGGATGTGGTTGGTCGCTTCGTATCTCACTGGCCGCAAACAGCGATTGATATTCTTACCACTGATGATTCTGTCAACTTAATTGATGCCCGTATTGACTTGGCGATTCGTATTACCAATGATTTGGAACCAAATGTCGTGGCTAGACGTATTGGGGAGTGTCAATCCATTGTGTGCGCCGCACCTAAATATCTAAAAAAGCGTGGAAAGCCTAAGGATGTACAGTCTCTTATTCATCATAACTGCCTATCGTTTGCTTATTTTGGACGATCTGCATGGGTGTTTGATGGGCCAAATGGTCCAGAGTCTGTTCCTATCTCTGGCAATATCAGCGCCAATATCTCTGAAGTCTTGCTCTCTGCCACATTGCGTGGACATGGGATCAGCTTACAGCCATCTGGCGCAGTCAAATCTTTGATTGCATCTGGACAACTCATTGAGTTATTGCCTGAATGGAAACCCAAAACTTTGGGTGTTTATGTGGTTTATGCCAATCGAAAACAGGTGACACCACTACAAAGAAAGTTTATTGATTTTCTCGCTGAAGAAATAAAGCATTCGCCTTACTGGTAGCAAGCAATGGATGAATATGGACTATTTATAAAACTCAATATTAGCAACATCACCTAAAAACGTTTAAATTAGCACTTAATTCCTTAGAACCCCTTATCCATACCTTATAAAGAGTTCTATTGTGAGCTTGATTTTTTTAGGTGGTAGTTACAAACTAATATCAAATTATACAATCAAGCTATCTACTAGAAGTTGAATGCTAGTGTCTAACGCACTATTAGCGAATTTCTTATTTTTTAAACTATGATTACAAACCGCTTCCGTTTGTGTAGAAAAATCAGAATAGTGCTGAGTTACTGCCCAAATATGAAAAATTAAATGGATGGCAGAAACGGACTTAATCTTGTTATCTGCAATCCATTCGTCAATCACTGCCACCTTTTCTCGAACCAAGGATTTTAAAGGTCCTTTTAATACGGCCATCAGGTGAGGGGCGCCTTGCATGATTTCTAATGCATATAGTCTTGACGCTGCAGGCGATTTTCTTGAAACTTTATATTTTTCTTCAATGTAGGTTATAAGCGCCTTTCTTGGATCTTGGTTGATATTCATCTCATTTAAAGGGGATAACCACTTACTAAGCACTCTTTCTAAAACGGCAACATATAGAACCTCTTTACTGTCGAAGTAGTAAAATATATTTGATTTAGATATATCAGCCTCTTCAGCGATTTTTTCCATTCGCGCCCCATTTAATCCCTCTTGGGAAAATACGATCAATGCAGCATTAATAATATGTTCTTTCTTTTTTAATATTTTTGAACTCGTCACGGTCTCTTCCTTTAGCACGTACTCTCTCACTATGTTGTCCCTCACTATAAAGTCATATAAATCTAATGTTAAATGACAGTTGATTCAATTTAAAAAACGATCAGAGCAACCAAGTACATAAGCCACTAATTAACCCAAGCAAACATGCCAACTATGTCGATAGCGTTTAACACCGTATCGATTTATAAGTTCGCTGATGGTAGCGATATCGCGTCATCCAGTCTCAACAGCCTAATGTCATTCAAGCTCAGCAATCTAAAGCCAGCCTAGTTTCAGTCAGCCTTCTTTTTATCACTCATTTAGAGCCATTCTCATCCAAATTGCCAACAAAATGCGCTTTTTAAGCATTTCTATATTTGTGCACCATTTTATAACACCTCGCACCATTGTTCTGCATATTTTTAGACCATATGGTTTAAAAAATTGTGGGTATAAAAATACTAAGTACTTGATAAATAACGATAAGTTTCTATGGCATAAGTTTTGCTTTATAAAAAACATGAAATAATCTTTATTTCTTTTATCGCTCTTTTCTTCCTCAAACGTATAGGTGAAATCATGGAAATAGGTATTTTTTGTCCGATTGGCAACAACGGCTGGTTAATTTCAAAAAACGCGCCGCAGTACAAGCCAACATTTGAGCTTAATAAGCAAATTGTGCAACGTGCTGAGCACTATGGCTTCGATTTTGCGCTTTCAATGATTAAGCTACGCGGCTTTGGCGGGGAGACGGAGTTTTGGGATTATAACCTTGAAAGCTTCACCTTAATGGCGGGATTGGCTGCGGTCACATCCAAAATAAAAATCTATGCCACATCAGCGACGTTAGTCATGCCACCTGCAATTGTAGCAAGAATGGCATCGACGCTTGATAGCATCTCAAACGGACGTTTTGGATTAAATGTCGTGACTGGCTGGCAAGAAGCAGAATATGGCCAAATGGGCATGTGGCCAGGCGATGATTATTTTGGTAAGCGTTATGACTACCTATCTGAATATGTCCAAATTTTAAGAGATCTGTGGGCGACAGGCCAATCTGATTTGAAGGGTGAGTTCTTCCAGATGGATGACTGTCAAGTGAAGCCCATTCCAAAAGCTGATATGAAGATTATCTGTGCGGGTCAATCAGATACAGGGTTAGCGTTTTCTGCAAAACATGCTGACTATAATTTTGTCTTTGGTAAGGGTCTAAATACACCTACCGCTTATGCTGGTATCAATGACCGCTTAAAGGTACACACGGACAAGACGGGTCGTAATGTTCCGACCTATGTGCTCTTTATGGTCATTGCAGATGAGACCGATGAAAAAGCCCAAGCAAAATGGCAATCATACAATGATGGCGCGGATTTTGAAGCCATTGATTGGTTGCAGTCACAAGGCGGTAAGGACAAAACATCAGGCAAGGACACCAATATTCGCCATATGGCCTCGAGCGTTTCACCAGTCAATATCAACATGGGTACGCTGGTCGGCTCTTTTGAAAATGTCGCCAGTATGTTAGATGAAGTCGGTGAAATACAAGGTACGGATGGCGTCCTATTGACCTTTGATGACTTCGTGCAAGGTGTTGAAGATTTTGGCAGTAAGATTCAGCCCCTTATGAAGAGCCGCATCAACGTTGATACCCCAGTTGCCAGCCAAGCTGTCAGCGAAGCCTAATAAAAGGAGCGAATATGAATTCGGTTAATACAATTTGTGCAGACTTTACCAAGGAATCCTCTCCTGTTTTAGAGTCTTTGCCTGAACCTATCAAGTTAGATCCCTCCCAGACGGCATTGATCGTAGTAGATATGCAAAACGCTTATGCTAGCCAAGGCGGGTATCTAGATTTGGCCGGGTTTGATGTCACAGCGACCAAACCCGTCATCGATAAAATAAAGCAAGCCGTGGATATTGCGCACCAAGCTGGCATACAAGTCATCTATTTTAGAAATGGCTGGGACAATAAATATGTGGAAGCTGGTGGTAGTGGGTCGCCTAATTATCACAAATCAAACGCCTTAAAAACCATGCGTAAGAATCCTGAAATTGAAGGAACGTTATTAGCAAAAGGTGGCTGGGATTACGAGTTAGTCGACGAGCTTAGCCCTGCGCCTCAAGACATCGTTATAGACAAACCTCGATATAGCGGCTTTGCTAACACCAATTTCGATAGCGTATTACGGTCACGGGGCATACGTAATCTATTGCTCACTGGTATCGCGACCAATGTTTGTGTTGAATCTACGCTTCGAGATGGGTTTTTCCTTGAGTATTTTGGGGTGTTGTTAGATGACGCTTGTTATCAGGCAGGACCAGTAGAGGCTCACGACGCCACACTATATAACGTAAAAACCTTTTTTGGTTGGGTATCTGATGTTGCCAGCATGCAGCAGTGCTTTTCGAATAGCTAATGTATTGAATAGCCAATTTTTAGCAACCTAAACCAAGCGCTTCATACTTAACCTAACCGCAATAGGAATGTAGATATGTCTAAACAAGTGATTATACCTGAAGGTACCAGCAAGCCATTAGCCCCTTATGTACCAGCGACTAAGGCCGACAACATCGTTTATGTCTCCGGTACTTTGCCTTTCGATGAAAACAACGATGTCGTACATGTGGGCGATGCAGCTGCTCAAACTCGCCATGTGTTAACGACGATCAAAAACGTGATTCAAACCGCTGGTGGCGATATGGATGATGTGACATTTAATTCAATCTTTGTAAAAGACTGGGCAGATTATGACGCAGTCAATCAAGTCTATGCAGAATTTTTCCCCAATGAAAAGCCAGCGAGATTTTGTATTCAATGCGGGTTGGTAAAACCAGATGCTTTAGTTGAAATAGCGTCCATAGCGCACATCGGATAAGAAAGCCTGTTTAAAAATAACTGCAGTTAGTGAATTTAAAGTTACCTGACATTGAACCCCCTAGCATTGGACTGTAGTAGGGCGCTTTAGTTAACTACACATGTGGCGGAATATTGTTTAAAAGGAAATGACAGATGAATACAGTAATTAAAGAAAGCCAAGTAACGCAATCCTCATTAATGAAACATAAGTCTAAAGAATCATTCACCTCTACGGCAGGAAACTTAACTGATATGCAGCAATCTTTTAGAGATGCGATGAGTAATTTGGCTGCCGCCGTCAACATTATCACCACTGAGGGTCCAGCAGGGCGGGCAGGATTTACCGCCTCTGCTGTGTGTAGTGTCACTGACTCACCACCAACCCTATTGGTGTGTTTAAACAGAAGCGCTTCTGTCTACCACTTTTTTAAAGAAAACATGGTGCTATGCGTCAACACACTTGCTCTTGAACACAAAGATCTAAGCGGTGTGTTCGGGGGTAAAAAATCTCTGGAAGAAAGGTTTGAGCAAGGCAGTTGGTCTACGCTGTCGACAGGATCGCCTGTATTAGAAGACGCCAGTATTTCTTTTGATTGCAAGATTAAGCTCATTAGCTCGGTGGGAACTCACGATATTCTTATTTGTGAAGTATTGGATATCAAACACAAGCCTGATTGTGACAGTCTCATCTATTTCAATCGAGACTACCATCAATTAAGTAAGTGCACGAACTAAGTAACATCCCTCTACTTTTTAAGGATATTGAAAATGGATAAATGGTTTGTTAAATGGCGTCCATATACTGGAAACCTAGAAACGACGCCGGTAGGTATCAATGAGTATCTACCCATGGGTAAGAGCGTGGTGTTAGGCGCACAGCACTCATTCGCAATGTTCGGTGCGACAATCTTAGCCCCATTACTGATGGGATTCGATCCTAGCTTAACGATGCTTATCACTGGTATAGGCACGATACTTTTCTTTCTCATTACTGGCGGGCACGTACCAAGCTATTTAGGCTCTAGTTTTGCATTTATCGGGGCGGTAGCAGCAGTAACAGGCTATAGCGGTACTGGTATCAATCCAAATATTGGCATTGCGCTTGGAGGCACACTGGTCTGCGGGGTCTTATACGCACTGATGGGTCTGCTGGTGATGAAGACAGGTGCAGGGTGGATCGAGAACTTGATGCCACCTGTGGTCACTGGGTCCATTGTGATGATTATTGGGTTGAACCTAGCGCCTGTCACCATACAAAGCGTCATTGGCAGTAGCTTTGATTCTTGGATGGCGTTAGTCACCGTGTTGTGTATCTGTTCAGTCGCCGTATTCACCAAAGGTATGGTCAGACGCTTGTTATTATTAATAGGACTGGTCGCTGCGTATTTTATTTATTTCCTATTAACGAATGTGATGGGTATGGGCAAGCCTATTGATTTTTCTCCAATTGCGAATGCCGCTTGGTTCGGTATGCCAACCCTTTACTCTCCTGTCTTTGAGACCAGTGCCATATTAGTGATTGCACCCGTCTTTATCATCTTAATCGCTGAAAACCTTGGTCATTTCAAAGCAGTAGAAGCCATGACTGGCAAAAGCATCTCGCCTTATATGGGTAGAGCATTCTTCGCTGACGGCCTTTGTACCACGCTTTCGGCTTCGGTAGGCGGCACTGGTATGACGACTTATGCAGAAAACATCGGCGTCATGGCAGCGACCAAAATTTACTCTACAGTCGTCTTTGTCATAGCAGGTGTCTTCGCCATTCTATTGGGCTTATCCCCTAAATTTGGCACCTTGATCAGTACCATTCCTGTAGCCATTTTGACAGGTGCTTCAATCGTTGTCTTTGGTTTAATCACGATTGCTGGCGCGCGTATTTGGATGAATGCAAAAATTGATTTCAGTAAGAATGGCAATATGTTGGTCGCCGCCGTCCCAGTAATCTTAGGTACTGGTAACTATTCACTAAACATTGCGGGCTTTGATTTAGGTGGTATCGGTACCGCTACTTTTTTAGCCATTCTTATGAACCTCGTGTTTAATTTTAAAAACAAACAAAAAGAGGTGAGCGTGACCACTGAGAGAGAAATCGCTACATCAGAGCCGCTCTTAAAACTCAACCCATAAATTTAAAACCCTATTTGATATTACCTTAAGGAATCGTGTCATGAATACAGAACCACGCAGCGTACAACAATTGATCAATGGCGAATTTACCGAATCAACTACTACAGAATGGATTGATATCACCAATCCAGCCACGCAAGAAGTTATCGCCAAGGTACCACAATCAACACCTGAGGAAATCGAGCAAGCTATCAAAACGGCATCTGAGGCCTTTCAGAATTGGCGCGTCACACCAATCAGTAAACGAGCCCGTATTTTCTTAAAGTATCAACAACTGATACGTGAAAATATGGATGAGCTGGCGGCGCTACTGACTGAAGAACAAGGCAAAACACTGGCAGACGCTAGAGGTGATGTGTTTAGAGGTCTTGAGGTCGTAGAACACGCATCAGGTATCGGCAACTTGCAACAAGGTGGCTACATTGAAAATGTCGCCAGTAGTGTCGATATGTATACCGTTCAGCAGCCAATAGGTGTCTGTGCAGGTATTACCCCCTTTAACTTTCCTGCCATGATACCCCTGTGGATGTTTCCAATGGCCATCGCTACAGGCAACACGTTCATCCTAAAACCTTCTGAACAAAATCCAATCGTTACCATGCGATTGGTCGAGCTAGCACTTGAGGCCGGTATACCAAAAGGGGTATTAAATGTGGTTCATGGTGGTAAAGATACGGTGGATGCACTGTGCGATCACCCTGACATAAAAGCGATATCTTTTGTAGGTTCAACAGCAGTGGGTAAGCATGTCTATGACCGTGCAGGTCAGGATGGCAAACGTGTGCAATGTATGATGGGTGCGAAAAACCATGCCGTTATCATGCCTGATGCCAATAAAGAACAAAGTCTGAATCAATTAGCAGGGGCGGCATTTGGTGCAGCAGGTCAGCGATGCATGGCACTGTCTGTTGTCGTATTAGTTGGCGAATCTAAACAGTGGGTTGATGATATTGTAGAAAAATCAGCACAGCTAGTAGTGTCTGCTGGCAAGGATGACAAAGACTTAGGTCCGCTAATATCTAAGCAAGCCAAAGCCCGTGTCGAGCGTTTAATCCAAGCGGGTATCGATGAAGGGGCGCATCTAAAACTAGATGGCCGTGGTTGTCAGGTAGCAGGTTATGAAGAGGGTAACTTTGTTGGTCCAACCATCTTAGATCATGTAACCGCTGATATGAGCTGCTATACCGAAGAGATTTTTGGTCCTGTCTTATGCATTATGTATGCGGACACGCTTGAGGAAGCCATTGAGATTATCAATACCAATCCAAATGGTAATGGCACTGCAATTTTTACCCAGTCTGGCGCCCATGCACATAAGTTCCAACAAGATATCGATGTTGGACAAGTCGGTATTAATTTACCAATTCCAGTACCGCTACCGATGTTTTCGTTTACAGGATCTAGAGCCAGTAAGCTCGGTGACTTAGGTCCTTATGGTAAGCAAGCGGTGCAGTTTTATACACAGACGAAAACCGTGATATCACGTTGGTTTGATGAAGATGCTAGTGAAGGCGTAAATACTACTATTTCTATGAAGTAGCTATACGGCCGTATCAAACGTAGGACGTTATGTAGAGCGTGTGATTAATTGACAATAGGCTCTACATAACAACATACAAAAGCAAATATAAATGCAAATGGTGGATTTTATGAATATCAATACAATACCGGAAATCATTGAAGATATTAAAGCAGGCAAAATGGTCATACTCATGGATGATGAGGATAGAGAAAATGAAGGTGACTTGGTCATGGCCGCCTCTCTAGCCAAGCCTGAAGATATTAACTTCATGATTACACATGCAAGAGGTTTGGTTTGTTTAACATTAACTTCCGAACGTTGCAAAAAATTGAACTTACCTTTGATGTGTAAAGACAACAAAGCACCTTATAGTACAAATTTCACCGTTTCTATTGATGCAGCAAAAGGGGTAAGTACTGGAATATCAACGGCAGACAGAGCTCAGACTATCAGAACCGCTGTGTCTCAAGACGTTACCTCTGAGGACGTAGTGACACCAGGACATATTTTCCCACTAATGGCAAAAGAAGGCGGTGTTTTAGAGCGGGCAGGACATACTGAGGCTGGTTGCGACTTAGCCAGATTGGCTGGTTTGGAGCCTGCGGCGGCCATTGTAGAGATAATTAATGCAGATGGTGAAATGGCTCGTAGGAACGACTTAGTTAAATTTGCCGATACTCACAACTTAAAGATAGGTACTATCGATGAGCTGATTAAATATATTGAGCATCAAGAGGGTACTAAAAATACAGCTAATAATTTTGAAGAAACGCTAACGTATGATTACTATGACAGCGATGAGCGTACCGTTGAATTGATTTAGTGCATTTGACTTAATTTTGAAATGTTATGAACCATTAGAGACTTTTACCGCAAGTTAAATTTTACTGAAATTGGGCAGGTACATATGTTAATTAAAAAATATCCTTGTAAGAACGACACCTCAAAAACGATCGTATTTAGTTCAGGCTTAGGCGGGCATGCTAGTTTTTGGTTGCCTCAAATTGAGTGTTTTACAGAGCATTATAATGTGATTTGCTATGAACAAGAAGGGGTTCTGCCTGATAGCGAGCTCTTACCCGATGATTATTCTATGCAGGATTTGGCAGAGCAACTGATTGAAATATTAAAACAAGAAGGATTGTCCAACTGTCATTTTGTTGGTCACGCGCTTGGTGGGTTTATTGGTATTGAGGTTGCTCATAAAGCGCCAGAATTATTAGATAAATTGGTTATCTTAAATGGTTGGGAAAGCTTAGACCCTCACACTATCAAGTGCTTTAGCGCGCGTCAGAGTTTGATAGAGAATACAGGGATCGAGGCATTTGTCCGAGCCCAAGCAATATTTCTATATCCCCCTATATGGATATCAGACAACATAAACGCACTCACACAAAAAGAAGATAAAGCCATTGCCAGTTTCCCGCCAGTCCAGAACGTCTTAACAAGATTAAAGGCTTTGCAGTCTTATCAGCCTCTGATAAACGCTAAGCATATTAAAAATAAAACGCTAGTTTTAAGCAATCTTGACGATGTTTTGGTGCCATGGCAACGTGGTTTGGCTTTGGCCAATAATATGCAAAATGCCCAGTTTGAATTAATGGTGACGGGTGGACATGCCAGTACAATCACTGAGACCTGCTCAACCAACAGCAAAATCCTTAAATTCTTATCTAAAATTTAATATCAATTAGGACGTACTATGACTGATTCCCTATCGTTATCCTCAGAAGGTCTTGCTCAGCTGTTTGGTAAGGCCAGATCCTTTAACGCTTGGCAAAAAAAAGAGGTGCCAGATACACTACTTGAAGAGATCTATCACTTAGTTAAAATGGCACCTACCTCGGCCAACTGTTCACCTGCACGGTTTGTATTTCTCAGATCTGATGACGCTAAAGCGCGCTTAGAGCCAGCACTGTCATCAGGTAATATCGAAAAAACAATGACAGCACCTATCACCGTGATTGTCGCTCATGATAATGAATTTTATGAGCAACTTCCCAAATTATTTCCACATACGGATGCCAGATCATGGTTTAATTCTAGCCCTGAACTCATACAAGAGACGGCGTTTAGAAACAGTTCTATGCAAGCGGCTTATCTAATTTTGGCTTGTAGAGCCTTGGGTTTAGACACGGGCCCTATGTCTGGATTTAATAATGAACTGGTAGATAAAACCTTTCTTGAAGGTAGCAAATGGACCTCAAACCTACTGATTAATATAGGGTATGGCGAACCCGATCAATTATATAGCCGTCTGCCAAGATTAGACTTTGATGAAGCCTGTCAGATCTTATAAGAAACCAATTATTTGTCCACTGAAATATCTTGTTTTAGGAGTAATAGACTGAATTGATGATACGTGGATGAGTGACAAGGAGATGGCGGCCACCATATATAATACAGCTATCGATTTATTCTTAAGAGATTCAGGACTTAAGAAAATAAAGATATAAGTCTTGTCTAACTGATTATGCTTTTATATAGTTGACTTTTTAAAAACCAACTGCTACATTTATGTGAGAATGTCGATTAGTACGTAGACACTCAACAAGATTCAAAGCCTTACATTAATTTGTAGGGCTTTTTTTATGCTTGATAGATTTAGTCACAATCAGCACATGTCAATGGGAACCAGTTAGCAGATGACGACTGCAACATACGATAAGTTATCAATGATTATCTGACTTGCATGTGATGATGACATAAGTTGATAGCACCTTATTTATTTAGCCCACGTTAGAAATAGCGTGGGCTTTTTGCGTCTTAGCGGTTGGCCATGTCTTCTACCTTGGTGACCAGCCTTTCCTATTTCAAGGTAGAAACTATGAGAGTAGAAATTTATGACTTATCCAATTAATGTTAGCTTTTATGATGATGAATTAGTCGTTATCAACCACAACGGTGAGCCGTATGTGCCAATTAAACCTATTGTGGAGAACATGGGGTTAGACTGGAAAGATCAAAATAGAAAGGTTAAAGCACGGTTTGAATCAACTGTCACCATTTTGACCACAGTCGCAGAAGACGGTAAATCACGTGAAATGATCTGCCTGCCATTACGGAAACTGTCCGGTTGGCTTATGACTATTAGCCCAAACAAAGCTAAGAATGAGGTTGAAGATAAAATTATACGCTATCAAAATGAGTGTGATGATGTGCTTTGGCAGTATTGGGCTGGCAAACACCAAAGAATACAAGAAGCGCTTAATAATGTGTTTATACAAGAAAATATTTCACAGGCTAAAGGCTCATTCCATGGCAAAGGGTTAAGCAGTCGAAAGCAGGAGAAACAGACCAATCAGCGAACCATACTTTACTTACAAACATTGATACAGCCTGAATTAACAAACTTTAAGACCGCCACTAAGGCGGTTTTTTAATACCTAGAATTTGCCCGTTACGTGAATCTCCGCAATGGCCTATTTTACATCTACGATTTAGCAGGGATGCTATGTGCGAATTAACCAACCAACATCTTTATGATCCCTGCCTTTAAATCCGAAAATTTACCCTGCGTAAGTAAAATATTTATTCGCTTATTTGTATCAGTACCAGTAAAATGCGAGACTGTTTTCTACACGAGTTTATGAGTAACCAATGATACGTTTAACTGAAATTAAATTGCCATTAAATCATGCACCTGAAGATCTAACGACTGCTATAACGACAAAACTTAAAATTTCTGCTGAGCAAATGGCGTCATTTGTGATGTTTAAACGTGGTTATGATGCTCGTAATAAAAGAAATATCCAATTAATTTATACGCTAGACATTACACTTACTGACCCAGATTTAACCAATGATTTGCTGGTTCAATTTGAGTCAGACAACCATGTTAAAGCAACGCCAGACACTAGTTATAAATATGTAGGCGAAGCGCCAGAGGATTTAACTGAGCGTCCTGTTGTTATTGGTTTTGGACCTTGTGGTTTATTAGCAGCACTTACCCTTGCTCAAATGGGTTTTAAACCTATTATCATTGAACGTGGTAATGAAGTCAGACAACGTACCAAAGACACCTTTGGCTTTTGGCGTCAGCGTAAATTAAACACAGAATCAAACGTACAATTCGGTGAAGGCGGAGCGGGTACCTTTTCCGACGGTAAATTATATAGCCAAGTGAAAGATCCCAATCATTATGGCCGTAAAGTCATGACAGAATTTGTAAAAGCCGGCGCACCAGATGAGATTTTATTTGTTAGTAAACCGCACATAGGTACTTATAAGTTAGTCACTATGGTAGAAAAAATGCGTGCCGAGATCATAGCGCTTGGTGGGGAAGTCCGTTTTGCTACTCGCGTAGACGACTTACACATCACTGACTCAAAAGTAACTGGCGTGACACTTAATACTGGCGAAACGTTAAAAACTAACCATGTTGTACTTGCTGTTGGTCATAGCGCCCGTGATACCTTCCAAATGATCCATGATAAAGGCGTGTATGTTGAAGCAAAACCTTTCTCTATTGGTTTTAGGATTGAACATAAACAGTCAACCATAGACCAAGCACGCTTTGGTGACAATGCTGGAAACGAGATACTTGGCGCTGCGGATTACAAACTGGTTCATCATTGTAAAAATGGTCGGTCTGTTTATAGCTTCTGTATGTGTCCAGGTGGAACCGTGGTTGCCGCCGCATCAGAAGAAGGCCGTGTTGTCACTAACGGCATGAGCCAATATTCAAGAAACGAGCGTAACGCCAACAGTGCTATTGTTGTAGGTATCGACCCAGAGCGAGATTACCCAAACCACCCCCTTGCTGGTATCGACTTACAAAGACAGCTAGAAACCTTAGCGTTTGAATTGGGCGGCAAAGACTACAGTGCCCCAGCGCAAACCATTGGTGATTTCTTAAAAGGTAAACCAGACTCAGCATTAGGCGATGTAAAACCGTCTTACACACCGGGCATTACCTTAACCGATTTAAGCAAAGCACTGCCAGACTTTGCCGTGGATGCCATACGTGAAGCCATTCCAGCGTTTAATAAAAAAATCAAAGGATTTTCATCTGATGATGGTTTATTGACTGGTGTAGAAACCAGAACATCGTCACCAATCAGCATTAAACGCAATAAAGAATTTCAAAGCATTAACACCAAAGGATTATTCCCTGCAGGCGAAGGCGCTGGTTACGCAGGTGGCATACTATCAGCAGGGATCGATGGCATCAAAGTGGCCGAAGCCGTGGCGAAATCAATGTTGAACATAGAGTGAGAGCGGCTCTAAACGGTAAGCAAATCCTAATATTAAAACGCTTACCTAGATAAAAATATGCGATCGAAAAAGCCTTTCAAGCTATGAAGTATAAAGCTTGAAAGGCTTTTTTGTGTTTTCAGCATTAGGCTGCATAACTAAAATCTACCAAATGAATTTTTACAGGTTTGACAGCATAGGTTAAAAAACTAATAAATTGATTAGATATTAAAAATTTTTAAAATGTTTTTTTAGAGTTGTTACAACATATTTATTATTCACAACTTAAAAAACATAGGCAGTACAGAGGATTAATGGCACAAATTGATTCCAAATTGGAATGGCGTTAGTTTCCTAATTATTAAAATTGAGTTAAGATCGAAAAAGAAAATAATAGTCATAGGTACTGGAGTGCTGTATGAGGAAATCTCTTCCATTTATGAGTTCTTTAGTCTTTTTTGAAGCTTCAGCTAGGTTGGGGAGTTTTACTAAAGCCGCTAAAGAGCTCTGTGTTACGCAGAGCGCGGTTAGTAAAAAGATTGGACTTTTAGAAGAGAGTTTAGGCTTTGAATTATTTGCTAGGGAACCAAGACAGTTGATCCTGACTGAAGCTGGGGAGGAGTTTTACAATGAAACGAAAAGTGTTCTGCATCAAATGTATGAAAGCATTAATAGGATAAAAAGATATGCTGATACCAATACGGTTACTATCACTTGTACTCAGGCAGTGTCTCACTACTGGTTATTCCCTAGAATAACTCGCTTTAATCTAAAGCATCCCGATATTGCTATCAATATTTATGCATCTAATGCCATCACCGAAGCTACCTGCGCCCAATTTGATCTGGGAATTCTAAATGGCACTGATGATTGGAAAGCTGATTTTCATAGTCATCTTCTATTTTTTGAAAGGATCTATCCGATATGCCAATACGAATACCCTATAGATAAACTATTGACTCCCGAGGAGATTCTGGACCAAAAATTGATTCACCTCGATCCTTCGGATTGGAAGTGGCCCACCTGGATTGATTGGTTTGCCAGTTTCGGAATCGAATTTAAGATTCCTAGTAATGCGCAGCTTTTCAATCAGGTAACCCTTGCTTTAGAAGCCTCTAGGCAAGGCATGGGTATTGGGCTTGGATGGGAGTTCATGACAGAACAAATGCTGGATAGACATGAATTGAAACGTGTCAGTGATGCATTTTATGCACCAAACATGGCTGACTTTCTGGTTTATAGGAAGTCAAGAGAGTTATCTGATGCAGCTAAGATATTTCGCGATTGGCTATTAGAAGACGTATCAGAATCTCAAGGGGAGGCAATAACATTGGATGGTTTTTCCAGCAATTTATCATAGCCTACTTCTGTGCTAGCTTGCCGATATAAACAGTATTTTTATTGTTTTACCGTTTACTAGATATTTTATTGCGATTCCAGTATGGAATGGATGTGTTCTAAATATTCGTTTGTTAAAGAAAGAGAGACTCTCTAATATCACTCTAAATACTTATTCTGGAGTGAATAGATGAAAACATTAAAACGATTTCCTGCAGTGGATGGTTCACTGGGGTGGTACGAGAGCATGCCAGTCCAACGAACTCATCCTGTTAAGCAGGTCACTAAAAATCAGTACTTTGATTATATTGTTGTTGGAGCAGGTTTTACCGGGTTATCAACAGCCGGCCGTTTAGCAGAACTTGAGCCTGATTCTAAAATAGCAGTTATAGATGCGTTAATGGTAGGTCAGGGGACTTCTGGACGAAATGCTGGATTTATTATTGATCTTCCTCATAATTTAGATTCGAATGAGTCGAGTGTACTTGCCGATACTCATATTCGGGAACTGAATTGTTTTGCTATATCAAGATTGGATAGAATTCGACAAGAGCAAGGAGACAATGTTTACTGGAATCAAGTTGGTAAATATATGGCTGCTCATGAAGAAAAACACTTTAAAAATTTGGATTCTTTCACAAAAACATTAGATTCGATTAATTCAGATTACGAAATTGTAGAAGGGGCCGACTTAGCGTCTCGTCTCGGAACTGGATACTATAAAAAAGCTGTTTATACAAATGGTAATGTCTTAGTTAATCCGGCTGCGTTAGTGGTTTCTGTTGCTAAAAACTTACCTAACAATGTGGAAATTTTTGAAAAATCAAAAGTTACATCAGTCGATTTTAATCTAAAAAAACTCTATTTTGATAATGGTGTATTGACTGCTAATACAATTATATTGGCAACTAATTCATTCACGGAAGAGTTCGGTGGCTGCAAAAATAAATTAGCACCTGTTTTTACCTACGCTAGCTTAACCAAACCACTAAATGAGGATGCACTTCATAAATTTAAGAAAGTTTCTCCATGGGGAGTTACTTCTGCCCACCCAGCTGGTACAACGGTTCGTTTTACATCTGACAACCGAATACTGATTCGTAATTCATTTGATGTTTTACCTGATTTGCTCAGTAATCAAAAAATGATTGATGAAGCTAAAGTACATCACCGCAGCTCTTTTATGGCACGTTTCCCTTCTTTGGACGCTATTCCCTTTGAATACAGTTGGGGAGGAATGTTGTGTATGACTATGAATCATGAACCTGTTTTTAGTGAGTCTTACCCAGGGGTTTATGCAATAGCTGCAATGAATGGTGTGGGTATAGCAAAAGGTACTTATCTTGGTTATTACATGGCAGAGATGATTAAGGGTAATAAAAGCGAGGATTTGGACTTTATTTTAAGTAACTCCAATCCAAGCTGGGTGCCACCCGATCCTTTCAAAACTATCGGAGCAAGAGTACGACTATCGATTGAGCAGCGTACTGCAAAGGGCGACAAGTAGTAAAATTAAAACCTGCCCCCTACTGTCAAATCCGTATAGTTAAACTTGGGAGGTTTTAGTTATGCAGTCTGATGCTGAAAGCTAAATCACACTTGTCTTGATTGGCTTTCTGGTGACACTAATCTATTAGCAGGCATTGGCTATCAAGGCATTGGCTATCAAAGTATTGCAAAGTTACATGAACAAACCTTCACTCCATTTAAAAAACCTCGTGGTGGTCAATTGTTATAGAAATGCAAAATTAAATGCTACCTTATTAATTAAAGTCGCTAACTTGGAGTGAAAGCTTACGGGGAGTCAACATGTTTAACCACAGAGGTCATCTTTTACTCTGATAAATATCTTCTTTATTGGTGTGTATTTTTATAAAAATACTACTCACTTTTAAAAGCTTGATTTTCTACCTCTTTGAAAAGCCAGTTTTTAAATGCTTGTACTCTTGGCAGCGCCGCGCATTCGGGGCGGTAAATAACATAATACGCCAAAGGTGATTCAAAATAAATATCAGGAAACAACCTAACTAAGCGCCCAGCGGCTAGGTCATCTTTAGCCATTACACTGCGCGCTAATGCTACGCCGTGGCCGTCAATTGCTGATTGTAGTACGGCAGCAGAGTTATTGATTTGAATGCTTTTAGTGATCAAAGGGCCTGTAACACCGGCTTTTTTTAACCATGATGACCACGACGGAAAACTGGTATGGGCATCCATTGATTGATCGTGTATCAGGGTTTCGTTCAATAGTTTATCAGTCGTGGTGAAGCGGGTTGGATCTTCTAGAAGTGCAGGTGAGCATACTGGGTATACTTCTTCATCCATTAGTTTTTCTGCGCCCAAGCCTTGCCAATTACCTACGCCAAAGCGTATGCCTATATCTATACGCTGAGAAGCAAAATCAACCGGTTTTAGATTTGTATTTAAATTCACATTGGTTTGCGTACAAATGGCTTGAAAGTGATGAAGCCTAGGCAATAACCACTTAGCAGCAAAGGCAGGGCTTACTGCAACCGTTAATACACCGCTTATGGCATTGTCTTTTAAAATATCTAGCCCTTGGGCTAATTTATCAAATCCTTCCTGTATCAATGGCAAGGCACTTTGCGCAGTTTCGGTCGTTATAAGCCGTGTTTTACCAGAGCTCATTCTGTGAAACAGCGGCGTGTCGAGCCACTCTTCTAATGTCTTTACTAGTTGCCCAACCGCTGCGGGGGTTACGTTTAACTCGTTAGCAGCCGCTGAAAAACTCTGATGTCGTGCGCTGGCTTCAAAAGCTTTTAATGCATTGAGATGTATAGGTGATTTCATACGGTAAACTTTTTCTTTATTGACGGCTCAGATTATCTCGTTTGTTAAACAAAGTAAATAAGTGAAAAATACCTCCTAAGCCAAACAACTCGTCAATCGCTTGAAAGGCAATTTGATATTTTGTTTTATTGATACAACTAATGCAGCGCGAATGGGCGCTTGGAGAAATAATGATGACTAAGCAATTTTCAGGTAAAAAATTACTCGTTATTGGTGGCACTAGCGGAATGGGATTTGAAACGGCTCGTTTGATCTTAGAGCAAGGCGGACAAGCCGTTATTGTCGGCCACCGTAAAGAAAAAGCCCAAGCGGCAAAAGAGCAACTATCAGCTTTAGGTATTGTAGAGGTTTTAACAGCCGATTTAACGAGCGATGAAAGCGTGCAAAACTTAATTAACACTATTTCGCAAGATCACGCAGACGTAGATTTACTAGTTAATGCTGCTGGTGTTTTTGCCCCTAAACCATTTTTAGAGCACGAAGCAACTGATTACGATAAGTACATGCAAATTAACCGCGCATTATTTTTTATTACTCAAAAGGTAGCCGCTAATTTAATCTCAGCAAAACGCTCTGGCGCCATTGTAAATATAGGGTCTATGTGGGGCAAGCAAGCCATTGCCGCTACACCATCTTCAGCGTATTCAATGGCAAAAGCGGGCTTACATGCGCTAACTCAGCATTTAGCAATGGAATTAGCGGCCCATAATATTCGTGTTAATGCGGTATCGCCAGCAGTTGTACAAACGCCAATTTATGAAGGGTTTATCCCGAAAGCAGAAGTAAACGATGCACTGCAAGGCTTTAATAGCCTTCACCCAATTGGCCGTATAGGTACGTCACAAGATGTGGCAAACACTATTGCATTTTTATTAAGTGACAAAGCGGCTTGGGTAACGGGTGCTGTGTGGGATGTTGATGGTGGCGTAATGGCAGGACGCAACTAATAGCAATGGAATAGAATGTTTTTTAATGAGGCTCACGCACAATTAAAAAGCGCTTAATGAGCGAAAATTTATAGAGTAATAACATACTGTTATTGCTCTTGCTTTATTTAGGTTAGATAAACGCGAGTCAAGTCGGATTTTTTACAAAAAGCCTCTCTGCTATCAATTTAATATAGTTGACAAACAACATCTCAATTTGGGGTTGAGTGAGTAATGCTAGACAGAATAGGCGGTGAAAAAGCCAGTGCAACGAGTATGGTACGCTACGCGTCAGAGTCCACTTTTCCATGCCATGCTGACCCTATAATGGCATAATAAATTTGAACGATGGATGGATTTGACGGCAAGGGTCAGTTTATGTGTCACCATGCAACTCGTACTTTAGCTTAGAAACTGGTTGATATGCTCACCAATTTCATCAGGCTTCTCATCAATCAACCAATGAGCAACATCTTTAATCCAAACAAGCTCTGCGTTTGGAATCGCTTCTGCCAGCTTTGGTGCATATTCCGGTTTCTGGAAAGGGTCTTTATCACCCCACATGATGAATGTCTGATGCGGAAGATTACTAAGTTCGTCAGTAATGGCCTGAGTATACTCTTTGTTCAACCGTCTGAGATTGCGAAAAAAGGCATGCTTACCATCTTCAGTTGACCAAGGTTCAAGATATATTTCAATAAGCTCATCGGTCATGACGCTCTTATCATATACACCTTTTGGCAGGAAGCCCCGCATCATGCTCAAGAATTCCTCTAAACTCATCTCCGACTCAGCACCAGGTTCCTGTAGCGGCTCAAAATCTGGGATAGGCCACGAATCGAAACAAATACTATCTATCAAAACAAGCTTTCGAACTTTCTCTGGATAATTGACAGCTATCAACTGAGCAACACCTCCACCAATATCATGCCCAACAATATCTGCTTGCCGCGCACCTAGAACATCCATGAGTTTTACAATCATGTTACTTTGCGCATTAATGGACACATCTGCGCTTTTCGGTTTTGCAGATTTCCCGTAGTTGAGAAGGTCGGGAGCGATTACCCGATGTGTTTTTGCAAGTTGTGGAATAATATTTCGCCACATGAGGCTATTTGTTGGAATCCCGTGCAGCAGGATTATTGGACTACCTGAACCCTGTTCCAAAAATGCAATCTTATGCCCGTCAATGTAGGTATGGTTTTCTGTTATTTGAGTGCTCATAGCATTCTCCTAAAAATGAATATCAATGATCGTGAAATCGTTCTACGTAAAGGGGATACAGTTTTTGTCAGCTAAGACAAGCCAATAACCGACCCCAACGTTATAATAGTAATGTGAAGGAATTCTTCAGGAAGTATATGGTCTCAGCGATTAACGGCAACATGGCTATCAAAAGCATCACAAACTGTGTATGGACTTTTATTTATAAAAATCTTGGTCTCATCACACTGTTCATTCTTCGTGCTCAATAAAAAGCCTAATGCAATGGCTTTATTGAAATAACGCGACTGTGCTGAAGACTGTCGTACTGAAGTTAGATAAACCAACCTGATGAAAGTGATTTAATCATACATTAATAGCAAAGGTATTATGGCATCGGCCGTTATAGGTTTGTACCTCAACCGTTGGTAGTTTGTTGAAAGGTGTGAGAGATTTATAGTGTTAAGGCCTAGCTTAGATTTAGAAAACGATCTCCAGTCCTAGCCACGGCAATAGATATCGAAATTAAAAACCTTGATATTGAGAAGAAAAAAATAGCAGATACCGTCAAATCTGAGCAAACTGCTAAGCCTATTATTTCAGGAACGACTCAAAAAATATTTTATATCTTAAAACGACAGATTAAATCGAGGAGTTATGCTGTGTTTTTCGGAGATACAGTGGCATACGTGAGGCCTTCGTACTCCGTTGAAACACGAGTACCGCCACCTCCTTCAAGTGTCTGACCAATATTGGTCAGTGAGCCGATGATGGCGGTGTTTCCAGTTGCACACGCAAACTCGCAAGCTGCTGCAACTTTTGGTCCCATAGAGCCCGCAGGAAGAGCAAGCTCACTTAATGCATCTGGATGCGCCTGCAAGATGCTTCGTTGTTTGTCAGTTCCAAAGTCTGTATAAACATACGCCACATCCGTGGCAATCACCAATAACTCACATTCAAGGCTACGGGCAAGTAACGAGGCACACAAATCTTTATCGATTACTGCCTCGACCCCTTGCAAACAGCCATCTTCATCAAATGCCGTTGGGATACCACCTCCGCCTGCACAGATCACAATCGCGCCTTTTTCAAGGAGCCACTGTATGGGTTTTAGCTCAAATATTTTTTTTGGCTTAGGGCTTGCAACCACTCGCCTAAAGTATTGACCATCGGCTTTAACAACCCAGCCTTTTTGCGCACTTAGCTTTTCTGCTTGCTCTTTTGAGTATACAGGGCCAATAGGCTTGGTTGGGTTGTTAAAAGCAGGGTCTTTACGGTCGACTTCTACTTGAGTGAGTAGGGTAGCAATGGATGAGTCTCTCGGCAGGACATTCCCAAGCTCTTGCTCGATGATGTAGCCAATCATACCTTCCGTTTCTGCGCCCAAAACGTCTAATGGATAAGTATCGACTTCAGTGTAAGCCGCTCCTTGCAACGCAAGCAAACCGACTTGCGGGCCATTACCGTGAGCAATAACTAACTCGTTACCCTCCGTGACCTTGCTGATTTGTTCAACAGCCGTCTTGATATTTTGGCGTTGGTTGTGAGCAGATAACGGCTCTCCACGTTTTAATAAAGCATTACCACCTAAGGCAATTAGTAATCTCATGATATTTCCCTGCGCATTATCTTCAGTTAACGTCATATCAGGGCGTGTCTTCATTTCAAAAATAGTGATAAAAATGAGATAAATGGCAGTCAAACAAGAAAAATAGCGCAGATAATATCGAGATATTAGTCAGCTATTTGACGCCGTTTGGCAAGATTTAGCCACTTTTAACCTATTTAGATGACTATCGATTGAATTGAGGGCACGCCCCAGTAGCCCACGCTGCAAATGGCATACATTCGGTATATGTTAGATATTACCAAGCGCAGAAACCAGAACGGCTTTAATCGTATGCATACGGTTTTCGGCTTGCTCAAATGCGATGTTGTAATGGGATTCAAATACCTCTTCGGTCACTTCGATACCGTCTGCGAGCTGTGGGTATTTTTCAGTGATTTTTTTACCAACCTCGGTATCTGAGTTATGAAAAGCGGGCAAACAATGCATAAACTTCACTCTTGGATTGCCAGTGGCTTTTATCAGATCCATATTGACTTGATAAGCCATTAGCGCATCGATTCGCTCCGCCCAGCTCTCAATAGGCTCACCCATCGATACCCATACGTCGGTATGAACGAAATCAACGTCTTTTGCCGCCGTTTTTACATCTTCGGTGATGGTAAGACGCGCACCTGATTCTTTGGCAAAGTCTGCACAAGTGGCTAGAAAGTCTGCTTCAGGCCACAAATCTTTAGGGGCACAAAGGCGTACGTCCATACCCATCTTAGCGCCCATTAAATATAATGAGCGGCCCATGTTATTACGTGCGTCACCAAAATAAGCATATTTAATCTGATGGATTGATTTGTCAGTATGCTCACGCATGGTCATTACATCTGCTAGCATTTGTGTGGGATGAAACTCATTCGTTAGGCCATTAAAGACAGGAATATCCGCATATTCTGCTAACTCATTGACAATCTCTTGACCGAACCCGCGATACTCGATGGCATCATACATACGGCTCAACACACGAGCGGTGTCTTTCATGCTCTCTTTGTAGCCGATCTGTGATGAGTTTGGGCCAATAAACGTCACATTGGCACCTTGGTCATATGCCGCTACTTCAAAAGCACAACGAGTGCGGGTTGAGGTTTTCTCAAAGATCAGAGCAATGTTTTTGCCCAAAAGGTGTTTTTGTTCTGTACCTGAGTATTTTGCTCTTTTTAAGTCACGAGCCATATCCAAAAGATACGTAAGCTCGCGTTCACTATGATGCATAAGACTCAGTAGATCACGGTTGTGAAGATTGAAACTCATGATGGTTCCTTAATTTTTAGTATGTGTTTATTTTGGATGGACTATTACTGTATTTGGCACCGCTATGAGCAGGTAGGATTCAACATGCTCTAATCCGTTGGATCGCGAATGATAGGGCAAGTCATGCAGTGACCACCACCACGTCCACGGCCCAGCTCGGAGCTTGGAATCGTAATCACTTCAATGCCTTGTTTGCGTAGTAAAGTGTTGGTATAAGTGTTGCGGTCATAAGAGATAACAACCCCTGGCTCAAGGGAAAGAACATTGTTACCATCATCCCATTGCTCACGCTCAACTTCGTAGCTATTGCCGCCTGTTTCGACCACTCTTAATTTGTCAACCCTTGCGGCTTCTTCTACCACTTTCAAAAAATGTCTGTCATCTTCGCGCACATCTATACCGTGTGGCTTGCTTTCGTCAGGACGAATATGAAAGGTCGTAATATGATCTGTCACTGCCGGAAACACGTTGACCAAATCAATATCGCAAAACGTAAATACGGTGTCCAAATGCATCGCAGAACGTTGCTTAGGTAGGGCCGCTACGATGACATGGTCAACCGAACCATCGATGAATAAAGTCTTGGCCAGTCTGGTAATCGCTTGTTGTGACGTTCGCTCACCCATACCAATCAGCACGGTTTTGTTGCCGATAGGCATGACATCACCACCTTCTAAACTACAGCCACAGAGATCTTCTTCAGTGTCATCCATCCAAATTTTGAAATCAGCGCCTTTAAAGTCTGGATGAAATTTATAAATAGCAGAAATAAGGAGCGTTTCTTGCTGGCGAGCGGGCCAATACATCGGGTTGAGCGTCACACCGCCGTATATCCAATTCGAAGAATCGCGAGGAAACTGAGTGTTTGGCAGTGGTGGCAATACAAACTCAGTCGTACCTGACAGTGCGGATAATTTTTTGAGTGACGCCCCAATATCATCCGGTAACTCTTCAGTGGTGACGCCGCCAATTAAAAATGAAGACAGTTTCTTGTGTTCAAGTTTGGTCAACCAATCTCTCACTTCGCCAGCCAATAAAGTACCGACATGATTATCAGTGATTTTATGATCCATAATCCACTGCATGGCATCACTATTATCAAGGGTTTGTGCCAGCAGCTGATGCATCTCAACCACCTCAATATCGCGATCTCGCATCTTTGTGACCATATCATAATGATCACTTTTGGCCTTGCTCACCCACATGACATCATCAAACAATAAATCATCACAGTTTTGCGGTGTCAGTCTTTGATGGGCAAGACCTGGAGAACACACCATAACTTTGTGTAATTTACCGACTTCTGAATGAACACCTAAAGATTTGTCAGACATTTTTGTATCCTTATGCGGTTTGGGTGCAAGTATCTCACCACTGTTTAGAGGACGAACAATCTAAAAAAGCAACTGATGTGACAATTACGACGAACGGATTTTCTGGTGATTACAACGGTAAGGCATTTTATTTAATAGGGTCACTACAAGCTTAACGTACCGCTGTAGAGGCCATAGGCTGCATAGATGGCACTGACAGTAATGACTACCAGCACCACTTTTTCGGCTGTATTGAACAGCTGATGCTTGTGCTCTCTGCGTGCTTTTATATAGAGAACCACACCAGGAAGATACAACAAAGCGGATAGTAAAAAGTACTGAATACCAGCGGCATACAACAGCCAAATACTATAAAACAGCGCGGTTACCCCAATAATAATATCTTTTGTGGCACTCTCAGATGCTTTGTAACCTTCTTTGCGATAGGCCACCAAAAATCCATAGGCAGCAGAAAAGAAATAGGGAATCAAAATCATGGAAGTGGACAGATAAAAAATATTGTTATAGGTGCTTTTACTAAAGTAGGTGATGACTAAGAATAACTGTGTCGCTGCAGAAGACACCAATAGTGCATTTACCGGTACATCAACGGCATTTGTCTTATAAAAGAACCTCGGCATGGTTTCGTCTTTGGCGGCAACGAACAAAACTTCGGCACAGAATAGCGTCCAAGCCAATAAACCACCGAGTAGCGAGACGACCAAACCTACTGAGATAAAGGTCGCGCCCCACGGGCCAACGGCATACTCTAGCAAATAAGCCATCGACGGGTTTTTCATCGCTGCAAGCTCAGGGAGTGATCTAACACCCATCGCTAAAAAGTTAACCAGCATTAATAGCACTAACGTAAAAATGAACCCCAATACGGTGGCTTTACCAATATCGGAGCGTTTTTTGGCGCGTGCAGAATAGACACTGGCCCCTTCAATACCAATAAATACCCATACCGTCACCATCATCATGTTTTTAACTTGATCAGGGACTGACCCTAGATCCGTCTCTCTGCCCCAAAAGTCGCTATTAAAAAGATCCATATTAAAGACCGTAAAAATAATGACAATAAAGGTGAACAACGGTATCACTTTGGCGATCGTAATTAACGTATTGACTGAGGTAGCCGTCTGGATACCTTTGGTAATCATGAAGTTGTATGCCCACAATAATACAGAGGCACCCACCAATGCCGTTAGGGTATTGCCATCTCCAAACACATTAAAAAAATAACCCAGCGTACTAAATATCAGCACGTAGTAACTGACGTTGCCCAACCAAGCAGAGAGCCAGTAGCCCCATGCAGAGTTGAAGCCCATATAATTACCAAAGCCTGCCTGCGCGTAGGCATAAACCCCACTATCAAGTTCAGGCTTGCGATGTGCTAAATTTTGGAACACGAAGGCAAGCATCAGCATACCGATGCCAGTGATGACCCAGCCAATCAAGGACGCACCAGGGCTTGCAGTTTCAGCGATGTTTTGCGGTAATGAGAATATACCACCGCCTATCATAGAGCCTACGACAAGGGCAATGAGTGCGGTAAAGTTTAGATTTTTCTCGGATGGATTATGCGTTGTTTCAGACATGGTGAAGACCTTTTATTCTCTGATTGAGAAATATATGAAAGCAACAAAATAGATTTGGTCTTGAAGAATACTTAAAAACATTGTTTAATATATGAAAACCCCACAATATTAGCATGGATTATTATGGTTTTGTTAGCTCAATGTCCATCATTAAAAATATTTATGTATCTATACCAGTTAAATAATTGTGATAACTCATGATGAAAATGTTTGCTATGGCAGTAGTTTTTGTACAACTAGTATTCTGAGTCGGTCAAAAAACTTGCAGGATTGTATTGGATGAATCATAGGATGCTCAAAATAAATGCAGTTTCTGATAGTTTATTGAGGTGGTATCGAGTACCATAACCACAATAAAATTATGGATTTATTGGTATTTCTTACTAAGTCGTATCCTAATCGGCTCAATACCCAATGAATTAACTGTATTGCCGAACATGAGTACCGAACATCTTATATAGATCACTTACCATCCCGCCTTGGCGTAGAGAGTGTCTTGTGCCCATACAGCGCCAATATTGCCAGTCATCGTGATCGACACGAGGTGTGCTTAGTCTGATTTCCTACACTCAACACGCCCTATACTAAAAATCATTAAAATTTTTAAATTGAGGACATGCCCTAATACGGTTAAAAGACGTATGGGTTGGTTATTTTTTGTTTTATTTCCGCATATAAATAATATATAGGAACCGTTATGAAAAAAGCATGGGTTTTGGTTCTATTGCTTGTCGTGGCCGCTGCTGCCGGTTGGTATTACTGGCAACAGCAGCAGCTTGCACAAGCCCTACCGCTAGGAATAGTCAGCTCAAATGGTAGATTGGAGCTTGAGCGGTTTGATATTGCTAGCCTTTATCCAGGTAGAGTCGAGCAAATGCTGGTGGCGGAAGGAGAGGATGTCGAAGTCGATCAGCTGCTTGTGAAGCTGTCTTCTTCACAAAGCGAAAGTCAGTTAGTGGCGGCACAGGCAACCGAGCAGCGCGCACATGAAATGGTGTCACAGGCACGGGCGGGTCGTAAGCAAGGAGAGCAGGCAATGGCACGTGCCAACGCCCAAATCGATGCGCAGATTGAACAGCAAAAAATAGCCAAAATGGAGTTGGATAATGCCCGCAAGATGCGCCGCGAAGATTTGGTGTCAGATTCAGAGGTGACCAAACGCCAAGCGGCCTACAATGGCGCGGTTGCGGTCGTGCAGGCGGCGAGAGCAGCGTACGCAGAAGCGCAGGCAGCTGTTCAACAAATCGATGCTCAAGTAGCGGAAGCAAATGCTGGCGTCAATCAGGCCAAAGCTCAAGAAAAATCTGCCGCTTCGATGAATGACGATATGTTGATACGCAGTCCTAAAGCGGGCCGTGTGGAATACCGAATTGCCGAGGTTGGTAGTGTGATTGCAGCAGGCAGCAAAATGGTCAGCCTGCTAGACACAGAAGATGTGTCTATGACTCTTTTTTTACCTAATGGGCAGATGAGTGGACTACAAGTTGGTAATGACGCGAGAGTCGTGCTAGATGGTCTGGATAGTGTGTGGCCCGCAAAAGTCTCGTTTATTGCATCACAAGCACAGTTTACACCCAAGTCAGTGGAAACACAGAACGAGCGCGAAAAGCTCATGTTTAAAGTGCGTATCAAATTACCTGTTGAAATAGCTAAAGAATACAAAGGTCTACTCAAAGGCGGCATGACAGGTAATGGTTATGTGCGTAGCAATACCGACGTAGTATGGCCGAATAATCTTGCTATAAACCTTCCCAAAAAAGGCCAATCCTAGTTTCTCACGTTCGAGTATGACAGCAGAAAATGAGGTCATAAATTATTCAGAGGGTTTTACAACCGAAGAGTTATCTTTATGAATAAATTAACGATACAAACTGAGAGATAACGTATGGATAGCCAACATACCGCCGTTGAAATTAACACTGTGTCGCATACATATGGCAAGACGGTTGCTCTTGATAATATTTCCCTAAATATTTTACAAGGGAGCACCGTTGGGCTAATTGGTCCTGATGGTGTCGGAAAATCAACGTTGTTGTCTCTTATTGCAGGGGTCAAGGTCATTCAAAATGGCTCCGTGCAAGTATTCGGTAAGGATATGGCAGAAAAATCTGCACGTGAGGCGCTGTCAAAACATATCGCCTTTATGCCACAAGGCTTAGGGCATAATCTTTATCCAACCCTGTCGGTATATGAGAATGTGGAATTTCATGCGCGACTGTTTGGATTGAATGCGCATGAGCGCCATGTACGAATAGCCCGTTTGCTTGAGGCAACTGGGCTAGCACCGTTTCCTGATCGTGCGGCTGGCAAGCTATCGGGCGGAATGAAGCAAAAACTGAGCTTATGCTGTGCATTGGTGCACAATCCTGACTTACTGATTCTGGATGAGCCAACCACAGGGGTAGACCCCTTATCACGCCGTCAATTCTGGTCATTAGTGGCCTCGCTACAAGCTGAACGTCAAGAGATGACGGTCATCGTGTCGACAGCCTATATTGATGAAGCCAAAAATTTTGAATACCTGCTAGCGATGGATGATGGCAAGCTCTTAGCCAATCAGCGGACGAAAAGCGTCATGACAGAGCTGAATGTCACGTCACTTGAAGAAGCCTACATCAAGCTATTGCCACCAGAGAAACAAACGAATGCAGGCGCGTTGGTTATCACGCCATTTGTCCCTGATCCTGATGCACCGCCCGCTATTGAGGCAAAAAACCTAACCAAGCGTTTTGGAGACTTTACAGCAGTTGATAATGTCAGCTTTTGTATTGAGAAAGGTGAGATTTTTGGTTTTTTGGGGTCTAACGGTTGTGGCAAATCGACCACGATGAAAATGCTGACTGGATTGATTGATAAAACAGAGGGTTCAGCCAAATTACTGGGTCAATCTATCGATGCAAATGACATAGCGACAAAAATGCGCGTCGGCTATATGTCGCAGTCTTTCTCGCTTTATGAAGAATTGAGCGTACGTCAAAACTTAGAGCTGCATGCAACCCTTTATCAAATAGAAGGAGAGCGTGGACAGCAGGCCGTAAAGGATGCGTTAGATAAATTTGACCTCAGTGCCGTGGCGGATACAGCGCCAGCCTCGTTGTCACTGGGTATCCGCCAACGATTACAGCTGGCAGCGGCTTGTTTGCATCATCCCGAAGTATTGATTTTGGATGAGCCAACCTCAGGCGTCGATCCTGGTGCTCGTGATATGTTTTGGCGACAGCTATTGACGCTTTCACGAGAAGATAAAATCACGATATTTATCTCTACTCATTTTATGAACGAGGCCAGTCGATGCGATCGCATCTCTTTTATGCACCGTGGTCGCGTGCTGGTCGTTGGTACACCGACAGAGCTGACACATAATAAACAAGCGGAAGATCTCGAAGAAGCTTTTGTAGAGTATCTGCTCGAAGATGAAAAAAATGACACTGAACCCACCAGCCAAAACGACACGACTGAAAATACACCAGCAGAATCAGCGATCATAGCGTCTGAAGCTGATAGTCAAACCGACAAAACCGACACGCTTAAGTATTGGTTTACCACTGTGTGGACATTTGCCACGCGTGAATTTAAAGAGCTATTACGCGATAAAATCAGGCTGTTTTTTGCTATCGTTGGGCCCATTATTTTGATGGTCATGACTGGTTGGAGTATCTCTTTTGATGTGCACGATTTGCCTTATAGCATACTAGACCAAGATCAATCGGCACAAAGCCGACAATTGGTTGAATATTTTTCTGGATCAGAATACTTTAAATCTACGCCACCTGTACACTCAATAAAAGAAGCTGAATATGCATTGAGAAGCTCTGAGACTCAATTGGTTATTGATATTCCAGTAGATTATGGGCACGACTTATCGGCTAACAGACAACCAGAAGCAAGCTTTTACATTGATGGGACAGTGCCATTCAATGCAGCCAATATTGAGGGCTATGTCGGGGGTATTATGGAAATGTATATTAAAGACCGTTTTCAAGACACCGGCTTACCTATTGATTTAGAGCCTGCTGCTGAAGTCGTTCCACGCTTTATGTATAACCAAGACTTCAAAAGTGTGAATGCGGTCATTCCAAGCGTGCTAATGATGATACTCATGTTGATTCCGGCAATGATGACCACACTGGGTGTGGTGCGTGAGCGCGAAATTGGCTCGATATCGAATCTGTATACGTCACCAGCCAGCGTGCCTCAATATCTTCTTGGAAAACAGCTGCCTTATGTCGCTTTGGGACTTATCAATTATCTCATACTTGTGCTCATGGCTGTATTTTGGTTTCAAGTACCCATAAAAGGCTCTTTTTGGGCAATGTCTTTTGGCGCATTGTTGTTGGTCTATGTGTCTACAGGACTGGGACTTTTAATTTCCAGTTTGGTTCGAACACAGGTTGCTGCACTGTTTGTCACTGCTATTGTTACTCTGATACCCACCATTAACTACTCTGGATTGTTGTACCCGCTATCAAGTATGGACAGCTTCGCTTATGCCATTGGGGTCGGGTTTCCTGCATCATGGTACCAGCGTATCAGTATTGGCGGCTTTACCAAAGGGCTGGGTTGGTCCAGCTTTTTGACTGAATATATGGTTCTGACAGCCTTTGCCTTGGCATTTATTATATTTGCCGCTATTTTCCTGAAAAAGCAGGAGGTATAAATGCGGACTTTAAAAAACATCTGGACGTTGAGCATTAAAGAATTGCGAAGCCTGTTTGCAGACAAGATACTATTCCTCATGATTGGATTTGTTTTCTCTGTCACTATTTATACTGTGGCAGAAGGCATCAATACAGATGTACGTAATGCGCCCGTAGGTATTATAGATTTAGACCGAACAGCCCTAACCAGACAAATTCAGGATGCCCTGCAAGAACCTTATTTTCTAGCTCCTGTCGATGTAAAACGCGAAGATGTCGATGAATTGATGGACAAAAGCAAGCTTATTTTTGTGTTGGAGTTTCCACCTGGGTTTGAACGAGATGTGCTGGCTGGACGAAAACCGCAAGTTCAGCTGTTAATCGATGCGACCACCATGACTCAAGCAGGTATTGGGCAGGCCTACATTATCCAGATATTTAATCAGGAAGTACGCGATTTTTTAAAACAAGCAGATCCACCATTATTGGTCAAGCCAGTACTGAACATGATATTCAACCCAAACGGAGACAGCTACTGGTATACACCGGTTATGGAAGTCTGCAATATGATTACGCTCTTGGCAATAGGGTTGTCTGGTGCTGCCGTTATCCGGGAACGCGAACGCGGTACCATCGAGCACCTATTAGTCATGCCCGTTAATGCAACAGAAATAGTGATTTCAAAAATACTTGCCAATGGCTTGGTGATTTTATGTGCATCCATGTTATCAATGATTTTTGTGGTTCAATATTTGCTTGATATTCCTATTAACGGCTCCCTGCTTTTATTTGGCAGTGGCGTCGTTGTATATCTGTTTTCTATATCTTCTCTAGGCATTATGTTATCGACCATGGCACCAAGTATGCCGCAGTTCGCCTTGCTGATGTTGCCCGTCTTGGTTGTATCACTACTCTTATCTGGCTCTATAGCGCCGCGCAGCAACATGCCTGAAGCGGCACAAATGATAAGTGAGTACTGGCCCACGACTCAGTTTATTAGTTTTACACAAAACGTTTTATTTCGTAATGCTGGCTTGGACATTGTTTGGCCTGAGCTATTAGTCATGACAGGTATCGGCGTCGTGTTTCTTATTTGTGCCTTGATACGATTTAAGGCGATGCTTGAAAAGATGGGGTAATCAATAAGACAGGCAGTCTCACTAAAGAGCCTGTCATATCGTCAATCCTTTATAAAAGAGTGACAGCGTTGACCTCGCTTGAAGTATGACATATACCTCTGCACTCGGTTGTCTTGTGTCTCTTTTAAACGGAATCAACTATAGGTCTACTGTAATTATATTTAAGATAATTAGATTTAAAATAATGATAGAAAATATAAGGAGAAGAAGCTCATGTTTCCATTATGCAAAGGGGTGAGTTTGGGAGCATTGACCTTACTCTTAAGCGCCTGCCAAAGCACACAGGTCGTTCGCCAAAGTGATGTTTCTATTCCGATGACATTTAACGAAAATCAAGCGGCGAAGGGCAGTCCGGAAATTAGCCGCTGGTGGCAACAATGGCAAGATCCATTACTAAGTAGCCTGATAGAGCAAGGCTTGCAAGACAGCCCCGATATTCGCATCGCTGAAAGCCGTTTTGCAGAAGCAAGGGCCATCAGTCGCCTTGCCAATGCTGATCTTGGGCCACAAGTTGGTGTCAATGCTTCAGCGGGCATTATAGACGGCTCTGCTCATCTTTCTGCAAATGAGAACCTTAGTAATCTATTAGGTGCTAGTACTGCGCTTCTTGAGACTCGCCAAGACCTAGACAGTAGCCATGCTAATGTGGGGTTTGCTGCTGCGTGGGAGCCGGATATATTTGGAAAAAAACAAAGCGATGCTGATGCCGCTCGTTATGCAGCATTGGGTGTGCAAGAAAAGGTTTATGGCGCGCAAATGCTACTGGCAGATCAGATTGCTGATCATTATTTTCAAGCCCGTGCAGCCCAACAGCGGGAAGTCATCACCGCCCGCAATATAGACATCTTGACTCGTTTTGAGCGATATGTGCAAGGGCGTTTTCAAGCGGGTCAAGTCACCATGTATGAAGTCAATAATATCCAAAGTAAACTCAACGCTATGCGTGCTAAAAAAAGCACAATCAACGCAGAGTACGCAACACACGTACGTAGCATTGCCGTACTCATTGGGCAAGTACCGCAAAGCTTTGTTCTGCCTTCAACCAATATAGACATTCTTAGCCATCAGCCGAGTGCACCCAGTGGCCAAACACCCCAAGGGTTGCTAGAACGTCGTCCAGATCTGCGTGCTTATGGAGCTCAAGTTAATGCCTATTCTGCCAAACTAGCAAGTGCCAAAGCCGATCTACTACCGCGATTCTCCATTCGTTTTTTAGGTCAAGGCGGGCGTATTGATGTTGACAGTGATGTGCCAGATTTGAAGGGCTGGGGCAGTATACTTAGTGTGGGTATAAATGTGCCGATTTTTACCAATGGCCGGATTGAAGCCAATATTGAAAGCGCCGATGCTCGCTTGCAAACTGCGCTACTGCAATATGATCGAAGTCTACTGCGTGCGCTTGGTGAGGTAGATAATACCTATCAAGCACATCAGGCGCTGCAGCAGCAACAAATCTTATTGAATAAGGCTTATCGGCAATCTGTAAAACGTGCCACCGATGCCGAAAAACTCTTTCGCTACGGTTATCAAACGTTAGATGAGGCACTGACCGCGCAACTGGACTCAGAACAAATACAAGAAAACTTGGTTCAGTCGCAGCTGGCTCGAGCACAAATGCTGCTGAATCTTTATAAGTCATTGGGGGGAGGGTGGGTAGAAAATGTCACTGCTGAGGTATCGTAAATTCAGATAGCTTATGAGTGATCTATGTTGAAAAAACTGTAGAACTATCACCAAGACTACCAAACAAGATTCGAAGCCATCAGCGATATCACTAAAAATGCAGTTTAGTTATTATCGTCTGGTTGCGTAACTATGATTTTCCAAGTTAATGCCTACAAATATAGCCCATAATTTAGTTAGTTAATTTAAATATTTATTTAAGATAAATATTACTTTGTTTAACAATAACATAACTATCATATAAATTTAACTTAACAATAAGGCAACATATTCTAAACTTGCAAAGGTATCTAATATTTATAGGTCGACACATACAATTAGTTTTCAATCATATAAAGGAACGTTAGATTATGCCTTTACACAACCGAAATCGGATAGATCCTATTAGCGAAGACGTTTACGAAGACCCAATGAGTAATACGCTACTCAATAAATTTCAATTGCCTCAAAATAGTACCCAGCCAGAAGTTATTGCTCAGTTTATAAAAGACGAGCTACTTCTCGATGGCAATGCCAAGCAGAATCTGGCTACATTTTGTACAACATGGATGGAAGATGAGGTTCATGACATCATGGACTTATGTGTCGATAAAAATATGATTGATAAGGATGAATATCCACAGACTGCTGAAATGGAAGCACGTTGTGTTCATATTTTAGCGGATCTATGGAATAGTCCACAAGCTCATACGACTCTTGGTTGCTCAACTACGGGCTCATCAGAAGCCTGTATGCTTGGTGGATTAGCCATGAAATGGCGCTGGCGTCAAAAACGCGAAGCAGCAGGATTAGATGCCTCAAAGCCCAATTTAGTCGTTGGGCCAGTACAGATTTGTTGGCATAAATTTGCGCGGTATTTTGATGTTGAGCTTCGTCAAATTCCACTTGAAGGTAATGAGGTTAGTACCAATCCCGAAAAAATAAAAGACTATGTTGATGAAAATACCATTGGCGTCATTCCTACCTTAGGTGTGACTTACACTTGTGTGTATGAAGACGTCGCTGCGATGGCAAAAGAGCTAGATGATATTCAAAGCGAAAAAGGATGGGACATACCTATTCATGTAGATGCCGCTTCGGGTGGATTTATAGCGCCCTTCATTCAACCTGAACTTGAGTGGGATTTTCGTATCGATAGAGTGAAGTCTATCAATGCGAGTGGTCATAAATACGGTCTGGCACCACTAGGTGTCGGCTGGGTAGTTTGGCGCTCAGAAGAAGACTTGCCAAAAGATTTGATATTCTATGTAGATTATCTAGGTGGAAACATGGCAACCTTTGCGCTTAACTTTTCTCGACCAGGTGGTCAAATTGTCGCGCAATACTATAATTTTTTACGATTAGGCTTTGAAGGTTATAGAGGTGTTCAACAAGCCTGTGTAGATACCGCTCAATGGTTAGCAGACGAAATCTCAAAGTTAGGTCCGTTTGAGATGTTTTATGATGGACGAGGTGGTTTACCTGCCCTTAGTTATACCCTAAAAGAAGGAGACTGGGGTTTCAATCTCTATGATTTATCTGACAAAGTTCGCCAGCATGGTTGGCAAATAGCCTCTTATCCACTACCAAACGATCGTCAGGACACCGTCATTCAACGTATTCTAATTCGTCATGGTATCAGTCGAGATATGGCCGCGTTGTTATTACGTGATATTAAAGCCGCTGTTGAATACTATAAAGCGCATCCAGTTTCACATTCTAGCTCTACTCGTACCTTTCATCACACATAGAAGAGCATTATGAGTAATCCTACTGTAGTCGGTCAGATATTCGATAAGATAGAGCCTGTTACTGCTTCAGGCTTACATGGATTTTTTCAACTGCTGGATAATCAGCCCATAGTATTTATCTTGTTATCATTAGCTTTAGGTACTTATATTGGTAATCGTAGCATCAAGAATATCTCTTTAGGGTCAACAGCAGGTACTTTGCTGGTAGGGGTTGTGCTTTCGATGATTGCACAATCTGCTTATGATATTACTTATGCCATACCAGGGGTTCTTTCAACCTTTATGCTCCTTCTTTTTATGTATGCTTTAGGGCTTAAAGTTGGACCTCAGTTTTTTGCTGGATTAAAAAAAGGTGGTTTGGCATTCATTAGTATCGGCGTCATTGTCTGGTCACTAAACTGGATTATCTGCTTTTTTGGGGCAAAGTTTGCAGGCTTAGCACCTGGATACGCAACAGGACTTATCTCTGGCAGCTATACCATAACGGCCATACTAGGAGTGGGGCAAGGCGCTTTATCGAGTGGTGCCTATATACCACCGTCAGGAATAACAGCGGAAGAAGTTGGTGCCAATATGGCTGCAGCCTATGCCGTTAGCTATGTCTTATCCACTGTTGGTATTATTTTACTCATTCGCTATTTACCTAAGATTTTTGGTTACAACTCTGCTGAAGAGGCTAAAGCCGCTGAAGCTAATTATAATGGCGGTGCGACAGATCCTTTACCTGGAGCACCTCAGGCATTAACACTGGGTTTTTCACCGTATGATTTACGAGCCTTTTATGTGACTCACAAAAACATTGTTGGCAAAAGTATCTCAGCGTTAGTCAAAGAGTATCCGCAAGCGCCTATTCTACGTTTGGTTAGAAGTGGCGCGATTGTAGATTTATCAGATGGTCCTATCGTTCAACTGAACGATATCGTTACGGTTAGAGCCAATATTCATGATTTAATTTTTGTAGACAATGAGCTCATCGGACCTGAAGCTGATGATCAATTGGCCCGCAATGTTCCTATAGAAGTTGCAGATATTCACATCGGCTCTCATGATATTTCAGGTCAAAACATTCATGACCTCAGCGAGTTTGGAATAGGAGGTGTTACTGTTCAAGCTTTATTTAGAGCAGGTAATGAAATTCCACTAGGTCCTAAAACACAGATTTCTTTCGGCGATGTGATTAGATTGGCAGGTCCAGATGTGGCTTTAAATATGGCAGGGCAACGCTTGGGAGGACGAGTAATATTACCAACCATGAAGTCTGAAATAATTTATCTTGCCGTTGCGATGGTTATCGGATATTTAGTCGGTATTATAACGGTCCGAATTGCAGGTATTCCATTTGCACTAGGAACTTCAGCAGGGTGTATTCTTGCTGGGATTGCCGTTAGTTATTTTCGCAGTCGCAACCCTGAGTTTGGTGGTCCGATACATGAAGGCGCCAGAAGCTTCTTGCAAGATTTTGGTTTAAACGTTTTTGTGGCAGTTTTAGCCGCCAATGTTGGGCCTAAAGTTATTACAGCCTTACATGGTGATACTCTATTATGGCTAGCAGTAATCGGAATAGCAGGTGCGTTAATACCACCGCTCGTTGCCTTCTGGATAGGGGTGAAATTCTTTAAACTTAACTCGATCATCGCTGATGGTGCCGCCACTGGCGCTAGAAATAGTACACCTGGACTAAACGCCATTATGGAAGAGGCAAAAAGTTCAGTTGCTGCTATACCTTATCCTGTCAGTTATGCGCTTACGACCGTCTTAGCTTTGATTGGCGGTTATATTTCGATGATTTTATCTTGAGTTTTTAGGACTGAAATTAGTAAACAATGATTATTTCAAAATTCCAATATTGATAATCTCACCTAATAATAAAGGCCTGAGAAAGCTATAGGTCTTATACTGAACTGCCCCAAGATTTTTGGAGCATTAACCCCCTAAAGAGTGAGCGTTGAAATTAGCAGTTTGATATTCCGTTTAAAAGTATTTTCAGATATCTGCTAGATATACCCTCAAAATACTGTTGTGAAAAGTTATCGTAAGTTATATAAAGTTATGATTTTGACATATTAAGTAATAAAAAAACCCCACAGCGTATAGGCTATGAGGTTTTTTTTATTACTTCTGATAATATTTATTGGTGCGCCCACCAAGACTCGAACTCGGATCGATCGCTTAGGAGGCAACTGCTCTATCCTGTTGAGCTATAGGCGCATTATGGAGTGACATTGTAGGAAAAAGCAGTCATAAAAGCAATCAACAAAATATAAATATAGATAATTTATTATTACTCGCCATTGCTAAGGGCATCAGCGACATTGGTTGATCCAGTTTCTGATACTTGTTGTGTACGTGATGTTGGATTAAATAGATCATTGACGCTGTTTTTATAGCCTTCAATATTATAATAATCATATTCTTTTAAGATGTCTTGTCCTGTGCTTGAGAGTAAAAAGTTGCGGAACGTAATAGCAGCCGTGTTATCTGTCAAAATAACCCCTTCAAGCGTTTGCTCACCTTTTAACGCATAGCTAAAAGAATTCAGAGTACGTGCTTCTATATTGATATTACCATCAGTATCTCCCTCTGATTCATCACTAAACAGATTTTCTTGACTGGGCTCATCTGCACTGTCGGTAAGGGCATTACTTTGCTTGATTTTATCTTGAGCAGCTTTAAGCTCTGCTTGTAACGGTGCGAGTCTTTCTGTCGATAATCTATCATTAGCGATAATCATATCGACATCAAATATAAATTTTGATGGCTTGCTAGTATCGTTATCTAATAGAGTTAGGATGTCGCTTGCAGGGACGTAGTTTGCCAATACCTGTATGTGGGGATATCGAGACTCGAATCTAGCAATGATATCGTCTAGAGGTATCTGTAGACTTTTTTCCGCTTGCAAATATACAGCACTATCATTCAGTGACTTTGCATCATCTTGAGTAGTGGTAGCTGTCGATTCATTTTTGTTTGCCATGATTGGCAAAGGATCTGTATTTTTACGGTTACTGGTATACAACCAAGCAAATATTGCAATGAAGATGACGAGTAGTAGTAAAATCAGCCCGGCTAGCAGCAGTTTGTAGTCTTTCATGTATGACTGCTCTTTTTTTAATTATTTTACGTTGGGTTTACATAAAAAATTGTGATGGATTTATAATATATTTTAGATCTTTTGGTGCAACACCTCATCTGCTAAATCCGCAAGCATATCTGCAAAAACATCTGTTTCTAAAGGTAGCGTTGTTTTTTGCTCATCATTGTCACTACTTAGCTGGTTCTCTGTATTTGATGGGACAGGAGGGGAGTTTGAAGACAAAGCAGATTGATTGTCAATTGTTCTCGTGGGTGCTGTTTGGTGCGCAGCCAAAGGCGACTCGCCGGAGGTAAGTTTTTCTGTCAGCCACTTAAATCCATGTGCTTCCCACCATGCTTCAAAGCGTGGTAACGTGCTCCCGCGTACAGCGACTGGCAAGTTTAATGTGCGAAGCTTTTGTGCCAGTATAGGGTCGCTAATGGCTTGATGAATACTGAGATAGAGCGATTTACCGTCATCAGTATAAGGTTGTCTGTTTTGCCATGATCTATCATCAATTTTCATACGTGGCAATTGCCACAGTTCACCGCGATAGTAAACGACGTACAAACGTCGCTTAGGGTGAACAAAAATGGCATCAATAGGACGCAAGGGCATAATATTTCGTTATCCCGCTGATAAAAAAGGTTGAGGGTATATAAACTATAACAGCTATTTTAACAAAAACGACGATAGTCTTTTTTGATCTGCACAATTGGACGGAAAACGACACTAAATGTCGTGAACAATTGTACTGCTAGCATATATACTAGTAAACTATAGCTATCAATGGCACACTGATCATCAGCGTATTTCCATCATTTCTATGACTCAATAATCATTGATAGTTGTCGTTATTTTTACGCTATATGAAACTGCAATGTTAGCAGAAGCAAATGTTGACCACGACTATGAAATATAGATTCACCAGTGTTGTTCAACAGACCCTATTATAACAAATTTATTTTATCTAAATTTTTGCTAAAACGATAGATACTTCAAGACCTTCAAGCAAGATTCGTTCGTTTTGCGCTTCCATACTTCCAATCAGATTAGTGTCTATGTTTACCATTATTCAATCGCACCGCACCGAAAACCTTGTAGATCAACTGCTTATACAATACCAGTCCAAGGATCAGCCTGTATTTGAGCCTTTTATTGTCATTGTACCGTCAATGGTATTGGGCGATTGGTTGGACAAGACGATTGCCAGCCGTGCTGGTATTAGTACGTTGGTGCGTACTAAGTTCTGGGGTCAGTATCAATGGACGCTGATGCAAGATGTATTGACTCGCCATAATGCGTACTTACTGGCGCAAAACCCTGAAGCGACAACTCTAAACGTGCCGGAAGTGGCGGTGTTGTCACCAACGGTGATGCAATGGCGACTGTTTGGGTACTTAACTTACTATCAAGAGTCGATTGTTACAGATGAAAAACATCCGGTTTATCCATTACTGGCATCTTTGATTGATGACCCACAGGCAAGTGCTCAACAAGACAGCTTACAACAGGATAAAGCGCAACAAGATGCCCGTATTTGGCAGTTGGCAAGCGATTTGGCGAGGGTGTTTAACCGCTATTTGACCCACCGTGAGGATTGGTTGGCGCTATGGTCGCACAACGAGCCACTGAATGTAGATGAGTTGATAGCAGATAAAGATGCACTGTCACTGCGTTTTGATAAATATGCGCGTGGCACGCCTGAGTGGTTGGTCGAGCATTATGTTGAGTTGGAAGTTGCCCAAAGATTCTTATGGGCGCATTTATTTGCTGATGTTCATCTACACCGTGTGGCACTGGAGCGTGCGTTCTGGTCGGCCTTAAAAAATAACAAGGCAAATGAGCGTGACCAGTTGCCAGCCATACTGCGTATCTTTACTATCCAGCAACTGCCACAGACCGAGCTAGACTTCCTACAGCGCCTGTCGCAATACATGAATATCACGCTATTGCATTACAATCCATCAAAGCTGTTTTGGGCGGATATCGTCGATAAATCATGGTTGCAGCGTCAGCAGATTATTAATCCTGAAAGTGTGTTTTTGCGTGATTACGGCCACAGTTTGCTATCACGTTTGGGCAAGCAGTCGCGCGATGCTTTTGCCATGCTTGCCAACTTGTCGGGTAATGAGCAGTACGACGATGCACTGGTTGAATGGCAAGATAATTTTGATGAGACGCTGAGCATTGGTTCTAATAATGGGGTTGCTGCTGAGTATATCGACGATGCTAGTAGCGCTCAGAATAGTCCAAGTTTGTTAAAGCGTTTGCAAAACGATGTGCTGATGCTGGATGAGCAATCGACCCAGCAAGCAACGGCTGCTACAGTCTCGCAAGCAGTAAGTAAGCAACTAGAGCCGAGCTTTGATGAAGCTAAGCCAGCAACGGCTTGGTATGAAGATGAAGCGTTAGAGAATAAGCGCTTTGAGATAGACCGTTTTTGGGCAATCTCTTCGCAAGATAATAGCCTAAGCATTCATTCGTGTCATAGTTTGCAACGCCAGCTTGAAGTGTTGCGTATTATGATCGGCCGTTGGTTGAACGAACCTGTCAAACTGGGTGAAAAGAAACGCCATATCTCTGACATTGTTGTGCTGCTACCCGATGTTGAACGTCATCATGCGCTGATTGGCTCTATCTTCGTCAACGGTAAAGGTCAGGATGGTTTGACCTTGCCTGCCAAAGTGACGGGTGTTGTCGATGCAGATATACGCCAGTTATGGGAAGCCATTATTGGTTTTTATAAACTATTGGGTAGTCATAGCGCTCGTTTTGAAGCGGCTGAAGTCTTAGACTGGCTCATGTTACCGCCTTTATTTGAAAGCTTTGGACTGACTCATGAGCAGATGAGCCGTGGCTGTGATTTGTTGGTAGAGGCGGGATTTATTCGCGGTTTTGATGAGCTGCATCTTAAGCAAACTTTGGACAGTAATGATTACGACTATCGATTTAGCTTTGCACAAGCACTAGACAGATTGACCTTAGGTCTGGTCATGCCAGAGGCTGAGTTGAGCGACTGCTTGTATCCGTTAGATGAGGATGAATGGCCAAGCACTGCGTTGCCAGAAATGACCTTACCGTTACCACAAGTGAGCCTAAATGATGCGTTGATTGTTGAAGCGCTTTGTCGTATTTACACGGGCTTGGTCGCACGTCGTGATGACCATACACAAAAAATGAAAGCGGAAGATTGGCTCGATCAGATTGAGACACAAGTTATCCATCGCTACTTTGGCGATGTGGACCAAACGCGTACCATGCGCGCCATCTACAATGCGATGAATGGTTTTAAATCAAGTCTACGAGCCAATCGTCACTATAGGCAGTACGCTAGTGGTGATATCGACAACAGAGAAGTAGAGCAGAGGCTGGCAGGTGTGGAGCAGTTGCCGCTCAAGCTGAGCTTTATGCTAGACAGTATCGAAAACGAGCTTGAAAGTCAGCAGGTCAGTGCGGAGCCGACGGG
This sequence comes from Psychrobacter fozii, assembly GCF_003217155.1. GTDB lineage: Bacteria > Pseudomonadota > Gammaproteobacteria > Pseudomonadales > Moraxellaceae > Psychrobacter > Psychrobacter fozii. The sequence goes on from NZ_QJSU01000006.1 coordinate 77,220, forward strand.
TGTGATTACCTTTGGTCGATTTGGTGCACTAAGAAACGTGCCTTTTGAGCTGGTGGTGATGCTCAATATGGATCTCTCTGAGTTTCCTGGGCGTGATCGTGACAACCGCTATGATTTGATGAAAGCGACCAATGCCCGCCGCGGTGACAGAGTTAGTGAAGATGATGACAACGGCGCATTTTTAGATGCACTACTATGTGCGCGCAGTGCATGTTGGATGTTCTACAACGGTCAAAGCTTGACGGATACTCATGAGCATTTGCCAGCCAACCCAGTGAGTGAGCTATTACAGTTCCTACAAGGTGAGGTGCAATGGCAGGTGAACTCGCTTGAAACGTTGCCTGAGAATATTGATCCCACTACCGAGAGTCTCAAGCGCTATTTGCCAAAATTGATTAAGCAGTGGTTAGTAACTGAGCATCCTGCTCTGCCTTTCCATGAGAGTCTGTTTGAGACAGAAATTGAAGGCACTGATGTTTTTGAGCAAGCGTCTCCTGATATTGATGAAAATGCTAATGCTAATGCTAACGTTAATATCAATGCTCAGGATACCAGCCCTGTCGATATGATTGATGAGCTGGATATTTTATTAAATACAGCCATGCGCAAAACCAAGCTGGCTCAGAAAAAACAGTTTCCGCCTGCACCGCTTTGGCAAGCGGTGTTTGATACCTTGAAAGGGCGAGTATCTAGTGAGCATAAAGAGTTGGTCGGCCTACCCACAAAGTCACAGTATGAGTCAATCGCTCAGGTGCTAGGTCAAGGCTTGGGTCAGCTAGGTCAAGTAGACAATCAAACCTTGTCTGCATTGGTCGAACTATTGGCGCTAGATACAGCTGTTGATGCTGGCGATGTCAGTAGCATGATGGAAGCGCTCATCCAAGATTTATCTGATAGTGTATTTAACATCGGAGAGATAGATATTGAAGGGGTGTTGGCTTACCAAGTGCGCCATCCTGCCAAAGCGTTCTTACGGTCTCAAAAAGTGCATGTGGTGCAAGGTGAAGAAGCACTTTCGCATCAAGAGCCGCTATTTCTAAACAGTTTAACTACCTATCAAATCAAAGACCATTTGATTAAGCAATTGGTCGCCGATGAGACTAAGAAGGATGATAGTAATGCAGCGGCTGAAACCACTACTCCGATCCTGATGTATCAAAAAATCATGCCCGCTGGTGTCGCTCGCCAAACTACATTACCCAATCAACAAAAGAAACTACAACAGCAATGTCTAGAGTTCAAAGAGCAGTTAATGGCTAATGGCTTTGATGAGAGCAGTATTCTCAATGAGGGTGGAGCAGATGGCGCTACAGCCTTACATCTATTGACGCCAACCGCCGAGCATCCGGTTCAGATAGAGCTAAAAAATATACTGAATAACACTGATAACGAGTCAAACAGCCAGACAGATATAGAGGGTATAAAGACACTGCTTAAGCTGTTGCCGAAAGTCATTAAGATAAAGGGCTTAGTACCAATGTTAGCACCCATATCAGTTATTCAGGCAGGCGTGCCTTATGCTCAGCAATCACCCAAGCAATGGTTAAACATATTGCCCAATTCTGCCAGTCCTAGGCATTTGCTCAAGTTTTGGTTGTCACATTTGTATTGGCAAGTGGCCAGACGTACCACTGCCGAGCAAGTGGCATTAAATGATGGCGTGAGTATTTGGCGCTTTAATAAGCCCAGCTCACAAGTTGGTAACTATAAAGATGTAATCGCATTTAAACTAAGCCCAATTGTCTATGAAGACGCTGTAATTGAACTGATAAAATGGGCTATTTTTGGTAAGTTAACGGGTCAAGTGCCCATTACGTTATTACCAGAATATGCACTGAATTACCTTGATAAGTATCTAAAGCCTGAAGAAGGTGACGGCAATAGCTATTGGCCAAAACGTGCCGACTTCTCCGACTGGTTAAGACCCAACTACAACTCAGACACGGTATACGATACTTGTTCGCAGCATGCCATTTGGCAGTACGTACTACGTGACCAAGATGCGTTTAAGGCTTTGTCAGCAGCGTTGACTACATTAGCTCAGCCACTGTATGAGCCGATGTTTAATGCGTTAACTAACTTAGATGGTTAGCTCATTATCTAAAGCAGCCCCTAACTAATTTTTGCTATCTTGTTCTAATAAATAATAATTAAAAGTATGCGCCCATATGACAGACTTTATCGACCCAACCAATAGCATTGACTCGTCTACACAACCGAATTTATTTGATGAATACTCAGATGGGCTGACTTTATCTGCTGTGCCTGAACGTAAAAATGATGTCATACCGGCAGTTGATGTTGATCTAACGGGTAAACACCTGATTGAAGCCTCAGCGGGCACGGGCAAAACTTGGACGCTGACAGGTATTGTGCTGCGCCTACTGATTGAAGCGAGACGTGCGCCAGAGCAAATCATAGCCACGACTTTTACTCGAGCTGCCGCTGCCGAAATGCGTCAGCGTATCCATGATCGTTTGGTAGATTTTTATCAGCTATTACAATGGGTCAATAGCCTAAGTGCTGATACTAGCAACAAAGAGAGTCTCTATCCCAATATACTACAAGTCATGCCTGAGGGTAATAAAGACGCACAAGCAGGCAATGATTCAGACGTAGACGCAAACATTGAAACAGATATTAACGAGTTAAATCAAGACCTTGCTACTGATAAGCAAGCGGCGGCTGAGCAACGTAAACAAGCAAAGAAAGACCGCGAAGATTGGTTGGTTAATCAGGCCAAATATGTGCGCTTAGATGGCATTATGCAAGATCCTATTAACTTGCATCTAGTCGGCTATTTGCTGGATCACGTGTACAGTTACCCAATGGCGGAAGCTATCAGGCGTACGGCACTGGTACTCACCACATTGGATAAGCTATTTGTAGGCACGCTTGATAGCTTGGCGCAAAAATGGTTGACGGAGTACAGCAGCGAAACTGGTCACCAGCAGGGTATGGGGATTATTGAAGACAGCAGTATTGAACAGGTGACTGACAGTATTATTCATGATGAGCTGCGTCAGTTTCAAAGCCGTTTGTATTATGAGCAGCCTAAACTTTACGCGCTAATGGATCAGCAAGGTAAGCTGACTGCAGTTAGCGATCATAAAAAATATGTGACGCGCTCGCTTAATTTTATCTCTGCGCCGATTGATGAGATAAGGCATGAGAAAAGCTTTGACTTTGAGGCATACGAAAAGCTAATCAATGAGTTTTCTCAGTTAGATTTAGCAGATATCCAGCCTTACTTAAATCCTGACTATAGAAAGTCTCAAGGGTTTCGTGGTGGTTCTAATTTAACCAAACAGTTTGATGCCATTATTGAAGTGCATCAAAAAATATCGGAGTATCAGCTGACATTTAATAGCTATTTAAATGAGAGCGAGAATAAGATTTTGACATCATTGCAAGATGCCAGATATCCAGATGAAGATGGCAAAATCAAGAACTTTAATAAGAATAAAGAAAAAGAGCATCAGACGCTTTTTGAACTAGAGAGCATTAGCAAGTTAATGGCTCTCTTAGACATGCTAGACAGTTTAAATCAGCATATATTGTTGGTCTTAGCCAATCTTAACCGTCATATTGTGCTGGCTGTGCGTAATAGGCTGCCAGTCATTTTAGAAGAGCGTGGCGAGACGACTTTTAGTCTGCAAATGGTACGCTTAAACCAAGCATTAACTGGTCGCCAAGGGGATAAGCTGGCGCGTTATATTCGTCATCATTACCCAGTGGCGTTGATTGATGAGTCGCAAGATATCAATGGCGAGCAAGCCATTATGATTGAAAGCATTTATTTGCCAAAGAATAAGCGTAAACAGTCGGACAGTGACAAGCAGTCAACCACTAAGAAAGCCAATCATGAGTTTCTGTTATTGGTTGGCGATCCCAAGCAGGCTATTTATGGGTTTCGTGGTGGCGATGTGGCCAACTATAATTATATGAAAGCCCAGTTTGACAAGAGTACGCTTTGGACACTTGATATCAATCGCCGTTCAAATGCCGGTGTGATTAACGCATTGAACTGCTGGTTTGGCATGGCTGATGCCACAACTGCTGAGAATCAGCTGTCGCAGTTGGGTACTGGGATTCATTACCAATATATCAAAGCAGCAAAACCGGAATATGAGCTGTCTTGGTTTAATGAGTCAAATAGTCTAGATGATGTACTGGTGACAGAGGTGCTTTCTGCTCAGCCCGTGAGCTTATTGCATCTGCCTTATGACAAGGACAAAGAGTTTGATTACGATGAACATGAAATAACAGCTCGCCATATAGCCACTTTGCTTAATAGTGGTCAGACACTTAAAGGTAAGCCGATTCAGCCGAGTGATATTGGGGTGCTAGCACGTGCCAAAAAAGATCTGAAAAGGGTCGAAGATGAGTTAGTAAAACTTAATGTACCGACCTTGACCACCAGTGATGTCAGTATCTTTGAGACTATTATGGCAGAAGATGTGGCAGCATTGCTGAGTGCCATGCTATATCCGTATCGTCATGACATGATTAATCGAGTGTTGACCAGCCACCTATATGGACTGAGTATCAAAAATATCAAAGCCATGATGAGGGATCATGAGTCAGGCAATACCGAGGGTAGCAGTAAGCCAAGCGCCCATTCAAACAGTTCTAATTTGAAAAATCTCTCAACTAATGAAGCTACTGATACTAAAAAAAGCTATCAAGACTTTATTACCTATTTGAAAGAAGGTGCACAGCGTTGGCAGCACTTTGGCATATTATCGGCGCTACATTATTTATTAGATAAAAGCCCTGTGCAGCCGCAGGGCGTTTGGCAGGCCCTAGCTGCTCATCCAGAAGGCGATCGCCATATCATGGACTTGCGTCATGTAATGGACATTTTGGCGCAGTATGGTCTAGGTATGGGTGAGCATGAGCTACTGGCGTGGTTCAGGCAGCATATAGATGCAGCGCCTAATAGTGATTGGGCTAAGCAATATCCGCTACCGACAGAATCTGGCGTGCAACTGATGACCATTCATAAGTCAAAAGGGCTTGAGTTCCCTATTGTCTATGTATTGGGAATGGGTGACGCCAGTAGGAAGTCTGGGAATAAGGAAGACTATGGGCTATATCTATATAATGCGCAACAAGCGCCTTCAGCGCTAGTGCGGCAGTCGATAGAAGTACAGCAGTCGACTGATAATCAATCAACGGGTAATCAGCGCCGCTTCTCACCGTTGCAAGGCTCTGCCACGGTTGAGGGTTACTATACTGATATCGAAACACAAGAAGGTTTTGATGAGATAAGACGGCTTGGCTATGTGGCATTTACTCGGGCCAGTGAGCAGCTTTATGTTGTGCTACGAGATCCGAGTAACAAGACAGGGTTTGAGCTAAAGCCAGTGTTCTATTGGTTTGAATCGCCAGAAGCAAAATTTGAGCTACCAGATAGGCTCAAAGGCATCGTAGGCATGCTCAGAGGGCATAAGGTTAATGAGTTTTATGACAATAACTACGTAAGCAATGATGCTAACTCAGCAGGTATAAATGACAATGTTCAACTGGCCGCCACCAAGTCAAATGCTCATAAGCCTACGACAGAGGCTATTGAATACGCGCCCTTTGCAGAGGTGATGAAAACCAATTATTTTTATGGTTGGGCCAAGACTAGCTTTACCGCTTTGGCGCGTCAGCTAGATGAATCTACACAAGCAATGGCGATAGTGGATGAGCGTATTGATGATGCGATAGACATTGATATGACAGAGTCGGCAGTTTCGAATATCCCTTTACTTAATAATGACGAGTCTCTCGAACAAGACGGTGAACTCAGTCCCAAGTCAGAAGATGATATCCGTTTTACCTTTGTAAAAGGTGCCAATGCCGGTACGTTTTTGCATGAGATATTTGAACAAATAGATTTTACTAATAAAGCTCAGTGGTCTCAGGTTATTGATAGAGCGATTAGTAGCTATCAGTTGCCGCTCATATATAGTAGTGCTGAACAACAGAGCCGCAGATCACAAGGTAAGAAACAAAGAAATAATGATGGGTTTGATCTTGAGTCAATAGATACAACGAAGCACGAGGCGTTAATCAATTGGATCGAAGAAGTGCTACATGCGCCATTATTATCTTCCAACCAACCTTTGATATCTCTTAATAAAGGTAAGCGATTTGCTGAGTTAGAGTTCAACATGGGGCTGTCAGAGAATTTTAAAGCACAGGATATCAGTAAGATTTTTCAACAGTATTTACCTGATGAGACAGATAAACATGTCACTCTAGTGCCACAAAACAAAGCGCATCTGTATCGTTATTTGCGTGGTGAGATTGACCTAGTGTATGAGCATGCTGGCAAGTATTACGTGGTCGATTATAAGAGTAATTTTTTAGGAAATAGCCTAAGCGATTATAATGAAAATACACTAAAGAAAGCAATGTCCAAAGCAGGGTATTGGCTACAAGCAGCGATTTATCAAGTGGCATTACATCGGTTCCTTGCCATGAGAATCAGTGATTATGTAGGTAATGAAGACAAATACTTAGGCGCTGTAGAGTATGTGTTTTTACGCGGTGTGTATGATCCGAATGCTAAAATCGCTGACACTATGTCTCAAGATAATAATAAGCCTAGCAGTAACAATTTAGAGAATCATAACTGCTATGGATTGGTCACTTGGGATATTCCTATCGACTTTATCAAAGGTTTAGACGCACTATTTGGCCTGCCGGATTAATAAACTTTATATAACACTCAAATGGGCAAACATTGTTATAACATTTAATCAGATTAAAAAGAGACCAGCACACGATGAGTAATAATAAGAACAAGAGCAAGTCAGCCATTAGCTTACAAGAGAGCTGGGCAAGTAATCTCAGTGATTATATTTTGCTGCGCCGTCAGCAAACACATGTAGCATATGACGCGGTAGATGCAAAGACGAATGATGAGAGTAAAAGAATCAATAAGTCGGAAAACAATGACTTATTTACTGCTCTATTCGTTATTTTAGCAGCTCATTTGGAAGAGGGTCACACCGTATTGACCATTGAGGTAGCCGATCACGAAACGCCGCTACAAGGGCAAATTAATGGTGAGTTGGTCGCACTATATGCATGGCAGCAGAACCTACTAGAGATACTGGCAACACCTATCCTTGCGCTGATTGATACTCAGATAGACACCCAACCAAACGACGACGCTACAACGGAGACATCGCTATTTGTATTGCTAAATACTTTGTTTGGTCAGCGAGCTCAGCTATGGGCGCAGCTAGCACTCAGCAATCATGAAAAAGAGATGCTAGTCAAACGGTTTGATGCAATAGCTACGTTATATCAGCGTTTGAAAAATAGTGACTCAGTTGCTTTTGTTCAGTCAATTCATGAGCATGCTTTATTTGCTAATGTTGATGCGAATACTGATAGTAATAATAAAAATAGCCTAAGTAAAAATAAACCTATCATATACCAAATGCAAAAAGTCGAAACAGATAATGAGACAAAAATATCGCTCACCTTTTGGTTACACCGTGCTTGGCAAGCAGAGTTTAATTTAGCAAAAAATATCAACAATATCTTAAATCAGCAAGTAAGTCCTTTACAGATAGCAATACCTGAAAACCTTCATGAGCACCAAGTGAAGGCAATCAATGTCGCTAATAATAATGCGTTTAGTATTATTACTGGTGGCCCAGGGACAGGTAAAACCTACACCGTGGCTCAATTGGTCATTGCGCTGCAGCAAGCGACAGAGAGTGGGGGGGATGGGGCTGAGCATATTCGATTCAGTACGGACAGTGCCAGTTTGGCATTGGCAGCACCGACTGGTAAAGCCGCCCAGCGAATGCAAGAGTCTCTGCAGGCGGCTCTAGACGCGGCGAATGTAGAATTACAGTTGCAAGAGGCAAAAACCATTCATCGTCTGCTAGGTATCGGCCGAACAGGTAGACCTCGTTACAATGCGGATAATCCATTAGGTGAAGATATTATCATCGTTGATGAAGCGTCGATGCTCGGGGTTGAGTTGGCCAATTATCTTGTGAGTGCGGTAAAACCAGGTGCAAGGCTGATACTATTAGGCGATGCGAACCAGTTAGCAGCGGTAGATGCAGGAGCTGTACTGGCTGATCTATGTCGTATTCCACTACTGAAATCCATTCATGCAGAGCTAACCGAAAGCCGGCGATTTAGCGCTGATTCAGGTATCGGCAAGCTGGCCTCGCAAATTAATAAAGTAGAGGTAGATACGCAAGCCATTTGGCAATTATTAAGACAGGATGACGCACTGAAATTTCAGTATGTAAACACGTTGCAAGCGGAATTTATATTAGATAATCAGATAAAAAATAGCCTAAGCAAAGAAGAAATTATTTCAAAAATATCCCAAAATTACCAATCATATGCAAATAAGATTAAAAATCTACTAGAAAATCCAATAGCAAAGTCCATGCCAGAATCAGTAAAAAGTACTATTTCTTCATTAATGGAAACATTTAATAAATTTAGAGTTTTAAGTGCTGGCCATAACGGTGAGTGGGGCGATCATTATATTAATAACTATCTCACCCAGTGGCATCTTGCTGAACTAAAACTACCATTGGGTCAAAATACATGGTTCCATGGTCGACCTGTTATGGTTTTACAAAATAACTATGAGCTTGGGCTATTTAATGGTGATATTGGTTTTTGCTTGCAGACCAGCAATGATAGAAGCCGACTAGAAGTGTTCTTTGAAAATAAGGCACAAGGTATTGCGGTCAATTTACTAAATGAAGAGGTGATTGCCACCGCATATGCGATGACCATTCATAAATCACAAGGGTCTGAGTTTGATCATGTAGCGATTACTTTCGATAATAGTCATGCAAGATTACTGAGTAAAGAGCTTATCTATACAGCAGTGACCCGTGCTAAGACACAAGTGACCATTTATAGTACCAAGCAGGCTTTCGAACGTGCTGTCAAAACACCGACTGAACGCCATACAGGTTTGGCATTACAGTTTTCTAAGCTTTAATAGATAAGTATTACAGGACATGAAAGTACAGGATATAAAAAAGGGGGTTAAAGTTGCATACCTTTGATAGTGTGCTAGATCATATCAATAAAATCATTTATGAGCCTCACCAATTCATTGTATCCTCAATTAAACAGGAGGCACAAAACTCTGAATACGCAGCAGGATTATTTACCTTATCATCTCGATCGGCTATTAAAACAGCTAGAGGTAGAGTGGCTAAGCAAACACCGAATAAAGTAGGGCAGTTCGTTACTTTTTGGGAAAAGGACGCCAAAGGCATTAATCAACCTTTCCAATATGATCAGTCACCAGACTTGTTAGTAATCACGACATTTAAAGACAATCATACATTTGGGCAGTTTGTTTTTCCGAAGTATATCTTACTGAGACATAATATCCTTCAATCTCATTCTACAAAAGGTAAGATGGGCATAAGGGTCTATCCTAGCTGGGAGAAGCCAACCAGTAATACTGCTGTAAAGACTCAGACTTGGCAACTCGATTATTTCTTCACGGTTACGGATACAGGCGTACTACCAATAGAAAAAATACGGGCATTGTATATTGTATAGTCGGTGAACGACTAAACCGCTACGGCGTTACCCATCCTTAGATGTACTACTTGTACAATCTGCAGTCGGCTGCCTTGTACCCATTTTAGAGTGCTTTGACTATATGAGTTATAAAATCTAAGCAATAAAAAAAGCATCCAATTTGGATGCTTTTTTAGGACTTAAATGTTTTTAAGCAATTAAGACTAAGAGTTAAACTTTCTCTTCTTTGATAGCATAGATACCTGGTAAGTGACGTAAGTAACCATGAAAATCCATACCACAGCCATAGACGTAACGGTCAGCGACATTGATACCAACAAAATCAACGTCAAACCCTTCAACTTTACGATCGTGCTCTTTGTTGAGCAAAACGCAAGATTCAAGTGATAAAGGCTTTTCTTTGCTTAATTCTTCGACGACTGTTTTTAAGGTAATACCTTCGTCAAAAATATCATCAATCAGTAATACGTGCTCACCCTCGATGCTAACATCAGGTTTGTATTTCCAATCTAACTCATTGGTACCTTCGTTATCGCGATAACGTGTCGCATGGATGTAATGCATGCGATGGTAAAAGGTTAGGTGAGTCAATAATTGACCCGCTGGGATAAGTCCGCCATTCATAACGACCATGACGATTGGGTTTAGACCAGCATAATGCAGGTTAAGTTGAGCAGCAAGACGTTCGTAAGCAGCAGCAACTTCGATACTGCTGATAAGGCACTCTGAGTTGCGTAGTGTTTTTTCGATTTCTTGGTTACTGATTTGGGTCATCGGATGCGCCTTCGGTAAAAAGTGCCGCTTATTTTAGCAAATTTTAGTGAAATTTCCCAATAGCATATGACTTTTGGGGCAAATTTAATCTAATACTTGGGCTTATTCTGATTTTTCTACGATAAAAGGGCGGTAGTAGTTGGCTAAACGGTTTAATGAACTATCAGGTAAGTCTGGCAGTAGCTTATTCAGCGCCATACTCATACCTTTATCAATGGCGGCTTTAGCAACTGGCACTGATTTTCGTTTAATCATACCCAGCTTCAACGTTTCGGCATAACGACTAATAAAATGCGTTAATGTTTGGTCATTCATCGTTTCGAGTGCTGTTTTAAACGCTTTTACATCTACGTGATCAGGCGTAATAGCGGAAAACCCTTTATCGATCAGTTGACCATCTGCCTCAGATAGTTTGAAGCCTACTCGTGTTACCCCGTCATTATCAATAAAAGTCGCATGATCTCTCAAAAAGTGAAAGCTAGGGAGTACTTCTTCATTGTTTTCTTTACCGAGTAAAATATTGAGCAGTGTATCTGCTGTTTTTTCAACGGTAATCACTATCTTCTGCATAGAGGCTTTGCGTTCAGGATTTGGTGTAATCTCAACCAGTCCAACCAGTAGATTGTCGATCAAATCACGTGCCGTTTGATGGGTGAGTGCATCGCGATAAGGGTAGTAGTCTACGGTCTCATTTGAAGCAACGACTTGTTCGGCTTCCTTCACCAATACTTTTAACTTATCTGAGGGTACGAATCCAAAATAGTGCGCCATGATACTTCCTTTGTTCGCTGTTTTGATGATTGGCTAATGTTATCTTTTTCTTTATCATTAAATAAGTACTACTTTTACAGGATACTTGTCCAAACCTGTACCGAGTATTTACTCAAAATTTATCACAATACGTCTCATTTAGTGACTTTTTATAATTGTACAGTCTAGGTTTTTTAGCTAGTAATCATATTAAAATATCGCTATTATTCTGCTACAACGGAGTGGGCTGCTCGCGGCACACTAATTTATCATATTTTAAATATTTTGATTTAAAAAGCTTGAACTCATAAGGCTATATGCCACTTGTCTAGGGAGAGATAAGATGAATAGTGCTATTGTACTACTATTTGGCGTCGCCGCCATGCTCTGCGGTTACGTGTTTTATTCAAAGTTTATCGCCACAAAAATTCTAGCACTGGACGATAGTCGTCCCACGCCAGCTCATACCATGAAAGACGGTATAGATTATGTCCCCACCAATAAATATGTATTGTGGGGACATCATTTTACATCAGTCGCAGGGGCCGCACCGATTATCGGTCCTGCAATTGCCGTGATATGGGGTTGGTTGCCTGCCATCATTTGGATTGTGTTCGGCACAATCTTTATGGCGGGCGTACATGATATGTCTGCTATTTGGGCAAGTATGCGTAATAGAGGCCAGTCAATTGGTTCTATTGCTGGTACCGTTATGGGTACCCGTGTGCGCAGTCTGATGATGATCGTTATCTTCTTGTTATTGCTGATGGTCAATGCTGTATTTGGCGTTGCTATCGCTAACATGATGATAAAAACGCCGTCTTCTGTATTACCAGTTTGGGGCGCGCTAGTCGTTGCCTTTATCATTGGTCAGTGTATTTATCGCTACAATATGAATTTGGTTTGGGTATCAATTATCGGGGTAACGGCGTTATACGGACTTATCTATCTTGGTCCTATGTTCCCTATTGTATTGCCTGAGACTATTTTCGGGTTACCTGATAATGCCGTATGGATTATTATCTTGTTTGCCTATGCAGCGGTTGCTTCGCTATTGCCTGTATGGATGCTATTACAACCACGTGACTATATTAATGGTTTACAGCTATTCGTCGGTTTGATTTTATTATACGCCGCGATTTTTATCGCGACGCCTGATATTGTCGCGCCAGCTATTAATACATCATTACCAATGGACACACCTTCACTGATGCCGTTGTTGTTTGTCACGATTGCTTGTGGTGCTATTTCAGGGTTCCATGGTTTGGTTGCAACAGGTACGACTTCTAAGCAGATTGACAAAGAAGGAGACGTACGTTTCGTTGGTTACTTTGGTGCACTGGGTGAAGGTATGCTCGCATTGGGTGCCGTTCTGGCCGCAACAGCAGGTTTTGCTACGCTTGGTGATTGGGAAGCGGTTTACCAAAAATTTGGTGACGGTTCGATTGGTGCCTTTATTGATGGTGGTGCAACCATCTTGAATGCTGGTGTTGGCATTGATATGGTGCTATCGCAGACCATGCTTACAGTAATGGCTGCATTGTTTGCAGGTACTACGATGGATACTGGTGTGCGCTTGCAGCGTTACATTTTCCAAGAGTTTGGTGAGATTTACAAATTACCCATACTTAATAAAAGTGTCGTTGCAACGTTATTAGCAGTCGGAACTTGTCTATTATTAGCATTTGGTGCTGGTGGTATTGATGGTGCTGGTGGTATGGTTATCTGGCCACTGTTTGGTACAACCAATCAGTTAATGGCTGCTTTGACCTTAATGATCGTAACGGTTATCTTGTTACGCAAAGGCAAGCCCGTCTGGTTTACCTTAGCGCCGTTGTCGTTTTTATTAGTTATGACTGTATTAGCACTATTGATTCAGCTTAAAACTTTTTTCACGGACGGAAATTGGCTGCTTATCATTATGGACATCATCATTTTGATAGCGACTATTCTAGTCACGTTTGAAAGTCTATCGGTGTTGCGCAAAGAATGGTCGCTACACAGAGGTAAAGGCAAAATCGAAGATGATGCCTAATATCTGATACCTAATAAGTGTCAATTATTTAAGTGCCATCGAGTATTTCATTAATAGGCCAGTACATATATTGTAAAGAAACAAAAAACGCTAGCAGCCATTGCTGGCGTTTTTTGTATCAAATAGGCATGATAGATAACAAGACGTAGGAGATGAAAAAGTTATGGACGATACCAATATGTCAGATAATGCCAAGCCAAGCGATACCATATCGAACGACATGCCAGACATTAAACCATGGTGGCAACGGTTTACCGCTGGGCTAAATGAGTTTTATCATGCGCCATACCGTCAGACGATGGCACGTGCTGCACGTGATGAAGAAGATTTTTTTATGCTACTCATGTTCGCTGAGAGCCTAGGCATTGATAATCCTGCCAGCTTTTATACGCTAGAGCTACAGCCTTTATTTTTGGAAAACTTCCACGAGTGGCACACTAGAATGGGTATGGATAGATGTCCCTTTGACCACGTTGGTTGCTGCTAATGGTAGCTATATTGATTAAAAAAGAGAGATAAGTATGGCATTACATTCCTTACAGGCATTGGTAGAGCAGCTGGCGACACAACCGATTATATTTATCGGTGGAAAAGGCGGTGTGGGAAAGACCACGACTGCCGCTGCACTTGCCAGCTATTATGCAAGCCAGCAGCAAAAAACCTTAATTGTCTCAACCGATCCAGCACACAGTTTGGGCGATGTATTAAATATTCGACTCAATAACGAGAAAACAGTGATATCACCTTATCTAGATGCGATTGAGTTAAATCCTGACACTATCGTCGATGAGCATTTTTCACAAGTTGAACGCACGATTAGAGCCTATGCCAATCCAGATATGATGCCTAAGATTCGAGAGCATTTGCAGCTATCAAAATCGGCACCAGGCGCACAAGAAGCAGCGATGCTTGAGTCTATGTGTCAGCATTTGGTCAACGCTGCAGATGCAGATTATGATCACATTATTTTTGATACGGCACCAACAGGGCATACTCTACGGTTACTGGTATTACCAGAGATGATGGGTGCGTGGACGGATGGGCTACTCGCACAGCAACGCCGACAGTCTAAATTGCGCTCGGTGGCAAATCACTTGGACAGTCATAATCAAAAAAATGATAAAAACGATGTGGCAAATCCATTTGCAGCAAAAAAATCAGATCGCTGGGAGCAAGCCGTATCCGTGTTAGAAAAACGCAAACAGCTGTTTCGTCAGGCAGGAGTACTACTGCATGACCGTACCCAAACAGCGATTGTATTGGTTATGACTGCCGACGTATTGCCATTGGCTGAGACCAGACGTGCGATCAAACAGTTGGAAGAAAGTAAGCTCACACCAGCAGCGATAGTTATCAATCAGCTGATAGCGCCTACTCAGTCTGATGATTTTTGGCAGCAGCGTGCAGATAGACAACAGCAAATTATGCAAGGTATAGAACAAAGCTTTACCAAGTATCCACTATATCCAATTTATCTGCAGCAAACGGATGTACGTGGTACTGATGCACTCAGTGCTTTATTGCGACCAGTACTATAAATATTCGAGAATAACGCTAGCAGTTACTTTATTTTCTGTGTGTGTAATTCAGTTTGGCTAGTCGTGATTATACGACTGCAATTTAGCTGAAAGCGACCACGCCATATCTGCCCGTAACAACTGAGCTTGTTCGGATTTGCCACTACTAAGTGACGACCATTGCGGCTTACCACGTGCTTTTTTTAACTCACTTGGTAGTTTGTGCGTCGGCCATGGTGTCACTGAGTTATCGTCTTCATTCTCGTCTGATTCACTGTTATTTTTTGCGCCTTTATATATTAGCTGGGTCGCATCTGTTGCAGCATGACCACGATGACGTAGAGCCGTGAGTAAATCTATCGAGCGAGTGGCCAGTAGTGTCAACGTAGCAGGATCGATATATAAGCGTTTTATCCCTGTGATCCTATCAGCAATGCTACTGGTGTTAGATAATAACCCTCCTGCAATACCACCAATCGCTGCACCCAATCCCAATGTAGTGCCTAAAGCCGCTGCGTCAACACCTAAGCCTAGCAATGCACCAGCTGCTGCTCCAGAAGTTGTGCGTATGCCATAGCTTTTTAGCAGTTCAGGGTCAAATGGATCTTGCTGATACGCTTGTAATTCAAGTGGCGTTGCAGCAACTGCATTGTCATAAAACTTATATAAATTAAGCAAATTATGCTGCATAGCACGCTCGCTTTGGCGAACAGCTTCCTGCATTTGTGCCAACACTGGCATAGGATCGTCGCTGTCATTAATCTCACGAACGAAAGCAGCGACATTGATCAGAAAGTCAGCAATGATAATATTTGCTTCATCACTCAGTTGTGCCCAGTTTTCTGTCCGACGTTGCATCAATTGCTCAAGCATTTCAGAGTGGGTGAGCATAGTCGATAGATTTTTCCACAGCCGCATTTCATCTTCGAACTCAAAAGCAACCGAATCAAAACGCGTGGATATATGCAAGTTTCGTCTTGCCAGCATCGTCTGCCATTCGTCGATATTGGCATCTTGACTGTCAGTAAAGTTAAAGACTGGCATCACTGGTATCGCCGCCCAAGACAAAATAGCCAGCTCATCCTTATACTTACCTAACACTGGCTCACGCGCATCAACGACGTAGATGGCCATATCACTTGCCAGTAGTTGCCGAATCACTTTGGCTTCTTGGCTATAGTCATAGTTGTCTGAATGGTCTACACCTTGAGCGATATCCGACGCCAAAAATTGCTGCAAGCGTTCAATACCATCACGCCGACTGGCCGTATTATCCTCCAACCAGTCCATCAATCCTGAGGCATCTTCTAGACCAGGCGTGTCATATAGTGCCACTAAGACTTCGCCAGTTTGGTTATCTGTCAGTTGCGCCTGCTCGACATGCCGTGTGGTCGCAGCCTCATTTTTGACCTCACCAAAATAAACGTCACGTAATAAGGTGCGCAAAATAGAGGTTTTACCCGTGTTGGTATGACCGACGACCGCCAATTTGAGCGGTTCGCCACTGGCGATGGTTTTCTTTGTCATTCTTGGTGCTGGTGTTGATGGCTCAGTTGATAAAGGTTGAGTGTCTTGATTGGGGGAATCAAGAGTTTTTTCATAAGCCTTGTCCGCAAAGAGACCAGCTGGTTTGTCATTGTTTTTATTATTATCATAATTGTTCATAATAGAATCTTATATTAATGATGGATATGCAAAATCGTTATGCCGCACTGGGTGGTCTGAACAATACTTTCAATTTTTTCTTAAATCCTTTGGCACGAAAAAACCGCTGCCACATACGGTAAAAGACGCCAAATATCAGGCTGATGATATTGTCATGGCTGGTTTCACCAATGGCACCATATTTGACAGGGTTGTTGACGGTATCTTCTTCTACGTAAGTCCCAAACCAGCGATCAAAGATAATAAGCACGCCGCCATAGTTTTGGTCAATGTATTCGTCGTTGGTGCCATGATGGGCACGGTGATTGGATGGGGTATCAAAGACATACTCAACCCATTTGGGAAATTTGCCCACGGTTTCAGTATGAATAAAGAATTGATAAATAAGATCAAGCGCGTAAAAGAAAAACACCCACACTGGATGTACACCAAGCAGCATCAGCGGCACAAAGAACAACCACCAGCCCGTCACCGAGTACAGCAGGCTTTGGCGCATGGCGGTGGACAGATTCATATGGTCATCTGAATGGTGCACGACATGCGCTGACCAAAACCAGTTCATACGGTGTGACGCACGATGGAACCAGTAGTAGCTAAATTCAACCGCGACGAATATGGGTATGGCGGTGAGCCATGTCACCTCAATAGTAAATAAGCGATATTGATATAACCATAAGCAGATAGGTATGACGATAAGCGCTTGGACAATCAATTCAAACCCTAGATAAGAGCCGCCCAAGCTAAAATTGGTCATCGCACGTCGCCAGCTAAAGCTTTTAGCATTGCCACGCTTGGACTGATACAGCCATTCTGCTAAAAATAATAAGAAAAATGGGCCGCCAGCCAGCGGTAGCAGCCACTCCTGCCAATACGCAGGTAGAATACTTGCCAGCATTGGCTGCCACGACTCTGGCGCAGCCGTTAATATACTTTGGTTTAATGCCTCTCTGTAACCATCCAATAATTGACCATACTGACCCAAGGTCATAAGGGAATTATCTAAGGAGATATCTGCTGCCATATTGGGCTCCTAGCCACTATAAAACATCCTTGTCACAATAAGTTTAGAGGGTAGTGCCATATTAATCATTAGAATTTATTGAGCGCTTGAGTCAACCAAGCCAATTTTTCGTGCAGAGAGCGCCGTTTGCCACTGCTGATAGCGAACGGTTTGTTTGTCTAGTGGCTCATCATCCGTACGCGTATCAGTCAATCTTGTAGAAGCGCTATTATCACCAAGCAGCTGTACGATAAGCCCGTCTTTGGCGTGAGCAGCGATTTGATCGAGCTTACGTAGCGTACCGCGGTCAGGCAATGCGTTGCTATGAATGCCAAGCAAAACTTGTACAGGATGACTGTCTAAATAAGTCTTCAACCGTGCCATATCATCACGGTCATCAACGATACCAAAATCCTCAATCTCGCTTGATTGTTCAAAATCATGATGGCTGTTGTCTAAACCCAACTGCCACCACTTTTCCTGATCTGATGGGTACTCAAGTAGAGCAACCAATTTTTTGCCAACACTGACCGTTGCTTTTGGCGCGATAGGTGCTGGTGCTTCATTAAAATCATCGGCGTCCACCACATGACGTTGCCAAAAATTCAAAATCTTTTGATAATAAGGCAGTTTGATATCCAAACGCATTTTTTTACGGCGAAACATCAAGGCACAAAATGCCCAAGCAATCGCTCGCGGTACGATGCCGTACATCAGTAAGCTACCAACCAATAACCCCGCCCATTGCCGTGCAACAGATAGCGGCATGGCGTCAGTCACCAATCTGCTCTGTGCGATAGCCATGCTGTCCGGCACCCCAAATCCCACCATGCTAGGTAGCCAGCCTAATACCTGAGTCAAAATAATAAGCGCCTGATCAGATAGTAAAGTGGACTCCCAGCTAAAGCTGTACTGGCGCACAATCAACAAAAAAACAATCGCCAGTAGCATGCCCGTCAATGTCGCTAGCCACAATTGATGGCTAAATCGACCGAGATACCAGCGCATACCGCTATGCTGCAATTGACGTTCGTACAAGTTAATCGCTGCCTTAGTCACATCATCTTTACCACGTATTAAGTAGCTGGGACTGACAAAACTGGCGAACCAATTGGACGATTGCTTGCCTTGATTAACCAGCGTCATGGCCACCCAGCCCAATAGCATAATAGTATGAAACCCTAATAAACAAACCAACACGTAAAAGAAGTTAACCACATTGGCCTGTAATAGCGTAAACAGCCCCAAAAATCCTGAAACACACCACACCACGCTCATCACGATCATGATGCCTTTGATACGGCCGTCAATTTTACCCAAAACTTGTGCCAACGCACCGTTACTGTCGATACGTGAGGCTCGGCGATGCAGCTTTTGGATGGGTTTGCCATCTTCGCCTTGCAGTTTTTCTGTGATGAGTAGCGGGTCAGTGGCAAACACATGCTGCTGCGTCTCAAGCGTGCGTACCAACTCAGTCAACTGATCTTGGGGTGATAGCATAATGCGATAACATCCGTATAAAAGCGTTGATTTAGAATGGTCGTAATTGATTATTGTAGCGTATATATAGGGTCTGTTGAACATTCAAATGTTAGGGCTGCTGATTGCTAAAATTGCACCAAACTAGGCGCAAGCCGACAATAATGTCGAGACCTTAGCTAGGTTTGCAACAACGTTTGGGGTGATTTTAGCATTAGCCTTTTAGGGCAGTACTCTTTTTTGCCAATATATGGCGAAATGGTTTAACCTAGAATGACTAGGCATCAAAAATTTCACTGCATATTGTCTAAAAAATAGTGACTGCCAGCACCACATTTGAATGTTCAACAGACCCTAACGATAGCCTTTATATCAACGATTTTATTTTTAGCGAGGCTGATGCCATAGCGGTCTTATAATTGATAAATTATATTCATAAATGCCGAATCTTTAAACATTTCCATCATGGTAAAGACTATAAAAGTGCGCCAAAATGAACCAGATACATGACAAAAAGAACGATAAACTAATAAAAAATCGGTCAAAAATAATCTAAAAAAGGAATCATCATGAGTAATAAAACTTATCTAATAATCGGTGGTACAGGTGGCATTGGTAAAGCTATGATAGAGCAGTTAACCACCAGCACGACACATGACACGCTTGTCTTTGCCACTCACCATAAGAACATACCTGATTTTGAAGCACCCAATTTACAGTGGATATCGATGGATATCTGCGATGAACACAGCATCCAACAAGCAGCCGAAGTCATTAAGCAACAGACCACTCATATCGATTGGGTCATTAATTGTGCGGGATTATTGCATACTGACACGCAGCAACCGGAAAAAGCCCTACGTCAGATGGAGACTGATTTTTTCTTACAGAATATGCAAGTGAATGCCTTAGCGAGCTTGCTGATTGCCAAGCACTTCAAACCGCTACTAGTAAAATCTAAACGTAGCAATGACACGCCCGCAATTTTTGCGACGATATCAGCGCGCGTGGGTAGCATCAGTGACAATCAGCTGGGTGGTTGGTACAGCTATCGGATGAGTAAAGCGGCACTCAATATGGGGATGAAAAATCTGAGCATCGAGTGGGGAAGATCACTCAAGGATGTATGCGTGGTTGTCATGCAGCCAGGAACGGTCAACACGCAACTCTCAGCCCCTTTTCAGAGTAATGTGGCTGACGGACATTTATTCTCGACAGCTTATAGTGCAGAGTGCTTGTTAGAAGTATTGAGTAATATGACCGCTACTCAATCAGGCAGCTTTGTAGATTGGGCAGGAGAGTCCATACCTTGGTAGTCTTAACAATGTTTTCACAGTATTGATGCTCTATATATTAAGAGTTGAGAGTTAAGAGCATCAATATTGATTTAGGTCATCAAATACAACAATCCTAAAACAAACAAAGCCGCCATAATCAACAGTAAAAAACTTAGTACTTTACTCGTCGTAGAGGACGCACCTGTACTTTCTTTTTTTACTTTAAATTTTTTGACAACGTGCAGAACCATTTTTACATGCTCGATATTGTCTTCGAGATAATGCTCACCCTCTGGTACAAACCCTAGAGATTCGTAGAAGCTAATTAAGTAAGCTTGTGCAGAGATGATAATAGGGCGCTTTTTACCATATTTTTTACGGCAATGCGCAATGGCATGATTCATCATATCTCGTGCTAAACCGTCCCCTCGATGCGCGGCTAACACCAGCACTCTGCCAATAGAGGACATAGATGCATCGCTTACTTTGGTCGTAGCATCAGATGATGATAAGTTAGACCGTAACTTATTAAACTCAGGCGGGATAATGCGACAATACGCCACCAATGCCTCGTTCTGATGCGCAATCAAATGCAGACAATCAAAATCCAGCTCATCCATATCTTGATAAGCACAGTTTTGTTCGACCACAAACACTTGTGAGCGGGCTTTTAAAATATGATACAGATCAACAGAGGTTAACTCATCGAACGTTTTAATAGAAAAGGTACAGGTCATAATTAAGCAGCTTTTAACGAATTGATCATTGAGGTTAAGTACAATATTAAATGGTGGTTAAATATTGGAACATTTCAAGTAATGCGCATTATAACGATTTAAGCACGTATTAACCATTCCTAACCATTTAGGGTTTGACTGATTTTGTCCAAGTTTAAGCTGTCTGACATCGCACTAAAGATTTCAAAATACTTGCCGCCTTTATCATATAGCGCTTCATGCGTGCCCGTTTCTACCACTTGGCCGTTTTCTATCACGACTAAGTCATCGGCATCGATGATTTGAGCAATATTATGTGAGACCATAATCACGGTTCGGTCTTTTTTGATCAGATCTAAGCTCTTTTTGACCTGTTGACTAGCTATCGCATCTAGGCTAGCGGTAGGTTCATCCAAAAACACAATGGGCGGATCTTTTAAAAACATACGTGCCAGTGCAATACGCTGCTGTTGACCACCGGACAGCGATTTTGCCGTGCTCTCATAGCCTTTGGCCAAAGCGACAACTTGATCATGTATAGAGGCTTTTTTTGCCGCAATCACGATGTCTTCTTCACTAGCATTCATATTGCCGTAGCGAATATTTTCGCTAATAGTGCCAGAAAAAATATGATTACTTTGTAGCACCAGGCCAATGTTTTGGCGTAGCTCATGAGTGTTGCACTCTGCTAAATCATGCCCATCCAAATAAATCTTTCCAGCGTCCGGCTCATAAAACTTCACTAGCAAGCTAATAATTGTGCTTTTGCCAGCGCCAGAGAGGCCGACCAAAGCCGTAATACGATTGGGCCTGATGGTAAAGCTCACATCTTTTAAAGCCTGCGTGCCATTGGGGTAGGTGAAATCAACGTTTTTGAGTTCGATATGACCTTTTAAATCAGTGCTCTTGATACCATCGATATTTTCGACTTGCTCATCGTCTTCTAGTATATCGAAGAACCCTTCGGCATAGGTCAATGCATTATTAATCTGATCATAGATACGGTGCAGCTGACGAATAGGAGCGGCGACATTCTGAAACAGCATGACATGAAACAAAATCATACCGATGGTCATCTCGCCTTTTAAGACAAAGTAGGAGGTCAGTAGAATAATGACCACTACACCGATCTGCTCAATGAAAGTCTTTATCGCGTCATAAATGAAACCAATACTACGGATACGCAGTTGGTTGTCAGTCATGTCTTTTTGAATGGTGAAATGTTTGTCAGCCTCAATCGACTCACGGACAAAGGACTTGACCACACTGATAGAGTTAATCAGTGAGATAACGAGACCGCTTTTGGCCTCTCTGAAATCTCGCATCTGTCGACGAAAGCCACGCAAACGTTGTGCTTGTTTTTGACTGATGAAAAAGTAAATCGGTATGATAATCAGACCGACCAGACCGATCCAAAAGTTGGTCGAAAACATAATAATAAGCGATACGGCAGCACTGGCAAACAGCGGTAGCATATCGATAAAAAAGTTTTGCACCAAGCTTGTGAGACTGTTTACGCCATAGTCAATACGGGTTTGCAATTTACCACTATCGTTTTCGCTACTGGTATAAAACGCCATGCGATAGGTAAGGATGCGCTCGATGATGCGCTGAGACAAATCACGTGATAGATTGATACGAATCTTTTCGCCAAAAAATCGCTGTCCAAACGATATAAATATTGAGAGTATCTCTTTGGTTAAGAGCACCGCACTAATAATGCCAAGCATGCGCAGGCCTGCTTCCCAAGGCTCGGTAAGCGTTGCGATTTCAGTCAATGTATCGACAGCATAACGCAGTACAAAGGCATTCACTTGCGCGGTGAACGAGCCGAGTACCGTCAACACCAACGTTAGTATAATTAATGTTTTGTAAGGCGCTGCAAATATAGCAAGCTTTTTGAGAATATCCCACAACAAAGCTCGCCGCTCAGTTTTCTTGAGCGGCGGCTGGTTGTTCAATGGGGTTTTGCTAAGTTTAGGAGTGGTCGACATTTTATTAGGTTAAAGTAAACGGTCTTAAAAAGCTATGGTGAATAACAACTATGCAGATAGTAGATGCTTAAAAAGCATCTGCTGGTACAAAGACTCCACCAACCATAATACGACGTGCTGAGCGACTCATTGATACTTTTTTTGCTTGCCAGCGACCGTTGACTTGTTCTGTTTTCCCACCGACTAGCAACGTACCTGATGGGTGACCAAAACGCACTTCATTAAACTTCTGACCACCTGCTGCTTCGTTAACCAGTGTGCCTTGTGTGGTTGCCGCGGCGGCAATAGCGACTGCTGCTGTCCCCATCATAGCATGATGCAATTGACCCATACTCATAGCACGTACCACCAAATCAACCTCGCCAGCATCGACCGATTTGCCACTAGAGGCCGTATAGCTCTGTGCTGCACCCACCCAAGCGATTTTAGGAATATGCTGGCTGGTCTGCGCCTCGCTCACATCTTTAAACAATCCCATCGCCACACCGCCTTTGGCGCGAATCATCTCAAGTTTGGCAAGTGTCTCGCTGTCGCTATTAACGTCACCTTGTAATTCAGTGCCATTAAAGCCTAAGTCTTCTGCCTTTATAAAAATAGTCGGAATACCAGCGCTGATAAAAGTGGCTTTGACGCTGTCGGTAGTTAAGCCACAACCAGATACATCGAAGTCATCGACCAAGTTACCAGTAGGGAACATATCGCTAGTGGCATCCACAGGGTCGATAAATTCAATTTTGACTTCAGCAGCAGGGAAAGTTACGCCGTCTAATTCAAAGTCGCCCGTCTCTTGAACTTGTACCTTATTTTTCTCATCTAAATAGACAGGCACATGCGCAATAATCGTCTTACCGATGTTTTCTTGCCAAATGCGTACTTCACAAATACCGCTATCTGCATTGTCATTGATGCTGTTATTGATCTTATCAGCATCAACCAGTCCCATATTAATGGCACAGGCACCAACCGCTGCAGTTAAATTGCCACAGTTTCCTGCCCAATCAATCATAGGTTTGGCAATATTGACTTGCCCAAACAAATAATTCACATCGTGATCTGATTTGTCAGAGGCCGATAAAATAACCGTCTTTGAAGTGCTAGAGCTACCATTACCCAAGCCGTCAATTTGTTTGCCGTAAGGGTCGGGGCTGCCTATGACACGTAGCAGAAACTTATCACGTGACTCGCCAGCGACTTGGCAACGCTCAGGTAAGTCAGACAGTTTAAAGAATGTGCCTTTTGAGGTGCCACCACGCATATAGGTGGCAGGAACGGGTATTTGCGGGGCGAAAGAGGGTTTTGATTGAGAATTAGTTTGGGCCACTGTATTAAGTCCTTTTTATATTGTTAATTGTTATAAGATTAGGTATGGTGCCATCAGCAAGTAAACATGTATGATTAAGAGCGCTCGTTAATAATGATAGCGACAAGAGATAATCGTCAGATAATTATCATCGACGGCATATACCAACCGATTGGCATCATCGATGCGTCTTGACCAAAATCCAGATAGGTTTTCTTTTAGAGGTTCAGGTTTACCAATACCTTCAAACGGATTACGCTTACATTCGGTGATGAGCTTATTGATACGTTTGAGTGTTTTTTTGTCTTGTGTTTGCCAGTATAGATAGTCTTTCCACGCAGCATCTGTCCATGCTAGTTGCTCACTCATTATTAGACCCTTTAGATTGATTAAAGCCTTTGAGTTCAAGCGTTCTCAATGTCGCTATCCGTATACTCACTGTCATCGCTGCTACCGTCACTTTTATCACTGCCTTCTGCCGTGTCAATTAGCTCACGTGTAACAGTCTTGCCAGCTTTATATTGGGCAATAGATTCCGCTAAGTGTGCTGCATTGGCAGGAGATTTTAGTAGATAAACGGTTTCCATCAGGCTATTGTAATAATCAAGCGACATTACGACTGCATCATCAGCGTCACGGCGGGTCACGATAGTGGCGTTGGCATCATCATTTACCGTATCTAGGACGGACTTTAGGTGCTTTCTGGCTTCTGAAAAACTAACGACTCTCATGGCTTACTCCTTTCATGATGTACTTTATAACTTGTACAATATACAGTACATATTACGCCATTAGTTAAGTAAACTCAATATTTAGCTACTATCTAATACTTAGGAGTAAGTAACAAAACTCAGTGTATAGCGTACAAAAGCAAATAAAAACCGATGCCATATCTCCATATAACATCGGCTCTTTGATTACTCAAAACATATAATACTTAGACAATATCTAGCGTACCTTCGATAAACTCTTTAGCAAAACGTTGTAGCATACCGCCTGCATTGTACATTTTGACCTCATCAGCAGTATCAAGTCGGCAGATAATTGGCGTCTCAGTAGTACTACCATCAGTACGATGAATCACCAAATTCATCAACCCGCCAGCAGAGACATCGCCTGTCACATCAAAGACTTCGGTACCGTTAATGCTTAAGGTCTCACGGGTGACACCTTGCTCGAACTGTAATGGTAATGCACCCATACCCACTAAGTTTTGACGATGAATACGCTCAAAGTCCTCAGCGACGACCACTTCTACACCAGCGAGACGAACACCTTTGGCTGCCCAATCACGGCTTGAGCCTTGACCATAACCATCACCTGCGATGATGATGAGCGGCTGCTCACGGTTCATGTAGGTCTCAATCGCTTCCCACATACGCATGACTTGACCTTCTGGCTCAACACGCGCCAGTGAGCCTTGGATAACCTCACCATCTTCATCACGCACCATTTCATTCAATAGCTTAGGGTTGGCAAAGGTGGCACGTTGTGCGGTTAAATGGTCACCGCGATGGGTGGCGTATGAGTTGTAATCCTCGGCAGGCAAGCCCATGGTATCTAAATACTCGCCAGCAGCTGATGCACCCAAGATCGCATTTGATGGCGACATATGGTCGGTCGTGATGTTATCACCCAACACTGCCAACGGACGCAAACCTGTTAGCGTATTCTTTTTCGCCATTTTGCCTTCCCAGTACGGTGGGCGGCGAATATAGGTCGTCATTTCACGCCAGTCATATAATGGGCTTAACGCTTTGCCTGTGTCTTTTTTGGCTTCATCAAACATAGGGATATAGACAGCATTGAATTGCTCAGGCTTAACTGCTTTGGCTACAATGGCGTCAACCTCATCATCATCAAACCAAATGTCTTTTAGATAGACATCATTGCCTTGTTGATCTTTGCCCAATGAGTCTTTTTCGATATCAAAGCGAATGTTACCAGCGATGGCGTAAGCGATAACCAGTGGCGGCGATGCCAAGAATGCTTGCTTGGCATATGGATGGATACGACCGTCAAAGTTACGGTTACCAGATAGCACTGCTGTGGTGAACAAATCATTATCAATGATTTCTTTTTCGATATCAGGGTCCAGTGCACCACTCATACCATTACAAGTGGTACAAGCAAAACCAACCACGTCAAAGCCAATCTCTTGTAGCTCAGGCATCAACCCAGCTTCTTCTAAATACATTTTTACCGTTTTTGAGCCGGGTGCTAATGATGATTTCACCCAAGGTTTACGTAATAAGCCTTTGGCATTGGCGTTACGGGCGACGAGGCCTGCTGCTACCATATTTCGTGGGTTAGAGGTATTGGTACAGCTGGTAATTGCGGCGATAATCACGGCACCATCTGGCATCATGCCATCTTTTGGTTCAGGTAGCTTTTCATCAGCACCATGCGCAATACCTTTGGCAACCAAATCAGTGGTGGACACACGTGCATGCGGACGCGAAGGGCCTGCCATATTACGTACCACGGCTGATAGATCAAACTCAAGCACGCGGGCGTACTCGGCTTTTTCCATACCGTCAGCCCAAAGACCTGTTTGCTTGGCATACTGTTCGACCAATTTAATCTGAGCCTCGGAACGACCAGTTAGGCGTAGATAGTCGATGGTTTGCTCATCGATATAGAACATCGCTGCGGTGGCACCATATTCTGGTGTCATGTTGGAGATAGACGCACGGTCGCCTACGGTTAATTGGCGCGCGCCGTCACCGAAGAATTCGATATAGGTAGAGACGACACCAGCATCACGCAAAAACTCAGTCATTGCCAGTACTAGATCCGTACCAGTAATGCCTTTTTGCAGTTTGCCCGTTAGTTTGACGCCAACGTAATCAGGTAGGCGCATATATGATGGATTGCCGAGCATGACGCTTTCAGCTTCTAATCCGCCAACACCGATGGAGATAACACCCAACGCATCAACCATTGGCGTGTGGCTATCCGTACCAACCAAGGTATCGGCAAAAGCGACTTCTTCACCCGCTTTGTTTTTTACCACTTGTACGACAGGTGACATTTTCTCTAGGTTAATCTGATGCATGATGCCGTTACCTGGTGGTACGACATTCACATTATCAAAAGCGTACTGGCACCAGTTGATGAAGTGAAAACGGTCATCATTACGGCGCTCTTCGATAGCACGGTTTTTCTCAAATGCATCTACTTCAAAGCCTGCGTGTTCAACAGCCAGTGAGTGGTCAACGATGAGCTGAGTCGGAACGATTGGGTTTACTTTGGATGGGTCACCACCTTGTTCAGCGATGGCATCACGTAGACCAGCCAAATCAACAAAAGCGGTCTGACCCAAGATGTCATGACATACCACGCGGGCAGGGTACCAAGGAAAGTCGAGGTCTTGTTTGCCTTCGATATGTTGCTTTAGCGCATTGGTTAACTCTTCTGGTGGGCAACGGCGAACCAAGTTTTCACACAATACCTTTGAGCAGAATGATAGCTTGTCATACGCGCCAGCTTCGATGTTTTCGACAGCCTCACGTGTATCAAAATAATATAAATCGGTGTCAGGCAGTGGCTTTTTAAAGGGTTCATTCATTGGTTGTACTAGTGCATTGTCCATAAGTCACCTTTGGCGGTTGGCTGGTTTAGATTAAAATTAATAAAAGATATTCTCTTAGCAAAATCGTTGGGTTTCTCATTTTTAGTGATAAAAAGACTTTGCTAAAAAAATGATATTGGGGTCATTAGGAAAAAGAAGTTTTAGCTGCCAAATATAAAAATATATTTAGCAGCTAAACAGGTTGTCGGTCATGACATATCATGCCAGATAACCAAAAGAGATATTAACGCGCACTCATATCTGGTACTGGACGTAACTCTTCACCAGTGTACTCTGCACTTGGGCGAATGATACGGTTGTTAGCACGTTGCTCAAACACATGAGATGCCCAGCCTGTTAAGCGAGAGCAAACAAAGATTGGTGTGAACAGTTTGGTAGGGATGCCCATAAAGTGATAGGCCGATGCATGGAAGAAATCAGCATTACAGAACAGTTTCTTCTCACGCCACATGACTTCTTCACAGCGTACTGATACTGGATATAACACTTCATCACCGACATCCGCTGCCAGTTTCTCAGCCCAACCTTTGATCACGACATTGCGTGGATCTGACTCGCTATAGATCGCATGACCAAAGCCCATGATTTTGTCTTTGCGTGCTAGCATGCCCATCATTTCTGTCTCGGCTTCATCAGGTGAGCTAAAGCCTTCAATCATATCCATCGCGGCTTCGTTCGCACCGCCATGCAAGTGACCACGTAATGAGCCAATCGCGCCTGTAATACAAGAATGAATGTCAGATAAAGTAGAAGCACAAACGCGAGCGGTAAAGGTTGAAGCGTTAAACTCATGCTCTGCGTACAAGATAAGAGACACGTTCATCACTTTTGTATGTAGCTCGTTTGGTTTCTCACCTTTTAGCAGATGCAAGAAGTGACCACCAATGGTCTCATCATCCGTTTCGGTTTCGATACGCACGTTGTCATGCGTAAAGCGATACCAATAGTTGATAATCGATGGGAAAACAGCAAGCATGCGATCGGTTTGATCGTTTTCTTCTGCAAAGTCCATTTCTGTCTCAAGGTTGCCAAGCATAGAGCAACCAGTACGCAATACATCCATTGGATGTGCGGTCGCTGGAATACGCTCTAATACGTCTTTTAGTGCTTGTGGTAGACCGCGCAATCCTTTTAGCTTGGTCTGGTAAGCATCAAGCTCAGTTTGGTTTGGCAAGTTGCCATAAAGTAGCAAGTAGGCCACTTCTTCAAAAATGCATTTGTCTGCCAGTTCTGACACGTCGTAACCGCGATACGTCAGACCTGAGCCTGATTTTCCAACGGTAGATAGTGCCGTCTTGCCAGCGACTTGACCGCGTAGACCTGCGCCTGAAAGTTCTTTCTGTGCTGCCATGATTAAATTCCTTTTGTGGGTAGCTTTTTTGGGTGAAAACGGTGTTTCTGATAATACTTTTATTGGTTAATGACTGACTATAGCGCCAGTTGAGCGTTACGCAGGTTGTTCAGGCTGTGGGCCACCTAAATCGACATTACAACGCTTAAATTCAGCTTCAATAGGCACGTTAAGCACTTCCATTGCGCTGCCTTCGCCTTCTGCATTATTAATCTTCATATACTTAACACCAAGCGGTGATTCCATGAAGGTTTGGATTTCAGTCATTTCTTCTGGGGTCGGCTCAGCCATTGGCGTTGCAATTTCTTCGCCATTCATGACGCGCAATTGCTCATTGCCAAAAGCAATCAACTTCTCTCCCACATCTGACGTATAAAAGTCATCCAGCTCTTGAAGCTCTGCCTCAGTAAACTGACTCTGATAGAAGCTATCAACTTCTGCTTTGCCTAAGTCTTCATCGCGCGACTCAAGGCAGCTGACTTGCTCTGCACTGAGCGTACCGCTATTGATAATCGGTGCAAACAATAAATTATTGACAGTATCTAGCGTAATCGTTGTCATTACTAAATCGTTTTGAGTAGCGGGTGCAGCAGCCTTATCTGTGGCAACAACTTCAGCAGTGCTTGCATCACTGGTTGTGTCGTCAGCGGTTTCTGGTGTTTTATCACAACCCGTCGTAAGCAACAACGCAGCGAGCGTGCAGCTAAAAATTGAAGATTTAACGATAGAGTTAGGGGTGAAAAATGACATAAATAACCTAAAGGTAAGTGAAGATGAATTTCGAGAAGATAAAACACTCAAAGGTGATTTATCCGTTCGGCGTTGCTAAGTAACTATTAACTATTAACTACTTATTACCAGCAAACAGTTTGTCTAGTGTCTGCTCAAATTCATGATAATTCAAGAAATCATACAATTCCATACGAGTCTGCATGGTATCGACAACTTTGTCTTGCGTACCGTCGTTCAGTAAATGCTGATAGACATTCAATGCAGCTTTGTTCATCGCACGGAAGGCTGATAGCGGATACAGCACCATATCAACTCCAACGCCATGCAGCTGATCAGTGGTGTACAAATCAGTCTGACCAAACTCTGTCATATTCGCTAGCACAGGAATATCCAATACATCGGTAAACTTACGATACATCTCGATATCGGTTAGCGCTTCAGCAAAAATCATATCTGCGCCAGCTTCTTGGAAGGCAACAGCACGTTCAACAGCAGCATCTAAACCTTCTACAGACAAGGCATCTGTACGTGCCATCACCACAAAGTCAGGATCGGTTTTGGCATCTAGTGCCGCTTTTAGACGATCAACCATCTCTGAGATACTAACGATTTCTTTGTTAGGGCGATGACCACAGCGCTTTTGCGCCACTTGATCTTCGATATGTACCGCTGCCACGCCGGCCTTTTCCATTTTTCTGATGGTCTGGGCAATGTTAAAGGCACCACCGAAGCCAGTATCGATATCAACCAATAGCGGTGTATCAACGGCATCGGTAATACGGCGGGCATCTTCTAGGACGTTATCAAGACTGGTCATACCCAGATCAGGCAAACCAAATGACGCATTGGCCACGCCGGCACCAGATAGATACAACGCTTGGTGACCCACTTGGGTTGCCATCATCGCGGTATAAGCATTAATAGCGCCAGCAATCTGTAGTGGTTGGTTGTTATCGTTTTTTTGTTTTAAGGCACTACGGAAGCGCGCGCCAGCAGATGATAAAGTCATGTTTTAATCCTTACTTGGAGGGATGATAATCTCTTTATTGTTATCGATTATACCCAATTATCAGTCACTGAGAAGGGAGTTTTTACTGTTATTGATTACAAAATTTAAATTATGTATTAAATAAAATTAATAATATTTGTATTACAAATAATGGTATCCATAAATCAATGGTTCATATGCATTACTATTCATTTTAGTAAAACGACTTCATTGACTGACCTTTAATATTTACATTTACTTACAAAGATAAGTTAAATACTTATCTGATTTTATAAATATCACGCAAGAAAAAAACCCTAATAGCGAGGCTAGAAGAGCTTTATAAATGATTAGAGGTACTATAGATAGGCGTCTAACCAAAGAGACCAGCAAGATTGGCTAAGAATAACAAGGCAACGCCACCTAGGAACAGTAAGCTTATAATTGAATAAACATTCATACCTGCTGATAGTTTTTTATGCTTTTTGACCAATGAATAATTTAACCAACCAAAGATAGGCGCAGACACAAACGCTGATATCATGGCAAATTTCAGCATGGCACCCAACTGTCCAGTGAAGAAAGTGATAATCACTAGACCACCACCGATGGCATAAGTCGTCCAAAAGGCGACTTGTTTTTTATTAATCTCGCTTTCACCTTTCAGTAGACGCCAGCACTCAGCATTTGCACGGCCATAGCCGTCAGCACAGGTAATCGTCGTGCCGAACATACACATAAAGGCGATAAAGGCGACCAGAAGCCTTGACCATTCACCGATGGTCGCCGTATACATGTTGATGAGCTGATCAATATAAGCGACGCCTGCGGTTTGAATTTCCTGACCAGAACCATACTGAACGAATACACCTAATGATAAAAAGAACAACGCTAAAATAGCAGAAACCAAAAATCCCACATTAAAATCAAGCAAACCTTGTTTGAGAGTGGTGTTGTCAGCTTTTCGCTTCGCAGATGTCCACATTGAGGTAATGGCAGCAAACTCAAGCGGCGCTGGCATCCAACCCATGAGCGCCACGATAAAGCCTAGCGTTGCTAAATTCCAAGGAGAGGTAGGAATAAAATCAGGCGTCATCACCGTCGGCTTGCCAGCAGCAATCAGTACCGCCAATACTGTGGCGGAGACCAAAGCAATCATAATCCACTTAGTCACACCATCCAGTAGTTTATAATGTCCAGCAAGTAGAAAGAACCAAGACACTCCCACTATGATCAATGACAGCACCATCGTTGATAGACCAAGAGACGCGGGTAGCATAAAGCCTAGTATCACCGCAGCAAGCAGAGTCACCGCTCCTGTACTAATCACCGCAGATAGGATAGACAAGATAAAGTAAATCCACAAATATGCTTTTGAGCGTTTGGCATAACCTGCGATCAAGCTTTCGCCCGTATCGTAGACATAATCAGTGCCGAAACGAAAGAAAGGATACTTAAACACATTAGCTAAGATAATCATGATAGCCAACTGCCAGCCATAGATAGCACCAGCCTGCGTAGAGGAGATAAGATGCGAGCCACCAATAGCAGCAGTCGCCATTAAAATACCAGGACCAAAAATGCGCCAGCTAAAGCCTTCTTGGGCAGTGCTGGCCATGTCGGAATTGTTGAGTTGTTGTGTGGTCATGAGTCCCTCGAAATAGTTAAATAGCTAGCCATCACGTCCTGTGATGTACTGCCAGCAACCATTACAGCAATGTGTACAAAAAAATAAGCGGTGACTGTATCACACCTTGTACGGCTCGTAATAATGATTATTTTTACGGTCAATACCAATAGATAGTTAACGATTGACCGTTTTTTACTGGGCGTGATAGCGAGATTAGCACTTAACAGTCAAGGTTGACAATACTCACATAAATTTCTGCTGACGATAAGTAATACCGCGCTGCTCATAAACGTGATAAATCGCACTGAGTAAGTCAGGAATACTAGGGTGAACGAAGTCTTTGAGCGTATGTAGATAGATAGGGGAGGTAACATTCTCATGCACCAAGCTTTGATAACTAATTTGCTCGGTGCGCACCGTTTTTAGGCTGGCAGGTACGAGGGTAATACCTTCGCCAGCAGCCACCAAACCCAGCGCTACCTGTAAGTCACTTACTGTTGTGGTCATAAATGGTGAAATACCGTATTGTGCAAACAAATGTAGTAATGGCTCGGTAATAGGTGTATTAAGTGTGGACTGCTTGTTGGTTGTACGGTTGTTTTTTGTATGAGCGGTCAACTTTACGCTCTGTGCGTTTGATGTCGATACGGTTGTAGCTATTGGTAAATGCGTTTGATGGTATAGGATCAAGCGGTTGTTTGCCAAATCTATCAAGCGCTGTTCACGGATATGCGCTAAGGCGTGTGCTTTTGGTAGCGCGACGACGTAACGCTCATGCCGTAGTAATATCTGTTGAATCCAAGGGTCTTTGTGAGCAAAGCGACCAAAGCCGATATCGATTTCACCAGATTTGAGTGCTTCTATCTGCTGATATGAACTGATGTCTTTTAGATTGACTTCGATGTCGGGGCTGGATTGCTTGAGCATCGCGATTATTTCAGGAAGCAAGCCATAAAGCACAGAAGGCACAAAGCCAATGTTTAAAATACTACTTGGTGCAGACAGTCGTTGAGTCATACTGGTAACCGTATCAATCTCTGTCAGTATGGTACTGATTTTATCGTAAAAGAACGCGCCTGCTTCAGTCAAATCTAGCGGCCGATGATAGCGATCGATCAACTCTACGCCCATATCTGTTTCGAGCTGTTTAAGTAGACGACTCAGGCTTGGTTGTGACAATCCTGTTTTGGTTGCGGCTGCACTAAAGCTGCGCAAATCTGCGATAGCGATAAATGCATTAAGCTGTTTTAAGTCCATACCCTTAAACCTGTTTTTATATATTGTCTTTATATTCATTAGCATATTGACGATATTATGCTGGATATATTTTACAAATATTATTAATATCAAATAAATTGTGCTTGAAGATAATATGGTGAGCAACTATATTGTTTGCTTACGCTATAGTTACAATTTGGTGATAAATATCACAACTCATTCTAGCAGTCATTTAATACCAGTAGAATAAACTGGTTTGGTATTATTCTATGAGCGACAAAAAAACGGATATCGAGACAGATTTTGAAGAGAGGTTGGCGAAAATTGCCAACAAAA
Organism: Psychrobacter fozii; assembly: GCF_003217155.1. Taxonomy (GTDB): domain Bacteria; phylum Pseudomonadota; class Gammaproteobacteria; order Pseudomonadales; family Moraxellaceae; genus Psychrobacter; species Psychrobacter fozii. The sequence goes on from NZ_QJSU01000006.1 coordinate 111,123, forward strand.
AATCGCGTACCCGTACCAACAACGATATCTATGATCGCTTCATCAGTCGTGTTCAAAGCACTGAAGATGACAGCCGTGCTACTGGCAATATAAAGACACGAGAGAAAGCATTAGATATAACCGCGACCGACACAGATACTGTTTTTGATTTCTCAAATTCAAACTCACTTGTAGAAGAAGAAACGTTCAATATCGATGAATCATTAAAGATAGAATCTGATGATACTCATACTCAATTGAATAGTGACCATAACAAAGTCATGGATTCAGAAGCTGAGATGCAATCTGACGCCAAAGCGACTACCTATAATGATGACTGGGCCACTCAAGAGGCGCAGATACAGGAAGTCGTTAATGAGCCAGCAGCAACAGCACAGAACAAGCTGGCAAGTAGCAAAAAACCGCTTATTATTGGTATCGTTTTTGGCTCATTATTAATTGCTGTTATCGTCGCAGTGCTTATTTTCACTGGTTTTCTATCCACTTCAACAAATACCACTATGCCTGATAGTGAAAACTCAACTCTCAATAGCAATATTGAGGCAGTTGAGACAGCAGTAACGACAAACAATATACCGGCTGAAGAGATTGAATCAGAAACAATCATAGATGATAGTAAACCTGAGGTGGAACCAAGCGCTATAGAGACGCCAGTAGCAGCTGCGAAACAAGGTGAGGCTACTAGCGAGAGTCAAGGCATTACACCTAATGGAGCAAAGGCAACTGAGGCACCATTATCAGAAGCTGCCTCTAATGAGTCGCAAGCTGATACTGCTATCAGTTATGAGGTATTTAGACAAGAATCACAAAATACAGTGTATCGTGAGACCAATGACTAGGTTTTACCTACCATATGCTTTGTATTATTAGTCAGGTGTTCATCGCTCTATCTAATGCACTTACCATTAAGATGGTACTGTTTTCAATGGAATCCCCTCTACACTACCACACCGAATAAACGTCCAATCATCGATGTGGCTAGCATTGCAATCGCTCCCCACGAAATGATCCGAACGATAGCAGGAATGACGGGCGCGCCGCCTAAACGGGCAGATATTACACCCAACAGAATGAGACCAAGTAAGGTAATGGATGCCAGTGACCAGACCAATGTCTGCGCTGGTAATACCATGACACCAATCACGGGTAATATCGCTCCAGCAATGAACGATAATCCCGAAGCAACGGATGCATGAATTGGCTTTGCTTGGCTAAGATCGGTCAAACCAATCTCGTCACGAGCATGGGCTTCAAGGGCATCATGTTCCGTTAAAGCCACCGCGACTTGATGAGCCAATGTGTGATCAAGTCCGCGCGTCTCATAAATTTTCGTTAATTCAAAAAGCTCACGATCAGCATTATGTGTCAGCTCATACTGCTCTTTGGTCAAATCAGCCTTTTCGGTATCTGCTTGCGAAGACACCGAAATATACTCGCCAGCCGCCATTGATAATGCACCTGCTGTCAATGCTGCCAGTCCGGTCAATAGCATTGTCTGACTACTAGGATTTGCCGCTGCCACGCCGACCAGTAAACTGGCAGTTGAAATCAACCCATCATTCGCACCTAATACGGCTGCTCTTAACCAATGATTGCGGTTACTAAGATGAGGCTCGTCATGAATAGAGTGATGCATAGATACCCTTAGAGAGTCGTTAAACACTTGAGACTTAATTATCTACTATTACTCAGTTTTTTATACAGTAAGATTTCCTTAGCTTGATGACTAAATATATAAATGTGCTAATTAATGACAAGCTCTAGCTACTCATAACGCGAGCTTTCATCTCATCCAATCATTTTGTGGCTCATATTAAATGAATGAAAAAATCAGTGAGTCATTGCACTTTCCAAAATCGTATAGGCTGCTTTGACTCTATCCGCATTAGGATAGTTTTTATTCGCTAAAATGACGATGCCTGATTTTTTGGAAGGGATATAAGCGATATACCCACCAAACCCATTGGTAGCACCTGTCTTATTGGCCCATACGTTGTTTAAAACGGGTGTAGGGCGGTTGTCTGCGGTAATGGTTTGGGCGTTCAGTACTACTTCCATTGAATTACCTTCAAGCAAGGTATCCAGTGAAGCAGGGAATGGATACATCTCCCACGCTAATCCTTGTGTAAAGGTGCTCACCTGATAGTAACCCTTTCTATTATTCTCCAATGATTGCTGAATATCTTTATCAAGAGATACTAATCCCATATTCGCAGCCATATATCGAGTCATATCTGCACTGGTTGATTTGATCCCGTAGGCTTCTGCGTCTAACATACCGGGATTGACTCTAATGGCATCGCCAGCAGCATTATAACCAAACGCATAATCATCCATTCTGTCACTAGGCACATTGACAAAGGTATTCGGCATGTTGAGTGCTGGCAGGATTTCATCTTCCATTAGCTGTGTGTAGTCAGAGCCCATACTTAGGGCAGATATGTAGCCAAATAGCCCGATGCTGGCATTCGAGTATAGACGTTTTGAGTTGACAGGGAATACAGGCTGCCAAGACTTATAATAGCGGAACAATGCTTGATTATCGGTGACATCATCAGGTACTTGAAGCGGTAGACCACCTGCCGAATAGGTGGCTAGATTAACCAGTTTGGTATCACCAATAGCGCTGTTTTTTAGATAAGGGATATATTTATCAGCGGTATCTTCTAATGATAGTGTGCCATTAAGTTCAGAATAACTGGCTAGAGTAATGGCAAATGTCTTACTGATAGAGCCTAATTCAAAAATCGTGTTGTCTGAGACAGGTATGCGGGCTTGTTTGTCCGCTAGGCCATAATTATAGAGATAAGACTCGCCATCGATAATAATGCCAAAGGATATACCGGGGATATCATACTCTTCCATTAATAATTTGGCTTGCTTATCAACCTCAATTTTCAAAGTCTCATTATTGCTTGCTGCTTGTGCTGCTCCAGACATTAATGAGGCTGCAACTAAAATGGTAAGTCCGACCCGATTTAAGGTGTTTTGCACTGATTTTTTCATTATGTGGTTATTTGTCCGCTTTGCTAATTCTCGTCCCATGCCACCATCAATAATTGTGGTTGTATTTATTGGCATAACGAATCCTTCTTTATTGTGAGTAGACAAACCTGTAGAGGTGTTATTGTTAAAAATAGAGTTATTTAAAGGAGCGAAATACTAGGCGTAATAAACGTCAGATGCAACTACAGGTTTAGGAGTAATGTTAATTTATAGCTCTTGGTATTCGATTTTAGCGTCTTTATGGCAAGATTTTCTTGATAACGTCTATATAAACTGTGATTAAATACGATGGGTTGAATGGTAACGAGTTCTGTGCAAATCTGGTGGGTAATGGTTTTATAATATATCTTAGTTATAACCCTCCACGTTTTATTGAATATAAATAGAATGATATTAGAGAGTAACCAGTAATACTAATTTCTTATATTTTAATATTAAGATTGATAATGCCGGAATTATATTGGTTATAACTAACTGTTAGTATTTAGCAAATGCTTTTGTCGATCATTAAACTGATATTTGTGAGCTTATCTTTACAAATCCTCATCAACGTTGTATCGCGCTGAATTTCTACTTTTCCTATAAAGGATTGAAAGTGATGAATATCGAACAAGAAAAAGTAATTGCTAACCTGTTAAAGGAGATGGAGCAGGTTGCTACAAAAATACGTATTTTAATAAATGGGATCCCACCAGAAGAACTGCTTGGGTACATTTATGGCCAACTTATGATGATGAGCAGTAATACCACTTCGCCAGAACTAAGCTCCAATACTCAAAATAAAGAAAAAAATGAAATTCAATTCTTATTAGAGTACGTGCATGCGGTTCTTGCTTCTGATGTAGCCCAAGAAGATGTGGTGTTTGATGAAAGAAAATGCGGTGAATTATTTGCACTTAGTCGAAATTTACGAGAAAAATCCATGTGTTTTGCGATGGTTTCCTCTATAAATACTCAGAATAAAGACTTCGGTTCTAATACAGCGGATATTGAATTTCATGCCAAATCATCTTGGCTTATGCTCAGAGGAAATCGCTATCAGGTGTTAGAAGGTGAGTTTTATCAATATGTTCTTGTACCACATGATGATGTTTTAAAAGATGTTTATGGTGTTGGAGCTATTGAAATTGCTGAGGGGTTTCAACAGTTAGCCAATGCAACGCGTGTAGGACAAGCTAATGCTATTGAAGAAATGATGAAGCAGTTTCAAGCTGCTCAAGATTTCGCTGAAAAGCAGAATAAACCGCTCGAAGATGCTATGGAAGAATGGGTCGAAGCAAACGCTCAACAAACGAAAAGTGCGGGCTTAGCTGTGGATGATATGCTAAGAGGTGGTATATCCAATGTCAGTAGACATACAAAGCTACCTTCAGAACTTTTAGCAGATTTGGCGTACTCACGTGGTGAGGAGCTTGATTTCTTCAGTGAAGGTGATTTTTCCGGCACACCTTACAGGACATTACCTGCTCGTAAAAAACCTTTAATCAAACTTGGTGAAGACTATTATGCTGTAGATCCCTGTTTTATCCGGGACGCAGGGTACCGTTCGCTTCTTTTTAATTTGTTGCAAAAAAAGCCTGATTACAAAGAAGCTTTTAAAGAACGACAGAAAGTAATGAGTGAAGCTGCGTTCCCCGAAATACTTGCTGAACAACTGAGTGGAGCAGTAATCTATCAAGAAGTCTATTATAAAGACCCCAAAACTAAACAATGGGCTGAAAACGATACCCTAGTTTTAATTGATGATGTACTTTACCTCGTTGAAGCTAAAGCTGGCGCCGCTGCGAGCATAGCTTCACCTGAACTTGATTTTAAGCGCCATTCACAATCTATAAAAGATTTGATAATAAAGGCTTACAAGCAGTGTGCACGTTTTTTTGAATATTTAAAATCGGCTGACGAAGTCCCACTATTTAACCTAATAAATGGAAAATATGAAGAGGTAGGAAAACTCCGTCATTCAGACTATCGTGTAATGATACCTATTGGACTAACAGTTGAGTCATTCTCTCCATTTTCATCATTTTCTAAAAACTTACCCCAAGTTAAACCACTGCTTGGGCAATATAATTTTATATCGATTTCCATTGATGACCTTTTTGTTTTAAGACGTATGTTGCCTACTCCTGGAGTCTTTGCACATTATATGGAAGTGCGACAGGCAATTGCAGGCATTAAACAAGGACTTCTTTTCGATGAATTCGATCATCTAGGAGCTTACCTAACTAAAAATCGCTTTGATCAGGATATCATTGACCAGTCTAAGGACGAAAATGCTAGTTTAGTAATATATAATGGAATGAGTGACGTTGTAGACAGCGCTTTCGCAAGTGAACAATGGGAAACAAGCTCAAAACCTACTCAAGAATTTCCTGAAGTAGTTTTAAAGGTACTTTCAGCACTTGATATTTCTCGTGAACCAGGATGGCTCTCTGTCGATAGCCTAATTCGAGATTTTGGTGAGGAAGCACGTAATAACTTTGCAAAATACCTTACTGATCTAGACAAAACTATCGACCAGCATCCAGCTCGCTATTTCGCATTTGGTGGGGAAGCTAATCCAATTTTTGTCTGGATGCAAAACTCAAAATATGAAGTTGAATGGGAGAAGGTAAACCATAAAGCAAGTGCTGTTGCTATATCGATTAAAGCAGAAAACTTAATAGGGGTACTACTTAAAGTTGGTAAACGAGGTGTTTATGAAGCAGCACAACCTCTAAAAATTAATGTTCCAGTGGAGCAGACTAAAGAAAATATGCTTATATTTGAAGATGCGAAACGGATGAATCAGCAAATAAAATCTAGAGCCGATCGTGCCGTTGAGGGGAAGTTAGAGCCAAAGCAAAAACGAAAAGTCGGCCGTAATGCTTCATGTCCTTGCGGAAGTGGAAAAAAGTATAAAAGATGTCATGGCCTTTAGGTATTAGCAATTTTCTGATTAGAAATTTACGCTAAAAAAAATTTCATAATAGAAACTTAAAGAAGAATTATTACAATGAATAAATATTATTCGACTCTAAAATAAACGTTGCTATAGCAATCAAGCACAAAAAAGCAGACATCCTAGAATATCTGCTTTTTTTATTTCTATATTATGCTTCAAACAATTATTAAGCTTGAGGTGTGATTAAGTATTTCTCACCTGTTGCTTGTTTGCCGTAAGCAGCGATTGACTGTAAATGTAATACCTCAGCCAATGACACTTCATGTGTATAGCTACTTGCAAAAGTGGTGGTGATTTCTTCAGCCACACGTTGGCGCATTTTTACGACGGTTTTAGTGCCTAGTTTGCCTAGCGCATTGAACAGTAGGAAACCATTTACGCCCCAAGAAAAACCAAAGTTACGGTTTAGCGTGATAGGGCCACGGTTTAGTGCGCCATAGATGTAGGCTTGTTTGAACGTATTAGAGCCATAAACGCTGTATTCTTCTACATCAACATTGATAGCCGCTTCCATGCAGTTAAGGATATCGCTGCTCAATTGACCGCCGCCGATTGGATCAAACGAAATCGTGGCACCTGTTTCAGTAATGGCCGCTGTTAAATCAGCAATAAACGTATCGCTGCTTGAGTTGACCACATATTTTGCGCCCATATCACGCAATAGCTTTTCTTGCGAGTCTTTACGGACGATATTCACTAAGTCAACACCGTCTGCCATACAGATACGGTTTAGCATTTGACCAAGGCTAGAAGCGGCCGCCGCATGAACGATGGCTTTGTGGCCTTCAGCGCGCATGGTTTCGACCATGGCTAGAGCAGTAAGGGGATTCACGAAAGAAGACGCGCCTTCTTTAGCTGTGGTGCCTTCTTTTAGTTCTAAGCAGCTCTGTACGTTGGCACGAAGATACTGACGGTACGTGCCGCCACCGATCACAGCAACGGTTTTACCCATCAATGCTTGTGCGGCATCTGATGAGCCTGCGGCAACTACGGTACCTGCGCCTTCATTACCGACTGGCGTGTTTTTACCCACACGAGTTTTGACAGATGGCATGAACTTAGCTGGCACGTCAGCCGTAATGACTGGGTTTTCGTCTGTGCCTGATTGCGCGGCAGTCGACATGTCAGCGACGCTAAATAGAACGGCTAAATCAGATGGGTTCAACGGTGCGGCTTCAATACGAACGACAACTTCGTCGGCACCCGGTTGTGGCATATCAATTTCTTGCAAAGCCAAGGTTAGTTTATTGTCTTCGCTAATGGTTGAGGTCAGTTGGATATTTTTATCGGTCATAAGATTTGCTCCTGCAAATAGTTATTTTTTTGGCCAATCACTTGATGGCATTGGCCCTATTTTTTGGTCGTTTAGTTGTGAGTAAGAATTTCAATAGCGATTGTTTTATCGTTGAATGCTTTTTAGCATTGAACTAGCCAGCATCGAACTAGCCAGCGTTTGCGGCTTTAATTTGGGCAGCCACATGCTGCATGAACTCAGGCATATTCGCTTGGCTATCTGCCTGAACGCTTTGTGCAATGTCGGTTTTACTCATGGCCTTGTTCCATTCTTTCATGCCTTCCACTTCTGCCAGTACATCCCACTCCAGCTGAGTAGATCCAAAAGCGCTGACAATGGTATTGACGTGATGAACATAAATATCAGCCATTGTGAATTGCTCACCTGCAATCCAAGGAGAAAATTTACATAGGCGATTCATGGCAATAATACCGCGGCTCAATACCTGACGTACTTCCTCTTTGATTGCATTAGGTGCTTGAGTACCAGAAAACACATAAGGAATCAGTCGGCGGCATAGTAGCTCAAAGTAAAGCTCTGCTATTTTCATAATCTGACGTACAGCCGCGCGTTCTGCTGCATTGGTAGGGTATAGCGGTTTTTCAGGATAGGTTTCTTCAAGGAAGTCACAAATCACGCTAGATTCCGACAGATTAAAACCGTCAGGCATGGTGATTGCAGGTACTTTTCCCACTGGACTGACGGTTAGTAGATCATCACTACCAGCGTACAAAAGGTCCTCTTGGAACGGAATGCCCTTATATAAAAGAGCGTGTTTTACGATGTTGTAATAGTTGCTTGCAGCAAAGCCGTGCAAAGTAATCATAAGTCATTCTTCCATTGTTGACGTAAAGGTTATTTTTAATCGTGTTTTCATTGCGACGTTTAGGGCGTGTTTGATATTTACAAATAGGCATTGCTGATTTCTAAAACGGTTCCAGACAAGGCGTAAAACGACGGTAATGCTCGTGCCTTAACTAGATTTACAACACAGTATGGGGCAGTTTTAGCATCAGCTCCAATATAAACAGAAGGAGACAGGACTATTTTTTGCCACTTCATTGTTAAAACATAGACGCTTAGAATGACTAAACTTACTATTTTTAACGTCGAACTGTCTAAAAAATAGTCTCTGTCAGTGCCATGGTCGAATATCAAGCACGCCATAAGTTAACCACATTATTACTGGTTTTAATGTGGTTATATATAAGGAATAACGTGAATCACTATTGCTATTAAGACAATAATAAGGCGAGAATACTCAAATATTCATTTAAATGGAGAGGTCAGTTGGATCAATTACGTGCGATACGGTATTTCAGCAAAGTCGTAGAAACAGGCAGTTTCACTAAGGCGGCAAGTTCCTTTAATGTGCCACCATCCTCACTATCTAGACGGGTGTCTGATTTGGAGAAAAGTCTAGGCGCGACATTATTAAAGCGCTCGACCCGAATTGTTAAACTGACCGAAGTAGGGCAGGTTTATTACAATGATATGCAGCACATACTGAACCAACTAGAACAAAGTAAAGAAACGGTGCGCAGTTATCAAACCACGCCAATGGGGCGCTTACGAATCAGTTCGATGGTGGGTTTTGGTGAAAGGATACTACTGCCGTTGTTAGACGAGCTTGGAAATCTGTACCCAGAGATTGTATTGGATGTCAGTCTCAGCGATGAGCTATCAGCACTAGGACGTGACGATGTAGACATTGCGATTCGCGGTGGTTATGCACCCAATGAGCGCGTGATTGCTATTAGGCTAATGGACAATGGGTTTATTCCAGTTGCGTCTCCCAGTTATTTAGAAAAACATGGTACACCTAACCATGTAATGGCGTTAAAAGAACATAAAGGCCTGTATTTCAAAGCGCCAAATGGGCCAACGCCTTGGTTATGCCATGTAGATGATCAGTGGCATGATGTCTCGGGGCCAGCAGTTGCGATCTCAAACAATGGACCATGGCTCGCCAAAAAGGCTTGTAATGGTGAAGGTATTTTAATGTCAACGCACTGGGCGTTGTCGTCATACCTTGAGTCAGGCGCGTTACAAGAGATTAAATTTGAGCATCCGTTAGCGATTACGCAACATGCGGATATGGCTGTGTATTTGCTGTATCAAAAGCAGCGCTATCTCGTACCAAAAGTGAAAGCCGCCGTAGACTTTTTGGTTGAGAAAATAAAAGTGAAAAATGCGCAGTAAGATTTCATCGATTAAAAATCACATCAACTCGATGTGATTTTTTGACGTGATGCCTGATTTTCAATAGAGGTTAAGGATAGATAGATTGCCAAGATTAAGATTTACTCTATCGGAACCGATCTCTTATATTTAACAGACTCTCGTGTGGCTAGCCAGATGAGAGGGATGATAATCAATGCTGAACCTATCAATAAGCTGATATCTGGTATCTCATGGAACCACACGATGCCGATGAATACTGCACCTAACAGCCCCGTATATTCTGCACTAGAGATTTTATGGGCTTCCACCGCTCGGTAGACCAGTACGCAGATACCCGCATAAATCAAAATAAACAGATTTGAGCCGGCTGCTATCCATAGCGCGTACCAACTCAAAGGGGCATTTTCCCAAATGGCCAAACTAAGCCCAAATGGTATGCCGACTAAATTGGTCAAAAACAGTGTTTGTGCAACGGTATGATTCGAAGGTAATTTTCGCACTAGTAGATTGTTCGTCGCCATGGTTAAGGCCACTATCAGTGCAAATATAGCGCCCATATTAATTTGCGTTGGCTTTACAATGATAAGAATACCGACAAAACCCAATATTGCCACAATGATGCTTGGCGCGGTGAGTCTGTCTTTATAAAACAAAAACCCTAACGGCAACATCATTAAAGGAGCGGTATAAAAAATAGCATTCACCGTTGCCAGCGGCAGCGCTTGAATAGACAACACCATAAATACCGCACCAAATAACCAAATATGGCCCCGTACAAAATGCCATTTTATATTACTAATCAACTTGGTTTTTTTATTCAAAAAGCAAAAGGGCAGTAGCATTAAAACAGCTGTCAGCTGACGTAGTAGGACAAATTGATAGACCGCTGCGCCATCTGGCAATTCTTTGATCAACGCATCTGATAGGACGGCAATCATATTCCCCACAACCAATAGAATCATGGCAAACCCAACACTCATCTTTGGCATAATAACCCTCAGCGTTACTCTAAAAATAAATAGAAATTGACATCAAATGACGTTCATTTAATATTTGAGTAAGCAGTATATTCATATATTTACATGACGTATAATGATATAAAGCCCTTTAGTATTAGCTGAGATAATAATGAAACTACCGCCATTGCGCGCGATACAATGCTTTGAATCCGTTGCAAGACTGAATAGCTTTTCAAAGGCAGCAGAAAGCCTCAACGTGACGCAAAGCGCCGTGAGTCATCAGGTTCGAACGCTTGAAGAGTACCTTGGAGAAGCGTTGTTTTATAGGCAGGGTCGGACACTTTCATTGACGGAGATAGGCGGGCGTTATTTCACAGAAGTAAATCAATCGCTGACGGCTCTGTCCAATACCAGTCAGGCCATTCGAAATGACCAGCCTGGGCATATTCGCCTAGCACTGTATAGCTCGGTGGCTGTTAATTGGCTGATTCCTCGATTAGAAGACTTCCATACACAACACCCAGAAATTGAGCTCACCTTAAACATGGTGACAGACCAAGACGATTATAATGAGCAATGTTCTGACTGTTTTATTACCGTCCATCCGCCAAAGCGTAACGTGGTCAGTACGTTTTTATTCGCTGAAAAACTATTCCCTGTCTGTGGTCAAAGGCTGTGGGAAGAAATAAAAGACCAACCGTTGCCTGAAGCATTATGGCAACATCCCATACTGTCCGTAAAATACGCTGGCAAAAGCGAAAATGCGGCCAATGATTGGCTAAAGTGGTGCAAAGCAGGTGGGTTCGAGTTACCAAGCAATGTAAAAATCAATCAGTTTAGCCACGTACTTCTTGCAGCACAGGCCGCGCGTTATAACTTAGGTATTACGCTTATCGACAACTATATGATGCTAGAACAAACCCATCAGCAAAATCTCGTTAAAATCCCAATGCATGAATTACTCACTGGCGACAGTTTCTATTTCTTTTATAATGATTTAAAGTCAAATCAAGCTGACATTATTAAATTGAGCCGTTGGTTGGAATCCCAGTGCTATTAAAGAATAATATTCATTATAACCACCTCTCACGAATGAGAATAAAATTCTATGAAAATCGTCATCAATCAGATTGATATCACCGATTATCAAGTGTCGGTAAATGCCGCCTTGATATTGAAATCCATCAATGAGCACAAAAACTGTCAAGGTTTTATTATTTTTCCAGAGCTCGCTTTTACAGGATTTCCGACAGCAGATAATATTGACTCTTTATGCAGCCAATCACAATCGCATTTTGAAGACTTGCTAATAGCCAACAAACATACGGATTCAACCATCATTGTTGGGCATATTGAAAAACACGATCAACGGTTCTACAACGCATGCTTTTTTATAAAAAACGGCGAAATCATTCATAAGCACCGAAAATCAAAACTTTGGCTTGATGATGTTGGCGTATTTACCAGCGGAGATGAGTTTTCCGTCGTTGAAATTGATAATGTGGTTTGCGGTGCTCAGATTTGTTTTGAGCTAGAGTTTTCAGAAGGTTCAAGGGCACTGGCAAAGAAAGGCGCAAAAATCATTTTTATGCCAAACGGCAACATGTCTCCCTATGCGAATGTCCATTATGTACTGACTCAAGCGCGTGCCATTGAAAATCAATGTTTTGTGATTACCTGCAACGGTGTGGGCGCCGGTCATGGCGGTGAGTTTGTAGGAGAGAGTCTAGTCGTCTCTCCTACAGGAAGCATTATAAAAAAACTTGGTTCGACGCAAGAAATAGCAGTGGTAGATATCGACTTAACAGATATAGAACACTCTAAGAAAAACTACCGTTATATAGACTTAGCTTGATTCAACCATAGAATCTAATGATTGAATTGAGTGGCAAGGTGGTTTTCTGGAATAGGGAATACCTTGTCGTAACTTAAGTTATAGAAGAAGGCATAGACCACATAGAAAGTAGCCATCGTAATATCCATCATAAAGGCCTGCCATAGGCTGATACCCAAATACCATGCAATCATCGGTAAGAATAATAACAGTAGGCCCCCTTCAAATAAAAAGGCGTGTAGCAATCGTATTGGCACCGTCTTATGCACATTCCCACGCAGCTTCACCATAGAGTGATCAAACAGTAGGTTATAAAAATAGTTCCAACCGGTTGCAATGATGGATCCAGCCACCGCAATCAGACCTATTGCATGAATATCAAAGCCAAATAACCAGCTTGCCAGCGGTACAAATATGATTAAGCCAACTATCTCAAAACCTAGCGTATGGCGAATACGGTCTTTAGTAGTACGCATCGAACTTCCCAATTGAATTAGTGATTTATCGGGCTATTGTATCTGTTAAAATCGGATAACCAAGTTAGGACCTATAGGATATACAGATAGATGAGCTTTTCATTAGAGCAACTAAAAGCCTTTGTAGCGACCGTAGAAACAGGGTCTTTCTCAGCGGCAGCACGGCAACTGGGTAAGGCGCAGTCAGTCATCAGCACGGCTGTCTCAAATTTAGAAGTCGATGTAGACAGTAGTTTGTTTATACGCAGTGGCCGTTACCCAACGCTAACGCCCGTTGGAGAGCGGTTACTGGTCGAAGCTCGAGTGATACTTGAGCGTTGTGAGCATTTTCGCGGGGTTGCACAGAGTTTGGGTGAAGGGGTCGAGAGCAGGCTGGTATTAGCGGTTGATGAGCTGTATCCGGAATCCAAACTGGGCACACTAATGGAAGATTTCTCTCGTCGCTTCCCCAGTGTAGAGCTAGAGCTACTGTTTCCACTGATGGAAGATGTCAGCCGCTTGGTATTAGAAGATCGCGCAGATTTGGGCATTATGTGGCGTCAAGAAATCCTCCCTTCAGCATTGAATTTTCATACGCTTGGCTGGGTATCATTGACATTGGTATGCGCGCCAGAACATGAGCTGGCACATCAACCAGTTGCATGGGAGGAGCTAAAACGCTATAGGCAGTTAATGGTAGCCACACGCAATCACAGCGATGAAAAAGCCCGGTTACGAGTCGCTTCTGATGTTTGGTGGGTGGAGAGTCAGTGGGTAATCGTTGAGTTGGTACAGCGCAATCTAGGCTGGGCGTTTGTGCCTGAGCACGTGGTTGCTAGCGCCTTAGATAATGGCTATCTGGTCGCACCGATATTGGATTTTGACGATCATGATTGGCCAGTCGCATTAGAGCTGATTTGGCACAAGCAGCGCTCTTTGGGTAAAGCGGCGACTTGGCTAAAGTCAGCAGCGATTGCTTTAAATAAGTAGCATCAATAAATGCCAGTAAGTACCAATAAAGAACAGTTGTTGGATAATGCCTACAATAAACACTGCACAAGTGCTCATAATTATAACCACCCCTCCTTGTCTACTCTCATTTATGTATCACATGCGTTTATTTACAACGCTTACGTCTTGTCATTTTAAAAATGTTCTGCTAGGTTACATAACGATAATATAGTTATCTATATATAAAATACTGTTACAAAGCGCCAACTTTATACAGTTTTTATTAGATGATTTTTTATCTGCCAGAAATGTCAAAACGTAAGAGGTTGTAATCATGTTAGATTTAGCAAATATGACGCCACAAGAGGTCAGAGCACTAATTGGTAAGAACGAAATCAACAAGCCGACTTCTGGCATGTGCAAAGGTCACATACAAGCAAACTTAGTCATAGTACCCAAGAAATTGGCCTATGATTTTTTATTGTTTGCACAAAGAAACCCAAAATCTTGTCCTATTTTAGACGTAACAGATGTTGGTAGTTCGGAACCGCGGCTGATGGCGAAGGGCGCAGACTTAAAGTCTGATGTCCCAAAGTATCGAATATACGAGTTTGGCGAGCTAGTAGCGGAGGTGTCAGACCTAACAGACTATTGGAGAGACGACTTGGTCTGCTTTCTTTTAGGATGTAGCTTTTCCTTTGAGTCTGCCATGCTCAATGCGTCTATTCCTGTCAGACACATCGAAGACAATCACAATGTGCCGATGTATATCACAAATATAGAAACTGAGCCTGCAGGACAGTTTTATGGAAAAATGGTGGTCAGCATGCGACCGATACCTTATCCATTAATCACCAGAGCCGTACAAGCCACCTCTCGGTTTCCGCAAGTACATGGCGCGCCTATCCATATTGGAGACCCTAGTGTCATCGGTATAACAGACATCCATTCTCCCGATTTTGGTGATGCATCACTCATAAAGGAAGGTGAAGTGCCTGTGTTTTGGGCTTGTGGTGTGACGCCTCAAAGCATCGCAATGACCAGTAAACCTGAACTGATGATAACGCACGCGCCAGGGCATATGTTTATCTGCGACCCAAAAGATGAAGACTTGGCAGTTCTATAATGTTGGGTGACAACGCCATTTTGAAACGCCCTTTTAAAATGTAATGGCATCCAATCTTGTTTGTCCACGAAGCTTTCAATAAATAAAAATGTAGTGTTTAACAGTAAGGCCCTATTTACATCAGTTACATCGCACAAATTTTTTATAAAAAACAATTATTCACTTTTACTCTAATGGAATAGCTAATAATATGAATATTAACTTTACAGATCTAGAAAAGCTGATCAAAATCGCAGAAAGCGCTGACATACAATCATTAGAAGTAACCGATGGTGATGCACGTATCTCTATCGTTTGTCAGGCTGATGGCAATGAAAGCAGCAATCATATTGGTAATACTCGCCACTCAAAAACTGCTCATTCAAAATCACGTACAGCAACCTCCCACAATAACACTTCTAATAATACCAGTGCAGACAACAGTTCTATGGATGAAACGGTGACTACTGAGGTCGCCAATTCATCTGCCTCTTCATCTTCATCTCAAGTATTGGCACCTATGCTCGGCACTTTTTATCTTCGCTCTGAGCCGACCGCTGAGGCGTTCTTTGAAGTGGGCGATCAGGTAGTAGTAGGGCAGACCCTATGTATCATTGAAGCCATGAAAATGATGCATGAAGTAAAAGCAGAAGCTGACGGTACGATTCAAGAGATTCTGATTGAGGAAGGTGATGTCGTAGAATATGCACAGCCTTTATTTATTATAGCGCCAGACAGTTAAAGCCACTCAATAGCTACTCAATATTGTATAGACGCTGCACAAACACTGTATTTGACACTATATTTTAAGGGAATAAATATGTTCACAAAAATCTTAATTGCCAATCGTGGCGAGATTGCTCTACGTATTATCCGAGCTTGTAAGCAGCTGGGTATTAAATCCGTCATTGCGCATTCTGAATCAGACAAAGACTCGTTACCCGTACGCCTAGCCGATGAAAAAATCTGTATCGGGCCTGCCAATGCCACACACAGCTACCTCAATCAAAGAGCGCTGGTTTCTGCTGCAAAAATCACCAATGCACAAGCCATCCATCCAGGCTATGGCTTTTTGTCTGAAAACGCAGACTTTGCTGCTTTGATTGAAGACTCAGGTCTCACGTTTATTGGCCCAACGGCTGACAATATCAGAAATATGGGTGACAAGGTTGAAGCCAAAAAACAAATGACAATGGCTGGCGTGCCCTGTGTGCCTGGTTCTGATGGCGCATTGCCTGCTGATTCAGAGCAAGTTATCAAGATTGCCAGTGACGTTGGCTATCCAGTCATTATCAAAGCGGCAAGCGGCGGTGGCGGGCGTGGAATGCGCGTGGTCGAAAAAGAAGCCGACTTACTCTCTGCGATTTCTATGACGCAAACAGAAGCCAAAGCCAATTTTGGTAGCGCCATTGTTTATCTTGAAAAATACTTACAAGCCCCTCGTCATATCGAAGTGCAGGTCATGTCCGATACTCACGGCAATGCTATTTATTTAGGCGAGCGTGATTGCTCTATGCAGCGTCGTCATCAAAAAGTCATTGAAGAAGCGCCAGCACCCGGTATCACCGAAGAGCAGCGTCAGAAAATAGGCCAGGCATGTGTCACAGCTTGCGAGCAAATGCAGTATAGAGGCGCAGGCACGTTTGAGTTTTTATATGAAAACGGCGAGTTCTTCTTTATCGAGATGAATACTCGTGTGCAAGTTGAGCACACCATTACTGAGATGGTGACGGGCGTCGATATTGTACAGGAGCAAATAAGAGTAGCTGCAGGGCTTCCACTGGCATACAAGCAAAGTGATATCGTCATTACCGGACACGCTTTTGAGTGCCGTATCAATGCTGAAAACGCGCAGACATTTTTGCCAAATGCTGGACGCATAGACTACTGCCACATGCCAGCAGGATTTGGTATCAGAGTGGATAGCCATGCTGAGTCGAACTATATTGTGCCGCCATCTTATGACAGTTTGATTGCCAAGATATGTGTACAAGATCGTTCAAGAGAAAAAGCGATAGAAAAAATGCGTGCGGCCTTATCGGAAGCGCAAATTACGGGTATTGATACCAATATTGGTCTGCATCAACGACTGTTTGAAGATGAGGTGTTTTGTGAAGGTCAAATGAGCATTCATTATCTGGAACAGTGGATACAAGACAATATATAAATCAGTTCTTGCCCGCAAAAGCGAAAACCAAATCTGACATTAGCGTCAGAAGCGTCAGAATCAAGATATAGTCGGTTCAATATAATTTGGATACCAGGAAGGCGAGTGAAAGTACTACAAGTCGTAGACTAAGCGAGACTGACACCGTATCCAATTTATAGAGGATTTGACTATAGCAGATAAAAAATAATGGAGTACGTGCTAATGGAATTACAATGGCAACTATGCAGTGAAACCAATCTCGCGTTGTTTTTCCCTAAACCGATCACCTTAGAAAAACAACAAAAATGCTGGGCTTTATCAGACAGTATCCAGAAAATGCCAGAAGTCATCGAAGTGGTGATTGGTATGAATACGCTCAGTGTGTTCATCGTGCCATTAACTTGGGCTGAGCTTACTACCTTTAAATATAGGCTGTCAGACCTACTCAATGATATCCCTTCAAAAACCATCCAAGGCAAGCACGTCGAGATACCCGTGCAGTACGGCGGTAAGTATGGCCCCGATCTAGCGGCCATGGCGAATGACCTAAATCTCTCGGTTGAAGCTGTTGTTGAGCTACATACCAAAGCCACTTATACCGTTTACTTTATCGGTTTTCAGCCAGGATTTCCTTATCTTGGCGGCTTATCTGAGTCGCTGTATTTCCCAAGGCATGCCATCCCTAGAACTCAAGTCCCCGCAGGCTCAGTGGGTATCGGCGGCGAGCAGACAGGGGTGTACCCTTTTGAGTCTCCAGGCGGTTGGCAGTTACTCGGCCAGACGGATACTGCTTTATTTGATTTAACCAAGACCTCTCCGACGTTACTTAACGCAGGCGATACTTTGACATTTAAAGCGATTGATATTCATCAATAAGCGATAAATAAAAGATGCATGAATCAAAAAGACAAATAAACAGGTGGTATCAATGAAAATTTTAACTGCGAGTGCCCTTGCCAGTATTCAAGATTCGGGACGACTGGGTTACCGAAGCATGGGTGTGGGTAGAAATGGCGTGATGGACAGCTGGGCGCTACAAGCCGGCAACGCTTTGATGAAAAATGAGGCCAACGAACCCGCTATTGAAATAGCGCTCGGTGAGCTAACCATACAGTTTGAAGAAAGCGTCAGCTTTTGCTTAACAGGTGCTCTATACGAAGCCTATCTAGACGACAAGCGTGTTCCTTGCTATTGGCGTATCAATGCAACAGCTGGGCAGACGCTCAAACTTTTGCGTCCGCTACAAGGCATGTATACCTATTTATGTGTGCATGGCGGCTTTGATATTGAGCCAGTATTGCAGTCAGTTAGCACTAATCTCAAAGCAGGATTTGGCGGATTTGAAGGCAGATACCTAAAAGCCGATGACAGCTTAACGGTAAAATCCGAATCGAGTCTGCCTGTCATTGGGGTGGCTCGACTTGCCCCAACCGAGGTTATTCGAGTGATAAAAAGCAGTGAGTATGATTGCTTCACTGAGTCGTCTAAACAAGCATTTGAGACCCAGCCATGGAAACTACAAAGCAGTAGCAACCGTATGGGTTACCGCTTAGAGGGAGCTACAGCGCTTGAATTTAGTAAGCCAGTAGAAATGAGCTCACATGGCGTTGATATTGGCATGATTCAGGTGCCACCACAAGGACAACCGATTGTCCTAATGGCAGACGGGCAAACGACGGGGGGCTACCCCAAAATTGCCACCGTTATTAACGCAGACATAGGTCTGATGGCACAGATTAGATTTGGCAAAGCCTGTCAGTTCGTCGTTGTGTCGTTAGAACAGGCGCTGCATGAACAACAGAAAAGACAACATTACATCGATCAAATAAAGGAGTATGCCAATGAAAATTGATTTAAATGCTGATGTGGCGGAAGGCTGCGGGCAAGACGATAAGTTATTAACGATAGTCAGCTCAGCGAATGTCTGCTGCGGCCTTCATGCTGGGTCTTATAGCGAGATGCTAGCCACGTTGCAATTGGCAAAAGCAAACAACGTCAGCGTAGGCGCGCACCCTGGTCTAAACGATAGAGAAAACTTTGGCCGTATTCATCAGCCGTTAAGTGAAGCCGATTATCGTGCTTTATTGGTGTATCAATTGGGCGCAACCAAAGCGCTCTGTGACTTAGTCGGCGTGACTTTGGACTATGTAAAACCGCATGGTGCGTTGTACAACCAAGCTGCAATCGATGAAAATTTATCAGATATTTTAGTGAGTGAAATCAAACGATTTGATCCAAGCCTAAAAGTCATGGGTTTGTCTGGCGGCTATTTGGTTAAATCCGCTAAGAAACAGGGTCTAGAGGCGATATCAGAAGTGTTTGCCGATAGGAACTATGAAAAAGACGGCTCATTGGTCTCTCGTAGCAAAGACAATGCCCTGATAACCGATACGGATGATGCGGTTAAGCATGTGTTGCAGATGATTACTGAAGGGACCGTCACCAGTGTCTGCGGTCAAACCGTACCCGTCGAGGCGCAAAGCATCTGCCTACATGGGGATGGTGAACACGCCATTTTGTTTGCGCAAGAGATAAAGAAACAACTAGAGCTCAAAGGTATCACTATATCTGCCCACTAAATATCCGCCCGCTAGGGCATGTCCTCAATTCAATCGATGGTCATCTAAATGGGTTAAAAATGGCTAAATCTTGCCAAACAGCGTCAAATAGCTGACTAATATCTCGATATTATCTGCGCTATTTTCCTTGTTTGACTGCAATTTATCTCATTTTTACCACCATTTTTAAAATGAGGACACGCCCTAATCATTTGATTAAATAATCCCATATAGCACAAGGATGTTTATGAGCACTATAAAAAAACACAATACCGCCATTTTAGGCGCGGCCTTTCTGATGGCTACATCAGCAGTAGGGCCAGGCTTTTTGACCCAAACGGCCACATTCACCGAAAGCCTAATGGCAAGTTTCGGCTTTGTTATCTTAATATCTATTGTTATGGACATCGGTGTCCAGCTTAACGTTTGGCGAGTAGTCGCAGTCTCCAAAAAACGTGCACAGGAAATCGCCAACTTGGTGTTCCCTGGTGTCGGTTACTTGCTCGCTTTCTTAATCATTGCGGGTGGTCTGGCTTTCAATATTGGTAATATTGGCGGTGCCGGACTTGGCATGCAGTCCATGTTCAATATGTCGCCCATTACAGGCGCCCTGATCAGTGGTGTGATTGCCGTAGCGATATTTTTAGGCCGAGAAACGGGCCCTATGATGGATAAGTTCGCTCAGTTAATGGGCTTTATCCTGATTGTATTGGTCATTTATGTGGTCTTTAAATCTGATCCACCATTAGCAGAAGCCGTCAGCAAAACGATCATGCCTGACAAAATTGATGCAGTCGCTATCGTGACGTTAGTCGGCGGTACGGTTGGCGGTTATATTACTTTCTCAGGTGCGCATCGCTTATTAGAAGCAGGCGTGAGTGGAGAAGAGAATTTAAAATCAGTGACCAGAAGCTCGGTCTCTGGTATTTTAATTGCCTCTGTTATTCGCGTATTTTTATTCCTTGCAGTATTAGGCGTGGTATCTCAAGGCTTTGCATTGGACCCAGCAAACCCAGCCATGTCGCCGTTTCAGTATATTTTAGGAAATGCGGGTAAAGTTATTTTTGGTATGGTGATTTGGGCGGCTTCTGTGACCTCGGTGATTGGTGCTGCTTATACCTCTGTGTCTTTTATGACCAACTTCCATCCATTCATTGAGAAGCACAAACGCTACTTCATTATTGGTTTCATCGTGATCTCGACAATGGTGTTTGCCACTATCGGTAAACCAGCCCAAGTACTGGTATTGGTCGGTACGTTAAATGGTTTGGTATTGCCTATCGCCATGGTCATCATCTTGATTGCCGCCTACAGAAAAAATATCGTTGGCAATTATAAGCATCCTATTTGGATTGCGGTATTTGGTTGGTTAATCGCCATCGTGATGAGCATCCTAAGTGTCATGACCATTGCTAAATATCTGGGCATGAGTTAAAAAATTAAGTTAAGGAATGTATTATGGATATAGAGCAAATAGCACGTGTGGTCAAACTGGTTGAAAGCAGTCAGCTGCACGAAGTCACGATTGCAGACAATGGGCAGTCTATTACGGTGGTTAACAATCTAGGTGCGCAGAATAATGTTAGCGCTAATCCTATAGAGGCCACGCCTACTAATGAGCCTGAGCAGACTGGTAGTGATGTCTTGCAAGTAGGTGCCACTTATGTAGGGCAGGTCTACTTAAGTGAAGACGATGCAACAGACAACTTGGTCAAAGAAGGCGACCATATTCAAAAAGGTCAGACCGTTTGCTTCATTGATGAATTGACCCGTTTGCAGCCAGTGATTAGTAATAAAGAAGGTGTTGTCACGGCTGTCTTGGTTGAAAGTGGCCAAAACATTGAGTACGGACAGCCTATTTTTGAGTTAGTCCGTAGTTAAAACAGTTAACGTAGTTTTGGTTAAATCAAAATATAAACCCTTTAAGCATCATCTGTCGCTTAAAGGGTTTTTTTATGTGCTGAGTATTATCATCGCTTAAGCAATGTTTTATCGCTAACTCTGTGAAAACTGAATTTTTTACGGAAATCGTGGTTTAATAAGGTGTGAAACAAGGGCAAATAACAATTGGTTCTTTTACAAGGAAATGGCGCTTATTTTGGTAAAAACAAAGAAACTATTTGGAACTTTGACGAAATTTAGCAGTAAGCGAAATAGGTATTGGAGTTGCGATTGCTATAGGTCTTTATTTCCAATGTTAAGTCTCAAGAAGGATGTTATTCTGAGTTAAAAGCTATCTAGTAAAAGCTGGGAAGCTCACAAATTTCAGCTAATTATGAGGTTAGTAACAAATGAGAGATGTCATTAGTGATGATAAGATAAGAGACTTCCGGAATTTAGTAAATTCTAACTCAAGCTTTGTATATCAAATCTATAAAAATAAAGGTGACAAGAACCTTTTTAACCTAGTCTGTTCTTGTTTAGACTGGATTACAGTGTCAGTTCGACATTTGGAGAACGTCACTAATTTTGATAAAAACATAGATACAAAATCTATGCAGGTCTATTCTTTAATATCTTCGATTGACCTTATATTCGAATCAATTAAGCAACTGCACAGAGTATTTATAAATGAAAAAAACATACCATTTTCAGGTGAAAAAAAGTGTTTTAATGAACGCTTGTTTCCTAGTGAAGATGATAACAACTATTTCAAGACTATAAGAGCTTGCTTTGGTGCTCACCCTGTGGATTTAAAGCAATCGAAATCAAAACGCTTTGCTAGTTGGCCTTTTGAGAGTCATGTCAATAGTGGCGATTTAAGTGTCCATTTATACAGTAGAGATGTAGATGCAGAAGATCTACTGTTAAACCTCAACATAAATGAGTTATTGGAATTTCTCATTACTCGATATGACTATCTAGATGTTATTGCAGACAGGATAGAAAGTTTATTCAGCGAGTATCAGAAAAACCTTTCAAACCAAACGATTGAAACGAAACATGATCCGCTTGAACAGCTCTATATTCTTAGGAATGAGTCTAAAAAACGCTTAGACAACGATTATTATGATAGTGAAATTAATGATCTAATTATGATTTTCGAAGCAGAAGTTACTGAACCCAAACTTGTGCAAATGGCCGATAATTACAAAGACTCTCTCTTACCTCTAATTGGAGAAATTAAGACTAATCTTCAAGTGATGAACCTCGTTGATTTAGAAAATGACTCTATGGTTAGAGTTCGCTCAGGCCTTGGCGTGCAGTTAAGTTATGAACTGTCAAAGTTCTATAGTTGGGTGTACGGTGATAGATACGATCCACTATTGAACTACTACTTTGAACGATTCAATGAAGTTACAAAAGGTAAGTTTAACTTCACTAGTTGTGATGAAATTAACCTGACATTTCTTAAAGTAAAGTTGATGTTAGCCGAATGAAATACAAATTCAGAAGGGTTTCTTCTTATAACCGCAAACAGATCAAATTCATTAGTGAATCCATTGATTCTCTAA
This sequence comes from Psychrobacter fozii, assembly GCF_003217155.1. Classification (GTDB taxonomy): domain Bacteria; phylum Pseudomonadota; class Gammaproteobacteria; order Pseudomonadales; family Moraxellaceae; genus Psychrobacter; species Psychrobacter fozii. The sequence continues at coordinate 134,017 of NZ_QJSU01000006.1, forward strand.
ACCATAGATTGACTTGTTTTAGAGGTGTATTGGCATAGTAAGTTTGGTCAAACATTGATACTCAAGATTATTACGAGTAATGACTCCAAATAAGAACGCGCTATAAATGAGTTAATGCTAGCGTCCGCTTCATTTAGCTTGCCCAAGATCCTCTAAGATAGCGCAGTCTGCATTATCATCGCCTGCACAATGATCAAAAGAGTTTTGTAGCGAATTGACCATCTCTTGCAATTGGGCAATTTTTTGGTTTAATGTTTCAATATGCTCTTGTGTCAGTTGCTTAACATCTGCACTCTGACGGTTGGCATTTTTGCGCAAATACAGTAACTCTTTCATTTGCTTGGATGAGAATCCTAAGTCACGAGAGTGTCTTAAAAAGCATAAGTCGTCTATATCGTCTTTAGAATACAAGCGATAACCTGAGTTCGATCGATTGACTGTTTCTAGCAAGCCAATCTGCTCATAGTAGCGAATCATTTTGGTAGAGATACCTGATTGCTTTGATGCTTGACCAATATTCATATTTATCATCCTAACCTAGAAAGGGTTTAAGCATTAATGTTTAAACCCTATATGGATATCCTTTACGATTCTACATTCACTCTGTAGCGGTTTAGTAGTTCGCTGACTATACTTTAAAGTACTTGAGGCGTAATGCATTGCCTAAGACAAAAACAGAAGACAGCGCCATGGCGCCTGCCGCAAAAATGGGTGAGAGCAGGATACCAAAGGCGGGATACAAGACACCTGCGGCAATCGGGATTAAAGCAACATTATAAATGAATGCCCAAGCCAGATTTTGTCTGATATTGCTGATGGTGGCTTTACTCAAGGCAATTGCAGTAGGCACACCTTGCAGACTACCTGACATTAGCACCACTTCAGCCGCCTCAATCGCAACGTCTGTGCCTGTACCAATAGCCAATCCAACATCGGATTGAGCCAATGCAGGGGCGTCATTGATACCATCACCAACAAATGCCACTCGGCCATATTGTTCTTGCAACTGGCGTATTGCATCTACCTTGCCTTCGGGTAGTACTTCTGCTACTACCTGATCGATATTTAATGTTGCGGCAATCGCTTGGGCGGTATGACGATTATCGCCTGTAATCATAGCTACTTTTAAGCCCAGCTGATGTAGTGCGGCAATGGCGGCATGAGTCGTCTCTTTAATAGGATCTGCAACGGCGATGATAGCGGCCAACTGCTGGCCAATAGATACATAGAGTGGGGTTTTACCTTCTTGCCCCAAACGTAGCGCATCTTGTTCAAAAGGCGCAACATCAAGCCCCAATTGTTGCATATAACGATCCGCGCCAATATGAATCACTTGGCCTGCCACGTTTGCTTGAATACCTAGACCAGTCATCGCCTCAAAGTCAGTGATAGGGAGCAGTTGAATATTCTGTTTTTCTGCGGCTTGTACAATGGCTAAGGCAATGGGATGCTCAGATTTTGCTTCAACCGATGCCACCACACGTAGGACTTGTTCTTTCTCAAACCCTTGTTGGACTTGGAAATCCGTTAACGTAGGTTTGCCTTCAGTCAATGTGCCTGTTTTATCAACGGCCACCACGCTCACGTCCTGAAGCATTTGTAGCGCTTCACCTTTACGGAATAGCACACCCAATTCGGCACCACGACCCGTACCGACCATAATAGAGGTGGGAGTGGCCAATCCCATTGCACAAGGGCAGGCTACAATAAGCACGGCAACCGCATTGATTAAACCAAAGGTTAAGGCAGGGTCAGGACCAAAAATCAACCAAACTATAAAGGTTAATGCTGATAAAAACATCACCGCTGGTACAAACCACATAGTGACTTTATCCACCAATGCTTGAATCGGTAATTTAGAGCCTTGGGCTTGTTCTACCATACGAATGATTTGTGCTAATACAGAATCTTCACCAATGGCCGTGGCTCGAATATTTACAGTGCCGTTTTGATTGATAGTACCGCCGACCACTTGAGCGCCTGCTTGTTTTTTTACAGGAACAGGTTCACCCGTAATCATCGATTCGTCAATATAGCTGTGACCGTCAACGACTTCGCCATCGATAGGCACACGCTCGCCTGGACGAATCTCAACTATCATTTGTGCAGTGACGTCCTCTACAGGGACTTCAATGACTTTGCCATCTTGATGTACACGGGCAGTCTTTGCCTGCATGCCTACTAAGTGCTGAATGGCTTGAGAAGTACGACCTTTTGCTTTTGCTTCAAAATAACGACCTAATAATATCAAGCTCACAATCATGGCAGCGGCTTCGTAATAGACGTGCACCGTGCCTTCAGGTAACGCTTGCGGGATAAATGTCGCTATGAGGGAAAAGCCATACGCTGCGATAGTACCAATCGCCACTAGCGAATTCATATCTGGCGCAAAACGCAATAAGGCTGGCACGCCTTTTTGATAAAAGCGTCGGCCTGGAAAGAGTAATACCAATGTGGTCAAAACAAACTGTATCAGCCAACTTTGCTGAGTGCCGAGGTTATTCACCACCCACATATGAAAGGCGGGAATCATATGCGAGCCCATTGCTAAAATGAATACGGGCAGTGACAACAGCGCAGAAAGCCCTAAATCTCGTTTAAGCTGATTTTGCTCCGAGGCTTTCTTATCTTGTCGATCACTTTGATCTTGTTCTACCAGTTTGGCCTCGTAGCCCGCTTTTTTGACCGCCTCAATCAATTTACTCGTTTGTATTTGAGCACCACCTTTAATCCAAGCGCGTTCAGTCGCAAGGTTTACAGTAGCTTGTTGCACGCCAGCGACTTTGGCCAAGGATTTTTCTACTCGTCCAACACACGATGCACAGCTCATGCCTTCTATGGATAGCTCGATAGGCTGGGTTTTAGTCACCTTATAGCCTGCGCGCTCTACCGCTTTGTTTAACTGGGCAACATCTACAGGTTGAGATGAGTAAACAGTCGCCTGTTCAGTGGCAAGGTTTATCTCGGCATTTTCAACATGCTCAATATTTTTTAATTGTTTTTCGATACGCCCAACACAAGAGGCGCAGCTCATGCCTTCAATGCTCAGCACTTCATGATAAGTAGGGGCTTTAGTATTTTTTGTTTTCATAACAACCTCTGTCGTTTTTAACTATATTTTTAATCTTATTTTCAAATCTATAGTGACAGCATATAGGTTGACATCATGGTAAGGTCAAGCGTATTTCTATAATACTTTCAAAACATTACTCCTGAACCGTGTTGTGATGACGAAGTAAGGGTGCGAAAGGTTTAAATGAGAGGAGTTGTAGATAACAAAGGAGGGTAAGAAGGGTATTGCCGATAACTTATCTCATGGAAACAAAGGCGGTACCTTACCTAGTGAGGACTTAAATGTTTGGCTGTAGGATAATGGTATCAATGCCTGATTTATTAGGACAATTCTAATGTACTTCATAGTGTACATGTAATTAGCTTATCGAATAATAGATAACATTATTTTGATTTACCATAGCAGTGCTTATGGTAAATCAGACATGACTCAATCCATCTTCAAAAATCTAAACTGTTATCTATTCGTTTAGTTTACCAAGCTTAAATATACGATTTTTTCAACATATAAAGCTTATTTAGAGATTGCGATGACTTGAATAATGACAATTACAATTATACAAATAACTAACAAAATACTGATATTTATCAGCCAACGTTTTTTTGATCCTTGACTGAACTGAGAGTGATATTGTTGTTTGTTTTGTGCCAGTAGTTCGGTTAATTGTTGTGGTACTTGGGTAGTTCTACCTTCAAAATGTGTTGCTGTATGTGGCATTTTTTCAATTAGATAACCATATTCATTAAAGTAATAGTTTTTATCATTTTTTAATAGGTAGTTACAGCCTTTTAATATTAGAAAATTGCTGACAAACTTATAGATCATAAATCCTAAAATCATCATAATAAAGAACGAACTTTTAAAAGAAGACTTCAATATTATATTTGGGAATAAAAAATAAAGTATACCAAATGATAATGACATAACAATCAGAAGGCTACCAAAGGCTATTTTTACTTGTTCGACTTTATTCAAAAGTCGATTATTTTTCTTTAAAAAACAATGTGCTACGATAAAACCACCTACTATAGCGCTGATAGATATCCCAATGGACTTGCCAATTATTAAGCCCAACATGATGGAAACGCTAATATCTAATATACCAAAACCTAAAATATACGGTATCAATGACACAGGTTGGTAACTTTGATGTTTCATAAAAATTAAATCCATTCAATTTATAATAGTTTAGAACTCACTCACTTTACTTTTTGATCAATATGATAAAGCTGTAGTTCTATTAATGTATACCCCAAGGGAACCAGCTACTTCAGCCTTCAAACCTATTAACAGACTGGTATAATGGAACCACTAATAATAGACCGCGAGCCCTAACACTCTAAACAATCCTTAATTGGACGTTTCTCAAATTGTAGAGCGTCCTTAGAAAATTGTTTATTAAAATCCTGAATTCACAGCATGACTTCATAACTCGTACTACGTCCTGAGGCATCAGATTTTTTTAACATGCCTTTTTCTACCAAGTCATTGATATCTCTCAATGCAGTATCAGCCGAACACTTGGTTATCGTTGCCCATTTTTTGGTGGTCAGCTTGCCATAAAAACTCGTTAGTAAGGTATTGAGCATAGTTACCTGTCTAGTGTTTAGAGCTTGTTGACGATGCGTCTGCCAAAATTTTGCTTTGCTGATAATCTTATTGGTTGTTGTCTGGGCAGATAGCAGTGCTTGCTCTAGCGTCTGTAGAAACCAAGTTAGCCACTCAGTCACATCGGAGTCGCCTTTTTGTGTGCGCTCTAGTATTTTATAATAGTCATTGCGCTGCTGGAGTATCTGAGCCGACATACTATAGAATCGCTGCTGACTATTATCACTTTGCGCCAGCACCCGCTCAGTGATGGCACGAGTTAAACGGCCATTGCCATCATCAAAAGGATGCAATGTGACAAACCATAAATGAGCGATACCGGCTTTGATAACCAGATCTAAGTCGTCTTGCGCATCTGCTGCTGTATTGAACCATAACAAGAAACGTTCTAACTCTATAGGCAGCCTCTCAGCACTTGGCGCTACAAAATGAATCTGTTCGCGCCCATAGCCGCCAGATACCACTTGCATAGGGCCTTTGCTATCATCACGGATTTCTCCTGTGTTAATACGATATAGACCGCTATACCCTGTTGGAAACAAAGCGTGATGCCATCCCAACAAGTCAGTCAGGGTCAGCGGTGACTGATAGCCATAAGTGGCTGCGAGCATCATCTCAACGATAGCATCAATCTCACGCGTCGCCGCTGGCATGTCACTAGTATCTATGCCCAAGTGACGCGCAACAGAGGAGCGTACCTGCTCATTATTCAGCGTTTCACCTTCAATCTCAGACGTTTTAACCACTTCAAGCGTCACCGCATCCAACTGTGCTTCAACGTTTAAATCAAACCCTAGTGTTGATAGCTGCCCGAGTAAATAACCTTGTAATATACGCACACGGCTAACCAATGGCAGCAATTGTTTATCTGACCAGTGCCACTGTGTCCAATCTGATCGCTCATGGTTGTATGTCACATATTTCATAACTTTCTCATAGATGCGGTGATTAATAATGCTATTCAATGCATATTATGCGGAGATTGTCACGGTTATTCAATGCATTTAGGATAAAGTAAGACGAATATAGGTCAAATACACTGCTTATGTTTACACCATGCAAAGCATTGATGCAAAAAACTCAGTAAGGTTATCAATAACCTTGAAATAGGGTAGGATAAATGACTAAGAATAAGATAAACTGCCTCCGCGAGCGTTGACTCGGTTCAGCGCATTTCAGATTGAGCAGCGATATTTTATTACTAGAAAGTAAAACCCCAATAATAAAGAACGTTGATAGCAGTGACAGAATCAGCTGTCATAAGTATTTTTGCTAGATTAATGATGAAAGCACACTTTATACAAGACCATTGATATTAAGGCACATCACTATGGAAGACGCACCAAACACGATAGAACAAAGACCCGTATTCATGCCCAAAGTCAACAGTGACAATTTGGTAAAAACAGACATGGTTATGTTTGAGCGACATGTGGGATTTGCAACCAGACAAAAGAAAAAATCCATCAATGACCTACAACAAGTCATTCGCAAAAAGTATGGATTTAAGCAAGTACTTGAGCTCTCTAGCAAGTCTGGCAATAAGCTGAGTTTTCCGCTAAGCCCGTTCAGCTTACAGATTACGGATGAGCATGATGGCAATCCATATAGTGTCGAAAATGCCTTTCAAGCCAGCATGATTTTTGAAGATGGTGGTCCTTATCTTGATCTGCTAACAGTAGCGCCAAGACAAGCCCGCAAAGATGAGCGACTCACCACCTCAGGCGAGCTCATTGGCTATAATTACTTTGGTATGGAGTGGGGCGTAGAGCCATTGACCACGTTTTATGACTGGCTGTACGTGAATGCTCTAAAGCAAAACCCTCAGCTGCATGAGGAGGTCATTCAATATCAAGGGTTCACTGATATCACTTTTAATCCTAAAAAGTCCATCCATAGTGCGGCATATGCGTTAGCGTTATTTGTGGCGCTGCATAAACGAGAGTTGCTCGATAATGTTGAAGATCCAATGACGTTTTATGACTTATGCAACGGTTTTAAGATCAGTAATACTGAGCACCTGTTGGAAGATGGTTGGGTCTAATAGTTAGACTACTGCATCCGTTAGTAGTTAGTAGTTAGTAGTTAGTAGTTAGTAGGCATTAGATAGCAGGCAGATATAACAAAAGAGCACAGAATATCCTCTGTGCTCTTTTTCGTTTATCAAATCAACATTCGCGCTAATTTTTTCTCGTTTGATGGCCATCTATCTTATTTTTATCTCCATTTTTGAAATGAGGATACACCCTAACATATCGAAAAAACCAATAAGTAGGGGTTGACAGAAAATCATCAGAGGTAGATACTACGCGTCATTGATAATAATGATTATCATTTACATTGTTATTCAATAAAAATAAGCAGTATTTTAAGAAGTAAGCGTCAACACTTACTTTTGAATGTTTATCCAAGACGACTGACAATAACAAGGCTAAAGCTATGGACACGATCCTTTTAGACAAACCACTTGATAACGAATGCTACTTACACCGTCAAGAACAATTTGAATCGAAGGTTCGCAGTTATCCACGTAAGCTACCTTTTGCGATTCAATCAGCCAAAGGGGCGTGGATTACTGATGTGGAAGGTAATGAGTATATCGACTGCCTATCAGGTGCTGGCACGCTGGCACTTGGACACAATCATCCCGTAGTCATAGAAAGCATCAAAGCGCTATTAGACAGCAACCTACCGATGCATACATTGGACATTACTACACCTTTAAAAGACAAATTCAGCGAGTTCATGTACAAACTACTCGCCACCAATAGCGATGAGTATTGCTTGCAGTTTTGTGGCCCGACGGGTGCTGATGCGGTAGAAGCGGCTATTAAACTGGCCAAACAAGTCACGGGTCGTTCAGGTGTTGTTAGCTTCAGCGGTGGCTATCATGGCATGACACATGGCGCGCTGGCGGTGACAGGGAACTTGGCACCTAAACAAGGTATCGAAGGTCTGATGAGCTCGGTACAGTTCTTACCTTATCCCAATATGTATCGCTGCGCGTTTGGCTTGCCTTTTGAGCAAAGCATTCATGCCCATATGAGCTACTTTGAAAACTTCCTAAAAGATGTAGAGAGTGGCGTGGTGAAACCAGCCGCGGTCATTTTGGAAGTTATACAAGGGGAAGGCGGTGTCAACCCTGCGCCCATAGAATGGCTGAAGCATGTGCGCCGAGTGACAAAAGAGCTAGGAATCATGCTGATCATCGATGAAGTACAAACAGGGTTTTGCCGTACAGGACGTTGGTTCGCTTATCAATATGCCGATATTGACCCTGATATGATTGTGATGTCAAAAGCAATCGGTGGTGGTCTGCCACTTGCAGTATTGGGTATCAAAAAACAATACGATGTATGGCAGGCAGGCAATCATTCTGGCACGTTTAGAGGCAATCAATTAGCCATGGCGACTGGCCTTGCCACTCTCAATTACTTAAAAGACAATAACGTTGCTGACTATGTTTTAGAAATAGGCGCATGGTTCATGTCGCAGCTAAAAATACGCCAACAGCGCTATCAAAAAATGGGCCAAGTCAGAGGACGTGGTCTCATGATTGGTATAGAGATTATCAATCCCAGCCTACCTAAGCAAAATGATGGTAGCTATCCAGCAGACAGCGATGTGGCTGCCAAAATCCAACAAGCGTGTTTCAAACATGGATTGGTGATTGAAAAGGGCGGGCGCGGTGGCACAGTACTGCGATTATTGCCGCCCCTCAATATAACCAAAGATGAGCTGCAGCAAGTCTTGCAAAGGCTTGATATGGCGCTAGAGGACAATCAATAGTCTTGCCAGCGCTTTAGCATGATTCACACATTTATAAAAAAGCTCTGATAACAACTCTAATAACGACTCTAATAATAAGTCACTTATTTGCGATTTATACCATCGTGGAATAAACAAGTGAGGATATTTTGCATTTATTAAATCAGCAAACCAGTGAGCAATATGTCACGCATATGCAAAAAACCAGCGCTGTCATCAAACAATGGCTAGACGACAATAATGTGTACTTGGGCGGCACGCCGCAACAAGTGCAAGCGACCAATACCTTTAGCATCCGTGAGCAAGGCCGAGACATCGACACGATACTCGCTGATATTCAAAGTAAGTTTTTACCCAGTTGTGTGTCGACGGCCAATGCGAATTGCTTAGCTCATTTGCATCCACCCACACTAGTTATTGGTCAGATTGCTGAGATGATTATCGCGGCTACTAACCAAAGTATGGACTCGTGGAATCAAAGTCCAGCAGCGACCTATATCGAAAAAGATTTGATCCATTGGCTGTGTCAACGTTGTGGGTTTGATGATATCTCTGGTGTCCTCTTTGATGAATGGACAGGTCATAACGCTGGTGGCGTCTTTACCAGTGGTGGTACGCAAAGTAATCTGATGGGTCTACTTTTAGCACGCAATCAATTCTATAAGGCTAAGGGCGTTGATGTGCAAAAGGACGGCCTGGTGGGTCAGCCTGTTGGCGCAATTCTGTGCTCAGACCAAGCACACTTTTCTATCGAAAAAAACGCGGCGCTATTGGGTTTGGGTCAAAAATCTGTCATTAAAGTAGCGACTGATGCATCAGGTGCCATGTTAATGTCTGATTTACAACATCAGATAAATCGGCTAGGTGCTGACAATGTGATGGCCATCATCGCAACTGCGGGCACAACGGATTTGGGTGCTATTGACCCTCTCATGGCTATTGGCAAAATTTGTCATGATGCACAGATATGGCTACATGTCGATGCGGCATGGGGTGGGGCATTGCTATTGTCACAGCGCTATCGACACTTGATTGAGGGGCTGAATCAAGCTGACTCTATCACCTTGGATTTTCACAAGCATTTCTTCTTACCGATCAGCTGCGGTGCTTTTCTCTTACGAGACAATCGAAATTTCGAGAGTATTCGCCATCATAGCGAGTATCTAAACTCTGCTGATGACGAACAAGACAATATCCCAAACTTGGTGACTTACTCTTTACAGACCACACGCCGTTTCGATGCCTTAAAGCTGTGGATGGCGCTGGACTTACTGGGAACGGATGACTATGGAGCCTTGATTGATAGCTGTCTGGATACTGCCAAGCAGGCGGCAAAGCTGATTGATGCAAATGAAAATTTTGTACTGGTACATGAGCCTATTATTAGCAGTGTTTTGTTTTACTTTGCACCCAAAGATACCGCGCTATCTGATAACCAACTCGCTCAGCTCAATCGTCACATTGCGCAAGAATTATTGGTCAATAATATCGCCAATGTGGCCACCACCCAGTTTAAGCAGTGCCTTTGCCTTAAATTCACCATTCTAAATCCCAATACCCAAATCAATGATATTGCAGACATCATTGAGCAGATGGCTATTACTGGTTTTAAGCAACTTAATTCTGACGACCTGAACGTTGATGGGAAGAAATAACATGATGCAGCACAAAACGCTTGATCGACTTACACTACAAAATCTAATCAATGCTTACTGTTTTGAAACTGGGCACGGCGATATTATTGCCGTAGAGCAGCAGGATGATATACAGAAGCAGGCCTCACAAAATAAGCCTCTATTAGTGCTAATGCTATTGCCTTCGAACACGGTAATGGTCGTACCTGTCGATAGAGTGAGCCAATTGGGTCAGCATCGTTTGGCGGGCACGCCGCTTATATTGAATAAGCAGGTAAGCATACGATCAGACTCAACATTAGACACGCAACTGGACGACCCTTTGCAAAATAGCCGATGGATAAAATCCTCTGCTATGAGCCTAGCATCTTTGATTATTGAAGACATTGTGCATCGTTATAAAGATAAAGCGACGCTAGATGCCAATGGCGTATTAAAGCGCTGGATTGAAAGTTATGAGGGGCTACAGATTATCTTAGAGCATCGCAATGATGAGATTGATGACATCATTGACTATCAGCAAGATTTTATTCAAACCGAACAAAACCTTATTTACGGTCATGCTATGCACCCTACACCCAAAGGCCGTGCTGGTTTTTATGGTGCCGAGTGGGCGAAGTATGCGCCCGAGACCAATAGCAAAACCCAGCTGCATTATTGGCTAGTGCACCCCAGCTGCATTACAGAAGAATTCGTAGATGGCGACAGCATTACCACAGCGCTCAAATCAAAGTTACAAGCTGATATGAGTGGCTATCAGCAGCAACTTGTGGATGAGTATCCAGACTATAAGCTGTTGCCATTGCACCCTTGGCAAGCAAGGTTTTTGCAGCAGCAGCCATGGTATCAAAAGCTGCTAGAACAAGGTCAATTGTTTGATTTGGGCGAGCTCGGGTGGCATTTGCATCCAACGACATCAGTACGCACACTGGCTGCCTTTGATGCGCCTTGGATGTTTAAACTGTCGTTGTCTGTGGCGATTACCAATTCGGTGCGGATTAACCTGCCCAAAGAATGTAAACGCGGTATGCATGCCTGCCGAATCTGGCGTAGCGACTATGGTACTCAGCTCAAGACCGAGTATCCTACGATTGCCGTATTGAATGACCCTGCTTGGATTGCCTTAAGTGTGGATGGAAAAATTATTGATGAGACCATTTGTATCTTACGTGACAACCCTTTTACAGAGGATACGCAAGTCACCAATCTTGCCAGCTTAAGCCAAGACCATCCAACCCGTCTTACCAATCGCTTAGAGACACTGTTTAAGTCTATCCATAAACAGACAGATGAACCTTTAGAACAGGTGGCTGTCCAGTGGTTTGACACTTATTTGCAAGTTGGTTTTATACCGCTGGTTCATATGTATTATCAGCATGGTATTGGTTTTGAGGTACATCAGCAAAACAGTCTCATCGAGCTAAAAGACGGCTATCCTACTAAGTTTTGGGCCAGAGACAATCAAGGCTTTGGCTATATTGCAGAGTATGCCACGCCGCTCATTGACACTTATCCCGAGCTGATTAGCGAAGGAGAGTGTGTCATTCCAGAAGACTTTGCTGACTCACGCTTTGCCTACTATCTAGTTGGCAACAGTATATTTGGTCTTATTACTGCTATTGCTCGTACTCAGCTTGTGAGTGAGGAGACATTAATCACGACGTTTAAAGAATGTCTAATGGCGTTAGAGCAACAATACCCGCATCGTTCGTTATTTGACTTGTTATTGCGTAGTCCTACATTACCGTTTAAGGGCAATCTACTCACCAGACTCTATGCACTCGATGAGCTGACCGCACCTGTTGAAACCCAGTCTATTTATGTCGATATCCCAAACCCCATGATGACGTAGCAAGTCATATTGAGACGGCAAAGATTAGCACACGATAAAAGTTAGGGTTCGACAAGAACTAGCAGCAGAATTAACGTGACCACCAAATCACTAAGGGGCGACCGTGTTAGATATTATTGGTATTGGCGTAGGGCCGTTTAATTTAAGTTTGGCGGCATTACTGACAAAGACCGACGTAACCGCCAAGTTTTTTGAGCAAAAAGCTGAGTTTAACTGGCATAAAGGCATGATATTGCCAAACACCACACTGCAAGTGCCTTTTATGGCAGACTTGGTGACGATGATAGACCCAACCAGTCCGTATTCTTTTTTGAATTATTTGCATACTCAGCACCGATTGCTCAAGTTTTACTTTTTAGAAGAGTTTAAAATTTATCGTAAAGAATACAATCACTATTGCCAATGGGTAGCAGGGCAACTGGATAGTCTGAATTTTGATGCGGCAGTGATAGACGTGGCGTTTGACGATAGCAATGATGGATTTGTGGTGACCGTCTGTGAGCAGGGCATGCAAAACACCTATCATGCTAAAAATTTAGTTATAGGGACGGGCACACAGGCCACGCTACCACCATCATTGCAGGACATTGCCAAACAAGCGCCTAACCGCTGTATGCACACCGCCCATTTTGCAGATAATTTTGACTTGGACAGCCTCAATAATGTTAGTAGCCTTGATCTGAATAGCACCAAGACAGACAACAAGCTGACTAAAGTATTGGTACTGGGATCTGGGCAGTCCTCAGCAGAGGTCTATCGAACGCTGTTTGATCAGCAGTTTGATGGCGATGATAGTACTAATGACAACCCTAAGTTTCAGCTAGATTGGATGACTCGCTCGGCAGGATTTTTCCCCATGGAATACTCCCCATTAGGTTTAGAGCATTTTAGCCCGGCGTATACAGATTACTTTTATGATTTAGACTCAGCAACCAAGCCACAAGTTATTGCCAAGCAAGACCTGCTCTATAAAGGCATGGGCTTTGAGACCATACGCGATATTTATCACCGTCTCTATGAGCGTAGTATTACCAATCAAGATTTGTATTCGACGTTGCTATCCAACTGTGAAGTGGTTGAGGCTACTCTGACAACAATGCTAGAAGTGCCAGAGCCGACAGACACCATAAAACTGGTAGGTAGACAGCGTGAACAGAATCAAGATTTTACTGCTGAGTATGACTGTGTGATTGCTGGTACAGGCTATCGTTACGGTCTGCCTGAGTGTTTAAACACGATACTGCCTAGCATCGCGCACGATGAGTTTGATCAGCCAGTCATTGATAGAGACTATGCACTGAAATATGTGCTGACGGATCAAAAAGACATCGCGACTGATGGCAATATTTTTGTACAAAACCAAGAGGTCCATACTCATGGCGTTGGCGCACCAGACTTGGGGCTGGGTGCTTATCGAGCAGGATGTATCATCAATCAGTTAACAGGTGAGCAGACCTACGACACTGACGCCTTAAAAGTATTTCAAAAATTTGGCGCGTAGTGTTTTATAAGACTCGTATTTCATAAAAATCCTATTAATCACATAACTGTATAACAATCAGGAGTCAGTCATGCCGACCATCACCCAAAACCTACCCGATACGTTTAGCATTGAGGCTTATCAAAAGACGTTTGCGTTGAGACCTGTCAGCTACCCAGATGATATGCCATTGCTGTATAAATGGATGCATGCTGAGCATGTGGTCGATCAGTGGCAGCTACATCTCCCGATGCCGCAGCTAAAAACCCATTTTGAAAAAATGCTGGCCGATGACCATCAGCGTCTCTACCTCATACTTTGTGATGGTAAGCCGATTGGCTATACAGAGATTTATGAGACGGCTCGTGACCGGTTATCTCATTATTACAAAGCTAAAGAGACGGACATGGGCTGGCATATTTTGCTTGGCGATCCAGCGGTGGTTGGCAAAGGCTACCTAAAACCAACAGGCCTGATGATCAGCAAGTTTATATTTGAGCATACTGAGGCCAAAAAAATCGTGGGTGAGCCTGATAGCAAGGTTGAGGTGTATCAGTGGGTGGCCGATAGCTTTGCCTATAGAGTACAACGCCTGATTGAGATGCCAGAAAAGACCGCCGCCTTGTATTTTTGCAATCGCGATGAGTTTTTAGAATCTAGAGGTTATCTCAGCTTTTATGGTGCCACTGCTTAATGAGCAAAGCACTTATAAATAAGACATCTACCAATGAGTCGCCTATAAACGAAGCCTCGAATAGTAGTGGTAATGGCTTGAGCAACAAACAGATACAGCAGGTGTTACTGACACTACTGCTCGGCGGTACGGTGGTCAGCTTTAGTAATAGCGCGCTCAATCCAGCGATTCCTGTCTTTATGTCGGTGTTTGATGTCGATATCGTGATGGGCGGCTGGGTGCTAAATGCTTATGTATTGGCCATGAGTGTGGGGCTGATGCTAAGCGGCTATTTAAACAAAAAATTTCCTTTTAAGCATGTTTATTTGTCGGCAATTTTTGGATTTATGTTGGGCTCAGTCATTGGCATGCTAGCCTATAGTATGAGCTTTGTCATCATTGCCAGAGCCATACAAGGACTGAGTGGCGGTCTGATCATTCCATTGTCTATTGGTATGCTGTATCAGATTTATCCGCAGCAGCAGCACGGCAGAGTAATGGCGCTATGGGGCATTGTTATTATGATGTCATTAGCGTTTGGCCCTTTGGTCGGTGCTTATTTGGTTGAGCAGTTTGCGTGGTGGACACTGTTTGCCATTACGTTACCACTCAGTGTGGCGGTCATGGCGATGGTATGGCGACTAATACCTGATATGCGCTCATATGACAAAAAGAGCCCTTTCGATATCATCGGGTTTGTCAGCTTACTAACTTGGCTGCTCGCGATGATGGTTTGGCTGAGCACGCTGAAGATAGACTTCACTGGTGGATTGTTCAGCAGTGAGGGCTTATTAAAGATAGCCACGTTGGGTTTACTGTCTGTCGGATTTTTACTGTCCGCAATGGTTTGGTGGGCATATGAGCGGCGGCAGCGTCATCCGTTATTGAACGTGCGCTTGTTCCGTAATAAAACCTATTTGCACAGTAATATCATTAGTATTAGCCAAACAGTTGGTTTGATGCTGTGTCTCTTACTATTGCCCGTATTGATACAAGACGTGATGGGCGAGAGTGCTTTATGGACAGGCGTTGTCCTAATGGTCGCGACCCTCGTGGCCAGTATCACCACGCATTACGCTGGCAAGATGGTAGATAAGCAAGGTGCCAGAGGGATTGGCATCGTAGGAATTGCGATTAGTGCGCTGTCTACCTTGATGCTGGCATGGTGCTTGTATCAGCCCACGCTTTGGCTATTAATGTTGATTATGAGTATGCGAGGTGTCGGAGTGGGTCTAGCATACCTACCAACCACGACCGTTGGGTTTAGCAGCTTACCCAAAGACTCGGTCACTGAGGGAGCTGCCCTTAATAACATCAGTCGCCGCATCATCTCTACCATATTTATCACGCTGTCCACCCTTTATATAGGCAGTCGAAGTGCGCAGTTATTAGCAGCAGGTAGTAGTGACGGCATGGCAAGCGCCATCCAAGAAATACTGGTAGTCATCGCGGTGATTTTATTATTCACGATTCCTTCAGCGTGCAAATTACCACGATCCCCATAAACAAATACCCCGTATCGGGGTTTACTTTAACTTATTAAAGTAAATAATTATCATTCGCTTTAAATGCATCTAAATTCATACTTTTATTTGATTCAATTTCCAGACAGGAAGCTTATATCTATGTCCAATAATCTAGCAAACTCTACCAAAAACAATAATAGCAATCACAGTACTGACGTCACTTATGCGACTAAACCGTGGCAAGCACCTGTCGATTCTAAAATCATGGCACGCGCTGAGCAACGAGTGATTAAGCAATTGCTACAAGCATTGTTATATGAAAATATCATTGATTTTGAATCTGAAAGTGCGAACACCGCTAATGACAGTGCTGATAGTGAGACTCTGCTGAATTTTATTATCAAAGTAGATGGTGATGTCTGTTATACCGCGCAAGGCTATATTCATTACAGTTTTGACATCATTCGTTTGAATGAGTTAAATGTGCAGCGAGTGGTTAATGGTGTTGCCCAAGACGCCATTCTTGAGCATGTGATCAGTGACATCTTGCTCAACATTGAAGGTGCAGAACTCAAAGACAGCTTTATCAAAGAGCTGCGTCATACCTTAGTGAACGAAACACAGTCTCAGATACTGGCTTCTAATGTGCCTGTAGCTATTAATAAACTCACTTATGAGCAACTCGAAGGTTATTTGACGGCAGGGCATCCTTATCATCCGTGCTTTAAATCTCGTATCGGTTTTGATTTACAAGATAACTATGACTATGGCCCAGAGTTTGATCAAAACATCGATGTGGTGTGGTTAGCGGTCAAAAAACAGCTACTGGTGAGTAATACCACTACTGGTATCGATATAAATGAATGGGTGAAAGATTATGTAGGTGCTGATGAATTTGATGCACTCAATACTAAACTCACAGAAGTACTTACAATCACAAATAAGCAAGACGAAGGTACAGCTAGTCATGAAGTAGACGAGACGGCTAATAATTATTGCCTGATACCTGCGCATCCTTGGCAATGGCAAAACACCTTGATTCAAGCGTTACAGCCATTGCTTGCCACGCAAGAAGTTATCTACTTAGGTAGTGCAGGTCATCAGTACCGCGCTCAGCAGTCTATTCGCTCATTGACGATGCTTGGTAATGCTGATGGCAATGTTAACGGTGATAATGACGTCAGTAATAATAAAGCTTACTTAAAGCTGAGTATGCACCTGATTAATACCTCAAGCACGCGAATATTGGCAAAGCATACCGTGATGAATGCGGCTGTTGTCACCACTTGGTTAAATCAACTGATTGCAGAAGATAAGACAGCCCAAGCATTACCCATTGCGTTTTTAGGTGAGACCGTTGGCGTCAGTTTAGACCATGAGGCGTTACGCACACGTGGCTATCAGCATCCAAATATGTATGGCGGGCTAGCTGCTATTTGGCGGGAAAACGTGAACCAGTATCTATCAAAAGGTCAAACCGCATTTCCGCTCAATGGTGTCAGTTATATCAATGCTGATGGCTCGCATCTGATAGCACCTTGGCTTGATAAATATGGCGTAGAGACATGGATTGCGCAGTTGATTAAGGTCGCTGTCACCCCTTTATTGCATATCTTATTTGGTTATGGTGTGGCACTAGAATGCCATGCACAAAACATCGTCTTGGTACATGAAAATGGCTATCCCGTAAAAATATTATTAAAAGATTTGCATGATGGGGTTCGTTATTCACCTGAGCACTTAACCCAACAACACTTGCGTCCAGACTTTTATAGCTTGCCACCTGCCCATGCTGCCTTAAATAGAGGCTCATTTATCGAGACCGAAGATACAGATGGCATTCGGGATATGACGGTTGCTTGCTTGTTTTTTGTGGCGTTGTCAGACATTGCGATTTTTATGCAGACGCATTATCACTATTCTGAAGTGGCGTTTTGGCAACAGGTTGCTGACTGCGTGACCGACTATCAAACCTCCCATCCAGAGCATCAAGTACGGTTCGACTTGTTTGATGTATTCGCTGAACAAACGCGCATTGAGTCATTGGCTAAGCGTCGATTATTCGGAGACAAAGCATTCCCGATTAAATATATCAATAACCCACTATTTAAGAGTCGGGGGTAAGACGATGCATACCTTATTTCCTGTGCAAACTTCTGCGCAAAACAGCCATCTTGATGTAAATCCTGAACCAGATATCGAGGCCATCCAATGGTCGCTGATTAGCCATTTGGTAGAGTGTTTCTTATTAGAGCAGTGGGTGGATGAGCATCTTATTCAAGTGACAACCACCACTGAGTACTTGGCAAATCATCAAACGTCACAAGCTCAAGATGCGCATCAATTTTTAGAGTTACTACCACAGCAGTATCAAGATTTTTTTGACCAAAATAACCCGTTAATGGTTATGAAAGTTGACCAAAATAGACAGTTATTACTATTGGTAGAGCCTGCTTACGCTTCACAGTGGCGATTATCTAAATCTTGTCTGCCTGTCGTATATAACGTTAATGTCAGTCTTAACAGCAATCTTAATAGCATCCTTAATAATAGCCATCATGTAGATAGCGCTTTGCTCGAGCCAGTAAGCTCAGCACAGCACTTGTTAGACATCTTTTTATTAATGATGGATAGTGCCACGTTGTCTGATGTCGGTGTCTTAAAGCTAAAAGAGAGCTTAGAGGCTTCTTTTATAGCTCAGAAACAATCAGCAACTGCAAATATCGCGACTACAGTATGTCAGCATACGCATTGGCATCAAACCTTGATTGCAGCGGAGCAGTGGGCCTCGCTCATGGATCGTCCTTTTCATCCATTGGCAAAAGGTAAATTGGGCTTTACTGCACAAGAATATAAACGCTATATGGCAGAGTTTAACCAGCCCATTACGCTGGTATGGGTCGCCATTGCCAAAAGCCATGTCATGGTGGCAGAGCATATTCAAGACACAACAACGCAAAATCCAGCGAAATATCTTTTGGACACTACACAGCAGCAGAGTTTGATGCGAGAGCTAGATGACAAAGGCATAGCGGATACGCACATTGCGATGCCCGTACACCCTTGGCAAATGACTCATGTGATTGATGAGATGTATACCAACGATCTGGCCAATGGCACAGTTGTCGCCCTCAAGTTTGACGAGCTAATTACTTATGCCAGCTCATCTATGCGCAGTATGTTAATTGATGCTGATATGCCAAATAGCATTAAGCTGCCCATAGGTGTGTACGCACTGAACTCAAAGCGCTACTTGCCAGCCCTCAAGCTGATCAATGGTGAAAAAAACCAAGCCATATTGATGCAGGCAAGAACGTTAGACCCTGTACTATCAGCACAGCTACGGTTATGGGATGAGCGCCTATGGTGGGGTTATATGTCTCCGTCTCATTTGCATGATAAAAGCGCTATTAATCCGCAATTTTATCAAGAAAAACCCACGCATTTAGGCGCGATGCTGCGTCAACTACCAGAAGACCTCTGTGACGATAAGATTCAACTGTTACCGATGGCAAGCTTGGGTATGTTGGTTTACAAGCAGGGTGTTAGCCATCACATTTTTGACGGGATTGTTCATAGTACTAACCAGAATAGTAGTCAAGACAGCTTTCAAGAAAGATCGTTACAGAACAAAAAACTCGCTGTGATAGCGTGCTTTAAGAATCTTTGTGATGTGTTTTTGGGGACTATACTGCGCTGTTTACGCCTAGGGTTCGCCCCTGAGATGCACGGGCAAAATATTGTTATCGTATTAAAAGACAATCGTTTTACCAGTCTGTTATTGCGTGACCATGACTCCGTACGCATTCATCTACCATGGCTGGCACGCCATAAAATATCAGATCCTGAATATCTAAGCCCACCAGATTTTAAAAACCGTCTATATCGCGAGACGCCGCAAGCGCTAATATTTTATCTACAGTCGCTAGGGTTACTGGTTAATCTTCGGGCGATTATCGAGTCATTGGTTGAGCACTATCATATTAATGAAGATACGCTGTGGCACGAGGCAATGACCAGCATCGAGGAATCCTTGGTGACTATCGATTTTGATGACGATCAACGTCAGATACTTCATGACGAGTTATTAAGCAGTTCACACTATCCGCATAAAACATTGCTGTTGCCTGTGATTGCACGTGGCGCTGATCCTCATGGCAGTATGCCAGCTGGAGAAGGTAAAACAACAAATCCGTTCAAGCGTGTTAAGAAAAGCCGCTAGCCCATTTAACTAACTAATAGCTGCTTAGTAATGCGATAAAAGTTATCGAGACAATAGTGATTGAGACAATAACCACAAGCTAAAAAGTACAATAGTGAGAATATAATGAATGACATCGATATTAACGATCTTATGGATGCTTATAAAGAGATAGGCACCTCAACCATTGGTCATCTGACGGGAGAGGGGTATTTACCAGATATTAAAGCGCTGAATCCCTGCACGGCTACCATAGTAGGCCGAGTGTTAACAGTCCAGCTAGCCTCTGACAACACGAATGTGATCAATCAGGCACTCATTCAAGCAGCGCCTAATGATGTGTTATGTATTGATGCTCAGGTATTGGGCGTCACCGCGTGTTGGGGAGCACTGCGAACTTGCGCGGCTATCTATGAGAAGCTGTCCGCCGTCATTGTCATTGGACAGGCAACGGACTCAGTACAGATTCAACAATTGGGATTTCCTGTCTTTGCACAAGGTATCAGTGCTGTGACCACATTTAAAAGCGATCACATACAAGGCACGCTAGCATCCGATATTGCCTATCGCTTTGGTGAGCAGACAACGATTATCCGTTCAGGCGATATCGCTATGATGGATAATGATGGTGTGTTTATATTACCTGTTGATGTCGCGCAGCAGCTATTATCAGATTGTCAAAAAAAGCACAAAAAAGATGAGATGAAGTTTCAGATGTTTTTTGAGGCTTACCGTAATAATCAGTTGGATAAGTTGTTTGAAAGCCAGTGAAGTTATTAATAATAGAATGACTCAAGCGCACCTAAAATTGGCATATATTACTACTTACAACAAGGTAAAAATTCATCTGGAAATAAAAACAATTATCATTTACAATGCTATTCACAAAGTTAGTACACACAGTATTATTAGCTAAATATAACTGATACCACTATTTGACGACCCAACTAAGTGAAGTAAATATGAAAAGCCATCATCAAGTTGCTCTATCCGTTCTTACCCTCTGTATTAGCCAGCAGTTATATGCACAAACCAATGATAATACGGCATCTGTGGCCGAAGATACTTCAGCAGAGCTGGCGTCGAGTGCGGCATCAACTGAGACGCCTAATGTGACTTTAGATACCATTAAAGTCACTGCTAATGCCAGAACAGGTACTGCACTGGCTCAGAAGATTAGTGAGATGCCAGCCGTCACGCAAGTGATTACTGAAAGCGAGATTCAGATGCAGGCGACGGGCAACCGTACCACTGGTGACGTATTGGCACAGCTGATTCCGAGCTTGGGTACCAGTAGTGGTTCGACCAGTAACTATGGCACCACCATGCATGGCCGCCCAGTACAGTTTTTGCTAAATGGTGTACCGTTAAGCGGTTCACGCAGTCTTTCACGTGAGCTCAACAGTATTGATACGTCACAGCTTGAGCGGGTAGAGGTGCTTTCGGGTGCCACCAGTATCTATGGTGCTGGCGCGTCAGGTGGTTTGATTAACCTTGTGACTAAATCTCTGGTGGGTTATGGCCCTATTAGACAAACCAGAGTGGGCGTTAGTAGCAGTCGTGACTTTGATTCAGATTCATTTGGCTATAACGTAGGGCAATCTTTAGGATATGGCGGTGAGCGGGTTTATGGGCGCTTAGATGTTGATTATGAGACCAAAGGTGGTAAGTTTGATAGCAAAGGCGACCGAGTTAGCCCTGATGTCAACCAAACGGATCAACAAGATACCGAATCACTAAGTGTGAACGGTAGCCTAGGTGTAGAGCTAACGGACACCCAACGTCTTGATCTCGCAGTGACTTATTATAAAGATAAGCAAGATACTGACTACGGCCCAGACTACGGTGATGGTTTAGCCGTGTTATATGGTGCCAGCCCATCTTTAGTAGCCATTGATGGCGCCAACGTAGAAAACCAGCCTTATACCGAAAAAAGCTCGGTAAATTTAAATTATAGTGATGATGATTTTGTAGGCTCAGGTTCTAGCTTAAGCCTGACTGGTTACTACAGAAACGAAAAAGGTCGTTTTTACCCTTCCGTTAAAGCTGTAACAGAGCAAGATGATTATGTTTATTATGCAAATGGTAATCCATATTTTATCACTCAGTCAGAAGCGGAAATTGATGTCATGGGTCTGCGTGCCGCCATGCAAACAGAAACTGAACTTGCTGGTAAAAAGACATTATTTAGCTACGGCGCTGATTTTGAACGTGAAAACAGCGAGCAAACCTACGATGGACAAGACTTTACGGCATTTTATGTTAGCAATGGCTTAACGGCTAAAACAAACGGACTCACCTATAATGCTGGACCAGAGACCACCATTGATAAACTGGGTGCTTTTGTCAATGCAGATGTGGATTTGACCGATAAGTGGCATACCAGTGCTGGCGTGCGTTATCAAAAGCTGTCATCGGATACTGATGCCTTTGTACCGGTCTACGAACAAATGATGGAAGAGTATTACGCTAACGATCCTACAAATAATTATGAAGCAGGAACGGTAGAAGCAGGCAGTACCGACCATGACAAAGTACTCTTTAATCTTGGTACCAGCTATCAGATAACACCGAAAGATCAATTGTTTGCCAATTTTTCACAAGGTCTTGATACCGCAGATATACAGCGAGCACTGCGAGATGTGCGTGCCGGCTTCGTGGTTAATTCAGACAATGTTCAACCGATTGCAACCAATAACTACGAGTTTGGTTGGCAGGGAAAACATGGTGATACAGCGGCACGCTTGAGCGGTTTTTATAACGAATCAGATAAAGTAGTACGCTTTACAGACAGCTATACTGTCGAGGTTGTGGATACTGACGAGCGTGTTTATGGCGTAGAAGGTTCACTTACTCATGACCTTAGCGATCAGTGGCAAGTAGGTGGTAGTGTGGCATATACTCGTGGTCAATATGACTATAATGGCGATTGGTTGGAGTTAGATGCTGTGCGCCTAACACCACTAAAAGGCACCGCATTTGCTCAGTATAACTTTGATGAAGGCAGTAATATACGTCTGCAAGCATTGGCCGTTGGCGGTGATGACAGAGCTTCTAAAGATCAACAAAAAGACCCTGATTCTAGTGCATTGCCAGTTACGGGTTACATGACATTGGATGTGTTGGGACAAGTAGAAATGCCAGTCGGCCGAGTAGGTTATGGTATTTATAACCTACTTAATAAAGACTATTTAACGGTTTATCATCAAACCACTTACGGAGACCTGAATCGCTTACCAGCAGCAGGCACCACTTATGGTTTAAGCTATACCGTCGATTACTAAAAGCAGAACGTATAAAAACCCTTCACGCTATGAAAATTTAGCGTGAAGGGTTTTTTATGTTTTGATTGTCAGTAATACGGCTACCTACACGTCGTAGAAACGACATCATTACTTTTTAGAGTTATTTCGGAGCTCATCTATATAATTTGCCCAATCCTGCATCATATCTACTCTGATATCTATCTCATCGAGTCTATTGTAAGCACCACCATGCGTATCTTTGATTCTATGACCCAGCTGCAATTCTGTGACGATATCCGAATAACGTAACTCAGGCTGTTCCATCAGCAATGTTTTAGCCGATGCCCGAAATCCATGCGCACATTGCACATCTTTGTATCCCAACCGATGAAATACCTGCACCAACGTGGCTTTACTAATATAAGCATTGCTTGAACCGCGCATCGAAGCAAATACATATTCCTTATGGCCTGTGATGGACTGCATGTTTCTTAGACGTGCAATCACTTGTGTCGCCAATGGTACGACTAAATGCGAGACCATATCATCACGACCTTCGCCTTTAATAGGGGAGAATGACCACAAATTATTGTCCCAATCGATATCATCCCAACGCATAGAGCGTAAATCGATACTACGCACAAACACATAAGGTAATAAGTTCATCGCCTCTAATGTAATCTTACTTGCACCTCTAAAATCAGACATATCCTTTAAGAGAGTCGCAAATTGATCTGGCTTGGTAATGGCTGGCAAATGATTGCCTGAGTTGGCAGGTGCAAGCTCACCACGTGTATCAATCGCCACATTTCTCTCACACAGTCCTCGTGCGACAGCGAATGAAAACACTTTTTCAGTGTATAGCCGAGTGCTTGCACCAACGAAGGTCGCTTGGTTCTCATTGTTTTGGATAGACTCACACACGCTTAGTATCATCTCGCTGGTGATATCGTTCATTCTCAAGTCGCCAATTTCTTGGCACATATATCCTAAGCATAAATCCCAGAACTTGAGGGTCGACTCACTAAATGACAGCTTTTTAGATTTGCCTTGCTGGCGACCTGATGTTTTGTGATCTCGCCACGCTTTTGCAATCTCAGAAAACGGTGCGTTTTTTAGATGAGCATATTTATTGGTTTGCTCTTTTTGCTGAATGGCTTTGGGGTCAGAGCCTTTTGCGACCGTATTAAGGATGGTCTCTGCTTTATACTTAACCTCATGCAGACTGATGTCTTCAATCTTACCCAACATCATCCTAGGTCGTTTGCCATCGATGTGCGGATGAGAATATCGCAGGTAGTATTCCTTTTTACCATTTGGATAAATACGAAGACTTAAACCAGCCACACCTGAGACGCTGACGGAATAGTCTTTATCTCGGCATTCAAGTTTATTAATGTCATTTGCATTGTCGACAGCCATGATGTGTATCCGTAAATATAGTAAGTAAGGTGAATGGTAGGTTCAGGGTTTATAACTCATGAGAAGTCTCTTATCTACAAACATAGAGAGCTATTGGACACTGGTATGGACACCAGTATTTTCATATATAATCTATAAACCCTTTTAAATAATAGATTTTCATATCTAATCATCCCCAAGGTTCACTTGGGGATGATTATAGCATAATGGTCAAAATAGGGGGTGAGCCATGTCACTGTTAGCCTACACACCATTTTTGCCAGTTATTTTGATAGATAATTAAACGTCATTTTGGTATAGGCAGTCGATTGGGTAAGCAGTTGAGAGGGTTTTCAATAAAATCCATGCTCCTGTACTCGCACAGAATATAAAAATCAGGGTCATAGTACTGTTCTGTGCAAATCTGAAGCATGGCTACAGATAGCTAAATAGCGAGTGATATTGCAGAATGAATTAATTCTCGATGGTTAAATTCTCAATGCACTTAAGTAACGTTTGAGTCGCTTACCTTCATCAAAGATAAAAAGTATTGGGGTTATCCATTTCGACGCGGATTATTTGAAGTACAAGAGGCTGACTTTATAGTTATTGCCAATGCTATGAATATACATATTGACAGGGCATAAACCCGATTTGTTAATTTCGCTATTGAGTAGGCGTTTAATTTTATTTTTTGGGATACAAGTGGAGAATAAAAAGTGATCATTAACCCCAAGTATGCCGGCCTCTTAATGGGCCTTATTATTTCTTTAGGGATGAGTTTTGTGATGTCCTTTGTTATGGTTTCTATGAATGTAGGATTCACTGCAAATTTTTTAAATAAGTGGATGCATGCTTCTGCTGTATTTGTTCCTATTGCTAGAAAGTATGTGTTTAAGTTACTGGCATTGTGACGTAAACCAAATTTTATATTTAAAAAGAAGTAATAAAGTAATAGCCCGTTGTACTGCTTTACATAATACGTTTAGGTTTGTTGTTAAGTAAATATTGTACCATTTCACGCAGTACGGGGTTTTGCATGCGATTGGCTGGATAGACCAATGAAACTGGTGTTGCAGGCATATGAAATGGTTCAAGAATAGACACGAGTTGGCCACTATTAATATAGTCCTGCACTAAAAAATCAGGCAAAAACGCGATACCATGACCTGCGGCTGAGTATTCAGCCGTAATATTTCCGTAATTAACTTCAATCGTTCCTGTAACATTAACATGTCGCTCATTGTTACCTTCAAAGTAGCGCCAGCGACAGGGGGTACGAATTGAGGAATCAAGTATACAGTTGTATTTTGTAAGTTCTTTAGGATGTTGGGGTGTACCGTATTTTGCTAAGTAATCAGGACTTGCGACATACAACACATTTAATTCAGTAAAATTTCGCGCGATAAGCCGAGAATCCGACAATTCATGTACTCGAATAGCAAGATCAATACCTTCCTCAACCAGGTTAATATAACGATTTAGTAATATAAGCGTGATTTTTACAGCAGGGTGTTGATGCAAAAACTCCCCAATTAAACGAGTGATACCAAGTTGTTCAGCATTAGGGGGAGCACTAATTCGAAGGTGCCCAGCAATAATGCGCTGATTGATATCAGCTCGACCCTCAAGGTTTTCCAAAGCATCAACAATCAGATTGAACTGCTCTAAATAATGCTCACCTTCTGCAGTGAGGTTCATCGCACGCGTTGTGCGATGAAGCAATTGACAACCAAAGTGCTTTTCTAGCTCAGATACCTGCTTGCTAACCGCAGAAACAACAATACCCAGTTGGTCCGCTGCCTTGCTAAAACTGCCCAAATCGAGAACAACTTGAAAAGTTGTTATGGCACGAACAATATCTATTTTTCTCTTCATATGAATAGTGTTTTTGTTTTTAGATTGTTTTTCAATTATAAGTCTATTGTTATACTTTACTCAACCTTAAAGAGACTGGAATAAACAATATGAAAATTTTATTAATAGGTGTCTCTGGCACTATCGGAAAAGCAGTAACTAAACGCCTAGCAAATAACGATGAGATTATAGCTGCAGGATACTCAAACGCAGATGTGATTGTAGATTTAGGTAGCGCAGAGTCAATTAAAAAAATGTTTGAACAAGTCGGGCAAGTTGATGCGGTTATCTCAACCGCTGGGGTTGCAAACTTTGGATCTTTTGATCAACTTTCTGATGATGAGTATCAACTAGCACTTAACAACAAGCTAATGGGGCAAGTTAACTTAGTACGCTTGGGACGTGCTTATATTAGCAACGGTGGTTCAATAACGTTAACCTCGGGTGTATTGTCACGAGAGCCTATGATTGGTAGCACAGCCGTTAGTATGGTTAATGGCGCATTGGAAAGCTTTGTTAAAGCAGCGGCACTTGAAATTGACAGCTTTCGACTTAATGTTGTGTCTCCAATTTTTGTAAAGGAAACAATGGCTATGATGGGCATGGACACCGAAGGTGGCCTGTCGGCAGATGACACAGCTAAGGCATATGTTGCTGCTGTAACGGGTTCAATGCATGGCGCAACACTTGATGCCCCTGATCACGTTAATTAACCTGAACGCTAGTTAAGATATTTACTAAGCAACTGAACTATCTGATATTTAAAACTTTATGTAGCCAGAGATTTTAGGGTCTATTGAACAGAGCTAATTTACGTGTCAATAGCTGCTTGAGATGGATTTATTATCCAGAATTCAGGTTACTTAATTTTATTTAGAGGGAATAACGAATTGCTCCTATGCCATTGGACATGAGTAATTCGTTATGCGCTCCACAACAAAGTATTAATCAAGGGTACCAACGAATATTTGCAGTCTATTTTTAATTGCCTTTATGTAAACTTGGTCAGTTATCTATTGTTAGATGGTATGATGCCACTGGTTTTTTGCGGCTCAGTGCTGTTAACTGATGGCGTATGGACGTAATCAGCCAAGCAGCTGTCATAACATTATCTAAGGTGATTAATTTTGATTTCTTATAATAAAAACATACTATTACTAACATTATGTGCAGGATTTATCGTATCGGGATGTACTGAGCAGAAGGCCAATAGTGCAGCTGTGTCAGCCAAGGTCGATAGCGCGCCTACACAACTCATCAGTAATCATGAACAACCAAAGCAAGAGTTGCTTCAAGCTCTGCGATTCTTTGAAGACAGCTGTGGTTTTGTAGATGGCGCAAAAAATAATGGCTTTGATGCTAGCCCGAGTGAAAAAGACTTTGATGCGTTCAAATCTTCTTTTATTGGTCATGATTCTAATGCCGCATTTGAAGACCAATACTATCTAAAACCATTGTCCAGCATACCCAAGCAGTACCGTAAGGCCATTGATGATATTCAGATAGAGCAAGATGAAGAAGGCAGTATGCGTTATAGTGTTTACTTCAAAAATTCGACCTACCGCGACCATGACCTCGACAAGCTTGTGATTTTCTTTAAGCCTGAAACTGATTACGCTTACGATACGTTGTATTTTAAAAATAAGAACTTTGTCGATTTAAAGCCTTCATTCAAACAAGTCTATGTAGATTGGTTGGGTGGTTATAGCGGTGCTGTTTTTAACTTAGAAAATAACTCAGTGACCTGTGATTACAGCCGTTAGATTAGGGCTTGTCTCACAAGATTTACGGTTCAACATCGCTTAGTGTTTGAAAAATCTTGTCAATAGATTGAGTGATTTCATATTCATTGAGACTCCCAAACCCAAAGCGTATATGTGATGGCTCTTTTTGTGTTTTGTTAAAAAAAACATTTAACGTCGAGTCATCATTGTCAAAATTTGCCAGATTTCCCCCTTTAGAAAGTTTCGATATATCTACCCATATGGCCAATCCTCCCGTAGGTAAGATAAAGGATATTTGATCACCAAATATCCTTTGAAACTCTTTAGCAGCATGATTTCTCCTTTCCTTGTATTGTTGCCTTACTTTTCTAATATGCCTTTTTACTTCTCCAGATTCCATCAAGTCAGATAAAACATGCTCTGTAATCGTATTGCCTTGTCTGTCGATAAGCACGATCTCTTGAGCGGCTCTTTTTATAAAATGCTGATCGGCCACGACATACCCCAATCTTAGCCCTGGTGCAAACACCTTTGACATCGAACCAATGTGAACCACATTTTCGGAGTTGTGCAGGCTTGCTAATGGCGGAATAGGGTTGGTGTCATAGTGAAACTCATGATCATAATCATCTTCAATGACCGCAAAATTATAGAGTTTCGATAACTCTAACAAAGCGAGTCTTCGATGCATCGGTAGGCAAACGGTGGTGGGATATTGATGATGAGGCGTCACAAAAACCCCTGCCACGTCATTATTTGACAGGATGTGGCGCAAGTGGGTGATATTCAAACCTTGCTCGTCCAGCTGGCATTTTAAGACTTTAAACCCGCTTGCTTCGAATGCCGCCTGTGCTGGCAAGTAACATGATTCTTCCATGACGATAGCACCCTCTTGCGGGTTAAGTATCCTTGATGCTAAATAAATCCCCATTTGACTGCCTCTGACAATGCAGATTTCTTGTTCAGAGCAATTCATAAATCTTTCGCTCGTCAACATCTTTTGGACAGAACAGCGCAGTTCAATAGCTCCTCTAGGGTCGCCATAGCCAAGCTTGGAGTGCCGACTGAGGCTAATACATACTCGGCGATAGGTTCTTGCTAACAGCTCGTAAGGAATCAATCGAGCATCGGGTATGCCGTCATTTTTTATGGATAAATAATCAGACAACACTATCGCATTTTCATATAGCGTTTCCGTCAGTTTAGACGATGATTTGGTTGTCTTTAAAGGGCTGATTAATTTTTTATCTGACTCTAGTAAGTGATGCTCTGGTAGCACATGAGAGACAAAAGTCCCTTGTCTCAACTTACTTTCAAGCCAGCCTTGCACCTCAAGTTCTTCGTATACTTGCTGGACCGTTTTACGGTTTATGCCTAATTGCTTTGCTAAAGAACGGGAGCCTGGCAGCTTTCTCCCTGCATTCAGACGGCCACTTTGAATGCCTTGCGTTATATAGTTTAGTAGCTTCAAGTGCAGGGTCTTACCCGACGCATCTTCTAAAGTAAATTGAGTATCCCAAAGCATAAACGTTGTCGCTCCTTTTTCTGGACTATTCTGGAATATGTTGTCAGAACCATACGGTAGATTGTATCTGGACCAGTGAGTTTTTAATATCTGGCTCTTTGTTTTAGTCCAGATTATCGCTAATCTGTGTTCATTGTCAACGCATCACTTAAAGGAGATATCCATGACGACAATGAATATGACTAAAGACACACTCATGAAAAAAGCCCAGCACGATATGGAAACGCTTATCCAAGACATTGGTTTGACCGATCGTCAAAAGCTAGCAGCGACATGCCGCATTTTGTTTGATAAAGGTCATGATGCTGGATTGGCAGGACAAATCACTTGCCGTTCTGAGGCTCAGGGAACGTTTTTAACTCAGCGCTTTGGACTAGGGTTTGATGAGATCAGTGCTGATAATCTGATAGAAGTAGATCAAGACCTCAAGCCTTTAGATGGACAGGGCATGGCCAATCCTGCCAACCGTTTTCACACATGGATATATAAAGAACATCCAAAAGTGAACTGTATTATCCATACACATCCTACTTATATCGCTGCACTGTCCATGTTGAAAGTGCCGTTAATCATCTCTCACATGGATACGAGCGCGCTATACAACGATTGCTCTTTTGTCGCTGAGTGGCCAGGGGTGCCTGTGGGAAATGAAGAAGGGCAGCTCATATCGAATGCGCTGGGCAACAATCGTGCCGTGTTTCTTGCTCATCATGGACAACTGGTCGCTGGCGAAACGATAGAAGAGGCTTGCAACCTAGCAATACTCATTGAGCGGGCAGCTAAGTTACAACTATTGGCAATGGCCAGTGGCCAGATTCAACCAATATCTCCTGAGTTGGCACAAGAAGCGCACGATTGGGTTTCTACAGACAGAAGAAACAAAGTGAACTTCGCCTATTATGTAAGACAAGCACTCAAAAACCATACTGACTTTATGTAAGGATTAACCAATGAATTTAACAGGCATTATAGGTTATACGATAACCCCGTTTACAGAAAATAATAACGTCGATTTTAAGCAACTCGAAACAGTGATTGACACGTTACTTGATGCAAAAGTCGATGCAATCGCGGCTTTGGGAAGTGCAGGGGAAGCCGCTTATTTGAGTGAAGACGAGTGGGAGAGTGTGGCCAGCCATACTGTCAGCTATGTCGCAGGCAAAGTACCCGTGGTGGTTGGTATCGCTGAACTGACGACTGCACAAGCCGTGAAGCGTGCTAAATATGCTCACAAAATTGGCGCTGACGTCGTCATGTTGTCTCCTTTCTCTTATTATAAATTGAATGAAGATGAGATATTTTTACACTATAAAAGTGTGTCAGATGCCACACCGCTTCCTATCATGATATACAACAACCCAGCGACTTGCGGTGTGGATATGTCTCCTCAGTTTATGCTAAAAATGGTAGATGGCATCGAAAATGCGCGTTGGATTAAAGAAAGCACCGGTGACATACAGCGCATGCATAAGATTTATAAATTATCAAAGGGGAGCGTGCCTTTCTTTAACGGCTGTAACCATATGGCTTTAGAGGCACTCAATGCAGGCGCAGTAGGCTGGTGTACTATCGCTCCGTGCCTGATTGGCGATCAACCAAAGCAATTGTTTGACGCGATCAAAAACAGCAATAACGAAAAAGCTAGAGAACTGTTTTATCAACAGTACGAGTTTTTAGAGTTTATTGTCCAATCAGGTTTGGCTGCTGCAGTGAAGGCTGGCATGTCTGCACAGGGTATCCAAGTCGGTCATCCTAGAAAGCCTTTGCTGCCTCTAACGCCCTTGAAGCAAGAAAAGCTGAAAAGCATGCTAATCGATTTAGGCTGTTTTTCTTAGGTCATTTACCGTTTAGGGTTCAGACGGGAGATATGCCCTAGTACTCGACAAATCAGATCTTTTGTGTCAGTTATTTACGCTTTAACAGTCCGTAAATTTTGATGCATTAGGTCTGCTTATTCGAACTCACTCAATCATTTGATAAAGGATTGAACATGAAAAATGTCTTGGCTATTAGACATGTGTATTTTGAAAACCTTGGCGTGTTTGAGGAAGTACTCATAAACTCAAACTTCCACATCGAATATATCGATGCTGCTACTGTCGATTTCGATACGATAGACCCTCTATCTGCAGATTTATTGGTGGTTCTTGGTGCGCCAATTGGTGCTTTCGATGAGGATATTTACCCATTCCTCAAGTCAGAATTGGCATTTATTGACAAGCGCTTAAAAGCAAACAAGCCTTTATTGGGTATTTGTTTAGGCGCACAGCTCATTGCTCGATTACTGGGAGCTAACGTCGCCTCTATGGGTCGCAAAGAGATTGGGTTTGGTGCTATGCAAATTCATCACTCAACTGGTAATCCTCTTATAGGACTGTCAGACATTCCTGTATTGCACTGGCATGGTGATCAGTTTGAGATTCCTCAAGGCTGTCGCGCTTTGGCAGCAACGGATATCTGCCCAAATCAAGCTTTTGCACGTGGGAATAACATATTGGCGCTACAGTTTCATATAGAAGCACGGCCAGATAATATTGAACAGTGGCTCGTCGGCCATGCTCACGAGTTGAATAGCACGAATATCGATGTTAAACAGATTCGCTATGAGGCTAAAAAATATGGAGCGGCGATCACTTTAGCAGCACAAAAAATATTTTTGAATTGGCTTAACGCCACTGAGTAGGTTGATGAAAAGATTGGTTAACAAGTTGGTTGAGCGGTTGTGATTGTGATGATGTAATACGGTATATTTTTTATCACGACCATACAACACAACGCCATGCAATATTTTGTAGTGAATGATTCATCAATCTAATGCTCAATAGACATCATTTAACATAATATACATTATGCGAAAACAAACCAACGGTTTGAAGTGGTTTTGAATAAATATTCTGAACAGCATTAAAATTCTCTTTACTAACTTGTTCCAGTATTTTTATGCTAACGTCTAATCATACTTGATCACGTATTTAAGGAAATTTTTATGACAAGAGCCTCTTTTTCAAAACTGTCGACTATTGGGATTTTAACGCCAGTATTATTTATCACTGGTTGCCAATCTTTGGCGACAACATCTGATATTCATAACAGCGGTCATTCATCTGAAAGTCACGCTACACTGGAAAACAACCAACAGATGCTGATACAGCAAGCCACAAATATTCAGCAAGCATTAGCAAATCAAAACTATGCTGCTATCATTGATGATATTCATCCCACACGTGGCGTTCGCTTTTCCATGTATGCTTATGTGCGTCCAGAGACTGACAAAGTCTTTAGTCGTGAACAATATGCGCAATATCTACAGCAGTCCAAAATTCGCTTCACTTGGGGCGAAAAAGACGGCACTGGCGATCTATTAATCACGCCACTAACAACATATTTAGATGCTTGGGTTGCAGCCAACAAGTTTAATAGCGTTACGCCTAGCAGCAATGACAAGTCTCATGGCAATATGATTAATAACATAGACAACATATATCAAAAATCAGATGTTGTAGAGTTCTATCATAAAGGTACAGAAAAATACGCTGGAATGGACTGGCGCGCTCTACGCCTAGTATTTGATGAATATCAAGGAAAACGTTATCTGGTGGCGATTATTAATGACCAATGGACGGTTTAGAGTTTATAGAAACGATTGACTGACCACTTTTGTAAGGCGCGTTTAAAATGGCAGCCTACGCCATCTGATTATAAATACCATATATTCAAATATTAATATATATTTTGCAACTTATGTTACTTTGTTTTTGGTATAGTTTTTAATGACAAGCTTTTTTACTAGCCCTCTAACGACAGCATATTCATAATCAATTTAATCAAAGTCTCTTTTTGATTGGGGTCAGATTCAGCGACCAATAAGGTTAATGCCGCAAGCCCAGTATTATTGATGACCATGTCGCCTTTATCATTCAGCAGTCGGTGATTACGGTGTAAAAAATCCACGAATAGAAACGCACCGCTGCGTTTATTACCATCAGTAAAAGGATGGTTTTTTACCATAAAATATAGTAGATGTGCCGCTTTACTCTCGATAGTCGGATACGCAGGCTCACCAAAGACCGTTTGCTCTAAGTTACCCAATACACTATCTAAACCGTCACCGCGAGGCTTGGCAAATAATTCAGTCGCCTCACCCCTATCTATCAGCTGATATTTCAAATCAGTCAGTGCTGCCATAGCCCCAGTCGTACTTGGTAAGATACCTCCATCTTGTCCTGTAGGATTATCCAGTAAACCTTCATCATAGCGCTGCAACCATAAAAATGTCTGCGTATAGCGGCTTATAATCTCAACCAGTCCGCGTCCTTCGTCGGTTTTAAGCTCGGGACTTTGTGCGGTTTTTTTGATTAGTTTTAGCGCTTGTTGCAATTCAATAGAGTTTTTATCGAAGCGCTGTTGATTGAGTGTATAGCCTTGTACCAAGTATTCACGTAAGCGCTGCGTTGCCCAACGTCTAAATTGCACACCTTGAGGAGATTTGATGCGATAACCGACTGATATAACAACCTCTAGGTCATAAAAAGTCACCGGACGGTCTGAATATGCAATATGCATTTTTTGCATATTGCTTTTTTCATCGATTTCTTCATCTCTTATGGCATTGGCGATATGACGAGAAACCACTGATTGGTCACGACCAAATAACTCAGTCATTTGTGCTTGCGACAACCAGACTGTCTCTTGCTCAAAACGTACATCTACTTGCGCCTTTCCATCAGCACTTTCATAGATCTCTACTTTTGCCGTATCGTCATTTATAGCGTTAATCATCTCAGCTTCCCAATCCTAATATATGTGCTTACGCTGTCTTGAATACAGTTTACTGTCACAATCTCTATAAATATCACTCATAACGGCGTCTGACGAAAGAACTTCACCATAATCTCATAAATATCCGGATAAGCATCTATCAGTTTTTGCGGGGTTTCAAAAAACACTTCACTCAGAACCGCAAAAAATTCAGCAGGATTGGTCGCTCCATAACGATCTAGACCTGACCTGCGATGTGTTTGAAAATTTTCAAAATCGCGGCTCATAATCTGTGTCCATCGAGCAGGATCCATATCAGGTTGCATCGGTGGAAAGCCATTGGCACGCCCATTCATCATGTCTAGTTTATGTACAAACTCATGAATGACAACATTGTGTCCATCACGCTCACCTGAGTGTTTGGCATCTTTCCATGAAAGAATAACAGGCCCTCGCAGCCATGCTTCTCCGCTACGGTGCTGAGTGCCTTCGTGGACGATACCAAACTCATCTACCGTGGTGCTGTCACTTTTGTACGAGCCAGGATAAATGATGATGGATGACCAGCCAGTATACCAATCGAGACTTAGGTTTAATATTGGTAGGCACGCTTGCAGTGCAATAGACTGCCTGACAGCATTGGTAATCTCAAAACCTTGTGCACCAGTGATGGATTTATCAGCCAAAAACAACGTCGCGAGCTCGAATAAATGCGTCATCTCGTCAACACTCAACCTGTCGAGTATCACGATACGCTCAGCTGCCTCCATCCAATCGGCATGGGTAAATTCACTATTATCTAGTATGCGCTGCTCACGCCAATCTCTTATGATGCTAAACATATACGCCACCCCTATTATTTTAATATTTCGCACACATTGGTATTACTGAACCTGAGTATTGTAGCGGTAATTAGTAATACGCACTTGTAATTAATATATTGACATGTATAAGCAAAAAACGCTGCTCATAAATGAATTATTGAGCAGCGCATACTGACATTCACACATTAAGATTTAAAATTGATATTGCAATCCCAGCTGTACTGAGCTGTCTCTATCGTCACGTGCAAAGGTGGTATCGCCATTCAGGTAAGCATAAACGTTTTTATGAACCTTGTTACTCACACTCAGCTCAAAACGCCCATAGTCGTCTTCTTCATCTGTTTGGGTAATACTAACGTTTCTCGTTTGTCCATCAGCTAAAGACGTTGTCGATAAACTGTCTGTTAAACCATCTTCGAAAACATGCACGTAAGCGATTTTGCCTTGAAGTTTGGCCGGCGTGCCCATCAAATCAAAACCATACTGCAACTGGTAACCAAGCTCTGAATCCCATGCCTCGCTAGACGTGCTATCAACCTTTAGTGCAGTGCGAGAATTAGCATTACCACTGGTATAACCATCTATATCTGTATCACTATAATTCAGACCCAAAAATGCACCATGCGCGACATTTTTCTTGATAAGAAAATTGTAGCCAAGCTCACTGTATGCGCTGAACACATCGGCATCCGCATCACCGCGTTCGCTATTGTTGATAATGTTGATGCCGTCATTACCATCCAGTTTTACCGTTCTATTAACGTCTAAGTTATGTTTAGATAAGCTCAGAGATGTGGTGTTCCACCAAGCCGTGTCTTTTCCGCCCAGTAACGAGTAGGCCTGAACACCATAACTCGTATCTTTTTTAATACCATTTTCTACGGTGTTATTGTTTTGATTGGCCGCTTGCACACCTGCGCCAACACGCCAGCTCGGCTGTACAGTATATTCGCCATACAGACCAATATTGGCGCGAGTGCCCTCTTGCACCTCATTAGCATCCACGTAGCTTTGGGAGCCATCTACCCAAACCTGAGTACGCGACTCAGAATCCAAAGGCTCCGCATCATCGAGAGTATGTAATGCTAAAGCATTGGCGCGCTCAAGCACCGCTGAGTGCGAGTCGGTAGCATTGATTTTTGACGCAGCACCTATCGTATTTTGCAGATTAATAGCGCTCTTGGTTGAGGCGATGATATCAGCATTGGTTTGTTCAACAATCAATCTACTGATGATACGAGAGTAGTCACGCATTCTTTGCGCTATGCGTTCTTCACCAAAGGCCGCAGTAAGCACTTCTTCGTTATCTAATGCAGGGTTATGCCACGTATAGCCGCCTGGAATATCTGGGTTTTCAGTTTGTGTGTAACCATCATAATCAGGCCCAAGGCCCCAGTTAGTAGCCTCAAATCCGACGACCTGCATGACACTATCAAAAGACTCCTGATCGCTACAGCATCCAACGCCATAAGGCTCGTATGGCGCTGTCTCACCTGGTGCAATAATGGCTGGATTGACTTCTAGTGTAATACCAAGCTCTTTTGCAATACGTAGTGCGTTTTCACGCAAACTTACATTGGCAGCCACTTCGTTGCCATCATTGTCATAAGCATTTCGCCCTGCATTGGCGTACATTTTATCGCCTGTAATCAGACTGTCTAGGTTAATCATGCCCAACGCTGTTGATTTTTCTGCGTCCGTTAGCTGATCAACAAACGCCTTTGAACCATTGAGACCGCCCTCCTCTGCACCAAATGCCACAAACTGGATATCATACTCTGTCTCAATGCCTGTCAGGTTTCTGGTCAACTCAGTTAAGACGCCAGACCCAGAAGCATTATCATCCAGTGCCTCTAAATTTGCATAGTTTGGATAGGCGACGGCAGAATCGTAATGTGCACCAACAAACAACGTTCTGTTGGTGTCAGCACTGCCTTTTTGGGTTACGACAACGTTATTACTCGTTAACGTTTGACCTTTGAATAAACCACGAGGCGCTATGAAATCAAAAGTTTGACGATTGACTTGGTTATTACTGCCATCGATTGTCATACGCTGCTGCATATAATCAACAGCTTGGACTTCTTTATCGGAACCTGTATAACGACCAGCATAGTCACGGGCAAGCGTCAGCGCCGTTTCTGTACCATAATCACCATACTTGGCCTCTGCAAATACTTGCGAGCCTGTAAGCAGTGTCAGCGCCGCAACCACTGAAATCTTAAGCGGTGATAAGTTAGTATCCAAACTGCTTCTCCTTGGTTAAAGAACTGCAATCAATAGTAAAAAATAACCTAAAGCAATACAGTTTACAAGATAAAAGACATATGTTTTTTAATTAACTTTTTAAGCAAAATGGTGGCCCATCAAAAAGCTATCTACATAGCTATAATCAATACTTACGGATCGCTGTTTGATATTGATTTTCACCTCCATACTGCTGATTTGTCGGTTCATTTCGGAATGCTTTACTGATGCTTAGCTTTAGTTATGTCATATGTCATATATCAATGGCATCTAACTGTACTTCTACCACTCGTAGCGCCATTGATTTCCAGTCCAAATTTATATCATCAGTAAACACCATGTGATGACTGATACTCACGTACCCATGTACGATAGCCCAAATATCTAGCGCTATTTGTCTGCGCTCCTCAATAGTAGCACCATCTGGTAGATATGAACCCGCCACCCGCACCAGTTTCGAAAACGCACTGTCTCTTGCTGCAATGGCTTCGATTGAGGGCTGATATCCTGCATCAGACTCCCCAAAAATCAGTCTATAATGCGCCTCATATTTCTCACCGACATTGAGATACCCTAGGCACGCCTCTAGTACTTGTTCTTTATTTGCCCTACCGTCCGGAATGACATTCATGGCTTCACGGACTAGGTTAAACCCTTCTATGTACAGCGCATCTAGTATGCCCTGCTTGCCTTGAAAATGACTGTATATACCGATTGTAGACAGGCCTGCGCGTTTAGAGATACCACGCACGCTTAAGGCATCCCCGCCTCCTTCTAAGAAAAGCTCTGATGCAGCATTTAATATTTTGGTTCTGGCATCCATTAGATTCTCACTAGGTCTTGACAATTATAACAGTGTTATTTTAGTATATAACACTGTTATGCACAAACAGTTATATAAGATTTATATGGATAAATTCAACTTAAGAGTAAGGATGCTATGAATACTCAACACCTAGAAACAGATTACTTAATTATTGGCAGTGGCGCGGTGGGCATGGCTTTTGCCGACGTACTACTTACAGAGACAGATGCCAATATTATTATCGTCGATAAACATCATAAGCCAGGTGGTCATTGGAACGATGCCTATTCGTTTGTCACACTGCATCAACCTTCGTCTTTTTATGGTGTGAGCTCACGTGAGCTTTGCGGCGGTATGATTGATAAGATTGGTTTAAACAAAGGCTTGTCCGAGCTGGCGTCAGGCGCAGAAGTCATTGCGTACTTTGATAAAGTCATGAAGCATACGTTTTTACCAAGTGGCCGCGTGAAATACTTCCCGATGTGTGAATACAAAGGCGACGGTAAGTTTTCATCGTTACTGTCTGATACCAGCTATGAGGTCAAGGTCAACAAAAAAATCATTGATGGCACTTATTTCAAAACTTCAGTACCAGCAACCCATACCCCAAACTTCGAGATTGCTGAAGGCGTGAAATTTGGCCCGTTAAATGACTTGCCGAGTCTAACCAAACCCCGTGATGGTTACGTCATTATCGGTGGTGGGAAAACAGGTATTGATGCAGTTTTATGGCTACTTGAGAACCAAATTGACCCAGACCATATCACGTGGATTATGCCAAGAGACGCTTGGCTGATCGATCGTCAGAACACCCAGCCTTCTCGTGATTTTTTTGTGAACACTATAGGGGCGCAGGCTACTCAGGCAGAAGCGATTGCTGAAGCTGAAAACATCGAAGACCTTTTTAATCGTTTAGAAAAAGGTGGCGTGCTAATGCGTATTGATCCAAATGTACGCCCTCAAATGTTCCATGGTGCTACCATTAGTAGTGATGAGCTGACACAGTTACGCCGTGTTAAAAACATTGTGCGTAAAGGCCGTGTAACCCGTCTAGATACTGATAGAATCTATTTTGGTGATGACAGTGTTGCTACTACCACCAATACCATGCATATCGACTGTTCTGCACGCGCGGTTCCAGTGACCGAGACGTATGACGTGTTCAAAGGCAATACGGTGGTCATTCAAACGGTGCGCACCTATCAGCCTATATTTAGTGCTGCGTTTACCGCTCATATCGAGGCCAACTATGATGACGAGACGATAAAAAATGAGTTATGCCGCGTGGTGCCTATACCAAACCATGATACAGATTGGTTGGTTGGTGTGGTGGCACAAATGCAAAACCAAATGCGCTGGTCAAAAGAGCCTGAGCTACGTGAATGGATGATGGGCAATCGCTTAGATGGTTTTACTAAACTGGTACAAGCCAGCGAAGACACAACACCTGAAGAGCTATCAATCCTTAAGCGTCTAAAAGCAGCAGGACCAAAAGCCGCTGCTAATATGCCCAAACTGATGGGTGAAGTCATGCAAATTACGGCAGCACGTCAAGCCACCACCGCTAATACCTAAAAAGTAACTATTTAATAATAACTATCAAGGAAGCGACTATGCAAGAATTTCAGACCAACAAGACAAACCTAACCCAAGCTCGCCTACAAGAGACGCCTATACACACTCTCGGTGATGGCGAAGTACGCGTCAAAGTTGATCGCTTTGCCTTTACCGCCAACAACATTACTTATGCAGTCATGGGTGACCAATTACGCTATTGGCAGTTTTTTCCGCCAAATGGTGATGAACCCGAAAAATGGGGCATTATTCCAGTCTGGGGCTTTGCCGATGTTGTTGAGTCCAATAGTGATGCGCTGCCCGTCGGTGAACGCTTATTTGGTTACTTCCCGCCAGCCAGCGAATTGGTTATTACCCCTAAGCGAGTCACACAAACTAGCTTGCTCGATGGTAGTGCCCATCGTGCCGAGCTGCCGCCTGGCTACAATATGTATCAGCGCGTTAACCACGAACCAAACTATGACCGCGCCCATGACAATCAGCGCATGCTATTGTTTGTATTACATTTGACCTCATTCTGCTTGCATGATTTGCTGAAGCGCAATGACTGGTTTGGCGCAGAACAAGTGGTGATTATCAGTGCCTCTAGTAAAACCAGTATTGGCCTAGCCTATGGCCTCACTGATGATAAAGACGCACCGCACGTTATCGGCCTCACCTCAAACCGTCATATAGATTTTGTTAATTCCATCGATGCTTATGACAGTGTGCTGAGCTATGACACGCTTGAGCAGATTGATGCGACCAAACCGACGGTCATTGTAGATATGTCAGCCAATACCGATGTGCTTAGCCGTCTACATAGACACTTAGGCGATAACATGCGCTACACCAGCAATGTCGGTATCACGCATTGGGACGAACCGCGCCATGTAGACGGTATCATTCAAGAACGTAGCCAGCAGTTTTTTGCACCCAGTCATGTACAGCAATGCATGAAAGAATGGGGTACTGAAGCATTCAATAAACGCTCGATGCGTTACGTCATGCACAGCACCGCGAAAACCAATGCATGGCTAAAAATTCAAGAGCTTGACGGGGTTCATGGCTTGCTAGAGGTTTATAAAGATATCTGCGAAGGTAAAATAGCCGCTGATGAAGGTTTGGTAGTCGTCATGGGTGACAATGAATAAAATGACAGGGCTATAAAGGCCTGACTATAAAGTTTGTTTATTCGTCATTAATAAAAAAGCAGAGCGTCTATTAACTAGGCACTCTGCTTTTTCCGTATTGTATTCTAGATGCCAAACATATACGCCCTACTTACAGTTTCAAGGTTAATATTCGCGGCTTAATGTACCCAACCTTCCTCTTTTAAATAACCATGTAATCCTTCGGCGAACTGTCTGTAGCCCGCCGCATTGGCATGAATTCTATCAGATTTTAATGCGTCATCTGACAGAATAGTCGACCAGCCATCAGAGTATAGCGGTATGTCTTCAGCTTCCGCAATATCTTCATACAGTGGGTTATCACTGGCTTTTCCAAACAAGGCGCTGGTACTGAGATGCGGCTCAGCGATTAGAACAACATCAATATTTTTAGATTGCAAAGTATCGATAGTCGCGATGATATTAGCCCGCGTCGTATCAGGTGCAATGCGCTGCAATACATCATTGCCGCCCACACCCAGTAATACCAAATCAGGACTTTGCTCAGTGATCTCATTCACTCGAGTCAGCACATCTGCAGAAGTGTCACCATTGACACCCGCATTGATAATCCTCCATTTGCTTAGCTCTGCCAGTACCATGGGATACGCGGTTTCAGTATTTGCCCCATATCCATAGGTCAAAGAGTCACCAAGTGCGACCACTGTACTGCCTGCAGGCAAGACCGTTTGTGTTGGCTCATTACCACAGCCTGTCATGCCAATAGTTGCAGCAAGTCCTATGCTTGCCAGCGCTAAAAATCTACCACCTAGACTCATACCTGTTCCACTCCTATATTGTCAATAATTGAGCTAAATTTGTTTGAATAAATAGGTCAAACTTGCTTAAAATCTATTATTTAACTTTTGTTGTATATCAATCAGTATACGTTGTATAGTTAATAAAGGAGATAGATTACCTGTTCAGCGCAATACCATTGCTACGCGGCTTAGCATAGACAGTGTATTCATCATAAAGTATAACTTTACCAAGAATACGTGAGGTTTTTATGAATAAAACAGCATCTCAAAGTCAGTCTACCGATAACACCCAAAACAAAGAAAGCTCTGAAAATCAAACCCAGAGTCAATCCATAAAAACATCCGACTCCAATACCAAAAATCCTACTTCAAAAACAGTAAAAGACACTTTAGAAAAATCTGAGAAAAAAACACAAAGCTTCGACGAGCTACAGATAAGCAAAGGGCAGTATCGCCCAGTAGCAAAGGCCGTTGGCAATTGGCTTGATAACATCAACATGGATGCCCTCAACTACCTCAACGAACAAGCCGAAAATATCTTTTATCGTAAAGGCGTCACCTTTACCGTCTATAGCGATGCCAAAAACATCGAGCGAATGATACCGTTTGACATTATCCCCCGCATTATCGCTGCCAGTGAGTGGCGACAGATAGAAGCTGGTTGTAAGCAGCGCATCACCGCTCTCAATGCATTCTTACACGATATCTATCATGACCAAGCCATAATGAAGGCCGACATCGTGCCTGCTAGCTATGTCTATGCCAGCGGCTGCTATGAGCCTTGGATGATGGGTATTGAACTGGACAAACCCATCTACTCACACATCAGTGGTATCGATCTGATCCGTGATGAGTCTGGTAAGTTCTGTGTATTAGAGGATAATTTGCGTACCCCGTCTGGCGTCTCATACATGCTTGAGAGCCGTAAAATATCAGAGACACTCTTGTCTGATATGTTTTCTGACACTCCTATTATGGGCATCAGCGATTACCCCAATCGTCTCAAAGCCTGTCTTGCCAGCTCAACGTCCAAATACGATCCACAAATCGTCATCTTGACGCCTGGTCGCTTCAATAGTGCCTATTATGAACATGCTTTTTTAGCACACGAGATGAATGTACCCTTAGTACATGGTTATGATTTGGTGGTTGAGGATAGTAAGGTCTACATGCAAGGTATTCGAGGTAAGGTGCAAGTCGATGTTATCTACCGACGCATTGACGACCCTTATATCGATCCGCTAGCCTTTCAATCTGACTCGATATTGGGTGTCTCAGGGCTAATGAGCGCCTATCGTGCTGGTAATGTCGTTATAGTGAATGCGCCAGGCACAGGTGTGGCTGATGACAAGAGCTTATATCCCTTTGTACCAGATATGATTAAATTCTATTTAAATGAAGAGCCTATTTTACCCAATATAGAAACCTATCAATGCCGTAAGCCTGATGAGCTCAAATACGTGCTTGATAATTTGGATAAGCTGGTCGTAAAAGAAACCCAAGGTTCAGGTGGCTACGGCATGCTCATTGGTCCAACCTCCACCAAAAAGGAGATTGAAGAGTATCGCCTGCGTCTACTTGAAAATCCAGCTGGTTTCATTGCCCAGCCGACTATCTCACTATCTACCAATCCTACTGCTGTCAGCGATGGCATCGCACCGCGCCACATTGATTTGCGTCCCTTTATCCTAAGTCACGGCGATGGTTCGGTAGATATTGTGCCAGGTGGTTTGACTCGTGTGGCCATGGTTGAGGGCTCCTTAGTCGTCAATTCATCTCAAGGGGGCGGTATCAAGGACACGTGGGTCGTTGATGACAGTCACTTGCAGTCTTCGACCAAAAAACCAAACTGCAATGGTCAAGCTGGCAAATGCTCGCCTTTATCATCAGAGACCAATACCTCAGATCACGCCAACTACTATGATCGTGTACAGCCTCTAGAAGCGGGCTATGAGATGCTAGATGACGCACCCATGATCCTGCTACTCTCCACTGCCAGTTATCTAATATGGCTAGGTCGATACAGTGAGCGCCTGTATTACTATGATGATGTCATGAAAAAACTGGTCAAAGACGATCTCAAAAAATCACAGCTGAAGCACTTAATCGGCCATTTAGGTTTTGACGCGGATGCGGATGAATCGTTTAAGACCATGAAAGCGCAGATGCTGTCTGATTTGGAACGAAATATCATACCCAACATCGTTCAATCGATAGATGACAATGTACAGGAGGCCAAAGGCGTCATTGGTAAAGATACTGCTGAGTTATATAATTTGATTAAGCGGCTTTCAAGCGCTGGTACTTATCGTGCTGCGACCTTACAGCTACATGCATGTAATGCCGCTATGAAACAAGAGCATCCGACAGTGACTTGTTTCTGGCAATTAGGGCGTCATTTTGAGCAGCTTGAGCGGGCTGTGCTACTGGAAGAGGACTCAATAGAGGTCAGTCTTGAATTTAAGTACTGGATCAATGAGCTACCAGAGAACACGCGCTGGCGTGAGCTGACACGTCTGGCCAATCAGATGATTAGATCGAAGAAATTTAGTGATTTTGAGCTGATTAGCAAAGAGTTTAATATCATCT
Source organism: Psychrobacter fozii (assembly GCF_003217155.1). Lineage (GTDB taxonomy): Bacteria > Pseudomonadota > Gammaproteobacteria > Pseudomonadales > Moraxellaceae > Psychrobacter > Psychrobacter fozii. Next base: position 178,234 of record NZ_QJSU01000006.1, read on the forward strand.
TGCGTCAAGGTGTCTAGCCGAAAAATAACGACAAGCGCTAATGATACAGTCAATTCGATAGGGTTTGAAAGCAAGGAAGGCGCGTAAAGGCACGAACAATAGCAAACTAAGCGAGCCTGACACTGTATTCGATTTATATGGGATTGACTATACATATGAAATAAACAGAAACATAGGAAGCTATCATGAAACTTCAAATCAGCCATCAAACCAATTACTACTACGGCGAGCTTGCACAGCGCAGTGTCCAGTATATACGCATGACTCCCATGCAGATGCCGCATCAAATTATTCATGAATGGGAGGTAATGCTCCCTAAAGTGGCGACCAATCAAAAGGATGGCTTTGGTAATGACTGGCTCACGCTAAGCCGTAATGAGGCGCATAACAATTTGCAAATGCAAGCGTCAGGTATCGTGGAGATTGATACAGAGACCCAACGTCTAGAGGATATGGCTCATGTCCCCTATCTGCTGTTTACCGTACAAACGCCTTTGACCAAATGTTCACAAGAGATGCGTGAGTTTGCAGCGCCTTATCTAAAGAAACCCACCCATGACAGCCTAAAGGCGATGGCCAATGCCCTCATCATGAAAATGCCATTCGTAAAGGACGTGACCCATGTAGGTACGACAGCTGCTGAGTCTTTTGCGACGAGCGCTGGCGTGTGCCAAGATCACACTCATGTGTTTTTAGGCTGCTTACGTGATCAGCATATTCCAGCCCGCTATGTATCAGGCTATCTGTATGACGATACCGAAAACCACATGGCAAGTCATGCGTGGGCAGAAGTGTGGTTAGATGGCTACTGGTATACTTTTGATATATCAAATCAGCTGTTTCAACCAAGCTCTCACGTCTACGTCGCTATTGGTAGAGACTACTTAGATACTGCCCCTGTACGCGGTGTACGTATGGGCGGCGGCTATGAGAATCTTTACAGTCAAGTATTGGTCACGCGACTATCATAGCCTGATACCTTTTATGTTCACTACCAAGGATGTTTTATGACTTATTGTGCTGCCATTCGCCTAAAAGATGGTATGGTTTTCGCTAGTGATACTCGCACCAATGCAGGTGTCGATCATATCTCAACCTTTAGAAAGCTGTATCAGTATGGTATTGAGGGTGAACGCGTGATGGTGCTACAAACTGCTGGTAGTCTGGCCACATCACAAGCGGTATTTACCAAGTTGCAGCATGATATTGACCAACGCTATGAAAGCAATCTCAATACTGTACTCACACTGTTTGATGCCGCGCAAATGGTGGGCGAATGCATGCGTAACGTCATGAACCATGCCAAAACGGTGGCTAACGATGATAACGGTAGTCAATTTACCAGCTCATTTATGTTGGGTGGACAAATAAAAGGTCAGCCGCCCGAGTTATATATGATTTATCCCGAGGGCAATTGTATTAGGGCCACCAAAGACACGCCTTTTTTTCAACTGGGTGAAAGTAAATATGGCAAGCCAATTCTGGATCGGTCAGTCACATACGACACCGATATTCAGCATGCTGCGCGTGCATTAATGCTGTCATTTGATTCCACCATTCACTCCAACCTATCAGTAGGCATGCCGATAGATTTTGTCATTTATAAAAGTGACAGTTTAGAGACACCTGAAGGTCGTCGTATTGATGAGAATGATGAGTATTTCAATACCATTCGTCGGCAGTGGTCAAAGGCGCTACGCAATATATTGGTTGAGCTGCCTGAGTATCCTGATAATTATTGGAATAAATAGCTCAGTATAAGAACACGCCATTTATATATCTTTTGCAATAAAAAGCCCTTTGTCTAATGCAAAAGGCTTTTTTATTATCAACTAATAATCAGGCAATAAAAAACCGGAGTAACGCTGAATAAACAGCCCTACTCCGGTCTTGCTTTAAAGGCCTTGAATGCCATCATAATGATGTCGCACTCAATTGTTGTGTAATCTACCTCATGACCTGGTACATGGAAGACTCACTGGACTGCACCTAGATAAAGGCCCTAGTGCATTAGCTCAATCACGATTGCGTGATTGCGCCAGCGAGCTAATGACACTAGGGCCTTTATCTAGGTATTAGCAGGACTGAAACAGTCTTCCTTGGGTAAAATGTAATGGCTTGACTCGTGGACGACGCAACGTCGCCCCTCACCGTAAACGGTGAAACGCTAAATCTCACAACACGTTAAGTGTGCCTCATAACAGTTAGTACTGTCAATACATAATTGACCACTTTCTTTGCTTGCGACATCTGTTGTCGCCACCTATTTATTTTGTGACAAAAGTCCTTGATGTTTTTTGTAAAACGCGGTTACATAGTAATCAAAATTTTACCGAAACATTCATTGTAAGCTGACAAAATAAAAATTAAGGCAAATTTCTATGAGTCTGTCCTTCGCACAAATCCAGCAAGCTTGGCACGCTCAAGACCCTAGCTTGGTTGATAAGTTATGTTTATTAGCAACACAAGTTGATGATGTTCCTGAGTCGCCCATCCCCGAGCACGAACTGACATTTGAGCGATTTTTGGACAAAATTTTAAGTCATCAGTTTCGGGAGCAAAACCCCGAAGTACAGTTTGCAGAGCGTGTGGCAATGATTGCCAAGCTTGAGGCAGACGAAGGCGTTTACCCTCTTCCTGATCGTTACAAAATCCATTTAATATTGACCGCACTTTGGGAAGATGGCAGCGCGTATTCTAGAACCATTTTAAAACAAGCCATTACAGCTTTGCCAGTCAGCTATGGTGTGTGGAAAGGATTGAAGCGCATTTATAAGCAAGCTGAATTTTCTCAAGATTATGAGATATTTGGACAAATTGCCGCCAAGATTGATTTACAACGCTTCAATCAAACCGCTGATTCTACGGTCAGCCTAGCTACCAAAACCTATATGAGCCTCAGAGCATGGCGTTATCTGCGGCAGTTGGGTCAGCAAATGCCAATTGGCTATATTGATGCTGCTGTCTCTGTACTCGCCAGCTATGACGAAACCATGACAGCTGGCAGCCCTGAACAAACGAGCAGCTGGGTGCTCAATCACATCTGCTTCCACAACAGCCTTGATTATGGCGTCAATCGATTCATTAGTCGCTCACCTCGCAAGCTCTTTGAGGCAAAAGGTCGCGCGTTTGCTGAGGCATGGCAACGAGACCCTGAACCACTTATTGAGTTGCTAGCCATCGCCAAAAACGAGGCTATCAGACAGTTCGCAACCGATAGCCTAAAGCACGACTTTAAGACCCAATTACGTGATGTGAGTGGTGAGACGCTACAATATTTATCTGCCGGACAAGCACACAGCAAAGCACGTGATGAGATGATTGTTTGGCTATTAGAAAACTCACCGCATTTTGAAAAGTCTAAGTTTCAAGTATTGGGCTTGCATCAAGTCGTACTGCAGCTACTCCATTCACACTATCCTGCCGCCTATCAATATGCGATTGGCTATGCCAAAAGCTACGCTCAGGACTTATCACTCACTGAGCTGATGTTACTGGCCATGTCAGATTATGAGCCTGTTAGAGCATTTGCCATCAACAATATCTTAAGTCGTGATCCTGTTGCTGATATCGGTGTCAACGGTTGGGGTCAGCTGTTAGACACAGAGCATCACTATCAAACCGCGAGCAAACAACTTAGCAAACACTTTACGCGACGTAACTTGACCCCTGAGTGGTTTTTTGAACGACTGACTAGTGGCAGAACACACAGCGTAAAATTTGCCATAAAAAAACTGCCTGAGCTTTATAGTGCCAAAGAGCTAGGGACTGAATATTTTATACGCGTTGCCCAGCAGTTAGATATACCAGAGCAGCAGGACTTCTCTGCTCATAATGGCAGTTACTGTAATGATAGCGACTGCATGGACTTTGCATTGGACCAGCTCAGACGTTTGGATTTGAGTCAAGTAAACGCGGCAGTATGGCAAACACTGTTATTAAATCCACAGTCGCAATCCACTATTACAGATTGGTTTGATGAAGATGTACTGTCAGCAGCAACGCTTGATATGAGCTATTGGCATGCACTTGCCTATGATCCTGATTGGCAGGTAAGTGAATATATTGAACAATTAAAATCTGCTGACACTCCTATTAAAAACTGGCAAAAGCACTTGGCCTTTGATGAGTACTTAGCAGAAAACGTGCGGGGCTGGCTATCTGATGTGCGTCGTTTTGCACCAATAGATTTAGGTTTCGACTGGCTTATGAATCTTGCGCATAGCGAACAAGCACTCTATCGTGAATTTGCGATTGAACGCATTAACAAAGGATTCTTGCCTGCTGACTTTGTCGCATATCTCGACAGCAATGCAGGCGACTCCACTGACAACGCTTCCAGTAATAGCACTGATAATAAAGACTCAAATAGCGATGCTGCTACTGAAGTAGATTTAACCGGCCAACGCTATTTATTCACAGGTAAGATGCAAAGCATGACTCGTGGCGAGGCCGAAAAAGTTGTGAAAGCGGCTAATGGTGCCATCAGTGGTGCTGTCAACGGCAAGTTAGATTACTTGGTCATCGGTGATGACGGTTCACCGTTATACGGTAATGGCCGTAAAGGTAGCAAGCAAGTTAAAGCCGAAAGCTTAATCGCCGATGGTGCGCCGCTAAAGATTATTTCCGAAACCGCTTTTTTACAGATGCTGAGTGGTCAATCGAGAGATATATCTGAAGACGATACTTTTGCAGGTGCCAACGCACTGTGGTATATGGCAACAGATGACGCTACTGCACCTATCAGTGAGCTTGCGGTCAGCTACCTCAGTCATCATCATGAGCAGATCTGTATGGCACTGACAGACAGACCAGTCGATCCCGATGCGATTATCCCTTCTTCATTCTTTGATGCGGAGCGTGTCATTCCTTTACTGCAACACCGTAACAGCCAGCTGCGAGAATTTGGCTTATTACTGAGTGAGTATGAGATGGCGACGTGGCAACCAACGCCAGCCCTATGGCTGATGATGGCAGAATCTCCCTATACGGATATCACTCAACTGCTAAAGCGTGCGCTATTGGATAAGCCATCCGTTGTCAATCGACGTTATCACATCCAGTCATCACAACTGAACGCTGGCATGCTGAATGCTTTGATTGAAAGCAAAGCGCGAGTCGCTCGCCAAATCGGCATCACCTTGCTGCAGCGTCATGCCAATTTCCAAGATGTGCAGTCTTTATATCGATTGACCCAAAGCACAGACCGAGAAGTACGTTATGCCGCTGTGACCATGCTATGGAAACACTATAAGGCGCGTCACGTGTCTCCAAACTGGCAGCCAAACACTACCGATAAAGATGCTGCTGTCAAAGATAATGACAGCCGCGTACAACCAGTCATAACAGAGCAGTCAGATAGACGTTTGGCAAACTTGCCTGCAGAGGTCGATCAGCTACTAATGCTGCTACGCCGTGGCCTCTTTGAGCTACCACCTGGACGTCTAGGCGGTTCACAAGAGCCAAGTACTAGTGACAGTAATAAGCATAAGCAAGAACGCTACTCAGATAAAAACTCAGCATCACCACAGTCATCAGAGACAGATAGCAACATCACGCTAAAACCTATATCTGCGAGTCGTGCCAAACTGGCATTGATTGAGACCTTTCGTGATGTGGCGTTGGCTGACAGCACCTTTGCGGCGCTCATTATGCCCACACTGTTCACCTTTACGCACTCGGCAGGCAAGATGGAGCGCCATGCGTGTTTGGTTGCCGTCACACGATTATTGCATCGCTATCCTGAGCTATCTAAAAACCTGAAGCCAGTGGCATCGGCTTAACGGCTTTGGCCGACATAGATAAATAGATACTTTAAAAAATATGACGTCACCTCAACTGAGATAACACCATGAAAACAATAACACTCCCCTATTGGGGTCAAATTATTGGCTTAGTCAGTAAGGCCAACAGCACCCAAGCGGCAACTCAAAAGACAACCAAGCAAGATGGGCGCAGTCTTTTTATTACTCGCCAGCAGCAAGCATCTAATACGGTCTTATACATCCTTGATCAACAAGGTGAGCAATTTAGTTTATCGACAACTGCACTGCCTTGTGCGATGCAAGCCATCACCAAAATAGATGACAGCACTATTGTTATGATTGGTGATGATGGTCATCTTTACCAAACGGATTGGCAAGCAAAGAAAGTTAAGAAGACTAGTGCTACATCCTTGCTTGATGCACCTGAAGATAACAACAGTGCTATAGGCCGTGCTGTATCAATGGCACCACTACAAGATGCGTTGGCTATCTTATATCCAAAACACATTGTGATATGGCCTTATCAGGACAGTCAAGCCAGCAGTACTGTCATCATTGAGTCTTATTCGTCTTCTATAGCAGCATCAAGTAAGGAGTCTGCATTAACAGCGCTAGCAACCTCAAATGATGGCTCGTGGTTAGTCGTAGCAGATAAAACAGGAGCTGTTAGTAGCTATCAATGGACCTCAGAGAAAGCCCAGCTCAATCTAAGTAGTCGCAAACAGCTCCACCAAGGTAAAGTAAACGCGCTTTGTTTTGAGCCAGTTGGGCAGTATTTCTTCTCAGCAGGCGCAGATAAGTGCTTATACCGTACTCATATCCAAGGCGATCTGCATCCTGTTGATAGAGCCAAGTCTAGCCAACACAGCGAAATGATCACGGCGCTTTGTGTCTCAGACACTCGGTTGTTCACTGCCGCCGATGACAAGAGCGTCAAATCATGGGCATTTGATAAAGGTCAGCCAAACAGCTGTAAAGAGGATCTAACCAAGGCTCGACAGATCGCCTTATCTTCTTACGCTGAACAACCAGCGCTCATCGTAGTCAGTGCCGATCAGAGCCTACGTTTCATACCTATTGACCATACTCAAAGTACGTCACAAAATAGTACGGCAAAAAATAGCAAGCTATTGCCAGTCACTTATATTATCAAAGACGGCTATCAGAGAATCGGCCAATTACTGACAGATACGTCAAACAATAATGATGTGTCGTTTAAAGAAGGCTTGGTGCTGCTACAGGCGCAAGCAGATAACCAAACATTAGAGCTGGTCAAAAAATTACTTGCTGATAGCGACACACTTACGGTCAACCAAGCATTGCAATTGGTACAGTGGGTTGCTACTACTAATCTTGATAAAACTGCACACGTTTTAGAGCAGCAACTAAGCTCGGCGCACAGTGCAAAAGTACGTCTTGCTGCTTTTCATGCCTTGGCCGACCGCGCAAGTACGGCGAAGCGCCCGCTGCATTATTTAGAAGAAGCCTTTAAAAACCGTTACTACGAAGAAGTGGTAGCTTCTGCGTTACAAGGTTACCTAAAGGTCGCGATGAAGGATGCCACCAGCCAACGCAGAATTTTACCTATTTTAAGAGATGCGTTGTCACACAGTTTTGCGAATATTCGCAAGCAAGCACTGGCCTCCCTTGAGACACTGTTGCCAGAGAACAGTCCTCAAGCAGATTTGATGGCATTAGACTGTAATCAGTCAGACATTGTCCAATCAGGGTTAATTCGTCTGTATCAGCGCGGCATGCTAAACCATCTTGAAGTCTCGCGTCAATTGATGCTGCTACAGAATCATCGTAATACAGAGATTAGGCAAACGGCGTTTTACGTCTCATTGCTGTCTCAGCCTAAGTTGATAGAGGCGTTGAAACAGCAAGGTGACACACAAACATTGCGTACCCTGTCTGATTTTGATGACTTTCGCTTACTACGTGGCACGCTACTAGATAACGCTAGTAGCACAGCGGCAAATGATAAGAGTGTTAAAGAATCAGAATCCGATGAGGCGATCCGTTTAACTTTATCCACGCAAGATTTTATCTCGCAAGCAGATAACACCCAAACATCTAAGTCTAAAAATAAGGCTAAAACGGCAAAATCCAAGAAGCCTGCTACTGAATCCATAAAGCTAAGCAATGACACGTTAGAGCCTTTATTACAAAGCTTAAGCAATAGTCACGAAGATATCAGCTTTCGAGCGGCTTATGCGCTGGCTTGTCTACAAGACAAACGAGCGTTTGGCACCCTGATTAGTCTAATGAGCCATGATGACAGCGCCATCATCCGTGCTGGTGTGGCCACCGCGCTTGGTCATTTAAATATAGAAGACGCCAAAGCAGTCCTACCGACATTACTAGATGATAAGGACGCTGGCGTGCGCCAAGTGGCTATGCAAGCCTATGGCAAATTGGCAGACAATGCATTGTCTTGGGCAGCGACGGGTTTTGCTTCTAAACATCAAGACATTCACGAGCAGTCTTTAGCACTGTTTTTAAAGCATGTTGCACCAGATAGCTCAAATAGTGGTGATAGCAGTGATAAAAGCACTCAGATGTCGTCAGAGATGACAGACATATTGCTACAGGCATTGAACAACCCTTTTACCAGTATTCGATTAGAAGTGGTTAAAGTTCTATTAAACCGCCAATTTAAGCAGTCATCTGACACTATTTCTAAAAACATTTCTGACAGTGCTATCGTTGACATTATCAAGCTATTGCAGCAAAGCCTCTTTGAAGATGTGCATCAAGTGGCGATAGAAGAATGGCAACGACTGCTGCTAGCGATGAACTCGAAACATAAAACGAATAAAGCCGATAACACTGAAGAAACGAATCACCAAAAGACCAATCAAGCTGTCCTGACCCTGTTCTTTGCAGATACGTTTGCCGCTATCCGTCAGCAAGCCTTTGACATCGCACTTAAGCAAAACAAGCATTTAGGGTTTGCTGACGTCATGTTGAGCGCGCTTGCCAGCCCTTATGCTGATACCAAGCAACTGGCCTTTACGACAGTGCAAGCCAGAGCGAATACGACTCAGCTGACACAACTGATGCCAGCTCTAGTAGCTATGTTCGCTGATGACAGTATTGAGCTGCGCAAGCAAGCCTTGACGGTCGCTTTGGCGCTGACAGACTTACAGCCTACTATTTTAGCAGATCACAGTAGCCTAGATGATAGTAGCACCGATGATCAATCAAATCATCATGAAGCATTGACTATCGCAGCTCTAAGCAGCCCTTACCCTGACATCCAGCTGACAGTCGCTCAACTACTGGCCAGTCAGTCTCGCTTATATGCTGACGAAGAACAGGCACAGCGGAGTGATGAGCAAGCGTACCAAGTCTTTAAACACTATTTAGAACTGCCTATGCCTTCTCAAGGTAAGAAAAGTGATAGCTATACTCAGTGGCACAGTCATGTTAGCCAAGCACTGTCTGGCTTGTCTAAACTGGCATACCCATCAAAGCATGATGCGCTAGGTTGGTATGCTAAATATCTACACCACCCTGATGCTGATTTTAAACCTCTTGCACCAAAGATTACGCAGATAGCTTCTTTTGAGGACATTGATCTACTGGTGAAATGGCAAAAAGATGAGCGCGACATTATCAGTCAATCAGCCAGTTTGTGTTTGGCTATTTTGGGTGATGCTCGCGGGCAGTACTTCCTTACTCATAACATAAGAGACGAAACAGACAATCTTAGTACGCTTGTTGCACCGATGACGCCTACGCATTGGCTACAAGCGCAGCACGGTTTAGGTATTACACATGCACGGCAATTACAGCCTTTGTTTGAGTCAGAGTCCTATGCAGTAGCAGCCAGACTGTTATTGATATTTAATGACTTACAGAATGGCTTGCAAGATAGCCTGCAAGCTACTAAAACAGACACTACTAGCACTGGTCGACCTAACCAGCTGATAGAAGCCCTAAGCTTTGCCGATAATGACACGGCAGTAGTCTACGCTAATATACTCGCTCGTTACCCGAATGACGTACAACGCCCTAATAACCAGCAAGCCCTATCGTCAACATGGCAATATTTGAGTGACTACTTATCACGTCAATTAGGTGGTATTTTATCCGCTCACTCTGAAGTCATCACGATGATAATGGATGCTGTACCAAACGCGGCAGATAAAGGTGGTGTTAAAGGACAATCGCATAATACGGCCTCTATCCGAGCAAGTATCCTGACAACCGTCAGTACCGAAAACTTACAACAGCTCGCCAACCTCAGTCGCCATCAGCAGCCATTGGTACGCGCCCAAACTATCGATGTTATCTGCCACTTATCTGAATTACTCGCTCATGATTATTATGACGATGAGGACAATGTTTTTGAGACATTACAAAAATGGCAACGCAGTTTGCAGGCATTGTTAAGTGCTCACCCCGTTACGGCCATCGTTGAGGTAGTAGGCGATGCGCGAACAGTAGGTGATTCTCCTACTGACAAACAAGACAGTTCTGAGGTGCATTATCCATACCAGTCTCTTGCCTTTGGCGCTTGGATTGGTGTCATACGCGCAGGCGATGATTATTATGCTAATAGCAGCACCACAGACCAAGCCATTCGAGGGCTAATGTGGCTTGCTACTCAATCATCGCAGCTTAACACCAATAACAACACTAATAACGATGAGGACTGGCGAGATAGTACCAGTCGCGTGTTGTTGCCACTACTCAACCACAGTAGTTTTGACACTCGTGAGTTGGCTTGGGCATGCTTGTATAAGCTGGACATGCCTGCCAAAAAACTGGCAGACTATGCCATGAGCACACCCTACCGTGATATGGTCAAACGCGGCTTGGATCTATTGCTAGATACCTCAAATAACAATGCCGTACAGCAGCAAAGCAAACCATCGGATACAGCTACTGTCAGTAGTAGCGCTGATCAACAACTCATTGATTTATTAAAAACCAATAATCACACCTTAGCAGAAGAGACCTATCAGCTGCTAAAAGGCCGACTAGGCCATCTGCAAGCCAGCTTGCTTGGGCTACAGACTTATTGTCAGTCGTTACTGCCTCAGATCGTTGCTGAATGGAAACAAGTCATCGTCACGCCCTTTGCAAACAGTCAATCGCCGTCAGTGCAGCGCCAAGACAAGCTGACGTTTTTGCTGCACGCTGTGAAGAGTGATGATTGGAATGCAAAATATCAAGCACTGAGTCAACTGATCGAGTTTCATGACGTACTCTTTGCGGACAGCACGCTATTTGATAGCTTATTTGATTTTGCTGAAGACGCTCAGTCCAGTAATGAGAGATATCGTAGCTGGAAATTACTTACTGAGGCACTCACGTCGTACCAATTCATCAATAAGAACACTTTAGAGGGTCATTTAAAGAGTAGCTTTGATACTGCGACTGCTGAACAGGTCGCCAATGAAGCGCACTTACGATTATTAGCCTTACTTGATGATCCACATATCAACAAACCTAAGCAGTTTATTTATTGGGATATCGCTGACCTACGTAACACGAATCTCGTCGCGCCACTACTACAGCGTTTAGAAAATCTGTTTGAGCACACGCCGCAAAAAAATAAAGAAGAGCGTAAATATTTATTTGATACCTTAGTAAAAATCAGTGGTTACGATCAAAAAATTGAGGATTATTTGGAGGAGCGTGAAGACACGCGCTGGTTACAACGTCAGCACCCTAGAGACTCGCAAGTCTTGCTGTCACTGTTTACTACGCTTATGAATCATAGTGATTATGCGCTTGCCGCGCAGCTATTACCGTCACTGGCATGGGTACAATCGGGCGACAGCGATTTATCCTCGCGCATTGATACTGCTTTGGCGCTCGCCTACGAGCAGATGCCAGCTAACTATACCTTTAAATTGGTCGAGGCACTGGCATATCGAGCCAAAAGACGACATAGCAGCATTGCCTCATTACAAAACGCCCTGCGTAATAAAGACGCCGATGTGCAATTTGCTGCGGCTGAAGGACTCGCTAAATGCGGTCATGCTGATGGGGTCAATATCTTGATGGCAACGATAGATTATAACCCTGATGCTGAATTCCGCAGTTGCAGTGTGTTAGCCATTGGCGAGTTGCTAGGCAACAGTAACAACCAAAACGCCAACTCGCCTGCGGACAACGCTGATAAAAACTTACAGGTTCATACCTTATATAAAGCCTATGATAAGTTAATCAAACTGGCCGAAGACGATGAGCATTACCTGCAAGACGTGGCTAGCGAAGCCTTAGGTCGCCTTGCACAAGGTGGTGACTTTGAGCACAGTCCGCATATCTTTGAGCTACTAAAATCGCACTTGTCAGACCCCGCAATCCATTTCACCAATCCCGGCATTGTCCATTGGTTAAATGGACTGCGCTGGCTCAACACAACGCCTGCTTGGGAAGAAATACGCCACTATATACGCATTCATCTTGATAAAGCCATATTTTTCCGTCCACAAAGGCAAGCGGTATGGCTACTACAGATGAATGATAGCGATGCCAATCAAGCATTAATGTTAGATATCTTAAAGACGAGCAACTTAGACTGTGCTGTGCTTATGGCGGCTTACACTGCGGCACAGAAAACTTGGGGCAGTCTCGCATCGCAGGTTTACCCTTATGATTGGGCAGCCATTCAAAGCCATAGTAATGACTTTATAAAAGAGACGGAGCGCTTGAGTCTAAAGCGTATCATTGATAATAGCAGCATCGATGAGCTGGCAGCATTTATCACCCAGCATGGCGCGCACTTGCCAGCTGACACCTTGATGGCACTGCAAAATGCCATTATGGCCAAGCAAGACATGCCAACATCACAGCTTACCGCGTTGATTACCAGTAACAACACACTGACACAGCATATTGGACTGTGCTATCTGACCCAATATCCGACCAACTATCTTGATAAAGAGATGGTTGCGACGTTGCAGCAGCGTTTTGACACTGCAAGCGAGCAATGGCATACGCTTATCGACACCATCAGCCGCAGTCCAACTACTATCAGCAATAGTCAGTGGATTAGCATGGTTGAGCAAGTGGGTGGCACCATCAGACAACTGGTTTGGCTAATCATGCGTCATGTGTCCATTACAACTGCCAAAGGAACTGTCGATAAAGCGGCTACTAAGCAAATCGCGACAATGCTTGATTGGCTCAATGATGCTCGTCAACCATTGACCATCACTTCCGTTCCATTACTCTCTACTACTGTTAGTGATTGGTGGCAGCAAGCGCTGTTGGCATTACTGGCCAGACCAGTCGCTGACGATAAGGTGTTATCAAATATAGTGCCAACATTGAGCAGCGTATCAACTACGGTTCAATCGCCGCTCACTTATGACAACCAAACCTTACTATCAACGCTACTAAGTCGTATTGAACAAAGCGGTACATCTACCCAAAAATCCATAATAACTGTAGTAAAGAATGCGCTGAAACATAAGGGCTCGTCTACCGAGATACCAATCAATCAACAGCTGCTACAGTGGATCAGAGCCAAAGACGCTGATGCACTCTATCATTGTGCGAGTAATGACAACATGGATCTGACGGTTCGTATCCGTGCCATCGAAGCGCTTGGACAGCTACATGATCCAAATATTGAACAATGGCTGACGACGCTCATGGCACATGAAAATTCAGACATTCAGAAGCTTGCTTATAAAGTAATACGCCGCTGGCAACGTGCCATGATACGAGCACAGCAAAAGCGTCCGTTGGCATATAGTCAGGACAGCAGTCAAAAAAGCAATCAGGGTGAAGGAGACAGTCAATGACTATAGACAATCAATTAGACCAAGAATCAGAAACAGAGTCAGAAGTAGTGGCAAACACTGATGGCCTGATGATGCAGTTGGACTACGCCGCACCTAGCCAGATTAGTCAAGTTAACGAATCGTCAGATTCATTGTCGGAGGCGCAAACGACCGAACACACTCAGCATGTGGCACTATTTGCTCAGCTGAATCGATCGGAGGTTAACTTCCATGGTAAGGTCAAATCTCCCCTTGTCTTTCGTGACAGTTTGCTAGCCTTATTTGATGTGGTCAGTAGCGATTACCGCTATGTGCCAAAAGACCGCTCAGCGTACACGGTATTTATGCAGATGCGCCGTGCCAGCAGCAATAAAAACCTATTTACTGCGCAGCGTGATTACTTCACATGGCTATTCGATAACGACCCACTCGCCTTTTGTATTTTGGACCCGATTATTCAGGTGCATGAGCAAGGTGTCAGCTTTGAGGTATTTAGCCGTGATGAAGGCTGCTATGCTCAATTGACATTGACCAATGAGATTTTTGAGCAAAGTGCTAAACCTACCCTTGGTACCACGAGTATTGATTATAGTACGGCCTTGTTTGACGGTATTCAGCAAATTCGAGACCATCAACAGACGGTATTAGACATTGGTCATGAAGCGGTCGGCTTACAGTTACTCGAAACCATGCCAGAGGCTGATAATGACGAGGCAAACAGTACAGGTACTGATAGTGCATTCACCGCACCCACCGTAAAAAAACAAATCATAGAAAAACGCATCAATGTGCCCAAAAGCTGGATCAGAGCACTGCTACAAGTACAGTCTGCACATCAATTGCCACAAGACACCATCCATCTCGATCCTATTGCGCTCTATAACGTGCTGTTTGAGCTGCGCATGCATGCTGATATCAAAGGCAAGCGCCGCGGACTGCTGATTGAACTCAGACCACAGCAATTACCGATTATTGTACTTGAGCCATTTGATATCACTGTCACCAGCCAAGTCAGCCAACAGCAGACACCTTATCAAGGCCAACAGGCCAAACTGATTCGCTTATGGGGTCGTCATCGTCTCAGCCTACTAAAACGACTGTTGCCGCATGCTGATAGTGTTTCCGTCTCTTTATTGGGTCAAGGCATGCCAAGCTATTGGACCGTGACGGGCAAAGGATTTCACTTCACCTTTGCCATGACAGGCTTTAGCCAAGCCAACTGGTCACAGTCATTAAACTTTGACTTATTATTGCCCAAGCGTCCATTGCATAATACATTAGCTGCTAGTGAAGGGTTATCAGGCAGTGGTAAAGCAACCTTAAACGCTCGCAATAATGATAATAGCGATGACAATAATGGCCTGTCTGTATTGATGACCACGCTGGCAAATACCCCCAGCAATCTAGAAGACTTGGTAAAGTCGCTATCAGCAGATACGTCATTAGATCCTGCATCAGTGTCTAATCAGCAAGTGCAGCAATGGCTACTGTCAGGTACTCAGCAGGGCTTGATTCGCTATGATGTGGCGACGCAGCTGTATCATTACAGACCATTGACCCAAGCACCGCTTGAGATGGCGCAGTTTGCTTATCACAATGAGGCAGAAAAACAGGCCTTTGATTTATTAAGTCGTGCCGATGGTGTACAGAATTTTTCGGTTGAGACTGTTGCTGTCAAAGGCATTACCATCCGTGCAGATATCCATGTCGAAGAAGATAGACGTACTTACCACAGTCAGCTGCAATTGGGCGACGAAGGACTGGTGACCAAAGCAGAATGTAGCTGCCCGCAGTATCTACAGCATCGTCTCACTCATGGTGTGTGCGCGCATCTTATCGCGCTGCGTCTTAGGTACAATCAATACGACCCGAATAACACCAGTAATGACAGCTGGCATGACACTCGTGTCTTGAGTAAACGCGTTAATAGGACGGTGAGTAATCAAGAAAGCGTGCCAACAAAAGCAGCCAACAACTCGTTGAAGGCATTACCTTCTGAAATGACGCTTGATTTGACAGCCTTAACTCAACAAGCGACCCACTCACATGAGACTGCAAACAACAAACCACAGACGTTAGCAGCGCAAGAAACCTCTATTGCGTATGTCTACATCACCATTGCCCATAAAAAAATCACTATTGAACAAACTACAGGTAATGAGGATACACGCCAGCAACTGGTGTTTAATCAACCAGCTCAAGCCAAAGCCGCTTTTTTACAACATATTGCCAGATTTGAAGCCAAAGGCTTTATCGAAAACCAAGGGATGTAATGTATGACCACACAAACAGCCAACCATAACGATTACATCAGTCCTGAGCCAGCACCCACTCCTTTTGAGCGTCAGTGGCAACAATTATGGCAAGAGATTGAGCTGGCAGGCGGACGCTATCAATACGTTCAGCAACAGCTGGTCAGCCAAGGATTTATGGTCGATCGTCAGCCTGTCGATAACATGAGCCCAAAAGAACGGGATCGCTATAAAAAAGCCTTAAAAAAAGAGGCGACAGAAGAAAGAATCCTCAAAAAATCAGCATGGCAAGCATACAAAGCGCATCACATGGTTTATCTTGGCCGCCATGTATATTGGTCGGATGATACCAGTACTGACAAGTGGGACGTAAAAAATGCAGCCAATCGACTGATTGAAAACAAACTACCGCTATTGAGCAAACACAGTGAACTAGCAGAAGCGGTGAACCTTAGCATCCCGCAATTAAAAGGGTTGTGCTATCAAAGAGAGGTCGCCACCAATCTGTCTTATTCGCATTTCACTATTGCCAAACGCAATGGCACAGCGCGTCAAATATGGTCGCCGATACCACGTTTGAAGTTTGTACAGCGCTGGATTTTGCACAATATTTTGAACAATTTAATGACCCATGGTGCCGCGCATGGGTTTGTACGTGGCAAATCCATCGTGACCAATGCAGCAGTTCATAGCAATAGCGAGCTGCTCATCAAGTTGGATGTCAAAGATTTCTTTCCTAGCGTGAGCTGGCGCCGTGTCAAAGGTGTGTTTCGTCATACTGGCTACCCAGAGCAAATTGCCACATTATTGGCATTATTGTGTACGGAGTCGCCCCGACAAGTGGTGCAGCAAGATGGCGTTACCTACTATGTGGCATTAGGCGATAGAGCCTTGCCACAAGGCGCGCCGACCAGTCCTGCATTAACGAACATTGTTTGCTTAAATCTGGATCGACGCTTGACAGGATTGGCAGAAAAGTTGGGCCTACGTTATAGCCGTTATGCCGATGACTTGACCTTTAGTGTGCCCGCTATTGAAGACACCACACCCAAATCGAAGGCTAAAACAACGATTAAAGCCACGACCAGCACCGCAAAAAAACAAGCCGATACGCAGCACAACAAGCTGATCGGGCAACTGCTCGGCTCAGTCCATAAGATATTACGTGAAGAAGGTTTTGCATTAAATAATGATAAAACGCGCGTGATTCGTAAAGGCAACCAGCATAACGTTACTGGCATGGTGGTCAATGGACAAGGCGTACCTAGGGTATCTCGTCAGATTAAGCGCATGTTACGAGCAGCTGTCCATAACCTAGAGTCAGGCGGCACATTACGCTCTGATGAGACTTTAAATACGCTATCAGGATATGCTGCTTGGATAGCCTCGGCAGAGCCAGAGCTAGGACACAGTTATCTAGCTAGAATTGAACGTTTGCAAGTGCAACAAGAGACACCTGCATAGATATTTATTTGTATTTACAAAAAATGAGTATTAGGGCGTGTCCTCAATTCAATCGATAGTTATCTAAATGGGTTAAAAATGGCTAAATTTTGCCAAACGGCGTCAAATAGCTGACTAATATCTCGATATTATCTGCGCCATTTTCCTTGTTTGACTGCAATTTATCTCATTTTTATCACCATTTTTAAAATGAGGACACGCCCTAAAAGAATTCTATTTCTAATACTCATTTTTACATCAGTAACATGTACGGATGTAAAGACACTGATATAAATATAGTACCATTACACCAATAAAAACGGTGCAGTACGGCTGTCTTTTGACTGAGCAACGTCATATGGCGTACCTTGAGCAACAATCATTCCGCCCGCATCTCCAGCCTCTGGCCCGATATCTATAATCCAGTCGCTGTTGCTCGCCACTTGCATATCGTGTTCAACCATGATGACGGTATTGCCCGCATCGACGAGACCATTTAACTGTGTCATGAGCATAGACACATCAGCAGGATGTAGACCTGTGGTTGGCTCATCCAATATGTATAGCGTGTCGCCTCGTTGCACACGCTGCAGCTCAGTGGCAAGCTTAATCCGTTGCGCTTCGCCGCCTGATAATTCGGTGGCAGGCTGACCCAAACGTAAGTAGCCAAGTCCAACCTGTAGTAATGCTTCTAATGCACGCAAAATAGGCGCTTCATCAACGAAAAATTCGTATGCCGCTTCAACTGTTAAGTTTAATACTTCAGCGATGTTTTTGTCTCGATAAGTGATTGCCAGCGTATCCTCGTCATAGCGTTGACCATGACAAACCTGACAAGGCGCATAGACACTTGGCAAAAACAACAGCTCAACACTGACAAACCCTAAACCTTCGCAATTTGGGCAACGACCTTTGGTCGTATTAAATGAGAACCGGCCAGCATCATAGCCATGAGATTTTGCTTGCTTAGTCGCCGCAAAAATCTTACGCACATCGTCAAACAAACCCGTATAGGTTGCCAAATTGGAGCGCGGTGTACGCCCAATTGCTTTTTGATTGATATTAATAAGCCGACGGACGTGCTCCATGCCAGCGACGATTTCACCACCAGTTACTGACTCAAGCTCCTGCTCAAGTAAGTCCGCCTCACCGACAGGCGCTTCTGTGACTGTCTTTTGACCCAATGCTTCATTGATAAGCTCTACCAACGCTTGGCTGACGAGGCTTGATTTGCCTGAGCCCGAGACCCCTGTGACGCTGGTCATCACCCCAAGCGGAAAATCAACGTCTAATCCTGTGATGTTATTTCGCTCAATGTTGGCAAGCTTGAGCCAATCTGTTGGCTGCCTTGTGCTAGATTTTGACTGTGCGTTAGACGTAGCATTGGCAAAGAGATATTGGCCAGTATGCGACTGTTCAACCTCACGAAGACCATCTACAGGACCACTATAGACAATCTCGCCACCATGCGTGCCCGCCTTTGGCCCGACATCGACTACCCAATCAGCATGTCTAATAACACTAACGTCATGCTCAACGACAAACACCGAGTTACCAGCCGCGATTAGCTCATCCAACGCCCCTAGCAATGCTTGAGTATCAGCGGGATGCAAACCAGCTGATGGCTCATCAAGGACATATACCACGCCAAACAACTGCGAGCGAATTTGAGTGGCTAATCTTAACCGCTGTAACTCACCAGGAGAGAGTGTCGGTGTGGTACGCTCAAGCGAGAGATAGCCCAACCCTAACCTTGTCAGCGCTTCAACACGAGAGAGAATATCACTGGCGATACGCTGGGCGACGATGGCTTTTTCGCGGTTTGGTGTGTTATCGGCCACCTTGGTACGAGCGGTTACTTCTAATTTTTCCGCCATTTCTGTTAACGTTAGTTGTGATAGCTCACCTATATCCAATCCTGAAAACTTAACCGATAGCGATTCTTTCTTTAGTTTTTTACCATGACATTCTGGGCACTCAGATATCTGCATAAACTGTGAGACGCGCTTTTTGGTACGTGGGCTTTGAGTAGTGGCAAAAGAGTGCAAAATAAAATTTTTGGCACTGGTAAAAGTACCCATATAGTTTGGCTTTTCGCCCTTTTCAATCGCATCGCGCGTTTGCTCAATGTTGTATTCAGGATAGACAGGCACTGTCGGCGTATCATCCGTAAACAAAATCCAGTCGCGTGTTTTTTTCGGCAGTGTGTGCCATGGTTTATCAATATCATAGCCCAATGTGGTCAATATACGACTGAGGTTTTGACCTTGCCACGCTGGTGGCCATGCTGCAATCGCACGCTCACGGATGGTCTTGGTGTTATCTGGCACCAGCAGCTCTTCAGTGACCTCAAATACGCAGCCAATACCTGAACAAGTTGGGCAAGCACCATCAGGCGTATTGGGAGAGAATGCATCAGCGTATAGTATCTCCTGATCTGCCGGATATTCTCCTGCTCGTGAGTACAGCATGCGTAGACCATTGGATATCGTCGTCACGCTACCCACAGACGAGCGCACTGAAGGTGTACCTCTTTTTTGCTGTAAGGCGACTGCTGGCGGCAACCCTTCTATAGAATCAACATCTGGCTCTTCAACCTGATCGATCAGCCGTCTCGCATAAGGCGATACCGAATCGAGATAGCGGCGTTGTGACTCGGCAAACAACGTACCAAATGCTAATGACGACTTGCCTGAGCCTGATATGCCGGTGAAAACTACTAGTGCATTGCGAGGTAAATCAACATCAACGTTCTTCAAGTTGTGTACACGCGCGCCTCTAACCTGAATATTGTCTTGATCAGGATTATAAAGGGCGTTCTTTACTGCGGTTTTTTTATTTGTTTTTTCTTCTAGTTTTTTTGGGTTCGCCATAGCGTTATTGTTCCTATCGAATCGTTGTTTATTCCTAACGTGCTTAGTTTTATTTATTTAATTAGTTGTCTTTATTCAATTAGCAGAAAGGTTAACACGTACTCATGCGTGGCCATGGCTAGGCTTACGTATCAATAGCATAGATAGACAAAACGATAACTCAAGTCACCCAATCATTAATAATAAAAAACCCGCATCGACGCGGGTTTTGTTTAGCAAAAATACTATTAAGTTGCTAAGAGGCTGACAACTTAGGTATTAAGACACCACCAAACGCATCAATTGGGTGCTGATATAACCGCCAAACGTCCCTACCGCATAACCTAAAATACCCAAAAATACCCCGACAGGAGCCAGTGATGGGTGAAACGCTGTTGCGACAATTGGGGCGGAAGATGCCCCGCCAGTATTGGCATTAGAGCCAACTGCCAAAAAGAAAAATGGCGCACGAATGAGTCTGGCGACAGCAAAAATAATCACGACATGGATGCTCATCCATAAGAAGCCAATTAGTAGTAACCGCCATTGCGAGACGATACCAGCCAGATTGATTTGCATACCGATCGCGGCGATTAATACAAAGATAAATACCGTGCCGATTTTTGATGCACCCACATGGTCAAGCCGACGAATCTTAGTAAACGAAAAGATGACGCCTATTAAGGTGATAATCACCACCATCCAAAAGAATGAGCTGGCAAAGCTATACTGGACTGCCCATTTGTATGGTGCAAAAAATCCTGCAATTTGACCACCTATAAAGTGCGCCACCCCTACCATGGCAAAGCACAAACCAAACATCACCATCAAATCGTTTAAGGTTGCTGGTCGCTCATTATCACGCTCATAATTTTCAACAGCTTTAACCACTTTATCAATACTGCTAGTATCCGCCCGCAAAAACCGATCTATTTTCTCGCTGTGTTTAGCCATGACTAAGATAGCCAATAACCATAATGAAGCATTGGTGGTATCGACCAAAATCATCATGCCAAATAAATCATCACTCACCCCAAACAGCTCTTTCATCGCGGCTTGATTGGCCGCCCCACCGATCCAACTACCCGCCACCGCTGAAAATCCGCGCCATAGCGTGTCATCAGTGAACATACTAGGCGATATCCATTTAGCAACACCTAAACTAATAGGGCCACTAATGATAATAGCGATACTAGCCGCGAAAAACATCGCAATCGCTTTCCAACCTAAGCCCAATATTTTAGGAACATCCATCGACAAGGTCATCAGTAGTAAACTTGCTGGTAGCAGATAAGTGGCAGTAAATCCGTAAATCTGTGAGCCAATACCATCAGCGAAGACGCCTAAGCTATTCAGCGTCGCAGGTATAAAGCAACACAGCACAATACCTGGCAAGACTGCATAAAACCGTCGCCAAAACCTACCGGGTAGACTTTGTGTATAAAACACCGAGCCGATAATGGCCATAATGATGCCAAAGGCCAATGGCAAACTATCAATGGCTAAATTAGAAATGTCGGGCATCCAATGGCTCCAGTGCGCACGATAAAAGCTTGTCAGTATAGAGAAGGCAAAAAAAACGTGCAAGCCACTATCGAATACAAAGCTAATTTTTACTCTGTTAGCTAAGTTAATCCTATTAATTATGCTCGAAGAGTATTAAGGCGGACAAAAACAAAGTTAGCAGACACAAAAAAGCCAGATAACAAGTATCTGGCTCTTCAATGCTAGGTTATACGGTTAAATTAAGTGATTTTATTCAAATCGTTATTAACCGTTAACGATAGCGTTATTACGAGTTGTTACCACGGTTGCCGCCGTTTGGACGACCTTGGCCACGGCTGTCAGAACGACCAGCTGGACGACCTTGGCTGCCGCTTGGACGACCGCGACCCGTTGCAGCACGCTCACCACGTGGAACGCCAGTGCTATCACCGCGGCTAGGGCCACCTGTGCGCTTGCCTTGATAAGGCTTGCCACCTGAACGCTCATTTGGTTTGCCTGACGTGTCACGTGGCTTACCTTGATAACCGCTGTCATTGCTAGCGCGTTGGCCAGTTGATGAGCTGTCGCTTGAACGACCACGAGCATTAGCAGGATTACCTTGATAGCCACCGCTTGAACGACCACGGCCTTGACCATTACCACCACCGTTAGAGCGACCACGACCACGGCCACGACCATTACCTTTGTTTTCGCTAGGTACGTAAGTTTTCTTAGGCTCCATGCCTTCGATGATACATACTTCCATTTTGCGATCTAAATAACGGTTGATGGCGTTAAGCTGTGGACGATCATCCATGCTACATAGGCTGATAGCGATACCAGTACGACCAGCACGACCACAACGACCGATACGATGGACGTAATCTTCAGTTTGGCGTGGAAGATCATAGTTGATAACGTGCGAGATTGCTGGGATGTCTAGACCACGAGCAGCAACGTCAGTCGCTACTAGGATTTTAACTTTACCATTACGCAAGTCTTGAACGATACGGTTACGCTTGCTTTGTGGCAAGTCACCATGTAGGAAGCTTGCTTTATGACCAGCTTCTTGTAACTGTTTTGCTAGTTTTTCAGTGCTACGTTTGGTAGCAGCAAAGATAATGATCTGTTCCATATCTTGCTGGCAAACGATTTTGTCAAGTAAACGGTTTTTGTGATCAAAATCATCACAGTAGTACACTTTTTCTTCGATGTGTGCAGATTCTACTTTGATTGATACACGCTCAGGGTTCTTAGTGAAGCTGGCAGCGATTTTACCTACTGGGCCATCCCAAGTTGCAGAACACATGATAGTTTGACGATCAGTAGGAGCAGCGCGCAAGATGTCACTAATGTCATCAGCAAAACCCATGTCTAGCATGCGGTCAGCTTCATCAAGTACCAATACTTCTAGGCTTGATAGATCAACACGACCAGCATTGATATGGTCAAGTAGACGACCAGGAGTCGCAACGATTACTTGAACGCCTTTTTTCAAAGCAGTGATCTGACCATTGTACGGTGCGCCGCCAACTAGTGGTACACAGAACAGACCGCGCATATCTTTAGAGTATGTACGAACGCTGTCATGTACTTGCTGAGCAAGTTCACGCGTTGGCGTTAGGATAAGTGCTTTGGTTAATTTGTCAAAGCTAGTAGCGCGGCTCAAACGGTCAAGTACAGGGATAACGAATGCGGCAGTTTTACCACTACCAGTTTGCGCTGACAATAAAAGATCACGACCTTCTAGAGCAAAAGGAATAGCTTGTGCTTGGATAGGCGTTGGGTTGGTGTAACCACTGCGATCAAGTGCAGTTAGAATAGGCTTAGCGATGCCAAGATCCGTAAAAGTAACTTGGTTTTCGTCAACAGCGTCAGTAGTAGCCGCTTGAGTCTCAGTGTTTGGGGTGTCAGTGCTTTCGATGATACCGTTTTCAGCGGCGATTGCAGATAAGATGTCAGTCATAGTAATCCTTGGTAAGTATAAGCTGCTGTAAATTCAGCAAACTTGATGCATACCACTGATAACCGTTCACCACGCTGCCTTTATTAAAGAATTACCGGACCACTGTAGGAGTGTCGATAATCAGAAACCCAGCCAATAGAGCTGTTGTTTCTACAATAAATGCGTTCGTGCTGTCTGACGTATTTTGGTGGTAGTGCCGAGTGTCTTATCCTTGCTTGATATACGCGCATTATCGATGCTTTGTCTAAAGCAGATAAAGGCAAACAGCAACCAATCTAATCCATACTTATGGAACAGTAGATAAGATATGAGTCAAAAATAACGGATATTTTAAAAGGTTATTTAAGTACACAAAATCATCGGCAACAATTACTTATGGTCATCCTAGACCCAAAATCGCAGGCGATGTTATCAATCTCATAATTCACGAAAGCTATAAGCTAACGTGGCGACGTAGTATATCATAATAAAAGTACAACTGTACCTATTTTTTCACATAATTATTAAATAAGACTTAGCCAATAACAGCTCTATGTTTAAATATCGATATGATTCAGCAGGTTATCGTTTATATTCAATACTATTTACTTGTTTTAACTTCTGTCACGTAGGTCGGCAGCTGCCATGCACCACCTGCTTCAATCATGCGGCACAGCCCAGTACTGCTCTCATGGCTTTTTTCAAACGATTTTCCTGTCCATATCCAATCAGTCTTAGTTAAGCAGTCGCCGATACCACGACCTTTTTGTACTGAAGTGACTATACCTTTATCGTAGTCAGTCGCGTTGGTCGTTACCAGTGTTGGATTGTAAGGTTTGGTGTCATTGATGACCCAGGCACCCGCCCCTGTATTGTAAGCACTCGTCCAACAGTCATGCTGTGCTATTAATTTCGAGCTGTTCAAGCGACTAACTCGCCATGGTGACTTATCTGACAAATTTGGGCAGTCACCATCGACATCTTTTATAGTGCCTTTCATCAGTGCGGCCAATTGCGACGACTTCATGACAAACTTTTTCTTATCATTCACGGCGGCATTTGGTTTAGGCGCGACAAAACGTAATGTGGGTGCCGCTTTAGGTGCTAACACACCACTATTAGGTTTAACCGCACTAGCATGATCAATAAAAGCGCTCGATGTCCCTACTCGCCCCTGTGCTTCGTCCGCTTTGAGCATAACGGCACTCGCGCCTTTATCAGATAGCTGCCAACGTGAGTTGCGCAGTACCAGTTCGATATTGCTTGATTTGGTCAGTGCCTCTAACAGTGCGGTCACTTGTGTTTTAGTCAATTCGGCACTGCCTGCTGTGGCCGAAAACGGCTGAGTTTCACCGTAGTCTTTGTCATTAATAAACAATGATATACGGTGACGGTTACCCAGTTTCATCAAGGCTTTAGATGAGCTTTCTTTGGCACCGCCAATTTTTACTTTGCCATCCACGCTCGCATTCGCACCTGCACGGCGTGTGAGTAATACAGATATAGGGAATTCGCTATTGTTTTCTGCTTGATAGCCTGCCAGCCGGCACGTACGGGTGTTATCACAGGCAACTTGCCAATCTTGGCTGGTCAGCTCAACGCCTGAATGTGCCATACTTGCTGTGCTAAATAAAGTGGTGCTGATAGCAGAAAATAAAGATAATCGTATTTTATTTTTTATCATTAATAAGGGTGTCTTTTTTGTTTTTTTAGAATTAAGTCTTAGACGAGTGGTATCGTTCGGTTGTAAGTATGGAGAGACGTCTATATGTCGATGGTCCTGCGTGGCCTTGACCTGAGAATAGCAAACAGCAAAGCGATCAGTGCTTGTCTGTAGTGATATACCCATCAGCTTACGGTTGTCGTCATTCATAGTCATTACTCATCAATAGAAGCAGTACAAGTACCTACCCATCAAGGCAGTGTCTGCTATCTTAACGTATCAATGTTTCTGTCTGTTATACTAATGTACTATTATGTAAACGGGCAAGTATATGATTATTTTAATATAACCATATATAAATACAGAATAACTGCGAGTTGAATGGTTAGAAATATCTATAAAATAAGGCTGATAAGCAATCCGCTTATCAGCCTTTTGGTTATTAATATATGTATTGCTCAGCTATGCTCTAAGAACGCTAAAACGTTACAAGGCAGCCGACTTTAGATTGTACATATAGGAAGGCTAACACCGTAGCAGTTTAGTCGTTCTCTAATTATAGCTAACCCATTGATTGCAGTGGCAACTCTACAGCACGCTTAATCGCTGGTCGCTCAGCAATAGCCTCTGCCCAACGTTTTACGTGAGTATAATCATCTACTTGTAAAAACTCTGCTGCGTCATAAAGCTTACCAAGCACTAGCTGACCATACCATGACCAAATGAGCATATCCGCGATATTGTAATCCGTTTCATCGTTACCACACATGTACTTGTTGTCTTTTAGATGGATATTAAGTACATCAAGCTGACGTTTGGCTTCCATCGTATAGCGGTTGATTGGGTATTCTAATGGTTCGGGTGCATAAGCATAGAAATGTCCAAAGCCGCCGCCGAGAAACGGCGCACTACCCATCTGCCACATCACCCAAGACAGACAGTCGGCACGCGCTTTGCTAGCCGATAAAGGGATAAATTTGCCAAACTTTTCTGCTAAGTACATTAAGATGGCGCCAGACTCAAAGATCGCAATAGGCTCACCGTCGTTTCTGTTAGAATGATCGACCAAAGCTGGGATTTTTGAGTTGGGGTTTATTGTCACAAAGCCAGAGCCAAATTGCTCGCCCTCAGAGATGTCAACTTTATACGCATCGTACTCAGCACCTTTGACACCAATTTCGGCCAGCTCTTCTAGTAGCATGTTTACCTTGACGCCATTCGGTGTATTGAGCGAATACAACTGTAGTGGCGCATTGCCTACTGGTAGCTCTTTATTAAAACGTGCGCCAGCTGTCGGGCTATTGATGTTAGCGAACTTACCACCACTTTCTTTATCTTGCGTCCAAATTTTTGGTGGTACATATTTATTATTATCCTGACTCATAATTTATCCTCAGTTTATTTTTATAAATGTAGGGAGTGCTTACTATAACGAGAACCACTCCCTACATTAAAGTCCTCTCTTGTAATCAATGTAATTGCGGTTAGGTTTTTTATTTTGCCACTTTGATAGCGGACCGTTACCTTGAGTCACTTTTATTATAACGCTCTAGTCGTTAATATACTTTTTGCTTGTTTTATAATCAGATATCCAATGAGATTTACATGGTAACGCTAACCCCAACGCAAGATAAATACTTACCCTATGTGCTAGCGGTAGCGCTGTTCATGCAGATTTTGGACGCCACTATTTTAAACACGTCCTTACCGCAAATGGCACAGGCGTTGGGTGAGTCGCCACTGAAGATGCAATGGGCAGTGATCAGTTATGCCTTGACCTTGGCTATATTCATTCCTATCAGTGGTTTTTTGGCGGATAAATATGGCACACGTCGGGTATTTCTATCGGCCATCATCATTTTTTGTATTGGCTCTTTACTCTGCGCTGCCTCACCTACACTAGATTTTTTGATTGGCTCACGCATCGTTCAAGGTATTGGCGGCGCGATGATGACGCCTGTGGCTCGTTTGATACTGGTTAAGTCTTATCCTCGCAACAAGCTCTTGACTGTGATGAACTTTGCGGTGATACCGGCATTGGTCGCGCCGTTAGTCGGCCCAGTATTGGGTGGTTATATCGTACAATATGCCAGCTGGCATTGGATATTTTTAATTAATATTCCGATGGGTATCGTCGGTTTCATCATGGGAAAGAAACTCGTCCCTGCATTATTTGAGGATACTAAACGTCTTGATTGGACAGGGTTTTTATTGTTTGCGGCAGCCGCTTGTGGATTTACGCTGGCAGTAGAGTTCGGCTCACAGGCAGGACGAGAGCTTTATGGGTTATTCTGTGGTCTGGGTGCGGGCCTGCTGATAGGTGCTTATATCTGGCATGCCAAAAAGCGGGATGCGCCGCTGTTCCCTTTGAGCCTATTTGACATTCGTACCTTCCGCATTGGTATTACGGGTAACTTATTCACGCGACTCGGTATCAGTGCGGTTCCGTTCCTACTACCGCTACTATTACAGGTGGTGTTTGAGTACTCACCTTCACAGGCGGGCTGGTTACTGGCCCCTATCGCTGTAGGTGCCATCGGTATCAAGCCATGGGTGAGTAAAATCATTCAGCGTTACAGTTATCGCACTGTTTTGGTTTACAACACCTTTTTTATGGGTTCGCTTATCATCGTATTGGCACAGTTCAATGACGCATCACAATGGCTGTGGTTCATACCCATCTTGACTGTCATGGGTGCTTGTAATTCTATGCAGTTCAGCGCGATGAATACCATTACTATTGGCGACCTTCATGGCACACAGACCAGTAGTGGCAACAGCCTAATGGCGGTCAATCAGCAATTGGCCATTAGCTTCGGCATCGCCTTTGGTGCAGCAGTACTTAATTTGCTGCGTGATAGATTCGAGCTTGATACCTTGGCTGCATTCCAGACTACCTATTGGATACTTGGTATTCTAACTATTCTCTCAGGATTGTACTTTTTACGCCTAAAGCCTGAAGATGGTCGCGGTCTATACTAGCGTGTACTAGGTAGGGCGTGTGCCGAATAGAGTCTGTCAAATTTCAGACATAAAAATGCCAGCATATGTTTTGGTTTATGACCAATCATAGGCTGGCAAGTTTAGAAAATATGATCTATTTATCTATCACATCATCTTACGGTACATCGTCATCACTCATTTGTGATTGGATGTATCGTTCCACCCCGACACTCTTAATCAAATCTTCCTGCGTGTCTAACCAGTCTTCGTACTCTTCGTTACCATCTTTTAAGATAACCAATAGCTGGCGAGATACATAGTCAGATTTTGTCTCACATAACGTGATAGCGTCCGTGATAATTGCAAATTTTTGTTTTTCTAAACGCAAATTACAGTCAATCATTTCAGGCACATCTTCAGCGATGAACATTTTGCCATAGTCTTGCAAATTCGGTAAACCGCCTAGCAATAAAATCCGTGCAATCAGATCATCAGACCATTTCATTTCAGCAATAGATTGCTTATAAAAACTTTCATTAAGGGCTTCTAATCCCCAATGACGCGCAATACGAGCATGCAGAAAGTACTGATTAATAGCAATCAGCGACTGTCCAAGTACTTTGTTTAAGGCGCGAATGACCTCTTTATCCCCTTTCATTATCTCTCTCCCTATTCATTTATTATTTAAGCTAAACATTATTCATCTAATTATCTAGGACACGCCCTAGCATAATGTTAGATGAGATTAGGAGTGACTTCAGCCATTTGGCTTTGTAGATAATTGGGCAGGCCAATCATATCAATTAGACGCAGTTGTTGCTCAAGCCAATGAGCATGGTCTTCTTCAGTGTCTTTTAGTTGCTCTACCAGCATCTCACGTGTGACATAGTCATGCTCTGCTTCACAGAGTGCAATGCCATCCTTTAAGTGCTGCTGTACTTGATACTCTAGGTTAAGGTCAAGCTGAAGCATTTCGGGAACAGTCGCGCCGATATTGATCGCGTCAACCGTCATTTTAGGCGTGCCACTTAACATTAAGATACGGCGAATGATGGCTTGGGCATGCAGTGTTTCATCGGCCATCTCATGATGGATACGATCATACAACTTGCCATAATGCCACTCAGCATACATTTCTGAATGAATAAAATACTGATCACGAGCGGCAAGCTCACCACCTAATAAGAAATTCAAATAATCAATGACTTTTGGGCTACCTATCATAACTTATACTCCCCTATTTATACTTCACTACTCACAGTGCATTCATAATTACCCATATAAGGATAGTGTTATTAGCAAACTGAGTAGTAGATATCAAAACCAACAAAATGCCTTACAGCGTCAGACATATATAGTAGCATACCGGCTCTGATATCGCTTGTAACGTTAGGAACTAAGAATAAGATGCTAATTGAGAACAATAATTAGCTAGCGTTAATTCCGATTATTAGAGGTGCTTAAAATAGGTGTATTAGCGAAGTTATACGGACGCTTGCAACTTACCCTTTATATATAATAGTTAAAGCGTAAGTGAAGTCTGTTAGATATTTTGTGTAATGCTAAAGCGTACTCTTGATTTTAATATTAAAAGTTGATGCTGCTTAAACGGCGTAAGCTAAGACATCAAGTTTCGCATGGTGCTCTTCTAAGTAATCATTGACCATAGGTTCACAGCAGCCACAGCAAGTCGCTACATCAAGCGTGTCTTTTAAACCATCAAGCGTATCAATGCCTGAGGCAATAGCTGCTTTAATTTGCTTTTCTTTTACGTCATTGCAGATGCATACGTACATGAACTAACTCCTACGAATATCGCTATTCAATAACTACTGGCTAATCATTTTTACTGCTTGACCTATAATAACGATAACTATTATCATTTTCAATAGTATTTGATATATTTTAATGACAGCGAAGTTTTTTTAAAGGAAAGGTATAACTTGGCAAGAATATTGCAACAATTAATCTATGTAAGCGAATATAAATATTTATGTTATGATATAGATGAATGGTAGTAAATTTACGATAAACTGTAATTTAGCTTATTTTTTAATCGATTTTGTAGATAACTACTGCTATATTGACCATCTATCAACAATAACCCCATAGGGATTATTTTATGTCTGATAATAATTTTACGATACGACCAATTGAATTATTTAAAGTTCTATCCGATCCAACGCGTTTAAAAATATTTCAAATTCTTTTTAATAAACAATCACGTTGCGTGGGAGAGCTAGTAGAAATATTAGATCAACCTCAACCAACGATATCGCGTCATTTAAATCATTTGAAAAAATTAGGTATTTTGAACTGTGTACGTGATGGTACATGGATGTGGTATGAAGTTGCCGATGATTTACCAGAATGGTGCCAAGAGGTTTTAGAGATTACTTATAAGCAAATATCTGCCAATGATATTGCACTACCAAAAGCAGGCTAAATGTGATTGGTATTAAGAAAATCTGAGGCATCGTTTAACGCAAAAAAGACCTATTTATCATAGGTCTTTTTTATGTCTGCCGATAATGTGACTGTAATAATATAACTCTAGCAATGTAACTTTAGTATCGTGGCTTTAGCAATATGGCTATGCCATATTCAATTATGTCAGATCTAAAAACTCACTGATAAAGGCACTGGCTGGCTGGTGTATCAGCTCTTCTGATGTTCCTACCTGCTCCACTCGCCCTTGGTTCATGACAACAATCTCATCAGATACTGCGCGTGCTTCTTCTTGATCATGTGTGACCATGATACTGGTGATACCTAGCTCATGATGAATATTTTTCAGCCAAGTGCGTAGCTCTTTTCGCACCTTGGCATCCAGTGCACCGAACGGCTCATCAAGCAACAATAGTTTCGGCTTCACCGCGAGCGCTCGTGCCAGCGCAATTCGCTGACGCTGACCGCCTGATAGCTGATGTGGATAAGCATTGGCAATTTGTGGCAGCTGTACGAGCTCTAATAGCTCTGCCACGCGCTTATTGATATCAGCCTTGCTAGGACGGTCTTTTTTTGGCAATAACGTCAGTCCAAACGCGACATTATCAGCGATGTTTTTGTGACGAAATAAGGCATAGTGCTGAAACATGAAGCCAATATGACGTTTTTGCACAGGCGTATTGGTCACATCTAGCTCATCAAACAATATTTGCCCTGAGTCAGCATACTCAAGACCAGCGATGATACGCAATAGCGTCGTTTTACCACAGCCTGATGGGCCAAGTAACGTCGTCAGCTTGCCAGTAGGCACAGTGATATTGATATTGTCTAAGGCGGTAAAATTACCGAATTTTTTATTAACGCTGCGAATCTCGATGCTCATAATCGTATCTCTTATTATATTTTTTGTCGTATCGTGACTTATTTATCACTGCTATTTTTAGTCGTAGCAACCGTAGCATTGGCACTCACTGATAGCTCAGGTATGTTGGCCAGTCGCTCAGATTTAGCAAATTTACGCTCTTGTAGCTTCGTCATGACTTGCTGAATGAGTAGCGTTACGAGAGCCAATGCAGCAAGTAAGCTAGATAAGGCAAAAGCGGCGGTAAAGTTATAATCGTTATAAGCAATCTCGACTAATAGCGGCATGGTATTGGTCTCACCGCGAATATGACCAGATACCACACTGACAGCACCGAACTCACCCATCGCCCGCGCATTGGTCAAAATCAAGCCATATAACAGTGCCCATTTGATATTTGGCAAGGTCACATGCCAGAAAGTCTGCCAACCAGTCGCGCCCAACGTCAATGCTGCTTGCTCTTCACTGTCGCCTTGAGTCTGCATCAGCGGTATTAGCTCACGTGCCACAAAAGGGAACGTGACAAATAACGTCGCTAAGACAATACCGGGAACGGCATAAATCACTTGGAAACCCATGCTTTCGAGCCAGCCACCAACCGTAGAATTGAGCCCGAACAGCAATATGAACATCAAACCTGCGACCACTGGTGATACTGAAAATGGTAAATCAAGTAACGTGGTGACCAACTGCTTACCTTTAAACTGATAGCGGGTGACCAACCATGCAATTGCGATGCCCATCACCATATTAATCGGCAAGACGATGGCAGCGGTAATTAGTGTCAGCTTAATGGCTTGCAACGCTTCAGGATCGACTAGCGATGCGATATATAGCTGCCAGCCACCTTTAAAGGCTTCATAGAACACCGCTAGCAACGGTATCACTAGCATTACAACCATGAATAGCACAGCGATACCGATAAAGGTACGGCGTATCCATGGCGTGTCTTTGGTTGCCGCGTTACTTTGGTAGTCGTAGCTGTTAGATATTTGCATGTTAGCGAGCTCCTACACGGCGCGACAGCTTCCACTGCACAATATTAATGGTTAATAAAATCACAAATGAGATGAGTAGCATAAATAGCGCGACCGCAGAGGCGCCTTGAATGTCAAACTGCTCAAGCTTACTGATAATAATCAGTGGTAAAATCTCAGACTGCATTGGAATATTGCCCGCGATAAAAATAACTGAGCCATACTCACCAGTGGCACGAGCAAACATCATACCTGCACCCATTAATAATGCGGGTAACAGCTCTGGTAAAATTACTTTACGGAAGGTGGTGAAACGATTGGCACCCAATACGGCTGCCGCCTCTTCAAACTCAACTGATAGCTCAGCGAGTACTGGCTGCACGGCACGGACGATAAAAGGGAAGCTGACCACGACCAATGCCAACCAAATACCTATTGGTGTAAAGGCCACTTGAATATCAAATTTGGCAAACCACTGCCCCATCAGACCGTTAGGCGCATAGAGCGTGGCAAGCGAGATACCAGTGACAGCCGTTGGCAAAGCAAATGGTAAATCAACCAAGGCATTGATCAAGGACTTGCCCCAAAACTCATAACGTACCAACACCCAGGCGACCAATGTACCAAACACCATATTGGTGAGCATCGCCAAGAAAGACATCCATAAGCTCAGCTTGATAGCAGCAGTCACTTGCGGTTGGCTAATGGTTTCCCAAAACCCCGTCCAGCCCATCTGCGTGGTCGTATAGGCCATCATGGCAAACGGCAGCACCACCAATAGCGATAAGCTAAAAACAGTAATGCCCATGCTTAGACCAAACCCTGGCAGCACATTGCGTTGACGCAAGCGTGTCAGCCAACCTTTCTTAGGAAGGGGTTTGCTGGTAGAAGATGTGGGTGCACTCATAGTGATATCCTGTTGCCCAACTGATGGTACTTATCGTAAGACCATGTTATATCGAACTTATTATTAGTATGCTTACGGTATAAAGGACATAGTGCGTACGACCATGTCCTTTATGGAATTTCTTATGAATGACTACATCACCTGATTTATAGCAAAGTAATCACCTTTACTAAATGGCTACTCAGTGATCATTCTTGTCTTAGTCATTTGCTACTGCGGTGCATTGATGGCCAGTTGGTCAAACACGCCACCATCGCTGAAGTATGTACCCATGATGTCATCCCATGAACCAAAGGCATCATTCGGACGGAACGTTTCAACTGGTGGTAATTTATCACCATTTTTATCAAGCACGCTTTGCACGCTAGGACGTAGATAAAGATCGGCGGCTAACTGTTGAGCCGGCTCACTCCATAAGTAATCCAAATAAGCTTTTGCTGCGTCCGTTGTGCCTTTTTTATCCGTTACTGATTTGACAATCGCCACTGGGCTTTCTGATTTAATCGAGTATTTTGGATAAACGATATCGACTTGACCAGCGCCGAAATCAGTTGCTGCAAGATTGGCTTCGTTTTCAAAAGTAACCAAAACGTCACCAATACCACGCTGAACGAATGTCATCGTTGCAGCACGTCCACCATTCTCATAAACTTTGACGTTTTTGAGCATGTCTTTGACGTAGCCTTTAGCCTTGGTTTCATCTTGGTTAAAAGCATGCAGACCATAGCCATAAGCACCTAAGAATGCATAACGACCATTACCCGTGACTTTCGGATTTGCCATCACAATCTCAAGACCGTCTTTGGTCAAATCTTCCCAATCATTAATACCTTTTGGATTGCCTTTACGTACCAAAAATACGATGGTGCTGGTAAAAGGCACGGCGTTGTCTGGGAACTTGCTTTCCCAATCTGATTCAACCAAGCCTTTTTTCTCAAGCAGCTCAATATCAGACCCTTGGTTCATGGTGGCAACGTCTGCTTGTAGACCGTTAGCAACAGACAGTGCCTGTTTGCTTGAGCCACCATGTGACTGTTTGATTAAAATATTACTGTTTGGGTTTTCAGCTTTGTAATGCTCAACGAATAATGGGTTGTAGTCTTTATAAAAGTCACGTGCCACATCATAAGAGACATTTAACAACTCGATATCTTGAGTTTCTGTTGCTGCGCTACCACTTGCATCTGTCTGCTCGCTGTTGCTACAGCCGACCAGACCTAAAGTTAATGCCACACCGGCAATACTTAAGACCTTCAGTGTTTTACTTTTTTGTTGATAGCGCACAGCGTATGTCATAAATCCCTCAAAGATATCTGTTAAGTAATGCAAGTATGCTAACAGCGCCATCTTATTATGTTTAATGATGAATATGCGTATGTTATTGCCAAAACGGAATAACAAGAGCGTAACGTTAAACTTATCAATCAGTTGGCAAAATCCTACTAGAAGAGCCTCATTTATAGAGACTCAAAAGCGGATACGATTGACGGTATCTTTTATCTGATAGCTGGCAAGTTATGCATGATTTTATAGATTGCTTTACAGGTTATTTTTTTACACTTGCCAGCTGATCGAATCGTCCACCATCGACAAAGAACGTATCCATAATCTGCGTCCAAGCACCAAAGACAGCCACTGGCTCAAAAGTCGTAATCTCAGGCAATGTGTCTCTATGAGCAGCAAGCACTTCTGCATTACTAGGGCGCATATACATCTCTGCCATGAGCTCCTGAGCAGGTACATCCCACAGACCTTGTAGGTAAGCACTTGCGGCATCTGTCTTACCGCTCTTATCCGTAACGGCTGTGACGACCGCCACTGGATTAGCAATCACAATAGAGTAGCTTGGATAAACGATATCGACTTTGCCTTTGGCAAATTCCTTGGCAGCCAAATGTGCTTCATTTTCAGTCGTAATGAGCACATCCCCTAACCCGCGCTGGGTAAAGCTGGTCGTCGCCGCACGCGCACCATTGTCATAAGTGACCACGTTTGCCAATAACTTCTTGATAAAGTCATCTGTTTTGGTAGGCGTTTCCACGTTTTCTTTGAATTGATGCAGACCGTAGCCATAAGCACCCAAAAAGGCATAACGCGCTGTGCCACTGGTTTTTGGGTTTGGTATGACCACATCGATATCATTGCGTGCCAAGTCTGACCAATCCTTGATATTTTTTGGGTTACCGCTACGTACCAATAGCACCATTGTGCTGGTATAAGGCACCGCATTATTCGGGAACGCCTGCTTCCAATCAGTAGCTACTAGCCCTTTTTCTACCAACAAGTTCATATCGCTTTCTTGATTTAAGGTTGCCACATCTGCTTGCAAACCATTGGCAATAGACAGTGCTTGCTTACTTGATCCGCCATGTGATTGATTTACCTTGATCTTGCTACCTGGATGCTCTTTTTGATAACTTGCACTGAATAGAGTGTTGTAGTCTTTATAAAAATCGCGTGATACATCATAAGAGACATTCAATAAGCTAATATCTTGCGAGTCTCCCGCTGTCGATGTGTCTTGCGATGTAGATTCATTAGAGTTACAACCTGCTATGAGCACCGTAACGGCCAGTACGCTACCCACTTTTAAGGTGATATTAGACAGTTTTGATTGTATGGCTGATTGCATGATTTTCTTCTTAATAGATGATTGGGCGTTGG
This sequence comes from Psychrobacter fozii, assembly GCF_003217155.1. Lineage (GTDB taxonomy): Bacteria > Pseudomonadota > Gammaproteobacteria > Pseudomonadales > Moraxellaceae > Psychrobacter > Psychrobacter fozii. Next base: position 214,191 of record NZ_QJSU01000006.1, read on the forward strand.
CAAAACAGTGGGCACTTTATTATTAATATTGCAGCCCAACGTATTTCGAAAATCACCCTATGGATAATAAAAGATATGCTAGCAGTTTGTGTACCGGACTCTTAGTGACGAATTCGCTTATCGAGTGGTGAACTTGGCATAAGCAATTTTTTTGACTAATTTTCTGATTGCCTTTAACTATCTGTTTTTACTTGATTTTATTAAATATTATAAGGGTTTGAGTTTTTAGGCTAAGACTTCATAGAAAAGGGATCAAACGATAATCGCTTGATCCCTTACTTTAAACACAGCCTTTTGGATATCGTTAAATATCGTGGTCAGTCAGATGCTGTTATATAGTCGGTTCAATATAATTTGGATACAAGGAAGGCGAGTGAAAGTACTACAAGTCGTAGACTAAGCGAGCCTGACACCGTATCCAATTTATAGAGGATTGACTATACCGCAGAAGCACCAGTTAACTTAACTTCAGCACGCTCCTCTTTTGCGATACCTGCATAGTAATCACGCAATATTTGTAGCACTTCTGGGCGACTGAAGTTTTCTGGCACCACTTCGTCTTCTGATAGTGCTTTGCGTAGTTTTGTTCCAGATACTTTGACATGCTCAGAAGCGTCATGCGGGCAAGTTTTGTCTGATGCCATCGCATTACAAGCGTTACACCAGAACGTCCAGCCAATTTTCAATGGTTGAGTAATGAGGTCATCTTTACCCACGTGATCAAAGATGGTCTGCGCATCAAAAGCACCATAATAATCACCAACACCTGCATGGTCACGTCCCACAATCAGATGGCTACAGCCATAGTTTTGACGGAATAGCGCATGCAACAACGCTTCACGTGGGCCTGCATAGCGCATATCTAGCGGATAACCGGCTTGGATCACAGTGTCTTGTCTAAAGTAATTATCAATCAAAGTTTTGATGGCTTCTTGACGGACGTCTGCTGGGATATCACCGGGCTTCAATGCGCCCAATAATGAGTGAATCAATACGCCATCACAAATCTCGATGGCAATCTTGGCAAGATATTCGTGTGAGCGATGCATTGGGTTGCGCGTTTGGAATGCCGCAACAGTTTTCCAGCCTTTGGCATCCAATATTTCACGCGTTTCAGCGGGCGTTTTATAAATCTCAGGATACAGCGCTGGGAACTCGCCTTCGCTCAATACTTCTACACTACCTGCGATATTGACGTCATCTTGGCTCAATACTTGCTGTACGCCTGGATGCTCGCTATCAGTCGTTGTAAAGACTTGCTGGCACTCATGGTTTTTATCGATGGTATAGGTTTCTTCTACCGTTAAGATGCCCATGACTTCACCATCTTGTGCGACCAATGCAACTTTGTCACCTTGACTTAAACTATCGGCAGTGGCTTTAGGTGCTGACAAGGTAATAGGAATCGGCCAAAACAAGCCTGCGTTATCACCACTTTGCAAGCGCATGTTGTCAACCACACCTTGCCAATCCGCTTGATTCATAAAGCCGTTCAAAGGTGTAAAGCCACCAATACCAAACATAATCAAATCACCACGCTCACGAGAGCTCAAGGTAATCGTCGGTAATGTGCTGGCAAGTGTCAGCGCTTCGCTGCGAGCGTCACCATTTAATAATAGTGGTTTGAGTACATCGCTGCCATGTGGAGGAACGAGTTGTGATGGCTTTTGATTAGAGATAGTAGATGTCATAGTAATTTTAAAACCTCAATGTATAGAAAAAAGAGTTGAATAACAGCAAGTGAATGGCTTAAAAGGTAACTTTACGAATAAGACGCTAACGATCGTCAGTCAAAATCATGCATTACCAGATATTAAATTTTAGGGGTTAAATTTGATAAGCATAGGCTACCTAACTTTCGTTATGAAAATTTATGCTGTGTTTGGATATGTATATGTCTTAAAGGAATTTATGTTTTGAAGCACAAGCTTATATGATGTAAAGCTGAACGGTACACATTGCGATCGACAACAAAATATATTACACACGCAAATCATTTTCGTCGCTGCTTTTAAGTCTAAAAACAAATTTGAGATTACGTCATGTATCAATATAACTACGCTGACCAAAACTTAGTAGAGGAACGAGTCGCCCAGTTTCGCGACCAAACTGAACGGTTTTTGGCGGGTGAGCTGCCAGAAGAACAGTTTTTGCCACTGCGTTTGCAGAATGGCCTTTATATTCAGCGTTATGCGCCGATGTTACGTATTGCTATTCCTTACGGTCTACTAGCCAGCTATCAACTGCGTAAATTGGCAGAGATTACCCGTAAGTACGATAAGGGTTACGGGCACTTCACGACCCGTACCAATATCCAGTTGAATTGGCCAAAACTTGAAGAAGTGCCAGACATATTGGCGGAGCTGGCATCAGTACAGATGCATGCCATTCAAACCTCGGGCAACTGTATTCGTAACACGACTACCGATCCTTATGCGGGTATTCATCAAGAAGAGATTGCGGATCCACGCCCTTATTGCGAGATTATCCGTCAGTGGTCTACCTTTCATCCTGAATTTGCTTTTTTACCGCGTAAATTTAAGATTGCTGTCGTTGGTACTGCCAATGACCGCGCGGCGACGCAAGTACATGATGTTGGATTACATGTAAAAACCAATGACGAAGGCGAGATTGGTTTTGAAGTATTGGTGGGTGGCGGTCTTGGCCGTACGCCAGTGATTGGTAAGGTAATTAACGAATTCTTGCCACGTCAGCATCTACTTAGCTATCTAGACGCTATTTTGCGCGTTTATAACCTACATGGTCGCCGTGACAATAAATACAAAGCCCGCATCAAGATATTGGTCGAGAGCATGGGCGGTCCTGCCTTTGCTAAATTGGTCGACGCTGAGTGGGAAGCCCATACCAAAGATGGTCCACTGACCTTGAGCGATGCAAACTTTGACACGGCTATTGGCTTCTTTAGTGAGCCTGATTATGTTGGTTTTGATGCGCTACAAGTACAGTCTGACTTGCAACAGCAACTCAATGCGAATAAAGATTTTGCCGATTGGTATAACCAAAATACAGTCGCGCATAAAATAGCAGGCTATCGCGCCGTCGTTATTTCTCTAAAAGCAGGCTTGGTCGACGGAACCTACGTACCATCTGGTGATGTTAGCGAGTCACAAATGGATGCTCTCGCTGATCTGTCAGACAAATATAGCTTTGGTGAATTGCGCGGTACTTATCAGCAAAATCTCGTATTCTCTGATGTGCAAACCAATCAGCTATATGAGCTATGGGAACAGCTGTCTGAACTGCATTTAGCACGTGCCAACATAAACACGCTAACCGATATGATTGTTTGCCCAGGTTGGGATTATTGCTCACTCGCCAATGCCACGACTCACAATATCGCTGAGCAAATCGAAAAGCAATTTGATGATCTCGACTACCTTTATGACTTGGGTGAAATCCGCCTAAATATGTCTGGCTGCATGAACGCCTGTGCTCATCACCATACAGGTGATATCGGTATCTTGGGTGTTGATAAAAAGGGTGAGCATTGGTATCAAATCAGCCTAGGCGGCAACTCTAGCAACGATGCCAAAGTCGGTAAAATATTGGGTAAAGCAGTACCAGCCGAAGATGTGGCGATTACCCTACAAAAAATACTGGACGTCTATTTAGAGCAGCGCGTGAGCAATGAGAACGACGTAGAAGCCTTTAGTGACTTGGTCAATCGCGTTGGCGTGGCACCTTTTAAGGAGAAGGTCTATGGGTAATCATCATGTATTAAATAGCGATGGTATCGATATTAGTCAGACCGACACTTGGTTAGCGCTCACCACTAATGAGCTACCAGAAGGTATTGCCCTAACCCACACATCACTACTTGAGCTATTGCATAAGTCAGAAAAAACAGATGTGCTGTTGCCGCTTGATGATTTGTTAGACGCTACAGGCAAGATTGCTGGCGGACTATTACAGCAAGTACGTGAGTTGCTGTCCCAACACACTAGCCGTATAGGCGTTTGGGTGACATCGGACAGTGACACGGATGTATTAGTTGGCTTATCAGAGTTTTTATTACAGCAAGACTTGATTGTCATTCATGTGCCGTTATTTGTCGATGGTCGCGGCTTTAGTTTTGTACAGACATTACGCCAAATGGGTTACGAAGGCGAGATTCGTATGGCTGGCAAGTTTGGCCGTGACCAAATCGCTTATCTATTACGTTCTGGTGCAGATAGCTTTGTGCTCAGTGAGCACGACATGCAATCAATTTCTGATATTGGTCAAGCATTCAACGCGCTTGCCAGTAGCTACGATGGTCGAAACGCTGCTGCATTACCGATGTTTGCTAACGCTTAATTTACCACCCGTTATTTATTGAACTTTTACCAAATTTATTGTTAAACCAATCCCATTGTAAGGAATGTATCATGAGTCAATTACACCCAAACCTAGATATCGATCAAGCCAATCAAGAGCTAAACGGTAAGTCGCCAGAAGAGATCGTTTCATGGGCACTAGGCCAAGCTAAAAACCCAATCATTACTACTAACTTTCGTCCTTATGAATCAGCGATTTTACATCTAGTTGCCAAGCAGCGTCCAGACATCACTGTATTGTGGGTAGATTCAGGCTATAACACGGATGCGACGTATCAATTCGCTAATAAAGTCATTCGTGACCTCAATCTAAATGTCGTTACTTATATCCCTAAGCAAACTGCTGCGCATCGTGACGCAACTATGAATGGCATCCCTGGTATTGATAATCCACAGCATGATGAGTTTACTGACCAAGTAAAACTTGAGCCATTCCGCCGTGCATTAGATGAATTGAAGCCTGATGTTTGGTTCAATGCTATCCGTAAAGATCAAACAGAATTCCGTCAAGGTCTTGATGTGCTTAGCCTATCAAAAGATGGCGTGTTAAAAGTAGCGCCATTATTTGAAAAAACGGATGCTGATCTAGACGTGTATCTTGAAGAGCATAACCTGCCAAATGAGTTTGACTACTTTGATCCAACGAAAGTAGAAGAAAGCCGTGAGTGTGGTTTGCATACTCAGTTGTAATTGTAGCGTTTTCTGAATGTCAAAAGCCCTCTCTTAAATTTAAGAGAGGGCTTTTTAATTTTTATAGCCGATTCAATTATTATCTAGCCACTTTTTGCTCGTTTAGTCGTTCTTGTTCAAACTGAGGACACACCCTAGTATCAAATTAACTGCCAACTCCCTCTAGCATCTCTTTTTCCCATTACTGCCAAAACCAACACCAGACTCAATATCAGCAACAGGTACCAAGAGCCTAGCTTCCCCCAACCTACCATATGCCATAGATTTTCTTGTGACGGATAGCGCCAAATATTTGCAAAAGTAGCAATATTTTCTGCTAACCAAACCAAAAAAGCTAGAAACAATAGTAATGGTAAAAAAAATAATTGATATTGTTTGGCATCTCGTAATTGCAAATTGGTTTCGTGATTAATTTGAAAGAATACTCTAGTTTTCCAGAACAAAATTATTGAAGCTATGAACAGCACATTGCGAATATCGGGTACAAAAAATTTGGTAAAGAAGTTAACATAAGAAGAAACAACCAATAAACTCACCCATATTAAATTTGGCAAATGAGCAAAGGATGCATTAAACAGTCTTAGGCCACGTGCCAAAAAACTACCCACTGCCGAATACATAAAACCAGCGAAAAGCGGGACATTGGCAATTCTAAAAATTGCTTGTTCGGGATAATACCAAGAGCCAATTTTGGGATGGGTTAAAAAAAGCTCTAGGGCCATGGCCATAATATGGAAAATGGCAATAACCCATACTTCACGTGGCGTTTCTAATTTAAAATAAACTAAGAAAACCTGAATAACCAAAGCATATGCCAACAACACATCGTAGCGATAGATACCAGAAATTGACCAGCTCATTTGATGAGTCAGCACAAAAGCCAATAATAAAAGAATGCCAAATACCGCAGACGCCAAACTCAGCGCACCGCTACGTAAAATAATATTCAACACCTTAAATTAGCACTACAATCATGTCGACTACCAATTCGCGTGAAAAATTCATTGCTATATTACGAATTACTTAAGTTTTAAACAAACGCTAGAAAATTAATTTTCTGTTGTTTTATATTTATCTAGGAGTATTACTCTTCTTGGATTTTTTAGTATCATAGCTTCTTCTGTTTCTAGTATGCAAGCTAATAAGAAAATGCAACTCTACAATGCATTCAATTGAATAAATAACGTTTTTTTAACGTCTTATGGTATAACATTACGTTATTCTATGGCTTACCTTTGAGGGCTGTGCGCCATCACTTCACTAAGCCAACCCTTTTAAACCCAATTACGAACGAAATTGCCATCTTTGTAGATAATCACGCGCATCGTGTCACTCAAGATTGGTAATAGTTTTACCGCACTCATCAATATGGATATTTGTTATGCCCTCTATACAAAAAAATGACTCACTCTACGAAAAGCTCCACGATAAATTGCCTCCTGTCGGTAAAGCCGCATCTTTTCTGACTGGTGCCAGCGTCCTCACCGCCAATAGCATCTTCGTTGGTTTACCTATTTGGACTTTGGGTGCTGCGAAAGTATTAACAAAATCAAAATACGCTGACGATGCACTCATTGCGATTACTAAGTACTGGATTAATAGTAATAACGCTGTGATCAATCATGCGTTGCCTCATAAAGACTGGCGTATTAATATGCCTGATGATCTGAGCGAGGATAAACAATACCTACTCGTGAGCAACCATCAGTCTTGGGTTGATACCAGTATCGTGCAATACATCAGCCAAGATAGATTACCTTTGACGCGGTTCTTTACCAAGTTTAATTTGATCTATATTCCTGTTATCGGTCAAGCTTTTTACTTCTTAGACTTTCCAATGATGAAGCGCTTTTCTTCTAAAGCGATGGCAAAAAATCCAGAACTTAAAAAACAAAACTTAATAGAAGCCAAGCGTGCATGTCGTCAATTAAAAGATAAGCCTTTTGCGTTACTTAATTATCTAGAAGGTACGCGCTTTACCAAAGAAAAACATGACAAGCAAGACTCACCTTACCAGCATCTATTAAAACCACGGGCTGGTGGTCTGTCATTGGCAATCAATGCGTTAGGCGATCAGTTAGATTCGATTTTAGATGTCACTATCGTGTATCCAGATGGCACCCCTGACTATGATGATTTATGGAAAGGTAATATCCGTCGTCTGGGCGTCGATGTGACTCGCATAAAGATACCTGACGAGCTGTTTGCCGCGATTATGGATGGTGGTTACGACCGTGATGAAGCCACGAAAAAGATGATGTTTGATTGGTTAGAAGATATCTGGCAACAAAAAGATGCACGTATGACTAAAATGCTCAGTGAGTTTGAGTAGGTTTTAGAATACAGCTAAAAACAGTTAATAGACCTCTTGCATAAGTAAGTTGTCGCTAGCCTTTGTGACTCCGTTAGTGGGAGCCAATAAACTGCTACTTTTGCAAGAGAGCTAATATATATCAGTTATACAGAATTAGGGGCAATCTCTCAATTTATTCTAGATATGTTTGATTATTCAGCAATATAAGGGTAGTTGAAATCATGAGAAAAATATACGTATTCCTCTTCTTTATCGTCTATACCACTAATTGAAACTATTGAAAATTTTTGCTCTAGAGGTTTATAGATATTTTGCTTTAATTTTGGATCGTCAGTATCTAAACAGATTTTTTCTCCTTTTTCTATAATAGAATATTCATTATCTACAGGATCTATTGTTAATATTGTACGACTTTCGTCCTTAGGAACATACAAATTAAATATCTCTAAGTTGCTCATTTTTATATATTCTATTTGTATAGGTTGATCATTTAGAGCCGTTGTTGCAAACAAGGGTTCAAAACACAAATCACCCTCATCATTGGTTGATATTTCAATATCGCCTTCTATTGCAGAAGAATGATGAGGATTTTTATGGCAGCCAGAGGTGCTAATTATCAATGCTAAACCAGTAGTTAGCACAAGACAAAATACAAATGGCTTCAATAGATGGTTAAAATAAATCTTTAGATTATCTATAAGCATCTCAAATCCTTTTGATGATATCGGTAGAAGTTTCAATACAGTAAAAATTACTTGTTTCTACCATACTTTGGGACTAGATTTTTTAAAGTTATCGCCTATAACGGCTTCATAGTCTTGTAGAGTAAGTATTTTGCTATATATCTACTTTTGAGACACCTATTCCTTTTCCTATCAAAAATCACACCGCTCATATCAAAAACGAATATACTAATGCCAATTCACTGCGTGAGACGTCGCGCACGATACCTCATAATAGTGGTATATTTTACATTGAATGAATTGCTGGTAATGCTATGAACACTTTTCCATTATTTTTTAAATTAGAAGACCGCAAAGTGCTTATCGTTGGTGGCGGAGACGTGGCGCTACGCAAAGCGGATCTGCTGAGTCGTGCTGGCGCGGCAATTACCATTCTTGCACCCGTCATTAGTGATGAAATACAAGCCTTGCTCAATGATAGTAAGCATCAGCTCATCTATGAAAATTACAATAACACCTATATGTCAGGCGCACGCGTCATTATTGCGGCTACTGATGACGAAACGCTGAATCATCAGATTCATGCTGACGCTACTGCCCTAAACATTCCAGTCAATGTGGTTGATACGCCGCATTTATGCGACTTTATATTCCCAGCCATTGTTGATCGCAACCCTATTGTGATTGGTATCTCATCTAACGGTAAGGCACCAGTGCTAGCACGTTTGCTACGTGCCCGCCTTGAGACATTGATTCCACAAGGTTATGGCAAACTGGCCAAATTAGCAGGCGAGTTCCGTACTGAAGTAAAAGCCAAAATTCCTACCTTAACGGGGCGTCGCCAGTTTTGGGAGCGAGCTTTTGAAGGCAAAGTCAGTGAGCTCATGTTTGCTGGTAATGAAGTTCAAGCCACTGAGCAGCTACAAGCCGACTTAGATAGCACTGCTGCGAATATTGCCAGTGCCAATGAATCACCAACCCATACAACTGTGGTAGCCGAGCCTATAGTCGACAATGAAAATTCTGTTGAAGCGAACACGCCAGTTGGCGAGGTATATATAGTCGGTGCAGGCCCTGGTGATCCAGAATTGTTAACATTCAAAGCGCTACGCCTAATGCAGCAAGCAGACATTGTCTATTATGATGCCTTGGTCTCGCCACAAGTCCTAGATTTGTGCCGCCGTGATGCGGACAAAGTGTTTGTAGGTAAAAAACGCAGCAATCATGCAGTTGCTCAGCTTGGTATCAATGAGCTGTTGGTGAATAGCGCCAAAGAAGGTCGCCGTGTGGTTCGTTTAAAAGGTGGTGATCCGTTTATCTTTGGGCGCGGTGGTGAAGAGATTGAAAGCTTACGGGCACATGATATCCCTTATCAAGTTGTACCAGGCATTACTGCTGCCAACGCAGCTGCTAGCTACGCAGGTATTCCGCTTACCCACCGTGATCACTCGCAATCGGTACGCTTCGTCACTGGATTTTTAAAGGCTGGTGCACCAAACAGTAACTTTAAGAGCTTTTTGAATACTGATGAGACGGTTGTTTTCTATATGGGTCTGCACTCTTTGCCTCGTTTGACCGAAGGCTTAATTGATGCTGGACGAGCTGATAGTACTCCTATTGCCATCGTATCCAATGCCAGTATGCCCAATCAGCAAGTATTAACCGGCACACTTGCCAATATCGTTGAGTTGCAAGAGCAACACCAACTACCAACGCCTGCGCTACTTATCATGGGAGATGTCGTCGCCCTGCATGATAATTTGGCTTGGTACAACTTACAAAATCAGCAGCACAGTCAAAGTAGTGACGATCTAGCGAAGAACTGGTTGCGCGAAGGGTCAAGAGGTAAAGTAGAAAAACAACCAATAGACCAACAAGCACATGCGCTCTCTATGATATCCAGTTTGGCTACGCAGCAAGAGGAAGGTTTAGAGCAACTGATTATTGATTAATTTTTAGTATTAACTTTCAACAATAAAGAGCTCTATCGATAATAATATATTGGTAGGGCTCTTTTTTTAACGCATTCCAACAGCGCAAACCACAACAAATCTTGCTAGAATGACAGCTTCCCATTAACTGTCCTTAAGTGCAATTATGTCTACACCTGCCACTTCCAATTCAATGCCCGCTCGACCATTAACCATCCTACACACCTCAGATTGGCATTTGGGTCGTAGGCTCTATGGTCGCATGCGCTATGAGGAATTCGAGGCGTTTTTGAGCTGGCTTGAAGAGACAATTAGCACGCAAAAAGTCGATGTATTAATCGTTGCTGGTGATATATTTGATACCATGACGCCAAGTAACAGAGCTCAAGCGTTGTATTTTGAGTTTTTAGGTAGAGTGTCAAAATCATGCTGTCAGCACGTGGTGATAGTCGCAGGCAATCACGACTCCCCTACTTTTTTAGATGCCCCCAGTCAGGTGCTTAAGTTCTTAAACGTTCATGTGATTGGCACTGCTTGTGACGATTTGACCAACGAAGTATTGGTTTTGGACAATGTAGATGGTACGCCGCATTGTATTATCGCAGCCGTTCCTTACTTGCGTGACCGCGATGTGCGTAGTAGTAGCGCTGGCGAGTCCGCGGATAGCAAAGATGCCAATGTCATAAAAGGTATTCGTGCACACTATGATGAAGTGGCTAGCATTGTAAAATCCAAGCAATCTGAGCTTGTTGAAATGTATCAGCGGCATATTCCTATCATTGCGACAGGGCATCTATTTGCAGCTGGCGGCACCACAACTGATGATGACGGCGTACGCGAGCTTTATGTCGGCTCATTGGGTAAAATCTCTGCCGAGATGTTCGATGAAAGCTTTGATTATGTTGCGCTTGGTCATTTGCACGTGCCGCAGCGGGTCGGTGGTCGTGAGCATATTCGCTATTCAGGCTCCCCTATTGCCATGGGTTTTGGAGAGGCCAAGCAACAAAAACAAGTATTGCTAGTAAAGTTTGGTACCACAGATAACTTCGATAATGAAGTCTTAGGGGTAAACGTTACGCCTGATAGTAATACCTCTCAGCTTATCAATACAACCTCTAATGTTAAAACGACCAAGATTGAAAAGTCAGTAGAAAAAACCGTTAAAAAAGTGGCTATTCAGGCAACGCCTTTTATGGATGACTTGTTTGGTTTTGATGAGCCATCGGCCAATGAGAATGATGATGATGAGATTGTAAAAACTACTGTTACAGAGAACCCTCCTGCTCAGCAAGACCTAGATAATCAATCAGTGCCTACTTATGCTGCCACTACCGATAAAATACTGCATCGCGATAATTTGAATCAAATGCAAGTAGTCTCTTTACCCATTCCAAAATTTCAAAAATTGGCACAAGTTTCAGGTGACTTAGTGTCTATTCATCAGGCTATTGATAAAGCCATTCAATCACTTGGTTCAAAAGAGTCCGTTTGGCTAGAAATTATTTATACCGGTGATGATATTGTTAGTGAATTACGTGAGCATATTCAGGCCATGGTAGAAGGCTTGCCATGTGAGGTATTAAAAATTAAGAATACTCAAACTTATAATAAAGTCCTTAACCAACAGAAAACCTCTGAGACGTTACAAGACTTAAATGAAGAAGAAGTATTTGAGCGTTGCTTAACTGCACATAGTATTCCTGATGAGCAAAAGTTAACCTTGCGTGATGCCTACGATCAAATCGTCTACAACCTGCGTCATGCAGATAGCCATGCCGAATAATATAAGTTATTCAACATACATAGCTTCTAACTTTTAATTACTAATAACTGATGCCTTTAGCTTTTTCACCTTTTAACATTGCCCTATATCAAAATAAGACCTGCCCATGCGACTGATTGAACTGCGACTCAAAAATTTAAATTCATTGAAAGGCGAATGGCACATTGATTTTAGCGATCCCGCTTTTCTCAATGAAGGGATTTTTGCTATTACTGGGCAAACAGGTGCTGGCAAGACCACCATATTAGATGCCGTTTGCTTAGCGCTATACAGTCAAACGCCAAGATTGGGTGATATTACGGGTTCAACGAATGAGATAATGACCCAAGGTACGGGCGAATGCTCAGCAGAAGTTATCATCGAGATAAATTCCAAACGCTATCTATGCTATTGGTATCAACATCGTGCCCACAAAAAAGCTAAGGGTAACTTATTACCCATTAAGCATGAGATTACTGATGTTGAAACAGGCGCTATTTTAGAAGAAAAGAAATCTAAAACATCCGCTTATATCCAAGACCTAATCGGCATGGATTTTAATCAATTTACCCGTTCCATTATGTTGGCACAAGGCAGTTTTGCCGCATTTTTGAAGTCTGATATTGGTGATAGAGCCGCTATTTTAGAAAAAATAACGGGTACGGCCATCTATGCCAAAATATCGTTAAACGTGCACGAGAAAAAACGCTCCGAGGAAGAAGTGCTTGGCAATTTACAAGCAGGCGTTAATAGCTTATCCCTATTAAATATTGAAGATGAAAAACGACTGGCTACAGAGTTAGACACTCTGAATCAACAGCAAATCAAACAACGACAAACATTCAAAACCCTGAGTGAACAACTACAGTGGCTGGATAGCGTCTATCAACTACAACAAAACCTCTCGGTTTATCAGACTGAGTTCGCAACAGCGCAACAGGCACAGAAAGACTTTATCCCAGAAGCACAACGCTTAAATATTGCGACTAAAGCCTTAGAGATTGACAGCCAGTTTCGTGCGCTGTGCTATAGCCGAGAGATGGTCAGTAGATTGGATGCTGAACAACAGGAATTGCTTAATAAGATTCCGGCACAGCAAGAAGCGCTCGGGCAAGCTTCTATTCATCTAAATGAGGCGAATACTTTTGAAAAAAACGCCATAGATAACTTACAAACCGCTTTACCCATTATTAAGAAGGTGCGTGAATTAGATGCTGATATACAACAGCAAGCTCATGTTTTATCACATGACAATCAACGTAAAGGCGTACTGGTTAATAATACTCAACAATTACGTCAAGAAATAGCTAGCCATAAACAAACAAAGCAGGATACTAAGACTCAATTTGACAGTATCGAAAAATATTTTAATGACTATCCAGAGGTAAACGATCTCGATACAGATACGGCAACCTTTGATAGCAGCTGTAGCCGATTAAAGGCATTGCTAGAAGACAATGTGCGCTTAGCTGCCAATAAACGAACACATGACCATCAAGCCAGCCAACTACAAGCAAGTTTCGATCAACTGTCTAAGCAGCAAAACGCTGATACGTCATTAATAACACAACAGCGTGAGCAACTTGCCAGCGTACGACAGCAGCAAGCAGCACTCATCCAAAAACAATCGCTGGCTAGTATGCGTCGTGATCAAGAACATGTTGATCAAATTAATAACCAAACTGAGCAGGCTCGCTTCAAGTTACAACGACTGTCTGAACTTACTAGCCAAATAAAAACAACCACGCTTTCGCTACCAACACTTAGCCAAGCGTTAACGAATTTAGAAGAACTGATTACCAGTCATCAATCAGACATTCAAAATGTTAAGCTCAAACGACAAGATAAACAAGAACATCTAAATCTATTACAGAAAGTCGCTAAGCTTGAAGACTATATAACAGAACTACAAGACGGATCGCCCTGCCCACTTTGTGGTGCTCACGAACATCCTTATGGTAAACATAAACACCATCCGTTATTAGACAATCATATCGACGACAATGCCGACCAAAGCCAACTGTCTAAAACACAAAAGATTCAGCAGGAAATTTCGGCACTAGAAACTGTTATAGACAATCTTGAGCAGACATTATCAAAACACCGTCTTGAGCATGCCACAAAGAAAGAAACGCTTAATAACCAACAGCAGCAATTAGCGCCGTTACAGCAAGAGACAGATACCTTATCTACTGATATTCAGGTTTATCTGGCCTCATTATTTGATGATAAAAATAGTTACTCTGAATCCATTGTGGCACTCATTCATCCGCTTACTCAAATTACGGATAACGTCAATGGTTCGATTGACGTAGACAACTCTCTATCTTTATTGGATGCCGCCAAACACAATCTGATTGATTATAAGCAGTCTCTACAAACCATGATGGGCCAATACGATGTGCTGACACAACGTATGGCACATATGAGTACCACAATCGAAACCGATGAAAAGCATCAACAAGTACTTATTCGCGACATCAGTAATTTGGCAACTGATATTAAGCTTAATGCACAGAAAATTGAGAGTATTGAAGAAAGTATCGCTGCCAACTTCTCTGAATTAGCACCTATTATGACCACTGTTACATCTCTAGCGCATAAATACCCTATAGAGAACCATAAAGAGTATTTATCAATAGCTGTTAATGCAGCAGACATCAATGGTGCACTCAAACAACTGAATGTTGGGGTTACTGAGCAGACCATAATAGACAACTCAGACTATGACCTTCATATCGAAAGACTCCGTCAACAGCGTGGCGCCCTAAGTCAGTTAAAGCAACATTACCATGAGCAAAAAAATAAACAACAGCAGCTAACCAATACGATAAGCGGCTTAACAGCACAGATTGAAGCCAAACAAGCACAGCTTACCAATGACGAAAAATCGCTCGAAGAATTAGAGCGCTTAACTACTAATAAAACCAATACTATCGAGCAATTAAAGAAAGACAGAAAAGAGATTTTTGCAGATAAAGAGGTAGATGCTGAGGAGACTCAATTACGAAGTGCGGTCGATAAAGCTCAAACCAGTAAGGTAACGGCACAAAGGCAGCTAGATACCATTCAGCAGACATTAGAACAATTAAAGGTTAGACAGCAACAGCTAGCAACAGAGCTACAATCTGCAACTGGTACGCTCAATACGCAACAAAGTGAGTTTTCTGATTTACTATCAGAATCACAGTTCGCCGACGAAGCTGCTTTTGTCAGTGCACGCCTACCTAAAGAAGCGCGCGAAGCACTACACATACGTAAATCGACTATCGACAATGCCTTGCAACAGATGCAGTCACAGCTAGATAGTACTCAGCAATTATTAGCAAAAAAACTTGCTGCTCCTATGACAGATAAGGATAGAGAAACGCTTGCTGGCGAGTATCATCAAATACAGACAGATATTGATCAACTCAGTCAGCAGATAGGTGCAATTGACCAAAAACTCAAAGATAACGACAATCAAAAAGGCGAACAAGTAGCACAACTCGTGGCTATCGATGAGCAAAAACAGAAGCTACAAGTTTGGCAGCAGCTACATACGCTAATTGGGTCAGCTGATGGTAAAAAATATCGTACCTTTGCTCAAGGGTTGACGTTTGAAGTTATGATTAGTCATGCCAATACGCAATTGCAACAGATGAGTGACCGTTACCTACTCATCCATGACGACCACAATCCGCTTGAGCTTAATGTGATTGATAACTATCAGGGTGGCGATGTTCGTAGTACTAAAAATCTTTCTGGTGGCGAAGGCTTTATTATTAGTTTGGCACTCGCATTGGGGCTATCGCAAATGGCCAGTCACAATATTCGCGTAGATTCGCTATTTTTGGATGAAGGCTTCGGCACACTGGATGAAGAGTCACTTGATATTGCCCTCGATACATTAACGAGCTTACAACAGGAAGGTAAGTTAATTGGTATTATCTCCCACGTGCAGGCACTAAAAGACCGTATCTTAACCCAAATTAAGGTTGAAAAAATCTCTGGCGGCTTTAGCCAAATTAGCGGTCAAGGCTGTCAGAGAATTGTCGGTGAAAAAGCCTCGTAAGTTAATCCATTTTTCAATAATAGAGTTTCAGTAATCAAGATGTAAGTACTCTGGTTTTTATTTAATCAGACAATAAAAAACCACCGTTAATTAATAACGGTGGTTTTTTTGAAACAGTATTTTATTCAGTCAGCGACTTATTTAATCGCTCATTTAGTTACTTAGTTAATCACTTAGTGACTAAACCACTCAGCTCACTCATCAACACGGATAGTGTAGACAGGCTGATTTGACTGTCTGCATCATTAGCATGAAGCTGATCTAGCTTGCTCATCTCTGATGTGACAGATTCCAGATGATCTAAGTGACGTGAGCGCCACTCGCCAAACGCTTGTTTCGCATCCGGTTTAGATAATATGGCATCCATCAACAGACGCAAGCTACGTGACAGCTCATTCATCAATGCATGGCGTGCACGACGATCCCAGTAATCTTGCTGTGGTAAAGTGGCGATGTTGTCCATCATCCAGTCTAACTGCAAGACATGATAGGCTTCGAAGTATAGCGTTGCAATCTCATCAACAGGACGCTCGTACAGCTCTGCCAACAGCGCAGCATCGAGTGCATCCACATGATAAGGTAGCATAGCAAACAACGCAGCATCGCTATTAGACAGGTCTTCCTGCATCAGGCTGGTCGTATCTTCTTGCAAGTACGCTGCAAATTGTTGCTCAATGAAACCACCTGGTTTCGTTAGCTTTTCAACACTATCACTAAATCGGCTAATCATGTCAGCAACTTGTAAGTCTTGACCAAAGGCATTGATAAACCAAACAACACCGCTCTCAAGTGCATCACGTAGACGTAGCTCAAGGTTCAGCAGTAACTTAGCATCGACCTGATTGTCCAACGACTCAAGCGTTTTCCAAGCTTTTGACACATCAAAGACATCACGGCTAATCGCATAGCCACGCACGATGGTGGCTAGTGATTGATCGGTCTCTTCGAACAGACGGAACAGTGCTTCGATACCCAAACGGTTGACCACGCTATTGGTCAGATAAGTACTGATAATCTCACGATGTAAGCGATGCTCTGTCATCTCATCAAAGAAGCGTGACGCTAGCTCATCAGGGAAGTACTTACGCAGCTCGTTGATGAAGTATGGGTCATCTGGCAAATCAGAAGACAATAAGTTGTCATACACCCACATCTTACCGTAAGCCATCACGACGGCTAGCTCAGGATTGGTCAGGCCAGCATTCGCTTTTTGACGTTTGGCAATCTCTTCATCTGATGGTAGATATTCGATTGCACGGTCGAGACGTCCTTCGCCTTCTAGCATCTGAATAAAGCGTTGATGATCGCTTAGGTTCGCTGATGCACGAATGTGGCTCAGTTCAATCGCTTGAGGCTGTAGGTAGTTTTGGCGTAGTACCAATTCTGCCACGTTGTCGGTCATGCTCTCTAGCAGCTCATTACGCTGCTTTAAGGTCATGTCACCTTGCTCAACCACTTTACCCAATAAGATTTTGATATTGACTTCGTGATCCGAGCAGTTAACACCGCCTGAGTTGTCAATGGCATCCGTATAAATGCGTCCGCCCGTTTGAGCGTATTCAATACGGCCTTGCTGCGTGAAGCCTAAGTTACCGCCTTCACCAATCACCGCACAGCGAAGCTCATTGCCGTCGATACGTAGTGCGTCATTCGCACGGTCACCGACATCAGCATGAGTCTCATTAGCACTTTTGACATAAGTACCGATACCACCGTTCCAGATGAGATCAACAGGCGATTTCAATAACGCACTGATTAAATCATTGGGTGCGAGACTGTCTTCGTGAATATCAAAGATTTCTTTCATCTCGGCACTGATAGCAATTTTTTTGTCTTGGCGTGAGAATATACCACCACCTTGGCTGATTAATGAGGTTTCATAATCTGCCCATGATGAGCGTGGTAACTCAAACAAACGTGCGCGCTCGGCATAAGAGGCCGCAGTGTCTGGATTAGGATCAATGAAGATGTGCAGATGGTTAAAGGCAGCAACCAGCTTGGTATGCGTTGATAGCAGCATACCGTTACCGAATACATCACCACTCATATCACCAATACCGACGACAGTGAAGTCATCACGGTTTTGGATGTCCATACCGCGCATACGGAAGTGACGTTTGACTGATTCCCAACCACCACGTGCAGTGATACCCATCGCTTTATGGTCATAACCTACTGAGCCACCTGAAGCAAAGGCATCATCAAGCCAGAAATTGTACTCTGCTGCTAAGGCGTTGGCGATGTCAGAGAAAGTCGCTGTACCTTTATCTGCAGCAACAACCAAGTATGGATCGTCTTCATCATGTCTGACCGTATTGGCTGGCGGGACAATCACGCCGTCTACGATGTTGTCTGTAACATCGAGCATACCGCGCAAGAACGTCTGATAACAAGCGATACCTTCCGCTTGGAATGCTTCACGACCATCCGCCATGGTTTTGGTTTTGACGATGAAGCCGCCTTTTGAACCAACAGGCACAATCACTGCGTTTTTCACCATCTGTGCTTTGACTAGGCCCAATACTTCGGTACGGAAATCTTCCATACGATCTGACCAACGCAAACCACCACGGGCAACTTTGCCACCACGTAAATGGACAGCTTCAACACGCGGTGAGTATACAAATATCTCAAACATCGGTTTAGGCTTAGGCAAGTTAGGAATATCTGCTGCCAAAAACTTAAACGACAAACGATCTTTACGCTGACCATCGGTATCAGTCTGGTAGAAGTTGGTACGTACCATGGCATTGATTAAGTCTAAGTACCAACGCAGGATACGGTCTTCATCGAGACTGTCTACATCTGCTAGTGCCGCGATAACTTTTTCTTGCACCTGAGCCGTTTGCTGTGCGCGCTCATCTTCATTGTATTTCGGATTCATACGAGCATCAAACAGGCTGACCAGTGCTACACTGATATCGCTGTTTTTTACCACAGTTTGTTGAATGTAATTACTAGAGAATGGTGCGCGGGCTTGCATCATATAGCGTGATAGCGCTCGTAATAATACCACCCCATAAGTATCCAAGTTGGTCGTTAATACCAATTCGTTAAAGGAATCACTTTCAACTTTTCCGGCCCAAATCTGCTTGAGACTGTCTTCGAACTGACCGCGTACCACTTGCATATTAACGGTATCGACATGTTCTAGCGTCAGCTCATACTCTTGCATCCAAATCGGCTGCTCTGGCAAGTCGAACTCATAGGTCTGTGCTGAAATAACCGACACACCAAAGTTTTCAAGAATTGGCAGGACTTTGGATAAAATGACAGGCTGCTCACGACCGTAGAGTTTTAGATGCAACTGGTTGCTTGCATCACCCGTTGATTGGTACAAGTGCCAAATCATTGGTTTATCGGCGGTTAGTTTGGCCAAACGCTTGGTATCTTCAACCGCAGTACGGCTATCAAAACGCTCTTGATAAGCAGCCGGAATATAGTTTAAGAAGCGACGGTTTAGGGCATTGGCTTCTTGTTCACCAACATTGTCGAGCAATACTTTTTGATAGCCATCACTCCATGACTGCATCAACTCGGATAACTTAGCCTCAAGTACAAACGTATCAACCTCATTTACTTGACCTGGTACAGTACGAACATGCACATGCACACGAGCATGTTCAGATTCATTGAACTCAGTTGTGAATCCTGAAGAGGTTCCACCATAAGCCTCTTTTAGCACGTCTTGTACTTTAATACGCAGCTCAGTGTTGAACTTGTCACGTGGGATATAAACCAAGCAGGAAACAAAGCGCTGATAATGATCGACACGACTGAACAGACGCAAGCTCTTTTTGTCTTGTAATTGGCTGATACCTGAAACGATTGGATATAACTCTTCAACGCTGGCTTGAAACAGATCATCACGCGGTAACGTATTAATCACATGCATCATTTTATGATGGGCATGACCATCACGTGGTAATTCTGCCATCGCCATGATTTGATTGGCTTTTTCACGTAATAATGGTATTTGCTGCACGGTAAGCTGATACGCTTGTGATGTCAGTAGACCGATGAATCGATATTCACCAACCAATTTACCGTTATCGTCAAACTTATGAATACCCAAAAAGTCCATATATACAGGACGATGCACAGGTGATACACGGCTTGATTTAGAAAGCATCAATACGCGTGGTTCAGTCAGTAATTGCTTTAACACTTTAGGCAACTGGCTAAAGCTTTGTGACAATTTGTCTTCTTCACCACCGCGTAATAAACCGAGACCACTATTGCCAATGGCAAATAAATCTAAATCCACAGAGTTAGTATCAACTTCAACAGATTGTCCACCCTCTAGGCGATATTCACGATAACCCAAGAATATAAAATGATCGTCTAATACCCAATCGATAAACGCTTGTATTTCTTGATGGGAATAAAAGACTTCTGGTAACTGTTTTTGGGACAGCTCATCTTTGATATGCGTCAACTGTTCTCGCATTTCAGCCCAATCACCGACGACCGTATCTAGCGTATCAATTTTTGATCGTAGCATCTGCTGTAATGCGTCCAAGCTTTTACTGTCTTGATAAGCAATTTCGCAATGAATCAAAGACAAATGAGAGGTGGCGCTTTCATTGGCACTTTCAATATGCGTAATATCACCATTATCATCACGCTCAACATTGATGATGATATTGTAAGTACGATGAATATCGATGCCTTCCGCTTCCAGGCTCATCAAAATTGTGTCAACTAAAAAGGGTCTGTCATAAGCCACAATTTGAATAACGGTGTGCGAGCTGTGAAAATGCTGCTCTTCCGCTCTAGGGTTGAGCACAGTCAGTTGTGGTCTACTGCGATCATAAGCTTTGAGCAAAGTGAAATGATGTAACGCCATGCCTGCCAAATCAGCATTACTGATGGCTTTTGCCGTTTCTTGGTGGAGCGGCTGGTAATAGCTATGAATAAAATGGTCAAACAACGACTTATCTTTTTGTACATAACTGGTCGCAATATCGCTTATCTGACTGATTCGCTCTGTTGCGATACTAAGAGAGTTTGGCATGTTCTTTATCCTTTTTTATAGATCTGGTCTATCTATTATTTATTTGAGTTTATTAATGAGTAACATCACTGGCAGCGCATGAATATATTGAATACTATTGATGCCGCGAGGCAGTATAGCCATTTATACAAATTATTCTAATTTTTTCTTACTTTTTTGAGTTTTTCTCCTATATTTACTACTATATTTCGATGACATGCAGCAATCAGGATATAACGCCATTAATCTAGTGAAGTGTAACGCAACTAGGGCGCTAGCTGAAGTGTGCAACATCATTTCATGAATCAGCAACATGTCGATAACATTTGCTAATGAGATAAAAGTATACTTTTGCTTGTCTTTGTTATTGATTGGCTGCTGGCAAGTGATACTCATGGTAATCAGTACGACTTTTTTGTTAGAATATGCCGGTATATTTGAGAGTGTGTGACTAACTCATTATTAATTTTAATGCTAAGGGCGAGACGTATGATGAATATTTTGGTAATCGGTTCAGGTGGTCGCGAACACGCGCTGGCATGGCAGTGTGCAAAAGACGATAAAGTCAATAATATCTACATCGCTCCTGGTAATGCTGGTACTGCACTCGAACCTAAATGCCAAAACGTAATCTTAGAATCTACTGATGATAACGCTAGCGAACATAGCGCAGTAATAGCGTTTTGCCAAAATAATGATATCGACATGGTCATCGTTGGACCAGAAGCACCTTTGGTGACTGGTATCGTTGATGCATGTCGTGATGCTGGCATCAAAGCATGGGGGCCGACAGCATATTGTGCACAATTAGAAGGCTCAAAGACCTTTGCTAAAGAATTTATGGCGCAAAACAATATCCCAACGGCTGCTTATCAAGGCTTCACAGATGCGACAGCAGCCAAATCTTATATCGATGAGCAAGGTGCCCCAATCGTTATCAAAGCTGATGGTTTAGCTGCTGGTAAAGGTGTCATCGTTGCTGAAACGATCGAACAAGCACATGATGCCATCGACGACATGCTAGCAGACAATAAATTTGGTGATGCAGGTAGCCGTGTGGTTATCGAGCAGTTTTTACAGGGCGAAGAAGCCAGCTTTATTTGCATGGTTGATGGCGATAACATCTTACCGATGGCAACCAGTCAAGATCATAAGCGTGCTTTTGAAGGTGACACAGGGCCAAACACAGGTGGTATGGGCGCATACTCTCCTGCACCAGTTGTTACTCAGGATGTACATGACAAAGTAATGAGTCAAGTCATTCAGCCAGTGGTTGATGCCATGAAAGATGCTGGTCATCCTTATACCGGCTTCTTGTATGCTGGTCTTATGATTGATGAAGCAGGCGATCCTTATGTGATCGAATTCAACTGCCGCTTCGGCGATCCAGAGACACAGCCTATCCTCATGCGTTTGCAGTCATCAATGGTAGACTTGGTCGCACAAGGATTGGCCGGTCAATTGCCTAGTGATGCTAAATGGGATGCCCGCCCTGCTCTCGGTATCGTTGTTGCGTCTAAAGGCTATCCAGAAACATCTTCAAAAGGTGACGTTATCGCTGGCTTGCCAAAGTTAGATAGCAATAATGACAATGCCGTTAAGGTATTCCATGCGGGTACGGCTTTTTCTAACCCTGACGAAGCCAGCACTGAGAATGAAGTGGTGACCAATGGTGGCCGTGTGTTATGCGTGACTGCGCTAGCAGACAATATCGCTGATGCTCAACAAGCTGCATTGGCCGTAACAGGTGCGATTAGTTTTGATGGTGCACAGTATCGTCGTGATATTGGTCATCATGCCATTGCTCGCGAAAATGCTCAGTAAATTCATTACCGTAAAATCAGTTAGCCATTTAACTGAGTAAGATCCTTCTATTCTATTATTCGACCTAGCAACACGCTAGGTCTTATTTTTTGATACAGTTTCATTTTCTGAACAGCAGTAGTTATTGGTATATTCCTACAAAGTGACACCCAATAATTTAGCAAAAATTAAATGTTAACATAAGTATCAAAGAGGCTATTCAACCTTAGTATTATCAACAGACTCATCAACCAGATATGCTTTATATGATACAATTTTACCCCTATGCATCGTATCTCCCTTGTATTGTAGGTTCCTAACCCACAAATCAATACCAACCGGATGAATGATTATATTTATGGCAAATGATACGTCTAAACCTTCTAGCAATAAGCAATCAATCGATAACTTAAAAACCTCAGGGTTTGAGCGTCGAATGTCGATTGCCAAAACTTCCTTAAACATTGGTCGTCGTTGGGCAGGTAATAGCGTGTCTGGCATGTTTTTGAATAAAGAGACGCGTACAGCGCGTAACCAAGCTTTTATGGAAGAACAAGCAAATTACCTTGCATCAGAGCTCGGTAAGCTAAAAGGTTCTGTCGTAAAAATTGGCCAAATGCTGGCGATTTATGGTGAGCACATTTTGCCACCTGAAATCACGCGCGCGCTCCAAACCCTAAACGATGATACGGCCACGTTGTCATGGCCAACGATAGAGCTTACATTACGTCAGTTGTTGGGTAAAAAGTTAGATGAACTAGAAGTTGACACTGTCCCTATTGGCACTGCCTCACTTGCCCAAGTACACCGAGCAACAGTCATCGAGACTGGCGAGCAAGTAGTACTAAAAATCCAATATCCAGGTGTGGCCGATGCTATCAACTCCGACCTTTCTCTATTCAAGCAATTATTGAAAGTCAGCAACATCGTTCCACAAACTCGCTCACTCGATGCGTGGTTCGAAGAGATACGTGACCTACTCCATCATGAAGTCGATTATGAAGCAGAAGCATCAACCACAGAACGTTTTTATGAGCGCCTAAGCAACGATCCGCGTTATGTCGTTCCTAAGATTAACCGCAGTTATTCAAAAAAGCGTTTATTGTGCATGTCTTATGAGCCAGGTATCACAGTTGTATCTGATGCCCTACAATTACTCCCTCATGAGCGCCGTAATGCCATTGGTCAAGCTGCTATCGAAATCATGATGCAAGAGATTTTTGTTTGGGGTGAAATGCAGACAGATCCAAACTTTGGTAACTATCTAGTTCGAGTCAGTGATGATAAAGATGGTATCGATAAATTAGTCTTACTAGATTTTGGTGCGATTCGCCAGTTTGATAATAACTTGTTAACCATTGCCCACGGCTTGTTAAAAGCTGGCTATCGTCATAATCATCAAGCGATGAAGCTAGCAATGACTGGTTATGATTTCTTTGATAGCATGAGTGGCAAAGTACGTTCCGATATCGCCTCGCTATTTCTGTTGGCGACAGAGCCATTCAGTGATCCAGCGATGAATCCTGATATTCCGTCCGACTGTCTAGATGAAGGCAACCGCTATATTTGGGCGAATAGTAAGCTGCACTCGCGCCTTTCTACAGAAGCAACGCGAGCAATGCAGTCTTTCGAATTTAATCTACCACCGAAAGAATTTATGTTTATCAGCCGTAAATTCATCGGAGCTTATACTTTTTTGACAGTTTTGGATGCTTATACCGATTCTAATAAGCTCGTTAAACCCTATTTATAGTATCGAATAATTACCCATTTTTTGGCCGTCTTTTAGTGACGGCTCTATTTTTGATTGATTTTATTTGCTTAGGCTATTTTATATTTGTTAGTTCTGACTATTCCAGTCCCTCTTCATATTCATATTATTTTTACTTAGGCTATTTATCTTCGCTTATATGGCCTACTTGCCATTCATCAAACCTTGTTTTATACCCTTCTGGCTTACGCATGTTCAGCTCCCAACATGTTTCTCCACGCGCTAGATACTTCACTTCAAAATGTGTACGCTGGCTGTCAGTCGCTACTGTATATCGAGTGTTTGGTAAGCACCATACCTTGGTTGCCTGCCGCTCTGCATTATCCATATACGCTTCTATATTGGTTACAAGTATTACTTCGCCGTTTACCTGCAAGCGTGATAATAAAAACTCAAAAAATGGCATATTTAACCACTGTTGATTGGGATTATGCTGTTCAGGATTGGGATAAAGAATAAATATTTTTGCCAAACTGTTCGGCTTGATAGCGTGCACCGTCCATGCAATGGCATCAGCATGAATCGCATCTAGGTTCGGTGAAGCTTGTATTGCTGCCAGTTTGGCAAATGCTTCGAATTTGTTGCGTGTACGCTCAATTGCTATTAAATGCTTATCAGCATTTCGTACTGCAAAACCAAGCGCATGCTTGCCCTTCCCTGCACCAATCTCTAATAATAAGGGCAGATTATTTTTGTTTTCACCAATGATGCTTGGCAAGATAAAGTCACGCGGTGCTGAGAGTCTCTGTGGTTGAAATGCACGCTCTTGCTGATGCGTAAGCTCGATATTGTCAGTCATTTACTATCCTTAAAGTATTTGTCTTTTGCCATTATTCGGCTGCATGCTATTATATAGTCAATCCACTGCAATAGTAATATGACGACAGCTAGCAATGCTAAAACTGTCTATTAATCATCATGTAGGCGAACCTACTAACTGTCATTCACTATTAATAATTCAAATAAATCGAGGATGCTTTCACTCTTATTATGACTGACCCTACCCCCAACACACCACCCAAGACCTATCCGTGCCCACGCTGCGGCACCCAAACAGCATGGCAGGATAATAAATATAAGCCGTTTTGTAGTAGTCAATGCAAACTTATTGACTTAGGTTCATGGGCAAATGAAGACTACACTTTGCCTGCGGAAACCACGCCATTCTCTGACGAGCTATAACCAATCACTTTTCTTTTTACTCACTGTTCCTCTTAAGGATGTTTTATATGTCTGCTACTTATCTGATGCCCACTTATAACCGCCAGCCAATCAACTTTACGCGTGGTTCGGGCAGTTGGTTATATACCAAAGATGATACTCCTTATTTAGACGCACTGACTGGCATTGCTGTCTGCGGATTGGGCCATTGCCATCCACAGGTGACCGACGCCATTCAACAGCAAGCAGCGACCCTAGTGCATACCAGTAATCTATTCGGTATTGACTGGCAAGAGCGTGCAGGAGAGATTCTGTGCACGGCAGCTCAAATGGATAGCGTATTTTTTGCTAATAGTGGCGCTGAAGCAAACGAGGCGGCATTAAAACTGGCAAGACTATACGCACATAAACAAGGCTTTAAACGTCCAAAAGTTATCGTAATGGAACAATCATTTCACGGTCGTACCTTACTGTCACTGTCTGCTACTGCCAATCCAAAGGCGCGTGAAGGCTTTTATACATTGGATGATGACTTTATTCGTGTTCCATTTGGTGATATCTCAGCCATTAAGCAAGCGGCACAAGACCATGATGACATTTGCGCTATCTTTGTAGAGCCTATTCAAGGTGAAGGTGGTTTGAACACCGCTGCCAACGGGTTTACGTATCTTGAAGAGATACAAGCAGAGTGTGAAGCTAACAACTGGCTATTTATGTTAGATGAAGTACAGACAGGTAACGGCCGTACTGGTAAGTATTTCGCTTATCAACACAGCAATGCGCGTCCTGATGTATTGACAACAGCTAAAGGATTAGGCAATGGTTTCCCAGTGGGAGCCTGTATGGTACGTGGACGTGCTAATGGTTTATTTGGTGCAGGTAGCCACGGCTCAACGTATGGTGGCACGCCATTAGCAAGCCGCGTGGTGCATACTGTCTATGATGTACTCGGCAACAGTGACATAATGGAAAATGCAGTTACTGAAGGGCTATTCATTCGAGAGACATTAGTCGATGCACTGGGACAACACGGCGTGAGCAGTCGCGGTGCAGGGATGATGATTGGTATCGCCTTGCCTGAAGACATGGATTGTAGTCAGCTCGTAGATCGTGCACGTGATGAGCAAAAGCTAATCATCAACGTCACTGGTGGCCATGTGATACGTTTGCTACCGCCGCTGAATATGAGCCGAGATGAGAGCACACAAGTGGTTGAACGCTTGGTTGATTTATTACAACCGTCTTTTTAGAGTGTGACTGATAAATACCATAGTTAATTCACAACAGTCTAGATATGTGTAAATCAAATTAGCGAAAGCACTATAGATGGCAGACTAAACGATAGCATTTTTAAGACTCTATCCAGTTGACATAGAACTAAGTACCATAAAAAAGCCTATAGATATAAACTATCTATAGGCTTTTTGCTGACTGCTAATCACTGAACTTCTAGCATGTCATTAAGTTACCACTTAAGACTTAATTGGCATGAAAGTACTTTTTCAAAACTTCTAAACAGCGAGTTATTTTAGCGGGTTGCTGTTCACCATTTAAGGTAACTGCATATAGCACAAAACTTGGTAACTGATAACCAGTTAAAACTTCAACCAACTCACCACTCTCAAGCTCTTTCTTGATATCCATTTCCAACATTCTAACCAAACCATGGCCTTCTTTGGCCAAAGTGGTTGCCATAAAGACATTGTTGGTATAAATGCGTGAGTTCATTTTTGTACGGGTTTTTTTGCCCGTTTCGGTTTGAACCAAATCAATTTGATTGGCATCTTTCATGATTTCAATACAAATCAGCTGATGATCGGCCAGATCTTTAGGTGTCTGTAACTTGGTATGTTGACGTAGATATTGCGGTGAAGCAACCAGCATTTGGCGCACGTCTGTCAAAGGATGACTGCTCAGACTAGAATCATTCATCGATGGGCTCATCCGTATCGCTATATCGATACGCGCGTCAATCATATCGACATAATGATTGTCTGCTAAATAGGTAATGCTAAGGTCATCATGCGCTGCCATCCACGTGGATAGTGCTGGCAAAATATGGTTCACACCTAGTTCTGGCGTTGTAGCCACGCGCAAGCTACCTGCTAACTCATCACGCAGTTGATTGACCTTGATTCGACCTTGTTCAGCCGCACTCACCACATCTTTTGCGGCCTCGTAAAAACTCTCACCCGCTTCTGTTAAGCTCAGCTTACGGGTTGAGCGATGTAATAGCACCACACCCAAATCATTTTCTAATGATCTGATTTGCTGACTCACTGCACTGGTGGTAATACCTAGCTCACGAGCTGAGCCACTAAAAGAACCATGTCCGACCACACTGGCAAACACAGCCATACCGCGTAAATTATCCAACATACTTTCACCTAAGCTACATTTCAATTTTTAATATAACTTAACCACTATAACGAATTTTTAATTTCCTTATAGTAATTAATCATACTTCTATTATTCGGATTTATCCATTTTATAAGCAATAAAAGTAAAAACATCAAGACGATAGTACAATATCACCTTGATGTTTTGTGTAGTAATTGCGTCTGACAACTATATAGAACTTTAAATAATTTTAACAATATTTTTTCTGACTGCTTAATACAAATGTACCTTACCCATCCTTCCTTCACCACGTTCAGTTAGGTATTGCATCACTGGAGTGTTCAGCAATTTTGACTCTGCAACTGCCTTAGCTTGTACCAAGCGTTTTTGTTGGCGACGTTCAGGTGTTTTATCTTCAGCCATCATGACGCTACCATCAATTTTCAGGTCAATATCTGCATGAGTAAACTGCTGTTGTAGCTTAGCTGCTAACTGTTGAAAGGTGGTTTGTAAGTGACGGCTATCTACACTGGTCACAAAAACTGCCTGACCATCACATAAGCCTGTCATCATGCCTTGACGAGCAAGCGCCAGCTCATCTTGGGCCAATACATCTGCCTCACGAGCCGTCTGTAACCAATAATCCCATTTCTCTGGTGTCCACTCACCCATCAGCTCTTGTGTCGGACAACGTAGTAAGGTACGAGGATCATCAATGTGTGAGGTTAACTGAGAATTATTTACGCCAGGCTCAACAACTGGTTCAGGCTCAACAACTGGTTCAGGCTCAACAACTGGTTCAGGCTCAACAACTGGTTCAGGCTCAACAACTGGTTCAGGCTCAACAACTGGTTCAGGCTCAACAACTGGTTCAGGCTCAACAACTGGTTCAGGCTCAACAACTGGTTCAGGCTGTGCTAGGTTTTCATCATAACTGATGCTTTGGAGATCATCATAATCTTGTGCTTGATAATCCACATCATATGACTGTAATGGCGGTGCTGAAGCTTCATGCTTGATAGCATCTGTAGACGGTATAGAAGCAACTGTTTCTAAAGCTGATATTTCTGTAGAGGATACCTCACTATCGTAAGTGTTGTTCAATACTTCATCGACTGGCAACGGACGAAAGGCCAGTAAACGTAGAATACACATCTCAAGCGCTTGCATAGGTGTGCTAGCAAGCTTCACGCCTTCACGTGCTTGTACCACGATTTCATAGTAAAGTTGCAACACATCTGGACTAATATGCCTCGCCAGTACAGTAATATTCTGTGCCTGTGCTTCATTTACATTGAGCGCGACTTCAGGTAATAACTGTGTCAATGCCAACTGGTGAAGTAGCTCAGCGAGCCCATCAAACATACTGGTGGCATCAACCATCTGTGCACGCATTTGCTCAATATGAGCAGCAACGGCAGACTTATCATGGTTATAAATATCTGTAATCAAGCTGACCAAATCAGCTGCATCAATCAGACCAAGCATCGCATTAACAGTGACATCATCTAACGCCCCTTGGCCAAAAGCGATCGCCTGATCTGTCAATGATAATGCATCACGCACTGAGCCTTTAGCCGCACTTGCCAACTGCCACAGTGCTGGCTGCGTATACCCAACTTGCTCTTGGGTAAGAATATTTGCCAAGTGTTCGCTCAGCAATGTCTGTGGTAGCGGACGCAGCACAAACTGTAAACAGCGTGAGATAATAGTGATTGGTAGCTTTTGTGGATCGGTCGTCGCTAGCAAAAACTTTACGTGCTCAGGCGGCTCTTCTAACGTCTTGAGGAGTGCATTAAAACTGTGCGTAGACAGCATATGCACTTCATCAATCAGATAAACCTTATAGCGACCTTGACTTGGCGCATAGGGTACGTTATCAAGTAGCTCGCGTGTGTCTTCAACCTTAGTGCGAGACGCGGCATCAATTTCGATAAGATCAATAAAACGTCCTTGATCAATGGCCACGCAATTATCACACACACCGCAAGGCGTACTGGTGATACCCATGTCACAATTCAAACACTTGGACAAAATACGCGCAATCGTCGTCTTACCCACACCGCGCGTCCCAGTAAAGAGATACGCATGATGCAGGCGATTATAATCAATCGCATTAATCAGCGCTTGCGAGACATGTGTTTGCCCAATCAACTCGTGAAAGTTTTTGGGACGATATTTTCGAGCTAAAACTTGATATTGCTGCGTCATAGTAAATGCCAGTATAGGTAATACAAGTAGTATAAATAGAGATAGCGAATTAGATTCAGACTGAGGACACGCCCTAGCGTCTGTTCACTGTAATGTGGATACCAGAAAGGCGAGTAAAGATACGACAAATTGTAACTCGTTTATCAAAGAAACAATGTCAGGCGAACCTGACACTTTCTTTGATAGAGATAAGGTTGGCTATAATTGCGCTTGAAGTTGTGCCAACCGTTCGTGTAAACGCTGAGTATTTACATCAATAAATGCACCTGTTTGATGAAAAATATCTAAGTACACCTCAGTGTTTACGCTGTCTTCACAAGCTCTAAACTCTACGCCAATCAAAAACAGATCATCCATCACTGGCGTTTGCATCTGAGCATTGAGATCCGATAACAAATCTTGATGAGACAAACGAACCTTCTCTGCACTCAACGAGCTACTATCATCTTGCGCATAAAACACCATAAGATAATGACGTCCAAAGATATGATAAGAGTGCTCATGACGAACATAACCATTCCAGCGTGAATCTTGGTCAACCATTCTATATGCTAGTATTTTTTCTACTAGACAGGCATAGGTATACATCGACTCATCTGCCAAAATATCGACCTGCGCAGTAGGCAGTGATTGTCCCGCTTCACGATAACGCTTGAGCAAGCTATTGAATAGCTTATACCACATTCGAGTATTTCTTTGAATCTCAGCCATCAATGCATTGGCAAATTCTACCTGATTGGGTTCTACTGCTTTAAGTAAGCGTGGCTCGATTTGATCGATTAGCTCGCCATCAAGCAGCTGCTCTTGAACGCTAAGAGCCCTGTAGTGAAAATCAGGAGATTGTAAAAACAGTTTCAGGAGTGTCGATTCATTTTTGAACGATACAAAACTTGTCAATTGATCACGGTGAAAACTTAAAAACGTCGTCAGATCACTTGGTGTAGCCAATTGACTGAGTATCTTGGCAAAGTTTCGATGACTAAATATTTGCAAGACACTCTGTTCATCATCCAAGTCTAGAACACAATCTTCAGCAAAAAACTGACTGCCATATTCATAATCAATAGTATAAGAGGATGATCCTGATTTATCGTCTTGATGATTGATAGAGAGTGAGGTTAAGCCAACAAAATAAACGGCTTTTTGATCTGTCGCTATGTCACCATCAGCCATCAACTTATCGTTTTTCTGATAAAGCTGAGTGTGACGTTTGATTAATTTATTAACAATCTCTTTTTTCCACTCGCGAACTTTGTCACTATCAACATCTTGCTTATTCGCTTCCGTTGTCACATCATTGACAACCAAGTAGATAATGGCGCTAGAAAACTCAAAAACAAAATCATAACCCTGAAAATTATCAGAGTCAGCGATTTTGTCATCAGGCAACTCATACAATGATAAAAAACATTGCTGAATCATTTTTTGCCAAAGCGAAGGTAATGCTTGCTGAATATCCATAACGTCCCTATAAATGAATTTTCATAAAAAAGCTTACACCCGTTTCATTGAAAGAAGTAAAAGCTTTTTATATTTAGTTGAATATCATTGCGGATTACTAGCAAGCAAATCCACTTTAGCCTTCGTGCTTGCGGCGCATGTGTGGGAACAAAATCACATCACGGATACTAGCAGAGTCTGTCAATAGCATGACTAAACGGTCAATACCAATACCTTCGCCTGCGGTTGGTGGCAAACCGTAAGATAAGGCTTCAATGTACTCTTCATCGAAATGCATGGCTTCATCATCGCCCGCGTCTTTTTCAGCAACCTGACCGCGGAAGCGCTCGGCTTGGTCAGCAGGGTCATTAAGCTCACTAAAGCCGTTGGCCAGTTCACGACCACCGACAAATAATTCAAAACGATCAGTAATCTCAGGATTATCATCACTACGGCGCGCTAGTGGTGAGGTCTCAGCTGGATATTCAGTGATAAACGTTGGTTGGCGTAATTGATGCTCAGCAGTTTCTTCAAAGATAATCGTTTGCAATTTACCCACACCAAAACCGTCTTTTACTTGCTGCTTAAGTACCGTTGAGGCGTACTCTGCTAGATATTCACGATCATTGATGCGCGCCATATCGAAGTTTTCTGCATATTTTGCAATCGCATTAGACATAGACAAACGTTCAAACGGTGCTTTTAGGCTAATGGCTTCTTCTTGATAGGTGATTTCAGTGGTATCTAATATATCCAATGCCAATTCGTTAAATAAACGCTCAGTCAAATCCATCAAATCATGATAATCAGCATAAGCCTGATAAAACTCAATCATGGTAAATTCAGGATTGTGGCGAGTAGAGACACCTTCGTTACGGAAGCTACGGTTAATCTCAAATACTCTCTCAAAACCACCAACAACCAAACGCTTTAAGTAAAGCTCAGGCGCAATACGTAGATACAGTGGCATATCTAACGCATTATGATGAGTCTCAAATGGACGCGCAACAGCACCACCTGGAATAGGATGCATCATTGGCGTTTCAACTTCCATGAAGCGCTCATTCAACATAAACTTGCGAATACCGCTAACGACCTGACTACGGATCATGAACGTGTCACGAGTCGTCTCATTGGTCATCAAATCAAGGTGGCGATTGCGATAGCGAGCTTCTACGTCAGCTAAACCATGAAACTTGTTCGGCATTGGGCGTAGTGATTTAGTGAGAAGGTTGAACTCCTCAATATGTACGTATAAATCACCTTTACCCGAGCGACCGATGTAGCCAGAGATACCAACGATATCACCCAAATCTAATGATTTGATAGAAGCAAGTGTCTCTGGATCCAACTCTTTGCGTGCAACATACAGCTGGATGCGACCCGTCATGTCTTGAATGACAATAAATGAGCCACGATTGAGCATCACACGCCCAGCAATATTAACCTGAGTCTTGTCACCATTCGCGGCTTTTTCTTCAATCTCTTGCTTAGAGATGCCATCAAAATCAGCTTGTAAGTCTTTAGCATAATCAGTGCGTTTAAACTGATTGGGATAAGGCTGTTTACCAGAAGCCGTAATATCATCTAATTTGGCCTGTAATTGAGCAATCAGCTCATTGGCTTCTTCTAGTGTTGGGGCTTGTTCTTCTTGGGCTTGATTATTCTGGTTTTGCTTTGACATAACACTCTCAAATTTTGATAAGTTAAATTGTAGATTTGGAAAATTATATGGTTAATCTATACACCACAACCCTCTTGCTACACTGCTTTTAGCAATCTGACGATAACCACAAGGTTTATCGTTAGCAGCATAGGTTTCAATTAAGTTTTGTCTACTGACTTTATAGTTATCTCTTTACTTACTACTAAAGTCCTATTGATCACCACCGCCGATACTTGCCATCAAGTCAGCCTGATGCTCACGTAACAATGCATCAAGAATCTCATCCAAGTCGCCTTCCATAATAGAGTCGAGCTTGTACAAGGTAAGGTTGATACGGTGATCGGTCATGCGACCTTGTGGAAAGTTATAAGTACGAATACGCTCTGAGCGATCACCACTACCGACCAGATCACGACGTATAGAGTCAGCCACATCGACCTGCGCTTGCACTTTGGCTTGTTGGATTTTTGAGACCAGCATCTTCATAGCATGCGCACGGTTTTTGTGCTGGCTACGCTCTTGCTGACACTCTACCACGGTACCCGTTGGAATGTGGGTTAAACGTACGGCTGAGTCAGTGGTGTTAACGTGCTGACCACCTGCACCACTTGAGCGGAAAGTATCCATTTTTATGTCAGCAGGATTGATATCGACGGTATCATCAATCTCAACTTCTGGCATGACCGCAACCGTACAAGCTGATGTGTGAACACGACCTTGGCTCTCAGTTTCAGGGACACGCTGTACGCGGTGAGCACCTGATTCAAACTTTAGGCGACCATATACACTATTGCCTGATACACGCGTGATGATTTCTTTATAACCACCATGCTCACCCTCATTGGCTGATAGCACTTCCACCGTCCAACCTTGAGTTTGAGCGTACTTTTGATACATACGGAACAAATCACCAGAGAAAATCGCTGCTTCATCACCGCCTGTACCAGCTCGAATCTCCAAAAATGCTGGCACTTTGTCATTAGGATCTTTTGGTAGCATCATGACATTGAGTGCTTCTTCCATCTCTACGATGGTATCACGCGCGTTATCAATTTCTTCTTGCATCATCTCTTTCATGTCAGGATCTGAAGCATCGGCCAGCATAGCTTCTGCATCGGCCTGATCCGTTTCCGCCCCTACATAGTTCTGCCATAAAGTAGTGATATCCATCAAGTCGCTGTGCTCGACAGACAATTCACGGAATTTATTATTATCGCTGATGACACTAGGGTCTGATAATAAGGCGGTGACCTCTTCATAACGGTCTACCATCTGGTCTAAACGCAGGCGTAAGGATTCTTTCATAAAAGGACTTTTAATTGGATAAGAGGAATAAGATCGTGATTATAGCAAATTTTTCACCGTAAATTAAAACCTCTGAGTAATCTTGTCGTTATTCTAAGCAATCTAGCCATTATATTGCTCAACATCCTCACTTATTCCGTAATACCATCACTTTGTTCCGTTATTCAAGTTTTGTAAGACGTATATCAAAAAATTCGGACAAAAAAATAGCCAAGATTGCTCTTAGCTATTTTTATCGTCACAACAGTTATCTAATGACAGTATTAAACCTTACGAACCAATACTGAACCAATAGAATAACCGGCACCGAATGAGCAAATAACACCCAAATCACCTGATGCTAGTTTGTCTTTGTAGCGATGGAATACAATCATTGGACTGGCTGAACTGGTATTGGCAAACTCAGCGATGACGCTCGGCACGATGGCTTTATCAGCTTCTTTACCGACGACCGTACGTAGGATTAAATCCAGCATATTAGCATTGGCTTGATGTAACCACATCATCTTCACATCACTGGCTTGTAATTCGTTTTCAGTCAAATGCTCAGTGATAACCTCTGATACTTTCGGACAGACTTCACGGAATACTTTGCGACCATTTTGAAGGAACAGCTTGTCCGTCACTGGTGCTTTGATATCTGGGTACATTTCAGTCTGTGCAGCTAAATACTCTGAGCGATCCATGAAGCCATATTCGTTTTTGATGTTGGTCGAAAACTGTGTAAATAGCTTAGAGTTTAGAATCTCATAACCTTTTGGCGTATCTAGGTCTTCAACGATAGATGCTGTTGCGACATCACCAAAGATGAAGTGGCTGTCACGGTTACGCCAGTTCAGATGCGCTGAGGTAATCTCAACGTTGACCACGGCGATACGCTTGGCCAGACCAGAAACGATAGAACCATGCGCTTGTGATAGACCAAACGTCGCTGCACTACACGCAACATTCATATCATAAGCAAAACCGCCAATCATACCAATCTCATTTTGAATCTCGATGGCGACTGCTGGGTAAGTACGCTGAAAGTTTGAGCAAGCAAGGATAATACCATCCAAGTCATTGGCTTCTAATCCAGCATCCGCCAATGCATCTCTTAATGCAGCGGCACCCATTTCTGCCATAACAGACAGCTCTTCACCCAAATTGCGATAAGCAATCACTGGCGCCATGATTTCAGGATTCAAAATACCGTCTTTTTCCATCACATAACGTGATTTGATGCCAGACACTTTTTCGATAAATGCGGCTGATGAAGGCTCGAGCGCCGTAACCGTCTCTGCAGCTATCTCATCAGCATGCTCTGTATTATAATTTTCAACATACTGGTTAAATGACTCAACTAACTCTTCGTTGCTGATGCTATAAGGTGGAATGTATAGGCCTGTGCCTGTGATACAAGTCGTCATGATAAGCTTCCTTGTCTACTACTATAGTGCTTAAAATAAGCATAAAGGTTAAAAAATAATAGCCATTTACTTTCGGTGAATGACTGTAAACTTAAAATCAGTGGCTTTATTATGCCTGAATATTATAATTTTTCTAATACTTTGTTACAAATAACCTGTTTGTTGCGAAAAACAAGCAAAGATTGCCAGAATTTTGCAGCAGCTACGCTATAATTGGCGCTATTTATTATGTTCAGACTCACCAAAAGTACATATAAACGTTAATATTTGGAAATGCTAATGGCAGAACTTCTCAACTGGTTATTTGGGCAATACGCTGACTACACCACTTTATTCATTGTTCTCGAATTGATTGCTGTCATCTTCGGCGTAGCAAGTGTCATTCTCGCCAGCAAAACCAATGTGCTGGTATTTCCTATCGGTCTGGTGAGTACCGCTATATTTGTTTACTTATTATGGAAGTGGCAGCTATTTGGCGATATGTTCATCAATGCCTATTACAGCATCATGAGCATCTATGGATGGATTAACTGGTCAAAAAACAAAGACAGCAAAAAACAGCAAGAACAACTGACTCCCACTAGCCAGCAGCAAAATTTGTCGTCAAAAGACAGTGATGCTCAGAGTAGTATTCAGGTTGAATGCTTGAGTACAACAGATATCCCCATATTGGTCACCCTAGCCACAGCAACTGTTGCCTTTGTCGCTACTGTTTACTACTTCCGACCAGTGATTAACAATGGCTTTAGCTTTGACGGTGCCGTCCTCGGTCTGAACTTATTTACCTGGGTAGACTATACTGACATGCTAACCACTGCGCTGTTCTTAATGGCGATGTGGCTTATGGCAAGACGTAAAATTGAGCACTGGTTACTATGGATCGTCGCCGATGCTATTTCTGTGCCTTTGTACTTTTATAAAGGTTTTACTTTTACCGCACTACAGTATGTGGTTTTCACTCTCATCGCAATCTGGGCTTATTATGAATGGCAACGACGCTATCGTACACAACATCGCAGACAATCTCAGACAGCGTACGCCTAAATCGGTCACTAAAATTGCGGTGTTAGGTGCAGAAAGTACGGGCAAAACTACCTTATGTCGTGATTTGGCAGCGCATTTTAATAGCCCTTGGGTACCAGAATACATGCGCACGTATCTACAAGCCAAATGGGACAGTGAGCAACGGACTTGTACGTGGGATGATTTACTTCCTATCGCCCAAGGCCAGATAGCGTTAGAAAATAAACTCGCCATACAAGCGGCTAAAGCATCACAAGGTAGCCATTATCTGTTTTGTGATACCAGTCTGTTTGAGTTAATGGCGTATTCCAACTGGTATTATGACGACTGCCCTGAGGCTCTGACTCAGGCCGCATTGACGCATCATTATGACTTAATCCTATTAACTGAAGTGGATATCCCGTGGGTCGCTGACGATTTACGAGATAGCCCTCATCAACGTGATGAGATAAGCGACTATTTTGCAAGCCAGCTAACCCACCATCAAAAGTGGTTTCATCGTATCGGTGGTGATAGAGAGCAACGAGTGCAACAAGTGGCTAAACAGCTTGCTCAAATGCATCATACCTGACGTTATACATATATGAATTATAGCCTTACTTTTAGGAACCTTAAGAGATATCCATGCTAAAAAATATTGAATACTACTTAGAAAAAACCATATTTAACAGCCGCTGGATACTGGCGCCTTTTTATTTAGGATTGGTTTTAGGCATTGTTTTATTATTTATCAAATTTATCCAAAAGCTTTGGGATATGTTTGCAGATATTCTTGTCGCCTCTGAAGCAAGTGTGATCGTAGACATACTAGTCTTGGTCGATATTTCGCTGGTTGCTAGCTTACTACTCATCATCATATTCAGTGGTTACGAGATTTTTGTTTCCAAAATCGATACCAATGATCACGATGATCGACCTAACTGGATGGGCAAAGTAGATTTTTCTGGTTTAAAGTTAAAAGTCATCGGTGCCATCGTCGCCATTTCTGCAATTGATCTTTTAAAGTCATTTATGGACATCACAAGTGGTATGAGCGAAGGTGACGCAGACAAGCTCATGTGGAAGGTCATTATTCACATGACATTCGTCCTGTCAGGCTTGCTATTTGCCATTATGGATAAAGTCGTTGGCGATACCAAAAAACACTAGCGCTTATTTTTCCACACACTCTCCACTGTTCTTACATATTTTTTCTTCATCCCTCCTCTATCCTTTTCTTTAAACCTGCTGACTGTTGTATTGACAGTTTTGGACTAAAGATTTATATGAGGAGCTCCCATGCAAAAGACACTACTGATTAAATTATCCATCATCGCGGGGCTGTGCGTTCTGTTTGCTATTGGTCTCAACATGATTGGCTCGGTCATCTATGAAAGGCAAAGTTATTCAGAGTCGGTTATCAGAGAGATCGCTCAACAGCACGTCAACCCGCAAGAAGTCATTACGCCATTTATCGCCATTCCTACCACGGTCACACCTGAATGTGAGATTAAAGGATCTGAAGCAACCAGTAACTGCGCCGCCTCCTACTCAAAAATTGAAACCGTTTTTGCCAATCAAACCCAAGCAGCTCAAGATCTTGAGGTAAACACGGACACCTATAAGCGCGGTGTTTATCATGCGACCAGTTATAACGGTGCGCTGAAATTTGACCAAAACTATACTTTTGATTCAACCTTAAGTAGCTCAAACGAGCCTAATAATACCGATAACCAAGCATCAGATTTAGTCGATACCGCTACAAACCCCTTTATCAATAAAATAAAACCTGAAAAAACCATCATTCACTGGAATAAAGCCAAATTAATTATTCCTGTATCAGACCTACGCGGTGTAGCGACACTACCGACAGTGACCATTGACAATAAATCAATACAAGCAACATATCCGCAAACACCTATGCTGAAAGAGCTAACCTATGTAGAGGTGGCAATTCCTCAAGATGTATTGAACCGTCCAGCGAAGCCTGTTGCTAGCCCTCAGGATAACGAAACATTATCTGGTACAGACTTGACCAACCAGCCATCCGATACCGAAAGTACTCAAGCGATTAGTATCATAGTAGACTTACCTTTAGCAGGTATTAGTAATTTAAATACGGTGCCTACTGGGCAGAACTTTAGCCTAACCATGCGCAGTAACTGGCATGCACCCAACTTCATTGGCAAAGCCCTTCCAAATGCCAAAAAGTTCACCACAAAAGGTTTTGAAGCCAATTGGCAGAATCAATATCTATCTGTCACCAACAACCAATATTTATCACACTGTCTTGGCAGTGCTAATAATGAATGCGCTGTTACGAGTCAAGCTAGCCTTGATACCAGCAGTCAGTCAATGTCTCGCAATGACTTGATTGCAGTAGAAAGCGGCACCACGCCTGATAGTATGCGCCTCAGCAGCTTTGGGGTTAGTTTTGCCGAGCCCAATGATGTGTATTTGCAAACCCAACGAACCATGAAATATGCGCTGCTATTAATCTTAGTATCGTTTGGCACCTTCTTCTTATTTGAGGTGATTAAATCGAGCCGTATTCACCCGATTCAATATCTATTGGTTGGTTGTGCGCTATTCGTCTTTTATGTGTTATTGCTACCGCTGGCTGAGCAGATAGTGTTTTGGAAAGCGTATGCCATTGCGGCTAGCGCCTGTGTCGGACTCATTGGCTGGTATACTTACTACGTGTTCGATGGCGTAAAACGAGCAGCGATATTTACCGTCACACTCGCAGGATTGTACGCATCATTTTTTGGTATCCTCACCACAGAAGATATGAACTTATTGCTAGGTGCCGTCTTCTGCTTTGTACTGATCGCCTGCGTGATGGTCATGACTCGTAAAATTGACTGGTATAAAGTCGCCTAAACTCACCAAAATATCTAGAAGAAATAGCACTTCAAGCTTGGGCTGTTCCTATCTGTGTACTAGGTCTCCATAAAAATACAGAGAACAGCCCAATCATCTCACAATTTCGCTCTTTAACGCTATTGCCCAGTGACGACAGTCATCCTCACAGCGTATACACAGCTGATGAGCGTCAGAGATAGTGTCAATATAGCCACAATGCATACAAGCATAATAAACCCCTAGCTCTACTTGCTCGATTGGTTGGTACTGTTTGGGGAAAAGTGGCATGCCATAGCCTGTGTTTTCGGGTGGGTATAATAAGATACTAAAGTTGCCATCTGTTTCCAGAAGCCCTGTACGCACTTGACCCAAATGCTCAACGCCTTGTTGACGCATTTCAGCAAAAAACTCATCATGCGACATCTTGCCCTTTTTAATCTTTTCGAGTACCAACAACCCATCTTCGACAATATATAGTGACTTACCCTCTAACAAGTCTTCAAACAGTTGGAATTTCATCACAGCCCACGTGCACAGTCGATAAAGAAAAATAACCGCACTCATGATCAGCACTGCCTGAATAATTGGCAGGTCTTGCGTAAACATTGGATCACCTGCGATAGAGCCCAGTGATAAAATGATGGTTAACTCAAAGATTGACAACTGACGGACACCACGCTTGCCCGTAAAGCGTAAAAATAAAATAATGAGCACAAACATGACGTTGACACGTACTAATATTTCAAGTGCAAATGCTCACGTTGTGTCATAAATAAAAATACCTGCCCAATCCATGTTATCGTTTCCTGCGTATCTTTTTTATTTGATTGATTGACTAGTTGATTGAAACTATAGTAATTTTGACCACTTATTTCACTCATAAGCCTTATCATCAATGCAACTATCGTTATTCTAATTTAAAAGAGACTTTTTGTCGCAAGTACGACAAAATATCGTTCCTTGTGAGATAGCTATCAACTGGATTTTTAGAGTGCCAGCCCTCATTTCCGATAAACGATGATTAGCTGTTATAAAAATATATCTAAAAAATTAACGTTAAAATCATCTGCTCGCCTATTTCAAAATCAACTTATTCATAGTAGGAATTACCTTGAAAGCTACGCTCTATACTGTTATCGCATTGATCGCATTTGCCGCCAACTCTCTTTTTGGAAGAATGGCGCTAGCAGCAGGCTATATAGATGCCTGGAGCTTTACGATCATTCGCTTGGTGAGTGCGGCTGTTTGTTTAGCTATCATCATGACGGTCTATACCTATCGATTACGACGTCAAGCGCTCAATCTAGGTAGCACCTCTTATGAGGCTATTTTGAATGATAAAGGCAGTTGGCTTAGTAGTGCAAGCTTGGTGATTTATGCACTTTGCTTTTCGATTGCCTATGTAGAACTAGACACGGGTACTGGCGCATTGATTTTGTTTTCAGCAGTTCAGCTCACGATGATTGGCTGGGGCATCTATAAAAAAGAACAATTAAGCGCCTTACAATGGGCTGCCTTTATCATCGCAGTGGTCGGATTTATTTATTTAATGCTGCCGTCAGCAGCAGTGCCTTCGTTACTAGCAGCGACGCTCATGGCAATCAGTGGTGTGGCTTGGGGTATATATAGTATACGTGGCAAATCATGTGTGTCACCACTACGCGCCACCGGCTTTAACTTTATCCGGAGCCTTGTTGCTGTTCCTATCCTGTTATTAATCGGCATGGTGTATCTCGATAATATCGGCTTGGAAAACATCGATTTAGGTAATATTACTATCAAAGGAATACTGTTGGCATGTGCATCAGGGGCGATCGCATCGGGTATGGGCTATAGCATTTGGTATATGGCAATGCCGCTGTTAAAAAACACCCAAGCAGCAGTGGTACAGCTTTGCGTGCCTGTGCTTGCAGCCATATTAGGCGTGGTGTTTTTATCTGAGCAATTGACTATGCAATTCGTCGTGGCAAGCGCTGTGATATTGGGTGCGGTGTTGGTATTTATTTTGAATAAAAAGACAGTGAAAGTTTAAAAACGGTAATGTGAGTCCATTAAACGTTCACATTGAAAACATGTCTTTTAAAATTGAGCATTTAAAACAGGTCACTGAATACTCACATTTTTATCTAAGCAATCACCAACATCACATACAATATCGAACCGACAAACCATGTCGCATTCACAGCTATGCCTGAGTACCATTTAAGTTTGACCTTTCTGTTTTTATTATCAAAGGCGGCTTGGCGCTCTGCGGTGACAGACAAGACGTTATATGGGTTGTTTTTTCCATCCCACATAAGCCGACGCTGCACTTCAGTATGTAGTGCAGGATTGGCACTCGATTGATAGATATTACCTTCGGCTAAATCTAAGTAGCTCACCGTACACGCTCTCAACCAGCCCATAATCGTCACTTCATGACGTAAACCTGTCAAACCTTTGTCTTTCTTCTCTTGAGCGATATCAGCACAAGCCAATAGCAAGGTACTGATATCTGTTGGACAGGCATGCGCATATCGAGGATCAAGCGGTAGCTCGTCTGCTGGACGTTCCATATAAGTACGGATAAACGTCCACTGATCGTAGGGACTAAGCTGCATATCTTCAAGATTAATAGATAAGCTTGGCTCTCCTGTTGATTCATCAATAACGTGCAGATTCAGTACTTCATAGACCAAACCTTCATTACGCCTCACGGAGGCAGTGATGTCCCTGTAGTTAATTAAATGAAAAATAGGCTCTTGCTTGCGATTATGCTCGTAATAAGCAAGCTGTTGTGTTTGTTTTAGCAGTAATATTTTGTGATAGCGAGATTTTTTGGCTTTAAGTTGTTTCAAAGTCAAAAAAGGCGCAGTAAAAAAACTGATGAAAATAGTTACTAAACATATAATTGCATAAAAATAATAGACTAAGACTCCTTCTTTTATTACTGAATTAAACATAGCATAAATAAGAAATAGAAATTGGCCAAACAACCATAGTGAGGCATAGGATGCCAATAAAACTAAATTTTGAATAGAGTTAATACTGGGATGAAATAGCAGATAGTCTGGATTCACTTCATGAATAAGTGAACTTAATCTATCAATACTGACATTTTTTTCTTTAAAATTAGGAATACCTTCTTCATAAGGGCGACTGATTATTTTACCGACAGGAGGTACGGGAGGAATGGGTAAGATCATTTTTTACTCAATTACTATGTACTATCAATTAGCTAATTTCTGCTCATTATTATATGCGATCATCACCCAATAAAACAAACTAATGTTAATTAATATCACTACTACCCATCTGATATTTACTTGCCAATTCTTGTCATCAAAAGCTAGAAACGTTACCTCATCAATCTCAACAAATGATTATCTAGGATTTGTACACGTGTTCTACTGAGCCAATGAACCACACCATTTAAGAGCATTCTGAAAAGCCACTCCTTTCGTTGCAAGAAAAAATAGATAGAATGATCCTAACATGATAAAAAAAGCAGCAACTTTCATAGTGGCTAGCTGCCTATTGACTACCCTAGCCAACGCTATCATCCATTTGGAATCCGCGAACATAAACAAACACAATATTTGCATATAAATAGCATGTAATAACTGCCTATGGATAACGGCTCCACAGGTTTGTTCAACAAAGAGAAAAATTGATACATCTACGATAGCAATAGTGAGAAATGCATATTTAACATAGTTATTTAAAGATGGATCTACATTGAATAGTTGATAACCTTTGAGGCGCTTTACTCTTTTCTTTTGCATATAATTAGTAGTAGGTTGAATATCCATCGGATTGGTTTCGTTAAAATACCAAATGGTTTGCCACATATCTATAGTCATATCTGGCATGATATTACCTGCTTCAAAGTGTTGCAGCTCTTGACTCGCAGGTGACCACCAACATCCTGTCTGTGGACAGGGGTTATCTGCCTCACAACTTGAGTATTCTGATACTGCACTACTCCCGCCACCACTATTAGCGATGCGCTCAACGAGTATCCACGTAACAGGAGCGTCATCGACAGCATGTGTCGTATCAGGGTCATAACCGACGTGAGCTTCATTTGCTAGCATGCCATCTAGCAACACTTGGGCACTGGCATCTGCTCTATTCGGTATATAAACACCTGCTACAGGAACTACCTCATCTGTCTTAACCGTATATTGTAGGTTTAGACAATAGATGGGCCAAGATTCAGGTGGATTAAGCGGTCCTCTTGATTCAATACTGTAATTTTCTATTAAGCCGTAAAGGCACCAACCAAAATAGCTGGTTATTTTCATGTTAAAAGCGCGTAAGCTGGCTTGTCGCTCCCATTTATCATAATCCAGTTGTTGCTGCTCTGGCATCCAGTCAATATCATAATCCATATTGATAGCGCGAAAATCACTCTCAACATTACCGCCA
This sequence comes from Psychrobacter fozii, assembly GCF_003217155.1. GTDB lineage: Bacteria > Pseudomonadota > Gammaproteobacteria > Pseudomonadales > Moraxellaceae > Psychrobacter > Psychrobacter fozii. The sequence continues at coordinate 258,341 of NZ_QJSU01000006.1, forward strand.
TATCTTATCGCCGCTAGATCCCCTTTTAACAGCTCTTGATAACCGACATTAAGGCTATCTAAGGTGCTGCGTAAACTAGGTAGTACGCGCTCGCCCCAGACGATATCAGGCTGCCGGTTGATGGGTCTACTACGATAATCGCTAGGTAAGTCCCCCATAAATAGCTCTAATGCTTGTTCAGCCGCCTCTAGCATATGAGCAAAGGCATCACGCATCTCTTTAAAGTAGGCAGGTGAACTATAGCGCTCTAACAAATAAATCTCTTGCGGTCGTATTATGTATTTATCCATAGGACAGTTGGCATTCCTTTATAGTCACTCCACTATAAAAATATTACTGCGTTAACCTTGCTTGAAGTATTTAATATACATCTACACTCGGTTGCCTTGTACTACCTTTAAATTGAATCGACTATATCTCTATTTTATATCATCACTTTTTGGGTTGTAACGGCCCCATATTTGGTATTTAACTCGACAATCAAAAGCTCCTTATTTTCATATACAGGCTAACAATAGTCAAGTTTAATATAAAGTGTGACTCAGTCTTATTAGAGTTATATAAGCATTGTTATTTTTGCAAGAATAATTAAAAGAACAGCTAACTTGTATATTCAACTTATAACATATATAGTATATTCATTATTATAGAATTATTATAATAACTTTCTCTACATGTCATTATCAAAATACTTTGGGAGAAACTAACATGATTCGTTTAAGCTACACTCTCAAATGCTGGATGCTAGGTATCACCTATTTTTCAGTATTTTACTTCATAGTGGTCATGAGCGACCCTAGCTTTGCTAAGTATCTTTATGCATTAGCACTAAGCACTTTACTCTTCCCTATTGCCAAACGTGCAGTCGATGTGATGGTAGAGTTTTTTGCACCAGATACTGAATTATTCAACGGATTATTACCATCTATCTTGATTAATGTCGTCATCTGGGTATTTACCCCAGTTATTGTCGCGCTAACCGTAGTTGCCTATGCACTTTATAGCATGGGTGTGATGACAGAAAATATCAGTCATTAATTGTTAGAATTATAAGTCTAAAGCATAAGCGAAAAAATACCTTGAACTCAACTCTACTATCAATCTTTGACAAAAGATTAAAGTACTAAATCTTTACCTTAATTAGACTATGCTCTATCTTTAGTTGGTTTTTTACAGATAATAAAAAGCGCCCCTAATTTGGGAGCGCTTTTTTACTGCTATTCAATAATGTTGTCATCTATAGCTGTTTGGACATAGTCATCATCATAAAGTTCAGAGTCTAAACCATAAAAAAGAGCCGTGAGATTATTAGGCGTTTTATTATGCTGCATCTTATATTCAACAGCGACTGATTGAGAGTTACCATTAAGATCAACGTTGAAATTCAGATCTATATTGGTCTCAAACTTGATTTCTTCACCTGCACCTTGGTAGATAGTATTTTCGTAAGTGGTATATCCTACTTGAGTTGGTGTAGTAAATAATGAGTCAGTAAAGCTTGTTTGTAAACCTGTGATAGTAACGGTTTCTTATTAAACATCAATATTCCAAACCACTGACTGAGGTGCAGGAGGATCATCTTCGATGATAGTTTACAGCTCATCAGACTTGGCTAATGTATCTGTGGCAGTCACATTTTTAAATACTTCAATAGCAAAATCAACTGACAAAATGCCTTCGATATCCTCACCTTAAGTATGATCTACAAGCGCATCCAACGTGACATTATATCCAAATTGAGGACAGCTGATTTATAAAAAGCAACCCTTCATAGTATGAGACACTAGGCTATGCTGGTGGCTATTTTACTTGTGAGCCTATTCAAACGATACTCTCTTTAATTATGATCGAATATCTATTATCTCCATACATAAAAATAATCTATAAGTAAATAAAGGCTAGCAACCATTCGACGAAGGCTGTACTAAAGCCTTCGTCGAATGGTTGCTAGCCTTCTTATATTATATTCAAATAACCAAAAGCGGACTACGAAATACTACGACTATCATAACGAGTCAAAGGGGCGTTATATCAACCGAACCCCTTAGCCCTGTTTAATAGTTATCGTTAAATAATATTGACATCAGTCTGAATCAGTATTTCATGCACTCCACTTCCATTAACATCTGTAAAGTTATAGACGTCATAGTCTTTACCATCTTGCTGTACAGTAGTGTTGGTATTGTTCCAGTCAGTTCCTGTCAACTGTACGGTATCGGTACTATCGCCATTGATGGTAAGACCTTTATTTAAGACAACCGTTTCATCAATGATATCAAGCACATCACTAGTCGTGAGATTGCTCAGTGTTTGTGTACCACTACCCGTCATCTCTATAACCTCAATGCTTCCAAACTTCGTGCTATCGAAAGTACTAAAGTCAATATCGATACCATTATTGTTGATAATTAAGGTATCGGTACCATCGCCGCCATCCATCAAGACATTATCCACTTGGAATATGAGCGTGTCATTACCAGCCCCCCCTGTGAGACTATCCGCTCCAGTACCACCACTAATGACGTCATTACCATCGAGTCCATCTAGTACGTTGTCATCGTTATTGCCTAATAAGAAGTCGTTACCAGCAGTTCCTGTAGTCACTGGGAAGAGAATATTCAGTTCTATAGTATTGTTAACGCCGTCTCCATCGTTGTCCAGAACTGAAAAGGTTAACGTCTCAGTATAGGCAGTAGTGGCATCATTTGGTACATCATACTGATAGTTACCTGTGCTGAAATTGACGATGAGTGAGCCACCTGCTGCAGTTGTGATAGTAACTGTAGTAGTCGATTGATCATAACTATAGGTAGATGCGTCAGCGGCAGTTGTAAGCTGACCTGTTGATTTATTAAAGGTATAGTTAGAACCATCGATATCCACTTCACTTAGATAACCATCATCAGCACCAAAACCTGTGTTGGTTGAGCCACCTGCGCTCACTAAGTTGCCCGTTGCATTTCTTGCGTCAATACCGTCTAAGATCGTCTGCTCTAGAGTCGCAGCACTGACTATAACACCATCAACATCGACATCATTACGACCATCATAAGCAATTGCATTCAGAGATGTTTCAGCGGTACTACCAGCATTGAAGTTAATAATCGATAGCGCTGATGAGTCAATACTATTAGCTTTTAGGAAATCTGTCCAAATAACCTCTTCTGCTGCTTGAATACCATAATCAGCAGAGCCTGTACTTACTGTTCCAGAAAGCTGAGTAGTGTCACCAAGACCTCTATTAGGTACACCATCGGTAATAAAGATAGATTTATTTGTAGGGTTATTGAATGCTTCATTACCCTGACTATCGACGATCGATACTGGTTCAAGCTTACCTACATCGTCAAACGCATCGATAGCGCTACCCAATGCAGCATCATAGTTAGTGACTCCACCAGCAGTTAGAGCATTAATCTGGGTAATGGCATCAGCAGACGACACCCACTCGGTACCAATAGCTTGTCCATCTGAACTAAAGGTGACCAGTCTAACTTTAACATCACCGAACTCTTCATACTTGTCAATAGCTTCTATCAAAGCGTCTTTCGTTGCCTGTAGTCTACTGACACCATTTTCAACAGTGCCCATACTACCTGACACATCCACAATCAGTAACAAGTTAGTATTAACTGGCTGTAAAAGAATGTCGGCATTTGAGCTACTAGCATCCGGTGTATCGTCTTCTACAGAAATGACAAACGCCGATGAGGCTGAGTCATCTATACCATCACTAACGGTAGCCGTAAAGTCCAAATCCAGACTGTCTTCACCAGTAGTATTCGGATGGTCTATGGACTGTAGTAAGGTTGTCGTATAGTCAGCTGTATAGTTACCGCCACCATTGTCAGTGAATGCACCAATAGTTACAGTCGCAACATCTACTACTACGCCGTCAATCGTCGCTGTACCTGTGAGCGTATCACCGACTTGCGTCCATGTGATAGGCTCGCCTTGTGAAGTAATACCAATAGGACCATTCAATGTCACAGATAGGTCATTTACGCTAGCTAAGTCAGTGTCTGTTACAACGATGGCACCTGTCTGCTGAGCTCTATTAGTAGTATCAGTAAATCCTGCTAAAGCATTACTATCAGCAATACCACCTGCTAACCCTTCTTCTGACACAGCAATATTACTAAAAGTGACTATTGGTGCATCGTTAACGGTGATGTCTAAGGTGGTGCTGTCGGTGTTGCCATCAGGATCCGCCACCACGTAGTTGACGGTCGGTACCGTACCATTGAAGTCAAGTGCTGGATCAAAGGTGTAGCTACCATCAGCATTCAAGGTCAAGTCACCAATCGGAGCGCCAGTGCTGTCTTCGATCGCCGTTGCAGTACCTAGCACCAATGCAACTTGGGTGCCACTACCATCAATGTCTACGGTTGCTGATTGAACCGCTAGTGTGGTGCCATCTTCATCTGTGTCATTAGTAAGGACGTTGTCAGTCAATATCGTGTCTTCAGGCGTGATTTCAACTTCAGGATTGGCTGCAATGTCATTCACAGGCGTTACAGTGATGGTTTCTGTGGCGCTGACCGATGACGTGCCATCGGTAATGGTGTAGTCAAATTCAACGTCGCCATTAAAGTTGGCATCAGGGGTGAAGGTGATGACACCTGCGTTGTCTATGTTCACTACGCCGTTTGGTACGGCGATGGTTTGCGCAGTACCTGGAGTTAGGAGAGTGCCGTTAATGTCAGTGATGCTGAGGGTGTCGCCATCCAAGTCACTATCAGCGATGCCAGTAGTAAGCGGTGCTAGTACTACGGTGCCGTCTTCTTCTACGGTATATGCGTCATCTACTGCCACGGGCGCATCATCGACTGGCGTAACGGTAATGGTCTCTGTTGCTGTCGCCGTTTCGGTACCATCTGTGATGGTGTAGTCAAATTCGACTGTGCCATTAAAGTTGGCATCAGGGGTGAAGCTGATGACACCTGCGGTATCTATGGTGACTACGCCGTTTGGTACGGCGATGGTTTGCGCGGTACCTGGGGTTAAGATGGTGCCGTTAATCTCGGTGATGCTGAGGGTGTCGCCATCGAAGTCGCTGTCAGCGTTTAATGGGTCAATCACTATGGTGCCATCTTCATCTACAGAATACGCATCATCTACTGCTATCGGTGCCGTCGGTGGATAGTCGATAGTGACCGTTGCTTCGTTTGACGTCAATCCCGTGCTGTCATCAACCGTGTAGCTGATCGGCGTTGGGTCATCAGTGAAACCTGTTGTTGGCGTGAAGGTGATCTCACCTGTGGTGCTATTAACACTCCATATGCCTTCACCTGGTACAATAACCGATTTGCCGTCAGCGGCGATGATGCTGCCTGCTGCTGGTGCTTGGGTGATGATGACGGTAGTTGGGTCAAGATCATTTTCAGGATCAGTATCATTGGCTAGTATGTCAACTGATACAAGCTGGTTTAAAGGGCCTGACCCTACGTCATCTACTGCCACTGGTGTATCATTGACTGCCGTGACGGTGATGGTCTCAGTGGCCGTGTCTGTGCCGCCATTACCATCAGTGATGGTGTAGTCAAACTGAACCTGACCATTAAAGTTGGTGTCCGGTACAAAGGTAATCACCCCTTGCGCGTCGATGTTGACCACACCATTATCCACGGCAATGCTTTGGGCCGTCCCTGGCGTCAAGTCGGTACCATTGATGTTGCTGATACTTAACGTGTCGCCATCCAAGTCGCTGTCTGCGGTACCAGTGGTGAGCGGCGTCAATATCACGTTGCCATCTTCAACCACGGTGTACGCATCATCCACAGCCACTGGGGCATCGTTCACTGGCGTGACCGTGATGGTCTCTGTGGCTGTCGCGGTCGCGGTACCGTCGGTGATGGTGTAGTCAAATTCGGCGGTGCCATTAAAGTCAGGGTTAGGTGTGAAGCTGATGACACCAGCGGCATCGATGTTGACCACACCATTATCCACGGCAATGCTTTGGGCCGTCCCTGGCGTCAAGTCGGTACCATTGATGTTGCTGATACTTAACGTGTCGCCATCCAAATCGCTGTCTGCGGTACCAGTGGTGAGCGGCGTCAATATCACGTTGCCATCTTCAACCACGGTGTACGCATCATCTACCGCTACTGGGTCATCGTTTACTGGTGTGACGGTGATGTCTAAGGTGGTGCTGTCGGTGTTGCCTTCAGTATCGGTCACGGTGTAACCCACTTGTGGCACGGTGCCATTGAAGTTAGGCGCCGGATCAAAGCTGTAGCTGCCATCCGCATTCAAGGTCAAGTCACCAATCGCACTGCCATCAGTAGCAGTCAGCGCTGTGGCTGTACCAAGAACTAAGGTCACTGGGGTGCCACTGCCATCAACATCAACGGTGGCTGAGTCTACGGTTAGGGTGTTGTTACCGTCACCATCGGTGTCGTTAGTAAGGACGTTGCCAGTGAGTTCAGTGTCTTCAAGCGTGGTTTCAACTTCAGGGTTCGCGACTGGTACATCTTCTACTGGTGTGACGGTGATGTCTAAGGTGGTGCTGTCGGTGTTGCCTTCAGTATCGGTCACGGTGTAACCCACTTGTGGCACGGTGCCATTGAAGTTAGGCGCCGGATCAAAGCTGTAGCTGCCATCCGCATTCAAGGTCAAGTCACCAATCGCACTGCCATCAGTAGCAGTCAGCGCTGTGGCTGTACCAAGAACTAAGGTCACTGGGGTGCCACTGCCATCAACATCAACGGTGGCTGAGTCTACGGTTAGGGTGTCGCCA
>NZ_QJSU01000006.1:265171-265411 GCF_003217155.1 Psychrobacter fozii
ATCAGTAGCAGTCAGCGCTGTGGCTGTACCAAGAACTAAGGTCACTGGGGTGCCACTGCCATCAACATCAACGGTGGCTGAGTCTACGGTTAGGGTGTCGCCATCTTCGTCCGTGTCATTGGTGATGACGGTGCCCGTTAAGGTGACGTCTTCATCGGTGCTTTCGGTTTCAGGGTTGGCCACCACATCGTTTACGGGATCCACGGTGATGTCTAAGGTGGTGCTGTCAGTGTTGCCTTC
>NZ_QJSU01000007.1 GCF_003217155.1 Psychrobacter fozii
TGTGGCTTATCCTATTTAGCGAGCTGACTATCATATCATGTTTTAATAGTCTGTCAACTTCTTTTTTAATTTCGTTTCAATGAGTTAACTGGGTTTTAATTAAGTAATTAGTTCCTAATTACTGCCAGTTCTCCCTGTTGAGGGGCGTATTATATAGAGTTTAAGAGCTGTGTCAATGCCTTAATTAAAGGTTTTTTAACTAATTTAACAATTTTTTCAATATACTATTCTTTTCAATGGGTTGAGATAAATTTAGCTACTTAAAATTTTAGACACTGCTGTTGAAACTCTTATGATTTCTCACTTCTTTAGAAAAGCACTTTTACTTTAGCAATGATATATGATTGAAATCTCCTTAATATACTAATACTGCTATACCACTCTTTTCTATATAACTGCTTATAACTTATCCATCTTTTCAAAGAACGATTTATAAGCAGCTACTTTTTTATCTAGTGATAAAGGATATGCGCGTGAAGTCGAAGGTAGCCTATACAAGGTTAAATTATTCACATCAGCTTTCTGGTTATCTGTATTCTGCCATTCGTAAGGATAATCCATACTCTGATTGGTCTTAGGATACTTGGACTTAGCAGGCGGTTCGCTTAGTAAATTGAGTAGCACCTCTGTCGCTTTGCCACCTGTAGTAAATAACGTTTTAACTTTTGGCACTTGCGGCAAAATGTCATCTAAATTTACTGGGGTAACGACCGTCAGGTTTTTGTCTGAGGCGTTACCTGTTTCACGAATGGCTTGTTTGACTGTTGGACAAGAGGCAATCCCGCGCTCAAACATAAAGGCGCGAATACGTTCAGGATCAAAGCGCTTGTCATCCCCTACTCTGAAATAATCTGCATCATCAAAAAATACGCGACCATAGATACGCCACATATCATTATAAAAATTTGGATAATGGAAACTCATTGCCCATTTATCGATAGTCGGTGGAAACGTTCCCATCATCATGACAGTGGCATTGGGTGGTAAGACAGGCGGAAATGGATGAGGTTCTATTTCGGCGACCTGCGTTTCGGATAATGTTGAGTTGCTATCGGTCTTGTTGGTATTTTTATGCGCATGGGATGAGTATGTAGTCATAAGATTCTTCGTCAGAAAAGCGGTTTTTTTGGTATCATAGCAGGCCTAAACCTTACTTCACTTATTATAGTGCTGCGATAGTGAAATATAGTCGGCTTAAGAGGTCAATGGCTTAAATATATAGAATGATGCGGTGTTTGATTCGAATAATTGTGGCTTTCATTATGGTTGCTTGAATCATGATGGCTTCAATTGCTTTGGATCTAATTATTGTGACCCTAAATGTAGGTTATGAATAAAAGCACTGTAAATTAATTAAGGTTAAGACCCTTATATAAGCATTGAATGTATTCAGTTGGCTTTACTAGTAATATATTAAGCTTACTATTTGTGTGCCAAAAATACGGTTAAAGTGAAGTAAGTGTTTGTATCTTTTATACTAATAGCAACCGCAGTGACTGCGCAAGCATCAGCCCCAAAATCAAGAGAGATTCTATGAGCGACCTAAATAGCGGTTTAAAAATTACGGTAATCGATCATCCACTGGTCCGTCATAAGCTTAGCCTTATGCGTGAAAAAGATTGTAGTACTTATAAGTTCCGTACGTTGACCAAAGAGCTTGCACGCTTGATGGCGTATGAAGCAAGCCGTGACTTCGAGATTGAAACGTTCCCAATGGCGGGATGGTGTGGCGAAATCACTGGTGAGCAAATCATCGGTAAGACAGCGACAATTGTACCGATTTTACGTGCAGGTATTGGCATGCTTGACGGGGTGCTCGACCTGATTCCTACTGCAAAAATCTCTGTCGTGGGCTTGCAACGTGACGAAGAAACCTTACAGCCAGTACCATTCTTTGAAAAATTCGTCAGCCACATGGACAAACGCCCAGCACTTATCATCGATCCGATGCTAGCAACAGGCGGCTCTATGGTTGCGACTATTGATATGCTCAAGAAAAACGGCTGTACTAATATTAAAGCACTCGTATTAGTGGCTGCGCCTGAAGGCGTACGTGTGGTCAACGAAGCACATCCTGATGTGACTATTTATACTGCCGCATTGGACAGCCATTTGGATGAGCACGGCTATATCATTCCAGGTCTTGGCGATGCTGGTGATAAAATATTTGGTAAGCAACTAAATCAGTAACCTTTAAATCAAGGTGTTCGGTCATCTTAGCAAGGCATTCGGTTTTCTTAGATAGTCATGACAAAAGTATACAGTATCAATGATAAGGATATAACATGAACGTATTGATTACAGGCGCTAGCGCAGGTTTTGGTAAAGCGCTGGCAGAGCGTTTGGTTGCTAAGGGCCATCGCGTGATTGGCTGTGCCAGACGCCTCGATAAATTACAAGCATTGGCTGCAGATTTGGGCGAGGCATTTTTACCTGTAGTCATGGATGTCAGCGATACGGCTTCTATTCCACAAATCATTGCTGACTTGCCCGATGGTTTTAACCAAATCGATGTCTTGGTGAACAATGCAGGATTGGCGCTGGGCGCTGGGCCAGCACAAGAGTCCAATCTAGATGACTGGATGCGCATGACCGATACCAATATCAAAGGGTTGATAGCGCTGACCCATGCTGTCTTGCCAGCGATGGTCGCTCGCGATAGCGGCTATATCATTAATGTCGGTTCGATTGCTGGTAGCTGGCCGTACTTTGGTGGTAACGTCTATGGCGCGACTAAAGCATTTGTAAAACAGTTCAGTCTAAACTTACGAGCTGACTTACTTGGCACACAAGTACGCGTGACCAATCTTGAGCCAGGTAATGTCGCGGGCACTGAGTTTTCAAACGTGCGCTATCATGGCGATAGCGATAAAGCTGCCAAGGTTTATGACGGTTTCAAAACCATGACTGGTGATGATGTTGGTGATATTTTATTATGGCTGATTGAGTCACCTGCACATATCAACGTGAACCGCTTAGAAGTGATGCCAGTTGCGCAGACCTATAATGGCTTAACCATTGCAAAAAACAATGGCTAGTCAATATTGAGCATTAATGTCACTACCATCAGGCCGCGATACAATATCTTATTTTGATACTGTATCGCGGCCTGATTTTTTTCAGCCATTTTTACCGTTATTTTATGCTATGGTCAACACTGTCACTTTTAATGTGACCTACCTGTGACTTACTTCTGTTAATGATATAAGGATATGTTATGCCAAACACTGCACTCACTCTGACGCTAGAATGGTTTTTAAATCCAGATCACCTACCTTTTATTGCAGGCATTCATACTGGTGCTTATGCCGAGGCAGGGCTTGATATTAATATGATAGAGCCAACTGAACATTACGATGGCTTTACAGAATTAGAAGCAGGCAATATTGATTTACACGTGAACGAACCGATTCACTTATTCGAGCATTATTTTGAAGACTTAAAAGCATTGGGCTGTTTTTTTGTGACAGACGGTGGCGTGCTTATCAAGCAAAGCAGTCTTGATAAATTACATCAAAACCAACCGATTCGTATTACAACGCCTGCAGCCAACCCTATTACCAATAAAATTGGCTTTGAGATTTTAAGCCGTTATGCCAAGAAAAATGGTTTTGTGTTAGATGCCGCTAATGTCAGTTTTGTAGAGACCGACTTTCAGCATTTAGAAAACCTGCAAAAGGGTGATGAAGCAGGCGAATTTGATGGCGCATGGTTGTGCTTTTATAACTTTGAAGGTATTGAGGCCAATCATACAGGGCTTGACTATACCTTTATTGATCAGCATTTATCACCATATCCTAACTTTTCAGCATTGGAGCTAATGACCACACATAGTATTTGGGAAGAAAAGTCAGAAGCGTTGACACAGTTTGTATCCGTCAGTACAGCAATGGCGCAGTTGTGTATCGACAACCCCGAACAAGCACGCACGATTTATTACGCCTATACAGGTGAGACACCATCTGCATTGATGGATGACATTATCAATGATACTTTAAAACGCTTGATAGCGCCTATTCAACCAGACTCTGAACGTTGGACTGCCCTACGTGAAATGCTAGCAACATTAGATATTGCCAACATCAGCGATGCCCACTACGCCAAACTCTGGCAGTAGTATAGTCAAATCCATATAAACCCCACATGTTCAAAGCGACATTTAAAATGGCATTCAAAATACCTGAGCAATACCAATTGCAAACCACTCATGTGACAGCGACTGACGGTACGCTGATACCGACGTCTGTGATTGGTAAAGGTCAACCCGTGCTGCTACTGCATGCTTTTGGTATGGATGCACGGCAGTTTTTGCCGTTTATATTGTCGCTGACCCAAAATCATTGCTTTTATTTGCCGCATTTTCGTGGTTTTGGTTTGGCCAGTGATTTGAGGTTACCAACGTTTGATTTTATTGAACAATATGCAGAAGACACGCAGCAAGTGGTACAGCATATTCGTCAACAGACAACCGTGGACACCTTTCCTATTGCTGCGATATCAATGGGTGCATTGGTCATGTGGGCATACTTTAAGCGTTTTGGTCATGACAGTGTCAGCCACTATCTTAATATTGACCAAGCGCCTCTTATTCATAATCAGCCCGACTGGCAAGATGGCGGCGTCTTTGGTACACGTCAGACAGAATTATTTGCTCAGTTTACGCGGTTAATTTCTCACGCTGAGCCATATATGCACGTTGATGATTTCCGCTATCTGCCCTATCGATTAAAAGCAGACTTATTGGATATAGAGCGCTCATTTTCACTGCTCTCTGTCAGTGCCAAGCCTTCACAAGTATTGACGAAAACCTTGAGCTATCGAGCACCACACAAAATCTCACTGATGAAGCATGCGACATGGCAGCACAAACTGCGCTGCCTATCTGCTTATGTTGCGCTGCCCTACGATTATCGTGATGTGTTGCCAACGGTAGCGACGCCAACCACTTTATTGATTGGTGGGCGCTCGCAGTTGTATGATCCAAAGTGGCAACAACAGTTGCTTGAGTTATTGCCCAATGCGCACAGCATTATTTTGCCAAAATCTGGCCATGCGGTGCCGATGGATGCGCCTGTGGCTTTTTATAAGGTATTAAAGCAGTTTTTGGCTAGCTAGATTTTAATAGACATAAAAAAGCGACTTTAAAAGTCGCTTTTTTATTTGTTTATTGAGCCCTTCACATTATCTAAAAGATTAATACTAGTCAGCTAAGTCTTTAATCAATTCAAAGCGTGGCACTTGCTTACCGTCTACCGTAACCGTTTCAGTAAACATGGCTAATGGACGCACCCACACGCCGTATTCACCATATAGGCAACGATAAACCACTAGCGACTCTTCAGTTTCTGAATGCTGTGCCGTATGCAAAACTTGGTAAAGGCTGCCTTTATAATGGCGGTAGATGCCTTGCTGAACTATCTGATCTGTCATTATTACTTCCAATTAGTCAATTTTATTCATATCGACATCATAGCCAGAGCTTTTCATTTCTCTAGCAATGCTATATTTCCAAGCTCCGCTTGTATCCATGGATTTATAGACCACGCCTGAGATGTCATTTGGAATTTCGACATTACCTTTCACAAGCGCAACCACATTTGCTCGACCAATCTTACCAATCAAGAGTCCATGTTCAAAAATAACATTTTGCCTTGCTCGTGGTTTCAGATCTTCGGGGTTAGACTTAATAACTCCGCCAATGTCGCACTCAGTATAGAGAACGATAGCAAAACCTACATCCGTATGCTTTCCTAACTTCTCTATGATTGTAGCGCCAGAATCTACTTGCTCATGGAGAATAACAGCTTTAAAACCGAGCTTATCTACAAATCTAGCTACTGTTTCTTTAGCGCCATCATCGTGACCGTGAACGATAAAAACCTTAGAGCTATCTTTAGTAATTAAAGATTCTTTTTTAGTTGGTCTATCAAGAGTATCAAACAGCTCGATATCTTCTATTACGTCATCTATAAGCTGTAAAGCATGCTTATGACCAGCCATCCAGATTTCCTTAGACTTAGGTTCATAAAAAAAATTTGTGCCAGAAGTAAAGCTAACATTATCAAATTTCTTAATATAAGCTGATTCACTATCTATAAACTTACTGATCAGCGCTGTAAATCTAATAGACAGCTTATCTTGGTTCTCATGATTTTCATAAGTTAAATTTTGAAAATCTTGTCTGAGTATTTTAAAGGTTTCGACCTTATTCATATTAACCAACTGTCACTTTCGCATAGGCTTTTTTGCCTGCTTGGATAACGACTGTCTGACCTGAGGTTAAGCTGAAACCTGCATCAACCACTTCACCATCTACTTTTACCGCACCACGTTTTACCATATCTTTGGCAGATGAGCTGTTTTTAGCCAGCCCAGATTGGTTCAGTACTTGAGTGATAAACAGTGCATCCTGACCTTCTAGATCTACCGTTACTTCTGGCAAATCGATTGGCAGTTCGCCATCAGCTAAGACATTACCCGCTGATTTATGCGCATTGGCAGCGGCATCAGCGTCATGGAAACGCTCGATTAACTCTTCAGCCAAGATACGTTTGATTTCTTGTGGGTTACGACCGTTTTCCATTTCTGCCAATAAACCTTCGACTTCGTCCATCGGTTTAAAGCTTAAAAATTCAAAGTAGCGGCGAATTAACGTATCTGGCATAGATAAGATTTTTTGATACATGGTGCCCGGTGCATCATAAATAGCCACGTAGTTATTTAAAGACTTAGACATTTTATTAACGCCGTCTAACCCTTCCAAAATTGGTACGGTGATACATACTTGTTGCTCTTGACCATAACGGCCTTGCAACGTGCGTCCCATCAATAGGTTAAAGGTTTGATCGGTACCACCAAGCTCAACATCGGCTTTTAGCGCGATAGAATCATAGCCTTGCACGAGCGGATACAAAAACTCATGGATAGAGATTGGGGTCTGTGAGGCATAGCGCTTAGAAAAATCATCACGCTCAAGCATACGCGAAACCGTTTGCTGACTAGCAAGCTGAATCATATCAGCGGCGCTCATGTCGTTGAACCACTCAGAGTTAAAGACCACGCGAGTTTTTTCTTTGTCCAAAATTTTAAATACTTGCTCAGCATAGGTTGTGGCATTGGCTTTGATTTGCTCATCAGTCAATGGCGGACGTGTGCTGTTTTTGCCAGAAGGATCACCAATCTTGGCCGTATAATCACCGATTAGAAAATAAATCTCATGACCCAAGTCTTGAAAGTGCTTGAGTTTATTAATCAGCACGGTATGACCTAAATGCAGGTCAGGTGCGGTAGGATCAAAGCCTGCCTTGATACGCAATGGACGGTTTAGCTTAAGCTTCGCCACTAAATCCTCTTCAGATAGGATTTCTTGTGTTCCGCGCTGGATAAGCGCAAGTTGTTCTTCTAGGGTGTACGTTTGCGTGGTCATGATGATCTCTTTATTGTCTTTATTAAGGGTTAAACGTTTGGGCTATTTATACTAAATCATACCAAACCAAAAAATATGATGAGCGGTGGCAAACTCGTTTAGCGTAATAAGTGCAGGACTTACACTCGTTTTCCTTGCTGCTCTGATTTTGGGAATGGTATTAAGGTCTCGTAGCCCGCAAAAGATGTTAGAATTTGACGGATATACTAGCGTTTTTTAAGGTAAATTGCCATGACCAACCCCGCATCTATTGCTGATACTCAACACAATACTCATCCAGATTTAGAGATGGACAGTGATTTGGATAATAGCTTGGAAAATATTGACGATTTAAATTATGCCACACTTACTGAGGCACTTGAGCAGACTGTGTTTGAAAACTTCGATGATGGTTTATATATCGGCATGATGTCAGGCACCAGTTTGGACGGTATGGATGCCGCTCTTTGTCAATTCGGTGCAGATACTGGCAATGAAGAAGAAAAGCAGCAGCCCATGCGTTTGTTAGCATCTTATAGCCAAGACTTCCCACCGCGACTGCGTGAAGTATTATTGGCATTATGTCAGCCCAATGGTGTTCAGACATTAACACCCACAGCTGACGAACCAAATAGCGAACTGGACTGGTTCGGCTGGGCAAGTCGCGAGTATGGTGAGTTTGCGAGTGAGGTGGTCAATACGTTATTAAAACAAGCTGATACTGATGTAGAGTTGGTGCTAGCCATTGGCTGTCATGGTCAGACTGTGCGCCATCGTCCGCAGATGAGCTTTAGCTTGCAGTTGCTCGATGCCAATATCATCGCTGAGCGTACAGGTATCAGTGTGGTTAGCGATTTTCGTCGCCGTGATATGGCCGTTGGTGGTCAAGGTGCGCCATTGGTTCCAGCCTTTCATCAAGCACTGTTTGCCACGCCTGACAGTACTCGCGTGTTATTGAACTTGGGTGGCATTGCTAATATCACTGTCTTGCCAGCGGCTTCTAATAACTTATCAAATCAACCAGACAATGTCATAGGTAATGTTGTAGATAATGCCGTTGTAGGTTACGACACTGGCCCTGCCAATTTATTATTGGACGCGTGGACCGCATTGCATACAGATAAAGGCTATGATGCTGGTGGTGCATGGGCACAGTCTGGTCAAGTCATTGAGCCGCTGCTCAACCAACTGTTAGAACATCCGTTTTTTGCAAAATCTTATCCCAAAAGTACGGGCCGTGAAGACTTTAACTTAGCATGGCTACAAGACGAGCTACAAAAATTCGAGCAGGCCTCTGTTATCATTCGTTATTCCTCAGCAGATGTACAGGCCACGATCACTGAGCTGACGGCCATCAGCGCGAGTGCGCAAATTAATCAATGTATCGACGCTAATAAAAATACTGCAGTATACGTCTGCGGTGGCGGTGCATTGAATAGCTATTTAATGACGCGCTTGCAGGCAAACCTTCCTCATTGCACAGTAGAAACGACTGCGAGCTTAGGACTGGATCCAACATGGGTAGAAGCCGTTGCTTTTGCATGGCTAGCGAGACAGACGTTGATGGGTGAAACAGGTAATTTGCCAGCAGTGACGGGTGCAAGTAAAAACGTAGTGTTAGGGCAAGTGTGTTTTGCTTAGCAGCTCTCATTACCATATCGCTTGTCTCACTAGCACGTGTTGCTATTACCTGCCCCACAAAACATGGTTATATTTATATTCTCAGTACATTGATATAAATGAACCTAGTACAAGTTGCACATGAGTATATTTAGCGAGACGACAATACAATGTCTTTACCGTAGATAGTAACGGCATTATCGTGGATAAACTGCATAGTCAAAGTATAGGCAGTCATCAGCAATACCTTTATACTATTAAAGCAATAGATACCTAGAACAGCAGGTAGCTAAAATAACAAGTAGCTTTTGCTACACTCGTTAGCCTTCGCAAGTATACTACACTTAAGTTTACATATGTACACTTAAGTGTTTTATAATGGTTGTAAAAATGCATGTATGACGCTATAAAGAGTATAACGCGACAGTAACAAACGATATGACGACAGCGCAATCAAATAATATCAGAAAAAACCATCCTTTTAGGAACGCAAGTACAGGACATATAGCATGAGCCAAGACATCAATACAGCCACATCACCGACGACGACTGGCACAAAGCGCCGTCCAAAAAAGCCTCATTATGAGCGCGATGATGACACTCGAGTGGTCGTTACCGGTATGGGAGCTATCACCCCACTGGGCCTAGATCTTGAGAGCACATGGACCAAACTTCTGAATGGCGAAAGTGGTATCGTACCCATCACTCACTTTGATGCCACAGAATACCGCGCTCAAATTGCCGGTGTGGTCAAAGACTTCGATGCCAAGCAATATATGAATGCAAAAGATGCGCGCCGCTATGATGAGTTTATGCATTATGCCATCGGCGCAACTACCATGGCCTTACATGATGCTGGCTTCATCGATGAGATTGGTGCAGCCGATGCACCCGTTAAAAATGTTGATCAAGAACGTTTTGGCGTGATTATTGGGTCAGGTATTGGTGGTATTCAAACCATCGAAAACAGCTGTGCGACGCTCAATGCTCACGGGCCAAAAAAAGTATCGCCTTTTATTATTCCTGGCTCTATTGTGAATATGGCAGCCGGTCTTGTAGCCATCAAACATAAGCTAAAAGGCCCTAACCTTGCCACATCGACAGCCTGTACAACTTCAACACACGCCATTGGTTTAGCAGCGCGATTGATTGCGCATGGTGATGCCGATGTCATGCTGGCAGGTGGTAGCGAAAAAGGCTCTAGTCCTTTAGGTATGTCTGGTTTTGCCGCGATGCATGCGTTATCAACACGCAATGATGAACCAACCAAAGCCTCACGCCCATTTGATAAAGACCGTGATGGTTTTGTACTCGGTGATGGTGCTGGTGTAATGGTATTAGAAAGCCTTGCCCATGCTAAAGCACGTGGTGCAACGATATTGGCAGAACTGGTTGGGTTTGGTATGAGTGATGATGCCAGTCACATTACCTCGCCACCAGAAGATGGTAGCGGTGCTGCCCGTGCCATGCAAAATGCGATTCATGATGCGGGTATCGAGGCGTCTTGCGTGGGTTATGTCAATGCACATGGTACCAGCACACCCGCTGGCGATGTCGCCGAATCACTGGCTATTGAAACCGTTTTTTCAGCAGTTAAAGACACTATATTGGTCAGCTCCACCAAGTCTATGACAGGCCATTTGCTTGGCGCTGCGGGCGGTATTGAAGCTATTTTCACTGTGATGGCGCTTCAGCATCAGCATGTACCACCTACCATTAACTTGGATAATCTCGAAGACAATTGCAACCTCGACTATGTGGCCAACCAATCACGTAAAGTCGACAACTTACAATATGCGGTATCTAATAGCTTTGGCTTTGGTGGCACTAACGGTTCGTTGATTTTTGCAAAATGGTCATAAAAGCAGTCAATCATAATGTCTTAAGAGCGAAAATGTAACGATACCGTCAGACTGACTACGTTTGTCCACTTGCAGCCCCTTATCTTACTTGCGTATGATAAGGGGTAATTTTTGGAACATTTATGGAAGATACCATGTCAAGCTACTCATTTTCCCATCAGTTTTACCAACGCTGGACGTGTGCGCCTGAACCCATCCGCGCAGCTATTACTCAAGAGCTAAAAGACATCACCACTTTATTGCAAAGCGATACACCCTTTGAGAGCTTTGAATTTCAAACCCATGACTTAGATGCTCATATCGATGAGCTCTACGAAAACCACGAAGCCGAGCAAGCGATTGCTAAAGCCATTGCCGATAAGCAAGAGCAAGCACGCGCAGCCGCTGAACAACAACATGTCGAAGAAGCGCAAAAAATAAAAGCAGCAGAGGATGCCAAGCTCAAAGAAGAAGCCAAACTAAAAGAAGAAACCAAGCTGCGTGAAGAAGCAGAGGCTGCACAAAAAGAACAAGAAAAAAATGCAGCAATAGCCGCTGATAAGAATAATGATAAATCAGTAGTAGCAGTTGAGACAAATGCTGCAAACAACGCTAATAGTAGCATCCCTAATAATTCTGAAAAAAATAATACCCAAAGTGTGGCTACTGAAAATCCTACGCCGAACTATAAAACCATCAGCGAACATGCAAATGCTGTTGAAGACAATACGGTTGATAATGATAGCAGCGTTAAAAATGATAGCGCCATTAAAGCCATCAACGATAAAGCCAGTACTGCCATCAAGTTAGCATTAAAAGACGCCAAACTGAGTACCACGCATCAAGAACTGATCCGTGAACTTGAGGTGCAAATTGATGACTATCTCAGTGAGCAAATGATGCTGATGTCTGAAAACTTAAAATCTTGGTTACGTGCTGAAGTCATTCAAAATCTAAGCGATCAAGATAAATCACAGACCAATAAAGAATCATAACGAAGCTAAATGCTGAGTTCCGATAACGAAAAAGCCCTGTAAATAATTTACAGGGCTTTTTCTATTTTAGATTCGCAGATATAGGCTTTTACTTTAAATAGCCTGCGTACGCTCAGTGAGCCATTCAAGTGCTGCACCATCGACACGGTCTTTCAGCTCCGCATAAACTTGGCTATGATAGTCATTTAGCCAGTCAATTTCTACTTGAGTCAATAACGACGGCTCAATCAAACGGGTGTCGATTGGGCAGTAGGTAACGGTTTCAAAGTTTAAGAATTTACCAAACTCTGTCTCAGTAGGGCTTGCCACACGCGTATTAACCATTAGGTTTTCTATGCGAATGCCCCATTTTCCTTCACGGTATAGACCTGGCTCATTACTTGAAATCATACCTTCTTTCATCGCACGCTCTTTTGGCGTACTGGCACTATAAGCAATGACTTGTGGGCCTTCATGAACGTTTAAGAAATAGCCAACCCCGTGACCAGTACCATGACCATAGTCCATCTGTGCTTGCCATAAAGGCGCACGGCAAATGGCATCGATTAATGGTGAAGCGATACCGTCAGGGAAATGCGCTTTTGCCAGTGCAATATGGGCTTTTAGCACGGTGGTAAAGTCGCGTTTATGCTCAGAACTGACTTGCCCGATACCGACCACGCGAGTGATATCCGTCGTGCCGTTTTGATATTGCGCGCCTGAGTCAATCAGTAATAGCCCACCCTCGCCCTCGGCCACATCAAGGTAGCTGAATTTTTCTGGTGTTGCACGGTAATGTGGCAACGCACCGTTTTCATTAAAACCGGCAATCGTTGGAAAGCTTGGCGATACATAGTGTGGCTGCTGACTACGTACATCGATTAGCATGCTATCAACGTCTAGCTCACTCAAACGCTCACCGTTTGCTAAACGCTGCTCAAATGTCGCAAAAAACTCAGCTAAGGCAGCACCATCTTGACGCATTGCCTCACGCACATGATCGATATCAGCATCCGCTTTAACAGATTTGAGTAACGTACTTGGCGCCATTTTCTCAATAAAGCCGATACCGTCTGCCATCTTCGATAGCGTACCGACTGCGACCTTGCTTGGATCTAATAACAATAAATCTTCTGGCGTCAAGGCGCTCAATGCCTCTTGTACGGCATCATAATCAGCAATCGTGATACCGCTATCTTTTAGGGCTGTGGCGATATCAGCACTGACTTTATTATTATCGATAAACAACATCGCGTCATTTTCACTGATGAGCATGTGTGACAAAAACACAGGGTTATAATCAACATCCGCACCGCGTAAGTTGGTTAACCATGCGATGTCATCTAAACTTGAAAGTAAATGATGCGTCGCTCCTGCCTCTGCCATACCTGCACGCACAGCGGCAAGTTTTGAGGTGGCAGACTGAGCAAGAAATTGTTCATCATGAGCATACAACTTGGCAGCTGGTAGCGCTGGACGATCTGACCATATCTCTGTCAACACGTCACGCTCAGTTATTAAGGTAATGTCATTGGCATCAAATGCATTCAATAATCGATCCTGCTCAGCGATAGACAACACATTGCCATCGACTGCAACACTATCGCCTTCTTGTAAATGCTCGGCGAGCCAGTCGATATGATTCGGCTGACCTGGAGCCAGCTTCTCTAAAGTAATTCCGGTGCCTTCTAACTGATCAGCAGCGTGTACCCAATAACGACTGTCTGTCCACAGACCAGCAAAATCAGCCGTCACGACGAGCGTACCGACCGAACCTGTGAACCCTGACAGCCATAAGCGTGCTTGCCAATATTCAGGTAAGTACTCAGATAAATGTGGATCAGCAGACGGTACGATGATTGCCGTCAGGTCTTGTGCAGCGATTGTCTGACGCAGACTATCGATACGAGCGTGGATAGTTTGTTTATTCATTAAAAGTGTCCTTATTAGAGATAGAGCAATTAATTTGGAAGAAATTAGATTTAGAAAATTATTGCTGTGCGGCGACTATAGATAGTCGTCTTATTCGAGTGGAAACATTTTAAGCATTCATTGACATATTATTACTAGAATTAGAATCAATTACATTCAATTGTTTAAGAGTTAAAAGTTTGCAAATAGCCAGATACATGAAACTATCTATAATTAAAACAGAATAGTATGACAGCAGAACACCATTAGATGTTTGGGCAGATAGCAAGGCAAGGTTTCAATGGCGCAAGAGAAGTATCTCACCAATTGAAACAATAAAACGTGTTACCAATAATGGTAACACGTCTCATCATACGCCACTTGTACTGTTGTTATTCACAAATGTATATCAGCCTATAATTCATCCAAAATAAGATCGATACAAGAAAACCGAGGGCAAGCTATACATTCGTATGGTTAGCGAGATTGACGCTGTAGCGGTTTTATAGTGGGCAGACTATACCTTATGGCTTGGCCAGTTGCTTTTCACGCTCGCTATCTTTGAGCATTTTATTGATAGGTTTTGCTAATATCAGCAAGAATATGGCAGTGACCACCAAGAATATTGTCATGGTTGTAAATAGACCTGGCAATCCTTCGATTTTGTCAGCAGATACATGACCACCAAAGAAGGCCGCAACCAGGTTACCCATGGCAATAGAGGCAAAGAACAGCCCCATCATTTGACCTTGCATACCCTCTGGCGCGAGCTTAGTCATCGCAGACAAACCCACTGGGCTTAGTGCTAACTCACCCAACGTTAATAGCAACAGACTACCTACCAACCATAGTGGCGATGCCAAGCCAGCACCAGGCGCTAAGATGCTTTTTGAAGCAAAAATCATCAATGCAAAACCTGCCGCTGCGAGTAGCATACCCAGTGCAAATTTGGCCATACTGCTAGGCTCAAGACCTCGATTACCAAGCTTGACCCAGATGATACTGATGATAGGTGCCAATATCAGAATAAACAAAGGGTTCAACGACTGGAACCAAATACTCGGTACTTCAAAGCCTAAAACGTTGAGATCGGTATAACGATCAGCAAACAAGTTAAAAGACGTTGGCTGCTGCTCAAAACTCGACCAAAACAGCGTCGAACCAATAATTAAGATAAAGCAAATCAACAAACGCAGCTTGTCTGTCTTATCTAGCTTAGGTGAAATGAACATAATAGCGAAGTATAGGATGACCACCGCAGCAATGATATAAGTCATATACTCTGCGACCATCTCAGGATTGAACGATATCATTCCTGTAGAAACCAATAGCACTACAGCTACTAATAATGCTACAAAACCACCAACCCAGCGACCGACATTTTTGTATTGATCATTGGATTTTTCCCACTCGGCAGAGATGCCTTTAGCTCGAGCATATTTTGTTAAATTCTTTTGTGCTACAAAGCGATATATGAGTAATGAGACCAGCATACCCAAGCCACCAACGCCAAAGCCGACATGCCACATACCTTTTTCTTTGAATACACCAACAATTAGCGCAGCCAATAACGCGCCGATGTTAATACCCATATAGAACAAGGTAAAACCGCCATCACGGCGAGAGTCACCTTTCGGGTATAGGGCTCCAACCATCACTGAGATACAGGTCTTAAATAACCCTGAGCCCAAGACAATACAGATTAAACCGACAAAGAACAGTGTCATGCCAAACATAGCAGAGAGTGCAATACACAAATGGCCAAGGGCAATGATAATACTGCCCCACCACAGTGCTCTCTCCTGACCTAGCCAGTTATCTGCTAGCCAGCCCCCTGGTACAGCTGCCAAGTACAATGAACCTGCAAAGATACCGTAGATAGCAGAAGCAGTGACTTCATCAAAGCCAAAACCACCACTACCTACCGTCGCCACCATAAATAAGACCAGTAGCGGGCGAATACTATAATAAGAAAAACGCTCCCACATCTCAGTGAAAAACAATGGACGTAGCGGCGTTGGATGCCCCATAAAGCCAGTATCTAGTGCGTCTAATTCAGCAGCATGAGCCCCCGATTTTGTTTCTGTGCCCATAACTTTATTCCTTTAAAGATCATATTGGTAATGACCAAACCCCTGATTATTCAGATGAACGGTCATATAGGCGGAACATTGTTTCACTTGGTTATAATCAAGTAAAGAAAAAGTTGGTTAAAAATTACACAATTACCCATAAAAAAAGCCCGTTCTCAATAGTTGAGAAAGGGCTTTTTTTCTTAGTCTCGAAGACACTACTATTATACTTATAGCACTGTTGATAGAGACTTCATAATGCTGTCACTTGAATATCTGTTACTTAATAGCTAAGTAGCACTGTTAGATCAAAATGACCATGCTACAGACTACTGTGCCGCTGCCGTATCATCAGCTGCGTCGCCAGCTTCCAAATCACCGTCCGCTTGCTCTGCGGTCAATTCGGCATCAGCCACGGCGGTTTGGCTTACGGTGCCAGAGGCAGTCGCGGTACCTGCTTCGGCAGTCACTACTGCGCTGTCAGTAGAACCTTCAGCAGTAGAATCTCCAGCATCTGTGGCTGGCGTGACAGTTGCATCTGCTGCAGTGTCAGTTTCTGCCGGTGCTGTTTCATTAGCTGGCGCAGCAGCATCTTCAGCGGCAGTCGCTTCTGCTTCATCAGCAGCAGCTAACTCCTCAGCAGTCTGAACAGTAATGTGCTGTCCTGCTGGACGTAAAAATCCAGAAACACCAATAAGTAAAACAATACCTAAAAACAAGGCAATGCCACCTAAAGTGTATAACAGCTCTTTTTTTGGATTGTTATTGACGATACCTTCTGACATACCTGATCCACCTTGCACAAAATATTTGAAATATTGGCCTATTATATCGCAATTTGTACCGATTTGTTAAAACCCTTAAGTATTTAAAGGATTTATTATCGACAAATTTTGCCAGTCTCTTTTATAGTCGAGCACTATCTCTTATTTACGTGACGCGCCCAAACGAAGTTGAGCGATCCCACGCTTGCCAAAATAGCTTAATAGCAATAGCAGCGTCATAATGAACAAAATAGGATAATTACCGAAGCGCATATAAGGTGTACTGCCAACTCGCGCTTGGACATTGCCTCGTAATACGGTACGCTCAAACTGCGGCGCACGCTCAACGATACGGCCTTTATGATCGATGATAGCCGTGACGCCCGTATTGGTCGCCCGCATAAACCAACGACCATTCTCTAATGCACGCATCTGTACCATCTGTAAATGTTGCAATGGACCTGCCGACTTGCCAAACCAAGCATCGTTTGAGATAGTCAATAAAAAGTCCGTACCGACCGCATTCCTACGGGTGGTATCAGGATAGGCCACTTCATAGCATATTGCCGTACCTAAGTTATGACCACGTACACGCAGTGGTGACTGCTCGTTACTGCCACGGCTATAGCTCATGATATCTTGACTGCCAGCCAAGTTAGGTAAAACATCTAGCAATCCCTGAAACGGAATGTACTCACCAAACGGTACCAGACGCTGCTTTTTATACAGCCCTTCTCCCTCTGCGCCCAATGCAATCACACTATTATAAAACGGTGCATATTTATCGGTACTGGCATCGTAGGCGGCTTCATCCACATAAGGTATGCCCGTCACCCATGTCGTATCTGTCTCATTGGCCAATTTTGCCATTTCATTGATAAAGTCAGCTGCAGCTAGCTGAGACATAGGAATGGAGGATTCAGGCCATAGCACAAGATCACTTCCCCACTCTGTGCTCGTTAGCGTTGCATAGATATTTAGGGTTTCGAGTTGATATTCATTCAACCATTTTAAATCTTGTGGGATATTGCCTTGAATCAACGATACAGATAGATCGGGCGTGCCTTTTGGCTTGGTCCATTGCGGATTTATCAGCCATAACACGCTGCTAATCACTAACAAAGCGATCGAAGGAATCATATAACCGCCACGGCGACGCAACAGCTCGACCACGCTGGCTGCCAATAATACGGCAACGAACGAGATAGCAAACACTCCAGCAACTGGCGCGAGCGATGACAGCCAAGCTTGCTCTGTAAAGGCATAGCCAACGAACAGCCACGGAAATCCAGTGAGCAACCACGTCTTCATCCACTCTTGTAGTATCCAAAGCGCGGCAAAGGACAATGGCTGACGGCCGACCATTCGATTGAAAACCAGTGCCAAAAATCCATGGAACAAGCCCATGCCTAGCCCCATAATGGCAATCATAAGTAGCGACAGCCATACTGGAATGGCACCATACGTATGAATGGAAGTATAAAGCCAAAACGCGCCTACACAAAAAAGCCCTGTACCATAGGCTTGACCGATAAGAAAAGCACGCTTACCACTCATATCAGGCATCAATAATGCATATAAAATAGCAGGCGACACCAATGCTACAGGCCACACACCATAAGGCGCGAGTGCAAAGATAAACACCGCACCTGCCAGCAAGGCAATTAGCACGGTCAATGCTAGAGGTAAGCCCTTTGGCTTCTCGGGGTTCAGGCGTTTTTGCAAATCAACAGTAGACAGACGCATAGCAGGTATCCAAAACCATATTTTTCAAAATTTTAAGCATCAGCAATCAGGTAAAAACCAAGCTGAAACTGACCGTATAATATTCCATACCGTATCTAAAAATTAAACCTGCCCATGATACCAGTCTCAACCTATTAATAGGTAACATTGCGTAGCAAACGCTAATAGCAGACCAAAAAAAACACGACCGCAATCGTGTTTTCTTATACTTCTCGATAAGCTTTTAGATGACTAGGGCGTGTCCTCATTTTAAAAATGGTGATAAAAATGAGATAAATCGCAGTCAAACAAGGAAAATAGCGCAGATAATATCGAGATATTAGTCAGCTATTTGACGCCATGTGGCAAGATTTAGCCATTTTTAACCCATTTAGATAACTATCGATTGAATTGAGGACACGCCCTAGCACCAGATCAATGACTGCCTATCAAAACTTGCTGATTAACATCTGTTTTGGTCAACTCTAAGTTTTGGATAAAGCGTCCTTCGACATCAGTAATCGTGATTTTCCAATCATCTATTATGACGCTCTCACCTTCTAGATCACCCACGAAGCCAAGTGCCTGCATGACCAGACCGCCCATTGTATCGACATCGGTATCATCAAAGTGACAGCCAAGCTCATCATTACAGTCTTCTATCACCGTAGAAGCCTGCACACGCCACGTGTTTGGCTTGTCAGGATCAGCGATAATATTATTAATATCACTGTCCTCATCAAAGTCATCATGCTCATCGACGATATCCCCAACGATTTCCTCGAGCAAATCTTCCATAGTGACCACGCCGCCAAAGTTACCAAACTCATCGACGACGATGGCCATATGCACTTGCGTACGCTGTAGTGAGCGTAACAAGGTATCAGAACGAGCCGTCTCACTAATATATAGTGGCTGACGCACCAAATCTCTGAGACGTTTACTGTCTATTTTCTCTTCTTGGTCACGCACCATATGGACGAGAATAGGTATCAGATCTTTTGCCAAGAGGATACCAATGACGGCATCATCATCTTGACTGTCAAAAACAGGATAGCGCGAGTGTGTGGTCTCAAGAATGATATCCATCACTTCAGCGAGACTGGTGCTCTCATGTAGACCAATCACTTGCGGGCGCGGGGTCATGATTTCACGCACTTGGGTCGCAGGCAGATCGAGCACGCCTTCTAACATATCGACAGTATCAGGCTCTAAGAATTGACGCGAGTCTTGTACCAAACGAATCAATTCATCACGGGTTTCAGGGGCGGTCGATAGCCAGCGTTTTAAGCCGCGCATCGACCAACTACTCGGGCTGGGAGTGTCGTCAGACATGGTGGTGTGATTTAACCTCTTTAGTTAATAAAAATTTAGTTAATAAAAATCAAAGTAAGAACAAACAACAGGTAAAACGTAGATGGGGATAAAAACTGTAAACAAAATAGGTCGCGTATCATTAATTCAGTATTAAATCATAAACAAACCACGATAAATTAGCTTCACTTTATCTTATGACTCACCGACATTCAACGACAAATTCACTCAAATTGTATTGTCAGTGTGTTATGAATTTTGCTATGGTCAAAGCCTCAATCCACTAAGAAAAACGCTATGTCGCTACGTTCTGTTTTTTCTCGCCTGCTTTCACCGCGCTCCAAGCATCATCGTTCAGATAACGACATGGCTCGTGGTGGCGTAAATCATAGCGGCCGAGATGATCCTAACGTAGATAACAGCCACGTAAATATGCATAACGTAGAAAGCAGCTCTGTGAAAAGCAACTCTGTGAATGGCACTCCGTCAAAGTCTACGTGGCGACATTATATTGTGCAGTGTCTAATCATCACCACTTTATTACTATCAGCCATTTGGTTGTTGCTTGCCATTTGGTATCAGTTTGGCGAGCGCTCGGCCATCACTTGGCTAGCAGGCATAATGATTGTTGGTGTGCTGACCGCATTGCTCAAAAGCCGCTATTGGCCAAAAGGTGCTAAGCAATCAGATAGCCAGTCCTTAACGACTAAAGCAAAAACTAGCAGAAAAATCATTACTAAACGACTGACCGCTTTATATGCTGCGATTTGGTTGGTTGGCGTTGGCTGGTTTTTTTCTATTGAGCCTCAGCAAGAGCATGACTGGATGAGCGAGGTCAGCCAGCGCGTCTCTTATGAACGCGATGCGACCAATCCTGATTTGATTACCCTGACCAATATTCGTAACTTTGATTGGCATACTGCCGAGGATGCCACCGAGCATTGGGATACTCGCACAATCGATATGTCCAAACTCTCTGGTGTCGATGTCATCAACTCTTATTGGATGGGGCCATTGATTGCCCATACCCTAGTCAGCTTTCGCTTTGAAGATGATAGACCACTTGCCTTCTCATTTGAGATTCGTAAAGAGAATGGTGAGTCGTTCTCCGCGCTTGCTGGGTTTTTTAGACGCTATGAGCTGAGTCTGATTGCCGCAGAAGAACGCGATATTATCTATACACGTAGCAATGCACGCGGCGAGCAAGTTTATCTATTTCCTGTTAGCAGCTTGCAGCAACACGAGGTCAAATCACTGTTTGAGTCTTACTTGACCGCTGCCGATGAGCTAAATGCAAAGCCCGCTTGGTACAATACGTTGACGAGCAACTGTACCAATATTATTTTTTATATGGCGCGCATCGTCAGTGACGATCGTCTGCCGTGGGATTATCGAATTTGGGTTTCTGGCTGGCTACCAAATTATTTATATAATGTGGGTATGCTAGATGCCAATCCAGAAAGCAATGGTCAGCCATGGTCAATGGACACGTGGTACGAGCATACCTATATCAACCCAAAGGTTAAAAGGTTTGATAATCAGGTGAATCTAGCGTCTGGTCTGAATGGTCGCGAGTTCTCTGAGCAGATTCGTCAAGACATCCCTATCCCGCCACTGGCCGACTCACAAGATAGTGCGGAAGCCAAAGCTGAGTCTGCGGCTCAGGCTTCTGACTAAAAATAATTTGGCATTTATACAGGGCTGATGAAGGTTGGCTAAGGGTTGACCCAATTAACCACCCGATCTTCCATTTCTTCATCAGACATGCCTGTTTCAGAGACACAGCGCCCCGCCACACCGACATTAACAGCGCGCATTTGTTGTTGCGTGACCACCGCATCTTGGGTCAATAATAGATGCCAGCTTGGCAAGTTTTGCCCTTTATACAATCGCTTGTAAGCGCAGTGCGATGGTAGCCACATCATCTGCGGCAGGTTGTCCATGGTCAATTGAATACAATCTGGCACGTGCTCTTGACGTGTCGCATAGTGACCACAATATCCCGTCTCACAATCCATCAGCTGGCAAGTGACATCGGTATACTCGACTAGCTCTTCGTCCACATCACCATTCTCATCTTCATCGATGTACTTAATCAAACAGCAACTACCACAGCCATCACATAACGCTTCCCATTCGCTATGGTTCAATTCATCTAGCTTAAAGCGTTCCCAAAACTGTGGGCGCAATGTTTCAGACGCTTCATTTGATTCGCTGTCAGAAAACAGGCTCACGATTGGTTTTGGTTCTGATTGCACCTGCGAAACAGCTATATCAGGTAAGTTATCAGCAGATTTGTTCAACAAATTTATAGTCATAGCGTCGCAGTAGCATTTTGATAAAGAGCGTTACACTATTATAGCTGTTTTTGCTGATTATGGGCGTTAAGGTAGTACAAGTTAGAAAAACGAACTATTACAATGACAAATAAATAAAACTCACAACATAAAAAAGGACAATAATATGTCAATTAAAACATTCGAATTAATCAGCACGACCGAAAATGGCATCGAACTTATTAGCTATGTGGCATTGCCAGAAAACGCATCAGACGATAATTCAGTGCCAGGTATTTTAGTGGCACCAGAATGGTGGGGCGTGGTCGATCATCCAAAATCAGTGGTCGAGCGTTTAGCAGAAGCAGGCTACGCTGCCGTTGCAATGGATGTTTATGGTGAAGGTAAATTGACCACCGATGCAGCGCAAGCCAATATGTGGATGGAGCAAGTGCTTGAAGATCAAGACATGCTTATGGCACGCTGCCGTCTAATTCTCAATGACTTCAGTGATCAACTAGCTGTAGATGGTGACAACTTAGCAGCGATTGGTTACTGCTTCGGCGGCAAAATCGTCCTCGATATGGCACGTGAAGGGATGCCGTTAAAAGCAGTTGCCACATTCCACGGTAACCCATCACCAAAACAACCAGCGGACAAAAACTTCACGGCCAAAGTATTGGTCGCCCACGGTCGCGATGACTCAATGGTCTCAATGGAGGCTATCGAAGGTCTAAAATCAGAGCTAGATGCCGCCGATGTTGATTATACTATTGATGTCTATGACAACGCCAAACACGGCTTCACCAATCCACATGCCGATGAACGCGCTGCCAAAAATGAAGTCGATCTTGGCTATAATGAAGCCGCTGCTAAGCAGAGCTGGGAAAACATGCTTGAGTTTATGAAAGCTAACTTGGCATAAGTTGCCATAACAGAAAATTTCAAAGACTTTCTGTACAGACTCAGAGCAAGGTAAGAGATGAAAAAAAGAAGGGCCGCTTAAATATTAAGCGGCCTTTCTTTTTGAGTAGCTTTTCACAAGTTAGCTTTCAATTGTAGTCAAAGCAATCTAAAACAGATAAAAGGCAGCCGACTGCAAATAGTACATTTGAGGAGGGTGACGCAGTAGCGATTTAGTAGTTCGCTGACTATAAGTCGCAAGGACCGTCTTGTACTTCTGAGCAAATCGCGTCATTATCACTTCATTATCAGCTGTATTGAGTAATGAGGATGTTCTATCTATTAATCGCCCAATTAGGCTGGATGGCTTTTACTGCTTTATTAATCGTGGTGGTTGCCCTATATGTCAGAATAAATCGGCATATTGGACAGCTGCGCCGTGATGTCACCAAGCTACAAGCCGAGCTTGAGCAGCAAAAGGATAGTAACCGTCATTTCGCTAACAAGAGCATTCATACTAGTAATGAGACCACTGAAGCGCGCATGACTGGAAATGCAGCTGTTAATACGGAAGCATCAACAACAGATACTACGATGCCTGCGTGGCCACCATTACCACCAACCTTTCCTGCTACCTCAGACCTGACAGCAAACTTGACAGAAATCCCTGTATCCAACACTGCTGATAACGCATCTTTAGATAATACAACTTTAGATAATACAACTTTAGATAATTCAAACTTAATAAAAAATAAAACGCCTGCCGCATCGATTCAGCCAGATGAAAGCTCTTTGCCTATCGTTACCTCACTATTCCACTCTGTTAAGAACTGGTTTTTCGGTGGCAATCTGGTCGTACGTGTCGGCGTATTAGTGCTTTTAGTGGGCGTCGTACTATTGCTGCGCTTACTGAGTGATTATATTGAGATTCCGATTGCCTTTAAGCTTATGGCAATCGGAGGTGTAGGGTTGGGATTAGCAGGATTGGGGTTAAAGCTCACCGCAAAACGCTTTTCCTATGGCATTACGTTGCAGGGCGCAGGCTTAGCCATTGCTTATTTGAGCATCTTTTTTGCTTATAGCGTTTATCAAATCATTCCAAGTTTACCGAGCTTTATTGGGCTTGGCATATTATCTGCCGTCACTGTTGCCCTCGCCGTCCGTCAAAATGCTTTTCCATTGGCGCTGTTGGCATTATCAGGTGGCTTCTTTGCACCGATCTTGACCAGTGAAGATACAGGCAGTCTAGTCGCCTTATTCAGCTATTATCTAGTACTAAATGTAGCCATCGCCATTATTGGTCATTACCGGCCGTGGAAGATATTGAATTTATTCGGTGTGAGTGTGACCTTTGGCTTGGCCTACTACTGGGGCATCAGTGAAAACTTAAGCACTATTATTGAGTCGCAGCGCTGGTCGTTGGTGTTACTGGTTGCCCTACATTTAATGTTGTATCTCTTTGTCGTGATTCGATATGCACAACAAATCATTGCCTATAACACGCTCAATGAAGAAGACATTAACCATACTAATAGCGCAGATAACATAGCGTATTTAAATGAAGTCCATGTGGGCAATAGCACATATGTATTTCCCATTGATACCGGTTTACTGTTTTCAGTACCGCTACTGGCTTTCGGTTTATTTTCTGCTTTATTAGAGGATATTCCTCATGCTTTAACCATCGTCAGTGCAGTTTTAGGCGCGATTTATCTTGGACTGGGCTGGTTATTTATCCAGCGTAGCCAGCGATATGCCTTAATCACTGAAGGCATGTTGGCATTAGGGTTTGGATTTTTAGCCTTAGTGATTCCGCTGGCACTCGATGCAGAATGGATTGCCTTTGGTTGGTCAGCACAAGGACTGGCGTTGGCGTGGTTCGGACGACGCTCACTGCGTGCATGGTCGGTATTATTCGGTGTGTTATTACAGCTCATCAGTGTCATCATGTTGATGGCTGCCATCTTATTCCCTAGCAATGATTATCCAATTTTAGCCTTGAGTATTTCAGCGATTGCTTATCTAGCCACTGTATTTATCTTACGTGCCAGTAACTCGCCAGCCATGTTAAATGACCGCTTGGATGCCGAATTAAATGCAAATGTAGACAGTTCTCTAGCGCATTCCAAAGAGCAAAATACTACAGCAAACTCAATCACGATATACGCCAGTGCCTTGGGTATCAGTGACCAAGCCGCGCAGCAGTGGCTGACTTCGGTCAATAGCCAAAGCAAAGTGTTTGGCCTCGTTTGGCGCAGCCCTAGAGTGATATGGTGTCTGACCTTGACGGCTGTCGTATGGATGCTACAAGTCCTAGTACTTGATTTGAGTCATTGGTTTGAGATTTGGCAGCTCGATACGATGACGATTGCATTGGCAGCACTGATGAGTCTTGCTATCTATTGGAGTATCAACCGCTATCAGCCTTGGGCAGAAGCCAAACAGCTGAGTCATGGGCTGCTACTTCTATTTTATCTAATGCTGGTACTCCAACTACCACAGAAGTTTGAGTTGAACCTATTATGGTCATCAACAGAATGGTTCGTGTTTGCCTGTTTATTGGTTGGTTGGCTCACGGTCGGACAACTTTGGTTAAAGGTATGGCATAGCGATGCCAATCTATCGCGCTATGATGGTGCAAGTTGGCTAGGCACTGGCATTTTAGTCATTGCGGCGGTGGCACATTATGGTCTGCCCGCCTCTGCTGGCGTGATGGCTGTCTTGATTCCAACTACTTTAATACTGGCAGGATTGTGGTGTGGTTATCGTTACGGCAGCTACTATAATCCTAGTAATCATCTTGAGCGTTCTCGTCAGACAGACACAGCAATCAGTGAAACTTCAACGCATGGATTACTTTACTGGTTTGATTGGCAACAGGCATTATTGAGCTGCGCCGCCATCTTTGCGCCCATTGCTCTAGGTTGGGTCATCATTACCAATTGGTCTTATGATGGTGTGATTTGGGGCATATCCTATTTCCCACTGTTGAATCTATATGACATGACCTCAGTACTAGCGCTACTCGTTAGTTTTGGTGTTTACTACCTGAATCAGCAGTATAATAACGAGCAACCAAACCAAAAAAATACCGTGATTCAAAAGAATATTCAGAAAGTATTTACCACTCATAATTTGCTGATTATTTTGGGTCTTATTGGCTTTTGGCTGATATCCAGCATACTTATCAGAACGCTTCATGCCTTTATCGGCACGCCACTATGGGACAGTGCTCAAGGCGGCGCATGGCAAAGCGAGCAAGTGCAGACTGGACTGACGATATTGTGGACGCTCCTTGCCTTGGTCGCCACTATCATCGCCAGCCGTTACTGGCAGCGTGCGCTGTGGTTTATGGGTATTGGGCTGTTAGGCGTCGTCGTGCTTAAACTGGTGTTAGTCGATTTGTCACAGACCGAAGCCATTTGGCGAGTAATATCTTTCCTTGGCGCAGGCAGTTTGATTCTGCTCATTGGTTATTTGGCTCCCTTGCCGCCCTCACAAGATGAGATAAAGGATAAGACCTAATCACGACCTCGCATTATGGTTAAGTGAAATTGTGGCGTGAGCAATGTGGTTCTGTAGTAAACTGAGCACCATTAGAAAGTAAACGTAAATGGTTTTACTTTTAGCATTTTTTATAAAAGGTTATGAAAGCAGATGGATAAGAGAGCAAGTATTCAGTGGTTCCCTGGGCATATGAACAAAGCCCGTAACGAAATCAAAGAAGTCATGCCGCAGATGGATTTGGTCATCGAGGTCATCGATGCGCGTATCCCTTATAGTAGTGAAAACCCAATGGTCGCGGCACTGCGTGGCGAAAAACCTGTCATCAAAATCCTGAACAAAGCTGATCTTGCCGATCCAGAGTTGACCCAAATATGGATGGATTATCTCGAGCAGCAAAGCGGTGTAAGAGCCATTGCTTGCGATACAGAGAAAGCCAACGATGTAAAACGCATCATCGCCATCTGCAAACAACTCGTTCCTAACAAAGTCGGCACGGGTCGTCAAATCAAAGCCATGATTATGGGCATTCCAAACGTTGGTAAATCAACGTTGATTAACACCTTAGCAGGGCGCGCTGTCGCAAGAACCGGTGATGAGCCTGCCGTGACCAAATCGCAGCAGCTGATTAAACTTGACGATGACATCATGCTCTATGACACACCTGGCATGCTATGGCCAAAAGTCGAAAACGAAAACTCTGGCTATCGTCTGGCAGCGACTGGCGGTATCCGTGATACGGCGTTTGACTTCGCTGATGTGGCCAGTTACACCGCTGAGTACCTAATGCAGGCTTATCCTGAGCTGCTAAAAACCCGATATAAAATTGAAGAACTACCAAAGACTGATTGGCAGTTCTTTGAAGTCGCTGGACGTAATCGCGGCTGTGTACGTTCGGGCAATCAAGTCGATACGTACCGCATGTCTGAGATTCTGGTTAACGAATTACGTAGTGCCAAGCTTGGACGTATTACGCTTGAGACACCAGCCATGACGGAAGCCGAAGAAATTGTGGTCGCTCAACAGCGTGTCACAGCTGAAGAAAAGAAAAAAGCCAAAGAAGAAGAGAAACGCTTACGTCGTTTGAAGACGCGGAAGAATCGAAAATAAATCTCATAAAAAATATCGGCTACCATGAATCCATTAATACCCTCTGCTAAAACAATCCAAATCTATCTACCAAAAGGCAATCCTCGTGGGTTGCGCTTGGCAGAGATGACTACGCGTACCGTGCGTCTTATTGAGATTCCACGCATTCACATTGATGACTTTTTTGCGATGCCCGATGCTAATCAAGTGGGCTTGTATTTCTTAATTGGTGAAACAGAAAGTACAGAAAAACCTTTGCTTTATGTTGGGCAAACTGGTGACCTTAAAAGGCGTCTCAATCAACATGATGATAAGGATTTTTGGACACGGGCTTTTGTCATGCTATCGACCAACAATTCAATGACTCAAACTCATGCACTGTATATGGAGCATAAAGCTATCGCCACTGCACTGGACGTTGGGCGCTATGAGCTAAAAAACGGTAATAGTGGTAATAAGCCGCATACACCCGACCCATTAAAAGCTGACTGCGAAGAGTTATTTCACACCCTTGATGTTTTGCTATCAACCTTGGGGCAACCTATTTTTGAATCTTTAGCTATTCATGATAGCTTTAATCGTAATCAAACTGATAAACATAAAACAATTACATCTACTAAAGCCGTAAAAGAAACTGAAGCCTTTCTAATCAAACCCACGCCAGTATTATTTTACTACAAGGTAAAAGATGGAGATGCACAAGGCTATTATGATGACGACGGCTTTGTAATATTGGCAGGATCATTAATACGAAAAGCACAAACGCCTTCAGCCCCACCATTTGTAACTAAAATGAAAGAAAGTCTGATCATTAATGGGAAATTAATAGCAATAAATGACAAAAGCTATAAGCTCACTAAAAACCAACTTTTCAAAACACCTAGTGGAGCTAGTACTCTAGTATCAGGACGTTCAACGAACGGATGGATTGAATGGAAAAATGAATCGGGTCAAACTTTAGACAGTGTTTATCGTTAATTATAATAATCCATTGCAGCCAATAGCTTTTACACTCTTTATTTATAGCTCTTCAAGCCTTATATACTAATGAGCAATTTCGATTGCTCACCTTCTCCTTTACCAATTTTGATATCACTGCCTATGACTCAGCTTACCGCCAATTCAGACCCCACCTTATCAAACAACACAACTAGCCACTCCCCCACATCCCTAAACTCCTTCGCCCCACGCCTACTTAATTGGTTTGCCGAAAATGGTCGCCATGACTTACCTTGGCAACAGCACCAAACTGATACACCCAATCCTTATATTGTTTGGTTATCCGAAGTCATGCTCCAGCAAACGCAAGTAACTACTGTGCTGCCCTACTTTGCGCGTTTTATGGCATCTTTTCCGACCGTGCAGGATTTGGCCGCAGCAGAATGGGATACCGTGGCAGAGCATTGGGCAGGGCTTGGCTACTATGCGCGTGCGCGTAATCTGCATAAAGGTGCCAAGCAGTTGGTTGAAGTCATCGATGAAACAGGTAACTTTCCGCAGACGCTCGCAGGATGGGAAGCGATTTCGGGTATTGGACCATCGACCGCTGGCGCTATTATGGCAATGGGCTTACACCATTACGGTGTCATCTGTGATGGTAACGTCAAACGAGTCATCACGCGTTGGGCAGCGATTGATGGTGATATTACCAAGTCCGCCACGACCAAAGAACTGTGGGCATTAGCAGAGCGATTAACACCAACTAAGAATTCAGGGTTGTTTGCGCAAGCGATAATGGATATGGGCGCGACATTATGTACCCGTAGCAAGCCTGCCTGTCTATTATGTCCATTAAAGGAGGACTGCCTAGCACACTCGCAAGGTCGCGAGACTGATTATCCAGTCAAGGCAAAAAAACAGCCCAAACCAAGTAAGTTCAGTAATGCGTTATTAGTTAAAGATGCAAGTGGCAATATTTTATGGTTACAGCGTCCTGATAACGGCATTTGGGGTGGACTGTGGAGCTTACCTTTGCAGTTCATAGAAAAAATTGAGGGTAAAGCGAATGGCAGCACTGAGAAAAAAATAGATGCTAGCGATAATAAACCATCAGATGTGCCACATGACGTACGCAGCAATGAAAAAGTATATGAGGCAGAATTTACCACTGCTGAGCAGATTATCAATGAGTGGCTGATAAAGAATAAATTAGTAGCAGTGCCTATCAGCAAAACCTTATTAGATGAAGCGCCTATTAAGCACTCATTAACACATTTTCATTGGTATCTGACGCCGCAATCAGTAAACCTAAATACTAAGCAAACCGCCAAAATAACCAAAGCATTAAAAGCTGCCGACATTAATATTAACTGGTTGAACGCTGATGATGCTCAGGCAACGCTTGGATTACCACGAGCGATGGTTAAGATTTTAGAGTAATCTTATAAGCTATATCTCCACACCAATCGTGCTCAAACCAGCTGATTAAACAACCATCTTGTATGCCATAAAAAAAGCGACTCACCATTGATAGTGAATCGCTTTTTTTATGATTATAACTCAGATATCGCAGGCTAAGACTTTGGCACACGCAAACGCATCAGGCCTTCTTGCTGCACCGTGGCAACCAGCTTACCATCTTGCCAAAACTGTCCGTGGTTTAGCCCTTTCGCATTGGATGTCGTGTCACTCCACATGTCGTACAGCATCCATTCGTTCAAATCAAAATCGCGATGAAAATGCATTGAATGATCGATGCTCGCCGCTTGTAGACCGCTGGTCATAAAGCTGACGCCATGCGACATGAGTCCAGTACCCACTAAGTAAAAATCAGAAGAGAACGCCAATAATGCCTGCTGAATCGCCACCGGTTGATTGCCCAACTCGCGGATACGTAGCCAGTTCGCCTGCTTAGGCTTCATGGGTTCTGGGCTGATCGGGTTACGTGGTTTGACCGGTTTGATCTCCACATGACGGCGACGCATAAACCTTGATTTTAAGGCTTCTGGTACTTTGCCCACATTTTCTTCTTTTAAATCTTGTTCGGTCAGCAGATCTTCTGGTGGCGGATAGACCGGCATATCTTCTTGATACTCAAGCCCCTCCTCCATCGGTGAAAACGACGCAATCATCGAAAATATCACTTGTTCAACAGGTGGCTTCCCACGTACTTCTTTGTACTGAATCGCCGTCACTTCACGTGCAGACAGACTACGACCATCGCGCAATCGACGCACTTGGTATATGACAGGCTGGTTGATATCGCCGCCGCGCAAAAAATACCCATGCAATGAGTGACAAGGCTTGTCTTGTTCGAGCGTATGCGCTGCCGCCATGATGGCTTGTGCCAGTACTTGCCCACCAAAAATACGACTGCCCACATAGTCATGGCTTTTACCCTCAAAGACATCGGGGGTAACTTCGATAAGTGCCACAGTAGCCAGTAACTCATCAATCAGTTGCAAATAATCGGGCATGACAATATGTTTCCTTATTTTCATCAAAAACGCACAGCACCTCACGATATCAATAGGCTATATCGACAGGTCCTTTGTATTTGTACTTGAAGTTAAAATAATATGAAATCACTTGCTGAATGTAAACAAGAGAAATTTTAGAACGAAAATACGGCCATAGCAGCACTAGTATTTATTATAAATAGAAAGCGATAAACATCTTACCCAATATCAGTGGCTTTGGCTAGCGACTGACAGCCCACTCGCGAGTATCCATTCGTTTATTCAACTCAAACAGTAAGAACGAGGCACGTTATAACGCCTCGTTCTTTGTGTTTATTTTAAAATTATGGCTTCACAGCTACTAGCACACGGATAGAATCAGGTACTAATGACAAGTTGCTTAGTGCTTGCTCGCCTTGCGCTTTTAGCTGCTCTAAACGCTCAATCTCTGCAGGGCGCACGTTAGGGTTGATGGTTTGTAGATGTTGTAGGCGTTTGATTTCACGTGACCACTGCTGGCTAAAGCGCGCGCTTGCTTGCTCACCAATCTCAGCCAGCTGCTGACGGGCAATATCCTCAGCTTCATAATAACGCTGCTCAATCACATCACCACGTACTTTAATTACTTGGCGTGCACGGTTTTTATCCAAACGCTCAATGTGCGGCATAATCATCTCAGCGCTGATACGTGCTGATAAATCACTACCCTGCTCACTGATAAAGACACGGATATTTTGCGTGGTCAATGTCGCTGGTAAATTCAGCAGTTTTGGTGCTATCGCTTCTACACGGAAATTCACTTCTAGTAATACCATACCTTGCGGTACAGCAGCGCTTTTCAGCATCGCAACTGTCGTATTACCAAAGGTACTGGTACTCGCCAGCTCATAGATAGCACGCATCAATGGATGCTCATGAGTGATAAATTCGATATCTTCACGCTGTAGCGCTTGATCACGCTCGAATGTCAACGTCATACCGTCTTCGTCACCAAGTGGCAAGCCATCGATATAGTCACTAATTTCAGTGCTATCAATCGGTGCGATAACCCATGAGCCATCACGCTGAATATTATGATCAATATTGGCCGAAGCAAAGAAACGCTCAATGAACTGTGGCAATAGGTTGTGACTATCAAAGTCACGCATGGCGTCAGCAATACGCCCAGCGACACGTGGACGGCACGAGTTATATTCTAGCAGACGATCGCGACCAGCTTGTAGCTGTGCTTCTAATCCCAATCGTGTCTGTAGCGCTTCGTCGATGATACCTTGTAAGATATGACGATTATCAGCCGTATCTGCACCTTCAAGCATTGGCTTCAGAACTTGAATATATTGCTCTTGCACGCTCTGTGCTGTTGGTGAAATCTGATTAAACATATTCAGTGCGTTGTGATACCACTGGTAAAGACGCTCTTGCGCCGTACCCTGTACATAAGGCACATGCAACATGATTTGTTGCGTCTGACCAATACGATCTAGGCGACCAATACGCTGCTCCAAAGTATCTGGATTCGCAGGCAAATCCCACAGGATCAACTGACTAGCAAACTGGAAGTTACGGCCTTCTGAGCCAATCTCTGAGCACAATAATATCTGCGCGCCTTCGCTGTCTGCGAAGAATGCGGCTGCTTGGTCACGCTCAAGCAATGTCATCTGCTCGGTAAAGATAGCTGTCTTAATGCCTGCATGCAGACGCAATACGGCTTCCAAACTCTCTACCGTCGCGCCACTACGGGCAATCAACAGTACTTTTTGATGTTTCAGTTCGCCGCGCAGGATATCAACCAACCAAGACACACGTGGATCATCTTCTAGCCAGCCGCCATCAGGTTGATTCTCTTCGCCCCATAGCTGCTCACGCAATTTACCCGTGGTTTGATAGCTGTTTACCCATGCATCAGGTAATGGCAGTGGATAAGGCTGGCTACTACGACCATAAAACCCTTTAACACTCTCACGGGTATTACGGAATAAAATACGCCCAGTACCATGACGATCTAACAGCTCGTTAAGCGCATAGGTACGCAGTTTTTCGTCGTCATTAATCCCTGCCAACTCATCGGCACCGAGCGTAAGCAAGCTACTCAAAGCAGCGATTTGTCCGTCACTCAATGGCTTGTCTTCTATCAGTACACCAGCGACCGATGCCGTCTCAGCAAAAGCGGCTTGACCATCGATAAACTCATCTAAATCATCGAAACGATCTGGATCAAGCAAGCGCAAACGCGCAAAGTGACTTTGTGCACCAAGCTGCTCAGGTGTCGCCGTCAATAGCATGACGCCTGCCGTCTCTTCTGCAAAGTCGGCAATCAAGTCATATTTATCGTTGCCGCCTTGTGCCTCATCCCAATGCAAATGATGCGCCTCATCGACGACCAATAAATCAAACCCTGCATCCATCGCTTGGTCATACAAGTCAGGATGGTCAAGCAATAGATCCATACCAGCGATGATGCACTGCTCGGTCGCAAAGACGTTCTGCTCAGGATCATGCTCTTTAATCGCTGCCGTACGTACCAAGTCAAACAAAGCAAAATTTAGATTAAAACGGCGGCGCAGCTCAATCATCCACTGGTATTGCAGACTGTCTGGCACCAAAATTAGCACGCGCTCAGCCTTGCCAGTCAATAGCTGCTGATGAATAATCAAGCCAGCTTCAATAGTTTTACCCAGTCCAACTTCGTCAGCGAGTAGGACACGCGGTGCAATACGTTTACCAACTTCATGAGCGATATAGAGCTGATGCTCAATGATATCGACACGCGCACCCATCAGGCCTTTGAGTGGATGACCAGCCAGCGCTGATTGCATACGCAAGATATCTTGACGCAGCTCATACCAATCACCACGTTCAATGCGGCC
This sequence comes from Psychrobacter fozii, assembly GCF_003217155.1. Lineage (GTDB taxonomy): Bacteria > Pseudomonadota > Gammaproteobacteria > Pseudomonadales > Moraxellaceae > Psychrobacter > Psychrobacter fozii. Next base: position 33,664 of record NZ_QJSU01000007.1, read on the forward strand.
AGCGAGCAGGCGCTCAAGCGGCTTAGCAAGCGTGATGTTGGCAGCGAGACGAGTCTCCATGATGCCGCGCTCGTGTTCATCGACACTATATTTGAGCACGCCCATCACTTCATCGACAGCATTGACCGTATAGCATTTGCCGTCTTGGTCATAGATGCTGTCACCAGCTTTGAACACTACGCGCGATAATGGCGCAGAGTTTTTGGCATAGACGCGCGTCTCTTCGCTTTGCGGGAATAAGATATGCACACATCGGTCGTCAACATCGATGACCACACCCAAGCCAAGCTCAGACTCCGTATCAGATAAATAACGTTGACCAACGGCGAATTCAGTACTGTGCAATGAAGCGATAGAGATAGTCATAGGGCGATGTCTTTTGTACTCAGGTAGTAAGAAATTAGATAGATAGCTTAGAAAACAGCAATGGCGGCTAACAAACGCTAAATAAGGTTGTTCACACCGTAAAATGTCAAAAAAACATAAACGAAGTGCCACAACATTAATCAAGCCAGCAGTTTAGCCGACCATTATATAACGTTAGCGGATAGATGAGTGCGTTAAGTTGACTTTTCAAGAGCAGATTCATGCAAGATTATGTCAATGCTAAGCATAAGTTGGTCATATAAAACAATAAGATAACGACTCGCAAGTATATAAAAAACATTTACATCATAAAATTGTTTCTATACTGTTACTTTATGAAAATAGATGTCTTTTTTGTTACGTTGATTATTCATATTTATTATTAACAAAAATATCTAGTGGCCTAATATCTAAAACTAGTTTTGTTCAAAACTGTACGAATATCACTGCTTTTATAGACACTTAACTTTTAGATAAACATAACAGTTAAGCCTTAAAGCTATTCGCTTGACCTTTTCTTTTAGCCCATTCGACATTTGATATTCAGATTGAGGACACGCTTTAATAATCACAGCTCTTTTTCTACCCAAAAATACTGCTGATGGTATTTTTCGTACTTTATATAATTCAAGGATGAATACATTTATGAGTGCCTCCAAAAAAGTTGGCTTGCTCAACCAAGTCAGTACCCAAGTGACCGTTATTTTGTTTCTTGCTTTTGCCGTTGTTCTTGCCGTTGTCGTCTATATTGTCGAAAAAGAAGGTTATGAAAAAATTCGACTTGAGTCCGGAAAGTTAGTGGCTCAACGAGGTAATACGGCAGTCAATAGTATCTCCTCAGATGTCAATCGCGTGATGCGTAGTGCGTTGCAGCTACAGCAAAGTGCCCAGACACTACCACTACAAGAAAATATTTTGCAAGCCAGTACTGCCAATGCTTTTGATAAGCGAGACTATAGCTTGCTAGGCAGTGGTGGCATTTGGCCTGATATTGGTGCGCTTGGTGATGGTGCAGCTACTCATCCATTTTTGATGGTACGCCAAGATGGTGATTACCGAGCCATATTAACCGATCCAAATCCTGCTAATCCTTACTATAAACAAGACTGGTTTAATAAGGTAAGAGCCCTCAATCCTGACGGTTGTATTTGGGCTGATGTGAGCCCCACTCAGACCAAAGGCGAGCTTGCCATGAGCTGCGGCGTGGCCATCGATCGTGACAATCAGTTTTGGGGTGTGAGCACAGTCAACTTTACACTCAATCAATTACAAGAAAACATCGTCAACCTGAGTGAAAGCTCAGGTTCAGGCTATATTCTATTGCTTGATAATAGTAATAAGGTCATCGCCTCATCCAACCCCGAAAGCCTAAACTATATCGATGAAGACACTGGTACACCGCTTGATATTAAACAAGTGATTGATTCAGACCCTGCTTGGCAACCTATCTTAGATTTTTTAGATACTCAGCATAGCGATATCATCAAACAAGTTGCGGCGAAAATCTCTCCAGAAGCCCAGCAAATCATTGCAACACTTAATAAAACAGAGTCAACTGCTGTTAGTAGCTCTGAGCTTATCAATTATGCAGCTTATGTGAATGCCAGTGAAAACCATCAAAGTACGATGGACAGTCGCCTATTGCAGAATTTCGAGTTGACCAATGACAACTATTATAATGGTAGTCAGGCGTATGTTTTCCAGATTCCTGAAACCTACTGGAAACTCATCGTGGTACAGCCTGACTCTGCCGTCAATGCCATTGCAGATAACTTAAGCAAAAACCTGATCAGATCAATTATGTTAGCGCTACTTATCACCGTTGTGCTGATCTATTTCATGCTGACATTCTTGGCATTTAAACCATTGAAAGAAACCACAGACAAAATCTCTCTCGCTGAAAAACTGATTGATGATAAGCAATACAATAAGCTCAGCGAGGTCAAATTTGCGGGTGGACGTAATGAGATTGGTCTAGTTAACCACTCTATTAATGAGCTACTCCATCGTATTCAGTCCAATGAAGGTAAGCTTGCCAATATCAATCAACAGCTAGAGGTAAAAGTCGAAGAACGCACTGCTGAGTTGCAAGACACCTTAAAAGAGCTAAAGAACTCACAATTGCAATTGATACGTTCTGAAAAAATGGCCACGCTCGGTCAGATGGTCGCAGGCGTTGCTCATGAAGTAAACACACCTTTATCCTATGTGCAGAACAACCTCGAAATCATCGGACAATTGACAGCACAATATGAAGATTTGATTACTTTGGTGCAAGGGTTGAAGTCACTTAATACTAATGAAGCAGTGCCTACCACTGAAATCGAGAAATTATTGGCAGATATCGTTCGTGCCTCTGATGAAATCGAAGAAGATGACTTATCAGATGAGCTCAAAGAGCTGATCAAAGACTCCCTATTTGGGGTAGAACAGATTACCGAAATGGTACTCAATTTGCGTAATTTTGCACGTCTTGATGAGTCAAAAGTCAAAACGATCGATGTTCGCGAATGTATAGAATCCTCGCTAAAAATCGCTGGTAATTCTATTAGACATCAAGATATTGTCACCAACTTTGGCCCAACGCCTGAAATCAAATGCTCACCATCGCAAATCAATCAGGTGCTGGTCAACCTATTGAACAATGCCTCGCAAGCAATGGACGGCAATCCTGATGACAAAATCGAAGTGCGTACCTACGCTGATGATATCAATGTTTATATTGAGGTCAGCGATAACGGTAAAGGCATGAGCCAGTCCGTATTGGATCAAATCTTTGAGCCGTTCTTTACCACAAAAGCAGCCGGTGAAGGTACTGGCCTCGGCATGGCTATCAGTCAGCAAATTATGGAACAACATAATGGTGCGATTCAAGCCACATCAACCGAAGGCGTTGGCACGGTGTTTACCCTAACCTTACCCATCGATAATAATTTAACAGAACAAAATATGTAAGCATAAGCGAAGCGTTAATTATATTGTCAGTGCAGCGCATAACAGAGCTGCACTGATAAAAGGAACAATACCTATAATTTAGCCCCTACTATTCATCGTAAGGATACGAACATGAATGAGATTGAAGACAATATACAGCCGTCTGTTCTAAGTACTGAACCTAAACCAAAAATTGCGTTTATCGATGATGAAAAACGTATTTTGCGCTCAATGAAACTGCTCTTTCGCAAAAGTCATGATGTTTTTATCACCACTGACCCCAACGAATATATTGATTACATCAAAAATAACCACGTGCATGTGGCCGTCAGCGACCAACGTATGCCTGAGCGTGTTGGTGTTGACATATTACGAGAAGTCAAAGAAGTTTCACCATCGACCATGCGTATTCTGCTTACTGGGTATGCCGATCTAAACGCTATTATTGGCTCTATCAACGATGGTGAAATTTATCGTTATTTGACCAAACCGTGTAAATCTGAAGAGCTTCAATCAGTTGTTGGTCGTGCCACCGAAATTGCTTTGACGTACAACCCTGATGAAAATGCAGATCAAATCGACAGCTCAGATAATAAGCAAACACTATTGGTCATAGATGAGAACGACGAGCTGATTGAGCAAATTCGCAAGCAGTTTTCAAACAGCTACAAAGTACTACATGCAACCAGTTTAGAAACTGCCTACGATTATCTTGCGAACTATGATATCGGTGTTTGTATCACAGATATTAATGTTGCCGGTGAGAATATCGCTCCTATTATCTTCACCTTAAAGCAAGATGCACCGCACCTAGTGGTGTTAGTACAAACACAATTTCAAGATGCCAGTTTATTGATTGATCTGATTAACAAAGGTCAGGTGTATCGCTGCTTGCCAAAACCGATGCGTGCTAGCCTGCTAGAGATTAGCGTCAACCGCGCGTTCCGCCATCATAGCAATCTCAAAGCCAGCCCTGAGTTGGTCAAACGTCACGAAGTAGAGCACGACCCTGAAAATGATATTCGTATTGATTTAAGCAATCGGGTACGTAGTTTTATTGGCAAATTGCGCAAGCGTTTTTCGCTATAGTCTGTTATTTATAAAAAACAGCCACGGCGAAACCATCATAAAGAACCCTTACATCAATTATGGCGTAAGGGTTCTTTATCATTTTGTCTCTCACATTAAAAACGTTAAGCACCAGACAGCTCATTTATAACTGAGACCTCGCAGTTTTTGACTCATAGTCGCTCAGTAGGTCAGCCTCAACTTTCCACGCATTATTTTTGATTACTGCTTCTAATCGTCGCTTTAATACCATGTTTTTAATCAACCGCTTTTGATTGACCAAGGCAACATGCTACATTACCTCGATAATCATTAAAACTAACTTTAAAATAACCATTCGATAAGGAATAACCATGCAAGCGGTTTTTTTAGACAAAGGCACTTTTTCTGAGGGCATCGACTTACCTGCCCCAACAGGCATCAGCGACTACGTTACTTATAACGACACCCCAAAAGATACGGCTGTTATTTTAGAGCGCTGTAAAGACGCCGATATTATCATTACCAACAAGGTGCAGATTAACGCTGAAGTAATAAGCAAGCTGCCCAAGCTTAAACTCATTCAACTGACTGCCACTGGTATGAACAATGTCGATCAAGACGCTTGCGATGAGCACGATGTTGCGCTTTTTAATGTCGCTGGTTATGCAGTCAAAAGCGTGCCCGAACACACATTTATGCTTATGCTAAATGCAATGCGCGCAGGCATCCACTATCATCAAAAAGTCTCTGATGGCACGTGGCAAGCGAAAGGTGATTTTTGCCTGCTTGATATTCCACTGATAGATTTGGAAGATAAAACCTTAGGTATTATTGGGGTTGGCACCATCGGTAAACGCGTCACCGAAATCGCTCGTGCCTTTGGTATGAATGTATTGTGGGCAGAACAGCAAGGACGGGCGCCGCGTAATGATAACTACACAGCGTTTGAGGACGTACTTGCTCAATCCGATGTTCTAAGCTTACATTGCCCATTAAATGCGCAAACTCAGCACCTTATTAATGCAGATACTTTAGCAAAAATGGCCAAACAGCCGCTCATCGTCAATGTCGCTCGTGGTGGTATCGTCGATAGCCAAGCGTTGACCAATGCGATTAATAACGAGCAAATCATTGGTTATGCCAGTGATGTGTTTGAACAAGAACCTATTGCTAACAACGATCCGCTATTGAGCTTAAAGAACCATCCACGTGTCATCTTTAGCCCGCATAACGCTTGGGGCAGTAAGAGCGCACAAGAGACGCTGTGGCAGATGCTAAGCAAACAAGTCGCGGATTTTATCAATACGCATTAAAAGACAATTACTCATCAAATCTAACGACTGAATCGTAGCCAATCATCTTTTATCTTGCAGTATTTGAGCACTATTCGGTCGCGGAGATAGTTGTTTGTAACCCGCCAAGGATATATATCACCTTGCTTGGGTAACTCGTACTGAGCGCGCTTAACATATCCTGAGGATAACGCGCCCATCACGGTCTCTGATTGGGTGTGGGCGGTGCCATTATCACTCTGCGCTGTTGCTAATACTGCTTGATAGCCATGCTTATCCATGTAGCCAAGTAGTCGCATCACATACTGACAAGCCAAATCAATCTTTAGCGTCCATGAGGCATTGGTATAACCGAACAGCACTGCCATATTGGGCACATCTTCAACCATGACCGCTTTATAAGTCATGCGTGTACCGATATCTACTGCCTGTCCATCGATATATACTTTTGCACCACCCAGCATTTGTATCTTTAGCCCTGTCGCTGTCACGATAATATCTGCATCGAGATGTTTGCCAGAGTTAAGCATGATACCTGTCTTCGTGAAATGGCTTATTTGGTCAGTCACTACTGCTGCGCGTTTACCCTGTAACGCTTTGAATAAATCACTATCTGGTACTGCGCATATCCGTTGGTCCCAAGGATTATAATCGGGTACAAAGTGTGCCACATCGACATCGCTGCCTTTTAGTTCTGTTTTGACGCCACGCTTTAGTAGCGCTTTCATAAATTTAGGGGCTGCTATAGCCGCTCGGTAAGTACCTTGTTGTATGAGTACATTGCGAGTACGCAATACCGTATAGGCCTGCTCTTTTGATAAAGGTGAAAACTTGCCTGACAGCCAATCCAATGCATAATCATCACCTGGCACGCTCGCCACATAAGTGGGTGAACGCTGCAGCATAGTGACATGCTGCGCGCATTGCTCAGCTTCTTCATCTACTAACGCTGGCAGCAACGTCATCGCCGTCGCACCGCTACCGATAATGACGACCTTTTTGTCTTGATAGTCGACATTATGCCAATGCTGCGGATGGACTATCCGGCCTTCAAATGCTTCTTCTTGATCAAAATGAGGCTTATAACCTTGCTCATAATCGTAATAACCAGTGGCACCGACGACGAACTTGGCTGTTAGAGTAAACACTTCACCGCTAACGTGGTTTTTTACCATAGCCGTCCATCGTTGGCTGCTAGTTGACCAAGAAATCTGCTGCACCTCATGCTGATAACGAATATGCTCAGTGATACCAAACTCGTGCGCCGTATCAGCAATATAACGCTTAATGTCCCCGCCTTTTGCCAAAATCCTATGGTTCAACCACGGCCTAAAACTGTAGCCAAACGTCAATGCATCAGAGTCAGAGCGAATGCCGGGGTAAGTAAATAAATCCCATGTACCACCCAAATCTGCACGCTTTTCTAAAATCGCAAACCGCTGCAAGCTTTTCTGCTGCTGTTTTGATGATTGACGTTTACGTTGATTTGGGCTTTTATGACCAAACAGCCCTTTGTGTTTTTGCTGCTGCAACCGGCAAGCCATGCTTATACCAGCAATTCCTGCGCCGATGATAAGCACTTCATAATCTACTGGCGTGTCTAAGCGCGCCTTTTTAGATTGAAAGCGTCTCTTAACTGCCTGCTTTGCTGCTATGATATCAAGCATAATACCGTCCTTGTTTTTGCATGATTTATCTAATTTGCATGAATTACCTAAAGGGTTTGGTTAAAAAGGGCTTGGGCTTTCCCAGTCCATCCACGCACCCAATACGGGATGCTTTAGACGTAAGTGCTGTGCATGCAGATTGAGCCTTGGAGCAATCTCTAACGCAGTCCCTTCAGCATAAATAGGGTCGCCAATCATCACGTGATCAACATGCACCATATGGACGCGCAGCTGATGGCTACGACCGGTAACTGGCTTTAGCATCACTCGTGTCACTGCATGACCATTGCACTCTTCATGAGCCAATATTTCATACATAGTTAACGCATGCTTTGACCAGTCGTGGTCGACGATATGGCGCGGTTTGGTCGCAGGCTCGTAGCGTACTGGTACTGATATCTTGCCAGTTGCGCCAATACTCTCCCACTGTCCAAAGACACGGGCTTGATACTTTTTCTGTGGCAAACGTTCAATAAACTGCTTACTGATATGAGTTTGTGCTGCCGCGTTTTTTGCAAAAATGAGCAACCCTGAGGTATCCATATCCAGACGATGAATCAACTTGACTGCTGGATTGACACGCTCAAGCCTTGCCAGCAAGCTCACATTCAGCGTTTTACCATTAACACTTAATAGCCCTACGGGTTTATCCACTATCCAAATATCATCGTCTTCATAGATAGTAATATCTCGTGCAAATGCTTGAAAAAACTCAAGCGGACGGGCGTTCTCTTGAGCATTAAGGGCATTGACTTCTTCATCAGTAAAAAGCATAAAAATGGGCTACTTATATTAGGGCGTAAAGGTAAAAAACAGACTTATTTATGGACTGAAATATGAGACTGATAGCGATTTCAAGTATAAAGGAGATACGTCAGACATGTTAAATAGTGGCAATCATTCAATCAAAAATACAAATGGCAGAATTAACTGGCAGGCAAAATATAATCTATATTATTGTGTGTCGATTTATTGTGCTAATGGCAATTGTTAAACAATTTAACCAGCCTGCATCTGTCAAGTTTGAGCAAACATGTTAATATAATGGCACATTTTTACCACTTCTAAACGATTCTTTGGTCACTCATCACGCTACTATCTAATCAAGATATTATGTGATGCATGATGATAGAAATAATAAAACAAGAGAGAAAACTATGTCAGATCTTATTTTCCACACCACCGATGCCGACTTTGATAAAGACGTACTAGAGTCAGACGTACCAGTATTGGTAGACTTTTGGGCCGCTTGGTGTGGTCCTTGTAAAGCCATCGCTCCTATTTTAGAAGATTTAGCCGCTGACTACCAAGGCAAAATCAAAATTGTTAAGGTAGATGTTGATAGCAACCCACAAGCAGCTAGCCGTTTCGGTATTCGCAACATCCCAACCCTATTTGTATTCAAAGGTGGCGAAAAAGTTGATTCAGTCATGGGTCTACAGCCAAAAGCTGAATTGGCAAAAGTACTAGACAAGCATCTATAAGCTTGTGCTAGCCAAGCACATGTTAAAAACTGCAATGAAATAGAAGAAGCCATTATCTGACTAAGATAGTGGCTTTTTTGCTTATTTTTTATGCAAAAGACTCGATTATATGACTTTTTTGGCAAAATTTATTGACAATGCCATTGTGAAGACCGTATAGTCTGCTGACAACAGAAAACTAATTGTTTTCATGAGTGTCTTATCGCTATTCTCCTCGTGTTTATCAACAAAAACACAATCGTCGTTATAAACACCATTGCTGAACGAAATGACTAAACACAATTACTGATATTGAGTTTTTGACGCAGACTCTTATGTAGCCTTCTTTATATTTATTTCTTATTACCTTGCACCAAACGACTGCAATTCGTACATAAGCTGACACGTAACACCCAAACTACATAAATTCTAGCTCTGTGCACGCACCCTCTATCGCCATATTATCGTTGTTTTAATCAATGTCGTGACTTGTGCTGCTAATGGCATCTCTCATCTGATCACTTGCTAATGACCTATCTATGAATCTTACTGAATTAAAGAAAAAATCAATCGCTGAGCTATTGGCTATCGCAAAAGAAATGGGTCTTGATAATATGGCACGTAGCCGTAAACAAGACATCATCTTTGCTATCCTCAAAACCCATGCCCGTAACGGTGAAGCCATTTATGGTGACGGCGTTCTTGAGGTTCTTCCTGATGGTTTTGGCTTTTTACGCTCATCAGAAGGCTCTTATTTAGCGGGTCCTGATGATATCTACGTCAGCCCTAGCCAAATTCGTCGCTTTAGCCTAAAGACGGGTGACAGTATCGCTGGTACGATTCGTCCACCAAAAGATTCTGAGCGTTATTTTGCGCTACTAAAAGTCGGTGAAATCAACTTTGATACGCCAGATCGCTCACGTCATAAGCTTATCTTTGAGAACTTAACCCCACTATTCCCAACTGAGCAATTAAAGCTTGAGCTTGGTAATGGTACCACCGAAGATTTGACGGGTCGTATCATCGATTTGATCGCACCGATTGGTAAAGGTCAGCGCTCTATTATCGTTGCACCACCCAAAGCCGGTAAAACGATGCTGCTACAAACCATCGCACAGTCAATTACCCGTAATAATCCTGAGTGTTACCTCATCGTACTATTGATTGATGAGCGCCCAGAAGAAGTCACTGAGATGGTACGTACGGTACGCGGCGAAGTGGTTGCCTCTACCTTTGATGAGCCACCACAGCGTCATGTTCAAGTGGCTGAAATGGTCATCGAAAAAGCCAAGCGTTTGGTCGAGCATAAGCAAGATGTGGTTATCTTACTTGACTCAATTACCCGTCTTGCTCGTGCTTACAACACGGTTATCCCTTCATCTGGCAAAGTATTGACGGGTGGTTTGGATGCCAATGCGCTAGAGCGTCCAAAACGCTTCTTTGGTGCTGCACGTAATGTTGAAGAAGGTGGTAGCTTGACGATTATTGCCAGTGCTCTTATCGATACTGGTAGTAAGATGGATAGCGTTATCTTTGAAGAATTCAAAGGTACAGGTAACCAAGAAATTACGCTTGAGCGTGATTTGGCTGAAAAACGTGTCTTCCCTGCGATTAATATCAAAAAATCTGGTACTCGCCGCGAAGAGCGTCTGCTTGATGAAGATAAATTGCGCAAAGTTTGGATTTTACGTAAATTGCTACAGCCGATGGATGGCGTACAAGCAACTGAGTTCTTGTTGGATCGCCTAAAAGAAGCGAAGACCAATGACGAATTCTTTGAGCAGATGAAACGTAAATCACAGAACTAATGCTAACACCGTGTCGCTTTAGCATAATAGGCAAGCATTTAGCTTAAACAAAAAAGACCGCTTCCGAGCGGTCTTTTCTATTTTTAAGACTGAAAGTTGTAATCAACAATCTCAACTGACCTACTATCTATACAAGCTATACAAGTGCAATAACTTCCTGAAAAATATCCATCAAGGACACAGTGGAGAAACATCCTTTACAGGATATTTGCAAAGAATAGCGCTTTTACTACGCTCATAAATTATTAGTTGGGTTAGTATAGGCATACTCTGCTACACAAATCGACAGCAGTATCAATTTTTGATACATTCAATGCAGTCTTTATTAATACAGACCACGATATGTCTTGCGGTAACACAATAGGTTATTTTAAGACTATTGCCCAAGTATCTTGATACTTTATATCAGCATCAAAATACTTGGACAATGCAAATATCGTGTTTTGATTATGGTCAACTAACTTGATAACTTAACAGGTGATATTATGAAATTTGCTAAAACTATTGCGATGACTGCCCTTACTAGCTCTGCTCTTATCATGGGCGGCTGTGCAACTAACGGATATAGCAGTGGCTTGAGCAACACTGCTAAAGGTGCTGCTGTTGGCGCTGCTGCGGGTGCTGTTCTTAAAAGTAACGGCGACAGCAAAGACATCGCTCGTGGCGCACTTGGTGGTGCTGCTGTAGGTGGTGCTGGTGCTTATATTCTTGACCAAACTCGCTAATTGATCTTATCAAGGCTGAATATTAATATTACCTTGATAGAATCTTAGCTGAAACAAAAAAGCCTGCAATTGATTGCAGGCTTTTTTGTGTCTAATATCCCGTCCTAAAATGAGTTAAAAATAAATTCGCTTATCGTGATCTACGATACGCTTATAGTGATACCTAACACACTTATAGCGCGCCGCTAAAAGTATCACAAGACTGTACGCTACCACTCTCTAAACCACGAGTAAACCACTGCACGCGCTGCTGACTGGTACCATGAGTAAAGTTATCAGGTACGACTGCCCCGCCACTGGCTTTCGCTAAACGATCATCACCGATTTGACTGGCTGCATTGATGGCTTCATCAATATCGCCCGCTTCTAAAAACTGTACACGCTCTTGATTACGCTGTGCCCAAACACCTGCGAAACAATCTGCCTGCAACTCTTGTAGCACTGACAGCTTATTAGCTTCTGCACGCGTAACTTGACGACTGGCTTCGTTGACTTGCTGACTGATACCTAGCAACGTCTGCACATGGTGACCAACCTCATGCGCAATGACATAAGCTTGAGCAAAATCACCCGCTTTGCCTTCGTTACCTTCCTCACTAGAGCCTTGCTTATCACCTGTAATACCAAGATTTTGACTCATTTCTACAAAAAATGATTTATCTAAATAAACAGTCTGATCTGCTGGGCAATAAAACGGACCTGTCGCAGCGCTAGCGCTACCGCAAGCTGAACTCACTTGACCATTAAACAAAATCAATGAAGGCTCTTTATAGGTACTACCTGCTTCATTAAATATTTGATGCCACACTTCTTCTGTGTCAGCCAGTACTACTTTTACAAACTGCGTATCCCGATCCGTACTGGTTGCAACTTCAGTAGAGGTTTCACTACTTCCACCGCCAGTAACAGCTTGACCTGTCTGCAAAGCAGTCATGGGGTTTACCCCAAATACTAGCCATAAGATACCAGCAATGATAATACCGCCGATACCACCGCCAACCATCTTTCCACCGCCACCACTACTGGTGCGTACGTTTGAACTACCACGTCGACCTTGCCATTTCATAATTTTATTCCTCAAACATACGATAGGGACTACTGCTCGTATTGATAGTTATTTATATGATATTACGGCCAATACTACTTTTTAGCTTGGTGTTTTAGCCTATTATATTAAAAATAATAGCCTGAATAAGCCTTTCGATAGATAACACCTCTCTAATTTACTCACATTACATCAAACGTTACATTTATTTACTGATTAATCATCGTGAAAGCAGTAAATTATTGCAAGTAAATTTAGAAGTTAATATCCAAAAAACTTCTTTAAAAACAATCTGATGTTATTGATTATATTTCTTTTGATATCCAACAGGGTGTTAAAAATTATAATCAATATACGAAGTAAAATTAAACTTACAATTTTATTGTTACTTAATTGTACGGACTATTTCCATTTAGATAGAAAACATATAGAATGCGTGCAAGCTGAGTAGCTGTAACTGGAAGTCGTTGAATACTGAGAAATCTCGGATTTCAACCCATGTTGCTGCTATTGATCATTTCATTTTTCCGGAGAAAACACTATGAAACTTAAATTACTTGCTCTAGCTGGTATCATGACTGCAACTATGGGCCTAACTGCCTGTGACAGCAGCAAAGAAAACGCTGCTGAAGATTTATCTGACGCATCAGAAGAAGTGCAAGACGCTTCTGCAGAACTAGACGAAGCTGCTGCTGAAGGCGAAGTAACTGCTGATGCTGACGCTGCTGTTGCTGGCGCTGAAGCTGACATCGCTGATGCTCAAGCTGCAACTGCTACTGACGAAATGGACGCTGAAGTTCCTGTAGACGGCGAAGCAACTACTAGCATGGATGTAGCTAGCGAAACTCCAGCTGTTGACGCTGCTGACGAAGTTGTTGTTGAAGAACCAGCTCAGTAATTTTATCGTTTATACGATGAATATACTGTAGTAAAAAAAAGAGAGCTTTAGCTCTCTTTTTTTGTGCCTGTTATTTATGATACATAACAAACTAATACTGTGATGTTCACTGATATTGCTACTCATATATAGTTTAAGCACATCAACATGTTTAGCTTATAGCTTATAGCTTATAGCTTATAGCTTATATACCTAGACTATATAACGAGTATCAATCGACGACCTAAATATTAAAACTTAAGCCGTCATCATCAGTACAAATATCTAGATTAGGCATCAAATAAACGCTCATCAACCTGTTGGCGAAATTTCTGTCCTGTTTTAAAGGTAACCACACGGCGTGCTGATACCGCAACGGGCTCCCCTGTTTTTGGATTACGGCCTGGTCGGCTGTTTTTATCTTTAAGCTCGAAATTGCCAAAGCCTGAAAGCTTGACCTCTTTGCCATCAATCAAACTCTCTGACAACTCATCAAAAAAGTTCTCAACCAAACATCGACCTTCTTGGCGTGTTAGGTTAAGGTGACTCATCAAATGCTCGATCATGTCAGATTTGGTTAAGGTGCTCACAGTACAACTCCTATGCTATGTCGTGATGTCGAATATCATGGTTTAGCGGTATGAGGGTTAATGTTAGCTATTATAAAGGTTTTTGAACGTTTTTTTAATAAAAAGCGCATGAAAGTCCTTTATTAATAACCACTTAACGTATTTTAGGGCTTTCTATTAATAGCAATGCCCCGTAGCCTTATAAGTAGAAAAGCTACAGAGCATTGTTTATTGTCTATATTAAATATTAGCTATCGCGTAACTGCGCAGAATGCTGTTCTGTTAGCGCTTGCACAACCTTATCAGTAGACGTTTTTATCACGTCATCAGCTAACGTTTGCGTACTGTCTTGCCATACTAGTGCAAATGCCAGTGAGCGCTGACCCGTCGGTACTTTATCGCCTTGATAAACATCAAATAACCAAAGATCCGTCAATAGCTCACCTGCAGCAGCACGAATCGTGGTTTCTAGTGTCTGCAAACTAATATCGCTATCGACTAGGATGGCAATATCGCGGCGTACTTGTGGGAACTTGCTAGGCGTGCTAATGGCATGCTGCTCACGAGCGACATCTAATAAAGGTGCAAGTGACAGCTGTGCAACCCAAGTAGCTGGTAGGTCTAACTGTTTTGCGGTATTAGGATGCAATTGACCAAGCCAACCAACGTACTGACCATCGATATATAGTTTAGCGCTTTGACCAGGATGCAAAAAGTTTAGTCCACTGCGCTCATAACGGATACGAGCACCCTCTATTTGCGCAGGTAATAACTGCTCGATATCATGTTTGAGGTCATAAAAATCTAAAGCACGATTTTGATAGGCTTGCTCATCCCACACATTACCGACTGCGACCAAAGCAATACTTGGCGTTTGTACTAATTCGCTGATACTCTGGCCGACAAAGCTCAGGCCTGTTTCAAAGAAACGTACACGTGGTTGCTGACGATTCAAGTTATATTGCACACATGGCAATAGACTTGACAGTAAGGTACGGCGCATAACGGCTAAATCACTAGAGATGGGATTAGCCAGTGCTAACACCTCACCCAGTGCTTCATCATCAAGTAATGCTTCTATTTTTGCATCACTAAAGCTAAAGCTAATAGCTTCCATATAACCGGTATCAACCAACGCCAGCTTCATCTCATGAGTCAAGTCTGCGGTATCATCATAATCCATGCTGACTTGCAAATGTGGCAGGACGCTTGGGATATTGTCATAACCATAAATACGGGCAATCTCTTCGATGAGATCCTCACGGATACTCATATCAAAACGATAAGATGGCGGCTTACAGACTAAAGCATCTGCTTGTTGCTCAACCTCAAACCCTAACTGAGTTAAGATACGCACCATGACTGCTGGCGCTATCTCAATACCGATGACATCACGAACTTTAGTGATTGGCAAAGTAATTGGCGCACGTTCTGGTAAATGCTCACTACTCTCAGCTTTTACGATAGGGCCTGCTTGACCGCCAGTGACGCTAATAATCAAATCACAAGCGCGTGCCAATGCGATCTCTGGTAACTCAAAATCTACCCCACGCTCAAAACGTTGCGACGCATCAGTATGCAATCCAAAACGGCGTGCGCGAGCAGCGATAGCAAGCTGACCAAAGAAAGCACTTTCTACAACGATATTGGTCGTGCTATCCGTAACGCTACTACGCTGACCACCCATGATACCAGCAAGTGCCAATGCGCCTTTGTCATCAGCAATCACAAGCTCATCACCTGTTAAAGTAATGGTTTGCTCATTCAGCAAAGTAATGGTCTCAGCAGGCTCTGCCAAACGAACAACGATATCACCAACGATGGTATCTGCATCAAAAGCGTGTAGCGGCTGACCCAATTCCATCAATACATAGTTGGTCACATCAACCAAGAAGTTGTGTGAGCGTAGTCCTGATTGAACGAGGGCATCTTGCATCCACTTTGGTGTCTCAATACTACGATCAATATTGCTAATCGATTGTAATAAGTAGCGTGGACACGCTTCAACTGCATTTACTGTAACGCTTGGCGTTGCACCATTTTCAGTAATGGTGATGTTTTCAGCGATGGTTGGCATTTGCATTGGTAAGTCGTTGATGACTGATATTTCACGTGCAATACCACGTACACTAAAGCAATCACCACGGTTTGGCGTGATAGAGATATCCAATATCTGATTGTCTAAGCCTAGATATTCACGGATATCTGTGCCAATCGGCGCATCTGCAGGTAATTCAAGCAAACCGTCTATGCTATCTGTTAAATCAATTTCGGAAGCACCGCAAAGCATACCGTTAGAAGCCACGCCGCGTAGGTTACCGTTTTTAATTTTAAAGCCTTTCTTGTCATCGCTTGGGAGTACTGCCCCAACGGTGGCAACCGGTGCTTTCATACCAACGGTGACATTAGGTGCGCCGCATACGATTTGTAGCAGCTCAGCTTCACCGATATTTACCTGCGTGACTCGCAGTTTATCAGCGTCTGGATGTTGCTCAACGCTGACGACTTCTCCGACAACCACACCACTAAAAGCACGAGCAACCGCATAGCGATCGTCAATCTCTAGCCCTGCCATGGTTAACTGTTCGGCCAACTGTTCGCTGGTATTCGTGGGGTTCACCCATTGACGTAGCCACTGTTCGCTAATTTTCATAAATATCTCGGATCAGAATTTTATAATAAAGTGTTGGAGTAACGCTTGGCGAATTAACTTGCTATAGTCAATCCTATCTAAACTAGATACAGCGTCAGGCTCGCTCAGTCTACAATTTGTAGCCCTTTCACTCACCTTCCTTGTATCTAAATTATCTTGAACTGACTATATAGGCATAAGGAAAACTCTAGCCAAATTGCTTTAAGAAGCGTACGTCATTTTGGAAAAACAGACGTAAATCATCAATACCGTAATACAGCATCGCAAAGCGCTCGATACCCATGCCAAATGCAAAGCCAGTATACTTTTCAGCATCAATGCCGCAGTTGGTTAGTACTTGCGGATGCACCATACCGCAGCCCATGACCTCGAGCCATTTGCCATTATCATCTAAGATATCTACTTCAGCAGAAGGCTCAGTGAATGGGAAAAATGATGGGCGGAAACGAACGGTCAGTTCTTTGGCAAAGAATGCTTCTAAAAACTCGCTAATCAAGCCCTTTAGCTCAGCAAAAGTGCTCGACTCAGTAACCATAAGCCCCTCTAACTGATGAAACATCGGCGAGTGGGTTTGATCTGAATCATTGCGATAGACGCGACCTGGGCAAATAATGCGAATGGGTGGTTCGTTCTTTTCCATCGTGCGAATCTGCACGGGACTGGTATGTGTACGCAGTAAGTAATGCGCATCAAAATAGAATGTATCATGCATCGCACGTGCTGGATGATGCGACGGAATATTGAGTGCTTCAAAATTATAGTAATCACTCTCGACTTCAGGGCCAGTCGCGACATTGAAGCCTGCTTGAATAAAATACTGCTGCATACGCTGAGTAATCATCGTTACTGGATGCAAATGACCTTTTTGACCACCACGAGCAGGCAACGTAATATCGATACTTTCTGCTTCAAGCTTGGCATTTAGCGCGGCCACTTCCAACTGTTGTTGCTGATCAGTCAATGCTTGCTGAATACGGCTACGGACTTGATGTAACCAGCCACCGTAGGTTTTTTTGTCATCAGCACTGAGTTTACCCATTTGCTTTGACCAGCCAGTTAACGGGCTCTTTTTACCTGTCAATTGCACACGCAAATCTTGCAACTCACGCGCATCAGTAATCTGTAAAACCAATGCTTCAGCGGCACTAGCAAACTCAGTCAGTTGAGCTTCATTCAGCTCACTGAGCTCTGAGGATAAGGTCGGTAGCGCCGACAAATCGTTGATAGCAGCAGGGGTAGTCATAAGACGCATTATTCCTGATTTAAACGGACTATTAATAATAGTGATTGGTAATTGTAGGGGTTTGACCAAATATTGCAAACCATTTACCCATTCATTTTAAAATAAAGGCTAATAATATGAATGGCTTGAATATTTAGACAATAAGAAATCCACCTTCACATCAAACGAAATTTTTCTGAATTCGGATAGTGCAAATAGAGTCAGCTCTAAAATATTTTAATATAAAAAAAGCCACCGACCAGCGGTAGCTTTTATTAATATCGTACTATTAATCAATATTAGTTCTATTCATTTAAATAGGCTAATATTTATGCTAGTTCCGCTTTTGCTTTTTCAACCAAGGCAGTGAAAGTAGCTGCATCATGCATAGCGATGTCAGCAAGTACGCGACGATCGATTGCGATGTTAGCTTTTTTCATGCCATTGATAAAGCGGCTATAGCTCAAACCGTTTAAGCGTGCACCAGCATTGATACGTGCAATCCAAAGACGACGGAAGGTACGTTTTTTGTTGCGACGGTCACGATAAGCATATTGACCAGCTTTGGTCACTGCTTGTACCGCTACACGGTAAACACGTGAACGGGCACCGTAGTAGCCTTTTGCGCGTTTTAGGATTTTTTTGTGACGACGATTCGCCTGTACACCACGTTTTACACGGGCCATAAATTACTCCAAGATATTTTTAATCATTATTAAACGAATCACGATGTCATCGAATAGTAGACATCGTTATCAGATTGCAAGGTCAAATATTTTTAATTAAGTGGCTATTCATTAAATAGCGCTTGATTAAATGTATATGACGATAGGCTATTAGATGTATGGGCACATACGACGAACTGCTGCTTCGTCAGACTTGTCCACCATCTTAAGACCGCGCAACTGGCGAATACGCTTAGCTGATTTCTTGGTCAAGATATGGCTTTTGTTTGCTTGCTTACGCTTGAAGCCGTTTGCTGTTTTTTTGAAGCGTTTAGCTGCACCGCTTCTGGTTTTCATCTTAACTTTCATGATGATTTGCCTCTTTGTCTTTGATAGAACCTGGTCGTCAAATAGTACATAACGAATAGTGGCTTTAAAAACAACCACTAAACCTCTATTTGCCTCGAGGTGGGAGGCCGTATTTTAGCAGATAGCACGCTGTTTTGCCAAGGAAAGTTTTAATCTTGCCCCAGTAAACCATCATAGTAGATAACGAGTATGAACCGACTGCTAGCCTTTCTCATAAAAACACCAATAAAACAGGAAAACCCTCTGCAAATAGATTGAATGTCAGCTTAAGCTGTGCTTAAGTAGAGAGTGAGTATTGGTATAGTTTAGGCGCTAATAATACAAGACTGCTTATCACACTTATTAGCCGTATATCATACGGTCGGCATCGTTACGATGTTACCAATCTATATCAAGCTCAGCAGAACTCATCACCTGCCGTCAACCTAGGAAATAATGTGCCAAGAAAAGAGTTGGACTTTGATAACGATTTATTTGTCTTTGAAACAGTCATGCGTGTACGTCATACTGAGGTAGATATAGGCCAGCATCTGACACTTGAATCATTGACAGCGTTGGTGACTGAAGCGCGCGCGCGATTCTTGCACTCCAAAGGTATTAAAGAGATCAATGCCGACTATCAAGGCTTAATTATTGATGAGTTACAGTTAAACATTGATAGTCGTGTACGATTGCGTGACCAACTCCTGTTTGAGATAGGCGTCGAGCCGTTGTATGATAACGGCGGCAATATGGTTATAAAAGCCACTCGGATGCATACGGGTGAAACAGTGGCGAAAGCACGACTGCATTTTCTCAGTTACGACTTCCGGCTAAATAAAGTGACTGCGCTCAATAACACTTTAAAAGAAGCGCTATACCCACACTTAGTTAATATTTAACATTGTTTTTCTTAAAATACTGTCTTTGCTTAACTAGCTTACTCACTCATCATATCAAGAGAGTGAGAAAGCTTGATGCATTGACCATTCCTTACTTCATACTTACAAGATGACAGATATACTATGACTTTACCTGCTTGGCTGGCTGCCATAAAATTTAATGATGATGGTTTGATTCCTGCGATTGCTCAAGACCATAAGTCTGGGCGTATTTTGATGATGGCATGGATGAATGCGGAAGCCTTACAGTTGACTGCACAAACGCAGACGGCCGTTTATTTTTCGCGCTCACGTGCCAAATTATGGCACAAAGGCGAGTCGTCCGGTCATACGCAAACTGTCCACGATATTCGCTTGGACTGTGATGCAGATGTGATTGTACTCAATGTCACCCAAGCTGGCGGTATTGCTTGCCACACTGGCCGAGAGTCTTGTTTTTATCAGCGTTTAGATTTATCTGGACAAACGCCTGAGTGGGAAACCGTGGATAAGGTGCTAAAAGATCCTGCTGATATCTATCATTCAGATGCAACGAGTGCTCCTCATCAAGATAATGAAGCTGATGCAGTTGGCACAGTCGCGAATAATGAGAGCCAAACAGAAAGCGCATCTATTCTGCAGCAGCTTGATAATGTATTGGCTGAGCGTAAGCAAGCAGATGCTGATAGCTCTTATGTGGCAAGCCTATACGCTAAAGGGTTAAATAAAATATTAGAAAAAGTCGGTGAAGAAAGTACCGAAAGCATCATCGCTGCCAAAGACTTTGCCAGTTGTGACGAAAACATAGACAAAACGCAATATGATGAGGCACGTCATGAGCTCATTTATGAAGTGGCTGATGTCTGGTTTCATACGTTGGTTGGACTGGCATGGTTCGATATTGAGTCGGACGCTGTGTTAAACGAGCTGGGTCGTCGCTTTGGACTCTCAGGCATCGAGGAAAAGGCGTCACGATAACTTGTGATGTTGTAAAATCAGTCTAATGAAAGCAGCTTGTGAAATCGTAAAATAATCAGCTACTCTGTTTGATTATTTTGCGATTTCACCCTTTTGTCACAACTGCAGGTTATAATATAGCTCTTTTAACGTCGCATTATATGTCGATACTTTTTGTTTACTATATTGCTATGTGATAAACGCAAAACTATAAACGTAAAGTATGCATATACAGACTGAAAACCAAGACATGAGGATAGCTTTATGGGCAGTTTTTCTATTACGCATTGGCTAATACTACTGGTCGTTGTGGTCGTCGTATTTGGCACCTCTAAACTGAGAAATGCTGGCAAAGATTTGGGCGGCGCAGTTAAGGGCTTCAAAGAAGCGGTCAAAGACGAAAATACAGAGCATGCTAAAAAGCACGCCGTCCTTGATCACGATAGCAATACCCGTACCACAGATCGCTCAGCTACTGACAACGTCAATCATAGCGATATCAACGCCGCCCCAACTGACGATAAGCACAACGTATAATGCTTATAGCACTTCGCCAGCCTGTAGTTCCTAGATAGTGACACTCAACCATTATGTTTGATATTGGGTTTTCCGAATTACTCCTCTTTGGCATAATCGCCTTGATAGTCCTAGGTCCAGAAAAACTGCCTCAGGCAGCACGGACGGCTGGGCAATGGTATGCCAAAATTCGCCGCACGGTTTCTACCTTACAGTCTGAAATAGAGGCTGAGCTAGACTTGGCTGAAACACGGCAGCAAATGCAAAAAGAGCTGGCCAAAATTCGCCAAACTGAGTCGGATATGAAACGCGAGCTAGCAGAAATGCGTGGCAATATGAAAGAGTTTGAAAACGCTCAAAACCAACAATTCAATGCAGCGCATGATACTGTCGGTAAGGCTGCATATAGCAAGGCTAATGAAAATAATAGTGAGCAAAATAGTAGTGAACAAAAAAGTCAGTCAGTCACGCCTAAAGAATTCGATTACGCCTATGGGCAAGATACGACACTAGCAGATACTAAGCAGCCATTAGAAGCAGACGACAGTTTGCACGGCTCTTCCACAGGCAGGACACCTCAGGACCGTACTCATCAAATGATTCAAAACATCACAACCAAACCTTGGGAAAACATGTGGTTCCGTCTTGGTGCTTATGACAAAGCTCGCCGTCTGCCTATGCCTCCCTACTTACCGAATTATAAAGCCGATGTTTTATTAAATAGTCCTGTAAGTACCCAAACTTCTGACAATAAACAGGAGTCTGATTGATGGGATTATTCAAACGCAAAAAAAGTCGCCAAGAAAAAGCCGCTAGTTCAGATAAAGAAGCAACCGCCGATGCAATGGATAAAAATGAGTCTACAGATGCGTTAAGCGCTGTGGCTGATATGCCTATCACAGAGCATTTGATTGAGTTACGTAAACACTTAATCAAAATATGTGTTGCGGTACTGGTCATATTTTTGGCGTTAGTCGGATTTTCACGCGAGCTATATAACTTGTTGTCTGACCCACTGGTTGCACAACTGCCAGCCAATTCAACCATGATTGCGACAGACATCACCTCCAACTTTATGGCACCGATACGTCTAACTGTCTTTGTCGCTGCATTCTTTGCCATGCCTTATATTTTGTATCAAATCTGGTCATTTGTCGCACCAGGCTTATATAAAAAAGAAAAGAAAATTGCTATTCCTGTACTGCTATCCTCTATATTTTTATTTTATTCTGGTGTAGCGTTTGCTTACTTTATCGTACTCAAAGGGGTATTGAAATTTTTTATCATGTTTGCCCCGCAAAACGTCCTACCAATGACAGATATCGACAGTTACCTGAGCTTTGCACTCAAACTGTTTATGGTATTTGGACTGACTTTTGAGATTCCAGTCGTCACCTTGCTATTGATATTGACTGGCATTGTCTCCATTCAGAGTCTAGAAGACAAACGCCGCTATATCATTGTCGGTTGTTTTGCCGTGGCAGCAGTCGTCACACCGCCTGATGGCGTATCGATGCTGATGCTAGCGATTCCGATGTGGTTATTGTTTGAGCTTGGTTTGTTTTTAGCCAAAATTTTGATCAAAGAAGAGCCTAGCGCTGCTTTAACTGCTAATACGGCCTCGCACAAAGAATGAACTTACCAGTTAATTCAAAACAGGCCAACGCGCTAATCTGTTAATATGGTTACTTAAGCCTCAAGCAATCGTCCATACATCTTTTGACTATATTATCACTAATCAGCCATTGTCTATGCAGTGGCTTTTTTTACCCCCATCATTTTTGACCATGTTTTATTCTTTTAGGTAACTTTGTTATGTCCGCATCTATGCCAGCTTATATGAGCGATCCCACTGACGAGCAATTAAATGCGCTCAATATGGCGATGGATCACAAGTCATTCAAAGTGGTGGCTTATGCGGGTGCCGGTAAAACCACAACGCTAAAGCTCATCGGTGAACGCCTGCGCGGACGCGGTTTATATTTAGCCTTTAATAAAACGATTGCCAATGATGCTCGTTCAAAGTTTCCACCGCATGTGGAATGTCGCACCTTCCATTCGCTTGCCTATCGTCATGTCGCCCGTGATATCACGGCCAAACTATCCTTGCCGCGCTTTTCACCCAAACGCCTCGGCGATGATTTGGGCCTGCAACCCGTCCAAGTACGTCGGCAAATGGATGGTATAAACAAATATATTACGCTCACGCCAGCTCGATTATCGCGCTTCGTCAGTGACGCCGTGAGCAATTTTTGTAGTACGCATGCCAGCTACCCTGCACCCAGACATATATTGTTTCCAAGTTGGCTCGATGAATCAGATGCAGAGCAATTACGTGAGATGCTCTACCCTGCCGTAGAGCACCGTTGGTTACAGTCGATTGATGCACGTCATCCTGCTGGCATTGGACATGACATTTATCTGAAGCTTTGGGCGTTGTCTAAACCTAGCATCCCAGCAGATTTTATCTTATTTGATGAAGCGCAAGATGCAGATCCATTGATGATGGGAATTTTGACTCAGCAACCGAGACAAGTCATCTATGTGGGCGATGCGCATCAGCAGATTTACGAGTGGCGCGGTGCGGTCAATGCAATGAAAAAACTGCCGCTACCGCAAACCTTATTGACGCAGTCTTTTCGCTTTGGCGAGCCAATTGCAGAAGTTGCCAATACATTATTGAAGGCACTGCAAGAAGATGTGCCGCTCAAGGGCAATCCTAATAAACAGTCCTCTACTGACAAAGGCATGGTACATAGTAAAAAAGACGCCATCCTATGTCGTACCAATGCCGCTGCGATGTCGCAGCTATTAACTGGGCTTAAGCTCGGTCATAGAGTGGCGCTGCAAGCCGATACCGATCGTATGCTCAAATTCTGTCAGGCCGCCGAAAACTTAAAAAATGGTAAGTCTGCTTATGGCGTGCCTGAGCTGGCGTATTTTTATAATTGGGGCGATGTACAAGAATACTCTGAAACCAATGAAGGCAGTGATCTTAAAACTCTGGTGAAATTGGTCGACGATCATGGCACTAACGTATTGAGCCAAGCGGTCAATAGCTTGACCAGTATCGAAAATGCGGACTATGTCATCTCAACTGCTCACAAAGCCAAAGGGCTTGAATGGGGAAAGGTGCAGTTGGACGATGACTTTTATTATGATGTCACCACCAATGCGGTCAAGATAAGTCCAGAAGAGTTGCGCTTACTATATGTCGCTTGCACGCGTGCCCAGACCAACTTAGACATTCATAATATTAAAGACTTGATATCAGGATTGCAGACAGGCAAGAAAGTGATTTTTGGTAAGACTTAATTATCCTCCATCTCTGCCAATCTCAAGCTTCATTCTATCTTTCGTTATAGCAACCTTTTAGCAGTGAACAACAAGCATGAATAATAGTCAGCAACTTCAAGCACGTCAAAATACCATCCGTCAGTTATTTGCCAATCCCGTCCGCTTACTTGCGCCAATGGAAGGGCTAACCGATCCGTTGATGCGGCAAATTCTAACGCAGATTGCGGCAGATTTAGGTCGTCCCTATGACTGGTCGGTGAGCGAGTTTATTCGGGTGACTCAGCACGTTTTGCCCGCGCATGTGTTTTATAAATACGTTCCAGAATTGCGTCATGATGCCAAGACGGCCTGTGGCACACCGATTCATCTGCAACTTTTAGGCAGCGAAGCACAACTCATGGCAGACAATGCTGCTTATGCTGCCGAGCTTGGTGCACCTGCCATTGATATCAATTTTGGTTGCCCTGCTAAAACGGTAAACAGCCATCGTGGTGGTTCAGTATTACTGGATGAACCCGAAACCATGTATCAGATTATCAGCGCGGTGCGTCAAGCAGTACCTGCCGATATTCCGGTATCGGCCAAGATACGTTTAGGCTACACCGATACCAGTAGAATGGATGATATTCGTGGCGCGATTAACGACAGTGGTACTGATTGGCTGACCATTCATGCACGGACCAAAACCCAAGGCTATAAGCCACCCGCCTATTGGGATAAGATTCAAAGTTTTAACGCGCTCGATATTCCAGTCATTGCCAACGGTGAAATATGGAATGCAGAACATGCACAGAACTGCATGACGCAAGCTGCTACAGAACATTTAATGTTAGGTCGCGGTGCGGTTACCCGTCCAGATTTAGTTGCTCGTGTGGATTGCGGTTCAGATGATGCCATGCTAAGTACGGCAACGTTGTCGTGGAAAGCGATGGTCACCCATCAGATAAAGTTCTTGGAAGGTCAGGCTAAAACTGAAGTGATATTGGTTGGTCGCTATAAGCAATGGCTCGCGATGCTCATCAAAGGCTATAGCGAAGCAAAAGTCTTATGGGATGCTATCAAACGAGAAAAAAACAAAGCAGTGATTATCAGCGCACTGCAAGCCAGTGTAGGCTAATGATAACTGCTTTTATCTAAAAGCTAAGCTGTCTTAAAACTCATTCATCTTGAAGTTAATAGACTTAACAAACTGTACTAAATACTTACTCGAATCGCTAAATAAAATAGCATCAAAGAACAAGCCATCGATAACGCCCAAAGTATCGAGCGAAAAGCCGACAAATTGGTGATATAAGCCACACAAAAACCAATACGAATCAGCACATATAGCCAAGCCAATACATTGATAATCGCCTGCGGAACGAAGAATAGCATCGCCGTTAAGACAGCCGCCAAAAATATAGGCAACGTCTCATAGCTGTTTTGCTGTGCTGCATTAGCGCGTGCCGCCATTCCTGTCGCATGCTGAAAAAAATCGCGAGGATGCGCATTATTTCTGAGCTTAAAACCGCCAGACGCTTTTGCAACGATTGATACTAACCATGGTAATAAGCTTGCCACCACCATTGCCGAAATGGCAGATGCTGCGGTATTAGAGACCAACTCCAAAAGTGCATTCATTAATATATTCGCCTCTACCCTGCTATAACTTCAAAATCATGAGTGACGTTCACGCCGCCCTGTACCAACATTCTACTGGCTGAGCAGTATTTTTCTGCTGATAAATGGATGGCTTTTTCGACTTGTTTTTCTTTGACATCTTGACCCGTCACCACGAAATGCATATGAATATCGGTATATACCGCTGGTACGGTTTCAGCGCGCTGGGCGGTTAGCTCACAACGTACATCTGTCACTGCTTGACGTGATTTCTGTAAAATCTCTACCACATCATAGCTAGCACAACCACCAAGCCCCAATAGAATCAGCTCCATTGGACTGGCACCTTTTTCTTTGTCTGCATCGATTTGTACATTATGTCCTGACGGTGACACGCCCATAAATGCTTTGTTTTCTTGCCACGTAACACTTGCTTTTGACTCTGACATTTCGCCTATTCCTTATTTCAATTATTAGATTTCAATTAGCAGGTTCTCTACTTTTTATTTTTAATAATACCCGTTGCCTTAATACCGTATTGGTAGTTATATCACGTTGCTAGTGTAGCATAAGCCAAAGCGAGATTTTATATCGCCATTGTCGTTAACTGTCGTTAACTGTCGTTAACTGTCGTTGGCTATTACCATATGCAACTCGTCTGACTTCTTTAATTCACGGTTTGTTGATAACAATATTTTTTTGAGTCGTAGATTAAGACCAATACACTTATATTACCGTCATTACTGAAACTTACCCCTGCCGTAATACCCTTTAAATAAACTTACAAAAGTCTATTTATAACTACTTGATTTTAAACAGCTAAACTCGTGAAACATTTTATAGCAAAATACTGTTACACATTTTGCTTGTTTCTTGGTTTAATAACGGTAATGAATCTTATTTTGACCTAATATCGACAACAATCACCTTATAATAATTATGATTATTGTCATGGTTTTAGATTGAGATAAGCTATTTTAAATAAATTAAAAAGGTTTAGTCATGATAGATGCAGACGGCTTTCGCGCCAATGTCGGCATCATCTTGGCAAATACACAAGGGCAGGTTCTGTGGGCAAAACGTATTGGTCACAACGCTTGGCAGTTTCCGCAAGGCGGTATCGACCGCGGAGAGACGCCGATGGATGCGATGTATCGCGAGCTCTGGGAAGAGGTCGGCCTACATCCGCGTCATGTAGACTTGTTGGCAGTGACGCAAGATTGGTTGCGTTATCGTCTGCCAAAACGCTATGTGCGGCATGGACAACACCCTTTGTGTATTGGGCAAAAACAAAAATGGTTTTTGCTGCGCTTAGATGAGGCAAATACTCAACATATCCGCTTCGATGAAGGGAAGCCGGAATTTGACCATTGGCAATGGGTCAGTTACTGGTATCCACTCGGACAAGTGATTCATTTTAAACGAGGCGTTTATCGCCGTGCCTTGCAAGAACTGGTACGCGAGCTTCCCTTAAAGCAAGAACTGATTATTCCTGAACAAGAAAATCATTTGATAGTGTAATAAATCGCTCAATTTATAATGTAATAAAAAACACCCTTGGTAATTGCTAGAGTTTTTAGCCATTACCAAGGGTGTTTTTTATTGTTGTTCAGCTATCGAATGCAGTCACTTTGAATGATGGTCAAACTCTCGACTGGTAATATTGGCCGTGAAGTTTGCGCCCGTAGCGCCCTCTTTGCGCAACGTCAAAATACTTTGGGTACGAGTCCCATAAGTGGGTACATTGTTTTCTGTATTGCCAAAAGCCACTGGTTCAATATAAACAGAAGACAGCATCTGCTCCACTTCAAACGCCACGCCAGTATCAGGCAGCTTATCTGCTGGTGCGGGTGTACTATCAGATAATACGTCAAAGGCGGCCTCTTGCCAGTACTCTGGTGCACTATTTTTAGCAATGAGCGGCAATACCTCTTGGCGCAATCGTCCTCGCAGTTTTTCCGTCTTAAACCAGCTGTCCTCTGGCTGACCGTTAGAAAGCACATGCAAACCTGCATATAATGGCGTTGGCGCATGACCGCGATTATTGACAATGACGGCTTGTGCTGTATCACCAATAATAAGATTAAAACCAGCATAATCTTGCAAAGTAATATTTCGGGCAAAATCCATTGGGCTAATAGTACTTGTCAAAAAGTCAGTTACGAGCGCACCGCGCGAACGTTCGTTTGTTCCTGCCTGCACGCCATCACGAAAGTTTAGTACCGCAGCCCAACGACCATTCTGCTCAAAAAAACCTGTCTTTTTTTCTTGATGAATGCCTAACCACGTGCCACCGCTTTGCTTATCACGCCCAGCATAAATAGGTTGATCAGACCATTGATGTAGCGACTCAGTTGGACGCTCCAGAAACTCATCACGATTGGACAATAATACCAATGGCAGCTCATCAAATAACTGCCAAGCAATGGCGACGATACACATAGCATTCCTTTTATAATAATCTGTTATACCAACGCTTTTTAGCAAAAATAAAGAGCATCGTTTAAGGTTTTACTTATTGATTGCCAGCTAGCATTTTATTGGCGGGATAGCTAACCTGAGACGTTGAGCGTATCACTTGTGACTGCTTGCTTGGTAAGTCAAACTCCCATGCTACTATGCCTTGATTGTCATTCCAATCTCGTTCGGTTACAGGCGGCGTATTAGTGACCGTAACCTTCAGACTGTCATCGCGACTGATAGGCTCACTGCCCAATACCTGCAAGCGTACACTGCGATTATGCTGATTGGTAAACTGATAGGCGTTGGTGGTCGTTATGGTTTGCGTACGGTTCAGCACGCCTTTCTCGCCTTGCTTGTCTTCATTGGTCAGCTCTTTGACCATCATATTTGGATCACTACCAAAGCCAATGCCTTGCTCTTTTAGCATTTGGTAGCTATAACGTGACTGACCCACATAGTTGTCATCACGGTATAGCTGTAATGACCCATCAACCCAGTCTGGTGTTAGAAATGGCGCTGATGCATACCAATAGGCGGCAGTCTCGACGCTTGGTGTGCTGCGAATCCATAGCTTACTGCTACCAGATTGCTCTCCAATCACTGTACGTACCCGTCTACCATCACTTGGAATACTAACCAGCTGCGGTAAGCGATACTCGATGATACCGTTTTTGTTTTGACTACTGACGGTGAAATTCGGTAGCGGTGCCATACTGACTCCTGCTCCTTTGGTGTAAGCTGCTTCTGCCATCATAACAGGAGCAGCATCCATCATAGGTGACTCACGCCTAACATTAGCATCTTGATTCTCTTCATATAATGACAGACGCTGCACATACGGCAGTTGCCCTGTCGTACTCTGGTTGGGGTTCACGGTACTGAGCGTCACAGGTACGTTTGTCCAATTCTCACCGGTTTGCTGAGCAATAATCGCAGAGGCGGTGATACTTAACTGCTCACTAGTCGTATTTAGGCGGGCTTGATACGCCGGCTCCCAACCTGCGCCGCGCACTTGGTAGTGCAACTTAATATTACTTGGCGAGCGACTGGCGGTACGTACACTCACCTGTGTCACATTATTAAAGGTTGATGTCGCACTGCCTGACATAAGCTGATTAAGTGCGTCTTGAGCGCGAGCCTGACGTTGCTGAATCTCTAAAATTCTTTGGTTAATACTGGTCGCTTGGGTCTCTATATCACGTGCATTGTTAGCAATCGTACTATCCGTATTGACCTGTGTGGCTTTGGTCAAATTCTGCAAGTATGCTTTTGCTAAGCGTGCTGCTTCCAATTCTGCATTGATATTGGCTAACGTATTTTGCTGCGTCTGTACCTTAGCATCACCTTGATATTGACATTGTGCTGCTTGCTCCCCTGTCAGCTCTTCAATACTGATTTCACCGACGTTGACGTTACCCACCGCCTGTACCTGTACACTCAAGCTCTCTTTGTCCATATGAGGTGACAAGCATGAAAATACAACGGTTTGCTCACCATTACCTGTGATGGGCAGTGCCCGTGTCACGCTTGCCGAACCTTGATAAATAGTGACTTGTTCAACGTTGCTCGTGGCCGCTTGCGCCGAAGACAATCCCAATACGGCACTACCACCAAACATAAGCGGCAAAACCAAACATCTAGTCATTTTATTAAGCGGCGGTAATGCGCTGCCATAGTCTGTTGAAACAGACGCCTGTATTACATGTGCGTTCATACATCATTCCTTAGAAGTAAAATCCATTATGGCAGCAGCGCACTTTTACTATCAGACTTGCCATCCTATAAGCGCGCAAGACAATTTTATCAAAAATAATATCTCTCAAAGATATAACCGTAGCGTTTTTGACACTTTTTAGCAACAAATGTCTCTTTCAGAATTAACGTCCTATTCTTATATGCCGCACGGTTTCTCTGTTTATTCCCTTTTATGGTGCAACTTATCAAAGCCTATGCACTAGATTAATGAAAAAACGCTACAATCTTTAATTATTGTGCTGTTATTTCCCGAATAATGGCCTTTTTAACTTGGCACGGAACTTGAACTATTAATTACTGTTAAGTAACAGTATTTTATCTTTTGTATTTACTTAGGAGATGTCCATGTTTTCGTTACCAATTTTAGCCAACCCTCAGTTTGTTGAGTCGAATATTCCTAGCAAACTCAAATCACGCGCGTCATTATTAGCGATAGCTGTCATTAGTAGTTTGAGTCTCGCTGCCTGTCAAAAACCTGCAGAAACCGCGACATCGACAGAGACAACAGCTGAAACGACCACAGAAACAACGACCGAGCCTACCGCTGATGGCGATACTATCAAAGTAGGTATATTGCATTCACTGTCTGGCACCATGGCCATCTCCGAAACCTCTCTAAAAGATACCGCATTAATGACCATTGATGAAATCAATGCCAATGGCGGTGTACTAGGTAAGCAGCTAGAACCTGTAGTCGTTGACCCTGCCTCTGATTGGCCATTATTTGCTGAAAAAGCACGTCAGTTATTAACTCAAGATAAAGTGGACGTCATCTTTGGTGGTTGGACATCGGTATCACGCAAATCCGTATTGCCTGTGGTTGAAGAGTTAAACGGGTTGATGTTCTATCCAGTGCAGTACGAAGGACAAGAGCAATCAGAAAATATTTTTTATACGGGTGCTGCGCCGAATCAGCAGGCCATTCCAGCGGTAGAGTACTTGATGAGTGAGGAAGGTGGCGGTGCAGAGCGATTCGTATTGCTAGGCACTGATTACGTCTATCCACGTACCACCAATCAGATTTTAAAGGCATTTTTGAAGTCAAAAGGCGTGGCTGATGCAGACATCATGGAAGAATACACACCATTTGGTTTCAGCAATTATCAAACCATCGTATCTAATGTCAAAAAATTCTCAA
Source organism: Psychrobacter fozii (assembly GCF_003217155.1). Lineage (GTDB taxonomy): Bacteria > Pseudomonadota > Gammaproteobacteria > Pseudomonadales > Moraxellaceae > Psychrobacter > Psychrobacter fozii. The sequence goes on from NZ_QJSU01000007.1 coordinate 64,954, forward strand.
CGGGCAAGAAGACAGCGGTAATTTCTACTATCAATGGCGATTCAAACGTTCCGTTCTATCGTGAGCTTGCCAACCAAGGCATCAAAGCGTCAGATATTCCAGTCATGGCATTCTCAGTCGGTGAAGAAGAGCTACGTGGTATCGACACCAGTTTATTACAAGGGCATTTGGCGGCATGGAACTACTTTATGTCAATCAAAAACCCAACCAACAGTGAATTTACCAAACGCTATATGCAATATGCATTAGACCAAAAACTACCGAACGCTGAAAAAGTCGTAACCAATGATCCAATGGAAGCTACCTATGTCGGTATCAATATGTGGAAGCAAGCTGTTGAAAAAGCAGGCACCACTGATGTCGATAAAGTACGTATTAGTATGGCTGGTCAGACGTTCGATGCGCCTTCTGGTTACACATTAAAAATGGATGACACAAACCATCATTTATGGAAGCCTGTGATGATTGGTCAAATTCGTGCCGACGGACAGTTTGACACGATTTTTAAAACTCCAGAGGTTATTCAAGCGCAGCCATGGAGCGAGTACATTCCTAAATAAGCTATCCACTGAATAAATCTGTGCTGATAGGTGCATAAACCAACGACCCAGCACCTACTCTTCACATTTATTTTCAACACGTTATATATCTATACACCTTATCTACACCTCTATTGCTTAGTACGCTAAGCAGTAGAGTCAAGAATTTGTTGACCGTGGAACACAGGGAGCCGCACATGCAGCGTCACATTTTATGCCCCATAGCAGGGCAAATATCATCTAAGAATGGTAATGATCAGCAAGCACCAACGAGCGGGTTAATGAGGCACGCTGCGATTTTTTCAATATTTATACCTTTGCGGCTACTTGCTCTGACTGCATTATTTATAACGATTTTCATCACCTCTGCGCATGCTGACCATGACGGTCAACCACATGACCATGATACAAATACTGCTCATAATGAGCCATCATTGGTCACAACTGCGAACGTATCCACTTCTACTCAAGCCAGCACCTCAGGTACCTCAAATATTTCAATAGCAACTTCTACAAGTTCAGGCGATGCCATTCAACAATTTGTGGCGGGTGATTTTAGCCAGCGTCAAGCCATGTTAAGTGATTGGCCAGGCTCGGTTGAAAGTTTAGATAGCTTGGTTGAATTCATTGCAAATGATGAACTGTATCAAGGTAACAGTGGGCAAACATATTTACTGAATAAAGATGATCAGCTATTTACCTATCCCAATAAAGAAGAGACAGCCGACTGGCCTAGTGACTTATCACAAATAACCTTGACCAATGCGCTGCGCTCGGCGCTCATTTTTGGACAAGCTAAGGTCAAGCTAGCATCTGACAAACCTGCACAGCGACTACAAGCAGTTGATATTTTAGCCAACAATATTGACCAAGTAGATCCGGCCATTATTACGACAGCAGCGGCAAATGAAGACAGTGCTAAAGTCAAAAAGGCACTAACTGCATTACAGGCTCGTATTGATTTCAAAAATGGTGACCTACCCACTCAAATCGCAGCCGCAAAGCTACTTGCTGATAGTGATAACCCACAAGTTTTGGTCGATATTGAATCTGCTCTCGCGGCTGATGGCTTAGATGCCTCGCTTAAAACGGCGCTTATCGATGCTGAATCCAGTGTGTCACGGCGTATTGAAATAAGTACATGGACGGGTCATATTTTCACTGGTATGAGTACCGCCAGTATTTTACTGCTAGCGGCTCTTGGCCTTGCCATTACCTTTGGCTTACTTGGCGTGATTAATATGGCGCATGGTGAGCTGATTATGATTGGGGCTTATACCACTTATATGGTGCAAAACTTCTTTCAAGCTTATATGCCAGATATGGCAGGTTGGTATTTGCTTGCCGCTATTCCGGCTGCTTTTTTAGTCAGCGCTGTTATCGGCATGATTATTGAGCGCATTGTCATTCGCCCACTATATGGTCGTGAGCTAGAAACATTGCTGGCAACATTTGGGGTGAGCTTAATATTGATGCAACTGGTGCGGATGATTTTCGGTGCTCAGAACGTTGAAGTTAGTAACGTGGCATGGCTCAGCGGTGCATATCAAGTGTCATCAAGTTTGGTACTACCTTATAACCGTATCGCCATTATTGGTTTTACGGTCATCATCGTGGCGCTACTGGTGTACTTACTTAATAAGACCCGATTTGGATTATTTATACGCGCAGTCACCCAAAACCGCCAAATGGCAAAAGCAGTTGGTATTCCTTCTGCACGTATCGATATGATGGCATTTGGTTTGGGTTCTGGACTTGCAGGCATGGCAGGCTGCGCGCTTGCTCAAGTAGGCAATGTGGGTCCTGACTTGGGACAAACCTATATCATTGATACATTTTTAGTCGTCGTCGTCGGCGGTGTCGGTCAAGTATGGGGTGCAGTACTAGCAGCCTTAGGACTTGGTGTGAGTGGTACGGTACTCGAGATTGGTATCGGTGCAGTACTGGCTAAGATTGTATTGTTGGTTCTTGTGATTCTGTTTATTCAGAAACGGCCACAAGGTTTATTTGCACTTAAAGGCCGCTTTGTCGAATAAGGAGATTCCTATGATACTGACCAAATTACTGTCTGATACCCCGCGTAGTGCTATTTTAATTGGCTTATGTTTTGCCGTACTACTGATACTGCCTTGGCTACATCTTATGCCGGAGACCTCAGCCTTTCACCTTTCAGCCTACTGGATTACCCTGATTGGTAAAATCATGGCACTGGCCATGGTCGCTCTGGCGCTAGATCTCGTCTGGGGCTATGCTGGTATTTTGAGCTTGGGACATGGTTTGTACTTTGCCTTAGGTGGTTATGCATTTGGCATGTACCTAACACGCGAAACGGCAGGCGATGCGCTTCCTGATTTTATGCGATTTTTGAGCTGGACCGAGATGCCATGGTACTGGGCTGGCACGCAGCATTTTTGGTGGGCAGTCGCACTGGTTGTATTAGTGCCTGGCTTGGTTGCTTTTATCTTTGGTTTCTTTGCCTTTCGCTCCAAAATCAAAGGGGTGTACTTTTCTATCATCACTCAAGCCATGGTCTATGCAGCAGCCTTGCTATTCTTCCGTAATGAGACAGGCTTCGGCGGTAACAATGGCTTTACTGGTTTTACTACCCTTTTAGGCTACGACATTACCGCTGCCTCTACTCGTTCAATGCTGTGCTTTGTCACTGCCGTAGCATTGTTAATCTCTTATATAGGTTTGCGTCATTTAATGAATCAGCCGTATGGGCGAGTGCTTGGCGCTATTCGTGATAGCGAAAACCGCTTGCAGTATTTAGGTTACCGTACGTTGTGGTACAAGCTATCCGCTTGGGTGTTGTCAGCTGTCATCGCTGGTATCGCAGGTGCGCTATATGTGCCGCAGGTAGGCATTATCAATCCGAGTGAAATGAACCCAGTGAACTCGATTGAGATAGCTGTCTGGGTAGCGACTGGTGGTAGAGGAAGCTTAATTGGCGCTATCTTAGGTACTGGTGTGGTGAATGCTGTGAAAACCTACTTTACGGTCGCCTACCCTGAATTTTGGCTATTGATATTAGGTGGACTGTTCGTCGTCGTGACGTTGTTTTTACCCAATGGCATTATGGGCTTGTTCGATCGCTTCAAAAAGGAGAAACAATAATGTTAAATGATAAACCGTCAACGACTGAGCAAATTATTAATGAGTATGGACGTAATCATGGCGGTACTGGCCGCAGTCACCCAAAGCCATCAGGCGTCGATTTTAGCCATGGCATTGCATTATATTTAGAAGGTTTAAGTGTTTGGTTTGATTCATTTCGAGCACTCAATAACTTATCGCTATATATCGAAGAAGGTGAGCTACGCTGTATCATCGGTCCAAACGGTGCTGGTAAAACCACATTAATGGATGTCATCACGGGTAAAACTCGTCCTACCGAAGGTAGCGTATTTTTTGGTCAAACGCACAACCTTGCTAATTTATCCACCGAAGAAATCGCTGAAGCTGGCATCGGACGTAAGTTTCAAAAACCTACTGTCTTTGAAAATTTTACCGTGATGGATAATCTGTTACTTGCTGCGCCGAAAGACAAACGTGTGGTCAAAAGCTTGTTTAATAAACTCAATGCCGATACTCGCGATACTCTTGACGCGACCCTACAACAAATTCGCCTGACCGATAAAATCAACAAGCCAGCTGGTTTGCTCTCACATGGGCAAAAACAGTGGTTAGAGATTGGCATGCTACTAATGCAAAGCCCCAAGCTAATTTTGCTTGATGAGCCTGTAGCAGGTATGACTGATGCCGAAACTGAACATACCGCCGAGCTGTGTCTACGCCTTAAAAAGAATCATACTTTGGTCGTGGTCGAGCACGATATGACCTTTATCGATGCCATCAGTGAAAAAGTCACGGTATTAGCACAAGGAGCGATTTTGGCTGAAGGTACGTTAGCGGAAGTGCAAGCTAATGAAGCCGTGATTGAGTCCTATTTAGGTCGATAGCTGAATTGATAGCTGAAATAATAATATTGACAAACTGCTATGCCATTTAGAGATTAGGAAACGATTCGAATGTTAGGAGACAGCCATGTTACAAGTTAACGATATCAATCAATATTACGGCGGCAGCCATATTTTACGAGACGTCTCGCTTACCGCGCCCATCGGCGAATGCAGTGTGGTACTTGGTCGTAACGGCGTGGGGAAGACTACGCTACTCAAATGTTTGATGGGGATATTACCGATTAAATCAGGAGAGATTTTGCTCAATGATAAAGACATTAGCAAAATGTCATCCGAGCAGCGAGTACGAGCAGGATTGGCTTATGTGCCTCAAGGTCGTGATATCTTTTCGACACTGACCGTAGAAGAAAATATCTTGATTGGTATGGCTAAGTTTTCACGCAGCAAGGCAAAACACGTACCCAAACATTTATACGATATTTTCCCCGTACTCGATGAGATGAAACATCGTCGTGGTGGTGATTTGTCTGGTGGTCAGCAGCAGCAGCTTGCCATTGCGCGCGCCTTAGCCTCCGAGCCGACTGTGTTGATTTTAGACGAGCCAACTGAAGGTATTCAGCCGTCTATTATTAAAGATATTGGCCGAGTTCTACGTGACTTGGCTGACAAAGGTGACATGGCAATTGTACTGGTTGAGCAGTTTTATGAGTTCGCAGAAGAGCTGGCTGACAATTACACCGTGCTATCACGCGGCAAAGTAGTGTCACAAGGCGCTGGCGATACGATGGTTGAAAACAAAGTACAAGATCTGGTCGCTATCTAGCTGCTTTTACTTAACTGCATTTATTTATGAGCACTTGGTAGTGAACACTCAATAACGCTAAAAATTGCGTTTTTATCCTGAGCTGCTAGCTACCAAGATTGGCGCTTGTTCGACAAGTCATCACGAAACCTTTTCACGATTACAGTCATTTGTCCTATTTCCTCCATCATCTTACCTGCTTCCTACCCTATGTGTTCTGCACTGTATCGACCGTTCAACTTCTCGATGCTAACTGATTGGCATCATAGCAATTGTGTATGCTCGACGAATGAAATTTGCTATTATAGTCAGCACTTTATTACCAATATTATGATGCCCTTATGATGATTCATCCTCAGTACGATCCTGTAGCGTTAGCCATTGGGCCTGTTGAAGTCCATTGGTATGGGCTGATGTATTTACTGGCATTTGCTGCCGCTTACGGTCTAGCTTGGTATCGCAGCACCAAACGCGATAACTGGACCACCGACATGGTGTCCGACTTGGTATTCTTTGGTGCGCTTGGCGTCATTTTAGGCGGCCGTGTTGGCTACGTCTTGTTTTATCAGTTCGGTGAATTGCTACAAAACCCTGCCTATCTTTTCAAGGTCTGGGAAGGCGGCATGTCATTCCATGGTGGCTTGATCGGCGTCATGCTTGGTATGCTATATTTCGCTCGCAAGTATAAAAAGACACCATTCCAAGTACTGGATTTCGTCGTGCCATGTGTACCAACGGGCTTATTGTTTGGCCGCATTGGTAACTACATCAATGGTGAGCTGTGGGGCCGTGTGTCTGACGGCGGCTATAATTGGTTGACGTACTTCCCGCAAGCTGCTGCTGCTGATATGCAACAATTGCAAACCAATCCTGAACTCCAAGAGCTGATGACTGAAGTTAATGGTCAGTATCTGCTGCCGCGTCATCCTTCGCAGTTGTATGAAGCGCTTGCTGAAGGTCTACTGCTGTTCTTATTCTTATGGTGGTATTCATCAAAACCACGTCCTCGTATGGCAGCGACCGGTATTTTCATGTTAGGTTATGGCGTTAGCCGTTTCATCATCGAGTTCTTCCGTCAGCCAGACGTCGACCAAGGATTCATCCTGTTAGGTTGGATGACCAAAGGGCAAATGCTAAGCGCCCCGATGATAATCATTGGCTTTATCCTATTAATCTATGCCTACAAACGCGGCATCTATGACTGGGGTAAGCAAGCTGCTTATTGAGCCGTATATTAAACAATACCGACGAGCATTTTTATGATTAACAGCAATAACGAGCAGGGCTATTTAGACTTGCTCAAACACGTTTTATCCACAGGCACGGAAAAAGGCGATCGTACTGGCACTGGTACGCTCAGCCACTTTGGCGCACAGCTACGTTTTGACCTAGCGTCAGGGTTTCCGCTATTGACCACCAAAAAAGTCCATTTTAAATCCATCGCCTATGAGCTATTTTGGTTTTTAAGTGGTAGTACTCACGTTGATTACTTGCAAGCCAATGGCGTACGCATTTGGAATGAATGGGCTACTGTAGAGCAGACGGCGCGCTTTAATCGTCCTGCTGGTGATTTGGGCCCTGTCTATGGTCATCAATGGCGCAATTATGGCGCAACCAAAGATGAAGACGGCAATTACCATGCTGATGGTGTCGATCAAATCACCCAAGTCATCGAGCAGATAAAGACCAACCCTAACTCACGCCGTTTGATTGTGTCTGGTTGGAACCCTGGAGAAGCAGATCAAGTCGCCTTACCGCCTTGTCATACCATGTTTCAATTCTTCGTCGCGGACAATAAACTGTCATGCCAGCTCTATCAGCGTTCAGCAGACTTATTTCTGTTATTCCCCTATAATGATAATTCACAGTATGAATTATTAGCAGCCTAGGAACATCTCATTCCTCTATACTTATAGTGAACATCAGGTCATGCATAATATGATATACAATTTAATCTATGTATTACTTTGGCCTACATTATGGATATTAAGATTTGTTCCAATAGAGAATTAGACCTATCCAAATCTTATTTAATTAGTGAAATACTAGACTTATCATTGGATCAGAAAGTCAAAGTGAATGGGGTTGGTGTATTTGATGATAGTGGTAAAATCCTCCCTATTATCTCTGAGTATTTATCATATCAATTCAAGCACGAGAAGATTGCTTATGAAACAGCAAATACATATGGCAAAAACCTAACTTACTTCTTAAAGTATATCCGTAGTCGTCCAGACTATAACGATGATGAAACTGATGAAGTATTCATTACAGTCCCAGGATATGTAATTCAGGAATACTTTACTTTCTTAAGTAGTGAAGAGCGTAGAAGTTCAGCTACTATTAGAAATCGTGATGGGGCAATATACGCTTTCATTAATTTCCTCTGCAGTTGCACGGAAGACCGTCAGCCGCTTAGAGAGGATAATCCATATAGTAATGGATACCTTTCAAAGGTGCCGAAGCGTACACCCATTATTTCATGCACTCTTGATGATCTCTTCATATTGATTAAATCTACTCAATCAGAACGAGAAAGAGTAATACTTCAGTTTTTATATGACTCTGGTGTAAGGCGTTCGGAGCTGATCAGGGTTACTCTTAAAGATTTTAGAGATCCTATCAACTTTAACTCTGAAAAATTTATTTCAGCAGATTCTGATCAACCTATTCATGCAGGCTACGTACCTTTAGCCATTAAAGGTAGCAAAGGGCGTGGAAATCAAATCAAACCAAGGTGGTCTTTAGTTAGTTCGGCAACCATTAAACGCATACAGAAATATCATGCGTCTCCGCTGTACAAAAAACATGCTCGCAAATATTCAAGTCCAGATGAAACCCCAGCATTTTTTAATGCTAAAGGTACTCCTTATACACGTAGCGCGATCAACAAATTACTTGAGCGTCTGAGCAAGCGTGCAATAAAGAAAGGTCGCCTCAATAGAATCATCTCTCCTCACAAGTTACGGCATGGTAATGCCTATGCAATATTACAATCAAATGACTTGGGATCCGACTATCTAGATCGGCTCGTTATTGTGCAGAAAAACTTAGGTCATAACCAGCTTAGTACTACCCAGATGTATACCAGCATTCCTCAGGAAATCTATAATAGTATTTGTGACGAGAACGGTGACTTAATAACTAGATCCGAGAAGATGAGGCGCTTGTCTGAACAGACGCAATTAAAAATTGGCATTAAGGACATCAAATGAAAAGGTATGGAATAGCAATTGATGGGATTCATGATGATCTTTATGAGCTAGAAACTATCGAAGTAGACTCTAAGAAAATTGAAGAAAAAAAACGGCAGGTTAAAGATGCTCAAGCAGCTGTTATAGAGTGGGTGTCAAGAACAGTCACAGATGTAGAAATACTGTGGGAAATACCCATTAGCAGGGCTAAAAATATTTTAGGTTTTGGTGTATTCACAGAATATATACAAAGTGCAGTAGGAATCTCACACCCTGAAGCACATAAATACAGAGAGCTTACGAACCCTTTGATTGAACAGATGATTAGAGAGGGGATTATAGTAATACCAAATGAAAAATTCAAAACTGCTAGCATCGAAAACAGAAGAAAGCTACTAAATTGGTACAGACAGCTATCAAAAGAAGAAAAGTATGCATTACCTATTTTTGGTAATAAGATTTCGTTTGGGAAAATGTCCTCGGGACAATTTCCCATAAAAATAAATTCCTTAAAGCTTCACGTTGTTAAAGAGGCTTTAGACTTTATTCACAAAGATCTCGAAAAAATTGGTCTAATCAATCCTAACTATAAAAGCGTTGCTGAAAGAACAAATGAAGCGGATATCAATAGAAAAAATCCCCTTGAAAGTCAGATAAGCCGTTTTAATAGATTAGCAGCAACGAACTTAAATACTGCTAGCAACTTCTTTGTTCCTTCAGAATCAGAACCATTTATTCAGGTTGAACAACTATTTGCTTCACAATGCAAGGCTATCTATTCAGAATCAGGCAGGAGCAATTATAGAATTGCGAGTAGTTCATTTATTAATTTTCTGTCTGAACTATATGGAACTGGGCCTTTAAAAATCATGGAAGTTATTGATGAACATACTCTATCTAGATATCGGAAATATTTAGAGCAAAAAATAATAAGCAAAGAGATATCAAGTCATCATGCAAATACAACTTTGAGTTCAGTACGTAAAACACTATCTAGGCTAACTCAAGTACGCGACATGGAGTATAGTTTTTTCGATATAAATGGGTTTGCTACGAGTAGAGAAACAGATACTAAAAAGCCATTTACAATGAACGAGCGGATCCAAATATTGGATGCTATTGAAAAAGGATTAATAGAATCTAGAGCATCTCTTACACCTTACGAAAAAACGGGTATAGGTAGAAATCCTTTGGACAAAAAAGGTTTCATTATAAGAGGTCTCTCGACATTAGAGAATGCGCGATGGCTCTTTGAAAACCTCTTAATGTGTAAGCCAGTTCATTACAATACAGCTAAATCATCTATTGAGAAGTCTTTCTTAAGAATTATTGCCAATTCAGACAAGGGTCTGAGCAAGATATATGACGAATGGGGTGTTACCCCGATAGTACATGTAGACATACTCACACCCTACCTTTTAAGGCTTGCCCAAATTACTGGTTTAAATGTAGATCCTTTACTTTCTCTTAATATGAATGATTATGTAGATTCTCACCCAGCAACATCACGACCTTGTCTCAGATATTGGAAAGAGCGATCTGATGGTCATAAAGAGTACCACCTTGATCTTTTTAATGCAGAACTGACATGGCTTACATCATCTCAAACTAAGTCGGTAAAAATTATTTTTGAAGAATTAGACCAATTAACTAGTGGGATTCGGCAAGACATTGAAGATGATGCTTTTAAAGACAGGTTGTTCATCTATCAGTCGGATAGTACAAAAAAGCACGGCAGAGTGTCTCCAATATTAGGAAACAAACAAATAAATGCAAAAGCATTAGGAGCTAGTTTATCTAGGTTTGTTGAGAAATATAATTTAAAAAATGATGCAGGAGAGCCGCTAACTCTTACAATAAGTCGGTTTAGACCAACTTTTGTTAGTGAGATGCTTAAAAATGGCGTACCTCTACGTGAAATCCAGCTCATGTTGGGACACTCCTCAATTCAAACGACTATTGGTTATCTCGATTCTTTAGATCTTAACTCAATAAGTAGAATCAAGATAAATGATAAATTAAGAGAGATACATCAATCGACTCTGGATAAACAGATTGAGAAGTTGCCAGAAGATATAAAGTCCAAAAACAATCATGAGTTAGTAACGAGCTTTCATACTCCATTAGCTGAGTGCAGAAACATCTTTGACCCGCCAGACTTTGTAAAAAATCTTTCGTCCTACATACCTGGTACTCCATGTTCACAATATAATAAGTGTTTAGGTTGTGACAATGTCATTATTACAGCCAAGAACCTCCCTGAAATTTTTGCAATGAAGCGTGACTATACTCTTTTGGTAGAGCACAATCGCGTCATGGACACACCCTATGGGCATGTGATTTCAGAAAATTTAGAACTGATAAAAGGCATTACAGACCCAGAGCTATCTGATTTTTCCTTAGAAGATTTAGAGAATGGGCAACGTTTAGCAGAATACATTGAAACGACCACACTAGTTGACGGAGTAATCTAATGAACTATGAAACAAAGCTTAATGTATTAACAGGTTTTGTAGGGCATCGTTTCTATATTTTAGATACTTTAAATCCTACTATAGAGCAGCAAAGTGAGTACCGTAATGATGAGTACACAGATAATATAGAATATATGACATCTCTTATGGAAAAACCTGTATCGAAATTATCAAAGTTTTCTGACGTCTCTTGGGACTTTAATAACGACTATCCTAATGCTGCACGAAATGTTCAGGGTGCAAAGCTTCGCATTAGTTTTTCAAAGTATACAGAGATCCCACTATTCGTTTTAATAGAAATGAAAGTTATATTTGAGTTGGCCTTGCTAAACAATTCGATTTTCAAGCTTCAGAGTAAGGAAGGACAAAATCGAACAAAAAAAGTCTTAAAAGCTAATTCCTTAATTACAGTTTTCGAAAGTGGCTTAACATTTATTAATGAAGTCTTTAAACAAGCCTCTCATGAGTTAGGTTTCGAATTTATTCATGAAAAGATCAGGTCTATATCTGACATAACACCCGATCTTTATCACAAAGCCGCTCAAAGCTACGATCGCGTAAAAGGTGTAGAACTAGATAAGTTTTTCAAATATCTACGCAGCCCAGCTTCTGTTAAGTATGTATTTGAAAAGCCTATCGCTTATGTAGAGTTAAATAGCCTGAAATGGAAGAGAGTTGCTAATACTAATCCTTCGAAAAAAGAACAAGTACTGCCAGATCTGGTATTTGAATCTCTCTCGAAAATGGCTTCCTTTATCATAGTTGACTTTTTAAGTGCTATAGGAGCTTCAGCAAAAATATCTGACTCTAACTCCTTTAAAAGGTTTGATACAAGCAACCATCTATCATGGGCAAACAAAGAAAGAGTAACCCACGAAATTTTAAATGCTTATATTGCTATGAGACTAGGAACTAAAGGTTATTCCGCGATTTTCGTTACAAATATGGTGGAGCCCTATAACTGGATGCTCAACAAAAATTCTAATGTTATGGGTGGACTGACTTTACGTAAAGCATTGAAAAAACGTGGTTATAAGTTAGATAATCTTAGAGAATACTTTAACCTCGTAACGTATGCATGCACATATTTAGTAGGTCAGTATACAGGTATGAGACCATCTGAATTATCAGAAGTAAGAGTTCAGGATTGTTCGTGCTTAGTTTACAGTGATGGCGTTTGGCTGATTGAAAGTACGGTCAAAAAACATAAGGGTGAGATTAGTACGGGTTTGTTTGACGATAGATGGGTAGCTATACCGATTGTTCAAGATGCAATATTAGCAGCTTCTTATATTTCAAAAATTAAAGTTTCACCTTATTTAGTTTCTAATGTAGATACAGTTAAACCTGGTAGTTCCCCTCAGTCAATGGATAGTAAGGGCGTTACACATCAAATGAATATTTTCATAAGTCAACTACTCGGTAGAAGCATTGAGAATGAACTAAAATTCAACCCCTACATGCTAAGACACACATTAACATATCAGTTGTTTAAGGCTGAAGTGGGTCTACCTCTAATATCGTTTCAACTGAAGCATTTTGTAGAGAGTATATCCAAATATACATCTACTGGCTCTACTTCAACAGTAACGCTGGGTTATGGTGATATAGGTGAATTGCTGTCAAGAGATGGGAATCGAAAAGGTGATAAGAAATCACTGCGTCGAGCAGCTGAATTAGAGGCTATTAAAACTGCCCATAATCCAAATGGCATATATTATGGTGGTAAAGCGAATGAGCATAAAAAAGGTCTGATCAAGACGTTTAGTGGATATATAGCTGAAGGCTATACGGAAGATGAGATTTATGAGGCTATGGTAGATCAAGGGGTTGCCATGGTCTATATGGGACAAGGGCTTTGCTATGGTGGTAGAGCGGAAGAAGATGACTCAAGCCTACCTTGTATTGGTTCACTACGCTGCAATCCAGCTCGATGCAAACAAGCCGTTGTAACTATTAAACATGCCCCTAAATGGCGTGAAGTTTATACATTAAACAAGGTCAATCTCAATAAACCAGAATATTCACACAATCGCGAGCAAATTCTAGCAGCAATGAACGAAGCCAAAATGGTATTGGAAAATCTTGGTGAGAAAGTTGAACTATGAATGCTTATGACCAAAAGAATAGCGATGATTATGAAGCAAATACATTGTCATTGAAAAAGGCGTTATCAGACATTAAAGGCAATAAGACGTTGAAAGCCACTATCGCACAACTTTCAGAAATGACTGGTATTCATCGGAACACCATCTCAAACAGAGTTTGGCCTGTCCAAAAGCTAAAACAGATCAGAGAAGCCCGAAAGACTAAAGACAAATTGCATGAAGAACAAGTACGTTTAAGCACTACCGATGTAAAAAATGCACTTGAAGCAAAGCTAAGTCGAACACAAAATGAGACTGTTTACTGGTTTAATGAATATCAAGATATGAAACGTGTCGCTCAACATTCAGATAAACGGTTACAACAAATGAGAGAGTCACGAGATTACTATAAGACACTATCTGAAACAGATAAGAGGTCACTATCAGAAGCTGAACTAGAAATTAAGAAGTTGAGAAAAGTGTTAGCTTTAGAAGATACCATATCGAAGAAACAGTTTATGCACTAATCTGTCGAAAATCAATTATGCTATAAAAAGTATAGTCTTAATCCCCTCTTACTTAAAGCTAGGGAGAGCTTAGCTAATAAGCATATACCCTATAGCATAGATCACATATATTAATACTTTATGCCTAACAAAAATTTATCAATTTTCTCAACTTTTACCTTATATCTATATCAAACTGAGAATGGATACGCAATAGACTCATGATACTGGTATCCTTCAACCTCAAAGTCATCCAATGTTACCCAGGTTTCAATATCTTCGAGAGACTTAATTTCAGGGTTGATGTGAAGCTTAGGTGCTGGATACGGTTCGCGTTTTAATTGCACATCGCGCATTAACTCTAATTGGTCTTCATAAATATGTGCATTTACAATCTTGTGATAAGCTTTTCCAGCCTCATGCCCCGTAATTTGAGCCATTAAAGCTAACAAAGCAAAAACCTGGACTTGATTGAAATTTTGACCTAATGGCACATCACAGGAACGTTGGGAAGAAGTCAAATACAACTTTCCTCCTAACGATGAAAACGTATGGGTATGCATACAAGGACGTAAGCATCCCATATGAAACTCACCTGGATTATAGAAAGTTAGGATTTCACCTCGGTCATCAATACCGTTCCGCAAGTTATCATAAATCTTACGAAGCTGATCAAACTCCTCTCCTACTGAATTACGCCATCTCCGTCCTTGTACACCATATACTCGGCCCATATCATCCTCACCTTTACGATAAGGGTTGGCCAACCAAGCTTCATTTTTATTGGCATTGGCATTCCATGTATTACATCCAATAGCTCGAAACTGAGCTGCGCTATCATAACCACGTAGATATCCCAACAACTCTGCGATAGCCGTTTTCCAATAGCTTTTTCGGGTAGTCACTAAAGGAAACTCATTAGCGCCTACGTCGTATTCTAAATCAGCATTAATAACGGTTAAGCAACGCTTTCCAGTCCGTTCATTTTCGACCCATACGCCTTCATCAACTATACGTTGACATAAATCTAGATATTGTCTCATTCAATAACCTTAATTGGACTGTATACTTTTCTCATGAGGTAATTTCTTATTGGCCCGTAATCACAACACATTTTACCTCATGATTTCATTGAGCATTATAAAGTTTAAAGGCATGAATGTACAAACCTGTTCGTAAAGACTCACTGGCTTAAAAATCTATCAATAGACTATACTCAAAAGACAATATCTCTAAACGATAACCTATCTATCATTAGACTTGTTTATATTATTAAACGATAGTAATATCTTACTATTATCAATGAACATTAATTATCAAGTCTAAACAATAGAGGTGGCGCTATGACCGTTCGTATTTATGTGAGAGCCAGTACTAAGGATCAAGACGCTACCAGAGCATTGGCTGATTTAATTACTTTTAGTACAAGCTATAGTGATAACTACATGGAGTACGTTGAGCACTTCAGTGGTACTAAGCTCGATAGACCAGCATTAGCTAAGCTGCTAGAGGACGCTGAGCAAGACGATATACTACTAGTTGAAAGTGTTGATAGACTTAGTCGTCTCTCACAAGATGATTTTGCGATTCTAAAGCAGCGTATCAAAGACAAGGGATTACGATTGGTGGTGGCTGATCTACCAACCACGCATACGGTTAACGAGGGTATGACAGGTGAGATCCTAAGAGTGATTAACGATATGCTGATCGATTTATTGGCGACCATGGCAAAGCTTGATAACGATAAGCGTAGAGAGCGCATTAAACAAGGGTTAGCCAACAGTGGCTATAAGCCCACTGGTAAGAAAGCCAATACCGCAAAACACAATCGTATTAAAGAATTGGCCAGTCAAAACAATATGACAAAAGAGGAAGTCGCTAATGCAGTTGGTGTTGGCGTAGCTACGGTTTATCGAGTACTAAAGCAAGGATGATATCTGAGGTATTTTAACCAGGAATCCTGACTTGATCTTGATTGCCTCCAAAATTTTCGGCGTAGTTTAGGTTGAGTTGAACAGCCCTAGGATTGTCATAGATTCAATATTCTTCAATTGGATATTTGATGAATACTAGCTTGACAATAAGCGAGATATTTATTTATATAGGTTGAGTATTTGAGTATTTGAGTATTTGAGTATTAATTTAGACGTAAAGCCGATCATCTGATACTCGTAGATACGCTCTGATAAACATAAACACCTAAAATAGTCTGTTATAAGTGGTTCCATTATACCAGTCTGTTTTAAGTGGTCTGTTAATAGGTTTGAGGGGTGAGTTAGGTGGTTCCCTTGGGGTATACCCTAAAATCAACAATCCAAAATAAGCTAAGTTAATAATGAATGAGATATAATTATGCTATTAAATATACTTGTTAATTACATATTATATAATCTAAAAATTTGATCCAAAAGGAAAGTTAACTCATCATGGACGTACGTCAACACAAGGCTAGTTTTTTTAGCGTAGTAATTACTTTTTTATGTCTCACGCTATCATTAAATGCTAATGCCACAGACTCAATACTTGAAGCGGTTACCAATGCTGAAACTGAATTAGGCGCTAGAATTGGTCTAGCTGCGCATGATTTGGAAACGGGAAAACGTTGGGAACATAAATCTAATGAACGTTTTCCTCTAAGTAGTACCTTCAAAACACTTGCCTGTGCAAACGTTCTTCAAAGAGTTGATCTAGGTAAAGAAAGAATTGATAGAGTTGTGAGATTCTCTGAAAGCAATCTCGTTACATACTCACCTGTAACAGAAAAACATGTGGGTAAAAAAGGGATGTCGCTCGCAGAGCTGTGTCAGGCCACATTATCAACCAGTGATAATTCAGCTGCCAATTTTATTCTACAAGCGATTGGGGGACCTAAGGCTCTAACGAAATTTTTACGTTCCATTGGCGACGATACTACGCGCCTTGATCGCTGGGAAACAGAACTTAACGAAGCGGTGCCTGGAGATAAGCGAGACACGACAACACCAATTGCAATGGTAACGACACTTGAAAAGTTACTAATTGACGAAACACTATCTATCAAATCTCGTCAACAACTAGAATCTTGGCTTAAAGGTAATGAGGTTGGCGATGCATTGTTTCGTAAAGGCGTTCCAAGTGACTGGATAGTAGCAGATAGAACAGGCGCTGGTGGTTATGGGTCGCGTGCTATTACTGCGGTGATGTGGCCTCCAAATCGCAAGCCTATCGTAGCCGCTCTATACATTACAGAGACAGACGCCTCGTTTGAAGAAAGAAATGCTGTCATTGCGAAAATTGGTGAGCAAATAGCGAAGACAGTATTAATGGAGAATAGCCGTAACTGATTTATTTATAGTTCGAAGCCTGTATAGCGCACCGATCACTAATGGAATATTTATGGTAAGTACACCATGAAGTACACTGCGACTGTTTCAGTGAGCAAAGCCGTTGATACCATTAGCCCATAGCCAAAGATTCAAGTCCTCACTAGGGAACCGAACCTGATTGGTTCGGTGTAGGTATGTCTTAATATGACAATACCTTTAAGACAGTTAGTTTAGTTGGCTCATATCCTTGTCTATCAGAGTAGAGTGGTCAATTTTAAATATTGGATACACATCAATAATAGTCAGTCTTTTAGCGTATAAATCCTGATAATTCAAATATTCTATAATGATCTGATTTTCACATATCATGACCCTCATCGCTCCTTCTTCATATATCTTAAATATCAATGCTTCATCTTGATATATATAAGCAGATATTGAGTTCTGCATATCACTGATAGAAAAAACCATTTTTTTATCTTGTGTATCAATGAATGTGGATTCTAGCAAACCATCATTGTCTATATGACTCTCACATCCAAACATCTCCATAAAATCTACATCTTTAGGATAAAAGAACGACATTTTCTTTCCTATGATCAAAGTCTGTGGTCAATTAATTTCGTACAATTTAGGATGATAGACGAAAGAATGCTAATTATATAGCCATTGCTTCGCTACCTATATGGCAAACGGAACATGTTCCCATAACGCGCGTTATGACAAATGACTTTGGATAGAAGGATTCGGTTTCATTGGTTCCCTTAGGGCATACTTACCTTTAATGCCCAAAGAAATCAGAGGCTCCGGTTGGGAGCCTCTGATTTCGAGAAGGATTTAAAAAGCCGGCTGAACTGTCAGTCTTGTTGCATTGAGTTTAAGGCTTCAGTTCTAGCTCGGCGTTGGCGAAGTAATCCGGATTGGAATTGAACACCTATTCTTTGCCGTTGTCGAGTATCACTTTCTTGCCATCGTCGTACTGTTGTACCACTACATTCTTTCCCTGAACCTGACAGCGGGCGATGGCGTATGGAGAGAGTTCGGCACCAAAGTCACGGTAGGCCCAGCGAACCAAGGATGCAGACATGATAATGAGTACTGGTATCATCGGTAGCGCTACTAGGATAGTGGAGGTCTGAACCGCTTTGAGACCACCAACGGATAGCAGCCCTATACCAACCAAGGCAAGCATAAGAGTCCACAAGATACGATTCCATCTGGCAGGCTCTTCATAACCAGTGAGTTCCTTGGTACAGATCGATGCCAGCATGTAGGCAGAGGAATCTACGGTTGTGGCCAGAAACACAAAGCATAGCAATGTGAATAACGGGATGACCAGCCAGGCTACCGGCAAGGTTTTTAAGATCGCTACGACTGTTGCCGGTATGCCATCACTGCTCAGAATCGCCTGCAGATCGACTGCACCACTAAGCTGCAGGTCAATAGCATAACCGCCCCAGATTGCAAAGAAGGCCCAGCAACCGAGGGTACCCCAGACTACGCCATGAACGATTATGTTCTTAATGGTACGACCGCGCGAGATACGTGCTACAAACAAACCCATCATAGGCGCGTAAGCGATCCACCAGGCCCAGTAGAAAATGGTCCAACTCTCAGGGAAGCCACCCTTTGCCACTGGATCAGTCCAGAAGTTAATGCGGAAAAAATTATCTAAGAACAACCCTACACTGTTAGTCCAAAGGTTCAACAGAAAGATCGTTGGCCCCACAATCAAGACGAAAAACAGCAGTAGAAAACCTAGCGCCGCATTGATATTTGATAGCGTCTGAATTCCCTTGTTCAGACCATTATAGACACTCCAGGCTATCATCGCGGTCCAGGCGGTCAGAATCCCCATCTGCAATCCAAACGAATCTGCCAGTCCGAACATCTCCTGAAAGAGAGCGGACACCAAAGGCACGGAAAGTCCTAGAGAGGTTCCCACACCACCGACGATTGAGAAGATCACAATGACGTCGATCAGCTTGCCGATAGGGCCGTCCACCGCTTTGCCGAGTATACCGCGGCAGGCTTCGCTGAGGCGTAGTACATTGACCTTGCGTACGTACAGAACATAAGCCATAGGCAGGGCAGGCATCAGATACAGCGCCCAAGGCACTACGCCCCAATGGAACATCGGATACATGGCAGCCCATTCGGCTGCCTCAGTGGTGCCGCCTTCAATACCCAAAGGTGGGCCTGACAAGAGGTAGAGCGGTTCTACAAAGGCCCAGTTACAGATTGAGATGCCAATTCCCGCACAGAACAGCATGGAAATCCAAGGAACTGTCTTGAACTCCGGCTGCTCGTCGGGTGCACCCATTTTGATCCGCCCCAGAGGACCGTATGCAAGCCAGACCATAAAAAAGAAACTGCCGATTCCGGTTAGTAAGTAGAGCCAACCGAAGGTGCCGGTGAACGAACTTAAAAGTCCATCAACAGCGGCTTTTCCCGCCTCCGGATATAAAGCAAGAGGAATGCTTGCAGCTAAAATAGCAATTAGCGAAGACCAGAAAATTCCCGGGTCGATCGTTAATTTTTTGTTTTTTTGAACGGTATTCATTACCTTTACCTCACACATAGTCCTTTAGGGAGGGGTACCTCAAGTTTTATTTGTTATTACTTGAGGTGATTATTACCGGCACTTTCAATTATTGATACCTTATATTTTTCTAATATTTAAAAAATTGTTTCAATAAAAATGTGTGTGAACCGGTAGAAAAAAGCTACTGTTGTAATCGAATCAAGGCATCGGCAGCGACTGCACCTTTACCTTTAGGCCTGACCATCAAAGGGTTGATATCCAGTTCGGTAACACTGTCCCAGTGATCCATAGCAAAATCAGCTACGGCCATAATGGCATCTACTACGGCTTCCAAGTCGCCTTCCGGGCGCCCTCGAAAACCTCGCAGCAACGCGCTGCCTTTGAGTGATAGAACAGCCGTACTAGCTGCTTCTCGGGTGATTGGCAGCAGCATAATTGCACTGTCGTTGAGCAGGTTGACTAGAATCCCGCCCGTACCAATAATCAATGCCAGTCCGAACTGTTCATCTCTTTTGAGGCCAATGATCAGCTCGCCAACAAAGTCTGAAATCATAGGTTCGATCAGAAAGCGGGCATCGGCGAGCCCCTGTTCGGCTAAGCGGCCCGCCATTACCTCAACGGCGCTGGCCACGGCGCTGCCATCTTTAAGATTGAGCATGACGGCCCCAGCCTCGGTCTTGTGAGCCAGTCGGTCACTGACCCCTTTCATCACCACCGGGTAGCCAACTTCGTCCGCTGCTTCTACCACATCTGCTTTGCTTACACAGCGACCGCCAGGTAGTTGCAGACCATAGCGGCTAACCAGTTGCTTAGAGGCCCACTCATCTAGCATCTTGCTCTCGCCTTCCACCAATGAAGGCCCGCGCAGAAGTAATTGCTCAGGGTCATCCATTGCGGCCACTTGACGGCGGCGCTCGCCATAACGCACAAGCCGTGCCAACGCTGCAACACCATCTTTCAGGCTTTGCAATGGTGCAATACCAGCTTTCGCTAACCGCTGACGGGCGTTCTCCGGCATTAGCTCGCTGAGGTTAGAGATCACGGCGCAGGTCTTGGGGTGGTTGGCGTGAGCGGCGATTAAAGAATCAACCGCTACTTGCCATTCGTGATCGTCACCAATGCCCTGTTTGGGGAAATCTAACGCTAATACGGTAGCGTCGCAGTCGCCCTCCATCATAATGCCAAATACCTCGGTACAGGCTTCAAGGTTGCCCCAAATCGAGGTGTTGTAGTCTAAGGGGTTGGAAAGACTGGCAAAATCGGGCAACCATTCACCTAGTTTTTGTTCCTGTACCTTGGATAAGCTTGGTAGCTGAAGATTATAGTGATCCAGACTATCGGCTAGCATGGCGCTATCACCGCCGGAGCAGGTCAGCACGCCGATACGATCCCCTTTGGGAAGTTCGCACAGGGAAGCAATCTTCAGGGTTTCAAGCAGCTCAGACAAAGAGTGCACACGAAGGATGCCCAACCTATCGAACATTGCTTGATACATATCATCAGAGCCCGCTAAGGAGCTAGTATGACTCATGGTCAGCTGGGTGCCGATCTCCGAAGTACCTGCCTTGAGCACTACCAGAGGAACGCCTTTCTCTAAAGCCTTCAAGGCAGCACGGCTGAACGTTTCAATATCTTTCAGCCCCTCGATATAAAAACCGATGGCGGTTACACGATCGTCTTCGAGCAGTGGTTCGATATAGTCGCCTGCGCCTAACACCGCCTGATTGCCAACGCTGATTACATGGGTGATTGAAAGTGAGCGGCCGTGCATGGTCAGATTCAGCGCTACATTACCACTTTGGCTGATAATAGCGACGCCTTTGTCGGTACGCTCACCAGAAAGGCGGTCCGGCCATAACGCGACACCGTTGGTGAAATTTAGTAAGCCATAGCAGTTGGGGCCCACTAACGCCATGTCTCCGGCCGCTTCTACCAGTGAGTCTTGGAGTTCATCGCCATTGTCGCCTACCTCAGCAAAGCCAGCTGCGTAACAAACCACGCCACCGCACCCACGTTTATTCAGGTCGGCGACGGCTTGAACCGTCAGCTTAGCGTTGATGGATACGAACGCTGCGTCAGGAGTGCCAGGTAAATCAGCAATACTGGCGAAACAGGGTATACCAGCAATTTCGGCGCATTTGGGATTAACTACCCATATTTCGCCATCAAAGCCGATGTCTCGAGTGTTTTGGATGGGAAGTGCTAGGTTGGAACCGCCAACAAATACAATGCTGCGCGGTGAAAATAGTCGTTGAAGATTTTCTTGTTTTGTCATGATTAGAAACCTTATAAGCCCAAAAAAAGAGTTAGGGCGCGCTTGTGCGTGCCCTAGGGGACTTACCAACCAGTGTAAATATCGAGGCCACGCTTCTTAATTTGGCCGCTGATAATGACACGTTGGATTTCTGAAGTGCCTTCCCAGATTCGGTCGACTCGGGTATCACGCCACAAACGCTCAACTGCTTGTTCACGCATATAACCGCGACCACCCAGAATTTGTACAGCTTTATCGCAAACTCGGCCCACCATTTCGGAACAATACAGCTTCAATGCTGCCGCTTTGGCGTGATTAAGCTTGCGATCGCCAGTCTGGTCGATTTCCCAGCTCAGTCGATAGAGCATAGACTTGGCGGCCATGATTTCGACGCCCATATCAGCAAGCATGAATTCGATCGCTTGAAAGTTATTAATCGGTTGGCCAAATTGGATGCGTTCGGCGGCAAACTTGTTTGCTTCTTCAGCGGCTCGAATGGCGCCACCAACGCAACGGGCGGCTATTCCTAGGCGTGCTTCAACAAACCAATCCTTGGTCATATCGTAGCCTTGGCCGATTTCGCCTAGAACTTTGTCTTCTCCAACAATCACGTCGTTGAAGATGTACTCAGGGTGCTTGAACGCAAAATGGTGGGTATAAAGCGGTGTGCGTTTGAGCTCTACACCAGGTAGGTTCTTTTCAACAAAAAATACGGTGGGTTTGGTTGAATCGCCATCTACGTGAGCGTGTACTAGAATATAATCTGCAATGTCTCCGATGGTTACGAACCACTTCTCACCGTTGATTTTCCAGCCACCTTCGACCTTGTCTGCACGGGTCATGCACTGAGTCGGGTCAGAGCCGGCATCAGCTTCAGTAATCGCGTAGGCGTCGCGACGTTTGCCCTGACAAGTCGGGATTAAATATTCTTCTTTTTGGGCCTGTGTAGCGAAGCGCATGGGATAAGAGGGATACCAAAGTGCATCCCAGATGGCGCCGGTGGCTTTGCCTAGTTGCTCGTTGAGAATGGTTTGTTCAAAGATACTGAAACCTTGGCCGCCATCTTCCTTGCTGTGGTTTGGTGCGTTAAAGCCCCACGCCAATGTGGCATCAATAATCTTTTGGTGGGTTTCACGGCTAATGCCGTCATTTTCTTCACACTCCATTTCATGAGGGAAGAGAACGGTTTCGGTAAACTCTTTGGCTTTTGCCTGCAGTTCAAGATGCTCTTTGGAAAGATTAAAATCCATTGTAAAGTCTCCAGGGAATGTTAGTGTTGCTGATTACGTGCCGTTTGTTTACGGGCCTAAACTCTTATTTACTCTACGCAGGAGTGCAAGGGTGTGGTTGACCAAAAACGACGTATTTATCGTGAAATACGACAATGAGCGGTGTCGTTTTGTGGCGTAATATCTGTTCTGTCGTTTTGGTGCATTTTTATGACGATTTTGTGCAATGGGTATATCGGGCTTTGCGCTAAGGTGGTGGCAAGGGAACAACCAATACAAAAATAACAGAGGGATTGAACAATATGTCAGTGTCTGTACATACCGAACATAGGGGCTCAGTGTTATTAATCACATTGAACAGACCCAAAGCTAATGCGATAGACTGCGCTACAAGTTTTGAGATTTATGAGGCCTTGGCTAAATTTGAGCAGAACCCTTCTCTTCAGGTTGCGATTATTACTGGAGCCGGACAACGCTTCTTTTCAGCGGGCTGGGATCTTAAAGGCGCCGCTGCGGGGGAAGCGGTAGATGCTCACCACGGCCCTGGTGGTTTTGCCGGGCTGACCGAACTTTTCAGTCTGACCAAGCCTGTTATTGCAGCGGTTAACGGCATGGCAGTTGGTGGTGGTTTTGAACTGGTTTTGGCCTGCGATTTAATCGTAGCAGCTGACCATGCTCAGTTCTTCCTACCCGAAGCTCAGATTGGTATTGCTCCTGATTCAGGTGGCGTGTTTCGTCTGCCCAAGCGATTGCCTCGAGCGATTGCCATGGAGATGCTACTAACGGGTAAGCGCCTGAGTGCAGAGGAAGCTCTGCGCTGGGGGCTAGTAAACGCTGTTGTTGCCCCGGACGAATTAATAGCGACCGCACTAGCGCTGGCCGAACGAGTCGCTGCAAGCGCCCCCTTGGCTCAACAGGGAATCATGGAACTAGTCTCTGCCGGAGAATCACTTTCCGTTCAGCAAGCGTTTGAACTTCAGCGTAGCGGATCGCTGCCGGCCTACAAACGCATGCTTCAATCACAGGATGCCGAAGAAGGTAGCAATGCTTTCGCCGAAGGCCGCCCCCCAATCTGGAAAGGGTGTTAAAAGGAGATAGGTTATGGAAAATATATTTAGATCTGATTTGTTTGCTGGTAAAACGGTTCTGGTAACCGGTGGCGGGAGCGGCATTGGACTAGCAATAGCTCGTAATTTCGGCACTTTGGGGGCTCGGGTGGTGATTGCAGCGCGAGACCAGGAGCGATTGATTGAAGCGGGACAGAGCCTGCGTGAGGCTGGTATCGATGCGATCGAACTGGCCGTCAACATCCGCGATAACGATTCCGTGGCAGATCTGATAGAACAGCTGGAGCTGCAGGGAATTGGTATTGATGTATTGGTTAATAACGCTGGCGGACAATTTGCTGCGCCTGCCCTAGACCTCTCTGCCAATGGATTTCGGTCGGTTGTTGACCTTAACCTCACCGGCACTTTTCTTATGTGTCAGGCTTTTGCCCGGCACTGTATGAATCGCAAGCTACCCGGATGTATCATTAATATTGTTTTGTGCCAGGCCAACGGGCTGCCTGGTATGGCGCACGCGGGTGCTGCCAGAGAAGGTGTCGTCAACTTAACCCGAACTCTAGCTTGGGAGTGGTCAAATCTGGGTATTCGAGTGAATGCCGTGGCACCAGGCACTATTAAGACTGAAGCACTGGATCAGTATGACCCAGTTGCGCTGCAAGAGGGCATCGATAAGCTGCTGATAAAGCGCATGGGCTTACCCGAAGAAGTTGCTCAATCAGTAGCTTATTTAGCATCACCCGCCGCTGGTTTTATCACTGGCACATGTCTCGCTCTGGATGGTGGTGAACACTTGACAGGCGCGTCTCCGCAACGCTAATCAAAGGATGACTTTTATGCCCTGTTATGAGTTTGAAGGTTTGATTCCGGTGGTGCATCCCAGTGCTTATGTTCACCCTACAGCAGTCCTGATCGGTGATGTGATTGTTGGCCCCAATGTTTACATTGCTCCGCTAGCATCTCTGCGTGGAGACTACGGCCGCTTAATCTTAGAAGATGGTTCCAATCTTCAGGACAGTTGTGTGATGCATGGATATTGCGACACCGACACCGTTGTTGAAGCTAACGGCCATATTGGGCACGGCGCAATTCTTCATGGCTGTGTGGTTAAGCGTAATGCACTGGTAGGCATGAATGCGGTAGTGATGGACGGTGCCATTATTGGTGAGGACAGCATCGTTGCCGCTGGCAGCTTTGTTAAGGCTGGCTTTAAGGGGTCGCCCCGCCAGTTGTTGGTAGGTTCGCCTGCCAAAGTGATTCGTGAGGTCAGCGAACAGGATTTGCATTGGAAAGGTCTCAATACCCAAGAATATCAGGCGCTAGCTTGGAGATCGGCTGCGAGTATGAACGTGGTTTTGCCGCTGCTGGAGATGGAGGCGGACCGCCCTAGACTCAAAGGAGTAACCGTCGTACAACCCAAGGTGTAAGTCAGAACCAACGCGGCGCATTCAAGATTTCTTTATACAGGCTAGCGGTCTTCACTCGGGCTGCGAGCGAAATATTTGCGGTAGCTTCGGGTGAAATGGGGAGCTGAATTGAATCCGCAGATGATTCTGATTTCAGAAATGCTTAAGCTGGACTCTTTCAGTAACTGTCGAGATCGTTCAAGCCGCAACTTCATGTAATAGCCAGAAGGTGAATCGTTCAGAAAACTGCGAAACAAGCGTTCCAATTGCCGAACAGAAATATGGGCATATTTTGCCAGCTCTTCGGTGGACAAGGGCGACTCCAGATTTGCTTCCATATTTTCCAACACTCGCAGAAGGCGTGGATGGTATATTTTGAGACGTGCGGATAAATCGATTCGTTGCTTGTCCGATTTCTGACGGATACCACTTTTTATAAACTGTTCACAAACCTTGATTGCGAGACTGTGGCCGAGCTCTTCCTGAATGATATAAAGCATCAGATCAATTGCCGAGGTTCCGCCGGCACAGGTAATCAGATTATGATCCACTTCAAACAGCTCGTTGGTGAGTTCCAGTTCGGGGTAATCTTCCTGAAACGAAGGTGCTGCTTCCCAGTGCAGGGCTATTTTGTGCTTTTTCAGAAGCCCAGCTGCAGCCAGAAGATAGCAGCCGGTGTCCATGGCACCTATTAAAGAGCCTCTCCGGTTGAGTTTTTTAAGCCAAGCAATGGTGTCATCCCGGATATAGTTTTTCGGATTAAAACTAGAGCAGACAAAAACATTAAGGGGGACTGCGGCATCACAGATAGCAACCGTTTGTTGCAATGCTAGTAGGTTGCTCGCTGCTACCGGTGGGCCGTCCTCAGAAAGCAGTTGCCAACGAAAAATCTCGCGGCCGGCAAAACGATTGGCTACTCGCAGCGGCTCAATGGCAGACAGTAGTGCGACCATTGCATATTCAGGTAAAAGCAGAAAGGAAATAGTAAAGACACCGTCTTTATCAGGCTTCAGGATCATAGTCATAAACCAAATTTTTACTGAATACTATAACAGACAACAGAATATCTAAGTATCTACACTAGATAAATTTGTCCCCGAATTCAGGTTTTTAGGCTAAGTCCAGTCAGTTATTTCCTATCTAGCTTACTTGGTTGCTTATTTGTAGTTTCTAACTTTCCAAAACCCATTAAGTTAACCGTACGAAGACTTTCAGCAACAAGCTTCTTTAGAATTACTATCTATAGTCGCTATGGGGACGCAGTGATAATATCGATAATTTCTATCGGTTCAAACTAGATTATAGCCTATGTTTATTGCCTTCCAGACAACGACACACCATCCAAATAATTCCTAGAATCAAGAATACGCACGCCTACAGCCCTTCTGGGAAAATTTAATTAGACTAACTCATGAATCCTTGCCTTATAATCATTTGTGTTCTTTGAATACCTGCTTCAGCCTGCCAAAAATGAGCCACACAAGGAGCTAATACTTGGCAAAACTCCCCCGAAAAAATAAAAACCGTAGACTTTAAATCCAGACAAGTGACCCCTTTCGAGAGTTAATGCTATCTACAATATTTCAAATCACTGACTGTAATTGAGCAATCAGTATTTTGCACACCTCCTAGAGTTGTGTAACTTACTTGCTCTAGAGCTCTCTTAGACCTATATGGACTAAATAGCTCATCAAGAGTGTGGTAAAAACCACCATCATCTATTCCAAATACATAATCAAAAAATACCTTAGCCATTGCAGACTGAGGGTGGCTAGCATCGCGAAAAGATTTATTGCGATTCCAACTACCACTATGTATTTTACCGAATACTCTTTCTATATTACCAGAAATAGAGTTTGATGCATGCTTTCTAGTAATATGAGGTTTTTGCACGTATGCAGCGGCACTTTCAACCGCTTTATAGATTATATAGTGCATAACAGAGACAGAGTATTCAGCTAAACATGCTCTGAAAATGCTAATTAGCTTATCGCCAATAGGCGGTGCTAGATCGTTCAGTCTTGACCTAGTGATTAGGTAGCTTAAACACTCTCCTAGCTGTACCTTTTCACACCAGCTCTTAAATTGACTATCCGCTACTAGAGCACTGGTATTTTTTCTAGATTTAGCGTTTATCAAGATTTTAGTAAGATTCTCAATACTATAAGAAAACTCAAAAATCGCTTGATAGAAATCTATCTCTAGCTCTTTTTCTTCGTTGATAGTTACGTATTCGTAGCTATTTTCAGGAGCTAGTATGAGCAGATTTCGGTTAAAGAGATGATGTAGTATCTCTTCATCTAATTTAGAGAATGGTGATAAAGGTAATGATAAATTGTCACGTAGAGAGACTGTATTCCTTAAATTATCTGCCCCTAGGCTCTCTACAGTCGCTGCGAGTAGAAGTTTATCCACGTCGTTAAGCTCAGTGACTGAAGGAGTACTGCTTAATTGAATGCTTCTGCATTGATTGATGTACTCTAGAGCGGTCTGTCTTCTCTCTTCTTCTAAATGCTTTTGTTTAAGACGATACTCTAAGTACTCTTGATCCATTCTTTTTTGAAGCGCCTCCCCGCAATCATCACACCGCCATCTAATAAGATCCAATTGAATTAGTTGTGAACGAGTGTAGCAAATCTTAGTTGTACCGCAGTCTATGCATTGGCAGTCTAGTACAGCAAGATGAGCATTTACTTTAACGATACTAGGTATATCTTGATGCCTAATATCAAACTCTTGACCTATCTCTCTACAGGTATATATAAAACCACTTCGTTTATCACCTTCTCTTAACCAGTATCTTTCACAGATAAGTTTATTAGTTTCTGTTATATCTGACTGATACTCTAGTTTAGTTTTCACGCTCACCCCTTAATACCGACTATATCCCGTGGATATTGTAGCTTACCACTGTGAGTATTGCTATCTTTAGCAGTGGTTAGTGAGATGACGACAGACGAACGTATGATTGCCTTTGGAAAGCGTGTCCGTGAAGTACGTAAAAGCAAAGGAATATCCCAAGAAAGATTGGCGGAGATGGCAGGTATTGATCGTAGCTATATGGGCAATATAGAGCGCGGCGAGAAGAATATTACATTGAAAAAAGCATATGAGATATGCGATGCGTTGGATATTGAGATACAAAATTTAGTATAAAATGCTGATTATGTAAGTTTTAGAGGTCTGTGTATATTTTTAAATCACTTTAATTAAACGTAAGTAGTAAATACATAACTCTTCATAATTAATATCAGTTTATAGGTATATTTTAGTAGTCTATAATAAGCTGAAAATTATCGTAAAATACGTTAAATGCTTTTAGAAAAGAGTTCAATATGGTAAAAGACGGTCATGAATATTGCGTTCAGAATGGATATAACAGATCACATGTAGGTAGATATGTATATGCCTTTGCTACAGCAGTTTCTTGGTTATTGATTTATGCTTTGTTGAAAGTATTTGGTGAGCTTCCATCTCATTGGAATACGATCTTGTCAACGCTTACTACAGGTACACTTTTTTTAGCAGTTTATTTTTTATTTGAGAAATGGATGTGGAAAACCACTCTGTTTTTTAAGATATTAAAATATCCAAACATATCTGGAAAGTGGTCTTGCGATGGAGTTTCAAGCTTTCAGCAAGAAGATGATGATATGATCAAGCAAGATTTTAAATGGAAAGGTGACGTCATAATACTTCAAAGTTGGGATAAAGTTAGAATTAGGCTAGAAACAGAGTATTCCGTATCGAACAGTATTTCTGCAGCTATTGTTTATGATGAGATTGATGAATATAAAATACTTTACAGTTATGAAAACCGACCTAAAGACTTAAATCATGCTGAATTACGTATTCACCGAGGATTTGCAGAGCTAACCCTCAATAGAGACAATGAAAGTGCTACCGTCAAGTATTACAATGTTGACGGTAGGAAAACAATAGGAACAATGTTCTGGAAACGACTAACTAGTTAAATAATGAGACTCTAAACTACTATTATATGAATAGCCTAGATCCTTTTTAATCTCTTTCACGAGATTATCTAAAGCTAGGCTCATAGTTGTTAAAGATGATTTCTTATCTTCAGTATCAAAAATTAATCTAGAATTGTCAGGTGTAAATAAAAGATCCCTACGAAAAGAGTTATTATATAAATAATCAAAAAATCTTTGTGTCTCTAATACAACTGCTAACGGGTAATGACTACCTTTTTTTAAGTTATCTAAGTTTGCATGATACATAATAGATGCTATATCAAAGCTACTGAGGTGTATTTTAGAACCTTCTGTAATTAAGTCAGCCTTTAAAGTCTTACACAGCCGTATAGACTTTTTCAGCCCACCCTCTGTTAAATACCTACACCTAGTATCAATAAGGTAAATATGTCTAAAAGGTAAGTTCATCAAAGTAGTTGGAGTTTTACTATCAAGTATGTTGACTCCAAGATCATACGCCTTTTTTTCTTGTTGGTATTTATCTGTTCTTACCCAGTGAGAAGGCACAACATCAACTTCACGTTGAAGCGAACCACCTACTAACTTAATACATTTGGCACCAGTATTGTCAACTGTTACTGCAGGGTAGGCACTTTTTAATTGGGTGTGACATGCTGCTCTTAATTTGCTTATTTCTGTAATATCTTGAGAACGTAAAGTTTCCAAATAATGCTCTGATCTATAATGTGACTCATCAATAACAAGTAAATCAACATCACTAATACCCTTTATATGTACGTTCAAAGGTACAGAGCCTTGGAGTCTATACGCAGTATTTATACCATGATTATCCAGCAACCTAGATTTAAGCTGTTTTTGAACTCTAACTGCAGTTTCAACGGATATCTCCGTATAACGCTTTCCTACTTCTTGCATTGCACCTAAAGCATAACGTACAGACGGTTTATCTGATGCGGACTGCCAGCTTTCCATAGACTCTTTTAAGGTATCAAGTTCTCTTTTTAAAACTGTATCTTCATTGAGACCATCAAATGAG
Source organism: Psychrobacter fozii (assembly GCF_003217155.1). GTDB lineage: Bacteria > Pseudomonadota > Gammaproteobacteria > Pseudomonadales > Moraxellaceae > Psychrobacter > Psychrobacter fozii. The sequence goes on from NZ_QJSU01000007.1 coordinate 95,274, forward strand.
TAACTAAAATTAGAACCTTTCCTGCGCTCTTCTAACCTATTTAGACGTTGATTAAAGTTAATGTCGGACATATGTTCCTTAGATTATCAGTTAATTGTGACTAAACGTAGTAGTCATCTGTGAATGTAAGTAGAAGACGAAATGTATACCACCTTAAAATAAATATACAATTATTACCTAATGCTATTTCTTAAAATGGTAACTATTAGAATTAAAGTATAAGTTAGTTACCGCTAAGCTAATACCATAGTATTTTTATATCACGTTAATTATGCACTAATATCATATCAAAGGTCTTTAAGTACTTAAGGTTGACACTTCAATAGAAGGATAATACAGAACATATGTTAAAGTATAAGTTACCCCCAACACTAGCTAGATAGGAAGCCTACTGCCATGGCTGGTATCAACAAATTAGAGTTATCCGAAACAGATATTATTAGCAAGTTCATTCTGCCTGCCATTAAGAGTTCAGGTTGGGATGACATGACTCAAATTCGCGAGGAAGTGAAGCTTCGTGACGGTAAGGTTATCGTCCGTGGTCAAATGGCAGTGCGTAAGACGGTCAAATCTGCTGATATTGTTCTGTATCACAAGCCTAATCTGCCGCTTGCTGTTATCGAGGCCAAAGCGAACAAACACTCTATTGGTAAAGGAATGCAGCAAGCGCTTGATTATGCTGGGCTACTCGAAGTGCCGTTCGTGTTTTCATCCAATGGTGATGGCTTTATTTTTCATGATAAAACCAGTACCACTGTCCTCGAAACAGAGATTTCACTAGAGGATTTTCCAACACCAGCCGAGTTATGGGATAAGTACTGCCAGTGGAAAGGCTATACGCAAGCTCAACTGCCTATTATCACTCAAGACTATCATGATGATGGCAGTGGTAAGTCACCACGCTATTATCAGCTACAAGCCATCAATAAGACCATAGAAGCCATTTCTCGTGGACAGGATCGCATCCTGCTCGTAATGGCGACAGGGACAGGTAAAACCTATACCGCATTTCAAATCATCTGGCGTCTGTGGAAAGCGAGAGAAAAGAAACGTATCTTGTTTTTGGCAGATCGCAATATTTTGGTCGATCAAACTCGGGTTAATGACTTTCAGCCGTTTGGCACTGCGATGACTAAAATAGAAGGACGTACCGTTGATCCAGCCTTCGAGATTCATCTTGGCTTATATCAAGCGTTAACAGGTCCAGAAGAGCATCAGAAGGCCTTTAAACAGGTCGCACCAGACTTCTTTGACCTGATTGTCATTGATGAGTGCCACCGAGGTAGCGCTGCTGAAGACAGTGCTTGGCGTGAGATATTGGAGTATTTTAATAGCGCCACACAAATAGGCTTAACAGCGACACCTAAAGAGACTGAAGAGGTATCTAATTCTTATTACTTTGGAGATCCTGTTTATACCTATACCCTAAAACAGGGTATTGAAGATGGGTTTTTAGCGCCCTATAAAGTGGTTCGAATCGATATCGATGTCGATATGCAAGGCTGGCGTCCAACCAAAGGACAGACAGATAAGCATGGCGAACTGATTGAGGATCGTATCTATAACCAAAAAGACTTTGATCGCACTTTAGTGATTGATGAGCGTACTCAATTAGTGGCTCAGACCATTACAAGCTATCTTGAGCGTACTGACCCAATGGCCAAAACCATTGTGTTCTGTAATGACATTGACCATGCAGAGCGCATGCGCCGTGCTTTGATTAACTGCAATCCCGAGCAGGTCAAAAAGAACGAAAAGTATGTCATGAAAATCACGGGTGATGATGAGTTGGGCAAAGCGCAGCTTGATAACTTTATCAATCCAAAGAAAGCTTATCCTGTGATAGCAACAACGTCAGAGCTGATGACGACTGGTGTTGATGCTCAAACTTGTAAGCTAATCGTACTAGATCAAAACATCAAATCGATGACCAAATTTAAGCAGGTTATTGGCCGTGGCACCCGTATCAATGATAAATATGGCAAGCTTTGGTTTACGATTCTCGACTTCAAAAAAGCGACTGAGCTATTTGCAGATGAGCGCTTCGATGGTATTCCTGAACGTATCATGACTGTGACACCATCACAGATTAATGAAGGGAGCGCTGAACTGGACGAAGTGGTAGATGGTGAGTCAGACGCAGAGTTAGATATTGTTAATGGTACTGATCTGGCTTACACAACCCAAGATGATAAGAGCGGCTTTGATTTAGGGGCTGGTATGGGTGATGATATGGGTGTCAGTGAGCCTGCGAAAAAATACCATGTGAAAGGTGTAGCTGTCCAAGTCATGGCGCAGCGTATCCAGTATTATGATACTGATGGTAAGCTAGTCACCGAGTCTTTTCAGGACTATACTCGCAAAACTTTCACCAAGCAGTTCGCTAGTTTGGATGAGTTTACCAAGCGTTGGAATGATACTGAGCGCAAACAGACCATCATTGATGAGCTGGCAAACGCTGGTATTATTTGGGAAGCGTTGCAAGAAGAAATCGGTTCGGACATGGACCCCTTCGACCTAATTTGCCATGTGGTATATGATCAGCCACCTTTGACCCGTCGTGAACGTGCGAATGAAGTTAAGAAGCGCAATTACTTCACCAAGTATTCAGACACTGCCCAAAAAGTGCTTAATGCCTTGCTCGATAAATATGCTGATGCGGGGGTAGAAGAAATCGAAAGCCTAAACGTGCTCAAAGTAAAACCGCTTGATCAGTTAGGTAGTCCGATGGAAATCGTTAAACAAGGCTTTGGTAGTAAACAAGATTATCAGCAAGCCATTAGTGATCTTGAAAATGAAATCTATTGGGCACCGCCACCTAAGCAGGCTTAAGTAACTAGAAAAAATTAGCTACAATCTATATATCTAAGCCTCTTATTGAGGCTTGTTTTATTCATACTATTTATTAAAATCTATCGTTCATTAAGATCCACTGTTTATTAAAAAGAGAAACAACATGTCAATCAGTTCAGTTATCAAGTCTATTCAAGATATCATGCGTCAAGATGCTGGTGTCGATGGTGATGCTCAGCGTCTAAGCCAATTGTCATGGTTATTGTTTCTCAAGATATTTGATGCACAAGAAGAAGCGCTTGAGTTTGAACAAGAAAACTATAAGTCACCTATTCCTGAGAAATACCTCTGGCGTAATTGGGCAGCTGATCCCGAAGGCATCACTGGTGAGGAGTTACTAGAGTTCGTAAACGATGAGATATTCGTTGAGCTAAAAAACCTAACAGCGCCAGTAGATACCAATCCTCGTGGCTTTGTGGTGCGTCAAGGTTTGAGCGATGCCTACAACTATATGAAAAACGGCACGCTACTACGCCAAGTAATTAATAAGCTCAACGAAGTGGATTTTAACCGCTCAGATGAGCGTCATCTATTTGGTGATATTTATGAGCAGCTACTGCGTGATTTACAGAGTGCAGGCAATGCAGGTGAGTTTTATACCCCTCGTGCTGTGACACGCTTCATCGTTGACCGTGTCGATCCAAAGCTAGGTGAGCGCGTCATGGATCCAGCTTGTGGTACAGGTGGGTTTTTGGCCTGTTCATTTGATCATGTCAAAAACAACTATGTCGAAACTGCTGAAGATCATCAAGTGCTACAGCAGCAGATTTTGGGGTTTGAAAAGAAACAACTGCCGCATTTGCTCTGTACGACCAATATGATGCTGCATGGTATCGAAGTACCCGTACAGATACGCCACGATAACACCCTAAATAAGCCACTATCGAGCTGGGACAGTGATATTGATGTCATCGTAACTAATCCGCCTTTTGGTGGCACTGAAGAGCACGGTATCGAAAAGAACTTCCCTGCTGAGTTCCAAACGCGCGAAACGGCAGATTTGTTTTTACAATTAATCATTGAGGTCTTGAAAGATAAAGGCCGCGCTGCCGTCGTATTACCTGATGGTACTTTATTTGGCGAAGGAGTAAAAACCAAGCTAAAGAAAATGCTGACAGAAGAATGTAATCTACATACCATCGTGCGCTTACCAAACGGTGTGTTTAACCCTTATACGGGTATTAAGACCAATATTCTCTTCTTTACCAAAGGTCAGCCAACCAAAGATATTTGGTTTTATGAGCATCCTTATCCTGAAGGCGTCAAAAACTACAGCAAAACCAAACCAATGAAGTTTGAAGAGTTTCAAACCGAGATTGACTGGTGGGGTGATGAGTCTGACGGCTTTACCAGTCGTGTCGAAAATAATCACGCTTGGAAGGTCAGTATTGAAGAGGTCATCGAGCGTAACTATAACCTTGATATCTCCAACCCTTACCAAGGCGAGGTCATTGATTATGACCCTAATAAGCTACTGGCTGACTATGCAAAGCAACAACAGGGCATCGATACGTTACGCAGCCAATTAAAAGATGTACTGGGCGCTGCGCTGTCTGCTAACACGACAGAGGGTAACTAGTCATGAGAGTAGAGATAGGTAAAGACATAAGCAAGCCAGAGCAACTAATTACTGAACATATCGATATCTGGACCAGCGCTGTATTGGCTAAATCTACCAGTGGGCGTGGTAGCAGCAAAAAGTATGAGCTCTACGGTATTACTAAATTGCGTGAGCTGATCTTGGAATTAGCAGTACGTGGCAAGCTTGTCCCACAAGATGATAATGATGAGCCTGCATCTGTTTTGTTAGAAAAAATATCTGATGAAAAAGCCTATTTGATTAAAGAAGGAGAGATCAAAAAGACAAAATTACTTCCAGAGTTAACCGAAGATGAAAAACCCTTCGAATCTCCACAAGGTTGGTGCTTTTACCGTTTAGGTGATTTAGTAGAAAAACTTGGATCAGGTAGCACTCCAAGAGGCGGAAGGAATGCTTATGTTTCTGAAGGAATTCCTTTCTTACGCTCCCAGAATGTAAGAAACGAAGGGTTAGATGATAGCGATATAGCGTACATCAGTAGTGAAACACATCAACGTATGAACAATACAATTGTTTATCCTGGTGACATACTTCTCAATATAACTGGAGCGTCTCTTGGAAGAACTATTATCTTTCCTAATACTTACCCAGAAGCGAATGTTAGTCAGCATGTTACGATTATTAGACTGATTGACCCCAATATCACGCCATTTATATATTTATGCATACGTTCACCTTTACTTCAGAAGATTGTTTGGGAAAGACAGGTTGGAATGGCTATTGAAGGATTAAGTAAAAAAGTTTTAGAGCTCTTCGAAATACCTATACCTCCGCTTGCAGAGCAAAAACGCGTAGTCGCCAAAGTCGATGAGCTGATGATGCTATGTGATCAGCTAGAGCAGCAAACCGAATCCAGTATCGACGCTCATGCGACGCTTGTAGAAGTATTATTAGCCACATTGACAGATAGTGCGGACGCTGATGAGCTGGCACAAAACTGGGCGAGAATTTCTGAGCATTTCGATAGTCTATTTACCACTGAGCAAAGCATCGAAGCCTTAAAGCAAACTGTGTTGCAATTAGCAGTAATGGGTAAGTTAGTTCCACAAAATCCAGAAGATGAACCTGCTTCGGTATTGTTAGAAAAGATTGCGGAAGAAAAAGAGCGACTGATTGAAGATAAGAAAATTAAGCCACGTAAAGCATTACCACCTATTGAAAATGAAGAAAAATTATTTGATTTACCATTAGGGTGGGAATGGTGTCGATTAGATGATATATGCGATGGTATAACTTCTGGATCAACGCCACCTAAGAGTTCATTTATAGATGAAACAGGTATTCCATACTTGAAGGTTTATAATATAAGAAACCAAAAAATAGATTTTGAATACCAACCACAATTTATTGAGGAAGGTTATCACTCTTCAAGTTTGAAGCGCTCTCAGCTTTGCCCAGGAGATGTGATAATGAATATCGTGGGTCCACCTCTTGGAAAGATAGCTATCATTCCCGATACCTATCCACAATGGAACTGCAATCAGGCGATTGTGATGTTTAGACCATTCATTTCAGATCTAAATAAATTTATCTATACCTACTTAGTTTCAGGTATGTTTCTTGATAAGATTGCGCTAATAGGAACAGCTGGTCAGGATAATATTTCAGTCACAAAAAGTCGTTCAATCTTATTGCCAACACCACCTCTTGCAGAACAGCTGCGCATCGTTGCTAAAATCGACGAGCTAATGGTTATTTGTGATCAGCTAAAATTAAGTTTAAAGCAGTCTCAAGAGACGCAAGTTCAGCTTACCGATGCGTTGGTTGATCGAGCTTTAGGGTGAGTTTTAGTATTGGGCTAAGTGTTTTATATGTCTTGATAAGATATAATACCTCTTATCAAGACATGCATTCAGTAAATCAGATAATGTTGGTATTGCTGCTAGAGATAACTGACTGATTACATAGTTCGTAGTGTGCAGAATTAAAAATGCACAGTCAGAATATAGCGCTCTACATTAGAAAATAAAACGACTTGTGCATAAATTAGGGGTTGTAAAATTTCTAGGTGTGCCATTTAATATTGCCAGCTATGCCCTGCTTACCCATATGGTCGCGCAAATTTGTGGTCTAGAAGTGGGCGAATTCATCTGGACAGGTGGTGATTGCCATATCTATCAAAACCACCGTGAACAAGTTGAATTACAGTTGACGCGTTCGCTACATACACTGCCAACGTTGATGCTTAACCCTGATGTTAATAATATTTTTTCCTTCAATTACGAAGACATTAGCGTTGAAGGTTATGAGTCGCATCCTGCTATCAAAGCGAAAGTTGCGGTATAGCATTGGTCTGATTGACTGATTTAAATAAGCTTAAAATTGTAAAAGATAATAAAAAGGATAGATTATGAGTTATGCCCATACCGAAGTTGCCCAAATCGCTGCTATCAGTAGCAACCGTTGTATCGGTAAGGATAATGAGCTGCCGTGGCATATCTCAGCAGACTTGCAGCACTTCAAAAAGATGACGACCAAACAAACGGATGGCGGTATACAAGGTATCGTCATTATGGGTCGTAAGACGTTTGAATCAATGGGCAGCAAGCCTTTGCCAAAACGTGTTAGCTTCATTATCAGCAGCCAATTGGATTACGCTGAGCAAAAAGGCCTCGTTGGAAAAGACAATGCTTACGTAGTACACAACCTAGACGATGCTTTGACACAAGCAGCCAGTCTGGCGCATGGCGCGCACCTTGATACCATTTGGGTGATTGGCGGCGAGCGCGTCTTTAGCGATGCCCTGATGTATACCGACCGTATTGAACTGACCCATGTAGACACCGAAATTACCGATGGTGATGCCTTTTATCCTGAATTGCCAAGTGAATTTGAAGTAGCAGAAGAGTCTGAGCAGATGCACGATGAGAAAAGCGCGTTGGATTTTAAATTTGTGACTTATAAAAGTAAACAAGGCTAATGCCATTTAATGTGGCATTTATCATTTATAAACTATTACTAAGGAGAAACCAAATATGCAAAATTAAAAAAGCCCAGCAAAATTAATTGCTGAGCTTAAAAAACTTTTAGATACGACAACTGTGGAGCTAGGCTCCCTTGTTAGCATACTAATAAATTTTATTTACCTTGGACGGTTCATATATTTTATAGTAAATGCTAATAAGTGTCTACGTCTAGTCTCCATGGTTATGAATTCCTAATCATAATTGTGGAGGTCACTAATGGCTATTCAATGCGGTTATCCTAAAGCTGTGCATGTTCGTTGGTATTTACGCTATCGATTTAATCGTTGGGAGCGCGTTTGCGAACACTGCCGTAGCTATCCAAACCAGCAGCTAAGTTTTGATTTTTAGAGATTAGAGGTTTTAACCTGCTAAATATTACTAACGTTAAAACGACAACAGATTTGGTTCTGTTGTCGTTTTTTTAATATGTCCAGCTACTCATGCAACACTTTATAGACGGTTTTTGCTAGTACTGGTCCAATACCTTGCACCCCTGACAGCTCTTGCTGAGACGCACCAAGTAATTGCTGCATACCGCCAAAGTGATTGAGCAGGTCACGACGACGCTTTTCACCCAGTCCGGGTATGACTTCTAATACTGAGGATGAACGGCGCTTATCACGCTTTTTACGGTGAGCAGTAATCGCAAAACGATGCGCCTCATCACGAATATGCATCAATAAATGCAGCGCTTTGCTATCCATTGGTAGGTCAAGTGGCTCATGATCGATAAAGTGCAATACTTCAAGCCCGGCCTTGCGCCCTTCCCCTTTTGCCACACTAATGAGCAAAGTGTCACCCAGAATACCCAACTCAGTTAATACTTCTTTGGCAATACCAAGTTGACCTTTACCACCATCAATAAGCAATAGATCTGGCAACGGCTGCTTTTTATAACGCCTTGTCAGTACTTGTTTCATCGCTGCATAATCATCACCACCTACGATGTCATGGATAGCATATTGACGATAATCACGGCGACGCGAGCCGCCTTGGTCAAATACCACACAACTACCAATAGTCGCTTCACCCATCGTATGTGAGATATCAAAACACTCAACCCGATCAATGGTTCGATCGGTGACATCCGCCAATACATCTTTCAATGCACCAAAGCGTGCATGCAATTCTAAATAATCGCCCAGCTTGGTTTTTAGCGCGTTATTGGTGTTCAGTTTTGCCAAATCTAACCACTCTGCACGATGTTCACGTACATTGGTTTTGATAACGACTTTGCTACCAAAATGCGTCGCCAATGCCTCACTCACTGCCAGCTGATCAGGTAGCTCATGAGTTAGCATAATTTCTGCAGGCAGATCATCTGTCACCTGAAAATAGAAAGAGGTAATAAAAGCAGATAAATTATCCGCGAGCGACTCGCTGCTGTCGACATCCGGAAAATAGTTCTTACCACCCAGTACCCGCCCGCCACGGACAGTCAGTACGTTGACACACGTCATGCCTGCCTGACTGGCAATCGCAATCACATCGGCCTCACCTTGTACGGTATAGACAGCTTGCTTGGCCTGCACTTCGCGCAGCATAGAGAGCTGATCGCGATAAAATACCGCTTTCTCAAAATCTAACTCTTCAGCTGACGCTTCCATTTTTTCAATCAGAGTGGTATGAATATCGCTAGAATCACCCTTTAAAAAACGAATGGTATTGTTGACGTCCTCGGCATACTCTTCTGCTGATACCAGACCCACGCAAGGCGCGCGGCAGCGTTTGATTTGATATTCAAGACATGGGCGCTTACGTTGATTGAAGAAAGTATTGGTACATTGGCGCATTTGAAACATTTTTTGCATCAGCACCAATGTCTCTTTTGCCGCATGCGCAGATGGAAACGGTCCAAAGAATCGACCTTTTTGATGATTGCCTTTACCGCGACCGTACGCCAATCTCGGATAAGGCTTGTCGGCTGAGATAAACACATAGAGGTAAGATTTATCATCACGCAATAGCACATTATATGGTGGACGGTATTCTTTAATCAGGTTTTGCTCAAGCAGCAGCGCTTCAGTCTCACTACGCGTGATAATGGTTTCGATATCATGGATACGCGCCACTAACGCTCGAGTCTTTGGATGATCGATCGTCTTTGCAAAGTAGCTGTTTACGCGGCTTTTAAGTGATTTAGCTTTGCCAACGTATAAGATATCACCGTTTTTTCCCAGCATTTTATACACACCTGGTAAATTTGGTAGGCGCTGAATTAAATGCTTAAGACGGGCTTTTTTATCATCGATAGGGCTCGATTCTGAGACATTAACCATAGAATTTACTGCTCTCAAGATACTGATATATAGCTAGTTATGGGGCGATAATTAGCATTTTGCAAGAATACTTATACTACCAATCCTCAAAAATATGAATAGTCGTGTCAAACTCGCTGAATCTACTGCAAACCTACTTAGTCTACTAATGATAATTCTTGCCTCTCGTCTTACTCACAACTCAAACTAGAGAAAATATTAGCTTAGCAATAGCCACAAAAAAGCCAGCACTAGGGCTGACTTTTTCATAGGTGAGTAAGACACGATCAATGACGGAAGTTTGCCATCAATGCTGGAATGCCTGGTAGCATACCAACGATAGCCATCACACCAGTCAATACAACAAACATAATACCCGGTATGATCCAGCGGCTCATTTTAGTTAAATTGGCACTGCGTTCTTTAGAACCAATCAAGCCCAAGTTATCGAGCAACAACGTGAGTGACCAACCAAATGCAGGATTTACCAATGCAGACGCGAATACCACGATAGCAGCAGACTGGGTCGTTTTTCCTTCGCGAGTCATTTCCATACCAGCTTCAAGCAGTGGTATAAACACCCCAACGATCAATGCCACACACATCACTGGCTGCCAAATAGCCAAATCCATTGGATAGCCCCAAACCCCTGCGATAATACAAAACAATGCCGTCAATAAGGCACCGGCAGGAATCGGACGTTTGGCAATCGCTGCTGGCACAATATAGGTGCCCCACGATGACGCAAAGTTAGCACCGCCCAATACAGAGCCTACTACCTGACGAAACGAAGCGCTGGTCATTGTGTCATCGATATCCATGAGTACCTTTTCAGTACGTTTAGGATAGCTGATTTTTTGAAAGACCTGATGGCCTAAAAAGTCTGGTGACCACATCGCAACGGCCAAAATAGCAAATGGCAGTACGACAATAAAGCTTTCAACCGTAGGTAATCCTAGCATCCAACCAGTATTTTCACCCCACCAATACATTGGATTCATATTCGGCAAGCCTGGTGCTGTTTTAAACTCAAAGGGCGCGCCCAATGCAAAGGCGAGACCGCCACCTAAAACACAGCTTAGCGGAACCGCAAGCCAGCGTTTTTGCCAATGCTCAAGTAATGCATATAGCAGGATAGTGGCCAAAATAATGAAGAAGGCAATATGCGACATGCCGATACCTTCTGCCCATGCAAAGAGGTTTTTGACCTGTGAGGTAGTACCGATAAACCCTAAGTAAATCAACAGGCCACCGCACACACCTTTACTAGTCAGATTTGCCAGCAGACTGCCCCCTTTACTGATTGCCAATAGCAAGCCAAAAGCACCAATGAGCAGACCAAATGCCATTGGATGGCCACCAGCGGCCACTACAATAGGAATTAGGGGAATAAGGGGGCCGTGAGTACCTGCAAGGTTGGCTGTCGGGAGTAGAAATCCTGAAAATAAGATGATAAAGAATGAAACGATTAATAGCTCATAACGAACGTTTTCTAAAACAAACGCATCGCCCAAACCAAGTGGACCTGCAAATGTTGCAGCAATCGCACCCACCATAACCACTTTACCAATCGTCGCTGCCATTGCAGGAATAGTATCTTCATACTCAAAGCGATAATCACGAAAGGGCAAATTGGGACGCCAGCGTTTGGGCTGCATGATTTGCAATTCATGATTGAGATAATCATCACGACTCTCAAAACTCGAACTTGGTTTGTGCAAATCGACATAGCTACCTGATAACTCTGTGTCGTAATCGGATGGGTTTGACGGCTGTTGATTAGACCCTGAAGAAGGGATCTGAGAGTTACTCATCACATTTCCTTGTGTCGTCTGAGGCTTGATTTAACTGATAATTTGATAATGACATTCAATGTGACTAAAGCGTCCATTAAAAATTGCAAGCCATTGTATGACATGAGAACTCGAAATGCGAACTTAGAACCACTCAAAAAGCCAATACACTATTATAATCTATAAATTAAAGTTTCTATTTAATGCAAAATTTAACTTAATAGAAAACCATGAGGAAAAAACATACCTAATATAGGCTTTAAATTAGAATAAATGAACTTTTTCTTGATAATTATCCGTATCTAGACATTTGTTATCACATAACTAAATATTAAAGATAGGTATAATAAATAGTTTAATATAACTTTTAAGTAATTCTAGAAAATCTATGTCAGTTACGCTTTAAGGCTAGCGGTCTTGATGTTTTTTACTTATGATAAATACCCCCTAATGATTATGCTCAATACAGATACCTTTCAGATAATCAGCTATATCAAAATAAATAGAAAAACTTAGAAGCAATAACAGGATAAGTTCATGCATTTACTACCATCCAATTTTGAGACCTTAAAACGTCGGGCTAAGCAAAGCATCATGCCATTACTGACACCACATTTACTTAAGCTGCGTATCAACACCTACGCACCTTATGTCGGTGCAGGCATCAAAATCGATCATATAAGTCTGGATCAAGGTCTATGCGTCGTCAGTATGGGACTCAATGCTTTGAACAAAAATATCGTCGGTACTCAGTTTGGGGGCAGTTTATATTCTATGGTTGATCCATTTTATATGACTATGCTCATGCACCAACTCGGTAGTAGCTATGTTGTGTGGGACAAAAGCTCAAATATTGATTTTATCGCGCCGGGTTATAGCAAAGTTACCGCACGCATGAAGATTGCCAGCTCCGAAATTATTACCATTCAAGAAATGGCGAAAGATGGTGATGCGGTCTTTCGCGAATATAAAGTCGATATAGTCGATGAGCAGCAAAAAGTTATTGCGGTCGTCACAAAGACGATATATATCAGACTGCGTAAGTACAGTAAGTCTAAAGACCAAAGCAGTCGTATAGATAATTTTGATGACGAAGGTTAGAGCCTACTAAACATGTCATGCTCAACTCTCATTTAAACCCCCACATACAAAAACCCCAACCTAGCTTTCGCATAGATTGGGGTTCTGTCTTTTTTGGTATGGCCCGCTTATTTATATGATAAACCTATGAATAAGGGCTTGTATCTACTTTTGCGTAGTTGCCTTGCCACTTCATTAGCAGCTCAGCAACCGTAGCAAGTTTAAGCAGTTGCTTAAACTTATGCTTTAGCGGCAGCTTTCTTTGGAGCAGCTGCACGCGGAGCAAGTTTTTCGCGGATACGTGCTGATTTACCAGAACGCTCACGTAAGTAGTACAATTTCGCACGGCGAACAGCACCACGGCGTTTAACTTCAATGCTTTCAATGATTGGTGAATGCAATTGGAATGCACGCTCAACACCAACACCGCTTGAGATTTTACGTACGGTAAACGCTGAGTTTAGACCGCGGTTACGCTTAGCAATTACAATGCCTTCAAAAGCCTGTAAACGCTCACGCTCACCTTCACGTACTTTTACTTGAACCACAACGGTATCGCCGGGTGCGAAGCTTGGGCGCTCAATCAATTGAGCATTTTCGATGACCTGAACTAATGGATGCTTGTTGCTCATGAGAGTTATCTCCTCACATTAGATAATAGAGGCTTAACGCATATCACCTGTTTGTAATAATTAATCGCGTCTCTTTATGGTGAGACACAACGTAAATGGTTTATAACCAACGGCCACTATGCTATGACCTGTTTTATTGTTGCTCAAAATTGTGTTTTTTAACTGTTTATCGAATCCGTGCTTTATAAGACAGTTTTTTATCAATCCTAACCTTATAAAGTCTTATTTTTTTCTGCTTTTGCCAATGCTTTCAACCACTTTGCTTGCTCTACCGTTGGTGTGAACGCTTGCCACAAGTCTGGACGACGCGCTTGCGTACGACTGACTTGCTGACTAAAGCGCCACTTAGCGATATTGGCATGGTGACCTGACAGTAAAACCTCAGGAACCGCCATACCAGCAAAATTATGTGGCTTAGTATAATGTGGACAATCAAGCAATCCATCAACGAAGGAGTCTTGCTCAGCTGACTTATCATCGCCCATAATGTCAGGCAGACGACGTATCACACTATCCATTAGCACCATTGCTGGTAGCTCACCACCAGTCAAGACATAATCACCTAGTGACACTTCCATATCGACATACTGTGACAGTAAGCGCTCATCAATACCTTCATAACGACCGCATAATAAAATCATGCCATCGTAATCAGTCATACTGACCACACTACTCTCACTGAGCGTCTGCCCTTGTGGCGACATATAAATCACCGGACAGTGCTCACTATCGACACGGCAGCCATGTTGACTGGCTCGTAAGCGCGCATCCTCAATAGCTTTTGACAATGGCTCAGCCATCATCAGCATTCCAGGACCGCCACCATACGGGCGTTCATCAATACGGCGATAGTTATCAGTGGTATAATCACGTGGATTAATGCATTCAATCGTCACTTGCTCCTGAGTGACTGCCCGCCCCGTGATACCAAAATCACGAATCGTGGCAAACATCTCAGGGAAAATACTAATAACGGCAAAATACATCTGATGTCTACTTGGCGTAGTGGTTAATAATAGTTAAATAAATCGGTATGATTATCGATGATACTTAACAATAAAGCCGAAACTTATATCGTTAAAGCTGTTATCAATAATCACTTGGCCAAGACACTAGCACTGTTTTTTCAGTCATATTGACCTTCATTACAGTTTGCTTATGCCATGGAATTAGGCGCTCTTCATTATCCAAACTGTCTGAGTTTGCCGTTACACGCATGATGTCATGGGCACCGGTCTCAAACATTTCAGTGATATTGCCTAGATATTCATCTTGCTCGTTCATCACGCGCAAGCTGACCAAATCCGACCAATAATATTCGTCTTCAGCTGTTTCAGGCAAAACGTTTTGTTCGACCCAAACGGTAACACCGTTCATGGTCTCAGCAACATTACGATCAGGAACTTGCTCAAATTGAGCCACGATTCCTGTTCCTTGCTCACGCCAAGCTTTAACAGTCAAAGGTTTCATGCCTGTGGCAGTTTTCATCCACCACGGATGCATGTCAAATATTGCCGTGCGATCATCTGTATCACTAAAGACCCAAAGCCAGCCTTTAATACCATAAGGCTTTTTCAGCTGACCAATTTTCATAAGGGCACTAGCGTTTGGAACTGATGACATAACGGCTAACCTAACAATGATTAAAACAGAAATTATAATTACATTTCAATCAAAAGCGATAAACGCAATCAAAATCAATAAACAGTTAATGGCGTACCCTGGTTAGACCAGTTACGCTATATTTACTAAAGTCTACTGAGGTATGCTCATGATTTTGCTATCAGCATCTCAGTAATAGTAACGAAAACTTAAGCAGTTGCTTCAGTTTGTGCTACAGACTTGTTGTAAGCTTTTGCTAATGAAGCAACGCGATCTGAAGGTTGTGCACCTTTTGCGATCCACGCATTGTACGCTTCCATGTTTAGGCGCACTGCTTCTTCTGAATCTTTAGCGAGTGGGTTAAAAAAGCCGATGTTTTCAATATAGCGACCGTCACGCGCGCGGCGTTGATCAGCAACAACTACTTGATAAAATGGGCGTTTCTTGGCACCGCCCCGTGCTAAACGAATAACAACCATGTGAATTCTCTCTTTCGCAGGTATACCAAAAAGGGCATAATTATATCACAGTCTTTATTTATTGAAAACATAAACTGTGCTTATTTAATTATTTATTAACAATAGCTTAAATGCACATCGATGTAAAACATAATTGCTCATAACCTTTTATTTTCAATCAGTAATTTGACTGTCTTCAGCATATGAAATAGCTAAAATACAAAGTCACCTCATCCCAATTCTCACACGCATTTTAGAGAGTCATATGGCTGGTTTATCAAGTCAAAGCGACGTCAGTACCTTTCATTGATTATGCTATAGTTGAATTTAAATAATTTCGAGACAAGGACACCGAGTGCAAGTTATACATTAGTATGCTTAGCGAGGATGACAATGTAGCGTATTTATATGGATTTGATTGTATTCTATGATATGTCTAGCGACCTAATATACAAGTTGCTCAGTATACGTATCAAGCCATATATACTGACCAAGTTCGACACCGTCATCTAGTTGATAATAACCGAGTCTAAAAAGCAGAGTTCATCCTGTAAGCAGTATAATAACGGTTTGGCTCAATAGTCGATTTAATAAAATACCTCTCTCAACATGTTGGATTCATATGACCACCTCACACCCAAAACCACGTCGTAAAGGTTGGCTACCACGCTCCTATTCCAACACTTGGCTGACAACCTTAATGGTCTCCTTTATTGTCCTTATCAGTGTTGGCTTATCGATTTTGTTTTTTTGGCGAAGCTTGTATTTGCCAGAGCTAAAAAACCATGCTCGCTATTTAACGAGCGAGCTACAGCTGATGAACAGTGTCAATCAAGACTGGAAAGACCGTCCTGAGGTACGCCGATGGATTTATCAGCATTCTCATGTGGTGGTGGTGAATAATCCGAATGACTTTCCAGAAGTGTCTGATAAGGCGTTTGTTGGTGTCTTTACTGATGTGTTGCAACGCGAAATTGGTGCACAGTTAGGTCGGCCTGTTGAAGTATATTTTAAATTTAAACCAACACCGCAGCTTTGGGTACAAGACAGCCGAGACGACAGTTTTTGGATTCGTGAGCCAGTGGTCTATTATTCACAGTACAGTCCAGGATTGTTGGTACTATTCCTCATTGGATTGCCTATTCTGTCGCTGCTAACCATTATCTTACTGGCACGACAACTAAACCGCCCATTGCGATATTTACAGCGTGCTGCAACCAACTATATTCGCCTTGGTCACGCAACCACTTTACCAACACAAAAAGGCCCTACAGAGATACGCCAAGTCAATATGGCATTCAATCGTCTATTTACGACGTTAAATCAAGCGCAAAAAGAGCGCACAATTATGCTTGCTGGCATCTCACATGATCTGCGTACACCTTTGACTCGTATGCGATTGACCGCTGAAATGCTACCAGACGACTTCTTTCGAGAAGGACTGATTTATGATATTGAGGATATGGATGCCATCTTGGAGCAGTTTATTTCATTTATGAAAGATGGTTCTGATGAGCCAGTGAGCCTGACTAATTTGAATACCATTTTTAATGAAATCATGGTGCAGTTTGCACCGATGGAATTTATTTATCAGTCAGAGTGTCACAAAGTTGTTCCTATACGCCCCATGTCTATCAAACGCCTCATTATAAATCTGGTAAACAATTCGAAGCGTTATGGTAAAGGACCTATTTATCTATCGGCGACTGTGATGCCGACATTTATAGAGACTATTGAAGATGAAGATAGTGACGTGGTCAGTGAAAGTGCTGTCAATCAGGAAGCACAAGAGCAACTAATGATATGCGTAAGGGATTGTGGTGACGGCGTTGCAGAGGATCAATTAGAGCGTATTATGCAACCTTTTGAACGGGGAGAGACCGCACGTACCACCCAAGGTAGCGGTTTAGGTTTGGCTATCGTAGACCGTATCGCAAGATTGCATCATGGCACAGTAGAAGCTATCAATCATCCTGAAGGTGGTCTACAGGTTTGTGTACGTATACCTTTGCTTTCTAAAGTTGCTGGAGATAAGACTGTCGCTGCCGATACTGAAGAGCGTTCAGGTTCTGATAACAATCTATTGAATAAAGACGACTAAACTGAAAGTGACTAGAGCTAGAAAATACTTCATTGCAGCTTTTGCATGAATAAAAACTAGTCTCTAGTTCCGATGACAGGGGGAATATACTTGGCGCTATTGGTAAACTCTAATGGCTGAGTAATACTTTCTTGCGCAGCTTTTAACGTTTGAGTCGTCGAGGGCTGCTGCAAGAATAAATAATATCCTAGCGTTATTGCATTTAAAACCACCAAACCACCAAATAAATACGGCATCCTTTGCCCTCCTCTACTTTCAAAAAATCTACTTTTAAAACCATTATTGGTACTGCAATACTGATGATGATTACAGCTAAAAAATAATTAGACTGGTGGTAATTTATAACCTATTAATTTATGTCTCAACTACTCTTTAAGAGTAGCTATGACATTATATATTGCCTTTATTTATCATCACTTGTCATCGAAACCACGTTCACTTTTCTCTTGCGTCAACTCGTCAGCAGCCAGAATTTGTGTCAGTGGTTTAATCGGCCATGTCATGACAAATCGGGCACCACCAAGTGGCTCGCTCTCATCGACTTTCATACTACCATTAAACCAAAAAGCAATACGCGATACAATAGACAAGCCCAGACCGTAGCCACCTGATGCACGCGTACGACTATCATCTAGGCGTGAGAATGGAATAAATACTTTTTCGCGATCTGCTTCTGGAATACCATGGCCATCATCTTCAACACTCACAAACGCATTGCCTTTTTTGACACCTGCACTAATGACAATCGTGGTCTCTGCATAGCGTAATGCATTGCCTGCAAGGTTTTGAATCACACGATGTAGATAACGTCGGTCTGCAATGGCGGTTACTTTAGCATTCGGCAGCTTGGTCACTATCTTGATTGGCTTACCTAGTGCATTGGTCTCACGTTCAATCTGCTCAAGCAATTCTCTAAGATTGACTGGCTCCAAATCTAGTTTTGGCGAGCCTTCTTCAAGCTTGGCATAGGTCAAAATCTCATCAATCAAACCATTGAGCGACTCAATATCTTCATCAATATAGTCGCGCTGCATAAAGCGTGAGTCTTCATCATCAGTATCAGCAAGCATATCGACAGCAAAGCGAATACGAGCCACAGGCGTACGTAACTCATGTGACACTGCTCGCGTCAGCTCTCGCTGCGACTCAATCAAACGTTTGATATGTGAAGTCATCGCATTAAAGGTCGCTGCTAAACGGGCAATTTCATCTTGCCCAATCACTTGCACCTGACTTTCAAGGTTACCTTTACTGACTTCATTGACACCGACCTGAATCAACTGCAATTTGCGTTCAAGCGGGAAAATCAATGCATATACACCCAAGCTGATCAAAAACATGCTGATCAAAATCATACTTATAATCAAATTGAGGGGAAACCAGTTAAATAAAGGTACTGGCCCAATCAAAATGGCCATATCATTGATTTCAGAAGGCACTACTATCTGGATAGCCGAATTACTTTTACTGCTATTGGTGTCCTGCAGTGAGATAACAACCTCATCACGGCGCAATCGACCCATCTGATCGGTATCCAAATCCAGCGTATTAACTGCTTTGAATTCCAATGGGAAGGAGAACTTCTCTTCTAACTGAGCCAAGCGTGCACGTTTATCAGGCAGCGTCACGTGATAAGACAAATCATCTAATAAGAATACAGCTATTGCACGCACTTGCTGTTCAGTGACTTGCGTAACCCTAGCCGTTAGGACATTTTTATTGTCAGGTAAACGATAATAGACATCGGCATGCACAGGCTGAGTAACATAGCGTACGACTGTATTGTCATTTTCAAAACGTCGCAATTCACTGGCATTAAAGTCCACGTCAGTAATAGGCACAATACTGAATTTCGAGCCAAACAAACTACTCGCATCAGACAGCCAATACTCACGCTGCTCCGCACTCTCCTGATGAGAAACACCTTCGCTCACCAGATGAAAAGCGCCCTTGGCCATATTTTCACGATAGGACTGTACACGCTCTTTATTGATTGTATCCATCAATAACTGGGCAAATAACGCCACACATAAACAGACTATGAGTAGTCCAGCATAGATACGAACAAAAATACTGTGTTTTAAAGAAGAGACTAATGACATACGTGCCGTGACCAACTTAATGAATAAAAACTGCTGATATCATGCAGCACATAAGCGCTGTATAACAAATAATATCAAACAGTATGGAGTAAAAACTATCCTAGCTATTATGTTTTTTGTGTTGAGCTGATACTTAGCACACTTTGTATCATGTGCAGGGTCTCAGTCACTACAATAATTGTTTAATTAAACCACATAACACTATAATTAAGTTCAAAAATTCAAATTTAGCCATAAAAAAACCAGCATAGTTGCTGGTTTTTTATATGACGATTATCAATAATAAGTAATTGCTCAAAGGAACGAAAATTAGTTGCCTTCTTTCACAAATAAATAACCTTTGCTACGTACGGTTTTAATACGTTTAGGGTTTTCTGGATCATCACCAATCTTTGGACGAATACGTGAGATACGTACGTCAATTGAACGATCTTGACCATCATATTCAATACCGCGTAGACGCTCAAAAATATCTTCACGAGATAGAATACGACCAGCATTAGAAGCTAGCAACCATAAAAGGTCATATTCAGCACTGGTGAAATCAACCAGCTCATCGCCTAGATTCACTGAACGACCACCATTGTCGATGACTAACTCACCAAACTCTAGACGCTGTGGCACGTCTTCTGATGGTGCATTTTCTGAACGGCGTAATAATGCACGAATACGGGCAAGCAAGACACGTGGCTGAGCAGGTTTTGCGACATAATCATCGGCGCCCATCTCAAGACCTAGTACCTGATCCATATCTTCAGTACGAGCCGTCAGCATCAAAATAGGATTTTGGTAATGCGGGCGAACTTCACGACAAACCGTTAATCCATCGCTACCAGGAAGCATCACATCAAGTACAACCAAATCTGGTTGCTCATTGACGATACGGCGAATAGCACGATTACCATCTGTTTCAATCGCTACTTCTAAACCGTTTTTGACCAAGTAATCTTGGGTCAGCATGGCCAGACGCTCATCATCCTCAACAATCAAGATTCGGGGGGTGTTGTCTTCTTCATTCGTTGTCATTGTTATATCCTCTAATACATCTAATTTAAAAGTAGTAAAAGTAAGAGCGGTAAATTAATAGCACCATCACGTGGCACAATTGATGTTCGTATAGCTGTTACAAACTTGGTAGCACAGTATACTATTAAATATACGGCTTCCTATACTATAGCTTATAGTCGTTAACAAAACCTATAAACTACACCTATTAAAACGTTAGTTTACGTCCAAAAAATACGTGATTTACGCAAATAACAGCAGACAAGTTGGTTTTATCACTCTTTGAATGTCTAAATATTGGTAAGTAAACTAACCAAATTAGCTTTTCAAGGAACTTCTAATCGCTTTACTCTCACTCAAAACTTACTCTCTATGACATATAATATAGCGACATATTGTTGTTGTCGCCAGTGACTTTTTAGAAATTGTCTAATATTCTTTGATTCACATATATTTAGTATGGTCACTCTAAAAACAGGCATAAAAAAACAGCCCATAATGGACTGTTTTTTTATCATTGAAAGACTAAGAACAAAGCCTAGCCTTTCAAACAAAAATTTTAAGCACGGTTTTTGTACTTACGGATAGTCTGTAGCTGTGCCACAGACTCTGCTAATGATGCTAAAGCTGCATTAGTCTGTACAGTGTCCGATTGATTGACAAGCATTTGCTCAGCCTTTTTACGTGCTTCAACAATTTTGCTTTCATCAAGGTTATGTGCACGCATGGCTGTATCAGCCAATACGGTAACCATCTTCGGCTGTACTTCTAATACACCGCCTGATACATAGATCACTTCTTCTTCACCGTCTGGTGTTTGCACTCGCATCGCACCCGGTTTTAACAAAGTAATAAGCGGTGTGTGACCTGGCAATACACCAATCTCGCCTTCGGTACCCGTCGCTATTAACATGCTAATTTCGCCTGAATACAACTCTTCACGAGCACTTACGACGCGACATTGTAACGTTGCCATACTTAACTCCTTACTATCAAAACGCGATCAAAAAACAGTAAAAACTGCGATGCGTTACTGATGAGTAGATAAACGTATTATAGCCTATCTACTCGTTAGCCAATGCTTAAGCAACTTACGCTGCAGAAGATTTCATTTTTTCTGCTTTGGCAACAACTTCATCGATGCCACCAGCCATATAGAATGCCTGCTCTGGCAAGTCATCGTATTCACCAGCGATGATTGCTTTAAAGCTAGCAATGGTATCGCGTAGTGGTACATATTTACCAGGTGCACCAGTAAAGATTTCAGCAACGTGGAATGGCTGTGATAAGAAGCGCTGAATCTTACGAGCGCGATAAACAACCAGTTTATCTTCTTCTGATAACTCATCCATACCCAAAATTGCGATGATATCTTTAAGCTCTTTATAGCGCTGTAGGATTTCCTGTACGCCACGAGCAACATTGTAATGCTCTTCGCCGATCACTTGTGGATCTAGCTGACGTGACGTTGAATCCAATGGATCAACCGCAGGATAGATACCTTGTGAAGCGATATCACGGCTTAGTACAACTGTTGCATCCAAGTGAGCAAACGTCGTAGCAGGTGATGGATCGGTCAAATCATCCGCAGGTACGTAAACAGCTTGAACTGAAGTAATAGAGCCTGACTGAGTTGAGGTGATACGCTCTTGAAGCATACCCATCTCTTCAGCTAGTGTTGGCTGATAACCAACTGCTGATGGCATACGGCCTAGTAGTGCTGATACTTCAGTACCAGCTAGTGTATAGCGGTAGATGTTATCAACAAACAGCAATACGTCACGACCTTTGCCAGTAGCAGGATCTTTGGTATCACGGAAGTACTCAGCCATGGTCAAACCAGACAGCGCAACACGTAAACGGTTACCCGGTGGCTCATTCATCTGGCCATATACCATTGCTACTTTAGATTTGCTAAAGTCTTCAGTGTTTACAACGCCAGCTTCTTGCATTTCGTGATAGAAATCATTACCTTCACGAGTACGTTCACCAACACCAGCAAATACTGACAAGCCTTCGTGCTTAAGTGCGATGTTGTTGATCAATTCCATCATGTTGACGGTTTTACCAACACCAGCACCGCCAAACAGACCAACTTTACCACCTTTTGCAAACGGGCAAAGTAAATCAATAACCTTGATGCCTGTTTCTAACAGTTCAGTGCTGTTTGACTGCTCTGCATAGCTTGGGGCTTCACGATGGATAGACCATTTTTCATCAGCAGCAACAGGACCTTCTTCATCGATAGGACGACCAAGAACATCCATGATGCGACCTAGTGTACCAATACCCACAGGTACAGAAATAGGTGCGCCAGTGTTAGTAACTGGTAGGTTACGCTTTAGGCCTTCAGTTGAACCCATTGCGATAGTACGTACGATGCCATCACCTAGCTGTTGCTGTACTTCTAGGGTGGTTTCGGTACCGTCTACTTGCAAGGCATCAAAAATTTTAGGAACTTCGTTACGGTTGAACTCAACGTCAAGAACCGCGCCAATAATCTGTACAATACGACCGCTACTCATTGCGTTCTCCTTGAACTTCTATATATAGGTGTAGTCAATTATGAAACAGCAGCAGCACCGCCAACGATTTCCGAGATTTCTCGAGTAATCGCCGCTTGACGCAGCTTGTTATAAACCAACTGTAAATCGTTAATAAGGTCACCAGCATTATCTGTAGCCGCTTTCATCGCAACCATACGTGACGACTGCTCAGAGGCAATGTTTTCCATTACCGCTTGATACACAATCGACTCAATATAACGGCCAAGCAATTCATCAATCAAAGTCTTGATGTCAGGCTCGTAGATATAATCCCAGCTAAGCTCAGTCTGCATGCCGCTGTCTTCATCAATAAGCGATCCCTCTGGAAGAGGTACTAACTGACTGACTGTCGGCTTTTGAGTCATGGCATTGATAAACTGGTTATATACCACATAGATACGGTCTAAATTACCGTTACTATAGTCCTCAAGCATCGCCTGAACAGGTGCATTCAATTGCTCAAACGTTGGCTTATCACCATAATCGGTCACGGCCGAGGTAACTTTACCACCAAAGTTTTTGAAAAAACTCACACCTTTAGCGCCAATAGCTGCAAACTCAGTCTGTACAGACTGGTCTTGGTATTGCTGGATACTTTTAGTTAAAGCTTTAAATAGGTTGACGTTCAAACCACCCGCTAGACCACGGTCAGAGGTAATGACAATATAGCCAACCTTATTGACTGGGCGCGATACCATATACGGATGTTTGTAGTCTGATGAAGCGTGCACCAAATGTGAGATAACCCGGCGCATACTATCAGCATACGGGCGACCCACTTCCATGCGCTCTTGTGCACGGCGCATTTTACTTGCTGCAACCATTTGCATTGCGCGAGTAATTTTTTGGGTGCTTTTAATACTGGTGACTTTGGCACGTATCTCTTTTAAGCTTGCCATAATGATTCCAATATAAGAGGGTTAAAAAGCATTGGCGCAAGCGACAATCATTTAATATACAACATTAATCTGACAGAGTAATATTTTATATCTTGTGCATTACGCGTTCTAATACCGTCAATGGTTAAAACAGTGGCGCTCTATCTTGGCAAAAATATGATCAGACAACGCGCCACTTTATCAGCTATCAAAGATAGCCATAACCAAATTCGGCTTAACCCGTTAAATTAATAACTGTGATTTTGTTTAAATGTCTCTAGAGCTGACTTTAAACGACCTGCGATATCATCGTTGTAGTTCGCAGTGTCATCAATCTCACGCATCAATTCACTCTGCTCATCATGCATATAGCGTAAGTAAGCTTCTTCGAAAGAACCAATTTTTTCAACAGGCACGTCAGATAAAAATCCTTCATTCGAAGCATAAATAACTGCTGCTTGCTCAGAGATAGACATTGGCTGATACTGCTTCTGCTTCATAAGTTCAGTCACACGCTCACCATGATCAAGCTGTTCGCGAGTTGCGTCATCAAGATCTGAGGCAAACTGAGCAAATGCGGCCAGTTCACGATACTGAGCTAGTGCGGTACGGATACCACCAGATAGCTTTTTGATGATCTTAGTCTGTGCAGCACCACCAACACGAGATACCGAAATACCAGCGTTGACTGCTGGACGGAGACCTGATGCGAATAAACTAGACTCTAGGAAGATCTGACCATCAGTAATTGAGATTACGTTAGTCGGTACGAATGCAGAAACGTCACCAGCTTGGGTCTCAATGATTGGCAATGCAGTTAAAGAACCTGTTTTACCAACAACTTCACCATTAGTGAACTTTTCTACATAAGCAGCATTTACACGTGATGCACGCTCAAGTAAACGTGAGTGTAAATAGAATACGTCACCAGGATATGCTTCACGGCCTGGCGGACGACGTAGCAATAGTGAAATCTGACGATAAGCAACAGCTTGCTTTGATAAGTCATCAAAGACAATCAGAGCATCTTCGCCGCGGTCACGGAAATATTCGCCCATCGTACAACCTGAGTACGGTGCGATATACTGTAGTGCTGCTGGCTCTGATGCTGATGCAACCACAACCGTGGTATATTCTAATGCACCAGTTTGCTCAAGCTTACGTACCACGTTGGCGATGGTCGAACGTTTCTGACCGATAGCTACGTACACACACTTAATGCCAGATGATTTCTGTGCAATAATCGCATCGATAGCCATTGCGGTTTTACCCGTCTGACGGTCACCAATGATAAGCTCACGCTGACCACGACCAATTGGGATCATAGTATCAACGGCTTTATAACCAGTCATTACTGGCTGATCTACTGATTGACGGTCGATAACGCCTGGGGCGATCTTTTCGACTTTGTCAGTCATCTTGGCATCGATAGGACCTTTGCCATCGATAGGATTACCCAAAGCATCAACAACACGGCCTAGCAGCTCAGGACCTACGGGTACTTCAAGAATGCGACCAGTACAATAGGCTTTTTGACCTTCTTGTAACTTTAGGAAGTCACCTAGTACTACCGCACCAACAGAATCACGCTCTAAGTTAAGCGCCATTCCATAGACTTCACCTTCAAACTCAATCATTTCGCCGTACATGGCATCTTCAAGACCATGAATCTGCACGATACCGTCAGATACTTTGACAATCGTGCCTTCATTCTTTGCAGTTGCACCCGCATCAAGGTCTTGAATACGCTGCTTAATCAGGTTACTGATTTCCGCTGGATTCAATTGTTGCATTGCCTTGTTTCCTTTAATTTATGATAACCCGCCCACTGACTTAAATGCTCTTACTATCACGCAGATATTAAATGACTGCGTTGATGAATGGCATTAGGCAGTTAGCTGTGTTTTTAACTGTTGTAACTTGCCGCGCATCGAATCATCAATGATTTTGTCACCGACTTTGATCGTAGCACCTGCCAATAGACTTGGATCAACTGATTCGTGAATCACCACACTAGCGTTTAGCGAGGCAGCGAGACGTGTTTGAATCATTTGACGTTGGTCATCCGTTAATGGATAAGCAGAAGTCACATATGCGTCAAGCTGCTTTAAGCTTACTGCCTTGTGATGACGATAATGCTCATAAACTTCAGGAAGCAGCGCCAGACGCTCTTGTTCTGCCAGCTGCTTAATAAAATTATTGAGCGCTGGTGATACTTTAGGATAGCTAATACTATTACCGTAGCGAGAACCTTTGTTCTCACCTAATAGCTGTTTAAAAGCAGAGTCGTTATCACCAGCCACTTGTGAGTCATAAAGATCAACCAAAGCAGCTGACTTATGCTCAGCCGTAACGGCTGGATTTTCTAGCCAAGTACGGAACGCTTTGTCATTGACAATTGCACCAGCGATAAACAAGAAATTTTCCCACTCGTCTACGGCCCCGTTTTCATTGGCATAGTCAAACGCGGCTCTAGCGTAGGGTCGTGCTAAGGTTGATAAGTCAGCCATTATATCCTCACAGTTACAGCTTCGCCGCCAGTTGGTCTAGCATACTGGCATGTTTTTGCACATCGACTTTGTCTTGCAAAATCTTTTCTGCACCAAGTACAGCCAGTTCAGCAACTTGGGCACGTAATGAGTCACGCGCCTGATTGATTTCTTGGTCGATAGACGCTTGCGCTTGTTGACGAATGCGCTCGCCTTCCACTTGGGCCTGCGTTTTTGCATCTTCGACAAGCTGGTTGGCACTCTTGTTCGCTTGCTCGATTAGAGCAGCAGCTTTAGTCTTTGCAAGAGTAAGCTCCTGCTGGACATCTTGCTCCGCGGTCGCCAGATCTGCTTTTGCTTTTTCTGCGGCATTCAGGCCTTCAGCAATTTTACGCTGACGCTCATTGATGGCACCAATAAGTGGTGGCCACACGAATTTCATGCAGAACATCACAAAGATTGCAAAAGCAATGGCTTGACCGATGAGGGTAGAATTGATATTCACGTGATCACCTCTTTGTTAATGAAAAATCAGTTTCATTGATCATATTTGATAGCCAAACTTTGGCTATGGTTAAGATACAAACTTTGACTACCAAACATTTACAACTGAGCTTTCTGATTAACCTGCTAGAGGGTTAGCGAATAACAATAGCATAGCAATACCAACACCGATCATCGGAATAGCATCAAGAAGACCTGCTACGATGAACATACGAGTTTGTAGCTGTGAGCCTAGTTCTGGCTGACGTGCTACGCCTTCTAGGAATTTACCACCTAGAATAGCAAAACCAATACCTGTGCCAAGTGCGCCAAGACCGATAAGTAGCGCTACTGCGATAACTGTGTAACCACCTAATACTGGATCCATTGATGTATCCTCATTTACCTATTGAATGTCTAATTAATGTTCAGTTGATGATGCGAGCGACATATAAACTATCGTCAGCATCATAAATACGAACGCTTGAAGTGTAATAACTAAGATGTGGAAGATAGCCCACGGTACCGATAACGCCCATTGAATCCAAAACGGCATTAGAGCAATCAGTATGAAAATCAATTCCCCAGCATACATGTTGCCGAATAGACGCAAACCAAGTGATACAGGTTTGGCTATTAGAGTAACTGCTTCTAGGATGAAGTTGATGGGAATCAAAATCGCTTGTACGATTGGGTTTTTGGCGCCAAATGGATGTAGTGTTAATTCACCGATAAAGCCGCCCAAACCTTTTTCTTTAATGCTATAAAAGATAATCAGTGCAAAGACAGAGAACGACATGCCAAGCGTGATGTTAGGATCAGTCGTTGGAACAATCTTAAAGAAAACATGATGTGGATCATGGCCCATTGCGGCACCAATTTGTCCCGCAATACCTGGAACGAAGTCAACAGGTATTAGATCCATCAAGTTCATCAAAAAGATCCAAACAAAGATGGTCAACGCCAATGGTGCAATCAGTTTTGATGTACCACTGTATGAATCACGAACGTTGTTATCAACAAACTCAACGATCAATTCAACTGCTGCCTGCATTTTACCTGGCACGCCTGAAGTGACTTTTTTGGCAACCATCCAAAAGATGGTACAAAATAGAATGCCCAGACCAATTGACCATAGCATAGAGTCAAGATGGATAGCTTTAAAGCCCATTAGCCCTGCTTCTTCAGCAGTATAGGCAACTTTCCAACCTTCGCCCGGCAGATAGCCGTACGTCCAATTCGTTAAGTGGTGAGAGATATATTCTGATGATGT
Source organism: Psychrobacter fozii (assembly GCF_003217155.1). Classification (GTDB taxonomy): domain Bacteria; phylum Pseudomonadota; class Gammaproteobacteria; order Pseudomonadales; family Moraxellaceae; genus Psychrobacter; species Psychrobacter fozii. Next base: position 123,393 of record NZ_QJSU01000007.1, read on the forward strand.
TTGCTCGGATGCCATAATGTAAGCTTCTTATTAATCAACGATTTAATCAACTACCAAAAATATGGTTGTCATCTGATGAGGTTTAGTGTTTTATTTGATGTGCTTATAAGCAAGCAAATAATTCATGCTAACGCGCTCATGTAATCAATAACATCCAACCCATAGTTCTATTACTAGTGCGCAACTCAATAGCTACAAATGAAATTTAGCTATCAAAAAAGGGCTTATGATGAATCAGTAATAGCCCTTGCATGTGTACGAAAAATTATTATATATGTGCTCGCCTACTGTCGTGTTCCACGACTGGCGCCTTATACAAGGTTTGTAAGCAAAATATTTAGCTGCCTATATTAATGCAGCGTTGTATTCGTGTAAAGTCAATTGTTACTTTTTTATCCGTTGTATGAATAAGTTAGCAACGCTTAACGTTTACCAATATAGCTTTACGGCTGTAATTTAATTGTAATAATTTAATTACAAATGATAACGATAGCGAAACTTGCCCTACCCTATCACCGCATTCTTAAATGCTACATTCATTTAGAACACTTATACCACAGTTTTTATAGTCACTAGCGCTGTCATAAGACAGATTTTTATGTTTTGACTTTTTAAAACTAGTCATAGAGAAGCTGGACGGCAGGGTGGCTTGCATAGCGTTATTAATCACAAAACCATATAAATAGTTACATGATTAACCCTAGCGTATATGCCACAACATCCAACTGTGACTAATTTGCATTACCATAAAACCGATAAACAGCGCAGGCGCAGATAGGGGTTGTACGGTAATAAAAATTAGTGCGAAACCTAACACGGCTAATAGCCATTTGGCCATCTGCCCTCGATATAGCTGGCTAACAATATGTTGGCGTGCGCGATATCCAGTATGCCAAAAGATAAAAAAAGCAAATACGGCTTGAGTAGTAAAACTTAGCAACGCACCAATTGCGGCGCTTTTCGTTACAGTAAGCTCACTATCTAACCAAATAGCATCTAGAATCCAAACATCAATAATCAGGATAAACAATACCCAGGCTTGGCGTTTGATATAGATACCAATCTTATCTTTCTGCGTGCGTTTGGCAGGCTTGGTCATCGGTATTCCTATAGCCTTACAATATTGGGATAATCTAGTATCCTTGTGACACTTTTATCCGTGAATCGCTCACTCTACAGGTAATGCCTTTCAACCAAAATTAAACGCCACTTATTATAAGGAGCATGTGAGTTTTAAGCAAGCATAATATGAAATTTGTCAACTATTTAGCATGAAAACACACCTCAAACTAGGCCACACTTCATTTGAAAGCACTTAGTTTGAGGCATGGTAACATTTATTTGAAGAATACTTCGATTTATTCCTACTTATCATCCACACAATTGTTAATTTGCTGTGCCATATTCGTCCACCCTTTTACAAAGTCTTGACTGTCGCTCATGTCTTCGATTTGAGCAGTGGTACTAATTGGTTGCAACTTAGCAAGCAGTCCTTTAGAAACTGCACCTTGGTTAACCATACACATCTGCTTAACAGGACGGTTCTCATTCAACCAACGCAATTGACTTGCTTTCGGAGAGATATGGTGGTCTGGGCTTAAACTACCTGCTAACTTTATATGCGCAGCTTTTTCAATATATTGATAGGCATCATGATAAGCCCAGTAAGGACGGTTTTTCTGTGAGGCTTGTTGTATAGTGGCAACTGCTGTATCCATACGAGCAGCGAATTTTTTAACATTGGCTTGGTAAGTGCTTGCGTACTCTGGGTTAGCACGGCTGTGTATCACGGCCAATGCACGAGTAATGGCTTTGGCATTTTCAGGATCTAGCCAGATATGCGGATCAAGCGTGCCTGCAATCGGCGCGCCTTTCACATCACGAAGTGGATAGCGGTTGAAGGCTTTAAAGTCAAACATAGCAATGGCATTAGGGGCTGTCTCTAAACTGCCAGCCAAGCTGTTTTCTAATGAAGGTCCAAACCAAACGACGAACTTACTGTCTTTAATCGCTTTAATATCGCTTGGACTGACGCTTCCATGATGCCCTACATCACCTGGTTGTAGAATTCTATTGGCGGATGGTGTTCCTTCAGTCACCGCTTCACTGAGTAAAAACATCGGATAGTTGCTCACACTAACGGTTGCTGCTTGAGCATTTAGCGTTAAAAATCCTAGTAGTGCTCCAGAAACTAGCAGACGTTTTATCTTGATGATTGGATGTAGTAACTGATTGAAAGCTGAGTTCATAGTAGGTGTCTTTGATATATGGTTGATAGTGTCGAAATATCATGTTTAGTGAAAAGTGACGATACAGTAGATAACATAAGACAGCTTATCTTATCTTCGTTTTATTATGTTATACTATAACAATAAAAAATATAATAAAACAGCCATTTATTTTTAGGAGTCTGCACCATGTCTATCCACTCATCAGATTGTGAACATCTACATGATGCGCAAGACTTTACGCCGCATGATGTTGTCGAGCGCTTAACCGAAGCAAAAGAGCGATGCCGTTTAAATGGATCGCGCTTTACATCTTTACGTCAGCAAATATATCAGTTGGTATTAGAAGCCAATAAGCCCATCGGTGCCTATGACCTAATCACTCTATTACAGAATATGCGCCTGTCAGATTCTCAGAGCAGTGATGATAGTAAAGAGGCTGACTCAAAAAAGTCCTCATCAAAAAAACAAACCAACAAAAACGTCGCCCCACCAACGGTCTATCGCAGCTTGGAGTTTTTATTGAGCGAAGGTTTAATTCATCAATTAACGTCTATCAATGCTTATGTTCCTTGCTGTCACCCAAGAGCGCAGCATACGGCGGCTTTTTTAATCTGTGGTCAGTGCCAGCGGGTACAAGAATGCAGCAGCCTGCCAGTACGAGAGATGATGAGCTTTGCTGAGCAAGATGTTGGGTTTGTTGTGGAGAATAGTGTTATTGAACTTAGTGGTCGATGCCAAGCTTGCCAATAATCTATCAGTCTTGTTTTCACTATTTTTAGTACTTTTTATTGGTTTTTAATAGCAATATTCTGATTATTTCTATCTTTTACTTATCCATTCGTTGTCATATTATGAGCCCATCTACTTCAATATCTAATCAGCCGCTCTCCCCTACTGCTGATAACCGTCCCATGAAAGATACCAACCAGCTGCTGAGCTTAAGCAATATCAGCTACCATGTTGGACAGCAACGTATCCTTTCAAATATCGATATTGACATTGCGGTCAATGAGACGGTAAGTCTGGTGGGACCTAACGGTGCTGGCAAATCAACGTTGGTTAAACTTATTTTAGGTTTGATTGATCCGACTAAGGGCAATATCACAGCGCATCAGCCACTACAACTTGGCTATGTGCCGCAGCGATTTACCGTACCGCCTATATTGCCCTTGCGAGTCAGTGACCTACTGGGTCAAGCAAATAAAAAGCGTCTAACCGACGAGCAGCGCCAGTTCATATTTGATAATTTAGCATTGACGCATTTGCTGTCACGGCAGATGCTGCATTTGTCAGGTGGCGAAACACAGCGCGTTTTATTAGCCCGAGCCTTACTGGATAAACCCAATTTATTGATTTTGGATGAACCCATGCAAGGGCTTGACCCTGATACTGAGGTTTGGCTCTATCAGTTCATTGACAAGCTACCAGATTTCTTACATTGTGCCATGTTAGTGATATCGCATGATTTGCATTGGGTAATGAGAGGTAGTCGACGTGTTATTTGCCTCAATAAACATATCTGCTGCGAGGGGCAACCAAGCGAGCTGGCCATTAGCACCGAATTTAAAAAGCTATTTGGTCATTATTATGAGCAACCTTATGTGCATCAGCCACATGCTTGCCAGCATCACGCACCAAACGAGCTCGAACAATAATCATCAAAACCAAATATATGATGGCTGTATCTAGCCAGATATTTTTGATATTTACTGATACTGCCTCATGCCTTTATAAAAATTTTACGGATATTTATTATGACCACTTGGTTAACCATTATTGCTCCTGCTTGGATTGCTGGCAGTATTTTAGCACTACTATCAGCACCATTAGGGTGTTTGGTATTGTGGCGCCGTATGGCCTTTTTTGCTGATGCTCTGGCACATGGCACTTTACTTGGTGTGGCCTTAGCTGCTTGGTGGCAACTGCCGATGGGCATTGGTGTTTTGTTAGTCAGCATTGCGGTAGTGTTAGGACTGGTATTAATTGATGATGAACGCTTACCAGCGGATGCCGTATTGGCGGTGGTGGCTGTCTCATTATTATGTTTAGGATTATTGACCTTAACCCAGCTGACAGATCAGCAAGCCAATGTATTAGGCTTTTTATTTGGTAATTTATTGGAGCTAGATTGGGCCGATTTACCTCTACTTGCAGGTAGCGTGCTGGTGGGTTTGGGCTTACTACGCTATATATGGCCAGCGCAAATTAAGCTAGCAACTCACGAAGCATTGGCACGTATTCAAGGTATCAACCCGACACGCCAGCGATTGTTCTTTATGGGGATATTGGCAGGGTTCTGTGCTGTTGCGCTACAGGCAGTCGGCAGCTTATTGATTAGTGGATTGTTGGTATTGCCAGCACTAACCGCACGCTTATGGGTTACATCACCAAAACAAATGGTCATTATATCTTTAGTTATTGCTCAGTTAGGTGTTACTTTAGGAGTTTGGGGCAGCATTTGGCTAGATATTCAGACTGGACTATCTATTGTATTGATATTGGCCATTTTGTTTTTTTTGGCACTGATTTTATCAAAGGTGATAACCTCAAAATTTTGGGTGGCGCGTCATTAGCAGACTATAAAACACCGCATAAAAGAGATCTTGCTTAATTATTCAACTTTATTTGATTAATATTGCTAGAGCTTTGTTTTACTTTATGTTATAAACTTGCCTCGACACTATTGGTATCATTAATAATAGAAAGCTGCCTATAATAGCTGTTGAAAATATAGTGTGGTAACTGCGATTAAATATCATATACGATGGAAAAAGTAGTGAAAACAGATAATAGTGACTCGTTTACTTATGGTCATGTTGACAGCGTCAATTGCTCTGCTTTAATAAGGGACTGACCCAATGCCAAGCAATACTATCAGTAGCATCAGTACGCTAGATGAGCAAGTTAATATCTTACAAGTCACCGATTTACACTTATTGACACCTAGCGCTTTTATTACAGATAACGATAATATTGACAGTGATGAAGCTGCCATTTATCAGCATAGCTTTGAGAAGGTGCTTCAACAAGCATTGAATGAAGATATTCGCTGTGACCTCATTCTCGTGACAGGTGACTTGGTCAATAAAATCATACCTACGATTTATGACCATATCTTTAAGGTATTACAAGCGACCAACATTCCTTTTGCTTGTATTGCTGGTAATCATGACGTCACTGATGAAATTGGCTGTCATTTGCCGTTTTTGCAGCGCACATTGGTTGCTCAGCCTGCTGACCCTCGTTTATTGAGCCAACATATTATTGAAACTGAGTATTGGCAGTTACTGCTGCTAGATTCCTCCATTAGTGGTGAGGTAGCAGGCGAAATAACACCTGCCGACATGAGCTGGTTATGTGAAAGACTCAGTGCTTGTAACAAGCCTACGCTAATCGCCCTACACCATCATGTTATACCGGTAGGCTCTGCTTGGATTGATGCTCACATGGTAGAAAATAGCGAAGATTTTTGGCAGCATATGCTAGCTTTTGAGCATCTAAAAGTAATCATTAGTGGACATATTCACCAAGACCAAGTTCGCTATCGTCAAGGCGTTTCTGTCTATACAACACCCTCAACCTGCTATCAGTTCATGCCCAACGAAGATGACTTTGCTTACGATGAAGACGCTCGACCTGGTTACCGTTGGTTGCAATTAGCCAACAATGGAACGGTTGCAAGCTGGGTTGAAAGACTGGATACTTGATGGCCATAATTACTGGCTCAAAGATAATTTTAACCCTTATATATTAAGCATTTAGCTAACATTAACCACCTTAATATAAAATGGATATCGAAGTAAAATAGCCACCAGTATAAAAAATCACTTCATTATTATTAGAAACAATGATACAACTTATAAAATGAAGACTGCCTAACACCTACCATTAGGTACAATCATAATGGCTAGGATGACTAAGTCGACCATAATTGAGGTTTTAACCGTCAGTGGTTTGCAGTATTTTTTAAACAAGACTATTTAAATAAAGATAAGCGTAACCATATATTTGACCATCGCTATGTTGATGTCAGCATAGCAAGATAGCCATACTATTAGATCAGCTGTGTTACTTGTGTTACCAAGTGGTAAAACGTTTTATAAATGGAAAGCATTATAGCGTTCGTAAAATTAATAACGTCTTATCTGTTGATACGTCGTTTTATTGAATTAATTTGAAAAAGTAGGATACCCATATGAGCACCGTGACCACGAATCCGAGTGAAGTGAAGTTTACTCCTTATGTGCCAGCCAAAGACGAAGAATATATGTCTGATGCTCAGTTAGAGCATTTTAAAGCGATTTTATTGGACTGGAAAAACCAACTGATTGGCGAAGCAGATCGTACCAAGACTTATATTCAAGATGAGTCAAGTGCCATGCCAGATATCAATGATCGCGCGACTCAAGAAGAAGAGTTTGCGTTGGCTTTGCGTACGCGTGACCGTGAACGTAAACTCATTCGCAAAATCGATAAATCTATGTCAGAAATCGAAAATGATGACTATGGTTTCTGTGAGACTTGTGGTGTAGAGATTGGTTTGCGTCGCCTTGAAGCACGCCCAACAGCGACTCAGTGTATCGACTGTAAAACGCTATCTGAAATCAAAGAACGTCAGAACCAAGGCGCTTAGATAAGATAGCTTCAATCAAGCATAAGAAGACCATATTTAAGTACGAGCGACCATATTATTGGTCGCTCGTTGCGTTTTAGGCTATCGTTTCTTTGCTGAATAACCTTTAATCAATCTATAAATATAGCCGCTGACGATAATAGCCCCTAACGATAAGCATTAAAAAACCAATTTTATTTTTAGAAGTCATGTAGTCGGTTCAATATAATTTGGATACAAGGAAGCCGAGTGAAAGTACTACAAATTGTAGGCTGAGCGAGGCTGACACCGTATCCAATTTATAGAGGATTGACTATACTCCTAACAAATTATCTCATTTAATAAATATCTTTTTGGACCCAACTTTATTATTCTATCTGAATAACGCTATCATCGATAACCACCTATTTAAAAAATCAAGACTCCTATGCCTACTCCTTCTCAGCCTATCGGCCGTTTCGCACCTTCACCCACTGGTGAATTACACCTTGGCTCTTTAACGACAGCACTTGCCAGCTTCTGCCATATAAAATCACTGGGTGGTCAATGGTTACTACGCATTGAAGATACCGATATTGAGCGCTGCGATCAACAGTTCACTGAGCAAATCTTGATTGATCTAGAAGCGCTTGGCTTACACTGGGACGGCGATATCATTTATCAATCTGAGCGTATTGATATCTATAATGATTACTTAAACTCTGCTTTGCATTCGCTCACTTATGGCTGCCAATGCTCACGTAAAGGTTTAGAGCAATATTGGGCAAAAGAAGAACAGAGCCAAATTCATAATGAAAACCAGCCAAATAGAAAGCGTTATCCACGCTGCTGTGTCGCCGCTGACCTTGATAGACAGCAGCATAAACTACGCATACAGCTACCAGACTATAAAATTGGCTTCAATGATGGTATTCAAGGAATGCAATGGGATAACCCTCAGCAGACATTAGGTGATATGGTGGCTCGTCGCCAAGATGGCATGATCAATTATATTTTGGCTGCGAGTCTCGATGATGGCTTACAACAAGTTACCCACATCATGCGTGGCTTGGATATATTACCCATGACCACAGCCCAAATTAGCATCATGAATGCTGCTCACTTACCCGCTATCGACCACTGGTATCACTTGCCGTTGATATGCAATCCTGATGGACAAAAACTCTCCAAACAAAACCTTGCACAACCCATCGATACACGCAATACAAGTCAGTTAATCGCTCATGCACTAAAACTATTACAACAACCCGTCGTAGACAGGGATACCCCTGAAAACATGCTCAAGCAAGCCATTGCGCAGTGGGACAACACGCCTCTGCAGAACCAACAACAATTAAACCTGCCTAACTTATAAGAAATGATACTCAAACAAGATGATACTCAAACAAGAGGCAACAAAAAGCGCCACTCATTAGCGACGCTTTTTTAAAGGAAACCAAGCACTAGTTATTAAGCACCATGCATAATAATAAACTGCTAATAATAACGACACTGGCTTTTTTCGATCTCAGGGCTTTCTTTATAAATTTTCAGCAATAGCGCAACCATCACTAGGCTAATCAACATAGATGAGCCACCATAACTAAAGAATGGCATGGTCAAACCTTTGGTCGGAATCGCGCCCATATTCATCGCTGCATTAATAATCGTCTGTGCGATAAATACCACGCCAATACCAAAGGCCGTATAACTCATACGCATCTGCCGACGTTTTAACGCGTTATAACTGATACGCATCGCACTACCGATAATCAGTGCTTCGAGCACCAACACCATAGTGACCCCAACAAAACCTAACTCTTCACCCGTAATTGCTAGTAAAAAATCCGTGTGTGCCTCTGGCAAATGCGATAATTTTTGTACGCTCTCACCATAGCCAACACCCGTAAACTGCCCACGACCAAAAGCAATCAAACTACGTGCTAACTGGTAATCGGTGTCTTGCACATCATCGAACGGATCCATGAACGACATCACACGTACCAATCGATACTGCGCTGTCGTGACCATCAATACTGCGCCACCAACAGCAGCCGCAGCCAATGCTAAGAAGTGCTTATAAGGCGCACCAGCGATATAAAATATCGCAAAGATGGTGCCCAAAATCACGACAAAAGAACCAAAATCTGGCTGCGATAACAACAGCATAGTAATGAGCGCGACCACTAGCATAATTCGCAAAAAGCCATCTAAACCATTACGAACTTCGAAAGACCGGCGTACCACAAAGTCAGATACAAAGACAATCATAACTAGCTTGGCAAGCTCTGCTACCTGAAAGTTAAAAACTCCCAAATTCAACCAGCGCTTAGAGCCATTAATAGGCGTACTAAACAAGGTTGCTACTAATAGCACGCCCGTAATACCGAGTAGCATAAATTGGGTTTCGGTCTTATATAGTGTTCGTAAGGACACGCTATAATAAGGAATAGACGCGATAACCAGTCCAATCGTCATATACAGCAGTTGGTTGTTAAAAAAGTACAGCTCTGTCATACCGCGACTGAGCGCAAAAGGAATAGACGCAGAAGCGACCATTAGTAAACTGAGCACCAGCATGCAGCCGACGCTCGATATCAAAACAGCACGTGCTGACGGCATAGAAAGAATACCATCAGAGCCAGCGGCTTGTTTTGGTTGGGACGAGGAACGAAAAAACGAAGGGAGCGCCATAATTTTATATACACTAACGAACGAAAAACACGGCGTCTATGAAACGCCACCGTTTAAAAAATATGAAGAAGATAATACCAAACAGATCACTTGTCTGGTTATGATTGACAGTAGCAGCAATCTATAAGCAAAACAATCATTTATACAGAAAATGCTTTCTGAGAATAAACACTAACTAAATAACGTTTTATTATTCAATATTGTTGTTTATTCTCAGAACAACTAATTATCAAGCCAGTTAGGTATCAAGACAAATAGCCTTTATGCTAATTTCATTACACACATTCAAGTTGGCTGACCAGTTGACTAAAATGCTCACCGCGAGCAGCGTAGCCACTATATTGATCAAAACTGGCACAAGCAGGAGACAGTAGCACCGCTTGTACTTGCGATAGGCTACTTGATGTCACCTGTTGAATCGTAGCAAAAGCTTTCTCTAGCGTTTGACACTGATGTAATGCCACATCAGTATTAATCTTCGCTGCACGCAGATGTTGTTCAATCAGCTGAGCATCTTCACCGATAAATAGCACTTGGCTAACGTATTGATTAATGAATGGCGTCAGCTCGCCAAATGCTTGGCCTTTACCTTGTCCACCCAAAATCAATAATAACTTGCCGTCTTTTGGCGCATAGACCGCACCTAGCCCTTCGATTGCGGCCATGGTTGAGCCAATATTAGTACCTTTGGAATCATTAAAATAATCAATATCGGCAGCATGAGCGATATATTCACAGCGATGCTCAAGTCCAGTGAAGTGCTGTAACGTATCTAGCATACTATCAAGTGGTAAACCAGCAAGCTCGCCTAAGGCTAAGGCTGCCTGTGCATTGAGCAAATTATGACGACCTTTAATCAACAGTTTGTCTGCCGACAGTAGCAATTCTGTACCACGAGCGAGATAAATCTGACCTTCAGGATCAACGATAAGGCCATACTGGCTTTTATCAGGAGCATGAATACCTGTGCTTACTCTGGTTAAGTTATCAGCGACTAACGGGCGCGTCAGTGCGTCTTCACGATTAATAACGATGGACTTAGCACCCTGAAAAATACGGTGCTTGGCTTGATGATAACCCAACATATCGCCATGACGGTCTAAATGGTCAGGCGACATATTGAGAACTGTCGCTACCTGCGCACCCAAATTAGTGACAGTTTCTAGTTGAAAACTGGATAACTCCAACACAGCCAATGCCATTTCAGGATTATCAAGTAGCGTGAGCGCTGGCACACCAATGTTGCCACCGACACCCACATTGATACCAGCATCTGCGGCCATTTGACCGACCAACGTGGTTACGGTACTTTTAGCATTAGAGCCTGTAATAGCCACGATCGGTACCGTACAAGCTTCACAGAATAGCTGAATATCACTGACCACTGGAATGTGAGCTTGGCGTGCAGCAGCAACGGCTTCGGTAGCCAAAGAGATACCAGGGCTGATAATGATACGTGCTGCTTGCTGTAAGAGCTCGGCATCGATTGCACCGAACTGACGGATATCAACTTCAGCTGGCAATTGATCCGCTAATGTAGGTGCTTCTTGTGCATCAGTGACTGCTACTTGATAGCCTTGCTTGGCCAGATAGCGCGCAACGGATAGACCAGATTGCCCCAAGCCGACCACGACTTGTAGACCACTGCCTTTATGAAGTAAGGCATCTGTTACAGTGTTGGTGGTCATATATATTCCTTCTATTTTACGAGCAAAATGGCATCAAGCAGACCTAATCTATAAAGAGTCCAAATAATGCCTTCAAGATGAGAAGCATCATAACGGTATCGTTCAGATTTCGGTACTGGTTTTTTATGACTTTATGCTATTATGCGCCTGTTTTTATATTAAGTGGCTAGTGCTATAATAGTCGCCCTAAGCTATGAATGGTTGGGTATTCCCCCAAGCATTTTAGTTTAGCATGTTGCCACAGTTAACGCGCTATTCGCGTGTGATTGTCACTTATCTTTAACAGAGATTGGTGTTGCGGTCATGCTCTATCAAGCGACAATGTTTGTTTGACAGATTATTTACCACCCTCTACCGCACAAAGTCATTACTGACTCTATTCATTATTTTAGGTGCTATTTTACGCAACCTATTTTAAACAATATTTTTTAGGTAATCTCACTGAATTTATCATCGTATTAGTGATTGGTGAGCGTATTAGTGATACCAATCATAAATCAGTAGACATACTTATTATCGACCTTTAATAATTCAATGCCACCACATGATGCAATGCGTGTCGTGGTAAAAGAAAGATGGATAGCTACTTTTGTAGCGACGCGATCATTTTATTAATGAGTAATGATTACTTTTTTTGCCTCTAACCCTACGCAGTTTACTTATGACATCTTTTATTGATAACTTACGTGACGAGTGGTTTTCCAACGTTCGCGGTGACGTCTTATCAGGTTTGGTCGTCGCACTGGCACTGATTCCTGAAGCTATTGCTTTTTCTATTATCGCGGGTGTTGACCCAAAAGTCGGCTTATATGCCTCATTTTGTATCGCTGTCGTGATTAGTTTCGTTGGTGGCCGTCCGGGTATGATTTCGGCTGCGACAGGCGCCATGGCACTGGTGATGGTCGACTTAGTCGCCGATCATGGTTTGCAATATTTACTGGCCGCTACCCTATTATGTGGCGGTATTCAGGTTGTGATGGGCTTACTAAAGCTCGGCAATTTGATGCGCTTTGTCTCTCGCTCAGTGGTTATTGGCTTCGTCAATGCACTGGCTATATTGATATTTGCGGCTCAGATTCCTGAGCTTAACCCCATGACTGAACGTGTTGGCATGACGGTTTATATCATGACGGCAGCCGGCTTAGCGATTATTTACCTATTTCCGCTTATTCCTAAGATTGGCCGTGTGATTCCCTCGCCACTTATTTGTATCGTTGGCTTGACGGCTGTCGCGATGTATATGAATCTCGATATTCGTAACGTCGGCAGCATGGGTGATTTGCCAGATTCATTGCCAATGTTTTTATTGCCTGACATTCCATTGAATCTCCAAACCCTACTGATTATTGCGCCTTACTCTATCGCGTTGGCCGTTGTCGGTTTATTAGAATCTATGATGACCGCGACTATCGTTGATGAATTGACTGATACGCCAAGTGATAAAAATAAAGAATGCCGTGGTCAAGGTATTGCCAACGTTGTGTCAGGTTTCTTTGGTGGCATGGCAGGCTGTGCGATGATTGGTCAGTCGATGATTAACGTCAAATCTGGCGGACGCACGCGTCTGTCTACCTTGATGGCAGGTGTTGTCCTACTCATCATGGTTGTATTCTTAAGTGAATGGGTCAGCCAAATTCCAATGGCAGCGTTGGTCGCTGTGATGATTATGGTATCTATTGGGACGTTTAATTGGCAGTCAATTCGTGAGTTTAAAACGCACCCAATGTCATTTAACATTGTCATGCTAGCGACTGTTTTGACGACGGTATTCACGCACAACTTAGCTTATGGTGTGGGCGTGGGCGTTCTACTATCTGCCCTAGCATTTGCCAATAAGATTGGTCAGTTCTTAACCATCTTTAGTGAGTATGATGATAGCAGCAACACCCGCTATTATTACGTGCAAGGACAAGTATTCTTCGCATCTACCACACAATTTTTAGCTAGCTTTGATACCAAAGAAGCACTAGACAGCATTGAAATCGATGTTAGCCAGGCACACTTCTGGGATGTCAGTGCCGTAGATACTTTGGACAAGCTGGTCATGCGCTTGCAACGTGAAGGTATTGATGTCAAAGTGGTTGGACTCAACAATGCAAGTCGAACACTGATTGATCGCTTCTCTGTCCATGATCGCCGAGATATTGGCCTATTGGATTAAGCAGAGTACGTCTGCATGGTAAATGCTGGTGTTGCTTGATAGCATCTAAATAAACAATTGAATAAATAGTTTAATACACAGCTGCAGTGGTTGAGAGAATTGGGTATCAGCATTACCATCCAACTCTTAAACCAAGCAGCTGTATTTTCATTAGAATGATGTGGTGGTCTTATGAGTAATTTAAAACCAGATAGCGTAATCGCCTGCTTAGACTGCCCTGATCACGTGCAAGCGGTGTTAGAGGCTAGCATGTGGGCCTCGACTCGCCTACAAGCGCCTATCGGACTGTTGCACTCTGTGCCGAGCTTACAACAAAAAGCAGCGGTGAATTATTCTGGCTGTTTGAACATCGATGATGAAAACATGCTGCTCGAGCAATTCACAACCAAAGAGCATTTGAGTAACTGTGAGCTAAAGTCTCAAGGCAAGCTATTGCTACATCAAGCCACAACCTATTGTGAGCAGCAGCGCAAAAAGCTGAAGACATATACCTTGCATCGGCACGAAAACCTCAATGAGAGTATCGATTATGTTGACGATAAAGCACAACTTATCATCATAGGCCATAATGTTACCTGCAAAGCAACACTGAGCCAGCTGGTTAGAGTCAGTCACTGCCCCATTTTGGTGACTCATGCACCATTTTTGCCCCCTACTACTGCGTTATTTGCATTCGATAACAGTCCAACGTCGCATAAATTGCTTAATTGGCTCTGTAAAACATCGCTTGTGCGTGCATTGACTGTGCATATTGTGATGATCGGCAAAGACAACTCAGAAAACTGTGATGCCCTACGTGAAGCTTATGCACGTCTCAAACAAGCAGGTATTAAATCTAAAAAAGCATTGCTAGACTGCCGCGATGTCACTGCTGCTCTACATTATTATCAGAATGAAAATGACATCGGTCTACTGATGACAGGAGCCTTTGGTCAATCTCGTATCCGCACATTGTTACAAGGTAGCGATACCAAAAAGCTCCTAGGCAGTACTAAAACACCTTATCTGCTATTCCCTAAAGCGTAGGCTCAAAATAGCCTGTAGCCCACTACATGACTATTATTATCTTGTTAGATGCAGAGCATGAGTACTAATATCAGGCTCTGCCGCCCAGCTTTGCTATATATCAATACACTCTCTAATACTTCTCTCCATCTAGCGCTCAATGCATTTCCACACATTAAATCAATTTAGCAAATCATCACATGAAATACATGGATAGCCTCCCCAAGCACCTAAAAAGTTGGTTATAATAAAGTTTTCGTTGATTCAACGCTAAAGGTTTATACAGGCCATTTATACCCATAATGACAGTGCTTACCGTGGTAGCATAGTCATTACTCTTTGCCCTGAACGTGAGTTTTTTGAGCACAAAGTTCCAATCTTACCTATCCCCCTTGAGTAAATTGGCACAGTTCTTGAATAACTTATGATAAGCAAGGCAGAGATACGATGTACCACAATGCCTCTATCAATCTGCAGCATCACACAAATAAGGAATATTTTATGAAGCTAATCACTGCGATCTTAAAACCGTTTAAGCTCGATGATGTACGTGAAGCGCTTTCTGACATCGGTGTTAAAGGTGTCACCGTTACTGAAGTTAAAGGTTTCGGTCGCCAAAAAGGTCATACCGAACTTTATCGTGGCGCAGAATACGTGGTGGACTTTTTACCTAAAGTAAAAGTTGAAGTGGCTGTTATCGATGAGATGGTTGAACCTGCTATCGAAGCAATCACTCGCATTGCGAGCACTGGCAAGATTGGAGACGGCAAAATCTTCGTCACCGCTCTTGAACAAGTCATTCGTATCCGTACAGGCGAGACGGGTCCTGACGCTATCTAAAAGCATATGACCAACCTATAAACAAAAATTATAGATCACACCGATAAGCTGTATTGCATCAATTCAAGGGGGAATTAATATGCAAAATCAAATCTTCGAGCTCCAGTACGCACTTGATACGTTTTATTTTTTGATATGTGGGGCGCTAGTCATGTGGATGGCAGCGGGCTTCACTATGTTAGAAGCTGGCCTAGTTCGTTCAAAAAACACCGTTGAGATTTTAACCAAAAACATCGCACTTTTTGCGACCGCTTGTACTATGTACATGATTTGCGGTTACGCCATTATGTATGGCGGTGATTTGTTTTTGAGTGGTATCGCAGGTGGTGACACACTAGTAGAAGAGGCTTTGACAGCATCAGCTGAAAACGGCTTTGACGGTGACTCTGTCTACTCTGCCGCGTCTGACTTTTTCTTCCAAGTAGTATTTGTTGCAACCTGTATGTCTATCGTCTCAGGGGCCGTGGCTGAGCGCATGAAGCTTTGGTCATTCTTACTGTTTGCCGTGGTGATGACTGGTGTCATTTATCCACTAGAGGGAAGCTGGACGTGGGGCGGCAATGATGTATTTGGCATGTTCAACTTAGGTGATATGGGCTTCTCTGATTTTGCAGGTTCTGGTATCGTTCATATGGCGGGTGCTGCGGCTGCATTGGCAGGTGTACTACTGTTAGGTGCACGTAAAGGTAAGTATGGCCCTAATGGCGAAATACGTGCCATTCCAGGTGCCAATCTACCATTAGCAGCACTTGGTACGCTCATATTATGGATGGGTTGGTTCGGCTTTAACGGCGGTTCAGTACTAAAGCTTGGCGATATCGCCAGTGCCAACTCAGTTGCCATGGTCTTTTTGAATACCAATGCAGCAGCAGCAGGCGGTGCAATTGGTGCTTTAATAATAGCACGCATCATCTTTGGCAAAGCTGACTTAACAATGCTCTTAAATGGTGCGCTTGCAGGGCTAGTCGCTATCACGGCAGAACCCTCTACTCCATCTGCATTACAAGCCACACTATTTGGTTTAATCGCTGGCGTTATCGTTGTGCTATCTATCTTAGCATTAGATAAAATAAAAATAGATGATCCAGTCGGTGCTATTTCAGTTCATGGCGTAGTCGGTCTATTCGGTCTACTTATTGTACCAATTACCAATCCAGCGGCATCATTCGTCGGTCAGATTGCTGGTGCCGCTACCATCTTTGTTTGGGTATTTGTTGCTAGCTTAATCGCTTGGGCAATTATCAAGGCAGTTATTGGCCTACGTCTCTCTGAAGAAGATGAGTATGAAGGTGCAGATATAGCAGAATGTGGTATGGAAGCTTATCCAGAGTTCGTGAGATAAGTACTTTGAAACCATACTAAACTATAAGCACTAAAAATCCCGCGATACCTTTTGGTAAAGCGGGATTTTTTTGATCAAAATTAGGGTGTGTCCTCATTTCAAAAATGATGGTAAAAATGAGATAAGTTGCAGTCAAACAAGGAAAATAGTGCAGGTAATATCGAGATATTAGTTAACTATTTGACGCTGTTTGGCAAGATTTAGCCATTTTTAACCCATTTAGATTACCATCGATTGAATTGAGGACATGCCCTAGTATCGTTTTGGCAATTATCAAAGTAGTTATTAGCCTACGTCTCTCTGAAGAAGATAAGTACGAAGGTGCAGATATAGCAGAATGTGGTATGAAAGATTATCCAGATTTTGTAAGATAAATACTTTGAAACCATACTAAACTATAGGCATTAAAAATCCCGCGATGCCTTTCGGTAATGCGGGATTTTTTTGATCAAAATTAATATTGATAAAAGAACAACTATATTAGGTTATTTCTTTTTCCATGTTTGACTGCGTGAGAATGGACCAATATAGCCTTTTAGGTTCAGGGTACTGCCATTTAAGCTAGCTGTCATACGATAATCTTTACCTTTCTCAGGATCCGTAATCGTACCACCGCTATATTTACCACCACCATCAGCTTTTAGACCTTTAATGACTTTCATACCAACGTGTTTTTTACCTGTTGCTGAGTTGGTAGCGATAAGTGTCCCTGTTAGCACACCATTTGACTCAGTAATTTTCACTGTGCCTTTTGGTTTACCTTCATCAAAGGTCTGCCAAGTTGTATTGGCGAGTGGATCAGCGGCAAACGCCATAGTGGCTAGACTGATACCTGCAACTGCTAAAGCGGTTTTTGTAAATAATTTCATAAATTGACTCCCTTCATACAATGATTACTCGAAACATTATGTTTCTGATATTCCATGCTTATCCGTTGCTAGAATACTTTATTACAAGCTTGACGATCTCATACTAATTGAAAGCCGATTACTGCCATTGCTTATCAGCCTCTTCAAAGCTTTGAGTGATATAAGCAATGTCTTAATTCATTATAAGCAATTTTTGGACTTTGCCTAGTAGTTTTTTTACACTTTATTATTTCTGTAAAAACAAAACTATATCAAAGGGTTATAGAAATGGATTATCTATATCTTTGCCCAATTGGTCATCATTTTCTTTTGACTTACTGTCATTCTTGCTATAAGTATCATTAACTTCGAAAGCTTGTATGATTTTAGCGGTCAGTGCATGTAGCTGCTGGGCTTGCTCATATCCAGACGCGTCTAAAGTCAGATCAAGATCACCATAAATGATAATTTTGTCTTCTTGATTTTCAATTACAAGCTCACCTATCTGCATACTTTGATGATTATTAGCAAAGGGTTCAATCATTTGGTCATCCATCCTATTAATAGCATCTTACATTATTTCTTAGTATCACTCGCTTTCGGTCATTGTCTACATTCACATATAAACCTCTATGCTTGCAACTGACCCAACAGCCACTCAATAATCGCCCAAACAAATAGCATCCAAGTAGGTTCTTCTGTTGGCTCATCAGCAGGTAAATCAGAACTTTCACCCGCTTTCAGTGGCAAATCGAATGCTTGTTTTTTGGTCTGAGAGTCCAGCATGGGCAGAACATCGATACCGATTTCGGTAGCCAACTCATCAATACTGATAATTTCTATACGCTCCGACTCATCGTTTGGTGCGTAGTAAACCCCTGCTTGATTAGTCGCTGGGATATAAACAGCTTTGAAGAAATGACTGGGTACAAGCACACGATCAGCGAGCTGCTTGGTTTTTTTATTCGTAAATGAAACCCCTGTAATCGTATAGACTTCACCATACTGCTGCGTCAGATATCGAGTCGCTGATTCAATATTACGCCAAATATAACGATTATTACGAGGTGACTGTGGGGCAATATTAGCCAAACTGAAGCTGTCATATTGTTGGCTGCGATTGGCCATATCAGCATTAGGTGCTAAATGTCCGCGATCATAACCAGACTTTGAGTAGTCAGATAATGAGGCGCGTGCGGATTCTGGCAATTTGCTTTCTTCATGAAAACTGTCTTCACGATCAATCTCTTTGGCTTGCTGTAAGCGCTTACGATCTAGATGCTCTGCCGACCATAACGGTGTGCGCGATACGCCTGAATACATGACGGCAAAACCATCCATACATAGCGCTTGCGTCTTATTACTGAGTTTGTCATTGGTAAATTCGGGGTAAACACCACCATAAAAAGACTCACTACACTGAGTAAAATCATCAGCATTTGCTGAAGTCATGCTTATGGCAACCGTCGCAACGGTCATTATTATGCTATTTTTGAGAGTATATTTGAGCCTACCAACACTTATCATTTAACTTTCAACCATCTATGCTTGTTATTACGGATACGCTATCCTAGCAGGCGTCTACAAATAAAGAAAGATAAGGTGTAATTGGTGACATTTTAAATGGTATCCGCTATACTGAGCCAGTCAAAAAAATGGTGAAGTGGGTGAGTGGCTGAAACCGCACGCCTGGAAAGTGTGTATGCGTTAATAGCGTATCGAGGGTTCGAATCCCTCCTTCACCGCCAATCTTATAAAATCTTAGTTTTCCTATCTTATCCCACCCTATCCTAAATTATCCTGTAACTCTTTATAAATAACGCTTCTAGCGTTTTTTTTATGCCTGCTGTTTTCCTAACCTATCCGAACATAACCCACCTATTCCATGACTTGTGTTGGTCTATCCGTTGGTCTATTATTTATATACACCTAAATTAGACCAACATTCGACCTATTTTTATACGCCTTAGACCAACATAATCGTCTTAATGCTGTAAACATATAGCTCGTAGGTATAGGAAATAGACCAACATGTTAAGCGATGCCAAAATTCGTAAACTCAAACCTACTGATAAATGTACCCCTGCTCGTCCAGACAAATATAGCGACCAACAAGGTTTGCAGTTACTGGTACGTAGCTCAGGCACTCGAACATGGGTAAGTGCTTATCGCTTCGATGGTAAGCAGCAGAAGACTACTTTAGGTACATACCCGCAGATGGGCTTAGCAGAAGCTAGAGTAGCTAATGCTGATATTAAGGCTTTAGTAGCAAATGGCATCAATCCAAAGAATAAAAAGCGTCAAGACAAACTTGCGAATGAACAAGCTAAAATGTTCAATGAGTATGCACTTGAATGGTTAGAGGAGCGTAAGCGCAACGTAAAGACTCGCACCTATCAACAAGACTACAATCGCATGCATAAAGACGTTATTCCTAGCTTTAAAGGAATAGCCTTGAAAGATGTGAAATTTGAAGATTGTAAATCGATGGCAGATAGCATTGAAGCTAGGGTCGAAAAAGGAACACCACCACGAGAAGTAACCAGACGCACTATTGATCTCGTTGGCAATATTCTTAAAAGAGCTAAGAGAGAACGTCTAATCGAGGTAAATCATACAGAAGGGTTAAAAGAGCTATATCCGAAAGCGAAAACTAAGCACATGAAACACGTTGAGCTTAGTGAGTTACCCAAGCTATTACAAGACATTGAAGGCTACCATGGTCATGACCAGACTCGATTGGGCATGAAGTTTTTAGCCTATTCATTCTGTCGTACTATCGAGCTACGTATGATGAAATGGGAACATATCGACTTCCCCAACCGTCTATGGCGTGTCGATATTGATAACCTTAAGATTGCGCGTAAGCATGTCGTTCCTTTGTCAGACCAAATGCTAGCAGTGTTAGAAGAGATGAGACCCATCACAGGCCAATACGAATATGTGTTCTATCATACTGGCATGCACCAGCCTTATAGCGAAGAGTTTATTAATAATGCATTAGACATCCTTGGCTACGCTGGCAAGCAGACTGGGCACGGATTCCGTCACATCGCATCCACTAACCTAAACGAACTTGGCTATATGGGGGACGCCATCGAGAAGCAAATGGCACATGACAAGAAAAGTAGCATCCGCGCAGTGTATAACCACGCACAGCACTTAGAAGAACGACGTAAAATCATGCAGGTCTGGGCAGACTTTTTAGACTTACTCAGAGACAAAGGCGAGGTCGTAGACTTCCAAATAGCTCGACAGCAGATTGAGATGTCATTAGAAAACAAACACCCTAGCTCATTACAAAATGCTGATAAGCAAGCTCTAATTA
Source organism: Psychrobacter fozii (assembly GCF_003217155.1). Classification (GTDB taxonomy): domain Bacteria; phylum Pseudomonadota; class Gammaproteobacteria; order Pseudomonadales; family Moraxellaceae; genus Psychrobacter; species Psychrobacter fozii. The sequence goes on from NZ_QJSU01000007.1 coordinate 144,121, forward strand.
AAGCATTACTAGCTCAAGGGGTTACAGCAGACGAGCTACAAGACTATATTACTAAGCATTAATATAGGTCCTTACCATTTGAATCTAGATAATCTAAATCGTAAAAACGATTAATCAGCATATCAAGCATGGCTGTCTCTGCCAGCCCTTGAACTTCTGACATTTTTTCTAGCCTAGATTTAGTCTCTTTGGTTAGTGGTAAATGATAGGGTTTCTTTGTTTTCCCAGCATTACGGTATTTCTGCTGACTCCAAGCGCGCTTCATTTTATCAATAAAGAGTTCCTCATGGTGGGAACGCCTAGATACATTCTTTAAGTCGCGCTGCTCTAACAAGTGCATTGCTCCTAATCCAGTATTCATGGTGTCTATGGAGGCCAGTATTAAGGCTCTCTTACTTTCATAATTTATGGGGTCAAGATTGTTACGTATGAGCACACCTTTAGATTTTAAGTAGTTTTCTGTCCATTCCATTTGCTTTATATCTCTCGATTTTAACCATTTGGAACAATTATTTAGCCTTTCTATATTTATCCAAAGTGATGCAATCGAATTCAAAATCTCTATCTTTCGGTCTACATGTACGTTTCTGCTTGAGGGAATACTATCAAAATACCATTGTATCTTTTCCATCAAATCGTCATTAATTCCTTCAAGTTGAATGTATCTCGGTGGTGTCATTTTACCAAGAATATCCATAGTGAATAACTGCGCTCTCAAGTTATTTTCAAGCCACTTAAAGTGTTTCTCAGCAATCAGATTTAGAGGCATTTCGGATAAACCTGCTTCAACTAATTCCTTAGCATCTCTTACATCAAGCAACTTTCTTATTAAGGAATTCTTCAAGTTGATATCAGATTCAATGACAAATTTTTCACCTACACTTTCTCTAAGAAAACTTTGTATGTACTTAATTTCTCTTTGAGATAGAGATTTGAACACTTTTTTGAAGTACTGTTCCTTTTCATTATACTTTGCATCATGACTGAGCATATTTGAAAACCCTGTAAATAAATTTATATCACGCGTGATATTTTAGTGTTAATTGCATAATCTTATCATATTATTTTAGTGTTATATTTTCAACAAGTACTTCTCGATGTCTCAGTAAATACGCTTAGTTAACAGGAAATCCTAGATAATATATTATTTATATTCATGTATAGACAATCGTAGCTTACTAACTATTTGATGTTATCTTACCCACTGAAGACTTATTGGTTTAACTGAGTCTGTATTTTGACCTTTCTTGATAATCTTGAATTAATATTGAGTCAATATCTGAAATATTGGGATGAACTAACTCTCAATACTCAAGATATACGTTAACAGCCTAACTCCATCCCAATTTTCATCACTCAAAAAGCCTGAAAACCCTTTATCTGGGCGACGGAAAAACTCTAGAAACTCTGCTCCTGAATTTCTCATATATGGTTGGTATCTATGTTATTAATTAATACTACTTACTAATCACCATTAAAAAATACGAGTCAACACTACTCTATGAACAATTCGTTCTCATTCATAGGAGTAGTCTCATGTCATACCCACGTATCCATCAATCCAAACTTATCAGTACTATTGACTTATTAGTTAGAGATATTCTATTTGGAGATATTGATATCAGCCATGTCAGCGTTCAGCTATCAAAGTTGTATTTACCATTGCTAGACAATTACGATCCCGCATTGAAGTACATGCCAACTATTAAAGCCTTCAAAAAGAGTACTGAAAAAGTGATGGCTCACCCACACTCGCGAAATCACAGGTGGGGCTATTACAATACGGTTCAATTTATTAATTACCTAGGCAATCATGAAGCTCTCATTACAGACGAAGATACTAAGCTGAATAAGCAAGAGAAAAGTAATAGCAAATCGCTTGAAGCAGATTTACGCATATCATTTAAGAAGCATTCTAGGCTACTATTTGTCAGGGTTGATTTATTCTACTTAAAAGACACCATGCATTTCATCACTATTGAGGACTTGCATCGGCACTTAAAAAAGCTCAGGCAGTTTATAGGCAATAAAAAGACATGCTTCAAGGATTTAGTAGGCCATGCTATAGCGATAGAGCAAGGGCATGAACATGGCTATCATTGTCATGTCTTGCTAATCTATAACGGTGCTAAGCGTCAAAGAGATTGGTATTTAGGACGAGTTGTAGGAGAGAAATGGGTGAGTATTACCGAAGATCTTGGCTCTTACTATAACTGTAATAATTATGATTATAAAAGACCCTATGAGGAGAGTGGCACACTAGGTATTGGTATGATATATCGTCACGATGAACAAGCTGTTGAGAATGCGATAAGAACAGCCTTATACCTCACTGACCCTAATAAGACTGACCGCTATACTGACAGGCTTGACCAGCATCTCAAGATCAAGCTACCTAAAATGAAAACTTTTACTCGCAGTATTACTTAAGGTCAAAGTGTAGTAGTCAACTGAATCCATACCAAAGTAATTTCAAATACATACTATTTTAATGAGATAGCGCATTAGTAGTTAATAAAGCGCCTAATCCAATCAACATTTAATCAATAAAGGTCTGCCTCGTGCAGGCCTTTTTTATGCCCAAAATAAAAGGAGTATGTATGAAAACCATCTGTCCATGTTGTCAGTCAACTGCGGTCTATGAGATGACTGATGGCATCAGTATCAATTTGATCGACCAGCTGTTGTCTCCTGCAGTTCTAGTCAGCCTTGGCGTTAGTCTGTGCAAGACGCTTAAGATTCATCCTGCTATAGGCGTGGTTGCAGGCACAACAATCGCAGCACTTATTGAGATGACTCAGTCTCATCAAGCGCTACCAATGCTAGTCAATCAGCAATATCGCTGTGATGACTGCACGCATGTCTTCACCACCTTTCATTAATCCAGTTAACCCACTTCACTTACTTCATTGAATTATCAATAAAAAGGAATATTCTCATGGCACATTTAGTCGAAAGTATGGCATATGTAGGCGAAACCCCTTGGCATGGTCTTGGCAATGAGCTATCACCTAAGCAGCCGTTAGAAGTTTGGGCACGCGAGGCAGGGCTTGATTGGCGTATTGAGTCATCGGATGTCAGCTACATGTCAAGCAATGACAAAGGGCACAACCTCATCATGCCCTTTGCTGAGAACAAGGTGCTCTATCGCAGTGACAACCTAGAGCCGTTATCAGTCGTCAGTCAACGCTACCAAGAAGTACAACCGCGTGAGATTTTAGAGTTCTATCGTGACCTTACGGAGAACTCACACTTTGAGCTTGAGACCGCTGGTGTCTTGAAGGGTGGTCGTAAGCTATGGGCTTTGGCTCGTACAGGCCAGTCAGCAACGCTCAAAGGTAAAGATGTTAGTAACGGCTATCTATTACTGGCAACGGCTTGTGATGGGACGCTAGCCACTACAGCACAATTCACTAATATTCGTGTGGTCTGTAACAACACCCTTGCTGTTAGCTTAGCTAACGGAAGTGGTGGTGTGGTCAAAGTTCCGCATAGTACCTCCTTCGATGCTGATAGCGTCAAGCAACAATTAGGCGTATCGGTGAAGCAGTGGGAGGAGCACGTTTATGAGATGAAGCAATTATCGGAGCGCCGTGTCACTCAAGCGGATGCCGCTAATTATCTCAGCCGTGTGTTCAATGACCAAGACAATAACCTTATCTTGTTTAATAGCGCTAAAAAGCAAAAGGATGCTGTTCCTAATGCCAAAGCGATGAATAAGGTGATGCAGATGTTTAACGGTCAAGGGCGCGGTGCTGATTTAGATGCTGCCCGTGACACAGCTTATGGACTGCTATGTAGTATCACGGAATACGTTGACCATGAACGTCGAGCAATGAGTACCGATAATCGTCTTAACTCAGCATGGTTCGGTGCTGGGGCTAAGCTTAAACAAAAGGGTTTAGAAGAATCGCTACTGATGCTTGCTTAATCAGGGATGTTTGACGTCTAGAAACACAATCAACCACGCCTTAGCGCGTGGTTTTTTTATGTCCATTATTTAACCAGTCACATTAATTCATTAAGCTATTTATAAGGAATTTATTATGGAAACCATCGCATTAAACACAACCACTCAGTCAAGACGCGCAAAGCGTTCAACTGTCAATGCTAAAACAACGCGCATACCTTCAAAAACGAAAGCCAACATTGAGCACTCAACGCCTTTGGTGCCATCGACTCAATCAACCACCGCTAAACGGCTTGTTAGTACCAAAGACTTGAGCCGTGAGGAATGGTTAGCCGTTCGCAAACAAGGTATTGGTAGCTCTGATGCCGCCGCTGCCTGCGGTATCCACCCATACTTGTCGATGCTTGAGCTATGGATGATTAAAACAGGGCGTATGACATCGGATTTAGATGAGAGCATTGCAGGTTATTCACCACTGTACTGGGGTAATACGCTTGAGCCGATGGTAGCTAAATATTATCAAGAGCACACAGGTAATAAGGTAAGGCGCGTCAATGCTGTCTTACAACACCCTGACCCTGAACAGCACTTTATGCTGGCTAATTTAGATTATGCAATAACAGGCAGTGATGAGGTACAGATACTTGAGTGCAAAACCGCTGGTGAGCATGGCGCGAAGCTGTGGAAGCATGGTGTGCCTTTGTATGTGACTTGCCAAGTTCAGCACCAGTTAGCGGTCACTGGTAAAAATGCGGCGCATATCTGCGTGTTGCTATGCGGACACGAAGCTAAAATATACAAGGTTGAGCGTGATGAGCAGCTGATTAATAGTATTCTGTGGCACGAGCGTCTGTTTTGGCAGTATGTAGAGACGGACACACCACCAACCCCTGACCATAGCGAGTCAGCAGCGCGAGCATTAAAGCAGCTTTACCCAAAGCCCAAACCCTCAAGCAAGATTGATTTAAGTGCAGATGACGGTGCCAACAGCTTATTTGAGCAGTTGCTTAGTTACCGTGACTATATGCAAGAGCTAGAAGAACGTCATGATAAGGTGAAGCACCAACTGCAAACATTGATAGCTGATAACGAGGTCGCTGTGTTTGATAAAGGCGCGATCTCATGGAAACGCTCTAAAGATAGTATTGGTTTAGACAGTAAAGCCATTATCAAGGCGCATCCTGAGCTATTAGCCAAATTCAGTAAAACAAAGCAAGGCAGTCGTCGCTTTGTTTTACTTAATGCCTAAGCTAAATATCACTCAATCATCAACACAACAAACAACTAGTCAAAGCTAATTAATCAAAGCAAGCACATAACCGCCCACCTATCACAGGTGGGCTTTTTTATGGCTAAACACATTTTATTAAACACATAAGGAATATAACCATGATTAAAGGTCTAACGATAACCCCGCCAGTCCTAGGTCGCATTAGCATCGGTAAAGTCATTCAAAAAGACGGCAAACGTCTCCCTGCTAAGGATGACCAATTCACTATCACTAGCCAAATCCAAAATAAAGATGGCTGGATTAATCATCCACTTAATGAAAAACTTCGTGCGAATAATGACGGTAAGCTCAGACAAATACCGGTGCGACTGCTATTCAATGACCCTGAGCTGAATTTGCGAGCTGAATACACGCTATTTGATAGGCAAACTGGACGCCCACTTTGCGTAGGCGATGGTGAACATTGCCAGCGTCGAACCAGCAACGGTGTTGAGCAGCTGCCATGTCCATCCCCCGATCGCTGCCCACTAGCCCAAGGCGGTGCTTGTAAACCCTACGGAAGGCTCTATGTGAATCTTAGTGAAGACGATGAGCTTGGCACGTTTATATTTCGTACTACTGGTTTCAATAGTATTCGCACGCTAGCAGCACGCTTGAGCTACTTTGCAGCGGTGTCTGGCAATAAGCTGTCCTGTCTCCCATTACAACTCACGCTCCGAGGTAAGAGCACTACGCAAAGCTATCGTACTCCAATCTACTTTGTGGATTTGACGCTACGTGATGATGTGACTTTGAAGCAAGCAGTGCAAGATGCTGGTGCCATTGACGCAGAGTTAAGTGAACACGGTTTTGACCAAGCAGCGCTAGAAGTAGCTGCTAAGCAAGGCTATGTTAATTCCTGTTTTGAGGTTGATATCAATGAGGTGTCTGAGGGAGCTGAAGAGTTTTATCTAGTAGAGACGGATGAGTCCAATAGTAGTCATCAAGGAGGGTCACAAAATGGTATCGCTCCCTACAATGTCGGTAATATCGAAAGAAGCCTAAGGAAGAGTGTGACAGCTATAAGTTAAAGCAGTTGCAGGAATATGCGACAAAAAAAGGAGCTGATTGATTCAGCTCCTTTTTTTGTTCGACAATGGATGCAGCCCAACTGTATAGGACGCCATAAAAAAATATGGGACTCCCTAACTGTATGAGAGGAAATGCTCTCAATTACTCATAAGGAGCTAGTCATGGAAAATTTAAATACAAGTACTCAGAAAAATACTTCAATGCCAAGCATGCTACCGCTAAAGCAAGTCGTACACTATACAGGACTTAGCAGTACAACGATTTACGATATGCTAGATAAAAAATCAAACCGCTATGATTCTACCTTTCCTATACAGGTCAAGCTATCAAAAGGACGTGTAGCATGGGTAGAAAGCGAAGTCGCTCATTGGATTGAGAACAAGATAGCTGCTCGGGCTCACTGAGCAGCTTATCTCTAATTTATCAATTCATCAGCACACTAACTAACTGCTTAAAGATAATTATAGAACATTTATAGTGAAACCCAAAAACCTAAAAACTTATTACAGGCCACCAGTATGAATTTAGATAACAAGATATTATTAGATATTTCCAAAGAACTTTCTGAAAGCTTATCGAAAAAAATAACTAGAAAGACCATTAAATGGATGCAAAGCCTTGATTCTCTACGAGATCAATATCATCTTACTAATCGCTGGGATGACGTTTGTTATCAGTTTCAAAGCGAGGATTTTTATTATTGGCATTTCTACGAAGATATGATTATGGAGTATGTCATATTACGTATTGAAGAGCTAAATGAACATGAAGCTAATGCAATCTGGTTACAGACTGAGAATTCATATGATTATCTCATTGAGATGGATGAAAATGAGATGGCTATAGACGGTAAATTTGAACCATTGAACTTTTTAAACTGTATTTACGATACAGTAAGATATATTGTAGATGAATACATCTGCACACAAGCAAAAGTCTGGCAAAACGATAAACTCAGAAAACAGCTGAAATATGATTTAGATGAATAAATAAAATTCGCAATTTCTATAATTAATGAAACCTATCGTTTTCGCATAACTTAAGATATCTTTCCTCCGGTAAAATTTATTTTGAAACCAATACTGGAGGAGCTGATATCAACTGCTCTAACGGTGTAATTACTTGCCAGTTATAAAAGTAGTCCAAACAGTTTACAGCCACAAAAATGATAAGAGCTAGCACTAAGAATAAATATCCGGTATGAGCTCTGATCTTATTTTTAATAGGCTTAATTTCAGATTTCCATTTCTCATTAAGAGCATCCGGTATCTTATTTTCTGCTACAAATCCTTTTATTTGACCTCTCAAATGACATAAATTGTAGCCCTGTTGGAGCGTAGCGTACAATACCATGATGGTGTATACGAGAACTGAACCAATCACAAGACTATTAATTTTTGCACTGAACTTTGCCATTGAAATAAGAGCAATGGTTACAGGTATAGCTAAAATTTGAGTCTGTAGACTTGTAATTATTTCATTAGCTTTATCGAGGAATTTTTCAGCATGCTCGGTTATTTTGTCATTAAATTTCGAAAACTTAAAGTCATCTAGGTAAAGACCATATTTAGAAAGTACAGATTGATATATACTTTCTATATTTGTGAGTAACGAAAACACTCTATCTTCCTTGCTTACCCCAACTAGACTATCAAGAATTACGCTTGCAACAATAGTATTTCTTTCAGTTTCGTGAACTAGAAGTGACTGTTTAACTTCATCATTATCATTATTAATGTCAGCGTTTAACCAGCTAGTAAAGTTTTTTACTATGGTAATAAGATTACCTGATTCTAATTTTTTTGATTTAGATTTTTTTGATGAAGCTAAATAAAGTTTAGCCGTCTCTAAGTAGCGATTATCGTCTCTAGGCCTAATTGGGATCTCACTATGAGTCTGTGCAAAAATGACAATTCGTTCATCTTTGTAATAGTAGTGTTTTTTTAGACATTTGATGAAGTCAAAAATTAACTTTAATGTAGGTAATAAAGTACTATCGTTTTTATCTTTGAAGTCATATTTATCTTCATAGACAATTATTTCATTAGGGCTAGTGTCGTGACTCTCATCTTCAAGAGAATGTTCGATATAGCTTTCATATGAAGCATATTGATCCCCAGTGTCAATAATAGTTAAAGTGTAACTTATGTTTTGATCTACCTCATAACAATCATCATTAGTAATAAACTTTGCAATACTCACAAAATGCCCAGCTTCAAAATTTTGAATGAGCGTGATGTCTTCCTGTTTTTTGAAAGTAAAACTACCAGTGATACGCTTGCCAGAGAACTCAACGTTCTGACTTCGTTTCACTAACGTTAGAACTTTCTCACGTAGTTGGTTCATTTGAACCTCTATTTAAATATTTTTCTAATTGCTGGTAAATTCTCTGAGCTAACTTTTATTTCGATAACTGCTTCATCATTATCGTCTTCTTTAAGCTTAATTTCTTCACCAAGTAAACTACGACTACCGCTCACTCTAATAACTTCTTCTTCACCAAGATGAAACGAAAATGTTTCATAATTTTTAAGTGGGTCCGCTGCTGGAGCAAAAATGTTACTATTATTTTCATCAGATGCCGCATAGCCGTTATTTTCTCTAAAAGCTTTAAAACTATCTTCAGCCGCTATAGTCAGATTAGATAAAGTACTTTTAGTTGCTATTATTGGGTCTATTTCGTCAACAATATTAACACTGTCTTTATGCTTGGCTTTATGACTTAGTATTGCAAGAACCTCACTCTGAACTTCTTTTTTGTCTTTCTCGCTAAATGAACTTTGCTTGAGATAATTAATCAAGCTCTTCATTAGTTTAGTCGTTGCTACGGTATCATCTAATCTAATTCTTATCGGTAAGAAGTCTTGAATATATTCAGGAATCTTACTGCTAGTCCCTTTCTGAATCCACGCTATATAATTATCAGCCTGATAAGTACTATCTGTACTTTTATACCTATGCTCTTTAAGCTTTGTAATATTTATTCGACAAGCAATTTTCAAATTAGAGGCATCGATATGGTCAGTATCTATTATCTCTCCTGTCTGTTCATCAATAGTAATGGCATCTGTCAAACTTAATAGCGCAATATCGAGATATTCAACATCACCTAGGGTATAGAAAATCATTGGTAAGTGATCACCAGTAGTCATAGGTTCTGCATACACATGATGATGTAAAGCCTTAGTAATATGACTGGTAATGCGTCTATATCTTGTTTGCTCTATTGACTCTTGATTGATTACCGATTGGTGTTCATTCGTTAAAGGTGGTACAGGAGATAGTACTTCCCAAATACGTACATAAGGAAAAGACAATGTGATAGTAAACCCAAAGCGGAGATACCTTAGCTCTGCCATATTAAATAGATAGTCAGATAGCACTTCTCCTAAAGTATTAGGACTATCGAAAGACTCAATACGTGAATGAGCTAATCCATTTTTTTCTAACTGTTCATCGAAAAAGTCAATTAGCTTCTGAACTTGTAATGTATCAGAGTGAAGCCTTTGTCTGATCAATGGAGGCGTTATAGACGTTTGATGAGCTACTTTGATAATTTGATGTATTATACTTGCTTGGACTACAGCCTTAATTTGGCTCATTGATACTCCGATTAATCAAAATGGATCATATTTAAGAAAAATATAGTTCATTGCCTATCTAGAATATCAGGCTAAAATGGAAACAGCTTTTATAGGTATACTGTTTCTAACTCGACATCACTATAAATCAATTACTCAGGAAAATATTCAGGAACATCTTTAAAAAACTCAGTCCTAATTTCGCTTTTCAATCGATTGAACTCAGTACTCTCTGCTATAACCTTATTTAGGTCACTCCAATCATCAATTTCTTCCATATCACCATCATCAACTATATCGTGTATATCATCTCCAAGCAGCAACACTAAGTCGGGGAGTGCCAAACAATCTATCTCACACTGTATATCATCCCAAAGCTCATCGAACGCAATTTGAGATAATAGATGATCGCTTCCATGATAATTCAAGTAACCAAAATACTCGTACAAGTTACTAAAGGTATCTTCGTTATCAAGTGCGTCCATTTGATAGTACTTTTCTTTTATAGGTCTAACTATCTCTATAATTAACTCATCTCTAGACGAAACATTAGAAAGTTCTCCTAAAGAATATAAAAGCCCGTATAAGTTATCTTTTTGTTTCTCTATATATTCATATTGATAATCAACAGTACGCTGGGTATGTTTATAACCTGTACTCTGGCCTCCATAAAACTCAGCTAAGTCTATCGAAAATTTAGCTAGTGCTATGAAGCTCTCTTCGATTCTAGGATCTAAAAGTTCACCATCAAAAATGTTATTTATTTCATGATGTATGAACGAGATGTAAGCTTGAATGAAAAAGTAATTACACTCTACTATTAGGACCTCTGGGTCATTCACTGCTTCAGTTAACTCCTTAAAGCCCTCTAGTAAAGAATGAGCACTCCTCTCCTCTCTAATCGCAAAAGAGACTTGCTGTAATTTGAATATCAGCCTTAGTTCACTTGCAGAAAAACTGATGCCGTTATACCTAGATATTTCAATATCTCGACCAGAAGAATGATAGATAGATTGAAAAATCATATTATATTTATTATGTTCACGGTATAGCTCTTCTACAACTTCCCTGTTAAACCATTGTTGTTCCATTTTTTATTTCTCAGCCATTTTTATAATGTTAAATCCTAATTTCATAAAGTTGAATCCGCCACCTTACCGTTCATCAGTACAGACAATATCTAGTCTATAAGCTCAACTAAATATTTTCATCTCAGCTAACCTGCTTTTATATGCGGTGTCAGCTCACCACTAGGTGACTCTAATAAGTAGGTTGTCACAAAATATGGCTCTGCCGGAAATGTTAAGGCTTTAGGAATTAGTGGACCATCTACGCCTATTCCATAGTTATTCATATTAGCAAAGGATTTTTCAACAGCTATCAATGTGTCCTCTAAAATGCTGTGCATATATTGATTAAACAAAGGTGCTTCCACAGCCCCAGACATTGTCCCATGCTCAGAGCTAAGCTTGTAATTATCAGGAATCTTTACTACCTGTGCCGTTCGATAGTCAGAACGAGCGAGTATATTAAGAACCGTACTTATCTCTTGATCGGTTGCATCTAGAGCATATGCTCTAAATAAAAAACGCTGAACGACGCCAGTCATTTGATCTACGATTGGCCAAACATTTGCTACAAGCTCCATATTTCCTTCCCTTATTATTATTTTGAAAAAAATTAATACTCACTGACTTACCGTCACCTGCCCATTCATCAGCATAGGAAGTAGCCAGTCTCTTAATGAGGATAATTGCTGATTTTCTAGCTCCAAATTATTCTGCCTAGCAAAGGTATCAGCTACCGTTGCTGTATAGTCATCTACAATTTTCGATTCAGGTAGAATAGTTTTAACTGTCTTTAGTACTGACCCAGATATTTCTTTGAATGTAGAGCCTGATGAATACTGTTCAATTGTTTTTAAACTGTTTCTTACTGAGTAATACACAAACTCGGTTGAGTACCCTTTGTTAGGTATAAATGATTTGAAGCCTTGATTTGTAGTCAGCGGGTTTTGGGCTATAGCCATATAACCAATTGGCGCGCGCGAACTCAAAAGTACTGTGCCAGTAGGATATGTTTTAAGTGAAGCAGACTTGATGCCATCCGCAGTTACGTCCTGTGCTCCTCTCGATATAAATTTATTACCTTGATTCTTAGATAAATCGTTTGGGGTAATCCACGGAGTAGCTATATCTGCAAAGTTATTACGTTCACTTGTCGATGGAGTGCTACCACCTACAACTTGACCGATATCGTCCAAGCTACCATTCTCCCATCCCTCAGGTATGTCCCGCTTCAACACCTCGTTATAAACCATCTTACCGCCAGAGGATTTGTAAGGCTTACTGTTGGCATCAGGAAAATCAAACTGTACAAACCAGTAGTCATACAGTGTCTTTGCCATAGCCTCTAGCTCAACATTAATTTGATTGTTAAGTTCGATTTTCTTTGAAAGCTTAATATATAACTTACCTACCGCTAACTCTAATTGTCTAGATGACAAGCGAGGTATCTTGATATGTCCCAAATCGCCCTTTTTGAAGTGAGGTATGACTAAGCCAACATGAAAATTTTCTATTTTTTGTTGTATAAAATTTGATCTTAATACTGCGAATAAGTACTGATAATCAATTTTTTTAGGATCACACCTAAAACCCATCATATCCTGTGCAAAACAAAAACCTACAGCATCTGGGACTAAACACACACGACCTGGTGTCCCTTTATTGACAAAAATAATATCGTTTGGCTTTGGATGAGCACGAAACCAAGTCTTCATTGTTTCGTCGTTCACATAACGGACATTATCAAAAGTAGGATAAATACTACTGTGCTTGATACAGTTAGTCGCTATTAAAGGAATGCCAGAGTCACTTGTTGGAACAGTTTTCCCTCTATTATCCACTATAAAATCTAAGACATCTGTCAAAGGCGTCATATTATCCTTCATAATTTAATCCCGCCAACTGCTTTTTAATTTCATCTTCCAGCTTGCTAGATTCACTGAACAATTGATCTAAATTATCAGTATAGCCCTGCATTTTTTCTTTAAACTCCTTAGCAGTGATATCGACATACTCAATTTTTACTTCAAAATATTGACCTGCACTAAAGCTATAGTTTTTCGCTTTTATATCGTCATATCTGACGGTAACAGACAAATCATCGACTTGGTCTTTATTATTAAATACATCAACAATCTGTTGCTCTTCTTCAGCACTCAAGACCGTCTTTTGAGTTTTTCCCTCTTTGACTTTCTTACCTAGGTTAGACGCATCGACCAATACGACATCACCATCATTGCTATCATCAATGAATAGAATCGATACGTTAGTACCAGTAGTAGCGAAAATATTTGAGGGCATAGAAACTACACCAGCGAGCATCTTTTCATCTACTAATTTTTGGCGAATCTTTTTATCAATACCAGACTGGGCCGTAATAAAGCCAGTAGGGACAACCACGGCTGCTTTACCACCTTTTTTGAGCGAAACAATGATGTGCTGTAAGAACAGCTGATAGATTTCCATCTTGTCTGCACTTTTAGGCTTAATTTTTGGAACACCCGCAAAGAAGCGTTCTTTATTCTCTTTACTATCTAATGCATCTCGATAATCGCTAAAGTCCAGTTTGAATGGTGGGTTGGAGACGATATAGTCAAATTGCTTAAGCATCTCACCGTTTTTATGGTACGGATGCTGAATTGTATTACCCTGAATCACGTTAGGTATAGAATGCACTAAATTATTTAAGATTAGGTTTAAGCGTAATAGGTTCGATGATTTTTGTGAGATATCTTGGGTGTAGATAGTACAACGGTCTTCACCGATGGCATGAGCAACGTTCATCAATAACGTACCTGAACCTGCTGAAGGGTCGTAACAGGTGACATTCTTTACCGTGCCGCGCTCCGCTTGTGGCACCAGTATCTCAGCCATAATGCGAGCGACCGCATGAGGCGTGAAATACTCGGCATATTTACCGCCCGAGTTACTGTTATAGTCTTTAATTAAGTACTCAAAAATACCGGCATAAAAATCGAATTTTTGGTCAAAGATACGCTCAAAGCTAAACTCAATCAGCTTATTGATTACCGCACGGCAAAAATCATCACGCTTAGACTCATCAGCGATGTATTGGCTTAGACGATCAAATAGCACGACCTTTGCACCACCATCTGTTTTTACCGCAAAGATGTCGTTGTTCTTAATCGCTATATCAATCAGCGTGTCATCAAATAGCTTAGCAAAGTCAGGCGCGTTACTTTGGCTGAATAGATAGCTAATAAAATGCTGGGGCTCCAAACGAGCAGTGTCTGCGCTCATCTGTAGCTGTAGCATCTCATAGTCTTCATCACTCATATCACTAAGCGACTTTTCCCAGTTATTAGCTTTAGCGACATCCTCATCTATTTTCTTAGCCTCATAAGAAAATTTATCGTTTAGAAACTTGTACAAGAATATTTGGGTAATGATTTTGAACTCATTACCGTCATTACCTAGACCATAATTGGCACAAATACTTTTTAAACTATCGATTAATTCTTGGGTTTTCGCTTTAAACTCAAGCTCTACCATGGTCTTGCTCCAACGTTATATTCATTGATGTATTCTGAGACAACCAGCTTATTAATGTAGCGTGAACTGTCAGGTTTTAATTTGATCTTGTGGTCTTTCATAAAACGTTTGATGACGATGGGCATCATCTGCCCTTCAAAATAGCTTTCATTATCGACGATTTGACTGCTGTTAAGCACCTTCTCATCCGCATCATTTTTTACAGCCATTAGTGCTTCATGTATGGTGCGTTCGGAGCTGTTTATATCAGTCTGCTGCTGCTCCGTCAGACGCTTATGTATGCGAGCATATTTGGCATCACCTTTATATTTATGTCGCATCTGCTCATTCATACGGTTGAGCTCTTTTATGCGTTTATGAATCTTAGTAAGCTCATCAATATTTGCATTCATCTGCTCTTGTGAGACTTCGCTCAGCTTTCTCTTTTTAAAGATTCGTTCTAGCTCTTCTCTTAAACTAATGAATTTAGGATCTTGTTGATCAAAGTTACTAGCCATTGCTTCACGAGTTTTGCGTAGGGTGCTTTTAAGTTCATCAGCTAGTACCAGCTCTTCTTCGCCTACTTTAGTAAACTTAAATATCACATCTTCTAAGGCTTGGTTAAGTAAATTACTTGTGCCTATCCCCTGCTCTAGATTCTGCTTAGTATTCAGTAAATCAAGATGCTGACTGGTCTCTCGGTAAAGAACATTTAACTTATTGAAATCAAGCTCTTCTAAGAATTTATAGTCACCTTGAAGCCGAACCAGATTATATAGACTTCTAGCATCAGCCAGTACCTTTTTAAGGCTAAGTACCATTTCTCTATCTTGAATCTGGCTAATTTGATCGCTGAATAACTCCATGTTATCCGTCTCGTAAAGAAACAGTACGTCCTTAACATGCTCAATTTCCTGCTGTATCTCTTCGTGCGATTTAAACAGATGTGAGTAGCTCTCCATCTCATCGCCAAACTCTGACTGTAACTCTTCGAAATAGGCTTTATTAGTCGCATCAAACTCTTTACTGATATCTGCGAAATCAACCACGTAGCCATATCTAAAATCTTTATAGGTACGGTTCACACGAGTGAGCGCTTGCAAGAGATTGTGTGCACGAACCATACGCCCAAGGTATAGCTTCTTCAAACGCTTGGCATCAAAGCCAGTCAGTAGCATGTTGTACACAAATAAAAGATCTATCTTTCCAGCCTTAAAATCTTCTATCCAGTCTTTACGTTCTTCTTTAGTACCAATATCGTGCAAAATCAATTGAGCAGATTTAACTTTTGTTTCTTCATGACGTATCTCTGCCAAGGTTTTAATATTGGAGTTCGGCTCTTGATTGTTAGTAGCCGCTTCGTCTTGAGCATAGAGTTTATTAAAAAGCTCAAACATCTGCTTGGCTTGTGGTGCGCTATCACAAATAACCATGCCACCGATGCTCGCATCATTTAGCGCCCCACGGCTTTTTTCAAAATCTGACACAATGTATTCAAGCATCGGCTCAACAAAGCAAGAATGAGCATATATATCTTCACGCTTAATACCGCCTACTAGCACTTTTGCTTTAGCAAGAGCTTCTTGTAGGATAAGTTTATAGCTGGTAGATATCTCTTCTCTTATCAGTCGCAGAGTATAGCCATCAGCAATAGAAGCATTGTAATAGTACTTATGGATATAATCGCCAAACAATGCTCTTGAGTTGTAGTCATCCCCCAATAGCGGTGTACCTGTCAGACCGATTTTAATAGCATTAGGGTCTGATTCTTTTAGGTTCGCTAAAAAACTGCCTTTAGGATTATAGCTACGATGCACTTCATCTAAAAAATATATTCGCTGAATATCAACGTTATAGTCTTTTGTTGAAGCAACGTCAGGGTCGTCTTTAAACTTGTGTATATTGACCACTGTAATCTCAGGTACACCTGCATCATTGTGAATGGCTTTGGTTGCCTTAATGTCACGCGCAAAATCATCTCTGGAGTCAACGGTTCGAACTCTTAGACCACGCGCTGTAAACTCACGCTGTGCTTGTTGTAGTAAGTCTAATCGATCAACAATGAAGTAAAACTTAGGTGTTATTCGTTGCTTTTGAAAATAGTCGGTTAGAAAGCGTACATTATAAAAAGCCAAGGCAGTTTTACCGCTGCCTTGTGTATGCCAGATAATACCTTTTCTAACGCCTTCGTCGAGCTTGTTACCAATAGCCTTAGTCGCAAATATCTGCGGATAACGCATGATATGCTTTTCTAACCCTTTAGTCTCGTTCACATAAACCAGCGCATAACGCAAAACAAATGCTAACCGCTCACGACTGAGTAAAGAGGTACAAATGCTATTAGTAGGACGTTCGGGCTGCTTATTGGTTTTAAATTCCGAGCTATTTCGAATAACCTCTAAGTTGTTATCCTTCAGTACTCTAAGCTCATCAGCTTCAGTAATTGGCTTTAGTAATGCTGTATAGTTGAACGTCTCTTCTTCACGGAAATAGTTAAATATTGGTTTTTGGTAAGAAGAGCTGGCATAAAAAGCTCCACGTAATGGTTCAGGGTCGCCATCCACGTATTCCATGTTGTTTGAAAAAATCATAAACTGCGTGATATTAACGAACCGTTTGAACTTAGGGTTCTCAAATCGTGTATTGATACGATTTCTCTCAGCGATAATACCTTCTCGATTATGCGGCTTTTTGACCTCTATAAACACTAATGGCATACCATTGATGAGCAATGTTATATCAGGACGGAACTCTTCGTCGCCATTTTTGCAGGTTAGCTCTGTAACCACATGAAAGCTATTATTATTAAAGTTTTCGAAATCAATTAGCTTCGTACCTGAACGCTCAGATAGCTTGTCAAAAAAAGCCTTCCCTAAATCCTCATTGTCTAAGAGCAACTTCACATCTTCGAATAGACGTTTGACCTCATCGTCTTTAATACCCTTATTTATTCGTATCATGGCATCATGAAACTGCTCAGGGAAAATATTAGTATCGATGTCCCATTTAGCATCTTTAAGTGATAAATATTGATAACCTAGCTTCATCAAGTGAAGGATTGTTGGGATTTTTACACGGGAATCTTCATTGAAGCTCATGATGAATAGCTCACTTAATCAATAATAAAATGGTTGTAGTAGCAAATCTATAGATAAGAGTCACTATACGTCAATCGGTGTCGTTAGTTTTTTCATTTTAGGCATCAGTATAGCAATATCAGATAAATTTTGAATGTTTCTATCTATAGGCTAACCCCTGTAGGTCTTAGCTTAAACTATCGAACTCCAATTTAACTATCATAATTATAGGCATTTCATACTTTCACGATTGCTCTCACTAGTTGAGAGCTTTTTTACGGGTTGAATATTATTGAATGCGATTAACCTATCATTAGACACAACCTGTCATTACTACCACTTATACTTGCTAACATAAACCAAGGAAACAGTAGGCTCAATAATACGAACAACTGAATATTTGTTTTATTTCTATTGACAGCAATGTATAAAAGCAGATAATTACAATCTTGTAATAAAAAAATAATATATAACAACAAAAAAGGATGTACACGTTGATAGGCAGTAAAAAACACGAACGTTTGGCTTATCGGCTATCAGATATCATCATCCGCCTAAATAACGGTGAGCGTCTCAACATTGACACGCTGACCCAAGATTATCAAGTCTGTACCCGTACGCTTAAACGTGACTTTCAAGAGCGCTTAGCCATGCTGGACTTTAGTGACTCAGGTCCAGTTTTTTATCAGCTATCACCCAATCGAGTTGGATATTTGAACTTGACTGAGATTAAACGCTTCGCAAATTTTGCAAGTGTGCAAGACCTACTGCCTAAGATTGACCGACAGTTTTTTTATGACAAGCTAAATCAGAGTATTGTGATAAAAGGTTTTGACTATGAAAATATTCAAGCACGAACTCAAGAATTTAATCTCATCAATCAAGCTATTAGGGACTGCCGAATAATTACTTTTGATTATCAAAAAGTCAGACAGCAAAATAGTGAAAATTCGAAAAAACACTATCATCTTGAACCCTATCATCTGCTTAATAAAAATGGTATCTGGTATGTGATAGGTAGACATGATGCACAAACGCGTAATTTTTGTTTTACCCAAATATCTAATCTGTGTGTCACTGACAAAACCTTTGACTGTGATGAGCAAATTAAAGCAGGTTTAATAAACACAGATAGCTTATTTTTTGATAATCACATCAATGAGATTGTATTGCAGGTCAGTGCTAAGGTAGCAGGATATTTTGAGCGACGAGACCTACTACCTAATCAAGAATTGATTCGTAAGCTGGATAATGGCGATCTATTGCTGGCTTGTCGTCAGGTACACCCGCGTGAGGTCACACCAATTGTGCAATATTGGCTACCCCATATCAAAATTATCAGCCCCTCTACTGTTCAGGAGCAAATGGAGAAAGTTTTGAAAAGCTATGTGTCTATGTAGAAAGGTTTTATAAGCAATATTGAGATGACTGTTTTACTATTAGCTTCCATTAAATCAAGGGAAGTAACTGATATTTAAGAGGTTGATAATGAATACTGTAGTTAAGGAGTATAAGCAGCAAGAAAGCATAGATTCTGATTTACGAAATATTGCGATCGCAAGTGCAGAACACGAACTTATTCAACGTTATGGTACAGCAGGAAGTCAATTTTTAATTGGGCTTCGCGGTATTAATTATGAAACAGGACAATTGTTCGATAGAAGCTTATTAAAAATAAGTCAAGGCAACTTAAATCCTGATTACGTTAATCAAAATGTGAAACAACAAGCAGGTTTCTCAGCTGAGGTTGCAAGCGTTTCAAAACGTAACGCACAGGCTATTATCAATAAGGAGTCATCTCGTTTCTCTAGAAGTGAAGATATTGCAGGTTATGGAAAAAATCATAATGTCGTAGATATTGTAGAACTATTAGATGATAGTGAAATCACCTCACAAATGAAGTTTATAAAAGACCCAAAAGAATTATTGAAAAACATTGCTTGTGGAGAAGGTGAAAAGAAAGATTTTTCACGTTATCTTAGTGTCGATAAACTTGAAGTTCCGACGGAACAAGTCGAGGACATGAAAGCTATATGTAAAGAAGAAGCCAAAAAACTAGCTAAGCAAAGTGATGCACTTAGAAAGTTAGGCAAAACTGAGCTAGCTGATATAAAACTAAAACAATCCAAGAACTACGGAAGTTTAGAGGGCAAAGTAACAGATTCTGGATTAACAACTGAAGAAGCCATTCAATACAGACTTAACCCTAAAGCTATGACCGCAAAGGATATTGGAAAAGTAAGTCATGAAGCTGGTTTAGAAGGTCTGAAATTTGGTGTGGCTATTGGTGGCTCTATATCCGCTGTAAACAATGTTGTAGCTGTTTATTCAGGTAATAAGGAGTTCTCAGAAGCTGTATTAGCTATAAGTAAAGACACTCTTATTTCAGGTGCAACCGGCTACGCTACCGCTGCTTCAGGTACTGCCATAAAAACTTATATGGCACAGTCATCAAAAGAAATTGTACGTAATATCTCAAAAAGTAATATGCCAGCAATGGTAGTAACCGCTTGCTTATCAACAGGTAAAAGTATAAAGAAATACGCTATTGGAGAACTTACTGAAGCGGAACTTTCCCAAGAAATTGGTTTATCAGTTACCGGCATGATGTCGTCCTCCATGTTTGCCGCTATTGGTCAAGTCGCCATACCTATTCCAGTATTAGGTGCATTAATTGGTGGTATGGTTGGTTATGCTCTGACCAATACAATGTATCAAAGCTTTTTCGATGTTTTAAAAGATGCCAAATTATCAACCGAACGTAGACAGCTTGTAGAGATGCAATGTGAAGCTGCAAAGTTACTTTCGAAAGAATACGAGTTAAGAATTAAAGACCTATTTGCCTATCGTATTCAAGAATTAGAACTATATAGCAACAACATGTTTGATGCTTTAAATTCACCCGATATTGATCCAAATGAATTTTGTTCTAAGATGAATCGCTTCGCTGAAGAACTTGGTACAAAGCTTTCTATCAACAATATAGCTGAACTTGAAGCCGCTATGATCTCTGACGAACCATTAGTCATTTAAAACAATGTACACAAAGCAAATATATCAAAGATTTTTTATCTATTGAAAAAATTATTGATATTTAGTCAGTAAATATAACAAAAGGGAAATATCATGCCAATTCCATTAGTAATCGGTATAGCCGCAGGCTTAGTAGGAGCAGGGAAAACAAGCAAAGCTTTGTATGATAATAAAAAATCTTCAGAAGCAAATGCTACTGCTCAAGGTATAGCAAAACGAGCAGAACGTAATCTAGAGAGATCTCGTGAACAATGTCAAGAATCTCTAGCGACATTAGGTGCAAAGAAAGCTGAAACTTTCACAGGTGATATTACCTCTTTCATAACTACTTTTGAGAAAATTAAAAATATCGATTTTCAACATAGTGGTGATCTAGGCAACTTAACCGCCAAAGGTTTTAGCAATGTCGTACTCGCAGAGCTTAAACAAGAATTGTCATTCGTTATCGATTCTGGTTTAGGTGTTGGCGGTGGAGCTCTTGGAGGAGCTCTAACTGCTTTTGGCGCCTATAATGGTACGATGATGTTTGCAACTGCAAGTACCGGTGCAGCTATCAGTACATTTAGTGGTATAGCTGCAACCAATGCAACCCTCGCATGGTTGGGTGGTGGGACTTTAGCCACGGGCGGTATGGGAGTTGCTGGTGGTGTACTGGCTCTTCAGGCTTTGGCAGCAGGGCCTGGGCTGCTCATTGCTGGCTGGTATATGGGTAGTAAAGCGAAAACTAAGTTGAATGATGCTCATAGTAACATTGCTAAAGCTAAAGAGTTTGCGGCTGATATAGATAAAGCGGTAGCATTAACAAACGGCATTAGAGCAGTAGCTGATAAAGCGACGACAATCATTTCTACTTTATGTAAACACCTAAGTCTTAGCTTGAATAAACTTGAAGCAGTAATTGAAACACAAGGAACCGACTTTTCACAATACAATGATGCTGCAAAAATGATAGTTTTACGCAATGTAAAAATCCTTCAAGTTCTTAAGGTTGCTATTGATACTCCTATTCTTGATAAAGAGGGCAGACTGTATGGTAGTGCCGATGCAAATTTAGCTAAAATAAATTCTAGTATCGCTGATGGTTTTTCTAAAATAGAAAATGAACCTGACTCTCAACTTGATATAAGACACTATAGGATAGCGCTTTTAGCACAGTTAGTGGCTTTGAAAAATTACAAAGCTGGGCTACAGCCACAGCTTACATTAAAAAATGATCTGAGTTGAGAGAGGCGTATAATGCCTAAAACCTTATTTCCATGTACAGCTTGTGGTCAATGCTGCAAAAATGTCCATTTGAGTGAGCATACTGATTATCTAGACCGAGGTGATGGCATGTGCCATCACCTCGATGACAGTAGTTTGCTTTGCACCATTTATGAAGACCGCCCTCTTATTTGCCGTGTAGAAGACTATTACGAAAAACATCTTTCACATTTGTATGAATGGGACGGATTTGTAAAAATGAATATAGAAGTGTGTGAACAGCTTAAAGATAGTTAGGAATACCTCATTATCTGAAACTTGTTAATGACAAATAGCAATCAAAAGTATAAATATTAAAATAACAGAAATATCCTAGGTTACCAAAAATGCTTTTTTAGTGATAATATATGTTTGAAACTAAATAGTGACGTAGAAACATTTAGTTACACTTAATTAAAATATAAACCTAATTGTCTGCTTTGCATCCAATACTTATTCTTTGTTGGTCTAATAGTTGGTCTATAAAGTATAAAATAACAACTAAATACTTTAATATCAGTTACTTACTTTATTGGTTTGACTTCCTCCTTCACCGCCAATTTTATTCTGCTTAAGTAAAACCTTAGTTTTCCTATCTTGTCCTACCCTTCCCTAAATACCCATCAAATTCTTTACTAGTAAGACTTTCAGTCTCTACTTATTATCTTCTGCTGTCCGAAATACTCCCGTTCAACTTACTTTATTTCTTCACTCTTTTTGCTTATTTCGAAGTAATACAAGCCATAAATAGATGTTTACTGTCAAACCCATATAAAAACTGCTGATACTTTAGCTAAACCGCTTTGAGCATTATTCCTAAACCCCAGTAGAACGCTTATTGAATGAATAAATGCGTATTTTGTTGATTCCTATCAATTAGCTTGTCACTAACGATAAATGATATGATTTAATCAAAATAAAGCCTTAACGTGCTCTAGCAATATTGGGAAAGACGATGTCTCAAAATGGTAATGATACCGATCAAATGATAGTCAACCTTCAAGCGCTCACAGCATTTGGTAAAAACTATGATGAGCTCAACCCAATCATAACTGAGCATAAAGCTAGTCAATTAGCACTCGATGATACTTGGATACAGAAAATTTGGCGTTGGGCAGATAGTTTTGACATTAATGATGAGGCTATACCTCGTGATAAAAAAGCTTTGCTAGCATTAAAAAGTATCGTTTTGGAAGCTCAAGATTTTACCGAACTACCTGAGAGTATCGGACAGCTTAAGAATTTAGATCGGCTTGAACTAAATTATAACCAGCTTAACGCGTTACCTGAAAGCATTGTACAACTACAAAATTTACTTCAACTTGGCCTTAATGGTAATAATCTTAAAGCACTACCTGAAAGTATCGGACAGCTTAGTAACTTAACTCAACTTGGTCTCACTGGCAACAATCTCAAAGAATTACCTGAGAGCATCGGACAGCTTAGCAACTTAGCTCAACTGACGCTTGGTAGTAATACTCTTAATGAATTACCTGAGAGCATCGGACAGCTTCATGATCTGACTTATCTTTCACTTTTTGACAATAATCTCAGTTCTTTACCTACTAGCATTGGACAGCTTAATAACTTAACTTGTTTCTTTCTTGCTAATAACCATTTGAGCGCATTACCTAAGAGTATTGGTCAGCTTAGCAACTTAGAGACACTAACGCTTAGTGGCAATAAAATCAGTACATTACCCGAAAGCTTTGGTGAGCTTAATAACTTAACTCAACTGACTCTCAGTGATAACAATCTTAATGAATTACCTATTAGCATTGGACAGCTTGACCGTTTAGAGATACTGAATCTTGATAACAATAACCTCAGCAAGCTACCTGAAAGTATCGGACAGCTTGGTAACTTGACTAAACTGATGCTTAGTGGCAATAAGCTCAGCGAATTACCCATAAGCATCGGACAACTTAGGCGTTTGGAGATACTTGATCTTTCCGATAACGGTTTGAGTGTACTGCCTGATAGTATCGGACATTTGAGCCAGTTAAAAACTCTATACCTTAAAGGTAATAGAATTAAACATCTTCCGGAAAGTATTAAGCACAATAGCGACTTGTGTATTTATGACGATAGCGGCTTATTAAGTAAGGATCTCTACTAAATAAATCGCATTTTCTAAACTGATTAAAGGTACAAACCAAAGTCACATTTAAAGATTGATACCTGTGGTCAAATCCGTACAAACCGCCCATACTTATCACACTTATTTAAATAGAATAAAGGAATTAAACTATGAAAACACTAGGATTGGGTATTGCAGCAGGGCTAGGATTAAGCGCTTGTGCTAGCGGCATAAGTGGTGGGACAACGGTTAATAATCAAAATAACGACATTGATAAAGTTGTCACGCAATACACCATTGAGACTGCGATGCTCAATATCTATACCAAACAACGGAGTGAAAAATTGGTTGCTATTGTAGGCAATCAAAGTGTCTCAGCGGACATTCAAATTACACCTAAAGGCAGTATTCAATTCAACAATAAAGCAGTGCAAGGTGCCGAAGTAAATACCATCAATAAAGTTAATAATCGAATCACTGATCAGTCAGTCGCTATCAATTACTTTACCCTGAATCCATTAGTGTTTCATGGCTTTACAGATAGCACAGGCAAATATTCACTATCGAACCAGACAACTATCATTCCTAAGATGGCTACAGTCGGCGACTCAAGTAAGTTGATGACTGAAACCGTCTATGCTGACAGCAGTATGCATAAAAAAATAGGGTCGTACGAACAAGACTGGTCTCTTGCGCGAGACACCAATAATACGGCATGGCTCTGTATAGAAAACTCAAAAAACTTATTACTGAGCTCTGATCCTATAGGCACTTCATCAGAATGCTACAAGATTAATGCCAAAGGCGATATCTTAGCAAGTAAGGTGACATTAAGGCAGCCATCTACAAATGGGACTAAGACAGTGACGTTTGTTAGTCAGTAGTTTATGCAAATATCGTTGAATGTAGATTCCTCACTGGATACTCATACAAATAACGAGTTTTTTTCTAACGTATGACCTATCTTTAGGTTATAGAGCAAACCAATATTAAAATCGCATGGTCGTCTTAGATCATTTTAAGCTATCGTTTGAGACACTTTACTTCTTTAAGAGCGGTAACAATCTTAGGAAGATACTGTTCTGTGCCAATTATCGACAAGATTTTCATCATTTTATTTGTCTACCAGTTAAATAACATTTACATCGCTATTCCTATCTGCGAGCCGTTGCGCTCAAATTAGCATTGTTGACTACTATATTTTTGACGGCTTCTACTTTGAACTCCGAACTATAACTGTACGTCTCATTAGCCATGACACCCTCATCATCACATCATTATTTAACCAAGCTTATCACTACCACTTCTTCAGCATAACGTCATCTTACTTTTCAGAGTAAACCGCTAGGACCCTCTAATGACTATTAAGATTTAATAGTTGATATTTATTTACATGTCTGTTAGATTTTAACTTGATACATAATATATCGTTTTATTTATATTCATAGGTGGGTAGCAGATAATGACTTGATGCTCTCACATAACCTCATCTATGAAAATTGTATTAGTCATATTTGGTTCATGCTAAGGATAGCTATTATGAACAATCATTCCCTAGGTTCGCTCTTACAAGCTAAAAATATTCAAGTATCGATCAATCAAATAGCATTAGCTTTCGCTACAAGGCCATAGCTATAAGTATTTGTTGCTCTGAATACTCTTGGATAGAGAGAACAAGTCAGGTTGCATTCAATATCTTAAATATATTAAGCATTAATCGCAATATTCTATCTGCAAAATGCTTAGATATCAGTACCTCTCCCTTGACACTATGACATAAGGTAATTTTATTCATTTGTCATTCATGACGATATTTCACCATCTAAATAGCAACTACTGAGAAGACTCTAGAAAGTATTATTTAATAAAAACTAGACTAAATTCTGTTTATAAGAAGAATCACCTGATTCACAAATTATAATTTAAAGCGTATTTTTCCATGGAAGGAAATTGAAACTATGAGCATTTTTGCTATTTTTTTGTCTTTGTCACTTTTGATATATTTTGCCTATAGAGGGGTTAGCGTATTAGTTTTGGCTCCCTTACTCGCTATTGTAGCTGTTGTTTTAAGTGGCGATAGCAGTCAAACCATGGGGATTTATACTGAAGTATTTATGCAGGGTCTTGGAGGCTTTGCTGTGAAATATTTCCCACTATTTATCTTAGGTGCGATTTTTGGCAAGTTGATGGAAGATTCTGGTTACGCCTATAGCATCGCACGTAACATAGTGGATAAACTGGGAGACAAACATGCTTTGTTAGCCGTCGTCTTAGCATGCTCAATCTTAACTTATGGAGGTGTGTCAGCCTTTGTCGTTACTTTCGCAATATATCCCATTGCTGCCGCCCTATTTAAGCAGACAAACATACCTAAAAGACTGATACCTGGAGCCATCTGCATCGGTGCCCTAACTTTGACCATGACGGCATTGCCAGGCTCACCTGCCATTCATAATGTTATACCGATGCCTTATTTTGAGACCGATGCATTTGCAGCTCCTGGTTTAGGCATTATTGCCTCGATAGTCATGCTAGGCGGAGGTATGTTGTGGATGAATCGCCAAACGCGTATTGCAAGTGCAAACAATGAAGGTTATGGAAATCATACGTTAAATGAAAAAGAGCCTCACTCAGGTATCGACATACCCAATTTTTGGCTCGCATTATCGCCTATTCTCATTGTGATAATAGGCAACTATGCTTTTTCAAAAATCATAATACCGTTATGGAACAACAGTTACTTAGCTGACGAAAAGTTTGGTGGGGTAACGCTAAGCTCAGTTATTGGTATATGGGCCATTATTTTATCGTTGTTTTTAGCTTGTATATTTGTGATTGCTTCGAGTTTCAAAAGAATAGATAGTGTGGCAGAAAGTTTAAACAAAGGCGCTACCGGATCTTTACTGCCTATTTTTAACACAGCTTCAGAAGTAGGTTATGGTTCCGTGATTGCAACTCTGGCAGGTTTCGCGATTATCAAACAGTCTCTCATGGGAATTTCACCTGGAAACCCTCTCATATCAGAAGCAATCATGATTAACGTTTTAGCAGGTATTACAGGATCAGCTTCAGGTGGTTTGGGTATAGCGTTAGAAATTATGGGCGCAAGCTATATGCAATTGGCAGAACAATATAACATTGACCCCGAACTGATGCATCGTATAGCTTCTTTGGCTTCAGGTGGCTTGGACTCATTACCACATAACGGGGCAATAATAACAATGCTAACCATTTGTGGTTTGACTCATAGAGAGTCCTATAAAGACATATTTGCTACTGCTGTGGTCATTCCTTTAATTGCTCTCACTCTAGTCATCATACTCGGTACCGTATTTGGGTCTTTTTAAAGAGAAAAGCTAATGTCTATACCATAGAAAGGAGCATTGCCACTTATTGGAGTTATTATAGATAACTCTGGAAATTTGTCATATGCTCTTAGCTACGTTTACTCTTTCAAATACAGTTCCACCATAGAGGCAGGCTTGGTATGTGTTTTTCTAGCTGAGCATGACTCGTGTCAATAGGTAAGTAATGGCAAGCACTTCATCAGAATGCTACAAGATCAATGCTAAAGGCGATATCTTGGAGAGCAAGGTGACACTAAGTCAGCCATCTACGAATGGCACTAAGACGGTGACGTTTGTTAGTCAGTAGTTTATGCGCATATCGTGTATGTAGAGTACGCATTGGATACTCATACAAATAGCGAGGTTTTTTCTAACGTATGACCTATTTTTAGGTTATATATAGTCGGTTCAATATGATTTGGATACAAGGAAGCCGAGTGAAAGCACTACAAGTAGCAGGCTAAGCGAGACTGACACCATACCCAATTTATAGAGGATTGACTAGAGCAAGCCAACGATATAGATGGCTTGCTCCATTTTTCTAAAATAATTCCTGCCAACCTAAATATGTGTGTTGTCAGCTCGTTTGGAACAACACCAATACTTTCCAGATTTTATGATCCATTTACTGTGTAGCGTACAATAACTTCATTATCGAGTACTACATTGGTTGACCAAATGAATTCAGCATCTGCTTTTTCATTATCAAAAATATCTATGAAATTGGTATAAGCTGATTTGTTGTCTACCCCAATGGTTTGGTTACTATAGGTGGTGGCATTCGGCCAACTAGAGTCATCAAAGTCTGCTTGTTGCCAGTTGGTAGGCAATTCCCAGTGCAGGCCATAATCTGCCGAACCGTCTTGTACATTAGCTGTGGTAACACAATTACTAGACAGTCGCTCGCTACCTGACTCACTAACACAGGACAAGTCTCTAATAGGTGCGGTATAAAAGGTTTGTGCTTTCCAGGTTTCATCAGTCTTGGCGATGATGTTGTTATCTTTATCTTTGATCACAGCGACTAGACCACCATCTCCTGCATGAAATTCTGAGCCATTATTACTCTCTGAACCAACACCTAAGTTTTCTTCCCAATCCACCAAATGCATAGCAACGGTAAACGGTGCTTTCGCTTTGAAACGCACTATGTTTGAATTGAACTGAGTAAACGGTACATTGTCACGTCCGACTGCTACGCCATTTACGTACATCTCAAAGTAATTATCTGCAAAGACATAAGCGGTATACACCTCACCATCTGCGTCTACTTCAATGATGTCCGAACCATCAAGTTGAGCTAAAGCTTCACTTGCAGTGCGATAGTCGTTGCTCGTACAAGGGTTGTTTAAGTCGGATGCCACTGGGAAATCTGTATTGAGCAAATTGGTCGCTGCTGGTACTGTCCATGTTTTACCGTCAGTTGACTGGATACTGCCGATGTTGGTTTGACGACCACGGTCACATTCATAGGCGTTTGTCACGTCAGTCTGAGCAACACCTTGGGTTAAGCTAGCGGTGCCAGTATAGCTGCTGGCATCTGCACTACTATTTACTGATGTTGTCGTTTGCTCATTGGCATCGGTAGCCGCTGAGTCTATCTGAGTTTGGCTACACGCCGCCAGCAATACAGCAGATACTGTCGTGGTTAGCAAAGCAGGTATTAAAATAGGTTTCATTAGGATTCCTTAGCATTATATAAGATGGTTTTTGAAATCAGCTTATTATTTCTATAACTGATCATTATCATTGAATGCACACTATTTTTTCTGTATGTCATCAGTGCGTTTATAAGTCTGTACGGTCGTACCCTCTGGATCAATAAATTCAAAAGTATAAGTATCTTTAGTCGCTTC
The DNA here is from genome assembly GCF_003217155.1 of Psychrobacter fozii. Lineage (GTDB taxonomy): Bacteria > Pseudomonadota > Gammaproteobacteria > Pseudomonadales > Moraxellaceae > Psychrobacter > Psychrobacter fozii. The sequence continues at coordinate 173,108 of NZ_QJSU01000007.1, forward strand.
AGTAGCGCCCCAACCATAGTTAAGCTTATGCTCTTGACCGTCATGGGTATACGTTAGACTGTATTGAGTCGGACTTATGATCTTATAATCTGTGATCTCAGCTCCGCGCAAAGGCGTTAGCGCTGGACGAACGCCGTGCGTATGCGCTTGCGGTGCAATCTCATTTTCTGGCGCTGTCGTATCTGGGTTCACAGTAACCTTACCGCGCAAACCGGCAATTAAATACGGAAACTCTGAAGTAGCATGGTATTCATAGCTACCGTCTTCATTGAATTTGCCTAGATATTCATCAAGCTCATCATCGGTTTCACCATAGACAGGAAAACCATCTAGCGCATAAGCAATGGGCTTACCTTCACCAACTTGTGACTGTAGATGGGTTGGTGCAAGATGATAGTGGTAGTCATCAGCGCGTCCAGAATGCCCGCCCCAATTGTCTAATTCTCCGAATGCTTTGGCGTCCTCACCCCGATTGTTTAATGGGTTGAATATAGGAATGCCATTAGCTGCAATAGCGATGGCCCCTTTCATAAAATTGTCTTTGGCCATTAAAGGCTCATCGGCAAGCTCAGGCTGTAAGGGAATGACCCAACTGTTCTCATTGGTATAATCCTGGTCGATAGGTACTTGCTGTTGCCAACTGGTGATACCGGTCATCATTTCATGGCTTGGGACACCATTTGATTCGACATACAGATATTTATCATCATGATGGGTACTGACGTTATCGAATGAGCCAAATACTGACGTCATAAAATCAATATCATTGGCTGGTACTGGCAAATGAGCAACCGCCTCTTTAGTCTTTTCACCGATATTTTGGGCCGTCTCAGTACTGCTACAAGCCACAAGCAACGCAGCTGAACCCAATACACCAAAAACTGAATAAGCTACTTTTGAGGTTCGGTTTTTTTTGTGGCGTATATTCAAAACATAGAAGAAAACCAAACCACTCGCTAAGACCAAGCCACCCAACAGGTAGAAGAATAAAACAGAGCGCATGTCACTGTTATCCGTTATAACAGAACTTTCCGCATCAATTTTGTTTAGCGCAGTCCCATTATCATTGGCGATAACAGTAGTATCGCTTGTATTTTGGATAGCCGTTAATTGATTACTACTTACTAGATTTTCAATCACTGCTAGCTGATTGATCGCTTGAATATGGGCGTTTTTTTCCAGAATATAGGTTTGATCATTGGCTGAAAAGTCTGACAAGTTGAAAGAGAGTAGCTGATGGTGACTGTCGGTTAGATAAACCATGTCGTCTTCTAATTTAATAAAATCAGCAGCGACACTAGGCTGGCCGGTGATCTGCCATTCTTTGGCAGGCAGAGTATGTGCACTAGGATCATGGGCGTAGGCAGAGGTCAGTGATGAAACCTGTATGGCCGTGACAATAGCCAGCAAGCTGAAAGCTCGAGCCGTTTTTATAAGGGTCATAACACGCTCTCGTTTGGATTGATATTTGAAAATTAGTCATAGTCAGACTATATACGTATGCACCTGTCTAACCATCGTGGCTACTTGTCATTACTCACTCAAAAATTGTAGTGACAAAATGATGAATTCATTATATTGAGAATATAATATCAACTTTTACTTTAGATAAACTTTAATAAATGTTAAGTCCTATTGCGTTTTTTACTATGGAAATCCCATAGACTATATCTTCGCCTGATCTACTATCATTAATCGCCATGCAACGTATGGCGATGACTAGCAGTGTTCTTATATTAGACAGCATCGTGCAAAATCAAAAACGCATCCCACTGTCTTCTAAACATTGCAGCGGGTTTTTATCAGACGCACAAGGTTGGATTTTTTTGAGTTCATCAAGCGATAGATATTCAAAATAATTGGTCAGTGCAACACGAGCATCTGGGTCGTTTATAAAATAACCATCATCATATATTTTATCTTTCCAACTTGGATTTACTCGATACAAATAAGACTTATAGTCTATATTAGCTAACGCCTCGTCAGGGAGCTGATCAAAAGGGCCATCGTAATAGTTGTTTTTATAAACATTATTGGCATTAACGCCTACTAATATGGCAAACTTTTCCATAGGCAAGTACACAAATTGAGTCCTAGCACCCACTTTAAGTACGTCGCTAAAAGGATAGTAAAATTCATCATCTCTGGATAAAGGATTAATATAATAGAAGTTATTGGTAGTAGGATGAAATGCCAAATAGAGTGTGACTCCCGAATCATCCATCATTGGTAGGTTGACTTCAAAACCTTGAATCTCAAGCGTCTTTACAAAATCAGCATCCGGCTCTATCTGATTAATCTCAAGGTTTTTTTTGATATTTTTGAAGGTCAATTGATATAAGTTAGGTTGATGCTCTTTCAGGCTAAATATGTCTGATGACTTATATAGTTTATGATGCGTTTTAAACTCACCTCGTTCTTTGCCGGCTATGTCATAAAAATATATAAAGGATAAGCTGCCCTGCTGTCTTAACTTATGACCTACCAACATATTGCCTTTTATTAAGTTGCCTTGATGGTAAAAGTTAAAGTAATAATAGCCCTCTGAAGGGTAAATAGTGAGGGTATCGTCAGTCTGTGATAGCACGTATGCAAAAACGTCATCTACATTATCAATATCAAGCTCAGTATCCTGATACAGCTCATTGATCATTTTCTCGTTAGTATTTAGGGCATTGGCTTGAGCAGAGTACAAAAAAAGCAGACTCACCAGTAGGTAACAAAAGGTTTTCATGAATACTCTCCAAAATGTGGCTTAGTACATAAAAAATGACAGCTAAACGTTTAACTGTCACCTTGTTCTACTCGTAGATAGCATATATAGCATTGCTCAATTATTTTGTTAGTTTCATAGACTCAAGCTCAACGTTTTCATCGTTGATCCCTACTTTAGTAGTGATACAGTTATGAGTTTTGCGGGTTTTGCCAAATAGATGACCTGCGCTTTTCGCCAGTTCTTCTTCACCGCTCGTAAATTCGCGTGCTTTAAAAATCTTAAAAGATTTTTTGGGCCAATGCGAGTCAGACTTGCCCCAACGATGACCTCCTCGCTTAGTTTCAGTCATTTCACTTTCAACGAATGCGCCACAAACCTCGCCGTAGCTTTTGTTCGTCATGTTATTTTTTTCAGCAAACTCGGTTAGGGCTACTTGCGATGCATCCTCTTCCAACGGCACGTTCACCTTTGAGGACACCATGTTTGCCTTGCCCTTTTTCTTCTCTTTCCCAGTGGTGCTCCAATTATGCGTCCACGCCGCAATCGCACTGTTTTCCGTTACAGTCATACCACTTTTGGCACCTGCCATATCATCGGCAGCATGGCTGAGCCCTATTAGAGACATACTCAGTGTCAGTATCGTTATTTGCTTATAAATATTCATAATATACATCCTTGTGTAAAAGTATTTAATATCAACAAACCACTATGAATAGCTGAAACTACTGTAAAAAACTACGTTAGGTTTACCATCAAATGATCCACATGATGGATTTTCTCTCTGAGCCTCTTCAGGGTCTTGATTGATTCTTAAAGTCTTCGATAGCTTCAAGAGCTTTGTCTTTTCTTCTTTGCCAAGGCCATCTGAAACCTTGTTCTTTATCCATTTCAACATCATTTGAATTATTAATGGCACTGGATTTATTATCTGTCGGTACTTTTTCTTTTTTCTGCATGGTTGGTTGCACTGTTTCATTGACACTCATCATTGAGGTTTCAGAGATGCGTAAGTGTTGGGTGTCAACGTCTTCAGCATGAGAGATGATAGCTAACGGAAAAATAAAAATGCTAGTTAAAATGGCTTTCCATAATTTCATCGTGGTAGTCCTTTATAGTTAATGAACTAACAGCACTTTGGACGCTCAGGTGTCGCTACTTCTTTGTTCTTCTTCTGCCAAGGCCAGCGCCATCCTCGTTCAGCATCAACTTCTACATCGCTACCGTCTTGAATGGTGTTTGACTTTTCGCTCATGTGGTCATGTTCGTTATGCATTTTCATGGCTGATGGTGCTGCTTCATTGACACTCATCATTGAGGTTTCAGAGATACGTAAGTTTTGGGGATCAACGTCCTCAGCATAAGAGATGGTGGCTAACGGTAAAATACAGATGCTGGCGAGTACAGCTTTTGCTAATTTCATAGTTATAATCCTTTATGGTTGCTTAACTCCGATACGTAAGATTAGAAATCCATACAGCCAATTAATTTAATTAGATAAACTAACCAAATTAATTAGTATAACTAGGTATAGCAGAAATATTCATCATTTTCCATGAATATATTTTGTGATAAATATGAACATCTTACTTAAAAGGGCATGCCAAAATACGAGCTCAACTATCCCATTAACTACCACTCGCTTTTTATCAATGAATAACCAGTGTGGAATGAACTGATAGCACAGCGTGGTGAGTAGGCTTAGGATAAGAAGTGGTTATATCTGTCCAATGGATACATAGTGTTTATTTGGTTGTATCGATTGCAGACGAAAACCTATATAAGAGACTCGAAAAAGGCAATGAGATACGAGGTTAAATGTATGACAGCTACGAGGATACGTTTGGTGATAGCTCCTATTAGAAATATCTATAATTAATAGTTAAAGGAACTGAAGATACGTTTTAGATTCATAAAATAAAAAGGATACCGACATTCATAAAACCTTGCACTCGCTAACAAAAAGCCAACTTCATTATTGAGCGTTTATTTGTAGTATCGGTACTGAGCATATTGAACGATCAATCAAATTCAACATAAATAACTTTTTAATAAAACGATAAGGATAAAAATAATGTCAACAGACTACACTCAAAAACTTCATGCTGGCGTAAAATTCCCAGAGATAGACGTAACCATGCTAAATGGCGAAGTAAAATCATTAGGTACGCCCGAAAATGGTCATGACTGGAAGATGGTCGTTGTCTATCGCGGTAAACATTGCCCAAAATGTACTCAATACCTCACTCAGCTTGAATCTATAAAAGAGTCGTTTGCTAAGGTAGGCGTTGATATCATCGCCATCTCAGGTGATAGTAAAGAGCAATTAAACGCCCACCTAGAAGAGCTAGATATTAACTTCCCTATCGCTTACGGTCTAACTGTTGAGCAGATGAACACGCTAGGTCTATACATCTCTGACCCACGCTCAGAGAAAGAAACTGATCATCCATTCGCTGAACCTGGTCTGTTTGTTATCAATGCAGAAGGTAATATCCAAATCCTCGATATTTCAAATGCACCATTTGCCCGTCCAGATCTAGAAGTGCTGGCTGGCGGCTTGGCTTTTATTAGAAATCCAGAAAACAACTATCCTGTCCGTGGTATGCATCGCTAGAGGTTGTTTAAATAGCAGTTTTATATATCTTTCAAAAAAAGAGCTCCCAATTAGGGAGCTCTTTTTTATTTGCCTGAAGAATCCATATTCTATCCATCTATCATAATGTACGACTGTGATAATCTTAGACTCGGCACTTTTAAAACCATTCTCCAATATATCGGTTATCTACATACAAGCGTATTATTTCTATGTCAAAATTATTATTTACCATCAATCGCGTCATCTTATTCACTATCGGTATCGTGATCATCGTTGACTGTATTGCTTTAATGGCTATTGGCAAAATTAATTTTGGCTCGGTAGCACCGTTGCTATTAGGGATTATCTTTGTCGCTCATGGACTATTTTGGCAAGCCATTCGCAAATATTGCTGCCAAAACCCTTGGTTAAATCGTTTATGGTATGGACTGTGGGCTGCATTTACGCTTTGGCTCATTAGCTTTGGGCTTTTTATCTGGTCATTACAGCAGCAGATTACGCTTAGCAAAGGGCCTGCACCGACCGTGGCAGCGATTATTGTATTGGGTTCAGGAACGGTAGCAGGCAAACCAACACCGACTCTCGCCAAGCGTCTAGATAGCGCTGTACCACTGATCAAATCACAACCTAATGCACTGGTCATAACCAGTGGTGGCGTGGGCTTTCAGCGTACACGTAGCGAGGCCGATATTATGGCAACGTATCTACACGAATCACATGCCATCGCATTCGAGCGTATTTTACAAGAAGGTAAAAGTACCAGTACCGAAGAGAATTTAGCCAATAGCCGAGACATCTTAGAAGCAAACGGGCTGTCTATCGCTGAGCCCATCGCTATTGTGACCAGTGACTTTCATACCATTCGTGCAGCCAGTATCGCCAAGCATCAAGGCTATCAGCAGCCAATCACTGTCGCCAGTCCGACCCCTTTACTCATCCGCTATAATGCTTGGTTTCGTGAGTATTTTGCCTTTGTGAGTGGTTGGCTACTAGGAGAGTATTAATGCTAGCCCTATTCTAGTCATCAGTACGGTATACCTATATAGGTACACTGTTAGAAGCAGCTACTTATCAGTCGTCTTTTGCAAGACATAAACCACAAACTTTGCCTCAGTATTAAATGGCTTCATTTCCACAGCTTCTAGCAACGTCTGTCTTTTCTCGCTACGTGCACGATAGGCATAAGGGGTCATGGTCATTAAATCAGCCAAATCACCTGCTGATAACGTCAATTCTGTACTGACACGATGAGTATCTAATAGCGTGAAATACGGTGACAACTCTGTTAAAAATTTATCAGAATCATGCTCGCGAACATCATCAAACAAGGCATCACGCATCGTTGCTAAATGACCTGCATCCGGCTTGGCAATGATTAGATAGCCATCATCAGCCAATACTTCAGCAAAAGCCTCTGGCAAAATGGGACTAAAAATACTACTGATGCCCGTCATACTATGAGCGCGTAATGGTAGGTGTGCGGCGCTAGTCACCAGTGGGTAGATTACTGTCGTCTGGGTAGATGGTTGTTCGTTTTGTTGATACCACAATTGAGCTGCCATTTTGCTCACTTTAGCCAGCTCAACCACAGCAGGCTTACTGATATCAGCAGCGATTAAAGTATCTATCACTTCCGTGCCCAGTTGCGCCATTGACTGTGTGTAGTAGCCTTCTCCGCAACCAATGTCTAACCAATTTACCTGTTCATTTGATGACAATAACGCCACCATTTTTTGGCAAATTAAGTCATTTAATGGCTGATAATGCCCAGCATGCAAAAACCGCTTGCGAGCCTCAATAGATTGCTGACTGTCGCCTGGGGCTTTAGATTTTTTTTGCTGTACTGGTAGCAGATTGACATAACCCTGACGCGCCACATCAAATGGATGTGCTGTTTGCTTAGGGTGTAAGCTACCATCACAGCGCCATGTATCCGCAGCAGGCTGTAGTGGAGATTGACAAAGGGGGCAGATAAATAAGGACACAGGTTTCTCAAAGTCATACAAATATGACTGACATTTTAGCAAAATTTGCACTCGTTCATGCAGAAAAGAAGCGGTTAAAAACGTGATGGCTGGAAAACAAAAAGCCACTTCAAATGGATTTGAAGTGGCTTTTTAGTCAACAGTATTGAGATTGGTTCAACGTCAATCAGAATGACGATATCGACATAGCTTTAAAGTTAACGTAGCTTTAGAGTCATTAGACCTAAAATAACAAGAATGATAGCGATAATCCAAAACCTTGCCACCACTTGCGTTTCTTTCCAGCCAATTTCTTCAAAGTGATGATGTAATGGTGCCATACGGAAAACGCGTTTTTTGCGCAGTTTATACGAGCCAACCTGTAGCATAACCGATAGCGCTTCAGCGACGAACAAACCACCCATAATGGCGAAGGCAATCTCTTGACGAGTCATAACCGCAATCGTACCGAGCATCGCACCGAGGGCAAGTGCGCCGACATCACCCATAAATACCTGTGCCGGATGCGCATTAAACCATAGGAAGCCAAGCCCTGCACCAATCATCGAGCCACAGACAATGATGACTTCAGAGTTGTAAGCGATATAAGGCACATGTAAGTAATCAGCAAAGCGTACATCACCTGATACATAGGCCATCGCACCCAAACCTGCCGCGACTAAAACCACTGGCAAGATGGCCAAACCATCTAAACCATCGGTCAAATTGACAGCGTTAGAAGCACCATTAATCACAAAATAGGTAAAGATAATAAAACCAATACCAAATGGCACTGCCGAAAATGGAATCATCCAGTCTTTAAAGATAGGCAATAACAAATCCTGCATCTCGCGAGTAGTTGCAATATCTGGCTGTAACGTCGCGATATAATACAAAGATATACCGACAAATAATGCACCCATCGATAGCCAAAAATATTTTTTGCGAGCGATTAGGCCTTTGGGGTTTTTATATTTAATCTTGAGCCAATCATCTGCCCAGCCTACTGCCCCAAAAATAACCATGACAACGAGCAAAATCCAGACATAAGGATTGTTTAGACGTGCCCACAATAGCGTCGATACCCCAATGGCACTGAGAATCAGGACACCACCCATGGTTGGGGTACCCGTTTTAGCCAAATGCGATTGTGGTCCGTCATTACGAATCGCTTGACCGTACTTGAGCGAACGCAGATGTCGAATGACAGGTCCACCCAACGCCATGCTAAAAGCAAGCGCGGTCACGACCGCAAGTAATGCTCTCAACGTCAATGAAGAAACCGCAGAAAACGGCGTATAATACTGGCCAAGCCAGCCAAACAACCAAACTAACACCGCCTACTCCTCGACTAGCGCATTTATAAGAGTTTCCATTTCCATGGAACGAGAGCCTTTGAACAACACAGTACAAGGCTTCGCTTGTTGCGCTTGCAAATATGGCTGTAAATACTGTAATAAACTGTCTTTATCCGCAAATGCATGGGCGCTAATATCAGCAATCTCTTGCGCGCCAGCCACGGTATAAGGGGCATACTCACCAACACAAAGCAGCACATTGATGCCTGTGGTCGCAATGGTACGACCCAAACTTTGATGTTCACTGATAGCTGCTTCACCGAGCTCACCGATATCACCTAACACCATCACTTGCGTACCAGTCTGCGCGGCCAATACTTTGGCAGCGGCACGTACCGAATGAGGGTTGGCATTATAAGTATCATCAATTAAGCGATGCATACCAAGCAACTGACTGTTCAAACGGCCTTTGGCTGGACGGGCATTTTCAAGCCCAATTACGATGTCACTGACAGCAATATTGAGCGCGTGCGCACAAGCAGCGGCGGCCAAGGCGTTATTGACATTATGCTCACCAGCTAGTGGCAAGTTGATATCATGAACTTGGCTGCCAATATGCAACTTAAACTCACTGCGCTCAGGCTCTACATCGAGATGGCTAGCACTAACATCAGTATTACCAAAGCCAATTACATGAGACGTCTGCTTTTCAGCGATACGGCGTAATTGATTGGTAAAATCATCCTTATCAGGAACAATCGCAAACTGGTCATTGGTTAATGTGCTATAAATTTCTGCCTTAGTTTGACAGATACCTTCGCGGCTACCAAATTCACCCAGATGCGCAGTGCCAATATTTAGGATACAAGCTACATCAGGCTGAACAATTTCAGTCGTATAGGCAATCTCACCAATATGATTGGCGCCCAACTCTAAGATAGCATAACGATGATGATCCGACAGCTCAAGCAGCATCATCGGTACGCCCAAATCATTATTGAGGTTGCCACGGGTAATCAGTGTCGGTGCCAATCGGCCAAAGATACTGCCGAGCATTTCTTTGCAGGTGGTCTTGCCGCTAGAGCCAGTAATGGCAATCACGGTCAAGTCTTTATGCTGCTGGCGACGAAAAGCGGCCAATTGCCCTAGCGCCAAGCGTGTATCACTCACTACCAACTGCGGAATACTGTTTGGACTGGTAATAGGACGCGATACGATAGCAGCGATAGCACCTTGTGATGCCGCCATATCGATATAATCGTGACCATCAAAATTGTCACCACTCAGCGCTAAAAATATATCACCCGGCTTTATCGTGCGAGTATCGGTAGCGATACGATTGCCAGTGACAGCGTCGTTTGGTAACTCGGTCTGTCCTGCATTTATTTGTTCTGGTGATAACTGCCAATGACCATCAAGAGATGCTGTCGCAGCAAGCAAATTATCTACTTGCCAGACATACAGCCCTTGCGACTGAGTGGCAGTATCGTTGTCGGCTGTCATAGTGATTACCTTATATGATGACTACTTAATTTTTATAAATATTAGGGTCTGTTGAACATTCAAATATTAGGGCTGCTGATGGCTAAAATTGCACCAAACTAGGCGCAAGTCGACGATAATGTCGAGACCTTAGCTAGGCTTGTAACAACGTTTGGGATAATTTTAGCATCAGCCTTTCAGGGCAGTACTAGTTTTTGCCAATATATGGCGAAATTGTTTCACCTAGAATAACTAGGCATCAAAAATTTCACTGCATATTGTCTAAAAAAATAGTGACTGCCAGCACCACATTTGAATGTTCAACAGACCCTAGACTTTTAAATGATTGTGACGTAAAAACCGTCATGGCCAATTGCCTATACTCGGCCCGCTTGCGCTAGCGTTTGCTGCAAAATGATACTGTCATCAAAATCATAACGGACGTGATTAATCTCTTGATAAGTCTCGTGGCCTTTACCAGCGATAACAACAATATCATCGGCAGCGGCATGACTGACAGCATACTCAATGGCTGCTTGGCGGGCAGGTTCGATATGCGTACGTTGATATTGCTCTGTACTCATGCCAGCTTGCATGTCTTGTAAAATCACATTGGGATCTTCGGTACGTGGATTGTCAGCCGTCAAAATAACTTGATCAGCACCCGCCAATCCTGCTTGTGCCATCAATGGACGCTTGCCAGCATCACGATCGCCGCCACAGCCAAACACCGCCCACAGCTGTCCTTTACAGTGAGTCTTGAGACTGGCCAACACTTGGCTCAATGCATCAGGCGTGTGCGCATAATCCACGATAAAACAGCCATCATTAGACGGCACACGCTGCATGCGTCCAACAGCACCTTGTAACTGCGGCACAACGGCGGCTATACGCTCAACGTCACTGTATATTCCATTATCAAAATCGTTTGAGTTCACACTAAGCGCCACTGAAGCAGCAATAGCCGCGAGCAAATTAGCAACGTTAAAGCGTCCTAATAACGGACTTACGATGTTTATGTTGCTTATCTTCTCATTACCAGAGCCATTACTATTAATATCACTACGCAGGGTAATTTCGACACCTTGTAGACTTGGTTTAATGTCAGCCGCCACAAAGGTAGCTGTTTTTGATGGATTTAAACTATAGGTCCAAACGATTACATCGCTGGCCTGCGCCGTATCGATCATAACCTGTGCATACTCGTCGTCGATATTGATAATAGCATGCGTCAAATCAGGAAAATGAGCTCTATCAAACAGCTTGGCTTTTGCCGATGCATACTCTGCCATATCGGCATGATAATCTAAATGGTCACGACTCAAATTGGTATAAATCGCCACAGATACTGGCATGCTTTGCAGGCGCTGCTGATCTAATCCATGAGAGCTAGCTTCCAATGCTAAGAGTTCAGCATTCTCTGTCCCCATTTGATATAGGAATTGCTGGACCGCTAAGGCATCACCCGTGGTATGGCTGGCTTGTACCAATGCACCAAGTCGACCATTACCCGCTGTACCCATCACTGCACTACTCATGCCAGTTAACTGGGTTAATTGCGCCACCAATTGACTGATAGTGGTTTTACCATTGGTGCCCGTTACTGCAACGACCTTTGGTAAAGTCACTGGTTGTTGATACTGCAAATTAGATTGGATTAAATCACCTAGAAAATCACGGATATTGGGTACGTATAATACAGGACAAGATAGCGCAGCTAATTGTTGCTGTGCATGCAAAGCGCTATCTCCAGATGAGGTGATATCGGTAAAACTTGATATATTAGCCGTAGTAAACAGAGCAATAGGATCGACTTCCGATAGAATAAAAGCCGCATTTTTAGCAGCTTGAGATAGATAGTCGCGGCTTTTTTGACAGTTTGGTGTTTGGCTTTTTAAGAGAATGAATGCGTCGTTCATTTCAAGCTGACGACTGTCTAAACGGAACTGGTGAAATGGGATGTTAGCGACTACATTTATATGATTTGACTTGTCTTGAGTCGCTGCCTGATTAGCCGATGCTGCTACCATCGCCGTCCATACCTGCTGTAAACCCTGTTTATGACTGCTATTGACTTCAAGCAATTGTTGCAAGGTAACAGGAGCATTGTTCGGCGATGAGATAGTCATTGGCAAATCCTAAATGGTTAAAACAAATCGAATAATTAAGCGCTAAACATTGAAAAACGGTCAGTTACACTTTTACTGCTATGGCTCTTCCGTTTTTAACGGCTTGTCCAAAGGTACATTATATAGACGTAGTGCCTCTTTCATGACGTTATGGAATACAGGGGCTACCGTCAAGCCAGCATAAATTTGACCGCGAGGATCTTCAATGAGCATTACACCCACTAATCTTGGATTGGACGCTGGCGCCATACCAGCAAAGACGTTGCGGTACTGGTCGGTATAATAGCCGCCATCTGGATTAATACGGCGCGATGTACCTGTTTTACCAGCGACACGATAACCATCGATAGCGGCAGCTTTTGCCGTACCACCCTGCTCGGTGACACTTTCTAGCATTTGGACAATCGACATTGCCTTTTCATGCGCCATAATACGCTTGCTCGGTAGCGGCTTATCATTTTTGATTAGGGTCAATGGATGCATGACGCCACCTGCGGCTAGCGCTGAGTAAGCTTGCGCCACCTGCGCCAGAGTCACTTGTAGGCCATAACCATAACTGACGGTTGCACGGCGTGCTGTCTCTTTCTCTTTTGGTGTCACAACCAGACCACTTCCTTCACCAGGGAATTTTAATGGTGTCTTCGAACCAAAACCAAACTGCCTTTGCATATTACTAATAGCATCGGCTGGCAGTGATAGCGCAATCTTAGTCGACGCTACGTTACTAGATTTCTGTAATAGCGTTGCCAGATTAATCATACCCAGATTATTGTGATCCCGAATGGTATAGCCACGCACACGAATAGATCCAGGATTGGTATCGATTAAAGAGGTCGGTGTATATTTACCAGAATCCAAGGCGGCAGCAACCGTAAATGGCTTCATTACTGAACCCGGTTCAAACACATCAAGGAGTGCACGATTACGCTGGTTTTCACCAGTCATCTCATTTAGGTTGTTTGAGTTAAATGACGGCCATGTCGACAGTGCAAGAACTTCACCCGTTTGCACATCGACGATCATACCTGTTGACCAACGTGCTTTTTGTAAACGACCTGCTTTTTCTAGCTCTTTATAAAGCAAATACTGCAAGCGCGAATCAATGGTCAATGCCACATCTTTACCCGGTATTTCGGGTTCAATTTGCTTAATTTCTTTTAGGCTGTTTTGTTTGGCATCTTTTAATACCAATACTTTACCATCATCACCTGCCAGCTCGGTTTCATACTGACGCTCGATACCGGCACGACCTTCATAACCCCCTTCAGGGTCGCTCGCACTTTGTCCCATAAAGCCCAATAACTGCGAATTTGGTTGCGGCTGCGGATAATAGCGCTGAAAGAAATTCTTTTCATAGATACCAGGGAAATCAAGCGAGCTGACACTCTGAGCAATCTCAGGCGTTACTTTATTCAACAATGGCAGATAATGCGAGCCTGCGCCCGACGGCAGTGCGGCTTTTACTGCTACTTCGTCAGTGACATCAATACTGTCATCAATGGCGGTGACTTTTTTTAACTCGTCGACTGAGATGTTGGCAGCAGCAGCAAGCGTGGTCAGATCCATATTATCTAGACGCTTTTGCATACGCGCCTGTAATTGTGGACTGCTAGGGTTGGTAAGAATAATCCGCTTTAGTTCATAATATTCACGCGAATAATCATGCGGACTAAAAGACACGGTGGCAAGTGGTGCGCTGACGGCTAATGGCAGGTCATTGCGATCGGTAATCATGCCACGATAGGATTTTTGCGTACGCACGCTGGTAATAAGCTCATTACCTTTGTCTTGGTAGAACTGGGCATTAGCGACTTGTAAATAATACGCACGAGCTATGAGTAATCCCAATACGACCAGTGCGATACCCCAAATAGTACGGAAGCGATTCTTATCATGCTCAAAGCCGCCACGAGAGGAAGCGCCAGACGCCTTACCCAAAAATGCTCTTTTGGCTTTTTGATTTTTGACGCTGGTATAGGCACCCTTATCTTCATTCTTTTTTAGGCGATCAAATAGTTTGGCTTTACGGTTACCAGAAGATTGTTTTTCAGGCTTACTGCTCGTTTGTCCAGATTTAGCCGCGCTAGCAGGACGCAATGGCTTAGTGACCTTACCGCTGGCTGGTTTTTTTCTGGTACTTTTGACAGGTTTTTTATCACTCATTGTCCTGCCTCCGCTTCCGTAACATCAGGAGACAAATCCGTAGAAGCCCGTGGTCCAACAGCATATGACTCTTCGTCATCTGAATCAGTAGTGTCCACTGGTACCAATACCGTAGCGGCTCCTGGCTGGATAATGAGCTTGTCTTTAAGGGTTGGTGAGAACATACCCAACTCAGACACAGCACGACTGGCAATTTGCGGTGTCGCACTAAATGTCTGTTGTTCAATGAGCAAGCGCTGGTGCTCAACTTGTAGCTTACGCTCTTGTTTTTTCATGTCTTGCAAGGTTTTATAGTCCTGATGATATTGCTGAACGCCTTCTGCTGTTTTGATACCGCTCCACACAATCGCGGCAGCTATTATCAATAGCACTGCCACATAGATACTGACCACATTAAATCGGCGCACGAATAGCTCGCCGATATCGTTATTATAGGGCGGTGCGGCGCGACGTTTTGTCGGTTTGTCAGATATTGCCATGACGATCTCAAAAATTGAACTTCAAAATATAAAAAGCGATAACCGTCTATGAGTGATGCAACACTCATGAGCCATCAGCACCATCAGAAAAGATAAAGGTAAAACCAAACAGACAAAAAAGAAAGCAACTGTCGAGCCTAGCAGAAAATGTTTACAGGTTTTTAACAGCCACGTAACCATTAAAACATCAGTCCTATCTCATAAACCGATAGGTGACCAAATACTATGCCCAAGCGTTGAAACATCTAAGCACTTATATTTCTAAGCACATATATGTCCAAGTACTTAGAATAAGTAGATATTTATGTACCAACTACCTAGACTCTACTGGTCGCTGACAGGCAGATAGTCGATATCCGTACGTGTTGCCATGCGCAACCATGCACTACGCGAGCGTGGATTTTGACTGGTTTCAGCTTTGCTTGGACCCACACGTTTCGGCTTGCTAAAGTAACGTGGACGATTGGGCGGCATCGGTAGCTTTTCGTCTTCTGGATACTGTCCTTTGCTATGGCGCTGCAAAAACTGCTTGATACGGCGATCTTCAAGTGAGTGAAAGCTAATAACCGCAAGCTGTCCACCGGATTTCAAAATTGGGATACTTTGTTCTAAAAAGGCATCGACATCGCCAAGCTCATTATTAATAAAAATGCGCATTGCCTGAAAGCTCTGAGTCGCCGGATGCTTGCCGCGCTGCCAGTTAGGATGCGCCACTTTGATCACTTCTGCCAGCTCAAGCGTGGACTTGTAGCTCTCCATTTGCTTAATCGCACGTGCAATACGGCGGCTATGACGCTCTTCGCCAAAGTCATAAAGCACATTAGCCAACGTTTCATCATCGACTTTCATCAGCCATTCAGCGACCGATTGGCCACGACTGGTATCCATGCGCATATCAACAGCACCATCACGCATGAAGCTAAAGCCACGACTGCCATCATCAATCTGCGGTGAGGAAATACCCAAATCCGCCATCAAGCCGTCAACTTGCACGATACCCATGGCTGCTAGACTGTCCGTCAATGTCGCAAAACTGTCATGAACCACTTTCACACGGCTATCTGTACTTGCCAGCTCTTGAGCCACGCTTATGGCTGTCGGATCTTTATCAAAAACAATCAGCTGCGCATCATCGGCCAGCTGACTTAATAGTAGCCTGCTATGACCACCGCGCCCAAAGGTCGCATCAACGTAGATGCCACTTATGTTAAGGCTGTTTTGATCGACACTGTTTTGATCATCATTGCCTGTTTGCTTCGGCAAAGATTTGACACCCAAGACGGCAGCGACTGTTTCTGGTAGAAGCACGGCATCATGAACAAAACTTAATTCGTCAGAGTGGGTATCGTCAGCAGTTTCAGTATGATTTACGTTAGATAGTGGCTTATTTTCTGGCTTATTATTTAATAGTGACACAAACGACTCAGTAGATGGCGACCATATTGGCCAGTAATAGTAAAAAATCAGATGAAAATAAACAAGTTATGCCTTGCTTAGCATTATTATCGCAAGGATATATCTGTAGTCAAGCGCTAGAAGGGCTTTTCATTAAAAATATCCTATCTCTCTGTTATACTAGCGCTATATTTTACGCTATTTTTCTACTTTGACGACTATTGTTTCATCCGTATTTTTTATTCAAATATTTCATTCATATTTGTCATTGCGATTTTTTATTACCCTCTTTCACTGCTAAATTCATTAACAAACGTATTTTGAGATTCCTATGACCCAAACATCGACCCAAGCATCAACACGCCCTGTCCGTACTCGTATCGCGCCTTCACCCACTGGCTTTCCTCACGTAGGGACAGCTTACATCGCACTATTTAACTTGGCCTTTGCTAAAGCGCATGGCGGCGAATTTATCTTACGTATCGAAGACACTGACCAAACGCGCTCAACCGAGCAATCAGAACAAATGATTTTAGACGCACTACGTTGGGTCGGTCTAGACTGGAGCGAGGGTCCCGATATCGGTGGTCCACACGCCCCTTATCGTCAGAGCGAGCGTAGCGACATTTATACCAAACACGCTGAGATACTCATAGAAAAAGATCATGCGTTTCGCTGTTTTTGTACCAGTGAAGAGCTAGATACCATGCGTGCTGAGCAAATGGCCAATGGCGAGACCCCACGTTATGACGGTCGCTGTGCTCATCTTGCACCAGAAACCACCGAAAAATTGGTCACTGAAGGTAAACCGCATGTGATTCGTATGCGTGTGCCTACCGAAGGCATCTGCCAAGTACATGACATGCTGCGCGGTACGGTTGAGATTCCTTGGACCCAAGTCGACATGCAAGTGCTGCTAAAAACAGACGGCATGCCAACATACCATTTAGCCAATGTCGTCGATGACCATTTAATGGACATCAGTCATGTGATGCGCGGTGAAGAGTGGTTGAACTCTGCGCCTAAGCATCAGTTGCTTTATGAATATTTTGGTTGGGAGATGCCAGTACTTTGCCACATGCCATTACTGCGTAACCCAGACAAATCAAAACTGTCTAAGCGTAAAAATCCAACCTCTATCACCTACTATCGTGATGCAGGCGTGCTACCTGAAACGTTGCTCAACTATCTCGGTCGTATGGGCTACTCAATGCCAAATGATGCTGAGCAGTTTACCTTAGAAGAAATGATTGCTAGCTTTGATATTCAACGTGTGTCACTTGGCGGCCCTATCTTCGATATCGAAAAGCTCAACTGGCTAAACGCAGAATGGCTACGCGCCCTCACCCCTGAAGAATTAAAGAACAAAATCCTCGACTGGGCCAGCAACAGTGACAAGCTGACTGCTATTGCAGCGGCGATTCAGCCACGTATCGAATTGCTATCTGATGCGGTTAATTGGGGTGGTTTCTATTTCCAAAACCTACCTGATATTAATGCCGAAAACTTTACCCATAAATCACTGACACCTGAACAAATCATCGAGATGCTTCAGCTGTCGTTATGGCAGCTAGAAGTCTTACCGACTTGGTCGGAAGAAAACATCTACGCCACTCTAAAAGGTCTGGCCGCTCACCTCGATATTAAGATGCGTGACTTTATGGCGCCGTTCTTTATCGCTATCGCTGGTAGCACGTCATCGACGCCAGTCATGAACTCTATGGCGATTATCGGTGCTGATATGACGCTAACTCGCTTGCGTCATGCGGTTGATGTACTGGGTGGCCTAGGTAAAAAGAAACTGAAAAAGCTTGAGAAACAAGCGGCAGAATTGCCAGACTTTTTGGCTGCTGAATAGTTTAGCTACTGAATAATTTATCTACTAAACAGTCGATTAACTGAAATTTTTGAATGTAGAAGGGTCAGGCCAGTTCTGACCCTTTTTCGTTATTAATAGGTATTATTACCTTTAGACTATTAAATATCCTTTATCAAACTTCTTCACTGGAAATAAACATGGCCGCCAAAACCGTTACGATAGAAAGCAAAGATTATGTCTTTAACACGCTTAAAGAAGCGCAGAAATACTATGACGCCATCGTAAAAGAGCTTTTTGATGCCAAACTTACCCTGACAAAGGGTCAAGATTTCGAAGATTTAAAATGGATATACACCACTTACTGTGGTTATACCAATCATAATCTAGATAAATTAAGCAAGTTTGACATCACTGGCTTTAAAGGTATCAGAACCGTCAGAGAAAAAGGTGGTCAATATATCCCTACTGAGTGCTGTGTAATTATATTCTCTGATGGTAACTCTAATTGTACCGAAGAAGAGTTTTATACGGATAAAGCCATCAAAGAGATCTCTCTTAAGCAAAATCCACGCTAATTTGGCCTTGTTAAGCTATTAAAATAGGCTAAAACGCTTTTTTTTGCATATTTATGGATTATTTTTAAAATAGTGGTTGACAGGACTGTCGGTCTTGCATAAAATACGCACACTCTTAGCGAGGGGCTATAGCTCAGTTGGTAGAGCACTTGCATGGCATGCAAGGGGTCAACGGTTCGACTCCGTTTAGCTCCACCATACTATTTATTGCAATGCTCAGTACTACTGAAATTTATAATAGATACTCGCTAGTAGGACGATATCAGCACCTAGGCAATGCTTACTTGTAAGCTATCTGATATTGTGAAGTACCGTTGTAACCATTGGTTATAACACTCTATGCGTCCCCATCGTCTAGAGGCCTAGGACACCGCCCTTTCACGGCGGTAACGGGGGTTCGAATCCCCCTGGGGACGCCACTATTCGGCGTCACTTATTAGCACTTTTGCTTAGCATTAGATTAGACTAGTAAGCGAACAATAAAAAAGCCCAGTCATCATACGGTGACTGGGCTTTTTTATGTTTGTTGATTTTTATCTAGCATTAATTAATCAACATTGCACTAGCACTCTAATAGCAACCAGCTTGTTGTCTAGGAAACTCAGATATAGCAGATTATCACTAGTTTTTTCACGGACAGAATACATAATGTCGTAGGCTGTTTTTATACCAGTAGACTCTATGCCAACCGTGTTGTCTGAGACTGTCGCCTTATTTTTATAAACTTCAAATTTTTCAAGGCTTAAGCTTTTAGGATTGAAGTTGTTATCGATTAATAGTTCATTGTATTTAATACGAAGCCCATCAGGGATGCCCACTATTTTCATGATAGCGCCCTGATTATCTGTGATATCAACTTCCATATTGCCATACTGATAAATCGCTTCTTCTCCGCTCTCTCCTATTTCTTCTTCAGTAAAAAAACCGCCACACTCAACGTCACTCATTTTCTTGAATTCACCGTCGAATGTGGTCATGCTTTTAATTTGATCTAAGCTAAACGCTTTACCAATTTCGATTTCTCTTATATTTGCGTCAGAATATTTCTCGATTTTTATATTACTATCAGAAGCTTCTGCGTTTGGTGTGTTAATGCCAGTGCTACACGAGCAAATTAAAAAAGACATAGCAAATATGAACACATACTTATCAATCACATGACCATCCTCTGAAACTGCAAAATTGTCGTATTAGCGATCATAACAAGAAACAAACTCTCTAATCGCCCAGCCCCATTGCCTATACTCGCCCTTATAGTAACCTTCTAGATAAACCCACGGACGGTTTCTACTATCATAAGTGACTTCTGTGACATACACTTCGCGATCATTACGCAGCTTATTAATAATCTTGCCATTAGGTTCATCGCGGATGTTTAATGGTGTGTCAGTCGGATCTGTTACTTTGCAAATTCTCTCAGCATGCGCAGCACTTATCCCAACAGTCGTCGCAAAAACAGATACAGCAATAGTATAAGCCAAACGTTTCATCTCAAATCCTTATTATCAACAAATGTTTCATCTATTGCTGATATATTATCAGAGTTCAAACAGCCATATCTGCGATTTTTATAAGATATTTACGTTTTATCCATTTCACAGGGACTGAGCGTAGAGTGTGTATTCTGCTTTCTAAAATCAGTATTTATTGAGTGATTTACTCTATTGCTAACTCACTCAATGCTAGCTACTATCCACCCTATAAGAGTTTTATAAAAGACATAAAACGCTTATCACATACGAACAACTAGAGTTATTAAAAGAAGGGATTCGCTATGTTCGGGATTGAGAACTATCTAGGGTTTATTTTGGCTGCTATTTTGTTAAACCTAACCCCAGGCACGGACAGTATGTACATCATTACCCGTAGTATTTCGCAGGGACAAACGGCAGGGTTTTATTCTGTGTTGGGTATTACTTCGGGTATTCTGGTACATACGCTACTGGCTTCGCTAGGATTGTCCGTGTTACTTGCCAACTCTCCTACGGCATTTATGCTCGTTAAATATATTGGTGCTGGATACTTGTGCTATTTGGGTGTCAAAATGCTAATGAGTAAACAGCAGCCTTTGATAGCCAGTAGTTTGCAGGGTAGCGAGAAGCCAACATCCATCAAACCTATAGACCATTGGCAAATATATAAGCAAGGTGTACTTACCAATACCTTTAATCCAAAAGTCGCGTTATTTTTCCTCGCATTTTTCCCGCAGTTTATTGACTCCAGTTATGCTTATGGCATGCTGTCATTTTTAATGTTGGGACTAACCTTTGCTGTTACTGGCTTTATATGGTGCTTGTGTTTGGCACTGCTGGCGTCAAAGTTCGGCAAAAAACTAAGAGAGAATCCAAAAATTGAATCGATGATGAATAAAATAAGTGGTGTCGTATTTATGGGGCTAGGAATTAAGTTGTTGACTGAGAAGGGTTGATAGAATTGGAATACATAGTAGAGGAAATAATAATGAACGATGATAGTAAGAAAAAATTTACTTTGCTACTTGAAGAGTTACTGAATACCAAATGCTCAGAGCCAAGGCAAATAGAGATAAACCTTGAACTAAATAAATTATCTCCCGATCCGTTTTGGAGTGATTATATATTCTGGAGTGATGAGTATGTAAGCGCAGAAGGAAATGTAAACTACGAGAAACTGTTTGATAAAATTTCTGAGTACCCAAATTCTTACGAGTATAAAACAAAGAGTCGCATTTTAGAGCTGGCTCAAAAACTTATTACTAGAGATTTCTCTGATATTAATGAAGTTGACATAGTAAATGAGATCAATGAACTGTCTCCTGATATCAGTTGGACGAACTACCTTTTTGTCGATAAAAGCTGCTTAAACGATGACGGTAGCATCGATAAAGAAAAGTTCTTAAATAAAGTGTTTAAAGAGAGCTGGAATGAGAACTTCAGATAAGTTAAGTAAATAGATTTTCAGATATTTGCTTTCCCTTTTCTCAGACAATAAAAAAGCCCAATCCCCTACTTTGACGGAGATTGGGCTTTTTGTCATATTAAGTTAATACATAACTAGCCTGCTTCTTTACTCTCAGCAGCCAGCTGACGCAGTACATAGTGCAACACGCCACCGTGACGCACGTATTCACGCTCTTTTGGCGTTTGTAGCATGACATTGACTACAAAACTCTCAGTTGAACCATCAGCACGTGTAGCCGTGACCGTCGCTGTTTTGCTTTCACCATTGTCTAGACCCGTGATACTAAGTACCTCGGAACCATCTAGATTATAAGTCTCTGCATTTTCACCTTCTTTAAAGGTCAATGGCAGCACACCCATACCGACTAGATTTGAACGGTGAATACGCTCAAATGAGCTGGTCAATACCGCTTTTACACCGAGCAAAATCGTACCTTTGGCAGCCCAATCACGGCTAGAGCCAGAGCCATATTCCGCACCGCCCAATACCACGAGTGGGCGCTTGTCTTCTTTATACTTCATCGCCGCATCATAGATAGCCATTTCTTCACCATCTTGGAGAGTGGCTTTATCACCATTAAAGTAATAGGTATAGCCACCCTCTTTGCCAGCCATCATCGTATTCTTGATACGGATATTGGCAAAGGTACCACGAGTCATAACCGCATCATTACCACGGCGTGAACCATAGCTGTTGAAATCGGCTTGTAGCACGCCACGCTCTTGCAGATACTTGCCTGCAGGCGAGTCTGGGTCGATATTACCCGCTGGTGAGATGTGATCAGTAGTGATTGAATCACCGAACAGACCTAAGATACGTGCGCCTTCGATATCAGGGATACCTTCTGGCTCCATGGTCATACCATCAAAGAACGGTGGGTTTTTGATATACGTTGACCCTTCATCCCATGGATACAGTTGGCTATCCGCTGAACTGATCGCGTTCCATGCTTTGCTACCTGCAAACACTTCACCGTAATTTTTGCGGAACATATCAGCATCGATATTATTAGCAATCAGCTCGTTAATCTCTTCTGACGTTGGCCAGATGTCTTTTAAATAAACATCATTACCATCTTGATCCTGACCGAGTGGATGCGTGGTCATATCGATATCGACCGTGCCTGCCAACGCATAAGCGACAACCAACGGTGGTGAAGCTAGATAACTGGCTTTGACGTGTGAGTGAATACGACCTTCAAAGTTACGGTTACCAGACAGTACCGCCGCAGCGACTAGGTCGTTTTCTTCGATCCCTTTTTCGATACTTTCAAGCAATGGTCCTGAGTTACCGATACACGTGGTGCAACCATAACCTACTAGATAGAAGCCTGTTTTTTCCAGCTCATCCATCAGCTTGGTTTTTTCTAGGTAATCAGTCACCACTTTTGAACCAGGTGCTAATGACGTTTTAACCCATGGTTTGGCTTTCAGGCCTTTGGCTGCTGCTTTTTTGGCGACTAAACCTGCACCAATCATGACCGCAGGGTTTGAGGTATTGGTACAAGAAGTAATGGCGGCAATCACGACTGATCCATCACGTAGCTTGTGGTCTTTCTCATCGATACTAACGGTAGAGAAGACGCCATTTGCAGGTTGATATCCATCATCTTGATCATCGTTCATTTTTGGCTGAGCTGCTAAATGTTCAGCTTGTTCTTGCTCACCGCCTTCTTGGTCAAAGCGTATTTTACCATCGACTTCTGACTTGCGATCTTTGGTCATTTTTTCTAACGTTTCACCAAACTTCTCATGCATATCAGACAGATTGATACGCTGCTGTGGTAAGTTTGGACCAGCAAGTGCTGGCTGTACTGAAGCCAGATCTAATTCTAGCTTGCTTGAATAAGTTGCAGCTGGCGTATCGGCATCGTGCCATAAGCCTTGCGCCTTGGCATACTTTTCGACCAACTCAATTTGCGCTTCATCGCGACCAGATAGGCGCAGATAGTCAATCGCCATTTGGTCAATTGGGAAGATGCCACAAGTCGCACCATACTCTGGCGACATATTGGCAATCGTTGCACGATCAGCCAGTGGCATACTGTGTAAGCCTTCACCATAGAACTCGACGAACTTACCAACCACACCATGCGCACGTAACATCTCGACCACACGCAATACTAAATCCGTCGCAGTGACACCTTCAGTTAGCTTGCCTTTCAGCTCAAAGCCAACCACTTGTGGAATTAGCATTGATGATGGCTGACCGAGCATCGCCGCTTCCGCTTCGATACCACCCACGCCCCAACCAAGTACACCGATACCATTAATCATGGTCGTATGGCTATCTGTACCAAACACCGTATCTGGATAAGCTGTCAGCTCACTTTTACCATCGACAGTGACATCTGCTGCCATCACGACACGGGCTAGATACTCAAGGTTGACCTGATGCACGATACCCGTCGCTGGTGGTACGACAACGAAGTTTTCAAAAGCGTTACGACCCCAATGTAGGAACTCGTAACGCTCATTATTACGCTTAAATTCGATTTTTTCGTTGAGATCTAGCGCGTCTTCACGGCCATAAGCATCTACTTGTACAGAGTGATCGACGACCAGCTCACTAGGGATAAACGGATTGATTTGCTCAGCCTTACCGCCAAGCTCAACCACCGCATCACGCATCGCTGCCAAATCGACCACAGAAGGCACACCCGTGAAATCCTGTAGCACCACACGTGCTGGCATAAAGGCAATTTCTTTTGACGCTTCTGCGCCTGCATCCCAGTTGGCAACGGCTTCGATATGGTTTTTTCCGACTGATTGACCGCCGTCTTCGTTACGTAATAGGTTCTCTAATACGATTTTCATGCAAAATGGCAGCTTACTGATGTTTTCGTAGGTTTTGGTTAGCGCTGGCAAGCTGTAGTAGGTATGTTCCTTGCCATCGACCGCAATCGTGTCTTTTACATCAAAAATATCGCTCATAGTAGCTTCCTTATCGTTGTTATATCCTGAGCATAAGCAGTCTTGCGCTTATGCTGATAACTGGTGGCTAGATAAATCCTTCATCACTGTTTTCTAAAATTAATCGTTATTTAAAATGAGGAGACGTAAATCTCAACGAACAAAATGGCTAAATACCCTTTAAACCATCTCTTTATCATTTAATAATAACGTTCTTTTACCATAACAAATATATCAACCTTTGTTAACGTCTAGACGTAGTCAAATCGTGGCACAATCGTAAACGTAACAACGGCTTAGCCACTTATCTACCAATACTTCAGCCATTTCACACTAATTACTTTTTTGACGGCGACCACTACGAAACACATAGTCATCATCGTAAAAACTCGGATCAGCATTTTCTGACCAAAAATGCGGCACACCCAAAATAGGCAACGGTGCAAGCTGGCGCGGTGTGACATCGTTTTTTGATAATAATTCGTCCATATAGTACGCAACTTCATCATCTAAATAACGCATACGCTCAGCTAACGATAGGTTAAAGAATTCTTGTGCAACATGAATGACAATGCTGTGAGCGCATAAGGGTTTTCGCGGGTATACCAACTGCTCAAGCAGTGCATGACCAAAGATATATACTGCGGCTTGTGCATGGCTATTAGACTGTTGCGGGTCGTCCCATTTAACACGTGGCTTCACCAAACTTGCCTGCCAGTCGAAATTGACTAATGCCTCACCGATACTAGCATCAGAAGTCACTAGCACTGCCCCATTCTCATCAAAGACAGTAATGGTGTCACGCACACGCCCTCGACGCTCACTAATACCCTGCGCGGCAATCTCTAGCATATGGTAATAGTTCAGCATGGCTTTGGTTTTCGGAAAGGTCAGCCAAATACTGCCGTTAAATAAATCATGTAAGTTGTCACGGGTCGGGATGTTACCAGTCGTTGCAATAAAGCTTTCGTACGCTTCGCCTTCAGGCAGCGCATCCTGTGAGACGAACTTCAAGGTATGGGCTTGATTATTATGAGTGGGCTTAGTCATTGGTAGCTCTGCTTGCCCATGACTGCTCTGCTCATTACTGCTTTGCTGATTAAATGCATTGTTTAATACACCTGCAATGACATCTATTGGCTGACCCTCATATACCACAGCATTGTTTTGTTCACTTGATGAGATTAGGCTGTGAATAGCAGCGCTGATGATACTCAGCTGATTTATATGGCACATCCATGGCACTTGCCAATCAATGTCAGCGAAGCTTTTATCCAGCATAGGTGGGCTCTCAGATAAAACATCAGCATCAAGGGCAACAGGGGAATCAGTGATAAGCATAGGAGCGTTCTCTGTTAAGCATTTGGCTACGCTATGGTATCATGGTGCGCTTTTTTACTGCTAGATGAGCCGCTCGAAAGGTCTTTTTGAGCGCTATGGATGAATGAGTTTTTATGGCAAATTTTAATACCCACCTGAATGTCGCATTTATGGTCAGCGGCACGCTAAGTTTGACGGTTTATAAAGCAGGATTAATTGATGATTCAGGCTTTTTGGTGTGCGTGGCGCTTGGGACTATTGGCGGGTTATTACCGGACTTAGATTCTGATAATTCCACACCGATTAAGCTTGGTTTTAATATTACCTCGTTTATCTTTGCCTTTGGACTCGTCATGCACTGGCGCAGTGATTTGAGCTTACTTGCATTGATAGTATTGTGGCTAGCTGGCTACGGTTTTATGCGCTATGTTGTATTTTATGTCTTTACAAATATGACAGTGCATCGCGGTGTGATTCACTCTGTGCCGTATATGGCGATACTTGGACTGGGTTTGACGTGCCTGAGCTACTATGCCGTGCAGCTACCACTGACCACCAGTTGGTTTTACGGTTTATTCTTGTTCGGTGGCGCGATGGTACATCTATCATTGGACGAGCTGTATAGCGTCAATCTGTCCAATATGAAGATGAAACGCTCATCGGGTACGGCGATGAAGTTTTATAAGCATGACGACAAATGGTGGTATCTATTGCTATATACATTGCTCGCTATACTGGTATATATGGCACCACCTTTTGAAGCGTTTTGGGCGCAACTCCGTGATCCTACTCCTTGGGCACAGCTCAAAGTCGGCATATTGCCAGAGTTAATAAAAAGCATGCTGCAATAAAAGCACCTTAAAGCCGTAAAATCCAAACGAAAAGTAGAGTAACCCATGCAACTGTCCCTACAAACTTGCCCTTGCCAAATCAATCCAGCATCAGAATCTGTCAGCTCAGCGCTACTTTATAAAGAGTGCTGCCAGCCTTATCATGACAGTCTTTGTCATAAAGAAGTTGATCAATCAGATGGCATATATGCAGACTCTGCCGAGCGATTGATGCGCACGCGCTATAGTGCGTTTGTGTTGGTGAAGCCAGAGTATATCGTCAAGACTACGCTGCCAACGCAGCAAGCATTACTTGATGTGCAAGCAATTGAGAGTTGGGCGAAGGAAACGGGCTGGACAGGGTTAGAGATTGTAGAGCACACGCCAAAGCTAGGTAAACGTCATGCACAGGTTGAGTTTAAGGCGTATTTTAATGCCAAAGGTAATACAGGTGATTTAGCAGAAAAAGTACAAGCGCATCATGAGCTGTCCACCTTCGTGAAGGCAAAAAGCAAAGCTAACGATGATGCGCACTGGTACTTCTTAGATCCGACGGTTGCGATGACTGTCAGCCAAAAGCAACCGTGTATTTGCGGCTCAGGCGAAAAGTTTAAGCGGTGTTGTGGAGTTTATCTATAGTTAAATAACTAAAATATATAGTATTGTAATAAAACTGCAAAACTATATAGCAGTCAAAGATTTTTTCACTTTTAACTTATCATCGTCTGATAATATTACCCAATCATTACAAGCAAGAAAAGCGTTTCTATCTCTTTTAACTAGTTTAATTAGCTCTTGTATAGCTTGATGATGATTTTCACCTAAAATCAGCTTAGCTCCAATTCGAACATTCTTATCCTTCGAGTTATTAACAAAATTTCTGAGTAAGTCCGCTTCAAATTTACTGCTTTCTAATCTCTTGTAACTGTACATCGTGTTTATAGTTATAATTTCACAATCGAAGTCGTAACCACCTTTTTTATAACTTTTATAAAGATTGCTTAGATCTTCATATTTCTCACTTTTTAAGAGTAAGAAACTTTTTCTATTAAAATAGTTCTCGTCGAAACTCTTATACTCATATTGTTTGTTTAAATAATCTATAGATTCAGAAATAAATCCTTGCTCTTCTTTGATCAATGATAAGAAATTATAGAAGTGGTAAGGCTCAATATCCATTTCCTTAGTGTTAATGATTATCTCTATTTTTCTCAAAATTTCTTTATCTAAATACCTTACTATTTTAATAACGTCTTCTGCATAATCAAGGAAATCTTGACTTTTCATAGCACTTTCAATATTTTCTCTTATATAACTTTCATCATAATCATATAGAAGAAGAAATCTAGCTTTAGACACGACCACAATTGTTGGGTTATCTTTATTTTTATTTTCAGGGTCTACTTCTGATAGATAAAAACTAAGTATTTCGTTGTAACTAAAATCTAGTTCTGAATTTAAAAACAGTTTGTTAATTAGCTTTTTTATTTCATATCTTTCAGAGCGGCTTGCTTTTGTTAGTTTTAAAATTAAATGTTCCAAGAGCCGTTTTGAGGAGTCCACTTCATCGAAA
This sequence comes from Psychrobacter fozii, assembly GCF_003217155.1. GTDB lineage: Bacteria > Pseudomonadota > Gammaproteobacteria > Pseudomonadales > Moraxellaceae > Psychrobacter > Psychrobacter fozii. The sequence goes on from NZ_QJSU01000007.1 coordinate 201,299, forward strand.
AGATTTACAAAATAAGTTTCCAAACCAAAATAATATGTGCTTTCTGAGTTTATCTGTCTTGCACTTGATATTAAATCACTAGCTTCTTTCTTAATCCTTAACTTGACATCTTTTTCTTTTGAGCTTAAATTGAATTCGTTATATAGCATTCTAAGCTTATAAGACCATGCGCTATTCTTTAAGCTTGGTTCTATTTTTATACTTTTTTCAACTATAGGTCTTATTTCCTCACAGAAAGACTTATTTTTATAACTTTTCAAACTATCAAAAATCTCAAACCTCAATTTAATTTTGTAATTTAGATATTTATAGTTATTATTAAATAGTTCATCATATTTTTCAGCCTCATACAATCTATCTATAATTTTTTTGTAATTTTTTAATTTAGGTAAATAATAGTCAAAATTATAGCGATCATATTCTATAATTTCTTCTGACCATCTACTATTATCAAAATCTAAATTTAGCCTTTTAGAAAAACTTATTAGCTTAGATAACCACAACATTTTAACTGGCACTACCTCTGACTCAGCATAGTAAATTTTAGTTTTTTCATAGGCCTCTTTTAAGTCTTCACTGGCTAATTTATCTATCTCAAACACTTTTCTTTGATCATGTATTGATGCTTTGTTATTTAATACATCATTATCTTCGCTGATGCCTATAGATATATAATCAGATATGGTTTGGGTTTCACTCTCATATTCTAGAGCTTCTATATCTTCTCTTATTCTTTCATCTGTAAAGATTTCTTTACTTGCTACTATCTGTTGAATTATTTTTTGCTGCTTAGACTCTCTATAGGTATTAAATATCTTCTTTGAGCCTACAAGCTCATGATGCAACTCATTAAAAAACTCATCAAAACCCTTAATTATGACTGGGTAAACACCATCCTTCCAGAAAAAACTTTTTAGTTTAGGATTAATTTCATCTTCTTCTCTCAAACACCAATACAAACCATTCTTTAAATAGTTATCTGATTTAATTAGATATTCTAATATATCCATTATAGAACGGTCGCTACCTGAATACCCTAATACTATTAACCCGTATTCCTTACAAAATTCTATCAGTTTATCTCTGATATTGTTTTCCAAGGACTCGGTTTCTTTTAAAGTACTTTTTATATCTTCAAATAAATAATCCCCATGCAACTTGATTATTTTAGGTCTTTTAGACGTAACAGAGATCGAATGTACAGATGAATCATGAGCACATACAATAGGTCTTTTATTAGATAGTTGATAGAAAGCCTCATTCACAAGATCATCAAAATTAGTAGTGAATATAGAATCGAAAAAATTATGTTTAACTAATGATACTAAATAAGCATATCCTATCGATGGTAGCCTTCCATCTACCTCTTTTTCAATAAACCTTCTACGCTGAGGTGCTAGATCGAATTTTTTTTCGAACAAGGAAGAATAAGGATTCGAAACATCGAACCAACTTGCATGTACTCTTTCAAAATAATTTCTTAATTCATTATACCTAGCATGTAGGTCGTTTTCTGAACTAGCATTTGTTATTCTAAACTTTTCGTTAGTATCCCTTTCATAGAGTTCTTCCATCCATTCAACTATTAATTCAAAGGCAGTTGAAATACCAGAACTTCTTGAAGCTCCTGCACCTAGGAAAATTGAATAGTTAGAAACATCTTTATTTTCTTTAGTCTTTACATATCTGACAAGATCTTTAACCGTTCTTATCTTATGCTTTAACTCACCAGAGTCCATTAGGTCTTTTGCTTTCATTGTTTACGTCCATTGTTTTAATTAAATTGAAAGTATCAAACACTCGCTCCAACGGCTCGTGCAATCGCAATACCTTCATCAACGGTCAAAAACTTGCGCTGACTTGGGCTATCTTTATAAATGACATCACCATCTTGAAATATTAAGCATTCATTGACCGCTAACTGTTGCCATTTTTCGTTTTCAGTCAATGGCACGGTGACTAAAATAGTGACCTTATCAGCATCTGTGGTTACATCGCCAAAATTAATCGCCAAGTCATCGTCCGCCAATTTTGCCTCACCAAATGGTGCTTTACGCGTGAGATAAAATAATAAGCTACCCGCATAGGCCAGTTGCCACCTACCATTTGATATCAAGCAATTAAATAAACCGTTGGCAGATAGATAACGACATTGCGTAGTCAAAAAATTAAACAGCGTCTTGTCATCAGGACGGCTCTTAAAGCTACTTTTAAGGCGATTGACCAAATAACAAAATGCCATTTCGGAGTCAGTTGAGCCAACTGGCTGGCAGTGTGAGCCATTACCATTGTCTTGTAAGCGCTGACAGCGTTTAATGAATTCGCTATTCATCTGCCCATTGTGCGCAAACACCCACTGCTCGCCCCATACTTCGCGGACGAATGGATGCGTGTTGGCCAAGCAGTTCTGCCCTTGGGTAGCCTTACGGATATGCGCAATGACGTTCATGGCTTTGATTGGGTAGTTATTGACCAAGTCAGCCACTGGTGACAGATGACTTGGGCGATTGTCATGAAACAGACGCAGTCCCGTTGAATCATTTGCCGCTTTATCACTATTCACACAATCGCTACGTTCAAAAAACGCAATGCCAAAACCATCTTCGTGGCTGTCAGTCATACCGCCACGCTTGCGAAATCCTGCAAAGCTAAAACCAATATCCGTTGGGGTGTTGCTGTTCATTCCTAAGAGTTGACACATTTATAAAGTACCGCCGTTATTGTCGTTCATTATCGGGTTGCTTTGAGTAGAATTACTTTGAGCGTCAGATAGCGCATCAAAGTCCGCATCACTCATCTCATCCAGCAAGGCTGCACCATCGGTTGGAATGGTCGCTAAAATACGCTGAGCTTCTGCCAAATCCGTATCTTGTACCCACAGCACTGCCCCTGAGTTCATACCAGGAATGCTACTCAGCGCTTGCATGGATACCGTAATGTTATTATTTCTCAGCAAATTGGCATGCAATTCGCCTTGCATATTGGTGTCGTAGCGTGCCAGCTTGTGCCAGTTGTCAACTTGATCGGTCATGGGATCGCCTTATAGTTTTGGTACCAGAATAAGTGAATAAGCAATGCTTACGACAATTGATCTAGCGTATATTCTTTGATTGCGAACTCACTACTATTGCTCAATTTTTCACGGGCTTGCTCAGCTTGCGTGATGCTGCTAAACACACCGATTATTTGATTGTCTGATGTAGTTCCAGAAAGCACAAATACGGTGTTTTGCGATTTTTCAACATGCGCCCAGTGATAAGCGGCCAGACGTTTCATCAAGTCAGGGTTTTTGACCATGATGTTATCACCCGTACGACCTTCGGTACGGTTGTAATGAATCACGTTTAGACGCAATAACCAAAAAATCACCGCCGCTTTGGCTAGCATAACAGGCAACGCACGCTTTTCATCAAGGCCAAGTGCGCGTTTAGACTCATACCCTTGTAAGAATGCCGCCATCTTACTGCGGTCAAAGTTCACTGACTCGCCTTGCTCAGCCATGCCCCACGTCGTGCAAAAGTCATTGATGGTAATGGCAATATCCATCACATAATGCTCAACACTGACCTCGGTAAAGTCTAATAAACCAGTGAGATGCTCTTCCCCTTTTTGCAGATTCCATAGGGTGTTGTCCGCAAACATATCTAAATGACACAAACCATTTGGCAACGTTGTCAGTGGCAACTCTGTGTAAGAGCGCCAAATATCACTCATCAATTTGGCTTCATCACCTGGCATAAACTGCATTTCACGATCGCGTACATCTGCCCACGGGTATAAAGGTACGCCATACTGCTCAGCAGGCTGTAATGCTTGCAGCGTCTCATGCAACATCGCTAGAGCAGCACCGATATCATGGCACATCGCTTGCGTGGTTTGCTCTGGATGCGACCCTGCTAGGCATGGCACTAGCGTAATAGCTTTGTCTTCGTAATGAATGACATAGCGTTTATCATCGTCATCCGTTTGAACACTATTGGATTCAATAACTGATAGCGGTGCGGCAACCGGTAGCTTACCGTCTAACTGATTGAGAATAACCGCCATTTTTTCGATATCAGCAGGTGGACGCTCTTCGAATAAAGTTAATACATAAGAGTATGCGCCATCTACATCGTCAGTCGTTTGAATAAACCAGTTTGAGTTTTTTATCCCTTGGGTAATCGGAATAGCACGCACGAAAGACACGCCAAAGCTCTGGCAAAAGGTGGCAAACTGGTCATTGGTTAACTGGGTATAGACGGACATGACATCTCACTTTTAGCAATTGAATAAGAAGTTAAATAGAATAGATTGAGGCGGTAATCACAGCAATTGTACCGCGCATGGGTAAACTATGGCGAAATGCATAATAATCTTACGAAAACCTGCCTGAGACAGCGGTGTTTTTGCTAGACTAGCGCCTATAGAATGAATTGATTATAAGGTGAAAGACCCTATGTTAGCAAAGCGTATCATTCCTTGTTTGGACGTTGATAATGGCCGTGTGGTCAAAGGCGTACAATTTGTCGATATCAAAGACGCAGGTGACCCTGTCGAAGTGGCCAAACGCTACAACGAACAAGGCGCTGATGAGATTACTTTTTTAGACATTACGGCGACCAATGATGAGCGCGATACCACTTATCATACCGTTGAGCGCATGGCCGAGACTGTATTCGTCCCGCTCACCGTTGGCGGTGGCGTGCGTAAAATCGCTGATATCCGCAATTTGCTCAATGCTGGCGCGGATAAAGTAGCGATTAATTCAGCAGCAGTTTTTACCCCAGAGTTCGTTGGTGAAGCCTCACAGAAATTCGGCAATCAATGTATCGTCGTTGCCATCGATGCCAAGCGTGTCGCGGATATCAATGTTAATGGTATTGTCGTCCCACGTTGGGAGATATTCACTCACGGTGGTCGTAAGCCAACTGGCATTGATGCGGTTGCTTGGGCGAAAAAGATGGCTGATCTGGGTGCAGGTGAATTATTAGTCACCTCGATGGACGGCGACGGTACTAAAAAAGGCTATGACTTAGCTCTAATGCAACAAATCACTAGCCAAGTAAATGTACCAGTCATTGCCTCAGGCGGCGTCGGCAACTTACAACATTTGGCCGAAGGCGTATTAGAAGGTGGCGTCGATGCAGTGCTCGCAGCCAGTATCTTCCATTTTGGTGAATACACGGTACAAGAAGCCAAAGCATATATGGCAGCGCAAGGGATACAAATGCGTCTATAGTCAATCATATATAAATTAGATAGGGCGTTAGGCGTGCTGAACCTACTATTTTTAGTGTTTTCACTCGCCTACCCTGTATTTAAATGTGATTGAGCCAACTAAGACGTGTTTGATATTCGACCATGGCAGTGCCCATTTATAAATGTCTAATACGCCCCATATAACACACTGGTAAAATACAAATAAATTAGAAAAAAATGTTATCATAGCGCTAACCACTTATTTTCGTTCATTTAACTGCCGATTTGTTAGAAAACCAGATAATCAAACCTGTTATTTGAATGCATCACTCTATTTAGCTGTTCACTTACGCCCACATCTTTATTAAAAGCCAAATAAGCAAAGGATTTTTTATGTCAAATCTACAACAGCAACGCAATGACGTGACTCATATCGACGGTAATTTACATCAAAACAAAGACGTTCGTATTGGTATCGTAGTCGGTCGTTTTAATGGTTTTGTGGTTGAATCATTGGTAGATGGTGCAATTGATGCACTACTACGTCATGGTGTATTGGGTAGCAATATCACCGTTATTCGCGTTCCTGGTGCTTTTGAATTGCCATTGGTTGCCCAACGTGCCGCTGAGTCTGATCGCTTTGATGCCATCGTTGCTTTAGGCGCTATTATTCGTGGCAGCACGCCGCATTTTGACTTCGTTGCTAGCGAATCTGCAAAAGGCTTGAGTGCTGTAGCGATGGATTATAATATCCCTGTTGCAAATGGCGTATTGACCACTGATAGCATTGAACAAGCAATTGAGCGTGCTGGCACGAAAGCTGGTAACAAGGGCTCAGAAGCGGCAATGGTTGTCATAGAAATGCTTGCTGTCTTATCACAGTTAGATATTGATGACGAAAGTGCTGACGCTTAGTTTTATTGATCGTTAGTATTGACCATTAGACAGTCTCTATTTGACTGTCTAACGGTTTTATTAGCACAGGTAAGCAGTGCTATTTAAGCAGCATCTATAAGTAATATTGTTTGTGACGTTGATGAAGGTTATGGTTATTACGATAACCCTCATCCACTTCGATATCCAAGACTGACTGGCAAAACGTGCCAGCCGACCACTATTTAACATTCTATTTCAAAATTCAGGTATTGACCCCTTATGACTGACCAACTCAAGCACGCTATTAATGCTGCGAAAACCGCACAAATCAATGATAAACAAGCGGAAGCTACTCGTATAGCGAGCAGCAGTGCGGGTGATCAAACCTTCGATATGAGTGAGTCTTCTTATAAGACCAGTCACACTGCCATTCGTAAGGCGCGCCGCTTTGCGATGCAAGGTCTATACGAGTGGCTCGTCACTGATCGCCGTTTTGATGTAGACGGCAAGCTCGGTTGGAAAGCCAATGCGCCGCATGATATCGCTGCCCGTACGCGCGCGACCAATGCCATGCACACCGTACATATCGGCTACTATCACGAAATGATGCGTGATATCCCAGAGCAAATTGAAGCGTTGGATGCTCTAATTCTTCAGCATCTTGATCGCGACATTGATAAGTTGGACACTGTTGAACACGCTATTCTGCTTATTGGTACTTATGAGCTGCAGAATCGCTTAGAGATTCCTTATAAGGTAGTACTTGATGAAGCGATGAAGCTTAACAATCATTTCGGTGCCACTGACGCACACAAATTGATCAATGCGGTATTAGATAGAATGGCCGTTGAGCTACGCGCTACTGAAGTAGAATCAGACACTAAAGCCAACCTGCGTACGTCACAAAAATCAGCGGCTAAACAAGCTCAAGTGAAACCAGTTGATAGCACAGAAGCCACAAACGAAAGCGCTATTGATGACAGCCCAACTGCATCAAACAAACCTCGTATTAGCGCAAATAACACTAGTGTCAAACGCAATAGCGCTAGTAAAGCCAGTGCAAATATTAGCGAGTTTAAAGCGAGCAAAAAAGACGCTGACGATGCTAAAAAACAAGACTAGCCATGAATGAATTTGAGCTGATTGAGCGTATATTTTCGCAAATGCAAGCGGCAAATGCACCATTAGCTGGTATCGAAAAAGGTATCGGTGATGATGCAGCTGTCATGGCCTTGCCAGCAGGGTCACGATTAGTCAGCTGTATTGATACATTGGTTCAAGGTCGACATTTTAGTGCTGATTGGCAGCAAGTCAACGAGCTGGCATTTGCGATTGGTTATAAAACCGTCGCTGTCAACGTCTCAGACATCGCAGCGATGGGTGCGACCCCGCATAGTATTTTATTGGCACTAGCGTTACCTAAACAACTTGCTAACGAAAAATGGCTCACTGAATTTGCCAAAGGTTTATTTCATGCCTGCCAGCTATTTGGTGTTTCCCTTATTGGCGGTGATACCACACGCAGTGATAATTTAGTACTGAGTGTCAGCGCGCAAGGATTGCTTGCCGCAGACACCCCAGCTGTATATCGTTCAGGTGCACAAGTTGGTGATAAGATTTATGTATCAGGGACGCTTGGCGATGCCAGTTATGCCCTGCAACATCCTGACAGTACCCAAGGTAAAGAGTTGGCTCACAGGTTACATATGCCAACGCCCCGTATCGCCTTAGGGGCAGCACTGGCAAAGATTGGCGCAACGGCGATGATAGACATCTCTGATGGCCTTTATCAAGATATCGGGCATATCTGTCAGCAAAGCGCTGTAGGCATGCGTATTGATGTGGAGCAGCTACCTACTAGCGAACCATTGGCAACTATTGATTTATCTGAACGCTTGTTGTGCCAACTGGCGGGTGGTGATGATTACGAGTTAGCTTTTACTTTACCTGCACATATTGAACCACCTATTGGTAATACACCAGTTACCTGTATCGGTGAAGTAATCGCACTGTCAGATGATCTAGTGACAGATGCAAACAGGTCTATAGCATTACACCCTGAACTATATTATCAAAATCAGCTAATCACACCCACTCAGCACGCGCCATTTGCCACATGGCCCAACCTTACTGGTTACCAACATTTTACAGGTTAGCTCATGACTGATCACGATTTATCCAAGCCTGATATCAGCAAAGCCAATGACTGCCCACCACTGCCTAAAAACGCCAGTGCGCTCGATCGTATGGTCTATTGGTTAGGCATTGGTTTGGGCAGTGGTCTGCCGCGCCGTGCCCCCGGTACTTGGGGTACCGTTGGTGGGTTAATCATCGCCATACCGCTGATGAGCTTGGGCTTCATACCTTTTCTAATTCTGACAATTCTATCTTGTATTTTCGGTATTTGGATTTGCGGACGTACTTCTGAGCTAATGCAGGGCCATGATGATCCGCATATCGTCTGGGATGAGTGGTCTGGTATTTGGATTACCCTACTGCCTTTCTCTTATATGGGTGTTGCGACCACAAACTTTTGGCAAGATGTGTCTCAAGATCTTTCTATTTTCGCTATTGTTATCGCTTTTATATTATTTCGCTTTTTTGACATTATTAAGCCGCCGCCAATTGGCTGGGCAGATAAAAAAGTCGCAGGTGGGTTGGGTATTATGCTCGATGACATCATCGCAGGTATTATGGCAGCAGTGTTATGGGTAGTGGTTATGTTTGGTGTGCTGTTATAAGTAACCATAGCCGCTATGATAGTGAGTGATCACAACATAACCTCTTATGCAGCAATTTGAATGCTATCCTCTTGCATAGAGGATTTATTTATCGTTATCAGATTGCATTACAAAGCATGCACATCACAGCATTTTTCTAAATGAACATTTGCGCTATAATTCAATATTATACTTTGTTACATTTGTAGGGCTACTATGACATCTCCTCTCTCAGTAATTATTCTCGCTGCTGGTAAAGGCACGCGTATGCAATCAGCTAAGCCAAAAGTCCTTCAGACCTTGGCAGGCAAATCTTTGCTGAGTCACGTCCTAGATACGTGTCATAAGCTAACTGTCAACGAGACCATTATCGTTCATGGTTTTGGCGGCGACCAAGTCAAATCGGAAATTATCGATCAGTATACGCAATCGTCAATTACTTGGGTTGCTCAGACTGAACAGCTAGGTACAGGCCATGCGGTCAAAGTGACGCTGTCTGATTTACCGAAAGAAGGACAAAGTCTCATTCTCTACGGTGATGTGCCTTTGGTGAGCCATCAAACTCTATCAGCACTGAAGACAGCCAATACTAATGGCATGTCTATGCTGACGTTGACGGTGGATAATCCATTTGGATTAGGTCGTATCAAACGTGACCATGTAGGCAATATCACTGCCATCGTTGAACAAAAAGATGCCAGTGTCGACGATCAGCAGATTCAAGAGATTAATAGCGGCATTTATTGTGTCGATAATGCGCTACTACATAAATACTTACCTGAACTGTCTAACGACAACGCGCAACAAGAATACTATCTTACCGATATTGTCAAAATGGCAGTCGCTGATGGTATCACGATTGCGGCGATTGAACCTGAGCATACCTTTGAAATTGAGGGTGTCAATAACCGTCAACAGCTTGCCAGCTTAGAACGTACATGGCAAAGTAAACTGGTCGCTGACTTACAAGAAGCAGGTGTACAGTTTGCTGATCCTACCCGTGTCGATATTCGCGGTACATTGACAGCAGGCCAAGACGTGTTTATCGATGTCGGTGTCGTATTCGAGGGCAATTGTACGCTAGGTGACAACGTCTATATTGAAGCAGGCTGTGTTATTAAAAACTCCCAACTCGGTAATGCTTGTCATATAAAGCCTTACTGCGTCATCGATCGCGCTGAGATTGGTGCGGGTGTCGATGTTGGTCCGTTTGCTCATTTGCGTCCTGACACGGTATTGTCCGATAACAGTAAAGTCGGTAATTTTGTAGAAATTAAAAAATCGACCATTGGTCAAGGCAGCAAAATAAACCACTTAAGTTACGTCGGTGATGCCACCGTCGGTATGGGCGTCAATATCGGAGCTGGTGTCATTACCTGTAACTATGATGGTGCTAATAAATCACAAACCATTATTGAAGACAATGCCTTTATTGGCTCTAACGCTAGCTTAGTCGCGCCAGTAACGATTGGTGACACAGCAACGGTCGCAGCAGGCTCTGTGATTACCAAAAACGTGGATGCTAGTGCATTGGCGTTTGGCCGCGCGCGACAAACACAGAAAGACGATTTTCAACGACCAACTAAAAAATAATCGATGCGCCAATAGTTGAGTCAATAACAGTCAGACTTAAACAAATTAAGCAGCGCGGCAATCTTTGTGGTGCTGCTTAATTATATCTAACACGCTAAAAGCTTATCTGCTGAAAAGCTTGTTGATTGGTAAAGTACTTCTATATAGAAAAGTTAAACTCTCAAAACAACAAAAATTAAACTTAAGGAATAGCCATGTGTGGAATTGTAGGGGCAGTTGCTGAACGTAATATCGCCAATATCTTGCTTGAAGGTCTTAAGCGTTTAGAGTACCGCGGCTATGATTCCGCTGGCTTGACCGTTATTCGTGATGGTGAGTTACACCGTGAGCGCCAAGTGGGCAAAGTACAAGCACTGGTCGATGCAGTCGCTGTCAATCCAGAGTTCTTTGATGGCCATATCGGTATCGCTCATACACGTTGGGCAACGCATGGCGAGCCAGCACAGCGCAATGCACACCCGCATGTCTCAGGTAAAATCGCGGTGGTGCATAATGGCATTGTTGAAAACTATGCTGAGCTTAAAGAAGCACTAATAGCTAAAGGTTATGTGTTTACGTCGCAAACAGATACTGAAGTCGTTGCACATCTGATTAATGATATTTATAAAACAACACCTGACTTACTAGAAGCCGTTCGTACTGTTATTCCATTATTACATGGTGCCTTTGCCCTCGGTATTATACATATTGACTGCCCAGAAGAGCTTATTACTGTACGTTTAGGCTCGCCACTGGTGATTGGAGTAGGTATCGGTGAGAACTTTATCGCCTCAGATCAGTTAGCACTTCTGCCAGTGACTAACCGCTTTATGTATTTGGAAGAAGGTGATATCGCCAAATTGACTCGTAACAGTATTCGAGTCTACGCGGATGGCATTGAAGTTACGCGTCAAATACATGAAATTGATGCAACCCAACACAATGCAGATAAAGGCGAATTCAAGCATTATATGCTCAAAGAAATCTATGAGCAGCCAGATGCAGTCGCACGTACCATTGAGATGGGTATCGATAAAAGTGAAACTGCCAAACTGCGTAATGACTTTTTACAACGTCATGAAACGCAGCTTTCAGGTATTCGCCATGTGCAAGTTCTCGCTTGTGGTACCAGCTATCACTCAGGTCTGGTCGCAAAATATTGGTTTGAAAGCCTTACTCGTATTCCCTGTTCGGTTGAGGTAGCCAGTGAGTTTCGTTATCGTAATCCCGTAGTGGTTGATAACTCACTAGTCATTTGCATCTCTCAGTCTGGTGAAACGGCTGATACTTTGTCTGCGCTACGTGATATTCAAAAGCATACCCCAGCAGGTCTAGTAAGCTTAGCGTTATGTAATGTTCCTACTTCATCGCTGGTACGCGAGACAGATATTTTCTTACCGACACTAGCAGGTCCTGAGATTGGTGTGGCATCTACCAAAGCATTTACCACCCAGCTTGCAGCGCTTATGTTATTAGTCATGAAGGTCGGTGTCATTCAACAGCGTATGACCAATGATTATGTAAGCACACTGATTGGCGAGCTACAACTGCTGCCGGGCCAACTACATGCCAGCTTAAACCTTGACACACCTATCAAGACGATGAGTGAAAGCTTTGAAGATAAAAGAAGCTGCTTGTTCCTAGGCCGTGGCTTACAGTTTCCTATTGCATTAGAAGGCGCATTAAAGCTTAAGGAAATTTCTTATATTCATGCAGAGGGCTATGCCGCAGGGGAGCTAAAACATGGCCCATTGGCATTGGTTGATAAAGACATGCCAATCGTTGTACTAGCGCCTAAAGACAGCATGTTCGATAAGCTCAAAGCCAATATGCAAGAGGTACACGCGCGTCACGGTGAGTTGTTTGTGTTTGCCAGTGAGTCTAGTCAGATGATCGCAGAAGATAGATTGCATGTGGTTTATGTACCGGATGTTTGTGAGACACTAGCACCTATCGTCTATAGTGTGCCCGTACAGCTACTGTCATACCATGTGGCGGTTATGCGTGGTACTGACGTCGATCAGCCTCGCAATTTAGCAAAGAGCGTCACGGTGGAATAATTGTTGCCAAGATATAATTATGATTGTCATTGAGTAATTAGCTATCATCCTGAGTAATAAAGTATCATCCTATTGATTATGACGTTTACCCCTGCTGTTGTTAATTCAATAGCAGGGGTTTTTCGTTCAATAACATCATAAATTTGAATAAAAAAATAGCGATATTCTATCTATAAAACAGAGTATCGCTACCATGATTGAATCTAGTTGGTTTTAGTTATTTTTGGTCTCTTTCTAATACTACTCTATAGCGAGCATTACCACTTTCTAATCTTGCAAACGCTTCGTTTATCTCAGACATTTTGTACGTTTCAGTCACTGGCTGAATATTGTGACGCGCAGCAAAATCTAACATTTGGCGAAGGGTAGACGGTGACCCAGCTGGCGAACCTGACACGCTATTTTGAGCCATAATCAGTGGTGCAGCTGAAATCTCTAGTGGGGCAGCCAATAGCCCAACAAAATGCAATCGACCTTTAGGTTTCAAGGTTTTGATAACGGCGTTCCAATTCATATCAACGTTCACAGTCGAGATAACCAAATCAAAAGAGCCTGCTGCTGCTTCAATGTCGCTCTCATTTCTTGAATTTAGGCTATGGTGCGCACCCAATTCTTTTGCTTCTTCCATTTTTGATTCGCTGGTGAATGCTGTTACTTCACAGCCCCATGCATTAGCAAATTGTAGTGCCAAATGACCTAAGCCACCAATACCAATAACCGCCACTCTAGAAGTTGGTTTGATATCGTATTGCACCAATGGGTTAAACACTGTGATACCGCCACAAAGCAATGGCCCCACTGCATTGAAGTCCAAGCCTTCTGGAATTTTAATAACGCTGGTGTCTTTTGCACGTACTTTATCTGCAAATCCACCGTGGTTACCAATAATAGTGCCTTCTTGCTCAGCACATAAATTGTGGTCACCACTCATACACAAATCACAAACGTTGCAATAGCCTTTGTGCCAGCCCAAACCGACTTTATCACCAAGCTCTAAGTGTGTGACATGCTGACCCTTTGCCAATACTTTACCTGCCACCTCATGGCCACCCACAAACGGATATTGGGTCATGCCCCACTCATTCTCCCACATAGATAGATCACTGTGACAAACACCGCAGCTGTGTACTTCAATTTCTACTTCGTGATCGCCTAGTGTGCCAGGGTCGTATTGGTAAGGGGTGAATTCTCCGCCTTTTTCTTTTGCTGCATATGCATTAATCATGGTTATTCCTTATTATTAGGGTTGATCATCTCGTTTTTATCAAGTGAAAAAACACTCATTATTGAGATTGTCTCAGCACTTGTTTAAACAACTGTTTCAACAGCAATACTCACAAGTAGACCGCTCAACTTGAACGAGCTAAGATTACCATAATACCGAGACATATCGGCAAAACAAGACGAATCACCAACACGACTATAAACAGAACCCATTATAAAAGATAAGGGTCAGAGCAATAGTTGACTATCACTTCGACCCTCGATTCGTTATTAGCATTTGTATTTATGAGCTGATGGTTTGATTCTTTACACTCAAACCAGTCCTTTATAAAGAAAATAGCATCCTACTATGGTCAACAATACTGCAAAACACTTTTTTAATAATTGTGGTGATAGTATATGAGCCACTTTCGCACCTATCTTTGCGGTAAAAAAGCTCATGATACTGATACCTAAAAAGGCATAAATGTGGACAAAACCAATCGTATTGGACACATCTACTTGCTGCTTCATTCCAAAAAACATAAACCCTAACGCACCTGCAATGGCAATAGGTAGACCACACGCCGCTGACGTACCCACTGCTTTTTGCATGACCACACCATAACGCGTGAGATAAGGTACGGTTAAACTGCCACCACCGATACCAAAGATGGCCGAAGCTATACCAATAACCCCGCCTGCCGCCAGTTGCTTAGGTTTTGAAGGCAATACTATATGGACATTGCCAGCATCGTGATTTGTTTTCTTTTTACCACCCTTAAACATTTTAAAGGCAACCCAAAGCAAAAATACACCAACAATGAGCTGAAGATATAATCCAGATATCTGTCCTGCAATCCCTGCCCCTAAAAAACACCCTATCGCTAGGCCTGGTGCCAGATTTTTAAAGACAGGCCACATAACTGCGCCTTTTTTATTGTGCGCCATTAACGAGCTGATAGACGTGATAATAATGGTCGCAAGCGAAGTACCCAAGGCTAAATGCATAATAGTGTCAGCAGGATAGCCCATTTGGGTAAAAACAATGAATAATAGTGGCACGATGATGGTTCCACCGCCCACACCGAAAAGCCCTGCAGCAAATCCTGCTAGAGCACCTATGATTAAAAAAATGATTAATTCCACGGATTATTTACTTCTTAGTTAGATTTGGTGAAATGCTTACTATATTTGTTTGATAATGAGATAGCTGACTTAAGCAATGTCTACTTGAGCCATCTGCCCCACTTGGTGATAAGCACGATTAAAATAAACCAAACTTTCCTCTCGTATGCCTCGTTGGGCAGATTGTTTAATAGCGACAACGCGACACATAAACACACTGTGTGTACCAACCTCTTGAATATGCTCTATCTCACAGTCAAAACTGACCAACGCATCTTCTAATACAGGGGCGCCTGTTTGCAATTGCGTCCAAGCGCCATATTCAAAGCGCTCTGCTGAATGCAATTTAGAAGCGAATGCATTGGATATCTGTTCATGCTGTGCACCCAATACATTAACACTTAAGATTTTATTTTCAATAAAATAGCCATGTGATCGAGACGTCTGATTCATACAGACAAGCAGGGTCGGCGGCGTATCTGTGACGCTACATACTGCAGATGCCGTAAACCCATGAAGACCAGATGGGCCTTCTGTGGTGACAACACTTACTGCGGTTGTCAATAAAGACATGGCATCTCTAAAGTCAGTTGCTTCAATCATATCTTAAGTCCTAAATTTCAGATCAGTAAACACTCATGTGTACCAATAAACGCTAGGCAGTCAGCTCTTGACGCACGATTTGAGCACCGGCACTTAATGCTGCAAGCTTGCCTCTTGCAACTTGGCGAGACAAAGGTGCCATACCACAATTGGTTGCAGGATACAGCTTGTCAGCATCGACAAATTGTAATGCTTTGCGTAGCGTATTTGCTACCTCTTCTGGTGTCTCAATAGTATTAGTTGCCACATCAATGGCACCAACCATCACTTTTTTACCGCGAATCAATTCAATCAAATCCATTGGCACATGTGAGTTTTGACATTCGAGTGAGACAATATCGATCTTAGATTGTTGCAGTTGAGGAAAGGCTTTCTCATATTGACGCCACTCTGAACCCAGTGTCTTTTTCCAATTATTATTGGCTTCGATACCGTAGCCGTAGCAAATATGTACTGCTGTTTCGCATTTTAGACCTTCAATAGCACGCTCTAACGTGGCAATGCCCCAGTCGTTTACGTCATCAAAGAATACATTAAATGCGGGTTCATCGAACTGGATAATATCAACACCAGCTGCCTCTAGCTCTTTTGCTTCTTGATTCAGAATTTTAGCAAATTCCCAAGCCAGTTTTTCGCGACTTTTATAATGACTGTCATATAGGGTATCAATCATCGTCATTGGCCCTGGTAGCGCCCACTTGATTGGTTGACTGGTTTGCTGACGTAAAAATTTAGCATCTTCTACAAATACTGGCTTTTGGCGGCTCACTGCGCCAACAACAGACGGCACGCTCGCATCATAGCGATTACGAATTTTGACCGTCTCACGCTTTTCAAAATCGACGCCATCCAGATGCTCAATGAACGTGGTCACAAAGTGCTGACGGGTCTGTTCGCCATCACTGACAATATCAATGCCTGCATGTCTTTGTTCTTGCAGCGACACACGTAGCGCATCTTGTTTGGCTTCCATCAGTTGCTCGCCTTCTAATGCCCAAGGTGACCAAATTTTCTCTGGTTCTGCTAGCCAAGAAGGTTTCGGTAAGCTGCCAGCAGTTGATGTCGGTAATAATAATTTCATGTGATTCATCTTCTTATTTATTTTTTATTATGTTAATTAGTGAGGATCAGTTAGGCAGCTTGTTTCTTAGACACATTTTTTTTGGCCACTTCACTTGTCACATCGTAGCTTGCAGCCCACTCTTCCAGAATGGCTTGGTACGGCTTAATGAACTGTTCTTCAGTGAATTTGCCTTGTGTTACAGCCATCTGGCTACGCTCGGCGCGGTCATACACAATTTGAGTCAGTGAGTAATCTTGGTACTTTAAGCTCGGTTGATACACTTCACCTGCGCTCGAGTTGGCATTATAAATCTCAGGACGGTAGATTTTTTGGAACGTCTCCATCGTACTGATAGCGCTTATCAGCTCAAGATCAGTGTAATCACTTAGCAAGTCGCCGGCAAAATAAAAGGCTAAAGGTGCCGAACTATTTTCAGGCATAAAGTAGCGAACGGTTAAGCCCATCTTATGAAAATAATCATCAGTCAACGAATAGTCATCTTGTCTGTACTCAACGCCTAAAACAGGATGCTGGTTGGCGGTACGATAATAGGCTTTACTGGTTGAAACACTGAGGCAAATCACAGGTTTTTTATGAAAATTAGCGTTGTAAGCTTCTGAGTTCAATAAGTATTGAAACAGTTTGCCATGCAACTCACCAAAATTATCTGGCGTTATTGATGCTAGATTCTTATCACGATGCTCTGGCAATACCACGCTAAAATCGTAGTCACGTACATAAGAAGAGAAACTATTACCAATCATACCGTCAATACGTTTGTTATCTTTATGATCAACTATGGTTGTTTGCAGCGTCTCAATAATTGGGAATGTATGACCATTGCCTTCGACATCCATATCGACAGAAATGATATCGACCTCGACAGAATAACGGTCTGCTGTCAGATTGTCCCAATGCGCCAACGCATTAAAACGGTTATTTATCATGCGTAACGTTTTACGTAAATTTTCTTCGCGGTGCTCGCCACGTGCCAAATTTGCAAAGTTAGTCGTCAAACGCGTGCTGTCTGCAGGCTGATAGTTTTCGTCAAAACGAATGCGCTTAATTGAACAGGTAAATTCTTTACTCATGGTATCTACTGCCTTAATCTATTCTCATTATCTGAGACAAAACCAAATTTGTGTATGGAGTAGATTATGCCTGAATCGCAACATGAATAAAAACGACTTAATTTAAATAAAAGATGAATTTAATTCATTTTAGTAGTTTTTAAATAGCTTTTCTGTATAAAAAACGATTAGATAGTAGAAATAGTTATCACTCATCTAACGAAATAACGAAATCTATAGATTTTTGATTTGAATGAGCATGTATACATAGATAAGCACAACCATATCTCTTTCATACTATCTTGAACCAAGTTAAACAGCTTCTTTAGCGTGAGTCTTGATGTCATTAAACAGACATACTTCATAGCCATAATTCAATCTTCTTGATTAACTATCAACAATAATAAATTGAAGAATTGGAGAAAAAAATGTACACAAGAAGGGCTAATTTTTTGAGAATAAGTATGGCTATCATCGCAACGACTGGTATTGGTCAGTTAGCAACAGCAGCGGATGCCTACCCTGCTGAATTGGTCTCACATGCCCTACTACCCTCTCAAACATTTATCTCTGCTCCGACTGATGCGCCCAAAGATTTGCAGGTCAGTGGTAAATACACTACTGGGAAATTGATTGAAAAACTTGGCAGTATTGAAGGAAAGTCGGCAGGTCGTCCCACTGGTATCAAGCTACCGTTTCCGGGACAACCTGTACAAGGGCATTCTGGTATTAAATATATGCCTGATGGCAGTTATTGGATATTGACCGATAATGGTTTTGGCAGTAAAGCCAATTCACCAGATGCCATGTTATTCATGCGTCAGTATCGAATGGATTGGGATAAAGGGGTTTTTGAACCTATAAAAACTATTTTTTTCAATGACCAGAATGAAGTGATACCTCACCGAATTACGCATCAAGACAGTAATCGCCGCTATCTGACAGGATCTGATTTTGATCCTGAAAGTTTCCAAATCATTGATGGTGATATTTGGGTCGGTGAAGAGTTTGGCCCATGGTTACTAAAATTCGATAGTAAAGGCACACTTAAAGCCATGTATGACACAAAAGTAGACGGAGAGACCGTACATTCTCCAGACCATCCCGCCTTACAATTACCAAGCAAACCCGATGACAATCTACCGTTATACAGTATTAAACGCTCTAAGGGCTTTGAAGGTATGGCATCAGCCCCAGATGGACGTTATTTATACCCTATGTTAGAAGGCGCTGTTTATAACCAAAAGCGTCAACAATATGATTCAGTCGATGGTCAGAACTTCTTGCGCATCTTACAGTTTGATACCAAGCGTAATACCTATACTGATAAGAGCTGGAAATACATACTTGATAATAACGAGTATGCGATCGGAGATTTCAATATGATCGATGATACTTATGGTTTGATTATTGAACGAGACAATTTAGAAGGTGTAAGTGATAAAGCTTGTCAAAAAGCAGCTGTAGATAAAAGTAAATGCTTTGACAAACCAGCCGTATTCAAACGTATATATAAGGTCAAATTAGACCCTAAAAGTGAGATCGCTGAAAAAGTGGCTTATATTGATTTGATGGCCATTAAAGATACTAAGGCCGTGGCTAAAAAACCTTTAGTAGGTGAGAAATTTGTATTTCCATTTTTTACTATTGAAAATGTAGACATCATCGATGAAAGCCACATCGTGGTAGGTAATGATAACAACCTGCCTTTTTCCTCTAGCCGAGACCCAAATCGAGCAGATGATAACGAACTATTATTGTTAGAGGTCAAGGATTTTTTACAGGCGAAATAAATTGTCATTAGTGCTTGTAGTAGATCATAACTAAACTAGAAGTTAGAAAGTCTTCAGCTATAAGACACCAAAATAAACCCCTGCTATTTTCAATATTAGCAGGGGTTTTCTATGTATTTAAACAACCATCATTCAGGTACTTTCAGTTCATACATTGACGCTACACATTAGATTGAGTCTTTTAAAGCATCCTCAACGAAACTCAAGCGATCTTGTCCAAAGAACATTTCACCATTTACGAAGAAACTCGGTGCACCAAATACACCTCGCGATACAGCTTCCTCAGTAGTCGCTTTCAAACGCTCCTTGATCTCAGTATCGCTTATACGTGTCATAAAATCAGTGGCATCAATACCCGCTTTGACCAAAGCTTCAGCGACTACCTCTGATGATTCCATATTGAGCTTTTCAGCCCATAAAGCATTAAAGATGGCCGTTAGACAACTTGGAAACTCAGGTTCTCCTAGGTAAGCAGTAATACCTCGCATGAGATGCATCGTATTCAACGGAAAAAATGGATTGAACTCAAACGGTACCTGATAAATAGTTGAGAAGCGCTTAAGGTCTTTAAGCATATAAGCACCTTTCGCAGGTACTGCAGCTGGTGAAGTGTTACCAACAGCTTGAAAAACGGCTCCAAGCAACATAGGTCGCCAAATAATTTTAGCATTGTAACGTTGTGCTATGCTCTCTAATTGTGTCCATGCCAAATAACTGGCTGGACTGCCCACATCAAAGAAAAATTCTATTGGTTTACTCATCTTTGCACTCCTTGCAATATATATTAAAACCTTGGGGATTTATCGTTAGATAAATGTTAGAAAGTTTCCATCCACGGGCGTAAATCCAGCTCATGCGTCCAACTGTCTCTCGGTTGGCAATGCAATTGCCAATACTGCTCAGCGATATGCTCAGGATTCAAGATGCCATCTTGGTCTTTAAGTGCATAGCGCTCCGGAAAATTGTCACGGATAAATGCCGTATCAATAGCACCATCAATAATAGGGTGCGCCACATGTATACCTTTTGGTCCTAACTCACGTGCCATGCTTTGCGCCAAAGCACGTAACGCAAATTTAGCGCTAGCAAAAGCCGAAAAACCTTTACTGCCTCGCAAAGAAGCTGTTGCTCCAGTGAAAATAATCGTGCCTTTTCCACGTGGAATCATAACTTTTGCAGCTTCTCTACCTGTCAAAAATCCAGATAGTGCTGCCATTTCCCATACTTTTCGAAAGACTCTTTCTGTGGTCTCTACAATCGAGAAATGCACATTTGCACCGATATTAAATACCACTACTTCAATCGGCCCAATATCCTTTTCAATATGAGCGAATAACTCGACCATCTCTTTTTCTACACGCGCATCACAACCAAATGGCTTGGCTACTCCACTAGCTGCCTCAATATCACTGACTAACGTGTTTAGTTTATCGACGCTTCTTCTAGTCACACATAAAGTAAAACCTTCTTTTGCAAAACGTTTTGCAACAGCACTACCCGTTGCATCCCCTGCTCCAATTACAACCGCTACAGGTGATCTATACATATCTATTTCCTTATAGATTTCTTTTTAGAACTAACAAAAATGTAGCCTTATTTATGCATACTGTCAAGCTAACCTATTACTCAATAGTAAAGGAGATAAAATATGCGTTGGGATGAACTTGCTAAGCATTTTTGCTCGATGCCTCGTACGTTAGCTAGAGCTATTTCCCCCAAACCATAGGCAAAAGAAAACCCCCTTTGACTTAAGTCAAAGGGGGTTTATCTAGAATAGAGAGCTGACGAACGAGAAGAGCGCCGTTTGAATTGAAGAAATGGCTTAAAAGCAAAGCACCGCTTTGCTAGGCAGCGCAAGAGTAAATCCTTTCAATAGGATTTGCTGCGCCAGTCACTAGGAATAAAAGATAAAAAAAAGAGCCACCCGGTTAAGGATGACTCTTTTTAAGTATAGAGAGCTGACGATGACCTACTCTCACATGGACGAATCCACACTACCATTGGCGCAACGATGTTTCACTTCTGAGTTCGGGAAGGGATCAGGT
>NZ_QJSU01000008.1 GCF_003217155.1 Psychrobacter fozii
TTGCCTGTAGTATGCAATCACTTTGAGCTTAAAGTCTAGATCGTAACGCATAAAAATACCCCAGAAGTTGTGTCCAACTTATGGGGTTCAGCTCATAACAGGTGGTTTTTTTTGCTGATTTTTTCAGGATTGGTGAGTCTGGCTTTCAGAAAACCCTCTTGCAAAGCAAAAATTGCAATTTAATATTATTAGAAAATCATATGAGCACATAACGCAATAATCGGTAATGAGATAATGGTTCTTAATAGGAAAATGACTAATAACTGAAAAAAGCTCACTGGAATTTTGGTTCCCAAGATCAATCCACCCACTTCCGACATATAGATCAACTGAGATACTGACAAGCAAGCGATGACAAACCGAGTTAGTTCTGATTCTATTGAAGAACCGATAATCGCAGGTAAGAACATATCGGCAAAACCCACCATAATGGTTTTTGACATCTCTGCTGCAAAAGGTATATTCAATAATTCTAAGAATGGAATAAACGGCATACCTAAATAATCAAATACAGGGGTTTCTTCTGCAACGATTAAGCCCATCGTCCCGATTGCCATAACGACGGGTAATATTCCGATCCACATATCTAAAATATTCTTTAACCCATCATTTAAGAAAGTAGAAAAGCTTGGACTCTTTTCTGCTTTGTGAACCGCTTTATGTAAGCTGTGGGTAAATAACGTTTTTCCTTCAGGGATGGTTTCATGATCTCTATCACTATTTTCTACTACATACGTATCTTCAATTCTAGATAAAGGTAATAGTCTTGGTACGATTAACGCACAAACAATCCCGCATAAAGCAACCACCCCAATCATATTGAGAAAGTAGGTTTCTAGCTTAACCTGAGAGATGACAACCAAACAGAACGTAATCGAGACTGCTGAAAAGCTGGTCGCAATAACGGCTGCTTCTTTTTTGGTATAAAACCCGCCTTCCAATTGTTTATCAGTTAGTAATACGCCGATAGTACCATCACCCAACCATGATGTCAGACAATCTACAGAGGACCTACCGGGCAAACCAAATAAAGGTCTCATTACTTTACTTAATAACACACCAAAAAACTCTAATAAGCCAAAATCGAGCAGTAGTGGTAGCAACAACCCAGCTAAGAAAAATACAATAAAAAGTATTGGCATTAATTCATATAATATTAAGCCTCCAATATTATCTGAATATATTGCCTCAAGCCCAAATTTAAAATAGGTAACGACAACGAAAAATGCACCAAGCATTCTAATAATAAGCCAAGGTG
Organism: Psychrobacter fozii; assembly: GCF_003217155.1. GTDB lineage: Bacteria > Pseudomonadota > Gammaproteobacteria > Pseudomonadales > Moraxellaceae > Psychrobacter > Psychrobacter fozii. The sequence goes on from NZ_QJSU01000008.1 coordinate 1,259, forward strand.
TTGTGACGTTCAGTAAGTTGTTTAAAAATGCATTATTCAAAATCAATGAAGGCTTCATGATTTTAGTATATAGCGTGCAACACAGTGTAATCATAATGGAGATTACAACAAGCAATGGTAAAACATCACCCATATAACCCTGTATATAATCCTTTAACACAGAGATAGGAATGGTAAATCCTTCTGCATATGATACAAACTTACCATCTACATAGGGGATTGGAAATACGAAAAGTAACAGACCTATTATAGAGGGTATAAAGAATTTTAAAAACTGTCTGGTACTGATACTGCTAACATCTTGACTTGAAGAACTAGATTTAATAATGTCCATATTATTGTTACTCGCAGTCCATTTTTTAACTAACCTAAATAAATATTTGCAATAAATACATTTAGGCTAGATGTTTTAACTCATTTTAAATATTTAATATTAGTAATTCTTTAAAAGGGACTGCGTCACTTTTTCTAAAATTTTAAATATTCTGTTTGAGTCATCTTTTGAATTATTATACAAAGGATTGATTTCTGCCATTTCCCAGCAGCATACTTTCTTATTTTTGATTAACTCTATGTTAAGTTGCATGGCTTGTTCGTATGACAGACCATTCATTGCAGGCGTACCGGTTCCTGGCACATATAAAGGGTCAACGCTATCAACATCAAACGAGACATAAATATGATCACAATATTCCAGCTTCTTGAAGATTTCCTCTACTGTAGAACTGATGCCTTTTTGAGTTATCTCAGCAACACTATATAAAGGGATTTTATGTCTTCTAATTAAATCCATCTCTTCTTCTTGATAATCTCTGACAGCACAAAAGACCACGTTTTCTGGCTTGATAGAGGGTTCATCAGATGCCATAAATTTTAATTTTTCCCAATACTCTTTTTCTTTTTCAGAAAGCTCATTGCGCTGACATTCTAGATTATCAATGGCACACGCCATGGCCAAAGGCATGCCGTGCATGTTGCCTGATCCACTGGTGTAGGGTGAATGAAAGTCAGCATGTGCGTCTATATAGACCACACCAATTTCAGCATCAGGATGCGCCATTTTTAGGCCATGCATCGTTCCTGCACAGCTAGAATGATCTCCAGCTAAGACAATGGGGAATTTATTCTCATTTCTTATATCTTTTATTTTATGTGCTAACTTAGAGATAATCGGTTCAATCACATCAGCATACTTTGCATGCGCAAATTGTGATTCCCCCTCACTGTTGCTATCATCCTCAATACTGTCGAATTGCAATTTTTCAAAATAATCTGCATTAAGCTCTTTTGATGACGCTTTTAATGCATCAATGCCTAGAGAAGCGCCTTTTTTATAGCCTGCAATATCTGAATAAACTTCTACTATTCTTATATTCTTCATTACATCAGTCATGGTTTTATCTCTATCAAATAAAATAATTTTTACATCATTTAAGTTAAATTCATTTTTATATAGTAAAGCTCTTGAAAATTAGCAGGTACATTTAAAAAATAAACATATCCATAACTGTTCAAGAGCCATACTAAATATAGAAAAAATTTAAAAAATAATGTTGGTTTTAAACGTTATAAAAAATGAGAAAGGATTATCATTTTTTGTATTAATTACTGCTATATGAATAGCGATTGTATTAATCACTTACGACATAGCCACAGATTCAGCTTCATTCGTCACTAGGCTATGATTTTTGCTATGGCCTTTCACTACCGAATATAAGTTTTTAGGGTCAGCTTGCTGAGGTATCAGATCTAAAATCTCATACCCGCCCTGCTTTTTGATCAAGTCGCGTAAAAATACTAATGCCGTAAAGTCTTCTGATGCAAAACCAACGCCATCAAACACGACGAGATCATCAGCTGACTTTCGAGCTTGCACTTCACCTTTGAGGATGCGATGAAATTCAGTAACAGGGAAATCGCTTGATAGATTTTGGATCTCCCCCTCAATGCGTGTCTGAGGCTCAAACTCTACAATCACATGATCTGCTCGCATTAATATATTGCTATCCAGCTCTGTCTTACCAGGACAATCACCGCCTATCGCATTAATATAAACACCCTTTGTGATTATATCGTCGCGTAAGATAGTGGCATTGGTTTTGTCAGCCGTACAGGTAGTAATGATCTCTGCACTTAAAACAGCTTCTTCTAACGTGCGACAAACAATGATGTTCAAACCTGAGTCTGCAAGGTTATCAGCTGTTTTCTGTGATGCCGCTGGATCAATATCATACAAACGAACTTCAGAGATACCCATTATGGCTTTCATGCCTAATGCTTGAAATTCAGACTGAGCGCCGTTTCCTATTAGCGCCAGTTTTGTAACGCCTTTTGGCGCACAATGTTTGGCCAACATAGCTGATGTGGCAGCCGTACGCAATGCCGTCAGGATACACATCTCTGTCAGCAAAATAGGATAGCCATTTTCGACGTCAGACAAGATACCCATCGCTGCTACGGTCTGTAGATTGCGTGTGGTATTGATTGGGTGACCATTGACATATTTGCAAGCAAACATCTCTCCATCGCTGACTGGCATCAACTCGATGACACCGTCTTTTGAGTGCGATGCAAAGCGAGAAGATTTCTCAAATTGATCCCAACGAAGATAGTCTTGCTCTAAAGCATCCACTAGATCTGTAATACATTGCTCAACGCCATAATCATGAATCATTTTAGCCATTGCTTGTACACTAACGAATGGCACGCCTTCCTTGGGTGATACGATAAACTTAGACATTAATGCTGTTCCTTTTCATGAATATTGTTTGTTGAACCGACAATTAATATGCTACCAATTATAATTGTCAGTTAAAATGTCAATAACTTACTAAATATGGACGTATTTTTGACATATTGTTAAGTGCTGCTTAGCATAATGTCAAAATTCAATGAAGGAAGCATTTTTATGGCGTATTACACTTATGACTCTTTAGATAGCGAACTGATATCTGAACTGCGACAAGATGGTCGAGCAACCATCTCAAACCTTGCTAAAAAACTCAAAGTTTCTCGTGCCACTGTCCAAAACAGGTTAGACAGACTGATGCATAACGGCGCTATTTTAGGATTTACGATTCGAGTGCATGAGGCACTAGATAAAGAAACCGTCAAAGCGATGATGATGATTGAAGTAACAGGAAAATCTACGTCACAAGTAATCAGGAAATTACGAGGTATCCCGCAACTGATTAAGCTACATACGACCAATGGGGCGTGGGACTTGGTAGGGGAGATACATACTACAAGCTTGAGAGAATTTGATGAAGTACTGCGTCAAGTAAGAGAAATTGATGGCATTCTTAATAGCGAAACAAGTGTTTTGCTTTCGAGTTTGTAAGGTAATTATATTCAGAAAAATATATTCAGCACTGTCGAAGAGGCCAAGCCAAGAGACATGTGCGTAAATATAATGGCATGCTAAAAGAGCATTTCTATCTATTTTTAAAGGAATGTGAATGGCATTTTAACGACAGTAATCCAAAACGTCAATTACATCAGCCAAAACGATGGGTTAAAAAGGAACTGAATAATTTATCTAGGATAGCCCCTAGATAAATTGTTATCTGACATGAGCTGTATCTATTTTATATTGAACTGACTATATTTTACTAAATTTAAGCAATAAAAAACCCTTACAGTCAATGACTGTAAGGGTTCGAATTTGGTGGGCCCAGTAGGACTTGAACCTACGACCAAAGGATTATGAGTCCTCTGCTCTAACCAACTGAGCTATGGGCCCTAACGCTAGACGGACAATGATACCTGATTTTTTGAATTTTTCAAGCAAAAAATGGGCCATTATTAAGATATTTTATATGAAGTGCTATTTTCTATCAAACCTGACCGCCAGCCAGGGTTAAACTGCGACCACCATCAACAGTAATAATCTCACCAGTGAGATAATGGGCCTGCACAAGGTACAGCACACTATGGGCAATTTCATCAGGTCGACCTATGCGCTGCATAGGGATTGAGCCGATGATACTTCGTTGCTGATCATGATCCAATGCTTGGTCGCTATCAGCGTCAGGTAAGATATTGACGCCAGGTGCGACGCCATTGATCCGTACCTCTGGTGCCATCTCAAGTGCTAAAGACTGTACCATCATACGATGAGCCGCTTTTGCCATATTGTAGACAGTATAATTGCTAAACGGCTTATCATGCGCGTGAATGTCCAGTAGGTTAATAATACAACCTTGCTGGTTTTTAAGGTAAGGAAATAGTGCTTGGCTCAATAATAAAGGCGCTTTGGCATTGGTCAAAAATAGCTCGTCCCACTGTGCGTGATTAATACTGCCAAGTGGGCTAGGGTAAAAGCGTGAAGCATTGTGTACCAATACATCGAGCTGGCCAAAGGTCTCTACAATATTTTTGACGAGTGTACTCAAAGCGTTGTTATCATCAACGACGGCTAAATCGGCGATGATAAGCGCTGCGCTATCTGCACGCAGACTATTCAGCTGTGTGGCCAATATTTGGGCTTCTGATTCACTATGATGACAATGAATAATGACTCGGTAGCCTTGGCTGTGAGCGGCTTTAATAATCGCTGCGCCAATACGCTTAGCACTTCCTGTGACGAGCATCACTGGCGCTTTGGCATTGATGTTTTCTGATTGGAGGGCGTTGATGGTTTGATTCATAGCTAAGATACTATCTGCTCTCTAATGTTTTTTATGTGAGTTCTGTACTTGTAAGTGCTCAATTCTAGCCTGCCGCAATGCCGCACCAATGGCTGGGCCCTTGAGGTCTGCTGCTATATCTGTCATGCCGATAGCATGAAAGCTATTTAGCGCTATCATCATCTGACGATGTTGCACTGCCAGTTGTAGGACATGACTGCATACGAGTAATTGCGAGAGTTTATCAGGCTCTTTATGAGCGCCGCAAGTTTGTATAAGGTCGATTTTTTCAGCAGCACTCAGGCTATTTATCTTGCTGAGATTTTCGGCTTGTTGCACGAATAAGTTGGCAAATTGGGTATGTGCTTTTGGTACTTTGGCGATATTACCTATGTTATTGATCGCTTTTAAATTAACTGCTGCATTAGCGTTTTCGTCTGTAGGCTCTGAGGTAAATAAAGATGGATTAAGGCTGCTCATTAGCAGTGCCCAACGCTGTGACAAATTAAGCTGCATTTGCCCTGCAAAATATAGCGCAGTTTGTACGGTCTCTCGTATCTGAGTATCAGCCCAAGCATGATGTAATGGTTCAAAGTACTCCGACAACGCGCCGATTTCGAACAGCTTCTGCCAGTAGACTTGTGGCGATAACTGCATGGTTGCGCGACTCGACTCTTGCCAAATGCGCTCGCTACTTAGATGACTAAGCTCTCCAGAGTCAACCAATTGGCGCATTAGGTTCAAGGTGTCCTCTGCGATACTGAACCCCAAATCGTAGTAACGACCATAGAAACGAGCCGTTCGCAGCACCCGTAGTGGGTCTTCGCTAAATGCACTTGATACATGGCGCAATGTCTTGCTTTTTATATCAGCCAGTCCACCATAATAGTCAATGACATCACCATTGATAGGGGTGTCATCATTTAGGCTGGTGACTTCTATTGCCATGGCATTGATTGTCAAATCGCGACGTTGCAAATCATCTTCTAGGCTTACATCAGGAGTGGCATGTACGCTAAAGCCTTGATAGCCTAACCCTTGCTTTCGTTCCGTACGTGCCAGTGCGTACTCTTCATGACTGCTAGGATGCAAAAACACAGGAAAGTCTGCACCGACTTGCTGGAATCCTGCATCGATCATTTCTGCAACGGTTGCACCAACGACGACAAAGTCTTTGTCTTTGATAGGACGCTTTAGGAGTCGATCGCGAACCGCTCCGCCCACAAGGTATATTTGCATAAAAGCCTCTGTTTATTTAGCAAAATGTCATTGTACTTATCATCGCTGTACTGATTAAAGCACCATTAGCTCAGTTTTCATTGATCAAAAAAAACAGCCAATGCTTTATAAGTCGCATTGACTGGTTTTAGTATAGCAGACGAGTTCTGTCAGTGGATGATAGAACCCGCCTTAATCATATTGCATATGATAGATGACTATTTTTCGCTTTCTAAGTCTTGCGCTTCAGTCACTGTCAGTGCAGTCATATTGACGATACCACGTGCAGTCGCTGATGGTGTCATGATGTGTACTGGCTTATTAGTACCCAATAAGATAGGACCAATAGAAGCACTACCAGTTGCTGTTTTAAGCAAGTTGAAGGCAATGTTCGACGCATCAAGTGTTGGTAAGATGAGCAAGTTCGCTGCACCTTTTAACGGACTTGATGGCATATCGTTTAGACGGATATGCTCATTTAGAGCCGCATCACCTTGCATCTCGCCATCAAACTCAAAGTCTACATTCATATCTGTTAGTATCTGGTATACCTTGCGCATTTTAACAGCGCTGGTACGGTTTGATGCACCAAAGTTAGAATGAGACACTAGCGCGACACGTGGCGTGATACCGAAGCGACGTAATTGGTCAACCGCCAACACTGTCATTTCAGCCAATTGTTCAGCCGTTGGATCTTCGTGGATATAGGTATCCGCGATGAAAATGTTACGATCTTGCATGAGTACCGCATTCATAGCATAGAAATCGTTCATGCCTTCTTTTTTGCCAATGACGCTTTCAACGTATTTTAGGTGCAACTGGTAATGGCCAAACGTACCGCATACCATACCATCTGCCGCACCATTTTCGACCAATAACGAGCCAATCAATGTGGTCTTGCGACGAACGTCACGGCGCGCAAGCTCAATACTGACACCGCGACGTTTGTTTTGCTCGTAGTAGCCCTGCCAGTAGTCTTTATAACGAGGGTCATCATCAACGTTGACGATGGTAATGTTCTCGCCATCTTTTAGACGCAAGCCCAGTTTTTCGATATTGGCTTCAATCACTGAAGGACGACCAACCAAGATAGGCTTCGCTAGTTTCTCATCAACGACTACTTGCACAGCGAGCAAGATATTGTTGTCTTCGCCTTCACAGTAAACAATACGTTTTGGATCAGATTTGGCACGCGTAAAGATTGGTTTCATCACAAACGCAGAGTTATAGACGAACTCAGACAGACGCTGACGATAGGCTTGCATGTCATCGATAGGCAATGTGGCAACGCCTGAATCCATGGCAGCTTGAGCAACGGCAGAAGCAATCTCAATGATTAGATTTGGCTCTAGAGGTCCTGGAATTAAATAGTCACGACCGAAGCTTTGCATTTTTTCGATGTTTCTAACGCTTGCAGTTGGCGTTGCTTCAACGTGTGCCATCGCAGCGATTGCTTTTACACAAGCCACTTTCATCTCTTCGTTGACAGTGGTTGCACCAACATCTAGTGCACCACGGAAGATATAAGGGAAGCATAGTGCGTTGTTTACTTGGTTTGGATAGTCTGAGCGACCTGTTGCCATGATGACGTCTGGACGTACGGCATGTGCCAATTCTGGCATGATTTCAGGTGTTGGGTTGGCAAGTGCAAAGACGATAGGGTCTTTGGCCATACGGCGAACCATGTCTTCAGACAATGTACCAGGCATAGATAAGCCCAAGAACATATCGACATCGTCCATGACTTCTTCGATAGTGGTCGCAGTCGTCTCACGTGCATAGCGCTGTTTGGTTTCGTCAAGATTTTCACGAATGGTGGTGATGATACCGCGTGAATCTGAAACAAAGATATTGTTTTTATTCACACCAAGTGCGCAAATGATGTCTAAACAAGAAATAGCAGCGGCACCGGCACCCGAACAAACCACTTTTATTTCTTCGATTTTTTTGCCAGTAATCAACAACGCGTTGAGCATCGCTGCAGCAACGATGATTGACGTACCATGTTGATCATCATGGAATACTGGAATGTTCATGCGCTTACGTAGTTCACGCTCAATTTTGAAACATTCTGGTGCTTTGATGTCTTCTAGGTTAATACCACCAAAAGTAGGCTCAAGAGAGGCGACTGCTTCGATGAATTTATCTGGATCGTTTTGTGCAATTTCTAGATCAAAAACATCGATACCTGCGAATTTTTTGAATAAAACGCCTTTACCTTCCATGACAGGTTTTGATGCCAATGGACCAATATTACCTAGACCCAGTACCGCAGTACCGTTAGTGATGACGCCTACCAAGTTGCTACGAGCTGTATATTTAGCTGCTAGCGTCGGGTCTCTTTCAATTTCAAGACAAGGAACCGCTACACCAGGTGAGTAGGCAAGCGCTAAATCGCGCTGGTTAGCCAGCTGCTTAATAGGCGTGACTGAGATTTTACCCGGGCGCGGGAATTCATGGTAATGCAAGGCAGCTTGTTCAAACTGCTCTTTTTCTGTCGTAAGGTGATCCGTATTCAAATGGGTATCGTCATTCATAATAATTGCCATGGTTGGAATAAATTGGAATAAAGTAAATGGAGATAAAAAATAACGTTTTACCCTCAAAAAATCATGGAATGATCATAATCTAAGGGTACATTGACATTAAAAACTAATGATTACAGACATAGTAACCAATGATTAAAGACAAGCTTAAAAATGTAATTTAGTAAAACCATCATTCTAGCACTATTGACAATTCACGCCTAGTCAACAGCCGTGAATTGTCGGAACAATATAATAAAATGATATTCATTATTTATCTCATTGATGATGCCAAAAAACAGAGCCAAATACCAACCTTAACTCCATAATGTTTCAAAATATTACAGAATGATAGACTCGGGTATGCCCTCACTTTAAAAGTGGAGATCAAAATGAGATAAATTGCCGTTAAACGAGAAAAATAGCTGGTTAATATCGAGATATTAACCAGCTATTTGACGATGTTTGGCAAAATTTAGCCGTTTTTAGCCCAGTTAGATGGCTATCGTTTGAATTGAGGACATGCCCTAGATTAAGATGAGCAACTAATCGGCTCTTGTGGCGTATGAGGAAGAGGGGGTGCAATATCCAAATCGGTGGCGATATCTTGTACATGATAAGGCTTGGCCAATAACTCAAACACTCGATTGACTTCTTCAAACTGACCCTGCTCTGCCGCTGTGATGGCACGCTGCGCCATACTATTACGCAATATATAAACAGGATTATTACCGGTCATCTCGTTGATGACTTGCTCAAGTGGCAGTTGCTGTATTTGAGCCACATAACGTGTCGACCACGCTTGCCATACTTGTGTTGCCTCATCGTTAAGCTCAGCAGTCATGGTCACCAGTAGCTGCTGCTCATATGGATGAGCGCTTGGTGCGACTAATCCCAGTAGCGCGCGGAAGCTATTGGTATAATCGAGCAAGTTATCTTCTAATAACGTTAACCACTCAAAAGCCAATCTCAGACTATCGGACTCGTGCGGTAACCCAAGTTTACAGCACAATCCTTGCTGATAATGCTGCATAAAGGTCGCCTCATAAGGCGCCAAACAATCGGCTAATGCCTCCCGAGTGACACCCTCTAGACGCATAAAGTGTGGTAACCAAGCATTGAGATTCCAATGACCGATAGCAGGCTGGTTTTGATAAGCGTATCGACCTGTGTGGTCAGAGTGGTTGTTGATCCAAGCAGGGTTGAATCGTTCCATGAAGCCAAAAGGCCCAAAGTCTAAGGTGCTACCCGTAATAGATAAGTTGTCTGTATTCATGACACCATGAGCAAAGCCTATTAATTGCCAGTCAGCGATCATCCGTGCGGTACGCTCAACCACAGCGGTCAAAAATGCCAATACAGGTTTTTCGCTATCGCGGCACTCTGGATAATAAGTGTCGATCATATAATCGGTAAATTCAGCAAGTAAGTCAGGGGCAAAACTAGCGATCCATTCGATATGACCAAGGCGAATATGACTGTCAGCCACACGCATCAATGCCGCGCCAGCCTCGATGCGCTCACGGCGTACTCTCGTATCAGAGACCACAAATCCTAAAGCGTTAGAGGAGGGAATACCCAATTGCGTAAGCGCATGACCACATAAATATTCACGAATAGTACTGCGCAGTACAGCGCGTCCATCGCCCATCCGTGAGTAAGGCGTGAGACCAGCACCTTTGAGATGTAAATCTTGCGGTTGATTATTACTATCGAGTACTTGCGCCATCAATAGGCCACGTCCATCACCCAATTGTCCTGCCCACTGTCCAAACTGGTGACCGGCATACGCCATAGCCAACGGTTGGAACTCGGCTGGCACGTATTGACCACCGAGTATGTCAACCCAACGAGTCATCAAGTCGTCATCTTCTGACCAGCCCAATTGCTGTGCAACTTGTGTGTTGAAATGACCCGCACGTGGATTGTCTAATGCCGTTGGCAGTTGCTCATGATAGAGGCGTGTGTCTAGGTTGACATAGGTGTTTTGATAACGCATGTGAGCCGTTCCCATTTGAATATCAGAGTAAAGGGATTACTATAACATAGCCGTCATATGACATCGTGTCGCTCTGTCCATCTCTTGTAATACTAAAGAAAAAAATCCCCCTATCCATGACGGATAGAGGGAAGGAGAAGCTTTGCAATTATCAAAATAAATCAGCGCTATATTATAGGTAATTAAGCGGCTTTCTTGTTTAATCCAATAGAGCGAAACGCTGTTTTTAGATTGCTATTATGCTCAAGTATTTTTTGCTCAATCTTGGCATAGTCATGCTTTAGCTTATCATCAACTTCGTGCAAGCGATCAGCATATTCTGTCTTTTTCATTTCAATGGTTTGCGCTTTCAGTACTTGCCATTCTTCGACAGTTTGTATAAATGCATCGTATTCAAACTTAATACGATCTTGGAAGCTCTTCATCGCATGAGGAAGATCAAGGCCAGTACTGGCTGCCGTATCAATCTGCTGTTGAGCTGCCTTAAACTGCATTTGTACTTCGGCATGCTTGATAGTAGTGTCATCAACGGTACGTAGCTCACTGGTTAAGCCCAGCTTTGATAGGCCAGCAATCAACCATTTAGTTGGGTCATACTGCCACCATTTTACGCCATTACGATAATCGTATTGGAAGAAGTGATGGTAGTTATGATAACCCTCACCCCACGTAAAGATAGCTAAGAAGAAGTTATCACGAGCAGTATTGGTATCAGTATAAGGACGGCTACCAAACATATGGCATAACGAGTTGATGAAGAAGGTAAAGTGGTGCGTCAGTACCAGACGTAGTAAGCCTACGATGACCAAAGTACCCCAAACATCACCCAATAACCAACCGATCGCGGCGACTGCACCGATGTTCAATGCCGCAACCCATAAACCGTAATATTTATGCTGAATTTGCAGCGTTCTATCTTTGGTTAGGTCAGGGATATTTTTATAGTCAAATTTACCACTAGGATAATTGCGTAGCATCCAGCCCATGTGGCTAAAGAAAAAGCCACGCTTTGCTGAGTACGGGTCTTCTAAGCGATCATCGACATGACGATGATGCGTACGGTGACCAGAAACCCAATCAAACGCTGAACCTTGTACTGCAAAGGTAGAACCTAGCAATAAAAAGTTTTTGACAATCGGGTGTGCTTTATAAGCACGATGCGATAGCAGGCGATGATAACCAGCAGTAATACTGATACCTGTCCATACCATAAAGGCACCAAATACACCCCAAACTGGCGCGCTAACTTCATGAGTCAACAGATACCATGGCGTAATGATAGCAGCAGCAATAGGCGTGGCTACCAATATAGACGCTGGAATCCAATTGATTGGCGCTTTTGTAAACTCAAACTCACGCATATCAATGCTGCTATCTTCAGGAGCATCAATTTGAACGGCAGTGTCAGCATAGTTGCGCTTTGCAACTGGCTGCTCATTAAACGAGTTACTCTCATCAAAACGCGTTTTAAAACGTGTGACTTGAGTGCTGGCAGCTTTCACAAGCGTATCACCAGATTTGATAGCGAAACGTAAGCCTTTCAGCGGTAAGCCAAGTGCTTTTTTTGCGATCATATAATATCCCTAACGGTATTAATTTAAGTCTCTATAGTACCTTAAAAACCTAACAAAGTGAACACTTATACACTATAAAAATATTGCTAAATAACAACAACTTGTATGGCTTATAGAATGTATTTGTAGAAATAACCTGTGACTTATCAGGCATTAAGGAGAAGTGTAAGTAAGACTAAATATATGTAGGTTTTTTGAATGAATGAAATGAGAAATAGATTTATGAATTCAATAACAAATGGCTTGGAAAGTCAGTAATGATGACATCGGTTTGCCATTTGACTAGCTGTTCAATTATATCTGTGTCATTGACTGTCCAAGCACTTACAGGCAAGCCGTAACGGTGACTACGTTCAATGATAGACTGGTTGATTAAAGGATAATAAATACCCAATTGGCTACAGCCAAGTTGCAGCGCAGTATTGGTTGCGGTTGTTAGCGCTTTAGGTGTTTCAATTAATAGGCCACGCGGTATATGCATCAATAGCTTACTGCGTTGCAGTCGAGCATGCAATTCCATATCAAAACTGGTTAGTGCAATAGGAAGATTGGCAAATGGGCTATCAATTAAACTATGTGTCAAAGCTCTCATTAACTTGGGGTAATCGGTGCGGCTGTGGGTCTTAATCTCAAGCTCAATGTGCGTAAAGTTACTCAGCAAAGACGCTATGCTGGCTAATGGAATTATTTGATGTTCAAACTGTCGTTGGCGCTGAATCTCTACCATACTCAACTGATCAATGCGTGACTGTTGACGACACATCCGTGCCAAGTCATCATCGTGAAACACGATTAAATAACCATCAGCGCTCAGTTGCACGTCAAACTCGACCCCTGTTAAACCATGAGCATTTAGACGTTGAGCATGCTGAAATCCCATAAAAGTGTTTTCTAATGCTTCGCCACGAGCGCCTCGATGACCGAGTAAGCGGGTGTTCTTTATATTTATCATTATTTATATGATCAGCTGTTTTTATGAGCAATGATATCGCCTCATATAAGCAGCGTCTAATAAAATTTGTAAAACAGACAATTGGTAGGTTTTTTCTCTTTTGTTTACCAGCGATAATAATTTAAAAAAGCACTTATATTGAGTTCATGGGCATCTATTTGTTATGTTTTTGCAACCAAGTGTAGGTTTTACCCATTATGTGGGGCGTTATTTGTATATCCATGGGCTACACTAATGACCATTTCCTCCAAACACCGTATAATAATCTGGTTTTCAGACCTATGGCAGCTAGAGTTGCGGTTTGAACATCAATCACTGTCCTTCAGTGGCGGTACGAATTAGTAAATTGGGAGCAGAATCAATATGAGCGTAGCAAATAAGAGTTTAAGCAAGTGGCAGAAAGTCGCTGGAATCGGTATCGTATGTAGTTTGGCGCTTGCAGGCTGTGATCGCTCAGAGAAAGAAGACAGCACTGAGGCCGCAGAGCTCACAGAACAAGATTCAACCGCTACTGAAAACACATCAGCCACTGCCGTTAGCTGTGATGATCCAATGGTACAAGATCGTCTCAAATCGGCTCTAAAGAATACGCTCAATCAGCAAGCGCAAACGCTGGCTGCCAACTACGCAAACGATGCTCAGATCAATCTTGCTAGCGGTGCCATCACGGACAAAATGAACGGTATTGTGATTGATGTACAGAATGCAGCAGTATTACAACAAGCCAATGCAAATGGTATGACGACTTGTCAGGCAAGCGTTAGCATGACGCTACCAAGTGCTGATTTGTATCAAGCTAGTCAAGTACAAGCGGCCAATAATCAGCCAAGCTTGCAGTCACGTTTAGCACAAAACAATATTCGTATTAATAACAACATGCTCGTTGATGACGCTTTCACTTATGTCGTAGGCACTCAAGGTGGCCAGGTACGTACACGTATCGCCGGACAACCAGCATTAATGACTATCGTTGCTGATGTAATGGCAGGCTCTGTGTTCCAGTCAGCAGTGGAAAGCCAACGCGCCCAACGTGCTGCTACTCAGGAAAACAACAGTCAGCCAGCACAGATTCGTGAGCCTAGAGCAGTCACGCCCGTTGAGCCGACTCGTCCTGCTGAGCCTGCGACGCCGCCAACCATCAATAAGCCAGCAGAAAGTCAGAGCAGTCCAGCAGCGAACAATCAAACGGCGTCGTCTGAGCCTAAAACGCCAGCAAAACCAAAAGAAGTACCTAAAGATGAATCTATTGATATGATAATCATCGAAGATAGCACGGCCACTTACTAAGCTATTTACTAATTAGTCAGTCAGCTCAAAAAAATGATTAGATGATAAATACAAAAAAGCCCGCAGCGTTAAGGTTGCGGGCTTTTCTTTATATTTTAATAATCACATACCGCTATTTTTTATCAGCGAAATCTTTTAATACCTGACTGTCCCATAGTACTTCAGAGACTTGCTTGGGGTCGGTGCAAAAACGAGCAGCGACAAACAACCAGTCAGATAAACGATTGATAAAGCTTACTGCGGTGCGGCGAATGGCTTCTGGACGTTGTTGCTGTAATAGTACAGCTTGACGCTCAGCACGGCGACACACACTACGCGCGACATGTAATTGGCTAACCAATACGGAACCTGTCGGTAAGATAAAATCTTTTAGCGGTGGCAAGGTGGTATTCATAGCATCGATCTGTTGCTCTAACCATTCAATATGAGTGGCACTGACCCCTTCATATTCTGGCATGGCAAGTTCACCACCGATATTGAATAGTAAGTGCTGAATAATGATTAAGCCTTCAGAAAACTCCTTTGCGATAGATTGGCCTTTATTGCGTTGTAACTGGGCGCGCACCAGACCAATGTGTGAGTTAAGCTCGTCAATATCACCCATGACGTTGAATATGTCGTCAGCTTTACTGAGACGGCTACCATCTGCCATACCTGTGCTGCCGTCATCTCCAGTACGTGTGTATATTTTGCTCAAGCGATTGCCCATATCTAAATCCTTAATCATTTTTGTGATGGAATAGTGTTAGTTGCGCGCCCATTGTAGTATTTTATGGCTGTTTTCGCTAAGATAATGGGTTAAGTTTTATATCACGGTCGTTATATTTATGACGACAGTGGTTTATATTGCCTGTTAATCAAACGCAGGCAATGTTTTTACTTTTTATTTAATCAATTTTATTTATATTAAAAGGCTTTTTTACTATGACCACACCACTTGCCGATGCGATGTCTCAGCTTGCGATTTATGACTCATTGACTGGCGGAAAACGCCAGTTCGTACCACTCAAAGCAGGGCAAGTAGGCATGTATGTGTGCGGTATGACCGTTTATGATTATTGTCACATTGGTCATGCGCGGGTGATGGTCGGCTTTGATATGGCTGTCCGCTGGCTAGCACAGTTGGGTTATAACGTTAATTATGTGCGTAATATTACGGATATCGATGACAAAATTATCGCGCGTGCTAGCGAAAATGGGGAAGAGATTGGTACGCTGACGCAGCGTTTTATCGAAGCCATGCATGAAGATGCGACGGCGCTTGGTTGCCAGATGCCAGACGCTGAACCACGTGCGACGGATCATATTGATGAGATGCAGCAAATGATTGGAACGCTAGTCACAGGCGACTATGCGTACGCTGGCGACAATGGTGATGTTTACTACGCTGTCGATAGCTTTGCCGATTATGGCAAATTATCCAAGCGCAACCTCGATGATATGCAGGCGGGCTCACGCGTCGATGTCGAAAATGACAAGCGCAATCCGTTTGATTTTGTACTATGGAAATCCGCAAAGCCTAATGAGCCGCAGTGGGCGTCACCATGGGGACAAGGACGACCAGGCTGGCATATTGAATGCTCTGCGATGTCGACTAAATGCCTAGGTAGCACCTTTGATATTCATGGCGGTGGTCACGACTTACAGTTCCCGCATCACGAAAACGAAATTGCTCAGTCTGAAGCTGCAACTGGCTGCGAGTATGCACGCAACTGGATGCACGTTGGATTTATTAACGTCGATGGCGAAAAAATGTCCAAGTCATTGGGTAACTTTTTTACCATTCGCGATGTAATGGTAAAGTACCTACCTGAGACAGTACGGTTTTTCTTACTATCAAGTCATTATCGCAGCCAAGTCAATTTCTCGGACAGTGCATTAGACGAAGCACATAATAGCCTAAGCAGGCTCTATAACGTTCTAAAATTGGCAGAACAGTTAAAGGGTGAGATGCTCATAATTGATGAAGCGTTGACTACTGAAGCCTACAGTAGTGAAGCTGGGCAAGATTTTATCAAAGCGATGAATGATGATTTTAATAGCTCAACCGCAATTAGTGTCTTGTTTGGGCTGGCACGTGACATCACCAAAGCCATTAAAGCTGAAGAGATAGACACCGCATGGCAGTCAGCTCAGCAATTAAAGGCATTGGCGCAAGTGCTTAATATCTTGCAGCAACCAGTACAGCAGTTCTTGCAAGCTGTGATTGGTGAACAGGCAGATGATGGTTTAACGGATGCTGTTATTGATAATTTAATCATTGAACGTGCAGAGTCTAAAGCCAACAAAAACTTTGCCCGTGCTGATGAGATACGTGAACAATTAAAAAACGCTGGTATTGAGCTCGAAGACAGCCGTGCTGGTACGACATGGCGCCGCGCTTAAGGTAATTCTGTTACAGAATACCCATACAGATAGTCACAAACTAAGTCAGCTTTACGCTGGCTTTTTTTGTAGACTTAACAAAATATAAGAATCATCTTCATGAAGGACAGCCTTTGTATGCGACTCACACATAAATTACTGGCCGTTAATCTATGAATACCCTCAAAAATCGAGCTACTAGTAGCCATAGTATAGCCACTGATGTGTTTGCTAATACTGATGTCAGTATGGATGTTAATAAGCATAACAATGCCGCGTCTGACGTGAAGGTTTATAACCTGCGGTCATTGCTACTCACTTTTTCCATTCTTGTGATTAGCGCTGTTTGCCTACCTGTTAATGCAGCAATTAATGACAATGAGCAGGCTGCAAGCGAACAAGGCGCAAGTGAGCAAGATAGCGCCCAGTCATCAAGTACACCTGACAATTTCGCTGAATATGCTTCTCAAAAAGTCAATGATATGAGAGAGGATAGTGTTGGTCTCTCTGGTGTAGTAGAAGAAATATTTGATCCTACTGAGCGTAGCGCCGTCGAGCAGGCAGGTAGATTGCAAGGGGACTCAGCACTGACAGGAGAGTATAATGAGAGCTACTACATACTCGATAAGCTAAATGCCGGATTACCGCCATTATCTGAGCCACCCAATTTAGAAACGCCGCTTGCAGCTTTAGAGTTTTTTCAATCAGCAGTAATGAAGCAACAGTACGACTTGGCCGCTTATGCGCTAAACATGAACTTGATTGATGAGAAAAGCCAGCGTGGCCGTGCGCTTGATCTAACAAAGCGATTGGACTTTTTGTTATCTGAAAAAGAGCTGTACGTGTTCGACGACATGCCAGATCGTCCCGACGGTCTGATTGAGCCACCACTTGGTAATACTAGCAGTGTCATGGGCATTGCTAGACGGTCTCTTCAGCTTGGATACATTGATTATCGAGAGCGCCGTGTTCCTATCTATTTGCAGCGAGTACGAGTAGGTGAGGAAGCGCCTATTTGGGTGTTTTCTGCGCAGACCGTTGGCAATATTGATAATCTCTATGAGCAATATCATCCCGCTGAGTTTGAACGTTATTTACCCACTTGGTTAAAAATAAAGATATTCGGGATTGCGCTATGGGAGTTTTCAGCGCTCATACTGTTTTTCTTATTAACCATGGGTGTGGGCTGGCTACTCAGTAAAGGCACTGAAAAAATCATCAATCATTATATCGATGATGAAAAGTACAGCATGTATGTTGGTAGCACCAATGGCGTAGCAGATTTGGTTAATAAACTGACGGTACCTTTGACCTTTACGATCAGTTTTTCACTCGTTTTCACCTTAGTTTCTGGCGGTTTTCCTTACTTAGATGCAGTTGCCTCATCCACTCGTCCCCTTATTTGGATTGGACTGGTATTCAGTACCATGTGGTTAGGTATTCGTATCATTAACTTCTTTGCCAACCGTTATCAAAACATGCAGATTGAGAATTTGGCTGAAGAGCATTTCGATAAGGAACGTCGCCGCCGTACTTATGTCTCGATATTCCGCCGTGTCTTTATCTTTGTTATGATTTTGGGGAGCTTTTGGATAGGACTTAGTGAGTTTGCCAATATGGAAGGCCTTGGTAAGACTTTATTGACTTCAGCAGGCATCGCAGGTGTGGTCATTGGTATCGCCGCCCAGCCAATATTGGGTAACATTATCGCAGGGGTACAAGTGGCAGTAACTCAGCCAGTACGGATTGGCGATAGTGTGATAATGGATGGCAATTTTAGCACCGTGGAAGACTTGCGTTACACTTATGCGGTACTAAAAACATGGGATGAGCGTCGATTAATCGTGCCAATGCGTGAATTAATCACTGATAGAGTGGAGAACTGGTCACATACAGAAGTACATCAGACCTGTCCTGTGTTTTTGTATATTGATTATGGTGCAGATATTGATGCTATTCGTCAACAGTTCATCTCGATGGTCAAAGATAACAAGCTTTGGGATAACAAAACGGAGCCTGAAATATTCGTCGTAGAAGTGACAGAAAATACCATTCAACTGCGCGGTGCTGTTTCAGGGGTAGGTCCCATAGAAGCATGGACGTTAGCCTGTGAGATACGTGAGCAGATGCTTGGTTACTTGTATAAGCAGCAAAATAAGTATCTACCGACAGAGCGTTTTACTTTAACAGAAAGCCAATCTAGTCAATCCTCTATAAAAGAGTGACCACGTTAACCTCGCTTGAAGTATCACATATACATCTGCACTCGATTGCCGTGATTCTCTTTTAAACTAAATCAACTATAGCTACCAAAGAGAGCTGTAAGCCGTAAAAGAAAGTTATTGATATCAAAATAGAGCTACTAGCCATACAAAGCGTGATCGTCATCAACACAGACTTACTTGTGTAAAACAAACTGACAAATATAGCATGCGATTTGTCTCATTATTTGTTATAATATGGCGTTATTTTTAAGGGATAAATAAGTGGTTAAGCGTGAGACTGCACTATATTTGTGCAAACTTATGATCCGTCAATCACTTGCAGTTTTCGAGCGTTTTGTTTCGCTGGTTTATTGCTAAAATCCCACCCATCAAAATAACCACCACTAGGGGTCTGTATGTTGCGAATTGTCGATGAAGCCTTAACCTTTGATGACGTTTTATTGTTGCCAGCCTATTCTGAAGTCTTGCCAAAAACTGCCGATCTTTCTACCCGTTTGACCAAAAACATTACGCTAAATCTACCGCTAATCTCTGCGGCTATGGATACGGTCACTGAGTCTGAAATGGCCATCACTATGGCACAGCTTGGTGGCATGGGTATCTTGCACAAGAGCATGGATATCGCCAAGCAAGCCACACAAGTACGCCGCGTCAAAAAGTTTGAAGCGGGTACAGTCGTTGATCCTATCACTGTGCATCCAGAGATGACCATCGGTGAATTACTACGCTTGACTCAAGACAATAATATCTCAGGTGTACCTGTCGTAGAGAAAGGTACGGATAAAGTTGTTGGTATTGTCACGCATCGTGACTGGCGTTTTGAAACAAATCTGTCACTGCCAGTTAGCCAAATCATGACACCAAAAGGTCAGCTAGTCACGGTACATGAAGGTGAGAGCAACGAAAATATCAAACGTTTGCTACATGAACACCGTATCGAAAAAGTGATCGTTATTGATGATGATTTCCGCCTAAAAGGTCTTATCACCGTTAATGATTTTGCAAAAGCTGAAAACAATCCAAATGCTTGTAAAGATGAGCAAGGCCGTCTTCGTGTTGGCGCTGCTGTTGGTACTGGTGCAGATACTCAAGCGCGTGTTGAAGCATTGGTTGCAGCAGACGTCGATATTATCGTTGTTGATACCGCACATGGTCACTCAAAAGGCGTGATTGATAAAGTTGCTTGGATCAAAAAGCACTATCCAAATGTACAAGTCATCGGTGGCAATATTGCAACAGGCGATGCAGCACTTGCGTTACGTGACGCAGGCGCCGATGCCGTGAAAGTAGGTATTGGCCCTGGTTCTATCTGTACCACGCGTATCATTGCAGGTATTGGTGTGCCACAAATCTCAGCGATTGATAACGTCGCTAGTGCATTAAAAGACAGCATTCCATTGATTGCTGATGGTGGTATTCGCTATTCAGGTGATATGGCCAAAGCCATCGCCGCTGGTGCCTCGTGTATCATGGTAGGCTCGTTGATGGCTGGTACAGAAGAAGCGCCAGGTGAAGTTGAACTGTTCCAAGGTCGCTACTACAAAGCCTACCGCGGTATGGGTAGTCTTGGGGCGATGTCAGGGTCAAATGGCTCATCAGACCGTTACTTCCAAGATGCTAAAGATGGTGTGGAAAAACTGGTACCAGAAGGTATCGAAGGCCGTGTTCCTTATAAAGGTCCAGTCGCTGGTATCGTTAATCAGTTGGTTGGCGGTTTGCGCTCATCAATGGGTTACACGGGCTCTGCAACTATCGAAGATATGCGTACCAATCCACAGTTCATTAAAGTGACGTCGGCAGGTATGAAAGAATCGCACGTTCATGATGTTCAAATCACTAAAGAAGCACCAAACTATCGAGTAAGTTAGAAGGTTTTTGACAGTTTTGTGTTACGTTAGCGAAAGCTGGTTTGCAGAGCTGCCTTGACTTTGAGATTGAAACAGCCAACAATACCTTGTTATTGTTGGCTGTTTTTTTTGTAAAATACATAAACAGATTATTATAATAGTATTATCGCCTGCGTATACGTTGGGCCTTTAATTTTTAGACTTGGAGAGCATATATAATGAGCTACTTTGGCACCGATGGTATCCGTGGAAAGTTTGGTGAGTTGCCGATTACGCCTGATTTTATTTTGAAGTTAGGCTATGTCACTGGTCAGGTATTGATAGAGAACAATGACAATCCTGCGCGTAGACCTAGTGTGGTCATCGGTAAAGATACTCGTCTTTCAGGCTACGTTATCGAAGGGGCGTTGCAAGCAGGATTTAACGCCGCTGGTGTCGATGTTCATATGCTTGGCCCATTACCAACGCCTGCCATTGCTCATTTAACTCGTAGTTTTAACGCTGATGCGGGCGTAGTGATTTCTGCATCACACAATCCTTATTATGATAACGGTATCAAACTGTTTTCAGGGGATGGCAAAAAGCTGACTGATGAGATGCAAAATGCTATTAACGATAAGCTAAAAATTATTATGAGTATCGGTGGCAATGTTAGTGATAATAACAATGATTTGGTCATGCCTATTCTTGATCCAGCACAGTTGGGTAAAAATAATCGAATCAACGATGCCAAAGGTCGCTATATCGAATTCTGTAAAGGCAGCTTTCCTTATCAGTATGATTTGAGCCATCTGACAGTTGTCGTAGATTGTGCCAATGGTGCAGGCTACAGTGTGGCACCAAGAGTTATGCGTGAATTGGGCGCTAACGTGATTGCCATCAACAATACACCAGACGGACTCAACATCAATGCTGATTGTGGTTCTACTCATCCTGAGGGCTTACAAAAAGCAGTAGTTGAGCACGAGGCAGATGTTGGTATCGCATTAGACGGTGATGGTGATCGTATTGTGATGGTCGATGAGGCTGGTAATCTGGTCGACGGTGATGGCATCTTATATGTGCTTGCTACCCAAGGTCAGTCCAAGGCTAAAGGCGTGGTTGGTACACTCATGAGTAACATGGGCTTAGAGCTAGCACTAAAAGCAGATGGCATTGCATTTACGCGTGCCAAAGTAGGCGATCGCTACGTGATGCATGAGCTTGAAGCGAATGGTTGGATATTGGGTGGTGAGCCATCTGGCCACATTTTATGCTTAGATAAGAGCCGTACTGGCGATGCTATCATTGCAGGCTTACAAGTACTGGCTGTGATGCAAGCACGTGGGCGCGCGCTCAGTGATCTCGTCGAGGGGTTTGAAGTGTTGCCACAAAAACTGGTCAACGTGCGTCTGTCGCAAATGCAAGATCCGTTTGAGCATGAGGAGTTGGTTACCGCTTTTGAGAAAGCGCAGGCTACTTTAGAAGGTAGAGGCCGTCTACTGATTCGTCAGTCAGGAACTGAGCCTATGATTCGAGTGATGGTCGAATCAGATGATGAAATAGAATGTGATGTGCTCGCAAATGACTTGGCTGATCATATCAAAGCCGTATTGGGCTAAGATCAGTTCATATAATAAGGCAACAATATTAAAATAAGGAATGACCATGAGTATGGATTTTACCGATCAACGTCTGTCATATGAAAAGGGCGCGCTTGATCAACAGTCAGTACCTACATCACCATTTGAGTTGTTAAATACTTGGATGAATGAAGCGATAGAGCAGAAAGTGCAAGAGCCGTATGCGATGAGTTTGGCTACTTGCGGTGCTGATAATAAACCTAGTGTACGTATCGTGCTCATGCGTGAAATTACAGATACTGGTATTGTCTTTTATACCAATTACGAAAGTGCTAAGGGACAAGATATTGCCGAGAATCCTAATGCTGAGGTGCTGTTTTTTTGGCATGAGCTTGAGCGTCAAATCCGTATCAGTGGCAGCATTGCTAAGATAGATGCTCAAAAATCTGCAGCATATTTCCAAAAGCGTCCACACGATAGTCAGGTGGGTGCATGGGTTAGCCAGCCACAGAGTGGTGAAGTTGCTGATCGTGCCGTTATGGAGCAAACGTTTGAGCAGCTACAAGCAGATTATCCAGAAGACACTCAAGTGCCAACGCCAGTCTTTTGGGGTGGCTATGAGATTACGGTCAATGAGATTGAGTTTTGGCAAGGTCGCGCCAATCGTATGCATGACCGCATTGTATATACTCAAGAAAATGGCGATAGTTGGAATACCAAACGCTTATTACCATAAGTAATTTGACGATAATAAAAAGCCCCGCTAGCAGTTGTTATAAACAATTTGCTAGCGGGGCTTTTTCGCACTTATAGTAAGTGTCGAATAGTAAATGCGGGAATTTATTTTGCTTCAGTATCCACGTCGACAGAAACTGACATACCAGGTCGCAGTTTGGCCAGTTCCGGTTGGTTTTCATCTAAATCGATACGTACCGGAATCCGCTGAGCAATTTTAATATAGTTGCCAGTAGTCGGGTTTGCTGCTGATGAACTAAACTCACTGCCCGTTGCTGGCGAGATATTATTGATACGTCCATAAAACTTAGCACCACCCAGTGCATCCACATGGATGGTCGCAGGTTCGTCTATTGTCATATTCGCGATTTGTGTTTCTTTGAAGTTGGCAATAATCCACACGCCCTTCGGTACGATATACATGAGCTGTGTACCAGCACTAACGTATTGTCCTGATTTTACACTGACTTGGCTTAACTGACCTGACTCGGGAGCTGTGATAATAGTATTGTCCAAATTGATTTTGGCTTGCTTGGCACCGGCCTCAGCATTTTGGATATTGGCATCAAGTGATGAACGGCTACCGCTGGTTTTTTTGCTAGCTTGCTGTGCAGCTTGTAGATTGGCTTCAGCCTGTTGTACGCCTGCCTGCGCTTGGGCAAGTTCTGCTTTGGTATGTGCCACCTCCGCTTTTGACACTGCACCAATCGCATCCAGTCCTTGATAGCGTTTGACATCTTCGCGTGCACTATCAACACTGACTTTTGCACTGTATAAATCGGCTTCACGCGCTTCTATCTGAGCTTGGCTAGACTGGGTGTCTTGCGCATTACTGGATCGATTGGTTAACGCCACTTCGATATTGGCCTGCGCTTGTTCAAGCTGCTGCTGAAAAGTGCGATCGTCTATTTTTACCAGTAAGTCACCAGCTTTCACATTAGCAAAATCCTCTACGGCGACATCGGTCACGTAGCCAGATACTTGTGAGCTGATAATGGTTGTTTGACCTTTTACAAAGGCATTGTTGGTTTGCTGCACCGTTGGGGTAAAGGGTGGCAGTTTCCAAGCATAAAGAATCAGAAATACACCAATTATGATGAGGATAATAAAAAGCCCTATATTAAAGAACGTTTTTTTCTTAGGGTTCCATCCTGAAGCGGAAGGAATAGGTTCGGTTGGTGGCATGGGTGTTTCATTATCAGCGTCACTCTCCATTACCTTTTCTGCAACTTGGGTCTCATTGTCTTCAGCACTTGCTATCTCAACGGTATTAGAAGACAAGTCATTAGAAGATAGGTTGTTAGAAGACAGGATGTCGGCTGGCGTCTGAGTTTTTTGGTCAGGGTCATTGGATTTTTCTTGGCTCATGACGCGCTCCTAAAGGGTTAGATCAATATAATAGATAATTTGATATGGGTACAAAAACGTGTTGTTTATATTTTAGCGATGTTAAAAATATCTTATTTTGGTTCACGCATTTTGGCGATAACGGCCAGCTCTTTAGCCAATGGGTTACGTTTATGATAACGATAGTAGAAATAATTGAGCAGTAAAATAACGGTAGCACCAGTCGATAGAAGAGCCATGATGAAAAACAAATCACCATAAGCAGACACAGTGGCTTGGCGCTGAATACCTTGCAGTACTTGCAACACAGCAGCCGTATTGGTTTGAGTGGCATCCGTCATTTGTGTAGATATAGTACTGCGTGCAGCAGCTATCTGTCCGACTAGCTCAGGATCACCAAAATTGAGTGAGCTGACCATATCTGCATAATAAACCTGCGTACGAACCGTGGTAAATGCTTGAATAGCGGCTGCACCCGCCAATCCGCCTACCGTTTGTGAAATGCCAAAAATAACGGAAAAACTAATAATATAGGCAGGGCCGCTGGCAATAGCACGCAAAAACCCTTCAAAAACCAAAGGCCCCATGAAATACACGGCGGCAAATGCAATCAAAAACTGGCTGATATAAAACATATAAGGTGCTGAATTAATAGACACGCTAGTGTCCATCCAAGAACCTAAGGCAATCAACGCCACCGCAAAAATAACGGGTCGGCGTAAATCTATCGGATTGGTACTAAAAATACTAATGACCAAGGCCAATACACTGGCGGCTAATATGACAGCATAAAAAGTAATCAGCTGATCGCCACCATAGCCTAAGTTGGCAAGTAATCCTGCCGCACCGACATTTTGCTCAGATAGCAAAATTCGCATGATAGCGCCGGTAATCATAAAGGCAATAATATTGCGGCTACGCATCCAGCGCACTTGTAGCATTGGATTTTTGCGATGGGTTTCAATCCATAGCGCGATGCTAATCCCGACGATAGCAATTATGAGTGGATAGATAAGCCAAGGTGTCGTCCACCATAAAATCCTACCTTGTACTAAAACGACAGACAATGCAGCCAGACCACTTGCAAAAAATCCAAAGCTTAAAAAATCCAGTTTTTCAAATACTTTCTCTGTATTACCTGGTGGTAGCTCTAATATATTAATCAATCCAAAACAAATCAGTGCCAAACCAAATTGAAATAGAAATAAGCTTTCAAGCTGACCATCGATGGTGAGGTAGGGCGAGATGATTCGTGACAATGGAATACCAAACTGCACCAAGCCAAACCCCAAAATTAGACCGCTAGTACGCTTGACGGTTGGCATGCCTTGTAAACAATAGAACAATCCTAAGATGGTCATACCGCTGGCCACCATACCGCTTAAACCACGCGCTATAATCTCTAAATAATACGGGTCAAGCCACATACCATCAGCAGCCGTCATCAAGCCACTGCTTACAAACCATTGCATGCTGGTTGCTAGTAGCAAAAAAAACAGGGTAATTTTACTGAATAATGCCATGCCAAATTGCTGACGAATCTTATATAACAATACGGTGATACAAGCATTGGTCATATTGTAGGCAACCGATATCCATCCGCCTTCCATAGGCGTTAGGCTAAGGTCACCTTGAATTTGAGTCAGGTTCGCGACCAGCAAACCATTTTGAAAACTGGCAGTCACCCCAATAATAATACCAATAATCAGGTAAAAAACCTTGCGGCGTGCAGGATGATCAGGATTGGCTGGAGAGCCCACCATCATTGGCTGTTCGTGGGGCTTGAATTGATACTCAGTACTCATGGATGAATGACTGTCTTTGAGGGTGGACGGTTGATTGTATAGGCTGCTTAGATTAACAAAGCCTGTCAACGGTATAGTCGTACAATAGAATATGTTTTATAGGTATAGTCATTCCACTACCAAAGTATGACAGCGTTAACCTCGCTTGAAGTATCACATATACATCTATACTCGGTTGCCTTGTACTACTTTTAAATTGAATCGACTATAGTAACAAACAACAAAAATAGCCCAAGATAGACTTGAGCTATTTTATCATGTTTTTTATAAAACATTTACTATGGCGTGCGTTTAGGCTTGTTTTGATTCGTCATATTCAGCTTCAAGGCGCATGGCACGCTGATAGCTATCAAGGCTCGCCAACTGCTCTGCATATTGCTTAATATGCGGATAATCGTCTAGTTTCTGACGTTGAGCAAGAATAATTAAATCGAACGATAGCATAAAGTCTGCACCACTGAGTTGGTCACCCACGATGAACGACTTACCCTCGACCGACGTATCTAGATACTTAAACAATCTGGTCTTTTCTATCTCGATATAACCGTTCAAAAACTCGTTATCCTCGATGCCTGCTTTTTTGGTAAACAATTCAAGCATAAGTGGCAACATGAGCGAGCTTTCAGCAAAGTCGATCCACTGCAAGTAATGACCATAGTCAGTACTGTCGGGTGCAGGACGCAAGCGATCTGGCGCAAAGCGTTCGATCAATAGCTCAGTAATGGCACCGGACTCTGAGTATGTCTGACCATCCATTTCGATGACCGGTGACTTACCAAGAGGGTGTACCGCTTTTAAGCTATCAGGCGCCAAATGCGTCTTAGCATCACGTTGATGACTCACGATCTCATAAGGTTCGCCTAATTCTTCTAGGAGCCATAAAATACGCAATGAACGTGATTGGTTAAGATGATGCAAACGAATCATAGTATTAACCTTTAAGCTTAGCGAGTAAGCGTTTAGCGGCTTCTTCTGAAGAGGCTGGGTTTTGACCGGTGATTAATAGACCATCTTCTACCACAAATGATTCCCAATCAGCTGCTTTCTCATAATGTCCGCCATTGGCGATCATTGCATCTTCTACTAAGAATGGCACGACATCGGTAAGACCAACAGCGTCTTCTTCTGAGTTGGTAAAACCAGTCACTTTTTTGCCTTTAACCAAGTATTCGCCATCAATTTTCACGTTTTTGAGCGCTGCTGGAGAGTGACAAACAAACGCAACAGGTTTGTCTTGTTTAACAAATGTCTCAATAAGATTGATAGAGTTTTCATCTACTGCCAAATCCCATAATGGGCCGTGACCACCAGGATAGAATACTGAATCAAAGTCTTCTGCTTTCATGTCAGCGAGCTTTTTAGTAGTAGCAAGATGCTCTTGAGCATCAGTATCATCTTTGAAACGCAATGTGTCTTTGGTTTGCGTGTCTTCATTGTCACTACTAGGATCGAGTGGTGGCTGACCGCCAGCAGGAGAGGCTAGCGTGACATTCACACCTGCATCAATAAATGCATAGTAAGGTGCTGCGAATTCTTCTAGCCAAAAACCTGTTTTTTTACCAGTGTCACCTAGACGGTCATGTGACGTTAGTACCATTAAAATATTCATAGTTATCCTTATTTATTATTCATTAGTGTTAAAAATTAGTGTGGATAGAGAAAAAATTCTGTTATCAGATAAGTAGCAACCATCTTAAAATTGTAATAGCAAATGATGACTGCTAACAGTATCTATGTTTGAGACTTAATAGTCAGTTGTTAAAGTCAGTATTTATGTTGTTAAGTAGTTATAGCGATTATGATTCACCATAAACTATTTAACGTCAGCAACCTTAACGACTGTTTTACCAAAGTTCTTGCCTTCTAGCATATCAAAGAACGCTTGCGGTGCTTGTGCTAAGCCATCTGCTTGATGCTCTTTGGTTTTGATATCGCCTGACTCAACCCATTGACCCATGGTTTTTAAGAATTCAGGGTAGTGGTCGCCATACTCTTCAAAGATAATGAAACCTTTAACCGTCAGACGGTTGGCCAATACTTGACCCATTAGCATACCTAAACGGTCTTTGCCGTCAGGTAAGTCAGTGGCGTTGTATTGTGATACTAGACCACATACTGGGATACGGGCATGCGCGTTCAATAGAGGTAATACTGCATCGAACACTTTACCGCCAACGTTTTCGTAATAGATATCGATACCATCTGGACATGCATTGCTTAGTTGTTCGGCGAAGTCTTCGGCATGATGATCGATACAAGCATCAAAACCCAATTCATTGACGGCATAAGCACATTTCTCAGCACCACCTGCTACGCCAACTGCGCGTACACCAAGTTTTTTACCCACTTGTCCGACTGTTGCACCGACAGGACCAGTTGCTGCGGCTACTACTAAAGTTTCGCCTTCTTGTGGTTTACCGATATCAGTTAGGCCCATGTAGCCAGTAAAACCAGGCATACCAAGTACACCAAGACCATAAGAAGGATGTGGCATATCTTTATCTAGTTTTAGGACACCCTCGCCATCGCTGACGCTATAGTCCTGCCAGCCAGAATTTGATACAACCAAGTCACCTTCAGCAAAGCCATCGACATTAGATTCGACCACTTGTGCCACTGTACCGCCCGTCATGACGTCACCAATTTGTAGTGGATCGGTGTAGCTCTTTGCATCACTCATGCGGCCACGCATGTAAGGGTCAAGTGATAGGTAAACGGTACGTAGGAGCATTTGCTTGTCGTTAGGGGTAGGGGTATCGCTAGTAGCAAGCTCAAAGTTGTCGCTGGTTGGTGTGCCATGAGGACGACTTGCCAGTTTGATTTGACGATTTTGTTGTTGGTTTTGAGTATTATCAAAGCTCATATTATTATCCTTTTTAATTATTGATTTTAAATGTCTATCTTTATACTCTTTGCACCTTTCGATGAAAGGTTTTTCTTGTACAAAATTCTTTGTTTAAAGATTTTTATCTTTGATGTGATGTCTAATCTGATATTGAATCTGATGTTGAATGTAGTAACTACCCATTGCTGAGTAGCTACTATAAATAGCATAACTATATGTATTTCTTATTACGGCGATGTTACTTATTAAGACGCTTTGCTAGTAACGGCACGTTGTAGGATACGACGTGATACTTCTAAGTCGTTTGTGCCGTGCTCACCAAGTTTGACCATACCATGCACTTCAAGCTGCTTGATGATTGGATCAATCGCTGCTTCAGTCAAATCGGCATCTTCTAGGCTAACAGGCAAGCCCAAGTCGCGGAAGAAGTTTTCAGTGTAAACAATCGCGGTCTCAATGATGGCGTCGTCGTCTTGATCAGTATCAGTGATATTCCATACGTTACGTGCATACTGGAGCAATTTTTCTTTTTTGCTTTCTTTTAGCTCACGCATCACTGATGGCAATAAGATAGTTAAGGTACGTGCATGATCGATCGCGTGTAGCGATGTCAGCTCATGACCAACCATATGAGTTGTCCAGTCTTGTGGTACACCAGTACCGATCAGACCATTCAATGCCATTGTCGCCGTCCACATAATGTTTTTACGGGTTTCTAGGTTCTCTGGATCTTGCTTAACAACCAAGCCTTCATCGATAAGGATTTTGAGCAGGCTTTCAGCAAAAGCGTCTTGGACTTTAGCATTCACAGGATAGGTTAGATACTGTTCTATCACATGAACGAATGCATCAGCCACACCATTCATTACTTGACGTTCAGGCAATGTAAGTGTTTTGATTGGGTCTAGAATTGAGAATTTAGGGAAGGCAAGTGCATTACCAAACGGTAGTTTTGCTTGACGTTCACTATAGTTAATAACGCCGCCCGAGTTCATCTCAGAACCAGTTGCTGGAATGGTTAGTACCGCACCCAAATCAACCGCAGAATCGATGTCTCTACAATAGCTAGTCAATGCATCCCACGCTTGTTCACGTGACACAGTGCCATCTTCTTCAGTCAGTGACGATACCAATGCAACAAATTTGCTGCCATCAATCACTGAACCACCGCCAACAGCTAGTAAGAAGTCGATGTTGTGCTCATTTACCATGTCGGCTGCTTTTAGCAACGTGGTAAATTCTGGATTGGCTTCAATACCACCGAATTCAAATACGGTACGATTACCGTTTGCTGCCAAGGCGTTTTTTACTTCGTCCAATGTACCATTACGTTGCGCTGAGCCACCACCATAGGTGATAAGGACGCGGGCATCAGTAGGGACTAGATCTGATAATTGCTCGATTTGACCTTCACCGAAAACGATACGTACTGGGTTGTAATATTGGAAGTTGTTCATAATATTCCTAAACTTTGTTAAATATTGATTGGGTGTGCGAGCTGCAAATTTATTTATTGGCGAGTTCATTTATTACATTTGCGTGCATTGTACATCAATTAGACCAGTCGTCTAGTGTTTTTTACAAAAGTCTCTCATAACTTGATTATTAAGTAGGGGTTTAAGAGTTATGAGGATTGTGTATTAGAACGTGAATCGTTCTTAGACCCTTGATAGCTTGAGGCAGTCAAGAAACCAGTCAAAAGACTAGAATGACAAGAGACTAAGAGTGATTCATTGCTGGCGATTATCATTGGTGTGCTTTTTAAGACACCAATGATTTATCTAACGTAGAGTTTTAATGCAGTAATAACCATTTAAGAATGGAGAATACGCGTCTAGAGCATTAGCGTCCGAGTTGTGACGTCGTCATCTGCCAAACTTCTGCGAGTGGGGTATTGGTTTGGCTGATTTTGGCAATTAAACTGGCACCCAACCAAGCAAAGTACCAGCGTTTTGCGATGCTCTCAGCAGCGATGTTATCAGGCTGTGGTACAGAGCCATCTATCCAACCAGCTTTGATTTGATCACCAAGCCAGTTGACGGTTTGTTGGTAGCCTGCATTTAGCGCGATGCGCATAGGCTCTGACATATCCGCTACTTCAGCACTGAGCTTAACCACCAAGCATTTTTCATGATCGCAGCCGTTTTGCTGAGTGTCGTACCAGTTTTGAAAATAGTTATATAGCTTTTGCTGTGCACTAACATTCTGCGCACCGATGATGTCTAGGCGTGTCTTATATAGGCTGAAGTAATGATGAATAATCGCTTCACCAAACGCTTCTTTGGACGCAAAGTAATGGTAAAAAGAGCCTTTAGGTACACCTGCTGTGTCTAGTATTTGCTTAAGACCAACGGCAGTAAAGCCTTTTTTGGCGATGAGTTGATAGCCAGTTTCGAGCAAGTGAGCTCTAGTATCTGATGTAGCAATAGGTATGGGTGGTGCATTTGTAATAGTAGACATAGAGGTGATGTTCTCCTTGGAACTTCATAGTAATAGAGTGATTAATATTCATTTAAGCGTCATATTGAGGACGTATTCTAATAGTATTTATTTATATGCGTTACGTTTCATCAACAATATTTACGGGTAAAGTAGTCTTGTTTTATTAATAGCTATGGTAGCATTAGACCAGTCGTCTATCAAGGTACGTTTTAGGCTCGCTAGTCATTAGGACGTTTATTAGTCAAATCGTTAGACTGATATATCGCTTAACAATGAGTTTAGAGGCACTTCTTGCAAGAGACTGTTTACAAGAAGCTGTTTATAAGCGATTTTTTATAAATAAGCTTTTATAAGTAAGTTTCTCATTCAATATTTCGATAATAATTTTAAAACTATCTTTAAAACCAAATTTTAAACATAACTAAGTAAAAATAAGGATCATTATGTCAGCGAATAATACCAACACCAGTGCTTACAGTGACTTTCATTTGCAATATATCGCAGGTGAATGGCAAAAAGGTAAAGACGATAGCGTCAATACCAATACAAACCCATACAACGGCGACGAGCTTGTAAAAATTCAACAAGCGACGGAAGAGCAGCTCAATGAAGCCTATGAAGCTGCTAGTCAGGCGCAGCAAGAGTGGGCCAAGCAAACACCAGCGGCACGTGCTGCTGTACTGTACAACGCTGTTAACATATTAGACCAGCGTCAAGAAGAAATTGTTAATTGGCTAATCAAAGAGTCGGGCAGCACCCGTATCAAAGCCATGGTCGAGTTTGGTGCAACGCGGGCGATTACCCTTGAAGCTGCGACTTTCCCTAACCGTGTGCATGGTGAGATTCGTCCATCTAATACCCCTGATAAAGAAAACTTCATTTACCGTGAGCCAATTGGTGTTGTTGCAGTCATCAGCCCGTGGAACTTCCCATTGCATTTGACCCAGCGCTCTATTGCGCCTGCATTAGCACTTGGTAATGCAGTGGTGCTCAAACCTGCTAGCGACACGCCTGTGACAGGTGGTTTGCTACTGGCAAAAGTATTTGAAGAAGCAGGTCTGCCAAAAGGTCTGCTCAACGTAGTCGTCGGTTCAGGTAGCGAGATAGGTGATGCGATTGTTGAACACAAAACGCCAAGCCTAGTATCATTCACTGGGTCAACCTCAGTCGGTAAGCACATCGGCGAGCTGGCCAATGGCGGCGATTATATCAAAAAAGTTGCCCTTGAATTGGGTGGTAATAGCCCATTTGTCGTACTAAAAGATGCTGATATCGATCAAGCAGTAAAAGCAGCTGCCTTTGGTAAGTTTCTGCACCAAGGTCAGATCTGTATTGCGATTAACCGCATTATTGTCGAAGACGCACTATATGATGACTTCGTGACGCGTTTCCTTGAGCATGTCAAAACCTTGCAAGTCGGCGACCCTGACAAAATGGAAACAGCAGTCGGTCCAATCATTAACGAAAAACAAGTCAAGTCACTAAAAGATAAAATCGCCAAAGCGCAAGAAGAAGGCGCAAAAATGATCTTAAGTGGTGAGATAGACGGTCAAGTAGTGCCACCACATATCTTCACCGACGTCACGCGTGAGATGGATTTGTCACGTAACGAAGTATTTGGCCCGTTGGTTGGTATCATTCGTGCCAAAGATGAAGACGATGCGTTGTCTATTGCTAATGATTCTATGTATGGCCTATCGAGTGCGGTATTTACGCAAGATTTAGCTAAAGGCATGCGTTTCGCTCGCGGTATCAAAGCAGGTATGACGCATATCAACGATATCTCAGTGAATGATGACAGTAATGCGCCGTTCGGTGGTGAGAAAAACTCAGGTATCGGTCGTTTCAATGGCGAGTGGGTACTAGAAGAGTTCACCAGATTGCATTGGATATCTGTACAGCATCAGCCACGCGAATATCCATTCTAAAAGCTTAACTTTTAAATGTTGTAAACTGATATTTGAACCATAAAAAAACCGCTTATATAGCGGTCTTTTTTATGGGTGTACTGTCTAAAAATTAGCAGGTATTAATGTTTATGTTATTGAGACACCACGCGTTTCTTTAAATTTTCTGTTTATGATGAAAACCAAGTAGGGCCTCAATCTCTTCAATCGTGATGCGTCTGACAAGTGCTTGCTCTTCTACAGATAGGCGATTGGTATGCTCTTTTATCATGGTATGTATGCTGCGAGAGATTTCGGATGTCGTGGCGTAATACATCTGTGGTTGATCTTTCGTTAGTCTCATCAAAAACTTGTTGATGAGCTTACGTTTTTCTTCTGGTGCGTTTTCTTCAGTCATATTATTCTCCTAGGAATAAATCATGTAGGCAGTCAGGCTTATGGTTAGAATAACGCAGATAAGTATCGTCAATCTACAGTGATATTGATACGTTAATATAGCTGGCGCGGTCAACGATATAGCGGACTTATATGAATTTGACTATAACAAACATTTAAGTGAGATATTTAACATACCTTGTACCGTATATCATATTCTAAAATATTATAGTTCAGACTGAGCTAATAAGTGTATGAGTACAATTAGGGAGTCGTAAACATGTTAAATCCGCAATTAGATAGTTTAACAAAGATGCCAATAGATAAAGAAGCGGTGTTGGTACTATTTTATAATGATTTGCGTATAGATGATAATGCAACATTGGCAAAAGCAGCAATGCTGGCCCAAGAAAACCATAGGCAGTTGTTACTTGTTTATGCGGATGCTTTAGCAGATGGCATCGGTCAGGCACACAAAGATCAAGCTTACGACTTCGATCGAATAGGCGATGCTCGTCAGCAGTTCTTATCTGAGAGTCTGTTTGATTTGAATGAATCGCTACAACGTCTTGGCAATAGATTATTGCATCTAACGCCGCATACATCATCGGCTCCATTGGATACCTTTACGCAGCTGTGTCAGCTTATCGAGCAGCAACAGGTCACTGATATCTGTGTCAGTCAAACGGCAGATTATAACCAAAACCAAGCTTATGGTTTCTTGCAACGTAAGTACCCACAGGTACGCTGGCATGAGCAAGTAACCAATACGTTGTTTGCGTCTTTACCGATGGAAGAATTGCCTAAAAGTTTCACGCAGTTTCGTAAACAAGTCGAATCAGATCATGATTTACTAAATGCCGAAACAGACGTAGTTATTAGTCCAGCGCCAAAATCTCTGCCACCCATGCCAGACAATTTGATAAATGGTACAGCAGATAACCATTCGTTATTCTTCAACGAACATCATCTTGATGTGCAACTGCCCTCTGAGTTTAAAGGTGGAGAGACTAATGCTATCAGCCATTTGAACAATTATTTCAATTCTGATGCGCCTAGTACGTATAAAACCACGCGCAATGCTTTGGATGACTGGACACACTCTACTAAATTTTCAGCGTGGCTCGCAAATGGCACACTCTCGGTCAAGGTGCTGTTGAACCGCTTGCGTCATTATGAGCGTGAAGTGGTGGCCAATGAGTCTACTTACTGGATATGGTTTGAGCTACTGTGGCGTGAGTATTTTTATTGGTATGCCATGACCCATCAGCAAAAGCTGTTTTGGTTCAAAGGCATTGCTGAACAATCACCAACGACAGAGTTTGATAAAGAGCGTCTGGAGCAGTGGAAAGAGGGTACTACGCCATATCCTATCATCAATGCCTGCATGAATCAGCTAAAGCAAACGGGCTATATGTCCAATCGTGGCAGACAAATAGTTGCCAGCTGTTTCATCCATGAGTTGGGTTTGGACTGGCGTTATGGGGCGACTCATTTCGAGCAGTACCTTATCGATTATGATGTCGCTAGCAATTGGGGTAATTGGCAGTATCTGGCGGGAGTGGGTGCTGATCCAAGAGGCTGCCGACAGTTTAATTTGGCCAAACAAACCCAGCAATATGATCCGAGTGGTAGCTTTATTCATAAATGGCAAGGTGATAATACTGATGATTATGTACTGAGCTCACCTTAAATTCACTGATGAATTTGAGTCATTTTGTCATAGCCTTTCTCGCTCAGTATATCCTAAGTATTCCAAAAATAAGAAGCGACCATATGGGTGGCTTTTTTATTTCTGAAAACTATTTTTCAACAGACCCTAGTCAAAGAACTCTAACATGGGTACAAGGCAGCCGACTGCAGAGTGTACAAGTAGTACATCTAAGAAGGGTAACGCCGTAGCGGTTTAGTCGTTCACCGACTATAGCTGGCTAAGTACGTTGCTTAACACATAACATTCATATAAAATGAATCTTTAAGGTCGGTTTTATTAATATTCTCTAAGAAGATCACTATGCAATCTATTAACCTACCCAGTCAGCCGCCAAGCTCGCCACACCCAATTCTTAATTTGAGCTTCCGTCTGTTTTTCAGTGCTGCTGCATTATTCGCGGTAGTCACGATGGTGTTATGGGCCTTTGTGTTCACTGGGCATACAGATATAGACGCGCAGGTATTAAATCCCTTGTATTGGCACGGCCATGAGATGATTTATGGTTATGCATTGGCAGTGGTCGCAGGGTTTTTACTGACAGCGGTCAAGACTTGGACAGGGGTGATGATGCCGCACGGCTACAAACTGTTAGGTATCTTTGTCTGTTGGTTGTTAGCACGTCTCAGCTGGATTGCTTTTGGGATGGGCATAGTGGTGGCGGGCAATAGCACATTGTTGTTATACGTCGCCGCAGTGTTTGATTTTTTGTTTATTGCATCGATGGCCTTCGCTATTTTCCGAGCAGTATGGCAAGTAAAGCAATATAAGCAGATGGGCATCTTAGCAAAGTTGGTGTTATTAATGCTAGGTAATGGACTGTGCTATTGGGGCATTATCAATGCAGACATGAGCATCATGAAGATAGGCATGTATCTGGGATTTTATTTAATCATTGGCTTAGTATTGACCATTGGTCGCCGCGTGGTACCATTCTTTATTGAGCGAGGTCTTAGTACGACTAACGCTAAAGGCGTTGCGGAAACCATTACCTTGTATAATAGTAAAGTACAAGATATCGCAAGCTTATTATTATTTTTAGCCTTTTTTATCGTTGATCTGCTTTATCCTCATCCATATTTACTGACTATAACGGCGCTCGGTGTGGCAATCGTTAACATCATTCGTCTAGTCGGTTGGTATCATCGTGGCATTTGGCAAAAGCCGTTGCTTTGGTCATTGTATATTGCGTTTTTAGGCATGTGTTTGAGTTTTATGCTGTACGCATTGCAACCGTGGTTGGGTTATTCTCATAGTTTGGCGGTACATGGGCTCGCGATTTCGGGTATTGGCATGATGACGGTAGCGATGATGACACGGGTATCGCTTGGGCATACTGGCCGCAGTATTCATAGTCCGCCTAAAACGACAACTTTGATGTATGGTTTGATGGTGCTAGTGTTTGCCAGTCGCGTGCTATTGCCTTTGGTAGATATGAGCCATTACTTATTATGGATTATGATTGCTCAAGGTGCATGGATTGCCTGCTTTATGTTATTTTGCATCAGCTACGTACCGATGCTGGCACGCCCTAGACCGGATGGCCTGTTTGGTTAAGTAGATAGTGGTTAAGCAGCTAGTGGTTAAATGATTAATAATGAGAATTAGAATGGGAGTGTTCGTAAATGCGATTGACCAATTATAGTGATTATGCACTGCGCTCATTGATTTATCTGGCGGTCAAACCGGAGCCGCACACGCTCGCTAATATCAGTGACATTGCCAATAGCTATGACATTTCCAAAAGCCATTTGACCAAAGTTATTCATCAGCTGGGTCAGTTAGGATATATAGAAAGTGTGCGTGGCAAAAATGGAGGCATACGACTGGCACGTGCACCTAAAGAGATTAATTTGGGTGTATTGATTAAACAAATAGAGCCTGATTTTGATTTGGTAGAGTGCTTTGCCGTACCAGTGAGTAAGGATAAAGGCTCTCAATCAAAAGATTTGCCAGTTACCTTTATCGAAGAAAAGACAGATAAACCGATAGGCTGCGTGATTACGCCAGTATGCCAACTAAAAAGTGTATTCTCTGAAGCATTAAGGGCTTTTATTACCGTCCTTGAGCGCTATACATTGGCAGATATCATTAATAATGAAGACGAGCTGAAAGATTTGTTGTTTAGATAATCGTTTCGATAGTGCTGTTAATAACAGTGTCAGGTCAAAATAAAAGAGGGCTACTATTACGGTAGTCCTCTTTTGTGTTTTTACTTTCTTAAAGTATGTGGTCGACTAAGCATTTTCTAACTTAGGACGTGCTTTATTAATCGCTTTTAGTAGTGCTTTTTCAAACTGGCCTTCTTTGAATTGGACCAAATATGAATGCGCCGCGCAAAAGTTCTGAGTGTCACGCCATTCATGGGCGAGATTGGTAGCCCAGTCACAATATTCCTTGCCAGCACTGGGTTCGTTTTTCAATGCTTTTTTGGTCGTAGGATGTAGTATCAGCTCAGGCAATATCGCCTCTAGTAATTTAGTTGGTGGACTCATAAAGGTATCATCGACGTGCAAGCTCTTGCTGGCAGGATGGTAGGCCAATAATGAACCGGCATGAATCATCTCATTAGGCGAGATATAGTAGACGCCTTCTGACATAGAGAACTCAAGCTCAGGATAGCGTTCAGCGACCGCATCACTCTCGACCAAGTCATCTGCCCATTGTACTTCTGATATTTTTTTATGATGTCGGCTACTGCCGTAAAAAGTTGCTTTTGGGAAGTCTTTTGCCATCTGTGCACAATGTACCGTGTGGAATGGGTGTACGTTCAGTACAGCCTCGACATTTTCCCCATTATTGGTCAATGCCATCACTTCGTCTCGAACGTCACCTGTTAAGGCATAACTGTCCAAAAAGATAAAGCGTCCTGATGCTAGCTTTATTAGTGAGCATTGCGTACCGATATTTAGTACACCACCAATGCGAAATGATCCGCGTATGTTCCAAAAACCCGACCCTAAATCATGAATTTTATCGCTCATCGATATACTTCCTTAAATGATTAGTTTTTAAATTTATAAGATTATTGTTATACAGCTACTTTATATAGCGCTTTATGATTATGGCAATTTGCTCACTCAAAGTCTGTTACAAAGGTGAAACTTTGATTAGGGTGTGTCCTGATTTCAAAAATGGAGATAAAAATGAGATAAATTGCCGTCAAACGAGAAAAATAGTGTAGATAATATCGAGATATTGACTAACTATTTGACGATGTTTGGCAAAATTTAGACATTTTTAGCCCAGTTAGATGAATGTCGTTTGAATTGAGGACATGCCCTAACGTTGTTATTAATGGCGTTTTTTGTTTGTATTAGGTTTTGATATCAGCACGCGTGATTGGCTGTGATACCATAACGTGCTTGCCGTTACAAACCTAAAGCAATTATCATTGCTGACGTTTATATGGTTAATTCAATTTAACAGTGGTACAAGGCAACCGAGCGCAGAGGTAGTTTTCATACATCAAGCTAAGTTGACGCTGTAACCTGTTTATAATGAATTGACTCTATTTTAATTCTATCACTCACGTCAGCCATATGACGCCTAATATAGTCAGCATCCTTGTGAACAATACTGTCAGTCAGACTCAAAATAACGCCCCATTGCTATCTCCTCAAACCAATTCGCCATCGTGGGTGCTAAAGCTCACAATTGGCCTAATTGGTATGTTTGCTTTTCTGCAGGTGTACTCTATTCAAGCCGTGCTACCTGTGCTAATGGTGGACTTTTCGGCGACCGAAGTGCAAGCAGGTATGATCGTTGGCGCGACGATAATGGCGATTGCTATTATGTCACCGTTTTTAGGCATGCTCTCTGATGCAGTGGGGCGTAAGCCATTTATCGTTGGGGCGCTGTTGTTTTTGGCGATACCTACGGCGTTAATCGCGCAGAGTCCGAGTATTGGTTGGCTAGGGCTCTGGCGATTCATGCAAGGATTGTCAGTGCCAGGTATTACAGTCGTGACGATTGCTTATATCGGTGAGGAGTTTGAAGGGCGAGCAGTGACGGACCTGATGTCATTCTATGTGTCAGGCTGTGTATTAGGCGGGTTCCTTGGTCGGTTTTTGCTCGGGCATTTACACGAGCTCATTGGCTGGCGTGCTGGGTATTATGTGATGGCAGCGATGACGCTAGTCGGCGCGATGTGGGTTGGAAAAATGCTACCGTCCTCACGGCAATTTGTGGCCAATCCCAATTTTCGAGCAGCGATACAGACGCTTGGAGAGCATTTGACTAACCGCTATGTCGTGACGGCCTGTCTGCTTGGGGCGTGTGTGTTGTTCTCGCTAGTGGGCTGTTTTACCTTTATTAATCTACATCTGGCCAATACACCTTATGAGCTGAGTACGGGGGCACTGGCCAATATTTTTGCAGTCTATCTGATAGGGGTCGTTATTACACCGTTATCGACCAACCTGTTACGCCGATTCGGGTCAGCACGTACCGTTCGAGTCGCTATTTTCATCTCTATGATAGGCGTGTTGTTGACACTCGTGACACCATTATGGGGGGTGGTGGTAGGGCTTGCTATTATGTCCTCCGGTGTATTCGTTACCCAAGCGGCTACTATTAGCTATATTGCGGTCAATGTGAAGAAAGGTCGCTCACTCGCATCGGGTTTGTATTATCTAGGCTATTATACGGGTGGGACTTTAGGGGCATGGCTATGCGGCATCGTCTATGCGCGTGGGCAGTGGTCGCTAACGGTATGGCTGCTAGTGTTTGTACAGATTTTAGCCTTGCTCGTTGCCAGTTTTGGTATGGTAAAGACCAAATCACGTGTCGCTTAATATAAAGGCTGATAATCTAAGGGCTACTAACCTAAAGGCTCGCTAACATAACGTGATAAGGCGTGAAACCAGAATAAACGAACGCTCAATGTCATGGTGTTTATGCGTGTATACTTTACATGGTGTGGGTTTTTTCTTACTATCGATGATGGCATTTTTTAAATACTATTAGTAATAGTAATGGAGCAACAGTAATGGCTGCTCATAAAAATATAATTTGTTAGAAGATTTTAACAACGAGAGTCGTTAACGCTTTATCTCTGATCAACAAGGAAGTCAATTTTATGTCAAATATCTATAATAGTGCACCGTCCGCTTACGATTATCCACTATTGGTAAAGCAACTATTAAACCGTGCGAAGACGGTATCGCTAGATCAAGAAATCGTTTATGCAGATAAAAAACGCTTCACTTATAAAGAGCTGTTTAGCCGTATCAATCGCTTAGCCAACGTTTTAGCTGATTTAAAGCTTGACGCTGGTGATGTGGTGGCAGTGATGGATTGGGACAGTCATCGTTATCTGGAGTCGTACTTTGCGGTACCGATGTCAGAGTATATTTTGCAAACCGTTAATATTCGCCTTTCACCAGATAAAATCCTTTACACCATCAATCATGCCAAGCCTAAAGTACTGATGCTGAACTCTGAGTTTGCGCCGTTGGTTAAAGACTATCAGTTTGAGAACTCTAGCATCGAGCACATCATTTGGCTCGATGATGATGGGGTATCGTATGAAGGTGTTTTTGGTGGTAGTCAAAATCGTGTAAAAGGTGAGTATGAGACATTATTAGAAGCCGCCAATAGTGAGTTTGAG
Organism: Psychrobacter fozii; assembly: GCF_003217155.1. Classification (GTDB taxonomy): domain Bacteria; phylum Pseudomonadota; class Gammaproteobacteria; order Pseudomonadales; family Moraxellaceae; genus Psychrobacter; species Psychrobacter fozii. The sequence goes on from NZ_QJSU01000008.1 coordinate 42,218, forward strand.
TTTCCTGACTTTGATGAAAATACTATTGCGACGACTTTTTATACGTCAGGGACGACAGGCGATCCAAAGGGCGTGTTCTTTAGCCATCGTCAATTGGTATTGCACAGTTTGGCAGAAGCCGCAACCTTAGGTATGCTTCCTGATAAGCAGGGCGTTAGCTATGGTGATGTCTATATGCCTATGACGCCGATGTTCCATGTCCATGCGTGGGGTTTTCCGTTCACCGCAACGATGGTAGGTCTAAAACAAGTGTATCCAGGACGTTATGCCCCTGATAGTTTGCTCGATTTGATTATTAATGAAAAAGTCAGTATCACCCACTGCGTACCAACAATTTTACAAATGGTGCTTAAAGAAGCACAGGATCGTGGTGCGAGCTTTAACGGTTTAAAGATGATCATTGGTGGTTCACGATTGACAGAAGGTTTGGCAAAAGTAGCCATGGATCAAGGTATCGAAGTTTATACTGGTTATGGCATGTCAGAGACCGCGCCGCTTATTAGCTTGACCGAATTTAGTCTTAATGAGCCTGAAATGTCTGATGATGAAGATATCGCGCGCCGTTGTATGACTGGTAAGCCTGTGCTGATGGTCGATGCCCAAGTTTGGGGCACAGACAATAAATCAGTTGGCACCGGTAAAGAAAATACAGGCGAGTTGGTATTGCGGGCACCTTGGCTGACCCAAAGCTACTTGAAAAATGAGGATGCGGGTAAGGAGCTATGGGAAAATGGCTACATGCATACCCAAGATATCGCTTACATACGCCCTGATGGTTGCATTGGTATTACCGATCGCCTAAAAGATGTGATCAAATCAGGTGGTGAATGGATATCATCATTAGAGATTGAGACCATTTTATCACTGCATCCAGCCGTGGCGGATGTATCAGTCATTGGTGTTCGTGATAAACAGTGGGGCGAGCGCCCATTGGCCTTGATTGTCTTAAAACCTGATGCGCAAGACACGAATGTTGATGATATCAAAGCCATTGCTGAAAAAGCGGTTGAGCGAGGTATGATTCCTAAGTATGGCGTGCCCAGTCAGTTTAAGTTTGTGGATGACCTGCCCAAAACCTCTGTCGGTAAACATGATAAAAAAGTCATGCGTAAGATGTATGCTGATCAGACTGAAGTATAATTTTATGTAGTTGACCTTTATCATTAGCTCTGATACATTTTAAACCGATACGTAATGTATCGGTTTTTTAGTTTTGGCAAGGACAGCCAGTATTGTATTATGAGAATATGCAATATAAGAGCTTATACTAATTCCAAAAACTGCGATTCAAAAAAGCAGAATTAGCGGTGTCAAACTGGTTTAGTCTACGACAGGTAGTACTTGCACTCGTTTTTCTTACTACTCTAATTTTTGTGAATGGTATTATATTATAAAGCAGTATCTTATTACTCATCGTTTACGCTAAGGACAGCCATTATGAGCGAGCAAGCCACCAATAAAAGTACTAATCAAAGCAGCAATCACGTCTCTATTCAAAACTCTCAAGCGCCATCTGATACCACTCAGAATTTTGCTGATATCTATCACGACTCCATTAATAATCGTGAGCAGTTTTGGGCTGAGCAAGCCAAGCGTATCTACTGGCATAAAGAGCCTGAGCAAATCCTCGATGACAGTAATCTGCCATTCGCTAAGTGGTTCGTCGGCGGTGAGACCAATCTTTGTTATAACTGTGTAGATCGCCACCTCGAAGAGCGCGCAGAGCAGGACGCATTCATTTGGTTGTCATCAGAGATTAATCAAGAGTTGATCGAAACCTTTCCCGCCGTCGTTGATTCGTTTAAAGATCTGGGCAACAACGTCGAGTTTTATACAGACTATACCAAGCGCCGTTTGACGTACAATGACTTATATAAAGAAGTCAATTATTTTGCGGATGTATTGCAACGTCATGGTATCGGCAAGGGCGATCGCGTCATTATTTATATGCCGATGATTCTGGAAGCGGCTTACGCCATGTTGGCCTGTGCTCGTATCGGTGCGGTGCATTCGGTCGTGTTTGGTGGGTTTGCTGCACATAACTTGGCGATCCGTATGGATGATGCCGAAGCTAAAATGGTCATCACGGTGGATGCAGGTTTGCGCGGTGGTAAGGTCATTAACTATAAAAGCCTCGTCAATCAAGGGGTTGAGCAAGCAACAACAAAGCCGGAGCATGTGTTGGTCGTCAACCGAGGCGTATTGCCATTTGCACCACAGGATATCGATGTGGACTATGCAACCGAGCGCCGTGTCAGTTGTGAAGCCAATGCGATTGTTGAGCCTGTTTGGCTTGAGTCCAATACGCCATCGTATCTTCTCTATACTTCTGGAACGACGGGTACGCCAAAAGGTGTGCAACGTGATACAGGCGGTCATGCCGTAGCACTGACGACATCGATGGATTATATTTATGACGGTAAGGCAGGTGAAACGTTTTGGGCGATATCTGATATTGGCTGGGCCGTTGGACACTCTTATACGATCTATGCGCCATTGCTAGCTGGCATGACCAGTGTCATGTATGAAGGATTACCACATCGACCAAATCCAGGTATCTGGTGGCGGATTGTCGAAGCCAATAAGGTCAATATTTTGTTCACCGCACCGACGGGTGTGCGCATGCTCAAAAAACAAGATGAAGCTTGGATGACACGCTACGATGTCTCAAGCGTTAAGTCGTTCTTTTTGGCAGGTGAGCCACTCGATGAATCAACAGCCAATTGGCTAACTAAGCATCTGGGTGTCCCTATTTTAGATCACTATTGGCAGACAGAATCTGGCTGGCCTATTCTAAGTAATACGCCAAAGTTCAATCATAAACCGCATAAGCAAGGCTCGCCTGGTTATCCAATGTATGGCTATGATGCGCAAGTTATCAATGAAGAAACGGGTGAGCCCTGTGCTGCTGGCGAAAAAGGCCTGCTTGCAATCAAGGCGCCTCTACCACCGGGTTGTCTCACTACCGTATGGCGCAATGACGAGCGCTTCATCAGTAGTTATTTTGGCTTGTTTGATGGACAACAATACTCAACGTCCGACTATGCGGTGACTGATAAGGATGGGTATTTTTATATCTTAGGGCGCACAGATGATGTGATTAACGTCGCTGGTCATCGCATTGGTACGCAAGAGATTGAAGAGGCGATCAGCATGCATCCAGAGATGGCAGAATGTGCGGTGGTGGGTATTCAGGATGAGTTAAAAGGAGAGTTGCCCATTGCATTCTGTGTGCTGAGAGATCATGAACAGGTGGCAACAACTGAAAATCGGTTCCGTATTGAGCAGCAAATCATCGGTGCCGTGGTCAAATCCCTTGGCGGTATTGCAAGGCCGGCGGCCATTTATTTCCCGCAAGCGTTGCCAAAGACCCGCTCTGGAAAAATATTACGCCGTGCCATTCGTGCATTAGCAGAAGGCAAGGAAACAGGGGATATGTCGACACTCGATAATCCACCCGCGATTGATGCGATCAAGCAGTCTATGAAAGATTATTAATCAATGCGGAATGTGACTTTATTGATTGCTGACCAATAACGACACTCGATTTTGTAAAAAGCTCATGAATCATCATGGGCTTTTTTGTACCATTTACAAAAGTTAGAGTAGCAAGGAAAACGAGTGTAAGTACTACCTATTGTAGACTAAACAAGTTTGACACCGCTAATCGTACTTTTTGGGATTGGTATTGGTATTGGTTTTAAATTTCCATAATATTTACTGGTGGCTATAACCTAACATAAAAGTTTAATAAAGCGCTTGACCCTAAAATTGATTTATTGTTATAGTCAATAACGATACATAATAAATCATTTTAAAATTATCCATGTTTGGTAGTTATTGATGAATATTTCATTTTTTATCAATACAAATATATGGTAGTTTTGCAAAAAAGATAAGGATATCTTATGCACCACGTTCAGCAGCTCATCAATGGTCAATTCGTCGATTCTAATACCAGCGAATGGATTGATATCACTGATCCCGCTACGCAAGAAGTTATCGCAAAAGTCCCGCAAACGACTGACGATGAAATTAATCAAGCAGTTGCCGCTGCCCAGACCGCTTTCCAAACGTGGCGCAAAACACCTATCACCACACGTGCCCGTATCTTTTTAAAGTATCAAGCATTGATACGCGAGCATATGGATGAGCTAGCAGGGATTTTGACCGCTGAACAAGGCAAAACCATTGCAGATGCTCGCGGTGACGTATTCCGTGGTTTAGAAGTGGTCGAGCATGCAGCAGGTATTGCGAATTTGCAGATTGGTGACTTCGTTGAAAACGTTGCGTCAGGGGTCGATACTTATAGCATTTGGCAGCCACTCGGCGTTTGCGCTGGTATCACACCATTTAACTTTCCAGCGATGATTCCGCTATGGATGTTCCCAATGGCAATTGCTACGGGTAACACCTTTATTCTTAAGCCGTCGGAGCAAGACCCGATGGTCACCATGCGTTTGGTTGAACTAGCGATTGAAGCTGGCGTACCTGAAGGCGTGCTAAACGTTGTACATGGCGGAAAAGCTACCGTCGATGCTATTTGTGATCACCCTGATATCAAAGCCGTTTCTTTCGTAGGTTCTACCGCTGTTGGCAAACACGTCTATGAGCGTGCCAGTCAATCTGGTAAGCGTGCCCAGTGCATGATGGGTGCAAAAAATCACGGTGTTATCTTGCCGGATGCTAACAAAGAACAAACGCTTAATCAGCTAGCAGGCGCAGCCTTTGGTGCTGCCGGTCAGCGTTGTATGGCGCTGTCAGTGGTGGTATTGGTCGGTGCTGCAGGTGAGTGGATTGATGACATTAAAGCCAAAGCAGAAAAATTGGTCGTATCAGCAGGTAAGCATGATAAAGACCTAGGCCCACTGATTTCTCCTGCCGCAAAAGCCCGTGTCGAGCACTTGATTGGTACTGGGGTAGAAGAGGGCGCCAGTTTAATTCTAGATGGTCGCGGCATTACTGTTGAAGGGTATGAGAAAGGTAACTTTGTCGGCCCGACTATCTTTGATAATGTCACAAGCGATATGCAGATTTACCAACAAGAAATCTTTGGGCCAGTATTGTGTATCATGCGTGCAGCCGACCTTGATGAAGCGATTGAAATGCTCAATGCCAATCCACATGGTAATGGCACGGCGATATTTACTCAGTCAGGTGCCGCCGCACATAAATTCCAGCAAGACATTCAAGTCGGTCAAATTGGCATTAACTTACCGATTCCTGTGCCACTACCAATGTTCTCATTCTCAGGTTCACGTGCCAGTAAACTCGGCGATCTCGGTCCTTATGGTAAGCAAGCCGTGCAGTTCTATACTCAAACCAAAACCGTCACTGCGCGATGGTTTGACGATGAGGCGAGCCGTGGTGTCAATACCACTATTTCAATTTAATCGTTCGTTCGACATGTTTGCGGTATAGCGACAATCCTGCTTAGGGTATATTTCAGCCAAGCCTGATCTTATGATTGTCGCTATGTCGCTGCTATACTGTATAGCCAATACTATATGAACAATATTAGACTGACGATTTATAAAATTCTCTACACCATATTTGCTATGCACGCACAAGGATGACCTCATGAATTTTTCATTGACCGAAGACCAAATTGCCTTCCGCCAAACCGCTCGGCAGTTTGCCCAAAAAGAGCTAAAACCACACGCAGCAGAATGGGATCGCACATCACATTTTCCAGTCGATGTCATCAAAAAATCAGGCGAGCTTGGGTTTTTAGGGTTGTATACCAATCCAGAATATGATGGCTTGGGATTACCACGCTTAGACTCTGCCATGGTATTTGAAGAGCTTGCATGGGGTGATACTGCCGTTGCTGCTTATATGAGTATTCATAACATGACTGCTTGGATGATAGGTGAATATGGTAGTGATACTTTGTGCAAAAAGTATCTACCCAACATGGTAAGTGGAGAGTGGTTGGGTAGTTATTGCTTAACTGAACCCAATGCTGGCTCTGATGCAGCTTCTCTGCGTACCAAAGCGGATAAGCAAGGCGAGCATTATGTACTAACTGGAGAGAAAACATTCATTTCAGGCGCAGGGTCTACCGATGTCTTAGTCGTCATGGCGCGTACAGGCGGCGCAGGCGCAAAGGGCGTTTCGGCTTTTGTGGTAGATGCGAATAGTGCAGGTATCGAATATGGTAAAAATGAGCATAAAATGGGCTGGAAAGCGCAGCCAACACGCACGATTAGCTTTAAAGATGTCAAAGTTCCAGTAGGGAATTTGATAGGCGATGAGGGTCAAGGCTTTCGTATTGCGATGAAAGGTTTAGATGGCGGTCGTATCAATATTGGTATCTGTGCGGTTGGTACAGCGCAGTCAGCATTAGAGACAGCGACCAATTATGTGCAAGAGCGTAGCCAATTCGGCAGCCAGATTGCTAACTTACAATCTGTACAGTTTAAACTTGCTGATATGCTGACCCAGACTATTAGCGCGCGACAAATGCTTTATCTAGCAGCGAGCAAAGTTGATAACAATGATGTCCAAGCGTCTACCTACTGCGCAATGGCAAAGCGTCTATCCACTGATTTGTGCTTCGATGTCGCCAATGAAGCGCTACAGCTACACGGTGGTTATGGCTACCTAAATGAGTATCCACTTGAGCGTCATGTACGAGATTTGCGTGTGCATCAGATTTTGGAAGGCACCAATGAGATTATGCGAGTGATTGTCTCGCGTCAGCTATTACAGGACGATGCATTGGATCAATTACGTTAATTGTATTAGGGTATTTTCTCAATTTAATTGAAGACACGCCCTAACGGCTAACCATTTAACCATACCCAATTCAGATAAAATAAAGGATTATTTATGACGGATTATACCAATCTTCAGTTATCGATTGACGGTCATACTGCTACCGTGACATTGAATAACCCACCAGCCCATACATGGACGATGGAGAGTCTACCTGCACTCAAACAGCTGGTGACTGACCTCAATGCCAATGATGATATTTATTCTTTGATTATTCGTGGTGATGGTGAGAAGTTCTTTTCAGCGGGTGCAGATTTAAACAATTTTTCAGATGGTGATAAAGGTCGTGCAATCAGCATGGCGATTGCTTTTGGCGAAGCGTTTGAGGCGCTATCAGCGTATCGTGGTGTCAGTATTGCTGTCATAAACGGCTATGCGATGGGTGGCGGACTTGAGTGTGCATTAGCCTGTGATATTCGTATCGCAGAAGCGCACGCACAGATGGCATTGCCGGAGACTGGTGTGGGATTATTGCCATGTGCGGGTGGTACACAAAACCTAACTATGTTAGTAGGCGAAGGTTGGGCAAAGCGTATGATTTTATGCGGTGAGCGCGTTGATGCAGAGACGGCATTACGTATTGGTCTTGTCGAAGAAGTTGCTGTCAAAGGAGAAGGGTTAAAAGTGGCGCAAGCATTAGCGCAAAAAGTTGCTAAACAGTCTCCTGTTGCCGTCAGTTATTCTAAAGCACTTATCCAAGCCGCCAGAAATACCCCACCTGCACAAAACCTCATCCATGAGCGCGAAGCGTTTGTTAAGTTGTTCGATACCAACGATCAGCGCGAAGGCGTGCAAGCGTTTTTAGAGAAGCGCAAACCGAATTGGCAAAATAAATAGGCTGCAGGTAAGATGCGCTAACAGTCACTTTATTCATTTTAATTTTTGTAGGTACTTTTTATGACAGCCGCCATGACATCAGTTACAACAACAGATAATAATCAAAAAGTCACAGAGCAAGAAGCGCCAGTATTGTTCAACACTGAACCGACAAATTGTGGTCATCTGATTGGCGTCATGACGCTCAATACGCCAAAATCCCTCAATGCGCTGAGTGTTGATATGTGCAAACTATTATCACAGCAGCTAGATGCGTGGGCAAGTGATGCACAGATAGTCGCTCTGGTATTAAAAGGCGCAGGCGATAAGGCTTTTTGTGCGGGTGGTGATATTCGTAAGCTGTATGACAGTATGTCGACCAGTGCACCGTTACCGAATCCTTATGCGACAGAGTTTTTCAGTCATGAGTACAGCCTCTATCGGCAGATGCATTTTTACGCTAAGCCGCTAATACTTTGGGGTGACGGTATCATCATGGGCGGAGGTATGGGATTGATGGCAGGTTGTAGCCATCGTTTGGTCACTGAGCGTACCCGCTTTGCGATGCCAGAAGTGACTATCGGACTATTCCCTGATGCCTCTGGCAGTTGGTTTTTGCAGAATATGCCTGCCAAAACAGGTTTGTTCTTAGGGCTAACAGGTGCGATGTGTAATGGTAATGATGCGCTATTGGCCAATTTAGCAGAGTATGCCGTCGTTAGTAGTGATTATGATGCCGTCATACAAAGTTTAAAACAGAGTGACTGGCAATCAGCCGTTAATAGTATGGACAAATGCGATAACAATAGTGCGCATAGTATCGTTAGCCGCGTACTCGCCGCGCAATCAGTTGCTGAGTTGCCTGCCAGCAATTTAGCAAAATATTGGCAACCTATCCAGCAGTTGATGAATAGTGGTGGCTTGGGCGATATCGATGCCATATTGCAAAATGATGAGTCATTAGCAACCTTACATTCAGACTTTGCAGCAGACAGTTGGACGCAGCGAGCAGTCGCCACTTATCGACATGGTTGTCCCGTTACCGTCGCTTTGACCTATGCGCTTTATCACAAAGTTGCTGACCTGTCGCTAGAGCAAGTTTTATATCTAGAAACCAATGTGGCAGTACATTGTGCAGCCAACCCCGACTTTAAAGAAGGCGTACGCGCGCTGTTGATTGATAAAGATAGAAATCCTCAGTGGTCGCGTTCATTAGCCGATTGTCTCAATACAGAGGGGCAGGCATATATCCAACAGCATTTTGTGAACCCTTATGCGACCGGTGAGCACCCATTAGATGATTGGTTGGGTACTGAAGCAGCAGGCAACCAGTTTGTGCGCTAACAATTTAAATTAACCAGTTTATTTATATTAATTAGACATACAACACTGAAAGACATAATGGCATGACGTACACAAAACACAAGCGTGCGTCATGCTGACTATATAACCATCAAGGAATGATGAGATGAATACAAAGGATGTAAATACTGCGGATAATGGCAGTGCGAAGCCAAATATTGCTTTTATCGGGCTAGGTAATATGGGCGCGCCAATGGCGGAGAACTTGTTAAAAGCAGGTTATGGATTGTCTGTCTATGATTTGTCTGAGGATGCGACCCAGCGTCTACAGCAAGCAGGTGCCAGTGTGGCAGACAGTCCTAAAGCTGCTGCAAGCAATGCACAAGTCGTCATCAGCATGCTGCCTGCTGGCAAGCATGTTCACTCTGTCTATTTAGGTGAAGATGGCACCAATGGTCTACTGGCAGAGTTACCACAGGGCACATTGGTGATTGACAGCAGTACCATCGCTGCTGCTGATGCAAGGACCGTGGCAGAGGCAGCAAGCAAGCTGGGTATAGACTTCTTAGATGCGCCAGTCTCTGGTGGTACGGGCGGCGCTATCGCAGGCAGTTTGACTTTCATCGTGGGTGGCAGTACTGATGCGTTTGCAAAAGCGGAGCCAATACTAGCGGTCATGGGAAAAAACATCTTTCATGCTGGCGAGCATGGTGCCGGACAAGTCGCAAAAATCTGCAATAATATGCTGTTAGGTATTCTCATGGCTGGGACAGCAGAGGCGATTAATTTGGGCGTCAAAAATGGTTTAGATCCCAAGGTGCTATCAGATATTATGCTACAAAGCTCAGGTCGTAACTGGACATTAGAAGTGTACAATCCTTACCCGCAAGTCATGGAGAACGTACCATCGAGCAATGGTTATCAAGGTGGCTTTATGAGTAAGCTGATGCAAAAAGACCTCAATCTGGCCTTGCAAACCGCTCAGAATACAAACGTTGATACGCCGATGGGCGCTAAAGCTGCGGAGTTATATGAAGCGCATACAGTTGAAAATGGCGATAGAGATTTTTCTAGTATCATGGCGCGTCATGACAGTTCGGTACTGTCTTAGAACCAATCCCCAAAAGTACGATTAGCGGTATCAAACTTGTTTAGTCTACAATGCGTAGTACTTGCACTCGTTTTCTTTGCTACTCTAATTTTTGTGAATGGTATTAGCTTCAAAATAGTATGTTTAATATAGTTAAAGAACTCTAAAATGGGTACAAGGCAGCCGACTGCAGATTGTACAAGTCGTACATCTAAGGAGGGTAACACCTTAGCGGTTTAGTAGTTCACTGACTATACATTATAAGAGATGTGTTCAACCATATAAAAAGGCCTGCACTAAGATATTAGCGCAGGCCTTTTTATAGTTATTCAATTATAGCCGTTTAATGATAGTCATTTAACGGTCACGGCTTTAGCTTTGTAGCTCATATACTAGCGATTGGATATCTTGTGCCGCTGCTTGTAATCGTGGCACGTGTGTCAGTAGCTCGTCCAAAGATAGGCGTACGGTTGGCGCATGAATATATAGCGAGGCCAGATAGCGCGACTTTTTATCCAGTATAGGGACGGACACAGCTACCATTTCAGAGATAAACTCTTCGTTGTCGATACCCACACCCATTTCAGCAATATGATCCAGTTCTTTGTTTAACGCATCGATATCGGTGATGGTATTTTTTGTGAACTTATCTAGCGGCAGACTTTGCAGTATCTTGTTGCGACTGGTAGCAGATAACTGACTCAAATACAGCTTACCGGTAGCGGTACACCACATTGGTGACTTGGCACCTACGGGCAGATAAATCTGTAGCGGTAGAGCGGTCTGTGCACGGTTGGTATAGAGCATGTCCATATAATAGGGAATAGCAATCCCGCACGTTTCTTTTACTTCCTCTACTAATTTGTGCAAAACCATTTGTCGTTCATTAAAGAACTGGCGCTGCTGCCACAGCTCAACACTTAAGTTGCGTACTCGTTTGCCAGGGATGATGCCACCTCCAATATCGACGGTCACAAAACCCTCATCAACCAAATTCTGGATCAATCTATGCATGGTTGGTTTAGGAATGTCTAATTCCTGTGACAGCTCAAGTGGAGAGAGAGGCTTAGAAGCATAAGACACGGCTTCGATAATCTCTAACACACGGGTAATCGACGATACTTTAGGCATATGGATGGCTCAATAATAAAAATAGTACAGTAGGAAATATCACAAAGTTTTAATCAATCAGACAGGTAGTTGAGAATACGTAGACTTGTCACACATTCTTAACTACTTCTAATTTAGCACAATATCAAGCTTAGACAAGTCTTAGGCACGCTATCTTCTCATACTATATAGAAACATTTGCATGATAAACGCATGTGTCTAAAAACCTATCTAAAGCAACAGTGGCTACAACAACTCACAAAGTACAACAAACCGTAGTAATAAGCTATATAACCGCTACTGAGTTTAATGGAAAGGTCGTTCACTATAATGACATATTTTGTAATACCCTTACATGAACATTAAGCTGTTCGATATCAATGTTTACGCTACTTAGTAGCTATAAGAGTATTGTGTAACAGAAACTCAAAGTTTTACGGATTGGTGTAGTAATTATTACAATACCTATGCAATCTTTACATAATGGCAAATAAAAAGCGCATCTATAGGGATGACTTTTAAGGCCAAAATTGTTTTAATCTCCTCAACAAAAATGATTGATATCAAAATCTGAATTATCATTTTTTTACGGGCGAGTTATCCCATTCTTTAGGAGAATATTGATGAAATTTATTAAATTAACGGCTATCTCTGCTGCTGTCATGGCATCAACTGCTGCTTTCGCTGCTGAACCAGTTATCGTTGTTGATGAAGCTGATGCAATGGTATATGAAGCAGAGCCAGCTGCTGTTGCTTATGAAGCTGAGCCAGTTGCTGTCGCCTATGAAGCAGAACCTACTAACACTGGTGTTATCGGTAAAACTGCTGGTGCTGTCCGTAATACTACTGGCGCTGTCGTTGGTGGCACTAAAACGCTATTCAACACCGCTATTAACCCAGCATCTGTAAGTGCTGAAGCTGGTACTTTAGGTTATGGTGCTAACATCGGTTGGTCACTAAATGAGAACACTGAATTGCAAGCTGGTTGGGCAGGTGGCGATGTCGCTGACCTATTCGGCGGTGATTTCGATGCTGGCGATGTTAACTATGATGTTGACGCAGACTTCAGCAACCCTTACCTAGGCGTACAATTACGTCCTACTGGTAACTGGTTCACAGTTGGTGCTGGTATCATCGTACCTGATAACGATATTGATGTAACTGCTAATGCAGATGGTGGTTTCTTTAAAGTTGACGGCCAGCAATACAATGCTGCTCAAACTGGTACTCTTGAAGGTACTATCGAGCACCGTAACAAGCTAGCGCCTTATGGTACTATCGGTTTCCGTCCTAACATCACAAATAACTTCGGTCTATTTGGTGAAATCGGCGCAGCTTACATGGGTAAAACTGACGCAACTGTTCGAGCTGTGAATGCAGACAGTGTAGTTAGCTATACAGATTCAAATGGTGATACTCAAACAACTACTGCAGGCGATGTTGCTAAAAAAGCTGAGCAAGAGCTTGAAGATAAAGATTGGTTAGAGTGGTTACCAATTGTTAAAGTTGGTGCAACTTACCGTTTCTAATCTAATCACAGTTTAAATACTGTCATTAGAAGAAAAGTAAGCACAAAAAAACGACCCTTTTTAGGGTCGTTTTTTTGTCTAAAATAAAGTAGCAGTCGTTGTTTAAAACAGTAATCGCCATCTAAATTAATATAATTATCACTTATCTAAAAAATAACGACCGTCTGTTGTATAGATAAAATGGCAATTTGATAAGGTGACTTATGGTCAGTTATGACGGTTAAAGCTGACGGCTCTCTACTGGCATCTATTAAGTCATCAATAAGATAGGAATAATCTATTCCTAGACCTTGAGCCAGTTTGTATTGATGGATTTTAATAAAACTTTCTTTTATCTGCCATAGCAACTTGGCGATCGTGTCACGTTGAATCACGGGTAATGATTGCAAGATCATAATCTCATTGTCTGAGTAAAATCGCTTTGCCACATGCCATGCAACATTATTGACCTCTACGTCCACACCTATAGGGCGATGAGGACTAATCACCACGGTGACGATACTGCTTAACAGTTTATTGACTGCCTTGCTTTTGCCACCTGTATGACTGAAGCATACGTAATGTCCACTTTTGACAAGGCGATACGGGAATGCGGATTCATCTAACGTATCGCTGAGCGCTAGCTTATCCAGAAACTGCTGTAACAACAGACGCACGCCTTGACGCTGTCGCTGACGTTGGGCACGAGCGATATCACGCACTGATAAATCATCTGGTGGTATGCGGTATTGCCAACTACGTTTGTACCATTCATCAGTACCTATACATGTAGCGTGATCAATGGGTCTCCCCAACGACTTGCCCCATAAATCTTGATGTTTGAGGCGTGGATACTCACTCACCTGTGCGGTGGCACACCACGTCATAGGCTGTAGCTGAGTAAATTGAATATGCGTCAGGCGTAAGGTTGGCATCATGAGTTATATCGATTGATGTGAGTTTTTTGGTTTAGTAATACGTAAAAAGCCCAGCAATATCAATATTACTGGGCTTTTATGAATCAAGTTAAGCTTGTCTGATTCTGATTGGTTGTACGACTTTTAGTAAGACAGCTCAGCACGACGGTTTTGTGCATAATCAGCTTCAGTGTTACCAGCAGCAGCAGCGCGTTCTTCGCCATAGCTGATGACACGGATGTTATTTGTAGACACACCTTGGGCCGCAAGATAGTTACGCGCTGCTTGAGCACGGCGCTCACCCAATGCGATGTTGTATTCACGGCTACCGCGCTCATCAGTGTGACCAGCGATAACGACACCCGCTGATGGGTTTGAGCTAAGTAGGCTTGCATGTTGATTCAAAACACTGGCTGATTGTGCGGTGATTTCGCTGCTATCATAGCCGAAATATACAACGGCTTGTAGGTTTTCAGCACCAGCAATAACTGCGCTAGAGTTATTCATAGAAACAGATCCATTATATCCAGCTTGACCACCTGGGATACCTAGTGGGGCAACCACAACTTCAGAGTTTGTGCGTTTGGTAGCACAACCTGTAGTAATGGCGATTGCGCTTGCTAATACAGTTAGAACGGCGATCTTAGAAAAGTTAGTTGACATGCTGAGCTCCTAAAATTTTAATTAAATTGTTTTTTTAAACTGCTTAGGATAAAACTTGGGCAATTGCTATCTATAATATACTAAATGTTACTTTATGTAATTAGTTTTACTGTAAATAATTCTAGAATTTACATATAGATATGAGGCTTACTACCACCGATGCTTACCCCAGTTTTCAGGGTTAGCCCAGTAATCAGCATTGAGCCAATTTGGTAGCTGTTTATAGTCATATAAATTAAACTGCCAGAGAGTGGCTGTTGTTGCTACGGGCGAATTTTTTTGGTCCATTAAGCTAATATCTGAAGGTTGCTCATTCAAAATATCAAATGGTGTAAAGCCATAAGCTTGTAGGTTTATGCTGCTCTCAAGTGCGATGAGCAGATGCGCAGCATACAGATCACGATAGCGCATCAGTAGTGGAATATATTGCTGTAGTAGCTCGGATGACAATGCAGGTAACCAAAAACAGGCGAGCTCATACCGTTCAGGCAGTTGCTGCTGTGTAAGCTCTGATAACGTTACTATCTGTAGCGCTTCAACCTGTTCCATTTCATTATTGCTGTCTTTATTACTGAGATATTCTTTTAGTTCTGTCTTTAATGCCATGCGTGCATTTTTGTCTTGTACCACCCATAATAACTCAGTGATATCGTTGAGCTGTTCAATCATTTCCGGTGTGTCTTCTTGCGTTACTAACGATGGTAGTAGGGCATCAACGTAATCTATAAGTAATGGTAAAGTAATGTCTGAACGACGGGCAGTATGCTTTGTCATATAATAGGCCGTTAATTAAATAGTGATCAGTAGTGAATCTATTAAATCATTTTAAGCATCATTATCCAATGGTTGATTAACACAAGTTGTCTTAACCTAGCTTGAAGTACCACATATACATCTGCATTTCTTCTGAATGCTATAATCTTTAGACCTGCACTTGAAATTTGGCCGTTCAGGTCAATTTAGTTATAAGTCTAACAAGCTCTTGTACCAATACCATTTGTATATTTATATCATAAAAAATAATAGGAATTTATATGTCTACTGCTGAAACTGATGCTCAAATCATCAATGCTGATATGCCAGACGTGCCACCGCAAGCACCGAGTAAAATCAACCTAAAGGACTATAAAAAACCAAGCTTTGATGTCGAAACGGTTGATTTGAATATAAAGTTGTTTGAAGAGTTTGCGCAGGTAGACAGTACGCTAAAAATGGTACGTCAAACGGCAGGAGATATCGTATTATTTGGTGAAGCGTTAGAGTTGATTTCTATTAGTGTGAATGGCGAGATACTGACTGCTGAGCATTACCAGCAAGACGATGACAAGCTGACAATATCGAATGCACCTGATGAGGTTGTTTTAGAGATTCAAGTTCGCATCTGTCCGCAGACCAATACTGCCCTTGAAGGTCTATATATGGCAGGTAGTGGTGACGATACCATGTTTGTCACCCAGTGTGAGCCTGAAGGCTTTCGCAAGATTACCTTTTATCCAGATCGTCCCGATGTGCTAGCGATATTTACCACACGTCTAGAAGCAGATAAGCGCTACCCAACGTTATTGGCCAATGGTAATTTGGTTGAGTTTGGTGAGTTGGTAAATGCGCCAGACCGCCATTATGCAATCTGGCATGATCCGACTAACAAACCAAGCTATCTGTTTGCCTGTGTCGTCGCTGACTTAGACGTATTGACAGACTCTTATACGACGAGCGAAGGTCGAGATGTTAAGCTTGAAGTGTATGCCAAGTCTGCCGATATCGATAAATGCGATGTTGGTATGCAAGCGCTAAAAGATGCCATGGAGTGGGATGAGGTCAATTATGGCCGACCATACGATTTAGATCGTTATATGATCGTTGCGGTTAGCCAATTTAATATGGGCGCGATGGAAAACAAAGGTCTAAATATCTTTAATACGGCCTGCGTATTGTCTAGCCCAGAGACAACGACTGACTCACGTAGCTTCAGTGTGAAAGCTATCATCGCCCATGAGTATTTTCATAATTGGACAGGCAATCGCATCACCTGTCGTGACTGGTTCCAACTGTGTCTAAAAGAAGGTTTTACTGTTTACCGTGACCAATCGTTCTCAGCAGATCAGCAGTCGCGTGCTGTACAGCGTATCGATGATGTCGCTACATTGCGCGCGCATCAGTTTGCAGAAGATGCAGGGCCGCTTGCACATCCTGTACGTCCTGAGAGTTTCGTTGAGATCAATAACTTTTATACGACGACTGTCTATGAGAAAGGCGCTGAAATTGTCCGTATGATTGCGAATACGTTAGGGCCTGATGATTTCCGCAAGGGTACTGACGAGTATTTTCGCCGTTATGATGGGCAAGCTGTGACCGTTGAAGACTTCTTATCTGCGCTGAGTATCACTGATAGCAAGATTGAAAACTTCATAGATTGGTATCGTCAGCCAGGCACGCCAGTGGTCTCTGGCCATCAAAGCTATGATAGAGCTGCGCAGACATTAACCATTACGCTTAGTCAGCAAACTCGCCATGTCAGTGGTTTTTCTGCACCAAAACCATTACCTATTCCGGTAGCGACGGCACTGTTTGATCAAGACTCTGGCGACATCATCGCCGAGCGTATGTTATTGCTCGATCAAGCAACGCAATCATTTACCTTTGAAAACGTGTCTAGTGAGCCAGTAGTCTCGTTGCTGCGTGATTTCAGTGCGCCAGTACAGCTTAATTATGATTATCAAGATGAAGACTTGGCATTCTTGCTTAAGCATGAAACCAATGGTTTTAACCGCTGGCAAGTAACGCAGATGCTCGTCAATCGTATCCTGCTACAAGGTCAAGGATCGAAGAGCAGTCCTCAAGTCTATCTAAGCGCACTGGCTCAGACATTACCTGAATTGGCAGCTGAAGATGCGATGTTGGCAGCACGTTTGCTCGATATTCCATCAGCACAAGAGTTGGCGTCTGCGATTCACAAAGATTACGATCCAGCATTGGTGAAAGCGCAACGTGAAGGCTTGTATCAATTGGTAGCAGATACCTTAAAAGATCAGTGGGCAGTGCTTTATAAACAGCTACCGATGCAGTCTTATAAAGACAGCCCTGAGGCACGTGGTACTCGTGCGCTACGTAATGTGGTGTTAGACATGGCATTAACGGCCAAAATTGAAGATGCAGCAGTATGGGCACAGCAGCAGTATGACAATGCTAGCTGTATGACAGAGCGTTTCGGTGCACTAAAAGTGATGGTCAATCATCAAGTAGCAAGTGCTGATGCTTATTTAGCCGATTTTTATGAGCGCTTTAACAGCAATGATTTGGTTATCGACTTATGGTTTAGTGTGCAAGCGTCCGCTGATACTGTCACGGCTGATACTATCGAGTCGTTGATTGCTCATACTGATTTTGATTGGAATACGCCCAACCGTGTACGCTCGGTCATCAGTGCCTTTACGTCACAGCCAACAGCGCTGTGGACAGCAGAAGGGTTGAGTCTTTATACAGGCGTGATCAAAAAGCTAGATGATGCCAATCCTGTTTTGGCCTCGCGTTTGTTGCAAGTGCTGGCACGTTGGAATACATTGGCCGAATCGCATCGCCAGATGGCGCATGATCAGTTGCTTGAGTTGCAGAAGCAAGTCTCATCTAAGCATGTGCTTGAGAGTTTAAATAGTGTGTTAGGTGCAGCGAGCGAGTAGGTTAAATGACCTTTTGACTGAATTGAAAGCATAAAAAAATCCCGTCCAACATTACTATGTCGGACGGGATTTTTTATGCTTGGCTTATAGCAATTGACTATAAGACAATGACGACTAGCGGTTAGGCAATACGTCTTTTACCATGTCACGTAAGTTGTGTAGCGCAACGACGGTACTGTCCCAATCTAAACAACCATCAGTAATAGATTTGCCATATTCAAGCTGGCTCAAATCAGCAGTCAGTTTTTGATTGCCGCCTTTTAGGTGACTCTCAATCATCATACCGATGATAGATTTGTTGCCGTTCTGAATTTGTTCAGCGACGTTTTTGATGACCATCGGCTGTAGATATGGGTCTTTACCTGAGTTGGCATGACTTGAGTCAATCATAATCTTGCTACTGGTTTTGCCTGCCGCCAGCGCATCTTCAACTTCAGAGACAGCTGTTTGATCATAGTTAGGTTTGCCATTACCGCCACGCAATACCACGTGCGCGTAAGGGTTGCCCTTAGATTTGATGATGGAGACTTTGCCATCTGATGATAGACCTAAGAAGCTATGACCTGCTTTTACTGCTTGCATAGCGTTGACTGCGACGGTCATACCGCCATCGGTACCATTTTTAAAACCAACTGGGCATGATAGACCAGAGCTCATCTCGCGGTGAGTTTGGCTCTCAGTGGTACGTGCGCCAATCGCTGACCAGCTAATCAAATCCTGCATGTACTGCGGCGTGTTTGGATCCAATGCTTCAGTGGCACAAGGTAAGCCTTTTTCGTTCAGATCAATCAGTAGTTTACGGGCCGTACGTAGACCTTTTTCAATATCGAAGCTGTCGTTCATATCAGGGTCATTAATCATACCTTTCCAGCCGACAGTGGTACGCGGCTTTTCAAAATACACGCGCATCACAACGAAAACGCTGTCTTCGATTTCTTTTGCCAATATGGCTAAGCGATCGGCATATTCGTGAGCGGCTTTGATATCATGGATAGAGCAAGGGCCGATGACCACAAATAAGCGTTTGTCTTTACCATCCAAGATGTCTTGGATAGTATTACGGCCTTTTAAAACCGTGTCATACGCTTTCTCTGACAAAGGCAGCTCAGTTTTGAGCTCGTTTGGAGTGATTAGGGGGATGAATTGTTCAATGTTCACGTCATCAATATCTGCATTATGGGTAGCTGGTGTCGTCATGATTATATCGTCTAGCTAATTTATAGGAATAATCATTATGCGGACAAAACGGGCTGTTGACAAGGGTAGTCGGCGAGTTTATTGACTCATAACTGGAATGATAAAAACAAAACTTAGTTATACTTGTTTATTATCAGTCTTGTGTTGAGTGTAATAGACGTAAGATTTCTGCTTAATATTCTTATCCATAATGAAAAATTGACCGAAATTTTAAGTCATTTTTCATAGGTATATCACGCTACTTTTATCAGCTAACTTAGCTATTTATATCATCGTCACGTATGATGACAACATAAACGATAGGACGCTAAAATAGTGCGTGTTGAGAATACTCATTAATCATCGTATTTTAGTGTAGATTTCCCAAGTATTATTTCATAATAATTATTTTTTATTCTTTATAACATTGTGTTTTTTAATATCGAGAGCTTGTCATGACAGATTTTTCTACGCCTGATAAACATACTGAACTCACAGAGCAGACGCCTGAGTTAAAATCGACGCCATTAGTGATAGGTATCGTCGCAGGTGAAGTATCAGGTGACAGTTTGGGTGCAGATTTTATGCAACAAATGAACAACTTGCGTGATGATATTGTTTGGGTAGGTGTGGGCGGTAGCATGATGGAGGCGCAGGGGCTACAAAGTATTTTTCCTTTGTCGCGTCTGGCAGTCATGGGGTTGGTAGAGGTGATGGGCCAACTGCCTGATTTACTCAAAGCCCGTCGTGAGCTGTTGAGCGCATTCAAAGCCGCTAATATTGATTGGTTCATCGGTATTGATGCCCCTGATTTCAACCTTAGAGTCTCTAAAAAGCTAAAGCCAAAAGGCGTGTTTTGTGTACAGTATGTCAGTCCGTCTATTTGGGCATGGCGTGAGTCACGGATTCATAATATTAAAGCGGCGACCAATCTGGTGCTGTGCTTATTTCCTTTTGAGCTACCTGTTTATGAACGCCATAATCACCCGGCGATATGTGTCGGTCATCCGCTCTTACGCACCATTGATCAGACATTACTAGAGACACCGATTAATCAGCGCCGCAGCGAATTAGTTTGGCACAACGATGGTTTGCAGCAGTTCTTTATTGAGCGATTTGATGACGTCAGCCAACTTATTTGTGTGATGCCAGGTTCTAGACGCGGAGAGATAACCGCTATTTTACCGTTGATGCTAGACGGTATTCAAAGGCTAATACTATTAGATCCAAAGCTGTGTTTTATCATTCCAACAGTAGATCAGAATCATCAATATATCGTGCAAGATGTGATTGATCAACGCTCAGAGCAGCTGCGCGCCGCGATAGTCGTGGTATATGATGACAGCCAACCGACATTTAGCCAGCAGGCCATGGCTGCATCTGACATCGTTATGTTAGCATCGGGTACGGCAACGTTAGAGGCGATGCTACTAGAGCGCCCGATGGTCGTGGTTTATCAATTAAACAAGCTCACCTATCAGATAGCCAAACGCTTGGTAAAAGTGCCGTATGTGGCGCTGCCTAATATTTTGGCGGGTACGGCCATCGTCCCTGAGCTGATTCAAGAGCAGGCAAGCGGGGATAATATTTGCCGTACGCTCATGCGATTACTGCAACCGCGGGCCTATGCTGAGCAGTTAAAAGACCTCGTCGCCACCAAACGGTCATTAGAACAGCAAAGTAACCATGACCCAGCCAATAGTGTGGTTGAGCAATGGTTTATTCAAAAAGACCATAAAGCATAATACTGCGGATTAACGCACGCTACATTTCCACTATTTTGATAAAAAGACACCGCATCGCTATGAGTAAACAGCACAGTACCGACAGCTCAATGACACCAATTAAAGTGAGTATCGAGAGCATTGATATTAAAGGTCAATATATCCAATTGGCAGCCCCCATTCATTTGTCCGGGCGACTCAATGTCTCTGAGCTTCTCACTCAATATTCAGTAGATAGACAGCAAGATTTAACACAGCCAATGCTACAGATTGGCATCGATGAAGCAGGGCGTGGGCCTTTGCTCGGTAGCGTCAATGTTGCCGCTGCGATATTGCCTGCCGCTTGGTCAGGACTGATTGAGGAACAACCACTCACAGGTACGCCGCTATCTATATTGACAGACTCTAAGCAGTTGAGTGAAAAAAAGCGTGACATTCTTTATCCGTTGGTGAAGCAATATGCAATCGGCTATGTCATCGCTGACATACCCGCAGCAGTGATTGATCAGGTCAATATATTGCAAGCGACCATGCTAGGGATGCGCCTATGTACCGAAACATTGATAGAAGTAGTTGCTCAACAGTTTGCCATGGCCTGTGAAATGACAGCAGATGCTGTTAAACCGTTACAAGTTGAAGTATTGTTCGATGGCAATCGTTGTCCAGAGTTGGACTTTGCTAAGCTTGCTAAATGTGGGGTCGAACAGGCTAATATCGACTGCCAAGCATGGGTGAAGGGCGACGCTCGTCATACTAGTATTGCCGCGGGCAGTATCTTAGCAAAAGTAAGCCGTGATGAAGCCATGTATGCGCTTGATACACAGCACCCAGAATACGGAATTGCCAAACATAAAGGCTATCCAACGCGTGCACATATGGAAGCGATTGACACCTATGGCGTATTATCTGAGCACAGGCGTAGCTTTGCACCTGTTAGAAAGGCGCTAGAAAGCTAATGGAGGCGTATTGAAAAGGGCAGTAAATTTGACCGTCATACTGTCCCTATAAAATAGCCTAAGCATAAAATATATTATCGTTGGAATGCAAAAAGCCACCTACTTATTTATAAGCAGGTGGCTTTTTGCTCTTGTAATTTAACCACTATAAAGTTTAAATGGTCAAAAATACTTAGAACGATGAGTTCGGCTGCTGCAGAAATACTTCTTCCTCGTAAGTTGACTCACGATCTAACGTGTTATTGCGATGAGGATAACGGCCAAACTGTTCAATGATATTCTTATGGCGATGCTCAAAATCTAAAGTGTACGCATCATCCAATTGTTCAAATAATGGCAGATAGCGCTCGTGGATGACTGCCGATTCAGAGTGCATAAACGGCATGATAATGAACTTACGCCATGCCATTGGTAGCGTATCAAAATACGGTTGCTGGCTGGCTTCTTGTGCTAAAGCGACTGCCATACCATCTTGAGAAAAAGCGCCGACTTGCCCGCGGCATAAGTTACGTGAGAATTGATCCAATACGATAATTTCTGCCAAGCGTCCAGCCAAAGCCGTGATTGAGCTATTACTGTCTAATGATGACTCTGAAAGTCGCCAAGTCGCACATTCACCCTGTTTGGCTGCTTGCCAGATATCGCCAAATTTATTTTTTATTTGTCTATCAAAATTATCATTTTGTGCAAACCAATATTGCTCATTGTTTGTATCAAACCAAAAGTCCAATACGGCCCGCGCATTAGGATCTAGATGGGCCAGATCAATATTTTTTGGATCCAATTGAGCCGAGTTGGCTTGACTGGACGAGGTGGAGTAGTCGGTTGAAAGTGCCATAAACTATTCTAATCATGATAAATTTAGTCTACTATAGCGAAAAATATTATTCGCTACTGTTATCAAATGCTATCGGGTGCACCATCATGAATACATCGTCTGCCAATCCAACTTTTACCAAATCTACCAGCCAGTCTATCAACGTGCCAACGCCGTACTACTTACTCGATGAAGCGGCCATCCTTGCCAATATGCAAATCATTGCACGACTGTGCGAGCTGTCTGGTGCAAAGGCATTATTAGCACTGAAATGCTTTGCCACATGGGGCGTGTTCGATATTATGCAGCCGTATTTACATGGTACTACCTCATCGTCACTGAATGAAGTCCGTCTGGGCTATGAGACTTTTGGCAATAATGATGATGCGAGTAGCAAAGACAAAAAAGAAACGCATGCCTACAGCGTGGCATATAGTGCAAACGAGATTCCCGAGGTATTAAAATACGCGGATAAAATCATCTTTAACTCTATCTCGCAGCTTAATGCTTTTGGTGAGCAGGCACGTGCACAAGACATTCCTGTCGGCCTGCGTCTAAACCCAAAAACCAGTAACTCGTCGTTTATTATCGCTGATCCGGCCCGTCCTTTTAGCCGTTTGGGTGAGCATGATAAAGATAAAATCACCGCGGTACTGGGTGACATTACTGGCGTTATGATTCATAACAACTGTGAAAATGACAGCTTTGAAGCGTTTAGTGAAAGTCTGGCAGATATTGAAAATAGATTTGGCGATATCCTTGCGCAATTAGAGTGGGTAAGCTTAGGTGGTGGTATCCACTTTATCGCGCCTGATTATCCACTCGAAAAACTTGCTGAAAGATTAAAAGGATTTAGCGAACAATATGGCGTGCAAGTCTATCTTGAGCCAGGTGAGGCGAGCATTCATGGTGCTGGCTCGCTAGTCACGACCGTACTAGATACCATGCACAATGAAAAGCATCTTGCCGTGGTTGATGCGTCTATCGAGGCGCACATGCTTGATCTACTGATTTACCGCGAGTCAGCACCTATTTCCGCCATCAATAATACAGCAATGGATATCGCTCCTATTGGTCATTCAGTGATTGAGACATCAGAACCTATTCTCGACAGTGAGGTAGATAGTACGCTCATTTATGGTCGTTCTTGTTTGGCAGGGGATATTTTTGGTGAGTACGACTTGCCGAGTAACTTACAGATAGGCGATCAGATTACCTTTGGTAATGCCGCAGGTTATACCATGGTGAAGAAAAACTGGTTCAATGGCGTCAACATGCCAGCTATCGTCATTCGTCGTCTTGACGGCTCGATTGATGTACAGCGTGAATTTGATTATCAGGATTATAAGGCCAGCTTGTCTTAATATTCAGAATTGAGTATTAGCCTCATATTTACATTGTTAATAAGATTGATGTTTATTCATGAATTTTTGCCAAAAAGAGATTAAAAAATTGTTATAATCGCCTCGGGCAAATATCCATTGGTAAAAAATGGCATTTGCCCGACGGGTGCGTGGGTTTTCCTCGGTCTTCCTTTTTAATTCACGCATATCATTCACTCGTTTCTGTTTTGCATAGCCGCTATCAATGGTATCGACAGGGACACAAAGGAGGATTGTTCATTGAACACAAACCAACAAGCTACAACCAACAAAAAAGACGTGCTCATCATTGGAGCAGGCGGTGTCGCTCAAGTGGTTGCGCATAAATGTGCAATGCATAATGACGTGCTTGGCAATATTCATATTGCGTCGCGCACGGTAGATAAGTGTGATGCCATCGCTCAAAGTGTGCAAGAGAAAGGCAGCTTCAAGCAGCCAGCGACTTTGTATACGCACCAAATCGATGCCATGGATATCCCTGCGCTGATACAGCTGATAAAAGAAACAGGCATCCAAATCGTCATCAACGTTGGCTCACCTTTTTTGAATATGAGTGTGCTAGAAGCTTGTATCGAAACAGAAGTTGCTTATATTGATACGGCTATTCACGAAGATCCTCGTAAGATCTGTGAGACGCCGCCATGGTATAACAACTATGAGTGGAAGCGTAAGCAGCGCTGTGCCGACAATAAAATCACCGCTATCTTAGGTGCAGGATTCGATCCTGGTATGGTCAACGCTTATGCGCGTCTTGGCTATGACATGATGGATGCAGGCTCGGTCACAGACATTGATATTATCGATATCAATGCTGGTAGCCATGGCAAATATTTCGCCACTAATTTTGATCCTGAGATTAATTTCCGCGAATTTACAGGTACGGTTTACTCTTGGCAAGATCGTAAGTGGCAGTCAAACAAAATGTTTGAAGTGAAGCGTACGGATGATTTGCCTGTGGTTGGTATGCAAAACAGCTACCTAAGCGGACATGATGAGATTCACTCGTTATCAGCCAACTTAGACGTGCCAAACATTCGCTTTTGGATGGGTTTTGGTGAGCACTATATCAATGTCTTTACTGTGCTTCAAAGCTTAGGTTTGTTGTCTGAGCAGCCTGTTATGACGGCTGAAGGGCAAGAAGTCATTCCGCTAAAAGTGGTGAAAGCCGTACTACCAGATCCAAGTTCTTTAGCAGCAGAATATACTGGTAAGACTTGTATCGGTGACAAGGTTAAAGGCAAGATAGATGGCGTGGATAGCGAAGTATTTATCTACAATGTTTCTGACCATAAAGAAGCCTTTGAAGCCATGGGCAGCCAAGGTATTTCTTATACTGCGGGTGTGCCACCTGTCGCGGCCGCTATGCTTGTTGCTACCGGTGAATGGGACGCAGGCAAGATGGTCAACGTCGAAGAGCTTGATGCCAAGCCACTTATCAATCTATTGAATAAGATTGGTTTGCCAACTCGTATCAAAGACGAGAATGGCGATAGAGCGCTTGAGTTTGATATCTAGTTAGTCGTAATCTGTATCCGAAAGCCCCTCTGACTCACTATTGAGTCAGAGGGGCTTTTTTTTGTTTTTACAGAATTTTAGGTTCAAAGGTTTGTAAGAGTGTTAAGCCGTCATTAGGTATTCAATTTATAAATACTTAAATGATAATGATTTACAATATCATTAATAATGAAAATAAGGTAGTATTTCAGCTTTGTATCATTTGCTAGGGTGTGTCTTCATTTTAAAAATGATGATCAAAATAAGATAAATTGCAGTCAAACGAGGAAAATAGCACAGATAATATCGGGATATTAACCAGATATTTGACGATGTTTGGCAAAATTTAGCTATTTTTAGCCCATTTAGAGGGCACTCGTTTGAATTGATGACACGCCCTAACATCTTGTAACGGCGGAGGTTAGATGTTTGTCAGTGAATAGAATAAGGAGCAATGAATGACATACACACGTTTTTTCTCTAATAAATGGGCTATAGCAGGATTTACTTGTTTGTTATATTCGAAATCATTTTCGGCATTTGGTTCGGAGATACCAGTGTTAAAAGTGGGAAATCCTGTGAAGGGTGAGCTAAGTTATTCCAACAGCGAGAGTATCAAGCCACAGCCACAGCCACAGCCACAGTCTAAGTCATTAGATATCAAAGTACCCTGTGACAAGGGTGACTATCTGGCCGGATATGTTGACAGTGGTGATAATACGATGACGATGGATATCATCGATGCCACAGGAAAATTATCGCGCCGTTTGATTGACCATAAAACTGGCAAGCAAAAATTCTATTCAGTGGCCGAAAACTGCGCAGAGATATGGCGACTGTCTGGCATAGGTGAATATCAGATAGTGCTTGAACAACGTGTCAGTTTAGCGGAGCAGGATTTAGAAGGTTCTTTAGAAAGTCATTTAGAAAGTTCTAATGCGCTACTCAGTCCAAAAGTATCGGCATTACGTGAATCACTGCAAAAAGGACAAAGTAGTGATGGTTTTTGGGCAAATGTAGAAGCATTAGGTACGCCGCTTATCGAAGAGACACCTTCGGGCACCTTGATGACGTTTTTGGCGCGAGGCGACTATCGTAATATCAAGCTAATGGGTGGCCCGTCCAATAATCATGATGCATTGCAACGATTGGCGGACTCTGATACATGGTACAAAAGCTTTATTGTGCCAAACAACACGCATTTATCTTATCAAATAGCACCCAATGTGCCTCAACTACCATTGTCTGGGCGTGCCCGTAGAATTGCCATAAAAGCTGTGGCTCAGGCAGATCCTTATAATCATCATCCATGGCCTCATTCAGCAATTGATAAGTACGCGACAAAATCAACTGTCACATTGAAAGATGCACCAAAAAATCCTTGGTTAGATGTGCAAAAAGAAACCCCCAAAGGCGAGCTTTCTACTTTTAAATTCACCAGTAGCATATTAGATAATACCCGAGACATCACTATCTATTCTCCTGCTATTGATGACAGCCAGAACAATAGAGACGATGCGGTGTTGTTGTATATCTTTGATGCCGAGTCATATATCGATACGGTTGGATTGCCAACGATATTAGATAATTTAATCGAAGAAGGTGAGATTCCACCGGTGACGGCGGTGTTTATCAGTAATCCTGATGGTGATGCTCGTGCGCGTGAATTGCCTGCCAATCCTGTATTTGCAGATGTATTGGCCAATGAGCTGGTGCCGCAAGTAAATAAACGGTTGCCAGTAGCGATACCAAAGGATAGAACGGTCATTGCAGGGTCGAGCTATGGCGGATTGGCTGCCACGACTATCGCACTACGTCATCCTGATATATTTGGCAATGTTATCTCTATGTCTGGTTCTTTTTGGTGGAAGCCAGAAGATCAGGCAGCAGATGATAAGCATTTTGTAGCGTCTGAAGTCATAAGAATGGATAAGGCACCCGTTCGTTTCTTTATGAGTGCTGGCGTGTTTGAAACAGCTCGTGGGGAAAGTAGTAGCAATGGTATATTGGGAACCAATCGTCATCTGCGTGATGTGTTATTGGCAAAAGGATATTACGCTCGTTATGAAGAGTATGGTGCAGGGCATGATTACTTTTCTTGGCGAGGAATAATAGCAGATGGTTTGATATCGCTGTTTGGGTCTAAGGAATGAAGTTGTATTTCTATTTTATGGAACCTAGCGGTTATGGCAGGATAGCTGCTATTATTGTAGCTATATTTTTATCTCGATATATGTTCTGTTTTTTCAATACATGCTAAGATTGCGATGTATTTTTTTAACTATTAATACTCTAAGGATAGATTAGCCTATGAAATCTAGGTCTAGATTAATGCTAGAGAAGTCTGTTGCAGCTATGCTTTCAGCCATAGAAATATATAATAAACCTGACTTTAAATATCGTGAGGAGACATTTTCTGTTTTATGTATTAATTCATGGGAGCTTCTATTAAAAGCTAAAGTACTTAATCTAGCTAGTAACAAAATGACATCACTGTATATGATGGAGTTTAGAACATTAACGAGTGGGAAAAAATCTAAAGTTCTTCGACCCAAGCGAAATAGGTCAGGTAACGAAATGTCTATTAATCTATTCGAAGCATATAGGGTTGTCACTGAAGATTATGGTGTAAAGATTGATAGAGCAGTAAGTGACAATCTTATAGCACTTACTGAAATTAGAGATAATTCAATCCATTTTGTTAACAATGACCTTCTTTTATCGATGAAGGTTCAGGAATTAGGAAGCGCCTCACTTCAAAACTATCTTCATTTAGTATCTACGTGGTTCGGTGACATTTTAGCGCAATATAATTTTTACTTGATGCCTTTATCTTTTTTTAGAAATTTTGATGATGCTCCTGGAGTGGCATTGAATTCAAGTGAAAAGAAAGTTTTAGATTATATAAAAAACTCAGAATCTCAGTATGACGATAGCGAGATAAGTGATTACAATCTTACGCTGAGAATTGAAGTGAAATTTCAAAAAGTCAAAAGCACTTCTGGATTACCTGTTCAGCTTACCAATGATCCAACTGCTACGACAATAATGTTATCTGAAGAGGATATGGCTGATAAATATCCTTGGGATTATGATACTTTAAGTACACGATTAACGAAAAGATATTCTGATTTCAAAATGAATGCTAAGTACCATAGAGTTCGTAGAGAATTAGAAGAGGATAAACGGTATGCGTATTTGAGGGTTTTAAATCCTTTAAATCCAGAAGGTGGAATAAAGAAGCTTTTCAATCCCAATATTCAGAAAGAATTTGATAAGCATTACACTAAGATTAAGGCATAATCTAGAACTATGCCTTTAATCGTTCACAGAAAAAGTCTAATAATTAGCTTTCACTAGGATTATATTCTCTCAACGCTGCAATACGATCATCCAACGTTGGGTGCGAGCGGAATAGGTTTGCAATACTAAAGCCTTGAGTTTGCCCAGACGAGATTGCAAACGCTTTCATACTCTCTGGCATTTGGTCGGGACGCTGTGCAGAAGGACGTAACGCATCAAGCGCACTGATCATCTTTTCGCGGCTGGCCAATTTTGCGCCCATTTGATCGGCACGAAACTCACGTAAGCGTGAGAACCACATCACGATGGCAGACGCCAAAAACCCAAGCAGGATATCCATCACGATACTGGTGATAAAATAACCAATACCTGGACGATTACTGGTGTTTTTGAAAACGGTACGGTCAACGAAACTGCCTATAATGCGTGCAAAGAACATCACAAAAGCGTTTACCACGCCTTGAATGAGAGCAAGCGTGATCATATCGCCATTGGCCACATGACCAATCTCATGCGCCAATACGGCCTCGACCTCATCTTGATTCATATTCTGTAGTAGGCCAGACGATACTGCCACCAGCGCTTTATTCTTATTCCAGCCAGTCGCAAAAGCGTTTGGCTGAGAATTATTAAAAATACCAACCTCAGGCATGCCGATATTTACCGCCCGTGCTTGTCTGGCTACCGTATCGACCAGCCATTGCTCAGTCGCGTTGCGTGGAGATTCTATCACTACTGTACCAGTTGATCTCTTAGCCATCCATTTTGACAGAAATAGCGAGATCATCGAGCCAACCATACCGTAGATACCACACATAATGGCAAGGCTGACATAGTTCAGCCCACCTGCACCGTGCACACCACCAATTCCAAAAAACCTCGACAATATACCAAACACAATGCTAAATACCACAATCACTGCTAAGTTGGTTAATAAAAATAATCCAATACGCATCATGACGCTAACTTCCTATGTAAAGTGTCGGTATGGCCTCGATAGAGCACTCTCTAAGAGGTTTGTTTGCTATAGTCAAGTCCATATAAATCCGCTACATCGTCATCCTCGCTAAGCATACTAATGTATCACTTGCACTCAGCTTCCTTGTATCAAAATTATTTGAATTCAACTATATAATAGATTTTACGGTAATTCTGACTGTCATGTCATTTTAATCAGGGTATATTGGATAATGACAATGGTGCTCACATCGACTATCGAATAGGTGGTCTTACATACTATTGTAAACAAAAGCATGTATGGCGATTGATTTAATTATTATAAATTGGAGTGATTATTATGGCGAACCGTAGTTATCTGTATTCGACCAACACTATCCCCGAACCAAATCAAGATGATAGCAGCCGTGTGCTAACTGGTATTTCAGAATATAATTATGATATTCCAATCGTCTTTAAAATTTTACTCTCTGGTAATCCGCAAGCCTGTCTATCAGTAATTTGGGACAACCCTGAAAAGATTGCTCTCATTGGGGATTATGCAAGCGGTGTGCAAAACCTTGAAGCATTCTTAGCAGGTATCACGTTACCTGCTGCTCAAGCTCCAATTGCAGAGGCGCTTGAATT
This sequence comes from Psychrobacter fozii, assembly GCF_003217155.1. GTDB lineage: Bacteria > Pseudomonadota > Gammaproteobacteria > Pseudomonadales > Moraxellaceae > Psychrobacter > Psychrobacter fozii. The sequence continues at coordinate 72,517 of NZ_QJSU01000008.1, forward strand.
TTTAAAAATGCCTAAGAACCAAAGTCAGTATTTTATTTTGGAGTGTGGCGAGATTTTTGAGATGAGTGAGACGCCAGTAGAAGCGCAAAATCTGGCACTTCTCAATCAAGTGCAGAACCTTCAGCCTGAGATAGAGGCCGCATATCAGTCACTGTTATTGCCTGCGCCAGTAGTGAGCGACCAGCCTAAACCTATTGGCTTCTGGGCAAAACTATTCGGTCGTCGCTCAACACCGCCAAAAGCATTGTCCGCGAATAACCCAGAACAAGCTATCTACGATCTCGGCCTTGGACTTTGGTCAAATATTCTGTATTTTGACTTCTCTGGAGAGGATGATGACCAAGACTAATCTCTAAAAACTTATAAAATTGAGAATATAAAATGCAGCTAGAAATAAATGTCATCGATGCTTTCACTGATAGCGTTTTTAAGGGTAATTCAGCAGCAGTTATTATCACAGAAAGTTGGTTGTCCGATGAGCTGATGCAATCTATTGCGATGGAAAACAACTTATCAGAAACGGCATTTCTAGTTTTAGATAAAGCGGACGATGCAGATATCTACCATATCCGTTGGTTTTCACCATTCACTGAGATTGCTTTTTGCGGGCATGCAACCTTGGCGTCTGCCTTTGTGTTATTTAAGAAAAATCCTACTATAAAATCCGTTAAACTTTCAGCCAAAGCCGTTGGCATTTTGACCGTTGTGCAAACAGACACTGGTAAAATACAAATGGACTTCCCAAACAGAAAGCCTGAAAAGATTACCGACATTCCTCAGGAGTTGTTGGCAGGTCTTTCAGTTGCTCCGGTTGACGTTTATCGTAATGAGCAAGCATATTTCGTGATTTATCATTCTGAAGCTGATGTACTAAATGTAGAACGTGATAATGAAAAGTTAAAGCAGCTAGCGCCTTTAGATGTGGTGGTGACATGTCAATCTGAATCAGATGACTATAAAAATTACGATTTTATTTCGAGATATTTTTGGCCTGCCAATGGTGGCGATGAAGACCCTGTGACAGGATCGGCGCATACAGGTTTAGCGCCATTGTGGGCTGAGCGTTTGGAGAAAAATGAATTGGTTGCTTATCAAGCCTCCAGTCGCGGTGGGGTACTCGATTGCGTGATTGTAGAGGATAGGGTGCTGGTCTCTGGTAATGCCGTACAGTATTTGACTGGATTTATCACGATTGAAGAGTAGTGGGTGAGGAGGAGTAAGTTTTGACAGAATTAAAGACCGTTGGGCTGTTTGCGCTTACCGCATTAGCAGAAATTATCGGTTGCTACCTACCTTATTTATGGCTGCGAGAAGGTAAGTCAATCTGGCTTCTGATACCTGCTGTACTGAGTTTGGCCGCCTTTGTTTGGTTGCTGACATTGCATCCGACGGCTGTGGGCAGAGTCTATGCCGCTTACGGTGGGGTATATGTAGTCATGGCGATTTTATGGTTGTGGACGGTAAATGGTATCCGACCAACCACTTGGGATGTTATAGGTTCTATTGTCGCGCTATTGGGGATGGCGATTATTATGTTTGCACCGCGCAGTGGCTAATTAAAAATTAGTAGCTAACACAAAAAAATGCCAATCAAACGGTTAAGCTTGATTGGCATATTGTTGTATTTACTATTAGTGTTTACCTAAGATACTGCCGTTGTCTTCTTTCTTAGCTTGTTTCGCCGCTTTCTTTTCTTTTGCCGTCAAAAGTGGTTTCTTTTTTACATTTTTTTTACTGTCTTGACCTTTGCTCATGATTTTTTCCTCTTGAAATAAGCTGCAATACCCGTAAAGTCGAAATAAGCAGACTTCAAGGAATATATTGGTACGAATAACGCAAATATTGCGCACTGTCATGAGTATAGGCTGAAGAGGTGCTAATAGATAGCACGCGCACAATTCACCTACGATTAAATGGATTGCTCCTATTAGCTAAAATTGCGTCATGTCAATTCGTATAATAAATATGAGTATTCATAAGTGCTTACTTACGGATACATGGCGATTTGCTATAATGAGCGACAAGCCGATGAATAGACGCGGCAAACCCTTATTTACAGTTGAATTCAAATAATTTTGATACAAAGAAGTCTAGTACACACTATACATTAGTGTGCCTATCGAAGATGACAATGTAGCGGATTTATGTGGATTTGACGATATTAATATCTAGCACAGTGGTGCTTACTGTTTTGGTCAAAATTATTATGCGTATTCGTAAACTTTTTAAATTTGAAAATGCCCATATCGTTCGTAATTGTAGTTCTGAACGTTGCAAGCATTCTATCCATGGTCACAGCTATCAGATTGAGCTGATTTTAGAAGCCAAGCGCTTAGATCACGGTCAGATGGTCTATGATTTTGGTCTGTTAAAGTCTTCGATCAAAGACATCATCGACAGCTTTGATCATGCTATCTGTTTTTGGAATAAAGACGATCCTGAATATATTGATGCCTGTAAGAAGTTCAGTGCGCGCTGGATAAGCTTGCCAGTATCACCGTCAGCAGAGCAATTCTCACGTGTTATCTTCTTTTGGGCGCAAGAGATTTTGCGCCAGACTCAAATGCAAAATGGCGAGTCAGATGTCAGTGTTTACTCAGTAATTGCGCACGAAACAGCAACAGGTTATGCGCAGTGTTTCGCTGATGATGTGGCCAATGATCAAATGGGCAAACTGGTTTTGGAAGAGTTTGCATTCAGTGACCAAGTTTCTAAGGAATGGCATGACCCTGATCTGTATGCAAAATTGATTCGCGGTGAGAGTTTTATCAATCCATCCGTGACTATGCAAGTACAGACAGAGCAGGTACAAACAGAGCAAGTACAGGCAGGTTCAGACTGATGCACACTGATGAATCTATAAAAGACGACAAATACTCGCAAACATTGATACTGAACTCTGAGCAAGATACTCAATCATTGGCTCAGCAGCTGGCTGATTTGCCATTGACTGGCAGTGTGTGGCTGGCAGGTGACTTGGGTACAGGTAAGACCACGTTGACTCGTTATTGGCTGCAAGCGCTTGGTCATGCAGGCGCAGTCAAAAGCCCAACGTATACCTTGGTTGAGCCTTACAGTATTCAGCAAAGTGATGGCTCGATTAAGCCGGTTTATCATGCAGATTTGTATCGTTTGCAAGATCCAGAAGAGCTGTCTTTCATTGGGTTTGATGAGTATCTAGATGAGCCAAATGCTTTGGTCATTATCGAATGGGCAAGCCGCGCGGATGGCTATTTACCACCGCCGACTTTGTTTATTGATATGACCCAAGGTGATGGTGATAATCATGGTAAAGAATCTCGTTTGGTTGAACTGCGACTATCGAAAGCAGGACAAGCGCTAGATTTAGATCTATCAACGCTCAAAATTTAACGTTATACAAAATGCCTGTAGTCCAAAATATATGATGCTCATTAATGTCTGATAATAACGCTAGTACACGTATCAAAAAACTGTCGCCATTGTTAATCAATCAATTAGCAGCGGGTGAGGTAGTGACACGTCCAGCAGCGGTGGTCAAAGAGCTGCTTGAAAATGCCATCGATGCAGGCGCGACCAATATTGAGGTTCGCATCACTCAAGGCGGTATGGGCTTGATTGAAGTCATAGACAATGGCATTGGTATCCATCCTGATGATATGGTCATGGCCATTACTCGTCACGCAACCAGTAAGGTCGCTGATGTCGCCAATCTACATGGAATTACCACTTTGGGGTTTCGCGGTGAGGCATTAGCAGCAACGGCTGCAGTGTCCCGTTTGACTCTGACGAGTAGTCATGATGATAGTGGTGTTGGTCGTCAGTTACAGGTCGCTGGTGTCTTGGCTGATACGCCAAAATTAGTACCCGTTGTACACAATCGCGGAACGACGATTACGGTCAAAGATTTATATTTCAATGTACCAGCCCGTCGCGGTAATTTGAAATCTATTGCGACTGAGTTTGGGCATATTGAGACTATCGTGCGAGAAGTTGCTTTGGCACGAGCAGATGTGTCGCTTACGCTGTTTCACGACAATAAAAAACGCATGTCTCTATCTTCAAGTACCTTGTCTTCAAATACATTGTCTTCAACGTCACTATCTGTAGGTTCAATGCCTTCAAATAGTGTGCTTACAGATAATAGCATGATAGAGGTTAATCGAAATGGCAACGAAAATGCTAGCCGTCTGCCGTTATCACGTCTTGAGCAAGCCACTGGTATTTCATTAATAGATAACGCCATAAAGATCACGATTGATCTGTCTAGTCTGATGCAACAGACCATGGATTACGCCAATAATAATAGCTTTGACAGTCAAGCGAGTATCAGCGGTTGGTTGTGGCCTATACATTATGAGCAGCAGAGCAAAGTAGCATCGGCGTTGCCAAAGCTAATCTATGTGAATGGTCGACTGGTTAAGGAAGCCTTAATTAATAATCAGCTTCGTCAATTGGCTCAGAGTGCGCAACTAACTGGTATGGGTTACGCACTTTATTTTGACCTACCAACCCAGTGGCTCAATATCAATGTGCATCCATCGAAGCAGCGCATTAAGATTAGCCCACTGAATAATATCATGGCGCATTTAAACCATGCGGTACAGTCTCAGCTGAAAAATATTGAAGTCAACGTACAGCCTGAAAAATGTGACAAACCATTAAGAGAAGATAACACGCTGATAAGTGATGAAAGAGTAAACGTTGTTGCTACCGATCAGCCTTACGAAAATGCTTTATCACAGCCTCGAAGCAGACAGGTAAATACTGCTAAGCAATCATATGAGCTGCCATCCAGTCAGACAGTCCAGACAATGTCTCAATCTCAATATTCAGCAGAGTCAGAATTAGGTAGCAATAAGTTTACCAGTCAGTGTACTAATATTGCTAATGGTGTGTTGGTAGGAACGAGACCCTTACCAATTTGTTTAGAGGTTATTAGCGGCTTAGATAAGTTAGCACTTGGCACTGATATTGCTAAATATGTTGATGATAAGATCTTACCTTGGTTGTTATTTTCCCACCAAGGACAGTGCTTTCTCATTGCTGAAACGGATTGGCAATCAAAGTTGAACCAACTGTTTGAATCACAGATACTGAGCAGTAAGGTATTGCATAAAGACAAGCTGCCCAATAGTGCGAGAGAAATAAATCATCAGCTTATTACTATGAGCCAGCAGATGTCTACACAAGACTTGATGCTATTTATAACGGATCTTGAAGCGTTGCTGATTCAAAACTCTATCAAGACGATCAGTAGCAGTCACCTAGTAACATTGATACTTTTGTCTACCTCTGAAGCAATACCAAGCTAGGTTCGATAGCACACCTTACTGACACATAAATATTACTTACCTATAAATAATAATTAAAGGCAATTCTATGAGACATTCGTCTGATGGTTTATCTCATAAGCTGACAGATAATAGCGTGGTGTGCTTGATGGCGCCAACCGCGAGTGGCAAAACTGCATTGGCATATGAGCTATATGATACAGGGCGCTACGAGCTAATTTCAGTAGATTCAGCATTGATATACTGTGATATGACTATCGGTACAGCAAAGCCATCGGCTAGTGAGCTGGCACGTTATCCGCATCATCTGGTGGATATCATTGATCCGACACAGAGCTATAGTGTTGCGGAATTTGTCGCAGATGTCGCTAGTTTGATTGATGACTGTCATAAGGATGGCAAGATACCGTTATTAGTGGGCGGTACCATGATGTATTACATGGCGCTACTTGATGGACTATCACCTGTGCCTGATAGTGATGATAGCGTGCGCGCCCGTGTGGATCAGTGGCGGCAAGAGGAAGGTATTGAAGCACTGCATGATTACCTTGGTCAAGTTGACCCAATTAGCCATGAGCGTCTTAATGCAACTGATACTCAGCGCATTACCCGAGCGATTGAAGTTTATCTGCAAACAAACATCCCAATCAGTGATTGGCAACGTCAGCCTAAACAAGCACTGGCACATAATCCCAATCAGCAGTGGCATGCATTGACAATAATGCCGGATCGTCCATGGCTACATGCGCGTATTGCTCAGCGTTTAGATATAATGTGGGATGAAGGGCTGGTAGCTGAAGTGATTGGTTTACTTGAGCAATATACATTAACACCTAATTTGCCTGCTATGCGCTGTGTTGGCTATCGACAGGTATTAGAGTATTTGGTACATATTAATCATCCAATATTTGAGTTACCGCACTTGGACAAAGCGCAGTTTTATGCTGCTTTTGGAGGATATTCAGAGTCAGTAGATGGACAAGCAACATCAAATAATACCGCAGAGCTGTCAGCGCAATCATTGCTATCCAGTGAAGAGACCGAGTCACTTGCTTGTCAGCAAATGCAAAATAAGGCATTATATGCTACAAGACAACTGGCAAAACGGCAGTACACTTGGTTGCGTAAAGTCATGCAATTGCCTCATGCTACGACAGATGTGGTAAAGATGCCTGATTTGCCTAATGATGAGAATACCTCTATAGACAGGGGTATGATTATAAAGACATTTACAACGATGGCGCAGGCAAGAGAGTATCTATACTAAAAGTTGCTCGTACGAGTAGATTATTAGCTCAAAGGTAGGTTGCGCGCAAAGCGTAACGTACTGAAAATTGGTATAGAAACAGACGCTACACAGCCATTAGAAAGTAGTGACAATTAGTTTCAAATTATAACGTAGATAACTGCTATAATTTAAATCTATGAAAGTAACGGCTTTAACACTACTTTCCTAATTGCTAGTTACTGATGCTTGTTGAAAATAATCATCAATGATACAAGTAGTTACTTAATTATTTACAATAATAATGTATTCACGATAAAGTGGAATCACTTGACAACAATTAGGGTTTATTTAGATACGTTTTATAAAGATAGCTTATTATTGTATCTACCTTCAGCCATTATAATTAAATCGACACTTAAAATAATTGGCGCTCAAAACATAACTATATAATATTTAGGAGAGATTTCATGTCAAAAGGACAAACTTTACAAGATCCGTTCTTGAACTCGCTGCGCAAAGACCGCATTCCTGTTTCTATTTTTTTGGTCAACGGCATCAAACTGCAAGGCCAAATTGAGTCATTTGATCAATATGTTGTTTTGCTTAAGAATACTGTGAGTCAAATGGTATACAAACATGCTATCTCGACCGTAGTGCCAGCTCGAAATCCTCGTAGTAGTACGACGACTGGCACTAGTACCCAACAACCTCAAAGCGCAGCGCCAACGGCTTATCAAGGTGGTGGTTTTGAGCGTGGTAGTAACCCTGCTAGCACGGGTGGTTTTGAAGAGCGTGGTTTTGCTTCTAACCGTAGTGGTTTTAATCGTGGTGGGTTTAGCCAAGGCCAAGAGCGCGGATTTGAACGCGGTAGCTTTGGTCAAGGTCAAGAACGCGGATTTGAGCGTGGTGGATTTGGTCAAGATCGTGGTTTTGAGAATCCAGCAGACAATGCAGGTTTTGAAGATAAGCCAAATGATGGATCTAATGATAACAACGGTTAAATCTTTCAGTGCATTGCCTAAGCTGCATCGTTAAGATATGACTTATTCAATTAAAACCTGCTGCTATAGTGGGTTTTTTTTGTATAAATAAACACACAATATGATTCAATAGGTGGCTTTTAATTGCTATCGATAGGTTTTGTTTGATGCTATTAACAGCCTAATGTTATTAATATTAGTCATAGTATAGTAAAATACCTGATTGATTCATTATAAAAATAGAGCGTTTTCATGGATAACACCCAAGCCAATTTGACCCATAAGCAGTTTATCAATAGAGCTATCGAGGCGATTAATACCGAAATATCTGCGTTAACACTATTGACAGAACAGATAGATGATAGATTCGCACAAGCTTGCGATACTATCTTGGCCTGTCAGGGTCGAGTGGTAGTGACCGGTATGGGTAAGTCAGGACTGATTGGCCGTAAAATCGCGGCAACATTTGCCTCTACTGGTACACCATCATTTTTTATGCATCCTGGTGAAGCGGGACATGGTGACTTGGGTATGTTGGTAAAAGGTGATGTGCTACTGGCTATCTCTAACTCGGGTGAGTCTGATGAAATCAAGATGCTACTGCCTGTTGTTAAGCGTCTAAATATTCCATTGATTAGCATTAGCCGTGATAAGCGTGGCATGCTGCCTCGTGCTGCTGATATTGTCTTAACACTTGGTCAGTTTCAGGAAGCTTGTCCCCTTAATCTGGCACCTACCTCGAGCACCACGGCCACTTTAGCCCTTGGCGATGCACTGGCAGTTGCTTTGGTACATGCTCGCAATTTTACCTCAGAAGATTTTGCATTGTCGCATCCAGCAGGTGCACTAGGTCGTCAGCTGCTAACACGAGTTGAAGATTTAATGCATACTCAGTCTGAAAATCTGCCACTTATTCATCAACACGCCCCACTGCAAGAGGCTTTATTTACGATGTCTGCTGGGCGCTTGGGTATGACAGTGGTGACTGATGAGAGTGATAAAGTCATTGGTGTGTTTACAGATGGTGACCTGCGCCGTGGCCTAGAAAAAGGCATTGATCTACAAACGCCAATGGGTGAGTTGATGGTCAGTAATCCACGCCGTATTAGTAAATCGATGCGTGCCTCAGATGCACTTAGCGTGATGAATGAAAACAGTATCAGTCAGTTGTTAATTATTGATGATGAAGATCGTTTGGAAGCGATTATTACGGTACATGACTTGTTGCAAGCTGGTGTAAAGTAAGTAGACTGGTGGTATTGGCGTATCACAATAAAATCTAATAAACGGCTCTAAGCAAGAGGTAGATGATGCAGGACTTAATCAAAAAAGCTGGACAAGTAAAATTACTGGTAATGGATGTTGATGGTATATTATCAAATGGTCAAATCATCTATGATGCCAATGGTATCGAGACCAAAGCATTTTCAGTTCATGATGGCGTTGGTGTTAAGTCTTTAGCGCGTTATGGCATCTTAACGGCTATTATTACTGGTCGTAGCAGTGCTATGGTTGATAAACGTGCCCTCGAGATGGGTGTTGGCTACGTGGTGCAAGGACGTGATGATAAGCTAGTTGCTTTAAATGAGCTGCTATCAACCCTTGATCCAGCACTCAATATTACGGCCGCTGATTGTGCTTATATGGGTGATGATTTACCAGATATTAAAGCAATGCAAACAGTCGGGTTTGCTGCAACGGTCCCTAATGCGCATGCAGAAGTAATCAATCGAAGCGATATGGTCACGACTCGTGCAGGTGGCACTGGCGCTGTACGTGAAATATGTGATCTCATCTTAAAGGGTCATGGACACTATCAAGACTTTATTGCGCACTATACGCTTGATGAAGTAAAAACTCAGGATGATTTGTCGTGAATACTCGTGTTTTAGTAATTATTGCATTAATTATTGCTGGTATTGCAGGTTGGTTTTTTCAGCAGCAGGGTGATGTTGCGCCACCAGTTAGTATGGCGCCCACTGATGTCGATTATGAGGCAACAGAAATTAAGGCGGTACAGACTAACGATGAAGGTGAGACTGAGTATGAGCTGACGGCTGAGTCCTTGACGCATAATCCAGAGACCAATCTGGACGAAATGTCAGGTATCACTATGAATTGGGAGCCGTCCGCTGAACAGCGCTATCGTATTGAAGCGGGTACGGCTGCTATCAGTCAAGAGACAGGTGAGCTTAGTTTGTCAGGTGGCTTCTCACTTGTCAGCGAAGGCAAAGAAGGTACGTCTGAGGTTGAGCCAATAAAAGTGACAGGTAGTATCCTTAAAGGTAATACTAAGTCAGGCAAAGTATATAGTGACGAGCCTGTTCAGGTCGAGCAAGGGATGAACCGGTTTGAAGCCTCTAGTATGACTGCCAATCTTGAAACAGGTGAGTATGAGTTTGGCCACGTCGCTGTTGCTTTTACCCCTTCTGAACGCCAAGATAAAGCATTGTTCTAATGATAACGGTGCTTATTGCTTATATAAAAAGACAGCAGCTAGCATAAAGTTTGCAAATTCTACTACCCATTATAAAACGAGTGATTTTATGAAATCTAAATTTTTGCCTACTTTGCGCTCAAATTCAAAAGCACATAGCTTGTGTCAACTGCGCAAGTTACCAATGGTCATGCTGCTAGCATTGCCACTTTATAGCCATGCGCTACCATCAGATTCCAATCAAGAAATAAAACTATTGGCTGACAAGGCGACTTATAGTGAGCGTACAGGGGTGACCAGTTACTCCGGCAATGTCAGTATTACTCAAGGTACGTTTAAGATGACAGCGGACAATATCACTGTCAACTTATCGCAGCAGCGTAGTATTAACTCAGCCGTAGCGACCGGACGTCCAGCGACTATGCAGCAGGTAGTGACTCAAGAAAAAGGTCTAGCAAAAGGTCAAGCCAGCAAAATCGATTATAATGCAGTCACTGGCATCATTACTCTAACGGGTAATGCCAAGTTGGTTCAGAATGGTGCAAGTTTTGCTGGTAATGTCATTCGTTATAGCCTAAAAGCAGGCGATGTTGAGGCAACTGCTGGTGGTAATCAGCGAGTAGAATTGGTATTTCCGCCCAGTAGTGGCAGCAGCCAAAGTGGCGTACGCTAAGACGTTAAATCGTCTATGTATCAATATACAAACCAGTCTGCACCAGTGCTTAGATTTTTCAACAGTATGAGTAAGTTATGAGTGATAGTAAAAATATAGACTCTTCAGCCACGGGTAATAATATAGTACCTGCTGAGCGATTATCGATGCAAAATCTAGGTAAGCGCTATGGTAAACGTTGGGTCGTAAAAGATGTCTCGTTCTCTGTTGAACAAGGACAAGTTGTTGGGTTGTTAGGACCCAACGGTGCAGGTAAGACGACCAGTTTCTATATGGTGGTGGGTCTGGTTAACATGGATAAAGGCCGTGTGACGTTAGGAAAAATGGACCTATCTAAGTATGCGATGCATGAGCGTGCTCGTGCAGGTATTGGCTATTTACCGCAAGAAGCCTCTATTTTTCGTAAATTGTCTATCGAAGACAATATCCTGGCTATTTTGCAAACTCGTAAAGAGTTAAGTAAAAGTGAGCAAAAGCAAGAGCTTGAAAAATTAATCGGTGAATTCCATTTAGAGCATGTACGAAAATCTTTGGGGATGAGTGTGTCAGGTGGTGAGCGTCGTCGCTGTGAGATTGCGCGCGCATTAGCAGCCGACCCAAAATTCATCTTATTAGATGAGCCTTTTGCAGGTGTTGATCCTATCTCTGTAGGCGATATTAAAGACGTTATTCTGTCTCTAAAGAATCGTGGCATCGGGGTTTTAATTACGGATCATAATGTACGCGATACATTGGCCATTTGTGAAAAAGCTTATATCGTTTCAGAGGGCGCCATCATTGCGGAAGGTACTTCGGCTGAAGTCTTAGATAATGAATTGGTGAAGTCTGTCTATTTAGGTAAGGATTTTCAGGTATAAACCGATACTTTTTCATATATACCACGCTAATATTTAAGCTGGCTGCTAGAGTCAAAAGGTTTAACTGATGCCTTCAGCCAGCTACTGCTATCGCTACTTTTCTTATTTTTAGAACGTCACCTCATTTGATACCGTCCCTTCTATCGGTCACAGCCTATTATGGCTATGGCTGATTAATCTCTAAGTCATTCTTAAACTTAAACTTAAACTTATAGTTACACTAGCATTCATACAAGTGTCACGATATTTTCTCAGTTATTTTTGATTGAACACCTGAATAAGGCTCATAAATTATGGCAAAAAATAAGAGCAGCTATGTCTGTCAGCATTGCGGTGCGCATTTTGGCAAGTGGGCAGGGCAGTGTACCGATTGTGGCGAGTGGAATAGCTTGGTTGAAGCACCTAATGTCAGCATGCCACATCATAATAAAAGTACAGCCAAGCCTAATGCCAGTCGTGCCGCTTCTCGTAGTACTGGCGCACCTGCGGGTAATTATTCAGGTACGCATAGTGCGGTCATGCCACTCAACGCAGTCAGCGTAACGTTAGACACGCGTCTACCGACGGGCATTGGTGAGTTCGATCGAGTGCTGGGTGGTGGATTGGTCGCTGGTTCTGTAGTACTGATAGGCGGCGACCCTGGTATTGGTAAGTCGACTATTCTATTGCAAACGGCGACTAATATGGCACGTGCTGACTCATTAGCAGGTAGTGCACTGTATGTGACAGGTGAAGAGTCACTTGCGCAGGTAGCCATGCGCGCCAAACGTTTGGATTTGCCTGCAGACAGGCTACGCGTACTCGCTGAAACCAATGTGGAGACAATTTGTGCAGCTTTGACACAAGAGCAGCCAGCGATTGCTATTATTGACTCTATTCAGACGATTTATACAGATGCGATCAACTCCGCACCGGGCGGTGTCAGTCAGATTCGAGAGTCTGCAGCTATTTTGACCCGCTATGCTAAGCAAACGGGTACGGCACTATTCTTAGTAGGTCATGTGACGAAAGAGGGTACGCTAGCGGGCCCCCGTGTACTTGAGCATATGGTAGATACAGTGTTGTACTTTGAAGGTCAGTCAGACTCTAAATTTCGCATGATTCGTGCTGTCAAAAACCGTTTCGGTGCGGTTAATGAGTTGGGTATTTTTGGTATGACTGACATGGGTCTTAAAGAAGTGGCCAACCCATCGGCGATATTTTTGAGTCGCTATGACAAACCTGTGGCTGGTTCTGTTGTTATGGTCAGCCGTGAAGGCACAAGACCTTTATTGGTAGAAGTACAGGCCTTAGTTGATGATTCACAAGGTTCACCTAGACGGATGGCATTGGGGTTGGACTTTCAGCGTCTGTCTATGTTGTTAGCTGTCATGCACCGTCATGGTGGTATTCATACCAGTGGGCAAGATGTCTATGTCAATGTGGTCGGTGGTGTCAAAGTCATAGAGACAGGATCTGATTTAGCAGTGTTATTGGCCTGTGCCTCAAGCATTAAGGAACGGGCATTGCCATCGTCATTAGCGGTCTTTGGTGAAGTAGGACTCTCTGGTGAAATTCGCCCTGTACCTAATGGGCAAGAGCGTCTCAAAGAAGCGATGAAGCATGGATTCAAGCATGCCATCATTCCAAAGGCCAATGCGCCTGCTAAGAATGCACCTCAGTTTAAAGGTATTAATGTCATTGCGGTAGAGCGGCTTGATGATGCGATTGAGAGCGCATTTGAATTGTAAGGTCTTATGTCTTTGATTCTGATATAGTCAATTTAAGCTAAATAAAAAAGCGCCTAACTCATCATGGTTAGGCGCTTTTTATTGTTTGATATAGCTATTAGATAAAGGTTGCGGCAGGACTATTGTGATAAAACTATTGCGGCAGAACTATGGTCCTGAAACACGCTCAATAGAAACGTTGCCAACCCCTTTGTTCGTAATACCTAGGCGTTTAGCAGCGCCATAAGATAGATCTAATACGCGGTTGCCATGGAATGGGCCACGATCATTCACTTTGACCACGACGCTTTTACCGTTTGTCTTATTGGTAACTTTAACATAGCAGTTCAAGGGTAATGAGCGATGTGCTGCTGTCAATGCGTTCATGTCAAAGGTTTCGCCACTGGCTGTTTTACGGCCATGGAATTTTCGACCATACCAAGACGCTAGGCCAGTCTGCTTAAATTTGCTGACTGAGTTAGAGGCAACGGCTGTCAGACGCTCTAGTACATCTTCATCATTGCTTACTTGTGTCGAGTCATTAGCCAACAGCGAACTGCTAAGTGCTAAAGAAGTAGGTTGACGTGCTGACTTAACCAAACTTGATGCACCATCATGTTGACGGCTAAGCTCACCAAGCACACGATCGATATGGGAGGCGTTATCTTGTGAAATCATCGCAAGGGAGGTTTTGGAGTCTACAGCATTGGCATTAGTAACGGCTGCAGAGCCAGCAAACAATACTGCTGATACGGTAAGTAAACCAGATAAACGCTTATTCATAGATACCTCTATAACATGTACATTAAAACCTAACTCTAATCATGTTAGATAGAGTGTCACAGTATCCATTCGAATTAACTGTGTCATACACTCTGAAGCCGCATTATCAATCTAGTTTTTATATAATAATTGATACCAGATAGGACTTTTATAGATTTTAATATAGGGTAATTTTTCATCATCATAAGTCGGTTACAGTCACTTAACTGAAAGTACTTATGACACGCTCAAATGATAGTCAATGATATTCATAAAGCACATTACTTAAATAGGAAAGTTAAGTACTAAACCTATTACCTAATAAATGACTTTACGTATAACTTTGTGGCTAAACCGTTAATTAAGTAGTGTATTTGAAAGCTCAAAATCTACAAGCTGCTTACTATACGGCTGGGCTACAACTAGAATATAATTGAATGAAAACTTTTTTAGTAGCTCTGTACGGGTTATGTATCAAAGTACATTTGAACGAGGTTAACGCAATTATTTGTAAAAAACAAGGATTAAAATCTATCAGTACTATTTATGAAGGTATATTCTTTGAGGAAGAAACGAAAGGTAGGATTGATGTTTATACGATATATATCAACTATTTATAAGTATTTTTTATGGCGTGTATGAGCACTTTTTTGATGGACATTATATTTTCTATTAAAATAGACAGATACTAAAAATCATTAGTTAGGTTTAATATTTGATTGTTTAATATTCATGCTCAATTGTTTTCAAATTCACTACTGTCTAAATTCACTACTTTAATCCGTTAATTTAATGATCAAAAGATTTGATAGGAGGAGTGCTATTCTATTTTACTCCTCCTAGTTATCTTTAAGTGTTTTTTGACAAATCAGCGTTAAACTGATTTATGGGTGTGGATAGACATTAGCAGCCCAAAGCCTGCCATTAGCGTTACGATAGCAGTACCACCATAGCTGATAAAAGGTAGAGGGACACCAACCACAGGTAAAATACCACCAACCATACCGACATTGACGAATACATAAACAAAGAAGGACATGGCAATAGCACCTGCTAACAATCTGCTATAGGCATCAGGGTGGGTAAAGGCAATGTACAAGGCGCGCATGAGGATACAAGAGTAAATAAACATCAATAGCAACACACCTAGCAAGCCAAACTCTTCAGAAAAAGCGGCAATAATAAAATCCGTATGACCCTCTGGTAAGAAGTGTAGGTGCGACTGCGTACCCTCTAAGTAGCCTTTTCCTGTGAGGCCACCAGACCCAATAGCGGTTTTGGATTGAATAATATTCCAACCAGCCCCTTGGACATCGGCTTCAGGGTTTAGCAGTGTCATGACGCGTGTTCGCTGATAGTCGTGTAATAGAAAGTTCCAAGCGAAGGCGATAAGAGGTACTGCTAGAATGGCTGCTGCTGAAATCAGTCGCCAAGATAGTCCTGCTAAAAACAACACAAAAACACCACTGGCTGCTACCAATATCGAAGTACCAAGGTCAGGCTCTTTGGCAATCAATAAGACAGGTACTATGATTAATCCTAACGTGATAGCGATACTAGAGGCAGACGGTGGCAACTCACGTTTGGACAGAAACCAAGCACACATCATCGGCATGCCCAGCCTCATAAATTCTGATGGCTGAACACTACCAAACCCAGGTAGGTTAATCCAGCGCTGAGCACCCATACGTACTTCGCCGATGATATCAACTAGCACCAACAGTATGAGCCCAAGCACATAAAATATGGGCGTAAAGGTACGATAGATACTAGGAGGTATCTGCGCCATAATAACCATGACCGTAAAAGCCACACCGTAGCTGATCATCTGGCGTATGACCATATTGACGTCTTGGGCTGCAGCACTGTATAAAATCGTCAAACCAATGCAGCAAACCGTTAATAAAAGCAGTGTTAGCCATGGGTCGATATGAATACGCTGCCATAGCGTTGGTGCATGACCTTGGCCGAAGTGATGGCTCTGACGTGAAAAACGATATTGCGGATTAGAAGACATAGGCAAAGTGAGTCTGGCAATTGGTGTAAAAGAAAAGTTTTATCTAATGATATAGATTCAGAGAGAGCAGGATGTTATTACACTAATGCAATGTTGCGTAAAAAGTAACACCTAAGCAATAAAGTCACATAATTATAAAAATTATGAGGATAAGTGTTAATTACGAATATCACACCTCTGATTAGAAGCGATAGTTTAGCCTGCTTGCTGAAAATTTGATAGTATCGATAAAACGTTTTTAGCGGTAGTCTCTTGCGATGATCAATATAACAGCCCGAAACTATAGGCATATTCAGCAGCCTATGATTGCATTACTTGTGTGTGCCAGCAGTATTTCTGCCCATGCTGCGCTTACCAGTGATAATAGTGAACGTCGAATACAAGTACGTCAAGGTAGTAATGTCTACATTGAACCTTCCACAAATAACTCAATTCACAGCCCTGGTGTTACGATGCTGAGTGGCGACAATGCTACCAATGGCGATAGCATGCAGGGATTGATTGCTCAAAAACAGCGTGATTTTAATTTGGATGCCCGTCTATCTATCGAAGAAAACAAACGTGTCAATATCAACCGGCGTCCGCCTACTTATGGCACAGAACACAATCATGATGGCCATGAGACAGGAAACAATGATGACAATGACGCTGTCAGTGTTGACTTTAATGTCTGGCTGAATAATAACAGTTACCGTGCCAAACAAGTGGCAGAGTATCAACGCTATCTCAGCTCGCAAGTGGGCGCAAAAAACGTACCACCACTATCACAGTTATTGACTACTGCTCGTAGCTGGAGTAAATGTGGCTATGAGCCTTATCAGTTGCCTCCGCAAGAATTATGGGCAAACATTGTACCGACGTTACGTCTGTATAGTGAGCTCAAGCAGCAGGGCATCTTGCCTGCAAGTAGTGAAATACGTTCGGTATATCGTAGTCCCGGCCTCAATGATTGTGCAGGCGGTGCTGACAGCAGCAAGCACATGAATGCTAGTGCTATGGACATCTGGGTGCCAGAATATGAATATAACCCATGGCAGCGTAGTACAATGCAGGATGGATTGTGTCAATTTTGGCAATATCAGGGAAGCGGGCATAATTTTGGTTTAGGGTTATATGCGACAGGCGCTATTCATTTAGATACTGATGGCTATCGTAAGTGGGGGTTCAACCATGCGAGTAGTGGCTCGCCTTGTCGCTATTAGGATTACTTATCAATGAGTAGAATATCAGCTGTGAGATAGTTCAAAAGTAAAAAATAAACGCATGAGTCATAAATTTCTTTGGTATTAATGAATATGTTGATAAAATATATTCGCATAACTAAAAGTAACACTTATTTGATCTCTTGATTGAGTCGCTAGATAGCTTGTAAAGCTTGCCTGTCAATCTTGGTAATTCCATACTTTTGCAAGAAATTTATTATAAGTAGAATTTATGAAAAAGCAGTACTCAGCAAAAAATAATAATACCTGTAAGCCCGCCAAAAAATTTTTGAAGTTAAATAACAAGCGCATTGTTTTATTTGGTTCAGCCATTTTCTCAATTTTATTTATCAGTGCTTGCAGTCCAGATTCTATTTTTGAAGACAGTATGCCAATGACAGAGGTGACTGCTAACAATGCTGATAAAACCTTACAAGAGGCGCAAGAGATTGAAGACAATATTCGAAACTCTTATGCTCGATTGGCTTCACAACGTTCAGATGTTTGTCCAAAACTGATACAAGAGAATGTGGGTAGTCAGGTTGTTGAGCGTACTGCAGAAGTTATGGTAAATGATTATTGTGATTATTTTCTATATCCACAAGAAGGTCAAAATATTTCTGTTAAAGTTAACAACCGTCAAATCGAAGCATTATTAATAGTCCCTACATTACACAACTTTGCCAATGGTGATTATCAAGTAAGCTCTTACGACAAGCACGTGATTCGACTGGCTTATAATGGGGCAGACTATAAGCCTGAAAATTTTATTTATGACGTTGCCGTAACGATTGCCAATTAAATATGCCCTTAACTGTCTTTATCACTAAAGATAAACGTGAAGAGCGATGCTATTTCTGGCATCGCTCTTGAGCTAAGCAATTACTTTTTAGACTTCTTATCTTTCCAAGGGTCATCCTGACCGACAGTAACAATTAAAAAATCATCAGGCTTTAGCGTGTCACGCATTGTTTGATTGACCTCCGACAGCTTTACTTGGTCAATACGATTGACGTAATTGGTCAGATAATTGTCTTGTAACTGATAGAAATTCATCATACCAAGTAAACCATTAATCCCCGCATTACTCGCAAATCCCATTGGAAAACTATTCTTAAGGCCATCTGTTGTCAGCTGCATCTCGCTACTGGTAATACCCTCATCTAAAGTATCATTGATAACCTCTAAACTGGCATCAATGGCAGCACGAGCTTTATCATTACGGGTTGAAAACCCAATCTGATATGGGCCTTTTGCGAGCATTGGGTTCATAGATCCTGATATGCCGTAGGTGTAACCAAGATTTTGTCTAATTTCAGTCATCAGCCGTGCATTAAAATCTCCCCCAGCCATCACTTCGTTACCGACAGCAAAGTTTGTTTGCTGCTGCTGATCTTTTGTATTGGTAGCGCGTTTGCTGCCTAACTGGCCCATCAGTACGGTAGTTTGGGTGCTCGGAAATGGAATATGAATGTGCTTTGCTTGGCTTAGTGATTTCGGCTCAGGTAACTCCGTTGCCATTTGACCTATTGGTAGCTTGGTAGTGATATCTTCAGCCAGTTTTTTTGCTTGTGCTAGGGTTAGATTTCCTGTCATAGCAAGCGAAGCATTAGCCGCGACTAAATAACGGTTTTTAAAATCTATCAGCTGTTGTTTGCCGATATTAGGGACGCTTTCAAGCGTACCAGCGGATGGATGAGCATAGGGGTGCTCCCCGTATAGCGCCTGATCAAAAGCAATGCTGGCAAGGCTATTGGGATCTTGTTTTTGTTGCTGCAAACCGACCAATAATCGTGCTTTGTTGCGCGCTAAAATATCATCGTCAAAAGCAGGTTCGCTGAGCATCTGAGTCATTAAATCGATGGCAGGCAGTAGATGTTTATCATCAGATAAGCTCCGCAATGAGACGATAAACATGTCTTTATAGGCACTGCTGTCTAGATTGATACCCAATGTTTCAACTGCTTGTGTGAATTTGTTTTCATCCAAGCTTTTAGAGCCTTGCGTCAGCATGGTCGCCGTCATGCTAGCAATACCAAAGCCATCTTTTTGGATGCTGCTATCACGTGCGCTACCTGCATTAAAGCGCAAGTCGACATCGACAATTGGCAATGTCGTGGTTTGTACAAAGCGTACAGGTACACCCGATTCGGTTTTGAACTGCTGAATCGTTGGTACGGTGACGGTCAAAGGTTTGGCGTCATTTAAGCTCGTCAATTTCGATAGTGCGGCAATGGGTGCGCTCGTATCTACGGCAGCTGCTGAGCCACGATATTCTTCAGTAGCCGCTGAGTCCGCTTGTGCGGGTATCGTTAATATCGTCATACCGAATAATATACCCATGCTCAGTTGAGAGAGCTTTTTAGAGGCGGCGTTTAGTCGTTGCATTGGCATTCGTGCATGATTTAGAGAGTCTTTTCGTATCTGTAATAAGTTATTATTTTGAGTCATGGTTTTCTTCTTATTAATAGTAACGTCTTTATGATTGGCACAGTTACCACACCATTATTTTTTTGTATTGGCTTGGTCTTTAGGCGGGATGACATGCATGACCGTTAAATTGTCTTTTACTAAATATTTTTTACTGGCCATTTGTATGTCAGCGATCGAGATGCCATCAAGTTTGGTTGGTAGCTCGGCAAGCAGTCTGTCATCCAGTCCAATGGACTGTAATGAGCCAATCATACGTGCCTGACCTTCCATGCTGTCTTGTGCGTAGACAAGCCCTGTCACCGTGTTGGTTTTGGCACGACTGATTTCGTCGGCAGCAATTGGATCAGTTTTTAGCTTCTCTATCTCAGTCATAATAGCTTGCTGAGCTTGTT
Source organism: Psychrobacter fozii (assembly GCF_003217155.1). Lineage (GTDB taxonomy): Bacteria > Pseudomonadota > Gammaproteobacteria > Pseudomonadales > Moraxellaceae > Psychrobacter > Psychrobacter fozii. Next base: position 92,480 of record NZ_QJSU01000008.1, read on the forward strand.
CTAAGCTCACGCCTTCACGTGGAGTTGCTTGAATCAAGAATAAGCCATCACCGCGATCGAGCAAATCATAAGACGTTCCTACTGTGGTCAGTAGTCCTTGCTCACGTATCAGTCGACTCTCAAGGCGAGCGGACAAGCCACCGTCTAATACATCTTGAGCCAGTGAGAGCGCATACGCTTGTTTTTCATTGTTTTTATCTGCTGTGACGAGGCTGGGTACGTTATAGCCCATTAATAAAACTGGTACTTGTACGGCTTGCTCGGAGTCGACTTTCTGATAGCCACGGAAGCCTTTTTGGCTGACAGTAGGGCGTTTCGGTAAAGCGCTTGGCGTTAGCTCACCGAAGTATCGTTTGGCTTTAGCCAACACGTCTTGAGGGTCGACATCACCGACGATGACTAAGGTTGCATTGTTTGGTGCGTACCATTTTTGATACCAGTCTTTTAGCTCTGGAAGCGTTATTGATTCAAGCTCGCTCATGGGGCCGATAACGGACTCACCTTTTGGACTATCAGGCAATGCGAGTAAACGAAATGACTCATATGCTTTTGCCAATGGATTGTCATCGGTACGCTGACGGCGCTCTTCCATGACAACTTGGTGCTCTTTGACAAACTCTTTTTCATTGAACAGCAGATTTTTCATGCGATCTGCTTCTAGCTCAAGCGCTAGGGGGAATCGGTTGGCAGGGAACAGCTCGTAATAACCCGTATAGTCGTAGCTCGTAAAGGCATTGTTGACGCCGCCAAACTTGGCAATTAATCGCTCATAATCATCACTTGACACGTCAGTAGTGCCTTTAAACATCATATGCTCAAGTAAGTGAGAGATACCACCCTTGTTAATGGGTTCATCAGTTGAACCTACTCGATACCAAATCTGAGACATGACCACTGGTGCACGATGGTCTTCTTTTATCACTATTTTCAGACCGTTCTCTAACTGATACTCATGTCGACCGGACATGTCCATGGTTAATGATGAGGACTGGCTGTCATTGGTCGTTTGGTTTTGACCTGCTTTATCTTGGTTTAATATGCTCGGAATTGCTGGAATTTGAGCGGTAGACAATGGCTTCGGATCGATAGCATTGGTTTGACAAGCGGCAAGGGTCGTCATCATTGCGATGGAACAAGCAATGCGTAAAGCGGTTTTAGGTAGTGGTAAAGACAATATCATGATGTGTTCTACTCATATAAAATGATAGCTTGTAAACTGATGATTGATAAATCAAACAATATATTAGGACAGGTTCACTATTTAGCTATGGTATAGACAGACAGTGGCTATTGTTTAGACGATTTAACGTTAGAAAAGCACTGACAATTTTTGAATGTCTAATAGGCCTTAGTTGTCGTGATAAAGTGCTATAGAGAAGTGTGTGCACCGACCATAACAGTAGCGGTTGGCTTAATATCATGTGTGGTGTTACAGCCTGTTGTTGCTAGTGTGGCGGTCGCTATCAGCATTACGGTACTGATACTGATTGTTTTCTGTGCATGTTTTTTATAAGTGTTAGATAGTGATGACATAGGTAACTCCTAAAAGGTGATAACCAAAGTGGTTTCTAGGTATAGAATGAAAAGCTAGAACAAGGAAGTAAGACTGGTAGAGTAGGTGAAGTTTAACATGTGTAAAGTCAGATTTTTGTGTCCAAACCTTAAGCAAAACTTTCTCAGTCGGTTATATGATCTCTTAAACTTATAAATTTTGACGATAGTCTATGATGGTAAGGGCTGAGCATAACCTGAATTATGCTAAACTAGGGCAAAATTATTTGTCATGTCGATGGTCAAAACATCATGACCGATAAATCCATTTAAAATAAACAAATAACTGATTGTGATAACTTTTAGGGCAAGCTTATGAATAACCCAAATAATAATAGCCGTGTGGTCATTAACCTCGACGGAGATCTTGATGACTTGGATGACGACGATATTACTTTACCCAGTCTATCGGCACAATCCGTACCCATTATCGATGAAACTGTCGATGTTGCAGCAGCGCAAAAAGACAGCACGGTAAATAAAGAAGTACCAAGTATCAATGCCGTCGCCAATGCAGCAGACAATATCGCTCTGGGCTCGCCAATTGAAAGCGATACAGTTAATAAAGATAACGCCGCGACACCTAGTAGTATTTCTACTGCGCCAACCATGCCGTTGCAGGATCAGTTAGGGGATACGCCAGCTGTTAGCGCTGCAAGTAGCAATGCTAATATTAATGCCAATAGCAATGCAAGTAGCAATTCGCAAGCGGTAACTCAGACAGCACCAGAATCAGCAGAGAGCCAAGAAAACAATAAAAAAGGCAGTTGGTTTAATCGTATGAAAACGGGGCTGAGTAAGTCACGTAAAAACCTAGCCGAAGGTATGGTCAGTATCCTGATCGGTGGCAAAGAGATAGATGATGAGCTATTAGAAGAAGTTGAAGATCAACTGCTAGTGGCTGATATTGGGGTAAATGCAACCAATCGTATTATCAAAAGTCTCACTGAACAGACTGCCCGTGGTGATTTGATTTATGCACACTCATTATATAAAGCATTGCAAAGTGAGCTGGTCGATATTTTAACCCCGAAAGTCGCACCTTTAGTGATTGATAGCACCAAAAAGCCGTTTGTCATCTTAGTCGTGGGTGTCAATGGTGTGGGTAAAACCACAACGATTGGTAAGCTTGCCAAGCGCCTGCAAGGTGAAGGTAAATCAGTCATGTTGGCAGCGGGCGATACGTTCCGTGCTGCTGCGACAGAGCAGTTACAGATATGGGGTGAGCGTAATAACATACCAGTGGTGGCGCAAGGTCATGGCTCTGATAGTGCGTCTGTCATCTTTGATGCCATGCAATCTGCCAAAGCCAAAAACATCGATGTGTTAATCGCAGATACTGCTGGTCGTTTGCAAAACAAAACTCACTTGATGGCCGAACTAGAGAAAGTCGTACGTGTCATGCGCAAAGCCGATCCAAGTGCACCGCATGAAGGCATGATTGTACTTGATGCTGGTACAGGGCAAAATGCGATTAACCAAGTAGAGCTATTCAATAAAATCGTACCACTGACCGGTATTACCATTACCAAATTGGATGGTACGGCGAAAGGTGGCGTAGTCTTTAATATTGCTGAGACAACGGACGTGCCTATCCGCTATATTGGTGTGGGTGAGTCGATTGATGATTTACGTGCCTTTAGTCCAAAACAGTTTGTTGCCGCGTTATTTGAGACTGATGATAAAGAATAAAATAGCCATTTTTAACCCATTTAGATGACTATCGATTGAATTGAAGACATGCCCTAGCAAATTATTTTTAAGACAATTGGGAAGTAGAAGCCATGATAGTTACCACAGCAGCCTTTGGATCACATCGATTAACGCTAATCGCCCGTGTCAATGAGCATGGTCACCCTATGCTCGTTGAGGCCAATTGGTTGCTGGCAGGTAACTCTTGGCAGCACTCAAAATCTATTCCCAAACTCAAAAAGCATTATAAGCTTACAGAGCAAGACTTTACCTTTATAGATACTAATAGCCTAAGCGAGAATGAGCCTTCTCAAGCGTTATTGATAGAAGCCATCGCGCAATTAACGGCGTATTTTAAAGGTGAGCTTCAGGCGTTTGATTTGCCGATAGATATGAGCTTGGGCACTAAGTTTCAGCAACAAGTATGGTGTGCACTACAAGGTATCAATCATGGCGAAACGATCAGCTATGCCACATTAGCAAAGCGTGTTGATAGTCCTAAAGGGTTTCGTGCCGTTGCTAATGCCAATAGCAAAAACCCTTTTAGTATTATCGTGCCTTGTCATCGAGTGATTGCTAGTGATGGTAAGCTTGGCGGTTATACAGGCGGGCTAGATAAAAAAGAATATCTGTTAGCGCTTGAAGGGGTCAAATGTAAACCATAAGCGTAAATCTACTTTTTACGAATTGATTGAGCACCAAACCTGTCATGAGGTTTGGTGCTTTTTTTATTTGGCGCATTTATTACAGCCAGAGCAGCCTTGTGACTTCTTAAATATAACCTTTGTCCATACATAGTAAATAGAGATGGCAACGATTATAAAGACGATAAAATATTCTAACCATATACTCATTATTAACTCCTTAGAATCCAAAAATTTGGCCTGTTATTCGATAGACTACCCAAGCCATGACATAAGCCAATACAAACAAATAGCCAGTGATGGCCAACGTCTGCTTTAACGATTTGGTCTCACGGCGGATAACCGTCAGCGTGGCTAAACACATAGGCGCATATACGTAAAATGCTAAAAATGAAAATGCAGTCGCAAGTCCCCACTGGGCATGAATGATTGGAATAAGCGTTTGATTGATAGCTTCATCACCGACACTGCCCACGGCATATACTGTACCCAAAGCTGCCACCACGACTTCTCTTGCTGCAAGTCCTGGAATCAAAGAAATACACATCTGCCATGTAAAGCCAATAGGCGCAAAAATAGGCTCAATTAAATGCCCAAGCATACCAGAAAAGCTGTAATCAATAGCGGGTCCAGCGGTGCCAGTAGGGGCTTCTGGAAAGGTAACCAACACCCATAGTACAACAGATAAGGTGAAAATAACGGTACCGGCTTTCATTAGGAACGCACTTACTTTGTCCCAAAGCTCACCCGCTATATGCCTAACATTGGGCATACGATACGTGGGTAGCTCCATTAATAAAGGAAAAGCCGAAGACTCTGACTTTGTGTTATGAAAATGTTTGAACAGCCAAGAGATTAGCGCCGCTGAAAACGTGCCAGCCACATATAATACAAATAACGTAATACCCTGCAAATTAAATATGCCAAGCACCGCATGATTGGGTATCACAGCGGCAATAATGAGCGCATAGATAGGTAAGCGAGCCGAACAGGTTAGCATGGGTAAAACAGCAATCGCTACCAATCGTTCTGTATGACTAGGAATAGTACGGGTCGACATGACCGCTGGTACGGCGCAAGCAAACCCTGATAGTAGGGGGATAAACGAGCGTCCAGACAGACCTATCTTGGCCAATAGGTTGTCTAATAAAAAAGCGGCCCGAGGCAGATACCCTGAATCTTCAAGTATCAACAAAAATAAAAACAGTAATGCAATCTGTGGCACAAACACCACGACGCTGCCCACACCAGCCACAATACCATCTACAATGAGACTTTGTAATATTCCATCCGGTAGCCATTGTGATAACAGAGTTCCCACGCTGCCTACTAGCCACTCAATGCTGTCCATCAGCGGTGTGGCCCATGCATATACTGCTTGAAATATGACAAATAAAATCATTAATAAGATGACAACACCTATCACGGGGTGAAGTGTCAATTGGTCCAAACGTTCATGCCATCTGGGCAAACGCTGTGCTGCCGTCACGGCTCGGCTGAGAATATCGTCAGCCTGTTGGTACATCGTATGGGTATCAGTATCAGTCTCAAAAAAATGTATGGGCTGCTCGCTATAACCAATATAATCAATCAGTTCATCGGCTAAAGTGAGTAATTTCGCACAACCTTTACGTTTAATGGCGACTGTCTGGACAAAAGGAACGCCAAGCTCATTTGCTAGTATCGACTCATCGACGACCAGACCACGGCTTTGTGCCACATCACTTAGATTGAGTGCCACGATGATGGGTAAGCCTAAGTTTTTTAGCTCTAGCAACATACGTAATGACATACGTAGATTGGTTGCATCAGCCACAAATATAATCCCATCAGGGACAGATTCGCCAGGCATCTGACCAAACAGTACTTTACGAGTGACTTCTTCATCGAGACTGGCTGTTTTTAAACTATAAGTGCCCGGTAGATCTAAAATATTGACATTAGAGTGCCCAAGTAGGCTAGCACTGCGTTTATCAACCGTGACGCCAGAGTAGTTTGCCACTTTAGCTTTAGAGCCTGTAAGCACATTGAAGGTAGCTGTTTTGCCGCAATTGGGTGCGCCGACCAAAGCCAGTGTGATAGGGGCAGTGCTGGCTTTTATTTGATTGGCTGGTACTGAAAGGGTTGCTGAAGAGGTCATAAGCTTATGAATCACTGTTAAAGGACTGGTATCGTCATTTCACTAAAAAAGTGTTACCGCGTTAACCTCGCTTGACGTATTTAATATACATTCACGCTTGGTTGTCTTGTACTACTTTTAAATGGAATAGACTATATGAAAAAAGCGTTTGGATAGAGCACGTGGGCATCCAACAATTAGTGCTTTTTATCATTTACCTTTATGTGACAGCGCGACATTGTATTTTTATCAGTTCATCGGCACGTAAGCTAAATTGCGCGCCTGTGCTGAGTTGTACTGCATAAGGTGGCTTACCAAACAATCCTTTGGCTACAATGTGAATCAAAGTATTAGGTAAAAACCCTAAATCTTTTAGTCGTTGACTGATAGCACCATCGATCTCACCAAACCGACTATTGGCGACAATCTCATCAATGATGGCAGGTTGACGCTTATCGAAATCCAGCAATGAACAGACAGGAGATGATGTGGTTTTGTTATCAGAAAAAGTAGACGTATCGGTAGTGGTGTTTTGAGAAGGGATGATCGTAATACTCATAGAGAGTCCTTAATTATTCGCATTATTGCAAATAATAACTATTACTGTTTTTGTGCGATTATATTCCTCAACTTTCACAAAAACAATATCCATAAGGCGGCTTGTGACAACAAAAAACCAGACAGTAAGAAACTGTCTGGCTCTAAAGGTTAAATGATTAATACTAAAGGCTATTTCTAATATTTAGGTCTCAAAGTTCAGCAACATAGGCCACATTTGAGACTATATTAATCATCCTTCAAGCTGTGCCATTACGTCAGCAGAGAAGTTCACATTGCTATAAACTTCTTGTACATCATCGATATCTTCTAGCATATCAATCATCTTCATGACTTTTTCGGCATCTTCAACATTGTCTATTTCGGCAATGGTTGATGGCGACATGGTCACTTCCGCATTGTCAGAAACAAGACCTGCTGCATTAAGCGCATCTTGAACCTGACCGAAGCTTTCCCATTCAGTGATGACAAGTAAGCTTTCACCATCATTTTCGATATCGAGGGCGCCAGCATCTAGTGCCGCCAGCATGACTTCATCCTCTAAGGTTACATCGTTAAAGGTGATTTCGCCGCGTTTGGTAAACAGATAAGCCACTGAACCTGTAGTGCCAAGATTACCATCGTTCTTCGTAAAAGCATGACGTACTTCACTGACCGTACGATTTAGGTTGTCAGTCATGGTCTCGACCAGTACGGCCACACCGCCCACGCCATAGCCTTCATAGCTGACATCTTCCATGTTTTCATTATCGCCGCCGCCTGTACCACGATCGACCGCACGGTTAATCGTGTCGCGGGTCATGTTGACTGATAGTGCTTTTTCTATCACGGCACGTAAGCGCGGGTTTTTATCAGGGTCGGGGTCACCTTGCTTGGCAGCAGAAACAATTTCACGGATAATCTTGGTAAATACTTTACCTTTTACCGCATCCTGACGAGCTTTGCGGTGTTTGATATTTGCCCACTTTGAATGGCCTGCCATATAACATCCTTAAGTTCTGCGTACTATTTATTGTGCTTAAAAAAAGTGTTTAATAATCATCTTTCATACCAAGTCACGTGTTTTATCAGATAGATAGTCTATCTCTTGTACGTAATAGAGCTACTGACACGTTAACGATTTGTATGTTGTTGAGAGTGCTTTTTTGCTACACTGTGGCAACTTATAGATTGTATTCACTGTGATAAGTGAGCAATATTATAAACCAGTTTTGTGTATTTTGACTAACTTGGCCTTATCCATCACATTTTAAGTCATTGGATGCTATCAAGCCATTGATTTTATGAAGTTACTGACTCTATGAAGCAACTCACTGCCGAAGCCATTACACACTTGCGTAACCGTATCCATGTCATTATTGAAGGCACGGACACTCGTTTAGGCAAGCTTTTTGATATTGTATTATTGATTGCAATCTTGGCCAGTGTGGCTGTGGTGATGCTTGATAGCGTGCTATATATGCGCCTGCAGTATGGCACTATATTCTTTTACGCAGAATGGTTTTTTACCATTTTATTTACGATGGAATATGCCTTACGATTATTTTCCGCCCCCAATCGCTTGCGTTACGTTTTTAGTTTCTTTGGGGTTGTGGATTTGTTGTCCGTATTACCAAGTTACTTAAGCCTGATGTTCGTAGGTGTGCAGTATCTACTCGTCATACGTGTTTTGCGCATTTTGCGTATCTTTCGTGTACTCAAGCTCAAAGCTTATATGCAACAAGCAGGTTTTTTGGCCTCGGCGCTTAAGACCAGTCAACAAAAGATTACGGTATTCTTCTTATCTCTCGTACTACTAGTCACGATTTTTGGCTCGATTATCTACGTGGTAGAAGGGCCAGAAAACGGTTTTACCAGTATTCCATTGTCTATCTATTGGGCGGTCGTTACGATGACGACGGTCGGTTATGGTGATATGTCACCCAAAACCCCGCTTGGTCAAGCGATTGCGAGCATGGTCATGATTACGGGTTATTCGATCATTGCCGTACCCACAGGTATTTTCACTTCTGAGCTAGCACGTAATATGCGTCCTCAACTAAATCCTGTTACTTGTCCCAACTGTGGTAAGTTTGGTCATGCCATCGCAGCAGAGTTTTGTGATCGCTGTGGACATGCGCTGCACGTTTAGTATGGCCTAGCTGCTTTGATGTGAGTTTTTACTTAGTGCAATGCTATATATCGATGTACTCACTGATAAGCGGCGATAAGTCAATATCTACACCCAGATTGACCAAATTCCAATATTGCCCTGACACGGTTCGGTCGAGCATCATGGTCGTTGCAGAAGGCTGAAATTGACCAAAATACTTCAAAGATGTCCGCATTTGTGCAATGGCTTCGTGGTGTATTTGACTGCTACCAAAATCGAAAGTGCCTGTTTGATAAGGTTCAATAGAGAAGGGCTTTAAGCCAATGGATAGCCATTTTTCATAGAATTCACCAGGGATGTTTTTATCATCATCACGGCGAATATCTAACGCCACCAAATCTTGCTCAAGGGCAGTTACATCACTTTTGATCGCATGTTTGGCGAAACGTCGGAACAGTTGAACCTCGTTGTCACTATAACTGCGAATACCGCCGAAATCATAAGCCACGACGCTACCATCTTTGCGAAAGGCAAAGTTGCCAGGATGGGGGTCACAGTGCATACGATACAGTCCAAATAGCTGCCCTGCAGTAAAATGAAACAGGCGTTTGGCTATTTCTTGTTTGATGTCATTATCCCAACTCGCTGCGACGGTGAGAGTTTCTCCCATCTCTTCAGTCAGTGTCAAAATCCGTTTAGAAGAGTGGCTACTAATAACTTTCGGAATAATAAGACCTTCGTCCTCTGCATGAAATGCACCAAATACGCGTAAGTTATGCGCTTCTTTAATATAGTCCAACTCATCATGCAAACTTTGGCGAATCTCATGAAACAACTGCTCTTGTAATTGCTTGCTCATATTGAGCACACCAGCGATTTTCAAAGCCATGCGTACTTGTTTAAGATCACTATCACAGTTTTCATCCACATCGGGATATTGAACTTTGACGACGACTCTTTGACCAGAGGGCAATACTGCCTTGTGCACTTGTCCAATAGAGGCAGCGGCAAATGGTGTCTCTTCGAATTCGTTGAATAATTCTCCCACAGGCGCTTTGAGCTCACGTTCTATTTGTGCCTGTATCTGTGCATATGGCATGGGTGGCGCATCTTTTTGCAGCTTTTCTAGAGCAGTGGCAACCTCAGGTGGAAACACATCTTTATATTGTGACGCGATTTGCCCCACTTTCATGACGGCGCCTTTCATTTCACCAAGCGTCTCAGCTATCTGAATCCCCACATCTTGCATGAGCTCCGAGCGTGCTTGCAGACGTTTCTCTTCATCGCTTGATAGGTGCTTAAATGAGTTTTTAGCTGCTTTTCCGGCAATACTTGCAGTCATGCCAGCGAGTTTCATAAAGCGCTTTCCAGACGATTTTGCCATTCATATCACCGTATATTGGGTTGTTTATTCAGCCATAATGCTAGGGCGTGTCCTCAATTCAATCGATAGTCATCTAAATGGGTTGAAAATGGCTAAATCTTGCCAAACGGCGTCAAATAGCTGACTAATATCTCGATATTATCTGCGCTATTTTCCTTGTTTGACTGCAATTTATCTCATTTTTATCACCATTTCTAAAATGAGGACACGCCCTAGTATTTTAATCAAACTATTTTAAATTGAATCAACTATATTACCGTTTAACTGAGCTATTTTTAGTACATATAAGCAATCATTGCTAGCACTTAAAACCATCACTTCAAAAAACCGATAAATGTTAGTCGGTAAGGTTGATAGAGTAGAGGTTGTTGAGCCAATAATCTAGTGCCATTTGATAACCCATCTGTCCCAAACCACAAATCACACCGACTGCGACATCGCTCAAATAAGAATGATGGCGAAAAGGCTCACGTGCATGAACATTAGATAAGTGTACTTCTATAAATGGCTTTTGTGTGGCTAGCAATGCATCGCGTAGAGCAACTGAAGTATGCGTAAATGCAGCAGGGTTGATAATAATAGCATCTACTTGCGCTGTGGCATCTGCTAACAGTCCATGATGTTGGATGTCATCTACTAGCTGGCCTTCGTGGTTTGATTGTATACAAATCAATTCGATATTATGCTGAGCAGCACGTGCAATCAAACGTTTTTCGATATCAGCAAGCGTCGCATGACCATAAATATCAGGTTCACGCTTACCCAATAAATTTAGATTGACCCCGTTAACCAGCAGCAGCTTATGAGTGAGTGTATTGCTGTTGCTCTGACTAGAAGGCTTTGATGCTGCGGTAGATTGTGAAGAGGTCGTCATACTGGTCTCTATAGCGATTAGGTAAAGGGAGTGGTCTATTCTTTATTGTAAGGCATAAGGGTCGTAGAAAAAGAGAATTATGTCACCCAATGGTGCTTATTTGTTTATGATAGCAGCTTGCTAGTAGTGGTTATAAAAAAATTACATGAAAAATCAACCTGAAAGTAAAAAAGCATGCTAAAAGTCTTTATGTTGCTAAAAACCCGTGCTATGATATTTTTTATGCAATAATTATTGCAAGTTTGTTGCTATAGCTAAAGCAATGCTGATATGAAAGCCACTTATCGTCTCTATAAGCGTAAAGAATGTTTATAGAGGTAATTGTCTATCATAAAAGCTATATGTTAGTAATAGTGGTTAGTGTAGGACTCTTAAGTTTTTTGATTTCATAATTTTAGATCCCGTTTGTATGCAATGTTGCAAAGGAATTTGGGGCTAAGCGGACTTTTTTAGGAAGTAATATTATGTCAGCTCGTGAGCAAGGTACTGTTAAGTGGTTTAATGACTCAAAAGGTTTTGGTTTCATTCAACGTGATAGCGGAGAAGATATTTTTGTCCATTTCCGCGCGATTCAAGGTGATGGCTATCGCTCTTTAACAGATGGCGCAAAGGTTGAATTCAGTGTAGTAGAAGGTGAAAAAGGTCTTCAAGCTGAAGAAGTCAGAAAAGTAGACGAGTAATCTATCCGGTCATTAGAGCGGTTTAGCTATAATGTCTGTACAAACTACTGATATACTACTGAGTCAAGCCCGTCTTATCTTACCTATGTTGAGTGAATTTCAGCATATTAGGTCAGAGTAAGTATCGGGCTTGGCTTTTTTATGTCTGCATGACTATCCGCTATCTATAGATTTGATATGGCAATGATTATTGGTAACGCTATATAGTATTATAACGTTTGATAATGCGTTTGCTTACGATGGACAACATACAAGTGATTAATACAAAAAGGATATTTTTTTGAGTAATTTTACGACATTTACTGATTTGCCGCTTTCAGCACCGACATTACGTGCTGTCAGTGATTTAGGGTTTACTGCATTGACGCCTATTCAAGCACAAATACTACCACATACGTTGGCAAATCAAGACGCTATTGGACAGGCTCAAACAGGTACTGGTAAGACGGCAACTTTCCTATTAACGATCATGGAGGCATTGCTTAAGCGTCCTTTTACCAATGATGAAGAGCGCTATTTAGGTGAGCCGCGTGCAGTTGTAATGGCACCCACCCGTGAGCTTGCCCAGCAAATATTTGATGATTGTATCGCTTTGACCAAATATACGGCGCTACATAGCGTGTGTATCATGGGTGGTACTAATTATGAAACCCAGCAGCATGAGCTTGAGCGTCAATATGTCGATATTTTGGTCGCGACGCCTGGACGTTTGATTGATCTTGCAAATAAAGGCATGGTCTATTTAGATCGCGTTGAAGTATTGGTGTTAGATGAAGCAGATCGCATGTTGGATATGGGGTTTATTCCTGATATCAAGCGTCTGGTAGGCCGGATGCCAGCCAATACAGACCGTCAGAGCTTATTATTCTCTGCCACTTTTAACCAAGATGTTATGAATTTGGCTTATCGCTGGTTACATGAGCCGCAGTTTGTTGAAATTGAGCCTGAGCACAAAACCAGTGAGTTGGTCGATCAGCACTTTTACTTATTGACAGAAGATCAGAAATTAGAAGCCTTACAGCGTATTATTAGTGATCCTGCAGTGGACAAAGTCATTGTATTTGCCAACCGTAAAGACCAAGTCAAGCGCCTATATCATAAGTTGCGTGCAGACCACAAAATTGTGATGCTGTCAGGTGATGTTATTCAGCAAAAACGTGAAAAATACCTACAGCGCTTTAAAGATGGCCATGCTTCTATCTTGGTAGCAACAGATGTCGCCGGGCGCGGTATCCATGTCGATGATATCAGTCATGTGGTTAACTATACCTTGCCTGATCAGCCAGACGATTACGTGCACCGTATTGGTCGTACGGGGCGTGCTGGACAAACAGGTATCAGCATTAGCTTCGTGAGTGAGGATGACGCGTTTAATGTACCCGCCTTAGAAAAGCATTTGGATACTAAGTTTTCGCTTGAGCAATGGCAAGAGTAGTACTTTTAAAGCTGCTAGTTTTTCTATGTAGTCAATCCCCTATAAAAGAGTGACAGCGTTAACCTTGCTGGAAGTATTACATATACATCTGCACTCGGTTGCCTTGACTCTCTTTTAAACTGAATTGACTATAGTGTGCAGCGAATAAAATGATAAAAGCCCTTAACATTCATATTGATGTTAAGGGCTTTTTCATACGGCAAGCTTTGATAGCACGCAATGTTATATTTTAATAATATAGTCAAAGAACTCTAAAATGGGTACAAGGCAGCAGACTGCAGATTGTACAAGTATTACATCTAAGGAGGATAACGCCGTAGCGGTTTAGTAGTTCACTGACTATATCTGTGGTCGACGACTCTATTGAGCGTGTTCCATCGTTTCAGAGTGCTCATTATGATTCATGTCCATCGACGCATCACTCATATCATGCATACTATGATCCATGCCTTGGTGAGATGTATTATCATCAGCTGGCATCATATGATGACTGCTGTGATCCATGTCTGCATCCATAGGCATGTCCATCATTTCTGAATCACTCATTTGCATATGATCGCCATGCATATTAGACATATCATGCCCACCATGCATACTTGACATGACCATCGGCACGACCGCAACGGCTAAACCTGATATGACCATAACAGCGCCATTTAGCTGTCTTAAGCGAAAGCGTCCAATTTTGTCACGTAACCAGCCAACCGTTTCGTGAGTGGCGACCAACATCGGTATTGTCCCTAAGCCAAAGACAAACATGAGTGCCGCACCATTCAATGGATTATGAGCAACTACGGCGATGAGTAAGGCACCATACACCAATCCACAAGGTAAGAAACCCCAAAGTAAGCCAGCAGTTAGTGCACGTGGAAACGTGTTGAGCGGAAATACTTTTTGACGAAGTGGGCTTAAATACTGCCAAAACCGCATACCAAAACGTTCAAGTTTGTTTAAAAATGGTGCGCCAAGCATAGTGACCCCAACAAACACCAATACTAAGCCTAATAAAATACGTGGCATACTATTGCCCATCATTAATGGCGCTAGTACGGTGGTTCCAATCAATCCTGCTATCAAACCTAATAATGCATAACTGCTCAAACGGCCTAGATGGTAAGTGGCGACAAGAGCGCGGCGTTTAGCAGGACTGGCATCTTTCATCGATAGGCCAAACGCTGTCACAAGACCACCACACATACCCAAACAATGTGGTGAACCAAAAAATCCCATTAGTAATGCCGCAACGAGTAAAGCTGTGGTCATGGGGTGATTCTCCTAAAAACAGTGAAAGATTGAATCTACTTAAATAGATGGTATTGGACGAAACATAATCGTGAGTCACGTATAGTCAAGATATGGTCAATTCTATATTGATTAGACAAGGTGCTAGGCTTGTTCAGTCTATTATGTGTAACACTTGAATTTGTCTTACTTGCCTCTTGATGATCTCGAACCAACTATCTCTCGAAGCTATATTTTTGGATTGCTATCAATATTAGAAGGGTTGACGGACTCTGTGTCAGCAAGGTTTGTTTGATCATTTGCTTGCTTAGTAGATGTAGCATTCTCATGAGCTTGCATGGTTTGTCTGCGCTCTTGACGATCATCTAGTATAATGCGCTGTGATGCATTGTCTAAGTCTTCAAATTGGTTTGATTTTACCGCATAACGTACTGCCCAAATGGCAACCACAAATAACATGAGACTTAACGGAATTAATAAAAATATACTGAGCATGGAGAGTCTCTTAGATAGCAATTTCTGGTGGCATTATACACCTATTATAAATGTGGTGATTGCTTGTGAACATAAAAGTGAAATAGCTGCTAATTCTGCTCATCATTAAATAAAATCTAGCTCAAATATAAATCCAGTTCTATTCTGTAGGTGACTTTGCTGCATTGCCTCTAGGCGTTAATAGCTGCTGTGATGTCACGTCTTTAGCATGACGACAATCCATCTGCGGACGTATTACATCACGTAAATAAGCGGCGACTTCATAAACGGCGCGCCGTGAATGAGTGAGATTCTGTGCAGGTTTTTCCCAGTCTCGACCAACTGGTAGAGGAGCGCTGAGAGGTGTGGTATTGATACCATTTAGCGCAAACTGTCTACGGGCGCGTGCCATATGGTAGCTATCAGTGATGAGGTAGACGTGACGTAGTGGAATACGCTTTGCGGTAAAGCGTGCATTTTCGCAAGTATTCATACTGGCGTTTTCGCTTATCAGTCCATCAATATCATGCTCGATGAGCCATTGACCAAGCCAAGGCGCTTCAGCACCACTGAGTACAATAGGTAAGGGTAGGTCGTGATAAGCGCCCGCAGCAGTACGAGCACGATTGAGACTATAGCTGTTTAGAATGATTTGATTGTTCTGGTCGTTGGTCAGTCCGCCGCCTAATACTACATAGGCTGTCGGTGGAGAGCTCGCCGCTCCAGAAGGTATCTTTGGCAAGGGAAGTAGCGTAAATAGATAAACAATCGATTGCGAGAATAAAGGTGTGAATAAACTAATGAGGACTAAAATAACAGTTGTGGAGCCAAGCAAAAAGGTAATGTTAATGATACGAAACAGCGTTATCATACGTTCAGCTGAACGTAAGTAATAATGCCATAATCGTTTAGATAACAGCCGCTTAGACCGTGATTTTTTAGGCCACATGCTCATCATGCCCAATAGAGCTGTCAGTATTTACCCAAACTGGCTCACGCGACAACTGAATCGCAAATTTCTCATAGATCGTATCAGTGATATAACGCTGTGCTATCGCGACATCTTCTTGAGTTGCTTGATAAGGAGCATGGTTAGTGAGTACCAGTGCTTGCTGCTGATGGGTGACAATGGGTTCAATACCACCACCTTTTAACCCTGCCTGTTCGATGAGCCAACCGGCTGCAACTTTTATTTTATCATCAGGCATTGGATAACCAACGATAGCTGGATAAGTGGCTTGTAACGCAATGAATTGCTCTTGGGGAATAATCGGATTCTGAAAAAAACTGCCACAGTTAGCCAGATGTTTGGGATCCGGAAGTTTCTGTTGGCGAATATCTATAATAGCGTGCATCACATCAGCAGGAGTAGCCTTGTTTCGGTTTTGCTGTTCAGCGTAGCGTTGTGCGACTGTCTGTACATCACCGTAACTGGCTAACACTTTGCTTATATCTGTGTGTAATCTGAACCCCACACGGCTGATTAGCCACGTATTGGGAGTCCGTTTAAAGATACTGTCGCGATAGCCAAACTCACAGTCTGCTATTGATAGTTGATGCCACGTCTGGGTAGGGATGTGGTAAGCACGGACATACTGTAAGTGGTCTTCTAACTGGACACCGTAAGCCCCAATGTTTTGTATCGGTGCAGCGCCAGTGAGACCAGGTATCAGCGCAAGATTTTCTAATCCGTACCAACCTTGACTGACCGTATGAACAACCAAATCATGCCAGTTTTCGCCTGCCATCACTTCGATATCGACGTAACGATCCGTCTGAGCAGTCAAGCTAATGCCACGCATTTTCGGCTGTAACACGATTGCATTTAGTTGTGTGGGCAATAAGACGTTGCTACCACCAGACAGTACAAACAATGGCTTTTGTTGCTCTGTGTGTTTCGTATAATCTGCCATAAAGGTGTCAAGTTGAGCCTCATCTGTCAACGTCACAACATAGTCAGCGATACAGGTCAGTGCCATAGTATTGCTGTGTGACAAGTCAACGGACTCGCTAGGCAATAACTTTGCTGCTGAAACCATTGTCGTGGCAAGTTGAGCACTAGAATTAAGGCATGAAGCTGAAGTCATAACGTAGCTCATATGGCAAATAGATAAAAAATTACACAGTAATCATTATAAAGGATGCGAGACACAAAAGGCGTGTAAATCTAGCTTTTATCGCTAGCAAGCTTTCCAGCTTTCAATCCAAGCTTGTGCGCTTGATTCTATACGCTCAATGACTTCTTCAAAGGCATCAGCATCACCTTTATAAGGGTCAGGTACATCATCACCGCCATACGTTGGGTCTTCTTCACTGAATAATGCCAGCTTAGCCATACTATTCTCAGTATCTGCTAGATTGTTTTTGAGCGCCTGCAAGTCGGCTAAGTTCTGCGCATCCATTGCCAAAATCAAATCAAAATTGCGGAAGTCATCGTTATTTACTTGGCGTGCGATGAGTTTATTGATTTTATAACCATGCGCTTTGGCATGACGCTGTGCTCGTTCATCGGGTTTATGGCCAATATGCCAATCCCCTGTACCTGCAGAGTCTACTTTTATTGATAATCCAGCAATCGCTGCTTGCTGACGAAACACTTCTTCAGCAGTTGGTGAACGGCAAATATTTCCTAAACAAACCAATAATACAGACGATGGCGTACAGGTTTTCATCAGCATAATATGACCTTGTATAACAAAAAAAACATGCCATAAGAGACCAGCATTATTAGTGCGGCTTTTATCAGCATGCAATTGATTGATTGAATCGGCTGTCAGCGTAACGTTTAATGCCGTAAATGGCAAGAGTATAGGCTGAACAATATGGTCATATGACACAATATTGATGGCGATATTATCTATAATTCAGTGTGGTACGGGCAGTGTTTTAGTCTTGCTTGCTTTTAAAGCGCTGAATGTCACGACGCTCTTTTTTGTTGGGTTTGTTATCAGGGCGAGCAAGATTGGCAAGCTTGCGTTGCTCTGCATGATAGGCGCGGCGATTTTCGCTCTCGTCAGTTTCTGAATACAATACTTCAGCTGCGCTCGCATTACCGCGTTGAGTGGTTAGCGCTTCCACGATGACTGTTTTTTCAGTCATGGCAGTGGCTGACCCTTGGCGGATGGTTAATTCATCTCCGACTGCAATCTCTTTGCTGGTTTTTACACGGCTACCAGCGTAGTGAACTCGTCCACCTTCGATGGCTTGTTTGGCAAGTGTACGTGTTCGATAAAAACGTGCTGCCCAAAGCCACTTATCAAGGCGAATTTTGGCTAAGCCTTGGGTTTTGCTATTTGTATTATTCTGCATAACAGCTACTCTATATGGATGTCTGTATTTATTTAAAATAAGCTAATCTTAATGAGATTAGGGCATATTTTAAATTTGCAAATAAGTTTTTGTGATTGATGGGCTGGATAGTGGATATATTGCATTTATAGTTTATAGTTTATAGAAATCAGTTACACAATTGCTGTTCACAAGGTACGCCATCATGATTGCCGTCCATTTTTGTATTGGGACAGTGTTGTGTAAAGTAAGTTGCCTCTTCGCATGAGGTCATCTGAGAGCAATGTTGTCTACCATCACATGAAAATCTTGACGTTGTTGGCTGTGAATTTGTTGTTGACGTGATTACTGGGACTGCTTCTGAATTTGGGTCTAAATCGACATACGTTGGTTGTATCTCATCAAAGTCAGCAGTGGTTAGTGCAGCGCCTACTGGAGGCGTATTGGATGAATCCGTAATAGAGCTACTCGGTGCGCTCTCAGGTTGAAAAAGTTTATAACCCACAATTACCAAAACCAGCAGTACCAGTATCATTAATATATTTTTCATCATGGCATTATACTCACCAATAACCGTTAAAAACTAACTGTTGCTACCATCCGCTCGCTATTGTCAGCCTTTTAATGGATTAAAAAACTGACAGAGTAGAGAGTGATTGATACCTGCTTTATTATTTCAAAAACAATTGATAGCCGATATTGTCATTGAGCATCGTACAGTCGTAACCAATATCAAGCAGTGCGTCTTGTAGCTGGCGAGAGTTGCTCTCTGAGGCTTGTAGGCCTACCAGTACGCGACCTTCAGCGGCACCGTGATTGCGGTAATGGAATAAGGTGATATTAAAATCGTCGCCCAATTTTTCTAAAAAAGTCAGCAATGCCCCTGGACGTTCTGGGAACACCACACTTAGTAACTGCTCGTTTTCGACGTGTGCATGACCACCGATCAAGTGACGGATATGAGATTTAGCGATGTCATCATCGGTTAAATCGTGGGCAGTGTAGCCATCAGCGGTCAATTGATTGCTGATAGTTTGACGCTCTTTATCCCCTTCTTTTAAGGCGATACCGACAAATATCGAGGCAGGCTCCATAGAGTCTGGTGATTTTTTGCTATCAGCACGGTAGTTAAACTCAGTGATATTACGTCCATGCAGGCTACGGCAGAAGTTTAAGAAAGCGCCCGTTTGCTCAGGGATAGTTACGCCAAAGATGGCTTCTTTTTTCTCACCGATTTCGGTACGCTCAGCGATATAACGCAGACGGTCAAAGTTCATATTGGCACCGCAGATAATGCCGACGCAGTTTTTACCTTGCAGGTTATTGGCAGCGATATATTTCTTCATGCCTGCAACAGACAAGGCACCAGCAGGCTCGACGATGCTACGGTTTTCTTCAAAGATATCTTTGACGGCGGCGCAGACTTCATCATTGGTGCAGGTAATCACATCAGGTTCGACGATAGGGCCTGAGCTATCACTTTTTTGTGTACGGATGACTTCAAAAGGCAGCTCGCCAATTTGAGCAACGGCCACACCATCGACGAATAAGCCAACTTGTTCCAGTTTGACGCGTTCGCCCGCTTTAAGTGCGGCCTTTAGGCAAGCTGATTGTTCCGCTTCTACGGCGATAACTTTTACATGTGGTGCCACTTCGCCTAAAAATGCTGCAACCCCTGAGATGAGACCGCCACCGCCAACCGCAACGAAAACGTAGTCCATGTTGCGCCACTGCTGGGTCAGCTCCAGACCGATAGTACCTTGCCCTGCGATGACCAATTCATCATCATAAGGTGGTATAAAGGTTAAGCCTTCGGTCTCAGCGCGATTGATTGCATAACGATTGGCTTCATCGAAGCTGTCGCCATGCAAATCAACGTTGCCACCCAGTGCTCTTACGGCATCGACTTTGATGTCAGGGGTGGTGGTTGGCATAACAATGATGTTATTCAGTGATAATTTGCGCGCAGAGTAAGCCACGCCTTGCGCATGGTTGCCTGCTGAGGCACAAATGACGCCGCGTGCTTTTTGCTCATCGTTCAACTGGCTAATACGATTATAAGCACCGCGTAATTTAAAGGATTTGACGGGTTGTAAATCTTCGCGTTTAAAACGAATGTCATTGGCAAAACGTTGGGTCAGCTTGGGTGCCGTTTCAAGTGGTGTTTGAATCGCAACGTCATAGACAGTGGCTTGTAAGATGGCTCGTACCCAGTGTGACAGCATAGTAATCCCTAAACAGTGTGTAGATGAATATAAAAATGAAATAGATTAGCCTATGCTGATTTTAACTGTCTTGCAAGACACAATTGCAGTTTTTGCTGTGATTTCAGGTTTTGATGAAAGATGAAGTTGGGTTTATATAAATATTTTATTAAAAAATATTGAGTTATTTCCATATGTCTGTATTATTGGACATATGGAAATAACTAATGCTCTCGCAAGCTTTGCTGCGCTCTCTCAAGAGACTCGTTTAAACGCCTTTAGATTACTTGTCAGTCAAGAGCCTGAAGGACTGCCTGCGGGTGAAATTGCCCGTCAATTAACCGTGCCCCATAACACCATGTCAGCACATCTGTCAGTGTTGGCACGAGCAGGGTGGGTGGTTTCGCAACGCCAAAGCCGACAGATTATCTACCGTGCCTCCTTATCGCATATGGAGGATGTTGTGCAGTTTTTATTGCAAGATTGCTGCGCGGGTCATCCAGAATTGTGTGCGTCTCTTATGGACAGTTTAAGTGGGTGTGGGGTCGTTAATACTAATGACTCAAACAGCGAGTAAGATAACTATTAAGACTCTATCTAAGATAAAACTTAAGACAGTATCTAATGCCATTATTGAGCGAATCAGTAAGACAAACAGAACGTCAAAATCAATTTGATTGGGGTCTGTTGAACATTCAAACAATATATTCAGAATTCAAACAACCTATTCAGACAATAAGTGAAATCACTATGCAATCATTAATTTTTCACAATCCTAAATGCGGGACTTCTCGCAACACCTTAGCCATTATGCATGCGTCAGGTGAGCATCCTGAAGTGATGGAATACCTCGAAACCCCACCAGCCCGCGAATACCTAGTTGAGCTGTTGGCAAAAATGAATATCACGCCAAGAGAGCTATTACGAAGCAAAGAGTCCATTAACGATGAATTAGGATTAGACAATCCTGAATTATCTGATGATCAGATCATCGATGCGATGATTGCGCATCCTATTTTAATCAACCGTCCTATAGTGCTCACAAATAAAGGCGCCGCGTTATGCCGTCCGTCAGAGCGAGTGTTTGAGTTGCTAGAGCATCCAGTGAGTAGTTTTACGAAAGAAGACGGGGAAGTCATTCATCATGGCAAATAATACAGCAGATTTGAATGTGGTCGATTTGGGTGATTTGCCTAATATCGATGCAGATAGTATTCAGCCTATTGATATTGAAGCTTTGATTGGAACAAATGATTCGCGTCATCCACCTAAAATATTAGTGTTATACGGCTCTTTGCGTGAGCGTTCGTTTTCTAGATTGGCAAGCGAGGAAGCGAGTCGGTTACTGCGCTGGTATGGTTGTGAGGTTCGGACATTTGACCCGACAGGTTTGCCATTGCCTGATGCGGCTGATGCCAGTCATCCCAAAGTGCAAGAGTTACGAGAGCTGGCACAGTGGTCAGAAGGGATGCTGTGGGTGAGTCCAGAACGTCATGGCAGCATGACCAGTATTATGAAAGCACAAATCGACTGGATTCCGCTGTCATTGGGAGGCGTGCGTCCGACCCAAGGTAAAACGTTAGCAGTCGTGCAAGTCAGCGGCGGTAGTCAAAGCTTCAACACGGTCAATCAGCTGCGTATCCTTGGCCGTTGGATGCGGATGATTACGATTCCCAACCAATCATCTATCCCCAAAGCATTTTTGGAATTTAACGATGACGATCGCATGGATAAATCTCCTTTATATTTGCGTCTCGTTGATGTCTGTGAGGAGTTGGTGAAATTTACTTGGCTGACTCGTGGGCGCTCAGCCTATCTGACCGATCGTTACTCTGAACGGGTAGAAAGCACTGAAGAACTATCCAAGCGCGTCAATCAAAAATCACTCTAATTCACTCTCTCATCATGTATTTTTTAATACGGCTTCTTATAATAATTGAGCTTAGAAAGGTTACTCGATGATCGCATTAACCATATTTATCGTCACGTTAATTTTAGTGATTTGGCAACCTAAAGGACTGGGTATTGGCTGGAGCGCAATGGGTGGTGCATTGATCGCCTTAGTGTTTGGCGTGGTACAGCTTTCCGATATCGGGGTTGTGTGGGATATTGTTTGGGATGCGACTTTTACCTTTGTCGCACTCATTATTATCTCTCTTATCTTAGATAGAGCTGGATTTTTTGGTTGGGCAGCTTTGCATGTGGCTCGATTGGGCAATGGGCAAGGAAGATTGCTGTTTCCTATGATTGTGATCTTAGGCGCGTTTATTTCTGCCTTCTTTGCCAATGATGGGGCGGCATTGCTATTGACCCCGATTGTCATCGCTATCTTGCTGCGTCTTAAGTTCTCACCGCCATCTGCTTTGGCTTTTATCATTGCGACAGGCTTTATTGCTGATACCGCGAGCCTACCGTTAGTGACGTCCAATCTCGTTAATATCGTCAGTGCCAATTATTTTGACATTGGCTTTGGTCGTTATGCGGCAGTCATGGTACCGGTCAATATCGTTTCCGTCATCGCTACACTCGCTGTGTTATGGGTCGTCTATGCACGGCACATTCCAAAACACTACTCTGTTGCTGAGCTGAGTGCCCCAGAGACCGCGATTGAAGACCCGCTCGTTTTTAAGGCGGCTTTTCCGCTTTTAGCATTACTACTTGTTGCGTACTTTACGACTGAATCATTGGGCATTGCTATCTCGTTTGTGACAGGCGTCGCTGCGCTGGTGCTAATGGCAATCGCAGGTCGCTGGTGGCAAGGTGGATGCGGCGCAGTGGTTTCAGTATCTGATGTTTTGCGAAAGGCTCCTTGGCAAATTGTATTGTTTTCAATAGGTATGTACTTGGTGGTTTATGGTTTGGGTAATGCAGGCTTGACGGCCTATGGTGCTCAGATTCTGAATTGGCTAGGGCAGCAGGGTACGGTCATCGCAACAATAGGAACGGGATTCCTCTCTGCTATTGTAGCGTCTATCATGAACAATATGCCTTCTACCTTAGTAGGCGCACTGGCTATCGATAGCGCGCAAGTACCAGACGCCACTCGTGAGCTCATGATTTATGCCAACGTGATTGGTAATGATTTAGGACCGAAATTTACACCTATCGGTAGTCTGGCAACTTTATTGTGGCTGCATGTATTGGCAGAAAAAGACTATAAAATCAGTTGGGGACAGTACATGAAAATTGGGCTGATTATTACGCCGCCCGTATTATTGGTCACGCTATTGGCCTTAGTCTTGTGGTTGCCTTATCTGTCTACATTTTAAAGGTTGAGTAAATCTCTTGTGATTAGCGTGGTTATTACGCTGACATCGATCAAACTCATCGGGTATAATAGCGGCGCATTTTACCTCTTTTATAATGATATAGTCGGTTCAAGATAATTTGGATACAAGGCAGGCGAGTGAAAGTGCTACAAATGGTAGGCTAAGCGAGTCTAACGCCATATCCAACTTATATAGAATTGACTGTCCGTTTATTTTCCAAGGATTTATGATGAGTGATCAGCAAGCACAAAAGCAAGCCGCAGCCAAAGCTGCTCTAAACTATGTCGAAGATGGCATGATACTGGGCGTAGGTACAGGTAGTACAGTTAATTGCTTGATTGAATTATTGTCGACAGTAAAGCTTGCTGGCGCAGTTGCTAGCTCACAGGTCACTGAAGACAAACTTCGTGCCCTTGGTATTGAGATCGTTGACTTAAACTTTGCTGGTACGCTTGATATTTATATCGATGGTGCGGACGAAGTAAATGAGCATTTGCAGCTCATTAAGGGCGGTGGCGGCGCGCTTACTCGTGAGAAAATCGTGGCAGCGGCTTCTAATAAATTTATATGCATGGTTGATGAGAGTAAAAGTGTCGAGATGCTTGGACGTGAGTTCCCTGTACCGATTGAAGTATTACCACAAGCACGCTCTTATGTTGCACGCCAATTGGTTAGTCTGGGCGGCGAGCCAGTTTACCGTGAAGATTTCGTGACCGATTATGGAAACGTGATTTTAGATACCTATGATTTGGATGTGAGCAATCCAATAGAGCTTGAGCAAACGCTAAATAATATCGTAGGTGTGGTTTGTAATGGTATATTCGCTGCTAACCAAGCCGATGTGTTGTTAAAAGCTGGTAGCAATGGGGTGACAACACTGACTCGTTAAAACTTTTTGCTCGTTACAAGACACTCATCCGTTAAAAACGCTATAGTAGCTTGTTATGTAGTAGCAATAAAAAGGCAGACCGCAATCAATGTGGTCTGCCTTTTGTTTATTTACTCTTTGATAAATAGCTTATAGCTATATTTTTTAGATTTTGATTTTGTCTTTTAACAAAAATTCCATTAATGCTTTTTGTGCATGCAAGCGGTTCTCTGCTTCATCCCACACCACTGAACGTGGATCGTCCAACATATCATGAGAGATTTCCTCACCACGATGCGCAGGCAAGCAATGCATAAATACGACTTCAGGATCAGCTTTGTCTAGCAGTGATGGTGTTACCTGATAAGGCGCAAAACGACGGGCGCGGGTGTTTTGTTCCGACTCTTGCCCCATACTTGCCCATACATCGGTGACGATTAGGTTTGAGTCTTTTGCCGCATCTTGTACATTTTCGACGAGGCTGACGCAATGAGAGAAGCGTTCCATCAGCTTAGGGTCTGGCTCAAAGCCATAAGGCGCTGCCACACGTAGCTCAAAACCAAACTGATTGGCAGCTTGCATAAATGATGAACACATATTATTGCCATCACCGACCCACGTCACGATTTTGTTTTCGATACTGCCGCGATGCTCATAATAGGTCTGCATATCAGCAAGCAACTGGCAAGGGTGGTACTCATCAGTTAGAGCGTTAATGATTGGAACGCTTGAGTATTCAGCAAACGTCTCAACATTTTCGTGACCAAAGGTACGAATCATGATGATATCAACCATACTAGAGATCACACGAGCAGAGTCCTCTAGCGGCTCACCACGTCCAAGCTGCGTATCATTTGGCGACAAAAAAATAGCACTACCACCAAACTGGCCCATACCTGTTTCAAAAGAAATACGCGTGCGGGTTGAGGATTTTTCAAAAATCATACCCAGCGTACGACCAACAAAAGGCTGATATATCTCGCCAGCATGTTGCATCTTACGTAATTCGCTTGCGCGTTTGATAAGGGTTTCTAGTTCTTGTTTGGTTAAATCAGATAGGGTCAAAAAATGGCGCAAACTCATAGTAATCCTAGCAGTCGATCGCAGTCAGTGAAACGTTATCAGTCTTCAATAGCATCGCATCAGTGCGCATACTGGGGTGACAACAAACTTTTAGTATAGCGCAATTACTTCTAATGTAAACGCCCAATTTAGTCTGATTGTTCAGTCACTCCAGTACTCGGCAATTTCACCGTCGTATTATGATTATTAGGCTTGGACACGCTTTGGACGTATGCTCAGGCGGCATAGCAGCTCATAGCTAATCGTACCCGCATGTGCAGCGACCTCATCAACGTGCGGTGCATCGCCCCATAACATTACCTTACTGTCTAAAGCAATGTCTTCTGGCGCGGTACTGACATCAATGACAATCATGTCCATTGCCACACGCCCAATGACCGAGCATCGATAGCTTTGATTGTTGCTCGTGTCAATGACAGAGACATAAGCGTCATCGTTGACGACACGAGGGTAGCCATCTCCGTAGCCGATACTGACTAGAGCTGTTCTGGTGTCTTTTTGTGCTATCCAACGACTGCCATAACCAATAGCATGGTCTGCATTGACCGTTTGTAGAGCAATAATTTGCGCGCTAAAATCCATCGCTGGCTGTAAATCTAATTCCTGTGCGCTTTGATCAACGACAGGTGAGCTACCATATAAAATAATACCTGGACGTATCCAATCATAATGATGCTCTGAAAAATTGACGATACCAGCTGAATTACACAATGAACCCTGAATATCAGCGCTAACAGTCTCTTGTAAAGTGTTTAAAACATCTGAAAAACGCTGTATTTGCATCGCATTTAATGGATGAGTGCTGTTATCTGCATTGGCAAAATGTGTGGTGAGGATTAGTTGGTATCCAGCAGCATGAAGCTGCTTAGCCGCAGCAATCACACCCTCGGCATCGAAACCTAGGCGATTCATACCTGTATTGTATTTAATCCACACCACTCTAGTAGCACTACTAGCTGGTGGGATATTTTCCAATGCCCATTGCAACTGTGGCTCATGATGAATGACGCAGCTAATATCGCTATCAATGGCTTGCTGCCACTCATCAGCGGTAAACGCACCTTCGATCAAACCAATCGTTTTATTCCAACCTAATTGTCGTGCTTCTAGTGCTTCAGTTAAAGTGGCGACTCCAATACCATCTGCTTGCTGTAATGCTGGCAAAACTGCCGCTATCCCGTGTCCGTAAGCGTTGGATTTCACCATGGCCAGAACTTTAGAGTGTGGCGCCATTTTTTTGACTTGGTTGAGGTTATGAGTAATGGCTTTTGGTTTGATAGTGATAGTACGCATAATTGGCTTCTTTATTAGCAAAGTTATGAAGTGATAAAGCCAATGCTGCATCAATTGGATTGATGTGGCACTGGCTATGGTTACTGAGAGCTGTTTGTATTAAGTGTCTAAGGTTAAGCAAGTATAATCGGTAAAACTATGACTATTCATCATTCTCGAAACTGACATTTTGATAGTATTCTGGCGTCAGGTTGATAAAGCGAGTAAATTGTCCTTCAAAGCCCAAACGTATGGTACCGATAGGGCCGTTACGCTGTTTACCAATGATAATTTCAGCCACACCTTTGTGATCTGAGTTCTCATTATAAACCTCATCGCGGTAGATGAACATAATCAAATCGGCATCCTGCTCGATCGCACCTGATTCACGCAAATCTGACATAATCGGACGTTTATTAGGACGGTTCTCTAGACTACGGTTAAGCTGAGACAGCGCAATCACTGGACATTCAAGTTCGCGTGCTAAGGCTTTTAGACTACGAGAAATCTCAGAGATTTCCCCAACACGGTTGCCATCTAGGTTTGGCACTTTCATCAACTGAAGATAATCGACTACGATAGCGCCAAGCTTGCCATCGTGATTTTTGGCGATACGGCGACAGCGTGAACGCATCTCAGATGGTGGCAGGGCAGTACTATCATCGATATACAGGTGCTTAGATTGCAAATGCTGAATGGCATTCATCATCTTTGCCCATTCATCCTCATTCATTTGTCCAGAACGCAGATGCGTCTGATTAATCGCACCCCACGATGACAGCAAACGCATGACGATAGACTCTGCGGGCATCTCCATCGAAAACACCACGACGGGTAGGTCTTCGTTAAATAAAATGCCTTCTGCCAAGTTCATTGCAAAGGTTGTTTTACCCATCGAAGGACGCGCGGCGACGATAATTAAATCGCCTGCCTGTAAGCCTTGTGTTTTATTATTCAGCTCAGCAAATGGCGTTTGCAAACCAATCATGCCATCGGGATTGGATTTAAGCTCTTGAATTTTATCGATGACGTTGGTCAACACAGAGGTAATGCCGACAGGGCCACGCTGTTCAGCGCGTTTATTATGCTGCTCATTAATACTAAATATCTTGCCTTCGACACTGTCTAAGATGTCACTAACGCTTTGGTCTTTTGGATTATAGGCTAGTGTCAACATGTCATTACCAGTGGTAATCAGCTGACGTAGTGTTGATAGTTCACGTACGCGCTGGGCGTAGGCCGTGAGGTTGAATAAGGTGGCAGGGCTTTGGCTCAAAATATCTGCCAAGTAACTGTCACCGCCCGCACCTTTGAGTAGTTTCTGTGCTTCCAACCAGTCATGCACCATGACCGTGTCATAAGGCTCATTGACTGCTGCCAAATGGGCAATCGCATCAAAGATGTATTGATGGCGTCCAGCATAAAAGTCATCTTTGGTAACGATATCGGCAATCTTGTCATACGCCTCTTCGATGCTCATTAAAGAGGCAAGCAATGCCTTTTCAATATCGATATTGTGCGGCGGTGTTTGATTGAGCAAGTCGTCGTTTTTTTCGGTATCTGCCATGAGTGCCTAATGTATCAAGAGTCGGTATGAAAGAGGGTGTAAATAGATATTTAATATAAGTGTTTGATGATTGGCAATAATACAGCAAAGCAAATGCGGTGTGCTGCTACGATACAACACAAAATGCAGTCTCACGCTTGCCAGTAAATGCTACAATCAGATGCGAAAGTTTAACACATTATGGGCTTTTTTTAGACGCACACAGTAACTAAATCTGAAGCCATTGAGGTTGATCAGTGAAGAGATAGATTACGATTTTTAGATATAAAAACCAGTACATTCAACTATAAAAACAATAAAATCAGATATTTAATTAAGACATGAGACTATTTTTATGATGCAAAATAAATTACCGTTATTAATCACAACAGGCGAACCTGCTGGCATTGGTATGGACGTCGTACTGCTACTAGCGGCAGAAAATAAGTTGCAAGACTTTTCGCGGCCAATTTGGGTAACTGCTGATGCAGACGCAATAACAGAGCGTGCCAAAGAGCTTACCACTGCTGGTGTCTTAAAAGTTTGCCCATCATGGCAGACTGTAGACGCACATATAGATGCGGATGATTTCTCAGAGCAGATGTCAATGAATACGACTCATAGTGATGATGCTTTTATCCTGCTTCATACACCTTGCTCAGCACCAGTTATCAGCGGGCAAATTAATACGAGCAATTCAGCCATGGTGGCCAAACAATTGGACATTGCGCATAAGCTAGCATTCAATAAAACAGTCGCCGCCATCGTTACCGGCCCATTGCAAAAATCCGCACTCATTGACGCAGACATTAAGTTATTAGATGGCACAATGTTTAGCGGCCACACTGAGTTTTTTATGCAGCAAAGTGGCTGTAAAAAAGTCGTCATGATGCTCGCCAACCAAGCCATGAAAGTGGCGCTTGTTACGACTCATTTAGCATTAAAAGACATACCGGCAGTTATTACGGCAGAGAATGTGCGCCAAACGGTACAGATTGTCATTGATGATATGCGAGAGAAATTTGGCTTAACGCAGCCACGTATCTTAGTTTGTGGGCTTAATCCACATGCAGGCGAGGGCGGCCATCTAGGTATGGAAGAGATTGAGATTATCAATCCAGTATTGCAAGAGTTTATCGATGCAGGCGTAGACATATCAGAGGCGATGCCAGCGGATACGTTATTTACCCCAAGGCATTTAGCAAACTGTGATGCAGTGATTGCTATGTACCATGACCAAGGTTTGCCAGTGCTTAAATCACACGGCTTTGGTGATACGGTTAATCTGACCTTAGGATTGCCTTATATTCGCACCTCGGTTGATCATGGTACGGCACTTGATTTGGCAGGGCGTGGCGGGGCAAGTGCGACCAGTTTATATCAAGCGTTAAATATGGCCAATGAGATGGCTAATAAGTCGCTTACTAGGTGATATACCTTTTTTATGATTCATTGCCTTATAGATATTTTTCACACAATGCTTGATAGTTTTAGTGTGGGCAATGCCTGTTTAGGAATAATAAAATACGACCTAATGTAAGTGGTTCGATTATAGCAGTCTATTTATTAACGAGTTTTATTGTGTGGTTCATTTGAAGTGCATCCTAATAAAAAAACAGCCAATCAGACTTATTTCAAGTAATAATCTTCCAAATTAATGTCTAATGATGTGACGTCAGAGGACAGTATTCTTTTATTATGGGGTTGCATGTTTATTAAAGAATTTAGCCAAATGATAACCATCGTATTATCCCTACCTATTATTAATTTTTGTGGTGAAGGGCTTCGCCCGAATCATATTGGCGATCTGGGCGGTGTTCCTGTTGATATGCCTAAAAACCTTGTGCATTTTGTTGCGTATGACGGCGACCCTACGTTTGGTAACAAACGTGAGCATCCAAAACCCATGCGCACTTATGACTCAAAAATTAACAGTTTCGGTTTTGATCTGCGTTATACCGACAATACTATGCTAGATACGACTAATAAAGCTCTTTAAGAGCGCTTATCGTAGAGACAATAAAAGAAACTTAGGAGATAATCCTTGGGTATCGGTCACCGTCAACTCAGGCGACAGAGTGACTGTTCCCAATCCTGTTCATCGTATCGGCTATGGCACACTTAACCCTAGCAAAGAAGCAGGTCCTGTTCATGAATATGAACGGCTTGATAATGATCAATTCGGATTGGAGGTTTATGCGCCGCCAAATATTGACCCAGTTACTAATAAACCGTGGCGTGAAAATAGATATGCAGAGGATGTCTTTATTCAGCGAGATAAAACGGGTCAAATCATAACTCATATAGAGTGCAGTAATAGAGACGTACCAAGACCACCTTGTACCCAAATTTTTAATCTAGGACCACAGAGAAATCTATCTATTAAGGCGCATTATTCTCGCTACAATCTTGCTGATTGGCAACAAATTGAGCAAGTAGTCAGACAGCATGTTTTAGGCTTCCAAAAAACATCATAGAGGCGCTAGAGCAAATAGTTTGAGAAAAATTCACTGTATCTGTTGCGATAAAGTATGAGCAGCTTATCGATAATAATGTTTCAACAATACAGCCTAATTCTGAGCTGTGGTATAATTTGTCATTATATAATTGGCATATTGTTGCCATTATCGCCCATTTATCTTTTACACATTAAGATTCTTTTATGTCCAAAACTCCGTTTGATGCCCAATCTATTTCCAACAGCCTACGTGCTGTCAAACACCAACCGCGTAAGCGCTTTGGTCAAAACTTCTTGCATGATGGCAGCGTCATTCGCGAAATCGTTGAAAGCATTCGTCTCGAGCGCGATGACAACCTAATCGAGATTGGACCGGGAATGGGTGCGTTGACTGAGCCACTATTGGCAGAAGTCGATGCGATGACCGTAGTAGAGTTGGATCGTGATTTGGCAGACAGTTTGCGTATCCGTATTGGTGCCAACAGTCATCCGAATTTTGAGATTATCAAAGACAACGCGATGCATGTGGACTACCGCGAGCTGTATAGTCCTGAGCGCGGCAAGCTACGTGTGGTCGGTAACCTGCCATATAACATCTCTACCCCGATACTTTTTCATCTACTCAGCTATGCCGATGTGATTCAAGACATGCACTTTATGTTGCAAAAGGAAGTGGTCGAGCGTATCACTGCTGATGTTGGTAGCAAAACTTATGGTCGCTTATCCGTTATTATGCAATATCACTGCGGTACAGATTATCTATTGACCGTGCCACGCGGCGCTTTTAATCCGCCACCAAAAGTAACCAGTGCTGTATTTCGTCTGACTCCGCATATTACTAAACCAGTCGTGGCAGAAGATGAAGAGTATTTTGCGATTGTCGTACGCGAAACCTTTAACCATCGTCGTAAGACACTACGTGCGATTTTTAAGAAATCTACGCTATTGCCAACGTTGAGCGAAGAAGATTTTGCGGCTTGCGCTATCGACCCACAAGCACGTCCTGAAGTCTTAAGTGTGAAAGATTTTGTCAATTTGAGCAATCAGGCACGTAAAGTAGAAGGTTAAGTTAATCTACTATTAAACACCTCTCAAAATATTCACATAAAACTATTCACCTAAAACTATTGATATAAGGGTACTCACTTAAGCGTGCTCTTATATCAATTCATATCTAAAAAGCATAGAGGTACTATGAGTTTTCGTCACCAGTATGTCATTGGAGACCTGCAAGGTTGCTATGCTGCTTATCTTAAATTACTTGAAATCTTGAATTTTGATCCAGCACAAGACAAGTTATGGTTTGCTGGTGATCTGGTAGCACGCGGTGAGGACTCATTGAACACGCTGCGCCATGTCAAAGCATTGTGTGAGCAGGGCGCTGCTGCAACGGTATTGGGCAATCATGATCTTAATTTAATAGCAGTCTGGCGCGGCGCGGCGAAGCTCAAAAAGAAGGATAAGACAGCGCCGATTTTTGCCGCTGATGATTGTGATGAGTTGCTTGAATGGTTACGTCATCAGCCGCTATTGGCTTACCCTGATGAACAGACCGTACTGGTGCATGCTGGTATTCCACCGCATTGGAGTATCGATGAAGCAGCAGGCTATGCACAACAAGTAGAAGCGCAATTACAAAGCAGCTTATGGCAGCTCGATCGCTTATTACCGAATTTGTATAGCAAGTCAGTTGATGATTGGCAGCCAGATATTAATGGCTTTACTAAAATGCGTGCTATCACTAACTATTTTACGCGTATGCGTCTATGTAAACAGGATGGTACGCTTGAGTTTGGTTTTTCAGCAGGTTTAGATGAATTAATGCCGGCAGGTTTTTTACCGTGGTTTGAATGGCAAGTACCACGGACGCGCAAGATACTATTTGGACATTGGGCTGCGCTAAAAGGTGAGGTTGATTTGCCGCATGCACGTGCACTCGACGGCGGCTGTGTGTGGGGCAATTGTCTATTGGCTTATCGTCTCAGTGATGGTCATGTAATAACGTCAAGCGAGCAGTGCCCGAGTTTATAACGAGGGCTATAGCTGAGCTTGATATAAGAGGCTAGATAAGCGGTCTGTTTTAAGTGGTTCCGTTATAACGGTCTGTTTTAAGTAGTCTGTTAATAGGTTTAAAGGGTGAAATAACTGGTTTGATTGGGGATACCCTAATTAAAACTTCTGATTAATTTTACTAAGTAATTTGATTATTACATTTTGATATTGCCATTATTACCCATGATAAACAAAAAAAGCTACGATAGATTGAGCATCGTAGCTTTTTAGTTGGATCCATTTGATTTTTGAGTATCGAAAGCTCAGCCTAACCTACGTGCTAATTTATATTTAAAATAAATAGTATTTAGTCTTATTTATTGCAAACTAACTTAATCAGGGTCTATGACCCAATTCTTTTTGAAATTCAAGCCAAGGTTCAAGCTGTCCTTCGACGATACCTTCATAAGCATCCCAATCATTTTTTAGAAAATCATAAAGTATAGGATGCATCCTATTATTTAGACCTGCTGATAAATCAACCGTTGCTAAGCTTACGTAATTGTCTGCTAAAATCTCTATGTTATAGACCTCACTTTCCCTATACGCCATTAAGCCTTGGTAATTACTACAGCTTGCTAAATAATAAGTTTCAACTTTATTCTCACTATAATTTTTACTTTCATAAACACTATATATGTATATGAAGTCACTATCATTCTTACTCAGTGCTCTAATCATGATTTTAAATTCTACCCATGTGTTGAATTGAGCCATGCTTTCAATTTTTTAGTCATTAAGTTCATATTTAGAACTAGTAGTTCGATGCCTGTATAGCGCATCGAACTATCGGCTAACTCTTTATCAGCCCATTATTATCATCAGTTTTTAATGCGGGTACACGTTCTTGTATTGCATGATAGAACCTATCTTTGTCTTTTGGTGATATCACTATGCTACCACCTTCATATCTTATCTCAATCCTATCTAAAGACAGTGTTGGAGCAGATAAAGTACTGCTGGTAGGAGTGATATTTGTAATATCTTCTAATGAGATGCTCTGAGTAGAAAAACCATTTTTCACTAACAATGTGTCAGCTGTCAAAGTGTACTTTATATTAAAAAACAGTACCAATAACAGTAACGCAGTTGGTATGGTAAAAAGACTGATAAATATTATTCTTTTAATAGAACTATTGTTGTACATCCATTCCCATACAGGCACCAAAACGAGTAGTAAGCTAAAACCCAACATTAAAAATGCTAACCAGAAATCGATCTTTGATGTGAATACAGTACTTATCATAATTTGTTAGCAGAAAGTCATTAGTTAATATTTATATTCGAAAAGCTCATTTCATGTACACCGTGAAGTGCACTTGGACTGTTTCAGTGAGTTAGAACGCTAATACCAGTAGCTTACAGCCAAAAATCCAAATCCTCATTAGCGGACAGAACCAGTAAAGGCATCTGAGATTGGTTCGCCATAGGTATAAACCAGTCATAGAGATAATTAAGATAGTATTTTGAGTTATTCAAAGCTTTTAAGTAGATCTAACCACTCACTTATTATATTAGCGGGTTGATAAATTTCGACTTTCTCTTTACCTCTTAAGCTGATAGTTTTTCTCTGCTCATCATTCTTCATCAAACCAATCAACGCTGAAGCAAGTTCGCCAACATCATTTTTAGGGACCAAAATAGAGCCTGTGCCGTTTAAAACTTCTCCGGGGCCAGGCCCACAATCAAAACTAACAATAGGGAGACCAAAAGCTAAAGCCTCAGTTAAAACCATACCAAACCCTTCTGCGCGAGAGCTCAAGCAAAATAGCTCTGCCTCTCTATAATAGTGACCCACATTATCAGTCGCACCGACCAGTTCCACACTCTCAGTTATTTGGTTTGCTTCAATAAGCTCAGTTAGCTTTGCTCTTTCTTCACCCTCACCAACTATTTTTAATCTCCACTCTGGCATCATTGCAGTTACCTGAAGCCAAGCTTCAAGTAATAAGTCGAACCCTTTTTCTCTATGTAGACGACCAACCGCCAATACTATTTTTTTATTTTCCTCAATATATTCTTGAATAGGAAACGGACAAGGATTGGCGATAGCAATTATTTGTGATTTATGACGAGTATTTTTTAACCAATATTGCTTATCTCTTTCGGTTAAAGTAACCACTGAGTCACAATATCGTGCCGCTAAATGTCTGACGATAGAGCTTCTACTGATACCTTCATTAGGATCAAAGTTGAAATGCTCCCAGCCTATATGCTTTACTTTCAAGCCTAAAGTCGCGGGTAAAGTATATGGAATAGATTTTGTGTCTACTGCCATTATTATGTCAGCACGCTCTGTTTTTAACAGCTTTCTTATTTTATAAATAGCATTAGGCGTATGACCTAACTTAACGCGAGAAGAACCCGATAGTGAAATTATTTTAATATCTTCATTTAGAGGAAAGAAAGGTGTATCACAAGGTCCAAGACTAGCTAATATTATTTCATGGCCCACCTCAGATAGACCGTTAGCAATCATAGAACCTACGCGTTCAACACCAGCTCCCTTGTTAAGGCCGTAAAACAACACCATTAAAATTTTCAAATCGATTGCCTTGCTTGTTAGGGTCTGTTGAACATGTACATATTAGGGCTACTGATGGTTCAGGTTCGGCTGACTCCTGTTGTCAAAGCCGACAGAGATATGCCATCATTTCATACGAAGTGGCTAACTCTGGTGACTTGATAAGATTTAGGTGGTGAGAGCAATGACGTATCAAAAAACATGGTTAGCCATCTCATTAGCCATAAGATCAGTAGTTAACCAAGTATAAAACCACCTAAACCATCCTATTAATTAGGCAGTTTTGGTGGCTTTTTTGGTTTTGGCAGAGGTGTCTTTGCATCGCCTGCTGCTTTGCTATCAGGATCTACATGATGTGGTTCTTTGCTGATATCGCTGTTAGCATCGTAATCATGATTGTTCGGCGTTTTGTCCGTTTGATTATACTGAATATCATTGGTGTAGGGCATGCTATTGAGCTCTTCATCCATTAAGCCATCGTCAAGGTCTACAGTTTGGTGAGAAGGGGCATGAGCTTGCGTATGATCGCCCTCAGGTTGATTGTCATAATATATATCAGTGTTTGTTTGAGGATATTGAGCATTACCTTGTTTAGACTCGGGTAAAATTCTGACATCAGACAAGCGTCGTACGACATAATTGCTTGGTAAATGTTTACCATTTTTTTGCGCTGAGGTATCGTCAAATATCATATGCCCTTGGCTATCGATACGTGCGTATTTCATTGGCTTATCACGTGGCCAGAAAAAGTCAGAAGGATGGCTAATGATATGACCGAACACCAATTTGGTTAGGCGACTCCATTCAAAGAAACGAACTTCTTTAGAGCGTAATGCGACAAACAGTGCCAGTGAAAAACTGACCAATAAGTTGACGATACCAATAAGTGCCACGCCAAGCATTGAGACTAAAATAACGCTCCAGCTTATCTCATCGGCAGATATGTTAAATAAACCATGTGCCAAGTTCGCCGAGGCAAATGCAATATGGCGAATATCAATTGGCAAGCCAAGTATAAAGCCAATCGTCGCAGTACTACCTAAGAACACACCGAATAAAAAGTTACCCATGATGGCACCCAAATTGGCTTCTATAAAGCCACCAAGGCGCTGAAGCCATGATTTCGGTAGTATGTACATGAGTAATTTATGGCGTTGGATACGGGCACCTATATTATTGTACACCGCTAAATTGTCATAATAACCAGCAATCAGACCCGATAAAAATAAGTACACACCAGCAATCGCAGCATGGGGCAGTGCCAGAGAGTGAAAGGGATCTAGATCATGGAGTAGGTGACCCGCTTTTTCGGAGTCTATCATCGGTGTACCCGTATATTGCAGCCACGCAAAAGAGATAATGAGGGCAACGGGTATCGCCAGCATCACATTACCCATGATGGCAACGAACTGAGTACGCAAAATATCGACGACCAACTCTGATAATTTGGTCAGCTGATGGGATTTTTTACCAGAGCTTTCAGATATAGTAGAGGCAATAGCGGCTGCCGTCATGGCTGGCTGCTTAGTAGCAACGGTACCACGGATGACATGGATAAAGACAAAGCCTAAACCATAAATCATACTGTTAACGAACGCTCGACCTATCGGAGCCAGTGCCAATTGATAAGCCAGTATTTTAATCGTGGCCATAAACGCAATGATAAAGCCACCAATAGAGGCTTTTTTGAACATCTTTCGGTAGCCAGACTTGTCGGTGCTGATGTAATGCTCACCGACACGACTCGCATTTTCTGTCACTTTACGAGAGAGTAGCTTGGTATTGTTATCGATTAAATAGCCAATGCTGTAGCGACGATTGGCAGTCGTAATCAGCGTTTGAATCAGATCAATCACTGCACGATCGCGCTTGTGATCGTCATCAGTGACCAGTTCCGTTAAGATGCGCATACGTTGTAAGCTTTGATCTAAACGCAGCATCATATTCGTCAGACGAATAGAGATACCAGTTTTGTAAATACGTTTGCGTACAGTAGCAACGATATCCTCACACTGCTCAATCATCACGAGTAAAGGCGCTGGATCAACCGCTTGTTCAGGGGTAATGTCCGTTAACGTGTCAAGCTCATGCGCTTTTCTGTATTCATTGACAAACAGGACCGCTTCTTGGTTTTGAGCCACGAAAGACGCTGAGTAATTCAACATCTGCGGGTAAGAGTCCATCAAATCAGGATGCAAGCCGATACCACTGATGCGATAAGACAAGATAATAATCGCATTCAAAATACTGTTTTTTACGGTGGCGACTAAGTCTAAATGCTTCTCTTCTACTTTAAGCAGCTCTATTAATGTATCCCATTTGTCTTTTTCGATATTGGCAAGCCAGCGTTCATCAGACTTTTTATCGAACAAGTAGCCAACCAACTCAACGACAGAGTCTTCTTGCGGTAGTATAGGCAAAAAACGATGGCCAACCAAACGGCGTAAGCTGTTAAAGAATCCTTGGTCTGACATGATGCCAGTATCAGTATACAAAGCGATTTGACGGTATTGAATGATTATCTTTAGGACGAAGCTAGAGAGTCCATCAGCATATTCTGGATGCTGACGAAGGATATCAATAAGTGATTGAATATTTGCGTTGGCGAGGGCGGGCTCTTTATCATTTACCCGTAGCTCGTCTATTAAACGCTTTAGTACCGCGTTATCGGGTACATCACTTAAGGCAGTAATCTGCTGTAAAATGTGTTTCATTTCTGACACGTCATACCCTTTGTTATGATTATTTTGGTAGTTTTTATTATGTAATGGGTCACAGTAAGCGTTTTTCTAAAAATATGAAAACCTCTTTATTTGGTTAAAATAACGCTTTATTGTACGTCATTTT
Organism: Psychrobacter fozii; assembly: GCF_003217155.1. Lineage (GTDB taxonomy): Bacteria > Pseudomonadota > Gammaproteobacteria > Pseudomonadales > Moraxellaceae > Psychrobacter > Psychrobacter fozii. The sequence goes on from NZ_QJSU01000008.1 coordinate 130,636, forward strand.
AATCTGAACCATTCATTGATAGTCACTTATTTTGTTAGCAATTATGATGAGAATCATTTTGGCACAAAAAAGGACAGCTCAATGTGGCTGTCCTTTTTTAAGAGTGTTTTATATGATAATTACTTAGCTAGCAGGTACATTAAAGTAATCAAGATCAAAGTTCATCATCGGATCACTACCAGCTTGTACCATCTGTGCATGTGACTCGATACGTGGCAATATACGACCGACAAAGTAATCAGCAAGCTTGGCTTTATTGGTATAAAAATCACCTTCTTTGCCATTGGCTGCTTCGACCATCAATGCAAACATGTACGAATATGCTAGGTAGCCAAAGGCATGCATATAATCAACGGCACAGCCATTGACTTCATTTTTACGCTCGCCAATATTACCAAGTACAGTCTGAGTCAATGCTTCGATCGTATCTGCAGCATCTAGCGTAGCTTGTTTAATGCCATGATCTGCTTGCATGTTACCGATAAAGTCACGGATTTCACCCAAGAAATTTGTGACATATTTGCCGTTATTACGAGCGACTTTACGGCCTAATAAATCAAGCGCTTGAATACCGTTGGTGCCTTCATAAATCTGTGCAATACGAGTATCACGTACAATTTGCTCCATACCCCATTCGCGGATATAGCCATGACCACCAAATACTTGCTGGCAATCAACAGTAGCTTCTAACGCTTTATCGGTCAAAAATGCTTTGGCTACTGGCGTGAGTAGGGCAACACGGGCCGCCGCCGCTTTTGCCAACTCAGGATCTGTACTAAATTTCTCTTCATCGAGGTTTTTAGCAACGTACATGGCAAAACAACGAGAAGCTTCGGTATTCGCTTTAGCGTTCAGTAGCATACGGCGTACGTCGGCATGATGAATGATAGCATCAGCAGGTTTTTCTGGGCTTTGTAGTTGCGTATCGCTACGACCTTGACCACGATCATTGGCGTATAAAGCAGCATTTTGATAGGCAAGCTCAGAACCACCAAGGCCTTGTAGACCCATCGTGACACGCTCATAGTTCATCATAATGAACATTGAAGATAGGCCCGTATTTTCTGCGCCAACCATCCAACCTTTAGCATTGTCAAAGTTCATCACACAAGTAGCTGACGCTTTGATGCCCATTTTATGTTCGATAGAACCCACTGCCAATGTGTTGCGCTCGCCTAAGCTGCCATCTTCGTTGACCAAGAATTTTGGTACCACAAACAATGAAATACCTTTTGAACCTTCTGGCGCATTAGGTGTTTTTGCCAATACCAAATGAATGATATTGTCAGTCAGATCATGCTCACCACCAGTAATAAAGATTTTGGTACCAGAGATATCAAAGCTACCATCATCATTAGGTACTGCTTTGGTCTTGATAATACCTAAATCCGTACCAGCATGTGGCTCAGTCAAGCACATAGTACCTGACCATTCACCGTTATACATTTTTTCGAGGTAAGTCTGTTTTTGCTCTTCAGAGCCAGCAGCGTTCAAGCAAAGCGTCGCACCGACTGTCAGATTTGGATACAGTGCAAACGATTGGTTTGCAGTGAAAACCATTTCTTCAGTCAACATAGTGACCATTTTCGGAAAGCCTTGACCGCCGTACTCAGCGTTACCGCTTAGACCAACCCAGCCTGATTCAGCAAATTGCTTATAAGCTTCTTTGAATCCAGTTGGGGTAGTGACGACGCCATCACCATGAAATGTTGCGCCTTCTTCATCACCACTGCGGTTGATAGGCAACAGAATGTTTTTTGACAATTTTGCCATTTCTTCCAAAATCATATCGACAGTTTCTATGTCAACATGAGCTAAGTTTTCGTTATTTTGCCAAAATTTAGGCGCATTAAACACATCATTTAAGATAAAGCGCATGTCGTTAAGAGGGGCATTATAGACAGCCATAAACATTCCTTTGGTTCAAATGAGTAGAGTTAAGAGTATTAAAATTATAGGTTGTTTTTCTAATGTAACCTGAGCGATTAATAATTAAAGTTTAACAAATAAGCTTGCGCGCGGGTGTATTTCTTCGTGAATCGTGCGTGCACCAAAAGTTAGTAGCGACTATTGTGATGCTGAACTACCTCTCAAGGGCTAAGACCGTCGTTGATATAGGATACCAAAGCGACTAACAGGGGCACAAAATAAATCGGCAACATACCGTGGTATGTTGCCGATCATGTATCTTAGCTAATTTATAAAGTCTTCAATTAAAAAGCAAATTGATCGACGTCCATGCTCATGTATGGCTCAACACCAGTGCTGATACGCTGTACGTGAGTGGTGGTACGTGGCAATAATTTAGCAAAGTAGAATTGTGCGGTTTTTACTTTGGCATCATAGAATGCGGCTTCGCTAGTACCGTCTGCAATAGCAGTTTGTGCAACTAGTGCCATACGAGCCCATAAGTAAGCTAGTGTGACATAGCCACTGAAGTACATGTAATCAACCGCTGCACCGCCTACTGCTTCAGGATTTTCAGTCGCTTGCATGCCGATACGTGCCGTTAGATCGCCCCATTCTTTAAGGTGCTTGACAAGTGGACGAACAAATTGACCCATCTCGTCATTTTCTTTGTTATCTTCACAGAACTGTTGAATGATATTGACAAAGTTGCCAAGCAGTTTGCCTTGAGAGCCCAATACTTTACGACCTAATAAATCAAGTGCTTGGATCTCAGTCGTCCCTTCGTATAGACAAGCGATACGAGTATCACGGACGTTTTGCTCCATACCCCATTCGCTCACAAAACCGTGACCACCATAAATCTGTATACCATGATTGGCTGCTTCTAAACCAGTTTCGGTCAAGAATGCTTTGGCAATTGGTGTCAATAGTGACAACATTTGGTCAGCAAATTTAAGCTCTTCACCTTCGCCTTTTGCGACGATATCCGCAAAATGTGAGAGGTAATAAACCAATGCACGACCGCCTTCAGCAAAGGCTTTTTCAGTCAATAGCATGTTGCGAACCGCTGGATGCACAATGATCGGATCAGCTACTTTTTCTGGTGCTTTAGTGCCTGAAAGCGAGCGCATGGCCAGACGATCTTTTGCATAGGTTAGTGAACCTTGGAACGCATACTCAGCAGCTGTTAGACCTTGAACAGCAGTACCGATACGGGCAACGTTCATAAAGGTGAACATGCACTGTAGGCCGCGGTTTTCTGGGCCAATTAGGTAACCTGTTGCACCATCGAAGTTGATGACACAAGTGGCAGAGGCTTTAATGCCCATTTTATGCTCGATAGAACCACAAACGACATTGTTGCTTTCACCAACGCTACCATCTTCGTTGACCGTCATTTTAGGGACGATAAATAATGAGATACCTTTTGTGCCAGCAGGTGCGCCTGGTAGACGCGCTAATACAATGTGAATAATGTTGTCAGTTAAATCATGCTCGCCGGCAGAGATAAAGATTTTTTGACCAGTAATGCTATAGCTACCATCTTCTTTAGGCTCAGCTTTAGTACGGATGATACCTAAATCAGAACCCGCATGCGCTTCAGTCAGACACATCGTACCTGACCATTCGCCACTGATCATTTTTTCTAGATAGGTTTGTTTCTGTGCATCGGTACCATGGTGCTCGATGGTTTGAATAGCACCATGTGATAGGCCAGGGTACATAGAGAATGACCAGTTGGCCGTACCAACCATTTCATTGATAACCGTTGATAATGAAAAAGGCATGTTTTGACCACCGAACTCTTCTTCAGCAGACAAAGCAGGGAAGCCAAGCTCACAGAACGCTTTGTACGCTTCTTTAAAACCTTTTGGCGTGGTAACAACACCATTATCAAAATGACAGCCTTCAGCATCACCGCTTTGATTCAATGGTGATAGCTCATTTTCAGCGAAGCTTGCAGCCATTTCGAACAGGCTATCCATCAATTCACGGTCAGCTTCCTGAAACGCAGGTAAAGTTTTATAGTGGCTTTCGCTATCAAGTAACTCATGCATTACGAATTGAATATCACGTAAGGGCGCTTTATATTGCATAACTTCCTGTCCTTTTTGGAATATAATCAATAATCGTCAAGAGTAGGTTGCTGCACTATTAGATAGCGCAAAAGTCCTGGTCACTTTAATCTGAACATCCTAAATAAATGCTAGGCTGTAATACAGATTGACTAAGTTATCGATTACATAAAATCGTATTGAAAAGAGTGGTGATTGTTAGAGTCGGCTTGAGGCTGAATAAGACCTAACAAATTCACTATAAAAGATAGGCTTTCACAGAAGATTATACAAGTTTGGTGACAGGACTGATAAGTCATGAACCTGCCTTGCATCCGTTGTGTAATCGAAGCTAGGCGTTCAAGATAAAGACGAATAACCACATGAAATTATTAGTGATACTAAGTAAGTGACGCTCAATCAGGTTGGGTTATACCACACTGTACTGCTGAATTAACATATTGGTTGCAGAGTCAGCTGGCACGGGTCTGCTCAGCCAATAGCCTTGACCTTGCTTGCATCCCATGGCAAATAGTACGTCACGCTGCTCCTCGGTTTCGATACCTTCAGCGATGACCTGCATATTAAGGGCGTTGCCCAAATCTAAAATAGCCTTGACAATCGCATGTTGGGTAGGATTATTTTCAATATTAGAGATAAAGCTTTTGTCGATTTTAATAAAATCAAACGGATATTCTTGTAAGTAACTTAACGAGGCATAACCGGTGCCAAAATCATCTAAGGCCAGACAGATTCCCAACTCTTTGAGTAACTCCAGTTGCTTTTTAACGTTGCTATGGCGCTGAATGAGAGAAGACTCTGTCACTTCAATATGCAATTGATGCGTAGAAATCTCATGCTGTGTAAGGAGGTTGCTCACCATCTCAGAAAAATTAGGATGGCTAAATTCCGCGGCGTCCGCATTGATACAGATATGCTGAAGAAAGCCTTGCTTTTGCCAAATCGACAGCTGCTTGGCAATTTGAATGGCTATTTGTGAGAATAGCTCAAATGATAGCTTATGAGCGATAATGGCATCGATAAAGTGTACTGGGCTCAACAGTCCACGAGTCGGATGTTGCCAGCGGACTAGGGCTTCAAAGCCAGTGATGGCACCCGTCGCTAATTCAAATTTTGGTTGATAGTAAGGAATAAATTGGCCTTCAGAGGCGGCTACTCTGAGTTCAGCCTCTAACTGCCAACTATCAGTGGTGGCTTCATCAATAGCGGTGTCATACCAGCAGATATCGTCACCACCTTGATTCTTTACATAATGTAGCGCTTTTTCGGCCTTGGTTAATAGTCCTGTTAATCCTTCACCATCTTTAGGAAAGTAACTAACACCAATGGATACGTGACAATATATCTTTGCTTCTGATTTATCTGGAGAAAAGGGCCGTTCACACATTTGCATTAAACTGTCTAGCTGGTGACGAATGATATTAGCATTAGGGCATTCGAATAATAAGGCAAAATCATCACCACCAAAATGGGAAAAACAATGCAAATTATCGAGTTTGAGTTTTTTGACGCGTTTGACAAAACTGTTAATCAAAGCATTTATGCCATCAGGGCCTAGTAAGCTTGCAAGGCTGCGATAACGGTCGATATTCAAACGTACAATAACAACTTCTTGATAACTGTCTAATAGCAAGTCACTGACTTGACTCAAAAATACTTTACGGTTTGGCAAGCCTGTCACTTGATCATAATTGAGCAAATGCACCAATTGTTTTTTGTCTTTGATGGCAGAAGAGGTATCACGCAGCATACCAACATAGTAAACAGTCTGTTCGACATAGAGTTTGCGATAAGTGATATGACAATCAACGATCTCTCCATAGCGATTGGCCATCGAAAAGTCATTTTCATAAAAACCATTAGTATCTAAATGACTAGTGATATCCGCTAAAATATCTCGCTCTTCTTTTGATAAAAATTCTGCCGCGTAGATACCAAGCGGTCGCCCAAGTAAAAATGACTCGGTATAACCAATAGTCATCTCGTAACAGGCATTGACCGATAAATAGCGCAAATTGGCATCTAAGATGAATATAGAGTCATCAAGTTGTTCGCATAACTGAGCCAGCAACTGTTGCTTGTCTGCGATTGGAATAGCGGCGGCATTAGTCATAATTGGACCCATAACATTAAAGTTGAAGAATAAATAAGGTTACATACATGGCCTTTTGATAACTAATGACTCAAAGCATGTAAGGTCGCCAATGCAACTACCGGGGCTGTTTCGGTACGTAATACTCTCGGGCCAATTTGCCAAGGATGAAAGCCGAGCTCTGATGCTTGCTGACATTCATCGTCGCTGAGCCCGCCCTCAGGGCCAATTAATAGTTCAATATAAGGTGTCGACTGTTTTAGGGTGACTGGTAACAATTCAGGCATCGCGGGCTGTCCTAATGCTGGCACGCTCAACTGCATACGTAAATCAGCTGGCTGCTGTAGCCGATGATAATAGGCGTCTTGACTGAGTGCAGCTACTATAGGGCTGACCGCCATTTCTTGCTCGCTATCTACTACCTTAAGTAACCAGTCATTGATAGAGATAGGTGCGAGAATGAGCGGTGGACGATTGAGGCCGCATTGCTCGCAGGCTGCAATGGCTACTTGCTGCCAATGTGCCAGTTTTTTCTCAACTTGTGCGGGTTTTAGGTTGACCTCACCATGATGGCTACTTAGTAACTGAATAGCTGTTACACCCAGCTCGGTTGACTTCTGAATCGCATAGTCCATACGTTCAGCACGACTCATTACCAGACCAATTTTAGTGAGTACTGATGCGCTACGATCGTCCTCTATATGAGTCAATAGAGTGACAGTGGCATGCTTTTTACTAATGGTCTGTAACTGTACTTGATACTCACCGCCAAACCCATCGAATAAAACACCTTTATCACCAACATTTGCCCGTAATACACGGCACCAATGATGAATAATATTTTCTGTAAGTTCGACATTGGCACCTATAGGTAAAGTGCTAAGTCGAGGGTAAGTTGTATTTTCTGCATTATCGGTGTCATTGCTGGTAGCATAAAAAAAACGTCGCACAGTTGCTTAATCCTATAATTTGAATCATGAGTTTTTTAAATATTTTAGCAGAATATCGTCAGAGTAGGTGAAGTTATTGCTGTTAGTACATTTAGCATAATGCTTATTAGTATAATTTTTATTGTAATAAATATTAATTATTTCTGATTGTCTCTAATAATCTTAAAAAGTTATTACCAAAAAAAACTGGCGCTCCGAAGAATGCCAGTTATTATGCAGTAAATTGAATAATAATTTAGGTGGTTAACCCTAGTTCTTCAACCAAACGTTTGTTTGGCTCAACCTTGTTCATGCTATAAAAATGCATGGCAGGTACACCTTCGCTAATGAGACGCTCACATAAGCGATACACCACATCAAAGCCAAATTCACGGATGGCCTTGCGGTCATCACCAAAATCTGCCAATTGCTTACGTACATAACGTGGAATGTCAGCGCCACAACTATCAGCAAATCGCATCAAATTGCTAGAATTAGTAATTGGCATGATGCCAGCGACCAATGGCTTAGCAACCGTATCAACACCGCGCTTTTCTAAGGTGTCGCGTAAGTACAGATAGCTATCAGCATTGTAGAAGAACTGTGTAATCGCTGCATCCGCACCCGCTTGAAACTTATTGACCAGGTTGTCGATATCAGAATCGAAGCTACGGGCTTGTGGATGCATCTCTGGATAAGCGGCTACTTCGATACGAAAGTGATCACCTGAATGTTCACGGATAAACTTGACTAAGTCTAAAGCAAACGGCAGCTCACCCATACCAACTTGACCTGATGGTAAGTCACCACGAAGCGCGACAATACGATTGATGCCCAAACTCTTGTAATGTGTCAATAGTTCAGCGATTTCGCTTTTATCATCGCCAATACAGGACATATGAGGAGCAACACCAGTATCACCACGTGTGCATAATGCTTGCACAATATCCAAGGTGCGACTGCGGGTGGAACCACCAGCGCCATAAGTCACCGAAAAATAACTCGGTGACAGCTTGTTTAGCTCATCATAAGTACTCAGTAGCTTTTCGTGTCCCTGCTCAGTTTTTGCAGGGAAGAACTCAAAAGAGAACGCAGGCTTACTCACAGTCTGGCTCCTTTTAGTATTTATAAGCGTCAGGCTTGAATGGGCCTTCGACTGATACACCCAAGTACTCCGCTTGCTTTTCAGTCAGTTTGGTTAAGGTACCGTTAAAGCCTGCGACCATAGCGGCTGCTACTTCTTCGTCTAGCTTTTTCGGTAGCACTTTTACGTATAAGTTGTCAGTACGCTTATCTGTTGGCAATTCTGCAAACTTTTCTTCAAACAAGTACATTTGCGCCAATACTTGGTTAGCAAATGAGCCGTCCATCACGCGTGATGGGTGACCAGTCGCGTTACCTAGGTTCACTAGACGACCTTCAGCAAGCAAAATCAAATAATCATTTTCGTCGTCTGAACGGAAGATTTGATGTACTTGTGGTTTGATCTCAACCCAGCGCCAGTTATCACGCATGAATTGGGTGTCGATTTCGGTGTCAAAGTGACCGATGTTACATACAACAGCACCAGGCTTAAGGGCTGCTAGCATATGTCTGTCACATACATGGTAGTTACCAGTGGTGGTAACGATCATGTCAGTGTCTTCAAGCAGACGCGTATTGATGTTTTCTGCGCCGCCAGTGTTATCACCATTGATGTAAGGCGATAATACTTCAAAGCCGTCCATACATGCCTGCATGGCACAGATAGGATCAACTTCTGATACACGTACGATCATGCCTTCTTGACGTAAGCTCTGTGTAGAGCCTTTGCCCACATCGCCATAACCGATAACCAAAGCGCGGCGACCAGCAAGGAACATGTCGGTAGCACGTTTGATAGCATCATTTAAGCTATGACGGCAGCCGTATTTATTGTCGTTTTTAGACTTAGTAACCGCATCGTTAACATTGATAGCTGGTACTTTAAGTGTGCCTTTGCTAAGCATGTCGACTAAGCGATGCACACCAGTGGTGGTCTCTTCTGAGATACCATGGATGCTATCAAGAAGCTCAGCATAGTCATTATGAATCAACGCAGTTAAATCACCGCCGTCATCTAAGATTAAGTTAGCATCCCAAAGCTGACCTGATGCTTCGCCGCCTACGTGTACTTGCTGACGTAAGCACCACTCGTACTCTTCTTCTGTTTCGCCTTTCCAAGCATAAACAGAGATACCAGCAGCAGCAATCGCAGCAGCAGCATGGTCTTGAGTTGAGAAGATGTTACATGAGGTCCAACGTACTTCAGCACCTAACGCGACTAGTGTCTCGATCAGTACAGCAGTTTGAATGGTCATGTGGATACAGCCAGCGATTTTCGCGCCTTTAAGCGGCTGATCTGCTTCGTAGCGACGACGCAAACCCATTAGGGCAGGCATTTCAGCTTCGGCAAGGGTGATTTCACGGCGGCCGTAATCAGCAAGGCTAATGTCAGCGACTTTATAGTCAGTGAAAGAGGGGTCGATCGTATGGGCAGATGGGGTGTTAGACACTGCGTCCATAATATGCTCCTATCAGTGGTTAAGGTATGATAAAAAGAATAAAAACGCAGGTGCCGTTATTTGCGCTGTGAGCGACCAAAATAGGACGTTCGACAGTTAACCGAGCCTAACACAACCTATGATTTGCATGATTCTAGTCTCTCAATGCAATATTCATGGTCATGGCGCAACACCTCTCGGAGGGTGTCATTGTAATAGATGACAGGTGAAATGTCACCCATAAAAAAGACCATCAATCGATGGTCTCTTGTAACAACAGAACAAATAACCTTAGTACCAGTTATAGGTCAAAGAGGTGAAGAAGTTAGTGCCGTCAGTGTTATAGCCAATATCTGTTATATAACTTTCATTAGTGATGTTATTCAAACGTGCTGTCATAGATAAGTTGTCAGTCAGTTTGTAGTTACCACTGATATTCAGCAATCCATAATGGTTGACAGATTGCGCATCAGTATTGGTCAGCCTGCTGTAATAGTCACCCACATATTGATATTCAGCACGAATATCCAAACTTGGCAGACGGTATCCGACGTACACCAAACCTTTATGCTCAGGACGGTAGGGTAGGTAGTTGCCATCATTACTACCACCACTATTATCTTTGGCATCTTGATAGTCATAGCTACCACCAAGCAAGTAGCTGTCGATAACCCAGTCAGACGTTAACGAAAGCCCTTTAATTTTGGCCTCATCGACGTTTTGAGTAGCCCCTGCATAAGGGTTGTTAGGTGTAGGGCTTGCTACATAACTGATTAAATCTTCAACATCATTATAATAGCCAGTTAGGCGTGTAGACTGTAATGGCGTGATGTATTCAACAAAGGCTTCATAGTTGTCGCTGGTTTCAGGTTTTAGATCAGGATTACCGCCGTATCCAGGATATATATCATTGAAAGTAGGTGCGCGAAATCCTTTTGCATAGCTGGTACCAATACGCCAGTCAGGGCTAATATGGTAAGCGGCGCCTAGATTATAAGTAGTTTCGTCACCATATTGTGAGTTGTCATCATAGCGTAAGTTTGCTTGAGCATCGAATTGGTCGATATCAAATACATAACCAAAAAATGCACTGGTTACATCACGATCATCGATTTCATAGGCACTGCTGTCTAGGCTTTGGTTTAGATATTCGATCCCATAAAAGCCTTGACCGATAGAAAGCTGATGTTGACCTAGTAAACTTATTTGGTCTTGTTTGGTATCAAATACCCCGCCATATTGGCTAGAAGAGTCACTCTTATCAATCGAATGGCCATACTGTAGTTTCAATGAAGAGCCTGGCATATAGCGCCAGTCTACATAAGCTTGAGCGCTACCGTTTTCTTGGTCAGCATGCGCATTCTTATAATCACCATCATCAAAGTCGGTTGTTGACTTACTATATAACGCACTTGCGCCTGCTAGCCATTGATCGTTAATGCGTTGATTCAAAGCAATGCTAAAATTATTGCTTTCAAAGCTATCTTCATCTTTATTATAAGTTCCAACGTTTGAAGGTAAGGTGGCATTGATGCCATCTGACTCATTGTGGCTAGCTGACAAACTTAGCGTGGTGCCAGTAGTATTGGCAAGCTGTGCGCTAGCACCGTATAAGTATTGATCATTTGAGCCGATACCAGCGGTAACTGACATACTGCTTTGATCTACATTGCTACCTTTGGTGAATACCTGAATGACACCGCCCATCGCATCTGCACCATAAATACTAGAGCCCGAGGCACCATATAAAATCTCGATACGGTCAATTTGGTCGGCAGGCAATAAGTTAAGTGCCGCGCCACCATTACTAACAGAGCTATAGCGTACGCCGTCAATCAATACTAAGATTTGTTTGCTATCGTAACCGCGCATATAAAAGTTTGAGGTTGTACCCATGCCACCATCAGTATATTGACTGATACCAGGCTGCTGCTTAAGTACTTCAAGAACACTTTGACCTTGAAAGCGTTTTAAGTCTTCTTGATCAACCACACGAGTTTGGGCAATGGTATTGCTGACTTTAGTGGGCGTACGAGTTGCTGTCACCACAATTTCATCGAGTTCAACTTCTGGTAGTTCATTGTTGCTAGCGATAGTGCCATCAGTGGTGGCAGCTGTTGCATTCAAAGAAAATACACCAAGCGCGCTTAAAATACATAAGCGAAGATAGGCAGTTGAAGAAGATCGTGGTAAAAACATAGTCAGTTCCAAAGTAATCATATTAAAAAGTACAGAAATAAAAGGTAACGAGTCTGACGTTAAGCCTGTCAAAGGTTACAAAAAGATGTATATAAGCAAAACTACATACATTATCTACAATATGGCGAGCTTTATAAACTACTTTAACTTAATATTTTCTCAGGGTAAGCTGAACAAGATTCATGATGAGTTGCTAATAATTCATTTTGGTATCATTTCTATCGTTTAAAGAGAGGGTTTTTTATAAAGAATCCGAACAAAAGTAGCAAGAAATAGTGCAAGCTGTCACTGACAGAGAGAGCTACAAAAATGCGTAATCAAAAGCACTGCTGTTATAAATAATTGCTATCATAGTCAAGAATTCACGGTTGTCCGTTGTACTATCTATAAAGCTAAGAGGTTTGTTTTGTCTATCAAGTATCGTCTGATTCCCAGCACCGAGTTATCTTCACCATATTCCATGATTAAAATGCCATTACTCGCGATGGTGTTTTTACTTGTGTTGCTGTTGAGTTTGTTATGGCCAACTCATACCTTTGCAGCTGAGGCTAGTACACTTGGTGTGAGTGAAAGCAGTAGTGAAGAGTCAGTAGAATCATCACGCCCGGACTCATTCGGGCGAGATACACCAAGGAATACGGTGCAAGGGTTTATCAGCGCCCTGGGTGAAAATGACTACCTGCTGGCGAGTAACTATCTAAATTTATCGAAGTCTGACAATCCAACGACCATCGTACGGCAATTTAAGCAAGCGCTAGATGCAGGTGGCCGTTTTCAGCCGGATTTGCAGCTGAGCAATACGCCTGAGGGTAACCTCACTGATCAGCTACCACCAAATCAAGAAAATGTGGGTGCGATTAATATTGGTGAAAAAAGCGTGTCACTGATACTCGAAAAAGTTACGTCTGAGAGAAATGAAAAGTATTGGCAGTTTTCAAGCGATACGCTCAGCTCGATACCGGAAGTAATAGAGAACACTGAACCCACTTTGGTATCTCGCTATACCATTGATTCATTGGACGGCAAAAAGCTTTTCGGTTATCAGTTGGCTGATTTGGTCGCGGCGCTTGCCATGATCGTCAGTAGCTTTATATTGACTTATATCATGGTTTGGCTGTTGTATCATCTATTGAGAATCACTTATCCGCATGTACGCGGTGTGACATTGCCATTACCGGATAAGGTGATACTACCGCTTTCCGTGGTAATCATGGCACTGATACTGTCTGAGGTGATGGTATACGCTGGCGTATCAGTGACCCTGCGTGAGCCAGTCAATCGTTTCACGGAAATAGCTTCGTGGGTAGCGATAACATGGCTACTACTACGAGTCGTCGATGCCATATTCACTCGTGCGGTAAATTTGAGCTATAAGAAAAACTATACTGAGCGGGTCTCAATCTTAGGGCTGATGCGCAAAGTGGTTAAAGCGCTGCTGCTGATATTTGCTGTGATTGTCATCTTTGGTAATTTGGGTTTTGATTTGACCACAGGTATTGCTGCATTGGGTGTGGGTGGTTTGGCATTGGCATTGGGTGCGCAAAAGACCATCGAAAACTTAGTCGGTAGTGTCGTCGTCGTGGCAGATTCGCCAGTGCGAATCGGTGACTATTGTAAATTTGGCACTTATGAAGGTACGGTGATTGATATTGGTATTCGCTCATCGCGTGTGCGGACATTGACGCGTACGATCGTGACGGTACCGAACGGTGATTTTTCATCGATGCAGATTGAAAACTTTACTTCTCGTGATATGTTTCGTTTTTTCCATCATTTATATCTGAAGCGTACCGCTGATCTTGATGTGATTTTCAAAATGGTAAACGACTTGGATGAATTCATAAAAGAGCATGATTTAACCAACCCAGAGTGGAATCAGGTCAATATCTTAGAGCTGCGTCAAGATTGCTATGTCATTCAGTTGCAGGCTTATGTCAATGCTACTGGAATCATTGAATTCTATGACAAACAAAATACGTTATTTATCGATGTATTAAAGAAAGTCGCAAAATATAAAGTAGAACATGCATTGCCGACTCAGCAGCTTATCGTCAATCAAGCTGAGCTAGAAGATCACATTGATAATGAGGATCAAAACTATAATCAAGAAAGCAATAATCAAGCAAACAACAGCATTGAATCGGTAAAAGATGTATCAATTAGTAAGGATGCTAATGCTGGCAATGACAGTTCTGATGACTATACTGCTGTGGATTTAAATAAAGATAAAGGCAATAACAGTACTAATAGCGATGAAGCCCTCAATGAAAAAAAGAAGGCAACATTGAAAAGTAAGAAAGGCCAAACGCTCAAAGGACTCATACATAAAAGCCATGTATTAAAGAAAAGCAAGTTTAAGCATGTCAAAAAAAGACCTAGTTTTTCTATATGGAACCAATTTTAGAGTAAAGATTAAAGAGACCTTTGTAATGGTGTTAAATACAGAGTTTGTTATCAATAAGATTTAGACGATGGCATTACTCACTTTTTTTAATGCTAGGTCTTTATAAAGGCACTGCAGTTTTATTGCGTAATGTACCGTAATACGACCATAGTAACAGGCTGGCAGCGCTACGGTGCGGTGACCAGTCTTGGGTCAGGTTCTTTAATTGTTTCGGCGTCGGTCGCTCTGCCAAACCTAGCAACTCCATGGCCGCCACTTTGATGGCTAAGTCATCGACAGCGAATACGTCTGCGCGTTTTAAAGAAAACAACAAGTACATCTCAGCCGTCCAGCGACCAATACCAGTGACAGCAGTTAGCGTAAGTATGACATCTTCATCTAACATGGTTGTTAATGCATTAAAGTCTATATCGTGCTCGACCAATGAGCGGATATAACGAGTTTTTTGTTTAGACAGTCCTTGTGCTCGCAAAGTCTCATCTGTTGCCTCAACGATTGCATTCGGTGTCGTCAAGCCTGCATCAACCAACCGTTGCCAAATGCTGGCTGCGGCAGCGACAGATAACTGCTGACCAACCATTGCTCTCATCAGCTGCTCAAATCCACCTGTATTGTGTCTAAGGCTTGGCGTGCCAACTTGCTTATGGACAGGCTCAAATCGTGGTTCGATAGCAATCAAAGCAGTGATATGCTCATTTATTGCTTCAAGATTTTCAATTGTTTGTATGCTCATGATAGATTCACTCTAATAAAAATTGTGCATGAAAGTCATATGGCTGTGTGCTTACAGCTTGCTACTATAGAAATAGACGATTTATTTATATAAAAAAGGACTGCTATTTGCAGTCCTTTTTATTTCTAATACTGAGCTAACAATAATAATTATTCGCCATCAGCTTTAGGCTTTTTGAGCAATACCAATACTGCACCATTACCGCCATCTTTAGGCGGGGCAGAGCAGAAAGCTAAGACTTCTGGTAATTGACGTAACCAACCGTTCACACACGTCTTTAGAATGGCCTCAGAGCCTTTACCATGGACTATTTTTACCATCGTCTCATTTTTCTGCTTCGCTTGACTCAGCAATTGCGTCATAGCGTCACGAGCTTCTTCTATCGTGCAACCATGAATATCTACAGCATCATACCAACGTAGCTTGCCTTTCTTAAGTTGATCAAAGATCTTGTTTTGCAAGGTTGGCTGTTTGTACGATAAAAATGCTTCAGCAGCGACAGGGTTGAGCAGTGCTTGCATATCCGACAAGCCTGCACCCAAGTCACTGGCTTCACTACCTTGAGCAGCTGCACGTTTAGACAGTGTGGTTGCATCAGGTTTGCCCGCTTTTGCTGCATTGGCAGGTGAGCGGACGTTTTTATTGTCAAGCTGATTGACACCATGCATGGCTTGCATAAACAGCACTTTATCATCATCAACATGTTCGCTGTTCATTTGCTTAACAGTCTTATTGACTTGCTTTTGCGTGGGTAATGAAACAGGTTCTGTTGGCTTTTGATCCTCACCTTCAGGTGACGTGGTATCACGCCCTTTGCTTAGTTGGCCTTTTAGCTCTTTAAGTTGGTCTTGCATTTCTTTTGAAAATAGAGAATTTGACATAAAAGTTAATGTATCGTTGGTTGATGAATGAATGACTTAATAGTCTATATCGTCGCTGGTTTTATACTAATATAAGCTTACGAGTCGTATCGTAGCCTAAGCTATTTTAGTTACTTTACTCGTCTGCTGCGACGCCCGCAAGTAAGGATTGTAACGCTTGTCCAGGATGATCGGTTTTCATAAACTGCTCACCAATTAAAAAGTGCTGAATATCATGGCTTAACATCAAACGAATATCATCACTGCTATGAATGCCACTCTCGGTGACGACAAGCGGTTTAAGGGTTGTATTGTCTACCACTAATGCTTCGATCAAAATATTTTTTAGATCTAATGTGGTTTGTAGATCGACGTCAAAAGTATTTAAGTCGCGATTGTTAATGCCATAAATATTGTGTGCTGAGCGTGGCAATGTTAGTGCACGATCAAGCTCAGATTTGGTATGTATCTCTATCAATACATCCATACCTAACTCGATACTCAGTGCATGCAGCTCGTGTACTTGCGTGTCATCAAGGCAAGCCATGATAAGTAATATACAGTCTGCACCCATCAGATAAGATTGATAGATTTGGTATACATCCACCATAAAGTCTTTGCGCAATATTGGTAGGCTTGCAGCATTAGCCGCTTGAAGAAGATAGCTGTCATCGCCTTGAAAATAATCACGATCAGTCAATACTGATAAGCAGCTGGCACCAGCTTGCTCATATTGCTGGGCAAATAATGCCGGTGCAAAGTTATGATTGATGATGCCTTTAGATGGTGATGCTTTTTTGATTTCAGCAATGATACCGACACTGTTTTTGTTCGTACTGGCCGCTCGTAAAGCGGCAGCAAAGCCTCGGCGTGGTTTATTATCAGCTGCGACTTGCGATTGTAAATCCTCAAGAGAAAGGTTTTCACGCGCGGCTTTTACTTCTTCTATTTTGGTTGCGACAATGCGCTGCAATACTGAGGGTATGTCTGAGTGAGTTGTGGTCATACGGGTATCCGAATAATATTAAATGTAAATATAGTCAAAGAATTACTAAACGGCTACGGCGTTACTCTTCCTAGATGTACGACTTGTACAATCTGCAGTCGGCTGCCTTGTATCCGTTTTAGACTTCTTTGTCTATAGACAGTGGTGGCAAATTTTGCACCATATGAATGCTTGTAAGTTAACCCTGAGCCACTAATTGCTGTGTGTAGTTGGCCAGAGACTCAAGCTTGAGCAACGCATCACCATTTTGGATGGCTTTTTGCGCTTGGCTCACACCATTAGCGTAGTTGCTGGCAAGTCCTGCCGTATATATTGCCGCACCTGCATTTAGTGCAATCATATCACGCGCCTTAAGTACAGAGCGGTCATGAGTGTCGGCTCCAGATAGGGCAGCGCGAATCAGCTCCAGACTTTGCGCTGGAGAGTTGACATCGAGACCGATCAGGGTCTGCGATTCAATGCCTGCATCTTCTGGCATCATCTCGTAAACAGATATCTCGCCATCTTTTAATTCAGCGACAGTAGTTGAAGTAGCAAGGCTAATTTCATCCAAGCCGTCTTTTGCGCCCACAACCATCACATGACGAGCGCCCAAGTTTTTCATGACGTTGGCGATAGGCTCACACAGTTGGGCAGTGAAAACGCCAATGACCAGATTGGGCGTGCTAGCAGGATTGGTTAATGGCCCTAAGATATTGAAAATAGTACGCGCTTTGAGCTCGCGGCGGACGGGTATGGCATAGCGCATGGCACTGTGATGATTGGGTGCGAACAGAAAGCCGATACCTTGGTTTTCGATACAGTTTTGTGCTTGTTCAGGTGTGAGCGCAAGGCTAATACCCGCTTGTTCGAGTAAGTCTGAGCTACCCGATTTGCTAGACACGCCGCGGTTGCCGTGTTTGGCAACTTGCGCGCCAGCCGCTGCTGCCACAAGAGCAGAGGCGGTAGACACGTTGAATAAATTAGCGCCATCGCCACCAGTACCAACGATGTCTACTAAGTGATCACAGTTCTTTGGTTCGATATTAGAAGCCAAGGCACGCATGGCACTGGCCGATGCAGTAATCTCATCGATTGATTCACCTTTCATACGCAAGCCAGTCAAAATAGCGCCCATCATGGCGTCGCTACATCTGCCTTGCATGATGATCAGCATTACTTGATACATCTCATCAAAGGTTAAATCAATGTGCTGAAAAATTCTTTCTAACGATGCCGTCAGTAACTTATGAATATCTGCATCAGACAATTGAGCAATACTATCTGGAGTGTGATTACCCTCTATTTTTGTTGTACTCATTATATTCTCGCTTACTATTTTTATAAGTTTGTTTTAGATTAAGTTGGTTTCAAATTTAATATTATAGATATTTTAGATTTATTTTTTAACGATACTTAGCCGACTTGTGGTAACTCGTTCGAGGCCAGTACGGCCAAATTATGTGTTTGCAAAAAGTTATTGAGCAACTGATAACCGGCCTCGCTCAAAATAGACTCAGGATGGAATTGCACCCCTTCGATGGCCAAATTTTTATGGCGAATGCCCATAATTTCCTCAATGCTACCATCGGCATACTGTGTCCATGCGGTCAGCTCAAGACAATCGGGCAGGCTGCGTTTGTCAATGACGAGCGAGTGGTAACGGGTGACCTGTGATGGATTAGGCAATCCAGAAAACACACCTTGACCGTTATGGTAGACGGCCGATAGCCGACCATGCATGACTTCACCAGCTTTGATGACTTGACCACCAAAGGCTTGTCCAATGGCCTGATGACCCAAGCAAATACCCAATATCGGTATGATACCTTTGAATGTTTCGATAACTGCTAGAGAGATACCCGCTCGATCAGGATCACATGGGCCAGGACCGATGACAATCACATCTGGTGCAAGGGTTTGAATTTGTTCAATGGTAGCCTGATCATTACGCCAGACGGTGATGTCCTGCTGTAATTCACCGAAGTACTGTACGATATTGTACGTAAAGCTGTCGTAATTATCGATCATCAAAATCATTGGATTTTCAACTTATGGATGTGATTATGTTTTTTAGACTTATATTTATCTATAGTGGTTCTTGGTTCTTGGTTCTTGGTTCTTGATTCAAGTAATTTTTGACGCAAGTGCTTCTGTATTCATACGTTTGTCAGGCGTGGTTATCTTACCATTATTTTGTGGTCTATCAAATGTAAGGTACAGGCTATCCAAGTAAGTCATGCGTAAAAATTATTTTACCTCACAATACTTTTGACAAAATATTTGTGATGAATCTTTGGTTTTGGATTGTTTGATATTTTTTAATTGTAGGGCGTGCACTAAAAAAGAACATTGTTCGTTAATGGTGCAGTTATTTAGCACTGAAAGAGTGCAATAATATGATGTTCTATACCTGTAAATGAGAAATAATAGCCGTGTGGATCGTTGATAGGCTATGCTTGATAAAGAATAAATCATGTTATAGGTAATTGTAATAATTGCGAATTAAGTTGATGGAGATTGTCTAAAATATTATTATTTTTATAAGTTGGCACAGCGTTTGCACCACTACTTTCATGATTATTTATGGCTGAAAATTGATTCAAAAATAATTATTAATAAGTGCCGGAAGAATTTACTATTGTGAGTTATATGTTGTTAGAATGAAAAATAAGCATTAAAAGGATGTCTTGACTAAAGACATTGACAGTGCTGATAATAAGCATAATATTGAAGGCGCTATTTAGTATTAAGAACACAGCTGATATTCTTGAACCAGTAAATTGCATCAGTCACCTTAAATCGCAATAACGTGATCAACACAACGGAGATTATTTATGTCGAACAAATTACTAGACCTTATCAAATCAACAAATGCTAAATGGGTTGACTTTCGTTTTACCGATACCCGTGGTAAAGAACAACATATCAGCTTTCCTTCACATACCATTGACGAAGAAGTAATGGAAGACGGCAAGATGTTTGATGGTTCATCTATTGCTGGCTGGAAAGGTATTGAAGCCTCAGATATGATCTTGCGCCCAGATCCAGAAACCGCTTTTGTTGACCCGTTCTTTGATTCAGTTACCGTTGTCGTTACTTGTGACATTATCGAGCCATCAACGCTACAAGGCTATGATCGTGACCCACGCTCTATCGCACGCCGTGCTGAAGAGTACTTAAAGTCTACTGGCATTGGTGATACTGCTTATTTTGGTCCTGAGCCTGAATTCTTTATCTTTGATGACGTGAAGTGGTCAATTGATATGTCTGGTGTTAGCCATAAAATCACTGCTGAAGAAGCAGCATGGTCAACAGGCGAGACGTATGAGTGGGGCAACATGGCGCATCGTCCACGTGTCAAAGGCGGCTATTTCCCAGTACCACCTATCGATAGCTCACAAGACATGCGTTCAATCATGTGTGAGCGTATCGAAGACATCGTTGGTGCAGGTAGCGTTGAAGTACATCATCACGAAGTAGCATCTTGCCAGTCTGAAATTGGCGTAGCATTCAACACGATGGTACGTAAGGCAGATGAAGTTCAACAGTTGAAATATGTGGTACATAACGTTGCGCATCAGTTTGGCAAAACAGCAACCTTTATGCCTAAGCCAATCGTTGGTGACAACGGTTCAGGTATGCACGTGCATATGTCTATCGCTAAAGATGGCGTAAACACTTTCGCTGGTGATGAATACGCTGGTTTGTCTGAAACAGCTTTGTTCTTCGTTGGTGGTATCATCAAGCATGCTCGTGCTTTGAACGCGATTACCAACCCATCGACCAACAGCTATAAGCGCCTAGTACCACATTATGAAGCGCCTATTAAACTTGCTTACTCAGCATCTAACCGTTCAGCGTCTATCCGTATTCCACACGTGAGCAGCCCTAAAGCAGTACGTGTAGAAGCCCGTTTCCCTGATCCAACAGCGAACCCTTACTTAGCATTTGCTGCATTATTGATGGCCGGCCTTGACGGTATCCAAAACAAAATGCATCCAGGCGAAGCTGCGGACAAAAACTTGTATGACTTGCCACCAGAAGAAGAAGCACAAATCCCAACGGTTGCAGAGAGCTTAGATGTAGCACTACAAGCATTGCGTGACGATCATGACTTCTTATTAAAAGGCGATGTGTTCACTGAAGACATGCTAGAAGCGTTTATCGCATTGAAAGAAGAAGAAGTACAGCGTCTGAACGTAACTGTACACCCTGTTGAATTTGACATGTACTACAGCTGCTAATTAGTCGCTAAAGCACTCAGTTATTTTGAGTCAAAAAAACCAGCTAAGGTTAACTTAGCTGGTTTTTTTTGTGGAATTTAAACTAGGGCGTGTCTTTAATTCACTCGATAGTCATCTAAATGGGCTGAAAATGGCTAAATCTTGCCAAACATCATCAAATAGCTGGTTAATATCCCGATATTATCTGCGCTATTTTCCTTGTTTGACGGCAATTTATCTCATTTTTATCACCATTTTTGAAATGAAGACACGCCCTAATAATTATCTCAAAATAAGAGATTAATACCAAACCCAAAAAATACGATTAGCTGTGTCAAACTCGTTTAGTCTACAATGCGTAGTACTTGCACTTGTTTTCCTTGCCACTCTAATTTTTGTGAATGTTATAAGAATGAATAATCGATAATAAATACTGGTCGTAACGCTCAATGTTTCAAAATCAGCCATCATAATTATAACAACAGGCACTACCATGAAGCTTTCAACGTTAAGCTCTTTAGTAATAATAACCTTGTTACTGTTTCAAATAAGTTGTATGCAACAAAAAAAGCAAGACCTCTATAAAGAGGGCGACATCGTTATTTGGTTACTATGGGGTGAGATGATAATTAAGGCTGAAATAGGGGAGAGGCGAACTCATTCGCTTGAGAATCATTCTAAACGAGGAGAGTCTGAGTTCTATCGTCCACACGCAGAGCATTATCTCGGTCAGTTCCCCATTGATTATCAGCCCAAAGCATTCGACACCATTAGCGAAGAAGAAGCGCTAGCGATGCCAGTAACACCAATTATGCCAGGGCAAGCCTTGGAATTTAATCTAATGCTCAATGGCTCATGGGTACAGGCGTCGGACAGGAGTGTTGTGTCCGATGAAACGTTAGATCACCCTGATCAGGTGAAGGTTATTCTGAATACTACTTATGTAGAAGAAGATACCGAGAAATTCTTTAATAACCGACTAATGTCAGAATTAGATGCTGATTCTGCAGAAACAAATAATGGGATAACTTGCTATCAATTAAAAGGAAAATATTATGGTCATCAAAGATGCCTTGGTGACTCTTCAGGCCCCTTGATCTCAGGCTTTGCTATTTATATACCAAAAGATATGACAATGCGAATGAGCGTAGAATCTAAAGAATACATTTATGGCGGCGTAAAAGTTAACTGGTATGCTGATCGCAAAAACCTTGACCAAGCACAAGTGATTGATGCTGCCATTTGGCGATTATTAGATACTTGGAATATATCGTCGATAGAGTAAATACTGCGTACTTGAATCAGCCATCATAATTATAACAACAGGCACTACCATGAAGACTTCAACGTTAAGCTCTTTAGTAATAATAACCTTGTCACTGTTTCAAATAAGTTGTATGCAACAAGATAAAAAGCAAGATCCTTATAAAGAGGGCGATATCGTTACTTGGAAGATTAATGACCATCTTATTTTGAAGGCTGAAGTCGGAGAAAGGCGAGAGCATTTTGTCACACACAATGAACGAGTAGAAAGAGATTTTTATCGGCCACAGTCTGAGCGTTATATTGGTCAATTCCCTATTGATTATCAGCCCGCAAGTTTTGACAAGATAACTGAGTCAGAAGCAAGAGACATGCCTATCTCTAAAACGTCAGGCGGAGGGTATGAGTTTAATCTCATGCTCAACGGCTCATGGGTACAGGCTACAGATAACAGTGTTAATTCTAATGACACCTTAGATCATCCTGATCAGGTGAAGGTTGTCGTAAATAATTATTCTCTAGGGGGAAATACCAAGCAGTCTTTTGATAATTACTCAATGCTAGAGTTGGATGCTGATTCTGCAGAGACTAATAATGGGATGACTTGTTATCGTTTTAAGGGAAAGCATGATAATCAAAGAAGGTGCTTTGGTGAATCTACCAACCCTCTTGTTTCAGGCTTCTCTTACTATATCCCAACATTTAAGAATTATCCTGTAACTGTAGAGTCAAGAGAACCTATCTATAGCGGTATAGAAATCAACTGGTATACAGATCGTAAAAACCTTGACCAAGCACAAGCGATTGATACTGTGATATGGGATTTGATAGAAACGTGGAATATATCGCCAATAGAGTAAATACTGCGTACTTGAATCAGTCATTATAATTATAACAACAGGCACTGCTATGAAGCTTTCAATGTTTAATACTCAGATTGAAGACACGCCCTAGTGTTATTCGCTGAAAAATACCCCATAATGGTACTATCATATTTGTTAAATACGCGCACTTATTAGGTTGACTGACTATGCACTCACTCTCAAAACATTCCCGTTTGATTCAGACCGCCATGACCATACGCAGTCATACAAAAAATAAGATGTTGTTCACAGGCTTGCTAGTCTTCACAGCCAGTCTCTACGCCCCTTTAGCAAATGCCTCTGCTATTTACAAAGTCGTTGATGAAAAGACAGGTCAAGTGACCTTTACCGACCGTCCACAGAATTATGAGCAGCAAGCGGATAAGCAAGTCACTCAGACCAGCGTGATGACTAGAAGTGATACGCTTAACTCAAGTAACAATAGCAATACGAGTGGTCAGTCTAGCAGTACTGCGCAAGCTGCCAGCACAGAGACGACGATTACACCTGATGCTGATAGTTCAACCGTCAAAACCGCGGTCAATTATCAGCTTACGATCACTGAGCCTAGCGAAGAGCGTGCTTATCGTCGTCCAGCGCAAAATATCGCTGTAAATGTACAAGTAAAGCCATCTTTACAAGCAGGCGATAACGTGAGTATTTACTTGGATGGTAATGAGGTGGCGCAGGGTCTTAATGCTTCCATCCCAACGGTAGATATTTTACCGGGATCGCACAGTATCACGGCAGTTGTGACCAATGAGAAAGGTAAAACCCTACAACAAGTAGCACGAACCGTTTATGTCATCCAAAACAATACAACCTTGCAAGATAATAAAAGAAAGGCAGAGCAGCTGTTGGCTTATCAGAACCTATCGTTGTACCAAAAACTATTATTAAAGTTACGTCAAAGTGATTAGAGCTTGTCTTATTGATGAATGATGAATAACGACAGCATAAATAACAGCTTAAGAAAAAAGGCAAGCACCCTAATGATGCTTGCCTTTTTAGTATGAATAGTTCAATTTATGAACGAACCAACTGCTGGTATAAGTTGATTTATTTAGTCAGCTCAATCGTACCATTTGCGGTCACTGAGATCGTACTGTTGCCAGACTCAAAGCTTTGGCTTGGTACTGACTCAAGTGAGTCTGATTTCATGCTCATGGCGCTATACATTGGACGCGGGTAGTTACTACCTGTATTTAGGTTGACGTTCACCACACGATAGCCGCGAGCACTCCATGCGCTAGTTAAGTTTTTAGCTTGTTGTTGAAACGCGCGAGAGGCATCTGTCATTAGCTTCTGTTCTAGCGCATCTTTTTTGGTGTCTGACACACCAAAGCTGAGATTTTCCATGACGAGCGTTTCTTGTAGATCAGCAATGAGCTGGCTGGTCGCGGCAAAGTCAGTACTCTTCAAATCTATATTGGCTTGTCCTGTCCAGCCTATGATTTTGTTGTTTTTATCATAACTAGGGTAAGTGCGCTGCTGTCCTGTGCTGACAGTGACGCTAGGGTAGCGTTTGGCGATTTTCATGGCATTGTTGATAGAGGTGTTGAGCGTGGTGGCCAATGCTTTTGAGTCAGTTGCCTGTGCTTTTTTGTATAAGCTGGCTCGTACTTCATCATTTTGCACTTCTTCTTTTACTTCTGTTTGAAAAGTAAGCTGGTCGTAGCCAGTTGGTTCTGCATGCGCGCTGCCCATCATAGCGGTTAGTAGAAGTGCAGAGCCAGTCGTTAGGGTTGCTTTGTTTAGTAGAGTGGTTTTCATTACTATCTCCTCAGTGAGTTATATCAATGATAAAGAGAGAAGCCATCATTAAACGCTGTCTCTCTCTATTAAAAGCAGTGCATTTTATTTGTTAGTTGCTATCCATCATGCTCAGCTTTATAGACTAACATAGCAAAATTCAGACGCGATGCTGTGATAATTTTGTCACCTAAGTTACTGATTTTTTTGCCTTACAAAAACAGTTTTACGATAGGGGTTGTAAAATTAAAAAAATCTTGTATAATTTGCAACTGGTGGCTCCATTGGTAGCCTCGCAACATTGTTCTATGAATCCCGCCAGGACCGGAAGGTAGCAACGGTAATAGTCACAGTGTGTGCCGAGGATGTGCTTTTGGAGTCGCTTTTTTTTGCCTAAAATTTGATAATTGGTTTTATAATCAGTCAAAAACACTCGTATTATGTATTAAGCCCTTCATTGTAAAGGGCTTTTTTTTGCGTGAATTTTATCCAATTTATATTTCGATTTCTTATTCAATTGCGAAGTTTCATTGATTAATATGAGTTAAAATACAATGTATTAACTTTTTAGTAATATTAGAGTGTGTTGAGTCTTCACCAATAGTCGCTGTTAGTGCCATGGTGGAGTATTCAACAGGCCTTAATGTCAATACGAAACGTTTTAGGATTTGATTATGAAGATGTTTGTCTGGCTGTTTATTGCCTTTGTGGTGTTAGTGGTTGTATTTGGGGTATCCATATTTAATAAATTGGTACGCGCCCGCAACCAAGCAAAAAATGGTTTTGCTCAGATCGATGTGCAGCTGAAACGCCGTCATGATTTGATTCCAAATCTCGTTGAGACGGCCAAGCGTTATTTGACGCATGAAGAAGAAACGCTTACTCGTGTCATCAGCGCGCGTAATCATGCCCAAAGCTTGCAGGACTCGAGTAAACATCAGCCAGACTCACTGGAACATATGGCATTATTTGCCAAAGCAGAGAGTATGCTGTCCAAAGCATTGGGACAATTTTCAGCTGTCGTCGAAGCATACCCTGAGCTAAAAGCAGACAGTATGATTAAAGAGTTGATGGATGAGCTGACCAATACGGAGAATCGGATTGGTTTTGCGCGTCAACACTATAATGATAGTGTGATGTTCTATAATAATGATCGCGAAGTATTCCCCAATAATCTGGTGAGCACTACTTTTGGCTTTCGCCCATTAAGTCAGTTGGTGTTTGAAGACAGAAAGGCGATTGCTCAAGCCCCTGTTGTCAATATGGGCTGATATTCACATGCGTTCGGCTATGTTTAGATAGTATAAAATTTAGACAACATAAAGTTTAGGTAAGACAAGTAGATGGATTTTTTTGGTGAACAGCGCACACGTACTCAGCGCAGTCTATTGCTCTATGGGCTATTTTTTCTCATTGTATTTGCGCATATGGCAGTGGCGCTCGGTGTCATGGCACTGTTGCTCACGTTATTTACGGGTGGTATTTATTATTGGGCATTAGTACTGGTCATTATCTGGACATTAGGTAGCTTCGCTGGTGGTAGTTTTTTAGAGTATCGTCGTCTAAAAGCGGGCGGTCGTGCTATTGCTCAGCGCGTAGGTGCTGTTAGATTGTTTATTGATCATAGCCAAGACGCTTGGGAGCACAGTCAGGGGATTGCTCATCAGCATGAGCCTATACAAAAGGTTCGCTATAGTGCACATCATATTGCGGTGCGTGATGAGCGTGATTTTCCACCAGTCTACCGTCGCTATTATGAAATTGCGCAGCAGCTGGCCATTGCATCAGGCTTGAGTATGCCTATTCTGTATGTGCTGCCTGATGAGCAGGGTATCAATGGTTTCGTGGCGGGTCGGCACAGTCAGGATATGGTGTTGGTCGTGACGCAAGGTGCACTGGATAAGTTGTCTGATGAGGCTTTGTACGGGCTCATCGGACATGAGTATGGTCACATCCTCCATGGCGATGCCACCTTCAATCTGCAGCTGATGGTAGTATTAGCAGGCTTGCAGATACTATATGACTGGAGCGATCCTATCGGTAATGGCAATTATTTTGATAATGCCGTCAATCAAAACCTCGATCTATCACAAAAGTCCATCGATAATCATGCTCGTAGTACCGAAGCGAAAACCGCAAGCTTTACCACTCATAGTGAGTGGGTGGCGTACTGGCAGAGCCAGTCGCAAAATCAACAGTCAACCGCAAAAATTCAGTCGAAATGGCTACAAAAAAAACTGGTAGTAGATCGCCAAGCGCCTCGTAGCGTTTGGACATTGTTGTTACATGGGTTGAGCTTTTCGAGCATGGCCAGTGCTCAGTTAATCAAACATAGCTTCAATCGTGAGCGTGAACTGCTTGCCGACGCGACCAGTGTGCAGTTGACGCGCTCTCCTGCGATTATGGAGACACTAAAAGCCATTCATCAAGATTCACTTGGTTCACGCTTGACAGGTATCACTGATATCAATGGACTCAGTCATTTTTTCTTTGCCAGTAGTGGCACAGACCTGGGGGATGTCTCTTGGTTTGCGACTCATCCCAGTTTGTCTGAGCGTATGGGTGCTATTAATGCCAATGCTTACCATAAGTTTGCCGTACAAGTTGCCAAAGAGAAACGCATCAACCAGCAAAAAATAAAAGAAATATATGAGCAGCGTCGACTTGGGGACGTGGAGAAAGTAAAAACAAATAGCCTAAGTAGTAATAAAAAAGAAAATACTGACAAACAATTACCCCACGCAGAGCTACTCTCTACTCAAGCATTGAATAATGGGGTAGAGGAAGAAGAAAAAGGGCTGGATTTCGTTGTAGCAGAGGATGTTGTCATTGATGGGCGGTTACAAATACAGCCACAAGATATGGATATCCATGAACGGTTAAAACCTTGGCAGGCAAAACCTGATAGCGATTTACCATCAGCAGCGCTGATTAGTATTAATGATATTGAAAAAGTCTCGCTGCCACAGTATGTGCTCAATCACAGTCACCACCCGTTAGGCGCACAGGCCTTGATTGAGGCGGTGATGCTATGCCATCAGGGTCAAGCTCTAGTAACGACAAGCACTTATGACTTGGCTGACATTTGGTACGAAGTTACTAACAAAAAAACCGATGATCATCGCCAAGCGCAAATACTACCGCATGCCATCGACCATAAATTGATAGAAACCGTAGCGAGTATTGATCGACGATTAGACAGTGCGCTAATCACAACTGTCATAAAAAATCTGAGTCAGCATAATTTATCCGAAAGCGTGATTGCAGAGCTACGTTTGAAGCATGAGAGCAGCCACAGCAATGAAAGCTATCAATATTATAGTCAGCAAAAAAAATGTCGTATGATGCTCATGCGCTATCAACAAGGTATCACTGAACTCTTTAATGGTCAGTTAACTGCTGACCTGAGTATAGACTTAGCGGATAAGATGACGGATAAAGATTTTCTTACGCATAGTATTCAGTCAGAATCAGCTGACGCCAAAAGTGGTACATCTTGGACGCCTTCTATTTTGTCACTATGGCAAGCGCTACATTTACAACAGCTGCTACCGATACTATCTACGGTGCTAAGTGATGAGCAGTCACATGTACGAAAATATGAGTCATGGCAGCACACATTGAGAGCTGGCACAAAGGGTATATATGCTCAACTTGATCCTTCAGGTCAAGTGTTTGCTCGACTGAACGATGTTAAGAGAACAATGCTGATTTTACTGGCATATCGTTTGTCAAAAGATGTCAAAGGCCAAATGACATCAGCGCTATATAGTTCAAAGCTTGATAGTTCAATACTTAACTATAACGATGCTAGTGTGGCCCACTATATCGTGGACTTGCGCCGCCATGCACGCTTGATTGATATTGCTTTAGCAGCCATTAGCGATGCCAATCTACAGTGGTTGCTGTTGATGGCACAAAACCTCAATAGTATTCAGCTATTGGCCTTGATAGAGAATGTGCCTGTGTGCATAGCCTCTACCGTTAAGTCGTCTGCAATAGCTGCCAAACGCAGTGATAATTATCAAGAGAGACAACAGAGCCTCAAGCAAATAGATTATAATGATACGACTGGTGAGAGTTACACCTACAATAATTATCAGCAATGGCTGAGTACATTGCATACAGTGATGTTACACGATACGATAGTCAGCCAAGATGAGTATGATTGCTTAATGCTGCTTTCAGAGCGCTGGTTAGGCGTTCGAAAGCTCTTTTGAATACTATGACTGAGTGATGTTACTGAGTGAAGTGCGTAAGCATTTTTTGACACGTATTGGGCTGGCCAGAAGTTGCATGATTTAAGTTGTTATTTGACATTTTTTAATACAGATATTCTGTAAACCCATCTTAGATGAGTAGGATAGTAAAGACGTATGAGTGACATTGCAGACCCGCTAATTGTATTGCAACATCGTATGCAGCAGCGCCAAATTTTAGCGATGATGGGTATCAATCAGTGGGTGCAGCCAGGCTCCGCCACTATCAATATGGCAGATATCTCTGCGCCTACTATTCCTGATTCTACAATTGATACGCCTACTCAGGCTGTGTCGTCTGTTACTAACACTGAACAACCAAGTATAGAGCAGCAAAGTAATAATGCCGCGAGCATCGAAATGTCAAATATAGCATTTGCTGATTCTGTATCAGCGGCCATCGATGATGACGCCACGCGCAATTATTACCATGATGCTAGTGATGTAGAGTTAAAATCACCTAATGAACAAAGCCCTGTCACTTATAGTTTTGATACCACTACTCCTGATGTGGCAGTTAGACCTCTCGTAGATAACATAGCTCAGCAAACTACTGCCGCTATCAAGCAGAGCCCTATTGCTCATATAAACAACGATGAGAGCTTTAAAAAAATAGCACCATTCGACTTGCAAGGCGGTCGTTATGGCGACTGGGTGGTTTTGGTTGATATCCAAGCACTCAACAATGACAGTCAAAAGCTATGGCAGAATATCACCCAAGCGTTATCAATCACTTGTGAGACCACCTCTTTTCCTATTTGTGAAGGAATGGATACCGCAGAGCTCGCCAATGCCAGTCTTGCTGGGTATGTCTTTAAAATTGGTCGCAGTGAAGAAATACAAGTGGTAGCATTGACTGAATTGCCTGAAGGGCTTGAGCATCCGACGCTTACGGCTGTGCCCACGTTAGATGAAATGCTCGCTGATAGCAGCTTAAAGCGCCAGCTGTGGGAAAAGTTATCTGGTTAAGCCAGCTGACCATTGGTGTGGTCATAAATTACTTGTATAAACTATCGGCATAAAAAAACAGACATTAGCAAATAAAAACAACGAAAGTCACTTTTACAGTGATTTTGATAGGCAACTTTTACGCTCCAACAAACAACGATGATTTCATCATATTTAGGATAATGACTATGACCACCACATCAACTATCAATACCGTCGCTCCTAACCGTGTGCCTAACTTTTCAGCGGGGCCTGCTACGATACCAACTGCTGTATTATCACGCGCTCAAGACGAGTTGCTTGATTGGCAGGGAAGCGGTATGTCGGTCATGGAAGTAAGTCACCGTAGTAAAGAGTACATTGCTATTACGGAAAAAGCTGAAGCGAAATTGCGTTCGTTGATGGACATTCCAGATAATTATAAAGTGCTATTTTTACAAGGTGGTGCCAGCTTACAGTTTTCAGCGATTCCATTAAACCTATTAAATAGTGGGCGCGCAGATTATCTAACGACAGGTGCTTGGTCAGGTAAGGCAATCAAAGAAGCTGATCGCTATGCCAAACTTGGTCTGGGCGAGACTAATGTGGTCGCAACAGGTAAAGAAAGTAACTTTACCGATGTGCCTGATCAAAGTGAGTGGCAATTGAGTGAAAACGCAGCATATTTCCATTATTGTGCTAATGAAACCATTCATGGCTTGCAAATATTTGAGCCGCCAGCCGTTGATGCGCCGATTATCGTTGATATGTCTTCTTGCATTTTGTCACAGCCAATTGACGTCTCTAAGTTTGGGATGATTTATGCGGGTGCACAAAAGAACATTGGTCCGGCAGGACTGATTATTGTGATTATTCGTGAGGATCTATTAGGGCAGGTGAGTGAGTGGTGTCCGCTGCTAATGAACTACGAGCATCAGGCTGAAAAAGAGTCTATGTCAAACACGCCAGCGACGTATTCTTGGTACTTGGCAGGACTGGTCTTTGATTGGTTAGAAGAGCAAGGCGGCGTGGCTGCTATCGGCAAGATTAATCAGCAAAAAGCAGACTTACTCTATAAAACGATTGATGACAGCGATTTTTATAACAATCCAGTAGCTATTAAACATCGTTCTATTATGAATGTGCCATTTACCTTGGCAGACAGCAGTCTTGATAAAGTGTTTTTAGAAGAGTCAGCCGCGGCAGGCTTGATGAACTTAAAAGGTCACCGTGATGTGGGCGGTATGCGTGCCAGCATCTACAATGCCGTATCACTAGACTGGGTACAGCAACTGGTTGATTTTATGATTGCCTTTGAAAAAAAGCACGCTTAAATCAGCACCAGTTTTAGAAAAAAAGACGCAACTTTATGAGCTGCGTCTTTTTTTTTCTAAAATCAGCATGTTTGCTTGGTGGATAGACGAATGGTTTGTAATACCACACATTTTGCATGGCAAACCATTAGGATGAACTACCCACTACCTTAGAGGTAGGGATTTCTTAGGTAATGCCCATACTTGATACAATGTATTGTATCAGCGGTTAGGCAAATTTACTAAGCTAACCCTGTCGCACCGACAGTTTTTGATTGTTTAGCCAGTAGCAATCCTTGATTTAAGATATTGATACTGGCGTTAAGGTCGCGGTCATTTTCTTGCAAACAACTTGGACAATTCCAAGATCGCACCGACAGCGGTAATTCAGCTTTCGTTAGCAAGTGACCACAGTTTGAGCAGGTCTTAGAGGATGGATACCAGCGGTCTATTTTGACAAGCGTTTTACCGTACCACTCTGCTTTATAGGCCAGCATGGTGGTGAATGACGACCATGAGCTGTCCGATATGGCTTTGGCAAGCTTCCTGTTCTTAACCATACCCTTTACATTCAAGTCCTCTATGGCAATCACATCGTGGTTTTTGATGATGTTGAATGAGAGCTTATGTAGAAAGTCTTTGCGGGTATTGGTTATTTTCTCATAAACTTTAGCGACTTTAAGTTTTTGCTTTTGATAATTACGGCTCTCTGACAGTTTGCGCTGATCCGCTTTAGCAATCGCTCTGCGTTTGGCTAAAATCTTTTGTGCGCGAGCCAGTTTGTCTTGCAGTTTCGATAGAAACTTAGGATTGGCAACTTTTGTACCGTCTGATAAGACGATAAAGTCTGTCAATCCTAAATCAATGCCGATGTTTGATTGGGTTTTTGGTAATGCGTTAACGATGGTTTCAACCAATAGGCTGACGTAGTATCTACCTGATGGGGTGCGGTTAATGGTGGCGCTCTTAATCAGACCATTTATTTTGTCGGGGAACTTGGCGTTGATATGGCCTATTTTGGGTAGTTTAACGGTGCTGTCTGTGATCGCTACCGTTCCTTTTTGATTGTTGGTGGTATAGCTGTCCCTAATACCCTTTTTCTTGAAATTAGGGAAACCTGAGCTTTGCTTGAAAAACTTGTTGTAAGCACCTCTTAGCTGCTGCTGCACATTAGCCAATGCTAAGCTATCCACTTCCTTTAGCCACTCAAACTCTTTTTTATACTGAGCAGGTGTGTTGTTTAAGGTGGTTTTTGTGGCCTTGTAGTGGTCTATTTTATCGCCAAGCATCTTGTTCCAAATAAAACGACTACAGCCAAACGACTTGGCAAAAAATATCTGCTGATCCTCGTTTGGGTATAGTCTAACTTTATGGGCTTTTAGAATTTGCGTGGGCATAGAGGCTTATTATGAATAAGTGGTATAATTATTAATTATAATACCACAAGCACTAAGGGTAGTGATTAATAACGCATTCATCCCACTACTTTAGAAGTAGGGGAATTCTGCGCTAAGATGTTAAAAAACTGAAGTTTGTTATGATAAATTTTGTGCAACTTATCATGCTTAGTGAGTTTTCAATTAGCATGCAGTCACTAGATACATTCTAAATATATTCATCGGTTTGGCAAAAGGGCTTGTTATAACTTTATTATGATAAAAAACACCATGCTAAAAGCCATAATGCTAATTGCCGCAGTGAGCTGTATACCTGTCAGTATCGCAGCGCCAATCACCACGACTGCGCTTGGTCATAATAGTCCTACTCACTATATTGACGCACCATTCATGCCTTATGCCAATCCAAATGCACCGATAGGCGGCACGCTCTCGCTCGATGCGCGTGGCACTTTTAATGCTGCCAATAAATGGATGACTACTGGTGTGGCAATGGCTGGTACCGACTATCTGTATGATACTCTGATGACTGGCTCATTAAATGAAGCATTTACGATGTATCCGCAGCTGGCAAGCAAGGTGACGTATGACCCTGATGATACCAGTTGGATTGTTTATCATATCAATCCTGCTGCACGTTTTTGGGATGGGTCGCCAGTCACTAGCGATGATGTCAAAGCCACTTATGATGCGATATTGAACAAAGGGCCGATGTATATTCGCAGCTATTTGGGTGATATTAAAGACGTTCAAGTTCTGGATAAACAACGAGTGAAGTTTGTCTTTGCGTCTGATGAGAATAAAGAAATCTTATTAACGGTTGGGCAGTTTCCTATCTTTGCCAAATCCTCTATCGATGCTGATTTTGAGAAGATTAGTCTAACGCCATTGATGGGCAGTGGTCCTTATAAGCTCGGACGTGTAGATGCAGGGCGAGCGGTCAGCTATATACGCGATGCCAACTATTGGGGACGTGATTTAATGGTCAATCGTGGTCGCTACAACTTTGATATGATTAAGTTTGTGTATTATCAAAGTGATGAGATTGCGTTTGAAGGGTTTAAATCTGGTCAATATCGCTTCCGCCCTGAGAACAAAGCGTCCAATTGGGCAACTGGTTATAATTTCCCTGCAGTAAAAGCGAAGTTAATTAACAAAGAGACGATAAGCAGTCAAAATCCAGTACCAATGCAAGGTCTGGTGATGAATATGCGTCGGCCAATTTTTCAAGATATTCGTGTTCGTCAGGCATTGACGGCAGCTTATGACTTTGAATGGATGAATAAAACCTTATTTCATGGGCAGTATGAGCGCTTACAGAGCTTCTTTCATGGCTCGGAGCTTGCTGCCACGGATACGCCTTCGGCTGCTGAGATGCAAGTGCTTACCCCTTTGTTATCCAAGATTGAACCAATACAACGTCAGGCTGTATTGGCAGAGTGGCAGCTGCCTACTACTGATGGTAGCGGTTTTAATCGTCAAGGGCTATTAAAAGCGCGGCAGCTATTGCTAGATGCGGGTTTCTACTATGAGGATATGAAGCTGTATCAACCTGATGGACAGCTTGCTCAAATTGAGATTTTGATGACAGGCGAAACCATGGGACGAGTGCTGTTGCCATACATTCGCAACTTGAAGCGTTTAGGGTTTGATACGACCTTGCGTCAAGTGGATGGTCCACAATATTATGAGCGTATGCGCAATTTTGATTATGATATGGTGGTGGATGTATTTGCGCAGAGTTTATCACCTGGCGCTGAACAGGCGAGCTTTTGGGGTAGTGCGGCAGCTGACCAAGCGGGTAATAGAAATACAGCGGGTATTAAAAACGTGGCAATCGACGATGTCATAGACAAGTTGGGTCGTGCTAAGAACCGTGAAGAGATTGTGCTATATACCCAAGTGCTAGACCGCTTATTACGTGCTGGTCATTATTTAGTGCCACTATATGGAAAGTCGGGCACCAACGTCGCCTACTGGAATCAATACCGCCATACAGAAAAACTGCCTACCAATGCTGTCGGCATCGACTACTGGTGGACGGACAAAGCAGCAGAAGCTCGTATTAATACCTATTTAAAAAAGTAAAAATCAACAATTTTGAATGTTAAAGCGTTTCACAAAAACGTTTGATAAAAATTAAGCAACAGAGATAACTATTCGTAAGGATTTACCATGAGTATTCGTATTCACCCGATTAAAGCGTTCAATGACAATTATATCTGGACATTGATTAATGAAAACAATAAGCAAGCGATTGTCATTGATCCAGGTCAGGCTGAACCTGTCATTGCTTACTTAGAAGAAAACAATCTAGAGCTAACGTCTATTTGGACCACGCATCATCATCATGATCACATCGGCGGCGTCGCAGCGCTACAAGAGTCTTATCCGATGACGCACCTAGTGGCGCATACTGAGCATAATG
The DNA here is from genome assembly GCF_003217155.1 of Psychrobacter fozii. GTDB lineage: Bacteria > Pseudomonadota > Gammaproteobacteria > Pseudomonadales > Moraxellaceae > Psychrobacter > Psychrobacter fozii. The sequence goes on from NZ_QJSU01000008.1 coordinate 165,774, forward strand.
TCGATGAAGATCAAACCATCAAAGATGGCAGTACAGTAAGTGCATGGGGCTGCTCCGCACAAGTTTGGGATGTGTCTGGTCATACCGCCAGTCATGTGGCTTATATCTTGGATATCGATGGGCGCAAGCATTGCTTCTGTGGTGACACGCTATTTAGTGCAGGGTGCGGACGTGTATTTACGGGTACGATTGAGCAATTGCATGACAGCTTTAAGCGTTTGAATGGTCTACCTGCTGAGACGCTACTATATCCTGCGCATGAATATACGGCCAGTAACTTACGTTTTGGATTGTCGATTGAGCCTGCTAATGAGGCAATGCAGCAAGCATTGGCACAAGCAGAAGCGCAAACCGCACAGGGTATGCCGACATTACCTGTGACCCTAGAGCATGAGCGTATGGTCAATGTATTCTTACGTACACAAGAGCCAAGTGTGATAGCAGGCGTGAAGGCTAAAATGAGCATTAACGATGATAAGTCTTTGACCGTATTTGCTGCTCTACGTGAACTAAAAAATAACTTCTAACTGTGTTCACCGCTCGTTTTCTCTATCGTCATGTTTGTTATGCTAGGAAGCTGCTGTTATGGGTCGTTATATCTTAAAAAGATTATTGTTGATATTACCGACACTATTTTTAATATTGCTCGCAAACTTTGTCATTGTACAAGCAGCCCCCGGCGGTCCTGTTGAGCAGCAGCTGGCGCTTATTGAACAAGGCGCAAAAGACAATGCGCTGGCTGGTAACATTGGCGCGGGCAGTGCAGGCAGCAATAACAGCACGTATCAGGGTACGCGTGGTCTATCTGAAGAGATGGTGGCAGCGATTAATGCGCAATACGGTTTTGATAAATCGGCCCCCGAGCGCTTTTGGCTGATGCTAAAAAATTATGCCCAGCTAGATTTCGGTGAGTCATTTTTTAAAGGTCAGACAGTGACCGATCTCATTGTAGAAAAGCTACCAGTATCAATCTCGCTTGGGCTATGGAGTACCCTGCTAATTTATATGATAGCGATTCCACTCGGGGTCTATAAAGCCATGCATCATGGCTCTGGGATTGATAAAGCAACGGCTATGCTGCTTGCTATCGGTCATGCGATACCTGTCTTTGTATTCGCCGTCATACTACTGGTGTTCTTTGCGGGTGGCAGTTATTGGAATATCTTTCCACTACAAGGGCTAACCTCTGAGAACTTTGACCAACTAAGCGCCCTTGGCAAAGTGAAAGACTATTTTTGGCATTTGGCGTTGCCACTCTTAGCAAGTACGGTCGGTGGGTTTGCTGGCTTGACCTATTTGACCAAATTTAGCTTTTTAGAAGAATTAGGTAAGCAGTATGTACTTACTGCTCGTGCCAAAGGTTTAGGAGAGCGGCAAGTGTTATACGGGCATGTTTTCCGTAATGCTATGTTAATCATTATCGCTGGTATTCCAGCCGCTATCGTTGGTATTTTCTTTGCTGGTAATTTTCTGATTGAGATTATCTTTAAATTAGATGGTTTAGGCTTGCTCGGATTTGAAGCCATTCAACAGCGCGATTATCCAGTAATCTTTGGTACGTTATTTATCTTTACCTTGGTGGGATTGTTATTACAATTAATCAGCGATTTAAGTTATCACCTGATTGATCCCCGTATTGATTTTGAGGGGCGCTAATGTCAAGTCATCCATCACCTTCAATGCCCTCATCTGACTCTACTGTTTCTATGCCAAAAAAACGTCGGCTAAATACTATCTGGCAGGCACGCCTAAACCGTTTTCGCCAAAATCGCCTTGGTGTTATCTCGCTATTTGTTTTTGCGCTGATATTTACCATTTGTATGGCAGCCAATGTGATTGCCAATGACAAACCGCTACTGGTGCAGTATCAAGGTGACTATTACTTTCCTGTTATAAAGGCTTATCCTGAAACGACTTTTGGTGGTGTGTTTGAAACCGAAACAAATTACAAAGATCCTGCGGTGCAAGCATTGATTGATGAGCAGGGCTTTTATATTATGCCGCCGATTCCATTTGCTGATCAGACACCCAACGTAGAGCTAGGCATTTCTTATCCAGCGGCACCTAACGCCCAAAACTGGCTTGGTACGGATGACTTAGGCCGTGACGTACTGGCACGCATACTTTATGGGTTGCGAGTGTCTTTACTATTTGGCTTGGCATTGACACTTGCAGGCGCATTGATAGGTATCATTGTCGGTGCTATCCAAGGCTATTACGGTGGCTGGGTTGATTTAATCGGGCAGCGTTTTATGGAAGTGTGGGGCGGGATGCCTCAGCTGTTTATGATTATTATTCTGGTCAGTTTATTCAGTCCGAGTATCACCATGCTGTTTGCCTTGATGTTATTGTTTGGCTGGATGGGTCTGGTGGGTTTGGTACGGGCAGAGTTTTTGCGCGTGCGTAACTTTGATTATGTCCGAGCTGCTCGCAATCTTGGTGTGTCGGACAGTCAGATTATGCTGAGACATATTTTGCCGAATGCTTTGGCCTCAAGTTTATCTCAATTGCCCTTTATTTTAACGGCGAATATTATTGCCTTAACGGCACTAGACTTCTTAGGGTACGGTTTACCGCCGGGTTCACCATCACTTGGTGAGCTGATGGTACAAGGCAAAAATAACCTGGATGCACCGTGGCTGGCCTTATCTGGGTTCTTCAGTTTGACCTTTATTTTATCGCTACTCATCTTCGTTGGCGAAGCGCTGCGTGATGCATTTGATCCGAGGCGATCTTAATATGACAATGACGACTGCTAAAAACAACCGATTAAATGAAAATGATGGTCAGGAAACAAACACAGTCATACTGTCGGTAGATAAGCTCAGTATTCATACCGATGTGGGCGTGGCTTTGGTTGATGCACTGTCTTATGAGCTCACACAAGGGCAAACCTTAGCTATTGTTGGTGAGTCAGGTTCTGGCAAATCAATAGCCAGTCTCGCGCTGCTGGGATTATTACCAAATAGCTTAACCATTACGGGCAAGGTGCAGCTGGCAGATTCAGCAGGTATGACAATCTTACCGATAGCTAATGAAAAAGGGCGGAACACGGCATTACGTGCTGTGCGTGGGCAGCGTATTGGTATGGTATTTCAAGAGCCAATGACTGCGCTTAACCCTCTACATACGGTTGCTAAACAAATTGCTGAGTCACTGCGTTTAAGTGGCATTCCTAAAAAGCAATGGCGCGTACAAAGTATCGCCTTGCTAGACGATGTCAATATTACCGATCCTGCTGATAAATTGAATCGCTATCCGCATGAGCTATCAGGTGGTCAGCGTCAGCGTGTCATGATTGCGATGGCATTGGCACAGCAGCCTGATATTTTAATCGCTGATGAGCCGACGACGGCACTCGATGTAACGTTGCAACATGAGATTCTTGAGCTGTTAGATGATCTAAAGCGTCAGCATAATATGGCGATGGTGCTTATCAGTCATGATCTCAATTTGGTCAGGCGTTACAGTGATGATGTCATCGTTATGCGCCAAGGAAAAACGATTGAGCAAGGACAAACGGCCGCTGTATTTAATCAGCCTAAAGCGGAATACACCCGCACGCTTATCCAGCAGGATTTTGGTCAAGCATTGACTATATTGGATGATAATAAAAGTGAGCAGTCAACGGTACTGCAAGTAAACGCGCTACAAGTACAGTTTCCAATGGAAAAAAGTCTATTTGGTGGTACCAAGCGTTGGTTTGAAGCGGTTAAAGGTTTAGATATAACGCTGCATAAAGGACAGGCATTGGGTATCGTGGGTGAGTCCGGCTCTGGCAAAACGACGACGGCGCTTGCTTTAAGCCAGTTACTTGGTAACACGGCGCGTGTTGACGGACAGATAGTTGTCAATGGGCAAGATATTGCGGCATTATCGAAACGTGAACTGCGCACTTTCCGTTCGCAGATTCAGATGGTATTTCAAGACCCATTTGCCAGTATCAATCCTCGTATGACAGTGATGCAAATCGTTGAGGAAGGGTTGCTCGTCCAAGGTGTCGATAAGGCCACTCGTCAGCAGGCGGTCATTGATAGTCTGGCTACCGTACATCTACCAGCTGAGTTTTCACAGCGTTATCCGCATGAGTTGTCTGGTGGTCAGCGACAACGTGTGGCACTCGCACGCGCGCTTATCATGCAACCAAGTCTATTAATATTGGATGAACCGACTTCCGCGCTCGACAGTACCACGCAGGTGACAGTGGTTAACTTGCTACGTGAGATTCAACAAAAACTGCAAATCAGCTATGTGTTTATCAGCCATGACCTAAAAGTCGTGCGGGCGCTATGTCAAAAAATCATGGTGTTAAAAGACGGTACATGTGTGGAGTCAGGGAGTACTGAAGATGTTTTTTATAACCCACAACATCCTTATGTTAGGCGTTTGCTACAGGCGAGTAGCACTTAGTCGTGACATCAGACCTTACATAAATGGAATTGACTGTAGCAGTTCATATTAATAGCGATATCATATAGATGGCAGTGATAAACTACGGTTAGAAAGTGATTTTTTAGCGTAAATATTAAGGCTCACTTTGACACTATAGTTAGTTCAATATAATTTGGATACAAGGAAGCCGAGTGAAAGTACTACAAGTCGTAGACTAAGCGAGACTGACACCGTATCCAATCCTCTATAAAAGAGTGACAGCGTTAACCTCGCTTGAAGTATTACATATACATCTGCATTCGGTTGCCTTGTATCTCTTTTAAACTGAATCAACTATAGATGTGCTGCTATTTTACTAATGGCTTTTAGTCGCTGATTAAAATGGTTGTTATTACTATTTTGGTATTATTAAAAGGACTGTTTACCCATGAAGAAGCAAAATAGTATTTCTAGATTAGTAGGTAACGCTGGATTGCAACATGCAGGGTATGTCGCCGTTGCTAAGACTCGCGCCAAAGTGCTGAAGGCATTTTCTTACGTCATTCCTATCAGAAGACCAATGCTGTTCGTCGGTGAGTCTGCTTGTCATGAGCTGTGCGATATGCTCATCAACGAAGGCAGCACCAATGTCTTTATTGTCACTGATGCGGTATTAAATAAGCTTGGTATACCTGCGAAAGTCACTGAATATTTAGAGGCAAAGAATATCAGCTATCATGTCTACGATGGTGTTACACCAGATCCTACTTTTACGGTAATCGAAGAAGGTCTAAGCCAGTCTATCGCAGCAAAGTGTGATGCAATCATCGCCATCGGTGGTGGTTCGGTCATTGATGCTGCCAAAATGATGGCGATGTCGCAGGGTAATCGCTGCGAACCTAAGCAGCTCATTGGTATCCTCAAAGCAAGAAAACCCGCCATTCCATTGTACTGTGTGCCGACGACGGCGGGCACTGGCTCAGAAGCCACGCTTGGTGCGGTAGTGTCTGATGACAAGACGCATCAAAAAGCACTTTCTATTGATCCTAGAATGGTGCCATTAGCAGCCGCGATTGATCCGGTTATTATGAAAGGCATGCCAGCCCATATTACCGCTGATACGGGTATCGATGTACTGACACATGCGTTAGAGGCATGGATGAGTGTGAACGCTAGTGTAGAGACCGACTATTATGCGGCCTCTGCGGTCAAGTCTGTTATGCATTACTTACCGATAGTCTATAAAGATGGTGGCGACCTGAAAGCAAGAGAAGCGATGGGTGTAGCGGCTCACTATGGTGGTATCGCCTTTAATAAAGCGGGCCTCGGCTATGTGCATGCGATTGCTCATCAATTAGGGGCGTATTATCGTATTCCTCATGGTCGTGCAAATGCTATTGTATTGCCTTACGTTTTGGACGTGAACCGTCAAGCAAGCCAAAAAAGACTGGCGGCATTGGCTAGAAAAACAGGCATGGTGAAAACGGAGCAAGCAGCTGAAAGTGACAGTATTGATAGTGCGATAACCGATCATCTAATCGCTCAAGTACGTGAGCTAATTACAGACTTAAATATCGATCCCACTATTGATGGCTTACAAACCAGTGATTTTGATAATATTGCTAAAGCTGCTGCAAAAGAGGTCAGTGATACCTATGCAGTACCACTTTATCTCACAGCATCTGAAATAAAAGATATCTTGATAAAGATCAAGCAGGCAAGTGATCACTGTATGAATGACAAAACGGAAAGTACTAAAGTAGCCTAAGATATATAAATGCGGTATAAAAAGAGCATGCTACCACCAGTGTAGCGTGCTCTTTTTTTATTATTACGCTGTATGGGTTTAGCTTATAAATATTCAAAAAACTGCTATTCGGAAAGTAAAAACCTAAAAAATAGCTTAAACCAAAAATATTAGACGATGATTGTTCAGTTTAAGTACAGAGTTTTTAATCTACGTTAAATTTTTATAACAAACTAGGTGTATTCCAGTGATACACAGGGGTTATGATAACTGTGTAGCCTCACTCCATAACATTATTTTTAGGATATTCTAATGAACCTCAAACTAAACACCAAGGTCGCTGCTATGGTTGTTGCGGCGAGCAGTACCTTCTTTGTCGGCTGTGCTGCCACTGAAAATACTGCGAAGACCACGCCACCAACCACTGGTAATAACCCTTATGCGCCTACAGATCCTAATTTGGCTGTGGCGACAGTCGCTGGCGGCTGTTTTTGGTGTGTAGAAGCGGGTTATGAGAAAATACCTGGTGTTGTGGAAGTGGTATCAGGTTATACAGGTGGTGAGACTCAGAATCCAACTTATAAACAGGTATCGGCAGGTGGTACCGGTCATACGGAAGCGGCACAAGTATATTATGATCCGACGAAAATAACGTATAATGGCATAGTACAAGCATTATGGCGTATCGCTGATCCAACCGATGCTGACGGCCAGTATGTAGATCGTGGAACCCAGTATCGACCTGCTATTTTCTATAATAATCAACAAGAAAAGCAAACAGCAGAAGCGGCGAAAAAAGCGCTGCAAGACTCTGGCGTCTATGACAAGCCAGTGGTGATAGAAGTCGTTCCTGCCAGCACCTTCTACCCGGCAGAGGATTATCATCAGGATTACTATAAAAAGAACCCACTTCGTTATAAAGCGTATACCTTCAACTCTGGTCGCTACCAGTTTATCGAGAGCGTATATGGTAAAAACTATGAGTTGGACTTTAGTCAGTTCAAACCAGCTGCTGGTAGTGTGACAGCAAATACATCAACCACACCTTCAAATACCGCAGTGGCTACTACTGGTTTTAATTCAAAGACCTTTGTAAAACCTGCGAAGAGTGAATTAAAGAAATCACTCAGTGATATTCAGTATAAGGTGACTCAGGAAGAGGGCACTGAGCGCGCTTTTGATAATGAATACTGGGATAATAAAGCGCCTGGTTTATATGTCGATGTCATATCAGGTGAGCCGCTGTATTCTTCTCGTGATAAATACAAGTCTGGAACAGGCTGGCCAAGCTTTACTCGTCCATTAAGTACAGATATGGTCGTTGAAAAAGAAGATCGCGGTATATTCTCCGTTCGTACTGAAATTCGTAGTCGCTATGCTGACTCGCATGTCGGTCACGTGTTTGATGATGGCCCTGCACCAACAGGCAAGCGCTACTGTATGAACTCAGCAGCACTGCGTTTTGTACCATTAGCAGATATGGAAAAAGAAGGTTACGGTGATTGGATTGATGACGTACAACCAATTGCTTCTTAACTTTTGACAGAACTGAAATAAGAAAAGGACGCTAATGCGTCCTTTTCTTGTTTTTGAATATTTAATGATTATATATTTAATGATTATATATTTTAATAATCAAAAAGCAGGTTGACGTTTAGGTATCGCGCTCAAGAATTCCGTACGTGCTTGGTTGTCATGGACAAACTCGCCTAGCATTGACATCGTACGTGTGGTGGAATGCTGCTTGTTGACACCGCGCATCATCATGCACATGTGTGCTGCATCCATCACGACAGCGACGCCGCGGCAACCAGTGACTTCCATAATAGTTTGTGCTATTTGTTCGCTTAGGTTCTCTTGAACTTGCAAACGACGGGAAAACATATCAACGATACGGGCAAATTTTGATAAGCCCAAGACTTGTCCGTTAGGTAAATAGCCGACATGTGCGATACCATGAAACGGCAACATATGATGCTCGCATAATGAGTAAAACTCAATATTTTGTACCAGTACTAGCTCACGATTGCTTGATGGGAACAGCGCATCATTGACGACTTCATCTAAGTTCTGATGATAGCCTTGGGTTAAATGGGCAAAAGCTTTTGCGGCACGCATGGGTGTATCTTCAAGACCAGGGCGGTGTAAGTCTTCACCAGTTGAGCTGATCAATTGGCGATAAGACTCAGCGCTCTCTTGGTAATTTGATGTTATTGTTAGGGTGTTACTCATAAGTTTGGCAGCCATCCAAAATGTGGGTGTAGCTTAACGCTAAATCCTTGTTTACAAACAATGGTTGTAAAGGATTATTATAAAAATTGTGCAAGCTGGGAAGGGCTGTGATTATACTTGAAATCTGCTTAACTTCATACTGCTGTGGTTCGTAGTTCAATGTTTAATCAATATTAGAGGCCATTGTAGGCAAATCTAGTTTACGACTGTTTACTTAAATTAATTCGTGTATAATAGTTCACCTATCATTTGTGTTTAATTATCACTGGCTATCTGTCATATATAACAACTCTAAATAATTTTTTAATATCAATAAATTTGATCGATTCAAAAGGAAACACTATGCTACTTCAAGGACAAAGATTTGTCGTAACGGGCATTGCAAGCAAACTCTCTATCGCTTGGGCAATCGCAGAAGCGCTACACCGTGAAGGTGCTTCACTGATTTTGACGTATCCAAACGATAAGATCAAAAAACGTGTGGATATGGCTGCAGAAAAGTTCGAAGCAGATTTGGTACTAGAGTGTGACGTAGCATCTGACGAGTCTATTGCTGCTTGCTTTGAGCAAGTGACTGCTCATTGGGGTGATGGTATTGACGGTGTGGTACATGCAATTGGCTTTGCACCAATGGATCAGCTAGATGGTGACTTTGTCAACGCGACCACTCGTGAAGGCAGTCACATTGCGCACGATATCTCAAGCTATAGCTTTGTTGCATTGGCTAAAGAAGCTCGTGCATTATTAGCCATGCGTCACGGCTCTATGCTGACACTAACTTATGAAGGTAGTATCTCAGTATTGCCGAACTACAATGTCATGGGCATGGCAAAAGCTAGTCTTGAAGCCAGTGTTCGCTATCTTGCGACCTCTATGGGCGGTGAAGGTATCCGTGTTAATGCTATTTCAGCAGGTCCTATCCGTACGCTTGCCGCTAGTGGTATCAAATCATTCCGTAAAATGCTCGATGTCAGCGAAAAGATCGCGCCACTACAACGTAACATTACCCAGACAGAAGTAGGCAATGCTGCATTGTTCTTATTATCTCCGTGGGCATCCGGTATTACTGGAGAGATTATGTTTGTTGATGCGGGTTTTAATACCGTTGCCATCAGCGAGCAGTTAATGATGCTGGACGAACCAAAGTAACTGTCTTAGATAATGAAGAGCATTCTTAGGTAATTAATAGTATTGTTTAAAAAATAGAGTTTAAGAAATAAGGAAGGCAGCCAATTGGCTGCCTTTTTTGGTTATACTAGAGGCCATTTTTAAGTTAGCCTTCAGGCAGTAAATATGATAACTAAACTACCAAAGTGGATATTGTGGGGTGGTGCAGTGCTTGCGTTTAGTGCGGGCTGCGTCAATACTGCTGCATTAATGGGCTTTGCTAATTTATCAGTCTCTCATGTTACTGGTAATGTGAGCTTATTTGCATCAGCGATTGCTTATTTAGATGTGCACAGTATTTTGTATATTGGTGCGCTGCTGCTGTCTTTTTTAGCGGGTGCGGTCTTGAGTGGTTTCGTGATTGGACAAGCGCCTTTAAAGCTGGGTAAACGTTATGGCCGTGCGTTATATCTCGAAGCATTTCTGCTAGTAGTCAGCTATTGGTTATACCAGCAGCATGATTATTTAGGGCAGTTAGCCGCTGCGATGGCGTGTGGATTACAGAATGCCATGGTGGCAACTTATAGTGGTGCCGTCATTCGAACAACTCATTTAACGGGCTTAACGTCAGACATGGGGGCGGCGATTGGTAATTGGTTAGCAGGTCGTTCAATCAGCAAGCCGACACTAGGTTTTCAGGCTATTATCTGGTACTGCTTTTGTGGTGGTAGCGTAGTAGGGGCATTTTTGTATGCCAAAGTAGGCTATGGCGCGTTACTGGTGCCTATCACTATCGTACTGACGGCAGCATTTATATATAACTATGCGTCAGACCACCTGCCAGAAAAAAGATTGCCAAGACATAAAAAGCGCTCATCATCATAATAAGCGCCTATTCTCTATTGCCTTAAACATGAAGCGGTAATTTATTTATCACCTTCTTCGCTGTGGTTTTCATGTTCATGCATACCTTGCATCATATCTAATGCAGAGTCATCAGTACGTTGCTGATCTTCTTTGGCTAGACCGTCTTGATTGATGTCTGTTGGTGCCATTTTTGTGGTTGAGTCAGTTTTATTTGCGTCTGTCATAAAGTGCTCCTGTTTATTTTTATGTATTTCCAGTATAAATTTCTAATAGAAATAGGCTTTGAGATGCCTACTATTATTTGGCTCAACTGTCAGTATGAGAGACGGCTATACTCTTGTATACATACGGTGTACACTTGTTTAGTGAATATATGTAACCAGAGATTATATAGGTTTTCAATGGTGTGCTTCTATTTCTAGTGCATAGATAAAATGCATAATTACGCCACAGTTAACATAGAACTTATTGCGAATAAATATGTCAGCATTAAGAATGGTGAAAAGAATGTTCTGGTATAAACTTATTAAGTAATTTGTCAATTAATTTTTTTGTCATATATCTGCTATGATAGCCACGTATTTTTTTGGGTTAATGACAAAGTGAATACTATATATAGTTGCCTTCATTTGTAGGGCATTTTCACACTGTCTTTGAGGAAATAAGGACGTTTTATGTCAGAGCAAAAACTAGACAGCCATCTACCTAACGATGGTAATGAGTATTTATTTACCGATACCTTTCCAAAAGGTACTGGTAAAGGATTGATTGTTGTCGCTATTGCGGCGATTGTCGCTATGATTATCTATAATGTGTTGCCATTCGATATTAATGCCAATAAAGGGCTAGCCTTGTTGTTTTTCATTGGCGTGCTGTGGTTGACGGAAGCGGTACACGTTACCATTACTGCGCTATTGGTTGTGGTCGTGGGTGCATTAATTGGCATACCAGACTTCGATGCCAAAATTGGTTTAGAGAGCTTTGCTAGTCCGACGATTTATTTGTTCTTTGGTGGTTTTGCTTTGGCAGCCGCCTTGCATGTACAGCAATTGGACAAAAAAATCGCATTAAAGATTTTATCGATGTCAGGTGGTAAGCTAAACACTGCTGTGTTTTTGATATTTGGCGTGACGGCATTTTTGTCAATGTGGATATCGAATACGGCCACTGCGGCGATGATGCTACCGTTAGCGCTTGGTATATTGACACAGGTCGATCGTGAGAAAGATCGCGGTACGTTTGTATTTGTCCTACTAGGTATTGCTTACTCGGCAAGTCTGGGTGGTTTAGGTACTATCGTTGGTTCGCCACCTAATGCTATCGCAGCAAAGGCACTGGATATCGCCTTTATTGACTGGATGAAGTTTGGTATACCTATGATGTTGGTGTTATTGCCACTATTATTAGGTGCGATGTATGTGTTCCTCAAACCCAATCTAAATCGTAAAATTGTGATAGTAGAAGATGAGCCTATTGCTTGGAATAAACCGCGTGTGGTGACGATTATTGTCTTCATTGTTACCGCGTTGAGTTGGATATTTTCCAAACAAATTGGTGAAGCGCTAGATATCACTGATACGGATGCCATTATTGCTTTATCAGCGGCAGCAGCAGTGGTGAGTTTAGGATTGGTATCGTGGAAGCAAGTCTCTGACAATACGGACTGGGGTGTACTCATGCTGTTCGGTGGCGGTATTGCGCTGTCGACAGTGTTAAAAGTATCAGGCGCGTCTCTAGTACTGGGTGAAACGGTCGCTAATGCGTTGTCTTCGGCACCACTGGTTGTGGTGATGATTGCGGTATCTGCGTTCATTATCTTCTTAACTGAGTTTGCCTCTAATACGGCATCTGCCGCATTGTTGGTGCCAGTATTTGCTGCTATTGCAGAGCAGATGGGCTTGCCACATGAAGTGTTGGTATTGGTCATTGGTATTGGTGCATCATGTGCCTTTATGCTACCAGTTGCGACGCCACCGAATGCTATCGTGTTTGGTACGGGTCTCATCAAGCAAACAGAGATGATTCGTACCGGTATCATTCTTAATATTATCGCCACCTTTGTTGTGGGGCTGTGGGCATATTTTTTCTTAATATAGCTTAGCAAATAATATAGCAAAGAAACCAAACCCGATGTTTTAAGTGATGCTTAAACATCGGGTTTTTTACTTTCTGAGGTTTTAATATTTGCTTCTTAGTATTTGTATAAGACCTTATTGGTGAGAGGAGGTAAGTAATATGATGAACCTTGATGATCAGCAGATAAGTACTATCGCTGCAATTTCAGACATTCATAGCAATGTCTTTGCTCTAGAGGCGGTTCTTGCAGACATAAAGCGTCGTAATGTAGAACAAATCGTCAATCTTGGTGATATTTTGTATGGTACGATTGCGCCGAAAGCAACTTATGAGCTGCTGATGACCTATCGAGATGATATTATTACTATTTGTGGTAACCAAGATAGGCAGATATACGAGGCGACAGCGGCAGATATTGAGAGTAATCCAACGCTAGATTTTATTATCGACAACTTGCCAGCCGCCGCGATGAAATGGATGCAAAACTTGCCTTTTGATTGCCATTTAAGTAAAGACGTTTATCTGTGTCATGGGTCGCCGACGGATGACATGGTATATCTGTTAGAAAATATAGAAACAGGTCAACCGAGAGTACGTAGTGACACAGATATTTTGGCATTGCTCAATGGTATTGATAGTGCTGTTGTTGTATGTGGCCACACCCATATCCCGCGTACGGTAAAGCTATCGACTGATCAAATAGTTATCAATACTGGTAGCGTTGGTTATCCTGCCTATGAAGATGACTTACCCAATGTCCATAGGATGCAGACCTATTCTCCTCATGCAAGTTATGCAATCATTAGATGTGTTGATACCGAGCAGGGGAAGCGTTGGCAAACCGAACATATTAAGGTGCCTTACGATTATGAGGCCGCTGCTCAATTGGCTTCAAAGAATGGTCGAGAAGATTGGGCATTTGCACTGAGAACGGGGCGTGTGTTGTAAGCTCATTATTTAGAGCAATAATTGATGTTTTGCATTGTATTCAGCATAGTTTGTTTCGTACCAAGCTGTTGTAAGTGCCAGTATTTATAGGGTTGCACCAGACCCCTTGTAATGCTGGGTATTCTTTTAGATTTATAGGTTTATAAAAACCACTGACACCAAGCTGTCGATAATTTTCTCCTCGTTCCAGTAGCATATCTGGAGATAAAGAAAAGCTCGCAACTGATTGATTGGTGTTGTCATAAAGAGAAATACCGACGACACCACCTGTTTCTTTACCACCATTGGCTCTTATCCATGATTTATAGCTTTGTATGTTTATATCATTGACTATGGCGGTAATTTTTTCAGGATGATGTTGTACGTCGTAAACCAATATTGTATTTTTCGAATCAGGGTACTTAACCTCGACTTTAATAATGTTGTGATAGGTGGCCTTAAATGTGAGTTTTAACTCTTTCTGAAAGAAAGTCTCTATTGAAAACAGTGCTAACAAAGTCATGATTGCTGCAAACATTACTTTTACCACTGGTAACGACTTTTTCATCTAGAGTCTTCTTTATGATTGATTGCGCTTTATTAAGAACGTAGAGAAAACTCTCATGATATCTAGAGTTTTGAAAATATACATAAGTATTCTATCATTGGCAACATGCTCATATGCTGAAGATAATAATAGTAAGACAGTTGTTCAAAGCCAAAGTGCATCCTAATAACTTTACCTATAGTCGATTCAATTTAAAAGTAGTACAAGGCAACCGAGTGTAGATGTATATTTGATACTTCAAGCGAGGTTAACGCTGTAATACTTTCATAGTGGAATGACGATATAAGGCAATAATTTATGCCAACCCTATATATGATTCAACTGGGTGCTCGGCCCAAAGGTCGCTTGATTGAACAGCACGATATTTTCTTTGGTGTGGCCAATCAGGTGAGTGAATTAATTGCGGATATCAATGAGCATTGGCCAGAAGTAAAAAACAAGTGGCATATTGACTCGTATCGTGCGGTTACCAACGTTGATGGTCATGCTATTAAATTGGTTGAGCCCAGTAAGCAAGTTGATAACCAAACTGATCATAGTAAAGACTTAAAGCTGTTTTTCATTAATCTCGGTGGATACCAGCAGGGCAGTTTTGAAGAATTTCATTATAAGTTACTCATCGTTGCCCCCAATCAAGCAGGTGCTATCAAAAAAGCAAAACAGAGTGCTTTTTATCAACAGTTTACTTTTAAAGATAGCAACTCGCCTTTTGATGCTGCTTCACATATTGATGATAAGTTTGAGGTAGATATAGACGATATATATAACGTGAATGATCTGATATCAGATCTTCAGTTAGTGATTGAGCCTATCGATGTTGTCGATGATGCAGTAGATGAGGATTTAGCAGATAAAGAGTATGTTGGCTATTTGAGTATCAAGAATTTAAAAAAATTGGCATTATAATTAACAAGATTATTGAATAAATAACTCATTCACAAAAATAAAATAGGGCGAGCAGATTTGCAAAATTTCATAAAAGGATTTTTTAAGTAGGTTATTGCAGGTATTGGAATGTTCATTGTTCTAGTAGCTTTAGAGTTTTGGAATAACAAGAATGAACCAGAAAAATCTGATGATACTACAGGAGTATTAAGTAACGAGGCTGAAAATGCTATAGAAGATAACAGTGAGTTATCAAGCTCTCAATCTATGGTAAATGATCAAGACGTACCGATAGGTTATAAATTGATGGAAGAGGGAAGTGTCATGTTAGATGCACCTATTATGGGCATGGAATGGGAGAGTGTGAAAGATGAAAACACGACCACTAATCCACGTGTGTACGAACCCTTTATAATATATCAATGTGTCACGGAAAACGGCGAGCATTTACGTTTGGATGTGATTAATAGCGATATTGGTTATATGCTCAAGTATTATTTCGCCACTCAAGGTAATCTTTTAAATTTAGAAGCACAGCAAGCTACTGAGGATGCCTATTATGTAAAATACCTTAATGCTACAAGTCTCATTATGCGGGATCCGAATAATTATTATAAGTTGACACAGTACGAAGACGGCGATACCTCTTTTTATATCATTAATACCATCACTGGTCAGGAGATGAATCATTTTTCTTGTGAGAACAACTCGATTGAAAATGATCAGTATGCTTTGATTGCTCAAATGGAGCCAGAGCATTTTAAATTTAAACCTATGACTGACGAGCTTGAATCTCTTTTGACTGAGCGCTTTGAAAATCAGTAAAGGTCTTTTTGGTTACCAACCAAACATCAGAACCAACTTGAATCACACTCAAATTACCCCCATAATCTAAACACTTTTAAATAATAAATAGCCTAAGTAAATATGTCCAATAATTCTGAGAATATCACACAAGTATCTAACGAAAATGCTACTCGTCAAACCAATAGCACCACTAATCCGAATAAAGAAAGTGATGATACAAATCACGAAAATTTAAATATCATACCAAACAGTGCCGCACCACGCAGTGACAAAACAGCTGCTCAATCTCATATAGCCGCTGATTTGCCAGTACTCGCTAAAGACAGCTATTACTTAACGCGTCTAGAGCGAGAGCTGGCACGTGCCGTTGTGTCGAGTAAAAAAGAGAATAACGAAAAAGCCAATGAAGCGTTAACGAAAAAACGTGAGCAATACGACAAAATTAAAACTCGATCTCAGGAAGCGGTACAGGCGCGTATTGATAGCATTCCTGCAGACTTGCCAGCCAAGCTAAACCTTGATTTGCCCGTGAGTCAACGTGCTGATGATTTGATTCAAGCCATCATCGATAACCAAGTTATTATCGTCGCAGGTGAGACCGGTTCTGGTAAGACGACGCAGTTACCGAAGCTTGCGATGCTGGCAGGACGTGGTATCAAAGGGCAGATAGGGCATACGCAACCAAGGCGTCTAGCAGCGAGAAGTGTGGCAAACCGTATTGCAGAAGAATTGGGCGAACCCTTAGGGAATACCATTAGTTTTAAAATTCGTTTTAATGAGCAAGGATCGGCACAATCCGTTGTAAAGCTCATTACCGATGGTATCTTATTGGCTGAATTGGGTCATGATCGGTTTTTGAGTAAGTACGACACGATTATCATCGATGAAGCGCATGAGCGTAGCTTAAATATTGACTTTATTATGGGTTATCTGAAAAAGATGCTACCCAAGCGTCCTGATCTAAAAGTCATTATTACTTCAGCGACACTAGATACCAAGCGCTTTAGTGAATACTTTAGTCACTATGATGCCAAACTTAAACGTAAAGTGCCTGCGCCAATCTTTAATGTCGAAGGTCGAAGCTTTCCGGTAGAGGTGCGCTATCGTCCACTCACTGATGAGCCTGTTACGAGCTCTGATGATGACAGTTATGATGACTTTGAAGAGAACTTACCGCGTGCCATCGTTGCTGCAGTAGAAGAGTGCTTTAGTGATGCACAAAGCAAAGGACATGCTGATCAGGCAGATATCTTGATATTTGCCGCGACGGAAGCCGAGATTCGTGAGACACAAGAAGTCCTAGAGCGTCATGGACCTAAGCACACCGAAGTATTACCTTTATTTGCGCGGCAGACGTACGAAGAGCAGCAGCGTATTTTTCAGCCGTCTGGTCGTGGTCGACGTATCGTCATTGCGACCAACGTGGCTGAGACAGCGCTGACCGTACCCGGTATTCGCTATGTTATCGATCTAGGATTTGCGCGAATTTCCCGTTATTCCTACCGCTCGCGTGTACAACGTTTGCCTATTGAAGCGATTTCACAGGCAGCAGCCAATCAGCGTAAAGGTCGTTGTGGTCGAGTTGCGCCGGGTGTTTGTATTCGTCTATATAGTGAAGAAGATTTTAGCGGTCGTCCAGAGTTCACTGAACCTGAGATTCTACGCACTAACTTAGCGTCAGTCATCTTGCAGATGGCCAATCTGCGCTTAGGTAGTGTCGATGATTTTGCGTTTATCGAACCACCTGACAGTCGCTTGGTCACGGACGGGCATAAATTGCTCGACGAGCTAGGAGCAATTACTTCTAAAACTGAAGCCACTTCTGCGAATAAAACCAATAAGCCAAAACCAAAAAAAGGTCTTGATCATCTCGCATTGACAGCTACTGGTCAAAAGATGGCACGTATGCCGATCGATCCAAGGCTGGCACGTATGTTGGTCGCGGGCTCTGACTTTGATTGTATTCGTGAAATGCTCATTGTCGTCGCTGCGCTAGCGGTACAAGACCCACGCGAGCGTCCTGTCAATAAGCGCCAACAAGCCGATCAAAAGCATGCGGAGTTTCGCCAAGATGACTCTGACTTCTTGTTCTATTTAAGCCTATGGAAAGCATTGTTTGAAAAGGACGAAGACGGCAATAAGCTGTCTGGTAATCAGCGCAAGCAGTTTACTAAGAAAAATTATCTGAGCTTTCCACGTGTACGAGAGTGGCATCAGACGCATCGCCAACTGGTGCAAATGGTAACTGATTTGAAGCTTACCGATGTCAATGATGCCAAAGCTGCTGCTAAGGGCAAGGCGCTAGAGGTTACTACTAGCGACCCTACGGCGATTGAAGATGAAGAGCTAAAGGCAGTTAAGTACGCGAACCTGCATCGTGCGTTGATGACAGGTCTGTTATCCACTATCGCTCACAAAACTGAAAATCGTGGCGAATATCTAGCAGCCCGCCAACAAAAAGCCAAGATATTTCCAGCCAGTACGGTATTTAAGCAGATACCACCATGGGTGATGGCGTTTGAGGTGGTAGAAACCTCACAGGTCTTTATGCGTACCGTTGCCAAGATTGAACCAGAATGGATTATCTCAGCTGCTGGTGACTTGTTGAAGTATCACTACTTTGAGCCGCATTGGTCGAAGAAAACAGGCCGTGTCAAAGCCTACGCACAGATTAGTTTATTTGGTCTGATTATTATCAGTAAGCAGCTGACCAATTATGAGCAAGTCAATCTAAGCGAGTCACGTGAAATATTTATCCGTGATGGTCTGGTCACTGGTAATTTGGGTCGTCAAGCGCCATTTTTACAGCACAATATGGATAAAATTGCAGACATCGAACGCATTGAAGATAAGTTACGCCGCCGTGATTTGTTGGTCGATGAAGAGTCGCTGTACCAGTTTTATGACAAAAAAATCCCTGAGCATATTGCCAGTCGTAAATCTTTTGAAGATTGGCGCGCTGAGGTCGAAAAATCTGACACCAAGCATTTATTCTTTACCGATGATGATGTACTTAATAGCCAAGCACCAACCACGGGAGACTTCCCAGAAGTATGGAAGTTGGGTGACTTAAAACTACCGCTACGTTATATCTTTGACCCAGCAAGTGATGATGATGGTGTAACCATTCGCGTACCACTTGTCGCGTTGCCGCAGCTTGATGCCATTGAGCTATTGTGGGGCGTACCTGGTTGGCGCTATGAGCTAGTGCTGCAATTACTTAAGTCATTACCCAAAGACATTCGCCGTCAGATAGTTCCTATTCCTGATACGGCTGATGGTTTGTTTGACGAGTTGCAACCTGCTGGTGGACAAGGACTATTGAAGCAGCTCTGCCAAGCGTTGAATCGTCGCGGTATTATGTCAGTGACACCAGATAAATTTAATCCGTCTACGATTGACCGCTACTTACAGCCCCAAATCTGTGTGGTTGATGATAAAAACCGTATTATCGAAAAAGGTCGTGACCTGCAAACGTTGCAGATTCGACATGCCAGTGAAACCCGTCAAGCCGTTAATGAGCAGCAAGGGGCACATACTGAGTTCCCTGAGCACTTTGCCTTTAGCAAAAACCATCACAGTGCAGGGGTGGTGATGAAGCAGTTTGCGGCTTTGGTCGCTGATGAAGCAGGTGAAGCGGTATCGATTCATCAATATACGGATGTTAATGCGGCATTACAGGCGCATCGCATCGGAGTACTCGCCTTAATTAAGAGTAAGCTTGGGGCAAAGAAAAAACAGCTCACCAGTCAAGTTGATAGCATCTTTAAGTTGGCGTTTGCACCACTTGGTGATATGGGTAAGCTTAAGACCATCATCATCGATGCAGCATTAGACGCGGCGCTTGAAGAGCATTATATATTGTTCGATCATAGTACAGACTTGCCTGAAAATGCAGACGATAATGCGGTGGCGCTGGCTGAGGAGCTACCGTTTACCTCAGCAGAGTATGAGAAAACCTTAGAAGTCGTGGCTGGCAACTTCTTATTGACTGGTCAAAGCGTGATCAAAACGCTTAAAAACGTCTATACCCGATGGCAACGTATTCGCCAAGGATTATTGATGCTAGATCGGGAGATATTTGGTGAGTCTATCGAGGATATTGAAGATCAGCTAGAAGATTTACATTTGGCTGATTTTGTCTATCGTATGGATTATAGCCATTGGCAACAGTATCCACGTTATCTAGAAGCGTTAGAGGTTCGTCTTGAACGCCTTGAGCACAATCTGGATGCGGATCTGGATGGCGTCTATGCATTAGATTTACATATGGAGCGACTAGCCGGGCGTGCGGACAAAGACGCCATTAGTGACTACCGCTGGATGGTGGAGGAGTATCGTATTCAGCTATTCGCCCAACCTATGAAAACCCGTATGGCAGTATCGCCGAAGCGTCTAAGTAAGATGTGGGATAAGGTGAGCTAGTCAGAGAGTTATAGTGCTAAACAATCATAATTTTTTTAAAATTTGGTATTGTGAATAATTTTAAACCACTGATTTAACAGTGACTATTTCACTAATGCCCTGTGCTTATCTTATGTAAACTACCACCAAAGTAAGAGATAATCTCAAACAAAAAGGATGATAAACATGTGGGACGAACGCTATAGCGGCACAGAATTTGCATTTGGTAAAAAGCCTAATGATTTTTTGAGAGAGACGTTTGAGCAGATCCCCACAGGTGGGCACGTATTATGTCTAGCAGAGGGCGAGGGTAGGAATGCCATTTTCTTAGCGCAGCAAGGCTATAGCGTTACTGCGATGGATATGTCCGAAGTGGGTCTGACAAAAGCGACACAGTTGGCAAAAGATAGAGGAGTGACAATTACAACTCAAGTGGCCGATTTGGCCTATTACCCCTTTGGTACCAATAAATGGGATGCTATTGTCTCTATCTGGGCACATGTACCTGACGCGTTACGTCAACATATACATGCGCAGATTGTCACTGCTCTAAAGCCAAATGGTGTGTTTATCGTTGAAGCCTATACCAAAGAGCAGCTAGAGACAGATGCTATCGGAGGACCACCTGCCAGTCAAATAGAGCGTTTTGGGTCGTTAGAGAACTTACAAAGTGAGCTTGTAGCGCTTAAGGAAGTCATTGGTATTGAACGACTGCGTATGGTATCAGAGGGAAAACGTCATCAAGGACTTAGTGCTGTTGTGCAGTTTGTTGGAAAAAAATAATAAATGGAATAATAAAAGTTAAGTAATTTATTTTTATAAAAATTATTAGATATTAAGAATTTTTTCTCGAGCCAAGCTATATATATCCTGAGTGAGTGAATATTTAATTTGAAAAATTAGACTAATGTTTGGCTGTGTTACATGACGAATTGTGAGTATTGATATATAATCAATACATCAGAGTTATGTGTAATTATGCATTATTACTTTCTTACACATAAATTATGTGTATTTTTTTGCCAAATATAATACGGATATACTTATTTTGAATAAGTATGTTCATAAAAAAACTGTCTTAATGTAAGTTCATAGCTCAAATATAGCGTATTGTTAGAAAAACTCAGAAAAGTTACCCACAAATCATTGATGAATTAGGAATGAACCATGGAAAGAGTATTCAAGAATATGACAGCGGCTATCGTATTGCCAGCCCTTTTATTGAGTCTGTCAGCTTGCGCCATGACTGGTCACAGTAGTGTTGATAATGAAGGCGACAGCCGGCGAGTGGGTAACGTAACATGGAACAACCAAGCTGATACCGACTTCCAAAAAATCTTGGCTGCTAACGTTGATACTGACGAAACGAGACTGGTCTTTATCCGCAAAAATGATGATGATGTAGAACAAACCAGTGCCAACGTATCCATTAATAATAGATTCCAAGTCAGCTTGCATCCTGGTAACTATACCGTCGTCAATTCTTGTGTTGGTACCAATCAAGTTAGTGCACATGCTACTGGCTTTAAAGACAATGACTTACTAGCAGACAAAAAAGACTATCAGCTGGTAGGCGGTCAAACCTATTTCTTTTATGTAGATATGGACGACACAGGCAAAAGTAAGCTTGATCAGATAACCGCTGAAAGTGCCTTACCATTACTAGATGCTAAACGCTATCAAACGCATCAAATCAGCCGAGTGGTACCTAACTGTCCAGCACCTGTTGTAACACCGCCACCTATTGTGCAACCGACTGTACCTGTACTCGCTGAAAAAGTAACCATTGAACTTGAAGTCTTGTTTGAGACAGATAAATCCATAGTACGCCCTGAATATTATTCTAAAGTATCTGAGTTGGCCGCGTTTATGGTGAAATATCCTAATACTGTCGTGACCATCGAAGGTCATACCGATAGCCGTGCCAGTGACAGCTACAACCAAGCTTTATCACAGCGCCGCGTAGATGCCGTCAAAGAAGTGTTGATAACACAGTTCTCGGTTGCCCCTGAGCGCTTAACTGCCATTGGCTATGGTGAGTCTCAGCCAAGAGCCAGTAACGATAACGCAGAAGGACGTCAGCTCAATCGTCGTGTGGTTGCAGTAGTTGAAGAACGCACAAGCAGCTAATAAAAAATGATGCATAGGCAACCACACTTGCCTAATTAGAAATACTAAGCGGTATCACTGAATTAAAAAAAGAAGGTAATAACATGAATACTATAATCGTAAAAACGAACGATGTGCATAAGACCATCAACCAAATAGAAGTGGTTACTCAAGATGGCATACCAACAGTCATCCAAGCGACAGATAAAGTCAATTACGAGTTTCATGATACCGCGATTAACCGTGCCCCTAATCACATCATTACCAAACGCATTAAGAATGATTTACATGTCTCATTTGAAGAAAATGGTGAAGACAGCGATCTCATCATAGAAGGATTTTATGACAATCCAGACAGTGCTTTAGTCGGTATTGCTGAAGATGGAGAGTATTATTACTACATTCCAGATACTGGTGAAACGTATGATTATGTCACGCAATTAGAAAGTGGTGACGTAGAAGGACAAGCTTTGGGTGGAGAAGAATATATTGCTGCAGCCATACCTTGGTGGATTCCTGCAGCAGCAGGGCTCGGTTTGGTAGGTTTGATTGCTAGCTATAATAGTAATGATGATAATGACGAGAATAGCGCACCATCAGCAATAGGTGAAACCCAAAGCGGTATGGTGGGACAACCTGTAGTTATAGATGTTTTGGCTAACGACACCGACCCTGATGGCGACATAGACCCAACCAGCGTCAAGCTTATTGATCCGACTGATGGCTCTGAAGTGACAACATTAACCGTACTAGGCGAAGGCGAATGGATCGTTGACCCAGACACAGGTGTGGTTACCTTTACGCCAGAAACAGGATTTACTGGCGATCCAACTCCCGTTAGCTATGTGGTTTCAGACAGTACTGGCTTGAAATCTAACCAAGCGACCATTGCCGTTGACTATATACAATCAGCCCCCGTGGCAGTAGATGACGTAGGATCAGGCCCATTAAATCAGCCCGTATTGATTGACGTATTGGGTAACGACACCGACCCTGATGGCGACATAGACCCAACCAGCGTCAAGCTCATTGATCCGGCTGATGGCTCTGAAGTGACAACATTAACCGTACCAGGCGAAGGCGAATGGGAAGTTGACCCAACCACTGGCGCCGTTACTTTCACCCCAGAGTCAGGCTTCACAGAAGATCCAACGCCAGTAGACTATGTAGTCTCTGACATCACAGGTGAGCCATCTAACCCAGCCACCATCGTTGTTGACTATCCACCAACCGTACCTGTGGCAGTAGATGACGCGTATACCGTAGAAGAAGATGGCACCGTAGTGCTTGACCCACTAAACGCTGACAGCGACTTCGATGGCGACACCCTCAGCATCACTGACATTAATGGCACCGCCTTAACCCCAGGTGTGGCTCAAAGCATTGACGTACCAAACGGCGTAGTGAACATAGATACCGCAGGTGTCATCAGCTTCACCCCTGATGCCAACTTTAATGGCGACGTTGAATTTGACTACACCATCACCGATGGCACGACAGAAGTGAGCGCCACAGAAACCATCACCGTCACCCCTGTGAATGATGCGCCCGTGGCAGTAGATGATGCATATACCGTAGAAGAAGACGGCACCGTAGTACTAGCACCGCTTACTACTGGCATCGCTGATAGTGACTTGGATGGTGACACCCTCAGCATCACTGACATTAACGGCACCGCCTTAACCCCAGGTGTGGCTCAAAGCATTGACGTACCAAACGGCGTAGTGAACATAGATACCGCAGGTGTCATCAGCTTCACCCCTGATGCCAACTTTAATGGCGAAGTCGAATTTGACTACACCATCACCGATGGCACGACAGAAGTGAGCGCCACAGAAACCATCACCGTCACCCCTGTGAATGATGCGCCCGTTGCAGTAGATGACGTAGGGTCAGGCCCATTAAATCAGCCCGTATTGATTGACGTATTGGGTAACGACACCGACCCTGATGGCGACATAGACCCAACCAGCGTCAAGCTCATTGATCCGGCTGATGGCTCTGAAGTGACAACATTAACCGTACCAGGCGAAGGCGAATGGGAAGTTGA
>NZ_QJSU01000009.1 GCF_003217155.1 Psychrobacter fozii
GGTGATAACGTTGAGATGGGCGTAGAGCTTATCCACCCAATCGCTATGGACAAAGGTCTTCGCTTCGCTATTCGTGAAGGCGGCCGTACTGTAGGTGCTGGTGTTGTTGCTAACGTAAACGTTTAATACTGATCCTAGTATTTAACTAGTTAGTCAAAAGCCGTTCTCTTTATTGAGAACGGCTTTTTTTATGGATGTTTATAACTAAAGAAAAGTTATGGGGATATACCTATAATTGACGATAATATAAAGTGTATTTTAAGAAAAGAGACAGAAGAGTGCAGATGTTTAATATAAAGACACTAAATTCTGAAGCAGAAGAAGGTGCAGCGATTGTCCAAGCCGTGGCGACTATTGAGGCTATTGTCCAGTTACAAGAACCATGGACTGGACAGACTCTGAACGATTTACTCGAACAAGATAGTATAGATTTAATGGTCGTTATGAGTACTGAGACTGACGAAGTGGTTGGTTACTGCTTATATCAAGTGGTGTTTGAGCAAGCAGAAATCCTACGTATTGGCACACGTCCTGATTATCAACGCCAAGGTATTGCGTCGTTAATTTTTGCAGAATTAAATACACATCTGAAAGAGATTCAGGTGGAAAATTTATTATTAGAAGTGCGTGCAGATAACGCTCCTGCGATAGCGTTATACGAAAGACAAGCGTTTGTCGTTATTCACAAACGTAAAGGCTATTATCAACAGCCACATCAGCCATCAGTCGATGCTTTAATTATGCAGCATGTTTATCAGTAGTGACATATGAGTTGAATTGGCTTTATTGTTTTAAGATGTTTGTTCATCAGCTTTTATACGATAAATTTATTCGCTGTTTGCTTGCATAGATTTAAGCTCTTTAATTCGTTCGCTCAAGAGCTCAATCATGATGCTAGTATTGGCTTGCTGTTTTTGAACTTGATCCAGCTTTTTTTGATTAAAACTTAACTGTTCATCGAGGCTAATTTTCCCAGCATAAAAATCATTGAAGCTATCTTTCATTTCGTTGAGAGTGAAGCCTACCGTTTGTGCACTCTTGATTAGCTCGATACGTTCGACACATTCTGGATGAAACTCAGTATACAATCGCGATCCTGCTTGACGCTTACGTGACTTTAGCAGACCCAATTGGTCATAATGGCGCACGGTATCCTTAGTAGTATTGGCTTTTTTTGCTAGCGCCCCAATTAACAAAAACGATTCATCAAATGCCATAGTGGTCTCATAGGTCTGTAAGTAGATGCTTATTAATAGCCATCACAATGCTCGTTATAAATTGAGCTGCCAAGGTTCTTCGTTATCAAGTTGCGATACTGGCAACGGTTTGTGGGAGTTATTTTGCCATGTGATGGCATCGCCAGCTATCAATGTATCTAACTGAGTGAGGAAATCCGCGCGTGGCAAGGTGGTTGCGCCTAGACTCATAAGATGATCGTTCGGTAATTGACAGTCGACCAACGCTACATGGCTTTGTTCACATAAACGCATCAGACCCCAAAAAGCCAACTTTGATGCATTGGAAGCACAGTGAAACATCGATTCACCAAAATAGATATTGCCTATTTTTAATCCATAAAGTCCACCAACCAACTGCCCTTTATCATCCCAAACTTCTACACTATGTGCAAATCCTTGCGCATGTAACTTGGTGTAGGCTTCAATCATTTCATCATGAATCCAAGTATGTTCTCCTTCAGGCTGATTGTCATTAAGGCCATCGCTGCGTGGCAAGCTACAGGCATGTATGACGTCATCAAACGCTTGATTAAGGGTCAGTTGCCAACGGGCACGATTCGCTTGTTTGCGTAGTGACTTGCTTGGCTGATAGTCTGTTGGCACTATTGCACATCGTGGTTCAGGGCACCACCAAGCGATCGGTTCATCTTCATTAAACCAAGGGAACAGTCCTTGTGCATAAGCAGAGATGAGAGTTTCTGGTGCCAAATCGCCACCCATAGCGACGATGCCAATGCCATCAGGGTCAATAGAAATAGGATCAGGAAAGTCATAACGCCCAAGACTTTTTAAAGTCTCAGGCGTGATGTGTTGATCGTTCTGTTGAGTAAAGTTGCCCATTTAGGCTTCTTTATCTGCGGTTAGTGTTGAATCGTAAGTATGATCACGAGCAACGGTCTCTCCCAATGCATCCAAGTATTTTTCAGCATCAAGTGCCGCCATACAGCCAGTGCCAGCAGATGTGATGGCTTGACGATAGACATGATCGGCGACATCGCCTGCTGCAAACACCCCTTCGATACTGGTTTGCGTGGCATTACCTACTAAGCCGCTTTGGACAGTAAGGTAGCCATCTTTCATATCTAGCTGACCTTTGAACAAGTCCGTATTAGGCTTATGACCGATTGCCACAAACATGCCAAAGACATCTAGTTGCTTAGTGCTGCCATCTATGGTTGATTTGATAACAACGCCATTGACGCCCATATCATCACCAACCACTTCTTCAACACTGTGATTCCACTCGATTTTGACGTTACCGTTTTTGGTTTTTTCAAACAGTTTGTCTTGTAGGATTTTCTCAGAGCGCAAGCTATCACGGCGATGGACTAAGGTTACTTCAGAAGCAATGTTTGATAGATATAGAGCTTCTTCGACAGCAGTGTTACCACCACCGATGACAGCGACTTTTTGGTTCTTATAGAAGAAACCATCACAAGTAGCACAAGCTGAAACGCCAAGGCCTCTGAATTTGGTTTCTGACTCTAGCCCTAGATACTGAGCAGATGCACCTGTTGAGATGATTAGGGCATCACAAGTGTAGCTACCATTATTACCCGTTAATTGAAAAGGGCGCTCATTCAAATTTACTTCGTTGATATGGTCATAGACCAGTTCGGTACCGAAGCGTTCTGCGTGGGCTTTCATGCGTTCCATCAATGCAGGGCCTGTTAAGTCATGAGCATCGCCTGGCCAGTTATCGACTTCGGTGGTGGTGGTTAGCTGTCCGCCCACTTCCATACCGGTGACCATGACAGGCTTTAGGTTGGCGCGTGCTGCATAAACGGCAGCAGAATAACCAGCAGGGCCTGAGCCTAGGATGATGAGTTTTTCGTGACGTGGCGCTGTATTTTCAGTTGCCATGGGTAATTCCTTGCTAAATATAAAAAGTTAAAAATAGGAGTGATTAATAGATCTTTTGCAAAAGTACCAGTTCATTGATTTTCACTGACGGAGTCACGAGGGCTAGCGATGACTTATGCAAGAAGTCTAATATAGTAAATTTTTTCAAAATGATGACTAATATGGTTTTTCTCATTGCTGTGTGATAATAACATAAGGGCACGGCGGGCAAAGTGCAAGTTTGCTAAAATCAACATGGATATCATTAGAATTAAAGCATATAAACCTTGAAGTATTGTTGGCATAAATGACGACTATTTTATAAGGTCTATATAAGATTGTTAGCCTTATTCTGTGAGCTATATTGCTAAAAGTAGGGTTTTTTATCTAAATCGCATATTAGCTAACTTTCTTGCACTCTTTCTTTAGAAGACTGTCGCCACTGTACCTATGTATTTGTTATTATAAGAAGTTATGCCAAGTGTATTGGAGCGCAGAAAGAAGGCTGTCATGACGCATCTTTATGACAGACAATGCGTTCTAAATGCTTTGCCAGAGATATTTATATCCGCACTTCTATATCAGTATCTCTATGTCAGCACTTTATGTCAGCATGATTAAGCTTAGTCATGCGTTGACGACCATTTAGTATTAATAACAAGGCAGATCTTACGTGATATCAGCACCGCTTATTGAGTATTTAAAAAAGGGAATATTTACCCTCCTTGGGTTAATACTGGCCGTTTATCTCTTTGTCATCTTGATGACGTATACAGGTAACGACCCTAGCTGGTCGCATATCAGTAGTGACATGACCACGATTAATAATGTGGGTGGTGCATCGGGTGCTTGGTTATCGGACTTGCTCTATAGCTTCTTTGGTTTTGGTGCATGGTGGCTGCTAGCATTTTTGGTTTATGAGTCTATCCTTATCTGGTGGGACAACAAGCCAACATTTTGGCTGATGCGTTTGATTGCTTATGTGTTTTTATTATTGAGTGCCAGTGCTTTATTTGCACAATTGGTTGCGTTGGTTCAGCACGTAACGGATCCAACAGCGACAAGGCTAGAAGGAGTTGCTGGCGGTATTATAGGGTTGGAGCTACAGTCTCGATTGGCTCAGCTTTTATCGCAGTGGGGGAGTGTACTCTTCTTAACGGTTTTCGTTATTATCACGGCGACTTTTGCCTTTAATATTCATTGGCTTGTGATTTATCAGAAAGTGACAGCATTGTCATGGCTTGGTTCAGGGGTCAAACACAAAGGCATGGCGCAGAATGATATCTCTGCTCAAGAAGGTATTATCTCAGGGCAAAATGATGAAAATATAGCAACGAATAAAACAGCTAAAGAAATCTCAGAACAGCAGCAGTTACCGCTTGAACTACACTCTGAAGATAGTGTAAAAGCAGTAGAGAATAGTGGTCGTTTCAGCAATGTCTTATCAGACTTTTTATCAACGTCAGGGCTTGCTGATAGCGTAAAAGCGTCGATGGCAGCAGCAACGCAAGCGGCTATGTCTAATTCAAGTGCCATGTCTAATAATGAAAATAGCCAACAGCTACAGGCGGCAACAGCGACACCTAGCGGTACAACTGATAATACGATCAATCATGCTAATACATCGCCGACGTCAAGCTCTGTAATGACACCTGTCCGCAAAGTAGAACCGAGCTTTGCTTGGAATGATGCAAATACCGTTGATGATTTATTGGCCAGTGAGCAATTAGCTTATAACACCAATACTAATAACGGTTATGGTTCAGATGCTACTGTACCAGTACCTAATGATACTGAATTTAGTCATACCAATACTGAGTCGCTAGAATCAGCTGTGCCATCTGCTCCGACTGTATCAACCGCAAAAATAGCTGACGTTCAGTCGCCACTTGAGGATATCGTATACGGTGAGACGGCTCTTCAAAATACGGCAGATTCTGGGCTTGATGTACCAGTAGAGAGTATTGATACATTGGCAGATGCTTGGCTAGCAGAGCATGCAGATATTTCAGTACCTACTACTGCAGCGTCTATAGAAAGGCTTAAGTCTGATAGTGTCGCGGAGCAGCCAGTACGAGAAGCAGTCGTAGAGCCTGTGCCAGATTTGTCCAGTGGTGATGCTATTAATAAGCAGCCTTCGAATAGCAAGCTTTCTGATAATAAGCCTTCGAATATAGTTGTTGCTTCAGCTGCTAGTGATACGAGTCCATCTGTCGATAAACCAGCCAGTAATGAAACTAAAACATTGAACAATGCTGCGTCGTCGGCTGCGATTGCAAAATCAGCTGCGTTACTTGCTGCAGAAGCTATCGAGCCAATATCAAAAATGGCCGATATGACGCCGACCAATACACCGCCTGCCAATCCAACATTACCACCAACTGTTGTCGCTGAGCCAGTTGTTGCTTCTAAATCCAATGTGAGTTTTGATATACCTGAAGGAGATTCTAGCAACCATATTGCTGATATGGTGCCAGATGATACGAGCGCTGATGATGCTGCTCCTGTTATGCCCCATATTAGCGATGATGCAGCGTTCAGTACTAAGTCACGCTCAATGCAAACGGCGGCTTATCGTAGTAGTTTGTCGCCTATTCCTGAGATGTCGATTTTAGACAATCCAGACCCAAATCGCCAACCGAGTTATACCGAAGAAAAGCTGGTTGAGCTATCAGAATTATTAGAAATCAAGCTACAAGAATTCAATGTAAAAGCATCAGTTGTCAATGCGATTCCGGGGCCAGTCGTGACACGTTTTGAGGTCGAGCTGGCGGCAGGTGTAAAGGCTAGCAAGGTAACGGGCATTTCGCGTGATTTAGCACGCTCGCTGTCTATGGCATCTCTGCGTGTGGTTGAAGTAATACCGGGTAAGCCTTATATTGGTATTGAAGTACCCAACCCAAAACGTGAAATGGTACGTTTGATAGAGCTGCTAAATACTGAAAAATTTAAAGACCCAAAAGCGCAAATCAGCATGGCAATGGGCAAAGATATTGGCGGTAAACCTATCATTACTGACCTTGCGCGTGCGCCGCATATGCTGGTCGCTGGTACGACAGGTTCTGGTAAATCGGTTTTGGTTAACTCAATGCTACTGTCGATGTTACTCAAATATACGCCCAATGAGCTGCGCCTTATCTTGATTGATCCCAAGCAGCTTGAGCTTGCCAACTATAATGATATTCCGCATCTGTTAACGCCTGTTGTGACTGATATGACGGAAGCTGCCAGTGCCTTGTCATGGTGTGTGGCAGAGATGGAACGCCGCTATCAACTAATGAGCTTACTGAAAGTTCGCAAGCTTGATGAATTCAATAAAAAAGTGCGCGCTGCCGAGGCCTCAGGCAATCCTATGCTTGATCCCTTATGGCGACCGAATGATAGCGTGAGTATCAGCCAAGCGCCGAAGCTTAAAACCTTGCCAATGATTGTCATCGTCGCGGATGAGTTTGCCGATATGATTATGCAGGTTGGTAAACAAGCCGAAGAGCTCATCACGCGTTTGGCACAAAAATCGCGGGCAGCCGGTATTCATTTGATGTTAGCCACTCAGCGTCCATCGGTGGATGTCATTACAGGTCTGATTAAAGCCAACATCCCAGTACGTGCAGCATTGCGCGTGAACTCAAAAGTCGATTCGCGGACTATTTTGGATAGTGGTGGTGCTGAGGATATGCTAGGCAATGGTGATATGTTGTTCTTAGGGCCTGGGCAAATTGAGCCTGATCGTGTGCATGGTGCGTATGTCAGCGATGAAGAGGTCAACCGTGTGTGTGATGCTTGGCGTGAGCGCGGTGCGCCCGACTATATTGATAACATGGCAGGGAATTTTGAATTATCTAGTCCAGGAGGTGGTGGTAGTTCAAGCAACGCCTCTGGTGAAGATGATGACTTATACAATGACGCGGTTGCCTTTATTATGGAAACGCGTAAAGTCTCGGCTTCTAGTATCCAACGTAAATTTAGTATTGGCTATAACCGTGCAGCACGTATTGTCGACTCGATGGAAGAAGCTGGACTGGTCAGCTCGATGGGTAAAAGCGGTAAGCGTGAGTTACTGATGTAGCATTTAGTATTAATAATATGAAAAGGCGAGTCACGAAAGTGGCTCGCCTTTTTTGTGGGATAAGCACAGGTATGTTTTTTAGTGAGATATTAAGTGCTTAGGAATATAATACTAAAATATTGTCATTAAATACACTGTAATTATCTAAGGTTAAATTCATGAATGAGTAATAGCCAGTTCAGTACCTAAGTGACTAATGAGTCCATTTATCAATCATAAGTAGTGGTTTTTTATACTAAACTGACAGTTATTTATCGATAAATATTTGTTAATTTTAAGAATTCTCTATTCAATTACTCTCCAAGGAAGGTCGGTTATGTTCAAAGAGTATACCCAGTACGATGGTCTCGCATTAGCGGCATTGGTCAATGCCGGTGAGGTCAGCGCCAAAGAATTGTTAGATGCAGCAGTCAGTCAGGCAAACAAATTAAATCCTAAATTGAATGCCATTATCCACCGTTTTGATGAACGTGCGTATCGTGCGGCGCAGGCAGGATTGCCTTCTGGCGTATTCAATGGCGTGCCGTATCTATTAAAAGATTTATCGTTTAGCTTCGCTGATGAACCCATCACGATGGGCAGTCGTAGTGTCAATATCATCTCAGAAAAAGATAGCGAAATCGTCAAACGGATGAAAGCCACTGGCGTCAATACCTTTGGTAAAACGAACACTCCTGAGTTTGGTTTGATTATCACGACTGAACCCAAAGCTCATGGCGCGACTCATAATCCATTTAAGAAGTGCTATAGCTCTGGTGGCTCATCTGGCGGCAGTGCAGCAGCAGTTGCGAGTGGTATCGTACCGATGGCAGGCGCAGGTGATGGCGGTGGCTCGATACGTTTTCCCGCTGCGTGGTGCGGCGCGTTTGGACTCAAGCCTAGCCGTGGTCGTAACCCAATGGGCCCGTCATTTGGAGAGGGTTGGGAGGGAGCAGTCGCTGACCATGTGATTACACGTAGCGTGCGTGATAGCGCTGCTATGCTCGATGCGACAAGCGGTGTAGAAATCGGTGCTCCGTATGTCATCGCGCCACCACAGGGTACTTTTTTACAAGCAGCCATGCGCGCGCCGAGACAATTAACCATTGCGTTGCATCAGAAGCCGTTGATTGCCAATACTGTAGTGGACAAAGAAGTACTGGCGGTCCTCGAGCAAACTGCCAAGCAACTAGAAGCCATGGGGCACCGAGTAGTACCTGCTGAACCTAATATTGATATTGAACAGTTTTGGCATGATTTTATGGTGGTGGTTTGTGCTCATACCGCATTTACCATTGACAATCTCGAGCGTGATTTTGGTATCGAACATATTCAGAATCTAGAGCCGCAAACTTATAATATGGCATTGCTAGGTTGCTCACTATCAGCAGTTGATTTGGCTCATGCCAAACATGGCTGGCATCATAGCCAATATCAGACTGGCTTATTGCTTGAAACCTACGATATGATTTTGTGCCCAACCGTACCCACACCTGCGGTCAAGCATGGGATATTGCCACCCAGCCGCACGGATGAAATGCTGATGCGTAGTGCAGAGTTTCTCAATAAAGGCTTTGATATGGGTAAGTATGCTTTTCGCTCTGGCATGATTGAAAAACTGAGCCAACCGATACTAGGAAAAATGGCCTTTACGTTATTAGGCAATGTCACAGGTCTACCAGCAATGTCGTTACCACTCGGCATGAGCAAAAAAGGCTTGCCGATTGGTATGCAGTTGATTGGGCGTATGAACGATGAAGCCACGCTGTTTAGTGTGGCAGGTGAGTTTGAGCGTGCTGGATTATTTACGAAAGCTGCTTTTGAACAGTAGCGCTATGATGAGGACACGGCCTAGTACATGTTAATCAAAGCGATAAATATCCATACCCAAACTATGATGTGCCATGCTTTGATGGACGACTGAGACGCGCTGACCAGTACCTAGTGCAAAGAACAGCGGTAGCAAGTGCTCATCACTCGGATGAATGTTTTTATAATTAGGGTATTGCTGCCAGTCTAGAGCAGTGGGTATGTCTATCTTAAGCTGCTGTAGTAGCCATAGCTTAAAGTCTTTGGCGGCTTGATCGATACTGTCAGATTGCCAGCGCATGGCGCTCAGGTTATGTGTAATGTTACCTGAGCCAATAATAAGTATTTGCTCATGGCGCAGTCGTGCTAGCTGTGCACCCAATTGATAACAAGCGACACTGTCATAGTGCCGAGGTAAAGATATTTGTACGATAGGTATGTCTGCCTCTGGGTACAGATGTCTGAGAGGTGCCCACACGCCATGGTCAGACGCACGTACAGGGTTGACGCTACAAGTAATACCGCGTGCGGTGAGCTGCTGTGCGAGTGATTCCGCAAGCACAGGATGACCAGCTGCTGGATATTGTAGCTCGTACAACTCAGGCGAAAACCCTGAAAAATCATGCCACGTCTTCGGTTGTGGATTGCTGCTGATTTCAAGCTTGGATGACTGCCAATGCGCGGACATAATAAGGATAGCACGTGGCTTTGGTAAATTTTGCCCGATACGTGCTAGCGCGCTGGTCGTAGATGATTGCTCAATAGCAAGCGTGGGCGCTCCATGCGAGATAAACACTGCTGGTAGCTTTGCAAACTTAGTAGCATTGGCCGCTACCACAGGTGCGTCTGCCCAAACGCCCGCCGCAGTGATAGGCGTTGGCGAATTGGGATGGGAGTCATCGTGTTGATGGCTTGGACGAGAGGCGTCAGGTGTCGCAGTTTTTGGATATTTCATGTTCTATGTATTAGGGCATGCACCAGTTTTTCAATCCGTTCTACGATTGATGTTTTGAGTGGTTTGATTAAAACGTCGTGGTCATTTTTTATACGTCTAATCTATCTAGTTTCCACGGTGATAAGGGTGGTTATTATTGATACTCATCGCCCGATACAACTGTTCCATTAGCACAACACGTACCAACGGGTGTGGTAATGTCAGCGCTGATAGTGATAGCTTCACATCGGCTTTGGCTAACACTTCTGGCGAGACACCATCTGCACCGCCGATGACTAGAGCAATATCATCGCCTTGCTGCATACCATCAGCCAATTTATCAGCCAGTCCTTCTGTCGAAATTATCTTACCTTTGACATCCAGTACCCATAATTGCTCACGACCTGACGTGTTATGAGCGGACAATATCGCCTGACCTTCTTGCTCACGGTACTGTGCCAAATTGGCATCTGAAGGGTTTTTTGCGCGTTTTGCAGCAGCCAGCTCAACAATTTCTGTGCTGAGCATGGGTTGGATACGTTTAAAATATTCATCAAAACCCGTCTGTACCCATTTGGGCATTTTATTACCGACGGTCAAAATTCTTACCTTCATAGTAGTTACCATTTCAATAATTGATAAAACGAAAAATATGATGCTCTATAGTCAAAGAACTCTAAAGTGGGTACAAGGTAGCCGACTGCAGATTGTACAAGTAGTACATCTAAGGAGGGTAACGCCGTAGTGGTTTAGTAGTTCACCGACTATATATTTTACATTAGCGGTGCAATAGTATCGGAGACAGTCGCTTCTGTGTTTGGGTTATCCTTACTCGCATCAGTCGTGTTGGGCTTTGGAATAATAGTAAGCTGGGCATCAGACTCAAAGACAATGGCTTCAATATCATCAAAACTGTTCATACCTTCAGAGCGCATCGCACATTCGATTTCTTGACGGGTCAGCCTTTCATCTCGCATTGCATCTGGCAAAAACTGTCCTTGATAAAAGACGATACGCGGCTCAGACAAAATAAAACTGCTAAAGGGCGTTGAAATAGACGCATATTTGGTGACTAAAAACTGCAACACATAAAGCACTAAAATCGATGAAGCCCCTTCGACAAAAGGAATGTCTTTTAGCAAAATAGTACTGGCACCTAATGAGCCGATCATCACGGTGACGACCCAATCAAAGTTGTTGAGCTGTGACGTCGAGCGCTTGCCAGAGATTTTGGTAATCAATACGATGAATACGTAAATCATAACGGTCGTTAAGACGATACGTCCAAGTTTGTCTATATTGTCAAAAAAGAACATTTCCATGATGCGTGCTCCTATTCAAAGTAGGTTATTGTCCAAAGTAGGTCATTGTCCAAAATTTTACCCATTAACGTTAACGCAATATTTTATAGGCGATACAGCTCAATAACCAAGCCAGTTTTTCGCTACTTATAGTTTTTCTGCGCTTGCTAATTGCCTATCGAGTTTTGCGTTTGGGGTCAAGTAGGCTATTGAGCACCCAAAGACTGATTCGAGCACTGACCAACGTCAGTACCAATATCATGACGAGTGCTGAGAGCAGTGGTAAAGGTTTTTGCATCGCCATATCGACTAAGACTTCACGGCTCACTGTATCAAATAACCAAAACCATATGGCTACGAAGTAAAGTGCAGTTACTAGCCAGATAACAGCAACCCCGCTCAACATGATGCGATTAATCTCACTTCTATCCAATGCTCGCTGCTGATGCTTGACGAATTTACTGACTGCGATGTAAGCGCCAATAATGATAGATAGCACCGTGACCAGTTGTGAGTTCAAGGTAAGCTGGGTTTGAATCATCATAAACACTGCGCTGGCAAGTGTATAACCAACTGCAAAAAAACCAATATACTGCGCCAGTTTGGGTTGAGCCAATCCATTATTTTTCGTTAGCCCATCACGATTCGACTGAGGGCTAGGTTTGCTAAGATTGGTTATCTTACGTGGCATAATCTGACCTTTATAAAGGTAAAAGCGTAATGTAATTGATATATTATCAATTATTCATTAAAAAGTATTTTTGATAAAAGTAATCAATGCTCAGCGGTCCAATCGAGCATCGCATCCAATACTGGTCTGGCAGTATAAGCATTCAGAGACTGCTCACTATTAATAAGTCCCACGACGACATAATCTTGCCCTGACAATCCTTTGACATAACCTGCCATCGAGGTCACATTATTTAGAGTACCTGTTTTTATCCATGCGCGGCCAATGGCTGCAGACTCTGGCAAACGTTCACCATGCGCGGTGATGGTGCCACTGACACCTGCCACACCTAGTGAATTGACGTAAGCATCGAAGCTTGGACTATCATAAGCATATGTTAATAGTTCGCTTAAATTGGCCGCGCTGATGGTGCATTCGCGGCAGAGTCCTGAGCCGTTGGTTAGATGAGGCGGTGGCGTGCTTAGATTGGTTTGCCACCATTGATTGATACTTTGCAATGCCGCTGGATAGTCGGTAGTAGTAGGTTTGCCAAATTGGTATAGGCTGCTTTCATTTCTATGGTTCTTTACATGTGTTTCGTCATGAGTTTTAACGCCCTTGGCATTGCCATAAGCCCCTATTGATAGAGCCACTTGTTCAGCCATCACATTATTGGAAAAGTGGTTAATATCATAAATTTGCTGAGTGAGATTCAGTGATGGGTAGCTGACAATGGGGAGCGGTGACATAGACAATGCTGTGAGACCATGTGTCGACTTTAGAGACTTTGTCCCAGCATAAGGCACTTCTTGTGTGATGACATCACCACTGAGTGTATTGCCTAGCGCCTGCCATTTTTCGGCGATGATACGTGCAGCAAAGTCTTTGGCATCAGGATACGCAACATAAAAAACATGCTCACCACAGCTGCTTGGCAAGTCGGCATTTAACATCAGTTGTTTGGCTTTCCACTGCGGCGAGAGGCTATAGCTTGCTTGTCCACAGCTCGCTGAGCGGGTATTTATGGTAGTGGGTAATTGATAGTTTGCTAATTGCGGCGTATAAATCAGGCTAGCTTGACCATTGTCTAACGGGTAGCTTTTGATACCAATGGTACTGAAGTTAACTAAAAAACCATCGGGACTGGCGTTATAAGGACGCAGTGGCGAGTTATCAAAGGCGGCAGGATCTTTAGTGATATTTTTAAAGACAGCGCTGTCGATGATGATATCTCCATCGATGTGATGAATGCCAGCTGACTGTACTTTATAGAGCAGTTGCGCCAAACGCTCATGGGTCATTTTGGGGTCGCCACTGCCTTGGATAACCAAGTCGCCGTGTAGACGGTCACCGATGATAAGGCCAGTATGGTAGACACGTGTATGCCAGACAAAGCCAGTCCCTAAGGTATCTAAAGCGATAAAACTGGGAACGAGTTTCATAGTGCTGGCAGGCGTACGAGCGACATCGGGTTGATGACTCAGTAGGGGTGAAAATGACATCTTTATAGAAGGTGTGCCCGTGTTGCTATCAGTATTGCCACTTTCATGATTATTATGATCGTCAATGACTGTTGTTTTTGATGAGTCATCCAGTACGGTTGGGATACTTTCTAAACTTTGGTAAGTGTAAGGGTCATCCGTATAAGCATGCAATGCTTGCTCACGCTTTTTAATCGTGCGCTGTTCAATCGTAATCAATGTGCTTGGTTGCACTAAATGGTTTTTTTCATCGCGAGCATCACTCGGCGTTGTTTTCTGGACACTGTTATTGGTGTTAGAAGTCGCATTAGTCGTTAGCGTTGGTTGCGAGGTACTTTCAGAAGAGTTATCCGACTGGCTGTCAATGACCTGAATAGGAGCAGGCAGGTGACTGGCATTTTTATCACCGACTGGCGTAATGATGATACTGATATCAGCTTCCGTTAAATCAGCTCGTGATAATGCCGCTTGAATAGCTGCTGGCAATGCTGCCTGTGCATATAATGGTGTTGCGATTAATGCTAATACAGCCAAGCGTTTACTCACCTGATTAAACGGTCGTAGATGGTGAAAAATCGGTGAAAGTTTGGCAACAAGGGCAGGAGAACGAGAGCGTTTGGAAGTAGGTCGCATGAGCATCTTTTAGTCGGTGGTAAAAACCGACTATACTAACATGAGTTGCTGTTTTCGCGTAGATGGAGAGACTTGTTAAAAGCTCGATTTTGTTGTCTATAAATGATATTAACGCACGTGCAAAAAGGCCATCGCCGTCATAATGGCATCGTTATAAGCATCGTGAGCGCCCAGATCAGGAATATTATAATGCGCTAATATATTGGTCAAATGCTGCGATTGGCCAGAGAGGCCTTGGGTGTGACCACTCATGCGACGACTGTATAAATGCCGCACATCGATGATTTCATTGGGCAGCGTGGTACCCATATAGCGCTTGACCAAAGGATTCAAAAATCCCGTATCTAGTTGAGTACAAAACCCAATGATGGGTCGGTTATCTATGAACGGTAGTAATAGCGCCAGCATTTCATCATAGCTCATACCATGCTCGACATCAGCGGTACGCAAGCCGTGAATGACAATGGTATCTCGGTCAGGCATCACCGGTGGTCTACAGACCAAATGCATGCCATTGCCTGTGTCGATGGTATTGCCATTGATATGAATCGCTGCGACAGACAGTACATGATGCTTTTTGGGATTGAGTCCTGTCATCTCACAGTCAATCGCCACCCACTGCTCAGCCATCGGTTGGGTAAACATCGAGGCCAACTCTGGACGCTGTAATTGTGTCTTTTGCCAAGTGCAAGACAACTGCTTTAGCCAACTCATATGCGTGCTCATTTGTTTATGCTATTTCTAATTGATAGTGCTGACGTAGCTGTGTCTTAAAGCTTTTGACCACGGACAGACACTCTTTTAGCAAGTCACGCTCAAGTGCCGTCAGCGTCGTTGGATTTACTTGGCGTGCGTGTCTGTCATCGGTAGACAGAGCAACTGATAGACGTTGCGCCATAAAGAACTCCAAAGCCTCTAACAAGTTGTCTGCACGCTCTTGGGTTAATGCTTGGTTTTTTACCAACGCCTTTAGGCGATTCTTGGTACTAGGGACTTCTAAGATGTCATTCTCTAATGCTAAAGTGCGAATACCATGAACCAGTGGAAAGATACCGGCTTTTTTTAGATCGATATCATGCGAATCTGCCTTACCACCTAGTAGTGGAACGAATTTTTGCCACCACTGATTCACATCACCGAACTGTAGGGCGGCGCGTGCGAACTGGCGTACAAACATAGGGTCTGACTGTCGGTGGGCTACTTTTAGATGTTGACGTACCTGAGTCAATAATGACTCGTCACCACAGACATATTCACCATCGAGGATAGCAGACAAATAAATACCATGCATCGGATCGGTGTTTTTAAACCACCAACTGATTTGCGCATTAAATGCTTTTAGCGGCTGTCGCCACATGGGGTTGGTCATCATGATATTGCCGTCGCACAAGGGATAACCTAGGGTAGCCAAATGACTATTAAAGGTATCAGCAAACTGTGCCAAATCATCATGAGTGTAACCATCACGCATGATGAGTGCATTATCTTGGTCAGTACGCATGATTTGCTCACCGCGACCCTCTGACCCCATGACGATGAGGCAGGTGTTTGCCATGACTTCATCAGGTACTATGAGTTGCCAGAGCTTGGTAAATACCTGTGCGTTGAGCGTCTGTACCATGCGACTGATGTTACCGATTTTGACGCCATTTTGATGTTGCACACGAATATAACGACCGATAAGTTCGACAGCAGTATTTAGGCTTGAGAGATCCTTTGCCTGTTCGATTTGAATACTAATGAGTTGTGAATGATGACCAATATGAGCGAGCATATCGCTCTGTCCAAGTACTCCTGCCACGTCACCATTATGATCAATCACTGGCAGTCTATGGATACGATAGCGAGTCATGGTCAATAGGGCATCGCCAATTTCATCAGTAGCGTTGATGGTACGTAGGTTAAAGTTAGCATAACGCTGGCAGGTAGTCGTGGCAGGGTTCTGCTGCTCACTCACCGCGCGGCAAATATCGGTATCGGTCAAAATTCCTAACATATGCCCTGTGCCATGATGCTTATCTTCAGTATTGTCTGAAGGATTTGATGGTCGCACCAGTACGTGCTTCAGCCCTACTTGGGTCATGATGCAGGCGGCGTCATACAAGCTGTTACTGGCATCCACAATATGTACGGGCAATAAACTGACATCTATCACTGGTTGCAGCATGATTTGCTGAACTTCTTGCTGATCGTTATAGGCATTAGGATTGGTTACTTTGTGATTGCGTCGCTGCTGTAACGCTTTTAACCGTTCAGGGAGTTTGTCAGATAGCATTTGGCGTACTAGATGATTTTGTGCGCTGATTTTGCCGACTGCGCTACCAGCAATTTGTAGCAGTAAAGTGTCTTCGGTCGCTGTAAATTGATAAGTTTGTAATGCTTCGGTATTAGGATTGCCGTTTGCCGATGACTCGGGCAAACGACGACTATCGAACCAGTCGTTATTATTGAGATGGTCAGAATGATTGCTACCTAGATAGGAGCCAACGAACTCACCGTCAAGTGACTGCTCAATTTGTCCTTTGATGACCACATACAGACATTGCAGCTCTTCTGCCAGCAGGCTTTCGCTTTTGGCAAGATAGCGGATTTGAGTGTTTTTTCTAATGCTTTGACGTTCAGCCATACTTAATACATCAAAGGGAGGCTGGGTAAAATCAAGATGGGCCATGGCATCATCCTTGATGGCATATTGGGCGTGTCTTCATTTTGAAAATGGTGATAAAAATGGCAGCTAAACGAGGAAAGTAGTGCAGATAATGTCGAGATATTAGCAAGCTACTTGACGCAGTTTGGCAAAGATTTAACCCTTTTTAGTCCATTTAAAGTTTATGGTTCAGAGTGAGGACACGCCCTAGGTAAAAGATACTTTACTATAGCACTATTGCAGCAAAAAACCTCTAATAACCACATTTATATTGTGGTTATTAGAGGTTGGTGTTGTTCTTGAAGATTAATGCGCGTAAAGCGACTGCTTATACATTCTATGAATTGTGCACCTTACGCACCAAGTAATTTTCGAATACGGCTTATCGCTTCACGGCTTTCTTCGACACTAGCGACCAAAGCAATACGTACATAACCTTGACCAGGGTTTTTACCATTCACTTCACGTGATAGATAGCGACCTGCTAAAACATGAATATTGGCTTGCTCATACAGTGCTTTGACAAACAGCTCATCATCACCATTGAATTGCTTAGGCGCTTTTATCCAA
Source organism: Psychrobacter fozii (assembly GCF_003217155.1). GTDB lineage: Bacteria > Pseudomonadota > Gammaproteobacteria > Pseudomonadales > Moraxellaceae > Psychrobacter > Psychrobacter fozii. The sequence goes on from NZ_QJSU01000009.1 coordinate 17,171, forward strand.
AAGTAAAATCCAGCCTCAGGCATCCGCAACTCTAATAGGTCACCAAGCTCCGACATCCATAAGGCAAATTTTTCCTGATAGAGTGCGCGATTGTGCGCCACATGCTTTTCATCTTGCCAAGCAGCGATAGAGGCGAGCTGGTGCGGTATCGGCATGGCACAGCCTTGATAGGTGCGATATTGCAGATACGCCTGCAATATATTGGCATCACCCGCCACAAATCCTGAGCGTAAACCAGGCAGGTTTGAGCGTTTGGATAAAGAATGAAAGACGATACAGTTTTTAAATTTATGACGACCGAGTGTCGCGCAGGCTTGCAACAGTCCAATCGGAGCTGTATCAAAATACAGCTCGCTATAGCATTCGTCACTAGCAATGATAAAACCGTACTGATCAGATAGGCGAATGAGGTATTCCCAATCGTCCATCGTCATGACTGAGCCTGTTGGGTTGTTTGGACTACAGACAAACAAAAGCTGCGTGCGTGCCCAAACTTCTTTTGGTACTACGCGATAATCACCTTTAAAGTCATTATCTAGTGTGCAAGGTATAAAGTAAGGCGTTGCCTGTGCCAATATGGCCGCACCCTCATATATTTGATAAAACGGGTTGGGCATGACCACGGTAGGAGGTTGACCAGATACAGACAGTGAATGATTGTCAGTATCGATGACTTTGTGATCGACAACCGCTTGTACCAAACTAAAAATAGCCTCGCGTGTTCCCATCACTGGCAATACTTGTGTATTAGCATCGACATGATTTAAGAAAAACCGCTTTTCTAACCAATGTGCAATGGTTTGGCGTAGTTCAAACAGGCCATTGGTCGTTGGATAACGGCTTATTTTGTCCAAATTTTCGCGTAGTACGTCCAGTACAAAAGCGGGTGGCTCATGCTTTGGTTCACCAATACCCAGTTTGATTTCACTGTAGTTATGGGCTGGGGTGCTATCCGCCAGTAGGGTAGCCATTTTTGCGAAAGGGTAAGGATGCAGATACGTTAAGTTGTGATTCATAGGTAGGGTAACTATAATAGACAATTAATAATAAAGTTATAAAGAAAATTTACATTTAAGCAGTGTAGCACTTCTCTTGTTTTTTGTCTTTTTCTTCTTTTCATGCTCAGACTGCCAAGCTATTTGACCGTAAATGATGAAACAGACACAGAAGTAATGTACTGAAAAATGCTCAGAAAATCTTATCAATTGATAACTTATAACAATACAAAAATCTCTATCAGTCTTAATGATAGATCATGGTAAGGATAATTTGATATGCCTAGTGTTGCAAAACCCGATAGTCTTGACGCTAAAGATATCAATGATGAAAATTCTAATGGTAGCCTGCCGCGTACCAAATTGTACGAGCGACTCAAGCAACGCGAGCACAGTTGGTGGCAATCGCGTCAGCAACTGATTAACCGTAAAGAAAGAAAAATGTTTTGGTATGGTGAAAACAGCTTGATGATGTGGTTCTTATGGCAATTGGTCAGCTATGTCATCGTGGCAATGCTGCTGATGTTACTTAGCAAATTGCTGGATATCATGCTGCCCTTATGGCAATATGTTGCTCTGTTTACCTTACAGACAATCATATTTGTGGTCATGTTGGCAGCCAAAGGTCAAATGGCGAATACTTTACAACGCAAAATTGACAAAGATGAGTTGCTACGTGAAGAAGCCATGAATGAAATGATCATTCTGGCAGAGGACAGTCTCTATCCAGATGTGCATGCCCATGCCCCTCTTTCCCTAAGAGAGATGTATGAATATTTTGACAAAAGCTTCCATTTAGCAAGCTTGCATTGTTTGCTAAAAAGAGAGGTCGATGCTGGGCGTTTAATACTGACGCAAAAGCATATCGAAGCAGAGATTTTGCCACCAGATCTCGCTGATGATGAGCTCAATGAGCACGCTAGCGAGATGATATACAAAAGCACTTTATAAAAAACTGCTTCGTTATTAGATATCAATGTAGTCGGATATAAAAGCAATTAGATATAAAAAAGCATGCCATCGATAGCGTTATCAATGGCATGCTTTCTGCTTTTCTATAGTGCTTTTCTATAGTGCTTTTCTATAGTGCTTTTCTATAGTGCTTTTCTATAGTGCTTTTTTGACGCGCCTACTGCATCACATTTGATTTAATAAAGCGGGCAGTCTTTCTGTACACTAAGACTGGCAATCAATGCTGACTTCAAAGTTTCAAGTCTGTCAGCAGAGAGTGGCTCATCGTTCTGATCACTGATATAAAACATATCTTCTGCACGCTCACCCAAAGTGGTAATACGAGCTGCATGAACCTCAATCTTCTCTTGCAAGAATACTTGCCCAACTCGAGCGAGTAGCCCTGGCTGATCGAGCGTTTCTAAGCTCATTATGTGCTGATCTGAGGCCTCATTAAACTCAAATTTGATAACCGTAGTCACTTCAAAGTTTCTGAGCTGACGCGGAATGCGCTTGTTTGTAATCTTTAGCACTGTTGGGTCTTTAAATGCGCTGATCAACCGCTGCTTGAGCTCTTGCTGACTCTCTTCATCAATTAATAAGGTGCCAGTAGGGTCAAGCAGTACATAAGAATCCAAAGCAAAGTCACGCGTGGCAGTAATAATGCGTGCATCTAAGACATCTAGATTCATTTGATCGAACACTGCCATAGTGACGGCAAATAGATTCATCTGATCTTGGGTATAAACAAAAACTTGCACGGCATCCAGTGCTAGCTCTCTATGCTCACGCAGTACAACCAATGGCGGGCTGTCAGCGTTAGACGCAAGACCAATAGGTGGGTGATTCAAGATAGCTTCGGTATGCCACAAAATATCCTCAGCGATTTCTCGTAAGAAGTACTCGTCGCCCAAGTCATCCCATAGTCTCAGTACTTCTTCGCGATTCATGTGCTGATTGTTCACATTGGCCAGCATATTTAAGGCCTGCGTGCGTGTCGCACTAATCATATCTTGGCGGTTGGTTGGGGCATCAATATCAGCGCGCAAAATACGACGAGTTTGTGAGTATAGCTGTTTCATGAGTGTGGCGCGCCAGCTATTCCACAACTGTGGATTGGTGGCGTTCATATCTGCCACGGTGAGCACATATAGATGGTTGAGATGGGTGACATTACCAACGAGATCTGAGAACAGCGTGACAACCTCAGGGTCTGAGATATCTTTTTTCTGAGCGGTCATCGACATCAATAGATGATAACGGGTCAGCCAGCCGACCAAGTTGGCATCCGCCAAACTCATGCCATGTGCTAAGCAGAACTCAATCGATTCGGTTTGGCCTAGTTCACTATGATTGCCGCCGCGACCTTTGGCAATATCATGGAACATCGCTGCCAGTACTAATATCTCTTTGCGTTCAATACGCTGAAAGATAGAGCTGACCAGTGGAAAATCTTCATAAAAACGCGAATCCGTGAAACGGTGCAAGATTCGAATTAAAAACAACGTGTGTGCATCAACGGTATAACGATGGAATAAATCATATTGCATAAGACCAGTCACTTGGGCAAAAGCAGGGATATAATTCCCTAATACGCCATAGCGGTTCATGGTACGTAGACGGTGAAACAGATAATTCTGTTCTTTTAAATTGGCTAAGAATAGGGCTTGGTGAACAGGATTATCACGATAAACCTGATCGATACCACGTGCGGCGATTTTTAATGCGCGCAGGGTATGCGTACGGACGTTTTTGATATTATGTTGACCCATCAGTAAAAACATCTCTAGGATAGCTTCTGGATGCTGGGCAAATACCCGATGATGCGCCATAGAGATTTGATCGCCAACTTGATTAAAGCGCGCATTGATCGGATGCTTCTTAGGTCGCTCATCGTCTGACAGTTTTGGTTCTATAATTGTTTCGTAGTAATGATTGGTGAGCATTTCAGACAGAGTCGATATCTGCATGGCACAGCGATAATAATCTCGCATAAATCGTTCAACAGCGGCATTAGGCTCGTCGTCTGGTTGAGTCTCATAGCCCATTAATTGGGCAATCTCACGCTGATAATCAAACAGTAGCTTGTTTTCGTTACGACCTGTCAATACATGCAGGTAATGACGTATTTGCCATAAATAACCTTCTGCAAAACTCAGTTCATCAAATTCTTTTTCAGTCAAAAAGTTCTGCTGTACCAAGTCATATAGCTTGCCCACTCGGAAGTAACGCTTAGTCACCCAACCGATAATATGAATATCGCGCAAGCCGCCAGGAGCGGTCTTGATATTTGGCTCGAGGTTATACTCGGTAGCATTGTGCTGTAGATGGCGCGCTTTGGCTTCTTCGATTTTTACCTCAAAGAAACTACGCGGTGACCACTGTTCATTGACAATTTTAACGGGCATCTCTTGCAGTGCTTCATTGCCAATCAATAGCCGAGCTTCGAGCTGTGCGCTAGCAATCGTGTGATCAAGCGCAGCTTCGAGCGCATCATTGACGGTACGTACCGAAAGCGCAGGCTCCAGTCCGATATCCCACAACAATGCGACCAAGCGATCAATTTTTCCACTGGTCTCAGCATCAATCTCATCAGGAGATAATAATAAAATATCGATATCTGAATAGAGCGACAGCTCACCGCGACCGTAACCACCAGTGGCGAAGAATGCCAAGTCGGTCTTATCCAGCTCAAACCACTTAAACAAAGCAATCAGTAACTCATCTATCGCACAGGCACGAACGGTCACCAACTGACGAATATTAACACCACGCTCGAGTGCGCGACTGATGTCTTCATTGATTTGAGTCAACCACTTAGGAATACCCAGTAGTGGTTTTTCGGCGTTATCGGTATCTGATAGTGGTGCATTCGTCGCTATGTCAGCTGACAGCAACGGTAATGGCGTTAGGTCAATAGAGGTGATATCACAATTAAACATGAGTGTTATCCAATTAAGAGTTTAGAGATAGCTCGTTAAGATGAAAGCCTATGACAACTATGGTGCTATAGTCAATCCACTATAAATTCGATACGGCGTCAGTCTTGCTTAGTTTACTAGCTGTAGTACTTTCACTCGGCTTTCTTGTATCAAGTTATACTGAACCGACTATATGTAGCGTACTACAAAAATCAGGATGTACTAAAACTGTATGGGTATGAAAAGTATAAAGATAAAAGATCAATAAGCATAATACTCAATTCACCCTGATTATAGTCCAAAAAAAAGACCGCCTAGGCGATCTTTTATTATATTACTGAGTCAAAAAGCTTAAATCTTCTTCAGGGCGGGTGGTAAACACCTCACAACCATTATCTGTCACGACCATCGTATGCTCCCATTGGGCAGACAGCTTACGGTCTTTGGTAATCGCCGTCCATTCATCTGGCAGGATTTTGGTCTGCCATTTGCCTTCATTAATCATTGGCTCGATAGTGAACGTCATGCCTGTTTTTAGCTCAAAGCCTGTGCCTTTTTTGCCATAATGCATGACTTGTGGCTCGTGATGGAATTCATTACTGATGCCGTGTCCACAGAACTCACGTACGATACTGAAACGCTCAGGCTCGACTACTTCTTGAATCGCAGCACCCACATCGCCCAAACGCGCGCCATTTTTGACAACACTCATACCTGCATAGAGGGCATCTTGTGCCACTTTACAGATGCGCTTGGCCATAATAGAGCCGTTGCCGACAATCCACATTTTTGACGTATCGCCGTAATAACCATCTTTGATGACGGTCACATCAATGTTGATGATATCGCCATCTTTTAGCAGTTTATTTTCGCTCGGGATACCGTGACAAACCACATGGTTGACCGAGGTGCAGATTGACTTCGGGAAGCCATTATAGTTGAGTGGCGCAGGGATAGCATCTTGTACATTAACAATATAGTCATGAGCAAGGCGGTTCAAGGCTTCGGTGCTGACACCCACTTTGACGTGTTCGTCCAGAATAACCAGCAAATCGCTGGCCAGTTTACCGGCGACACGCATTTTTTCTATGGCTTCTGGAGATTGGATCAAGGATTTTTTAGTCATCATAATCGTACTTATAGTTATGGAATTAATGTGGTGGATTATAGCATAAATGCAGGCGCGACTGTTTTGAGAGAGTGGCGAGCAAGTCTGGCGCTATATTATCCGTACACTGCTATTAATAGTCCTGTTCTCAAAAAATTCAAGATTTTTGTACTGATGAGTATTGTGTTCGGATTATCTAATAGCTACCTACGTATCAGGTGCTATCAGCATGGTTCACAAGCGAGTGTAGATGTATATCAAATACTTCAAACGAGGTTGACGCAATAATATTTCTATAGTGGAATGACTATACTGAAGCTATGATGACAATCAGGCATTAATTATGCACAATAGAATGCGCTATGCAGATTGATAATTATTAATAATAAAAATCATTGATGACATGCCCTAGATACTCGTACTTAAAATTTTGAATTGAATCGATATAGGAGTTTATATGAAGAACACAACTAAAATGATGATGGCCGCAACGCTGGCTATAGGTACGCTTGCTGCTGGTTGCCAAACCACAAATATTACGGCACCTGTCTCTCAACCCGTAACTTCTGCTGCTTTACAAGCCTATAACTGGCAGTTGGTCGATGCTAAGCTCACCAACGGCGACAAAGTTAGTCAGCTGTTCTTTGATCCTGCCAAACCGTTAACGCTAAATTTTATGAATAATAACGGCAGTGATTACGTGGCATTTATGAACACCTGCAACAGTATGAGTGCGGGCTATAGTGTTGTTAATGGCGATGTACAAATCAAAAATGGCATTAGTACTATGATGGCCTGCCCAGAACCGCAAGCAAGCTTCGATACAGCGGCTTTGGCAACGGTAGAAGGTAAGTATAGCCTCAATAAAAATGCCAATAATGTTCCTATCTTGACCATCAAGAATGACAGTCAAATCGCACATTTCAAAGCCGTTGCTAAATAAAGCTGTTTATAACTAATCCAATCTTTAAGTAACTTAGTCTCTAAGAAATTGAGTCTCTAAATAATTTGGCTTATAAGTTAAGTTGACTACAGTCTATGTGCTTAAAGCGAATACTCTCTGCAAGCTGTGTTGCAATATAAGGTTTCAAAGCAAAGTAGTATTTTGATTAAGCCTCACTTTATAGTGGGGTTTTTTTGTTCAAAACTAAAGTCCAATTTACGTTACACTAGTGTAACAAGTTGTATTTGACCAACACTGCATCTAGCTCACACTGCGTCTAACCAACACTTTGCGACGTACCTTTCATAGCGTACCTATTGGACTTTACTTTATGCTAAAAACCTCCGTGTTAAAACCAACGATCAGCATGCGTATAATAAGCAGCACGGTCGCTATAGCAGCTCTCAGCGCTTTAGCTGGCTGTCAGACGTTGCCTAGCAAATCAGCCAATATTTCTACCAGTACCGTCGATAGTAATCCACTAACTGCGCGTATGCCTGTGATGGACCGTCAAGGGCGCATAGCCTATGTGGATGAGCAGGGTACAGGTGCCGCAAAAATATCGACACTATATAGCATCCGTCCTGATGGTAGTGATCGTCAGTTGATTGATCAGATAAATGGCTATATCTATGCGCCTGCATGGTCTGCGGATGGTCAACGGCTTGCTTATAGTAAACAAGCACCACGTCAAAACCCAAAGATTTATATTTATGACCGAAAAAATAACACCCAAAGTCTGATCGTTAATGCTGAAGGCAGTAACATGTCAGCGTCATTCTCACCTGATGGTCAAAAACTCCTCTATAGCTCAACCGTCGGCGGCAACGCAGATATTTATGAGATGCGTCTGAACGATGGCAATACCAAACAGTTGACTACATTATCAAGCACTGAGGTACAGCCAAGCTATGCGTCTGATGGCAAAAGCTTTGTCTATACCAGTGATAAAGTCCGTGCTGGACGCCCAAGCATCTATCGCTATGACTTTGCCACTGGCAATGCGATACCTATGCCGACTAGTGGCTATGTCGCGAGTCCTCAACTCAGTGCAGACGGTCAGCAGTTAGCGTATCTCAACGGTCGCAAGGCTGCGGTTATGACATTGGCTACCCGTCAAACCATCGATCTCGCAGAAACAGGACTCGATGAGCCTGCACGGTTATCACCATCTGGACAGTATGCAGTTTATCCAATGCGCAGCTCGCAAGTGAGCAGCCAAGGTACTAGAAATATAGGCAGCCTCGTCATCCGCTCGTTATCTGGCAACACAAGCTACAGTATTAATAGTGACGCTGGCGGGATGGTGCGTTCACCGATTTGGGGGCGCTAATGGCGAAATCTATGTATTATAGAGTGAGATGTCTATATAATTAATAAAGAAACATAAGTTGATTCTATAGCTTAAGTTTTTATGAACGTCACATAAATTTTATAAATGGCTCATCCGGATTCTGCGTATCAAAATACTATATATAAACATGCTGTATATAGAGATACTGGATTGGGTGAGCAAAAGGAGAAAGTACGTAATGCAAGAGTTGTTTTTGATATTCATCACCAAAATCAGCTTGTACCCGACGATAGTCTTTACAGGATTGGTGATGTTTGTGACCTTGTATTGGATGGTTTCTCTACTTGGTATGGCAGATATGGATACAGTAGATATTGGCGATGCAAGTGGCGAGGGTAGCAATTTGACCTCATCAGGTTTTGTGTCGGGGCTGCTGCTCAAGTTCGGTCTATATGGCGTGCCACTTATCGTTATTCTTAGCCTAATCAGCTTAATTGGTTGGTTATTAAGTTACTTCTATACCAGTTTTTTACATCAAAATTTTGACTCTGGTCTTTTGTATTACCTATTCGGCACCGGTGCGCTAATCTTTGTATTGGTCATCTCCATGTGGCTGACAGGTATCATCATCTCTCCCATCCGCAACAAAATAGCCAAAATACCTAGACGCAATGCTGCTAGCAATATCGGCAAAATCGCGGTTGTACGTACCCTTAGTGTCACGGACAAACACGGCGAAGTGGAGTTGAATGATGGTGGTGCAGGATTGATACTCAAAATTCGCTCAGACATCAATGATGGCTCGCTGAAACAAGGCGATCGAGTGATGTTGGTGGAATATTTAGAGGCTGCCAATACTTATCGTGTAGCCCCTGTAAAAGATAAATAACCACTATAGTCACTCCACTATAAAAGTGTTACTGCGTTAACCTCGCTTGAAGTATTTGATATACATCTACACTCGGTTGCCTTGTACTACTTTTAGATTGAATCGACTATATAAATAATTTAGCCACTAGTAAGTAATCTAGTCACGATTATTCGCCATCGTTATTTTCAGCACATCATTATCGCTATTAGCACAGAATGAACAGGGATTTAGCCAGAGGTTTTAGAAGAATCTCTGGTTTATGAATAATATTTTTAGCAATGATTTAAACGGTTTTAAATTTGGTTATAGTCAGTTCAGAATAATGCAGATATAAGAATGGTGCGTGACAGGGCTACAAAGCACACGTGCTATAAAAGGTGTTATAAACAGTAAATTTAACAAACCTGATAGCGTATCTGATTTATATAGAATTGATTATGGAATGTTTTAATTAAAGGAATGGATATGGACACACTCATTATCGTCGGCGTGGTTGTAGTGCTGGCGTTTGTTTTTATGATGGTCGCACTACTGATGCTCAAGGCCTTTTACTTTAAGGTCGAGCAAGGCAAAGCACTCATTATCAACGGTGTGAGTAAAATTGCCGTACGTTTTGATGGTGGTTTTGTTTGGCCAGTCATCAACAAAAAAGAGTTGATGAGAATCTCGCTTATCACGTTAGAAGTGGACAGACGCGGTAAAGAAGGTTTGATTTGCGCAGACAACATGCGTGCTGATATCACCGTGGCATTTTATTTACGCGTTAATGAAACCGAAGAGGATGTGCTAAAAGTCGCCAAATCGGTTGGGGTAGAGCGTGCGTCAGATAAAGTCGCTGTCAACGAGCTGTTTAATGCTAAGTTCTCTGAAGCCTTAAAAACGGTTGGTAAGCAGATTGATTTCGTCAAACTGTTTGAAAACCGCAGCGAGTTTCGTGACAGTATCGTTCAAGAAATCGGCAACGATCTGAATGGCTATGTCTTAGAAGATGTGGCGATTGATTATTTAGAGCAAACGCCAAAAGCGTCATTAGATTCAAGTAATATCTTAGATGCTGAAGGTATCAAAAAGATTACTCAATTAACAGCCTTTCAGAACGTCATCACCAACGAGCTTGAGCGTGACGAAGAGCTGGCCGTTAAGAAAAAGAATGTCGAAACTAGAGAGGCGATGCTAGAGCTTGAGCGTCAGCAAGCCGATGCCGAAGCCAAACAGCAACGTGAAATCTCGTCAGTAATTGCACGCGAAACGGCTGAAACTCGCAAGATTGAAGAAGAAGAGCGTAAAAAATCAGAAACGGCCGTTATCTCGGTTGAGCAGGATTTAGCGATTCAACGTGAGAATCAGCAGCGTGAAATCGAAGTAGCAGGTCAAAATCGTCTGCGTGCAGTCGTCATCGAAGAAGAAAAAGTGACGCGTGCTCGTGATTTAGAAATTGTCTCTCGTGAGCGTGAAGTAGACTTGCAACGTATCGAAGCTGAACGTGCGATTGAGCTTGAGAAAAAAGAAATCGCCAACGTCATTCGTGAACGTATCGCAGTGGACAAAACCGTTGCGCAAGAAGAAGAGCGTATCAAAGAAGTTCGCGAAATTAGCGAGGCTGAGCGTTCTAAGCAGACACGTGTCCTAGCAGCAGAAGCCGATGCGGAAGAAATCAAAGTACGTCAGGTGAAAAAAGCCGAAGCCGAAGAGCTATCTGCCAAGCATAAAGCCGTCGAAATCACCACATTGGCTGCTGCTAATCTTGAAGCATCTGCCAAAGATTCAGAAGCCAAAATTAAGATGGCCGAAGGTACCAAAGCAGAAGAGTCAGCACATGGCTTCGCTGAAGCGGCTATCCAAGAAGTCAAAGCCGCTTCTTTAGAAAAAGAAGGCATTGCGAAAGCCAATGTTATCAAAGCGACTGGACAAGCTGAAGCGCAATCAGATCGTGAAAAAGGCATGGCAGATGCTGAGGTTATCGCCGCTCGCGGTGAATCTACTGCCAGAGCTGAGCGTGAAAAAGGCATGGCAGATGCTCAAGTCATCGCTGCTCGCGGTGAGTCAAATGCCAAAGCAGAACGCGAAGTTGGATTGGCAAAAGCCGAAGTTACTCGCGCACATTTCCAAGCCGAAGCAGATGGTCTGGTCGAGAAATTCAATGCCATGGGTAGCATGAGCAAAGAGGCACGTGAGCACGAAGAGTTCCGCATGAGCCTTGAGACGGCATTGCAAGAAGCGCTTGCTTCTATTGACGCTGGTAAAGAGATTGCGAAAGAAAATGCTGAAGTATTGGCAGTTGCGTTACAGAAAGCCAAAATCGATATTGTTGGCGGCGAAGCGCATTTCTTTGATAACTTTGCGAAGTCACTGTCTATCGGTAAAGCCATCGATGGCCTAGCGGGTAAGTCAGATACATTGAGCGGTATTATCAACGGTGTGATGGCCAGTCAAGCCATGAAATCAAACCAGCAAAATGATGATAAAGCGGTTTAATGCTATATCAGGTCGAATTGACTGATATTTATATATCCAGCATTAGTAAGCAACATTAATATCAATGAATTATCTGTCGCTTAGGCGGCAGATAATTTTAGTCAATTTGCTCTACATATCTTAATAGAGCGATAGCCAACTTAATATTAATAATGAGTTGGCTAATCTAAAAAAATAGCAGTGACCACTCGTTTTTTTAGATTAGCCAAGTGCTTCTTTACTTTCAATGATTCTTTATTGCCCAAAATTCTCTTATAGTGGATTCAGTTTAAAAGAGATACAAGGCAACCGAGTGCAGATGTATATGTGATACTTCAAGCGAGGTTAACGCTGTAGCTCTTTTATAAAGGATTGACTATATTACGTAAAAACAGAAACGGACGAGCAACGATGGCGGACACGCAAAACTCAACAAATTCAGACAGCAACGATAACGCTAATCAAGCCAACCAAACCGATCAGGCAGTTGCTTCAGGCAATGCTTATGAGCTCATCAAAAAACGTCTGACGGAACAAGGCGGCCGTTTAGAGCAGCAGACGGCAACGCTCAATAATGCGCGTCTCGAAGAGTTTGGCAGTACCCAGATGCAAGTCATTGCCCGTACTCGTATTCGTACCGAGTACAACTGCGTGGCACAAGACATGGTGCAGGTCGGCGATTATCTGCTGTTTGGCTACAACGTTTTTATGGGGCTCAAACGTGCGAGCAATATTAAAGACGTATTGTCGTTATATCGTCTGAATGAGCCAGTTGGTAATGAAGAAGAGTATCAGCTTGAAGAGGTAGACCTAAAAGGCACTTTTTTGGCTCAAGATGCCTTTGTCCAAGATTTCAATGAGCTGTATCGCTATTACAAACAAACGCGCCTGATTCAAATAACGGTGAAAGACAGCAAATTGCTGTTGGCGTTTCAGATTGGCGAGCGTATCACCGATATTCGAGTGTTCCGTTTTGCGTTAGATTTTAGCCAAGGCACACCAGAGTCGGCGCAAGTCGCTTATGTGGACAATCGAGGCGAGCGTGACATTGAGCTGCCGCCTGCTTATGATTTTGACTGGATTGAGACCACACGCGATCAAATGGTGAATGGCAAATATCCCCATATGAATATCTTAGACACGATATTTGTGGAAACGGTCGGTGGCGATTTGACCATTAAGATTGAGGACAATACGCAGTCCGGTCAGGGTATTTATAGCGAACCGGTCAATGACCGTACTCAGTCGCTGACGGATGCTGAGATTGCTTACGCCAAAGTAGGCAGTTTAATACTGCTCAAAATATTGCCCTATCGCGAAGAGGACTACCGTTATTTTGTTTATAACACCTTGACCGAAGCAGTACTGCGATTGGATGCGATTGGACAGTCATGTGTTCAGCTCCCAGAAGACCACGGCATCATGTTTCCGGGTGGTTACTATCTACAGACAGGTGAGTATAAGCTGTTTGAGGCCAATAATGTTGGCGCTACTGACTTACGGTTTAAGCGTAAAATTGTGTCGCCGAATGGGGAAGATGTTCTATTTTTATTTTACGACAGAGACTTGGGCGTCACGGGGCTGTTTCCTTATAACTTGATTAAAAAGCAACTGGCAAACCCTATCTATTGTAACGGTATGGCCTTGGCTGAGAATGGTCGCTTGGTGCTGTTTAGTGACCAAAGCGAGCCGTCTCGTATTCACCCGATGCAAATATGGCATACGCCTTATGCCTCACACGAGTATGTGAGCGAACTGCCAGAGAGCACGAGTTTTTATGGCAAGATTGGTAATAAAGAATTGGTGCGCGGTATCTCAGACCTTTATAGCATTACCCGCCTCATTGACAATCAAAGCGTGTCACAGAAGCTCTATGAAGAGCTTACCAATAATACTAGCCGACTCTTTGACAGCTATTATTGGTTGTCTGAGCCTGAGCTGAGCGAAGTCGCCAGTAGTATTAAAGAAGTGACGGCCACGGCTGAGCTGGTCATTGATGAATTCGCTAAAGTACAAAGTATCCAAAAGCAAACCCAAACCGCGTTAGCCGATGCCGATACGCAGCAAAGTGAGATTTTGCGGCAGATACGCGTCACTAGTTTTGAGTCTGCCAGTGATTATGTCGATCAACTGTCAGCGTTAAGACGCCAAAAAGGCCGTTTGGTCAGCTTAAAAGATTTGCGTTATCTAGATGCTGACAAACTACAGGCATTACAGACGCAGCTAGAAGAAGCCGAAAGCGAGCTGGCTGAAAAAACCGTGCTGTTCTTAAGTGGGGAAGAGGCGCTGTCAAGTTACCAAGGTATATTGGTCGATGTCAGTGAGCGCTTAAACACCGCAGAAACCAATGCTGAACTAAAACCTGTACTAGAAAAAATCGACGAGACAGCGCAAGGGTTAGATTTATTAACCGAGTTGCTAGGCACGTTGGATGTGGCTGATGCTACGGTGCGTACGCAAATTATCGATGATATATCGACTATCTATGCGAGCCTAAACCAGAGCAAAGCCAAGCTCAATCATAAACGAAAAAATCTAGGCTCAGCGGAGGCCGTTGCACAATTTGGTGCGCAGTTTAAGCTATTCGGGCAATCTATTGCCAACGCATTATCCATTGCCAATACCCCTGAGAAATCAGATGAGCAAATGGCAAAATTATTAGTGCAGCTAGAAGAGTTAGAGAGCCAATTCGCTGACCCAGAGACCAATAGCGGCGATCAGTTTTTAGCCGATATAATCAGCAAACGTGAAGAGATTTACGAGACCTTTGAAAACCATAAGCAGCAATTGCTCGATGCTCGCAACCGTAAAGCGCAAAACTTAGGTGATGGTGCGCTACGAATGCTTGAGAGTATTAAAAAACGCACGCAAAGCACTGGCGTCACAGGCTTTACAGAGGAAGAGGCGCTAAATACGTATTTTGCGGCTGATGGTCTGGTACAAAAAGTCCGCAACATCGCAAAAGAGCTACAAGCGATGGGCTTTAGTGTAAAAGCTGATGACATCGATGCCCGCCTAAAAGCCATTCAAATCGAGAGTTATAAGAGTCTAAAAGACAAGTCGGACTTGTTTGAAGATGGTGGTCAGATTATCAAACTGGGCAAGCACCGTTTTTCGGTCAATACTCAGCCACTTGATTTGACCTTATTGAGCCGTCAACAGTCAGATGGTAAGCGTGTGCTGAATTTGCATCTAACGGGCACAGACTATTATGAAGTGCTTAATAACACTGAGCTGAATGCCTTGCGCCCGTATTGGGACATGAATATCGCCTCTGAGTCCGATGCCGTTTACCGCGCGGAGTATTTGGCCTATAGCATTATCGAGAGTGCTAAGAGTAGCAAAGAGGGTTTGACCGAAGCGCGTCTATATCAAGCATATGGTGCGACGGTTATTACCCTCGATATTAATGGCGATATTGATAATGACAGCCCATTGTCCAAACTGGTCAAAGCTTACGCGACCCCTCGTTATCAGCTCGGCTATGACAAAGGCATTCACGACCATGATGCCACGCTATTACTGATGCAAATACTGCCGACCTTGCGCGAGGCAGGGTTGCTGATTTATACCCCACAAGTACGTGCGTTGGCGCAATTATTCTATTGGCAGCTCAATATTGTCCAAGCGCTGGGCTTAGACAGCTTACGCCAATTTGGTTATGACGCTTGGTTAAATGAATCCGTGCTGACGCGCGCGAGCAACTGGACGGATAGAGCTGCGACCGCCGAGCAACTGCGCCGTGCCTTGGGCAGTGATACGGCCAAATCTCTATTGGTCGAAGATATGAGCCAAGTGATGCGTGATTTTGTTGCTGCTTATCATGACAGCAGTGCTAGCGTTGATAACGGCGTAAACATCTTCAAACCAAGCTATGTCCAGCTTGCTTGCGAGTATTTAGTGAGCGTGATGGGGCAGTCGGCTGAAACCAATGCAGGCGCAAACAGCACAATAAACTGGCAAACCAGTCAACAAGCGCAGCAGTTATGTGAGCAGCTAAGCCAAACGCTAAATAGTGCCTCAGGTAGTATGCAAGCGACGGCCAGTTTTGATCAACTACAGTCTTCTATTAGCAAGCTTGGATTCCAGCCCAAATCAGCCTATGAGCTATTGGCAACCTGGTTCCATGCATTACTTGAGAAAACTTATGGTGGAAATGAATCGGCTAATGTCGCACCTGATGGTACCAATGAAACAGGCGAAGCACTCAGTGAAGAGCAGCTGTCCGAGATTGAAGAACAAAACGCGCTACGCAAGCAGCAGTTAGAAAGTGGCCGTCATTATGTGCCGGAGGCGATAGCCGTTTTACTCACTCAATTGAACGATGCTCAACGTGAAGCTTTGGTGCAGCGATTGATTGATTCAGGCGCGAGCTTTGATAAACGGATGGGTGTTAAAAGGTCAGGCAGTACAAGCGCAAGTACCACGCCATCTGCTTTATCATTTTCCTCAATCACCTCGTCGCCAGTTTCATCGACGACATCATTGACCAGTATCAATAACCCGCTCAACCAAGTACAAAGCTTTGAGCGTAGCACGGGTAAGGTATCGCTTGAGATACAAATTAATAATCTGCTGGGTGAGCATGCGCGTATTCATCAGCAGACATTGACCTTTGCTGTTGATGATTTCTTAAATCGTCTGCATCATCATGATACCCAAGTCATTCCTGCCTATAGACGTTATTTGGCCATGCGCTCAGAGATTTTGCATGATTCAAAAGAGACGTTGCGACTGGACGAGTTTATGCCGCGTCCATTATCCTCCTTTGTGCGTAACCGTCTGATTAATGAGAGCTATCTGCCACTCATTGGTGACAATCTTGCCAAACAGATGGGCACGGTCGGTGAAGATAAGCGTACCGATTTGATGGGTATTCTCATGATGATATCGCCACCAGGGTATGGTAAAACCACCTTGATGGAGTATGTGGCAAACCGTCTCGGCCTTATCTTTATGAAGATTAATTGTCCGTCACTCGGTCATGATGTGACGTCTTTAGATCCCGAAAAAGCGCCCAATGCCACCGCCCGAGAAGAGTTGAATAAAATCAACTTAGCCTTTGAGATGGGCAACAACGTCATGCTCTATCTCGATGATATTCAGCATACCCATGCGGAATTTTTGCAGAAGTTTATCTCACTCGGCGATGGTACACGCCGTATCGATGGCGTCTGGCAAGGTAAGACCAAAACCTATGACATGCGTGGCAAAAAGTTCTGCGTGGTTATGGCGGGTAACCCATATACCGAGAGCGGCGAGGCCTTTAAAGTGCCAGACATGCTCGCCAACCGTGCCGACATCTACAACTTAGGCGATATCATGAGCGGTATGGAGGAAGTATTTGCGCTCAGTTATATCGAAAACTCGCTCACTTCTAACACCGTTCTCGCGCCACTGGCCAACCGTGACTTAGCGGATGTCCATCGTCTCATTAAAATGGCGAAAGCGGATAATGCGAATCTCGCCCAAGCTCAAAGCGGTGATTTGACGTATCCGTATAGCACTTCAGAGATTAATGAGATTGTCGCGATCTTGCGCCATATGTTTAGGGTGCAAGAAGTCATTCTGGACGTCAACCAAGCCTATATTGCCTCCGCCTCGCAAGATGATAAGTATCGTGTTGAGCCGATATTTAAGCTACAGGGCAGTTATCGTAACATGAATAAGATGACCGAAAAACTGTCGGCGGTCATGAATGAAGAAGAGCTGAACCAGCTGATAGATGATCACTATCTGGGCGAGTCGCAGCTATTGACCCAAGGCGCAGAGAGCAACTTGCTCAAGCTTGGTGAGATGCGTGGTGTCTTGACCGAAGCAGAAACAGAGCGTTGGGCGCAAATCAAAGCCGACTTCCTACGTAACAAAGCCATGGGCGGTGAAGATGGTGATACTGGCGCACGTATCGTCGCCCAGTTGGTCGATTTGGCCAGTGGTTTCAATGCCATCAGTAGCCAGTTTGAGACATACTTAACCAAAAATGATCCAGAGCAAATCGCTCGCTTACGAGAAGCAGGACAACAAGCGCAACTCGATGCCCAGATAAACGCTCAATTAGAAGCACAGAAAATCCTTGCCGATAGCGTGATCAACAATGCCAAAGTCGTCAGCGACAGTATCGATAATGGCTTTGAGAAAAGTGTGAGTCAGTTGGTACAAATATATAAGCACGATCACAATGCTGGAAAGGCGGAAGGCGAGTATCTCAAGCAAAACCAAGACGTACAAAAAGCACTGATGGTGCAGCTGGTCAATGCCGTTGAACAACTGGCACAAAAAATGGCGGATAGCTTGTCTAATAGTTTAACTGAGAGCCTAGCTAAGAGTGATGAGAATCAAGCGGCAGATAGTGATATCCTTGATATTCATCAGCAGACCGCATTGATGGCAACTGCCCTCAAGCAAGCGCTAGAGCCACTGACGATGCGTATGGATGAGAAGCTAGCGATTGATAGCAGTACCGATCAATCAGGCAAGTTAATCGTCAATAGTCTAAATAGACTTAATAAAATTTTTGACGACTATGATTAGTAGCTGACGATTAACAACTAATGATTGATTATTAACGCTTATGAGCAATGCTGATGATTAGCACTTATGAATAGCACTATAAATAGGGCTTATGATTAAGAGACAGTGGTAATATAGTCGGCAACAGCTGCTTCGGATACAATGACGGCGAGTAAGAGTGCTACAAACAGTAGGTTAAGCAAGACTGACACCGTATCCGAAGGTAGTGAATCGACTATATCAAACCAATGAGAAAATTATGGCGCACAAAAAGAAGAACGTCCGCAAAAAACTTTGCCCTGTCTGCGAGCGTGAATTTAGTTGGACTAAAAAGTTGGATAAAAATTGGGACAGCATGGTCTATTGCTCTGACCAATGCCGACGCGTTAAAAAGTATGAAGGGCTGGATCATCAAAAAGAAGATAAATAGGCAGTAACAATTAACCATAGATATTAGATATACGGCACAAAGGGGCAGATGATGGCACATAAAAAGGTAAACCTACCGCAAAAAATCTGCCCCGTCTGCCAGCGCCCGTTTACGTGGCGTAAGAAGTGGGAAAAGGATTGGGAGCAGGTAATTTATTGTTCTGAGCGGTGTCGGCGGGGTAAAGATAAAGACAAAGTCAATTGATTCAACGTCCTAAAGCCAGACAAAAGACAAGAAAGACCTGCCAGTTTTTGATCAAAACGTCTTAGTCTATTCAGATGATTATCGAGTGAGTTGAAGACACAGCCTAGCATAATCAATCTTATTTTATAAATTTAACATAGTGAATTAAATTTATTTCATTATCCTTTCTTTAAAAGCAACCTCGCATCGAATGTTTTAATCAACAAAGTTTTATAAAATCCTCGAAGTCACCAAGCTTATAATCTATAATGATTTTTTTAAATTTTCCGTTTTTTATTAAAATTGCAAAAATGCATTTAATTTAACTCATTTAAAATAAACATTAACCGAAATTTTATAAGGCTCTAAGGATAGGATGAAACAAATACAATTTAAAGGTGACGGAACAGAGTATTTCAAAATATGGATTGTTAACGTTTTATTGTGCATTGTCACCATAGGGATTTATTACCCATGGGCAAAAGTACGTACGCGTCGATATTTTTATGCGAACACTGAATATGCAAATCGATACTTCGATTACCATGCAACAGGAAAGCAATTATTTCTGGGCTATTTAATCGGTGTGTTTATATTATTTGCTTTACAGGTTGTAGGCTCTATCCTGCCTACTATTGGCCTCATTTTACCCGTTGTTTTATTTGCTTTTATCCCTTGGATTATCATGCGCAGCCTAAAGTTTAACATGCGCATGACCAGCTTTAGCAACGTGCGTTTCAGTTTCAAGGGTAATCTAAAACCCGCCTATATTATTTATATGCTTATACCCATATTGGGTTATTTAGCAATTGCATTGCCTGTCTTTGTTAGCCTATTTCCAATGTCAAAACTAGATGAAGGTTTTAACGTAATCTTTGCCTTCATGCTATTTTTAGTAGGTCTAATCGCAGCGATAGCGATAGGTATTTTTGTCATAGGACTCTTTACTAAAAAAGCAGCTGAATATCAGATTGGTCAGACAAAATTTGGTCAAGGTGATTTTTTCATCAACATCAATACTTCAAAATTTATAAAAATTCAACTTAAGAAAATACTCATCATTATTGGCTGTTTGATTATCCTCTCAATACTCTCAGGCTTAGTATTCGCAGCTACTATGTCAGGTGGATTTAATCTTGGCAGTATTTCCAATGACATTGAAAGCGCAGAGGCAAGTCCATTATTTGTTGTTGGTTTTTTGGTCGTATATTTTGGCTTTATTGCTACGTTCTTGTTCGCTACTGCCTATTCATTTAGCCGTCAACGCCAGTATATATTCGAAAATACCACGTTAGATAAAGCCATTACTTTTAGGTCAACCGTTGGTGCTAAACGCTATTTTTATATCTTAGTGACAAATATGCTCTTGGTTCTATTTACTGCTGGCTTAGCATTACCTTGGGCAAAAGTCCGTGTGGCTCGTTATATCGCTGATAACTCTTGGATAGAAGCCTCAGATATAGATATCAATAGTTATTTGACCCAAAAAGAGAAAGAGCAGTCTGCTATCGGTGAAGAGATTGGCGATGTTTTAGATATCGATATAGATATTGCAATCTAAGCCAGACTCTAGTGGATACAGTGAGAAACTTAATGGTAAATTTAATATCAGGCAAATGGTATCCCAAAGACAGCTCGGTTCAATATACCGCGCAACTCACGCTCGCTGAGACGAGATATGAGGTAAATATTGTATCTGTTGAGACCAGTGATAGCTTGGATAGTAGCCAGAATATTGATGGTCAGTGGTCGCAAGTTGCGATCAGTGATCGACTAGGAAGTACTGAGCGTAAACTTACACTCGCTGATGGATCACTATTTACGACTCACGATAATGATGCTATTGATAACTTCATCAATAGCAGTCAAGGTAGTAGTACAGGTTCAAAATGGAGTTTACGCTTACATCGCCATGAAACAAAAATGACTAGCGTATTAACGATGCTGGTCTTAACGATTGTTTTTGTATTTAGTTTTATTAAATGGGGCATTCCTTGGACGAGTCAAACGGTCGCACATGCCTTGCCACAAGCAACAGGCGATTTTATTGGTAAACAGTCATTAAAGTTTGCAGATGGTTATTTTTTACAGCCCACTAAAATAAGTGACGCTGAACAGCAGGATATTCAATCACGGTTTGAGACACGCCTTAAACGCTTTGCTGGTGACGATAGAATTCATTATCAGATCCATTTTAGGGATATGAATATCAATGGATTGAGTTTGCCAAATGCTTTTGCATTGCCATCGGGTGATATTGTTCTGACAGATAAATTTATAGATTTAAGTAAAAATGATGATGAGATAGATGCTGTGCTATTGCACGAGATGGGCCATGTTGTAGAGCGTCATGGCTTAGAGATGCTCACTCAAAACTCATTAACGACTATGATTGTCATACTTGTATTAGGCAACCCAGATGGCATCAGTGAAGTTGCCACAGGGCTAGGAACTGCATTGGTATCAAGCCATTATTCACGTCAGTACGAAACTGAAGCAGATGAGTTTGCTTTTAACAAGATGCTTGAGATTGGTGTTAATCCGCAAGCTTTTGTGGATATCCTGAGCCGGATGGAAGACTATTCGACGACAGTAACTGACACAAAAGACGTTGATGATACTACGCATCAGCATGAAGGTGACGATGAAGATGAAATCGATAATGAAAAAGTTGAAGAGGTTGAAGAAGATAAGTTGTCCGACTTCCTATCGAGTCATCCTAATACCCAATTGCGGATTAAAATGGCAGAAAAATATAGCAAGTGCTTTGAGCAAGGGTTAAAGGTTTGTAAGTGAAGAATGTAAAAGTAAGTCATGGCACATAAAAAGGTAAATCTACCGCAAAAAACCTGCCCCGTCTGCCAGCGCCCGTTTACGTGGCGTAAAAAGTGGGAGAAAGATTGGGAGCAGGTGATCTATTGTTCTGAGCGGTGTCGGCGGGGGAAGGATAATAAAAGTTGAGCTAAGATTTAAATAATATTTATTTATGGCGTAGCAGGCGCTGAACGCATCCTACAGAGCTTTTAGTTCAATAATATACATAAAACGTAATTAAGGAAAAATAGTGCATATTTCTAAATTCATCATAAGAAACTTTCGAAACTTTGAATCCGCAGATTTCAATTTTAAGGAAGGTGTTAATACTATTATTGGTGAAAATGGTTCAGGTAAAACTAATTTTTTTTATGCTCTTCGGCTTATGCTTGATGATACTCTACCTCGTTATATGGGATTTGGCGAACGAGATTTCAATCGAAATTTAGGCAATTGGCAGGGTCATTGGATAATTTTGACTACACATTTTAGCGAGTTAGACTTAAGTGAGGAATCACAAGCTCTAAGCATACATGCTTGTGGCCAATTAGATACTGAGGAAGAGAAACCTAAAGGGAGCTATATATTATGCTTTCGTCCGAAGTCTCATATTAGACAAGAGCTTTATGAATATTCCCAAAAAGAAGATAAAGACAAAAGTGGACTGGAAAACATTCTAAGCCAAATTAATATTACTGATTACGAGACTGTTTATCTTTGCAGAGGATATCTAAACTTTAGTAAAGACGATATTTACAAAAGTTATGTTGGTGATTTTGAGAATATTATATTCCCAAATCCAAATGAACAGCAAAAACAAAAGTACGGTGACTATTTACCTAGGGAAATTAACCTATACAATGAGATATCGTGTACCTTTATTAAGGCACTGCGAGATGTCGCTAGTGACTTGCGATCATACTCCAATAATCCTCTTGTTAGATTGTTAAAAGATAAAGGTAAATCGATTGAAATCGAAACTCAAAATGATTTAGTTGATAGTATTAACGAACTTAATAGTAGTATTGCTAGTCTTAATGAGGTAATTGATATACAAAAAGGAATTGACGATAGTTTAAAACAGGCTGTAGGTACAACTTATGCACCTAATATCGAAATCAGAGCTGAGTTGCCTAATAAAATGGATAAATTATTTCAGTCCTTAAGACTGTGGGTAGGTGATTCAGATGACGAAGATAGAGGAAAAATATCAGAATTAAGTTTAGGCGGTGCAAACTTGATCTTTCTGTCTCTGAAACTCCTAGAGTATGAAAAAATAAAAACAGACAAAGTAGCTAATGTTTTATTAATTGAAGAACCTGAAGCTCATATTCACACTCATATACAAAAGACACTATTCGATAACCTGCATCAACATAATACGCAAATATTTGTCTCTACTCATTCGACTCAAATATCATCGGTCAGTAAAATTAGTAGCGTTAACATACTAAGCCGTGAAGATAAGAAGTCAGTTGTATTCAACCCTTCATATGATTTAGATGATAATGAGATTGTTAGAATTGAACGATACCTAGATGCTGTTAGAAGTGATTTGTTGTTTGCAAAAGGTGTTCTACTAGTTGAGGGGGATGCAGAACAAATTTTAATACCAGTGATATTTAAAAGAGTTTTTGGTTTGTCTTTAGATGAAATTGGTGTCAGCCTTATTAATATTGGCAGTACGGGGTTTAAGAATATCGCAAGAATATTCCATCAAGATAGAGTTAATCGTAGATGTAGTATTATTACGGATTTCGATGAATCTTTTATTAGCTTACCTATTAATAAAGATGATGATAACCCAGAACAAAAAAAAGCTAGGAACTCACAAAAGAGTGGAGTAGAAAGAAAAGATAATCTTGATATTTTTTGTGAGAAAAATATGTGTATTAAACCTTTTTTTGCAAAGAATACATTTGAAGTGGATATGTTATTAGAAAGTAATGCATATGAATTCAAAAATATAGTTCATGAGGTTTATAAAACTAAGAGTAAAATAAAAGAATCCAAAAGTAATTTAGATTCTGAAGATGTTGAAGTTTCCGGACGAGAGGTTCTCAAATTAGCAACAACTAAAAAGAAAGGATGGTTTGCATTATTAGTAGCAGAAGAAGTCAACGTTAATACAGGAGTGCCAGACTATATTCTTAGTGCAATTGCATGGTCTTCTCCACATATAAATTCAGCATCGAAAGTTAAAGCGGTGAGATATAGATTAGAGAATGTTCATTTTACTGCTGAATTGTTAGAAGAAGATATAGAATTAATTAAAATACATTCAAGTTTTAACTCAATTGAAAGTGATGAAGATCTACTGATAAAGTTTAGAGACTGCTTTCAAGAAGACCCATTAACTAAGCTTTTAAATCATTATGATTCTTAATAACCTGACACGCGAACAGAAACTTGCTGTCCAACAAGATGGTCATGTATTACTATCTGCTTGCCCAGGTAGCGGTAAGACACGTACTATTATTCATAAGTTAGCATATGAGTCTAGTCGGTTGGATGATAATAGTAAGAAAAAAGTCGTTGCTGTTACTTTCACTATTCGAGCATCTGATGAGATATTTAATCGACTTAATAGGATGTCCATAGATAGTTCTAGGATTTGGTCTGGAACATTGCACTCTTTTTGCCTAGAGTGGATTTTGAAACCATACTCTTGTTACCTTCTTGAACTTCAAAATGGTTATACAATAGCTGACGAAGCTTATAAAATTTCATTAATAAATGATTTAAAGGAAAAGTATCGAGTAAATTTATATATTGACAACACTCGGCTTGATAGGAATGGTTCTTTTGTTGAGTCTGATAATAGAAAGAAGGCAATATTAAATTACTATCACCAAGATTTGAAAGAACAGAAACTAATAGATTTTGATTTGTTATTGTATTACTCATACCAGTTATTAGTTACATATCCAAAAATCGGAAGAGTACTGTCAAATTTGTTTCACCTAATATGTGTTGATGAATACCAAGATACTCAAGATTTATCATACGCAATTATTTGTAATATTATCAATGCTAATAACGGCAACACTTCATTATTTCTAGCAGGTGATATTGACCAAGCGATATATCACTCTTTGGGTGGCGTTGCTAAAAATAAGACAGAAATTGAATCTGAGCTGAATGGACAAAAAATCATTGAGATGTCCCTAACAGGTAACTTTCGCTCAACTCAGAGAATTATTGATTACTACAATAGCTTTCAGAGTAATCCTATTCCTATAATTGCTCAAGGTGCTAATGCCAATGAACAAGGAGTTATCTCATATAACAATACAGTCAATCAAGATGAGTTAGTCAATGAGCTAGTTAGGTTAATTCAAGAAAATATTAATAATGGTATTGCTGAAAACGAGATATGTGTGTTATTTCCTCAGTGGTGGCTCATCACTTCTATAACTGGAAAACTAAAACCCCTACTACCTGATGTAAACTTTGATGCTTCTGGACTTGCACCTATGTCCAAAAATCGTGATAATTTTTGGTATACACTGTCTCATTTATTTCTCACAGAATCTAGCCCTACTATCTACTCGCTGCGCTATAAATGGGCAAAAGAGTTGATTGATAAGTTTCACGAGCATACTGGTACGGAGTTTCCCGAACCTTACTACATTGAACGTAACATTCTTCGTTTAACAAATTCAATAACATCGGATAAAACCGAAGTAGTTAGTTATTTAGAGGACTGCTTTTTCCAATTTGCAAACAAACTAAATTTAGATTCAAAAAAATATCCTAGCTTGGGAGAGAGTTGGAAAGTTTATTTCAAAAATATTAAATTAAGGCTAAATGATAGAAGTTACAATGTCCCAAGTGATATCGATTCTTTTAAAAAACTTTATAAAGAAAGAGGTGGAATTGTCATAAACACTTGTATGGGTATTAAGGGTGAAGAATTTGAAACCGTTATAGCCTTTGGTCTGTTAAATGGATATATTCCACACTCAAATGAAGCCAGCCCTCATCATGCTTCTAATAAAATGATGTATGTAATTTCTTCAAGGGCTAAAAAAAACCTTCATCTCATTAGTGAGACAGGACGAATGATAAGAGATTCTAATGGCGTAGCTACACCTGTTTTGAGTAACAAAAGATATACGTATGATAAATAACTTTCGATAGTAGAGGCTATAGTTGGTACGACACAGGGTTTCGGACACTTACTTTTAGCGACCGCGTCTTTTGTAAGCTAAGACAGGGATAGATAGCAGGATCAGCTACAATAACTAATCCCGCTTATCACCAACCTTATAAATTCGGATTCAACCACTTCTCAGCCGTTTTCATATCCCAGCCTTTACGCTCAGCATAACTCTCTAACTGATCACGGCTGATTTTACCGACGTTGAAGTACTCACTATCCGGATGAGAGTAATAGAATCCGCTCACTGATGACGCAGGCCACATCGCATAGCTTTCGGTCAAAGTCGTGCCAATCGCATCTACCGTACCGAGCCAATCAAACAATTTGCCTTTTTCCGTATGCTCAGGACAGGCAGGGTAGCCAGGCGCAGGGCGGATACCGACGTATTTTTCTTTAATCATCTCATCATTGGTGAGTGACTCAGTCGGTTGATAGCCCCAGTACTCTTTACGAATTAGCTCATGCAGATGCTCGGCAAAAGCTTCTGCTAAACGGTCAGACAGTGCCTGTACCATGATGGCATTATAGTCATCACCTGCTGCTTTATATTGCTCAGCCAGTGTCTCTGTACCGACGATAGAGACGGTAAAGCCGCCCAAGTGATCGGTATGGGTATCCGATGGCGAGATAAAGTCAGCCAAGCTAAAGTTTGGCTTGCCACTGGCTTTGTCGCTTTGCTGACGTAAGTGCTCAAACTGATAGGTCGGTTTGCCGCCATCAATAGGCGCATTGTCATACACAGTCACGGTATCCGCACCAGTACGGCGGGCAGGCATAAGCTTAAACACCCCTTTGGCCACGAGTGATTTCTCATCGATCATCTTTTGCATCAGCTCATTGGCATTATCAAATAAGTCACGTGCCGCTTCGCCGACCACATCGTCTTGCAGTATTTTCGGATACTTACCGACCAGTCCCCAAGAGATAAAGAACGGCGTCCAATCGATATATGGCAGTAGATTGGTGATAGGGTAATCATCCAATATCACTTGGCCTAACTGATTAGGCACTGGTGGCACATAGTTTTCCCAATCGTACTGAAAGCCAATCTTGACAGAGTTCGCATAAGAGATCTTGGCCGCTTTTGGCTGACGCTTGGCCAGACGCTCACGTACTTTGACGTACTCTTCACGTGTCTCATCAATCAGCGCTTGACGATGCTCTTTTGATAGCAGCTTGGTGACCACACCGACTGAGCGTGAGGCATCAGTGACGTAGATGACGCCATCATTTTGATATTGCGGCTCAACCTTGACGGCGGTATGCGCTTTAGAGGTGGTGGCACCACCGATCATGAGTGGTAGCGTCATGCCGCGCTCTTGCATTTGCTTGGCGACATAGACCATTTCATCGAGACTTGGGGTAATCAAGCCAGATAGACCGATGATATCGACTTTTTCTGCAATAGCAGTATCGAGGATTTTTTCACAAGGTACCATCACGCCCAAATCGACAATGTCATAACCATTACAGCCCAGCACCACGCCTACGATGTTTTTACCGATATCATGCACATCGCCTTTGACGGTCGCCATCAGGATTTTACCTTTGGTTTCGCCTTCGACTTTTTCGGCTTCAATATATGGGTTCAACCAAGCGACAGACTGCTTCATCACGCGCGCTGATTTAACGACTTGCGGTAGGAACATTTTACCAGCACCGAATAAATCACCGACGATATTCATACCGTCCATGAGTGGGCCTTCGATGACTTCTAGCGGTTTGGGATATTTCTCCCACGCTTCTTTGGTATCGGCTTCGATAAAGGTGGTAATACCTTTGACCAGCGCATGGGCAATACGCGCTTCGACGGTGCCTTCGCGCCAGCTCATGTCGACCGTGCTTTCTTTTTTCTTGCCACCGTCTTGATAGTTTTCGGCAGCTGTCATTAGGCGTTCAGTCGCGTCTTGACCTGTTTCGCCTTGATTGCGGTTGAGCATGACATCTTCGATAGCGTCACGCGCTTCCTTTGGAATATCATCGTATAACTCAAGCATGGCTGGGTTGACGATACCCATGGTTAGGCCATTTGTGATCGCATGAAACAGGAAGACGGAGTTAATGGCTTCACGAATCGGATTACCACGGAAACTAAACGACACGTTAGACACACCGCCCGATACCATGGCATTGGGTAAGTTATCCGTAATCCACTTAGTGGCGTTAATAAAGTCTGCACCATAGTTATTATGCTCAGTGATACCAGTGGCAACGGCAAAGATGTTCGGGTCAAAGATAATATCTTCAGAAGGGAAACCAACTTCATTGACCAACACATCATAGCTGCGCTGACAGATTTGGATTTTACGCTCGTAAGTATCAGCTTGACCATCCTCATCAAATGCCATGACGATAACGGCAGCACCATAGCGCATACACAGTTTGGCACGCTCGACGAATTCAGCATGACCTTCTTTTAGCGAGATAGAGTTGACGACAGATTTGCCTTGCGTGCGTTTAAGACCTTCTTCGATGATGTCCCATTTAGAGGAGTCAATCATGAGCGGTACGCGGCTGATATCTGGCTCGCCTGACACCAAGTTGATGAAATGAATCATCGCCTGCTTGGAGTCGAGCATGCCCTCATCCATGTTGATATCGACGATTTGTGCGCCACCTTCTACCTGATCGCGGGCGACATCGAGTGCTTCGGTATAAGCTTCCGTTTTGATCAAGCGTAAGAACTTTTTAGAGCCTGTCACGTTGGTACGTTCACCCACGTTGACGAACAAACTGTCTGTTGTGATGGTAAATGGCTCAAGTCCAGACAAGCGGCAGGCAGGGGCGATTTCAGGAATCACGCGCGGTGCATAGTTTTTCACCATGTTAGCGATTTGGCGAATGTGTTCTGGTGTCGTACCACAACAGCCGCCCACGATGTTTAAGATGCCTGCTTTTGCAAAGCCTTCTAGCAGCGCAGTGGTTTCATCCGCCGTTTCATCATATTCACCAAACTCATTGGGCAGACCCGCATTTGGATGCGCTGACACATAAGTATTGGCGATATTAGATAGCGTTTGAATGTGTGGACGCAGCGCATCGGCACCAAGCGCACAGTTGAAGCCAACCGATAATGGTTTGGCATGACGAATTGAGTTATAAAATGCCTCAGCCGTTTGCCCTGATAAGGTACGACCTGACGCATCAGTAATCGTACCCGAAATCATAATCGGTAATTCAAAACCGATATCTTCAAACACGCCGGTAATGGCAAATATCGCCGCTTTCGCATTGAGCGTATCAAAGATTGTCTCGATTAGGATAAGGTCGACACCGCCTTCGATCAGGCATAAGGTCGCTTCACGGTAGTTTAATACCAATTCATCAAAGGTAATGTTACGAAAGGCTGGATCATTGACATCCGGTGATAGCGAGCACGTGCGTGAGGTAGGGCCTACTACACCAGCGACGAAACGTGGCTTGTCAGGTGTCTTGGCAGTGAACGCATCTGCTGCACTGCGGGCAAGTTGAGCTGCCGTCTTATTTAGCTCAGGTACCAAATACTGCATATCGTAGTCGGCCATGGATAGACGCGTACCGTTGAAGCTATTGGTCTCGATGATATCCGCGCCAGCAGTCAAATGATCGTTATGAATGTCTATAATCATTTGTGGTTGCGAGAGTACGAGCAAGTCATTATTGCCGCGCACATCTTGGTCTATATCCGCAAAACGCTCACCACGATAATCTGCTTCTTCTAATTTATAGGTTTGAATCTGCGTACCCATCGCCCCGTCTAACATCAAAATTCTTGAGGCCATTTGCTCAGTGATACGGGCACGTGCTGTTAGTTGTTGCTCTTTGTGTGGAAACACGGCAGGTGGCGTCAGTATAAAGTCATCAGCAGATTGTGATGAGTGCGAGGTGGCATCAGTGTTTGAAGTCATTGTTTGGGTCATAGGAGCGCTGCTTATATCGTCAATATTATAAAAGGAGGGGATAACAAATAGGGTGTAAATATATATAAAAGGCGTCGAAAAAGTCGCATTATTTTAGCATGAAAATTACACAGCACGAGGGATAGTACTTATTCCTCTTTGGCAATATCATCCACATATAGTTGATTCAGTTTAAAAGAGATACGAGGCAACCGAGTGTAGAGGTATAGGTGATACTCCAAGAGAGGTTAACGCTGTAAATATTTTATAGAGGATGGACTGTTTTGTCTGTTTGTTCGATACGAATATTAGAGTCTATTGCATAAAACAGGTAGGCACAAATGAATATCTATTCGCTTATCGATTACATAAAGCTTTGCTTTTGTAAATTAAAGTTAGACATTACTCTCAAAAGTCAGACATTACTCTTAAAAGTCAGACAGAGTTTACAGCGCCGCTACAAAAACAGCGTAAAGGTATCTTGATAAACTTTTTTGAGATGTTAGTTTGATTTCAGAAGAACTGGTATTTCGTAAGCAATACTTACTAACGAGTGTTCATCGCTTTTATCAGATATGAATATTTATATCGATGTAATGATCGCCTATGGAATACAAGTTAGTTAATGAGATAAGACTACCATCGTCTAAAAACATTCAATTACTACTATTTAATCGTCAAGGATAGAATTATGAAACTTACTAAAATTGCTGCAATCGGTACATTAGCCCTTTCAGTTGCGGGCTTAAGCGCATGTAACAACATGACGCCAAGTGATAGCACAGATGCAGCAACGCAAACGCCTACTAGCAGCCAAGCAATGTCAGACATGAACGTGGTACAAGTCGCACAGAGCAATGCTGACTTCTCATTGCTAGTTGAAGCCGTACAAGCGGCTGGTATTGCAGAGCCACTATCTAATCCTAACGCCAACTTTACGATATTTGCACCAACCAATGAAGCGTTTGCTCAAGTATTGCAAGAAACAGGCATGACCAAAGCGCAACTGTTTGCCAACAAGCCATTGCTAACCAAAATCTTGGGCTACCATGTAATTAATGGTGCAGCGCCAGTATATGCAGCAGATGTGAAGCCAGGCAACATTGCCATGCTTAGCAAAGACACGCTAATGGTGACAGCGAAAGGTCAGCTGCAAGACGAAAACGGCCGTACAGCTAACATCCTAAAAACGGATATTGCTGCTACCAATGGTGTTGTACACGTAATCGACAAAGTACTATTACCTAAATAAAGTACGACTATAAAATAGCTTTAGTCAAGATGTGATAACCGTATACCTATATATGCTGAAGCTGGTATGAATACCAGCTTTTATCTGTCATAAGATGGCTGTTTTATTACAAGCGTCCATTTTATTAAAAGCATTCGTTTTATTAAAGGCATCCGTATCTCTAATATCACGGTGACCGATATACAAGTTAATAATGGTGTCGTACACGTGATTGATACAGTGTTGCTACCTAAGTAAGCATTAATTCAAAATTAATCAGTTAGAATCGTAGTTATTGGTATAGCAGATTTGATGTGATCGACTCCAACCAATTGGTATCGCTTGCAATAAATAAGTTGTTAACTGTTATATTCATTAACTGAGAGAACTTATTTGTTCATCAAATAACTTAATTGAACATTCATTGATAAGGAAATACCTATGTTGAAGAAGAACCTATTATCTATCGCTGTTGTTACCGCTGCCATGTCACTCGCTGCTTGTGCTGACAAAGAAGCCACTACTGATCCAGTTGAACCAGAAGCGACTACTGAAGAAGTTGTAGCAGAGCCAATGGCTGAAACTGATGCAATGGGTGAAACCGATCCTATGGCTGAAACTGATGGCATGGAAGATACGATGGCTACACAAACCATCGCTGAAATCGCAGCTGGTAACGAAAACTTAACGATTCTAACTGCGGCATTACAAGCAGCTGGCCTTGATACTATGCTAATGGAAGAAACCAAGCATACAGTATTTGCACCAACTGATGATGCGTTTGCTCCTGTATTAGAGAAGCTAGGCGTAACTAAAGAAGAGCTACTGGCCAACACTGATTTGCTCAAAAAAGTACTTCCATACCATGTGCTAGCGTCAGAAGTATTGGCTGCTGATATCCCTTATGGTACTGATATCAAAACAGCAAACGGTGCAACTATTTCTATCAGCGAAGACAATGTAATCACTGATGCTACTGGTAACACTGCTAATATCACTGGTACAGATATCATGGCAACGAATGGTGTAGTACACACTATCGATGCAGTATTAATGCCTGAGTAAGTTTTTAATCTATTTGTTTATACTTTATCAATGATATCGAAAAGGCCTAGCTTTTAGCTGGGCTTTTTTGTGCCTAAAGGTTATCTGTAGAATATTGATAATAGCAATGCTATAAGTCTATCGCGTGAAACTAACAGCTGAGTCAATGCAACCGTGAGTCTAGATAGACTGATGACAAGGGCATAGATATTGAATTTTTCAGCGAGACCAACGTTAGTACTTTTTGATATCACTATTTTGACAATAGTCTTTACGCATTAAGACTTGCGGCTAGAGTAGTGGAGTGGATGTCTCATGAGTGCGTAGAGATAGAGGCAAATACAGAGGCACACCACATCTGTATAAGTACATAAGAGAATAGGTACGCGTCTTATGATTAACTCTGTTGTATCTATATTTTAGCAGTGCTTGTTTTATATTTATTCATTGAGACTACACAAATAAAAAAGCCCAAGACACTTGTCTTGGGCTTTTTTTAGAGGCTTAAAGAACCACTACTTTAAAGAGTTTCAGTAAAGGTATTACTTAGCTTCTTTGTTGAGTGGATTTGCAGCCAATCTTTGTTGCTCTTCTGCATGACGCTCTTCCCAATAAGTCGCATTCTTGATACCAAATTTCTTAGGATCAAACACGAATCGTTTGGCAGTAGTGCCGCCACCAGCTTTGAGCTGTGCTTCGTAATCTCGTAAGATATCGATAGCAGGGCGTGCGACAAAGAAGATCACGATGATACCAACGATGTTCAACCAAGCCATCAGGCCAACACCAACGTCGCCAAGTCCCCAGATATATCCAGAGCTGTTTAGTGCGCCATAAGCAACCATAAACATGATGATAAGCTTAACAACGAACTGACCCGCTTTACTAGCGCCTTTGCCCATAGAGCGGGTAAGGTACGAGATGTTGACTTCAGCGATGTAGTAGTACGCCAAGATAGTCGTAAAGGCAAAGAAGAATACAGCGATGGCAATGAAAGTATTACCAAAAGTACCGTAGACTGATTCCATCGCCATTTGGGTGAATGAAGGAGAGTTAATCTCGATATTTGCCGCTACGTTTTGGACTAAGAACTGACCTTCAGGTAGTGTACCTTGGATATTGTACATGCCTGTAGACAAAATCATGAAGGCAGTCGCAGAACAAACAAGTAAGGTATCAACATAAACTGAGAATGCTTGTACCAAACCCTGCTGTGCAGGATGATCAACCGCAGCAGCTGCGGCAGCGTGAGGACCTGTACCTTGGCCAGCTTCGTTTGAGTAAATACCGCGCTTCACACCCCAACCGATAGCAGCACCAAAGCCTGCTTGAGCAGTAAATGCATCACCAATGATTGAACCAAATATGTGAGGGATCATGCTGAAGTTAGAGAACATGATAAGTAGGGCTAAGATAATATAACCTACTGCCATAAATGGTACAGCGTATTCAGTAAAGGTCGCAATACGTTTGATACCACCAAAAATGATAAATCCTAATACCACTAAGATAATACCAAGGGCGATAATACGAGTTGTGCCAGTTTCGATACCCATGAAGTTCATGACTGAACCTTCACCGGCGACCTGAGCCACAGCATTGATAACACCGTTCGCCTGTACACCAGGTAAGAAGATACCACAAGAAACGATAGAAGCAATGGCGAATAAAATACCAT
Organism: Psychrobacter fozii; assembly: GCF_003217155.1. GTDB lineage: Bacteria > Pseudomonadota > Gammaproteobacteria > Pseudomonadales > Moraxellaceae > Psychrobacter > Psychrobacter fozii. The sequence goes on from NZ_QJSU01000009.1 coordinate 50,641, forward strand.
ACCACTTTTGCCCAAGCGCACGCTCGAAGTAGTAAGCAGGGCCACCGCGGTATTCACCCGTGACAACATCGCGCTCTTTATAAATCTGACCCAAGGTAGATTCAACATAAGCGGTTGAAGCGCCTAAGAAGGCCACAACCCACATCCAGAATACGGCACCTGGACCACCAAAACCAATGGCAGCAGCAACACCAGCGATGTTACCCATACCTACACGACCGGCTAGAGAAACAGCTAATGCCTGAAATGATGAGATACCGTCATTATCAGGTTTGCCCTTAAACAGCAATCTAATCATTTCACCGAATAGGCGGACTTGTACAAAACGCGTTAAGATGGAATAAAACAGACCCGCACCTAAGCACAGATAGATCAGCGCAGGGCTCCAGATAATTCCGTTTACTAAGTTAACTAAACCTTCCATATTTATATTCCTAGTACTGTCTCAAAGTGGCTCTGTATGCTAGGAGTAAGCTAACTGGTTAACTTACTTATTTAAGTTAAGCAGTTAAATTAGCTACATCGACTCATGCATATTACTTGAGTCTCATACGTGCTTGGCCACTAAGAATGGACTGTAGTTTTCTGTGTTTATCCGCGTATATTAATAGCAATATTGACCGTTTATATAGTGCTTGCTATTGACAATATTAGTATCAACGGATAAAACAGGCAGTTATATAATTAAATACTTATCGTAGTGACAGTATTCAATTTGCTATGAGCCGTTCCGATTGACTACACTATTGGCATGGCTGATTAAGTTTAGCGAGTAACTATCTATAACCACTTACTATAACTACTTAGCTAGTAGTTAACTGATATTTAAATAGAAATCAGAAATTCGCTAATACTAATCATACTATAAGTCCACTACCAAATGTATTCAAACCGTACGGCTACGTAACTGCAATTTGCCATATTTTTGTACCAATTACTAGAATTTTCTTTTTATATAACTATATATATGTATATTTGATGAGTTGAATACAGTCATAAATAAGCATAAAACATCATATGTTTCGTCATTCTGTAAATCTCAAATTTCGGTACACCGATATACTGATGAATTGTAAATAAATAGCCTCTGTGACGGGCTATAAAACCCACAGGAAAGCAAAGGGTAAGCTCGTAGAAATGTTAGATTTTTGGTGGTGTTTGAGGGATGCTTGCTAGGTGCTATCGTTCGATAATCAGTAAGAGAAGCAAACGAGCGAAAACATATGGCGGTTGTGTTTTGGTAATCATGAATTGTAAAAGTACCGTGATGGCATCATCATTGTTAGCATACTTTGCAAATGACGATATGACACTTTATAGATAGAGGTGTATAAGTAGGGGTATGATAACGACTACGCTAGCAATGCCCTTATCAGTCTTTGTAAGGTTATATAAGCAATATAGAGCTGTGTAAGCATTAAAAATCAGTATCCAAAAATTATGAATAAGTACTCAAAAATTATTAAAAAAACGTGTTACTAAGTATTTTGTTATTTACCATTATTAGGAGAAACAACGATGAAGCGTCAATCAATTGTAAAACCCATTATGTTGGCAGCCGTATTAGCGACTTCTACCGTTGGTCTAAGTGGCTGTGGCTATAACAACCTGCAGGCGCAAGATGAGCAAGTGACAGCATCGTGGTCAGAAGTGGTCAACCAATACCAGCGCCGTGCTGATTTGGTGCCAAACCTAGTCAAAGTGGTACAGCAGTATGCTGAGCAAGAGCAAGAAGTATTCACTCAGGTGGCAGAAGCTCGCTCGCGTGCTGGTGGTATCACGGTAACGGCAGAAGTGCTCAATGATCCAGAAGCGATGGAGCGTTATGCTGCTGCGCAAGAACAAATGACTGGTGCGCTATCACGTCTAATGGCCGTGTCTGAGCGATATCCTGAGCTCAAATCAGATGCGCTGTTCCAAGATTTGCAAGCTCAGCTAGAAGGCACTGAAAACCGTATTACGGTCGCGCGTAACCGTTATATTCAAGAAGTACAATCGTATAATACGACGGTGCGCCAGTTCCCAACCAATATCACTGCCAAAGTATTTGGTATGGATACCAAGTCAAACTTTAGCGTGGCGAATGAAGAAGCTATCTCAACGGCACCGACTGTTGATTTTGGTGATGACGATGCAGCGAGTGCTCAATAAAGCACATTGAATAAAGCTATCGATAGAGCCGTATTAGCGTCTCTATTCGTTTAGAGTAGTCAGCCAGATTTATTTTAAAGGTATTGATAAGTATGAATACCTATCAATTTATAGTTAGTTAAAGGTAGTTTGGATATAGAACAGGCGAGTAACAGTACTACAGATGATAGACTGAGCGCGCCTGACGCCATATCCAATTTATATAGAATTGACTATAGTACAGATGTCATTTGAGGTGGTATAGATTAGATGAATCATTCAAAAGCAATCTTATCAGTATTACTGCTCACACTCAGCGTCAGTAGTGCGCCTAACGATACAGTTGCCGCGACCAATAGTACGTCGAGCTTGCAAGATCGTAGTGTCGAAGATTTGGTGGCACTTGCCAAGGCAGGTGAGTCCAATGAAGCCATCAACGATGCCGTGTTGGGTAATGACGCTATCAATGATGCCGTCCTTGGCAACGAGGCGATTAATCCTAATGTGGCTAATGATGAAGCGGCATCAAGCTCGCAGCCAACCGCTCAAGCACCAATACAGTCAAGTGCAGAGAGTGTCGATGCTGATAAGCTGATACTGAACTCGCCCGTGGTTGACCAAGCCAATATCTTAAACCCGCAAGAAAAACAGCGGTTAGAAGCACAGCTTAGAAGTATTTATCAGCAAGGTTTTGCCCAAGCCGCAGTGGTGATCGTGCCTACCACGAATGGTGTGCCAATATTTGATTATGCATTAGAAGTGGCTGAAAAATGGCAGCTAGGTAATGAAGATATCGATGATGGCTTACTGATGGTGGTCGCTGTTAATGACCGTGACATGTATATTTTGACGGGTTACGGACTAGAAGGTGTATTACCAGACGCTGCGGTCAGCCGGATTATTCGTGAAGATATCACGCCGTTGTTTAAGCAAAATAACTATGGTGCTGGGATACTGGCAGGTGTTGGGGCGTTAAAGGCGCGCCTGACTGCCGATCCTGAGGTCTTGGCTCGTGCTGATGCGCAAGCAGCCGAACGTAGTACACAGCAGGGATCTGACGAAGTGCCGTCGCCTATTTTCTTATTTATCATGGCGATGATATTCGGTAGTTTTATTACTAATATCTTTGGTCGTGTGTTTGGCTCTATCTTAACGACGGGCGGTTTCTTTGCTGGCTCACTCGCATTGGGTGGTGGCTTTTTCATGACTGTGATTATGGCAATATTTTTATGGCTATTTTTGATTTCACGTGGTGGCGGTGGCGGTAAAGGTGGCTCTGGTGGTGGTCGTAAACGCGGTGGCATGATATTCCTGCCTGGCATGGGCGGTGGTAGTAGCGGCGGCTTTGGCGGTGGTGGTTTCGGTGGCGGCGGCTTTGGCGGCGGCGGTGGTGGATTTGGCGGCGGCGGTGCTGGCGGATCATGGTAGACGCTGGCTAGAACTCTTGATAAGAACAGATACTAACACCCCATTAGCAATGACGTACTTGAGGAAATAATATAATGGCAGAAAACAACACTTCAAATCCCAGTTTTGCCCGCTGGTGGCGTCAAGTTTTGTTTGTCCCTCTCTTGCATAGTAAGTGGCTAACAGAAGAGGCCAAAGCTCGTCTTACAGAAAAGGTAACACAAGCAGAGCGTGGGCATCGCGGTGAGGTATTTTTGATTGTCGAAAACCATCTGCCTATTCAAGACGCTTATCATGTTGGCTGCCGCGCACGTGCGATTGATTTGTTTAGTGAGTATCGCGTCTGGGATACTGAAGAAAATACAGGTGTTTTAATCTATGTCAATGTTTGCGAGCATCAGCTAGAGATCGTTGCGGATCGTGGTATTAGTGCTCACGTCAGTCCAACTGTCTGGCGCGCGATGTGCGACAAAGCAGTGTCAGGTATTGCCAATCAAAAAACAGAAGAAAGTCTGGCTGAATTATTGGATGAAGTGGGGCAGGTAATGCGCCAGTATTATCATCTTGAGCATGATCCAGCGGGTAACGAGTTGTCTGATACGGTGGTGTTTTTAAAGTGATGTTCATCATCGTATCTGATAGCCGTTGTTTTAGATTTTATCGCTTCTCTATGGTTTCAGCCTCAATTGAAATATAATAGCGTTTCTAGAAAGAGAGAGATTGAGATATAACTTAACCATATATACAAATATCGCATTTATAAAAACCTTTCTCGATAACACCCTAATATGAAAAGTCACTACTGGAACACTATGATTGATTTAATACAGAAACTACCGAAAGCTGAACTGCACTTACATATCGAAGGCTCATTAGAGCCTGAGCTGATGTTTAGATTGGCAAAAAAAAACCAGATAGAGATTCCGTATAAAGACATAGAAGACGTGCGTAACGCCTATAACTTCACTAATCTGCAAACATTTTTGGATATCTATTATGCAGGTGCAAACGTCCTTATCACCAAAGATGATTTCTATGATTTAACGTGGGAATACATTCTTAAGTGTGTTGAAGACAATGTCATTCACACAGAGATATTCTTTGATCCACAAACCCATACCGAAAGAGGCGTGCCTTTTGAAGCGGTAATTACGGGCATCAAAGAAGCACTCGCGGATGCCAAGGAAAAATACGGCATCACTTCTTGCATTATCATGTGTTTTTTAAGACATTTATCACAAGAAGAAGCTTTTAAAACGCTAGAAGAAGCAATGGCTTTCAAAGATGACATTATCGGTGTTGGTCTTGATTCTTCAGAATTGGGCAACCCTCCTTCAAAGTTCAAAGATGTCTTTAAAACGGCAGAAGAAGCGGGCTTTAAATTGGTCGCACACGCTGGTGAAGAGGCTGATTTTTCTTATATCTACGAAGCATTGGATTTATTGAACATTAATAGAATAGATCATGGCGTGCAGTCTATAAAAAGCCCAGAGCTCATGCAAAGGCTTAAAGATGAGCAAATGCCACTGACCGTTTGCCCGAACTCTAATATCGAACTCAAGGTTTTTGGGAATTATAAAGAACACAATATAAAAGAGCTGCTAGATTATGGTCTAAATATCAGTGTCAATTCTGATGATCCAGCGTATTTCAAAGGCTATATCAATCAGAATTTTATAAATATCTGTGAAAACCTGCCGTTAACAGAAGACGATATCGTTACTTTAGTAAAGAATTCATTTAGATCGTCGTTTATAGATGATGAATTAAAAGCCACATATCTAGCGAAAGTAGATCTAGCACTACAGTAAATCCAATATGATTAGGTTTTAATATCCAAGGCTTAACGGTTTATATAAATCGTTAAGCCTTTTTTATTATGATATTGGAGCGCCGTCAACGAAACAATCAAGAGAGATAATACTGAGTTGCACCTTATATCGGACATCAGTATCTGTCATATCATTACGGCTATAGTGAAGTAATCTCTTGTATTAATAGTGGCAGAATGATTCCCGCTTTTTCTGCTAAGGTTATATCAACGAGTGTATTCGGTGTCGGGTCTGGGTTTATCTCGATAACTTTAGCGCCATTTTGTTTGGCTAGCTGCGACAGTCCAGCAGCGGGGTAGACAAGACTTGATGTGCCAATACTAATAAATACCTCGCAGTTAGTCGCAGCATTTTCAGCTGCTTGCCATTCATCTACAGGTAACGCTTCACCAAACCACACAATGTCTGGTCTGATATATCCATCGCAATGCTCACAGGTCATCAGCGTTTCATCAAAACTAAGCGCATTTTCGCCGCTATATGAGTTCCTTGCTTGGTTTGGGTAGGGCCTCTCGCATTGGCTACAACGATTGCACCACAGATTGCCATGTAAATGGGTAACGGTACTACTAGCTTGCTCGTGCAAGTCATCGACGTTTTGGGTGATGAGTGTCACCTGCTGATTGGAGGACTGGGCATGATACTGCCATTGTGCCAAGGCATCGTGTGCAGGATTTGGCTTTTTGTCAGCGACCACTTGCCGACGCCATTGATACCATGACCATACCAGCTTTGGATCGCGGATGAACGCATCTGGCGTGGCCAAATCTTCTACGCCATAGTTTTCCCATAGACCTGTTTGTTTGTCTCGAAACGTTGGGATACCGCTTTCTGCAGAAATGCCAGCCCCTGTCAAAACGCAAATACGCTGTTTCGATTTCAATAACTTGGTGGCAAGTTCTACTTCTGCTATTAACGCTGGTGATAATTCTGCTAACATGAGCCAACCCTTGCTAATGATGGATGTCTTTTCTTATGATAGATGGAATTTGGTGGCTTGTCATACTGTTTGCCGTTATCGCAGTCTTATGGATGTTGGCAAAGGCGCGTGGTGCTAAAGCGGGCGAAAAACATAGCCACAAACACAGCCACAAAATGAGTGCAAAGGCGAATAAACCTGTTAATGATAGCCTACAAAAAACCTCAGTATTATTGAAGCAGTATTTTCCTGATTATCGAGTAAACCGTAAGGCGAATCATTTATTGCTTAGCAAGCAAGACAAAAAAATTGCGATGATTACCATTGATAAAAAAATAGATGTTGGTCAACGTCGTTTGGGAGATGTTCCTGTGATTAACTATCACCGTGTACCCAGCCGCGCTCAGCTGACTGCTAACTTGCAAGACGCAGAGTGATTTTACTATAGGTGAGAGATCGAGAAGCATATAGGCACAGAAAAGCCGCAAACATATTGATGTGTGTTTTTGATAAGTATGGGCAGTTTGGGGTAATACTAAAGAAGGGTGGAGCAAGGCTGGAACATAATGATTGGTGCGCTCGGCGGGAGTCAATCATATCGTGGTAAGCCTTTTCGGATAAGCTCTATCGTTTCTCGATAAATAATTTTAACAACAGATTTAACAACTTTTAACTACCGCTATTTCTATTTTATCCAAACTGCCAATGGCGGATGGAATTAAATCATAAATGGATTTTAACATGCATTCAAGTGACATTGTGTCTTGTGATTACTGTTCATCTTGATGATGAGCGTGTGATATTAGAAGGTGGTTATAATTTCAGTTGGTTTAAGCATCCGAAAATATTGAGTAATTGCTGGCAAGTAATTTGTTTTACTTAAAATTCAACTTTGGGCAAGTTTTTCGTTGTATGATTCTCTAGTATGCACAAAAACCTTAAATATCAATTCTAAACAGTTGCCGGAAATTTACCAATCGTTTACAGTTGGGTAAATATTATCCTGGTGAATGGTCATGAAGCACTTAGCGATTGTTGGTTTAGTTCTGGCTCTTATTGGATGCGGCGGTGGCTATGATGATATTGATGCCATGAGAGACGCCACTACAGGCTCTACTAGCGTCGTCAATGGCAACAATGGCTCTAACAGTGACAATACCGCCAAATGCTATGAACCTAATGTACTGAATACCACTGGGACACGTGTTATCGACGGTGATACGGTGGAGGTTACTCAAGTATCAGGACAAAGCGAGCGTGTACGCCTACTAGGTATTGATGCACCAGAGTCGGCACAAGAGTACGGAATAGAAAGCACTACAGCCTTATCGCAGTGTGTGAGCAAGGCAATTGTTACTATCGAGTGGACTGAAAGAGACAGGTATGATCGCCTGCTTGGTAAGGTCATTGCTAACAATGTGGACTGTAACCTCAATCAGTTGCAAGAAGGTGCAGCTTGGCACTATAAGGAATATCAAAGCAGTCAGACACCTTACGACCGCATTGCATATGCCAACGCCGAGATTGTGGCGCGATCAAACGGTAGAGGCTTGTGGGCAAATAGATATCCTATAAAACCATCAGACTATCGAAGCGGCAAAAATAGCTCTGACCTTAACTTTAACAATGAACGCTTGACATCAAAAGGTGCTAGCAAATGCTACAGTAAACCTAGTGCAGGTAATTCTGATGGTTCTGGTACCATTATTCCATTGCCACCTACTGGTGCCATCTGTAGCAACTTCATTAAGAAAACCTGTAGTCAGATAACAACTTGTGTAGAGGCTCAACAGCAGCTTGCCTGCGGCAATATACAGATAGATGGTGATAAGGACGGTGTACCATGCGAATCGATATGCCCAGGTGGTTAGTTAGCATTGCTGTTTTATCGATAGCTGCATGCACTCCTGCCCAAGATGAAAAGGATAAGTTTGTTTCTGGAGATGTTGCGGTGCATGAAGTGTTTTGGTCCGCTGATCATGATGTGCCTTACCTGTTCACGACATCAGGTAAAATTTCCCATATCTATTATCCAAATTTTGGCACTGAAGTGTATTTCGAACCTGCAGACTATATTGACGAGTCATCTATTGGTAGTCCGCTTAATAAGGCTGCTGCAGAGTCTCTAAAGCAAGCTGGCATGACCCCAAACGTGCCTTACAGTATTAAGAGGGGTGCTGAATTGAGTGAGGCTAGAGAAATTGGATTGAAGGTGCGTATGCTATAGAGCACTGGATTAGAATTAGGTGTGATGTAGGTAAAAAGATTAGGTAGATCTTGCTTGCATTTGTGATCTCATCAGGTAGTTCACAATTTTGTAAAAACCAAGTTATTAATATTTAACTTAGAAATTATTGAGATAAAAAATGCCAAAGAGTAAGAGTAAGAAGAAAGTACGAAATAAGCCAAAACTTCTTTTTCAATCCCCTGAAACAAGGTACAGTGTCTTAAAAGACCAAATTGAGCAGCAGAATGAAGGTCTTGAGCAACAAAAGAAAGATTTAGAGCACTTTAGAAAAAATCTTGATGCTTTATCCAAAAGTCACGCCAATCATCTATCGCTATTGAGTAACTTCGCAAGGCATGACTTAAAGAATTACACTCACTCAATAGACGGTATAGTTAGCACCTGCAATGCAGATGAGATAACTAATGAACAATTAGAATCTATTAGGTTGAATATTCAGTTTATACGTAATACCTTGGATGACTTTGCTAAGTTGGCTGTTCACGACGAGGGTAGCAAGTGTGAGTTTGAAGACTTAGTAGTCGCTATCAGAACCATTAATAGAACAAATTTTGCTGAAACAGGTATCACGTTTGAAGTTAATAATAATGTAGATGTTACGTTCAATATACCTTTTACAATAATGTTTCAACTGTTAAACAATTTGATAGTAAATTCTATTAAAGCATTCGAAGTACAGGGCAATTCAGAGAACATTATTGAGTTAAAAGCGTATGTTGATTCTAAAAAACTTATTATAGAAGTTAGTGATAACGGAAGAAAAATTGAAGAGACTGATAAGAATTTCTTGTTTGATTACGGTTTTTCTAAAACTGGGGGTACTGGTATAGGCCTTTACCATGCTACACACTTATGCGATACCCTTCATGGTAATATAATATATCGTGATAGGCCTAGCTCAAAGCTTAACAAGTGTTTTATTATAACCCTGCCTATAGCGGAGGAATAAAAATAGTGAAAAAAACAATATTGATTATAGACGATGAGAAAGTCCAAGTTGAGAACCTTAGCAGGTACTTATCTACCCACCTTACATCCGACTATCATATTCTTACTGCATATGAAGAAGAAGATATTCTTGATAAAGTAAATAATGCATATTATTCACTAGCAATACTCGATTTGAGGATGGATAATTATGAAATTGACGGTATCTCAATAGCTGAAAAAATATGTGATACTAATCCTTTTGCTAAAATTCTAATTACTTCTGCATTTACAGGTGAATTCTACGCATCATTTAAAGACATGATACTCTCAGGAAAAATAATTGATACGATAGACAAAGGGCCGTTTGAAGTATTTGGCGAGGAAGTAAGGAGTGCAGTAGAAAGTTACCATACGCTATATTTTGATTCTGCTGACAGTATCAAAAATGCATTGCTTGAAAGTTATGCAGAGTGTAAAAACACTGAAGATACATATCAAAAAGGTGTAAAGTTTGAACAATTTGTAGCATTCTTATTCAACAATATGGGTTTCGATAAGATTAGTAGACGCAACATCGATAAATCTAGAAACGAAGTTGATCTAATCATTCGAAATGATTTAGAAGATAATTTTTTTGATAAGTTCGGCAAATACTTTCTTGTTGAGTGTAAGAATATGCCCTTGACCAATGTTGATAAAAATATGTTTATCATATTCAAAAATAAGCTTGAAAATACAGCTAGCTTATCTGAACTTGGTATTATCGCTACTACAGGGAACTTTACAAAAACTGCATATATTGAAGCCGTAAGAGAGTCGAGTAAAAATAAAAAGACTATATTTCTCACTAATTTACACTTCGAAAGACTTATTAAGTCAATCGATAGATTAGAAACTTTCAAATCCTTTATAGATGAACAAGTAAAAGATAACTAGTGCTTTCAAATGATAATCTATGCTTACTAACCGCCTGTGAAGGCGGTTTTTGACTGCCTATAAATAAATCTACAATAGCCTAACTACACACTTTCTTAGATTGACTAATCTTGCCATTCTTGCAAACAAATTTACCATCTTTGCAATGCGAGACACCGCCCATACTTTTAGAGCAAGGATAGTTCTGAGCATTCGCCTCTACTACTGGCGCAATCATAAACACAGAAATAAGAAGTGCTGACCAAGTTTTCATAAGTTACTACCTTAATAGTAAGATGACGTAAGTTCAGAATATAGCACTGCGCATCACTACCAGCAATGATTATATTACTTATGTTCATACTCATGAAACTTGATTAGCTTGTGACTACACGAACCGCTATGAGTAAGGCTTTTTTGCCTCACTAACTTGCCAGCTATTGCTAAATTTTGAGCAGCGCATTTTTCCCATGATTTCTAACTTATTTAATTTAATGTTGTATAGGAATGTTACCTAAAGTTCATATCAGCTTTGGAGTTAAAGGGAAAACGCTTGAGCAATCGATTATGATATATACTATAATAGTAATGCTATTTAAACCTCAGAAGGAGGTATGTTATGACTTATTCAATGAAGCCTGTGTATCAAAAGCTCTCAAAAATAGGGCTAAAAAAAGGTATGGTCAAAACTTACCTACCAGATTGGTGGGAGGACTCTATTGCGACTACTGAAGTAGGTTTTCAAGAATCACTATGGTTGATTGCCAATACCTTTCATATTGACTTCAAAACATTAAATCTTAGTATTTCAGGAGATTCAAATCCTCAATACCGGTTGCCAAATCATAAATTCAAACATAGTGTAAATCTTGATCAAGATAAATTAAAGCCAGCTGTTGCTGTCGCTATGTTGGCAGCAAAAATTACTTTAAATACTTTTGAAAAACCCTTGGTTGATCTATCATCTTTATCTGCTGAAAGTATTCGTGAAAAATTATTATCTGATGGAAACCAGTGGATAGACTTTAAAGTATTAGTACAATACTGTTGGAATATTGGTATTCCAGTCATTTTTATTAAAAAAATTCCTAGTCCAAAAATGGACGGATTAGCTTTATTGCAAAACGATCGCCCTGTCATAGTACTAACTAAAAATGATGACTACGGTGTTTTAGTCTTTCATTTGGCTCATGAACTTGGACATATCATTCTTGGACATGTTAAAGAAAATGGAATGATGATAGATAAAAAAATCGTTAAAGACGAAGAAGATGATCTTGAAATTCAAGCAAATGCGTTTGCCTTGGAGCTTCTGACGGGTAAAGCGAATAAAAAATATACTGCTGGAAAGATTTCACCGAAGGTATTAGCAGAATCAATACTTAAAAAAGCTAAAGAAGATAGTATTGATCCTTTACATATTATTTTAAATTATGGGTATAGTAATAATAGTTTCGCATTTGCAAAACAAGTGCTTCAAATATTAGTTAAGAAACTAGAAATAACACAAACAGATCAAGATTTTGCTCAACAGTTTTTTATTGATAACATTGATCTTGATAGCATCAATGATGATGAAGTTATACGAAGAATCATTGGTGTGGAATGATAGTACTTTCGGATAATGACATAATTTTGAAATTAGCTGGATGTAATCTATTACACCAGTTCTTTGAAATACTAGAAGCAGAATCTAAGGATATTTTGATTGCTAATAATGCTAGCTACGCATTGCCTAAACAAGCTAAAAAGAAGCTTAAAAACGAAGATGCCGTGAACACTGTCACTCAGTTTGTCCAAAATGTAGGAAGAATAACGTCAGTTAACTCTGATTTGCTAGGCGAAATCCAAGGTTTTAAAAATATGGATGGGGGTGAAAGTTTATTAATGGTAGCTGCTCATGAAAATCCAGATTTACTTTTTGCTACAGGTGACAAGCGTTGTTTACAATCTCTGATTGAGCATCAGTCTTGCGAACCAATTGATAAAATTTTCAAAAGTTTGCAAGGTCGCGTCTATTGCTTAGAAACAGCGTTTATGCTGTTAATTGAAAATCTAGGTTTTGAAGATGTCAATCAAATGGTAATAAATCGTTGTGTTGATGACGGCGTATTAAGACTTGCATTCGGTCATGAACGTAATATCGATAATGCGACTGATTGCTTAAAGTCATATTGTAGAGAATTATCCTCTCTTCTAGCTCCAGTAACCCTTTTACAAATGTCTGTAGCTTGATTGCTATTAAGTTTGTTAAAAGTAAAATTAAATTTAAAGGATTTATCCTATTGTAGGAAATTAAGCTATTTAGGTCTTATGTAAACTCAGATATAAAGCAGAGTTAGTTTTCAAGCTAAAATAAGGCTCTCTATGAGAGTTTTTAATACTTCTAACTATTGTTATGCATAATAACATTGCCCTGTTACTTGTCAGCTTAAGCACTCATGCGACCAACATGAGTGCTTTTTATTTCGTATTTTTAGCCAAGTCATCTCTCCATACACAGTTTGATGTCTATAGCGATCTTACCTTTCCGGTTAATATACGGTAGCTTGGCCACACACAAGAGATATCCACCAGATTCTGACGTAAACGGTCTGATGCTCTATCGCCCATTTGGTGATAAAACTCGTCTGCTGTCATGTTGGTGGTGATGATAGTTGGTAAACGTAGCTGATAACGTCTATCGATGATAGCCGATAAACGTTCGCGGTCCTTGTCAGCCGCTTTGTCGCTAAAACTTGTGTCAGCCTCGCCCACTTCATCAATTATTAGGACAGTAGAGCGACTCAGACGCTCGATATAAGCCGTATCATTGTCACTGCTACCTTTATCCCAAGTCGCTTTTATCTCCTGCTGAATCTGACCTGAGCGCTTAAATGCAACTGTCATTTGAGCATAGTAACACTGACGCACAATCTCATTAGCAATCAGACATGCCAGCTTCGTTTTACCGGTACCAGTGTTACCTGTTAGTAAGATGTTGGCGTGTCCTTTACGATAGCTCGCTGCATACTCCTTTGAAAAATTCACGATGTTAGCAATGCGTGCACGTATTTGATCATCACCACCAACTGACCATTGACTAAAATCAGCATTGATATGCTCGCTGGGTATCTCTAAGCTGGCTAGTAGATCAGCTTGCATATTTTGCACCTTGTTCTGATAAGCGTCACGCTCCCACTTACATTTTTGGCACTCAATATTATGAGCGTTATCAACTATTTTTGTGACTAACCAGCTTTGCTTGCCATGTATTTGGCAGTCTGTTTCTACTGATACCGTATTGAGTGATGGCATGCTTCTGATAAGGCCGTCTAGCGAGTTATTGCGACCTGCCGTGTGCGTTTTATCAAGCAACTCGGGCTTAGGGTTTCTGAGTGAGGAATTTTCGTATGCTGTATTCATGATTACTTAGCCTCCATGAAGATGCTAGGTATATCACTAGCAACATCACCTGCAAACCATTGGCGTTTCTCTTCTTCTGTCATCTGCGTGGGTACGTTCCATTTCGCGTTGACTGCAAGAGGATCAGGTGTGGTACGTGTTGTGCTCGTTGGTGACTGTAGTTGCTTTGGAGTCAATTCATCAAGCCAAGCTTGCGCGTTTAACCATGTGCCAGGATGTTTTCTAAACTGCGGTTCTGATAAAAGAATTTCTGGTGTCTGCGCTTTGACAGCACTCATAATTTTTTTGAAAAGCTCAACTGGGTCGCTAGGTTTTTTGTGGTCAAGTTTGCCTGTGAAGACGTTATTCCAATTCTTCTTTGCTTGCCCTAATCTCTTCTTGTTTGGGTAAGCTGCATAGAATTCTTCAAACTTTCCATCACGCCATTTTTGAGTATGAATATTGATTGATGGTTGTTGGTTAGTATGTCGAACGCCATGTGTTTCGCATGCGTTCATATTACGTTCGAACAGAGCCTTTTCACCACTTTCTTTTATATTGTCTTTATAGTTTTCTTTAGTTGTCTTTATAAGTGTAGCACTTTCCGCCCCCACCTTAAGGCGCTTATCGCCACTACCCATATGGCGCTTATCGCCATTAGTTACGCTTTCCGACACTACTTGCACTTTCTGCCATAGGTGGGACTCTCGATTAATTGAGTAATGATTAACGCAGCCTGTCTTTTTTATTACCAGCACTAAACCCGATTCAACAGCTAGTTCAACGTATTTATAAGCTGTTTTATCTCTATTTGTGCCCAAAACACGCATAAAAGTTTCATTGGGAATTGCCGCTGACTTCTTGCCACCCATACCTTCTGTGTACCTAATTACTGTCAAAACTATTACTAAGACACCAGGTTTTACTTCTAACCCTGCTAAATAGTCAATGATGCCATTAGGACATTTATACCAATTGGATTGAAATAAATCTTGATCTTCGTTTTTATATTTGCCGATGCCCATCATTCAGTCCTCCATTATTTATGACTTGTCTGCAGTGCAGAAATATTCGTATTTATGTCATTACTAAATCGCTGATAGTTAGTAAGACAAATTTTGGACATAAAAATAGACAAGGAATGACAGCTTGGCTTTGCCGTTGAACAATTAGTACTAAGACTGTGATAGCGCTTGTTGTTATCTGTTATAAAAACTTGTTTTACAATATACTTAGACATCAAAAAAACACTCAAAAATGGGTAATCGCCCCTGTTACAGCCTTTTTTTTCAATGTGTAATAGCAGACGAAATTTAATAGTTTTTTCTAACTTAGCGACCTTAATCATAAGATGTCTAATAAGACTCAAATTCTGGTCATTTAGACTCGAATTTTGGCTATTTACACTCGAATTCGTGCTATTTAGGCTCAAATTCTCATCGTAAAGAGTTTTTAGGTTAGTTTTGATATTATTTATCATTGATAGCTACCTCTCTATCAGGATTACTAACTCCTTCGATAGTATTATTGTGATCAGTAGCAGGCGAAGAATCATTTTCAACCTCTATCCAGTAAATGCTAAATGTCTTACCGTTTCGAGTAATTATCTTACTTGGAATAGATAATCCAGCTTTTTTCAGGTCATAGATACGTTGTGCTAAGCAGGTAATCTTATAAAGTTTATATGCTTGCCAAGTATCAATAGTATTACCTGCCAGCATATGTTCTTTGACTTTGTCGCTTTGAGATTTTATAGGTGTGTGTTGTAGAGTAATCATAGTTATGCCTCACTATTGTTAGCTTGGCTATGACTATCCAACCATTTATTTATTTCAGATAAGCGCCAAACGCTGGCGTGTCCAATTTTTATCGGAGCCGGGAATTGGCGATTTTTGATCAGATGATAGATGTGTTTAGTGGAGAAGCCAGTAATACCACGTGTGGCAGGCTTGGTGGTTACGTTGCGTTTTTGCCCTGACTTTGTGGTGTGAGTCTTAGCGGCTCGCGCTGGTTGATTGGCAAGATCTGCCATTCTTAAATATTGATCGTTTAACGTCATGATAGTTCACCTCTTAGCATTTAAAGTAATGGGCGGTAATGCCCTGCTATGAGGTGAATGTTACGGGATGGCATTGGCTATCAGGCAAGCTCTTTTGATATGATGTCATAGCAATAATATTGCTATAAGGGCAATATTATTGCTATAAGGATATTAATTAAATAGTTGATATATAAGGGTTTAATGATATTATAGCAATCGAATGAAATTTTTATGATCTTTTGTATTGTCCTCCACGTCTTGCATCGCTATGACGGCAAACTTTATCAATATTTAGTGCTAAGGCGGGTGATATATCAAAGTTTTGTGTTATCCAATCAGTGATAATAAGCTGTTTGGGTGCTTGCTGTTCAGGATCGTAATTGACCCAAAACTCGTTGATAACTGCATCCATTATTTCCATGGCTGGAGTAATGTATGAGTATTTAGTAGCATCAACTTGTGCTAGTTTGTTTTTAAGGTCTTTGATTGTATTATTAGCAGTCACCAGCTCCTCAACAAGCTGGTCATAAGTTTTAAAGACGTGTCCTACTACTGCTATTCCCACTTTGTCCCGATCATTCGATAGATTATCGTTGAAGCCTTTGTAAATAAAGTTATGGTTAGCTAGCCATGTTTTGACTTGTTCGGCTGAAATTCGGTCGGTGTCATTAGGGACTAAGGAGCCTGCATCAATGGCATTACAGACCATACGATGATGCCTTAGATAATTAGCGTCGTTATTGATGTAAGCAGGGTTCTCGTCAATGATCAAGCAAGTCATGTCTTCTAAAGTGAAGAACGCATAAGTTATTAACAGCCTTTGGTTCTCACCTAAATCATTGATCACATTTTTGTCCTCTAAAGGCATTGGGGGAGGAGTAGGTAATTGCTTATCGATCTGATTCAGCTGTTTCGTTTCAACATTCAGGTCTGAGTTTACCAGATCTTGAATTTCTGAATGGTTGAAGTAAAAATCTTTGAATGGTTCACGATCTGATGTGACTGTGCCTGTTTGTTCGTCATCAAGAACATTGTAAAAATGTCGTAGCAAGTCGTCAGTATTTTTATATTTTGAGTTATCAGTTGGGGAAACTAATGAATAATTTAGGTTTTGGAACCTATATAGCTTAACCTCCCTTAATGGGGTGTTTTCAAGTAGGGACTTGAGAGTGAACTTTAAAGGCTTTCCTGAGCCAATGCCTTTATACAAATCATTTACAAAATCATTTACAGCAACATATTCCCTATGTTGCTTTTCAAATTCGCTATCAATCAAATCTTCGATATTCTCAACTTGTACTGTATGCTTAACATCAACATCCTCAAAATGTAGCAATCCATTTAAAGGCTCAAAACCTGAAACATCAGCCTTTTTAAAAAAGCAGTGCATTGCTTTTGAAACAGTGTCTGTCAGTGCTCTTCTATCTTGATCCCTTAATTCTTTTAGACTCGTTGGATTACTCCACACCCATTTCTCACTACTAAAAGAAAGTGCCTTTTGAATTTCCTTTAAAAACTCTGTAACAGTATCAAACTCACCAGGCTTAAACCTTATAATTTTATGATCTGTATCAATATTATAAAAATCTACGGCCCCTAAGTCATAATGAAGTAAGTATGTGACCACTTCATACAGCGACTCATCATTAACACTCGAGAGATGAAAGATAAAGTCTCTAAAACTAATATAATCCTTCATAGGCTCTATAAGCCTTTTTATTAAACTCACAGTACACACCCTTACACCCTTGATCATAATAGGAGCAAGGCGGTGATAGCTTAAGGGTGTGAATAGCCATCGTTCGGGGGATCAGCCCTAGCCTTGCAATTGGTATCGATAGCGATTGAAGCTATCAAATTTAGTTTGCCAGTCCAATACTGATATTATTTGTTAAAGCTGCTCTGCAAGCTTTATTAAAGCTTCTTTTGATATTCCTTGAGCTTTCAAGCTCTCTATCAGAGCTTCCTTATCATGCACAGCTATATCAGTCGCTTGCTTATTTCTAATCTGTATTTCTTCTGCTACTTCATCAGGCGTCAACAAATCAAAGTTAATCGCCTTGCCAGCACGTAAGTCATCTAAATAGTCGGCCCATTGGTTCATCATTACTTGCCGTTCGAGTAGATGAGCTGACAAGTCATAACGCTTTTTAACGCTTGATTGCTCAAGGTGGGCAAGCTGGATTTCAATGATGTTCTCAGGGAACTGCAATTCATATAATCCTGTGCTGGCAAGCTGCCTAAAACCGTGGCCAGTCATCTTAGGGTAGGGATCACCTGTATAGCCCATTCGTTTTAATGCTTGGTTGAACCAGACCTCGCTGTATGGTTTGCTGCTCTCAAAGTTGTAGAAGACATAACCTGTTCGTTCCGTCAGTGGTCGCATACGCTCAATGATAGCTACTGCTTGTGGTGACAGGGGGATGATATGTTCTTGTCGCATCTTCATCTTGTGGGCCGGTACACGCCAGACGCTTTTATGATAATCAATTTCTGACCATTCAAAGAACCTCAGCTCTTTCGTTCTCACAAAACATAGTGTCATTAGTTGCAAGCCAGCCAATGTTTGCTGGTGCCCGTTCGGGTATTTTTCTATATAGTTATCGATGTTACGTAGGAGTTCGGGGAATTGGTGCTGCTCAACGGCTTTCATGCGCTTGGCTTTGTGCGGTCTCAACGCTTTATTACGTCCGCTGGCGAGGTTAATGATGTCATAGCCTAGAGTATTGATGGCATGCTCAAAAATTGAGCTAATGAGCCCCATGCACTTATGAGCAGTCTCTGACGTGTATTTTCCTTGCTTCTCGAACTCTGCTTGAATATCTAGTCCGGTTTTAATCACGTCTTGCGCGGTGATGGCACCAATAGGGTATGAGCCCAAGCGTTTTAGAATATGGTTATCCAAAAATCCTTGCAGCTTTTGTACATTCTTTGATGTGGTTTCTGACTTTTCGTCTAGATAGATTTTTGCTATGATTTTAAACAAATCTCTTTGTTCATAGCTGTTTTTTAAGTGGTTCTTCTGCTCGGTGGGATCAATACCATCAGCAAGCAATGTTTTAGCCTTATCACGTGCCATCCGAGCTTGTTTTAGCGATATTTGCGGCTTGAATGATGCGTCAATGAGTTGCTTCGATGATTTGTATATACCGATTTGATAGGTTTTTTGTTTGGGCTTAATATCTTTGTCTGATTGATAGCGGTATGACATTTGCCAAAACAATGAGCTGTTAGGGTGCTGTATCAGATATAGGCTATTGCCATCACTATGACGGGTAATTTTATCGGGCACCGGTTGTTTAGCGATTGCTTTCACGCCAGCATCGGTTAGTTGATAGTCTTTTCTTTTGATCATGACATCACCACAAGATGTTAAATTTTTAACAACAGATTTAACAACATTCTATAGGTGCTGCTAGGTAATGGCAAGTAATCTTGAAAGACATAAAGCTTTTAAAGTATAGGGCTAAAGGCTTAGGAGGTAATGGGAGGTTATGTGCAAATACGATGATTGGTGCGCTCGGCGGGAATCGAACCCACGACCCTCGGCTTCGGAGACCGATACTCTATCCAACTGAGCTACGAGCGCATAATATACTGAACCAACGACTTTATTCACGGATACTTAATAGATGAATACTGCGCTAACCAACACAACATATCAATCAATGGTATGAATAATCAGTCGTATTTCTAAGTATCGAATAAGTGTCGAAAAATAAAGACCGCTTAGTCTAACAAATAAAAACCATAAAGCCAATAAATGACGGTAGCGATTGATGTTTTTTAAGAAAAAACAAGATAGTCATTAAACAGGCATGGCAATTTACCTGTCTTTTCCCTTATAATGTCATGGAGAATTCATATTTATAATCACCGATTACAAGTGTGCTGGCACGCGGGATGGCTGTTTGCTATTGATGACCAAAGGTTATCAAAGGAGGATAGACAGAATGTCTGAGCTGTGCAGGCCTTTGTATACGTAATAAGAGAACGTGACGAATGAGAAAAGTAGTTATGTTATCGGCAGCTGCCATTCTAGGAATCGCTAGTATCGCGGTGAGCCAAGCTGAAAGTGTTGTAGAAACTCCTGCAACTGTCTCTGCTGTAGCAGACACACAGGAAGTCGTAGAAAATGCGCCTGAGCAGTCAGGCGATGATGCCCAAGCTGCTGCAGATACAACAGATGGTGCAGCTCCTGCTGATGAAGCCGCACCTGTAGATGGTGAAGCTGCTGAAGAAACAGCCGCTGCAGCACCTGCTGCTGTTGAAGAACCGATTCCACAAGACACACCACAAGTGCAAAAACTGATTGCACTATATCCTAACCTGATTGCTCGTATTCATCCTGTTGCTACCGTCTGCTTCGAAGATGATGAAGTGTGTGATGTAACGGCACGTGTTGCTGGCCCAGCTCCTGGTGATGGACCTCGCGATGGTAAAGCGGTATACAATGCAGTATGTCATACTTGTCATGCAGCGGGCTTGCTAGGCTCTCCTGTCTTTGCTGATGCCGGCGCTTGGGGACCACGCATAGCAAAAGGTACAGATACGCTATATACCCATGCTATCAATGGTTTCAATGCAATGCCTGCCAAAGGTGGTGCGGATATCCCTGATGAAGAAGTTCAAAATGCCGTAGATTATATGGTTGAAGCAGCAAGCTAATCTGTCTCAAGTGTTTTGCCAAGCTTTTACGATAGATATCTATAAAGCGCCTATCTCATTCAATGGGATAGGCGCTTTTTTCATCATCAATATTATCAATATAAGACTTCAGCTGCATTGTAGTTGAAATTCGTCAGCAGCAGCCTCATTTTATGACTTTACAGCATATCTTCTAGCTATTTGTCGTCTCAAAATATTTTTACATACATTTATAACAAACAAAGAGGTCTTCATGTCAGAAGTACCAGCACTTACGATAAAAAACTTGTCCAAAACTTATGATAATGGGTTTTCGGCTCTAAAAGGAGTCGATTTAACTGTGCCACAGGGTGGATTCTTTGCATTATTGGGTCCCAATGGTGCAGGTAAATCAACCATGATTGGTATCATTAGTTCGCTGTTTAAGCCGACCACAGGCAGCGTGCATATTTTCGGTACTGACTTGTTGGAAAACCCTTCTGTCGCAAAGCAGTATCTTGGTATCGTACCACAAGAGTTTAATTTTAATATGTTCGAAAAAGTCGAAGATATTTTGATTACACAAGCAGGTTACTTCGGTATTCCTGCCAAAGAAGCTAAGCCACGAGCGAAACGACTACTAACAGCGCTTGGTCTATGGGATAAGCGTGATAGTAAATCGCGTGAGCTATCAGGTGGTATGAAACGCCGTTTGATGATTGCACGCGCATTGATTCATAAGCCAAAACTATTGATTTTGGATGAGCCAACGGCTGGGGTCGATATTGAGCTACGTCGCTCTATGTGGGAGTTCATGCAGCAGATTAATATCGAAGAAAAGACCACGATTATTCTGACCACTCACTATTTAGAAGAAGCCGAGCAACTGTGCAAGCGCATTGCTATCTTAGATCATGGCGAGATTCGTATTAATACAGAAATGAAAGATTTGTTGGCGCAGCTGTCCGTTGAGACGTTTGTCTTTGATTTGGAAACACCGCTTACTCATCAATTGGTTTTGACAGGTGTGACAGGGATAACCCAGCCGGATGATCAAACACTTGAAGTGACCTTGACGGAAGGTGAGTCGATGAATAACGTCTTTGCCCAGTTGTCAGAGCAAGGAATCACTGTGGGAAGCATGCGTAACAAAGCCAATCGATTAGAAGAGCTATTTATGCGTTTGGTAGACAAAAATATTCAAAGTGCAGACAGCATGAAGGAGGCGGGATTGTGAGTCAAGAAATGATAGATCCTAATAAAACCATGTCATGGAGCAAAAAGTGGATTGCTTTTCGCACTATCTTATTAAAAGAAGTTCGCCGAATTTTGCGTATTTGGCCACAGACATTGCTGCCACCAGTTATTACCATGAGTCTCTATTTTGTCATCTTCGGTAAAATGATTGGCTCGCGTGTGGGTGAGATGGGCGGGGTGCCGTATATGCAGTTCATCGTGCCTGGCCTTATTATGATGTCGATTATTACCAACAGTTATTCAAACGTTGTTTCGAGCTTCTTTAGTGCTAAGTTCACCTCTAGTATCGAAGAGTTGCTAGTTTCTCCAGTATCCAAACATGCGATCTTGATGGGGTATATCAGTGGTGGTATCTTTCGTGGATTAGCCATTGGCGTTATTGTCTCAATCGTTGCGCTCTTCTTTACTGACCTCGGTATTGAGCATGTGTTCGTGACCATATTTACGGTACTGGGCACCTCTATCTTGTTTTCGCTTGGCGGCTTTATCAATGCCGTGTTTGCTCGCTCATTTGATGATATTTCTATCATTCCAAGCTTTGTATTGACACCGCTTACCTATCTTGGTGGTGTATTTTATTCGATGGAAAATTTGTCACCATTTTGGCAAAATATTTCATTATTGAACCCTATCGTATATATGGTCAATTCATTCCGTTACGGTATCCTTGGCTACTCTGATGTGAATGTCTGGTACTCGATGGCTGCTATTTTCGTATTCTGTGCAATATTCTATACTATCGCCTATCGCTTACTTAGTAATGGCTCACGTGTACGCTTGTAAATTTTGCGTTTATAATATGATAGCCATTAGTTTTATGAGTCGTCATTTGTCATAGTTAGCTTGTAATCAATAGACTGATAACCTTATCATAAGAGCCTAATATTGTTGGGCTCTTTTTTTATGCTTAAAATTTCTGTAAGAAGTATGAGTAAGGCTTTCACAGCCACGTTATTAAGTACAATTACAAGCATTGCCATCGCCGCCCCATTTGCGACAATGGATGATTATGATTGGGTCGTTATGAAGACGCCTTTAGACCCTGCATCGTATATGTATAATTGCCATAATGACTACAACTATGAAACTTATGATGCTTTACAAAACTGCCTGTATAATTTGAGGGAAGATGCAGATAATGCGTTTAGTAAGCAATGGGGTATCAGCGATAAAGTAGTGAGAGAGCGAAATGCAATTTATATTAAAGTCGCTAATCGTAAAAACCCACTAGTATTTGTTGACTATTCCAGTCCTTATGAGGAGGATTTTAATCCTTATTATTCTCTACAAGACTACGATAAATCACGGAAATTGCTAACAATACATCAAAGCTTTTATGAAGGAGAGAACTTGACGGTAGTTAATTTGGCTACTGGATTTTGGCAAGATTTTAGTCTCAGAAAGCTAAGTGTCTCTCCTGATATGAGATACATAGTCGGTTTTGAAAGTGAGATGGGAGCGACAGAACATATCAATATTTTGGAGCGACAAAATAGTGGTTACTATGAGGGCTACTATAAACAAGTCTATAGCAGTAGTGAAGATTCAAAAAACTACGACAGTCATAAAGAGTTTTATCAAGCAGATAAAGCGCAGCAGGTTTATGATAGCGAAACCTTTACTTGGGTAAATGATACTGAGTTTAGTGGTGACAAGTTTTATGTGGATTCTTTCTATAAATTAAATGAAGCAGATTCAGCGGCTTTTCGAGTACGCTATACCTTTGTACGGGATGACAAAACAGGTGCGTGGCAAATGCGCAAAGGTGGTGTCTAGTGATTTATCTCTCTTTTAATGTAAGGATAACGTTGATTATCGCAGGGCTATTTGTCTTAACTATAATAGCGCCCTTAAATGCTCAAGCAGCTTCTTCAGCGCCGCCTTCAGAGTTAATGCCATCGACTAACGATGATTTTTGGATAAAAGTCCCAGCACCTGTGGCAATAGACTGGCAGCAGGAAGGCAGTTGTCGATACGATTACACTGACTATCGAACGTTTACAGATTATAAAAACTGTATTTTTAACTCGTTAGAGCATAGTGATAACTTACAAAGCCGAAAGTGGGGCTTGAGTGACCGTGTTATTCGAGAAAAAGATACTATTTATATTAATACACCTAACCATAAGCAGTCATTGGTATTTAAGGATTATCTTGAACCGTTTGAAGAAGAGTATAGGGCTCATTATCAATTGCAGGATTATGATAAATCACATCATCTGTTGCAGTTACTACGTACGATGTATGAGACACAGTCAACGATTATCATCGATTTAAATACAGGACATTGGCAGGAGGTCTACGCTACTGACCTTCAGTTTTCAGACGATAGGACTCATGTTGTGGGGTTTAATGGTAGACAAGGTACGACTCAAGACATCATTATTTGGGAGCGTCAAAAAGATAGTAATGATGGACGTTATACAACGGTATTTAGTAGCAATGAACTGTATGAGCAACAGTATGATGACAGTAAAAAGCATGAGGTATACGAAGCACGAGATATCAATTGGACAGCTGACAATAAAATTAATGTTGATTTCTTTTATAGGATAAATCCAACAGATACCGTAGCGTTTAGAGCGCGTTATATTTATGCGACCGATGATAAAGAAGGGAGCTGGCAGAGAGTTTTACCGAATAGCAATATTAATGATTAAGCAATGATAAAAAGGTCTGACTTTCATATGCAAATAGCTCAAACAGTCGTTGAATTAATCCGTGTCTGCATGGTGAGTACATTATTTTTAGTGCTATCAGTGTCAGCGCAAGCAAACCTACCCAAAGCAACAATGGATGATTATGTTTGGGAGGTCATAGAAGTCCCTATTTATCCTAACTTGGGTGAGACTTGTAATAGTAAAAATGAGCTGAAATATCGAGATTGCTTGGATCAGAGTGCGATGATTTATAATCAAAATCTAATCGAAAAACTACAGTTATCAAAATATGTTTCTCGTCAGCTAAACCAAACCACTATTACGATACCCAATCATGAAGCGCCTATCATATTGACCGATAAGCCTGTACAAGATGAGGACGGGGACGGCCTTAGATATGTTTATCTGATAAATCGCTACGATGAGGATAAAAACTGGCTTTATCTATCTGGACAAGTCTATGAAACTAATAACACCGTATTGGTTGATCTAAACACGGGTGTTATACAAGAGTTTGAAGGGTCGCATTTGACACTTTCACCAGATATGACTTATGCAGCCACTGTTAAGGTTGAGTTTCCAGGAGAAGAAGATGTTCTCATTTGGAAAAAAGACAAACACGGTAACTATCAATATGATCAAAGCAATATAGATTATGATAAATTTAGGCAACATTTCAAGTTTTATAACAGTCGTGAGGATAATCTACGGCCTCATAGTGTAAAGCTTGAATGGGTTACCGATGATAGCTTATTAGTAGATTTTTATTTTAATATGAATGAACATGACATTATTGCTTATCGAGTACGATTTAATTACGTGAGGACAGAGCCTGCCTCAGACTGGCAAATGATTCCCATAAAATAACCCATTGCTGTAAAATGAATGGTTTTTATTTCATTGTATTTAGGCATGAAAGGTAAGTAACTTATGAGTATCCACGGTATTTTAGGTGAGCAAACCACGGACTATCCAACTGAGTATAGCCCAGAGACGCTATATCCTATCGCGCGAAGTATGGGACGTGATGTGATTGGCTGGCAAGATGATAAATTAACGGTTGGTGTTGATTGGTGGCAGGCATTTGAGATGTCTTGGTTGAATACGCAAGGTATTTCGCAAGTGGCCATCGCGCGCTTTGCGATTCCTGCTAGCTCACCGTTTATCGTTGAGTCAAAATCACTTAAGCTGTATTTAAACAGTATTAATTTTACCGAATTTGCCAGTTGGGCAGAGGTGCAGACGCTGATTGCCAAAGACTTATCCGCTTGTATACAAGCAGATGTCATTGTTGAGCTATTTGGCTTAGATGATGAGCAAGGCAATAAGCAGTCGGGATTATTAATTGCACAGCCTGAAGGCGTTTGTATTGATGAGGCCTTGGCAAACAGCAGTGAAAAAGTAGCGCTGTGTGAGCATCCTGATGCGTCGTTGCTGAATGATCATGAAGCAGAGAGCATGATAAGTGACAGCACTCAGCCTTATACTTTTTATTCTAATTTGCTGCGTAGTAACTGTCCAGTGACCAATCAGCCAGACTGGGGAACGTTGGCCGTATCGATTACGACGGATAAGCCCGTTAATACGGCTAATGTACTGCGTTATATTTTAAGTTTCCGTCAGCATAATGGCTTTCATGAGCAATGTGTCGAGCAGATATTTGCTGATCTGAGTCGATATTATAAACCAAGCGCCTTGATGGTTCGCGCATGGTACACGCGCCGTGGTGGTATTGATATCAACCCTTGCCGTGTGAGCGATATAACTCTCCTACCACAGCCAAGCCGTTTAATTCGACAGTAAGTAAATATCGATGTTATGAGTTGCAGTTACGTCCTATAATCAATTAACTTTATTCATCTAAGGTAAGGATACCAGTATGAAAGTGAGAACTCATGTTGTAACGGTAGTGGGCGTAGCCGTGCTATCTCTGTCTACGATGTTATCAGCACAAGCGGCATCCGCCGAAAGTGAGTACACTTGTGAAAATGCCTATATGGAAGTGGCTTATGACTGTGGTAAAGATGCGGTCCAAGTTGAAAAAAATAGGCTTAACAAAATATACATGACTGCGTATCGTACCTTGTCACCTACTCAAAAGCAGCAGCTTGATAAAGAACAGATTACTTGGCTAAAAGCTCGCAGCAAGCAGTGTGACTTTGAGCATGATGGCCCCATGAATAACACCGTGGTATATGCCATGATTAATTCTGATGTTTGCACCGCTAACGAGACACAGAAACGTAGCAAGGTCATTGCTAAAAGATATAATATTAAGTAGTTTTTTTCAGCTAAATCACACGCGAAAAAAGCGCCTATCTCATTGAATGAAATAGGCGCTTTTTATGGCACAGTTTTTAATACTAAAACTATTTACCGCTTACTTTCGCCATGACTTCTTCACGGCTTAGCATTTGCTTTTCTGCTTCACGGCGATTGACGTATTCGTACTTGCCTTCAGCCAAGTTACGATCTGAAACCACGATACGATGTGGAATACCAATCAATTCTAGATCAGCAAACTTAACGCCTGGACGTTCATTACGATCGTCCAATAGCACGTTAACGCCTTGCGCTTTTAGTTCTTCATACAGAGCTGTTGCCGTCTGCATAACGGTCTCTTCTTTTGACTTCATCGGTATGATAGCGACTTCAAAAGGAGCGATTGAATCATTGACTGTTGGCGTGGTTGGCCACATGATACCGTTTTCATCGTTGTTCTGCTCGATAGCAGCAGCGATGATACGGCTTACACCAATACCATAGCAACCCATCATTAGCGTGACTGGTTTGCCATCTTCACCAGAAACGCGGCAATTCATGGCTTGCGAGTATTTATCACCCAATTGGAAAATGTGACCGACTTCGATGCCACGTTTGATTTTCAGCGTGCCCTTACCATCAGGAGATGGATCGCCTTCTTGCACGTTGCGAACATCGACGATGCGAGTGATACGTGTATCACGTGCCCAGTTCATACCGATCGTGTGTTTATTGACTTCATTGGCACCGCAGACAAAGTCTGACAAAGTTGCAGCTGAACGATCAACAAAGACAGGCATGTCTAGGTCAACACCGATGTAACCTTTGTGCAAACCAGCTGCTTTTAGCTCTTCATCAGAAGCTAATGTCAGTGGCACATTGGCCTCTTCAATTTTTTCAGCTTTGATAGTATTGAGCTGATGGTCACCGCGCAACACGACAGCAATCAGTTGTGGCTCATCATCTTCGGTATGACCGTGGACGATTAACGTTTTGACCGTATTCTCTAACGGCATATCTAGATGTTCAGCTACCATTTTACAGCTAGTCATATCTTCTGTTAAGACGTCCTCGCGCTCCATTTTTGGCGGTTGACGCTCAGCAGTGCTTACCGATTCAGCCAGCTCAACGTTAGCCGCATAATCAGAAGAATCTGAGAACGCGATATCGTCTTCACCACTGTCTGCCAATACATGGAACTCATGAGAAGCAAAACCACCGATAGAACCTGTATCCGCTTGTACTGCACGGAAATCTAAACCCAAACGGGTAAAGATACGTGTATAAGCGTCATACATATCATGATACGTTTTGGCCAATGAGGCTTGGTCAACGTGGAATGAATAAGCATCTTTCATCGTAAATTCGCGCGCGCGCATCACACCAAAGCGTGGACGAATCTCGTCACGGAATTTGTTTTGAATTTGGAAGAAAGTAATCGGTAGTTGTTTATAACTACGTAGCTCACCTTGGGCAAGATTGGTAATGACTTCTTCATGCGTTGGACCAAGCACAAAATCACGATCATGACGGTCTTTGAAGCGTAATAGCTCAGGACCATAATCGTCAAAACGTCCGGTCGTTTGCCAAAGTTCAGCAGGCTGAGTCATGGGCATGAGCACTTCTTGTGCACCGACATTCTGCATCTCTTCACGAACAATGCGCTCGACTTTTTGCAAGATGCGTAGCCCCATGGGCAGCCAAATATATAACCCAGAAGCAATCTTTCGGATAAGACCCGCACGCACCATCAATTGGCTTGAGGCGATGTCGGCATCACTTGGGGTTTCTTTTAGTGTGGCAAATAAAAATTGACTGGCTTTCATAAATAAAGCGTAACCTTATCAACGATAAAAAATAAGAAGAAATAGTAGGATGTTGAGCGTATGGCTAATCGTTTCATGGCCGCCGCAAGCTTACCTTTATAACTTAGCAATTGACTAACATTCAGCGAATAAAAATGCTCATAAAGAGCATCTTAGTAAAACCGCTCTAATAATATAGAAGAGGGGAAATCTTGATTGATGCATCAGTATGCTGAAATACAAAATATTCAGGCTAAAAGCCTGATAAATACTTTGATACTGACATTTTATTCATACAATCTGACTATGTTAGGTAAAGTTTGCCCAAGACGCAATGACTTTCTGTTTTTTAAGACCGAACATTGCATAAAGGTAGCGATGAGGTTGTTATAACTCGATTATTTACCAGTTTTGAGCCTATTTTTAGCAAGTCTTGACGAATTTTTTGACTAGCAACGCATCAGTAATTATGTAGGGTATTGGTAGCTATTACTTGAAGTTACTCCGCGTACATAGCATTTATATTTTATATACCAATCTGCCATGTGCTTCATACGACAAAAATTTGAGGATACTTAGATGAATAGTCCTGATAATCGATCTTCTGTTAATGCTAATAAGACCAATCCACAAGGCAAAAAACCCATCGCAACGATGTCGTGGATTGTGTTGCTTATCGGTTTAATAGCTATCGTTTTTGCGATTTATAGTGTTCAAAACAGTACCAAGGAAGCACCGATAGAAACCATCACTCGTGAAGGCGTGGTTACTCAAATCCAAAACCTAAATCGTTTAGAAACGGTGTCGTTTAGTGTCGATACCGTTATCACCAGCCAGCGTGGTGGTAGTTGGCAAAAGCTGTGGCAAGACGAGCAAAAAGGACTGTTCATCGCGCATGGACGTGTCGAGGCAGGGGTTGATCTGAGCGCCTTGACACCTGAGATGGTACGAGTGGTTCAGCCTATTGCTTCTGATGTAAATGATGACCAAACATCGGAAGCTAACACGACGGCATCGACCATGCCACAAATCAATATCACCTTACCACCATCAGAGATATTCTCAGTGTATTTAGATGATATTGAGATTTATGATTGGCAGACTGGTGCTTTTGGTATGATGCAAGTCGACCCAAAAATATTTGACCAAGCGCAAAGCATGGCCAAAAAAGAAGTCCTAGAGCGCGCCTGCCGCGGTGATGTAATGACGATGGCTCTACAAAATGCGCAGACGCAGTTGCAGCAACTGTTTGCGCTGACAGGTGCGGTCGTTACGGTGACCACACAAGGTGCAGGTGCATGTCAGTTTCCATCGGTGACTAATGGCTAATCTACTGTTTATTCTCCCTCAAATTAGCCTTCTTTCTTAAACTCAGCGATTGTTAATAGGCGTGCTGCTTTATGCTCAACCATTGGCACAGGGTAGCCCGTATCGGCAAAGTCTCCTTTTTTACTGAGTGCTTTACGCATTTTCTCTTCTGAGTGCAGGATAGTAGCAGGGATGTCTTTTAGCTCAGGTAGCCAAGTCTTAATAAACTCGCCCTTTGTGTCATGGGTCTTGGCTTGGCTAAAGGGATTCATAATTCGGAAGTAGGGTGCTGAGTCAGTGCCCGTAGAAGCGCTCCATTGCCAGCCGCCATTGTTAGACGCAAAGTCACCATCTATCAGTTGCTGCATAAAGTATCGCTCGCCCCAGCGCCAGTCAATTAATAGGTCTTTGGTCAAAAACATCGCCGTCACCATTCGCAGGCGATTGTGCATAAACCCTGTTGCATTTAGACAGCGCATCGCGGCATCAACCAACGGTACACCTGTCATGCCTTTGCACCATTTATTAAAGTCATCAGTGTTGTATGACCAATTAATCTTAGTATCGGTCTCATGCTTATACGCTTGATGGCGAATCAGCTCTGGCTTATAGTCCAAGACATGACGATAAAAATCGCGCCATGCCAGCTCACTTATCCAGCGATTGATATCGTTGTTGTCGCTGTCGTTACCATGCAATTTTTCTTGAGCTTTATTTGCCTGTAGGTAGCACAGTCTGGGGCTGATTGCGCCAATAGTGAGGTAAGCGGATAGCTGACTGGTCGCATGCAAGCTAGGCACATCACGACTCACATCATAGTTGTTGATATCCTCAGTGATAAAGTCTTCTAAACGCTGGCAAGCCGCTGTTTCACCAGCAGGATAGGCGTCACGAGCATGTTCGAGTTGGGCACTCATGTCTAGATGTTGGTAGCTATCATCACTTTGTAATTGCTCTTGATAATCCTCAAGGGCTCTTGTGCTGAGACTTTCTATCTCTGCCACCGTCTTTGCCGCGTTTTCTGTCGGCTCTAAAGTCACGTTATTATTGTCACTAACAGCGGGTGCTTCATGCATTTGTATCTCACTCACCTCCAATGTATGTCGCCATTTTTTGTAGAACGGCGTAAACACTTGATACATGCTGTCGCCATCATTAGTTGTGATGGTTTGCGGTGGTAAGATACATTGATCATGCCAGCGTACAAACTCAATATCGCTTTTCCCCAGCTGCTCAGTTAATTGTTCATCACGATCGATCTCATTACCTTCGTATTCATGGTTGGCCATGATAGCGCTGATATGATTGGCACTGCAGATATCTAATAACGCCTCATTACAGTCAGAGAAACTTGGACAGACCTGTACGATTAAGTTGATATTTAATTGTTCTTGCAAGGCTTTTGCGAGGATAGGCAAGGTACGGGCGATGTGATCGACTTGTACAAGCGACGTATCATGCGCTTGCCATTGCTTAGGTGTGAGAAAGAATATGGCACTGACTCGTGCATTATCTTCGTTTGCCCGTTCACAAATCGCAGCCAAGGCGGTATTATCATGAACTCGTAGGTCACGACGAAACCACATCAAGTAATGTGGCGGATTTGCACTAGTTGCCTTACCACTATCACTGTCGTTGCAGTCAGTTGGATTGGCCGTTGCCGATGCAGTCTTAGACATTCAAGTATTCCTGTATTAATCAATCGCAATCATAAACAAAACTGGGAATAAAAGTATGCTAGGATAAGTTTTTGGATGCAATGGCTTTGCTGTTTGATTAACAAAACATCATCACATATAACGATTTACCTTTAGCTTGAACCTATCTGATGCCGTTATAATCGGTGTCATATTTAATATCATGAAATGCAAGGTCACGAAATGCACGTCAAGTTCTGCGGTTTTACTCAGCTTAGTGATATACAGACTGCGACACAGTTAGGTGTTGATGCGGTCGGCTTGGTGTTTTATCCGCCCAGTCCGCGTGCCGTGACGCTAGCGCAAGCCCAGATATTAAGTACTGCTATACCTGCTTTTGTGAGCGTGGTGGCGTTGGTGGTCAATATGCAACAGGATGAGTTGGTCGAGCTGGCAGACAATGTGTCTTTTGATATTATACAATTCCACGGCGATGAGAGTGCTGAGCAGTGCCAACAGCTGGCGAGCACAGTCAATAAACGCTGGATTAAAGCGTTGCGTGTCAATGCCGATACGGATAGTGCTGTTAGCGTACGCGCTCAGGTTGATGAGTTTGCCAAAGCAGGAGCGAGCAGTATCTTATTAGATGCCTACCATCAGCATAAATATGGTGGTACGGGTGCACGCTTTGATTGGAGTCTCGTACCGCAAGACAGCTCACTACCGATTATTTTAGCGGGTGGTTTGACTGCTGATAATGTCGCTGCGACTTTAGAGCTGCCCATTTATGCAGTCGATGTCAGCGGCGGTATTGAGATAGATAAAGGTAAAAAAGATCCTGCAAAAATGCGCGCCTTTATGAAAGCGGTAAAACGCGACCGATGGCAAAACGCGACGCCTAGCGAACCTTCGAACACAAGTAGCTAGCTTAATATCAGCTCAACAGCTCGCTGCTTAAACTATTTCTCCCTGATTTATCCTAAAAAATACCACTTATTACAGTAGGAATTACCATGAGTCATGTCGATAACAATAATTTATCTGCTACCGCACAAGCTATCAATACCTTTACCAATCCAACGGACGTACAGGATTTCAATCAATACCCTGATGCCCGTGGACATTTTGGCGTACACGGCGGTCGCTTTGTCTCTGAAACGTTGATGGCCGCTCTAGAAGAGCTAGAGGCGCTATACACCAAAGTAAAAGTCGATCCTGCATTCTGGGAAGAGTATCACAATGATTTGGTCAACTATGTTGGTCGCCCAACGCCGCTTTATCATGCCAAGCGCTTGAGTGATGAGATTGGTGGTGCGCAGATTTATTTTAAACGTGAAGATTTAAATCATACTGGCGCACACAAAGTTAATAACACCATCGGACAAGCACTGCTTGCCAAAATGTGTGGCAAGAAACGTATCATCGCTGAGACTGGTGCAGGACAGCATGGCGTGGCAACGGCGACGATAGCAGCCCGTTTGGGTCTTGAATGTATCGTTTACATGGGTGCGGACGATGTCGAGCGCCAAAAAATGAACGTCTATCGTATGCGCTTGCTTGGTGCGACAGTTGTGCCGGTGACTTCTGGCTCACGCACGCTCAAAGACGCGATGAACGAAGCCATGCGCGACTGGGTCACCAACGTCGATAGCACGTACTACATCATCGGTACAGTTGCAGGCCCGCATCCTTATCCGCTACTGGTGCGTGATTTCCAAGCAATCATTGGTAAAGAAGCCCGCATCCAGCATCTAGAAAAAACAGGCAAATTACCAGATGCATTGGTTGCTTGTGTTGGTGGGGGTTCAAACGCGATTGGTCTGTTCTTTGACTTCCTAAATGATACTGAGGTCAAAATGTACGGCGTCGAAGCAACCGGTGATGGCATCGAAACCGGTCGCCACTCAGCGCCACTAGCGGCTGGTCGTATCGGCGTGCTACACGGCAACCGCACTTACCTAATGGCAGATGACGAAGGTCAGATTCAAGAAACTCACTCTATCTCAGCCGGACTGGATTATCCTGGTGTTGGCCCTGAGCATAGCTTCCTAAAAGACATGAAGCGTGTTGAATATGTGGGCTGTACTGACAAAGAGTCGTTGGAAGGCTTCCATGAAGTCACGCGCAAAGAAGGCATCATTCCTGCGCTTGAATCTGCTCATGCCGTTGCTTATGCACTAAAACTGGCTAAGACAATGACGCCTGATCAAACGATCATCGTTAATATGTCAGGTCGAGGTGATAAAGATTTGCATTCAGTGATGAAGGCAGAAGGGATTGAGTTGTAGTAGCTTTTATATGCTATTAATCTACATCTTATAAGAAAAATGGCTCAGTGCCCCTTACTCAATAGAAGTTACTTAGTGAGGGGTTAAATGAGTCGGTTGATAACAATTAAGAGACCACTATGACCAGAATTGAAAGCACTTTTGAAACGCTAAAATCACAAAATAAAAAAGCCCTCATTCCTTATGTAATGGCAGGCGATCCCAATCCAGCGACCACTGTAGGTCTGTTGCACGATTTAGTGAAGCATGGCGCAGATATGATCGAAGTTGGCTTACCATTCTCTGATCCAATGGCAGATGGCCCAACCGTCGCATTGGCAGGTGAGCGTGCATTAGCAGCAGGTACGAGCACTCGTGATGCACTAAAAATGGTCGAAGAGTTTCGTCAAACAGACACGCAGACGCCAATTATCCTGATGGGTTATCTCAATCCAGTTGAAATCATTGGTTATGATAACTTCGTCGCACTATGTGAGCAGTCAGGTGTTGACGGTATCTTGATGGTTGATTTGCCACCAGCAGAGGCGGGCAGCTTCACTCAGCATCTGACTGATCATTCAATGAATGAGATTTTCTTATTATCGCCAACGACTTTGCCTGAGCGCCGTGAGCAAGTATTGACGCATTGTGGCGGTTATATCTATTATGTGTCATTAAAAGGTGTGACAGGTTCAGCCACGCTCGATACTGATGCTGTCGCGACTCAAGTCAAAGCCATCAAAGCAGAGACGGATTTGCCGGTATGCGTCGGTTTTGGTATCCGTGATGGTGCCTCTGCCAAGGCGATTGGTACTCATGCAGATGGTGTCATTGTTGGCAGTGCGCTGGTACAGAACTTTGCTGATATAGATGCTAATGATGCCGATGCTGTTGCAGCTGCTCAGCAACGAATCATGGTAAAAATGGACGAGTTACGTGGTGCGCTTGATAGTTTGAGTGCCTGAGTTAAGCAACATTAAATTATCGTCATTTAAGTTTTCGTTATAGTGCTAATAGCGTTATTTATAAACAGTAGTCTTTATAAATAACAATGTTTATAAAGACACTGTCAAATGACTTTGCTAAAGTTAGTTTACGTGTGTAAACTAACATCACACATAAATTGTTACAGTTTCGCGTAGGCGTGCCTTATAACTGCTCATGTTATGACTGTATGTGACTTTTAAATTTACTCTTAGGGACAAGTGAATGAGCCAGCTTGTCGATAAGCCTTTGATAATGGCGAATAATATGACTGATACGATAACAAAACCTGATATGACTACTTCTAATAATGCTGAGCCTAACAATAACATTGCTGGGCAATCTTGGTTTAATCGCCCGATACCAGGCGTTAAGCAGCAATTGACCGCACCATTGAGTGCGGTAGAGACTGAACCATCAACCAAATGCAGTAACTGTCATTCGATGATTACCAATACATCGCTGATTTTCAACAGTTATGTGTGCCCGCATTGCGATCATCACTTACCGATGAGTGCTCGTGAGCGTCTAAACTGGTTGCTTGATCAGGTCAACGGTGAACTTGGACAAGAATTCGTTGCAAAAGATCCGCTGCGTTTTGTGGATAGTAAGCCTTATCCTGCACGTATGGCTGAAGCACAAGAAAAAACAGGTGAGTCTGAGGCACTAATTGTGCTGTATGGCAAGCTGCGAAATCTCGATGTGGTCACTTGTGCATTTGATTTCCGCTTTATGGGTGGCTCTATGGGGTCAGTCGTTGGTGATCGTTTCGTGCAAGCTGCCGAAAAAGCGCTAGAAGATAAAGTACCTTTAGTGTGTTTCGCTGCTTCTGGTGGTGCACGTATGCAAGAAGGCCTACTGTCATTGATGCAAATGGCACGCACGGCTGCTGCGATTGAGCGTTTGAGAATTGCAGGTATTCCGTATATTGTTGTCTTGACCAATCCTGTCTATGGTGGCGTGACTGCTTCACTTGCTATGCTTGGTGACATTCATTTAGCCGAACCAAAGGCGATGATTGGCTTTGCAGGCAAGCGCGTGATTGAGCAAACGGTACGTGAGACATTGGAAGAACCGTTCCAGCGTGCAGAGTTTCTGTTAGAGCATGGCGTAGTGGATGAAGTGGTACATCGTCATCAGATGATTGAAACGATCTATCGCTTGTTGGCAAAGTTAAGCCGCATGCCTAATGTTGATGCTTGATACATTGTAGATGCTTCCTTCCAAATAAGCAGGTGGTTGGTATAACTGCCTAGTATAGTGCTACTATCTATAAATATGCAGAACTCCCTAATAGCATTTATCGTCATACAACGGTAAATGCTATTTTTGGTTTTGGTCAGGTAGTTATATACTAGGGCTTATCTTCTAATCGATGACTTTCTAACTGATAGCTTTCTAATCACCAATTTTCTATTCGAATATTTCAATATAGGTTTCATCTATGTCTGACACTTCACTTTCTAACCCGAATAGCCCTAATGAGAATGCCAGTTTGACCGAATGGCTTGATTACATGCAACAGATACACGTGTCGGCGATAGACATGGGGTTGTCGCGCGTGTTACCAGTCGCTGAAGCCTTAGGCGTAGTGCAGTCAGCTAAAGATGATACTTACGTGTTTACGGTGGCAGGTACCAATGGTAAAGGTTCGACGACCGCTGTCATCGCACAAATGTGTCAAGCAGCAGGTTATAAAACAGCCTTATATCAATCACCGCATTTGAGTGTCTTTAATGAGCGCGTGCGCATCAATGGCGAGATGGTCAGTGACCAAGTCTTGATTGCTGCCTTTAGCAAAGTAGAAGCGGCACGCCTACAATGTGAGTTGACCCTATCATTTTTTGAGATGACGACATTGGCGGCATTGTTAATATTTGCTGAAGCAGATTGTGATGTGTGGGTGTTAGAGGTTGGGCTAGGTGGTCGTCTAGATGTGGTCAATATTATTGACCCTGATATGGCCGTGATTACCAATATTGCAATCGATCATGTCGACTGGTTAGGTGACAATGTGGAAGATATCGGCGCAGAAAAAGCAGGTATATTGCGTGATGATATCAGCCTAATCTATGGTGCTATTGAGATGCCGGATAGCGTTCAGCAAGCGATTGATAAGCATCAGACAAACTGTTATCAAGTAGGGCAAGACTTTAGCCACCGCGACATTGATGCAGGGACGTGGCAATACAGTAATGCTGCTGTCACTATGCAACTGCCGCGCCCAGCATTGTCGTTGACCAATACGGCAAATGCACTATCAGCAGTACTCGCAAGTCCGTTGAATATCGATACCGATGCTATCGAGGCAGCGTTGCAAACGGTCAAGTTAGCAGGTCGCTTTGATTATCGCGAGATAGATAATCGTTATTGGTTATTTGATGTGGCGCATAACGAGCAAGGTGTTGAGTTTTTATTAGCGCAATTACTACCGCTTTGGGAGCAGCATGTCGCAGACCAAAATACCGCTGAACATG
This sequence comes from Psychrobacter fozii, assembly GCF_003217155.1. Lineage (GTDB taxonomy): Bacteria > Pseudomonadota > Gammaproteobacteria > Pseudomonadales > Moraxellaceae > Psychrobacter > Psychrobacter fozii. The sequence continues at coordinate 87,730 of NZ_QJSU01000009.1, forward strand.
CTGATAGCGCGCCTGCCACCATTAAAATGCTGTTTTCCATGTTAGCTGATAAAGACATTGAAAAAGTCGTACAGCGTTTGACCGAGACAGGATTACCAATTAGCGAGTGGTTTATCGCTGAAATCGACTATCCACGGGCAGCCAGTACTGAGCATTTGCAGGGTATACTAGTAAATCATGTCGATGATGCTCAAGTACATGAATTTGAGCGTTTGCAATCCGCGACTTATGCAGTCAGAGCGGTGAGTCAACCGCAAGACTTAATCGTAGTATGCGGCTCTTTCCATACAATAGGAGAGGCGCTATCTGCACTGGATGCTGATAATTTAAGTTAAACCAGCCGCTATTTAATGTTAATCTTAACGGTAGCGTGATGGCAGACAGTATAGAAAATATGCTTTATAATCAAAATGCTTCAGAGCATTGAAACTAAGAGCACTGACATTAAAAGATCGACATAACTTCTGAAAATTGATACATGTAACCTGCGGCAATCGCTAGTCATCAAAGCTCTCTATGATATAGCTCTCTACGATATAACTTTGAGACGACAGCTGCGCCGCTCAATCAACCTTATTACCAACTAAGAGACGTAAACGGATGAATTTTTCGAGACAAGCCTTATTGGGCATTGGGATGATTTTAGGCGGTAGCGTGATGCTATACGCTATGGTGCAACAGATTGGCGATAGCAGCAATGAACAGCCTGCGCCAACCTCAGCGATGGTAGATACGCCAAGTACTGAGCAAGCAGCTGCGCAGCCGTTAACGACTGATATCGAGACAGAAAAACGCATCTTGGCACAGAAACAAAAAGAGCGTGCTGCCCGTGTCGCAGAGCAAGAAAAGCGAGCACAGCAATTTTTGACCGAACAAGAAGCCGCCGAAGCAGAAGCATTGGCGAAAGCACGTGCTGAAAGCCAGCAATATGTGGCCAATAGTGCACCAGCCGTCGACGAGACTGAAAATATAGAAGCGGCAAAAGATATCGCTAAAGACCTAACCGTCCAACCTCGTACGGATAGTGAATCGGCTGCTGCTGATAAGAAGTCTAGTGACGCTGAACAGCAAAAAGCTGCTCAAGCGCAACAAGAAGCAAAGCGCCAAGCTACGATTAAAGCAGAAGCCGCTGCTAAAACATTAGCGGATAGTAAAAAAGCAGCTGAAGCAAACGAGCAAGCGAAAGTAAAGAAACAAGCAGAGGCCAAAAAGCAGGCTGAAGCTAAAAAACAAGCGGATGCTCAAAAGAAAGCTGAATCCGAAGCTAGAGCCAAAGCTTTAGCAGAGCAGAAAAAGAAAGAGGCTACTGAAGCCGCTAAAAAAGAGCCACCAAAATCACCTTCTGATTATGAAGTAAAAAGAGGTGATGGCCTAATTAAGCTAGCAAGACAATACAACATGCCGGTAGAAGTATTGGCACAAGCTAATGATATTTCTCCGTCAGCATCATTACAATTAGGTCAAAATATAACGATTCCATCACGTGCTCAAGTGCAACGATTAGAACGTGAAGCTGCCGCTGCTGAAGCCAAGCGTCAAAAGGAAGCTGCCTTAGCTAAGAAAACAGCAGAAGCCAAGCGTGAAGCACAGCAGAAACTCAGCGAAGCTCGTAAAGAAGTCAAAGAGACAGATGCGAAGGGTAGCTTTGGGGTACAAGTGGCTTTGGCGAATGATCAGAATAGAGCGGATGATTTGGTCAAAAAATTCCAAGCAGCAGGCTATCAGGTTAAAACCAGCCGTACCAGTCGCGGTGTCCGAGTTGTCGTCGGCCCTGAGCGTGGTAAAATCGCAGCCTTGGCGCTAAAGGATAAGATTAATAGTGATCCTAAAGTGAATACAACGGGTGCTTGGGTCTTATACTGGTGATAGCTGGTTTACTAAGCCTGTATTCTAGGACACGCCCTAGTATATTGAATTAAACATATTATCATCACGAAAACACGACATCTATTGTCGTGTTTTTTGTTTTATCGTTTGCTGATTTAGGTCAGCTTGGTTACGATAAGCACCGTTTTTCTCTATCTCTCTTCTTATAACCTGTCAGTCTATAAGGGCTGCCTTGCCGCGGTCAGTTATGTGTCGACTCTTCTACAATATCGCCATAACTATCTGACCGCTTTAATCATGTATAAGGTAAAACCATGTCGTTTGGTGTTATATTTTTAATCTTAGCCGTTGGATTTTTAGGGCTAATTACCGTACCAAAGCTGTTAGAAAAACGTGTAGTCGTCGAGCCTGATCCAAAGCCTGTACGTGGCGATGAGTTGGCTATTTGGCCGTTTGCACCGATGCCGATCATGACGGATACTGAGGTAATATTTTTTAATAAGTTAAAAGGTGCTTTACCTGAATATCACATATTTGTCCAAGTTCAGCTATCACGAATCATTGAAGCCAATAGTAGTGAGACATCAGAACGTAGCTTCTGGTTCAATCGTATCTGCCGACAGAGCGTTGACTATGTGATCGTGGATGTTGATGCTCAGACCACGCTGGTGGCTATCGAGCTGGATGACTGGACACATAGTAGTAAAGCTCGTCAAAAAGCGGATGACAAGAAAGACAAAGCGCTTGCCAGTGCAGGTATTGCGATGGTGCGCTTTCATGCGGAGCGTATGCCCAGTGCTGACATGCTTAGATATGAGCTGATGCAGGTGATTGAAAGTTATTAAGCTTTTCCGTTTTAAGTATCTAGGTTAGCTAAGACGCTTCATCCATTTGGTTTGGTTGTCTGGGATAAATCACGATGGGTCTATCACCCACAAAATATAATCCTGTCGCAGGCGGCTCATTATCTGACCAAACCGTTTGCGTTTGATATGCATCATAAAAGCTGCGCTTGGTAAACCATTCGATATAATGCGCGGCTCGTAATTGTGTTGTATCGATGGTAGCGAGATTGGCTATGTCATTCTTATCGCACCATTCATGCATCGGAAAGCTCGGTGCTAGCCAAGCAGGGTAGCTAAAGTTATTGGTATCTATTGGCAGAAAAAACCGCCCTTTTATAATGCCATAACGTTTATCAATTTTAACTTGCCCATGATTTTCCGTCTCTACCCACACCGCCCGAAACTGCTTGGTCTGCATATGCGTCATTTTGCGCTGCAAATTGTCATTGGCATTAATGCCAACCCAGTTCACAGGTTCAAAAGGCGCTGACCCCATAAAAAACTTGATGGCCAGCTCCCAATGCTCAACCAGCTTGTCTTGATGATTATATAAAATTAAATCTATTTCACCTGTCGTTTGCTTGCCGTTAAATAACTGTACGTTATTAGCGAGCGTCTCGTACGGATGCAGCTTGCGCGCAAATCCATCCTCTAACCAAAATGACAGCAACCCTTCAAAATGAAAACCCAATCGATTGGGACTTGGGCGCTTGAGTAAATAACGAGTCAGCGCTTGATAGTCATTAGTGGTATCCAGCTCTGTTAACCGCTGCTCATACGCCTTGAATTGCGACTGCCAAAAGTGAGCGCTATGCACTGCAATAGCATGTGTGTTTTCATGCGGTGCAAAGTCTATCCACTGTGTTAAGACGTTAGGACAAGCAAGGGCATAAGCTAAATCACGCACATAAGGTCGGCGGTAACGCTCCCAAGGGGCATCATCTATGAGGCGGGTAGAGGTGGGCTGAGCGATAGGCTCTGACATAAGGTGAACCAGTGTAAAGGTGTATATTTACCCTAACGGCTCGCTCTATAAAAGTCTATAGGACACGAGTATCGGCTAGGGTAGTGCTCAGTCCTTTAGCTTTAAAACATGATATTAATGTGATGGATATGAATGCTGATATCAGGCGGTGATAGTAAGTAAGGCAATAGAATGCTAAGTACCGTTTTTAGTATTGGCAGTATCCACTTTGAGAAGTTGCTAGGTACGCTATGCGGTGGCTGTTGTTCTAGATTAGGTGAGGTATGATCTTGCTGAGTCATAGTTTAGCTCCATATTTACCGTAACTTGATTGATACGGCTGGTATGAAGGTATTTTATGGAATAAAGTAATTCGATAGTTCTATATAGAAAATGTCAAAGTTCTATAGAACCTCATCAGCTTTCTTTAACCATTTTGCAATAAAATCTTTTTTAACTGACAGCCCTAGTCCCTCAGCTTTAGCTTGAATAAGCTTATTAAGTTCTCCATAAGGATCGGCTAGGTGTTCTTTATCATATTCAGCCATTTTAATAAGCGTAGTCACTAAAGCTTGCATAGAACCTACACTTTTATGGTGTGTTGGCTCGTCATCAATCGGTGTATTTAGTTGAGTTACTTTGTGACCCCTATCTATTCCTTCAATAGCCTTTGGCGTATTAAGGGTCAAATCATAAGCAGAAGGCTCTAGGTTTAAAACTTTGCTTAATTCCCTAATATCAATATAGACATCATCTCTTTTAATAATAATTGTATCTATCAAATCTTCATGACCAAAATGCCCTTTATAAACTGGTTTTTCATTAAAAAGAGCAGCTCCTTTATTTAATATAGTGACCTCGCCTTTAACATCAATATCGTTAAGAGCTTCTTTCGTGTGGCTACCTACATATTCGAAGTAATTCAAATCAATAATATATCCACCACTAGAACGTAGTATAAACCTATCGTTCTCTAAGTTTCTAAAAGAAGATTTTAACCTTTCTTTAGAAATCTTCGGGAAATGAAACATATTAGAGTGTCTGTCACGAAAGTAACCATCAAAACGCCACATATTTTGAATGTTTTCATTTTCACGATAAAATTTATTTTCAACGAATGCCTGCAAAACGCCATAACCTGAAAAATGAAAAACTGGCTCAATTTCTGCACTGTCTAAAGCTCGTTGCAAAAACTTTTCAGTTCCTAAAATCTCAAATATAGAACCTTTAATTTTCGATTCAGCTATTTTAATCATTTCATCTATGGACACATAACCTTTCACAATTCACACCTCTATACACCATTAAATCAAAGTAGATATAAGACAAGCCAGCCTAAAACTATATGGATGACTAGCTTTAGATTATTCATCATGCCTTGCAAGATTTTTATTATTATTTGCTCAATCAAAACATCATACAATTACTAGCCAAATTTAGCACAAAAAAAAGCCAACCATTGAAAACAATGATTGGCTTTTCTCTTTACTACTATGTTTGGTCGGAACGGCAGGATTTGAACCTGCGACCACTACACCCCCAGTGTAGTGCGCTACCAGACTGCGCTACGCCCCGAGTGACTGACTATTTTACGCAAAATTATGCATATTGCAAGGGCTATTTCTAGTAGCCAAAATCTATCACATTATTTTGCCTATTACAGTCAGCTGAACCAACCAGTAGCTTACCTTAACCCAATAACTCTTTTAAGATTTGGTTCACTTGCTGCGGATTGGCACTACCGCGACTGGCTTTCATGACTTGACCGACCAGACCGTTAAAGGCTTTTTCTTTGCCGCCACGATACTCATCGACCATTGCTTGGTTTTTCCCAATGACTTCTTCAACGATGGCTTTGATAGCGCCCGTATCAGTTTCTTGCTTGAGACCTTTTTCTTCGATGATCTTATCGGCTGCATCATCAGCATCGCCGCCTTCACGCTCGTATAGAGCACTAAAGACTTTCTTAGCCAATTTGCCAGATAGCGTGTCGTCTTTGATACGTTTTAGCATACCCGCCAATTGCTTGGCGCTGATAGGGGAGTCGACGATGTCTTTGTCGTCTTTATTCAGCGCGCCGAGCAAATCACCCATGACCCAGTTGCCAGCCATTTTGGCATCTGATTGCCCCACTTCAGCGACCACGTCTTCGAAGTAATCGGCAATTTGACGACTACCAGTCAAGATACGAGCATCATATTCTGACAGACCAAGCGCTTCTTCAAAACGTGCACGACGGGCTACAGGTAGCTCAGGCATGGCGGCTTTAATCGCATCAACCGTATGCTGCTCGATACGGACAGGTAGCAGGTCAGGATCAGGGAAATAGCGATAGTCGTTGGCGTCTTCTTTGGTACGCATGGTGCGAGTTTCATCGCGCTCTGGATCATATAGCATCGTTGCTTGGACAACTTTGCCACCTTCTTCGATGATATCGATTTGACGCTCGATTTCACGATTGATGGCACGTTCGATAAAGCGGAACGAGTTTAAGTTTTTCAGCTCAGTACGCGTACCAAGCTCATCACCTGGTCTGCGCACAGAGACGTTGCAATCACAGCGGAACGACCCTTCTGCCATGATAGCGTCAGAGATACCTAGCCAAGTGACCAACTGATGAATCGCTTTGATGTAGGCAAGTGCTTCATGAGCGGAGCGCATATCAGGTTCAGAGACGATTTCAATCAGCGGTGTACCAGCACGGTTGAGATCGACGCCAGTCATACCATCGACGGCATCATGGACAGATTTACCAGCATCTTCTTCTAAATGCGCGCGGGTGATACCCATACGTTTAGGATATTCGTTCTTCTCACCTTCATTGACCACGACATCGATGTAACCTTCGCCAACGATAGGATTGGCCATCTGGGTGATTTGATAGCCTTTCGGCAAGTCAGGGTAAAAGTAGTTTTTACGATCAAACGTATTGAACAAGCCCAGTTCAGCATTGACGCCGATACCGAATTTTAGCGCGCGATCGACCACGCCAGCATTTAGCACTGGCAATACGCCAGGCAGACCCAAGTCTACGATGCTGGCTTGGCTGTTTGGCTCGTGACCGAAGTCAGTCGGTGCACTTGAGAATATTTTACTTTCAGTATTGAGCTGGCAGTGAATTTCGATGCCGATGACCACTTCATAACCATCAACGAACAGCTCTTTACGCACGGCGTGCTCGCGGACGGCATTGTTATCAGTAGTAGTTGTTGTATTCATTATACCGTCTCCTTTGCGATGGCAGAGTGCTGTAGATGATGATCCGTATGCTGCTGGAACAGATGCGCTGTCGTGAGTAATTGACTCTCTTGCCAATGCTTACCGATTAATTGCAATCCAATTGGTAGACCGTCTGAGGTCAGACCAGCTGGTTGGCTAAGCGCAGGCAGACCTGCTAAGTTGACCGCGATGGTATAAATGTCACCTAAGTACATGGTCGCAGGGTCGAGATTGTCACTGAGCTTGTAAGCAGCAGTTGGTGCGGTTGGACTGGCAATCACATCACAGCTCGCAAATGCTTCATCGAAGTCTTTGACGATTAAGCGGCGGATTTTCTGTGCCTTAGTATAGTAAGCATCAAAGTAACCAGCAGATAGCGCATAAGTGCCGGTCAGGATACGACGCTGTACTTCAGGGCCAAAGCCTTCAGAGCGTGAGCGCGTGTATAGATCGATCAGATCCGTTGGGTTTTCACAGCGATAGCCGAAACGTACGCCATCGAATCGTGATAGGTTCGATGATGCCTCGGCAGGGGCTAGCATATAATAAGTGGCAAGCGTGATTTCAGGATCAGTGATGTTCACTTCTACAATCGTTGCGCCCAGCTCTTCGTACTTCTTCAGCGCCGCACGTGCTGCTTGTTCAACTTCGCTATCAAGCCCTGCACCGAAGTATTCTTTGGCCACACCAATACGCAAGCCAGCAAATGGTTTGTCACCAGCAGCGGCTTCTGCATCGTTGATGTCTTGTACATAGTCAGGCATGTCATATTTGATAGAAGTCGCATCGCGTGGATCGTGACCAATCATTGGCTGTAGCAGGTAAGCGCAATCTTTAGCGCTGCGTCCCATGCTACCAGCTTGATCCAGACTTGAAGCGTAGGCAATCATGCCGAAGCGTGATACACGGCCATAAGTAGGCTTGATACCCGTTAGGCCACAGAATGAGGCAGGCTGACGAATAGAGCCACCCGTATCACTACCAGTTGCGACTGGAACAAAACCAGCGGCAACGGCGGCAGCACTACCACCTGATGAACCACCAGGGACGCGCTCTAGATTCCAAGGATTCTGTACCGTGCCGTAGTATGAGCTGCTATTGTCTGAGCCCATCGCAAACTCATCCATATTGAGCTTGCCTAAGCTAATCATGCCTGCTTTGTCGATGTTAGAGACGATAGTAGCATTATAAGGTGAGATGAAGTTGTGCAGCATCTTTGAGCCACAAGTCGTCAGTACGCCTTGGGTACAAAAGATGTCTTTGTGTGCCATAGGGACGCCGAGTAATGGGCGTTGATCGCCCTGTGCACGCATCTCATCTGCCGCTTTTGCTTGCGCGCGTGCCGTCTCAGAGGTATGAGTGATAAAGCTGTTAATCTTACTGTCTAGCGCATCGATACGTTTGATGTAGTGTTCTGTCAGTTCAAGGCTACTAAATTGTTTGTCTTGTAAGCCCGTAATAAGCTGCTGGGTACTTAATAAATGAAGTTCAGACATAAGGTGTCGTCCGTCAAAATGTTAATAACATAAAATCGAATGGAATAAAGGAAGAGAGATAACAGACTGCTTACTCAATCACTTGTGGTACCAAATACAAACCGTCTTCAACGGCTGGCGCGACCGATTGATTGCGTTCGCGGTTGATATCATGTTTGGCAACATCGACACGCAGCTCTTGGCAGGCTTCATGGATGTTCGATAATGGTTTGATATCAGTGGTATCCACATTAGCAAGCGTATGCATAAGCTTTAGTACTTTACTGATGTCGTCGGCATAGTTATCGGCCGTAGTCTCATCGACACCTAAACGCGCAAGGCTGGCAACTTCTAGGATCTCTTCACGACTGACGTTGCTGTCAGACGTTGTTGGTTGCTGTGACATAGTTTCTCCAGTGAAGGACAGTTTTTGTTAGATTTAGGTACTAGTTAGATTTAGATAATAGATTAGATACGGAACAGGTACTAAGATAAAATCTGATATAGAGTTACGTTATTATAAAGCATCTGACCTAAGTTTACAGAGCATGACGCTTGATTGATGCACAATATCAACCAAGAGCAAGTGATTTGCAAAATTGACTGAATAATTCACGGTAGATTTTCAATTGCTTCCCCATTATGTTCTGAAATACGTTACAGTATGCACTTGTGCTATTAAGCAAAACCTCATCTGCCTGTAGAACCCTTGTTAGTTATTGAATTAAATGGTGTTTCATTAGATTGAGCGATAGAGACTGCTATTTCAAACTTTGAAACAACTTTTAGCGTTTAAGACTAAATTCCTTACTTATTGATGCAAATACCTGTGTTTTTTTTGAGCTAAATAGGTATAATTTAGCTCGATTTTTTCATTTCATCATTATTGCTTAGGTTTGGCTTGTTGCGATGTTCAGCTTTCGCTTCAGGTAATGTCTAATGACGACCTGCTCAACACTGACGAGTAACACCTCAGTCAATCTCATTCGCCTCATTCGTAAGACGCTGGATATATTAGTCATGAACCTGTTTGGATTTTTATCAAATAATATCGCTATCGACCTCGGTACTGCGAACACCCTCATTTTTATTCCTAATAAAGGTGTCGTACTTGACGAGCCTACGGTAGTGGCGCTACGAAGTAATCGTACGCAAAACCCTACTGTTGCTGCTGTTGGTATCGATGCCAAGCAGATGCTTGGTCGTACACCTTCCAATATCACGGCGATTCGCCCACTAAAAGACGGCGTGATTGCTGACTTTGAAGTGACCCAAAAGATGCTTAAGCATTTTATCATGAAGGTAAAAGCCAAGCGTTTTATGGCGCAGCCTAACGTGGTCGTTTGTGTACCTTGTAAGTCTACCCTAGTTGAGCGTAAAGCGATTCGCGAGGCAGTGTCATCAGCAGGCGCTAGCAAAGTATTGTTGCTAGAGGAGCCGATGGCGGCAGCGATTGGTGCTGGTATGCCAGTTCACGAAGCCAGTGGTTCTATGGTGGTTGATATCGGTGGCGGCACGACTGAGATTGCTGTTATCGCTCTATCTGGCTGCGTCTACGCTGAGTCTATCCGTATCGGTGGCGATATTTTTGATGAAGCAATCATTACCCATGTACGCCGTACGCACGGTTGTGTCATTGGTGAGACGACCGCTGAGCGTATCAAAAAAGAAGTTGGCTCTGCACTGAACGAAGAAGGCCAGTTAGAAGTAGAAGTGCGTGGTCGTAGCATGGCAGAAGGCGTGCCAAAAACGTTCACAGTCAATTCAGAAGAAGTACAGAAAGCACTGAGTGACCCATTGAGTGGTATCGTTAGCGCAGTAAAAGCAGCGCTCGAGCAAACACCACCTGAGCTGTCATCTGATATCGCAGAGCGCGGTATTGTGTTGACGGGTGGCGGCGCTTTATTACGTGATTTAGACAAGTTGATCTCAAGAGAAACAGGTTTGCCTGTGACTGTGGCCGAAGATCCACTGACTTGTGTCAGCCGTGGTGGTGGTATTGCTCTTGACTTTATCAACAACAAAAGCTTAAACATGATTTTTGTTTAAAACGTATTAACTAAGTCCTGTCATTTTTGATAGTACACAGTGCTTAGTTATCGCTACGATGAAGTAACAGGTTATAAAGATATAAAATTAAAGGTAGCCCGCTGCGCTACCTTTAATCACATTATTCAATGCTAGAATTCCGTACTGGCTACCGCTTATTTTATAACCTCTGAGTTAGACGACTTATGATTCCAAGTATTTTTGCGCGCCAGCCATTAGCACTTCGCAAGACTGCCATCGTATTGATAGTAGCCTTAGTGTTGATGTGGTTCGATAGCAAAAACTCAGACTGGTTTAAACCAATACGTAATACTAGCCATGCCGCTATGCAGCCTATTTATGAGTTATCGTTATTACCGAGCTACGCCAAGCATTGGGTGAGTGGAAGCTTGCAATCTAAAGAAGCCCTACGCCGCGAAAACATACAGCTGAAGTCTCAATTGATACATGCGCAAGCCAAGCTCCAGCAGCAAGATTATATTCTGGCACAAAACGCGCGCCTGCAAGGTATTCTGTCGACCACCGAGCCTGAGCAGTTTGATCTCACTCTTGCACAAGTTATCGGCACAGATACCAATTTGCTCAGACAAATTGTGATGCTTAATAAAGGCGCACAAGATGGTGTGCAAGTTGGACAAACGGTCATTGACGAAAAAGGTATATTAGGACAAATCATTAATGTTTATCCTAATACCAGTCGTTTGCTATTGATTACTGACGAACAGCAATCTGTTGCCGTTACTGTTAAGCGTACAGGCCAACGTGCTATCGTTACGGGAAAAGGGATACCAACGTCATTGAGCCTCGATTACGTATTCAAAACCTCAGACGTGCGTGTGGGGGATGAGTTGGTTTCGTCAGGGCTCGGTGGTCGTATTCCAGCGGGTTACCGTGTCGGCCGTGTTGCTCATGTCAAAGATGGACAAGCGGACAACTTTAGAAGCATAGAAGTCACGCCAGCAGCTAACTTTATTGACAATGCGTATGTTCTTATTCTGCAAGACAAGCGAGCCACCAGCAATGATATTGTTTTCGATGAGCGCTAGATAAGCATCATTTAGCGAACAATTCGTTGATAGTCGCCGAATAGCCTATTTATTGGTATATTCTCAATCACAGTGTTCATCCCATTAATGCCTAGCTATGCTCTAATAGCCGCCGCTAACACCCGCTAAGGTAAGTACTCATGTCGTATCCTGATTCTGAGAATGCAACGGTAGTACTCATTGTTACGATTATTCTAAGCTTTGTCGTTGCTTCATCACTTAATGTATATCCATTGAGCCCTAGTATGGCCACGCTGCGTCCTATGGTCATGATTATGGTGCTGATTTTTTGGTTGTTGTTTCAACCGCGCTATGTCGGCATCTTTACGGCATTTACCATCGGTATTATTGCTGATCTACTGATGGATACCCACTTGGGAGAGCAGGCCTTTGCCGCAGTAGTAGTCGCTCTCTTTATCAAAATTACCAGTGTATATATCAGACAAATGAACACCGCTAGCTCATGGCTAGTAGCCAGTTTTGGATTGATCATTTTTCAATTGAACTTGTGGATGCTACAGATGTTCATCCAAAATGTTTTTGTCGCTCAAGCCACCCTATCATTATTAATGAGCATCCTGAGCTGGCCTCTGGTTCTATTCGCGCTACGTAAGTTTGCACGTTAATCACTACTTTTCTGAACAACAGTGCTTATGAACAATAATACCTATGAATAATAATGCTCGTTCATAACTCATAGAGCGATAGCGATTGTTCAGGCCGATTCTGACACGCCTATTAATAAAATTTTTTAGTATTCAATACACATGAATTTATATAAAGAGAGTTGCGATGGATATCGTTTTAGCATCTGGTTCGCCGCGTCGTCGTGAGCTATTAGAAAGAGCGCAACTGGATTTTAGTATCTTAAGCGTGGATATTGATGAAACGCAATATGATAATGAGTCGCCAAAAGACTATATCGAGCGTATGGTCATCACCAAAGCCGAGGCTGCGATACAAAAGCTAAATGAGACGAGCAATGCAACTACGAGCGACCTTGCTGAGCAGATTCTCATTTTAACGTCTGACACCATTGGTGTACTGCCAGACGGTAAAACGGTTTTGGTCAAACCAATCGATCGCGAGCATGCTTATAGTATGTGGCAGCAAATGTCTGATAGTGTTCATGAAGTATGGACCGCGGTTCAAGCAACTCACATACAGCTGTTGCCCATAACATCAGAGTACGATGTGTCAAAACATAATGCATCAATGACCCACCCAGCTTTCCAGATTATCAAGCAGCAGCAAATCACTGAACGTACAGAAGTGAGCTTTATCCCGCTGACACCACAGATGATGAGTAACTATTGGGATAGTGGTGAGCCTGCTGATAAAGCAGGTGGTTATGGTATTCAAGGCTTGGGTGCGGCATGGGTCAGCCGTATCAATGGCAGCTATACCAATGTTGTTGGTTTACCGCTTTCGCAAACGCTGGCATTAATTAAAACGCTTACCGATGCGAATCTCGATTAAATAGATAAGATAAATCTATGTAGAGAGGGTTTATTAGCGAGAAATCAGTCACCACTTCTCTGCACATAATGACACGTGAGAGTAATGGGCGAGAGCAAGCCGCATTTGTTACACTATAAAGATAATAGGCGATGAACGTCTAACAAGAAAGCTGAGAGATAAGAGAAAACATTATGTCCGAAGAGCTGCTGATTAATATTAGTCCAATGGAGTCCCGTGTCGCAGTATTAGACAATGGTATCTTGGGCGAGATTTACATTGAACGTCATCATAAACTGGGGTTGGTGGGTAATATTTACCTAGGTACAGTTGTACGTGTCTTACCTGGAATGCAGGCGGCATTCGTTGATATCGGGCAGTCGCGCACAGCATTCTTACATGTCAACGATATGCAGCGTGAGCCTCGTGCAGTAAAGAAAGCGACTGACACTGCCAAAAATCAAACCAATGGCGCGATAGAAAGTGCTACTGATGACTTGGACGTCACACTACCGATAGTCAACACTCAGAATACGGAAGTCATACCGACTTCTAAAACACTCATTCAGCATCGTTTGCACGAAAGCCAACGTATCTTAGTACAGGTGACAAAAGATCAATTGGGCAGCAAAGGCGCTCGTTTAACCACCAATGTATCACTACCGTCACGCTACTTGGTTTATCTGCCATCAAGTGAACATATCGGTATATCTCAGCGCATCGATGGTGAAGAGGAACGTACTCGTCTAAAGACTGAGCTGACTAGCTTGATGCAGACGGTCAACCTAAAAGGCGGATTGATTGCTCGCACTGCTGCTGAACGTGTTCCTGTTGATAAGCTCGAAGAAGACATTTACTACCTATTGCAGCTTTGGCGTACTATCTGTGCCCGTCGCCAAGAAATCAATCATCATCAAAGCTCAGAGCTGATTTATCAAGAGCTAGCGTTACCATTGCGCTCGATCCGAGACTTGGTACATGCTGATACCGAAAAAGTTATCATTGATAATGCGCAAATCTATGAGCAAGTCAGATACTTTGCCAAAGAGTTTGTTCCTTTTGTATATGATCGAATCGTACACTATACCGCTGAGCAATCACTCTTTGATGTACACCGTGTCGAAGATGACTTAAAAGATGCTTTGAAGCGCCGTGTCGACCTAAAGTCGGGTGGTTATCTCATTATCGACCAGACCGAAGCAATGACAACGATAGATGTCAATACAGGGTCTTTCGTTGGTGGTCGCTCTTTAGAAGACACGGTTTATAAAACCAATCTAGAGGCTACACATGCTATTGCCCGTCAGTTACGTTTACGAAATCTAGGCGGCATTATCATCTTGGACTTTATTGATATGCTTGAACAACAGCATAAAGATGATGTGCTCGAGAGCTTACAATCACAGCTTACGCAAGATTATGCCAAAACTAAGATTACGCAAGTCAGTGAGCTTGGCTTGGTAGAGATGACCCGTAAACGCACACGTGAGTCACTAGGGCAGCAGCTCTGTGAGCCATGTTCGACCTGCCAAGGTCGTGGGTTTGTAAAAACTGCCGAAACGGTCTGTTTTGAGATATTCCGTGAAATTATGCGTTGTGCCCGTACTTATAATTCTCCCAAAAAATTCACCGTAGTGGCACATGCAGCCGTTATTGACTTGTTACTAACTTCAGAGTCGGACACAGTCGCAGATCTAGAGTATTTATTAGGTAGAGTCATCACTTTTGATGTAGAAAATCTTTACACTCAAGAGCAGTACGACATCGTTTTGGATTGATACGCTTGCTACTACTGACAGAGATAAAGGTAATTATTAGAAATAGATAGCTTTGTTTATAAAGCGTAATATCTGGATTCGCTATAGATATAGCCCTTGCAATGAACGAAATACTATGTATAATATACACCACTGAATTATATATGCGCAGCCAATCAAACAGCTGGCGCTATGACAGCTAGAGCATCGTTTCTAGCACTATTTCATTATGCCTCTACTAACATCCGATAATGGAAGGGTTGGTGGGGCTTTAAACTATTTTGCTTTTAGCAGGCTATAAGTTCCAATAAAGAACTCATTCTGGTTAAGAACAGAAGGCAGCTTTAAGTAAATATTTAACCAAACGGCTTTTGATCATATCTTTGCAAAGCAAGAATGACAAAAGCACATATTAGGAGCTTGCTGGCATGGCTAACCAGAGAATCCGTATCCGTCTTAAGTCTTTTGATCATCGTCTGATTGATCAATCTGCACAAGAGATTGTTGATACTGCAAAGCGCACCGGTGCGCAAGTTTGTGGTCCTGTACCGTTGCCGACTCGCATTGAGCGCTTCAACGTTCTAACTTCACCACACGTAAACAAAGACGCTCGTGATCAGTACGAAATCCGTACTCATAAGCGTATGGTTGACATCGTTCAACCTACCGATAAAACTGTGGATGCGCTAATGAAGCTTGATTTAGCGGCGGGTGTTGACGTTCAAATTGCTTTGGGTTAATGCACATAAACACCCAACCCATTAATATAAGATATAAAGAGGTCTAAAATGGCGATCGGTTTAGTCGGTAAAAAATGCGGCATGACCCGTGTCTTCACTGAAGCAGGCGCATCTATCCCTGTAACAGTGGTTGAGATCAGTGCTAACCGCATTACTCAAGTAAAAAATACTGATGTAGATGGCTATCAAGCCATCCAAGTCACCACAGGTACTCGTCGTGACAGCCGCGTAACAGCAGCTCAAAAAGGTCACTTCGCTAAAGCTGGCGTTGCCGCTGGTCGTGGTGTTTGGGAATTTCGTGCCAACGAAAGCGATCTTGAAGGTCGTGAGATTGGTGGTGAGATTCTTGCTGACTTGTTCGAACAAGGTCAGATGGTTGATGTTACAGGAAACAGTAAAGGTAAAGGTTTTCAGGGTCCTGTAAAGCGTCACAACTTTAGTATGCAAGATGCGACTCATGGTAACTCAGTATCTCATCGTGCACATGGTTCAACTGGTCAGAACCAGTCACCAGGTAAAGTATTCAAAGGCAAAAAGATGGCGGGTCAGATGGGTAACAAACGCGTTACCGTTCAAGGCCTAGAAGTGATTTCGGTTGATGCCGAAAAAGGGTTACTTGTCATCAAGGGTGCTATCCCAGGTGCCACCGGTGGCGATGTTATCGTACGTCCGTCAGTCAAAGCCTAAGCAAGGGGATTAACGTGGATTTAAAAACAGTTACAGGTGCTGCGGTTGAGCTTTCTGATACGGCATTTGGTCGTGAATTCAACGAAGCACTAGTGCATCAAGTCGTCACCGCTTATTTAGCTGGTGCTCGCCAAGGTACACGCGCACAAAAAACCCGTGCCGAAGTTTCTGGCGGTGGTATTAAGCCATGGCGCCAGAAAGGTACTGGTCGCGCTCGTGCGGGTTCTATTCGTAGCCCAATCTGGCGTGGGGGCGGACGTGCATTTGCGGCCAAACCACAAGATTGGTCACAGAAAGTAAACCGTAAGATGTATCGCGGTGCGATGCAGTGCATCCTAGCCGAATTGATTCGCCAAGAGCGTCTGATTTTGGTAGAAGAGTTGAGCGTTTCTGGTCCTAAGACCAAAGAGCTGATCGCAAAGTTAAATGAGCTTGGTGCACCTCGTGCATTGATCGTCACTAAAGAAGTTGACGAAAACTTATACTTAGCCGCTCGCAACATTCCACATGTCAACGTACTTGATACAAGTGAAGTTGACCCAGTGAGCTTGATTGCTTTTGACAAAGTAATCATGTCAGTTGAAGCTGCGAAACAATTTGAGGAAGCACTAGCATGAATAACGCAAGACTTTATCAGATCCTAAGAGGACCTGTATTCTCAGAGAAATCTCAAATGCTTGGCGACTCACTTGGTGTGCAGGTATTTAAAATTGACTCTAAGGCTACTAAGCTTGAAGTTAAAAAAGCAGTTGAGATGATGTTTGAAGGTGTTGAAGTATTAAAAGTAAACACTTTGAATGTTAAAGGTAAGACAAAGCGTTTTGGTAAAAGCATTGGCCGTCGTAATGACTACAAAAAAGCCTATGTTACCTTAAAAGCTGGTCAAGATGTACAAATGGCTGATGCTGGTGAAGAGGTCGCGAACACGACTGCTTCTACTAGTGAAACAGCGAATAACGAATAAGGATTACACTCATGCCTATCGTAAGAGCAAAGCCAACATCACCAGGCCGTCGTTTTGTTGAAAAAGTAGTGCATCCACACCTTTATAAAGGTCGTCCGTTTGCAGCGCTTCTAGAATCAAAAAGCAAGACCGGTGGTCGTAACAATAATGGCCGCATTACTACTCGTCACATTGGCGGTGGTCACAAGCAGCATTATCGTATTATCGATTTCAAACGTACTAAAGATAATATCCCAGCCACGGTAGAGCGTATTGAATACGATCCTAACCGTACTGCGCATATTGCACTACTTAAGTACGCTGATGGCGAACGCCGTTACATCATCGCTGCTAAAAAACAAGCAGTTGGTGATACAGTAATGTCAGGTGAAACTTCACCAATCCGTCCAGGTAACTGTTTACCACTGAAAAACATCCCATTGGGTACTGTGATTCACAATATCGAACTTAAAATCGGTAAAGGTGCACAGATGGCTCGCGCAGCGGGTGCTAGTGTTCAGTTATTAGGTCGTGACGGTATTTATGCTATTCTACGTTTGCGTTCTGGCGAAACTCGTCGCGTACACGTGAATTGCCGTGCTGTTATCGGTGAAGTTTCTAACACTGAAAACAACTTGAAATCACTTGGTAAAGCCGGTGCTTCACGTTGGCGTGGTGTTCGTCCTTCAGTTCGTGGTGTCGCTATGAACCCGGTTGATCACCCACATGGTGGTGGTGAAGGTCGTAACAAAGGTCGCCATCCAACTAGCCCTTGGGGTCAGAAGTCTAAAGGACTTAAAACGCGTAGCAATAAGCGTACTGACAACATGATCATCCGCCGTCGCGCCAAGAAGAAATAAAGGAAGAATTTCATGCCTCGTTCATTGAAAAAAGGTCCATTCATAGACGCGCATTTGTTTGCTAAAGTTGAGAATGCATTAGACACCAACTCACGCAAGCCAATTAAGACTTGGTCGCGCCGCTCGATGATTTTGCCACAAATGGTTGGCCTAACTTTATCTGTTCACAACGGCCGTACTCATGTACCGGTTATCGTGAGCGAACAGATGGTTGGTCATAAACTAGGTGAATTTGCCCCGACTCGTACGTATCGTGGTCATGGCATTGACAGAAAAGCTAAGAAATAAGGTGCTTATCATGGAAGTAACTGCAAAATTACGCGGTGCCGCCATATCGGCACAAAAAGTTAGACTCGTTGCTGATGAAGTTCGTGGCAAATCTATCGAGCGTGCTTTGGATATCCTAACGTATAGTAATAAAAAAGGCGCTGTGTTTGTTAAGAAATGTCTTAACTCAGCCATCGCCAATGCCGAAAACAACAACGGTCTAGATATCGATACTCTTAAAGTATCAACTATCTACGTTGATGAAGGCATTACGCTAAAACGTATCCTACCACGTGCCAAAGGCCGCGCTGATCGTATCAGTAAGCGTACCTGTCACATCACTATTAAGGTAGGGGAATAAGTTATGGGTCAAAAAGTACATCCAATCGGAATTCGTCTTGGTGTTGTAAAAAAGCATAACGCAAACTGGTATGCTAGCCCTAAACAATACTCAGAATACCTAATCAACGACATTAGAGTTCGTGAATATCTACGCAAAAAGCTAGACAACGCTATGATCAGCAACATCATGATCGAGCGTCCTACTGGCGCTGCTAAGATTACCATCGCCACTGCGCGCCCTGGTATTGTTATCGGTAAAAAAGGCGAAGATATCGAAAGACTTCAAAAAGAATTGACCAAAATAATGGGCGTACCTGCTCAGGTCAACATTGAAGAAATCACGTCACCTGATCTTGATGCACGTTTGGTAGCAGACGGTATCAGTAGCCAGCTTGAGCGTCGTGTTATGTTCCGTCGTGCGATGAAACGTGCTGTACAGAACAGCATGCGTTCTGGTGCTAAAGGTATTAAAGTTGAGTTGTCTGGCCGTCTTGGCGGTGCTGAGATTGCTCGTACTGAATGGTACCGTGAAGGTCGTGTGCCACTGCATACACTCCGCGCTGATATTGACTATTCGTCAGTACGTGCAGAGACAACTTACGGCACTATCGGTGTTAAAGTTTGGATTTTCCGTGGCGAAATCCTTGACGGTATGAACAGTGTATATAATCCCGTTAAAGAAGAGCAGGCCCGTGCGCCAAAACGCCGTGGTCGTGGAAACGGAAATCGTCGAAACTCAGACAGAGGTTAAACTATGTTACAGCCAAAACGTACCAAGTTTCGTAAAATGCACAAAGGTCGTAACACTGGGCTAGCTCATCGTGGAAGCACCGTTGCATTCGGACAAATTGGTCTAAAATCTTTGACTCGTGGTCGTATGACTGCCCGTCAAATTGAAGCAGCACGTCGTACCATCACTCGCAAAATTAAGCGTGGCGGTAAGATTTGGATTCGTGTATTCCCTGACAAACCAATTACCAACAAGCCATTAGAAGTACGTATGGGTAAAGGTAAAGGTCCAGTCGAGTATTGGGTATGCGAAATCAAACCTGGTAAAGTGTTATATGAAATCGAAGGGGTCTCAGAAGAGCTTGCTCGCGAAGCATTTATACTTGCTGCAGCAAAATTGCCCTTTAAAACTACCATTGTTAAGCGGACGATAATGTAATGAAGATCAGTGAATTACGTGATAAATCATTAGAAGAACTGACCCAGTTACTTGATGAAAAGCAACTTGATGCTTTCCGTATTCGTATGGCTAAAGCAACTGGTCAGTTGGGTAATACCCATGAAGTACGTGGCAATCGTCGTACGATTGCACAGCTTCAGACTTTGATTAACGAGAAACAACGAGGCGACTCATGAGCGATAACAATCAAACAGCTACCAATGCTAGCGTATTGACAGGACGAGTTGTCAGCGACAAGATGGACAAGTCCATCACAGTTTTGATTGAGCGTCTGG
This sequence comes from Psychrobacter fozii, assembly GCF_003217155.1. GTDB lineage: Bacteria > Pseudomonadota > Gammaproteobacteria > Pseudomonadales > Moraxellaceae > Psychrobacter > Psychrobacter fozii. The sequence goes on from NZ_QJSU01000009.1 coordinate 107,673, forward strand.
TTCGTCATCCTCTATATGGCAAACAGCTTCGTCGTTCTACGAAAATCAAAGCACACGATGAGAACAACGTTTGCCAACAAGGCGACCTTGTCCGTATCAAAGAAACGCGTCCAATCTCAAAAACCAAGTCTTGGACTTTGGTTGATGTGGTTGAAAAAGTAGAAAAAATCTAAGTAAATTGCATTAAAAGCCAGAAGCTGTTAAAATATCCGCCTTTTTAAGGATGCTGATTGCGCCGAGCGTATATCACTCACATTAAGAGTAAGTCGCGGTTATTTATATTACAATGCCGTCTACTCATACTGTGCTAGCGGCAGCAACTGGTTTTTATTGCTCATACGTGTGGAGTAACGCTATGATTCAGGTTGAGTCAATGCTGGAAGTTGCAGACAATAGCGGTGCAAGACGAGTTCAGTGCATTAAAGTACTGGGTGGTTCTCATCGTCGTTATGCATCAGTTGGCGACATTATTAAAGTAACGGTTAAAGAAGCCATTCCGCGTGGTCGTGTTAAAAAAGGCGACGTGATGAATGCTGTAGTTGTACGTACCAAAAAAGGCGTTCGTCGTCCTGATGGTTCTGTGTTACGTTTTGACGACAATGCTGCGGTATTGTTGAACCAAAACAAAGCACCGATTGCAACTCGTATTTTTGGACCGGTAACTCGTGAACTACGTGGTGATCAGTTTATGAAAATTGTATCACTAGCACCAGAAGTATTGTGAGGTAATCCATGTCAAAATTACGTAAAGGCGATACAGTTATCGTGATTGCTGGTAAAGATAAAGGCAAGCAAGGTACTGTACAAGCTGTAAAAAATGATCGTATTAAAGTAGAAGGCATTAACATTGTCACCAAACATCAGAAGCCAAATCAGGCAGCTGGCGTTGAAGGCGGCATTCTTAAGCAAGAAGCTTTCCTACATATTTCAAATGTCGCAATATTAAATGCGCAAACCCAAAAAGCTGATCGTATTACTTATCAGTTCAGCGAAGACGGCCAGAAACAACGCGTCTATCGTTCGAACGGTGAAGTAGTGGCGACTGCGTAAGACACTAAGGGTGTAATGGTAATGGCAAGATTAAAATCTTTATATAACGATAAATTAAAGCAGCAAATCCAAGAAGAACTTGGTTTGGCAAATGTGATGCAAGTGCCTAAAATCACTAAAATCACACTTAACATGGGTGTAGGCGGTGCGTCTCAAGACAAGAAATTGCTTGAAGGTGCTGTAGCTGATATGACTGCAATTGCTGGTCAAAAACCTGTTGTCACCAAAGCGCGTAAATCAGTTGCTGGCTTTAAGATTCGTGAAGAATGGCCAATTGGCTGTAAAGTAACGCTACGCGGTGAGCAAATGTACGAATTTTTAGATCGTCTCGTTGCCATTGCAATTCCTCGTATTCGTGATTTCCGCGGTTTTTCACCTAAAGCCTTTGACGGACGTGGTAACTACTCATTGGGTATCAAAGAACAAATTGTATTCCCAGAAGTAGATTTTGACAAGATTGATCGTATCCGCGGTATGGATGTGACAATCACCACGTCAGCTCAATCTGATGAAGAAGGTCGTGCGTTGCTTAAAGCATTCGGCTTCCCATTTAAATAAGGTAAAGACGTTATGGCAAAGAAGAGCATGATTAACCGCGAATTGAAGCGCGAAAAAATGGTTGCTAAATACGCTGATAAGCGTATCAAGCTAAAAGAAACTATCAGTGATATGACTGCAAGTGACGAAACTCGTATGGAAGCGATGTTAGAGCTACAAGCTCTTCCACGTAACTCATCACCAGTACGTCTGCGCAATCGTTGTGCTATCACCGGTCGTCCTCACGGTTACTTCCGCAAGTTTGGCTTATCACGCAATATGCTGCGTGAGCGTGTCATGCAAGGCGATGTGCCTGGTGTTCGTAAAGCAAGCTGGTAAGGGGTAACTATATGAGTATGCAAGATACCGTTGGGGATATGCTAACCCGTATTCGTAACGCACAAATGGCTAACAAAGTATCGGTAGCAATGCCGAGCTCTAAATTACGTAAATCAATTGCTGATTTGCTAGTTAGCGAAGGTTATGTGGCTAGTGCTGTTGTTACTGAAGAAGCAAACAACAAAGCAAGCCTTACTATTGAACTAAAATACTTCGAAGGCCGTGCTGTCATCGAAACTATTCAACGTTTTAGCCGTCCTGGTTTACGCCAGTTCCGTGGCAAAGACGCTATCCCTACTGTTAAGCAAGGTATGGGTGTTGCTATCGTATCAACTAGCCAAGGTATCATGAGTGATCGTGCTGCACGCGCTGCTGGTATCGGTGGTGAAATCGTCGCATTTGTAGCGTAAGTTACACGATGATAAAGTCTATTTGACGCTGTTGGGCTTCTATCAATGTGGTAATGATGAATTATTTAACATTGTTAGGTGTCTAACGCGGTCAACTATGCTAAACTAACACGCTTTTTAGCCTGTTAGTTTTTTCGCTAATATAAAGAAGTTAATTTTTTAAGGAATATTCCTATGTCTCGTGTGGCTAAAGCCCCAGTGACGCTGCCAAATGGCGTAAGCGTTACTTTGAACGATCGGCAGGTCGAAGTTAAAGGCAAGAACGGCAATTTGTCTTTACGCCTGCATGCATTGGTCGAGCTGAAACAGGAAGATGATGTTATCATTTTCTCACCTACAGTCGATTCAAAAGAAGCTATGATGCACACTGGCACCATGCGCGCTCTGCTTAACAACTATGTTACAGGCGTAAATGAAGGCTTTGTAAAACGTCTTCAGTTAATTGGTGTTGGTTACCGCGCACAAGTTACTGGCAACAAAGTAACTTTGAACGTCGGTTACTCTCATCCGGTAGAATATACGTTACCTGAAGGTGTGTCAGCTGAAACCCCAACGCAAACTGAAATTGTTTTGAAATCAAACAATAAGCAGCAGCTTGGTCAAGCAGCGGCTAATATCCGTGGTTTCCGCCCACCTGAGCCTTATAAAGGCAAAGGTATTCGTTATAGTGACGAGCATGTGATTCGCAAAGAAGCCAAGAAAAAATAAGGTGAGTTGAAATGTTTGATAAAAAAGCAGCTCGTCTGCGTCGAGCTAAGAAAACCCGCGCGCATATCCGTTTTTTAGGCGTTAATCGCTTAACGGTTAACCGCACGCCAAAACATATGTATGCCCAGATTATCTCTCCGAACGGTGGTGAAGTGATTGCTCAGGCATCTACCTTAGACGTCAGCTTGCGCTCAGGCGCTACTGGTAATGCTGATGCAGCAACGTCTGTAGGCCAATTGATCGCAGAACGCGCAAAAGCAGCTGGTATCACTAAAGTTGCCTTTGACCGTAGTGGTTTCAAATATCATGGTCGAGTTAAAGCTTTAGCAGAAGCAGCTCGCGAGAACGGATTGGAGTTTTAATCATGGCTAGAAATGATAAAAATGATAAAAATGAACAGACTGACGGTCTAGTAGAACGCTTAGTTACCGTTGATCGTGTTGCAAAAGTTGTTAAAGGTGGTCGTATTTTCTCTTTCACTGCACTAACTGTAGTGGGTGATGGCAACGGTCGTGTTGGTTTTGGTCGCGGTAAAGCACGTGAAGTGCCAGCTGCTATCCAAAAAGCACTAGAAGCTGCCAAACGTAATATGATTACTGTTGAGCTAAATGATGCAACTTTGTATCATCCGATCAAAGCACGTCATGGTGCTAGTAAAGTTTATATGCAGCCTGCATCTGAAGGTACCGGCGTAATCGCTGGTGGCGCAATGCGTGCTGTGTTAGAAGTTGCTGGTGTCAAAGATGTTTTGACTAAATGTTATGGTTCTACCAATACTGCTAACGTTGTTCGCGCAACGTTTAACGGTTTACGTGATATGTCAACTCCAGAGAAGATGGCAGCTAAACGTGGTAAATCTGTAGACGAAATCTTGGGTTAACTTAGACTAGGTGAGTTACGATGAAAAAAATGAAAGTCACTCAATTTAAATCGGGTGCCCATCGCCTAAAGAGCCACAAAGCGAGCTTGAAAGGATTGGGTTTACGCCGTATTAACCATACTGTTGAAGTAGAAGATACTCCTTCAACTCGTGGTATGGTAAATCGCGTTAACTACATGGTAAAAGTGGAGGAAGCGTAATGGGTCTTAGATTAAATGAATTATCACCAGGTGTTGGTGCAAAGAAAACTGCACAACGTCGTGGTCGTGGTATCGGTTCAGGTCTTGGTAAGACTGGTGGTCGTGGTGTAAAAGGTCAGAAATCTCGTTCAGGTTCTAGCGTACGCTCAGGATTTGAAGGTGGTCAAATGCCTTTATATCGTCGTCTACCTAAATTTGGTTTTACCAGTAAAATGGCAATGAAGACAGCTGAAGTACGTCTGTCTGAACTAAACCAAATTGAAGGCGATGTTGTTAGCATTGAAACACTTAAAGCTGCTAACCTTATCCGTCATGATATGAAGCGTGCCCGTGTTATGTTATCAGGCGAAGTCACTAAAGCTTATACTTTTAAAGGTATCAAAGTGACTAAAGGCGCTAAGCTAGCAATCGAAGCTGCTGGTGGTAGCATCGAGGAGTAATAACGTGTCAAAACAATCAATGTCATCGACTGGTATACCGCTCAATCCATTTGCATTTATACGCAAGTATGACGAATTATGGACGCGTTTATTATTCTTAATCGGCGCATTGATTGTTTATCGTTTAGGGTCACATATTCCAGTACCGGGTATCAATCCGGTTAACTTGGCTGATCTGTTTTCGCGCAACGAAAACACCATCCTGAGCATGTTTAATATGTTCTCAGGTGGTGCACTAGAGCGTATGTCTATTATGGCACTTGGTATTATGCCATATATCTCAGCATCGATTATTGTCCAGATGATGTCTGCGGTATTGCCATCGCTTGAAGCCCTCAAAAAAGAAGGTGAAGCGGGACGACGCAAGCTAAACAAGTATACCCGTCAGGGAACGCTTGCTTTAGCCCTAGTACAGTCATTAGGGATGTGTGCTGGCTTAATCAGTCAAAATCTTACCTTATCTTCTGGTCTTACTTTTTATATTCCAGCTGTTACTTCTTTAGTAGCAGGCGCTATGTTCTTGATGTGGCTTGGTGAGCAGATTACAGAGCGTGGTGTAGGTAACGGTATTTCAATGCTCATTTTTGCAAGCATTGTGGCTGGTACGCCAGGTATGATTTCGCAATCTATCGAACAGGTCAATCAAGGTCAGATGAACTTGATTGTACTATTTATTTTTGTGTTACTAGGTATAGCGGTTACTGCTGGCATTGTTTATATTGAACGTGCTCAACGCCGTGTTCCCGTAAACTACGCACAAAAGCAGCAACAGGGTCGTAAAATTTATGCTCAGCAGCAGTCTCATCTGCCGTTGAAGCTAAACATGGCAGGGGTTATTCCCGCTATCTTTGCGAGTTCTCTATTGTTGTTTCCAGCAAGTTTAGGGCAGTGGGTTGGTCAATCAACCGATCCTACCTTTACACAAAAAATATTACAGAATATGGCGTTAGTATTGTCTCCAGGACAGCCGCTATATTTAGTATTGTTTGGTGCAATGATTATTTTCTTCTGCTATTTTTATACGGCGCTAGTATTTAGCCCACGTGAAGTAGCTGAAAACCTTAAACGTAGTGGTGCGTATATCCCAGGTATTCGCCCAGGACAACAAACTCAGCGTTACCTCGATCATGTATTAAACCGATTGACCTTTATTGGCGCGATGTATATGACGGTTATTTGTTTAATGCCAATGGTCGTCCAGTCATCGTTTGGTGTGCCGTTTCAACTCGGTGGTACGTCTTTACTGATTATGGTGGTTGTGGTAATGGACTTCATCTCGCAGATTCAAGCGCATTTGATGACCCATCAATATCATGATCAGACGTTAATTCAATCGCCCACTCAATCTTAAATGAGCGGTACGATATTTCAAGGAGCATGCTATGAAAGTTCAAGCATCAGTTAAAAAGATTTGTGGTAGCTGTAAAGTTGTGCGCCGTAAAGGCCGTGTACATATTATTTGTACAGCAGAACCTCGCCACAAGCAACGTCAGGGTTAATACTTAGTATCACAAAGCCTCAGGTTTTTGTTACTATTTAAATTAATACTTGAAAAATAACGGCGGATGCGATATCATCCGCCACTTGCCGTAGTTTATGCAAAAACTTTTATAATACTATCGAAGAATAAGTCTGTTATCAGACCAAAGCAGAGATTGAGATTACAAAGGCTTTAGTATTGACAGCAACAAATCTGAAAAGTAATGCCTTATCGTTAGATAACGCTTATTTTTCTTTAATGGAGAGAAATCAATGGCTCGTATTGCCGGCGTAAACATTCCGGATAATAAGCATGCTGTTATTTCACTAACTTACATCTTTGGTGTAGGTCGTACCACTGCTCAGAAAATCTTAGAAGCAGTTGGCATTGCCCCTACTACTAAAGTCAGTCAGTTAGATGATACACAGTTAGATGCTATCCGTGCACAAATTGCAAATTACATGACTGAAGGTGACCTTCGTCGTGAAGTTTCAATGAATATTAAGCGTTTAGTTGATCTTGGTTGTTACCGTGGCATCCGCCATCGTCGTAACCTACCAGTTAGAGGTCAGAACACCAAGAACAACGCTCGTACTCGTAAGGGTCCGACACGCCCTCTCAAAAGATAATTAACTTAGGAAGCTAAAAGATGGCAAAAGACACTCGCAGTCGCAAAAAGGTGACTCGCCGTTCAGTATCGGAGGGCGTAGCCCATATCCATGCGTCTTTTAATAACACCATTGTTACGATTACCGATCGTCAGGGTAATGCATTGGCTTGGGCCACTTCAGGTGGACAAGGCTTCCGTGGTTCACGTAAATCTACACCATTTGCAGCTCAGGTTGCAGCTGAAGTCGCTGGTAAAGCGGCCCAAGAATATGGTGTTAAGAATATCGACGTTTTGGTCAAAGGACCAGGACCGGGTCGTGAGTCTGCGGTAAGAGCACTAGGTGCATTGGGTTATAAAGTCAACAGCATCTCTGATGTAACCCCAATCCCACACAATGGTTGCCGTGCGCCGAAAAAGCGCCGCGTCTAATATTAAAGACGAAGCTTTTTATATTGAAAGCTTATAGGAGACATAACAATGGCCCGCTATATTGGACCAAAACTCAAATTATCACGTCGTGAAGGTACGGATTTAGGCCTTAAGTCTGGCGTTAAACCATACGACGTAAAAACGAAAAAAGCTGGTCGTCCACCAGGTCAACATGGCGTAAGCCGTAACAAGACCTCTGAATATGCTCTACAGCTGCGTGAAAAGCAGAAAGTTAAGCGTATTTATGGTGTACTAGAGCGTCAATTCGCTAATTACTATAAAGAATCTGCTCGTAAGCGCGGTGCTACAGGTGAAAACCTACTAGCCATGCTTGAGAGCCGTCTAGATAACGTTGTATATCGCATGGGCTTTGGCTCAACTCGCGCAGAAGCACGTCAGCTAGTCAGTCATCGTACTGTTATGGTAAAAAAAGCTGGCCGTGATGAGTTTGTTCGTGTGAACATTCCATCAATTCAGCTTCAAGATGGTGATGTCATCGCTATCCAAGAGAAGTCTCGCGAACAACTACGTATTAAAAACGCTATTGAACTAGCGACACAACGTGGTATTCCAGAATGGCTAGATGTTGATCACAGCAAACTACAAGGCACGTTTAAACATGCGCCTGATCGTATTGATCTACCTGCTGAAATCAACGAAAGCTTGATCGTTGAGCTATACTCTAAGTAAATGACGTACTGCTCGATGTCATGAAAATGGCATTGAGCAATTAACGTTAATTAAACCAGTTTAATAAATCGAGGTGACATCATGATGCTAAATGCAACTGAGTTTCTAACGCCGAATGCCATTAACGTGGACACGGTTAACGAAACGATTGCGAAAGTCACGCTCGAACCGTTAGAACGCGGCTTTGGGCATACCCTAGGTAATGCCTTACGTCGTATCTTGTTATCTTCATTACCTGGTGCTGCAGTCATTGAAGCCGAGATTGATGGTGTTGACCATGAATACTCTACGCTTGAAGGGCTACAAGAAGATGTACTTGACTTGCTTTTGAACTTAAAAGGCTTGGCAATTACGCTTCATGACCAAAATGAAGTATTTTTGACCTTGGATAAACAAGGTCCAGGCACTATTACTGCTGCAGATATCACGTTACCGCACAATGTTGACATCATCAATCCAGAATTGGTATTGGGTACATTGAGTGATCGTGGTCATCTTAAGATGCGTTTGCGCGTAGTAATGGGTCGTGGATATGAGCCAGCAAACCAGCGCCGTGAAGATGGTGATACTAAAGCAATTGGACGCTTAAAGCTTGATGCAAGTTTTAGTCCTGTGCTTCGTGTTGCTTATCAGGTTGAGAACGCTCGTGTAGAGCAGCGTACTGATCTTGATCGTCTTATCATTGAGCTTGAAACTAATGGCACTATAGATCCAGAAGAAGCAATTCGTAAAGCAGCCACTATTTTACAACAACAGATTTCTATCTTTGTTGACCTAGAAGCTGAAGAAGCGCCTGAGCCTGTGAAAGAGAAAGAAGAGGTTGATCCGGTGCTATTACGCCCTGTGGACGATCTTGAACTAACGGTTCGCTCAGCCAACTGCTTGAAAGCTGAAAACATTTACTATATCGGTGATTTGGTACAACGTTCAGAGACTGAACTTCTAAAAACCCCAAATCTTGGTAAGAAATCATTAACTGAAATCAAAGACGTTTTAGCGTCTAAAGATTTAGAGCTCGGTATGCGCCTAGATAACTGGCCACCAGCTGATTTACGTGTTGATGATCGCTTTTCTTATCGTAGCCGTTAAACTTTAAGGATTTTTGACTATGCGCCATCGTAAGAGTGGAGTCAAGCTGGGTCGTACCGGCAGTCATCGTAAGGCAATGTTTCAGAACATGACTAACTCATTATTTGAGCATGAACTGATCAAAACAACTTTACCAAAAGCTAAAGAACTACGTCGCGTTGCCGAGCCATTAATCACTATGGCTAAAGAAGACAGCGTTGCTAACCGTCGTTTAGCATTCAGCCGTATGCGTAGCAAAGCTATGGTAGGCAAATTATTTGGCACGTTAGGTCCTCGTTACCAGACTCGTCCAGGTGGTTATTTGCGTATCGTAAAATGCGGTCATCGTGATGGTGACAATGCGCCAATGGCATATGTAGAATTAGTTGATCGTGACTAGTTTTATACTGAATATATGATTCATAAAAAAGCTCCAATTAATTGGAGCTTTTTTTTATGTCTTGAATTTGGTTAATCACATTATTAATTTTATTAGCGCAGTAGTGAATCAACATCAGCAGCACCTTGCCTGATAATCTCAGGTTGGCTGCTAGTCATATCTACGATGGTCGTTAGCTTAGTTGTTTTTATACCTGCATTGATTAGACCATCAATTTGATTACCCAAGATATCTTCAATCTCGAATGGATCGTCAAGTATGTCATCACGGTTAGGTAAGATTAGTGAGCTAGTTAAAATGGGTTCATCCATAGCTTCTAGAAGTGCTTGAGCAATAGCGTTACTCGGTACTCGGATACCGATTGTTTTTTTCTTGGCATGAGACAGTTTCTTTGGTACATCTTTTGTGGCATTTAGGATGAATGTAATAGGTGCTGGGGTATGTGCTTTTAGCTGTTTAAACTGCACATTATCTACTGTGGCGTAATTAGCAATCTCACTTAGGTCACGGCATAATAAGGTAAATTGGTGTTTATCATCAAGCTCACGAATTTGTTTAAGTTTTTCTAACGCATCTTTGGCACCCAGACGACAACCAAAGGCATAGCTGGTATCGGTAGGGTAGATGATCAGTTGGTCTTTACGTAGCAGGTCAGCCACTTGCTCAATCAATCGAGGCTGTGGATTGTCTGGGTGAATATAGAATACTTGCATAATGCTTCCTTATCTTATAATTATGAGGTTTTTCTTCATTTAAATAAGTGTTTCGGTGGCTGTGTTAAGTCTGTTTAATACAGAGGATAATTCATAAAGTATATTTTAAACGTTAATAAAGTTTATTGGTTTAAAATATGGATTTGATCATTAGTATAGCGCATAGCACATGTAACTTTAGTGGCAAGGCGTTATTGTTCGTATAAGATCCTTAACCATTCACGTTATAAAAATCATACCATTGAAAGTTATATTGCCATTGGTTTAGTCTAATTGGGTGTGGAAATCTCAAGTAAAGTAAGTAATAATTTTTTAGCATCACGTGGTAGTGTCTGTGGCTCAGTAATATACTGTTCTGCTTGTTGATAAACGTCATGTTCGAAGGTGCTATCACTCGTATCAAACGCTGCAAATAAATTGTCCTGCGATACTTGGAAAGGTCGCCCGCAAGCTAAAGTAAATAGACATTCCAATGCTTGCGGCTTAATTTCGACGCGCTCAAAAGACTGCTGCTGCGCTGCTGATCGTCCATCTGGTGCATACCAGTAGCCAAAGTCTGGCAACCTTCTACGAGCTTCTCCGGCTACACACCAATGGCTCAGCTCGTGCAACGCACTGGCAAAAAAACCATGAGCAAATTCAATTCTTGCGGGTTCATTGTTTTGGGCAGGAAAGTATTCGGGTTCACCTTCACTACGAACCAATATTACCTTTTGATCAGCAAATAAAGTATTGAATAATTGAATGAGCCAGTCGGTAGCTACCTGCTCATTATTATGAGCTAATTGTTGGTCGTTATCGTCAGTTTCGGTAGTAGCTAGGCCTTGCCATTCATTTCTCAGGCGCTCTAACGCTTTATTCTTCTCAAAATTTGATGAATCGGCAGAGATAGAGTTCATATCACTGACCAACTCGGTAAGACATTTCAGTAGTATTTTTGCTTTAGAAGATGAGAGTAAGTTAGCAAAGTCAATTTTATTGTTAAACGAATTCATAAGTGAAATACTGGTCAGATAAGTGGTAAAAATGAAAACTATCACCTTAGTATAAAGGCGAAGAACAGGTCATGTTAAATCGTGCCAATATCAAAAATATTAACATACTAGCGCTAGCGTCATTCAATGCTTTCCGTTAGTATGGCAGGCAATATTATACACCGTTTTGATGAATGAGGCCGCGCATGTCAAGCACTCCAGAAAGTAAACCGTCAGCAATGCATACTGATAACAAAAAAGTGCCGTTACCTACCAGCATGCCCGATTCTATTTCTTTAGATAAGTGGGCAGATACTGGTTATGAATGGTCAGGAGAAGTAGAGCCAAGTGCGTTCAAACGTCTGGCGCTTATTCTAGCTACCGAACACGAGCAAGAAAAAATACAGCTTAGTGCTAGCTTATATCGCCGTAATAATGTCTTACATTTGGCATTTACATTGACTGGTCAGGTTTGGCTAACTTGTCAGCGCTGTCTGCAGCCAGTGTCTATCGATTTGTCTGACGATTTTAATATTGCTTTGCTCGAAAAAGAGGGCCAAGTACGCTTAGTGAATGAAGAGCAAGATTATTTATTACTTGATGAAATCATTACAGAGCAATCACCAGAGAAGCTATTGCCATTCAAGAAATTGGTTGAAGACGAGATACTACTCAAGACGCCAATGTCACCAAAGCATGATGACTGTGAGATGACGGTAGAGCAGTTTGGTGAGATTCCAGAAGAAGAAGAAACAGAAAATCCTTTTGCCGCTTTAGCCTCGCTAAAAGGCAAGCTGTAGTTTCATTAAAAGCAATTCACATATAAATGTACTACTTAATGAATTTGTGATACCTTTCATCAGCTTTCTACAGAAGAGTGAGATGCAGGGCTTTATTAATCCATTAAACATGCGTATAATGTCCGGTTTATTGCATTCTAGCAACAAGTTGCTTGCTGATAGAAGCTGACTATGCAAATTTACTATAGATTTTAGACATAGTTAGCATTTTATGTGAGTGGCAATCTATTTAACTAATGATGCGTAAGACTTAGGTTGTTGTGATTATATGGCCTCTGTCAGTATCGATTAAAGCTGAATTTCAAGCTTATCCCTTTTAAGTATAGGAGCTATATCATGGCTGTTCAAAAAAGTCGTAAAAGCCGTTCTCGTCGTGACATGCGCCGTTCACACCATCGTATGGAAGTGGCTGAGCTGAGCATTGATGCTACTACTGGTGAAAAACATCGTCGTCATCACATGACTAAAGATGGTTTTTACCGTGGTCGTCAGTTGTTCAAGGTAAGTCAAGACGCCTAAGTTGCTTGTTAGCTAATGCAAAAGTAGTCATGGTACTGGTGACTATTATTGCTTTTGCATAGCCGTATCAAGCAATGAGTTTTGAGCTAAAGAAAGCCAAGTTATTTCGCTATCATATATTATGTGGCTAGATAACTTGGCTTTTTGCTATGGTTTTTTAAAATAAATATTTTATTTTTAGCCTTTAGCAAATATGAAAGTGAACTGATACAATCTATTATTACAATTTTAGTGATATTCTCTGCTACACCAGTTTAGGTGGCACTCACTATGATAATAGAGTCTGTCAGTGTATAGTTCACTAATAGCTAATTTTTCGAAAAATAACGAACGCAACGGCTCTGTGTCGTACCTAATAATATAACAACTCCCATTATTTTTAGGGATGTTTCCAATTGAATAAGGAATATTGGTTATGGCCTCTGTACCCGATATGGCAAAAAAGCAGCCTTCGCGGATCGCGGTAATTTTCCCTGGTCAAGGATCACAAGTCGTTGGTATGACGAGTGAGCTTGCTGAAACTTATCCAGAGATTCGTGATACTTTCGCTGAAGCAAGTGACGCACTTGGTGAAGACCTATGGGCAATCTGTCAGGATGAAGAAAAGCTCAATCAAACCCACTATACTCAGCCAGCATTATTGACGGCTAGCATAGCTATCTGGCGAATCTTGAAACAGAAAGTAGTCACAGAGCCTTGTTATTTAGCAGGGCACTCTCTAGGTGAGTATAGCGCGCTCTGTGCAGCTGATGTGATATCGCTTGCTGATGCAGTAAGACTGGTTCATAAACGTGGTCAGTTAATGCAAGAGGCTGTTGTAGGCATTGATACAGCGATGGCAGCAGTATTAGGTCTTGAAGATAATCGGGTCGAAAATTTATGTGAGCAAGCGACTGAACATGTTGATGGCGCGATTGTTGGTGCAGCCAATTTTAATAGCCCAGGGCAAGTCGTTATCTCAGGTAATGCCGATGGCGTTAATGCTGTTATTGATAAAGTAAAAAATACTGGTAAGAAATCTGTTCCGCTAAAGGTAAGCGTACCCTCACATTGTGCGCTGATGGAGCCGGCGAGTAGTGCTTTGGCTGAAATTTTGGCAGACATCAAATTTGAGCAAGCCACGATTCCTGTTATTCAAAATCGTCATGCACGTGTCGAAACCAGTGCGTTAGGTATCAAACAAGCATTGACTGAACAGCTAAGCCAACCTGTATTATGGTCAAAAACCATGCAAGAGCTGGCTGACAAGCAAATTAATATTTTAATCGAATGTGGCAGTGGCAATGTATTGAGTAATTTGGCGAAGCGTCAAGCCCAGCCAATTACCAGCTATCCTACTGACAAACCTGCCCGCCTTGAGAAATTAATGGAGTTATTATCATGAGCCGTACGATTACATTAGTAACAGGCGCGAGCCGTGGCATTGGTAAAGCCGTTGCCAAACGTTTTGCTAAAGAAGGTCATTTTGTCATTGGTACAGCGACGACCGAAAAAGGCGCTGAGCTTATCGATGACTATCTTCATGATAGTGGTGGTATTGGTCGAGTCTTAGATGTACGTGATACGGCGCAAATTGATAAATTGTTTGAAGAGATCGAAAGTGTCTATGGTGCGGTACAGGTACTGGTAAATAATGCTGGTATCACGCAAGATGGCTTGCTAATGCGCATGAAAGATGACGACTGGGGCAATGTCATAGACACTAACCTAACGTCAGTATATCGCATGAGCAAACGTGCTGTACGCGGTATGATGAAAGCACGCCGTGGTCGCATCATTAATATTACCTCTGTAGTCGCGCAAATGGGCAATGCAGGTCAGTCTAACTATGCTGCAACCAAAGCAGGCGTAGAAGGCTTCAGCCGTACCTTAGCGCGTGAAATTGGCTCACGCCAAGTAACTATCAACTGTGTCGCTCCGGGTTTGATTGAAACAGATATGACGGATGAGCTTGATGAACGTCTGCTAAATTCGATGTTAGATGCTGTCCCTATTAGCCGTTTAGGTCAGCCAGAAGACATCGCAGCAGCAGTGCATTTCTTGGCCAGCGATGAGGCCAGCTATATCACAGGCGCTGTTATTCCTGTCAATGGCGGCATGTATATGTAAGTGACGCACAAGTGTTACATAGTGATAATAAAAAACTGTGTGAACGAGTGTAAACTATAATAAAGGGTGCTATAATGACGGACACTTTTAGGCCAAAGCACTGTATGATAGCAGAGCTTTACCAGACATTAGTCAAAACGTATAATCCGTTATAAAGCATTCAGATAGCGATACTAATCTGAAAGTCTCACTTATATACAATGCTGTAGAATCTAATAATAGAACTATAGTGGTTTGTCAAAATAATAGATCAAAAAGGAGAAATTTACATGAGTAATGATACCGAGCTAAGAGTTAAAGCTGCAGTAGCTGAGCAATTGGGTATGAACGTTGAAGAAATCAGCAACGATGCTTCATTTATGGAAGACTTAGGTGCAGATTCATTGGATCTAGTTGAATTGGTTATGTCATTCGAAAGCGATTTTGGCATCACTATTCCTGATGAAGATTCAGCAGAACTAACGACTGTTCAAAAAGCAATTGATTACGTACAAGCGCAGCTATAATTCTATATTAGCTTAGCAAGTTTTGTATTGCCGCTTATCTTAATTGATAAGCGGTTTTTTTTATGTCTTGTAAAATGAGCTTTCCATATGAGTGAATCGTATTTATTAACATAAGCTACGTCAATTCAACATTATTCAACATACTATTACTAGCCAGTCCAACTACCTTTGTCTATACTCATATTGGTAAGCAGTAATAAAGTATGACGAAATTCAGGTGTTTACCTCATTATCTGATTTTATCCGTCATCGAAAATAATGATTAATAATAATATTTTAAGGAGCAGTTATATGGGTATGTTCAGTTTTGCAAAAGACATCGGTGATAAGATATTCAATCGTGATGAAGCCGAGCATGATGCTAAATCAGAAACCAAAGCAGATGCTAATACGCCAGTACAGAGTAGTGAGCCTTCAGCACAGTCAGTCGCTAATATCTTGCTTCGTCGTGTTCAGCAACAAAATCTAAATATCAGCGATCTAAAGATTAAATACAATGGCTCGACAGATACTGCTGAGATCAGTGGTAAGGCTAAGACACAAGCAGACCGCGAAAAAGCAATCATCGCAATTGGTAATGTACAGAACGTTGCAAAAGTCATCGATAATATTGATATCGAAGAAGATGCTCCTGAGTCAACCATGTATACGGTTAAGTCTGGCGATAACTTATCTAAGATTGCCAAAGATGTTTATGGTTCAGCAAGTGACTACATGAAGATTTTTGAAGCGAACAAGCCAATGCTTTCTGACCCTGATAAAATTTATCCAGGTCAGGTATTACGTATTCCTAAGCCATAATATTAGTAATAAATAGTACAAAAATATGCGCCAATAAAAATGCCTCTTATTCGTAAGAGGCATTTTTTTGTTTAGACAAATACAAGTCTAAGACTCAATAGCCTTTAATTTATCTTGCTGCTCAGTTATTGCCCAAAGGATATGCTCATCTAATATCTCATTGTGTACACCCAGTTTTGACTGTAATTGAGTAATAGTATCTGTACTTGCATTGGCATTTCCAAGTCCAATAGCGATATTGCGTAAAAAGCTAACATAACCTGTGCGTCTGAGTGGGCTGCCTTCAGTCTTTTTCATAAAGTCAGATTCTTGCCACTGCCATAGTTCAAGTAGGCTACTACTATCAAGGTTGTGCCGTGGTGCGAAATCTTCTACAGGTGTGATATTAGCATAGCGATTCCAAGGACATATAAGCTGGCAGTCATCACAACCGAAGACGCGATTACCAATCGCTCGGCGGTACTTGGTATCAATGGTACCTTTATGTTCGATAGTGAGGTAGGAGATGCAGGCTGAGGCATTAAGCTCATAGGGTGCGACAATCGCTTGGGTCGGGCAAATATCAATACAGGCGCTACAGCTACCACAATGTTCTTTGATAGGTTGGTCATCTGGCAACTCAAGGCTAATAAATAGCTCGCCCAACACAAAAAATGAGCCTGCTTGTTTATTAATAAGTAGTGTGTGCTTACCTGTCCATCCAAGGCCAGCAGCATCGGCGATAGGGCGCTCAAAGATAGGCGCAGAGTCGCTAAATGGTCGAAAGATAAAATCTCGCTCTGACCCAATATTGAGATGTTGCCATTCAGGAAGCATTGTTTCTATTTTTAATGCCAATTGCTTTAAACGGCTACGCATTGTTTTGTGATAATCACGTCCTCTGGCATAACGCGCAATGATACCTTGGTTGGGAAGATCATTGTCAGTGACAGCACGGGGTTTCGGTGCTTGAGTCAGGTAATCCATACGAACGCTGATGATAGTCCTTGCACCATCGACCAATTGCTCAGGGTTCGCCCGTAGCTCATGATTGCTGTGCATAAACTGTAGCTGTCCCTCGTAACCTTTCTCTAGCCATTGCTGCAGTTGTACAATTTGTTTAGCAAACAAAGGATGGTGCACGGATAGAAAGCCGCAGTCAGCAAATCCTAGCGCCTGTGCTTGAGTTTTAATCCATTGTTTAACGTCTGCTGTGGTAGAAAATTCTGATGTGTTATTGAGCGCAATCTTGTTTGCGGTTGTATCATCAATTGCCGCGGCTCGCTGTTGGCCAGCTACTTGTTTGGTAGAAGATATTGGTAAGCTTGGTGTAGATGAGTTATTCATGTGTCATAGTAAGCGTTGATGTGAGTACCGTTATGATAAGCCAGTGAGCCAATAGCGCAAGCATAAAAGACAATAAACTCGCATTCATATTGATACATAAGTCAAAGTTAGCTTTTGCTAAGCTAGGATATGTCTTCATATCAATGAGGAATCATCAGGCTTCAGAATAATATAAAACAATCTAATAAAAACAGTTGAGGGCAAGTCATGCAAATACACGGTCATTCATCCATAGATAAAAAACATCCTATATCGCTATATAGCAGTAAACAGCTCTATGCAATGGAGCAAGCATGGTTTAGTGAAGGTCATGATAGTTTTGGATTAATGCAACAAGCGGCTTGGCAAATGGCGAAGCATATTGAGCAGCTTTATGAGAAAAAGTACTTAAACCATCATTCATCGGCGTCTGTTAATTTCTCTCATCGTCACAACCATCAGTATCGAGTAAGTATCTGGGTAGGAAAAGGCAATAATGGCGGTGATGGCTGGTTGATAGCCTATTATCTTAAGCAAGCTGGCTGGCAGGTACAGATAGTCACAGTAGGTTTTGAGGATAGTGATTTTAGCAATAGTGACTCTGATCAGGTTAATTCTGATAAAAGTGATACAACAGCAATTTCTAATAGCAAAAGCTCAATAACGGATGCCCAAAAGGCTTTACAGGTAGCACGATCTGCTAATTGCAAGTATGAGCGCTTTGAAGATAGCCAAAATGATTTGAGATCAACAGCACTGCAGGCTGATGTCTATATCGATGCACTATTTGGTATAGGGCTGGATCGTACACCTGAAGGTATCTATAAGCAGGCAATTAGAGCTTTTAATGAATTAACGGAGCAAAATAATGGGCTGGCCATTGCTGTTGATATTCCAAGTGGTGTGGTTGCTTCGACTGGTGAAGTGTTCGACCGTATAGCGATAAAGGCGGATGCAACTTTATGTTTGATTGCGCGGAAATTTGGATTGCATACCAAAGACGGGGTAGATTATAGCGGGCAGGTAACCGATATACCGCTGATACCTTATCAGGTAGACAATGTAGCGTTTGAGCCAGTAGCCAAATTGATTACGACTGGACAAGCTTTCAGTCCACGGCGCCAAAATAGCTATAAAGGGAGCTACGGCCACGTATTGGTTATTGGGGGAAATCGTATCGATGGCTCACAAGGTATGGGCGGGGCAGCGATATTATCTGCTTCAAGTTCGATGGCGGCAGGAGCGGGAAAAATCACCGTTGCCTGCCATGAGGCTTTTCATGGCGCACTATTAACGTCACTACCAGATGCCATGACTATCAATTTGCATGATGCCCAAGGTGTGCAGCACTTAATCAAGGCCGCCAGTGTGGTAGCTATTGGTATGGGGTTGGGCCGTGACGATAAAGCACAAGCATTATTCGTAAATTATATACAAGCTGCTATGACAGCGAAAAAGCCAATAGTTATAGATGCTGACGGGCTTTATCACTTGGCATCGTTACAGCTAAAAAATGATAAGTTAATCTCTCAACTGCGAGAGTATAGTACTGATAATGAGGTTTGTTTGACGCCGCACAGTGGTGAAGCTGCTAAGTTGCTGAATAAAAAAATACATGAGATAGAGTCAGATAGATTATCAGCCATCAAACTATGTGCGCAGACATATGGTGGCAATTGGGTGCTCAAAGGTGCAGGGTCTTTGGTTTTAGAGCGTGGATTAGATCAAGAGCAGGTCTATGTTTGTGGGGTTGGCAATGCTGGTATGGCAACGGCTGGTATGGGCGATGTGTTGTCTGGTGTCATTGCTGGCTTGTTAGCACAACAGGATTTGGAGCCGGAGATGCGCAGTTTGCATCAAGCGGTTATCATACATGGGTTAGCAGGGGATATATTGGTTAGTCAGACGAATCAATATAATAGTGGCAAGAGTGATCGCGGTCATCTCTTGATAGGACAACGAGGGCTACAAGCTCAAGATATGCCAGTAGCCATTCGTCATGTTATGCAGTTGCTGGTTGATTCCTAAAACTAGCGTTGAGACTAGGTAGTAGGATTGCCACAATACTGGTCAATCGCTTGCTGTACGCGCTCACGCTTAAGCTCAATCTCGCGGCCATCTAGATACTGACGTTTGCCACTGGCATCCATTTCATAGATACGGCCGCCAACATTTAGATTGGTCAAGTTGCTGCGTAATGATTGGCAACGCTGTGCATTGGCTTGTGCCTCTTGCTCTTTAATACGTGTCTCAAGTGCTGCCACTCTTTGTTCTTCTGCACTAGGGGCATTACTCTGATTGGCATCTGTTTTGCCAGCTAAATTTCCTGCGTTGTTCTGTCTACCGTCACTACGGAACTCAATCAGTTCGATATTTTTGCCATTCTGTGGAGAATGTTGGCTATATTTTACTTCGCCGTGTGCACCAACAGACTTATAAACCTGAATAGCATGACTGGCATTCATGGACAGCATTAGCATACACGCCGTACTCATACTCACAAGCAGTTTGGCAGCAGTATTTATCTTAGATGCATATGCCATTGTAGCAATCCTCTTAATTGGTAAAAAACAGATGTTTATATATGTGTCAATATAACATTTTAGTGTTTGAATGGTACTAAAAATGTACCAGCGTTTGATTTTAGCAAATAATTCTTATGAATGTATATTATTTAATAACTAATAGTTAGGGATGGGCTTTAGAAGTTTTTCTTGACAATGGCTCGTAAACCGTCGAATATAATAGCAGTTGATTGGTCAGTGAGCGGCTTTTATGATATTGCCGTGGCACTTGAAAACGAGAACTACGGGTTACTTATCAGTGGCTTATACCGTTCTTTTTTCTTTGTGATAATGATATAGCAACGGTAGTAGTCATTATGAATGACAGCTATTAATAACTATATACATTGTCTCCGGACTTATCTGTCTACAATGACTAAGATAAACTTGTTATTTGAAATGCGCTAAGTATCGTTTTAGCGATTGTATTAAACACGGCTCAAGATTTAGGGAAGAGATATCTTCAATCAGCCTATTGTAATATCTAATGATATTGCGATGTGTTACTGGCTATCAAAGTTATTTTTCCACCTATTCTAATGCCTACGTATATATCAATCGAGTATAGATACTGGTTCGTGTTAATCATCAATAATAAGCCTCTTTTATAGATGCACTCGCATCTTGTCACTGTACATCGATAAACTCCTATCACAGAGCTGACCCTACATATATTGCTGTGTTTAAGTATTATGTTGTCTTATAAAACAGCATGACTGAAATATAGCGGGCACACATTCTTGATATGGATAAATATTAGCATTCATTTTTACGAGCTGAATAACCATGTGCAAACGTCGTTGTTTTCTTTTATAAAATAATGCTACTGCTTACCAAAAAAAAAGGTGATGACAGTGACGCAAACCACGCAAAGTCCGAATATGACTGGACATACCCAAACGGGTAATGCTGCCAAAAATTTTGAAGAAAAGCAACAACGCCTTGCTGAAGGTAGTGCACAGCCTGTAATGCTGTCTGGTGCTGAGATGCTGGTGCAATCGCTGACGGATGAAGGTGTCAAATATATCTTTGGCTATCCAGGCGGTGCGGTTCTTCATATCTATGATGCCTTGTTTCAACAAGAAAATATTGAGCACATCTTAGTACGGCACGAGCAAGCAGCGGGCCACATGGCCGATGCTTATTCGCGAGTGACTGGTAATACTGGCGTTGTGCTGGCCACATCAGGCCCTGGTGCGACCAATACTGTGACCGCTATTGCTACTGCCTTTATGGACTCTGTGCCAATGGTTGTAATCGCAGGTCAGGTGCCAAGCAGCCTCATTGGTGAAGATGCTTTCCAAGAAACAGATATGGTTGGTGTATCACGTCCTATCGTTAAGCATAGCTTCCAAGTACGCCATGCTAGCGAAATTCCAATGATTGTTAAAAAAGCCTTTCACATTGCACAGTCTGGACGTCCAGGCCCTGTGGTAATTGATGTGCCAAAAGACATGACGGCACCTAGCGAAAAGTTTGCTTATGAATATCCAAAAGAAGTATTTATACGCTCATATCAGCCATCTCTAAAAGGCCATAGTGGTCAAATTAAGAAAGCCGTAGAGACGCTACTGGCCGCACAGCGTCCTATTATCTACGCTGGTGGTGGTGTGATTTGGAGTAAGGCTCACGAAGAGCTGAGAGATATTGCTCACCGTCTAAACCTACCAGTGACCAACACATTAATGGGTCTTGGTACGTTCCCTGGTTCTGATAGTCAGTTCTTAGGAATGCTTGGCATGCATGGTACCTACGAAGCCAACATGAGTATGCATCATGCTGATGTGATTTTGGCAGTGGGCGCGCGTTTCGATGATCGCGTGACCAACAATGTTAAAAAATTCTGTCCTAACGCGACAATTATCCATATCGATATCGATCCTGCGTCTATTTCAAAAACGATTCTTGCTCACATTCCTATTGTTGGTGATGTGAAGTCAGTATTGACCGATATGTTGGATATTATCGGTGAAGACAAACAACTTGAGCAACATGCATTGCTTGACTGGTGGTCGCAGATTAACGAGTGGCGTAAGCGTCATGGTTTACGTTATGACACCAGCACCGATAATGGCATTAAGCCACAAAGTGTCGTACAAGCTCTAGATAAAGTGACTAATAGTAACGCTATCATCACGAGTGATGTCGGTCAGCATCAGATGTTTGCAGCGCTTTACTATACCTATAATGAGCCACGTCAATGGCTGAACTCAGGTGGTCTTGGTACTATGGGTGTTGGTCTGCCGTATGCAATGGCGGCAAAGCTTGCGCATCCTGAACGTGATGTGGTTTGCATTACAGGCGAAGGCTCTATTCAGATGAATATCCAAGAGCTATCGACTTGCTTGCAATATAACTTACCAGTTAAAATTCTGAACATTAACAATGCTCAGTTGGGTATGGTTAAGCAGTGGCAAGACATGCTATATGAAGGTCGTCACGCACAGTCATATATGAATTCACTGCCAGACTTCGTTAAATTGGCCGAAAGTTATGGTCACGTCGGTATCAAAATTACTGACCCTGCGACCATGGAAGCACAGATAGCAGAAGCGATGGCAATGAAAGACAAGCTGGTATTTATTGACGTTTATGTCGATCGTAATGAGCATGTATATCCGATGCAAATTGCTGGACAGACAATGCGTGATATGTGGTTAACAAAAGGGGAGCGTACCTAATGCAACAACAACATCTGATTTCGGTATTAATGGAAAACGAAGCGGGTTCGTTGTCGCGTTTAGTCGGTTTGTTCTCACAACGTGGCTATAATATCGAAACGCTAAACGTCGCGCCAACTGATGACCCTAGTATTTCACGTCTGACTGTGACGACTATTACTTCACCTGAAAGAATTGAGCAGATCACCAAGCAATTGCATAAATTGATTGAAGTGGTTAAAGTGCTGAATCTATCAGAAAACGTACACGTTGAACGCGAATTAATGCTAGTAAAAGTTCGAGCGTCTGGTAGTGTACGTGAAGAGATTAAACGCAGTGCAGATATTTTCCGCGCACAAATCGTTGACGTCAATTCTAACTTATATACGATTCAAATCGTCGGTGACAAAGCCAAGCTTGATGGCTTTATTGATGTGATTGGTCGCGAACGTATCATGGAAGTGGTACGCTCGGGCGTCATCGGTATTTCACGCGGTGAAAAGACGCTTAGCCTCTAATCGGCTGAGTGTCTAATAACAGAATATTTTAGTTAAATCATATTGATTTAAAATCAACAAAACGCTTATCTTAGTGACCATTTTACGATAGTGGCTATTGCATAAGCGTTTACTATCCATGGCAAACCATGATTGAGAAAAAGGACTGTATTTATGAACGTTTATTATGACAAAGATTGTGATTTATCAATTATCCAAGGTAAGAAAGTTGCTATTATTGGTTACGGTTCACAAGGCCATGCCCATGCGCTTAATCTACAAGATTCAGACGTCGATGTGACTGTTGGCCTACGTGCCAATTCAGGTTCATGGAAAAAAGCTGAAAATGCGGGCCTAAAAGTTGCTGAAGTAGAAGAAGCGGTAAAAGCTGCTGACGTTATCATGATTTTGACGCCTGATGAGTTTCAAAAAGAGCTTTATAACGATGTAATCGAACCAAACATCAAAGAAGGCGCTACCTTGGCTTTCGCTCATGGTTTTGCGATTCATTATAACCAAGTCGTGCCACGTGGCGATCTTGATGTCATCATGGTGGCGCCAAAAGCACCAGGTCATACTGTACGTTCAGAGTTTGCTAAAGGCGGCGGTATTCCAGATTTGATCGCTATCTACCAAGATGCTTCAGGTCAAGCCAAAAACTTAGCATTATCATATGCTGCTGGTGTTGGTGGTGGTCGTTCAGGTATCATCGAAACAACATTCAAAGATGAAACTGAAACGGATCTATTTGGCGAGCAAGCAGTACTTTGTGGCGGCGCAGTAGAGCTAGTTAAAATGGGCTTTGAAACGCTAACAGAAGCGGGCTATGCACCAGAAATGGCTTACTTTGAGTGTTTGCATGAGCTTAAGCTTATCGTTGACTTGATGTATGAAGGCGGCATCGCTGACATGAACTACTCAATCAGTAACAACGCTGAGTACGGCGAATACGTTACAGGCCCTGAAGTTATCAACGAGCAATCACGTGAAGCCATGCGTAATGCACTAAAACGCATCCAGTCTGGTGAATATGCGAAGATGTTTATCTCTGAAGGCGCTACCAACTATCCATCAATGACCGCGCGTCGTCGTAACAATGCTGAGCACGAGATCGAAATTACTGGTGCTAAGCTGCGTGGTATGATGCCATGGATTGGTGGTAATAAAATCATCGATAAAGAAAAGAACTAAAACAGTATTAAGTTATAGAAAGACTGCTTAGTTTTAAAGAAACCCATGTTATCGACTGATAGCATGGGTTTTTTAATGCATTCTATTTGTTTAATGCTTTTATGGTAGGCTATCTACGGGTTGAAAACCCATGGTAGTCCCCAATATAGACAGGCATTATTACATTAACTAATGGTTTGTTCGGTTAGACAATTATTGTTATTTCTGTTCGTCTTTGAGCTATCAAACAAATCAAATAATTTCCGTTCTTCTTTTTCTATAGATTACAGGTTGTATGTTGTGCAAATATCTTATTCTGACTGGCTAACGCCGCAATTCATATATGTTCTTCTTAGTGCTGTGATCGCTGTTTTAATTTGGATAGAAGGGGAGATGCTCAAAACAACAGATGGCAAACTGCCTCAATCTAAGTTTTTTAAAATCAGTTCACTTTTGGATACCTCATGGTTCTTTATTTCCGTGGTCATGTTATATGTGATTGATCTGACACCATTGGCAGTTGCGGTACCTGCAGCCTATGGTATCTATACTACTTTTGGTTGGGTATACGGAACGCGTCTACTGAAACGTAAAGGTATTCCTGACTCTCCGAAAGACTTAGTAATACCAGCTAAATATATCGCTTATAGCCAGTCATTTTCATTGGTATTCTTTGCATTATGCTTGCTAGTATTAAGCTCACAGTGGTTACCAATAGCTCAGTAAAGGCCAGTCTAAACTATAGCTTGCTAACACTTTTTGACCTTGTGATTTATTAACTTATCTGGATTTTTGACTTTGATTGTAGATAGAAGTGAATAAAAAATATTCTTTATATCAATATGTTATGTGATTAATGGATGCTTGAACTAACTTCAAAAAATTGATTTTAATTATTTACAAAAATCATCAATTTAACCTGTTGTCATTATGAAAAGCTGCTATAATCAAGCTGTACTTACAATATTTCAGGTAAAAAATTCAAGTCATCCGAGGATGATTTAGTAGATTTTACTGCCGCATTCTGCAAAAAAATATTTAGGTATATATCAATTAATCGGTGATGACACACGTCTCGCCAACAGTTAAAGAGTTAGGAAAATTTATGTCAGATAAAGTTGAAGGCACTGTAAAGTGGTTTAATGAAGCTAAAGGTTTTGGTTTTATCGCTCAAGACAATGGCGGACAAGACGTATTCGCTCACTACAGCGCTATCCAAGGTGGCGGTTTCAAGACCCTAGCTGAAGGCCAAAAAGTGTCTTTCATCTTAGGTGATGGCAAAAAAGGCCCACAAGCTGAGCAAATCGAAGCTATCTAATTTCTATTAGTGATTGAGTAGACTGTTTTTCAGTGAGCTTGATTACAATGAAATTATTAATACGCATTGATTACTTTGTTTGTTAAAACAATAAAAATACTGTTTCAACTTTAAAAAAAAGCAACCTCTCATCAGGTTGCTTTTTTTATATAAATTTTTCTTGTCATCATATAGTCTGAGGGAAGTATCTTTAGCTAATCACTGTTAGTGGGGCTCATTCATCTTGTAAAGAAATAGTGAAAATATTTACATTCATTATGAGATATTATTTTGAAGAAATAAGTAATAACAAAATGTTAAGTAACTAAAGTACCTACAATGCTATAAAGGTTTAAGATATTTAGAATATAGGTGAAAGCAAGTCGTAAACTTGTTCGCTTATAAACTATTTGTAATAGAATAGTGATAAATTTATGACGCATTATTCACGGCGTTGTCTTGACCTTATGCTCGTGCTCACGCAAGATACATAGGTCTGATAATAACGGTTGGCTTAGCTTTAACAGATTTTGTCGATAGAGAATATGATATAAATATATTTTTTAGTATTGTTTCATTTTTTCGATTATTAACTGTCTGTTGACACGCTAACAACCTTCAACACTATTTTGAACAACAATGAACCTTTGGTTCTTAATTGATAATTTTTAATTCATAACATTAATAAACGAGGAACGTATGAAAGCATTAGTAGCGGTCAAGCGTGTCATTGATTATAACGTAAAAGTTCGTGTAAAAGCCGATAACTCTGGCGTTGATCTATCAAACACCAAAATGTCAATCAACCCTTTTGATGAAATCGCAGTAGAAGAAGCGGTTCGTCTAAAAGAAGCTGGTGTGATTGATGAAATCATTGTTGCGTCAATCGGTCCAAAAGAATCTCAAGAGCAGATTCGTGCTGCACTAGCATTGGGTGCTGATCGTGGTGTTTTAGTTTTGACTGATGAAAAGCCGTATCCACTACAAATCGCTAAGATACTGAAAAGTATCGCTGAGTCTGAAGCTACAGACATTATCCTATTGGGTAAGCAAGCGATTGATGATGACAACAACCAAACTGGTCAGATGCTAGCAGCATTGATGGGTATCGGTCAGGGTACGTTTGCATCAGAAGTAAAAGTTGAAGGCGATAAAGTAAATGTAACTCGTGAAATCGATGGTGGATTACAAACAGTTGCGCTTGATTTGCCAGCAGTCATCACGACTGATTTGCGTCTGAATGAGCCACGTTATGCCAAACTGCCTAACATCATGAAAGCGAAGAAAAAACCGCTTGATGAAAAGACACCAGCTGATTTCGGTGTTGATATGGCATCTAAGCAAGAGATTATTAAAGTTGTGCCACCTGCTGAACGCAAAGCTGGTATTACAGTAGGTTCAGTGGATGAGTTGGTTGATAAGCTAAAGAACGAAGCTAAAGTAATCTAAGACTTCGCTACGGTATATCATGTACAAAGTTACATGTTTAATTCGGCTGATTTAGTATTTGCCACATCAGTAACTTTGTACACAGACAACCTCATGACATGAATAGACGATACGAATAAATAAAGGATTAGAACCATGGCAATTTTGGTATATGCAGAACATGACAATGCCAGTCTAAAAAAGGCAACTTTGAACACTATCGCTGCTGCTAAGCAAATGGGCGATGATATCCATGTATTGGTCGCTGGTAGTGGTGCACAAGCAGTTGCAGATGAAGCCGCTAAAGCTGAAGGCGTATCTAAAGTATTGCTAGCAGACAATGCAGCTTATGAGCATCAATTAGCAGGTAACGTTGCGTTACTCGTTGCTGATGTCGCCAAAGACTACAGCCATATCATTGCACCAGCGACAACAACTGGTAAGAACTTTATGCCACGCGTTGCAGCATTGCTTGATGTTAGCATGTTGTCAGAGATTTCTGCTGTAATAGATGCTCAAACGTTTGAACGTCCTATCTATGCAGGTAACGCGACGGCAACGGTTAAAACTTCAGAAGATAAAGTAGTGTTGACTGTACGTACTACTGCATTCGATCCAGTAGCGAGTGAAGGTGGATCAGCAGCTGTTGAGACTCTCGACAATGTACAAGAGACTGGTAAAGCAAGCTTCGTTAATGAAGAGATGGCCAAGTCTGACCGTCCAGAGTTAACCTCAGCAAGCATCGTAGTATCTGGTGGTCGTGCATTAGCAAATGGTGAGAACTTCACTAAATATATCGAACCATTGGCTGACAAATTGGGCGCTGCTGTTGGTGCATCACGTGCTGCAGTAGATGCAGGCTATGTACCAAACGATATGCAGGTTGGTCAAACAGGTAAAATTGTTGCACCAGACTTATATATCGCCGCAGGTATTTCAGGCGCGATTCAGCATTTAGCAGGTATGAAAGATTCTAAAGTTATCGTTGCTATCAACAATGACCCAGAAGCACCTATCGCTAGTGTTGCTGATTACTTCCTAGAAGCGGATTTGTTTGAAGCGCTACCTGAGTTAACTAGCAAGGTTTAATATATAGACACAGAACTACTAAACGGCTACGGCGTTACCTTCCTTAGATGTACGACTTGTACAATTTGCAGTTGGCTGCCTTGTATCCGTTTTAGATTTCTTGGACTATATCAGTAGTAGACAGATAATAAAAAACCCACTATTAAATGATAGTGGGTTTTTTTGTGCTTTACAGAAAGGTTTTTGTTTGCAGTTATAAACCAAAGCTAAGCGTAATTTCTTTGACGCAAGGTTTCATATAGACATAAAGAGCCTGCAATCGCTACGTTTAAGCTTTCTTGACCGTTCGGCTGTGGTAAGGCTATGGGCGTAGCACATTGCATTAATTCATCGCTGACACCTTGACCTTCATGACCCATAATCCACGCCGTTGGAGTGGTTAGGTTGTGATCGTAAATTAA
The DNA here is from genome assembly GCF_003217155.1 of Psychrobacter fozii. Classification (GTDB taxonomy): domain Bacteria; phylum Pseudomonadota; class Gammaproteobacteria; order Pseudomonadales; family Moraxellaceae; genus Psychrobacter; species Psychrobacter fozii. The sequence goes on from NZ_QJSU01000009.1 coordinate 135,747, forward strand.
GGTGTCGGTATGTGAGCTAGTGGCTAAAAGTGGCACTTGTACATAATCTAAGATGTCTTGTGTGCTTAAACCCTCATAAATAGTGAGTGCAAACTGTGCACCCATACCTGCTCGTAGCGTCTTAGGAGACCAAGCTTGAGCAGTCGCGCTGGTGCAAAGGATATTATTAATACCGACGGCTGCTGCCGTGCGTAGCAATGTACCAACATTGCCGCTATCTTGTACGTCGTTCAGAATCAGGCAGTCCTCATTGATCATCGATAGACCTAGCATTGGCACTTTAATAACCGCCATAATGTCGATGCCTGTACCTAAACTTCGGATACTCTCATAGAGCGAATCTGAAAGCGTCATAATAGGTGTATAGGTCGGCAGGCGAGACAATACTTGCTGAACTTCAGGATGGTTGTGCGCTGACTCTGCCAGTAGCATTTGGGCGAACGGATAGTCACTACGTAGGGCAGCATCGATGAGATGTATGCCTTCGATGACAGTTTGCCCATGTTTGTTACGCTGGCGAGACTGTGTCAACAGGGCCTTTACCAGTTTAACCGTTGTGTTCTTATCTGAAGTAATCAGCTCGGTGGGATTTGTTACCATAGTGGATCGCTTAGAATAGACTGAAGGAATTGTTTGGACAGCCAGCAGAATGCTTATTATTGATTTAGCATTCTACTGATTATCTTTAACATGTGCTCAAATCAATTATTTTTCAGAATAATTTACGTGCAAGTTTTTAACATAATCGACTTCATTTTTGCTACCCAGTACGACAGGGACACGTTGATGAATGTCAGTCGGCTCAATATCTAAGATGCGGTTGACAGCATCCGTAGCACCGCCGCCAGCACGCTCAATCAATAGGCTCATCGGATTGGCTTCATACATCAAACGTAACTTGCCCGCTTTGTGAGCATATTTGGTATCAAACGGATAGGTAAATAGACCGCCGCGGCATAGGATGCGATGCACATCACCAACCATGGCAGCGACCCAGCGTGTATTAAAATCGCGACCACGTACACCAGCTTCGCCAGCGATCAGCTCGTCGATGTATTGTTGCATCGGTGCGCGCCAGTAGCGATAGTTTGAGCTATTGATAGCATATTCACTGGTATCAGCATCAATTTGCACATTGTCTTCTATGAGTACATAATCACCCGTATCTGGATCTAAGCTGAACATCACCACATTTTCAGTTATCGTTAATGCGAGTATGGTTGAGGTACCATATAACAAATAGCCTGCTGCCAATTGCTGATTGCCTGCTTGCAAGAAATCACTGTTTTCGCTTGTTTGACCTTGGCGTTGGTACGGTAAAATAGAAAAAATAGTACCGACGGCCATATTGATATCGATGTTTGATGACCCATCCAGTGGATCAAACAATACCAGTAGACTGCCATCAGCGTTGGCAGGGGTGGCATTGTCTAGCTCTTCTGATGCAACACCTGCACAATGCGTGTTTTCTGCCAGTGCATCTAACAATAAGTCATTAGCCAGTACATCCAATTTCTTCTGCTCTTCGCCTTGCACATTTTGATTACCAGCTTCGCCTAGGATATCGGCTAAGGCTCCTTTTCTAAGTAGCTGTGAAATGGTTTTACCAACGTTAGTGACGGTAGTAATCACGTCGTTCAGTTCAGTGTTGGTTGAATGTTGATCTAGATAACTGGTTAGAGTCGTCATAAAGCTTCCTAATAATGGTATTGATAAGTCGTATTGAGAGTAAAAGAATAAGCAGTGATAAGCGCACTCTAGGCGGGCAAATTTTTAAATAGCGATACCGTGTCTTTGTCCTGACCGTAAAATCAGCTACACTATATGTATTATTATTCGTTAATATCTTTGGTAAGCTTGTTTTCGGTCATGATCGCTATACTGATATTGCACAGTCGCTACGCGAACATTGCCTAGCAGGTGGCTGAGTGTATTTATAGGACTGGTGTCATTGGGGTAAATTGTATCAAATAAGCGCCAAAATGTCCTTGTATCTATGTATATCTACGATAAATGCTCGAACAAAGATGAATAAATGATTAATATAGACACATACCAACCCACAATGAAGACTTGCCATTATGTCAAATTCTCTCGATAGCAGCTCACTACATACGATCTCGCCGACTGACTACGCAAAATTCGATCCCAGTACCATTCATCAAAGGCTCAATACATCATTGAGTCGTCCACAGCTCAATACCGATGGCAGTATCCGTCATTTTTTGGGTGTAGAAGGCCTTAATAAAGAGCAATTACAGGCGATTATCGCAAAAGCAGAAACGTTCTTTGATAAAAATGGACAATTAATCAATCGGCCTGAGCTTGAAGGCTATACGGTGATGAACTTGTTTTTTGAGCCATCAACACGTACACGTACGACATTTGAGGTGGCCGAAAAACGTCTGGGCGCCAATGTATTGAATATCGATATCGAGCGCTCTAGTGCTAAAAAGGGCGAAAGTCTACGCGATACACTGTGGAATTTGCAAGCCATGACAGCAGATATCTTTGTGGTGCGTCATTCAGCATCAGGTGCTGCGCATTTTATGGCAACAGAAGTGACGCCTAATATCGCCATTATCAATGGCGGTGATGGCTGGCATGCACATCCGACGCAAGGCATGCTCGACATGTTGACCATTCATCGTGAAGCGCCGCGTCCTTTTGAAGAGTTATCAGTGGCTATCGTGGGTGACATCAAGCACTCACGGGTGGCACGCTCTGATATAAATGCGCTACAAACCTTAGGGGTCAAAGACATCCGTGTCTGTGCACCGCGCACTCTATTACCTAAAGGCATTGAGCGTTATGGTGTGCGAGTTTATGAAAATATGAATGAGTGTGTCACGGACTGCGATGTCATCATGGGACTAAGGATTCAAAACGAGCGTATCGGATCACCATTGCTAGCATCGTCGAGTGAATACTATAAACACTATGGTATTACGCCAGAACGCGTGGCACTTGCAAAGCCTGACGCATTGGTTATGCATCCAGGACCGATGAACCGCGGAGTTGAGATTGCTTCGAGCGTGGCTGATGGTGCGCAGTCTGTCATCTTAAAGCAGGTAAATAACGGTATTGCCATTCGTATGGCTGTACTGTCTCTTGCGATGGAAGGTCAACGCGCTCATCAAGCGGCTGGTAATTAACCTGTTGCCACGCTGTTTTATTCTCCATTATTTCATTTATTGATACGGTAATAACGCTCATGTCTAATACGATAAACACTGATGCACCGATATTTGACCATCTTCCTAAAGCCATTAAAAATACATTGCCAACCGCAGTAACAGATAAACTGGCATCACTTGAAGCTGGTCGTGAAATGTGGCTGCTACCACCACTGGTTGATTTGTGTGCACGCCTACGTGAACCAGGCCAACAGCAGCATGGTACCTTGGAGTCAGAAGGACTCGCTGCTCGTGGCAATGGTTTTTTGCATGTGGTGATTCCACCTGATACCAATCCTATTCTAGAAAATGGCTCACTACTCAAAGGGTTGCGTGAGCGCGCGCTTGATGATGGTGGTATTTATTTACATGTATTGGGCGCGTTGACCGCTGGGTTAGAAGGAGAGCGTCCTTCTAATATTGCGGGATTGAAAAAAGGTGGCTGCATCGCTGTTTCGAATGCACGTAGACCTTTTCGCAACGATTTAGTGCTACTGCGTACGTTAGAGTACGCAGCAACTTTTGGTATGAAAGTATTCTTTTATCCTGATGAGCCAAGTCTGTCCGGAGATGGGGTAGCACATGAAGGCTATATCGCTTCTTATCATGGATTGCAAGGCATACCATGGATTGCTGAGACGGTAGCTCTATCTACTCAGCTATTGATGGTCGAAGAAACAGGTATCGCGGCTCACTTTAGCCAGTTATCTTGCAAATCATCAGTTGAGCTGATGCGCTGGGCAAAAGACAAAGGTCTGCCAGTGACTTGTGATGTAGCGATGCATCAACTGTACTTAACCGATGATAACTTAGAAGGCTTCAATGCCCAAGCCTATGTGTTACCGCCACTGCGTAGTAACACTGATCAGCAGGCCATTCGTCGTGGATTGAAAGACGGCACGATTGATGCAATCTGTAGTCATCATGAACCGCTAAACAGTACGGCCAAAAAAGCGCCGTTTGCTGAGAGTACGCCAGGCATTTCAAACTTCGATACCTTTATGGCGCTGGCATGTCAGCTAGTACATGATGAGGTGTTAACTTTGGAGCAACTCGTCGATAAAATCTGCCTTAATCCTGCAAAAATCGCTGGTATTGGTGAGCAATATGAAAGGATCGGCGGTGCGGTATTGGTCGATCCTAATCTAGAATGGCAGGTGACAGCGCAATCTATGCTATCAAACGGTAAGAACACACCGTTTTTTAATCAGCAGTTGCAAGGTCGCGTTGTGGAGACATTCTTTGGCTAATTTGCCCCGACAGAATGACAGTCCACCACCATCTACAAAAAATAATGCTATGGACTTAATTGGCCGGAAACAAAAGCCACGAAGCACTTCTAGTGAATCTATCAAAGCGGTAGCAATCTATGAGATGGTAAAAGGGTTGGGTGCATTGCTCGGTGCTGTTGCGTTATGGTCATGGCATACCAATCTTGCGCGTTGGCTGACGACGGCAACAGCCTCTTGGCAACATAGCTTTGGTCACTTGTTTGCACCGCAGTTTGATAGTGTGGTACGAATTGCCCAACAGGCTAGCAAAAACTGGCCGTTGTTTTTATTATTGATTTTTGCCTATGCCAGTCTGCGCTTTCTTGAAGCATATGGCCTATGGCAAGACAGAACATGGGCGTATTGGTTTGGTGTGCTTGGCTATGGCATATTTATTCCTATTGAGATTTACTATTTAATTGCCCGCCCATTTGACTGGTTTAAATTGGGCATATTGATCTTAAATATTTTTATCGTCATTGTGGTTTATCGCAATATGAAACGAAAAGGTCTGATATAAAAGCGTACGACAAAATATATAGGTATAAAAAAGGCCAGCATAAGACATCTTCTTATGCTGGCCTTTATGTCACTGAATACATCTACCGTTTATCTCTCTGTGGCATCCGTACGAATGCTTTTCGCCACTTTACCAACGCTCAAGCCTTGTACCAGTATAGAGAATATGACGACAGCATAAGTGAGTGCCAATAATATATCGCGCTCAGTGCCCATAGGTAGTTGCAACACTAGGGCAACGGAGATACCACCACGCAATCCACCCCATGTCAGCACCTTCCATGCGCCAGTTGGTAAATCTAGCTGACGGCTAAAGGTCTTAGTGGTCATACCCACGACAATAAATCGAGCAAGCAGGGCGATTATAATCGTCAAGCCAGCGGCGATAAACAGGTTGCCTGAGTAAGCAATCATGACCACTTCTAGACCAATCAGCACGAACAAAATAGCGTTTAAAATCTCATCGATTAACTCCCAAAACAAGTCAATGTAATGACGAGTCTTATCGCTCATTGCTAATGCTCGTCCGCGGTTTCCAACCATTAGTCCCATCATTACCATAGCGAGCGGGCCGGATAAATGCCAATGGCTGGCAAGTGCATAACCACCTATCACGCCTGCAAGCGTTAACAACACTTCCTCTTGATAGCTGTCGATGCTTTTGAGCATGTAATACAAAATCGCCCCAAGTACCAAACCAAAAACAATGCCGCCACCTGCTTCAACGGCCAAAGTATGCGCCACATAATTGGCTGTCGGAATGTCGCCGCTCGATAAAATACCAAGTAGCAGCACAAAGATAACCACGCCGATACCATCATTGAATAATGATTCGCCAGCAATGACAGTTTCGATGCTCTTTGGGGCTCCCGCTGATGAGAGAATACCCATCACCGCAATGGGGTCGGTCGGTGATATTAAAGCACCAAATAACAAGCACCACAGAAATGGCAAGCCAAAACCGAGCAGCGGCAACATAAAGTACAGGGCAGTGGCAATAAGCATCGCTGATACAATAGTGCCGATGCAGGCAAGGATACCAATAGGCAGTTTGTAGCGTTTTAAGTCGCTAATATTGACATGTAAAGCACCTGCGAATAACAGCATAGAAAGCATGCCATCCAATAGGACTTCGGTAAAATCGAGCTGTGCTAATAAGCTTACTTCGTAATCAATAAGCTGATCAAAGCCTAAAAATCCTAAAAATATGGCGCCAATAGACAATAAGATGGAGATAACCATCACGCCAATCGTGGTCGGTAGACCAATAAAGCGATGATTGACGTAGGTCAGTAAGGCTGTGATGGATAAAAATATCGCGCTGATTTCAAGTATGGTTAGGTTGCTTGTGGGGGCCATGAAAAAGGTCTCAAATAATGATGAAAAGTATTCTTAAACATAGTGCTGATAAGAATTAAATGGTTTGGATTGTAGTTATATTCTCGCTTTGGCACCAGTGATGAATATCAATTGATGGGTCTTGATATGATTATCTCGATTGTGTTTGCAGGGCTTTACGGATATGAGCATCAAACTCACTCACGTAGTCAAAATATCGATGCTGAGCATCATCACTAAGAATAAATTGCTTGGCTTGCTTGGACATGGCGATTAAATCATCGGTCAATTCTTGATAGTTTAGGTTTTCTTCACCTGCACGCTCAATTAATGTCAGTTCATGTAATAGTGTCTGCTGCTGTGCGCTATTGACTCGCGCATAATTAAGATTGACCATTGCCTGACACAGTGCTTTTAAAACCATCAAATCAGCGGCTGCATAACGACGTATTTCGCCAAGCGATGTATTAATAAAGTCAGAAATTTTTGGCGTATGAGTGACCACGGCTAATATAGCCAGTCGTTGCTGCTTAACTTCGGCATTTGATGCATCATCATTTGGTGCCGGTACATAAAAGTGATAGGGGCTGGGTGGTTGACAGCGCATCATAATACTCAAACAGCTCGTCAGTGATTGTACGCAGTTGACCGCTGTCTTTGGGTCATTGATGCCAGGAGACAGTGCTCGTACAGCGATTTCAGTCATTTGTCCTAAGCTATAAGCAATATCATTAGAGTGTACCAGTCGCTGTTCGATACGGATACAGTTTGCGAAGCGTTGCCAAAAAACACCATCAGGTGCGCGCGGTACAACGGCCAACTGCGGTGTTGATGTTTTCTGTCGGTTATTTGGATGTGCTGTTGGACGCTGGAAAAAATAGCCAATGACGTTTTTATCAGTCACATAATCACCCAGATTGACATGAATCTGTATCACGCCACCATAATCTTGTGTCAGAGTAATCAGCGACTCAAGGTAAATCTGTTGGATATAACCTGAGCGTGGTGGATAGATGGGCATTGATGGCCAGTTGTGAAACTGTTCGACATCATGATGCTCGATATCACGTTGATGTTGGATGTCACAATGACTGCCATACCAATAGTGAATATTATGAATGGCATCGTTGCTAGCATTCTGAATGACATGCGATGCTTGGATGGCATGTACCATATGCTGTACGAAGTATACGAGCAATAGCGCGCAGACAATGGCCATAATAATGGCAAAGGTCACAGCCAGTTGTGGTACACCAAAAGCGACGTCGTATTTATGGATAGACTTTAGTACCAACAAGCTATAACTAAAGGTACCAATGAATGCACCTAATACTAATTGATTGGGTGTGTCTGTCAAAAAATTGCGTAACAAGCGTGGCCCAAATTGTGAGGAGGCCATAGACAATACGGCAATCGTAATTGAAAATGTAGTACCCGCAACACCCAAGACAGCACCTGCTATCGCAGTCATAATAGCGCGCGCCGCATCATCGTCACCCGTAAAGGCAAAGGTAATATCTCTGACCGTTTCACGATCAAAGTGCTGATCGATGGTTACCAATAAAGGCGCAAGCAATATACCTATAATGACGCAAGCCGTTGGGATAAACCAATAAGAGCCAATCAATTGTTGCCATAAGTTTCGAAGACGATCGGGCAGGTCAGTGAGAGTTTGCAATGACCATAACTGGGCAAACTGTTTCAGCTTGTTTTGGCTTATATCAAGTGTACGTATCCATAAGCTTTTTTTGTCATCTTTATTCACTGTCATCAGCTTTAAGGTATCCAAAAGTCATCATATTAAATTTATAGTGTCATAGCTTATTCATAAATATACGACAGGGCTTGACTGTCATATTAGGGCGTGTCCTCAATTCAAACGAGTGTTCTCTAAATGGGCTAAAAATAGCTAAATTTTGCCAAACATCGTCAAATAGTTGGTCAATATCTCGATATTATCTGCACTATTTTCCTTGTTTGACTGCAATTTATCTCATTTTTATCGCCATTTTTAAAATGAGGACACGCCCTAGTTCTTTTTATTTTGGTTAGCTCACTTTGGGATTATCCGCTTCAGTAATAATGTCGCCCTTGTTATTGGGCTGAATTTGTTTCTTATCATCGTTTATATCTTGGGGAATGATGATTTCATTATTACGGTCATCCCATTCTATATCACTGTCTTTGTCATACGACATGGGCTCAAAGTGCGGTGTATTTTGTTTATTTGAGTCATCCTTTGCCAATGGTTCCATCGTCGGCGCTGAGGTCTTTCTAAATAAATGGGCATCATTATTTTTATGGCTACCTTTTTTATCAGAAGCGGCCTTTTTACGTGGCTCCGTATTGGTAAATATAGCGCTCAACGGTAGATTTAGTTGTTGTTTAGCATAAGCTTCAGTATGTTCAAAACGCTCTATTAGTAGCCTAACCCAAGGTGTTTGGTCTTCTATTCTTACCTCATCGAACTCATCTTTGATGGGTAATGGATAAGGTAGGGTGCGATAAAAATCCCACAGTGTCATCTTGCTCAAATCTCTTTTGAGTACATAGTCGTCATCTTCGGTCATGGTGATGAGGTTGCTGTCTTGTAAATAGTTAATATAGGTATACCATTTCGGCAGCTCTTTGCGTCCTAGCATGTTGCGAAGCGCTTGTTCGCTGACGGCCTCACCTTTCAAATGGTGCGTATATACTAAGTTAAGCATGTCTAGCAAGCTCAGTAACGGATGGCGTGGCTCCACCTCTTCTGTCCCAAAGATGGTCAGGGTATAGCTAATTTCAACGCCCAGTAGAATCAAATTCCATGATAAATAAATCCATAGCAAAAATATTGGTAAGGCTGCAAAGGCTCCGTAAATAGCTTCATAACTGGTAAAGTTTGCCATCACGGTACCAAACAGATGCTTCATCATCTCAAAGACGATGGCCACAAATATGCCAGCGATGGCCGCATTTTTGGCTGGCACGCGTGCTTTTGGAATGAACCAGTACATACCGATGAAGCCTGAGACCGTGATGCCAATCGTGACGGCTTGTATCCAGATAGACCAATCAATACCGTAACCGGCGACTTGCTGATTTAAAAAACTAATGCTTTGTATCGCACTTGAGGCGATGAAAGCTGTGCCCAACACTAATGGCCCTAAGGTCACCATCGTCCAATAGCGCAACATGCTTTTTATGCCACCAGACCGGTTCTCTACCCGCCATATTTGGTTAAAAGCACGCTCAATGGTCGTCAATGTCATAATCGTTGTAAAAAACAGCACCATCGCACCAATGATGGTTAGGTTGGATGATTTTTCAGCGAAGTTGTTGATGTACTCACTAACCTGCATGCTAGATTGTGGTAGTAAGTTGTTATAAATGACTTCATATATTTGTGCTCTGACCGATGAAAGTGCTGGTACTGAAGACAAAATCATCAAGAGTACGGTCAGCATCGGTACGATCGATAGCATGGTCGTATAGGTCAGCGAGGCTGATTTTTGCTGGCAGTTATCTTCAAAGAAATGCCTAACCAAAAATCGTAAAAACTGAAACCAGCGCTGGTGTAAAAACGGGATTTTCTTTGCTAACTTTTCCATATCGATCATCTAGCAGGTATTAGAGTGACAATAGTGTAACAAACATAGGCGGTTATCATCTGCCCTTTAATTGTGTCAAAATGCACAGTAGTCAACGCGATAGAGTGTTCTGACGATAATGCACAGCTAGGTTGTTTGCATGTCAGTGAATGACTCGGGCATAATGTGCAGATATATTGATAGTGTCAGCTGTTGGCTACATATTGCTATCATTAACCACGTGAATGATTTAAGGAAGTGTTGCTAATGAGTCAGACTGCCCCTTATGTATTGGTACTCTATTATTCTAATCATGGTACAACCAAAACATTGGCATACGCTATCGCGCAAGGTATCGAAGACGCTGGCATGACGGCACGTATTCGTACGGTACCAACGGTTGCTCCTGAGACGACATCGAGCAAGCCTGCGATACCTGATGAGGGTGACCTGTATTGCACCATGGATGATCTCAAAAACTGCAGCGGTCTGGCGCTTGGTAGCCCAACGCACTTTGGTAATATGGCCGCACCCATGAAATACTTTTGGGACAATACAGTGACACTATGGCTGGCAGGTAATTTGCAAAACAAACCTGCCTCCGTATTTACGGCAACAGGTTCAATGCATGGCGGTCAAGAGACAACGTTACTGACGATGATGTTGCCATTGATGCATCACGGTATGATTATCGTTGGCGTGCCTTATGCCGAACCTGCGTTAAATCGTACCCAACGCGGTGGCTCACCTTATGGTGCTAGCCATGTCAGTGGGGCATCACATGATCAGCCTATCTCACCTGATGAGCGTGAGCTAGGCATCGCCCAAGGTCGCCGTTTGGCTATCAGTGCGACAGCTTTGGCTCAAGCTAACTGGAGTCGCTAAGTGGCCTTTGTATCGTTGAGCCTAAAATGCGACAGCGTTATTCACGCTATTAATGAGGAAGTAAATATATCTAATGGCTACAAACCGCTCCGATAGTGAGATGAATGCTACACCACCAGTACAGAAAACTGGTAAGCCTGCCAAAGTGAATAAACCTATTGCGCCTATCCGTCAGCGTTTGATGGTTACGTGGTTAATTTGGCTCGTCTATAGATTGCTTGGACTGCCTGTTTTCATTAATGTATTCAATCCAAGTAGTCCTGATATCGTCGGCGGTGTCGCATGGCAAATGCTATGGTTAGTGCCAGCATTTATTCTGACACCATCGATACTACGTGGACGCTCGCCTTATGCATTATTAATCAGCAGTATGTTTATACTCGTGTACTTAGGTGCGAGTGGCGTAGTGTTGTTTACACGGGTTTATGGCAGTAGTTGGGCGGAGATAGTTGTCTATCTACTGGATTTTTTACTATTGCTGCTTATCAATGTATGGTTGTTTATTTTGCTTAAACGTCTGCCTTCGATGAATAATGTCGTTAAAAAACCTCGTCAGTAATCCAGCTTGCTTAATGCTTAACTTGCCAAATGCTTAATAAGTAACGCTGAACAAGTAATGTTTGTCAGCTATCAGTATAAAACCAAAAAAAGCGGCGCTCTAATGTAGAGCGCCGCTTTTTTTAATATTTTTTCAGCAGTTTAACAAACGGTTTAATTAACCTTGGTCAGTTCTAAATCCATTTTTTTACCATCATTAATTTGACTCACTTTAACTGGTAAGTAGTCTAAGCTTGGTGCTAACCAGAAGCTAGTAGAGCGACTATCGTCATCATGGACACGGTCGACACGTACTGTATCAAAGGTACCTGCTGGTACAGTTATTTTGGTATTGCCAGATTTCTTAAATGGGGTCTTTTCGATTTTGTCTTTCTTCGCCATGTAGTAGTTGCCAGAGAATTTACCGTTCAATAAATCCTGACGAATCTGTACTTCAAGGCTTAAGTCATCAAAGGCTTGTTGCGACATGTTCATTGTCGTTGATTTGCCTCGGTAGTTGCTTACGACTTTTTTGCTACTTGGATTAAAATCCAGTTTGTGCGTACGGCCTACACCTAAGAGTTTATAAGTCGTGCTGGCTTGGGTTGGCGTGACATTGTTACCGTTAATGGTAAAGGTACTATTTTGCGAGGCGCTAGCCACACCAGCGACGCGGGCGCTAACATTGTATTTCCATGTATTACCAGACTTGTTTAGTGTACGAGTCGCTGTGCCTTTATATTTGTCTTCAACGGTAAAGCTATAATTGGCGGTTGACGGTTGCACAGTCTTTGCGCTGGCAAGTGTGGGTGCGGTCATACTCAAAGCTCCAACGGTAGAGATACTGATGCCTGTCACTAAGGCAGATAAGAATTTAGACTTACTGCGTTTTGCATTATTAACATTGTCGCTCAGTGACTTTCTGTGCATTGATAAAAAACTCATGGAGACCCCTTCATTGATTTATTGCCGATATAGCAAATTTTATCGATCGTTCTTATTATGTTCACAAGATCTATAATGGTCATACGCTGTTACATTTTCAAGCGTGGTGTCATACCGCTTCGTGTAGTGCTTGTAGCAAATGTTTCTATAGTTAATTTAGCATTGGTCAAAATATAAATTCAGCTCATCAATATTTTCAAATATTTCTACTTTTTGTTCTTCATTTGATTAGCATATTGGCTTTACTAAACGTAAAGCATCGGTATGAGATGTTGATTGATCAATTTCTGCAAAATAATCTTGTAAATTTTTGGGCTTTACACTTGAACCGAACTCACCTTGCCCCCACTTTTTGTTACAAGCTCAAGGCTTATCTACAAAGCGTTGTTTTTGGCAGCGTTCCCTATAGATACTGGTATTGAGACCATTAATTCAAATAAACCCTTAATTTTATTAACCAACTTTTGGAGTCATATCGATGAACATTCGTCCTTTACATGACCGTATTGTCGTCCGCCGCATAGAAGAAGAAACAAAAACGGCTGGTGGCATCTTGCTTCCTGGTTCAGCTCAAGAAAAACCTTCACAAGGTGAAGTATTAGCTACTGGTAACGGTCAGATTCGTGACAACGGCGAAACTCGTGCGTTAGATGTAAAAGCTGGCGACAAAGTTTTGTTCGGTCAATATGCTGGTCAAACCGTAAAGGTTGACGGTGAAGAACTATTGATTATGAAAGAGTCTGATGTATTGGGTGTGCTAGAAGGTTAATCCTTTTGAGTATTATTTTATACTCAGCACATTTTGATAGCAGTTTCTAATAATCGCTTTTGATAAGCAACTATCGAATCATTCAACCGTATTCTCATACTTATAATAGTGGAGTAATTTAACATGGCAAAAGACGTAAAATTCGGCATTGATGCCCGTAAACAAATGATGGACGGCGTAAACGTTCTAGCAAACGCAGTAAAAGTGACGTTAGGCCCTAAAGGTCGCAACGTTGTTATCGATAAATCATTTGGCGCACCTACCATCACTAAAGATGGTGTTTCAGTTGCTAAAGAAATCGAGCTAGAAAACAAGTTTGAAAACATGGGTGCACAGTTGGTTCGCGAAGTTGCTAGCCGTACCAACGATGTTGCTGGTGATGGTACAACCACTGCAACAGTATTGGCTCAGTCAATCTTGCAAGAAGGCATGAAATCAGTGGCTGCTGGCATGAACCCAATGGATCTTAAACGCGGTATCGATAAAGCGGTACGTGCTGCTGTTGAGCAAATCCATTTGTTGTCTACACCAGCTGATGATGAAAAAGCCATTGCACAAGTAGGCTCTATCTCTGCTAACTCAGACACCAAAATCGGTGAGTTGATTTCGCAAGCGATGCAAAAAGTCGGTAAGCAAGGTGTTATTACGGTTGAAGAAGGTTCAAGCTTCGAAGATACTCTAGAAGTTGTAGAAGGTATGCAGTTTGACCGTGGTTATATCAGCCCGTACTTTGCTAACAAGCAAGACAGCTTAACGGCTGAGTTTGAAAACCCATATATCTTGCTAGTTGATAAAAAAATCAGTAACATCCGTGAAATCGTGCCATTACTTGAGCAAGTCATGCAGCAAAGCAAACCATTGCTTATCATCGCTGAAGATGTAGAAAACGAAGCGCTAGCAACATTGGTTGTGAACAACATGCGTGGCGGCTTAAAAACTTGTGCGGTTAAAGCACCTGGTTTCGGTGATCGTCGTAAAGCAATGTTAGAAGACATCGCGACGCTAACTGGCGGTACGGTTATCTCTGAAGAGATTGGTCTGAGCCTTGAGACTGCTACTCTTGAGCAACTTGGTACTGCTAAGAAAGTGACTGTTGGTAAAGAAAACACGGTAATCGTCGATGGCGCTGGTAACAAAGCTGATATCGAAAACCGTGTTGAGTCTATCAACCGTCAAATCGAAGAGTCTACTTCTGACTATGACAAAGAAAAGCTACAAGAGCGTGTTGCTAAACTAGCAGGCGGCGTAGCAGTAATCAAAGTCGGCGCAGCGACCGAAACTGAAATGAAAGAGAAGAAAGACCGTGTTGACGATGCGCTACATGCTACTCGTGCAGCGGTTGAAGAAGGTGTTGTACCTGGTGGTGGTGTTGCGCTAGTACGTGCAATGAACGCATTGTCTGAACTAACAGGCGATAACGACGATCAAAACGCAGGTATCAACATCTTACGTCGTGCGATGGAAGCGCCACTACGTCAAATCGTAACTAACGCAGGTGAAGAAGCGTCAGTTGTGGTAAACGAAGTGAAAAGCGGTAGCGGTAACTATGGTTACAATGCTGCTTCTGGTGAATACGGCGATATGATCGAGATGGGTATTCTTGACCCAGCTAAAGTAGCACGTTCAGCACTAGAAAACGCTGCTTCTGTTGCAGGCCTAATGCTTACCACTGAAGTTATGATTACTGACTTACCGCAAGGTGATGACGGTATGGCTGGCATGGGTGCTGGCGGTGGAATGGGCGGTATGGGTGGAATGGGCGGCATGATGTAATTTTACTTCTGCTACAAAGCGATTTTTCTTTGTCAGACGCGCTCAATGTACAATAGGTACTATTTTCGCTGGTCTTCCTCGACAAATCGCTTTTCGCTAGAAGTATTACCAACGTCATAAAGTCTGTTTAATCATTGAAGTCCTGTTATCTAAAGATAGCAGGGCTTTTTTTATCTAGTCCAATATGATAGTGGGCGTCACATAGAAAAGCCCCGATAGGCTGAGCTTATCGGGGTTTTCTTATAATCGTTTGGTATCTTTCAACTAAGAATAAAATCAAATTTACTGATTCACATTATCCCGTCTAAACGTCCACGTCTTATCATCAGAAGCGGCTTCACAATAATAATATCCTGCCAAATCAAACGGCTTTAGCTGCTCAGCATTGGTCAGCTTATTGTCTGCCGCATACTTGACCATTAATCCACGTGCTTTTTTGGCATAAAAGCTAATCACTTTATATTGACCATTTTTCTCATCTTCAAATCGTGGTGTGATGATGTCAGCATTCAGTGCTTTTTTCTTTACAGACTTAAAATATTCATTAGAAGCGAGATTGACTAATGTTTTATCGTCGCTATCAGCCATCCGCGCATTGATAATCTCAGTCACTTCCTCGCCCCAAAACTCATATAAGTTATTACCGCGCTCATTTTTCAGCTTGGTACCCATCTCTAAGCGATATGGTTGGATTAAATCTAAAGGTTTTAACACACCATAGAGTCCTGACAAAATACCTAAGTGCTCATTGACGTAGATAGTCGTGTCTTTATCCATGTGATACATATCAAGACCAGTATAAACGTCACCATCGAACAAATACCCAGCAGGTTTTGCCGCATTAGTATTATCAGTGAATGGCTGTTCTTTACTCCAGTGCCACTGTTGATTACGCGTCGCATTGAGCTGTGCCAAATCATTAGAAATGCCCATCAGCTCTTGTAAATCAATCGGTTCTTTAGACTTCAGTACTTGCATCAATACTTGTGAGTGTTCAATCAGCTCAGGCTGACTATAGTAGTTGCCTAGATTTAACGGTATAGCGTCTGCTTCGTTCAAAGATTTAGCAGGGGAGAGTAAAAAATACATCGTTATTCCTTATTATAGTGAGTCATTGACGATCCAATTACCACGTCAAGCTTACCTATTATACGACACCTATCGTTTGAACTTAACCGGCTCGTTGCTTTTTCACACAATTCTAAAATATATCAATTGTGACTGTTAGAGCTTACCTTCATCTCAAGTATAACCATCAAAACAAGAGAAACAGCACAGGTAATATCGAGGGACCTATCAGCTGTTTGACGCTGTTTGTCTATTGAGGCAATGGTCTGTGATGTGGGGGTGGCCTAGTGATACAAGGTTATATTTTGCAAAGCATTAAGGGTGTTAAAAAAATAAATTTTTTTAATATAACAATAAAAGTTATATAGATGGTACAAATAATTAACTTTTTATTTACTTATGGGTCATCATTAAACAATGAAAGTTGGTGGACGATATACCTATAATAAAAAGGCATGATGGCAAAGTCGCTATCATTTATTAAATTGATGAACCTTTGGTCGCAATACTGATCCAATCAAAACCAAAGGTTTTTTTGTCCCCTGTGCTTTTTAGATGTGCGTTGAGGGTATTAAAGGTAGTCGTGAGACGTAATTATAGTCATTATAAGTACAGTCATTGGACGTAAGTAAGGAGACGGTATGAAAATCGGTGTAATCAGTGCAGATAGCGCGAGCGAGAGCCGTGTAGCCATAACCCCAGACGCAGTCAAAAAGTTGCGTAAACTTGGGTTTGAAGTTGTCATTCAGTCAAATGCAGGTCAAGCAGCGTACTACGCTGATGAGCTGTATCAAGCTGCTGGTGCCGACATTGCCAGCAGCAGTGCCGAGGTCATTACCCAGTCTCAGATTATTACCACCGTCAATGACCTATCAGCTGAAGCCATCGATGGCTTGTCATCTGGTCAGATCGTCATTGGCATGCTCGACCCTTATCGTAATACTCAGCTTGATAGTTATGCGGCTAAAGGTGCAACCGCCTTTGCCATGGAGCTATTACCCCGCACATTGTCACGCGCACAGAATATGGATGTCTTGTCATCACAGGCCAACCTTGCGGGTTATAAAGCAGTATTGCTAGCGGCGAATGAGTATTCACGTCCATTCCCAATGTTTATGACGTCAGCCGGTACGGTTAAGCCCGCCAAGGTTGTTATCTTGGGAGTTGGCGTTGCAGGTCTGCAAGCCATTGCAACCGCCAAGCGCTTGGGTGCCGTCGTTGAAGCCAGTGATTTACGTCCGACGGCTCGCGAGCAAGTGGAGTCACTCGGTGGTAAATGGCTTGATGTGCCGATGAGTGCAGAGGAAGCTGAGACCGCCAAGTCTACCGGTGGCTATGCGTGGACGCCATCAGAGCAGTATGTCAAAGATCAAGCGGCTGTCGTGGATAAAGCGCTCAGCAACGCGGATATCGTTATTACCACAGCGCAGATTCCTGGTCGTAATGCCCCGCGTCTGGTGCATGGTGCAACCCTTGCTAGAATGAAGGCAGGTTCCGTATTGATCGATATGGCTGCCGGTACCGGCGGTAACGTCGAAGGCAGTGTGCCGAACGAAACCATCACGACAGACAACGGCGTACGTATCGTTGGTGCTGCCAATATCCCATCGATGCTTGCAGCACAGTCTTCAGATTTGTATGCCAACAACTTGGTTAACTTTATCACGACCTTAATTGCGCCTGCTGGCGATGACACTTCAGTAAGTGACGCCTCAGCTAAATTGGCACTTAACGTAGACATGGAAGACGAGATTCAGGGCGCACTGGCAGTGACACATGACAATCAGGTACGACTGGCCAAACGCTAGTTTGACTGGCTAAGTTTTTACAGCCTGTCACCACAACATTGTCACCATTAACGTTGTCACCATACATTTGCCAGACATGAATAAATTTTAGGAGGATTAGATGATTGCCACTATTTTAGCGTCAGCACCAGCTGGTGCCGCAATGGCTAGTACACCATTTGTCGCGATTTTTACCGTATTTGTACTCGCTATTTTTGTCGGATACTACGTGGTTTGGGGCGTAACGCCTGCATTGCACACGCCGTTGATGGCCGTCACCAACGCACTATCAAGTATCGTCATCGTTGGTGCCATGCTACAGACCGTTACCATTGATGGTTCTATCTTTACACCAACCAGTATACTTGGCGCTTTCGCCGTATTTTTAGCCAGTATTAATATCTTCGGTGGCTTTGCCGTGACCGAGCGTATGCTTGCGATGTTTAAACCAAAAGTAAAAAAAGCACCAGTAGCAACCACAGATGTCGGAGGTGACGCATGAACGATTTCTCAGCAATGATTGCGGCAAATGCAGATTGGTTCTACCTAGTCGGCGCGATTCTTTTCGTTTTAACCTTACGTGGTTTATCCAGCCCAAAGACGGCTATTCGTGGTAACCGCTTTGGCATGGTAGCGATGGCAATTGCTGTCGTCACGACGTTCTTCTTAGCAGAAGGCCCTGTCCTTTGGTTAATTATTGGCGCGATGATTTTAGGTGCCCTCGTTGGTATGTGGAAGGCAAAAACAGTCGCGATGACCCAAATGCCAGAAACCGTTGCCTTGATGCATTCATTTGTCGGTTTGGCAGCAGTTGCCATTGCACTGGCGACGGTATTGCACACTGAGCAGCAGCATGGCGCCGTTGCCCGGGTTGAGCTGTTTATCGGTTGTTTCATCGGTGCGATTACGTTCTCAGCATCCGTCTTTGCCTTTGGTAAATTAGCAGCTAAAAGCTGGGCGAAAACACTGGTCGGCGGCTGGGTAAAACCTGTCCAAGCGCTATTATTCATTGCGATGATTGGTTTTGGTGGCGTGTATTTCGTTACTGACTCATTACCCGCATTTTATGCGATGGCAGTGATTGCCGTTATCTTTGGTTGGATGTGGATTGCGCCAATCGGTGGTGGTGACATGCCAGTAGTTGTATCACTATTGAACTCGTTCTCTGGTTGGGCAGCAGCAGGCATTGGTTTCACCCTTGGCAACTCAATGCTGATTATTGCAGGTTCGCTCGTTGGTTCATCAGGTGCGATCTTGTCTTACATCATGTGTAAGGCCATGAACCGCTCATTACTCAACGTCTTATTTGGCGGTATGGGTACAGGAGCTGTAGCAGCGGGCGCTGATGATGGCGCACCGAAGAACTACAAAGCTGGTTCGGCAGAAGATGCAGGTTTCTTAATGGCCAACGCCAGTAGTGTGGTCATCGTACCGGGTTATGGTATGGCACAGGGCCGTGCACAGAATGCAGTAAAAGAGTTGTATGAGCTGCTAAAAGAAGAAGGTGTGAATGTGCGTTTTGCCATCCATCCGGTCGCGGGTCGTATGCCAGGTCACATGAACGTCCTATTGGCTGAAGCTGACGTCCCTTATGATGATATTTTAGAGATGGATGAGATTAACTCAGACTTCGCGAGTACAGATGTGGTGTTGGTCATCGGTGCGAACGACGTGGTAAACCCATCTGCGAAAGACGATCCAACCTCACCAATCTTTGGTATGCCGATTCTAGAAGTCACCAAAGCGCAAACGGTCATGGTCATCAAGCGTTCAATGAACACGGGTTATGCAGGGCTTGATAACAGCTTGTTCTATATGGACAAAACCATGATGATCTTTGGTGATGCCAAGAAAATGGTCGAAGAGATGGTTCGCAGTATTAATGGCGCAGGTCATTAATCATTAAAATATATGTTTAACTATTAGCTTTTGCCTATAAATTTTTAAGTAAAGAAAGTCACTGAGGTGGCTTTTTTTGCGTTAAAGTAGGCAGCATTTATATGACATCGATATCTATACAAAATAAGAGTTAAGGGAGTTACTTATGAACATGTTGATACGTTTTTTTATTATGGTTAGCTTGCTAAAACAACAACTAAAACAGCAATCAATGAGCGAGCGCATTAGTATAGAGACGTTGACCGAACCGACTGTCCGTAATTATCGAGTATTGCCGCATGACATGGGGTTTCGTGACCACTTGCCTAACTACCGCTATCTGTCTTTTATTGAATTAAATGTCACTCGCTGGGTAATGGCGTGCTGTCATCAAAAAGGCATTAAGAAATTGAATTGGGTGATGTCCATGCAAGAGATGGTTTACCTGAAACCAATCAAGTTTTTGGATAAAGTGACACTCAGTAGTAAGGTTGCAGGATGGGATCAGAAATATGTGTATTTTGAGCATCGCTTTTTTGTAAAAAATCAGCTGATGAGTATGGGTATGACCAAATTTATCTTTACAGATAAAAAAGGCAAGTGTACGCCAGAAGTATTGGATATGGTAGGGGAGCATTTGACCGATACTATTACCACATGGAACAGTAACCAAGCTGCTTTGAAGTCTGCCAAGTCGGGGTAGATAGTATAAGCTGCCATATAAAATTAACTTGTCTATAATCATCTGATGAATTTTGGTAAAATAGCGCCTATCAAAT
The DNA here is from genome assembly GCF_003217155.1 of Psychrobacter fozii. Lineage (GTDB taxonomy): Bacteria > Pseudomonadota > Gammaproteobacteria > Pseudomonadales > Moraxellaceae > Psychrobacter > Psychrobacter fozii. Next base: position 156,041 of record NZ_QJSU01000009.1, read on the forward strand.
CGTCAAAACCATTTTATCAAAATCGTTTAAAATATAAGGAGCCGCTATGATCCCGCAAAAATTAAAATGGACGGACAGCTTAGATATCGCTATTGAGTTGTATGAAAAGTTCCCAGAGACCGATCCACAATATATACGCTTTACCGATTTGCATCGTTGGGTGACTGAACTTGAAGGCTTTGATGATGATCCACAAAAATCAAATGAGGGCATTTTAGAAGCCATTCAGATGAATTGGATCGATGAAGCAGATTAGAGTAACTTTGCAACACTAATGGCTTTTTTAGTACGCGCTCATTTCAATACTATCTCACATAAAAAACCGTACAAATATACAGGATATACCGCATCATGACTTCACAAATTAAAGAGCTACCAGAAGCGATAGCTTGCAGTGGCATTAGCGTTCGTACTACCAACAACGCTGAGATTAGCGAAGAAACTGCCAAACTGGGTCGTTTATGGCAGAAGTTTTACCAAAACCATGCCAGTGATCTGCCTAAAGGTGAAGATATTTATGGTGTCTATCATAACTATGAGAGCGATGATTTGGTCGGCGCTTTTGATGTGGTTGCCAGTTGGAAAGTAGTCAGTGAGCAAGAGCCATCAGACAATGAAAAGACTGCTAAATCTACAAACCTAGTAACAGTAGATATTCCTGCAGGGAAGTACATGGTATTCTCTGAAGAGGGTAGAATGCCTTACACTGTGATGAACGCTTGGGAAAAAGCTTGGACTTATTTTAATGATCGCAACTGTGAGCATACCCGAACTTTTGATGTCGATTTTGAGCATTATATCGATGGCAATCTAGAGTATGGTCAAGTTGATGTCTATATCGGTATCGAGTAAAATTAGTATTGAATAAATCAGTAAAAATAATAAAAAAGCGCCAAATCTAATTAAGATTTGGCGCTTTTTTTAATGATAATAAGACATTAATCTAGCAGCAAGTTCTCTAAAATCCCTTCATAAATCTGTGCCAATCTACCCAAATCATCGACTTCTACCTTTTCATCAACCTGATGAATTGTGGCATTACGTACACCTAGCTCGACTACTTGCGCGCCTGTTGGTGCGATAAAGCGTCCATCAGAAGTACCGCCTGAAGTAGATAGTGTGGTATCAGTGTCAGTCACCTTTTTGATTGCTTTTTGACAGGCAGAAACCAGTTTACCTTCAGGGGTCAAAAACGGCTGACCAGATAACTTCCAATGGATATCGTAGCTCGCCTTATTTTCTAAAATCTGGTTATTGGCAAAGTATTTATCGAAGATAGCATGCGTTTTTGCCTTCAGCTGATCTTCAGTGGTTTCTGTTGAAAAGCGGAAGTTAAACACAACTTCTAACGTTTCAGGAATGACATTGGTTGCGCCCGTGCCACCATTGATATTAGATATTTGCAGTGATGTCGCTGGGAAATAGTCATTGCCATTGTCCCATGCAGTCGAGGTCAATTCAGTCAATGCTGACATCGCAGCATGAATAGGGTTGCATGCTAGATGCGGATAGGCGACATGACCTTGCTTACCAGTCACTGTAAGCACTGCACCTAATGAGCCACGACGACCATTTTTAATGATATCACCTAGCGTATCGGTACTTGATGGTTCACCAACCAAGCAATAGGTGATTTTTTCTTGACGCGCTTCTAAGGTCTCGATGACTTTTACTGTGCCGTTGATTGATGGGCCTTCTTCATCTGAGGTGATTAAAAAAGCAATCGAACCATTGTGCTCAGGGTGATTGGCGACAAAACGTTCGGCTGCGACAGTAAAAGCCGCAATGCCTGTTTTCATATCAGCCGCACCGCGCGCCCATAGATACCCATCAGCAATGGTCGGGGTAAATGGAGGATAAGTCCAGTTCTTCGCATCACCGGTTGGTACGACATCGGTATGGCCTGCAAAGCAAATGACTGGATCAGTAGTGCCGCGGCGGGCCCACAAGTTTTTGACTTCAGCGTGTTCGCCCTTTGCCTGTCTATCACCATAATACATAAACTCACAGTCAAAGCCCGCTTGTTCCAATCGCTCCGATAGTATGTCTTGGCAGCCATCATCATCGGGCGTCACTGAAGGGCGTTCTAGCAGTTCGATGCTTAAATCTAACGTTTCTTGTTGATGGCTTGCTGATTGATTATTGGTAGTTTGGTGATTGTTGTCAGACATGGATAAACCTTTTATATGTAAAGTTAACTTTTAAATTTGATATTGCGAAAGTAGTGGACCACTTGTTTGTTTTTATAGTGGCTTACGACTCAAATCACATTATATTGTTTATGAATAAGTGACGATTTAATTGTTTTCTTCAACGAACGGTACCAAGCCATCTCGGCGCATCCAAGTAGCGATAGAATAACGCTGACGATGAGCGATCTGTACCTGATGTCGTAAGTCGCTGTCAAATATCACCAGTCTATTGGCAACAGGCATCACATTATGATGAACGCCTTGTTTATCGACAACTTCTAATGCGCCACCATCGTTGGCGGCCCACTCATCATTTAGATAAAACACGGCTGAAATAACACGTTCGTCACGCCCAGCAGGGTTGTCACTGTGCCACTGATAGCCAAAACCTACCGGATAGCAGGCATAATGCGCTTCACTATGGCGAATACCCGCGAACAAGCTACGATTGAATAAGGCAGCAAGAGTGTTGATACTTTCTAAGTAAAAAAAGCCTGCAAAGAAATTTTCGGTGATCCAGCGTATTTTATCACCGCGAATATCGCTTACCCGAATGCCAGCAGTGAGCTGTGCATCACGATATTCAATAAAACCGCTCTCTGCTTGTAGGGCTAACAAAGCGGTACTATTAAAGACATCATCGATAATAATCCAACCATCGTTGACGAACTTATCAAGCTGTACTTCAGTCAGATTGTCTTCCCAGCTCACAGCAAAATCAGAGGCTTGCAATACATGTTGGGTTGGGATTTCTGGGACGTCACTATGACCCTCTGGAAACAGTAATGGTGGATTATCCGGACCTATTGGCTGATCGGCTATCAACTCTGTTACGTTCAGGTTGCTAATAATCTGCGTCATTTCATCTCATTATTGTCAATCAGCTGTCGATATACCGCCATTCAATGCATTTTTATTGAAAGCACTTACCAAAACCACATTATCTTTTACTCTGCCTATGCTACCATAGATGCAATTTTTCTTATTTAAACTTTTGAGATTATGAACTATAAACACGCCTACCACGCTGGTAACTTTGCTGATGTGGTCAAACACATTTTATTGGTACAACTGCTCAATCAACTAGGGCAAAAAAACAAACCTTTTTATGTGCTTGACGCTTATGGCGGTCGCGGACTTTATTCACTTAGCAGTGAAGAAGCGCGCAAGACTGGAGAGGCCAAAGGTGGTATCCAAGCCTTATTGAATGCCGATACTGAAAAGGCACCTGCTGCTGTCAAAGACTATATGGAAGGCATCAAGCAAGCCAGATTTACTTATGACAGTAAAGTCTATCCTGGTTCTCCTTGGTGGATTGCTCACCATGTCGAAAAAAACCCAGAAGCGGGCGTACGTGGCGAGGCTTTTGAAGCTAAAGCCAGCGAATATGATGCGTTGAACTATCAGCTACATAAATTGCCAATCGGTATCCATCACCGTGATGCCTTTGAAGGTATCACTGCGGTTATTCCGCCAAAAGAGAAGCGTGGTCTAATTTTTCTTGATCCTCCTTATGAGCAAGAGCATAAAGACTTTACACGCCTTATCAATTTGTTGGTTAATTCTTATAATAAGTGGCCACAAGGCACTTATGCGCTTTGGTTCCCTATTAAGAACGTTGAAGCTGTAGAACTGTTCTATAAAAAGCTTAAGCGTACTGAAATGCGCCGTCAATTGGTGTGTGAGTTGAATATTTATCCAAATGATGTTGCGGTTGGCCTTAACGGTACAGGTCTGCTGGTTATCAATCCACCTTGGCAGTTTGACAATCATGCGCGTGAGATTGTGCGTTTCTTGCAGCCTGCTTTAAAAGTAGCTGATGCGCCAGACTTAACACCTGATAGCGCGACCAATGTGCGCTGGTTAGTCGGTGAATAACTGGTTCAATGAGTAGCAATGTCGGCAAATAAGGATATTAAGATGACCAATACACCATCATCTACAGGTCAATCAAACCACGTTTCCTCAAAGGATACGGCTCTAAATGATGGATTGCTACAAGACAGTGCAGCAACTCAGCCACCATTTATCGATGAGCATGAGTTCAATATCCGCCTAGCGGAAAATGACAGTTATGACGGTTTGACCTTTGAAGTGATTGAAGCTGAAGTAACAGAAGGTCAGCGAGTGGTCAGTCGCGGTGTGTATTTAGCGCCCAACTTAATTACAACTTTGTCGCTACTGTCAGGCTTTTATTCAATTTTGGCCAGCACACAAGGCGAGTTTTATAAAGCCTCATTGGCTATATTTTTGTCCGCTATTCTTGATGGGGCTGATGGGCGCGTGGCACGTATGCTCAATGCACAGAGCCCATTCGGTGAGCAATACGATTCTTTGGCAGATATGCTAGCGTTTGGTGTTGCACCTGCTATTTTGATTTATAGCTTTGCTTTAGAGCCGTTAGGTCGTATCGGGATTGGCTGTGCATTCGTCTTTACTGCTTGTGCCGCTTTTCGCCTCGCACGTTTCAATGTGCAGGTTGGCATTGTCGATAAAAAGTACTTCGTTGGCCTAGCAAGTCCACTTGCCGCTATCTTAGTGACGTCTGCTGTCATGGTCGCAGTCGATCATAATGAGTGGATTGGTCAGTACGATACAGCGGTCATGTTCTTGTTTGCCGCTTGGGTCGTAACTTGTGGTCTACTAATGGTCAGTAACGTCAAGTACTATAGCTTCAAAGAATTTGATAAAAAGAAAGTACCTTTCGTTGTTCTTATCATCGGTGTGCTGGTCATGAGTATCATACTCTATGATATCCCTGTCGGCCTTTTAGCGATTGGTATTATCTATGCGTTGTCTGGTATTGTTACTACGGTCAAAATAAAATTTAAGGGGCTGTAGTAGATAAGAATTAAATATCACACCATTTTCTCAGCGTTTTAAGCTGATTAGACGGTGACCCATAGTTAAATCTAAACTCGCACTCTTTCAAAAATAAATGGAAATGCTTCTTATCAATCCCATTATATTTTCTGAGTGTTCGTTTAGACTGATTCCAGAAGTTCTCAATGCCATTGATGTGATTGTTTTTACCGCAAGTGAACTCTTTAGAGTGATTGACTCTGAAATGTTTGAATTCGCTCACATCTAATGCATTGTAACTTCGATAGCTATCAGTATAAACAAAGCTGTCAGGCTTGATTTTACGCTTGATGACAGGCATTAGGGTAGTCTGTTTGGTGTCTGCTACGACAATGGTATAAACCTTACCGTTTCGTTTTAGAATACCGAACACGGCTGTTTTACCAGCAGCTCCGCGACCTCTTTTGCCTTTACGTACGCCGCCAAAGTAACTTTCATCTAATTCGACTTCACCATCAAAGAGCTCATCGGCTTGCAATGAGAGATGGTAATCTATCACAAGTCTAATTTTATGATAAAAAAGCGCAGCAGTGTTAGGTTGAATATTGAGTAAATCTGCGGCTGTTCTAGCGGTTACTTCAGCCGTAAAAAACTCTAACAGCCTTCGCTGTACTTTTTTACTTAGTTTACAACGGGTTATCTTCATAAAAGTAGTCTAGCATAGTGCTTATCTACTACAGCCCCAAATTTAAAATTTAAAACAGATATCTGTCTTATGTTACTTTATACCATTACTAGTCGTTTTCAGGCTGGAGCTAAATCAAAGTAGTCACGTTAGACTAATTATTCAATACATGTAATGAGAGCCGCTTATTTTCTAATAAGCGGCTTTTTTATGCGTGCTATCAAATAGTTGTTTTTACCTTTTAATTCAAACATTTCAATATATTCCTTAAAGTATATGTTCATCTGTTACAAATTCAAAACAAGAACTTTACAAATTTAACATAATATTCCAGAATGTACTTATAACGTTTCTTTTTATGTCTGTATTGCATATAAAATTATTTTTTAGAATCAGAAGAACGGATTTAGTAGGTAGCTTAAATCAAGAGCAAGTCAATCTAGTGCTTGATTTATCACTTATCAAACGATACGGATATCAAATTCTACAGGTAATTATTCATTCAAATTAACGTTTATATTTTTGATCGACAGTGCAACTGTTGCTCTATTTGTTATAGCCATCATATGGTCGCTTCGATAGCAACTTTATACACACAGGATATTCTCATGTTAAACCATGTTTACCGCGTTGTTTTTAATCGTTCTACGGGTTGCTATACAGCCGTTAGTGAAATCAGCAAGTCGGGTGGAAAGTCTAGCAACATATCAGGTCAAATTGGTACTGTGCCAGCTAGCCAAACAGGCGCATCACTACGTCGACATGCCATTGCCACTGCAATTGGCTCAGTGTTAGGATTAACAGCGATGACTGCTCAGGCAGATGTGTGCTTAACGCAATTCAATGGACCAGGTGGAAATATCGCTTCACAAAATACATCTATAGCTTGCGGATTTGAAAACCAAGCGCAAAATGAATCCAGCTCAGCAGTAGGTTTTCGAAATCAAGCTTTGAATACTAATTCAACAGCAATAGGTTACGTCAATACCGCTTCAGATTTTTCTAGCTCAGCAGTAGGTTCTCAAAATAGAGCTTTGAATACTAATTCAACAGCAATAGGTTATGTCAATACCGCTTCAGGTTCTTCTAGTTCAGCGATTGGCCATAAAAATGAAGCGTCAAGTCTATATAGCTCAGCGGTAGGCAACACTAATATTGCCTCGGGTGAAGGCAGCTCTTCGATAGGTTCTGGTAATAGTGCTTTAGGTAATGCCAGTTCTGCTATAGGTTCAGAAAATTATGTCGTAGGTTTTAGAAGCTCAGCATTTGGTAACGAAAATAGAATAACAGAAGGTTTTGGATTAGCTGCAGGTCGCCTTAATCAGGTTGAAGGCTATATTGGTACGGCTGTAGGCTATAGTAATAAAGCAATTGGTGGAGCTAGCTCTGCAATAGGTTATATTAATACCTCTGCAGGGGATTATAGCTTGGCAATAGGTAGCGACAACTCAACCGCCAACGAACGTAGTACAGCGGTAGGTAGTCTAAACACAGCCTCAAATCTGAATAGTTCAGCAGTGGGTTATAGTAACGAGGCATCTGGTCAAAGTAGCTCAGCACTAGGTAGCGATAATACTGCTTCGGGTGATGACAGCTCAGCAGTGGGTCGTAGCAACATAGCCTCAGGAAGTTTCAGCTCAGCGTTGGGTTATGGCAACGAAGCCTTAGGAGGTTTCAGCTCGGCAGTGGGTTTTAACAATGAATCCTCAGGTAATGGTAGCTCAGCGATGGGTAGTGGTAATACAGCCTTAGGACTTACCAGTTCAGCGATAGGTAATTTTAACAGAGCCTCAGGAGTTACCAGCTCAGCAGTGGGTTTTGCAAATGAAGCCTCAGGTATTGATAGTTCAGCGATGGGTAGCCGTAACACAGCCTCAGGTTTTAATAGCTCAGCGATGGGTATTCGTAACACAGCTTCAGAATCAGGCGCGACTGCCGTTGGTAGTGGCAGTACTTCTACACAAGTTCCAGTAGTAGATGCAGTGGTGCAAGCTGATTTTACCGCTGCGACCACGCCTATACAGACAGACGCTTACAATCGACGCTTTAAAGACGATGGAAATGGCGGTCAGATCTTTGAGTTTGCAGTGAGTAACTATGAAGCTCTAGGCACAGGCGCGACCGCGAGCGGCATCCGCGCGACAGCTATCGGTAATACATCAGTAGCAAGTGGTCGTGACAGCGTAGCGATGGGTACAGAATCAACGGCTAATATTCGTAACAGTATTGCTCTAGGCGCACAAAGCAAAACATCAGTTGACGCAGGTGTACAGGGATTTGGTGCTGATGCTAGAACCGATGCCACATGGCAATCGACTTTAGCCGCAGTCAGTGTCGGTGACACTAGTGATGCTAATAACTTGCAGACGCGTCAAATTACGGGTGTAGCAGCAGGTACATCCGATACTGATGCCGTGAATATTGCTCAGTTAAAAAAGTTAGAAACAACAGGTATTTCTTATTTCAGTAATGTAGCAACCGCTTTAGGTGGGGGTGCACAGTTCAGTAATACAGGTGTATTTCAAGCACCCACATATAGAATAAGCAATGCAGACTACAACAATGTAGGTGCAGCGCTCACCGCAGTTGACGGAAAGTTAACGGATTTACAAACACAGATAAATACGATTGAGCTCACACCTGGACCTAAAGGCGATACGGGAGTAATTGGTCCACAAGGTCCAGTAGGTCAGAACGGAACAGATGGTTTAAACGGTGCTGATGGCACCAATGGTAAAGACGGTATTGATGGTGCTCAAGGTCCAGTTGGTCCAGCAGGTCAGAATGGAACAGATGGTTTAAACGGTGCTGATGGTACAAATGGTAAAGACGGCATTGATGGTGCTCAAGGTCCAGTTGGTCCAGTAGGTCAGAACGGAACAGATGGTTTAAACGGTGCTGATGGTTTAAACGGTGCTGATGGTACAAATGGTAAAGACGGCATTGATGGTGCTCAAGGTCCAGTTGGTCCAGCAGGTCAGAACGGAACAGATGGTTTGAACGGTGCTGATGGTACAAATGGTATCGACGGCGCTAAAGGAGATAAAGGTGATTCAGGTATCAGTGAAGAAGCTAAAGTTGAATTAGAAAACAAAATCGAAGATAGCCAAGCTCGCTTCTTTAGCGTTAATGATTCTAGTAACAGCGAAGATGCAGGTAATTATAACAGTAATGGCGCTACTGCTGACGGTGCGATAGCGATCGGGGTTAACGCTCAATCTAAAGGTCAGGACAGCGTCGCTATAGGCACTAATAATACAGTGACTGGCGATCAATCTACTAGCGTGGGTAATGGCAATGTCGTTTCAGGTGATCGCTCAGGTGCGTTTGGAGATCCCAATATCGTCGGTGGTAACGCCAATTATGCAGTTGGTAACGACAATGTCATTGGTGATACTACTAGTAACTCTGTAGTACTAGGTAGCAATGCAACTGTTGGTGCTACAGCGGCAACAGTTGGTACCAATAGTACACCAGCTTTTGAAAACGAGACTAATGCCTCAAACTCCGTCGCTATCGGTGAGTCGGTGAACATTCAAGCAGCTAATGCAGTGGCTATCGGTGCTAATAGTAGTGTAACTCATAGCAATGCTATAGCATTAGGAGCAGGGTCGCAGACCAGTGCAGACAATACCGTATCAGTGGGCAACGCAAACAGCCAGCGCCGAATTACCAATGTCGCCGCTGGTATCAGTCCAACTGATGCAGTTAATGTCTCTCAGCTTGATCAAAATCGTGCTGAAGCCTTCGGTTATACAGATAGAAGAATAAATGATCTAGAAGGAGAGACCTACTCAGCAGTTGCAGGCGCGCTTGCTTTCGGTGCTTTACGTTACCCCAATGTACCGGGTAAAGTCAGCGTTGGTCTGGGCGGTGGTACATGGGAAGGTGAGACAGGTTATGCATTTGGTGTCGGTTACACCACATCTGACGGACAGTTTTCTATCAGTAGTGCTTTTGGTGGTAGTGGCAGCCAAAATGGTGGTAACGTTGGCGTAAGCTATACTTTTGACTAACGTTTAGTGTTAAGAAATCAAAAAATACTTGAGCCTACTATTGTTTTTGATAGTAGGCTCAATCAATTAAATCTATGAAGTTAGAAGATTTCTGAAAAACTTTCCTTGTTTTCTATTTGAGATCTCGTAGGATGCATTTAATCGTAAGGGAAGTAGATTAGTGATGTGGATAACCAAGCTTATTTGAATTAAGTTAAATTACCTCTTGACTCGAGATTTAAAGGGTCTATAATACGCCCCTCAACAGGGAGAACTGGCGGTAATTAGGAACTAATTACTTAATTAAAACCCAGTTAACTCATTGAAACGAAATTAAAAAAGAAGTTGACAGACTATTAAAACATGATATGATAGTCAGCTCGCTAAATAGGATAAGCCACA
>NZ_QJSU01000010.1 GCF_003217155.1 Psychrobacter fozii
AAGGCGCCAATGCCCAGTAAGACACAGATGGCGAGTATCAAGGAGAGATGCGGCACCCAACCAAAGCCGATCATGGTAACACCCATGATGGCGATGACGATGGCTGATATGATGAAGGCTTGCTGAGGGGAGATATGGGTGAGAATTCTTGGAGGCATGATGCGCCCTTATGATGCAGGTTGGTTTGAGATATTGAAGGGTTTACTGGTTTCGTCTGTAGCCATGCTCTTGACTGGTTGCTGGCTTTTTATTAGCACTCCATACTTCTACTGGTTCATCGACCAAATTTTATCCATAAAAAAATCCTCACTTCTTATCATAAGAAGTGAGGATTTAGTGCTTTTTCAAGCCATATTTGGAGCGGGAAAAGAGATTCGAACTCTCGACCCCAACCTTGGCAAGGTTATGCTCTACCACTGAGCTATTCCCGCTGATTATCGAATTGTAGTGTTGTTAACAACAACTCCGTCTCGATAGGCTGGCTATTCTATCAAAATTCCTGAGTGTGTCAACACCTTTTTTCATATTTATTTCCAATATTTTCACTTTAAGTCTCTATTTCTAGAGAGTTTACCTATAAGTAATTGATTTAATAATAAGTATCTCATTTACTGAAGTAATCATTATTTTCACTAGTGATGAAAATATTATGTACCTTCATCATGAACTATGTTTAATCGCGTCTATGCCCATCAACCAAACTGCTATTTTCATAGTGCATCGCTACGTTATTCTATAAATAAATATTAAAAACATATTTCACTCTAGGGCGTGTCCTCATTTTAGAAATGGTGATAAAAATGAGCTAAATTGCAGTCAAACAAGGAAAATAGCGCAGATAATATCGAGATATTAGTCAGCTATTTGACACCGTTTGGCAAGATTTAGCCATTTTTAACCCATTTAGATGACTATCGATTGAATTGAGGACACGCCCTAATACATACGATAATTGTCAACACTCAAGGTATGCGATACAAACCAACCAAGTAGAGATAATACGTATAGCAAAGTTGATATAGTAGCAGAACAAGCGATGTTTGATGATACTCTACTTACAATCATACGTTGTGTTGTTACTGTTTCTACATTGGTTTTAGGCTATTAACATTATTATACTTATGGGCAATGCCAGTTTGGGTAAAATTTTACTATTAAGACAGATAAATAGAGTAATAAGTGCTGTCCACATATCAGCCAAGAATTATCATTTGACCTATTTTATAGATATATACTTTGTACAACTTCTACTTTTATCATTTACAGCGAGGATTTTTTTATGAAAAAGCTACTGACCACTACCGTGATGGCAGTGTCACTGTCCACACTGACTTTAGCAGGCTGTACTAGCACGACCAACACGGGTGCCGTTGGTGTCAACCGTCAGCAGCTGCTATTAGTTTCTAGTGAGCAAGTCCTTCAGTTATCAGCGGAAAGCTACGCGAATACACTGAAAGAAGCCAAATCAAAGGGCGTACTAGACAAAAATACAGCTCAGCTTAATCGCCTAAAGATTATTGCTAATCGTTTAATCGGTCAGGTTGGCACTTACCGTACAGATGCGGCAGCGTGGGACTGGGAAGTGCATACTATCCAATCTGACGAACTAAATGCCTTCGTTGTACCTGGTGGTAAGATTATGTTTTATTCAGGTATTATCGATCGCTTGAGCCTAACTGATGATGAGATTGCAGCGATTATGGGACATGAGATGTCACATGCGCTACGTGAACACTCACGTGAGCGTCTGTCGCGTGAATATGCAACGCAAACAAGTATCGGTGTGGCTGCTAGCATATTTGGCTTATCACAAGGACAGGCTGAGTTAGCAGGTACTGCTGGCAATTTAGGTTTGAGCCTACCCCACAGTCGTACTCAAGAGTCTGAAGCTGACCAAATTGGTCTTGAGCTGATGGCACGTGCAGGCTACAACCCACAGGCAGCGGTTAGCTTATGGCAAAAAATGCAGAAGGCAAGCGAAGGCGAGCCACCACAATTCTTGAGCACTCACCCATCTAGCAGCAGTCGCATTTCTCAATTACAGGCATTGATGCCTAAAGTAACGCCGCTGTATCAGCAAGCCCGTCGTTAATCAAAACTTATTGGTAGATATCACGTTTTGAGCCAATATTTATAGATTATAAGAGCAGAGTGCACATGAAGTATTGTGCTCTGCTCTTTTCATTTTTAGTAAGAAATGACAATTTTAGTAAGAAGTGACAATGACTATTGAGTTTGGAAATTGAGCGTATCGCTATTAATCGCGTTATTACTGATGGTTATATTTGTTAGCCATATGCTTGGTAAGTAAGAACAATTTATTTGTCTACGCATTTCAAGAGCATGCAGTCTGGATAATTGTGTCTGCTATAATGCCCACAATATATAATCTACACATTGCTAAATATTATTAAGCAAAATACTGTTGAGCAAAACATATGGAAGGATTGTTATGACTACCACACCGACTGCCAATGCACTTAATGCGGAGCTACAAGTTCTGCAGTCACAACATTTAGAACTGGTCAATGAGTCAATGAATCATGCTGGTTATTTCGATGGTAAAGAAAGCCATTTTAAGCTTACTATTGTCAGTAATGCTTTTGAAGGCAAACGCTTGGTCGCACGCCATCAGCTCGTATATGGACTGGTTAATGCGCTACTGACCTCACAAGGTGGTCAAGTACATGCTCTAGCTATTCATGCTTATACGCCCGTCGAGTGGCAAGGCCAAAGCCCTGATAGTCCATTATGCGCTGGACAAAACAAAGCTTAGAATGTTGTTATTTAGATCACATGTTTTCATATAATAATTGAATGCTATAAACAAGCTGACCAATGCAAATTTAAGGAAAACCATATTCAATGAAACACTTACATATGCTAATGGCATTACTGATCATTGTGCTATTTATATACCAGAGTTATTTGGTATTAAGTTCTAACAGACGAGCGCCACGTGCGGTGAAGATAGCGTCTCATATTCTCTATGCGCTCATTATCGTATCAGGCGCAGTGATGCTCATGCAGCTAATGAGTGTCAATGCCCCTGTCCAATGGGCTTTCGCCAAAATAATTTTGCTCTTCACTGCTATTAGCGCTAGTGTAAAAGCATTCAAGAATCATGCAACACCTGCCCAAAGAAAAGCGGGTATTGTCATTGCGGGTATCGCGTATTTTGGTATTGTAGTACTGGCCTTTACAAAGCCTGGCAACTTATTTTAATCCGTCTGCCGTATTAAAGTTGTACATATAGCAAGACTACTCAGAGGCAAAATATTGGATAATCGAGGGACTTTCAATATCTTAATCACATTATTTTTGCTATCTTGAATATATACAAAGACAATAATTCAGCCTAATGGAGCCACCATGAAAACTCTTACTACAGCGACGTTACTAGCCACAGCTGGTATTTTGGGGCTCTCAGGCTGTGCCTCTACAGGTAATGTCACACCGCAGTATGTGCCGCCAAGCACCTATCAAAGCTATGATTGCCAAGCACTTAGCCAAGAATATACTCGTGTTAATCGCTATGTAGACGCAGCACGTAACGAGCAGTCAAGCTTATCTGCCTCAGGTGTCGGTGTTGGGATTTCTGCAGGGCGTTGGGGTATCTCTCCTAATATCAGCTTTGGTCTGGGCAAAAGCAACAGTACTCAAGCACGCGATGCCAAGTTATCACGGCTCTATGGCGAGAGTGATGCCATAGTACAATCTGCACGTATTCAACGCTGTAGCTTCGTCAACGGTATCAAAATTTATGGTGAGTAGCATTTAAATAAGATGAGCTATATTCGATAGCTTCGAGTATCCATAGTTTCGGGTCTCCATACCTTCGAGTGTCCATAGTGTTAGACAGTTGTTATGATTAAAAAAGCCAATACGCGATCAACGTATTGGCTTTTTTGTGACTAATTATCACGACTATAAACTTATCTGAAGCTTAAGCGCTCAAGCTTCGTACCCACTGGATGATTTGGTCACTGGGCAGTGCGCCCGACTGCCGCGCGATTTCTTTACCGCCTCTAAAGGCAACCATAGTCGGCAAACTACGGATGTTATAAGGGGCTGCTGCTTGCTCGTATTTATCCGTTTGTATCTTTGCAAAAACTACTTGCGGCAACTGACTGGCCGCCACTTTGAATTGCGGCGCCATCATAATGCATGGTTGGCACCAACTTGCCCAAAAATCAACGATGGTCAATACCTCATTCTTTTGAATAAATTTGCTGACCGTTTGCGCGTTCAACTCGTGTGGGCTTGCCGTCAGTAGTGGCTGACCACATTTACCACATTTTGGTTCAGCACTTAATCTGGCTGCTGGTACGCGGTTGGTCGCGTGGCAATGTGGGCAGACTAGATGGAAGTTTTGCTCATTCATGATTTGATTCCTATTCTAATTATTCTATTGTCTTAACAGTTCGGCTTGGATAGATTGATTATACAAACAACTTTATTATGATGATGTATAGTCATTCTCTACAGCACTTGCGCTGCCACACCACTATACACGTAGCTCATCGGTCGTGGACCTGGCAAGTATGCTTCGCTTAACTCGTCGATGGCAAAACCACCTGCTCTAATCAGTGCTGGAATATCGCGATCTAAATGACACCCTCCTGCTATAGGTTTCCAAAAAGGTGTCAATCGATGCTGCCAACGCTCGACAGAAAGATCTGGCGCTAATCCATGCTCACAAAATAACAAACGACCATCAGGTTTTAGCACTCGTGCCATTTCTTGAAGTGCCGATACCGGATCGTCGATACTACATAAGGTAAAGGTCATCACAATCGTATCAAATCGATCCGTATCAGCGTGAATGCCTTGAACATCCACGGCTATCACTTCAACTGGAATGCTAATGTCACTCGCCCGCTTACGTGCGAGTGTCTGCATCTGAGCCGCTGGGTCGATACCAACAATAGAAGAGACTCGTTTGGCATCATAAAACGGTAGATTCAAACCGCTACCAATTCCAACTTCGAGTACTTCACCTAGTGCTTGAGGAACAATTTTAGACCGCGCTTTCATCACATTACCCGCACTACAAGCGACATCGATCAGCTTGGGCAATACATAACGTTCGTAAGGGTTCATTGCTCTCTCCAGTTATCGCCGAACTTAGCGCTTGCAGGTAGCTATACCGAGCTTCTATATAGCGGACCATCTACAGATTAGCATTATTATAGATATCTAGCATACGATACTTGCGTCGTGCTGCACGGGATGACAACTTTCACTTATTACACGTTTTTTATTTACCGAGCGCATTAATCGGTACTTTCAGATAACGGATACCATTGTCTTCCGGCTCTGGGAAATGACCTGCATCAATATTAACTTGTACCGAAGGAATAATTAGGCGCGGCATATCAAGCGTAGCATCACGGCGCTCACGCATTTCTACAAACTCGGCTTCATTGATACCCTCTTTCACATGGATATTCCCCAGTTTCTGCGCTGCCACAGTAGTGGTGGGACAGTGCTTACGACCCTTGCTTGGATAGTCATGACACAGATACATCATCGTATCGTCAGGGAGTGCTAGCAGCCTTTTGATGGAGTGATACAAGGTTTTTGCATCCCCACCGGGGAAATCGCAGCGAGCCGTACCCACATCTGGCGCAAACAAAGTATCTCCGACGAATACCACTGTTTTTTCGTCATCAGCAGCAACATACGCCATATCAGCTCGCGTGTGACCCGGCACATACATGACCGTAATAGTAATATCGCCAAGCGCTAATATTTCACCATCATCTGTCAAAATATCAAACTGACTGGCATCCGTGCGAAAACTGGTATCGAAATTAAAGATTTGCTTGAATGTTTTTTGCACTTCGGTGATATGCTGCCCTATGACGAGCTGACCACCTAACAATTCTTTGACGTGTGCAGCTCCTGAGATATGATCAGCATGGGCATGGGTTTCTATAATATAGACCAGCTCCCAACCCTGCTCACGGACAAACTCAATCACCTCATCGACACTCGTAGTGCCAGTACGTCCTGACTTGGCATCAAAGTCTAATACGGGATCGACGATGGCACATACTTGCTTCTGGACATCTGCCAGTACGTGAGTATAGGTTTCTGTATCGCTATGTAAGAATGAATGGACTTGCATGGCTGCCTCTTTGTATTTCTATGAATATTTTAGTTTTTAATAAATTCTTAAGTATAATATGCGCTCGGCTCTCGTATCTGCAGCGACATATCAATTGACTGTGCATACTAACATAGCAGTTATTATACATTTTATAAATTTATATAATGTAAATAAATATAACTTGATAAAGACTCATGTATCATTGATAATTAATCACGTTTATCTATAAATGCTATACCCTACTATTTATACTTAATATAAGGAGCTCGCTCTGAAACCTTCAGCATTGAGCACAGCTACAACTAGCCCGAGCGACCCTATATCACCTAGTGAGACAGAGTCTGCACCTAAAGATCTTGCTGAGCAAATGAAACAAGCTTCGATGCAAGCCAGCCAGCTATTAAAGTCACTCTCGCATCCTGATAGACTGTTACTGCTATGTCAGCTGACTCAAGGAGAGTATTGCGTCAGTGAGCTTGAAAGCTTAGTCGGTGTTGGACAACCAAGCTTGTCACAGCAGTTGGGCATCCTACGCAAAGACGAGCTAGTCTCGACACGCCGTGAAGGCAAGCAAATCTACTATAGCATTGCCAGTGACGATGCTTTAGCGGTTCTAGATCTCCTTTACCAACGCTTTTGTGCCAAAACAGACGGATAGATTATCCGCTTAATAATCGGCTGTAATAACGTTCAACACACTCTAACTTTTTTATCATGATGACGTATTGCTATGCTTTCTCTTGCCACTCGTCTAATTCCCGCTTGGTTGCGTCAATACAAGCTATCTGCGCTGCCGACTGATGTCATCGCAGGATTGGTCGTTGGTGTGCTCGTGATTCCGCAAAGCTTAGGTTATGCGGTGCTAGCAGGTCTGCCACCTGTATATGGCCTATACGCCGCTATCGTACCCGTCATGGTCTATGCATGGATAGGCTCGAGTAATATTCAAGCAGTGGGGCCTGTCGCTATCACTGCGATTATGACCGCCAGTAGTCTGCATCCTTATGCAGCAGAAGGCGCTCAACAGTATGTATTGATGGCCAGCTTGTTATCATTGATGGTTGGGGCGATGTTATCGTTAGCTGGGTGGCTAAAGCTTGGCTGGATCATGCAGTTTATCAGTCGCGGGGTTTCTGCTGGTTTTATCAGTGGTGCCGCGGTACTTATCTTTATCAGTCAGCTGAAATACCTAACGGCTATTCCCATAGCAGGAAATGGCTTATTCGGTTATTTGTCCAGTATGCAACTGTATGCCCGCCAGCTACATCCGCTCACCTTACTCATTGGTGTGATCGCTTTTGCGCTGTTGGTTGCCAATCGTTACGGCAGTCAATGGGTATGGCAATCTTGGTTGCCCTCTATCTATGCTAAATGGGCAGAGCGCTTATTTCCGCTTATTCTGCTCGGCATTGCGATTGTCATGAGTATGAGCTTACATTGGACCACAAACGGTGTGGCAACGATTGGTAGTATTCCGCAAGGGCTACCGACCTTTACCTTTCCCTATGTACCCAACTTCGATGTCGCCCTCAACCTATTACCTAGCGCGGGGCTAATGGCGCTGATTGTATTTGTCTCAAGCAGCTCAGTCGCTAGCAATTATGCCCGTCTGCGCGGTGAGAGCTTCAATGCCAACCGCGAGCTGACTGGACTCGGGTTTGCCAATATTGCTGGTGGTTTCTTTCAAAGCTTTGCAGTCGCTGGTGGATTTTCTCGTACTGCTATCAATGCTGACTCAGGCGCCAAAACGCCTGTTGCCAGTTTGGTAACGGTGATGGTGATGATTGCAGCTTTGATTGCTTTTGGCAACGCACTAGCGCCACTGCCCTATGCGATACTAGGCGCAACCATCATGGCCTCTATTATCAGCCTCATTGATATCACGACATTGAAGTCAGCATGGCAACGAGACCGCTTAGATGCGGCCAGCTTTATGGCGGCATTTGTAGGAGTACTGATATTTGGGCTAAATACGGGCTTGGTTATTGGTCTTATGGTGTCGTTTGCTAGCCTGATTTGGCAATCGAGCAAACCGCATGTGGCAATCGTCGGACAGCTCGCCGGCACGGGACACTTTCGCAATATCAATCGTCATGACGTGCTGACGTTTAGTCACTTGTTGATGCTACGTATCGATGAAAGCTTATTTTTTGGTAATAGTGAATCCGTTCATCGCCGAGTGATACATGCCACCCAACGATACCCGCAAGCGTACGAGATTGTTCTTATTATGTCAGCCGTAAATCACATTGATTTGACTGGACAAGAGATGCTCATCAGCTTAAATAAAGAGCTGCTGATTCAAGATAAACACTTAAATTTTAGCTTTATTAAAGGGCCTGTCATGGATATCATTGAAAATACCCCTGTGATCACCGACCTCTCAGGACACGTTTATTTAAGTACAATGGATGCAGTAGATGCGCTAAAGGATATATGAACCAACGCTTATAGACTAAATCAATGACCATTATTGTCTGTGGCAAGATATAGCTATGATAAAAGCTGTGTTATGCTAGTCATCAAACATACTATAGAGAAACGGCATCTAGCCATACCTCTATCTTCAAATGCCTTTTTATATCCGTAACCGAAGCGACTTATGACCGATAACATCACTATTTATAAGCAAATCTATCCAAGCCAATGTCTCAAAATTGCTGAACTTGGCTACCGCTCTGTGCTCAATATTCGTCCTGATGCTGAGACAGAAACGCAGCCGAATAGCTGTGACTTTGCCAGTGCAACTGCAAACGCAAATTTGACCTATCATCACCTACCATTTGATGATGAGCGCTTAAGCATGCTGACTGTCGAACAGTTTGCTGATTTTTATCACTCTATGCCCAAACCTATACTTATGTTCTGTGGTACTGGTGCACGCGCTAAACTGCTTTATCAAAGTGCCTTAATGCAAGGTCTGCTATAAAATTATTAAATTTATAAAAACTGATGCATTTATAAAGACTGTTACGATGTTTACATAGCTCATCTTTAGAATTTTGCGCATTCAGCTTAGGCTTAGTACAGTCATTAAAGACCAAACACGTCACTCTCTCATATAAAAAATAACAAGGAGCTCCCATGAGCCATCAAGTTAGCTTTACTGGACAAATCACCCCTGATCAAGTACCGATGATTGCCGAAAACGGCTTCAAAACCATCATTAACAACCGTCCAGATGGTGAAGAACCAAATCAACCGACCAGCGCTGATATTGAAGCCGCTGCGAAAGAAGCAGGACTTGCTTATAAAGAGATTTCTTTTGCTGGTAACGAGCTAAATCAAACTCACGTCGAAACGTTTGCTGACTTTTTTAATCAAGCTGAACAGCCAATGCTGATATTCTGCCGTACCGGTAACCGCTCAAACGGTATCTATGAAGCAGCCAAGCAAATGGATTTGTTAGACGACTAATTCGTTGATTGATGAATTATGACAATCGTCACAGACCATTAATAATTGCGCCCGTCCAACATTTGGATGGGCGTTTTCTGTTAGAGCTATCGCTAATAATGAACTTGCTATTACGTGCATACTAATAGAATATCGTACTGATGAACATTTAACACTCAGCACATAATCAAACTCTATTTGTGAAACTTGATAGGACATCATTATGAAACATTCACAAGAACCTCTACTCATTATCGGTAATAAAAACTATTCGTCATGGTCATTGCGTGCTTGGTTATTGCTAAAGGCATTCGACATTGATTTCGATGAACAGCTGATTGAGTTGCTTCATCCGTCATCTAAAAAAATTCTTGACGAGCACGCGCCAACGGGAAAGGTGCCCGTTTTAGTATATGGTCAAGGTGATGATAAGGTGACGGTATGGGATACTTTAGCGATTGCCATTCATGCCAATGATTACCTGACAGATATAGATATTTGGACGGGGTTGAGCAAATCTGACGCTGACACTACTGATGATAATAGCCACAGAATAAATAGCGTCTATTGCCAGAGTATCGTTGCTGAAATGCATTCAGGACTGATGGGTATTCGTAGTGAAATGCCGATGAATATCAGAGCCACTGCGAACATACAGCCAAGTGGTGAATGTTTGAGTGATATCGCCCGTATAGAAGATATCTTTGCGGATTGTTTAAAATCTCGCTCAACAGACAGCTATCTGTTTGGTCAATTTACGGCTGCCGATGCGTTTTTTGCCCCTGTGATTCTACGCTTGCAAACTTATGCGGATGCCTCAGGCATAAAGTTACAACCGATGACCAAGCAGTACTGTGATGCAATGCTAAACAACCCTCATATACAAACTTGGCGAAATGCTGCGCTTACAGAAACTCGTATCATTGAAGAAGACGAAGCGGGCCAGATAGTCTCATTGGTTGGCGCATTGGCGGAGTAAAACTGAATCCAACCCACATCAAACTTTGGGTGAAAGGTTTACTAAATTTTTAATAACACTTAAGATGATAGAGACACAAGGAATGTGATCTATTTAAAAAGCCATTTTAATATGGCTTTTAATTCAACAAGGAATGTTTTATGAGCGGTACTGCTCTGGCTTTACTCCCACTGGCTCTCGCCTACATTATGTTTACCTTAGGAACAGGGCTAAAACCCAGTGACTTTAAGGTTATCGTCAATTACCCCAAAGCTTTTTTTGTAGGCCTCGTCAATCAAGTTATTTTCGTGCCTTTGATTGCTTTGGCAGTCATCCTAGTAATGGCACCACCACCAGAAATTGCTTTTGGTATTATGCTGATTAGCTTTTGCCCCGGCGGCGTCACGAGCAACATGCTCACCTACTATGCCAAAGGTAATGTCGCACTGTCAGTCGCCCTCACTGGCGTGGTCAGCCTACTATCTGTCATTACCTTGCCTATTTTAATCACCTTAGCGTTTAACCACTTTATGCAAGACCAAACGGGCTCTATTAGCGCGTTAAAGATTGGCGCTGTCATGTTTCTCTTAACGACGTTACCGGTTACCCTCGGTATGCTAGCTCGCTATAAGTTCACCGATTTTATGGTACGTAGAAGCAGTATTCTAAATGGCTTGGCCAGTATCTTCTTTGTGTTAATAGTCTTCGCTGCCATCGCTTCTAACTGGGAGCTGCTAAAGTCACAGTTGACATCAATGGGGCTTGAGCTTGTTCTTATTATTATGGCTTTATTTATATTTAGTATTTTGACCTCTAAATTATTAAAGCTGAGCTGGTTTGATACCAAAACCATCTCAATAGAGACGAGCATTCAGAACAGTACGACTGCGATTACTTTAGCACCTATCATTATGGGAACAGCTGTTGGCTTGCCTGCCATCGCTTTACCTGCGGCGGTATATGGTGTGCTGATGTATGTGATTGCGCTACCAGTTATTGCGTTGATTCGGAATAAGAACTGATTTTAGTAAACATAAAAAAACCACCTCAAAAGAGGTGGCTTCTTACACTAACATTAGCACTTTACGGTTTGGATCTGAACAGCTTATTGCATGACTAAATATTCAAATGCTGATAATGCTGCTTTACTACCCTCACCCATCGCAATGTTGATCTGTTTAAAAGGAACAGTCGTGACATCACCACAAGCAAAGATACCTTTGCGATCCGTACGGCAACGCTCATCAATCTCAATCTCACCAAAACGATTTAAATCAACAAAACCTTTGATAAATCCAGTATTCGGTACTAGGCCAATTTGTACAAACACTGCTGCCAAATCTAATTCTTTGGTGTCACCCGAATTACGGTCTTCATACACAATAGAGCTAACTTTACCGTCTGTGGCTTTGATCTCTTTGGTCGCCGCGCTGGTAATGATGTCAATATTGGCTTTTTCTTTGGCTTTATTGATTAACACCTGATCCGCTTTTAAATCATCAGCAAACTCAAATACCGTGACATGTTTTACGATACCTGATAAATCAATCGCGGCTTCAATACCAGAGTTACCACCGCCAACGACCGATACATCTTTACCTTTGAAGAAAGGTCCATCACAGTGAGCACAGAACGCCACGCCTTTACCGATGTTCTCATCTTCGCCCGGTACGCCAAGCTTACGCCATTGAGCACCTGTCGCTAGGATAATACTACGAGTCTCAAACATCTCACCAGTATTCAGATGGATACGGTAGTTCTCATCTTCAGTTTCACTGATTTCTTTCACGCTCACGTGTTCTTTTAGCGTGATGTTGTATTCGTGCAGATGCTTAACAAAGTTGTTTGATAAGTCCGTACCGTTCGTTAATGGTACTGAAATCAAGTTTTCGATGTCTTGCGTGTCTTTGACCTGACCACCGATACGATCAGCAACCATAGTTACTTTTAGGCCTTTACGAGCGGTGTAAATCGCAGCTGCCACTCCTGCAGGACCTGCACCAATGATGGTCACGTCTTGCTGCTCTAGTTGATCAGCATCGTCTTCTACTTCTGACAATAAATCAGGGAACTGCTCTTGCAATTTTCCGATCAATTTAGCAGTGTCGATTAGTCCGTTAGCAAACGGCTTACCGTTTAAAAATACCGCTGGTACACCTTGGATGTTGTTCGCTTCTACCTGTTCTTGGAACAATGCACCATCGATCATCTCATTGCTGATATCGTCGTTCAGTAGCGCAAATTGGTTTAACGCTTGGACCACTTCTGGGCAGCTATGGCACGACAGCGATACATAGGTTTGGAACTGTAAGGGCTTATTAAAACGCTTGATTAACTTCTGGATACCTTCATCCAATTTTAGCGTATGACCACCCGCTTGTAAGATAGCCAAAATAAGCGAGGTAAATTCATGACCGCCTGGGATACCGCTAAAGACGATACCTGTATCTGTCAGTGAGCCATCGATATGACTGACTACTTTAAAACTGATTGGGCTTGGTAGACTGTCATCGTTCGCTGTCGCATCAAAATTGATTTTATCCGTCGTACCAGCGATTTTAGTCAAAAAATCAATCAACTCTGCACGCTTACTATGCTCGCCGCTACCCAATACAAAAGTAATAGGACGAGTCATGTTTTCACTGTAGCTCTTAATCGCGTCTAATAAACCTTGATCTATCATGTTTGTTCCTCTTCATTACTGGATATGTAACGGCAACTGTTGTGTTGCGCGTTCAAATATGGATTATTTAGTATTAATAATGTTGTCTAAAATATTATAGGCAATAAGCTTATGCCCTTTGATGTCTCTATTATCATAGGTTTGGAGGATTTGGGCAAGCTGAGAAACTCAAACCTTATGTTTTATAAAACCAATCATAAATCATTATTTAAAATTAAATATTAATCCATATGCAGATTAATTATCATAGTATAGAGGTTGTTTTTTCGCTACAATCAAGTAAGGCCGATAAGAAAAATTCTTATTTGTCTCGTAACAGATTGGCTTTTTCATAGGTTTATCATGAGGCCTCTCTGCTGGTATTAAGCCTTATCAATATTGAGTGAACGTTTTGGCTTAATAAAAATCAAGTCTCAAAATCATAACGACAATGCGCGGATGCTTATTGTTAGCTTGCGCTTCATAACAAGGATGAACACATGAGAAAGACTGATACTTTGCAAGACAACCGAGATGTTATTACTGAACTTAGGCAAAAAGACAGCCATTTTGCCAATATTTTTGATGAACACACTCAGCTTGATCAACAGATTAATCATCTGGAAAAAGATTTGGTAAAGCATGCTAGCCGTGATGAAGAAATAGAACAAATGAAGCGGCGAAAGCTGCAACTAAAAGATGAGATTTATAAAATAATCGATAAAAACAAATTACAATCTCATGCTTAATACATCATTTGTGATTGAACAGTAAAAATACTGATTAGTAAACGACATAAAAAGACCCCATCAACTTATGCTGATGGGGTCTTTGTTTATAGCATTGATATAGCCAATAGCTCTATATCTAACACTGCAAATATCTAAATCATTTGACTGATTGAGCCATTACTTAGATTTTACCAACAAGATCAAGACTTGGTTTTAGCGTTTCTTGACCAGCTTCCCAAGCTGCTGGGCAAACTTCGCCGTCGTTTTCACGAACGTACTGTGCTGCTTTCACTTTACGTAACATGTCTTTTGCACTACGGCCGATACCGCCAGCATGGATTTCAGCAACTTGAATCAAGCCATCTGGATCTACTAAGAACGTACCACGTTCAGCTAGACCAGCTTCTTCGATCATAACGTTGAAGCCACGGGTGATTTTACCAGTAGGATCGCCGATCATTGGATACTGTACTTTACCGATTGCATCTGAAGAATCATGCCATGCTTTATGCGTGAAATGAGTGTCAGTTGATACTGAGTATACTTCTACGCCTAGGCCTTTTAGCTCGTCATAATGAGCTGCCATGTCTTCAAGTTCAGTTGGGCAAACAAAAGTAAAATCGGCTGGGTAGAATAAGAAAATAGCCCAGTTGCCTTTTACGTCTTCTGAAGTGATGGTTTTGAACTCACCGTTTACGTACGCATCTGCTGAAAATTCTGGGATTTCTTGATTGATGATAGACGCCATGATTGGCTCCTTTATAGTTAAGTTAATTGGAATTTTTTGGTATGGATGTTTCTGTTAAGCCTTTAGTACTTTGGGCTACCTGACAAACTATACGCGAATTCTATCGTTAATCCAGTTAAAAGTTTTTAATGTGATGTTTTGTTTTATTAAACTTGTTAAACTATTATCTCTATTTTTTATCATCAGTGCGTGATACGTCATTGACTATATAACACATAGATTACATTAAGGTGACACCAAGGTCAGATATCGAACGGATACACCAAATAAGTCACCACAGTGCACCCTGTTAAAAGCCCATTAATAGAGAGGTTTTATGATTACTTTACGTCAGCTCGAGTTTGCCTTAGCAGTGGCCAAACACCGTCATTTTAAACGTGCAGCGGAAGACTGTAACATCTCTCAGTCTGCGCTGAGCTTGGGTATTGCCGAGTTAGAAAAGCAGTTGGATACACAGATTTTTGAGCGTAACAATAAGCAAGTATTGATTACTCCTATTGGCGAGGACATTCTAACGCGGGCGCAGCGAGTATTTTCTGAAGTTAGTGATTTGACCACACGTGCCCACAGCCATCAATCGCCGCTTGCATATCCGATGACCGTCGGCATCATTCCAACGATTGCGCCATACTTGCTACCGAAAGTATTGCCTGCCCTGCGAGCTCACCATCCAGAGTTTCGCATGACCATCGTTGAGCAACAGACAGAGCGCTTGCTAGAGCAAGTACGTTACGGTCATATCGATACTGCTATTATTGCACTGCCTTATGCGGTAGATGGACTACATAGCTTTGAGTTTTGGAGCGAAGACTTTTTTGCTGTATTCCCAAAAGAAGACGTGCATGCCAAGCTTGAAACCATCAATGCAGATGAGCTAGCAACTGCCAATCTCATGCTGCTGGGCGAAGGGCACTGCTTAACCGATCAGACGCTTTCTGTCTGTCATTTTGATCGTGCACAGATGAAATCAAGCTTTTCAGATGCCAGCTTGAACACACTTATTCAAATGGCGCTTGCCAATATGGGCACAACGTTAGTACCAGAGATGGCATTAGATCAACTTCATCTACAAAACCAAAATGCCGTTGCGGTACCATTAGCTGAGCAAGGCCCTCATCGCCATATTGCCTTTGTCACCCGTCTGAATTACGCTCGTGTCGATGATGTCAATCTGCTTGGCAAAGTATTCAAGCAAGCTTTTGAAGATGCGGCCAATAAAGCATAAATGGTAGGTTATAAAAGATGAATATGAACGAGTTGTCGCAAATGAACACTGAGCTAGGCAATCGTTTCTATGTTCATCTATCTGCTATTAATAGTCATGTCACGCCAAAAGAAGCACAAGCACTCTGGCAAGATATCGCTGTGCGTTATAACGAAGAACAACGCGCTTATCATACCCTGCACCATATTCAGCAGTTATTTGGACAGTTCGAACAAATTAAGCGCCATCTTAATGAGCCAAACATTATCGCATTGGCAATGTATTATCATGATGTGATATATGAGTCAACACGCTCGGACAATGAGCTAAAAAGTGCAGAATTTGCAGTAGAGGTGTTAGGGCATTATTTAGACGCTGACCAATGCCAACATATATATGCCCTAATTATGATGACTGCTATCCATGAAATTGACGAGTTTGATGAATGGTCAGATATAGCTAAAGAGAAAAACAGCTATAGCGATGCAGCGTATTTATTAGATATGGATTTAAGTATTTTGGGTGCCTCGTGGCTGATGTATGAGAAATACGCCAAAGCAGTACGCCAAGAGTATCTTCATGTTCCGATGGCAGATTACTGCGCCGGACGAATGGCCGTCTTAAAAGGATTGTTAGCACATCCCAAGCTCTATCTGACTGAATACTACTATGATCAGTTAGAAGCGCAAGCTCGGGATAATATCAAGCGCGAGATTAATTCGCTACTTCACTCGCAGCTTAACGAATAGCTCACTACCCTGCCGTGCAGAATGCGAGTTATAACTTGGCTCCATTATTTCTATATCAAAAACGCTCTCAAAACGCTGTTGGTATTCTTCTTTCGTGCCACCGAATGGTGGTTCTTGTCGCCCAAAATCTCTATCAAACAGCAAGCCGATCAGCTTACCTTTAGGTTTTAGCAACGCAGCCATTTGCTCGACATACTCATCTCGGCGTGCTGGATTTATCGCACAAAAAAACGTTTGCTCAAGCACCCAATCAAACTGATGTTGCTCAGGTGATAAACCAAAGAAATCTGCGCAAATTAAATGCTCAGTCGGAAAGTCAGGATAACGCTCAGCAAATGCTTGAATCGGGGCAGGTGCAAAATCAACCAAGGTAACATTGGTAAAACCTTGCTCATGTAGATAACCTACCTCGTATGCATTGCCCGCACCCGGTACTAAAATAGCCTGATCTTTCGCGGATTCAGATAACTGATCAATATAAGCTTTGAGCGGTGGTGATACCTCTCCCATGTCCCAACCGATACTGTCTTGCTCATAACGCTGTTGCCAAAAATCAGCCTGATTGACACTTTCCATATGACATCCTTATCTATCTGGTTTAATCATTGAAACACAAACAATTACAACGGCACAAAACGCACCGTTCTCATCTATCATATCAGCCTTATTTATTTTCTGACGTATATCTTTAATCTAGCTGTCCGGTTTTACCTGCCAGCATATTATGCCAATGCTGATAATCCGGCATCGCTGTCGCTACTGTCTGCCAAAATGCAAAACTATGATTGGCATGATGCAAATGGCACAGCTCGTGAACGATGACATATTCGGTACATTCAATGGGATAAGCGGGAAGATAGACAGATAACCATACCCGACGCACACGCGTATTGCAGCTGCCCCAGCGTGTATGCATTTTTTTTAGACGTACCTCATTGGCACGGGCACCAACGATGGGTTGCCACTTGTCAAACAAAGAAGGGATAACGTCGGAGAGCTGTTGCCGATAATAGGCGATTGTGTCATCGGGGCTGAGTGTAAAGGGCTGAGCTATGTCCCATAATAATAGCGGGCTATTGGTAGTTGAGGACTCGGTTAAGGTGTGCTGTTTGCGCTTATACTGTTCCAATACTTGTGCATGATTAGCCACTGCCCACGATAGGCGCTGAGCAACAGCCTGTACAATCTGTGCAGCACTCATAGATACTGGCACAGATACCATCAACAGATAAGGCTTTAGACGAAAATTAATATTTTTGACACGTTTTTTAGTAACCTGTAGCTCAATGCCTGCTTGTGCAAGTTGTTGCTTGGCGAGTATTGATATCGATGTCGTATCTTGTGTCGCCATCGTTATCTATTGCCTCTCTCACTTATCACAACAATGCCTGCAAGTGGTTATCAAAAGACATTTTGTGTCGCTGACTGTCTTGAATAATTCGATCAGCTAACGCCACTCTCTCATCTAATTGTTCATCTGCTTGGTTTGCCGCTTGAGCTGATGGAGCCACATTCAAAGTTGTCAGTTGCCCTTGCCCATCGCTAACGATAAAACCTAGTAATTGATTTTCTGATAACAGCGCATTGTGCCCGTTAGACTCGTTATAACTATTACGAGATGATACCGATGCCCCTGCACAATCTGGCAAACTTACTGTATCAATCAGCGCGCGAGTGGTTAAATCATAAATAGCCGCACATCCACCAATAGGTGTCGTTACGCATAATAGATTGCGCTCACTATCGACCGCCACACTGGCGATATACTGATGAAAGCGTTGCCATTGATTATTCGGCATCGTAAGCGGCTCAAAATCAGTATCACCGCGCTTATGTGTGAGCACTAATGGCACATTAATATGCCTCTCACCTTGGAACTGGATGCCAATCATCACCGTACCATCGTCATGCATGGCTAAATGGCGGACGCTCATCTGATTATGCTCAGGAATGACCTGTTCAAGCAATGCCCCATCATGACGGTTCAGATACACCAGCGATGGTCGCATGGTATCTAAGTTTAGCTCTTCACGAGAGGCTTGCTCAGTTTTAATCCCACCATTCGCGATAACGAGCGTCTCACCATCTGGATGCATAATTAGCTCATGTGGACCGATGCCATGTGAGTCAAACTCTGCAATTTTTTGATAGCCTTGGTTGATATCATAAATACCAACTTTACCCGCTAAATCAACCGTATTGTTTTCGGTGACATACAGCAACGTGCCGTCCAAACTGTAGCAAGCATGACCATAAAAATGACGATTCATGGATGCTTCGATAGCATACTTTACTCGACCAGTTGCCGTATCCAACACCCAAATTTTTTCACTGGGACGGCGACCCATGACGACGACATCACGAGTTGCTTGGCTATGAGAGTCAGACAACGCTGGCTGAACGACAATATCATGCACACGCTCTGGCATGGTCGTTTGCCAGACAATTTGGCGATCTGCATCGATACCGACGACCCCATAGCCATCGACGCGTTCCTCATCGCTCGTTAAAGCGGCTGACTGTGGCATTGATGCGACACCACTCACCCAACATACGGGACGTGCCAGCATGGTGGTGGTATGAACTGTAGAAAAATCTGGAATCACATCAGCACTATTAATACGACTATCAACATGGCTATCAACACAACTATCGCCATCATAATCCATGCTCGATGGGTAGCTTTGATAAGCCTGATGCCAAGTATTGGTAGTCTGCTGATAGGCGTACTGTAGCCTTGATAATTGTTGCGTAGCGGCTGACTGGGGTGACGTCAGTAATGGTAGCTGTGATGATACCTGTAACGACAGTGACTGAAACTGCGTACCTAGCCCGATCACATAGTCTTGCAAACGCGCAGATGAATAACGCTGCTTACGGTAGCGATGGTGCATTCCAACCAACGCTGCCGTACTAAGCACTGTCAGTGCCGACGTTTTCAGCACTTCCTGCTTAAAGCATCTATCTAATAGACTTAAACGCTTGATACCGTTTGTTTCAGTAGCATCTATTTCGGTAGCGTCTATTTCGGTAGCATCTTTTACTGTATCACCCTGTGTCTGCATCGCTTAATCACCATCTGTGCTATTAAATCCGACACGAATACCGAGTGTTGGAATCAATTGACGTTTAATCAGGCGTGTTATCGTCGTTAGATGATCATACAACGCTTGCTGCGAGTCTTTATCTGCCGTCGCTAAGTCTTCTGGCATTTGCGCCAGTAGCGTGGTGGTTTCAGCCAGTTCGGTTGATAAATTATTACCCACTTCGCTGTCGTTATTACTGTTTAGTATTTCGGTCAATACTGGATCAGTCAGCACTTTATTCAATGTCGCTAACTTCGCATTGATAATCGCGCGACTTTGTGCGGCAGTAGCAGCAGGTAGATGGCCTTTCGCTTTACCAGTTAGACCCAGTGGTTGATCGATAGCGTTAGATTTCATGGTTTCGACCAACGATAGCAAAGAGTTGAACCATTGGTTCAGTCCTTGGTCGCTGTCAGCTACTTTATCGATTGCCAATAACTGCGTTGAATTCTGCTGCCAGTTTTTCTCAATCTCTTTTAGGCGTGTGCTCAACGCACTGCTTGCACTGATGACATAAGCACATTGGCCAGCGTCTAAACTGTCATTCGCATATAGTGCTTCTTCTAGTCCTGGGACACCTTGGACAATCGCACTTTCGTTAGCGAGTTGCTCAGCGGTCAGCTGCGGATTAGCAGTGATGAGATCTGCAACGCCACTATGTACCAAGCCACGTTCGTCAGGATAGTAATTGATATATAGATTACTCATGCTGGCAGTCGCAGGACCAAAGTTAATCATCTCAGCGCTTGCCCATGCTTGTGCTAAAACGAGCCATTGATCGCGCAGCGCTTGTAGTTCCTCACCACTGACTGGTCCTGACTGGCAATGCGTTTCTGCCAAATCATGCAGTAGGTCACTTTGCTTGGCCACATCAGCATACGCTGGAATGACAATGTCATCAGCCACATGGGTCAGATAAGCGGTTTCAGTATCGGTACTGATGTCTACTGCATTAATTTTAGCAGTAATATCACCATTCTCTTCTGCTGGACTGCTAGCAGCAGCGCTGTCTTGCGCAACTTCTTGGCTGCCCGTCTCTGGTGCTTTATTGTCATCAGCAGGTTTAACACAGCTGATTAGCAATCCAGCGCTTAACGCAGATAATGCCATTGCCAAAGCATGGTTTATTTTCATAGGTTTCTCGGTATTTATATGAGTAATTATTTCAATCGTTGTATCTGTAATAGGACAGACTATTTTATTAATATCTGCCCTATTTAGGTATTAAATGTAAATAAACAACCGCGCTTTTATAATGACTTTAAGAACGCATTCAATTCAGCACGCCCTTGTTTATCAAGTTTGAGTACTTCTTTCTGTTGTTTTTCAGACTCTCCACCATGCCATAGAACGGCTTCCATCAAGGTGCGAGCACGACCATCATGCAAGAATGTCGCTTGTGGATCTACAATCTGCGCAAGACCTACACCCCATAATGCAGGTGTACGCCATTCGTAAGAATTGGCCAAAAATTCAACTTGCGCCTCTTTTGGTGGTAGCTTGCCAGCAATCGTACGGTCGGCAAGATCATCACCCATATCATGTATCAGTAAATCGGTATAAGGATAAATCACTTGTCCATGCTGCTCAAGACGATCATCGTCGGTTTTTGGCAACTGATATCTTGGTGTATGACAGCTCTGGCAGCCAATGTCATAGAAGCGTTTTTTGCCAGCCAAGACCAATTCATCATCCGCATCACGGCGATTTGGAACCGCTAGGTTACGAGTATAGAATTCTACAAACTTTGCCACGTCATCATTAACTTCAACAGGTGGTTTACCGTTACCTTGCTCATCAGCACCTGTCGTCGCATTCAGACAAGCGGTTTGCATCGGCATACAAGACTCATTAGGGCGGATATTTGACGTCAGCCCCATGTCTTCATTAAAGGCACTTTGGTTTTGGGTAATCAGCTTGGTTTGTCCCGCTTTCCAACCAAAGCGTCCGAGTGCATTTTTACCCGTTTGTGGATCCATTACCCAGTTGAATTTTCCGCTAATATTACCTTTTGACTTCATAGCTTGATTTTTGATAGCATCATCTGGAATCTGCTCCAGTAGCCCAAGCCCAATCATAGGTAAAGCCACACGCGGTGATACCATCAATTCATCATCTAATTTACCGTAACCAGGTTGGGTTAGGTTAAAAGTAGGTGCACGTAACGTTTCGACGTAGCCATCAGCAAAAGTAACTGGCTTATCTGTCCACTGTACCGATATCCTAGCTTCAGCAGGCACACCTTGGATACCGCGATCCTGAAGCTGACCACCATACATGGGATGCACTACTTTTTCGATTAAAGAGTCTTTTAGCTGTTGACGTTGCTCATCAGTCGTCGCAGGCATCGCCAGACGAATAAGCAAGCTATCGGCATCATCATCGGCGTTCATAGGTGCATGACCACGCCCGTCTTTTACATGACAAGACTGACAAGCGGCAACATTAAATAGTGCGCCCAGACCATCACGGCTATCGGTACTAGCAGGTGCGATGACCCACGGCTGCTTAAAGAATGCATTACCAATAAAGAACGAGCCTTTACGTGATGCCGTCAGGTTTGATGAAGGCTTCGAGTAACTCTCCGCACTACTGATACTGATACCAGTGTCACCGCCCTGTTTGATCTCTTGTGGATCAAAACTTGCTAACTGCTGCATTGGCACACCAGCGAGCGTTTCTATCGTTTCGATACGCTCAGGAGCTACCGCTTGGTTTTCACTATTTTCTACTGCAGCTTGCTCATTAGTATCAGAACCATCAGACGTACTGTCATTCGGCTGACAAGCACTGAGAGACAGCGCACAGAAGATACCAATTGTCAGTTTTGACGGTACATTTTTATTGATAAAAGAGGAGTGAAATGAGGCAGGTTTTTTGACTTTTGAGACGTTTTCGGTGTTCATAGAATTTGCGGTGTTCATAAAAAAAGTACCTTAGTTCTAGCATAGAACCATTAAAATCGCGGGCTATAAAGTTCTTCACTTTTAGTCGATAAGGCACAGCTAGACACCGACCTCTCAAGCTATTTTAATACGGCAAAAAAACACGTTGCCAACTTGGTCGACAACGTGCGTATTATACCTAAATTATTTTGCTAGGAAAATAATTCTCATTAGGGCGTGTCCTCATTTTAAAAATGGTGATAAAAATGAGATAAATTGCAGTCAAACAAGGAAAATAGCGCAGATAATATCGAGATACTAGTCAGCTATTTGACGCCGTTTGGCAAGATTTAGCCATTTTTAACCCATTTAGATTACCATCGATTGAATTGAGGACATGCCCTAGCTTATAGCGACTTATCAGGCATTATAAACAAATACAGTTGGGCTTTTGGCATACTGAGAATGTATAGCTCTCAACTTAAAATTGCGAACCTGCATCAGCGTCTAAGTTATCGATGCCAACTGCTTTTGCAGCATTTTCGATACCAACGGTCAGCTCTTGTAAACTAGTGATACCAGCCTCAACCCATCCACGGCGAACGTTTTGTTCTTCAGCAGAAATACCTTGCTTGCTTACTTGACCTGCAGTAGCAATCATTTGATCGATTTTAATACCTTCTTTTTCGCCTTTTTCAACAATCACGTTAAAGGCAGCTTCTACTTTAGCAAAATCTGTAACCAATTGATCAGCAGCCGCTTTGTTATCAGTATCAACGAGGTAGTCTTTTAGGCCATAACCGCCAACCGTTTTACCAGCGACTGTCTTGTAGTTACCGTTAAAGACATTTTGAATGCCGCGAGCATTATTGGCATAGCTTAGATGTGTTAAGTCACTGAAGCACTCATGCTCATCTTCGGTAGAGCCAGTAACGAAAGCAACCTGCATACGCTCAGAGGCAAGCTCGCCCAATGCTAGACTGCCCATTTGATACATAATCTGGCGCAGACCATTGTCATATTTACGTGCCATTAGATCGCTACGCAAGGTATTTTCGCTCTCAGGCTGCCACTCGGCTTCCATCGCGGTTAAATCGTCTACTAGCAACTGCGTAGCAGATGTCAAAAATTCGCCGCGACGCTCACATATACTAGCATCATCATTGACAGTATCACCACTGGTACATTGACCTGCTTCTGTTGCATAATCAGTCACAGGGCGATTACCGGCACCTTCGTTAACTCCATTGGTATCTTGACCCCATAGCATGAATTCGATGGCATGGTAGCCAGTCGTCACATTGGCTTCACTGCCACCAATCTCATTCATCTCTGCTAACAGCTCAGGCGTAATTGTAGTGGTATCTTGATTGATGCTACCAACCGTAATAGTATCGCTATTGATGATATTATCTTGACTGTTGTACTCGCCTTCATAGCTGTCACTGACATAATCAATCAATGCTTCGTCAAGTGGCCAAGCGTTCATTTGCCCTTCCCAACCATCGATGCTACCAATAGCACGTTTGTCATTTGCGGTCACAAAACCTTCGTCAAAACGGAAAATTTCAGTTTGTGAGTACGGTTGGCGAGCGGCTTTATAAGCAGCTTTTGCCGCATCAAGGTTTTCTTGAGTTGGTGTTGCTACGTATGCTTCTACTGCTGTTTGCAACAATTTAGCCGTATCTAGCGAGTCTTTGTACGCAGCGTGTGCCATATTTGCATAACTGCTGATCAGTCTGTCATTGTGCGCTTTATCAGCAGCTGATAGATCCGTATTGTCAGTAGCTTCTGCGTTTTGTACTTCTGTTTGAGTATCCGCACTAGTATCAGTATTTTCTTCGGTTTGCTTGGTACAACCTGACACCAATAACAACCCTGCAAGCGCAGCAGCTAAAGTAGTTGGTAAAGTCTTGCGGCTCATTACGGTAGTAATCGTCATACATATCCTCAGAATATAGCAAAAAAATTGGTTTTGATGAAAGTTCATCAATGATATTAGTGCATGTTACGGCAAGCTAGTTTATCCATGCATAGATTTTTTATTATGCACAACTAAAACATATAGTATTAAAACATTAAGAAAACTTTACAAATTATAGTAGTATTGATAATCATTATCAATATTTAATTTTGAACTGGCCTTTCACTAGATCTTGAACTGTAAAAGCAATCGCATTAAAAGCATTATTTAAGCGCCGATCTACTATGTCAGTTTCATGCTATCGATGTTTCATAGTCTGAAAAACAAATAAAATTATCAAATTCAATCCATAAAAAAAGACCAGCTTATCGCTGATCTTTTTTATGAATAATCTTAGCACTTATAATGATTATATAAACAATCGTTATATAGAACTACTAATTAGTTTACGCTCTGTGGCGCATTAACAGTTAACTCAACACGGCGGTTTTGTTGACGACCATAGTCAGTGCTGTTATCTGCTACTGGACGTGATTCACCATAAGCAACAACATTAACACGGTTAGAAGCAACACCGCGAGCCGTTAGATAGTTAGCAACTGAGTAAGCACGATCACGTGATAGACCCATGTTGTAAGAGTCTGAACCTTGGCTATCAGTGTGACCTGCAATAGTAATCGTGTTTTGATTATACTGGTTCATGGTAGTAGCAAGCTTATCAAGCGTTGGCTTGAAAGATGAGCTTAGTGTTGAATTGTCAAAAGAGAATGTGATGCTACCTGGCATTACTAGATCGATGTTACCAGTCGTTGGGTTTTGTTCAACAGTTACACCAGTACCAGCCATTTGCTGCTCAAGCTGCTTGGCTTGACGATCCATATAGTAACCAACGCCAGCACCCAAAGCTGCACCAATAGCAGCATCACGACCAGTCTCATCGCCACCAGTCGCTTTAGAGATAGCGGCACCACCAAGTGCACCAGCTAAACCTCCAAGCGTTGTTTTATTCAAACTTTGTTGCCCAGTAGTTGGATCAGTAACACAACCGCTAAGAACTAAACCTGATGCTACTGCTGCAATCATTAATGTATTACGCATAATATTTCCTCTTAAGTTTAAAAAATTGTGCTTTTTATAAATATTGTCTATTAATTGACGCTATGTAGTTACATGCACTCTCCAACATTATGGCAATTACAGTCTAACTATGTGTAATATTTTGTCACAACTGTGTACGAGAAGTGAAGACTAAATTTTCATGATCTTAGCCATCAACATGAGACCTTTTGCTACTGACTATAAGGTGTTATCACAAGTCACGTTTGTATTCGTACACTATGATTTGTTTCTGCTAAAATTATGCTGCAGCAATACTCAGAGCCAAAAATATAAATAACCTTGCTAAATAAACACCCATATTCGTCGAAATTTTTAACTTTATTTACCTTTTTAAGCATATCTGACGAAATAGGCACTAGGGTATGTCATCAATT
Organism: Psychrobacter fozii; assembly: GCF_003217155.1. GTDB lineage: Bacteria > Pseudomonadota > Gammaproteobacteria > Pseudomonadales > Moraxellaceae > Psychrobacter > Psychrobacter fozii. Next base: position 25,952 of record NZ_QJSU01000010.1, read on the forward strand.
AGATTGTGAGGCTTAAAATGAGAAAAATGGTAGATAAACAAGGAAGAAATTGCCACTAATATGAACATATTGGCAAAATTACTGACGATGTTTAGCAAAATTTAGCCATTTTAAGGCCACTAAATATATTTATGTGCTAATTGATGACACGCCCTAGTAAAGCACTGAATAACTTATAGACCAATAAGACTGACCTAAAAGGATTAGCATGCGACTGACCTCCACTATTAAAAAAATACACAAACGCACGCCTAAATTAGCAAAAGCAATCTCACTTGCGACGGCAACTGGCGTTATCGCAGCCAATAGCTTTGGCGGTAGTATTCCTCTATGGTTGATGGGCGTTGGCAAGATTATCACTGGTGCTCCTATTGCGGATAAAACCGTGATAAAAATCGCCACTCATTGGATCAGTAGTAATAATGCTTTAATCGACAACATGCTGCCGCGTAAAGATTGGCGTATTAACTTACCCGATGATGTTCATATCAATGGCAAATATCTACTGGTCAGCAACCATCAGTCTTGGGTCGATACCAGTATCGTGCAGTACATTAGCGAAAAACGCCTGCCGCTGACACGGTTCTTTACCAAGTTTGAGTTAATCTATATCCCCATTGTTGGTCAAGCTTTTTACTTTTTAGATTTTCCAATGATGCGCCGACATTCCAAAGAAGCCGTCGCGAAAAACCCTGCATTAAAAGGTAAGGACATCGAAGAGGCCAAACGCGCCTGTGCATTATTAAAAGATAAGCCTTTTACCTTATTAAATTACTTGGAAGGCACGCGTTTCACCAAGGCCAAACAGGCTAAGCAGCAGTCACCTTATACCCACCTATTAAAACCGCGAGCGGGTGGCCTATCATTAGCAATTAACGCACTGGGTGAAGATATTGATGGCATGCTCGATATGACGATTGTTTATCCCGATGGTGTACCGACCTATAGCGATCTGTGGAAAGGCAATATCAAACGCTTGGGGGTCGATGTCAGATACATCGAGATACCTGATTCATTATTTGCTGGTATCCAAAACGGTGGTTACGAAAATGATGAGACGGTAAAGGCGCAGATGTTTGATTGGGTTGAGCAGATATGGCACGAAAAAGACCAACTCATTACCAATATGCTAGCTGATTTCGACACCAATCCCAAAATCAAAGATACCTAAAACCATTAGAAAAATAAAAGCCAAACGGCAACCTTATTCAGCACATATCAGTATCAAGATTAATCACTATTTTTTCAAACACTGACCTGAAATGATAACTCGTCAATAGTAATGCTTAATTATAATGAAAGATGGGTTGTTTTTTAGCCCTATTCATTGATAATGTGGACAGTCATGAGCGTATGACTTTCTAAATAGTAGCGATTTTTATAACGCTATATTAGGGCGTATCATCAATTAGCACATTAATATATTTAGTGGCCTTAAAATGGCTAAATTTTGCTAAACATCGTCAGCAATTTTGCTAATATGTTCATATTAACGGCAATTTCTTCCTTGTTTATCTACAATTTTTCTCATTTTAAGCTTCACAATCTAGTTGATGACACGCCCTCGCTAAGCTACTTACTTTTTATGCCATTTATCATTTATAAGGTTTGACTGTGCCCGCCTCTCCTACTACTAGCCCGCCGCTAGACTCAGCGTCATTACCGGACCAATCCCCTAATCAGTCGGATAATAAGCCGTCACGACCAAATCGCCCCAAGCCAAATCGCCTAAAGCTGACTTACGACATCGTAATGATGATCATCATCAGCATTGATCTCTTATTGATTAGTATTGATGCTATTTTAATGAGTAATTTTAGTGCTCATATCGCAGGATGGCTGACCATTGGTGAGGCTCTCAGTTGGTATCAAAATACCTTGCATGATCCTTTGCGTACTGCTGGTGGGTTCTTTACGATATTCTTAATCGTTGAGCTATTCCTGCGTTGGATGATTGCTATTAAAGAAAGAGCCTACTACCGCTGGTTCTTTTTTCCCTTTGTACACTGGTATGAAGTATTAGGTTGCTTTCCGCAACTACGCGCTTTACGTTTGTTTCGAGCAGTGGTCATCGGACGACGCTTATACCAGCTTGGCTACCAAGTGCTGCCGCAGCCGTGGATTAATCGTATCAAGTTCTATATCGACTTACTGCTAGAAGAGTTATCGGACCGTGTCATATTGACAACCATCCAAAACTTTCGGCAAGAACTGACCGACCCTGAAGCTCACAAATCATTTATCGAATCGACGATTTCGCGAAATCGTGATGAAATCGAAGCGGTGTTACTTTATCTATTACGTACAGAGCTAACACCCAAATTGCAAGAATTGACGGCAGCATCAGGTGGCGGCAGTATCTTAGCCGCTGAGGTTGGCAATGCCATTGAAGAAGGCTTGGCCAATACGCCTGAGCTACGTCGTTATCTACGCATGATTCCTATCGCTGGCAGTTTGATTGAATCACAGTTGCAACATGTTGGGCATAATATAGGTGAAAACGTCGTTTACGCACTGAATCAACGTCTCCTTGATCCTAAGCTTCTCGATTCATTAATGGTCGCGATTGCCCGTGGCGTTGCACAAATAAATACGGATAATACAGCGCTAGATACTTTGATTTCGAGTATCATTGAAGACAGTTTGACTGAGTTTGAAGCGCAGGTAAAAGTGCAACAGTGGAAACACCAAGACATGCTTAACCTATAAGCCCTACTGCTAATAATATGCTTCGATGATAAAATAGTATGGCAGAGCCATAACATAGACTAAAGTCACAGCACAAAACAGTATGGCTCCATAATAAAAACAGCACCGTGAACACAGCGATAGAATGAATTTTTGAGGATTTATATATGACAGTTTTAGATAGTGACAACCAGACCTCGAACGCCGCACCAACGCCAGCACTGGCATTTTATGGCAAGATGCTGACCTTTTCACGTTTGCAGTTCAATACAAATGATTTGAGCGCTATTGAATCACAGCTTAATGAGACTTTTAGCAACAAATCTAGCAACATTCCCATTCTTATTGATAGTGAAGTCGAGCAAGATTTGTCAGCATTAGTGGAACTGTTGTGGTCATGTGGTCTACAGCCCATCGGCGTAGTCACGGGTATGATGGATTCTCAAGCGCGTGCGCAACGGTTGGCGATTTTCCCTGCCGATGGCAAACGTATCGAGCGTATCGTACCCACTAAAAAGCCCACTGCTCAAGTGAGTACAGCTCCAGAAGACGGTAGAACAGAGTCAACCAGTAATGACCCTGCGACTGCTGTCAACGAACCACTTACTGAGACAACCATATCTGATACATCAGCAGAGTCATTAGCAAGTGATGATCATATCACTAGCCTAATCTATGACCAAATGCTACGCTCAGGACAAAGTCTCAATCACGTCGGTGGCGACTTGATTTTGACCAACAGTGTCAATAGCGGTGCTGAAGCGATTACGGACAACAGCCTACATGTCTATGGCCGCGCTCAAGGACGTTTGGTTGCAGGTGCTACTGGTGACAAAGATGCTCGCATTTTTTGTCAGGTTTTCAATCCTTCATTGGTCTCGGTTGCAGGTACTTATTGCTTACGAGATAACTTACCACCACATGTCGTTGATAAAGCCGTACAAGTAAGATTTGTAGAAGGTGAAGGTTTAGTATTTACGGTGATAAGTGATACCTAATTCGAATGGCTTTTAAATAAACTCTCAAATACTATAGTAAGTTTATTTAACAAAACTGTTCTATGATGAATCACTGGCTATGCCACTATTTGTATCTTTCGTAAGCGTTTATTTTATTATTCATCATAGGCATTATTGGTTAACAAATTTTAGGTAGTATTGCCTTGTAGCCTATATATGAGCAGTTTCCCTGCTTTAGTGCAGACTCGCTATAAATTTTTGTTTATTTATGCTAGGCTAGCTTCGCAGGTAGCGTATATATGCTATAAATGTAATATATAATTGCGCTATTTATATAAAGATATCCCATTGATTCATAGGAGTGTGCCATTGTGGCGAAGATAGTTGTAATCACTTCAGGTAAAGGCGGTGTGGGCAAAACCACAACAAGTGCCTCTTTTGCCGCTGGTTTAGCATTGCGTGGCTATAAAACAGTCGTTATCGATTTTGATGTAGGTCTACGTAATCTAGACTTGATCATGGGTTGTGAGAACCGAATTGTTTATGACTTTGTTGACGTTATTAACGGCAATGCACGTTTATCGCAAGCGTTGGTTAAAGACAAACAGCTTGAAAACTTGTTCATCCTACCTGCCAGTCAAACGCGTGACAAAGACGCGCTGACAGATGAAGGTGTTGCAGAGATCATGGCTGAGCTGTCTAAACAGTTCGACTATATTATTTGCGATTCACCTGCTGGTATTGAACGCGGTGCTCAGTTGGCTATGTATCATGCTGATGAAGCGATCATCGTCACCAACCCTGAGATTTCTTCAGTACGTGACTCGGATCGTATTATTGGTATTTTGCAAAGTCAGACCAAAAAGGTTGAAGAAAACCAAGGCTCTGTACGTGAGCACTTGATTATTACTCGTTATAACCCTGAACGTGCAGCGGCTAATGAGATGATGGATATCGATACAATTTCTAATGATATTCTAAAAGTGCCTTTGCTTGGTGTTGTTCCTGAGAGCCATGCTGTGCTTGAAGCATCTAACCATGGCGAGCCTGTCATCCATTATACCGACTCGGTTGCTGGTCAGTGTTATGATGATATTGTCGCCCGTTTCTTGGGTGAAGAGCGTCCACTCCGTCATCTTGACGTGAAGAAGAAAAGTTTATTACAGCGCTGGTTTGGGGGTTAATGATGACTAAGAAAAAAGGATTTTGGAGTAGCCTATTTGGTACTGATGACAGCAATGGCACAGCAGGTAGCGCTAATTTGGCGACTGAACGCCTCAAGGTTATTGTTGCAAGTGAAAATCGCTTAAATAACCGTCTCACTGCTGATCGTATCGAAAAGATGAAGCGTGAAATTTTAGAAGTGGTCAATAAGTATGTCAATGGCGTGCAGATTGATGATGTCAATATCAATCATCGTTCTGAAGATAGCCTAGACGTACTAGAGATGAATATCAGCTTGCCTGAGCACAAAAAGTAAAGTTATCGTCATTCCACTATGAAAGTATTACTGCGTTAACCTCGCTTGAAGTATTAAGCATACATCTACACTCGGTTGCCTTGTACTACTTTTAAATTGAATCGATATATAACAGCAGAGAGTTTCAATTGATGCTTTTATGCTGGATTTCAAAAAAGCCCTTAGTATTATTACTGAGGGCTTTTTTTGGTTTAAGTCATGACATTACTTTTAATAACACACAGAATTTTTTTTAACACACAGCTATTTTACAACGGACTATTTCATACGTGCTATCAGATTGTCTTTTTTGACAAACTGATGATACAAAGCCGCGCTAATATGAACAGCCGTAAAGGCAATAATAGCTTGCCAGATAATGTCCGTATGCAGATTATTATAAAAGCGAGCCAAAGTTCTGTCTGGCGTGACAAATACAGGGATTTGGAACAAGCCAAAAATATCAACAGGTCGACCACCATAGACCGTCATTAGCAAACCAACCGTTGGCATTGCTATCAGCAAAGCATATAGTCCAAAATGCGATAAGTGAGACAACAATAACTGCCATTTTGGCATCGATATAGGTGGTGGTGCTTTAGTAAATACACGATTAATCACTCGTGCTATCATCCAAAACAATAAACTAACGCCAAAAGCTTTGTGCAGCCCAATATAAATATTACTATCAAGATTATTATTTAACAGCATCATTATCCACGTAATCAATAATAAAACTGCACTGATCCAGTGAAAAATTCGACTACTGACTGACCACTTTGAATTCGTATTACTCATGAGCTACCCTATCACCTTCATTACTAGTTATCTGTCATCAGCAATATAGATAAAAACAGCTACTCATTTAGCATTCAAAAGCCATTGAGATGATTTAAACATTCAATTCATAGTAAATGAATAAAAAATAGAAGCGAATCTAGCTGCTTACATCAACCAACTGATGAGCAATTTTGTCTAAGTCTGGTACTAAATAGACTTTGTCCTCAATCATAACGGTCTGAAAAAGGTAGGATAGCATAACGTTTTCATTAAAGGGTACTGCTGTTTCGTTGATGTTTGTTTTATCGAAATTTTCAGGTACTTCTATATCTTTGACATCTGAAATACGTACTTGTAATTGGTGTAGCTCACCTGCCGTTTGCAACGCTAAGCGATGCTCTGAGGTATTACCTTCTAGTACGATTATTTTATCTACTGCCTTATCTTGTGGTAGCAAATGAAACACAGAAACTTCTTGATCCTGCCAATCATAAATTGATGTATGTTGATCATGCTCATCCACACTCAAAATCAGACTACTTGGAATCAACCAATCAGGCTGGTTGAATGCAGGAACAATAGTAACGTCGAGCATCCCGTTGGTAGTGGTCAACAAGCTCACAGCTTCAAACGAATGTTTCAAAATTTGTTTCATACATCACTCACAATAAGTTAGGGTGAAGAGGTTTTGACTGCCCTTTCGCCAATATAGTCTGTCAGTTTTTGTGCCAAATCTGTCGGACTACCAATAAAACCACAATATCCTGAATCGATAATGGCCTGAGGCTGACTAGGACAAGCACTCATACTAGGGTCTTGCACCCAAAGTTGACTATTATTATCTTGAATGAGATCAAGATATTGAGACCCATCATTACCCATACCTGAAAATATGATGTTAATAAGATCACTACCATAAACGTCACTGGTGTTCTTCAGGATTTGACCGATGGCAGGTTTATACTCACCTTCCCAAGCTTGCTCTAACAGTATGACTCGACCTGTCGAGTCACAGACAATCTGTTTATCAATAGGTGCTATGAGACACTGACCGGCTCGCAAACGCTGCGAAGAAGTAATGACCTGACATTGCCAATCGTTATGACGATTTAGAATGCGTGGTAAGGTATCTATCATGGTTACATTAAAATGATGTGCCAATAAGATACAAACTGGCAGCGAGGCTGACAAATTGTCTAAAAATTCTTTGATCGCACTTGGACCACCCATAGAGGCACCCAAAAAAACCACATAATGCCAATCGGTATCAGTACTATCATGCTTATGAACTGGCGCATCTATTAGCATAGGTAGTTCAAGCATTTGTGCAAGCTTACGTTTTAGCTTACGCTGCCATTTTGCATACTGCGTGGCTTCATTGAGATAAGGTGCCTGACTAAAGCCCACCAGTACTGCAGCAGGTTTAGAGACGGTCGTTGCAGTCACAATATTATCATCGTAGTCACTATCTATCAGCCAGATATCAATGACCACATCAGAGAGTACAGTTTTTGCTTGCAACTGCGCCCGTGACATACACCCAACTAGAGTAAAACCACAGCTGCGGACAGTATCCGAAAATGCCATACGCTGATGATGGTCTTCTGCCACGACCATCACCTTAATATCATTCTTTTTTTTATTCCTCAGTGCCAAAACACCTGTATTATCCTTCATGAGTTAGACTGACCCTCTGACCCAGTATGTGCTGGATTTTATTGAGCAGTACTTGTTCTTGGAAAGGCTTACCCATGTAATCATTCACACCAATCTCTAGTGCACGCTCGCGATGCTTTTCACCAGTACGCGAAGTAATCATAATAATTGGAATATGCTGTAAGCGCTTGCTATATCTGACTTGGGTAGCCACCTCGAAACCATCCATGCGTGGCATCTCAATATCTAACAATATCATGTCTGGTATCATATCTTGTAATATCTCAATCGCATCAACACCATCTTTCGCAAGCGCTACATTGAATCCTTGACGTTCTAAGAAGCGTGACGTTACTTTGCGTACGGTGACTGAGTCATCGACTACTAAGATAGTAGACTTAGCCTCTAAACCGCTTCGTTTAAAGTCGATAGGTTGCGGTATATTTTGAGTCATCTGTGCATTTCGCATTAAAGCGATCAGATCCAAAATTAACATCACCGAGCCATCACCCATAATAGTAGCAGCTGAGATACCTGATAGATGTGATAGTTGTTGCCCTAAAGGTTTTACGACTACCTCAATACGTGATCCTGCAATCTGATCAACTTGCAACGCGATATTCTGTCCAGTACGGTTCTTAATAATAATGAGTGGTAAACTTGTATTGGTATTGACAACCAACTCGTTCAGCTTATTGCCCGACAAAATCTCATTCAAGTAGCGTACCCGATAGTCAACATCTTCAAAATTTAACGTTGAATCACCAGATTGGTAGTAGTCGTACAGTTTTTCTGGATTAACGCGAACCACGCGCTCAATCTGTACCAGTGGTATCGCATAATAACGATCCGCTGCACGCACAACCAAAGCATCAGATACAGCAACCGTAAGCGGTAGGCGCATCGTAAAACGAGACCCTTTACCCAGCTCTGAGACAACTGACACAGAACCGCCTAACTGACGGATCTCACTAATCACTACATCCATGCCTACGCCGCGTCCAGAAATCTGCGTGACTTGTTTGCTGGTACTTAATCCAGCATTAAAGATGTATTGCATGATATCAAGGTCGGTTAGACTGGTATCACCAGCATCAATGAGCCCTTGAGAAATAGCTTTATTACGAACGGCTTCTACGTCGATTCCGCGACCATCATCCGTTAACTGAATGACAATTTCACCGCCTTCTCGACTGACTTCGAGAGTAATATGCCCACTACGTTCCTTACCTGCTCTGAGACGTGTCGAGGTATTTTCGATACCATGATCGACAGCATTACGTAGCATATGCTCAAGTGGTGAAGTCATACGCTCAAGGATGGTTCTATCCATCTCATCATCAGCATTAATAATCGTTAGCTCAACAGATTTATTAAGCTCATTCGCAGTTTGGCGTACAATACGTTCAAGACGTGGTGTCAGATGCGTAAATGGCACCATACGCGAGTTCATAAGACCGTCTTGTAGTTCAGTTTGTGTCCGTGATAATTGCAATAGTAGGCTTTCGCTATCACGTGTCTTTTCTAATAACGTATGATTAATATCAATTAAATCCGATGCTGATTCTGTCAAAGATTTTGATAATTGATTTAAGGAAGAATACTGATCCATCTCAAGAGGATCAAAGTCTTCGTTTTGAATCAACTCATCATCTATTTGAGATAAAATTTGTGCTTCAAGTTCGATTTCCATTCGGCGTAACTGATCAGCCAATCGCTGCACCGTAATGCCCATATCTTCAATGCTGTTAGTCAAGCTACTCATGCCCATATCGATACGAGCACGGTTAATGGCTGACTCACCAGACAAGTTAATCATATGCTCAATCAAACCACCTGAGATACGAATCATTTCATTGTTGCTGGCACTCTGATCCTCTTCGCTTGTACTGAGGATCATAGATGGCATTTCACTAATATCTTTTGCCAAATATTGTGAATCTCGATTTTCTTTAGCGATCAAGATTGCTTCACGTTGAGACTGTAGAGACTCTTTAGGTACTTGCTTTAAACTATCAGGATTTTTGCTAAATTGCTGTAATGCCTCAATGAGTAACGCAGGCGTTGGCGGATTGACATGATGTCTAAGAATAGACACCGCATCAGCTAGCCAATCATGGCTGGCAACTAGTAATTCCAATACTTTTTTGGTGGCAGGGCGGCGGTTGTCTATAAAGTCTTGATAGACAGACTCCATCTCATGAGACAAATCTGCAATACCAGTAGCAGTGACCATTCGTGCACCACCTTTGATAGTATGCAAGTCACGCTGTAACGCTTGTAATGCTGTTCTATTGTCCGTGTTTTCTAAAAATAATTGCAGATACTTATTGCGATTGGTAAGGGCTTCTGCTTCTTCTAAAAATACCGCTAATATATCAGGGTCTGGTAAACCATTAGCCCATGACTGTTTAATCATTCTATCTAAGCTTGAGATATCTAGTACATCATCTTTACTATGCGTACTGCTGACAACCTTACTTTGCGCCTCAGGTTCAAAATGATTTTTTGGTACAGGTATGATTAACTCTACCATTTCTGGCAAGACTCGTGCTTTTAGAAGCTGTTGTAACTGCTCAATAAGCTCTGATGCAAAAAATGATTTTTTATAGCTCACGATATGCATGACTTGCAATGACATTGTGTCCTGCACCATTTGCATAATGTCGAGCCATTGAGCTGTCGGTACTCGTCTGTTTTCTACAAATGCTTCATAAACACTTTCAGCTTCGTGGGTCAGATCACCAATACTGCGAATGCCCGCCATCCGTGCCCCACCTTTAATAGTGTGCAGATGCCGTTGCAAAACTTTTAGAGCATTGACGTTGCTAATATCTGCTCGCCATTTGTTAAAGCTCTCATCTAACGCAGCGTCTAGCTCTTGCGCTTCTTCTAAAAATATTTCTAATAGCTCAGCATCAGTATCGATAGACTCGAGTTCTAGATCAGATGACGAGATGGCTCGAACCGCGAAAACATCCTCATCTTCACTGCCGCTATCCGTGTGGTAGATACTTTGTAGATTAGCTAGAACTTTCTGATCTACCTTCAATGAGGTACTACCCGCTAGTGCATCAAACAAACCAACCAACTGAGCATGACCAGTATGCAAAATAGCTTGAATGTCTTTATCTCTTGCTTTTTCAGGATTATCGTTTAGATAGCTATAAGTGTTACCCAACTCATCAAGAATTGAGATGAACTTGGGAAATGGTTGTGCTTTATTGGTTAAATATTTTATTTGTGAGACTTGCTGATCTATATATTTCTGAATATTGGCTGTTTCAGCTTGGTTCAGCGCATCATCTAACTCCCACTGAGCATCTAACAATTCATCAATATTATCATCTAATAATTGCTCTATCGTCGGTTTATTATCAGACATCAACTCAGTATCACTAGCGACATGTTGTTTACCAAGCATCGCCTGTAATGAGGCTAGATCTTGTTGGCTTTGTACGTCTTCTATTAATATGTTTTTTGGTTGAACATTTTGCTTGTAACTGTTCAAATAACCATCCATGAGCGTAGATGACTTTGCTAATGCCTCTAAATGCTGAGCATTCATGGCTTTATCTTTTTGCTGTAACAACTCTAAACTATGCTCTATGGTCGCACTTACTTCACTAATAGCCGCAAGAGCACTAGAGCCAGAAGCACCTCTCAGAGTATGAAATGCACGTACAATATCATCCGTGACTTCAATATGAGGCTCATCTTGATGCTCATCAACGAATTGATCTATTTCCTGTAATAACTCTTCTGCTTCGTCGATAAAAATCTCAAAAAACTCTTTCTCTTCATCGCTTTGAGGCACGATGATAATAGATGCTTCTGCTATCATTTCATTAACAGAGTTAATCGTTTGCAGCGTAGCATCCATTTCTTTGTTGCTATTATCATGGACAAGATTGGCCTCGCCTAGCTCAGACGACAACAGTGATGCTTGAGTACTTTCAAGATCGGACCCATTAGATACCATGTCATTCTGATGTAAAGCGGAATAGCTGAACTCATCACCATGCTGCTTACTATAAGCATTGGCGCAAGCAATCCAAAGTGGTAACGTCGCTGGGTAATCTTGACTGTCATTTTCAAACACGATTAGCATTGAAGGATAAGCAGCTAACACATCTGCAATAAGCTGACTCATATCTTCTGAAATGGCAATACTATTATCTAAGATTCGATTGAGCATGTTTTCTATTGCCCAAGCCAACTCAGCAGTATAATTGGCACCTACCATGCGGCCTGAGCCTTTTAAGGTATGGAAACCGCGACGAATATCTGTCAACCCGCTTAAGTCACTTTGTGATAGACGCCAATTTTCATATAGAGGTACAATTTCAGCCAGCACTTCATTGGCTTCTTCTATAAATATCTCTTTAATATCAGGGTCTGCATCGTTAGCATCAGCTGCGAGCTGATCTGGAGCTTGCATGAATGGTACGAGTACTGCAGGAATCTCGATATCAGATAATAAAGCAGCTATATGTCTGCTTTCATCTTTATCATCTGTCGTTTGAGAGTCACAAATCGTATCGGGAGTAACTAACAACTCGGCTTCAACAGGCTCAGACATGCTTAACCCAGCATTCATAGGTTGCTGCGCCATTAAATTATGACTCTGTAGAACAGTAACAGCAGGGTCAAAACTTGGGGATTTCTGTGCTTCAAAATCTGTAACCAATGCAGGCAATTTTTTTGCTGTTTCAATGACTAGATCTACAACATTATCAGTGACAGGCAGTGTCTTATCCAAAAGACGATTGAGCAAGTTTTCGATTGACCAAGCCATCTCACTGATACTAAAAGCACCTACCATACGGCCTGAGCCTTTTAAAGTATGGAAACCCCTACGCACTTCAGTTAGTGGTGTTAAATCTTGTGCATCCTGCTCCCAAATAGGTAGAAAGTCATCTAAATCAGCGATGACTTCAATCGCCTCTTCAATGAAGATGTCACGAATATCCGCATCCATTTCGAAGTTATCGGGCTGAACTTGCGTGCGAGCTTTCGTTAATAACTCACTCTCTAGACTATTACTCTCAACACCACCTTTCTCTTGCAAAAGAACATCATCAACACTGGTATCAGTCAAAGATTCAGCATGAATAGACTGAGCATTAGTAGGAGCCAACTCACCATTATCATCGTAACGAATTACATTAGTTGCGGCTTGCTTTCGAGTAAGAAAAGTCTCTTTGACGGTACTTGGTGCGGCAATATAGTCATTAAGCAGACCTGTGGCTTTAAGAGTGTACTCATATGCCTGAGTCAATAACTTTTGATCAAAAACCTGCTGCGCAAGATAGTCTAGTAGTAGCTCAATAGATGTCAATCCCTCAGCCAATGCCTGAGTGACGTCCCAACTAAGCGTTGCAATTTTATGATCTACCAACTGTGTAAACACGTTGGATAGCGCATTGATGGTTTCACGAATTTCTGGCAAACCCATATCAACAAAAGCATCACCAATCTCAGAAAAATCAGTAGCCTTAGGCAGCAAATGAATATCTTGACGTTGTACATATTCATGAAAGCTTTGCTTGACATCTTCTACTGCAATGCGAAGCTCACGCAAGTTACCATCGGTAGCATTCACAACCTGATTATTTTCAGCTTGTGTATCGATATCATCAGGTATAGTGATAAAAGAGGCGGCATCTCCGATCTTTAGAGATATAGTCTGTTCGGTATTATAGAGCGCATTATATAGCTCTTGAAGCTGACGCTCAATTTGCCATTGCTCTTGTGCAAACCCTGTTTCGGATGATAGTGCGTGCTCTAGATTTACCAGAATAGACTCTACTTGTTCGACATAATATATCCAACCTCGACTCTCGAGTTGACGCTGTATTTTTTGTAGAGGGTATAAAATTGTGTCTGGATTATCCAGATTAAAAATAAGTGTTTCAAGCTCATTGAGTATTCGCGGTAAAAAACGCGATACAGTAACCGCACTGTGCGGCAAATTATTTAGTATGGACTGAGTGCTTTTGCTATTTTGTGTAAGATTGCTTAATTCGATATATACTCTGATAATCAAGCTTCTAATAGCGTTCGACGAGAGTTCGGTTTGCTCCACATAAAATTCTATCACTTGATCCAACTGACCCAACAGTGGAGCATAGTTTTCAGGTAGTGGTGTCTCATTATTTACAAGATCGTTGAGCCATAAGTCTGTTAGATACCAAAGACGTTGCTCATCTTCATGCTGAGAGGTTTGCCATAAATATTGACTAACTCTGCCTAATACTTTTAATAAAGAAGATTCATTGGTATTGGCCACCAATAACGCTTGTACTTGCTGTCGCCAAACCAATAATAACTGTTGGTAATGATGATTTTCTAGATTTGTGGTCATTCTACTTTCTGGAAATACCACTTTAATATTATCAATGATATTGTCATCGGTAGTATGACTGCCTAAGCCTTCATTCTGGCTAGCTGCAAGCATTTCTAGGGACTCTGTCGCTATGCCTAGTTCTGATAGTGCTTGGGCAAGGTCATTAGCAGCATTATTAATCAGCGTCGTGTTGTGGCTAGTGGTACGCACATATTGATTCAGCTCACGTTCTAACAATCTATGAGCAAACTGACCGATATGGCTGTTATTGATAGAAATACTATCGTGACCACTTGCTTCTACCAATAAACTCAGTTTATTGGCAAGATCTGCTAGCAGAGGCAAGCGAATCATCGTCAGCGCGCCGCCCACTTGATGGTAGTTCTGCACCATCTGCTCGTAATCAGTGCTTTCATCACCTAATTGCCAGCCATCAGCTATCTGTAATAGTTGCTGATTCAAAAGTGGCAATAACCACTCGAGCGTCACGATGTCATTGGGCTGGTTTTTCATAGGGTTATCCTAACTCGTCTAAGCACTAATTTAGGCATTTATTTTTTGCCACACATTAACCTGTGGGTGCGCAATACGGCGCATATTCGAAGGACGCCAAAACAACGCCTCACCTGGAGCCAATATAATATAACCACCTAATGCACACTGCTCTGATAGCCTTGCTAAAATATCGCGTTGATCAAACTTACGAAAGTACAGCAACATATTTTGGCAAATAATGACATTTTGGAGATGCGAAGTGGGTGGCTTTTGTTCAATAATATTATGTAAAGCAAAGCTAACATACTGTTTCAAGCTCGGTGCTATTTGCCAATGTGCTTGATTACTTGCGATCATTTCTTTCGTTATTGTTGAATCGCAAAAACTTGGTTTTCTAATTGCACTATTAGCACACAATGGCTGTATAAATTGCTGGCAGATGTCTGGAATTAAAGATTTCTGCCGCTGATCATAATGTCCTAACTGTGCTCTTTTGATAGCTCGATGGCTAATGTCTGTACCCAATATCGTATAATTTTTTAATTGCTTTGATATTAAGCTCATCGCTAAGGACCAAACTTCTTGTCCACTTGCACAGCCAACACTCCAAATGCGAAATAACTCATCAAAATTACGTTCAGCACTATTATCAGTATTGGTAGCAGCTAACCGGAGTCGCTGATGTTGCGCTGCACACTCTGTGACAAAATTAATAGAAGGTATATAACGAAAAAAACGACTTTCGTGAATCAGTACGTTATCTAATAGCTGTTGACGCATCTCGTTGTTTTTTGGCAACCGATGCCATAAATTTTTAGGGGTCAACCCATACGACGATGCAGTATGTTCAATCGCATTAATCAACCACTGCAATTGAACATCGGGTAGAACAAAACCTATTTCTTGTTCTATGTATCGTCGCCATTGCTGCACATCAAAGCTATTGTTCTGCGAAGAGGCCTCAACTAGTATTGGCTTAATGTGCTTGTTAGCATGGCTGTCTAGCTGAATAAATTTATTCATGTCACCCGCTATAATTGCTGCTGCAAACCATTATTATCTGCATAGCAATATAATTAACATATTAATAAAAATACTGTAAAGCCTCTAAGGCTCAACTTATAATGTTCAAACTTATCATCATACATTTTCTGATAATGCTTGCTCGTTATCCAATAACTCATCATCACTTAGTACTTTAAAGCCGGTTACTGATTCTTGTAGTGCTGCAGCCATTTCACTCAGCTCACCAATAGATCGTGCAGTTGCCATCGTACCAGAGGAGGTTTGTGAAGTAATATCTTGAATGATATTCATGGTATGAGATATATGCCCAGCAGACTCAGCCTGCTGTATTGCAGCATTTGAGATGTTTTGAATCAAATCAGCCAACGTGTTAGAAACGCTCTGGACTTCTTCTAGTGCTTCACCAGCATCTTTTGCTAACCGCGCACCGCGTACAACTTCAGAGGTCGTCGACTCCATCGACACAACGGCTTCGTTGGTATCTGCCTGAATCGTTTTCACCAGTGTTTCAATCTGTTTGGTTGCATTGGCTGAACGCTCAGCAAGACGCTGTACCTCATCAGCAACAACCGCAAAGCCTCGACCTGCTTCACCAGCCATCGATGCCTGAATAGCAGCGTTCAATGCCAAAACGTTGGTTTGGTCAGCAATATCATTAATCAGACTAACGATGTCACCAATCTCTTGTGAAGATTCACCAAGACGTTTGATACGTTTTGACGTCTCTTGAATCTGGTCACGAATAACGTTCATACCTTCAATAGAGCGCTGTACAACTTCTGCCCCATTATAAGCAATGGCAACTGAGCGCTGAGCAACGGTCGCAGATTCTGAAGCGTTATTTGAAACTTGGTCAATCGAGATTGTCATCTCATTAATGGCCGCTGACACACCAGCAATTTCTTGCGCTTGATGTTCAGATGCCTCAGCAAGCTCAACTGCATTCATCTGCGTTTGATCTGAAGATTGCGAGACACGATCAGCAGTGTTGTTAATAACCAGTACTAACTGACGAAGTTGGTCAATTGCAAAGTTTACTGAGTCAGCAATTGCGCCAGTAAAATCTTCTGATACGGTTGCATTGACCGTCAAATCACCTTCCGCCAAATCACCCAACTCATCAAGTAAACGCAGAATAGCAACCTGGTTACGCTCGTTTTCTTCTTGGATTTGACGCGCGCGCTCAGACTCTGCTTCTGCTTCTTGGCGACGACGTAATGTTTCTTTTTCGATAAGTAATCTTTCCGAGCCACCACGATGTTTAAGTAATTGGTACAGAGCAAAAATTATCCCTAACACCCCTATCACGAACACGACGACAGGCAAAACAACTGACTGAGTAAAGTCAGAAAAATACTGACTCACTGATGATAAGGAGTTTACCAACCAAATCAGACAAGCCACACTTATCGAAACAAAAAGCACTAATAATAGTTTCCACTCACTATTAGCGTTTGCACCACCCGCTGTTGCATTGGGTGTACCAGCTACAGGTTTATTTATAACATCACTCATCGTGCGTATTCCTTTAAAACAATCATCAAAGTCTTATCGTGACTGACTTTGACAATCTTATTGTTATAAAACAACAGTGATTAACAAAGCCTGTGTGAATGCTGATATCTAACTGTGTCGTGCGCTATTACTTGATCATAGCCTTAACAGTCAAATATCTGTTATCGATAGCTATATTGCAGCATCGGTATATTGTAAGTCTTGTGCGAGTAAACTGGGCATAAAGACATACCAATCTTGTTCATTTTTAAAGAACTTACCATGATTATAAGGTGCAAAAGGCGAACTAGATTCAATTGCCTCTGCACGGTACTGGTCATGTGTAAATTGTTCGATACCAATAACTTGGTCTACTACCAGTCCTGAAAAGAGATTGTCATGATCAATGACAATGACTTTACGTTGGCTCATTTGCGTTAAGCCACTAGGAACCTGTAGAAACCGAGACAAATCAGTTATTGGTAGTAGACGTCCACGAATATTAGCGATGCCCAGCATCCAAGGTTTTACTAAAGGCAAGCTGGTATACTCTGGCATGGCTAATACTTCTGATACCTGACCCATCGGCGCAACCAAACGCTGTCCACCAATCTCAAACACCACGCCTTGCCAATCATACTCTTGTCCACCGCGGCGACCACTTTTGCGCGCACGTGCCAGATCTGCTAAACGCAGAAGCTCAATAAACCCTTTGGAAGCCACAAGCTACTCCATTACTTTGCGAATGATATTAACCAAGCTATTTTCATCAACTGGTTTGGCGATATACTCTTTAGCGCCTTGACGCTTTCCCCAAACTCTATCTGTTTCTTGATTTTTAGTACTGATCATAATCACAGGGATATGAGCAGTCGTTTTACCACGAGTAATTTTTCGAGTGGCTTGGAAGCCATTCATCTCAGGCATCACTACATCCATCAAGATGACATCTGGTAAGTGATCAACTGCCATTTGACAGCCTTGCTCACCATTTGTCGCCTCTAATACTTGAAAGTTATGTCTAGCAAGCATATCGCGAAATTTCGCCATCTCAGATGGCGAGTCGTCAATGACTAAAACGGTAGTCATGGGAATTTCCTTTATTTTCGAAAATATCCAGGAGGATATGTTGTTATATTATTGAGACAACCTGAGTAAAAATCATTTGCCAGAAATAAGTGGCAAAATTATTTTTTTAGCAGTTGTTGTGAAATATTGAGCAATTATTATTAATTGTCACTCATGTTAAGTATTTTGACTTTGTAACCCAACCTACAAAAACATGCATAAATCATACCAACAATAAGCCTAAACGAAACTTTATATTTGCAGATGTACATACTTTAGTACTAGCAATGACATTTGCCATATTAGCGGTACTGGTTGATTGCCTCAAACAGCTCGTCTTTACTAAACGGCTTTGTCAGATACTCATCAGAACCAACAATACGACCACGCGCTTTATCAAATAAGCCATCTTTCGAAGACAGCATAATGACTGGTTTGTTAGCATAGTCAGGGTTGTTTTTTATCAGAGCACAAGTCTGATAACCATCTAAACGTGGCATCATAATATCGACAAAGATAATATCTGGGTTGTTATCAACAATCTTTGCTAAAGCATCAAAGCCGTCAATAGCAGTTACGACTTCGCAGCCCGCTTTTTGAAGTAAGGTTTCTGCGGTACGGCGAATGGTTTTTGAATCATCAATAACCATTACTTTCAAACCATTAAAATCATTTTCCATTATCACTGTCCTATAAACGACTATTTGTTCGTAATTCTATCGATCAATACAAAATTTCAACTGTTATTTCAACGTGTCATATCACTTATTATCGGATTGATACGAACAGCTAAATTTGTATTACCATGTGTTATGACAGCGAACCTACTATCTGTCAGTATCGGCCTATCAAACATGCTGTCAACATGAGTTACTATACGCACTTTTTTATTAATAAACTTAAAAAAATGAGCCAGAAAATAAGCTTTTTAGGTGAACCATACAACTTTCATTATCACTAATTAAAGTAGGGCTCTTTTTGTATCATGTAAAGCACTTCCTCACTAACCGTTTGAATTGTTATCTAAATAGAGATAGTTCAAATCAAAATAGTCGACAACTTTATGATATTTCTACATTATATAGAAACGATGGAAATATTGCTGAATAATCTTCCTTTGTTCTATAAATGTATCAATATGCTTTATCAGATTCGTTTTTAGCACAATTATCGATCCTTTTCTAGTCATAATCGAGTCAATATACAAACTGACCAGTAATGTAGAGCATTTTTTTGCTAGCTATATTTGTTATTTTTAACATTATTAGGTCTGGTCATCGCATATTTATAAAATGAAGTAAGTGTTTAGCAGCCGTTTCACCGCACTGTAATTCAATATATAATAAAATGATAACTACTATGGTGAACGCGATGACAGTTTCCAAAATTTTAAAAAACAGCAGCTATTTATTGAGTGCTTTACTCATTGCTGCCTGTCAGCCGCCAGCGCCTACCGATGATCCAGCGGCCACTGAAAACAATCCGGCAGTAGATACTCCCGTTGTCATTACCGATGATAGTGTGACCATTACACCTGATCATATATTGAGTATAAAACCTTCACGTTACCAGCCTAGTCTTGGCCTACAAGGCAATATTGAACCTATTAAGCAGACCCAATTTGTGACAGTACATCCTATCAATGTAGAAGAGATCTTGGTTACTAAAGGCCAATGGGTAGAAAAAGGCACACCACTACTCATTGTCAGACGATTGGAAACAGAAAGTAAAACGGTCAACTCATCTAATACATCAGACGATACAGCGGCAGATTCCGGTAAGCCTGATCAAGACACTGAGGTGCAAAGTGGTACTGATGTTGCCAAACAGACTAATGCTCAAGATACCAGCGCAAACGCTAAACCCAATCAACCTGCAGTAAATAATGATACAACCATTAAGAAGGCTTTATCTGATGGCACAGAGCCATTAACGACAAATGCAGCTATAACTAGCTCAAGTGATGGTGATGATGATGATGATGAGGTTAATAGTAGTAAGGGTATAGAGAACTCAAAGCCTCAATATAAACTGATTACTATCCGTGCAAGCTTTTCAGGACGTGTAGAAAACCTGTATGCAAAAGCGGGTCAAAAGCTAGAAGCTCGAATGCCACTCCTGAAATTTAGTGATGAGACTAAATTACACTTTACTGCTATGCTACCTATTCAAGCTGAACCCCAACTGTCGGTAGGTCAGACTGTCAATTTTACTGCTGAAAATATCTTAGAAAAATTTACGGGACAAATCAGTAAGCTGACTGCGACCAGTCAACCGAAAAGACTTATGGTCAATGTTGATGTTATTGACAATGAGGTCAGTCGTAAGCAGTTATTACCAAATATGCAAGTAACCGGGCGAGTCAATTATGGTCAGATAGACGTGGGTACTATTGTGCCAAAGCGCGCGCTACACGATGTCGACTTGACAGAGTTGCAATCGCCACCGTATAAACCACTCAAGCCACTGACGGCTAATGTCTGGATTATCGGACAAGATCAGCATTTAAAGCGATATCCTATTGAGGTAGTCGAGTACAACCCCTCGACAGAACAATATTTGATTGCAGGTATTAGCAATGACAGTCTGATTTGTTTGGCTGATTTGCCGCTTGATTCTGACGGTAAAAAGGTCAATGTTTCGTAGTCATTCATACCGACAGTTACATTGTGTAGAAATATTAACAAAGCCTCTCTTGTTTTGTAACAGCCTAATTAGGCAATATAGCGGTACTATAGATAGTATTATAAATCGCTAATAATTATTGGCTAGATACTAGCTAACCATGAAAGAAACTTTGAAATCTTAGAGGCTTGATAGTTTGAATGCCTTAGAAATTAAAATCATTGACGTATTTGTCATGATTTAAATATCAGAGCATATGAAACTTTTGATAAACCATAACAACAACTAGAGGATAACCCATGAGTAAGCAAATTTTATTGATTGAAGATGATCCTGATTTAGCTGAATTGATCAGCGATTATTTAACCATGAACTATTATGATGTGCATCATGCAGGTCTTGGTCAAGAAGGTCTTGAATTATTAGACACCAAAGAGCGTGATATTGACTTGGTTGTTCTTGATTTGATGCTACCTGATATGGATGGTATGCAGGTATGTCAAAAAATTCGCGGCAACAAAAACAACATGACCAACAAAGTGCCAATCATCATGCTGACAGCGAAAGGTGATACAACCGATCGCGTGTTAGGTCTTGAGATGGGTGCTGATGACTATATCTCTAAGCCTTTTGAACCGCGTGAACTGCTAGCACGTATTCGTGCTGTCATTCGTCGTCACGAGCAACCGAATCAAGCAGATAGCCAGTCAGACAGTTTGACCTTTGGCCGTTTAAGCGTATTCCCTGATAGCCATGAAGTCACTATCGATGATGAAGCTGTACGTTTGACGACGCATCAGTTCCAATTGTTGCATTATTTTGCCACACATTCTGGTAAAGTACTGAATCGTGAGCAGCTTTGGCAAGCTATGCCAAACGATGATAGCTCAGACAACATCGATCGTGCCATTGACGTTCATATCTCACGCCTGAGAGCCCTAATTGAAGACAATCCACGCCAGCCAAAACGTATCATCACGGTACGCGGTGTTGGTTATCAATTTGCCACTGATCAGGTTTGATCATAGAAAACAGCTGACGGATCGAGAAAACAATCATCCTGTTGATTCAGTTGTATAGAGTCAACAGGATGTATCGATATAAGCGTCTAATAATAGAGATGGTTTAATGCAGCAGTTGGGTTTTCGTTCCGTATTTGCCAAGTTGTTTGCCAGTGTCATGATGGCACTTATCTTATTTGCAGTGGCTATGGTGCTGTTGACGCAACTTGTGCATGATAAAGATGCAGGTATTCGCTCAGAAGTACTCGCCACACAAATTTTGGGACAGATAGACCCGTTCCTGCACGAACTAAATACTTCCATTAGCCGAGACAATCGCCTACAGTCTCGGTTTATGTTGGCAGTGGTCAAAAAAAGCTTCGATATCTTTGATGAGTCTTTACAAGCTAAGATGGGCTTGTATGACAGCCAAGGTCGGTTGCTCATGCAAACAGACAACAGTGACCTACCGCTAGAGCTGCCAGAACCGCCTTCTTTATTATCTCGTGTTTTCCCTTCATTTGCAGAAACGTCTCCTACCAAGCAAGCTCAGGTCTATAGCACTACTGGCTATACACTGTTATATGAATCACGCTTACCACCCAAAAAACCCGTACTCTCTGCTGCCCTGAATTTATTCACAGGCACGCTATTGCTGCTATTCATTATGGCTGGTGTTCTATGGTGGATTGCTCGAACTATTACTTGGCGTATCAATCAGATGAGCCAACAGATGACTCAATTGGGTGATGGCGACTTTACGGTACGAGTGAATGCTCGCGGTAATGATGAGATTGCTTCATTGGCACGCGGATTCAACCAAGCTGCACAGAAAATCGAACATCTTATCGATGCTAATAATTTACTATTGGCACATGCCTCTCATGAGCTACGTACGCCCATTACGCGTATTCGCCTGCAAATCGAAATGATGGACATGCTGACTGGTTCGTTACCAACCGATACTAAAGCAAAATTTGATAAGCGTGCTCATGCAATCAATCGCGACTTATCGGGACTCAATGATTTAGTAGAGAGTATATTACTAGTCAGCCGTTTAGATGCTGGTCATGCCCTGCAACAAGTTGAGCATTTAGATTTATACGACTTAGTCAATCAAGAACGCCAGCATTATCCTGAAGCCACTCTAATTGGTGAGCACATCGTCATTGATGGCCAGTCATCGATGTTGACTCATTTAATCCGCAACTTACTAACCAATGCAATGTTACATGGCAAACCGCCAGTGACAGTACTACTGTACGGTGTTCAAACGATCGATGAAGCTGATAACGTTCCTGATTATCTGCTACAAACCGTGTTATGCAACAGCTTTGCTGATTATGGTAGCTCCGATTTCGAATCTTATGATGCACCCATCGATGTCAGCGAAAATGGTACTCACAACGCTTCAGATTTAGATGATTCGTTGAATACTATCGATAAGAGCAAGTCTGAAATAACAGATACCAAAGATATATTACCAGCACCGCCTATCTATAAAAACGGTACAAGCATTACGCCAGATACTGATGACGAAAACCTAGAAGCTAGTATTACTCTTATAGAAGACAATGCTAACGATAAACAGACTGATGCTGATATTACTAAAAATCTAACAAATCTCAGCGATACAGTTGAGATCAGTAGCGAATCTTCATTGATTGCCGACTATTATAGCTTTACCAATGATTTGACCGACAGAATCAAAAAAGTTATTTGGAGAATCGTCCCCGATACTGAGGTGTCTACTGATAGCGATACAAGTATTCATGCAAAAGACGGTCAAAAAACGAATAAGGCATCCATTGATTCTGGCATCGCGAAAAATAATACCAAAACCGGTATGCAGAATGACTCTAAAGATAATGATCAAAATACTGTTGAAACTCAGAGTTCACCACGCAAAGAAAGCCTATTTGCCAAGCATATAAAGAAAGCCAAAGCGGAACCTGTACGCCCATTACCGAAATATGCAGTACTAGCAGTGATTGACGAAGGTACAGGTATTCCTGAAGACAAACGTGAAGAAGTATTCAGTCCATTTGTACGTTTACAGCAAAAAAACAAAGGTTCTGGACTAGGCTTGTCTCTAGTGTCGCAAATTGTCACTGCCCACCAAGGCCGTATTCTCACTGATACCCTGAATGGCCATACTCGGTTTTTAGTCATCATACCAGTCGAGCATGATCCACATTACCACCAGCATGATTAGTTAATCGTGCTATCAAATGCACATTTCCTATCACGACTTCACTATCCTCTCGTTTCCTCAAAGTTCTTACGCCTAATAGCTATTAGTCATAAGCGTGTCACGGATGTGCATATCCAAAGTGCTTGATAATATGCTATATTAGCGCCCTTTATTATAGGGTTGTTAACGGTTGTTTTTTAATTGGCTTCTTACACAGTAGTGGAAGCGAAACAACACGTTCATGACTATTAAAATATTATTGAATTTTGAGCCCTCCATGAATGACATGATTGTCTTAAACGATGTGACCAAAAGCTTCTTAAGCGACCGATCAATCAAGGACAAAAACGGCAAACCGCATTGGTTTACTGCCGTTGAGCCGACATCTCTCACTATCCAACAAGGCGAAATATTCGGCCTAATGGGATATTCAGGTGCCGGTAAATCAACCTTATTGCGTCTGATTAATATGCTGGAACGCCCAGATGCTGGTCAAGTCATCATCGATGGTACTGACTTAACGACGTTATCTGCTAGTGAATTGCGTATCGCACGTCATAATATTGGTATGATTTTTCAGCAGTTTAACCTGATGTCTAATCAAACTGTTTTTGATAACGTGGCATTTAACTTAAAAATCTCTGGTTATCCAAGCCGTGACATTCATAAGCGGGTTATGGATTGTCTAGCAATCGTTGACCTAACCGACCGTGCCGGTCACTACCCTGCCCAGCTATCAGGTGGACAAAAGCAGCGTGTTGGTATTGCCCGCGCAATCGCACCCAGTCCGAAAGTACTGTTGGCCGATGAGCCAACCAGTGCGCTAGATCCTGCGACGACCCGTAGTTTGCTGACATGCTTACGTGATATCAATGAGCAACTTGGAGTCACCATTGTCATTGTGACTCATGAGATGAGTGTCATTCGTAGACTCTGTGATCGCGCCGCATTGCTACATCAAGGACAATTATTAGAAGTTGCAGATGTCAAAGACGGTCTGATTCAGGCAACCACCCCTATTGGCCAAGGCTTAGTGCACGAAGACTAATGAGGCAGGAGAAAAAACATGTTAACTGGTAGTGAATTATCCGCCTCGATAGATAAGTTATTGGTGCTGCGCAAAGAAATTATCAGTGCCTTTATCGACACCTTTATTATGCTTGGTATTTCTACAACAGTCGCCATTGTCATTGGCGGACTGTTTGGCATATTCTTATTTTTGTCCAGTGATCGACAGTTTTTGCAAAATAAGACGCTGTATGGCGTGCTTGGTGGTATCACCAACTTTATGCGCGCTTTCCCTTTTGTGATTCTAATGATTGCCATGAGTCCTTTTACTAAGGCCATTGTAGGTACTGGTATTGGCCCTATTGCCGCATCATTAGTACTCGCTATCGCGGGTTCGTTTTACTTTGCCCGTTTGGTCGAGCAAAACTTACGTGAAGTGCCACGCGGTATTATTGAAGCCACTGAATCGATGGGCGCACGTCCTCTGACCATCATCAAGGTTTTGCTCAATGAAGCACGATCAGGACTGGTATTGTCCGTGACTATACTTTGTATTAGCCTGCTCTCTTATTCAGCAGCTGCAGGTATGATTGGTGGTGGCGGTCTGGGTGATTTGGCCATTCGTTATGGCTATTATCGTTATCAAACTGAGGTGATGATTTTTATCGTTATCGTATTGTCGATAATGGTCATCTCGATTCAGGCCTCTGGTAACTGGTTGGCCACTCGCTTGGATAAACGCTAGAAACGGTTCCAATAAAAAATAAAACCAAGTAAGACAATGCTTATATGAAGAATACCCAAGGCTTGATGCCGATTCATACTAAGCAAAACGCTTGACTTTGTTACTGAGACCCTTTAATTTTGTTACTAAATTAACAGCCGTTAACTCAGCAGCATTACTATTGATAATGTTGCTTTTTTAATGGTCATTATTTAACCCTTTATCCCATACCTCTTATTAAGGAAGTTCCATGAAATTAACAGATATCAGCCGTCAATTGGCGACTGCATTTGCCGCTGTTGGTGTATCAGGTCTAGTGTTAGTTGGCTGTAGCAATTCATCAGCACCAGAAGCGACACAAGAGCCTGTAACTGAGGGATCAACTGCAGAAACTGCCGCTAGTGATATCGATCCTGAGCATACAAAAATCATTATCGGTACTACTGAAGGTGACTTTGCCGATATGGTACGTAACCAAGTAAAAGGCTCACTTGAAGCTCAAGGTTATGAAGTTGAACTGATTGCCTTTACTGACTATGTGCGCCCTAACCTTGCATTGGCTGAAGGTGATTTGGATATCAATATTTTCCAGCACAAGCCTTACCTTGATAATTTCAAAAAAGAAAACAATCTTGATCTAGTAGAAGCATTCCAAGTACCAACAGCTCCGCTTGGTATTTACTCAGGTAAAAAGAACACGCTTGACGCTGCTTTCAAAGGCATGAGCGTCTCTGCACCAAACGATCCAAGCAACTTTGCACGTGCCTTGGTTATGATGAATGATCTTGGTTGGATTACCCTAAAAGACAACATCGATCCATTGACTGCATCAAAAGCTGATATCGCTGATAACAGTAAATACGATATCGATATCATTGAATTAGAAGCAGCTCAGTTGCCACGCGCCCGTGATGAAGTTGACTTTGCCGTTATTAACGGTAACTATGCAACGGATGCGGGTATCGAGCTAACTGAAGCTCTATTCCAAGAGCCAAGCTTCTCTTATGTCAACTGGTCAGCGATTAAGTCTGCTGATACTGGCAAAAAATGGGTTGAAGACGTAACCAACGCTTATAACTCAGAAGCTTTCAAAAAGTACGCTCATGACACTTTCCCAGGTTATAAATATCCAAAAATCTGGGGCGCTGATCATGGTGCGCACACTGACGCCGCTGCACCTGCTGAAGCTGAAGCAGCTGCTCAGTAAGTAGACTAACACTCAAAAATGGTTGCTCTAAATAAACCATTTTTGAGCTTAAGTAGTAAAAGCCCATTATTCACGAATGATGGGCTTTTTTTGATCTCAGTTTTATGAACGGCAAACAATTACTCGTAGTCTATCCAACATAATTTGGATATAACGAAGCCCAGTGAAAGTACTAGAAGTGGGAGATTAAACAAGATTAACGCAGTAATACTTTTATAGCGGAATAACTTATATAGTGAAAATGACGTTACAACCTGTTAGTCCTTTGTAGGAAACCGTCACTCGCTCTTTCACTTCACACAAATTTTTCTTATAGTAGATAAGCTTAATTGTTACTAGGCAAAATTAAATATAACTATTACTGATAAATTAAATAATAAACTATAAGGATAATAATATGAGCGTTAAAAATTATAAAATTCGTACCGCTGGACAAGCAAACATTCCTGTACTCGGTCTTGGCACATGGCAATCAACCGGACAAGATTGCATCGACGTCGTCAAACAAGCGTTAGAGATGGGTTACGAGCATATTGATACTGCTCAGGCTTACGGCAATGAAAAAGAAGTTGGACAAGGTATCAAACAATCTGGTGTGGCTCGCGATAAGTTCTTTTTGACCACGAAGATATTTCCTGACGATATGAAGTTTCAACCAGAAAAACTAATCGCAGCGGCTAAGCGCTCTTTAGAAGATTTGGATACTGATTACGTCGATTTACTGCTGTTACACTGGCCTGATGATCGTGTACCACTGTCTGAAACCATTCCTGCATTGTGTGAACTACAGAAACAAGGCTTAACGCGTCACATCGGTGTATCTAACTTTAATATCGCTAACATTATTGAAGCTAAAAAGTATGCTGACGTACCAATTGTGGTCAATCAGGTTGAGTTTCATCCGTTCATCAAGCAAAACACATTGCAGACTTTTTTGAACAATCACCATATTTTATTAGAAGCTTACTCACCGCTCGCGCGTGGTGATGTGTTTGATAACGATACCATCAAAGAAATTGCAGATAAGCATAATGTGACACCAGCACAGATATCATTGGCTTGGATTTTGTCAGATAAGTATCGTGTCGCCATTCCGAAGACTGCAAACCCTGACCATTTACAAGGCAACTTAGATGCACTCAATGTGCAATTAAGTGCTGAAGAATTAGAAAAAATTGGCAACTTAGCTAGTAGCGATGGTCGCAAAATCGAACATCCTGACTATAGCCCTGTATGGGATGACTAATATTTCGTCATATTAGAGCGTATTCTAAATTTAAACGAGCAAATACTTAATCAGGATATACTCTAAAACCCGTATAAAAAAAGAGCCGCTAATTGATTTTAGCGGCTCTTTTTTTTGATTAAATTTGTTCAAATATAGCCGATTCAATTTAAAAGTAGTACAAGGCAACCGAGCGTAGATGTATATCAAATACTTCAAGCGAGGTTAACGCAGTAATACTTTTATAGTGGAATAACTGTATTACTGCTGCAGCGTATTAGTCTCATGAATCTTTTCAGCAGGATTGTATTGCTCAGAAGATGGTACGGCACCGCTACGATTGTTCTCTTTCATTGATTTGGCCACTTCTGGAGGCATATAATTTTCATCATGCTTTGCCAATACTTCACCAGCCACAAAGGTATCGCCTTGCATTTTACCAGTGGCAACCACACCTGAGTTTTCAGCGAATAAATCTGGCAAAATACCTTGATAAGTCACTGGAACGGTTGACTCAAAATCAGTAATCGCAAACTCAACATTCAGTGGATTATCTGCTGCACGCTGTACGCTACCTGCGACCACCATACCACCTGCACGAATGCGCTTATTTTGTGGCGCTTCACCTTTGGCGATGGCAGTAGCGTCAAAGTAGTAGTCCGTCTGTTGCCCAATAGCATACAGCACCAGTACTACGGCTATTGCGGCTCCTGCAAGCGTAAACATAACCCACATCAGTTTTTTGCGACGAACTGCATTCATACCACTACCTCATTGATGAGTCGCTGTTTTACAAACCATAATCAATCTATAAAACAGAAAAATTTGAAGGAACTACCATTAGAAAAACTTTCTAAAAATGTCTTTCTAATCGTACTCTTCTAACGGCTATATGGTAGCATTTTTCGGACAAATCAATAGGCCTTATAGTGAGGTATGATGTTACCCATTGATGAATGGCTCACTGACCATCTATGCACTAAAGTCATGATATCGAAATGTTTTTTTAACGAGAGTGCTTGGTCGCAGATGGTGTTGCTTTAGTCGTACGCTGTGCCTGACGTGCTTGCTGAATTGTCAGCTGCTTGATAAGAGCTTGTCTCTGGCGGCGACTATAAGCAATAAAAATCAGCATCGCGCCAACCGTGATGGCCCAACATGACCAAACAAAAACACCATGCTTACCCATGGCGATGAACTCAGATACGCTATAAAAATAGGGCTGCATAATCGTTTCCTAGCCGTTATTTATGTTGACCACGGATGTATTCTTTCACCCATGCTTTGCCTTGGTCACGATACAATATCAAAGTATTGGTACGATAAATTGCTAACGTTGCCACCAGTAAATAGCTACCAATTACCATCAATAGCAATGGCATCCACATATCTGCCGACATCTTTGGCGCTGAGGTCAAACTAAAAGTCGAACCTTGATGCAACGTATTCCACCACTGTACTGAGTACTTGATAATCGGTAAGTTCACGGCACCAACAATCGATAAAATAGCTGCCGCTTTGCCTCGATTGGCAGTATGCTCAAAGGCTGCGAACAATGCCATAACACCAGCATATAAAAATGCCAAAATCAGCATAGACGTCAAACGTGCATCCCAGACCCAATAAGTGCCCCAAGTGGGTTTTGCCCAAATGGAGCCTGTAATCAAGCTAATAATACAGAGCAAGAAGCCTATGGGAGCAATCGCCTGAGCCACCAAACTGGCCGTCTTAATCTTCCAGACCAAATAAATTGCCCCTAGTATAGCGAGTGCAAAATAAATAGAAATCGCAAGACCAGCAGCTGGTACGTGGATAAAGATAATGCGGTAGCTATTGCCCTGCAAATAGTCAGGTGGTGCAAAAGCAAGCCCCCAAACACTACCTATAAGCAGGCAGATACTGGCTAATATGGCCAACCACTTAACCCAAGGTCCAAAGATACGGAAAAACTCCTTGGTACCCACAGTGGTCAAAAAGCCTTGCCAAATGCGCTGCCACAGGCTAGGAGATGAGACGTTATTCAGGTTGGGCATGGGGATAAACCTATTTGCGCAGCTCTTTGGTCATAACGGACACAGCACACTATGGGCGCTATTATCTATGAACCTGCTGGCGTTAAACACTGGATAGAATCTACAAGTGATTGTTTGCGTATTAAGTTGGCTATTATAGCAAAATTACCCGTTTTCAACAGACTGTTAATATAAAGGTTTTTTATGAGGACTGTTGATGCATCCTACTTGGCTTTTAATTAAGCCACGCCATTTTTAAGGTCATCGCAATTACCCATGGCATAATCAAAACCGAAATAATACTGCCTGCCAATAACAACGCTAAAATAGGCAAGCCATTTAGACCAGAAGCGAATAAATCAACGGCACCAGTCGCAAAAATCAATACCGGCAACTGCATAGGCAAAGCGATTAATGGCACAAGCACCGCGCCATTTTTCAATGATAGCGTTAAACTGCTGGCAACTGCTGACAGCATCAACAGCATGGGACTACCCGTCACAATAGAGGCCATTAGTATCCACGCCTCAAACCAACTGAGCTGAAACAATGGTACGGCAAGCAAGCTGAGCGCTGCCACAATACCACTACTAAAAATCCAATGAATCACCAAACGTATCAATACCCACAATGGCAATGAAGCGTTGGCAACGACCAACTGTGCGAGCGTACCATTATCAAGTGCCGGCTTAAATAGTCCATCAACGCCCATTACTAGTGATAATAGCGCGGCAATCCATACGGCAGACACACCGAGGCGCTGCAATAGCGCAGGCTCGCTACCTACTGCTAGCGGAAATAACGTAATAATGACTAGAAACAGTACTAAAGGATACAACCACTGCACTGCTCCTTGCTGCTTCACTTGCCATTCACGACGCCACAACTGCATAAAACTGATGCCGCGCACAGCCGATACGATAACGTTCGAGCCTTTATCTGTTGTTTGTACGGGGCTGTCTGTCATTATCCGTCCTTTTACCTATGCTACTTATAGTTACCGCACTTATTGAAGCTATCACACTTATTATAGCTATTGCATTCATACCATATAATTTGACAAATCGAGCACTTGATTGGCAACACCAACGGCCTGATGACTGGTCATTAATATTGAGCCACCAGCATTGGCAAAGTCACTTAATCTGTCTTCCATTCGTACCACCATATCGACATCAAGCGCAGTAAAAGGCTCATCAAGTAACCACAGAGGTGTGATATCAGGGGTCAGTAGATATAATCTTGCGAGGGTAATACGGCGTGTCTGCCCAGCAGATAAATGACTTGAGCTAACGGTCTCAAACCCTTGTAATCCTACCCAAGCGAGCGCATCATCGATATCAGTGACACTTGGTGTGATACCATATAAATTCAGTAGAAATGTTAGATTTTGCGCGACGGTGAGATTTGGATGAATACCCAATTGGTGCGAAACATATAGAGGTTGAATAGGCAGACTTACAGCCCCTTGGTAAACAACCTCACCAGTCATCACTGGCAGTAATCCAGCCAGCTGCATCAATAATGTCGTTTTACCCGTACCATTTGCACCAATTAAATGACAAATGCTACCTGCAGATAAATTGAGAGAGACTTCTTCACATAAAGGTATTTCACCGCGCTGGACTGTCAAACCGTCAAGCACCAGTAAAGGCGTATCCAAAGCTGTCATCAAAACCTCTCATTATTTATCAAACAGTAATCAATATTCACCACAAACAAATATGATGTTCATGGCATAATACTTTATGCTTACCACAAACACCCAGTATAACAAATTGTCGATTACTATGACCTCAAAACCTATGCAGACTTCAAAAGATAACCAAAACCTAGACTTAGAAACAAACACGTCGACGTTCACTATTAATAACTTAATCGACGCCCAAGTTGATTTTATGCAGCAATGGTTACGCCAGCAGGCTGAGCCACTGAGTATGGAAGCTTGGCAATGGTTTGGCGCACAACCACTTAACAAATATATCAGTCGTGATAACTTGCAGCATTTGATGAGTGACTGGCTACTGAGCCAGCCCATGACGGCGGTGATGCGTAAGGATATCCGTGACATCTTGCACACGGTTATTTATCACCCAGTCAATGATAACGTACCCCTATCCGAGCTAGTAGATGATACACAGGTTGAGACACTAGCCAACTATGTAGGCAGTCATGAACAGCAGCGCAATGTTTTAATTCACACACTAGTTGGCAATGAAACCTTTGCAGACTTACTGACCCAAACGCTATATCACGCGATTAACGACTTTATGGAAAGCACACTAGATAAAGCGGGCGGTGTGGGTAAATTGATGAAACTGGGACGCAGCTCTTTTGAAAAGGCGACCAACAGAAACCTTGACGAAAAACTACAAGCTTATTTGCACCGTAATATTAAAGATTTAACACGTCGAGCAGAAGCCAATGCACAAGCACATCTATCAAATGAAGAAGTGGCACGGTTACTAGTCACTGGTTGGGCGCGCATCAAAGAGCAACCAGTTAGTCATTTGC
Source organism: Psychrobacter fozii (assembly GCF_003217155.1). Classification (GTDB taxonomy): domain Bacteria; phylum Pseudomonadota; class Gammaproteobacteria; order Pseudomonadales; family Moraxellaceae; genus Psychrobacter; species Psychrobacter fozii. The sequence continues at coordinate 58,436 of NZ_QJSU01000010.1, forward strand.
AAACTTATCTGCATGACGAGACTGACAACAGTAGTATCGATCATATCGAAGCCAGTATTCAGCAGAGCTATAACCGACTGCGCGTGTCACCTTATTTGCATACACTAGCAGTAGCAAGCATCGATACTTGGTATGACAATCATCAAGCAGACACGATTGCGACTGTTGCTGCCAGTTTGCATATTGATGAGCAGGCCATGACACAGTTTAGTACGGCGCTACTGCCTGTCGTACACGATGCGCTTGATAGCCCATGGTTTGTGGCACATATCCGTGAGATGTTAGAGGCATTTTATGCACAATCGCATATTAAAGAAGGATTGGCACTCAATAACGAGTAACTCAACATTTTGAGTTATGCAGCAGACGCTATTATCATTCACTTATTGATCAGCAACCTATAATTATGAGCCAAACAACTAAACTCAGCTTGTGGCAAAAACTCAAACAGTTATTGACTGCCGCTACACCGCAGGCTGTTGCTGACACTGATATGAGTAATGATGATATAACTAATGGTTATAGTGGCTCACATGACCATAATGACTCGCATAACAACCATAATAAGAGTGATTCTAACTCTACCACTGAAAATGAAAGCAAGCATGTACAAACTAATGCTTTAAGCTTAGAGAAAGAAAAACCCGAACAACATGACACACTTATTATCGACTTTTTGAAACAGTACTTTCATACCAAAAAATGGCACTATACTTACCATCGCCCGAAAGCCAATGATGAACAGCAATCGCACCATTTGTCTTTTTCGATGCGTCATAAACAATTGATCTCTGCTTATCTATTTCGTTGGCAGGAGCAAAACAAACTGCTGGCCGTCTATGGTATTTTGCCATTTTCAATCCCAGAGAGTCATCAAAGCGCTGCGATGCTACTAATCACTCAAATCAATTACAACATGATGATTGGTAACTTGGAGATGGATGTCAATGACGGAGAAATACGCTACAAAACTGCCATCGATGTCGAAGCAGTTGATATCGACAAGGCGCTTATCGAACACTTACTACAAAGTGTGGTTGCTATGACCACTGTCGCCCATGAGTTATTTAGTGATTTGATCAATAATCAAGACCCTGCAGAAGACATGCAAACATTACTTGCAGAGCTACACCAACAAGCAGACGCTCGCTCGTTCTTTTTGCCCACGCAGTTTGTGCAATAGAACTATAGCTATCGTTAGCCATTTACCTAACTGTCCCACTCACCCGTTTAGAAAATCATCGCCCTTATGCTAAAAATTGCTTACTCTGATATTTTTCGTTACTCAGTGCCTGAAAAGCATCGCTTCCCTATGCAGAAGTACACCATGATTCCTGAGCGCTTAGTGGCCGAAGGGACTATCACGACCGATAACTTTTTTGCGCCGGCACGTTTAAGTGAAGATGAGATTTTGACCACCCATACGCATGACTACTGGTATCAACTGAAAACGCAAACGTTACCACGAAAAGAAGCCCGTGCCATCGGTTTTGAGATGACAACAGAGCTGGTAGAGCGTGGTCGTTATATTGCCCATGCCACCTATGAATGCGCATTATATGCACAGCAATATGGCATGGCAATGAATGTCGCAGGTGGCACACATCACGCGTTTGCCGATCATGGCGAAGGGTTTTGTGTCTTTAACGATGTTTGTATTGCTAGCAATTTATTATTAGATCGCGGATTGGCACAAAATATTTTGGTTATTGATTTAGACGTACATCAAGGTAATGGCAACGCTAGCATCATGGCAGATGAGCCACGCGTTTTTGTGTTCAGTATGCATGGAGCAAAGAATTATCCTTTTCGCAAGCAAATATCAGATTTAGATATTGAGCTAGATAACGATACAGGTGATGCCGAGTATTTACAGATATTAAAGGATACGCTACCGCGCTTGATAAAAGAGTTTGCACCCGACATGATTTTTTATCAGTCTGCGGTAGACGTATTGGCCACTGATAAATTAGGGAAGCTTGGCTTGACGATGGAGGGTTGCAAAGCGCGTGATGAATATGTGTTGCAGCAAGCAAAAACCGCCAACATCCCTGTTGCTATCGTGATGGGTGGTGGCTATTCAGAAGATATCGAAGATGTGGTTGAAGCGCACTGCAATACTTTCCGTCTGGCGCAGCAGATATTCTTTGGTAAGTAAACCGCACCTATGCCAACTTAAAGAGTTGGCTACTACAAAAGTGCCGTAATCACCTGCCAGCCCACACGAATACCAAGCACCGTGACAATCAATAAAATAAGCTGACGAAAACGAGCTTGCGGTAAGTAACGACGCAGGCGAATACCAACCAAAAGAGTGACGATAGATATCACACTAAGCAAAGTAATCAGCTGCCACTCACCACTGGTCAACGCCATAATCGGTTCACGTAGTACGATAATCTGGGCAACTTTACCCAAGAAATAACACATATTGCCGACTTTCGCGATGGTGTTTTTATCATCGCTAGCAGACAGCAGATACATCATTAGGATGGTCGACATGGCATTGGTCGCACCGCCAATAACGCCGGCGCTAAAACCCACCATAATCAGCACAGGCTTGGTATCTGGTAGACGTATTTGTTTGCCAAGTAAACTACTGATGACATAAAAGGCAATAACCGCTGCCAATGTTAATAAAATATAAGCACTATCTATCCACAGTAATAACTTGGCACCCAATATACTGCCAAGTAAACTGGTCAATGCCAGTAACCAATAACGCCTGCCATAATAAGTAAAGTTTTGCCAAATCGTACGGCCACCACCAGACAACCAAGTCATCGCATTGAGTAATATAGAGGGGAAAATAACCAACACGATTGCGTGTGGTAACGGGTAAATGCTCGCAAGAGCTGTGGTCGTCACCAACGTCACACCTAGCCCGCTAATACCATGCAGCAGCGACGCCATTGCAAAAATCAAAGTCAGTATTAGCATCTGCGTGCTATCGTTACCCGCCATTTCCATCATATGTCATACCACTCGCGGCTTTATATTTACATTTATAGCGACAGCATTAATGACTGCCCTAATTTCAATAATGGCGATAAAAACGCAATAAATCTTAGTCAAGTAAAGCAACTAAGGACAGATAATATTTTCATATTACCTGTCCTTAATGCCGTTCGATGTGGACTTAGCCAGTTTCGTTTTGGCGCATCACATACTGTCTTATTTAGATTGAACGCATATCTTAGCTATTATGGCGCTGCCAAACTGTTTCACCGATGATACTAGCCAGTTGCTCAGCAATCTTATCTTTGCTTGCTTTTTCAAGCATGACGCTATCATTCTCATAACGCTCTGAGAAAAATACCTGCATAGCATTATCGTCACTAGCAAAGCCAATATCAGCCCGTGAGACATCATTACAAGCAATCAAATCTAAGTTTTTGGAAATAAGCTTACCACGAGCGTAGTGCTCGACATCTTGGGTTTCTGCAGCAAAACCAACGACAAACAATTCTGGATGAGCAAGAGAGATAGTGGCCAAAATATCAGGGTTTTTAACCAATTTTAGCGCCATGGCATCTTGCGTTTTTTTGATTTTTTGCGGAGCAGCCTCTTCCGTACGGTAGTCAGCAACAGCAGCCGTCGCAATAAAGATATCAGCGACTCTCACATTATCATCGGTGCTAACCGTGACATCATCCTGCTCGTCCCCGCAATCGCAATCACCATGGTGGTCGTGTGAATGTTCGTGTGAGTGGTCATGATGATGACCATGATCGTGGTCGTGGTCATGCTCGTCTTCAGATATGTATTGTAGCTCGCTATGTGTACCATCCACACATTGCTGCGCGGCAGTCAGCATATCTTGCGCAGATAAAACATCTATACGCGTGACTTTAAGCGGTGTAGGCAGTGCCACCTTACCACCTGTGATCAAAATCACCTCGGCACCAGCAGCCACACAAGCACGCGCTAAAGCAAAACCCATTTTTCCGGTAGAGTGATTAGACAGATAGCGAACCGGATCAATTGCTTCTACTGTCGGCCCAGCGGTAATCACCACTCGCTTGCCTGCAAGTAGTTGCGGTGTCGTTTGCATGGCATTGAATAATAATACTTCGGCCAATAGCTCTTCAGGCTCAGGTAGTCGCCCTGCTCCTACATCACCACAAGCCTGTTCACCGCTTGCAGGCTGTATCACATGATAATTCATGTCGCCCAGCGTTTGCACATTCAGGTTTACCGCTGGATGCGCCCACATCTGCTGATTCATTGCAGGGGCGACAATGACAGGTGCGGTAGTAGCAAGACAAACGGTGGTTAGCAGATCATCCGCCATACCCATCGCAAGACGTGCGAGCGTATTGGCCGAGGCTGGCGCAATGACGATTAAATCTGCCCATTTAGCCAATTCAATATGCCCCATCCCTGCTTCTGCTTGCTCGTCCAGTAGTGAGATATGCACCTCATTACCAGTCAACGCTTGTAGGGTCAGCGGTGTGATAAAGGCCTGTGCACCTGTGGTCATAATGACGCGCACATTAAAGCCCGCTTTAATTAATAAGCGAGCAAATATAGCAGATTTATAAGCGGCGATACCGCCAGTGATAGCAAGCACAATATTAGACATAAGCATGGCAACAATAAAAAAGTTGAAAGATAAAATTGCGCTTATAGTAACAATTATGAGATAAGTTGGGTAAGAATTTCGATATTTACCAAATATCTCTAGCAGCAATCCATTTTCAAGGAGTGATAATGGCGATCAAAGACTGGCATGAAGATGACAGACCACGTGAGAAGTTGTTGAAGTTTGGTGCGGCTCATTTGTCTGATGCAGAGATATTAGCCATATTTCTACGTACAGGCACCCAATCTCAGTCAGCGATTGAACTGGCTCGTCATTTGATCGAGCAGTTTGGTAGCTTAGCAGAACTATTGGCAGCCCCGCAAGATATTGTCCTAGCCTGTCATGGTATCGGCCCTGCAAAATACTCACAGATATTAGCCTCGCTTGAGATGGGTACGCGCTATCTAGACAGTCAGCTCAAAACAGGCCAAGCACTTGGGCACTCTCAAGCAGTCAAAGATTATATCAGCACCCAGTTGCGCGGTGAGCATCGTGAAGTTTTTGCCGTTCTTTGTCTGGACAATGCTCTCAACCTGTTAAACTTTGAGATACTATTCACAGGCGGCATCTCATCATGCTCCGTCTGCATGAAGCATGTACTACGCCACGCGTTGAGTCATGCAGCTAGCCAGTTAATCATCGCACACAATCATCCTCATACAGACTCCAAGCCATCGACAGCTGACAACTTACTCACCTATGAGCTAAAAAAGGCCTGTGATTTATTAGACATATCTTTAGTCGATCATATCATCGTCGGACGCAACGATACTCTATCCTATGCCGAAAGCTGTTTGGCACCTTTTGGGTAGTTTTATCTGACTTATTTGGTCTTTGGTCGCACTAGCTATATACTTTATGCAGCTTGATACATATTATCGACACAGCGTAGCATTTTAACCGTTGATAGTCGCCGACAACTGTTTCATATTGATGGCTATCTTTATCTTTTATGTGTCTTTTCCTAATTGGGCTTCAAAGCCAATTATTGGTAGTTGGCTTAACCTAGCTATAAAACCACTAAATGTCCGAAAAATAACAACTATATAGATTCAAACATTTTTACACCTACATTTCTCACGCTTTTGGTTCAGCGTTACAAAGGAGACAGTCATGGCAATTGGCTTATTTATTTTGGCAATCATCATTCAATTAGCCATGGTTTTGGCCATCTTTTTGTTGTCCCTGTCACGTGTCACTGGCAGTATTACTGCCCTTGTTACTGTCATCGTTACTGCCGTTATCAGTCCATGGTCACTTATATTAGGTGTGCCGATAGCGCTGCTGTGCTTGGTACTACTCGTAGCCCCTCTTCGTCAGTCACTGATTACCAAGCCTGTCTATAAAGCATTGGGCGGCGCGATGCCGAGCATGAGTGATACCGAACGTGAGGCACTTGACGCGGGCACGAGCTGGTGGGAAAAAGAGCTATTTATGGGTGCGCCTAACTGGGACACTTTTGCCAATTATCCGTATCCAGAACTGTCAGAAGAAGAACAAAGCTTTATAGACAATGAAGTAGAAGTGCTGTGTGCCATGCTTGATGAGTGGAAAATTCAGCATGAAGATAAAGACCTGTCGCCTGAGGCGTGGCAATTTATTAAAGCCAATGGCTTCTTAGGTCTGATTATTCCTAAAGAATTTGGTGGTCTAGACTTTAGCTCGTATGCGCAAAGCCGTATCATGAGTAAAATCGCCTCTCGCTCTCCTACAGCCGCTGTAACCTGTATGGTGCCAAACTCGCTCGGCCCTGGTGAGCTGTTGATGCATTATGGTACGGATGAGCAAAAACAACGCTGGCTACCCGGTCTTGCCAAAGGTGAGGAAGTACCTTGCTTTGGTCTAACGGGTCCTGAAGCAGGCTCAGATGCAGGCGCTATTCCTGATACAGGTGTGGTTTGTTACGGCATGCATGAAGGCGAGCAAGTACTCGGCCTACGGATGAACTTCTCAAAGCGCTGGATTACGTTGGCACCTATCGCCACAGTCGTGGGCTTAGCATTCAAAATGCATGACCCAGAAGGCCTGCTCGGAGATTCTGAAAAAACCGATTACGGTATTACCTGTGCACTCATTCCTGCCAACCATCAAGGCGTCATCACAGGGCCACGTCACAACCCGATTGGCTCGCCATTTATGAATGGTACAGTCGATGGCAAAGATGTCTTCATCCCATTAGATTACATCATCGGCGGTGTCGAAAATGCGGGTCGCGGTTGGCGCATGCTGATGGAATGCTTGGGCGTTGGTCGCGGCATCTCTCTACCTGCACTCTCAACCTCAGCCAGTGAGATGACGTATCTGTCTGTTGGTGCTTTTGCTAAGGTTCGTGAGCAGTTTAAAATCTCTGTTGGCAAATTCGAAGGCGTACAAGACGCCACCAGCCGTATGGCCAGTAATACCTATATGCTAGAAGCTTTTCGCCATCTCGTTACGTGCGGATTGAACCAAGGTGGTACGCCGTCAGTCATGACCGCCATGGCGAAATACTATGCCACTGAGACCATGCGCAGTGTGATCAACGATGGTATGGATGTCGCTGGTGGACGAGCAGTACAGATGGGGCCACGTAACTTTTTGGCGACGCCGTATCAAGCGATTCCGGTCTCTATCACGGTTGAGGGTGCTAACATACTGACCCGCTCATTGATGATCTTTGGTCAAGGTGCCATGCGCTGCCATCCGTATCTATTTGATGAGCTACAACTGCTACAGAGCAAAGATAAAGAAGGTGCGACTCGAAAATTCGATACGCTTTTCTTTAGACATTTGGGCTACACTTTTAATCGTGGGGCAAAAGCCTTCGTCGCAGGGTATGTCGGTGGTAGTAATCATGCACCGAGTTTTTCGGATAGCTTTACCCGCCCCTACTACAAACACATTAACCGCTTAAGCGCGGGCTTTGCCCTAACGGCTGATATGGCGCTAGGACTGTTGGCTGGTGACTTAAAACGTAAGGAAATGCTCTCTGGTCGCTTAGCCGATATTCATAGTCATTTATTCATCGCAACGGCTATTTTGCAGTTTTATGAACATGGCACCAAATCAAAGTCTGAACGTTTACATGCTGAAGTTGCCTTGCAAAATAGCTTATACACCATTCAAGAAGCATTTTTATCTTTCTTTGATAACTTCCCAAATCGTATGGCAGCCAAATTGGTCAGCTTTGTGACTTTCCCAACAGGTCGCATCTTTACGCCGCCAAGCGATGAGCTTAAACGCCAATTGGGTGACACCTTTATGGATGACTTTGAGGCCAACCCGTTCCGCGATTATCTAAAAACCATGGTTTATTATAATACTGAAGAGGATGATGTGACTGGGCGTATGGAGTATGCTTATCAAACGCTTATCCATATCGAGCCACTATGGCAGAAGTTTAAAAAGGCCGAGCACAAAGACAGCTTCGAAGGGCTGACGTTTGAAGATCATGTGGTTTATGCCAGTCAAAACGAAGACATCACTGAAGAAGAAGCGGAAGTGCTCATCCAGTATAATGCTATCCGTTTTGACTCATTATTGACCGATGTGTTCGATGAGCACCTATCGCAAGCTCAAGAACGCCCTAACCCTCACAGTCTCGACAATGCGGTACAGCAACTGACTGACTATGCACAACTGAAAAGTGCTGCACAAGCGAGAAATGGCATTGCAACGGATAACGATGTTGCAGATGATGATCTTGATACGTCTCATCGTGCTAACGAGCAGACCGGCGATGCCAATCCCAATCATGGCTATGAAAGTGATGGTGATGTCGCAATGGTCAGTGAGCAAGACACTGCTAAAGAGACGAGCTTGCAGACAGATTTCAATGAATCAGATCCTGAGACAGAAGCCCTCGATCCTCGTTACCGTGACGCAGAGTCACATTTGAGCGAACGCATGAGTAATAACCATCGTCTCAATCAGTACAACGCTGAAGATTCTGATAACGTGGATAGCACTTACAAATCTGACCATTTGGAAGCCATGAATGATAGCGTACAAAAATCCAATCATCTGGATAGCGCCGAAAACTCACCAGTAGAGGATCACGTAGCAAAATCATCTGTATCCGATAGCAAGTGGCGAGACGGTCTGCGTCGCGATGAGAGCGATAACGTGTAAACACGGTAATATATGAATGTGACCTTACTCAAGAGGTAAAGTTCTCAAATACTACATAACTATTGTTTAACTTAAAAAGACTGTCCAACTTGGGCAGTCTTTTTTTTGGTTACAAACAAAAACTTTTGCTTATCATTGGCGGAAAAAAACAGTATTATCTGCTCTCTTAAAACCGTGGGTAGCCTTATAAACTGCTCTATTATCAGGTTTATCTCGGCTGAATCATAAAAAAATGTTGCAGTAACCTTAACAATTATTTTATATTGTTTGAGAGCCTGACATAAAGTGACCAATCAAAATTTATAGACGTAGCAAGATCGGGTGTAGAAACAGCAATCATTTACGCATTGATTTATTATCATACCTGCCATTGGACGTTGTACACGAAAGGATAGAGGTTATGTGGAAAAATATGGGACTGACAGGCAAGATCATGGTTGCCATGGCGCTCGGTATCATACTGGGTTTGTTTATAAACTATTCAGGACTAAACGCTGAAGGCAGCTTTGTTAATACCTATATAACCAATGGCTTCCTCGCTATTATTGGCAAGCTATTTGTTAACTCCCTCAAAATGTTGGTCGTACCGCTAGTACTTATCTCATTGATTTGCGGTGTCTGCGGTATTGGTGACATACGCCTACTGGGTCGTATTGGTACCAAAACGTTTATGATATACATGATGACCACAGCATTGGCGATTGCCACTGCGATTGGACTTGGTATTCTGTTTGGTATTGGCAAAGGCATGAATGTCGAGACAAAAGCAGAATTTGAAGCAGCTTCAGCGCCGCCATTGCTAGATGTTTTCTCTAACATTATCCCATCAAATCCTATCAGCGCGATGGCCAATGGCGATATGTTATCGATCATTTTCTTTGCGATTCTGATTGGCGTTAGTATCTTGATGGTAGGCAAGCCTGCCAAAGGCTTGGTTAAAAGTTTAGAGCTAATCAATGAAGTCATCTTAAAAATGGTGACCATCATTATGAACCTAGCACCTTATGGTGTCTTTGCACTATTAACCAAAGCCATGGCAGAGCTTGGCTTAGATTTGATTTGGTCATTGCTTGGTTATGTGGCTGTATTGATCGGTTCATTGGCGTTCCATTTCTTTATCACCATGATGATTGTCCTAAAAGTCGCTTCAGGTTTATCAATCAAAACATTTTTGGCAAAAATGCGTGAAGTACAGATTTTTGCATTCAGTACCTCAAGCTCGAACGCAACGATTCCTATTACCTTGCGTACCGTTACTAAGCGTATGGGTGTGAATAACTCTGTTGCCTCGTTTACCGTTCCTTTTGGTGCCACCATCAACATGGATGGTACGGCAATCATGCAAGGTACAGCGACCATATTCATTGCCAATATTTATGGTATTGATTTGGGTGTGACCGAATATCTAACCGTTATCTTGATGTCAGTATTAGCCTCTGTCGGTACCGCTGGTGTACCGGGTGTTGGTCTGATTATGCTATCAATGGTATTTGCACAAGTTGGTCTGCCTATCGAAGGTATTGGCTTAATCTTAGGTGTGGATCGTATTCTTGATATGTTACGTACTGCTGTGAACGTTGGTGGTGATGCTGCTGTGACAGCTATCGTAGCAAAATCAGAAGGTAAAATGGATGTAGCCATTTATAACGACCCTAATGCTGGTGCCAAAGACGTGTTTGACGGTCATATTGATGAAGATAATGAGCGCGAATTCTCAGAAGTCTTTAGTGATGGCATCATGGGTAGCGAGTACGATGATGTCGATCGTCGCAGCTAACCACGCTTGCTAAAGAGACGTCCATAAAATAAAAACCTCAGTCAAAATTGGCTGAGGTTTTTTATAATCAATAACCAGTAAAACCAACAACTAATTAGCCAAATACGTATTTAGTAATCATCGCCAAACACACCACCACAATCATCGGACGAATCAGCTTACTACCGCCCTTGACTACCATATGAGAGCCAAAGTACGCCCCTATTGTTTGTCCAACCATCATCGCCAGCCCTACTTTCCACAAGACATTACCGCCTATGATAAAAAAGATTAACGAGCCTACATTGGTAGATAGGTTCAATACTTTTGCGGCGCCTGTCGCTTCTATAATCTGGCGACCGCGCAATGCCACATTACCAAGCGCAAAAAACATACCAGTGCCTGGCCCAATATAGCCATCATAAAAACCAATGATTGGTGCAACGACTTTTTGCCATTTACTTTCGGATATGCGTGGTGCTGCCTCTACTTCACCCAGTCTAGGTGCAAACAATGTATAGATACCAATAGCGGCAATCAAAAACGGAATCAGCTTTTCGAGCAAATCCGGTGGCGACATCTGAACGGCAATCGTACCGATAACGGAACCAATAAAAGCAGCAATAATGCCCACCTTTATGCGTTGTGGCTTTACGACACCTTTTCGAATCATCGTAATAGACGCTGCAAGCGCACCTGATGCAGCTTGTAGCTTATTGGTACCTAGCGTGAGTACTGGTGGGATATTAGCAAGCAACATGGCTGGTATGGTCAGTAAACCGCCGCCACCCGCGATGGCATCAATAAACCCTGCCAACGCTGCCACAGCCGTAAGCATTAAAATGACTTCTAATGAAAGTGATAAGTCCATGACTCTGACCTGCAAAATTTATAATAAAAAAAGAAAGCCCTAAAAATCGGCTTTGGAAGTTAGATTTAAAATACTGCTATGAGCATTGCTATTAAAGTTGCTGTTGAAGTAGCTTTTAGGGTAGCTATTGATTTTACTAATGTCGCTCATTATAGAGATAAAGGGCTAAAAAAAACCAAAAACATGGCAAAGTCTGTTAAATTTGTCTAACCACTTACCAAATACGCAAGATAAAAACAGTCTGACTAAAGATTGTATCGACTGGCTGTATTTTTATCTATGACCTCAAATTTGTCGCATCGCTATTACTAATATGCTGAGCTAATAGTTTTTGATTGACGTATTTTGTTGTGTATATTAATAAGAGTATGAGAAACTGTTCTTGTCTGGCTACTATATCGTTGAGAGCAGTAGTATAGATATTTGAAGTTATTGAACTATTTAGTAAATTGTATTTAGCAAATGAGGATGATATGGCAATACGAAGGATTAAGGCGTTTTTTGAGTTTGAGGCGGCAGGTGGTATCGTCTTAGCATTGGCTGCGATTGCTGCAATGATTATTGCTAACTCCCCTCTTAATACGTGGTATGAAGGCTTTATCCATGCCCCTGTTGCTATCCAAATCGGTGAATTTGCTATCGCTAAAGACGCACATCACTGGATCAACGATGGTCTAATGGCGATTTTCTTTTTCTTAGTTGGCCTTGAGCTCAAACGCGAAGTCTTAATTGGCGAGCTATCTAACGTCAAACAAATCATACTACCCGCTGGTGCGGCATTGGGCGGCATGATTGCCCCCGCTATCGTTTACCTACTCTTTAACTATAATGAGCCTGAGTTTTGGAAAGGATGGGCGATTCCTGCGGCCACTGATATTGCATTTGCGCTTGGTATCTTAAGCTTACTAGGTAACCGCGTTCCCAACTCCCTAAAAGTATTCTTAGTATCGATTGCTATCTTTGATGATATCGGTGCGATTTTGATTATCGCTTTATTTTATACCAGCGATTTGTCCTTACAGTCATTGGCATTAGCAGCGTTATGTCTGCCTTTCCTATATATCCTTAATCGCCGCAATGTCACTAGTATCACGCCTTATCTACTCATCGGTGTGATTATGTGGGTCGCCGTACTCAAGTCTGGTATTCATGCTACCTTGGCTGGTGTGGTTTTAGCACTGTTTATTCCTATGTTTGACCGTACGGATCCTGAGCACTCTCCGCTTGAGGAGTTAGAGCATGATCTACACAATACCGTTGCATTTGGTATCTTGCCATTGTTTGCATTTGCCAACTCAGGCATATCACTCAAAGGTGCAGGATTGGCAGAATTGTTCCATTCTGTCCCGCTAGGTATCGCTGCTGGTCTATTCATCGGTAAGCAAGTTGGCGTCATGGTCATGTGCTGGTTAATCTTTAAACTTGGTATCTCAACGATGCCTAGAGGCATGAACTACAAGCAGGTTTACGGTGCTGCTTTACTATGCGGTGTGGGCTTTACCATGAGCTTATTCATCGGTGGCTTAGCATTCGCTGGCGAAACTGCGCTGTTCGATGAGCGCTTAGGTATTATCATGGGTTCAATCGTCTCTGGTGTGGCAGGTTACTTAATGCTCAAAGTCAGCTTGAAAGACAATGTAAGTGGTACGTCAGTTGATTTGACTCGTCCGCATTGATAATAAGGCAAGCCACTTATTTGCTATATCGCTCATAAGTGGCTCATCGCTATAGGAGACAAGGATGCGACGGTTTATACAGCGACTCTCGTCAAGTATGGCTATCATCGGTAGCATTTCTCTACTATCAGGATGTGCCACTCTCTCTAAGCAAGAATGCCTCATCGGCGACTGGCAAGCTATCGGCTATAATGATGGCGTTGCAGGCTATCAATCAGACCGCTTAGCATCACATGCCAAAGCCTGTGCCAAGGCCAGTGTGGCTCCTGACTATCAAGCATGGGAGCGTGGTCGCCAGTTAGGGCTCAAACAATACTGCATCACTGACAATGCCTATAACCTTGGCAGACGCGGACGCAAGCTCAATAATGTCTGTCCAGTCGCCATAGCGAGTACGCTACAACAAGCCAATCAGCGTGGTTTAGAGTACTATAATCTAGAGAATCAACTAGATAGTGACAAAAGACTGTTAGAAGAGTACCAAGAAGAATTCGATAAATTGGAAGGTGGTGCGATGCTAGGCTTTGCCAACGAAAAAGAAGCGCGTGCACGTTTACTATTACTCGCTGATGAGCGACGCCAAATCAAACGTCGTATCGATGACAGGCAAAGGCAATTGGACTCATTAAATCAGAACAATGGACATTAGGGCGTGCTGAGAAAGTCCAACCATAACGGCACTTGATAAATATGGATTCAATCGACATCAATAAAACAGCAACTGATAGCACCTTACCCCACAAGCAGCCGTCAGTAGAGTCTTATCTACGTCATGGGCGTACCACTGCGATAGATGACCACAGCGACCTACAAGTCCTAAAACGCATCAAACGCTATTTATTACCCAAAAACTTTGTCATCTCACAAGACTTATTAGATGAAATAGTCGCAGGATACGATATTGGCGACCCGCTAGCAGATGCATTGGCTAATGATGGTATCCGTTTTGCAAAGCCATTACAGCAACTAATCATCGATGGAAAAGTAGATAGTGACCTTACACAAAACACCTCATTCAATACGTTAACAGCGCAGTTTGGCAGCCATCCTGATTGGTTCGATCCCAAACTGGCGCAAATTGGTGCGGTCGCCTATCGCCGTTATCCACTCATGCTCATTTGGCTATTGCGTAATGTCGCATTGATGGCAGGCTATAGCATCCCTGCTCTGTCTTTGCCACTGATTCAGACTGGCGCATTGATGCACGATGCCCTACCGCGCTTGATGCGCACCTATGCTTATATCTTGGCTGTCTCTGAACATCCTCAGTCGAGCATGAGCAATGACCAAAAACCTATTGATGAAGTGCTAGCTATTGGCTCTGAAGGCTGGCGACAGTCTATCAAGGTGCGTCAAATTCATACCTTAGTACGTCAAAACCTGCTGAAAGGTAAAGGCAATGCTGCCACTGGCGTCATAGCAGAGGTAGATCAGCACCGTAATCCTGATGGCAGCTGGAATACTGACTATTGGGGCATTCCGATCAATCAAACCGATATGATTGCTACGCATTTACAGTTCTCATTATTGATTATGCGCGGATTGCGATTGCTAGGTGCACGCATCAGCACCGAGGAAGCGGAGGGGATTTTGCATTTATGGAATCTGGCCAGCTACTGGATGGGCGTTGATTTGGATCGGTTGCCAAAAGACGAGGCAGCCTGTTGGGAGTGGCTCTATACCTACCTTTCCATCCAACAGCTTGATTTTAAGATGGGACAACCACTGGCAAAAGCGCTACATGACTTACCACGCCAGCTTATGGGCGAAGACAATAGACGTGGACGCTTCGTTGAAATGGTCAATGCCAGCGTGACACGTACGTTAGTTGGCGATGATATTGGTGATGGGCTAGATTTACCGAAATCTAAGATACGTTTTGGCGTCTTGTCTTCAGTTCCTATTCTTTTTGCGCTCGATACCGCACGACAGCACAATCAGAGTGTTGCTAAAAAACTAGAAGCATTCCGATTTAAACGACAAGATAATATGAATTGGTGGCTAAAGAAAAACGATGACTACTATAAATAATCATAATATATAGTCAAAGAACTCTAAAATGGGTACAAGGCAGCCGACTGCAGATTGTACATCTAAAAAGGGTAACGCCGTAGCGGTTTAGCAGTTCGCTGACTATAGTCAGTTCAATATAATTTGGATACAAGGAAGACGAGTGAAAGTACAGCTAGTAGGCTAAGTGAGACTGACACCGTAGCCAATTTATAAAAGATTGACTATAACCGCGTGTCTTGTATACGGTAGTACCATTCAAGCTGTCGATCAAAGCCCGTCTCTAATAAGCTGGCAATCACTCGACCTGTCAGACCCCATACCGTCTCACCATCCACTTGCCAGCTGGGCGTGAGAATGGTCGCCTTTTCATCTTGCATCGCATATTCTACAGCGTACTCCACAGTAGGCTGAGTGACTAACGACTCAAAATCTGCCCAAAAAATACGTGAGATTTCTCCAGGTTCTGGTACCAATATTAAATCGGGCGCAATGAGCGCAACGATAGGTCTGACACTCATGCCACTTTTAGAGGTCTGGATAGGCAGTTGGCCGAGCAGCTGTACTTTATTAGGCGGTAGCGCCGTCTCTTCACATGCTTCACGTAAGGCAGTGACCACATTATTGCCGTCGCCCCTTTCATGCTTACCACCTGCACAGGACACTTCGCCCGCATGACTGTTCATGTGCGCAGCCCGAAGCGTCAGTAGCAACTTAGGGTGACGCTCATGAGTAATGGCTACCAATACTGAGGCATCCGCAATCGGTGTTTGATACAAGCTGTCTAAAAGACGAGCACTGTGAGAACGCTGATAAGAGTCAGGCACTATTGAACCAGTAACGGTATTTAAAGTTTCACGTTGCACCCGCTCAGCCAGCTTTCTGAGCGTGGGATAACGAATAAAGGTTGGCACAGCGACTGAAAATTCATCCAAACTCACAGACTGTGGGGGAAGTAACATTGTAATCGCCCTATATTTTTATCAGTATTCATAATCATTACGAGAAGGTTATCTCTTTTAAGATATTAGCGCAGTATACCCTATCACTGCACATGCTTTATGTGACCGCGACTCCTTATCTAGTGCACTCGCAAGTACAGAGTAAGCGTATCAAAATTAATCAGCGGCAAACGGTCTGTTTTTGCGAGCACTGCTCGTACGACAAAATTTGTGGTATCTTAGACTGAAGCATGACGACTATGGCAAGTCTAAACAGTTTAAATAAAAGACAGCCAAATGCTAAAAGTGGTCAAAGCGATGTGGTTAAAGCCATGATCTAACCAATATAAAATGGTTTGGCTATAAATGGTTTAACCATAAACGGCTTGGCCATAAATGAAAACAAGATGGGCTATCAGCCTACAATAAGAATGATAATTCTTAAAATAATGACATCTTTTTCTTATCTATTTTTTATCCCTACTATCATTATACAAGGCAGTTGATATGAGCTATTGTCTCCAATGCGGTCATAAAGCAGAACGAAAGATACCACCCACAGATAATATACCGCGCTTAGTATGCCCAAACTGCAACTATATTCATTACGAAAACCCAAAGGTTATTTGTGGTTCACTTGTCGTACATAAAAACCGAGTGTTGCTATGTCGCCGTGCCATTGAGCCTCAATACGGCTTATGGACTTTACCAGCAGGTTTTATGGAAAATGGGGAAACCATGGCAGAGGGTGCTGCACGTGAAAGCTATGAAGAGGCTGAAGCGGTCGTTATCAATCCACACTTATATTGCTTATATGATATTCCAGATATCGGGCAAATATACTCTATTTATTTAGCTGACCTTAAAGACGGTGCTTATGGGATTGGATCTGAAAGCCTTGACTCTGCTTTGTTTGCCGAAGAAGATATTCCATGGGATAAACTGGCCTTTGAAGCGATACGTCGTACTCTAAAAAGCTATTTTGAAGACCGTAAAAATTTCGATAACCATGCTGACTTTCCTATACATCAAGATCATATCGGCAAAGATCAAAGTATCAAACGTTTTTAAACGTCGGCTCAACGACCAGTCTTTCTGTTAAAAAACCGCTATCTCGAATAGAAATAGCGGCTCTTTTTTATGTTGAAAACTGGAGGATATAGGCTTAATTCAAATAGTTATTTGATACAACATCAGTCACTAGACGGCTTGACCATCTGCCCCAAAAATAAAATAGCGTTGGTTGGTTTATGATAAATCATATAAATGAACGGATGATCTGCCTTAAACACAATGGGAATGATAGGTTCCTGCTCTTCTTCAGCTGAAGCAGCCATGTCCATCACTGTGGTGGCTGCTGCTGCCTCTGTTCCCAATTCATCCACTTCTATCACGGCCTGATGGACAACTTTATCAAATACCAGTGGCGAAATTTCGTGATACCCTGAAAAATCAGCAGCAGGTAAAAAAGCCGTTGGCATGCCCATCGTCATTAGCTTATCAGCCAATTCTTCATCTCTTACATTCATTTTAAATTTGGGCAGATATAAATTGATATCCTCGTAATCAGACTTTGCTTGCCATGATGTTATTTTTTCAGTCGTTAACGATGCCATCAACTGCTGTAAGCCTTGCTTATCGGCTATTTTGGGCAGTATCACCATCATCGATATCTCTTTCCCTACGTAGGGCAAATCGATGACCTGTGCTTGCTTATCTTCCACGTATTGGAATCCATTGTACTGATGCATCATATCTACCATCGGCGCACTGGTAGCGCTACCTGTCATCTGGAACGTCTCAAATGGCATCGACTCAGTGCTACCATCATAAAACTCATGGTACCAAGCCCCTTTAAAATAAAGGGCATTGGTCAACACACTGCGTGTTGCCTCATCAACGCCATTGATCGGTATAATCTGTGGGATAAGATCATGAGTCTGTTTAGCAATCGCGCGATTGATGGTTGTTCTTGCCGACTCTGGATCGTACATAAAATCTACTGGATTAACTTCTGCCTGTAAATAACGATTTATACTATCTAAGTAAGTTGGATTTGGATCCAATCCTTGCTGCACCCATAATCCATTAGTACTAGACAGCATGTAGTCTACATTAGGTCGGTTTAGTTGATTGTAAAGTGCTGCAGCATTAGGCAGCATCTGATCTATAGCTGAATAATCAAAAACTTGCTGTATTTCATCGTAGGTATCGCCTTTAGCACCTACATATCCAAGTGCCATGGCTGAAGATATGCTGTAAGGAGAAAATACAAGGTTGTCTAATGTGTCCTCTTTCGTTAACTGGTGATACATCTTGATCGCAAAGTTATTATTAGCGGTCGCAATACGTTGGATGCCCTCTGCTGTGGCTGCTGACTCATCCGCTGGCGTAAACTCCTTTTGTAAATAAGCCGATGCACTTTCTGTCTCATCCTCTATAAAGACATCATCTTCGATAGCCGCTTCGGTGGCTGACACCGTAGATGTATATGATGCATCACAACCTGTCATTAATAGTGCCAGTATTGACACAGGTACGCTTGCCCAACGGATAGCTTTATAAAACCTCATTATATTCCTTATACTTTAGGGCGTATCTTCAATTCATTCGTTAGTCATCTAAATGGGCTAAAAATAGCCCCATCTTAAATTATTTGCAGACAAAATAAAAGCAGACAATATTTTAGTATTGTCTGCTTATTTAATGATCACTATAAAATCTGGCTTTTATTTAAAGATTTCTTATATAAAAAGCGATATTAGCTCTTTATTTTACAAACGTTAAAGCCAAGATTTTTAACAGCTTCTTCTTTATCATAAGGCGCTAATACTGCACGTACATGCTCCTGGCCTTGCAGATATTGCTTGGCAACGCGCTGTAAATCAGCAACCGTCACTGCCAATATTGACGCGCGCATTTTACGCTGCCACTCAACACCGCGATGATGTAAATCAGCGAAGCATGCTTTGACAGCCTCGCCAGCTGGAGAGCCTGGCTTATCCATACCTGAGATAATACCCAATATAGCTTCTTCTAACTGCTCGTCGGTCTGAGGTTCATTCAACAACCACTCGATACTAGCATCAAAGTGAGCAAAGGTCTCAGCACACTGCGGATCACGGTAGCTAAAGAACTTAAACGCACATGCATTGGCATCATAACCAGCACCACCACCATAAGCACCACCACGCTCACGAATGGCACTATGTAGATAGCCATTACGTAAATAAGGCGCCAATACCATCAATGCTGCCGTGTCAGGATGGTCGGCTGCTGGAACGGTATAAGCACTGGCATTATGATAGACGTTGGTTGGTACTAGCCAAGCCAAATCCTCAACATCGAGCACGTCGTTTTTAACATCGTCGCCACTCTCTAACGCTTTAACCGTATCAGTCACACCATTCAGCGCTGTATCAAGTTGCAAATCTGCAAACTCGTTCGGGATACTGTCTTCAATGCTATTCTCAGAACTGCGGATCTGCTCGGCAATCTTTGGCGCTTGGCTGTCTTTCCAACTATCGACAATCAAGCCGCTTAAGCGTTCGCTTTGCTCAGCTTCACAGATGATAACGGCGTGCTTAGGTAAGCTGATCAAGCGTTGATGTAAATCCATCAAGCTAGTGGCCAATTTATCCCACTGGGCATCATCCGTACTGGCATGCGTTAAGAAGTCCTTTAGCGCATTCAATGCTGGCAGACCGCTGCGCACATATTCTAACTGTGCTTGACGACTCATACCACGACTAGCAGTTTGCATGGCATAAGAATGCCCAGAACCTGCAAGGTTTGACTGCCAACCTGCCTGACGCTGCTGCAAGATTTCTTTGATACGGTCATGCTCAGAAAAGATACTGTGTTCCATGACTTCTTTGAGCAAATCAATCGCTTCAGGCTTGCGATTGAGCGCACGCGTTGCCACAACGAAATAGCTGCTAATCGCTTGGCTATCATCGACATTGGTACGTTGGCTGATACGAGCCGTGACCCCTGATGAATGCGCCGCTTGCTTCGCTTGCATTTCATGAGCACTGAGCGTGTCCGTACCTAACTCTGACAATAAGCTTAAATAGATAGGCAGCAATGGATGATTAATCACGTCATTGACTGGTAGCGCATCTGCGTTCGCATTACCAATCGCATCGGTCAGCGGTATGATGACTTGATAGTAATAAATACCGTTGGTACCTGCTTCATATTCAAATAAAGTACTGTCTTGCCCGCTTAAACGCACCTGCTTTTGCGTGCCTTGTTTAAAGCTAATATCCGTTGGTACGTCTTCTAAACCAACTTTTGGCAATAAGCTTAAATCATCAGGTGCCGCTTGGCGTGCTGCTAAATCTAAGGCTTGTTGCTTCAAAACAGCTTTATCATCAGCAGTCAAATCCATCGCGATAGTATCTAGACGCGTCTGCTCAGCTGCTGCCAAACGTGCTGTTTTTTCGCTATCAGGGGTCATCGTTACGCGTACACGATGCTGATTGTCTAACAGATGGGTTTTGATTAAATTCGGTAGCCATTGCGCATCTTTTACTTGCTCGCGCAGCCATTGTAAATGCTCATCAACTTCCCACACATCGATAGGATTACCATCATGAATCGCCGTACTAAACCCTTCTAACATCAAGTTCAGACCATAAGGAATGCTATCACCGCCGATATGACGCTGATCAATCTCGATCTGGTGCAAAATAGTTTCGATGGTTTCGTCATCGACTGGCGAGCTGGCAACTTCTGTGAGCAAATCAAGAATACCCTGTTCTACCGCTTCGGCATGCTCAGGGTTCGAACCGCGTAGACCCGTATAAAAAACCATCTCGTAATGACTGTCATCGAGTCCCAATAGCGGACTTGGCGCTTTACCCAGTGGATGGCTGTCAAGATAGGCACGCAGCGGCGAGCCAGCATGTTCAACCAATACGCCTTCTAATAGACGTAATGCCAAACGCTGCTTGGGATCAGTAATCGATGGTAATAACCATGCCACGACATGATGGGTTTGATCAGGGCCAGCTTCGTCAGCCGTATAAGTATCTACCGCACTAACAGGCGCAGACAAACGCTGCTCTGGACGCGATACGTGCTTTTTGCCCGCTTCAAATTGAGTCAAGGCATCGTCATGAATTTTGGCTTGCGTTTCAGCGACCGGAATATTACCAAAGCTCATAATCACACTGTTTGATGGGTGATAATGGCTCTGATGAAACTCAACCAGTTCAGTATGCGTCAAATCAGGAATATCCGCAGGATCGCCGCCTGAATTATAGTGATACGTCGTCGTTGGGAACAAATGATGAGCGACCGTATGATACAACTGGTCAATCTCACCGCTCATTGCGCCCTTCATCTCGTTAAAGACAATACCTTTGAATTGTGGCTTGTCATTTTCATCTAACTCAACACGAATGCCCTCTTGAGCAAAGTCGAGCGGATGAATATTAGGGAAAAACGAGGCATCAAGATAGACAGCAAGCAAGTTGAAATAGTCGTTTTTGTTTTGCGTTGCATATGGATAAGCCGTCCAATCAGCGGCGGTCATCGCATTCATAAAAGTATTGAGCGAACGTTTAATCATTGAGAAAAACGGATCACGGACAGGGAATTTTTCAGAGCCACATAGCGCCACATGCTCTAACACATGGGCTTCCCCTTTTGAATCCATCGGCTGTGTGCGAAAGCCAACCAAGAAGGCATTTTCGTCACTCGGATGCGCCAAGTGATAATGCATTGCGCCTGTTTTGACGTGTTGGCTTATCAACACGTCCATCGAGAGCGCATCAATATGGCGATGCTCTAGCAGCTCAAATGCAGGATGCAAAGTTAGATCAGCAGTAAATAACGTGTCGGTCATAATTTTCCTTATGGATTGCCCTATTTTATTTAGAATAATATGCTATTTATGACCAAATCTAGCCAGTAGCGATCAAATAAAATCAAGGTAAACAATAAATAACTAGTGAATGTAATACTTATCGTAGGGTCGTTTTTATATGCTATTCATATAAAATATTGTGAGTATTATTGTGATTAACCTATGAGTAATATTCAAATTTAATGGCAGGTATCAATACATCATCTCAAATGACAGCGATACGCCTGTATAAATTAAAAAGAATTTGCCTAACGGAAGTAGATGGGGTTTACACTGTCATAAGTCAAGCCATCCATCTGGCAATAATACAGTCAATTTTCTATAGACTAGTGACAGCATTAACCTTGCTTGAAGTATTCCAAATAAATCGGCACTCGGTTGGCTTGACTCTCTTTTCTATTAAAGCCTGTTTGCCTCAAACCTTTTTGCCTCAGACTTTTATAGTTAAAACCTTTGTGATCAAAATCATACAACAGCACTCAATCATTACCACAATTAAATAATGGATTTAGCCCTTAACAAAGCCAGTCGCCACTGTTACTATGAAGTTAACTATTAATAGGAACATATAATGAGCTACCAACATGTTTTATTAGTCACAGACTTATTGTCCGATGCTGATAAGGTTGCCCTAAAAGCCAAACGCATCCTTGCAGGCTCTCCTGAAGCCAAACTGACAGTCTTGCATATTGTTGAGGATGATATGGTACGCTTTGGGTTTGAGTTGGTGCCTGCCTCTAGTCTGTCAGGTGATGTCGATGGCGAACACTGGCAAGAAGCTCGGGCAAATCTAGCACAGTTCTTAGAGCGCAATGAGCTGAGCGCAGTCGACGCTGAGGTAACTGCCGCCATATCCAATAGCAAAGGCATCGTCAATTACTGCCAAGAAAAAGCTGTCGACTTACTCATTATCGGACGCCACGAGCGACGTGGTATTGCCGCTTGGTTAGTTGGGGCGACTGCAGACAACATACTACCAAACGTGCCTTGCGACAGCCTAGTGGTGAAGCTTGATCAGCCTGTAACACAGTAATCGATTATTCAGAAAAAGATAGCCAACGCTTACTTAACAGCAGCCATGGGTAGTGCTATAGTTAAGATTATCTGCTACGAGGAAAATCTCATGAGTTATCAACATATATTACTGGTTACCGACTTATTATCTGATGCTGACGTGGTCGCCCAAAAGGCCAAACGTATCGTCGATAATCGTCCTGGCTCTAAGTTATCAGTATTACATATTGTCAAAGATACGATGGTTGGTTTTGGCTATGAGCTGGTGCCCGCCTCAAGCTTATACGATGAGATTGATGACGAACGTTGCCAAGAAGCCCGCGCTAAATTGGCAGAATTTTTGGAACGCAACCAGTTAAATGCCGTCAATTCTGAGGTAACCACTGCTATCTCAAACAGCGAAGGTATCGTCAACTACTGTCATAAGCACGAGGTAGATTTATTGGTCATCGGTCGTCACGAACGCCATGGTATTGTCGCTTGGTTGAGCGGTGCCACTGCAGATAACATCTTACCAAACGTGCCTTGTGACAGTTTGGTAGTCAGACTAGATAAACCTGTCTCAAAATAGCTTACGTTTTAAAGTTTAGTTAATGAGATTTAAACTAAGTGGCTTGTATTAAAAATAGCCCTTAATAAAGCGTTTCATAGAAAATTACTATGGAACGCTTTTTATTGTCTGTTTTTAACGCTTTGACCCTTATTCTGATGTCAAAATATCAATAAACGTCTGCCAAATGGGACTCTGATGGCGAGCTTTGTGCCAGACTAGCCACCATGTCCGCGATAGATCGATTCCTGCCACATTCACTTGTACTAGTGTACCTGTTTCCAGCTCTGTCTCAATCACATGCTGCGACAGACAACCCAGTCCAATATCGGCACTGACCATGTTTTTGATGGCTTCTGATTGTTGAATCGCCATAATCACCTCCGCATCGGGTAAATGCTTTAGCAACTGCTCATCGATGATCTGCCGCGTACCTGAGCCTGCCTCTCGCACCAATAATGGTAATCGTGCCAGTTGTTCGATACTAAGCTCGTAGCAATGTTCCACATCATTATAAGCCGCGATATTTACTAGCCACTGGCTGTCACGCTTGGCAAAGATCATTAACGTATCCGTTCGCCATGCTCGCTGCTCAATGGCCTTCATATCTGTCGGACGCGGCATCCCTTCTACTAGGGCAATATCAATGTTGAGTTGCTCAACCTCAGCGACCACTTCTTGAGTATTGGCAATATAAGTGTTCACACTCGCATCTGGCAATGCTTTGTATAACTTAGCCAGCAGCGGTGGCAATACATAGTTGCCTATGGTGGTACTCGCGCCAATATGAATTTGCCCTGCTTGGTGCTTATGATAATGCTCAAGCGTCAATGACTGTCCCAATATCGCTTGCGCTTGCACATAAATGGGATGGGCATTGGGATGCTGATTGAGCCGACGTCCAACGCGCTCAAACAACGGCATTTGCAATCTGGATTCAAGCTCAGTCAGCGCGCTACTGACCGCTGACTGTGATAAATGCAGCTCTTCACCGGCACGGCTGGTGCTGCCTGTCTGATAAATACTCACAAATACCGCCAATTGCTTTAGCGTAATCTTAGGTAGCGTCTGCATCGCTTTTTTCATTAGTTCATGACGCCTTATGTCAGTTTTTAGCCTGTTTTATTCGCTATACCTATCTTGTTTCAATCTCAATATTTTTACTATCAATCTTGAACCATCAGTATTAACCTAAAAAATCGATAGTTTGTATCTTATTAATCTGTTTTTATTATAAATCAGCTTATCTTATACTGTCCATTCATAAACTTATGCTTATTTCGATTAATGACAATAGGACAACCTGTCATGAATGCCTTAACCAAAACAGTGACCAACTATCTCCCAAGCAATCGGCACTTAGCAGGATTGCTCGTGGTGCTGGTCGGTAGCTTATTTTGTTTATGGCTCAATAATGGTCTAGACACTTGGTCGAACGGGCGCATCGTCGGATTATCCTCTTTAACATTAGCGATTTTGCTCGGTATGCTGTTGGGCAATACGGTATACCCTAATTTCGCCGAGCAGCTAAATGCTGGTGTATGCTTTGCCAAAGGTCAAATCTTGCGCTTAGCCATTATGTTTTATGGGTTTAAACTGACGATGACGCAAGTGGCTAGCGTGGGTATGCCAGCAATTATGACCGATGCACTGGTACTGACATCGACCTTTCTATTGACCTATTGGCTGGGTACTAGATGGCTAAAAGTCGATAAAAAAACGACTCTATTGATTGGTTCAGGCGCGAGCATTTGCGGAGCAGCCGCAGTCATTGCTGCAGAGCCAGTGGTCAAAGCAGAAGCTCATAAAGTCACTATCGCTGTGGCAACTGTCGTCGTCTTTGGTACTATTGCGATGCTGCTCTATCCATTTTTGTATCATCTTGGCTGGTTACAGCCTTGGCTAAATGCTCAACAATACGGCATTTACACTGGCTCGACCATACACGAAGTGGCGCAAGTCGTGGTCGCAGGTAACGCGATCAATCCTGAAGTTGGCAATACAGCCGTCGTGACCAAAATGATACGCGTCATGATGCTCGCCCCTTTTCTACTGATTTTATCCTTTGCTTTAACCAAGGGTGACAATGACAGTCATGGCGAGACATTGTCATTTGTAGACCGCATCAAACAAGTCAACGTGCCATGGTTCGCCTTTATTTTTATTCTTATCGTTGTATTGCACACATGGGTGCCGATGTCTGACAGCTTTGAGCGAAGTATGGTCAAGTTTGATGATGTTTTGCTGACGATGGCTATGTTTGCACTAGGATTGACGACTCATCTGAGCGCGATTAAGCAAGCTGGCGTGAAGCCACTCATCTTGGGAGCCATTATGTTTGGCTGGTTAATACTGGGCGGCGGCCTGATTAATATCGCTATCAGCTCTATCTGATAGATTCACTTCTTTAGCGCTACACTAGCTCTAAGCTTTAGTACCCTATTATTCATTACACTCCATAAAAACAAGAATGCCTACAACTATCAAAATAGTATGTAGGCATTTTTGATTCTATATTTTGATGTCAAAGCCATTTGATATTTAACGGCTCCTATCAAATGACAAATGACAGACGAAAAAAAACGAACCCGAAGGTTCGCTTTTCTACATCTATTCATCTATCTGTCTATAAAGACAAATTAGATAGCAACGATGTTATGTGCTTGTGGGCCTTTTTGACCTTGAGTTACAGTGAACTCAACTTCTTGGCCTTCAGCTAAAGTTTTGAAGCCTGAACCAGTGATTTCGCTGTAATGAGCAAAAACGTCTGCGCCAGTTTCTGGAGCGATAAAACCAAAGCCTTTAGCTTCGTTGAACCACTTAACTGTACCTTTTTGAGTATCTGACATATTGATAATCCTACTTTTTAATTTATTAATGGCCTAGTGACCGGTAACGCTTGCAAATAGCTACTGAACGATAAATATTAAAACGAAGGATTATAACTAATACTACGAGGTAATGATTTGGTGCAGAACTGCTCTTAAGCTTGGGCGTATTATAAGGGGAACATCCTGATTTCGCAAGTCTTATCTGAGATTTCGTGTAACTGGAGGCCTTTTTTCGCTGTTTTTTGACCTATTTTCACTGTTTTTTAGGCATTTGGTAATCGGAACAAATACACCGCTACCCCACTACAGACCACCGCTACCGCCCATGCCATCCACATCATATCGGCAGGTAAACGATAAAATAACATAGATGTCGATATTGCCATCATTATCGTGGCTAACCACTTGGCATAGAAAGGTACTGCATGATTATTTTCCCAATCACGGACAAACTTTCCAAAGAACTTATGGTTGATCAGCCAAAAATGAAAACGCCTTGAGCTACGCGCCCAGCACCCTGCCGCCAGCAATATAAATGGCGCGGTGGGCATCACTGGTAGTAACGCCCCCACTATTCCCAATACAAAAAACAGCCAGCCTAACGTCAAAAACAGCCAACGCACGGTAGGGCTCTTCGATTGATTGGTCTTGGGACGGTGATAAAACGTTTTTTTTGATTGAGTCATAGAAGTCATGTTTTTAGACAATACGGCGATAAAGGCAAGCAACTACTGATTTATAAAATAGCTACCTATATAGGTAAGTAAGCATGCAATACCACCGAAAGCGATACAAGACTATTTTTGCGAGGTTTTTGCTATAAATAGGTAGGTTTGGTTAATGATGGGTAAATAAACAACCAAACCTATCTCTTACGTTATCTTTATGGATACCTATCTAGGTATTTATCGACTGGTTATTAGTTACCGCCAGTCACTATGCCTAGCTGCTTGGCTTCTTTGAGCCACATTGGGAACTCTTCTAGCATGTTTTCATACAATGCTTCTTCGCTGATATCATCTAAGTCATCTAGTTCAAAAAAGTCACAATTATCAATCACGCGCCCTGCCATGTCGTCTAGTTTTTTTAGGATGCCATAACCACGACCACCCAAGCCCACGAATTGCCAAAATATCGGTAGTTTCGCCGCTTCCGTCATGACTCTTGTGATACCGCGATTGTCATTCACCCCGCCATCACTGATAAATAGCACGTAGATAGGCACATCTAAGCCGTCCTTTTGGTAAAACTCCGTCACGGCTTTCATGACTTCGGCTTCATTGTTGATGCGCGGGCCAAGTGCCCATTTGCGCCAGCCGCCATGAGCGTTGTCAATGAAACCGTCATAGTTGCTCAGTCCAATCTCGCCCAAATATTGCGGATCTCGGGCAAACGCCCAGCAGTCTAACGCTTGGTCGTCATCGAAGCTCACTGCCAATGGCAATATGCGGTTGACCACTTCTTGCACGCGGCCTTTTTTGTACTGTCTGTTCATTGAGCCTGAGGCGTCTAACACCAACGCTACCTTTGCGGTTAATTGCTGCAATTGGCGTTTTTCAAGCGATATCGTGGCTTTTTTGGCCAGATTGACCAGTTTTGGGGCTTTGTCTAGCATGACCTTCTCTAACGACAGTTTTGTTTGAACTGGCGTGACGGTCGCCTCTGCTGCTGTAGAATTACCCTCTTCTACATCGCCACCGAAATGCTGCACGATGGCGGCCAGTCCACCATTAAAGCCTTGCGCGACGTTAGATACTCGCCAAACGCCACTTTTACGGTAAAGTTGCATCAGCATACTGGCTTGCTGCTGGGCAAAGTCTGCCGCTTGATATTCTGCTTGTGCTTTTTGCGACTGCTGCCAAATGCCAATCTCTAACGATTGAATTTGATTCAGCGGTGTGTCGGCTGATAATACAAAAAACAAGCTGTCTATATTCGCAGCCAGTTTGGATAAATTAACTTCAAACTCGGCTTGGATACCTTTATTCGCCGTTGGCTTTGACTCGCAATGGGTGAGCTTGATTTGCCCGCAAGGTGAAGTTGGCTGATTGTAAAACACCATGTAATCATCATTGATCAGCTTGCCCGCTGCATCTAAGGCAAAGCAGCTAATGTCCATCTCTATTGGGCTTTGACGAGTGAACTTAAGCGTGATGGGTGCGGTATCGTCAATAGCAAGGTTGTTTAGAGGCGCGCGTTGTCCGACGGTGAGATGGTTCATGGTATTCCTTATGTTAGATTTCTATTCCTTTAAAGATAATAGACTAATTACTGATATTAAAAAACCGCTACAGTTTTGCTGTGGCGGTTTACACTAAAAACTTAGAAAGTAGTAATAAGTTAAGTCCTATCCTCTATATATTTTATCCTACGATTATTGAATGCACGTATAGTGCCTTCCAAAATATCAACCACTTTACTATTAATATAGCTACTCTCAATCGCCCCTGAAAAATATTTAATATTATGGTTATCAGTTCGATCAAACTCACAATGTATGATTTGTTCTGCATCACAAACGACTGCAAGGTTTGGATTATGAGTAACCATGATTATTTGTCTTTTCTGTTTTGCTTCAGTTAAAACAGGAACTAGTAAACTAACAACCGTTTCGTTATCTAAGTTTTCCTCTGGCTGATCTAAAATTATGGGCATATCTCCTTTATCGACTAATAGATAGAAAATCAGGAGTAGAGAGCCTCTTTGACCCGGTGAAAGCTGTTCTATATGAGCATCTTGAAACATTAGAGTATATCTAGGCTCTAAATACTCTAGACCGAATATGAAATCATAGACTTCATTAGCTGTGGAGCCTTTTCTAAGTAGTGATTTCACACCTGGTAAGTTTGATGCTCGATCAAGCCGACCATCAAGGTCTACAACAAACTCTAATAGAGATTTTTTCTCGCCAATATCAAATTCGTCCATCATACTTTTAAGTAACGTTAAGCCTTCATTCTCCCCTCTAAACTCTCCTGTATCTTTTTTAATTAGTCTGAACAGTTTAGTATCGATGATATCAGGTGTGCTATTAATTTCCGCTTTAAACCTCAACTTATAGTCATTACGTATTAAATTATTATTTTGAATTAACTCTTGAACAGGCCTAAATAATAACTCTCTGTTAAAGCGTTGAGCTTCTAATTTGTCAAATATCTTCTCTGTAATACCTATCCTTTGCATTTGCAATTTTGTTCTTTGCTCTGGCAACTGATCTAGCTGATCAATTCGATGTTTCAGATTCTCTATTGATTCAAGCATATCAACCGAACCCAATATTTCGATATGCTTTTCAGTCCAGATTCTTAGCAACTCTAAATAGTTTTGGTATTCTCGTTGCGGTACATTTAGCTGATTACTCAATGACTCCTTCTGACTTAGCAAAGCTTTTTTTGTGACTTCAATCATACTGTTATTAGTTTCAATGTTCTTAACTTCATTGGAAATAACACTTTCGATTTCTTCTAACTTTTCTTCTTTTACCTCTAATAATAAAAGATCATCTAAATTTATATTTAAGATTTCTGCATCATTTGAAGATTTTTCTTTGAATGAAGAGTGCAAGCTTTTAACAGCTTCAACACCTTGTACAATATTGTGGTAAGCCCTTCTTTTAAGAGTAAGTTTATATAAATTACCTTTGTTAATTTCCTGCTGATTAACTACGTCTTCAATTTGACGATTGGTATCTGCTAACTGTGCAGATATCACCTGCTGGTCTTCAGTCAAAGCATTTGTTGGTTCAGGTAACTCTGTAGGCTTAGTCCTTGAATGTTCTTGTAATAACCTTTCTTCATGATCTAAACTTTCTTCAATTGCCTTTCGGTTCTCAGATGTCATCTGTTCTTCAATAGAAGCTATTTCGCGGTTGATTCCATGTAGAGAGCTTCTTAAACCGTCAATCTGGCTTAATAATGGGTTTTCTTGAAGGTTGATCAGCTGTTCAAAGTCGTAAGCACCTGATCTAGTAACATTATCTGCGTGAGAAAAGATAACAGACCTCAACTCTTTTTCGAAAGCATCTGACTCACCTAGTATATGAGCATTACAAAGCTCTTCAAAATGCCCTTGAGGTATGTACTTTACAAGCTCTACATTTCCAAACCCCACTTCTTCATTTAGGTTTTTTTCTACAACTTCTTTATCTTCCCATAATAATTGTGCATCAAAATGCTTTGCAGGTACTCCTGTTTTGCCTTTGAAACGATTCTTTTGAAGAAATGAAAAGTGCTGACTTTGTTTTGAGTCACCTAAAAAAGCAATAACATCGGCTAAAGCACTTTTACCACTGCCTTTATTACCAATAATGGCAACTAAATCATGGTTAAGCATTAATTCCGTTCCATCTAACCAATTCTCATTGTAAGTGGAACCAATATCTTTATTTATCAACAACTTATCTATAAACAAACTTCTATTGTCTTTGACTAGTTGTAGTTTAGGGGGGATTCTACCAATAAATGATCTTTTCGCAGGTTCACGTATTGCTTGCTGAAGGCCTTCAAATGTTGGATTAGCTTTTATCCAAGTAATTTTCCCTGATGGGTAATCACCATAACCGCGACGATTATTATCACCTTGAACACCAACAAACTGATGAGCATCACTCCCAGAAACAGCTAACCTCGGTGTGTTTTTCAAAGCCCTTTGAAAATCACTAACCCATTTTTTATTTGTTTCTGTTGTTACTCCTGCAAAAGCGGCACAAAGGTCAGAATTTCTCGTTTCGAAGATAGGGGATGTTTCAAAAAGCCCTAAAACGTAAGCATAGTGTTCTTGCCACTTCACATCGGCTAAACCGTCATTAGTATCAAAAGGCATAAAACCTAAAGCCATATTGTTAGGTACGCTAAGAAGTGCTTTTTTATAACTTTCACATGTTATTTCAGCAATCATAGAACCAGCTTCAAGTGCTTTGTCATCAACCTCATCGATCTCAGATTTCTTAAAGCCTTTTGACTGTAAAAGATCTTCTCCAACAAAGCGGGCTAAATGCTTTAGTGAATAATTCGATAATGGTCGATCAATTAGTGCAATATTTAGACCCCCTTGGAAGTCATGTAAAACTTGATCATCTACTTCATTTGAAAAAAGCACATGAGCATTAAGGCGACCCGTCATCGGAGCAACTAGTCTTAACTCTATTCCAGGAAATACTATTTTTTTTAACTCAGGAGCATTCTCTTGAGTTAAACGATGTTTCAAGGCAAACCAGCCATCAAAAGTCCAATAATCCATAATTGCAAATACAGCTGGTTCGGCAGTATTCATAGCATTAATCATTTCATCAACTAATAGAGCATTAATAGGATCACAAGGATCGCTGCTGAATCTTTTGCCACTCCAATGGAATGAAGCAGGCGTATGAATATGTAAATCCCATTTTCTCCATTCAGAACCCCTGTGATATTTTTCATTAACCATGAATATTCCCTTTGCTTGATTAACAGCACGTTATCAGCCATATAGTAATAAATTGATTCTCTTGTACAAAAGAGAGGCCATCTTTATAGATTAGTTAATAAACCCACATAAGCAGTAACTATTTGCACCACCTTAATTTTTTCAGTATTTAATATAGTATTACCATACGGCTTTGATTAAAGAATATAACGGCGCAAAATACGATAGATAATAGCACACAAATATTCAGTTATATTTTGAAATAAGACACAGAACTAACCAGTAGACAATAAAAAACGCCATCACAATTGTGACAGCGTCTTTTATTACTATAGATATTTATGCTTTAGTGACAACGCTTTCAACTGCTCCATCTGCGCCGTCAACCACCCTTCACACTCAGCGAGTTTAGCCCAACAGCCATACCACAGCGACCAAAGTAAATAGCAGCATACCGATATTGGCATGGAAAAAAGTCGGAATCACACTGTCTTTAATATGGTCATGCTGTCCATCCGCATTCAAACCAGCAGTCGCACCAAGCGTGAGTGTAGACGCAGGCGAACCAGCATCACCCAATGCCGCAGACGCACCAAGCATAGCCAGTGTCGCTAATGGAGAAAAACCAAGCGCTACGCATAATGGAATATAAATCGGCGCCAAAATCGGTACAGAGGCAAATGAATCACCAAAACCGATAGTGATAAACAAGCCCACGATTAGCATCATTGCAGCACCGAACAGCTTATTATCACCTAAAACCTGAGTAGCAGAAGCCACTAATGGGTCGATGTCACCTGTGGCCGTTAATACCGCACCGAAACTGGAGGCGATAGTAATAATCACGGCGATTTCTGCCATTAATCGAACGCCTTGAGTAAAGACATCATCCTGAGCCCGCCAGCGATAAATACCAGAGAAGCCAAGAATCATAAACCCTATCATTGCGCCGATAAACAGTGAGTCAAAATACATTTGGAACAGCAATACCACTATCACTGCCAATGCGGTAAATAGTAAAGGCTGTAACCCTATTTCTATTTTTTCTTGATCGGTAGATGCTGATATTTCTTGTTTTTGTGATTCGATATAAGCGCGTGGCTTACGATACGTGATAAATACAGCAACCAGCATGCCAGCCAAAATACCCATCACTGGAAAAAACATCGCTTTAGGCGCCATACTCGCTGTGGCAACAAACCCAGATGCCGCACCCACCGTATTAAAATTTTCTAATAAAATTTCATTGAGATAAATCGCACCAAAGCCAAACGGTAATAACAGATAAGACGCACTGATACCACAAGCCAGAATACAAGCGATGGCACGACGATCAATTTGCAGACGATTCATCAATCCAAGTAATGGCGGGATAAGTACTGGAATAAAAGCAATATGTACTGGGATCAAATTTTGTGAGAGTAACGAGGCGACAATGAACAGTATAAACAGCATCCATTTGACCTGTTTGCGTACATGAGCACCTTCACGATTTAGGCTACGAGCCATTTTCTGCGCGACCCAATCAAGCACACCACTCCTCGACAGTGCAACGGCAAATGCACCGACCATGATATAAGTCATACCTACCTGCGCACCACTGAGTAAGTTGTCATTCAATACTTGCAAGATATCTGGAAACGCCATTTGTGCATGCAGACCACCTAGCAAAGCCGCTGATACCAAAGAAACCGCAACAGGAATCTTAATAAGACAGAATACAACCATGAGTACAATGGCCAACACCACAGCATTGATCGGAATAGACAGCAGCGACAACAGCCCATAAATAGCCGCTAAAGCAACCAATACAGGTAACGCTCGATTAAGAAAAAACGTATCATCTCGATAAGCAGCTAGCATAATATCCCTCAAAATAATGTTTCAAATAAATCAAATGGGTAAAGTGAGCTCAAAAATAAAAAAACAGCATGCAATATACACCCCTTAACGCTGATGAGTCATTCCTATTTGACTACTAACGTATTACTACTCTTTAACAGTGTACGTTTGGGCGATGCTATCGTCAGCGAACTACTAAACCGCTACGGTGTTACCCTCCTTAGAGGTACTATATATACAATCTGCGGTCGGCTGCCTTGTAGCTGTTTTAGATTTCTTTGACTATATCTTACGTCCATCAAGTAGACATCTTACTGGCCGTCATCCTGACAATAAAAAACGCCATCACAGTTGTGATGGCGTTTTTTATTCATACAGCTATTGTCATAGCAATTACAGGTTCTTTAACTCTTCCATCTGTGCCGTCATCGCGGTCAACTGCCCTTCTAACTCAGCCAGTTTTGCCTTCTCAGCATCGACCACTTCCGCAGGTGCTTTACTGACAAAGCCTTCATTGCCTAGCTTGCGGGCGATACCTTCGGATTGACCCTTCAACTTATCATATGATTTACCCAAACGCGCCAGCTCAGCCGTTGGATCAATGAGACCTTTCATCGGTACGAGTACCCGTAGCTGACCGACCATGCTTGATGATGACAATGGTACTTCATCACCTTCTTTTAGAATGGTTAAGCTGTCTACCTTGGCAAGCGCTTTAAACTGATTGGCGATACGTGATAGACGCTCGTCTTCTGCTAGCGAGATATTTTGTAGTAGCACTGGCAGACGTACCGCGTTACCCAGTTTCATCTCACCACGGATATTACGGACGCTAGCGATTAGCTCCTGTAGCCACGCCATATCCGCCTCGACCTGCTCACTGATTTGTGCCTCATCCGTTTTTGGATAGTCAGCGACGACGATGCTGTCCGTGTTTTTACGACCAAGTAGTGGTGCAACCGTCTGCCAGATTTGCTCAGTCAGATACGGCATGATTGGATGCGTGAAGCGTAGCGCCGTCTCTAGCACATGCAGTAGTACATAGCGGATTTGCGCTTTACGTTCGTCAGATACTGAGTCATCATTTAGACTGGCTTTGGCAAGCTCAACGTACCAATCACAGTACTCATTCCAGATAAACTCATAGATATCTTGGCTGACCATATCGAGACGATACTGGGCGAAATGCTGATGGATATCGGCAACGGTAGAGTTCAGACGACTCATGATCCATTTTTCTGGTAATTCCCAAACATCAGGGTTTGCCGCTTGGTCGATAGGCTTGGCACTGCCTTCGCTATCGATGCAGTTCATGAGTACAAAACGGCTGGCGTTCCAAATTTTATTACAGAAGTTACGATAGCCCTCGACACGCTTTAGATCAAAGTTGATATCGCGACCAGTACTGGCAAGGGAGGTAAAGGTAAAGCGCAGTGCATCCGTACCAAAGGCTGGGATGCCTTCTGGGAACTCTTTACGCGTTTGCTTTTCGATTTTGGCCGCGTCTTTTGGATTCATCATATTGCTGGTGCGTTTTTCTACCAGCGCTTCTAGATCAATACCGTCGATTAGGTCAATCGGATCTAAGACATTACCTTTTGATTTTGACATTTTTTGACCATTACCATCGCGCACCAGACCATGCACATAGACGGTCTTAAACGGTACTTGCGGCGTGCCATCTTCGTTTTTCACGAAGTGCATGGTCATCATGATCATGCGGGCCACCCAAAAGAAGATAATGTCAAAACCTGTCACCAATACGCTAGTTGGGTGAAAGGTGTCCATCACGCGTGGATCAGCGTTAACGTCTGCCCAGTCAAGTGTACTGAACGTCCATAGACCTGAGCTGAACCACGTATCGAGCACGTCATTATCTTGGCGTAACACGATATCATCGCTTAGATTGTACTTGCTACGCACTTCCGCTTCGTCACGGGCGACATAGATTTCACCCGTCGCATCGTCATACCATGCAGGGATACGATGTCCCCACCAGAGCTGACGGCTGATACACCAATCTTGTAGGTCGGTCATCCACGACATATACATGTTTTTGTACTGCGCAGGGACGAACTCGATGCTACCGTCTTCTACCGCGTCAATCGCAGGCTTGGCAAGCTCTTTGACAGCGACATACCATTGATCGGTCAACCACGGCTCAACGATCGTACCGCCACGCTCAGCACGCGGGGCTTTTAGCGCGTAGTCCTCGATGTCTTCTAGCCAGCCCTGCTCGCCTGCTTGCGCCACAAGGAACTTACGAGCGGCAAAACGCTCAAGTCCTGCATACTCGCTAGGCGTGGTCGCTAGCTCTGGCTCACGCGTTTGCAGATCAGGATACACTTCCATCGATGCTAAGATATTGGCGCGCTCATCAAGGATGTTAATCAATGGCAAGCTATGACGACGACCCAATTCATAATCGTTAAAATCATGCGCTGGAGTGATTTTTACGCAGCCCGTACCGAAGTCTTTTTCGACATAATCATCAGCAACGATAGGCACGACGCGACCAGTGATTGGCAGAGTAATGGTTTTGCCGACTAAGTGCGCATAACGCTCATCGCTAGGATTGACTGCGACAGCGGTATCACCAAGTAGCGTTTCAGGGCGCGTAGTAGCGACGACCAGATAGTTTTTACCATCTTGGGTCGTTAAATCTTTATCCGTGAAATGATAGCGGAAATGCCACAAGCTGCCTTTTTCATCGTGGTTTTCCACTTCTAAATCAGACAGCGCGGTTTGGAATTTTGGATCCCAGTTTACTAGACGCTTACCACGATATATAAGGCCATCGTCAAACAGACGAACGAACACTTCTTTTACCGCATTGGACAGACCGTCATCCATGGTAAAGCGCTCACGTGACCAGTCAACCGAGCTGCCCAAACGGCGAATTTGGCTAGTGATATTACCGCCCGACTCTTCTTTCCATTCCCATACTTTATCGATGAAGTCTTCACGCGTCATGTCACGGCGCTTGATACCTTGCGCCTCTAAACGACGCTCAACGACCATTTGGGTGGCGATACCAGCATGATCCGTACCTGGCTGCCACAGCGTATTGTCACCATCCATGCGGTGATAACGGGTGAGCGCATCCATGATCGCGTTGTTAAAACCATGACCCATGTGTAGTGAGCCAGTGACGTTCGGCGGTGGTAGCGCGATAGAAAATGACTCGTCTTTGTCAAAAGTCGGCTGAAAATAGCCGCTTTCTTCCCAGCCCTGATACATGCCTGCTTCGACTTCCGCAGGATTATAGGCGTTTTCAAGTTGGCTTAAGGCCGCTTGGATAGAGGCGGTTAGGTTGTGGTTACTCATAATGGCATTATCTTTTATTGATTGAATGTGATCAAAGTTAATTGAATTAAAGCGAATATAAAAATTAGAAAAATAATGAATAGAGTGATTTTAACGCAGATAGGCAGATTTTGTTAGATGGTAAGGCAATTTATAAAGCCTGAAGGCAGTTTTTGAGCAAATTATTAAACAATTAACAACACCAATCGGCTCAATGCTAAACATAATCAGCGATCGTCGTACGATAGAATATAGCTTCTGTCTCAATATAGTTTCTATCTCTACGTTCGATACTTCTTATATAGCAAAACTATTATCTCTTAACCAGTGAGTTTACCGTGTCCCAAGATATTGATAGTCATACTGAACATCAGAAAGACTTGCAGACCTCATCTACAGATTATGAGCACTTGGCTGATGACAGTCATAAAGAAGAATTTCAAAGAAACCAGAAAGAAGATCATCAAGAAAACAGTCAAAAAGAATCTCAAGAAAACAGTCCCAATGACAAAGCTCATGACAAAGCTAATGACAATAATAACGAGAACACCAATGAGACAAACGTCACTGAAGACCTAAAAGATAATGATTTGCCAGAAGAAATCAGTGACGAAGACAAAGAAACCATCAAAAAAGTCGCCAATGATGACAATTTGAGTCATGCAAAAAGCTATGCCAGTATCTTAGTCGAACAAGTCATGGACGCCAAAGAGACGTTTGAGCGCTCGCTTGGCTCGCTATTCACCAGTGCTTTTACCGCTGGGCTTGAGATTGGTATTAGCTTCTTTATGATTTTATCAGCTTTTGCGCTCCTCAGCAGAGTACTACCCAGTGAATACGCTCTTGTACTCGCCTCGTTACTTTACCCCATCGGCTTTATTATCGTTGTCATTGGTCAGTCACTATTATTTACCGAACAAACCTCTCTCTTAAGTCTACCAGTACTCAACGGCATTGAACCGTTAACTAAGTTGCTACGTCTATGGGGCATCGTGATCGCTGGTAACGTGGTGGGTGGTTGTTTATTTGCTGCGTTAATGATTGGCCTCGGTTTGAACATGCAGTTGTTCAGCGTCAGCGACATTGACGCGTATGCCGAGCATGTCTTAGGATTTGAATGGTGGGTGATATTTGGTAGTGCCGTACTGGCAGGTTGGATGATGGGCGTGACGGCGTGGCTGGTGACCTCGGCACGCGATACACTGAGCCGCATTGTCTTAGTTACCATCATTACGGGCAGTATCGGATTTTTGGGTTTACATCACAGTATCGTAGGTAATATCGAAGTATTTTCAGCGTTACTGTACGGCAATACCGTCAGCCTATGGCGCTATTTAGTCTTCTTGGCAGTGGTACTGGTGGGCAATACGGTCGGTGGCGTGGTGTTTGTCGCAGTACTGAAAAACCGCACCTTCTTGTTTGAAATTGAAAAAGTGAAAGAGCAGACAGCCAATGCCAAAGAAAGAGTAGATTTACGTCATCGTTAAGCTCTGTTATTAACCCTGTCTTGCGCTATGTCCTACAGTCTGTATGTAATGAAATATAGTGATCATAAATGCAAAAACCCCATAACAAGCGTTGAAATATCAAGCTGGTCATGGAGTTCAATCAATAAATTCTTAGTCGCAATTTATAGAGCTGTTAATTAAAAAGCGACTGAGTAATTTATAATCTTCAGATTAGAGTCTGCGTGCTGCCATCACACTACTATCTATCTCCGTTTGCTTCGCCTTATTGTGTTGCGCACTGAATACTCTCACCATAATACCTGCGGTTAAGAACATGATTAGCGTATAAATAGCTGGGGTCAGCGACATTTTGTAATTAGCCAATAGTGTCAATGCCATAAACATAGAAAGCGTACTGTTCTGTAGGCCGACTTCCATGGTAATCGATCTTCTTTGTGCTGGATTCAGACCAAACCATTTACTAGTGTAATAACCAAGCGCCATCGTCGACACGTTCAATATCAATGATACAGGGCCAGTGGCTATCAATGCTTCTACAATGATGTCTTTTTGCACATAGCTTAAGAATAGAACCAAGAAACTCAGGAATATCACACCAAAACGAGAAACCATGACCTGTGTTTTATCTGCAACCGTAGGCGCATAGCGTTTGATCAACATACCAACGCTCACAGGTAAGATAGTTAGAGCAATCAAGCTGACCATGGTTTTAACCACTGGCAATTGAAACTCACTACCCGCGCCCATGAAGTACACGAGCGAAAAACTGAGGACGATAGGAATGGTAAACACGGTAATGACGCTTGCAATAGCGGTCATGGTGACCGACAGTGCGACGTCACCTTTGGCCAGATAAGTGAATAGGTTTGAGGTGGTGCCGCCAGGACAAAGCACCAGTAACATAACCCCAACGGCATATTCAGGTTCTAGGGACATCGAGGTTGCCAAGGCAAAACCAACCAATGGTAAGAAGATTAGCTGATTGGTTAGGCCTATTGCGACTGCTTTGGGGTATTTGACGACTCTTTTAAAGTCATTGGTAACTAAGGACAGACCCATCCCCATCATGATCAAAAAAATACCAATAGGAATGACTTTTGAATTTACAAACGTGACTAACTCCACACCTTCCATAACTACATCCTTGTAGATAGAGCCTTTACATAGGCAGTTTTATGACAACTTTGTGATGCTTAATCAGCCAATCCTGCTGAGATTTTGGGTAAAAGCCATCGACGTCATCAATATTTTATATGACAACATTACTTGACAGCATTCCATGCCATCTTTCACATATATTCAGTAATCGTAATAAAGCGGTAACATAAAGTATATCGTTGTAAAGGCAGCTTTATCTATTTTATTCAACTACTCACCAGTCAGTATTCAAACGTAGGATATCCGCCATATAAAAGTACAGAAAATTTTAGGGTATCCCATTATTTATATTGTTAGGCTTAACACGAGCAGGTTTGCCGCTAAGAAAGTAATCAATCACACCCGCCGCCATCTCCACCACAAGAGTCATTGCTGCTATATCCGCTATGATTACTATTACTATTGTTGATGTCATCTCCAGAAGATGAGCTTGAAGTACGCTTTGAAAGCTTTGTACGACTAGACCAGAGCATCACTTTAAACACACCATAAAACATCAGTAACCCAAAAATAATCTGTAAAAGTAGCAGGAAGCCCCAGAAGACAAGTTCAAGCATAATATAGTCGACCCTCTATAATTTCTTGTTAGAAATTGATAGCAACGCAAGGATAACTAGGGCGTGTCCTCAATTCAAACGAGTGCCCTCTAAATGGGCTAAAAATAGCTAAATTTTGCCAAACATCGTCAAATATCTGGTTAATATCCCGATATTATCTGCGCTATTTTCCTCGTTTGACTGCAATTTATCTTATTTTGATCATCATTTTTAAAATGAGGACACACCCTAAGATAAGTGCTTATTTTGGGGATAAAAAGGAAGATAAGATTAAAGATATACCTCAGATTGGCATGACTTTAGTGACGGTCAGTACTGATGACTGCCGTACCATAGGCGATGGCTTCTACCATACTGCCTAGTTGATTGACGTTAGTCACCTCAAGGCGCAGACCATAAATATGATTACAACCTTTGGCATTGGCCTCGGTACGCATCCGTACGATGGCCTCACGGCGGGCGCGATCTAATAACGTCTCGTAGGTGGTCAGGTTTTTACCAAAGATACTTAAGACACGGGCGATAATCATTTTGAAGTAATCTTGACCAATCACCACACTACCCAGTACCAACTCACCCTGACTATTAGCCGCAATATTAGGACGATAAAAGCGTTCGCTTGACACAATGATATGACTCAGTGCTTGCTCGTCGATGCTCAACTGTGCCAAATGCTGACGCTCGTGACGCGTGCCAAAAAACCAGCCAGCCGCGAATAATAAAACAAACGGTGCATAGTTGATGAGAAATTGGGTAAGGGAGTTGTTCATGGCACGTCTCTTATCATACAAAAGCATCAATGCTTTAAGATTCGGTTATCTAACCAAAAGGATTGAAACGTGGCAACTCATCAGTAGGTTCTGATGGTGGAGTTTGCGTGCTTGGGTGTTGACCTGAGTGATGCGATTGACCCGTTTGATAATAAGAATCGCTTGGCGGGTTTTGAGGTGATTGCTGCGGCATCGGTATCGCTTTGACAGCAGTACCATAAACAAATAGCTCAGAGGCTCCCTGCGCGATACTAGAGGTCGAAAAACGCAAACCAACGACTGCATCAGCACCCAAAGATTCTGCCTTGACAATCATGCGGTCTATCGCTTCTTGACGCGACTCTTCTAACAGCTCGGTATAAGCTGTCAGCTCACCACCGACGATGTTTTTTAGTCCAGCAAACAAGTCTTTACCGACGTGCTTTGAGCGTACCGTACTGCCGTACACCACATCTAAACGCTCGGTGATTTGATAGTTAGGCAAGTGCTCAAGATTGGAAAGCTGCATAGTATCGTGACCTAATTAAAAAATCAGTAAATTTTCTGAGCGATATGACGACATAACGCATCTATATACATATTTTCATCTTCTTTTTCAGTATTACCTACATAGTTAAAATTTCCTAGTAATCCTGCGTTTACAAAAAGCTCTTTTTCTTCATTTTGCTGTAGGATCTTGTTGTCACTAATAACTTTATAGCTATAGGCAATTTCGGGACTACCGATAGATTTTTGCATACCAAATGCTTCGCCCGAATAAATTCTTCTATAGTCTATATTTATATTTACACTAGCTTTTGCATTCGTTTGATACTTGCCTTCTTTAGACAACTCAGCAACTAAACACTTACTAAGGTACTGCTCAATATCAGCTTGACTATAAAATACAGGGTTATCATATTTTTGATTTAAATTAACATTAACAGAGTCTAACTTCACCTTCGCGACACTAACGTTGTCTTTAGTTGATAGAGTAGAGGTTGTTGCGCATCCTGATGCCAAACCTGCGATTAAAAGTAGTGGCAATAATGATTTTTTCATATTTCTCTCTAATTTAACAAGCTAATATTATTATAACAGCGCCTTAAGTAAAGCTAGAACCACTATTAATTAAGATAAAAGATATTTTTTTAACTGTTAGTCGTTGGTATGAAACAACAAAAACAGCTCAGTCAAATTGCCTTCAATGCTATTGGCCATTTGCACTAGCTTATCTTCATCTTTACGCATCTCAGCAAGCTCTGGATCTTCGTCATCGATACCGCTCAATACGATCATTGGTAAGGTCAAAACCGCTACGTCTTCTGCAGTTTCTTCATCTTCAAACCAATCACTGGCTTCATCACCATACATCGCATCGACAAAGCCGATTGACCAAGCAACGATATCTGAGTCATCTGAAAAGTCGACGGCCACTTCTTCATCACCAGCGTCTTCACCAAATGGTAGCTCGATAGGCGTCTCATTTTTTAACTCAGCGATGATCGAATCACGCCAGCGAGTGATGCCATCGATCACGTTTTCTGGAATCTCACTAGTGTGGCCTTCAAACAATGCATCCATCCAGTTAGGCAATGGACGACCGATGACTGTCGCTGTCAAAAAACCATGCGCAGCGACACTGTCGAGCACGAACTGGCTCTCTTGATTGTCCATATAGTCTAGTAATTCGTCAAAACTTAATTGGTTACTCATGGTCTAATTGTCCTTGAAAGGTGGATTGCGACAGTCTTAATAAATGCGCAATAAACGTTCAGTTACGTGCAAAATCAGTGATAATTTGAGGATAAAGGTCATTCGAATAAATATTCAAACAACCATTATAAAGTCAGAATTACTGCATAGATGGGCTGCTGGCAACCATAGAAAAGTAATAAATAAGATATCATCAACCCAATACTATTAGGTAACGAGTCATTATTACGTGGCTTTAGTCGGCTTAAACGACTGAACTTTCTTATATTGTGTGAGGACTTTATTCTAAAATTTAAAAGTCGTCATCATCCCAGTCATCGCCATCTTCATCGAAGTTATCGATGTCATCTAAATCGTCTTTTAGCTCTTTAGCCAACCGTTTTTCTTCTAACAAATTATCGATTAGACGACGTTTTTCAAGACTGCTTAAGCGCGTACGTACACTCGTCTCAGCCTCTTCCACCATCTTTGCATCATCATCATCGATGAAATCATCATCAAAATCGTTGTCAATATCAGCGTCACTCATGACAAACTCCTATCATTTTTGGCAAAGGTATTAAGAATACATTAATATATATATGCCTTATAAAGTCTCTACTGAACGTTGTCAATGCTTTTTATCACTATGGCCTATTTCGCCTATAATACCAAGGTAATGATGCAGGTAATATAACAGACAATTGTGTACATAAAAACAAAAACAATTGCCGCTAATGAAACATCATTACACAGATACTATTAAGTATGTGATTCGTCTTCATTTTCAATCATCAGTACCGAATTTCGGACGTCAGCCAAGCGTTGAATCATTGAATCATTCCCACCATCGAATACGGCACATTCACGCTCATAAACGGTGGTTGGGCGCATGATACTCTGTACTTGTACATGATGGCTGATTTGCTTGAGTCCAGCATTCGGTAGCAAGATCAGCATCTGCTCTTTTTTGCCAACACTGTGCAGCAATTGCGTCATCGCATCGCTTTGTGCATCATCACTGACGCCCGCTTTGGCAGGTAATGCAAAACGCGACAGCTCGATATGCTTGTCATGGATAATCTTGTTAAGCATTAAATATAGCTTACCAAGCATCACGCCTGCTAACGCCACTTTGGCATGGCTGTTATCAGCTTTTAATAGCACACTCGCACCGCTGTCATCGAACTTAGGCTCATTTATCATGCTGACACCTAGCAACAATGGCTGTTTGAGTAGCTCAGTCGCTGCTTGGTTCAATAGCTGAGTGCATAATGCCAAATAAGGCAAGCGCTGGGCAGGTGCAAGACGCTCAAGCATATTGAACTCGTCATGGAATACAATCTGTACTTTCACGCTGTCAAATGCTCGTGTGGCAGACAATCGCGAGGCGCTGCTAGATCTCTGAGTACTACTGCCGCTCATTTCATCTTGCGTGCTTTCCGCTGCTAGATTTTCTACTTGGTCATCTGCCGCACCATCAATAGCCGTACTAGAATGAGCGGTATCGCTCGCCGCACTTTGATTTTGTTGTGTTCTTAAATACTGGTTTACTTCACTATTTACATCAAACTTACGAAGGTCAGCTGGCTTATGCTCTGCGCCGTCTTCATCCAAGCTGCTCATTGTTTGAGAGTCATTTTCTTGGAGATCGTTTGTTTGACGGTCAGCTGAGCGGCGCTCGTGGTTACGGCTGCGCTGATCAATTTGCATATATTGCTCACGATGCAAATCTTGAATATCACGGCTGAGGGCATTGATTTGCTCTTTGGTAGGACGGGCAAGATAGCCGTAAATCAACCAAAGCAATAAATGCAGTAGCATAGTACCGATGACAAATGGCCATTGCATGGCGATAATTTCACCTTTGCTAATATCCTTTAATGTCAGTGCCACACTACCAATCACAGCATCGCCGTTGGTAGCAATTTGACGAATCGTATCACCTTGCTGCATAGGCGCATTGCCAACTGGCACCAAGATATCGTCGTTATTGTCTGTAATCAAGATCTTCGTCACGTCTTGCTCGCTGGTATAGCGATTGGCAATCACGCTTAGACTGACACGGTCTTTATTCTCTAAAGACAACCTTGCCTCATCAATCAGCTGAGCAACCATCTGCTCGCCTTTTAACGCACGACTGTTGCTCAACTGTTGATCAGTACTAATGACCAACAATAGAGTCTGCAAACAAAAACTAACC
Organism: Psychrobacter fozii; assembly: GCF_003217155.1. GTDB lineage: Bacteria > Pseudomonadota > Gammaproteobacteria > Pseudomonadales > Moraxellaceae > Psychrobacter > Psychrobacter fozii. Next base: position 103,037 of record NZ_QJSU01000010.1, read on the forward strand.
AGAAGAATAATGGCAAACAACCCTTGCCGCGGCGCTAAATACGTCATGATATGTTAAACTTTTTTGGATAAAAGAAATTAAAAAACAAGGCTATTGCTCATTTTTTGGCTATTTTAAAAAACGGTAATGCAGGCATCTTTTTGTAACGCGTGTCTTTATAACGTATATCTGGGTAAACCATCACTTATAGTCGATTCAATTAAAAAGTAGTACAAGGCAACCGAGTGTAGATGTATATGTGATACTTCAAGCGAGGTTAACGCTGTCATACTTTTATAGTGGAAGGACTATAGGATAAACGACCGCATAGTAGACTTGTTATGACTGAACACATTATCATAAATACAGCTCGCTTATCCTATCTACTATATCACCATAATAAACCTTATAGCGTTAGCAGCTTTATAAATTTATCATAATAATAACATTCAATTTCAAACGCTTTTCTGTCTGGTACAGCCCTTTTTAGTTAACCGTGATACTTTGCATGTCATCTATAGGCGCTGCCGAGGAAAGCTGCTATTATTCCCAATCTTATACGAGCATACAAGGGACAATTAAGCCATGCCAAACAATACATCTTATTCGTTACCAAAAGACAGCAAAGCATGGCAACAAGCCGTTGACTCTATTGCCTCGCTCCTACCTGATGGTACTGATCTACAGGATTTTGACGCGCTACAGTCCCTACCCGTTTTTGCACTAATTGTGGTGCTACCGACCAAAGTATCAACCCTTGATATTCATCAATATGTGCAGTCATGGGTCGATGAGCAGCCGAACTGGCATTTGGTCACTGTCGCTGAAGATACTGATGCAAGTTTTGTGAATATCACTGTCTCTGATACAGAACCAACAGACGGAAATGCACAGCGCCTTCCTTTTACACAGGCACAAGTATTTCGCTATCTACTGGTACCAGTCACCGATACGCTCATGCATCCCGCCAAAAAAACCGCTGCCGCTCATATCATCGATGAGCAGCTGACCAGACGCTTGCGTCATGATTTGGCTGAAGCGTATAAGAGTACGAGCAGTGCTGACAGTACGGATAATTTGAATGTCGTTGATTGCCATATCTTATCTGTTGGTCATATGCTACGTACCCACAAGCTTGCCTGCTTCGATATGGACTCCACCTTAATCGAGCAAGAAGTCATCGTTGAGCTGGCCAAAACAGCAGGTATCGGTGAAGAAGTTGCCGCCATCACTGAATCGGCGATGCGCGGTGAGATCGATTTTGACGAATCTTTTGCCAAACGTGTGGCACTATTAAAAGACATTCCAATTGACGTACTGGATGATATTTGTAGCCGCTTAACCTTATCGGTAGGCGCACGCACCACGATCAGTGCGCTCAAAGCATTGGGTTATCACACCGTACTAGTATCAGGCGGCTTTACCTATTTTGCCCGCTATATCGCAGAGCAGTTGGGTATTGACGAAGTTCATGCCAACTTTTTAGATATTGACGAAGGCATGGTGACAGGTCACGTGCAATTACCCATCGTCAATGGTGCCAAAAAAGCCGCCATCGTCGAACATACGGCAGAGCGCTTAGGCATCGATATGTCACAAGTGGTCTGTATTGGTGACGGTGCTAACGATTTGCCGATGATGGCCATCGCCGATCTAGGCATCGCTTATCATGCAAAACCTATCGTCCAAGCACGGGCTGATGCGGCGGTTAACGTGACTGGTCTTGAAGGCACGCTTTATGCACTTGGCTATCCAGCGCTTGCTCCTACCAAATAATGTCTAAAAACTAGAAACACTGTAAAAAGCTAGGTTAATGTCTTTGTCATTGATCTGGCTTTTATACTTCTAGCTTCTATGTTTTATTGATGAAAAAATCTAGCGATGCTGCTACTTTGATAGAACTACTGTTAACATTGCTGCCTGAGCATGATTTCAGTCTAACTAAACTTTAATCTAACCATTACCACTCACCTTCCACGCTCATTTTAAATCAATCAAGGACTGTCCATGACGGCACCCCAATCCCCTAAACCAAGCGAGTCGTCAGCACCGCAACCATTAGATACCAGTGTTACTAATACTGACAACCCAAAACAGCTGTTAGGCGTTTATATCAAAGGAATGGCGATGGGTGCAGCCGATATCGTACCTGGCGTCTCTGGCGGTACTATTGCGCTGATTGCTGGTATTTATGAGCGATTGATTAATGCGCTTGGCAGTATTGGCCCCAAGCTCTGGCAGACATTCCGAAAAGAAGGTGGCATCAAGGGTTTGCTTGCGGTATGGCGACAAGTTGATGCAACATTTTTATTATTCCTGTTATTAGGTATCGCCACCAGTTTTGCCACCTTGGCGGGCATGATTAAGTACTTGCTAGACAATCAACCACTGCTGATTTGGTCGTTCTTCTTTGGATTGGTCGTTGCAACCATATTTATATTATTAACTGAAATTAAGCGTTGGAACATAGGGCGTATTGTCTTATTTGGCATCGGTCTCGTCAGTGCCGTGGTTATCAGTAGTTTGCCATTACTCACCACCACGCCAAGCTTGCCTTATCTATTTTTTGCAGGGGCAATCGCGATTTGTGCCATGATATTACCGGGCATATCAGGCTCCTTTATCCTATTATTATTGGGCGCTTATGACACAGTATTAGAAGCCGTGCATACCCTTAATTTCACGGTTATTTTTACGCTTATGGCTGGTATGCTCACTGGACTTTTACTGTTTACCCACGCACTGAAATGGCTATTGGCTCGCTACTATCAAGCAACGCTAGCATTGCTCACCGGCTTTATCGCTGGCTCTTTGATGAAGATATGGCCGTGGAAAGTAGATATCTTGAACACCTTAGATAACGAAGCAATAAACAACGTCATGCCATGGCACTACCCTACTGGTCCACACTGGCTCAGCACACTAGGGTTGATGTTATTAGGTGCTGTGTTAGTGTCGTTATTATCGTGGTGGGGCAAGCGTAATAACCATCATTAATAACAACGTTTAGTCGCTATTAATTAAAAAACCTCTTATTTCCCTCTCAAAATAAGCGCCTACCCTTACGGCGCTTACTCTCAAAATCTGCAATAGAAAATCATCAAAATACGCTAAAAAACCAAACGTCATCGGTTGTCGCAAACTCGCCTTTACCCTCTTTAGCTTTGCCTCGCAAACTTTCATAATGGTCTCATTGGAATTCACCTTATGAATAGCGAGATGAATGATGTTACTAACTATATTTTCTTTTATCGACATAGCGGCATGGAGCAATGCGGCTTTACTTGGTTACGGCTTATTGGCAGTGATAATAGCGGCACTCGCCTTCTCGTCACAGCGCTGGTTACTACTGTATTTGTTCGGTGGTATGGCATATTGGCTAGGCGTAGAAGTCATTCACAGCATACTATCAAGTTGGCTGATGCTGTCAGAATTATCAGACTGGCACAGCTATATCATCGCCATGGGTATCAGCTGGCTGCCTTTAGCGGCTTGGGTCTTGTATCGGGCGCTACGTTATGAGGATGTCAGTCAATCGGTTCAGCTACAACGTGAGTTAGAGGCAGCACGCTATATCGAACATACGCCTGTCTACGATGATGACTATAAACCGCGCTTTCACTAATGCAGTCAATCCTGTAGCAACTATGCTGACGTCATCGAATGTTACAAGATACTTAACGCTCTCTACGTAACTCCTAAAGAATAACAACCTATCCATCGTTTATAATGTAATTATATATTTGTCGCAAAAATTGTTATAAAGTACGCATTATTTTGCGTCTCATTTTTAGGAGTTCGATTATGTTTACTATTCCTGTTCTAGATATTAAGTCTGATCCTTTAGACGTGTTATTGGCTGTGATCGGTTACCGTTTATCTATGTTAGCTGATAGCGACGATGAAGCTGTTCAAAAGCTATTCGCTGATCGTAATGTTACGATTGAGCTTGCCAGTACCGAAGCGGATATCGCTCGTTATTTTGTCTTTGATAATGGGAGCTTCAACCAGTATAGTGGTCATGCAAAAGCAGCAGACCTGACTATCAACTTTAAAGATTCTATGACTGGTGTTAAGCTATTGACCAAAGGTAATCTTCCAGCCTTTATGACAGCGGTTCAAGAAGGAAATTTAAGCATCGAGGGTGATTATAGCCTTATGATGTGGTTTAATAAGCTTGCCAAGCATATCGTTCCAGCAGTGCCAGAAGAGTGCAAACCTTATCTGGACAAAGCCAAGCCTTATGCTTATAAAGCACAAAACTTTGCAAACCATTGGATTGGTGTTGCCAAGCACAAACTGGGAAAATAACCAGATACAAATAATTAGAACGTTAAATAGCAAACTGATCAGCAAATAGTTACTATTGACCTACTTTATTGTATTCAATATAAATACTATTTAGCAGCACTCTGATTTTCTAAAAAGGTTACGGTATACTATATCGCAGCCTTTTTTATTATTTTAAAAACACAAAAACATTTAGATGTACCCAATACCGTTATAAAAGGATTTATCTCATGGCAGGATTACTTAACATCTCAGAACCCAATGCCGATAGCCACACTGAGACACTCAATCATCAAAACAGTAGCGATGATTTTTTGGCCAGTTTAGCCGCCGATGCCAACCAACCAACGCCACATAAGCATAGCCGCGAAGAAATCGCCGCACTGTTTGATTTGCCTTTGATGGATTTGTTGTTGCAAGCACAAACGATACATCGGGCGAACTTTACTGCCAATGAAGTACAAATCAGCACCTTGCTCTCTATCAAAACAGGTAACTGCCCTGAAGATTGCGGCTACTGCTCACAATCAGGTCATCATCGCGATACCACAAAACTACAAGCAGAGAAACGCATAGAAGTGGACAAAGTCATTGCTGCTGCTAAACGTGCCAAAAATAGTGGCTCATCACGCTTCTGTATGGGTGCGGCATGGAAACATCCAAGTGCAAAAGACATGCCTTACGTGGTTGAGTTAGTTAAAGAAGTAAAAGCGCTAGGGCTTGAGACCTGTATGACGCTTGGTATGTTAGATACCAATCAAGCAACGCAATTAGCAGATGCCGGATTAGACTATTACAATCATAATCTAGATACCTCACGCAGCTATTATGAGCAAGTCGTCAGCACGCGCAGCTATGACGAGCGATTAAATACCATAGACAATGTACGCAACTCAGGCATCAATGTCTGTAGCGGTAATATCGTTGGTATGGGCGAGAGCCGTGATGACCGTATCGATTGGGTACATGAACTGCTAAAAATGCCAAAAGCGCCAGAATCGATCCCAGTCAACTTGCTCGTGCCTATCGCCGGCACCCCTATCGGTGACAAAGTGCTTGCCGAAGGTCAGCTGTCTGTACTTGAGTGGATTCGTACCATTGCCGTGGCGCGTATTTGCTGCCCGACCAGCTATGTGCGTCTATCTGCTGGCCGCGAAAGCCTCTCTGACTCTGAACAAGCCTTGGCCTTTATGGCAGGTGCCAACTCGTTCTTCTATGGCGATAAACTGCTAACGACTGGGAATGCCAGTCAATCAGGCGATGACAGACTCATGCGTGAACTTGGCCTAACAAAGCAGTTTGCCGCGCCAAGAGCACCTAAAGTATTGCCTGTAATGGACGCGATGAACGGTCATCAAACACAAGTCGTATTGGCTGACTAGTTTGACGGTGTGCAGTTAGTGTTCATCAATAATCTGCATTGCACTTGCGTTTGGGCTGTGTCATCCATTAGCCCTTATAACAAGCATATGAAAATAAGCCCAGGGTATGTCCTCATTCCAAATGGCTGATAACAAGAGATTAAGTAATGGCAGATTATTTTAACTGGATTAAAGCGGCGCACATCATCTCGATGGTTTGTTGGTTTGCGGCAATTTTCTACTTACCACGCCTATTTGTCTATCATGCGATGAGTGATGACACTATCAGCCAAGAACGCTTTACCATTATGGAGCGTAAGCTGTATCGTGGCATTATGACGCCATCGATGATAGCGACATGGGTCTTTGGTCTGTGGATGTTAGGTCTGGGTTGGGATGTGTATAAAACTCAAGGTTGGCTGTACGTTAAGCTCTTACTAGTGGTATTACTATCTGGCTATCATGGTGCATGCGGGCTATATCGCAAAAAACTGATTGATAATCCACACTATAAAACACATAAGTTTTGGCGCTGGTTTAATGAAATACCAGTGTTTGCGTTGATATTTATCGTCATTTTAGTCGTGGTAAAACCTTTCTGAAATTAGCACCGACACTAGCAGAATCATTGATACCCACAAACTAAAAGCGTCCGCCACTTTATCAGTGACGGACGCTTTTTTTGACCTATTATCTCTAGTAGCTTGAACAACTCTGAAACCGCTGACCCTATTTCTGAAGTTGGTATCAAACGTTAAATATTAAACACTAGGGCGCATGATTTGATAAACATTACTCAAGTCATAAACACGGTAACGAGCTGGCTCACGGCGGTTTTCACCAGCATAGCTTAATATTAGTGCTTGCTTCGCGCGCTCATCGACCCAGCCCACGAACAGTCCGCTGTGCTCAACGTTATTATAGCCATGGTTGATATAATAGAGCCAATCTCCCACTTCAATCTCGCCACTATTGGCATAAGGGCCTTGACCATAAGTGCCTTTGTGAATGGTATCGCGCGTCACTCCTGCCCGTTTGAACACCGCATTCAGATAGTCCCAGCAGCCCCCTTGAATGATAGTACGCTCGTTTAGTGCCATCTTGCGTGCAGTACTGACAACCTCACGTGCGGCCAGACTACTTTGGGTCTCCGCACTACTCAATAGCGGTAAATATTCACTATCAATATTGTCATAATCACCGGATAAAAATGCAGGTAGTACTGTGGGCGCTTGACGAGATACGTCTGGATAACGATAGGAAGTATTGCTCGTTGGTTGAGTAGATTTTTGAGCGATCAGAGTGCTCATACTATCTGCATGAGCTGGGCCAACCAAACCAAAGGTCAATAATAAAAGACTGCACGACGCTGTAACCGACGACGACATAGACATAGACATAGGCAAACGCGACATGACTAACTCCTTGTCAATAAAATATAAATGACAGCATAAAAATAGTAGTGGATGAATTTCCAACCCTACTTATAAACTATTTAGAAGTGAGTCTGCAAGCACTATTCATTTTGAATAGATGATAGAAGGTATGAAATTATAGATTGATGGTCGCGTTACAACGCTAATTTAGAAGGGGTAAATCAAGATAGCACTAAAGGCTAGGAAGGTAATATATATGCTTTTAGAAAGGTTTGATTTGGACAAGTAGAAAGAGATAGTTTTTAATTATCACTCATCTTAATATTAACATGGCGCTTAGATAACGCTTGGCCTTGTAAGATAGCTTTGGCAGCAGTTGCTTCTTGGATACTTTCAAAACCGCTTATATTGTACTTACGTGTGTCACTGCTATCGACAATCTGTAACTGCTCGCCGATCAGCGTTACCTTGTCACTGTCGATCAAATGGATATGCTCGCGCTTACCTTGATTGTCATGCACCATCTCACCAGCACGCACCCACAGTGTGCCGCTACTGATAGCGCCAACCATGGCTTTTTTATGTTTTTGGCGTTGTCGATTAAAAATAAAACTGCCAACAATTAGCAACGCTAACGCACCGATAGCCAAGCGCTCAGGTAGCACACTCATTGCAAAGGCGACCGCAACTGCCCCGACCAATAAGGCAGAGCCAAACCAAAACATACCGTTATCAGTCGTTTGGGACTGACCTTGCAAGGTGATTTTGGCGCCATCATCGGTCAGCTTAAGCATGCATCATTACCTGTTGCGAGATATCTAGTTGGCAACAGATAGCGGGCTATTAAAAGCCAACTATCTGTCAGAGCTCGTCGTAGTGTTAAAAAATTAGCACCGTTTATAATAGATCAAAAGCAGACTACCAGCCTAAAGCGGTTTGCTGCATTTTAATCAATTCGGCAATACCTTTTTCGGCAAGAATCAGCATGTCATCAGCTTGAGCGCGAGTGAATGGTTTCTCTTCCGCAGTACCTTGCAGCTCGATAAACTCGCCTTTTTGAGTCATAACGACGTTCAAATCGGTATCGCAGCTAGAGTCTTCTTCATAATTCAAATCTAGATACGCTTCCCCATCTTTCATACCGACAGACACAGCAGCAACTAAACCAATCAATGGATCTGCTTTTAGTTTTTTGGCTTTTTGAACGGTCTCTAATGCGTCAATAAGGGCGATCGCTGCACCAGTCACGCTAGCGGTACGAGTACCACCATCAGCTTGCAGTACGTCACAGTCAAGATAAATGGTGTTTTCACCCAACTTACTCAAGTCAATCATCGCACGTAGGCTACGACCGATTAAACGCTGAATCTCTTGGGTACGACCTGATTGCTTGCCGCGTGCCGCTTCACGTTGATTACGGGTATTGGTCGCACGTGGCAACATACCATATTCAGCGGTGATCCAACCTTTGCCTTTGCCTTTCAACCAGCGTGGTACGCCTGACTCGACACTAGCAGTACATAGTACTTTGGTATCGCCAAAGCTCACTAACACTGACCCTTCGGCATGCTTAGTATAATGGCGCTCAAAGCTGATAGAGCGAAGTTGGTCAAGCTCACGATTGTCATTACGCATAAAAATTCCTAGTACAGTATTTGAAAAGCAGGGTGATAAAAATGGTCATAAAATAAGAGGTTGTCGCTACATGACAGACCAGTATTTATTATCGTATATTTATTAATCGCATATCAATTCATAAAAACTGACATACAGGAATATAACTCGAATACAAATAGCGACTGCGTGCCTTAGTAGACGCGAATATGGAGATATCCTAACGTGACAGCGGCGCAATAGCAAGATTCACTCACGCTATTACGCCGCTGCTTCAGTAAAGTTTGGTGTTAAATTTATTCTAAACCTTCTATCTTACGCAATTCTTTACGCAGGATTTTGCCCACGTTTGATTTTGGTAATTCATCAACGAACTGGATGCTACGTGGACGCTTGTAGCCGGTCAGTTGCTTTTTGCCAAAATCGAGTAACTCTTGCTCTGTCACTTCACCTTTTTTGACCACAAACAACTTTGGCTCTTCACCGCGGTTTTCGTTAGGGACACCAATCGCACCGCACTCAACCACTGCTGGATGCTCACTCATGGCTTCTTCGATCTCATTCGGATAGACGTTAAAGCCAGAGACCAAAATCATGTCTTTTTTGCGGTCAACAATTTTAATAAAGCCTTTTTCATCCATGATACCGATATCACCGGTTTTTAGATAACCATTGGCAGTAAAGGTTTCCGCTGTTTCGTCTGGACGGTTTTGATACCCAATCATCACCTGCGGGCCTTTGACGCAGATCTCGCCACGGTCACCCAGAGCGACTTCTTTTTCATCATCGTCAATCAGTATGACATCTGTGCTAGAAGCAGGAATACCAATCTTACCTGTGAATTCAGCAATGGTCATTGGGTTAAAAGCAACCACTGGCGAGGTTTCAGACAAACCGTAACCCTCTACGATAGGCAAACCCGTGATTTTATGCCACTCTTTTGCCACGCTTGGCAGTACCGACATACCGCCGCCGATAGAGGCTTTTAGATTAGAAAAATCTAAGTCAGCAAAGCTGTCTTTGTGTACCAAGCCGTTGAATAACGTATTTACCGCAGGGATAAATGAGGGTTTATATTTGCCCATCTCTTTGATCAGACCATCGAGATCACGTGGGTTCGGAATAAGCAAACCCGCATAGCCTTGGTACATGCCATACATACCGCAAACCATAAATGAGAACACATGATAGAGCGGTAACGCCGTCAAGATAACCTCGTCGGCATCAGCGTCATCGTCAAATGCACTGTTCATCAACGCACTGATCTGTAGCATGTTAGCCACTAAGTTACCATGCGACAGCATTGCCCCTTTAGCCACACCTGTAGTACCACCCGTATATTGCAGCAATGCCACGTCACCTAAATTCAAATCAGGACGTTTATATTTGCTAGCAGAAACAGCGTTCAAGGCATGCTTGAAGCTCACACTCTCTGGCAAGCTATAAGCAGGAATCATTTTTTTGATATGGCGCGCAACGAGGTTGACCACTGCTCCTTTGATCGTGCCTAGCATATCGCCAATCTTACAAACGATGACGTGCTCGACTTGACCTTTATCTTCTGCTTCTTGATACGTCTTTGCAAAATTCTCTACGATGAACAAAGCTTTCGTACCACTATCATGCAGCTGATGTGATAACTCGCGGCTCGTGTATAAAGGGTTGACGTTGACCAGCACCATGCCTGCACGGATGATACCCAATGCAACCACTGGATACTGCAGGAGGTTAGGCATCATCACCCCAACTTTGTCACCCTTGACCAATCCTAACGACTGTAAGTAGCTGGCAATTTGACGACTAAACAAATCCAATTGCTTAAAGGTAATCGATGCACCCATACAGATATAAGCAGGCTTTTGGCCATAACGGCTAAAATTACGCTCGAACACCTCTAGTAAAGAAGTATTATCATCCGGCATATCGATAGTAGCCGCAATACCATAGCGCTCATAAGTACCTAACCATGGACTATCACTCGGTATCATCGGCATAGTAGGAAATGCGCTGTCGTTATTATTAGTCGCAGCATTATTGTTTGTAGTCTTTTTATTGGTACTGTCGGTCATAACTTTTCCTAAATGTTGCCGTTAAAAACGTAGAATAATCTAATGGAAACACCATTATTTTTGTGGTTGATCAATGACAGTGAAACTTGTGAATAAGAAACGATGATAAGGTAAAAGCATTCGTTATTCACAAGATTTGTAAATCAAAGCGCAGTATTAGGTCCATGATAAGTGGTGTAATAACTCAACAAGGATAAATCAACATTCAAACCTACAAGGTTGATTTTACAAGAAATATAGAGAAAAAATTATATCCTGTTGTCGTTAAATATAACAATACGCTGATGAGCACTATAGCAGTTTTGCCAAAAATTCTCTATCTATACTAAGTCCTGCTCTCAACTCCATCGATGGCTATCTATCCAGTCTAACGATGACTAGGCTAATGGTGGCTAGGTTTCGCCAAACCGTATCGAATAGCTGATGAATATCTCGATATTGTCGGCGTCATTGTATTCTTTTGACTTTAATATCTATTATTTGATTACTGCTTTTGCAATGAAGACTCACCCTAGCGACATCTTAAAGACAAAATAGACGTAAAAAAATGACAAGATAGCATATACGCAATCTTATCATTTTTAGTGGTGACCCTACTCTGTATTACGATTAGTTATGAGCGCTGAGTCTATATGAGCATTGAGTCTTTGTAAGCACTCATAACTAGTTTTTGAGTATTGAGTATTGAGTATCAATCAATTAGCCATGGTTCTTTTCTTCAAGCAATCGCAAATCTTTACGTAGAATTTTACCCACGTTAGATTTTGGCAATTCATCGATAAACTCAACATGACGAGGACGTTTGTAACCGGTTAGGTTTTCTTTGCCATAAGCAAGAACTTCTTCAGCGGTCAGGCTAGGATCGTTGCGCACGACATAAATCTTAGGAGTCTCGCCGCTCTTTTCGTCACTAATACCAATGACACCGCATTCTAGAATTTTAGGGTGACCCGCCATAACTTCTTCGACTTCGTTAGGATAAACGTTAAAGCCAGACACCAAAATCATATCTTTTTTGCGGTCAACGATCGTCACATAGCCATTGTCAGCCATGATACCAATGTCGCCCGTACGGAAGAATCCGTCTGCGGTCATCACTTCGGCAGTCGCATCTTCGCGATTCCAATAACCTTTCATAACCTGTGGGCCACGAACACTGATCTCGCCGCGCTCACCAAGCTCTACTTCATTACCCACATCATCTAAGATGGCAACATCAGTCGCTGGCATCGGCACACCAATAGTACCTGTGAATGTTTTGCTATTGCTAGGGTTAGAAGTCGCTACCGGTGCTGTTTCAGACAATCCATAACCTTGGATAATGATATTACCCGTTACTTGGCGCCATTTTTCAGCGGTTGGACTCAATACGGCCATACCGCCGCCCATTGATTGACGCAGCTTGCTATGATCCATCGCGATAAATTCTTCGTTATTGGCAAGCGCGTTGAACAACGTGTTGACTGCTGGGAAGAATGCTGGTGGATTGGCTTTATATGCTTTTAATAAGCTATCAAGATCACGTGGGTTTGGTACTAATAGCACCACACAACCGCGATATAGACCAAACATACCGCACACAGTAAATGAGAAAATATGATACATCGGCAATGCTGTCATAATGACAGGCTGCTCACCTCTTTGATCGAAATCATCAAAGGCGGTCCCCAAAAAGGTATTGGATTGAATTAAGTTTGCCACTAAGTTTTTGTGCGTCAGCATCGCGCCTTTGGCCACACCGGTCGTACCACCGGTATATTGTAGGACGGCGATGTCATCGAGCGTGATATTGCTTGGGCGTTTATATTTACTCGCAGCGCTATGACTCAGCGCACTTTTGAAGGTGATGCTGTTGCTAATACTATAGGCAGGCACCATTTTTTTCACATGGCGAACGACCGTGTTGACCATGAAGCCCTTAAGCGTACCCATCAAATCGCCCATACCTGTAATCACGACCTTGTCGACTAGACTACGGCCGATGTCTTGATAGGTTTTGGCAAAGTTTTCGACCATGATCAGCACTTTGGCGTCTGAATCGGTCAGTTGATGCTCAAGCTCTCTGGTGGTATATAACGGGTTGACGTTGACTAGGGTGAAACCTGCACGCAGTACTGCAATGACAGAAATTGGTAATTGCAAAATATTGGGCATCATGACCGCAACTTTGTCACCTTTGACCAATCCTAACGACTGTAGATAGGCAGCCATCTGGCGGCTATATAAATCCACTTCTTTAAAACTTAATGATGAACCCATGCAAATATAGGCAGTCTTGTCACTATTATCCGCAAAGCTTTTTTCAAAAACATCAATGAGTGAGGTATCGTCAGCTGGCATTTCAATGTTGTAATTCAGCCCAAGCTCTTCATACGTTTTTAGCCAAACTTTATCATCACGACGGGTAAAATTTACTTGATTTTCCATAATCTTTTTTCTCCTAGTAATAGTACATTACCGTCAGCGTATACTAATCACAGTGTGATAAACATACGAAATGCCAAGCCTTTGCTGACCATTACGGTGGTAAGCAAAGGCTACGGCGTAATCGTACAGTGCTGAGCAAACAATATAGCGGTAAATAGCCCTTTGTTTATTAACATACACACTTTGTACAAACTACTCAATACAAAAGATTGGTGCTTGAGTTCGTAAACAGGCTTGACGGAAAATAAAATGTTTTATATCAAATATTTAACTTTAAAAACCAATGAGTTTTTAGCGTCCTATTGGCGAACATTCATCCATAGAAATCCTATGGTTTGTTACCCGTTCATTACTTTGTACTGTCAAGGGCGCTAGCCAGTTCTGTTAAAGTCACAAAGTTACGGCGAGTGCCGTCCTTATCATTGCTTAACTGACGGGCGAGACTGCTTGTCGCTAGCTTAGTGCTATCATTATATTGCCACTCATTAATGTACTCACTTTGAGTTAAGCGTTGACCAAAACCTGCCACCGCCATTGCAAACTGAGTATCAGCGTTGGCTTTGTCCAGAGAGTGACTGTCATTATTAATTGGTTGACTAAGCAGTTTAGAGGTATCACCTGTAGGCGCTTTATAGCGAATTTTTAGATAGCCCAGCTCATTATAGTTTTGTTTGTTATTCGAATTGGCGCTGGCATTGTTATCAGCATATCGGCGATCACTGTATAGACCTTTTTGTCCTTTAGGCGTGACTTCAAATAGTGCGATAACCGCTTTACCTGCGCCGAGCTCGCCTGCATCGACTTTATCATTGTTAAAGTCTTGCTCGTTAAGCACGCGATTTTCATAGCCAATCAAACGCCATTCACTCACGACATCAGGGTTGAATTCGATTTGTACTTTTACATCTTTGGCGACCGTATTAAAGGTCGCAGCCAACTCATCGCCAAAGACTTTTTTGGCCTCGGTCAGACTATCAATATAACTGTAGTTACCATTACCATTGTCGGCCATTTGTTCCATCATATGGTCGTTGAGATTGCCACGCCCAAAGCCAACGGTAGATAGTGAGATACCACGCTCACGATTGGATTTGACCAAATCCAGCATATCATCAACATCACTGATACCGACATTAAAATCGCCATCCGTCAGCATCATGATACGATTGATGCCGTCCTTTTTCATCGCTTGCTCAGCTTGGCGATAAGCCAATTTTAACGCGTCTTCTCCGTTGGTGGAACCTGATGCATTTAACCCATCAATCGCGGCGAGGATTTTTGCTTTTTGATCACCACTGATCGCAGGCAATGCCACACTGGTTTTGCCTGAATACGTGACGATACTAATGCTATCTTCAGCACGCATCTGTTCTGTCAATAGTTTAAGAGACGACTGCGCCAATGGTAGCTTGTCGCGCGATGACATAGAGCCTGATACATCTACCAAAATCACTAGGTTAGCTGCAGGCATAATTTGATTGGCACTTTTATTAGACCAGCTGTTCTCCACAGCTTTAATGCCTACTTTGACAATCTTATTATCTTGATCTGCTCTATCCCAAGGCGAATCGACCACTTCAGTTGCAACCACAAATGGTGCATTACCGAGGCGTTTACCATCATCAAACTGATAGTTAAAATAGTTAATCAACTCTTCTACCCGTACTGCATCAACGGGTGGCAACTGACCTTCATTTAGATAGCGGCGCACATTGGCATAGCTGCCCGTATCGGTATCGATAGACAAAGTAGAGACCGCCATATCCGTCGTGCGATGTACAGGATTTGCATCGTTCTTTTGATAATTATCATTTGCCTCTGGTTCGGCGCTGATGGGTTCAGGTCTGACCATCGGTGGTGATATTGAAGATGGTGATGCTGGGCTTCTCAGTATTATGAAAGGGTCAGGAGCTCTCATCTCAGAGACTAGTGACGTATTTGATACCGCAACTGCACGGCGTGGTTTTTTCATCGTAGTACTACTTGAGGTTTCTACCATCGGCTTGGGTGCTATCTGCTCAGATACTGTCTGCTGTGAGCTACAAGCACTCAATCCAACACTGGTGATAATACCCAACAGTAGCGTGTGCTTGGTTAAATGATGAGTGCACGCACGCGATAACGCACTTGATGGATAGACAGATGACGCAGATAACATAGTAACTACTCCGTATAATAGACAGATGACAAAATTTTCAAAGACAACACAGTGATCAAAAGTTGAATTAACTATACTTCACCTGTTTTATAAAAGCTATCAACCAAAATGCTATACAGAAACCCAATGAAGCGCGTCACGACCTGTCGTCTATTCTGACTTATACCTTTTTAATTCTGCCAATTTCCTTTACGATAGCACTATCCTATTTGTACGCTTGCACCAATTATCTATACCTATTAAAACTGATAAGTGAATCCTATTTTATGTCTGATGTTATTGATAATACGATTGCCCCAATCATTCCCACTGAACCGATGGATACTCGCTCAGTCGCAGAGTTCACTGAGCAAGCTTATCTCAACTATGCGATGTACGTCATCATGGATCGGGCACTGCCCAATATCGCTGACGGTCTAAAACCAGTACAGCGCCGCATCGTCTATGCGATGAGCGAGCTAGGCCTAAAATCGACTGCCAAAGCCAAAAAATCGGCACGTACGGTCGGTGACGTCTTGGGTAAATACCATCCACATGGTGACAGCGCTTGTTATGAAGCGATGGTACTGATGGCGCAGCCGTTCAGTTATCGCTATCCGCTCATCACTGGTCAAGGTAACTGGGGTAGCCCTGATGATCCAAAATCATTTGCGGCGATGCGTTATACCGAAGCCAAAATGTCTGCTTATGCCAATACGTTGCTCGCAGAGTTAGGTCAAGGCACAGTCGATTGGCAAGACAACTTTGACGGTACGATGCAAGAGCCAACCACCCTACCTGCCCGCCTACCTAACATACTATTAAATGGTACAACGGGTATCGCAGTCGGTATGGCAACAGACATTCCGCCACATAATCTCAACGAAGTGGTACGTGCGGCTATTCGATTGCTTAAAAATCCTGAGCTATCGGTTAAGCAGCTTACCCAATCAATACCAGCACCTGATCTGCCAACCCCTGCTGAAATCATCACCAGTAAAAAAGACTTGCAAGCGATGTATGAGACTGGTCGTGGCAGCTATAAAATGCGTGCGACTTTCCACGTCGATCCTAAAGAAAAGAATCTCGTCATCATCGATGCGCTGCCTTATCAAGTTTCAGGCAACAAAATCCAAGAGCAAATCGCCAAGCTCATGACCGATAAAAAGCTGCCTTGGATTACCGATATTCACGATGAGTCAGATCACGAAAATGCCTGCCGTATCGTGCTTGAGCTAAAATCAACCCGAGTCGATGTCGCTCGCGTCATGAGCCATCTGTTTGCTAGTACTGAGCTTGAGAGTAATTACCGCGTCAATATGAATATGATTGGCCTAAACGGTAAACCGCAGGTCAAAAACCTAAAAGAAATATTGGAAGAATGGCTCGTCTGTCGCCGTTCTGTGGTCACGCGCCGCTTGCAATATCGTCTCGATAAAATCGATAAGCGCTTGCACATCCTCGCAGGTTTACTGATTGCTTATCTTAATATTGATGAAGTGATTCGCATCATTCGTGAAGAGGAAGATCCAAAAGCGACGTTGATGCAGGACTATGACCTGACTGATATTCAAGCCAATGCCATCTTGGATATTCGCCTGCGCCAATTAGCAAAGTTAGAAGAGATTGAGCTGCGCCGCGAGCAAGATGAACTGGCAGCCGAACGTGCCATTATTCAAGAGTATTTGGACAATCCAGACAGTTTGACCAATCTGATGATCGATGAGCTGACAGCCGATATGAAAGAACACGGCAATGAGCGCGTGTCACCATTGGCAGAACGTGAAGAAGCACAAGCATTAAAAGAATCAGACCTCGTGCCGAGCGAGCCTGTCACCGCTATTCTATCGAAAGCGGGCTGGATTCGTGCTGCCAAAGGTCATGATGTCGATGCTGCTGGTATGAGTTATCGTTCAGGTGATAGCTATCAAGCGCACGTGCGTGGTAAATCTAATGAAAGAATCTACGTGCTCGACAGCACTGGACGCAGCTACAGTATCGATGCGCATAACTTAGCGTCTGCGCGTGGTCAAGGCGACCCACTAACCAGTGTGTTAAAGCCACCAGCAGGTGCCAGCTTTGAGCAGCTACTAACGGGTGCTGACGATCAACGCATCATCCTTGCCAGCTCCGCAGGTTATGGTTTTATCAATACCGTTGGTAATCTAGATAGCAATCAAAAAGCAGGTAAGAACATTATTAATCTAGCGGCTGATAGTCGCTTGCTCCCTGTCGCACGTATCGATGCACCAGTAGATACGACTGCCAATACTGACGGTGACAATAGCAATACAAGTGTGGCACCTGACCATGTTGCCGTCACGACCAATGCAGGATATTTACTGATATTTGGCCTCGATGATTTGCCTGAACAGGCGCGCGGTAAAGGCAATAAACTTATCAAGTTAAAAGACGGCGAAGAGGTACTTACAGTCACGCCACTTAGTCAGCAGGACAGCCTTGTCATTACCGCCGGCAAGCGCCATGTGACACTCAAGCCAAATGATTTGGCTAACTATACGGGTGTTCGCGGCAATCGTGGTGGTCAGCTGCCAAGAGGCTTTCAGAATGTGACGAGTGTTGAGGTTGGGTAGCGTTACTGATTTGTCTGGTATGACTCACGGTAACAACACCCACTCTGTTACCGTGAATTAATCGGATAGGTATTTTGAGAGGGCTAACGCTAACTATTGGTGAAAATAATATAGAAAGCATTTTTTACTAGGTTACAATAGTTCGCTAATAATTTGAATTATCAAATAGTGTGGAACTATACTATGAATGTAGAAGATATCGCTTCTGGACAAAAAATTGTTATTTGTTCGATTGTAGCCAATTTTTTGGTAGGTGTGTCACAACGCAGTGCGCCTGAACTGGGTGTTATCGTCATTGTGTTCTCTCTGCTGGTAACTGCTGCTGCAATTTACGGTGCTTATCGTCTTTGTACAGGGCTGGATTATTCTGTCGGTATCAAGGTTTTAGTCATCGTACTTTTATTTGTTCCATTCATCAACCTTATTACACTTATTGTCTTAAGCGTAAAAGGTACGAAAGTTTTGCGTCAAGCAGGATATGAGGTCGGTTTTTTTGGGGTGAAATAAGCGCGTAAGGTGCGCGCCACGCACCGATGAGATTAACATTAAAAAATCGCACACTGGACGCGACCCACGACTTTAATTATTAATGACTATATGAAATTTTTAGCGATAGTTGTATCTTTTTTATTTTTATTCTGCGCACTTGCAGGAATTTTCGTCATTCCCACTTTTGAGGAATTATATAGAAGCTTTGGTGTTGATATACCAGTCTTTACTAAAATAGTATTAAGTACTCATAAATACTGGCTAGG
This sequence comes from Psychrobacter fozii, assembly GCF_003217155.1. Classification (GTDB taxonomy): domain Bacteria; phylum Pseudomonadota; class Gammaproteobacteria; order Pseudomonadales; family Moraxellaceae; genus Psychrobacter; species Psychrobacter fozii. The sequence continues at coordinate 121,639 of NZ_QJSU01000010.1, forward strand.
ATTATCTTTGATCCCAATACCCTTGGTTTACTTGTCGGAACAGTCAAAAAGATGGCAAGCTATCATCGTATTTTTTCTCTTAGCTTTGGCTATTCTTCTTATTCCTTTGACCATTGTTGCTCTTTATCTACCTATTTACGAATTGGGTAAAGTAGTTGGTTAAATTATAGCAACAAACATAGGCTATGCTTTTAGCACGTAGGGCTGATTAGCTAATGTAGTGGAAGTTTCGCGTACTGATTATATGAACAAGATTCAAAAAGGTGCGTGAAAAGCACCCTCCAACTGCTAACATTTAAAGCTCACAATATTTTTAACAAAAAGTCGCCTATACACACGTATAGACTGCTTCTTGGTGCTAATTAAAACAAATAACTATTCTGTGCATTAATAGCACCATACCTGCCTTATTTCCCCACTAAATCTCTTAAAACTTACCAATCTGCATTTGCAAGAGCTGCATATAAGAGTCCAGCACCTATAGCTTGGATGGGAAAAGTAACTATGTCTACTGCCACACTCACTGGCAACAAAGCAACGCCAAGTTTATTAGCATTGTCCTTAGTTCTCCATTTTTCATTCAATTGAATAGTCATAGGTTGCTTTAGCTTATGGTTTATCTGATCAATATTCTGTACCGCAGAAGCTACTGTGAGCTCAATGTACACTGGACGCTGACAGGCTAGACTTTGTTGTTCAGCGATGACTGATGTCTGACACTTAAAACCAAGATTTTCCAACTGTGGCTGCTCATTATTCTTTACTTCATTTATCGGCTTTGCATACACTAAGTTAATAAGGGTTGGTATATCCTTAACTTGACTGGATTTATCTCTATCTATATCAAGAATTAACTCATTTGAATCAGCTTGAGTTTTTTTCTGAATATCACGAGTTCCGTATGTTGTCTGAGCATCGGGGTCAGGGTAATAGAATAATGGATTAGTATCGATATATAGTGAGCCTAAATCTACTTGAGAGAAAATCCTTCTAAATATATCAGACGAAGTGTGAGAACTGACCGTAGGTTGCACTAAAAAGCTGTAGTTTTTACCTGCTAAGATCATAGCATCCTCGTATCCTGTTATTGGCTTATTAGGATATCCAACGGCAATAACTTTCTCAGATAAAATATTTTTTTCATGATATTCCACATGGTCAGTTTTGGTGTAATTTACAAGACCCGCAGTCGCGCAACCATTTAATACGATTGATGGTCCTAAAAGCGTTACGAGCAATAGAGACAGTTTCTTCATACATATAATCCGTTTAAGTTATTCAAATAGCAAATGCCTCAGATGATAATACACAACATATGTAGAATTAAAATATTTAATTTTAAAATCTATAAATATGAGATATCGAAAACAAAAAAAGCCGCCTATACGATGTAATGTATAGACGGCTTTTTTACGCCAATCAAAATAGAGAAGTTATCTAAGACTTATTGGATTCTGTATCCTCAAAGATCGCTTTCAAAAAACTTGTAATCTGAGTACTTTTCATTAGATAAGGATTAAAGTCAGCACCTGCTGAGAAGCTTTTTAGGGTATATTCTTCGTCTTCTACGCTTGATGTTAAATATTTTAATAAAAACCCATCCCATCTACGTACTTCTACTTCTTCAACCATACTGAGATGAGGTCCTAGGTGAGAATATTCATTGATCAATTTTACTAATATTTCATTGATAAGAGGTCTTGGACCTTCGATATTTTGAATGAAGTAATTATCATTAACGACAAGCGCTGAGGTTACACCACTTTTTTCATTGTTTCTTCGCCATTGCTCAAGCAGACGAGCCAATTCTATTCCATTATTACTGTCACTATTTTTGCCAATATACGTTAGGCTGAGAATAATATGCTCACCATGTCTTTTTCTATTTTCTGAAGGTTGGCTAGTAGCGATATGCATAAGAAACCTTATTTATAAAAAATTTATCTAAATCAAAAGACACTTTATAGGCAGCTTTTTTATACTGAGCGCATGCTACGCGCTTACAATTTTCTGAATTAACCGTCTTCAAAAATCACTTTCAAAAAGCTTTCAATCTGAGTGCTTTTCATTAGATAAGGATTAAAGTCAGAACCTGCTGAGAAGCTTTTTAGGGCATATTCCTCATCTTCGACACTTTCCGTCAGGTGTTTGGTTACGAACCCATCCCACCGAAGCGCTTCTATTTCCTCCAACTTAACAATATTAGGGAGAATCTTGAAATGCTCATCAACTATCTTCGCTAGAGCAGTATTGACAGCTGGTCTTGAACCTTGAATATTTTGAACAAAATAACCGTCATTGATCACAAGCGCTGAAACTAACCCACTTTCCTCAAAGTATCTTCGCCACTGCTCAAGAGCACGAGTCAATTCTATACCTGTTTTCATTTCGATGTTTTTACCGATATACGTTAGGCTAATCAGAACATGCTCGCCATGTCTTTTTCTATTTTCTGAAGTTTGACTTGTCGTTATGTGCATAAGAAAATCCATTTATATAATAGTTATATAAATTAATATACACTCTATTATAAGGTGTAATCAATAAAACTCTTGGTAATTGACCCGTTTCTTATCGTCTACACCTTAAAATAATACGACAAAAATAGGAATCACCAAAAAGCCGCCTACACACATATATAGACGGCTTTTTTATTCTAACTATAATAAATAACTATCCTAAGAGACAAATACTTAAGAAATAAATATCTAGGAAATAAATGCAGCGCATTTAAAATTTATTAGATTCAGTATCTTCAAATACCGCCTTCAAAAAGCTTTCAATCTGAGTGCTTTTCATGAGATAGGGATTGTAGTCAGAACCTGCCGAGAAGCTTTTTAGAGCATACTCTTCATCTTCAATGCTTGATGTTAGATGCTTGACTAAAAACCCATTCCATTGACGCGATTCTATTTCCTCTATATTAACAATGTTAGGAAAGATGCTTGAATGCTCGTCAAGTATTTTTTCTAAAGCAGTATTAATAGCAGGCCTTGTTCCTTGAAAACTTTGAACGAAATAACCTTCACTAATAACTAAGGCTGAAACTATATTATTTTCTTCAAAATATCTGCGCCAATACTCAAGTGCGCGAGTCAGCTCAATTCCCGAATCTAGGTCGACATTTTTGGCGATATATGTCATATGGATAAGAATATGCTCGCCATGTCTTTTTCTATTTTCTGGAGGTTGGCTTGTCGTTATATGCATAAGAAAATCCATTTATAAAAAATTAATCCAAATTGATAGATACTTTAAAATAAAATACAATCAATAATATTTTTAGCTTCCAATGAATCTTTATAATCTATCATGACTTTTTTCTGTGATGACATGAGATTTTAGTGAGATAATATACCGGCATCTATCAGAGTACAATTGTACTATAAAACTAGACTCAACCAGTGCAATATCATTATTCTAATAACTATAATGTCTAATCTGTATTTTCCTATAGTCCTGCCTCTACCCTAGCATACGACTGACCTACACTTATGAATTGCGTCAAATGCTGCAAGTATCAGGCCAATCGTTGTCTATTGACTAAGCTAGCACATCTTATAGATAGATGGCACTTAGCTTACTACCATGAAAAAGCCGCCTACACACTACATAGACGGCTTTTTACGCTGACTAAAGTGCCCAATCGACTAATACCGACCCATCTCAATTGTCGTCTCAGCAGTCATCATATCGCCCTGCCATGACTGCACATCTATCGTATACAAATGATCTTTACCGCCTGAACAGGGTGGCTTGTATGCGCCGCGGATATCGCCCTGACGGCTACGGTATTCAGCCACCATCTCTACACCGACTGGCACTTCATAAGTGTGACCAAACACGCGTGGCACCTCGACACTGGTTTTGCCCTCTGACAATGCGTAGCTGACAATTCCATGCCCGCCCTTTTGCATACGTTTGTTACTCACATCGTTATAGACAAAGACTAAGCTATCAGCTCCATCAGGAATGTTTGAGACCGTCATACTCGGCGTGGCTGGGCTTTTGCCACCATAATCTAGACACTGTTGGCCTTCAGGTATGTGATCAGCATTCCACATCTTATCATTGAACGTAACATCCATCGCAAAGGTACTGGTAGACAAAGCGAGTGCACTTGAGGCGACCACTTTTTTTAAGGTAAAAACTTTCATAAGCATTCCTTTAGACAGTTGGTGTATTAGCGCAGACAAGAAATGTCATTCTTTGACCAATCATAAAACTTGTAAAACATAATTAATGATAACTTTATAATAGATAATTATTGTTAAGTTGCTTGTATCTTTTAAAGAGTTTTGTTAATCCTTTGAATTAAAAAGAAATAAGATTCAGAGTAGTAGACCTATCTCAGCTCACCAAGCAAGATCATCTATGGGTACGTTACCTTATAGCTATGGTCTTCCTTCACGTGGTTATAGTAGTATTTAGGTCACTGACCCCTGAATAAAAAATAATAGGATCATCATGTTTGTTGAAGATAAAACGGCCACAGAAATTATGGCTCAGAGCACACCCATACCTATGCCCAAAATCATATTTTTTGATATCGATGATACGCTCAGCCGCAACGGTATTATCGCTGAGCATAACCAAGCGACGTTGAAGCAGCTTGCTGAGACTGATATCAAACTAGTGATATCAACAGGACGCTCTAAAGCAATATTGCCAGATGACATCTTAGCCTTGCTAGAGTCAAATGTGCTAGATGCTATTATTTGTATGAATGGACAATATAGCTTCGACAACGCTGGCCGAATTAGCCATTATCCACTGTCCGTAGAACAAACGGATAAAATTGCGAAACTGTGCTTAAAGGGCGACTTTATTCATAAATTTGACTCAGCGACTCATATCGCTTGGTCAGGTGAAAACGAGCGTTTGCGTGAATTCAATGCCATCACGCCCAACTCTATCGTTGCGCCTGATTACTATAAATCAAACACGGTGTATCAATGTTCTGTTTTCTTTAATAGTCAAGAAGACAAAATGCAAGACATTGACTTTGCTCAATACGATTTAAAACTGGTACATTGGCATCATATTGGCGCCGATATATTGCCAATAGAAGCATCCAAAGCACGAGGTATTAAAGATGTGTGCAAATACTATGGTGTAGATGCAAGCGAGTGCATGGCATTTGGTGATGGTATGAACGACCTAGAGATGTTTGATCTGGTCGGATTTGCCGTAGCGATGGGCGATGCGCAACCCGCGCTGATAGAACGTGCTAATTTCGTCACTGGGACGATTGAAGAATATGGCATACAGACAGTGCTTGATCAGTTGAAAACAGCGTATTAAGAGTACTTTCTAGAATCATTAAAAAACCCTTGCCAGATACTGACAAGGGTTTTTTAATGACGTTCTTTTGCGAAAGGCTTTTAGAACATCTACTGCTTACTTGCTACCAAACCATAAACCCAGCTACCAATTTTATAAAACCCTACAATGATAAGAATAAGCACCACTGCCGCTAGCACGTAAGCCAGCCAATTAGGCACGCCACTCAACCAGCCAATCGTAAATGTCAGACCCATATAGGTCTCAACTGGCCAATTCATCATAGGTATCGGTGAGCCAGAATTAAGCAATGTCATAAAGCCAACGATAGCCAGCGTAGCAGTGACGACCCCAACACCTTGACGAGTATTCATTTTATCCCTTCTACAAATCCAATCAAACGTTAAGGCACCGGTTAAGGCGTCAGTTAAGGCATGGTCAAGCCACCGTCAACAGCGATGGATTGTCCTGTGATAGCGGCACTCAAGTCAGACGCCATTAGCAACACGGAATTAGCAAAGTCAGCTACTGAGGTCGCTTGACGTAGCGGCGTTGTAGTCGCAATATAATCAAATACCTCTTCTGTCGTTAGGCTACTCGCATCAGTCGTCTTTAACAGTCCGCCTGCCAACAGATTGACACGGATACCATATTGCCCTAATTCAGACGCTAAGTTACGCGTCAGCCCAATGAGTGCAGACTTAGCAGTGGTATAGTCGTAATAAGTAACCACCGGATTATAGACAAGGTTGGTTGAAATATTGATAATCTTGCCCATCTTCTGCGCTTTCATTTGCGGCAATACCGCTTGCACCGTGTTGACTGCACCCTTAACGATGCCATCCATCTGCTGAGAGAAATGCGCCCAGTTAACGGTTTCTATACTGGTGTAATCCGCACTAGGATTGAACTGGTAACTAGGCAAAGCATTATTGACCAATATATCAATCGCACCGAAATGCTCAATCACTGCCGCTGCCATTGCTTGCATTTGGATTGCGTCAGTCACATCCCCTTGATAAGCAGAAGCTTGCCCGCCTATGGCCTTAATATCAGCCACTACCGCTTCGGCGGCGTCTTTACTGTTCAGGTAATTGACACACACATTGGCCCCTGCTGCGGCCATCTGTTTAGCGATTTGTGCGCCAAGACCACGGCTAGCACCTGTGACAATAGCAACTTTGTCTTTGAGAAGCATTGGAATCGCTGCATCTACTGAGTGGTTCTGAGTCATGAGGTTACATCCTTTATTATTATGTAGCGCGCCATGAGAAGAGATTTTATGGCACAGTCATTACAAATCCGCACTTATCATAGCATGATTATATACCGTCATTAGGCTGAGCAAACCTAACCTTATATCTCGTATCAAGCCTCTATTATTAACGGAAAATTAGCGCTTCATCACAGCGACTCGCATCGATTGCCTTAATTGCCCTTTAAATCACTGAAACAAATAGCCATAATAGTGTAACTATCTATATTAAGTAGCATTTATCAATCGGTATTTTTCACTGATTGGCATCATTCTTTGTTTAGGAGAGATATTTTGACCCGTTCATCACCCCGTTCGTCATCGAGCATGTCGGCTCGTATTGGCCGTATCGTACCAAAAGCACTATTGACCATGGCTGTCGGCTTTGCACTTGCCAGCTGTAGCAACTCTGACAATGCAGCTGCTGATGGCAGTGCCACTGCGAGCAATGAGACTCTTAACTTATACAACTGGTCAGAGTATATGCCGCAAGAAATTCTTGATGGCTTTGAGGAAGAGACTGGTATATCGGTTAATTACACCACTTTTGATTCTAACGAAGCGATGTATGCCAAGCTGAAACTTCTCGATGACTCTAGCCAATATGATTTGGCTATTCCATCGACGTATTATGTCGAAAAAATGGCAAAAGAAGGCCTATTACAAGAGCTAGATAAATCTAAATTAAGCAACTTTAAAAATCTAGATACATCATTTACCAATACCAAAGTAGACCCAGAGAACAAGTACTCTATCCCTTATATGTGGGGCAGCACTGGTCTAGCGATTAATGGTGATAGCGTCGATCCTGCGACTGTAAATAGTTGGAATGACTTATGGCGCCCTGAGTTTAAAGGTCAAGTCATGCTGATGAATGACATGCGCGAAGTGTTTGGCATGGCACTACTCACGCTTGGCTACTCGGGCAACAGCACCGATCCTAAAGAGATTGAAGCAGCTTATAATAAGCTCACGACCATAATGCCAAATGTAAAAACCTTCAACTCAGATGCCTCACGTATGCCGTATATGGAGGGTGAAACTTCAGTGGGTATGACATGGAATGGCGAAGCGGTAATCGCCAATGATGAAGGTCTAACCAGCTTGGTTTATAAATATCCTAGCGAAGGCGCAATCTTATGGATGGACAACTTTGTCATTCCAGAAAACGCCAAACACGTTGATGCCGCGCATAAATTTATCGACTACCTATTACGCCCTGAAAACTCGAAAATCGTTAGTGAAGAGATTGGTTATGCCTCACCAAATATTGCAGCACGTGAAATGATGCCAGATGATGTGAAGAACAACCCAACTATATACCCTCCTCAAGAAGTATTGGCCAAAGCTGAGTTTCAAGAAGATGTCGGTGATGATGCCTTGCAGCTTTATCAGCAGTATTGGGATAAGCTAAAAACGGGACGTTAGTCGCCGTTTTCTCCTTCGTTCTGAAAATCGAAAAGATAAATAAGACCAAAAAAACGCTGACTTTAGATAGTCAGCGTTTTTTTGCGTTATAAATGCAGGTCTCCCTCGCCGCCCTGCTCTTTCATTCTACGCTGCTCACGGCGTTGATAGCCAAGCCCAGATGCCGCATACCATTGTGGCTTAGTTGTTTGTAACAACTCACTCATCTGCTGTAGTTGAGTCTGTAACGTTTGAGTCAACCAAAAGTACCCTTGCCATTCAAACGATAGATGCTTGACACTTGGATATTCTGAAACAGCAATACGAGTAATGGGTCGGAACACCTCATCACTGGGACTGCGCAATACTGCTGCTATGTGCTGCATGGCTTGCGTCAGCTCACTCTGATAATGTATCAATAAGATATGATTGTCATCATCGATTTCAATGTTTGCCAAACGTGGAGCGGCACTCAACAACAAATCAATGGTGCCAATGATATTACGGTGAGTACGTTGAATGGTCTCCAGCGTTGTCTTGTTAATGCCTGACTCACTGGCAGTCGCCGCGATATGTGGGCGAACGGCTAGCAGACGCTTATTAATCTGTTGTAATGCGTTGACCAACGTCTGATTTACAGGTACACCGTCATCAGGAAAGACAACAGAGTTAGGCTTTATATTCACGTTGTCTGGCGTGTCCTCAGTCGCGTCATCAATATGCCTGCCCACACCAGCATACAAGTTGCTACAGGCATCGAGGTTGCTACTCAGTAAAAATCGCCACATCAGTGTCGATTTCAGTGGCAAGATAAGTGTCACGGCTACCGAAACGCCAGTACCTAATAAGATATTCAGCGCACGATAAATTCCGTCTTGACTCATATTGCTTTGTCCCAAATTTGAGACAATCATCAACATCGTGATACCAGTCAGCAAACCTGTATAACCGAGCTTTCGGACTGCTAAATAACCGATAAAGCCACTCACCAAACCAATCAGCGCATAATAAACCCATGTCCATGCATTCACACTGTCGCTAAACCACAGAATACTAAAAGCGGCGACAATACCCAATAGCGTACCAAGTATCCGCTCTTTAGCCTTGGTATAAATAGCACCTTGATACTGCAATAGACCTAAAATGATGAATACGGTGATGGTTGTCCATTCACCATGTGGAAAACCAGTAAGGACATTGACTAGCAAGGCCAATATTACAGCCACACCTAAGCGTATGGCATGCAAAATATCTGCATATTGATAACGGACGTAAGGCTCAACAAACGGAGCAGACACACGCTGCCAAAGGATTGATTTCACGCAAGGTTACTCTTTTTAGTTGATAGGCAGGACGAATGATAAAAACCATAAGTTACTAACGGACATGCTAGCAGCCGCGACTCTATTTACAAAGCAATAATCAAAAAAAACGCCTCTTGCCTATCGAAAGACAAAAGACGTTCACGTTCAGAGTTTATTGATATCTAACTGAATTTAGGTAAAGCTAACTACACTTCTAAGAAATCCAATATACCTTCAGCAGCCTCACGACCTTCCCAAATAGCGGTCACGACTAGGTCAGAACCACGCACCATATCACCACCTGCAAATATCTTAGGATTGTTGGTCTGGAATTTAAAGGTTTGCTTTTCTGCTGCCAATACTCGACCTGAGCTATCCATTGAGACTTGCTGCGTTTCAAACCAATCAGCAGGGCTAGGACGGAAGCCGAATGCCATAATAACCGCATCACAAGGGATGATTTCTTCTGAATTAGGAATCGGTTCAGGACGTTGACGACCACGGTTGTCTGGTGCACCCAGATGCGTAGTAACGACCTTCACCCCGTTGACTTTACCGTTCAAGCCAATAATTTCAGTTGGCTGACGGTTAAATAAGAACTCAACGCCTTCTTCGCGAGCATTGACCACTTCACGGCGTGAGCCTGGCATATTTTCTTCATCACGGCGATACGCACAAACCACTTTTTCAGCGCCTTGACGAATACTGGTACGGTTACAGTCCATCGCTGTATCTCCGCCGCCTAGCACGACCACTTTTTTGCCTTTAAAATCGATATACTCTTCAGGATTCTTTTCCCAATCATTACAACGATTCACATTAGCAATCAGGTAGTCTAGTGCATCATATACGCCTTCTAGCTCTTCACCAGCAAAACCGCCACGCATATAAGTATAAGTACCCATACCCATAAACACAGCATCGTACTCGCTTAATAGCTCATCAATGCTGATATCAGTACCGATTTCTGTCTCAAGACGGAACTCCATCCCCATGCCTTCAAAGATGACGCGGCGATTGCGCATGACATCTTTTTCCATTTTAAATTCTGGAATACCAAAGGTAAGCAAGCCACCAATTTCAGGACGTTTATCGAACACAACTGGCTTCACACCGTTTCGAACCAAAATATCTGCACAACCGAGACCCGCTGGCCCTGCACCAATGATAGCGACTTTTTTGTCTGTACAAACCACATCAGACATATCTGGACGCCAGCCAAGGGCAAATGCCGTGTCATTGATGTATTTTTCTACATTACCAATCGTCACAGCCCCAAAGCCATCATTCAAGGTACAGGCACCTTCACATAAGCGATCCTGTGGACAGACACGTCCACATACCTCAGGCAACGTGTTGGTACGGTGACATAACTCAGCAGCTTGAAATATCTGCCCTTCCGTCGCTAGTTTCAGCCAGTTAGGAATATAATTATGTACTGGGCATTTCCATTCACAGTACGGGTTTCCGCACTCAAGACAACGATGCGACTGCTGTGCCACCGCTTCATTTTCAAATGGTTTATAAATTTCGACAAACTCTGTCGAACGGGTTGCGATGTCTTTTTTGGTTGGCTCAAGACGTGGTACATCTAAAAACTGAAAACTATTTTCTAAGCGTTTTGCCATGATGCTATCTCTCTATAGTGGGCGGTGACAGCCTTTGATGACTGATTCATTTGACATATAAGATATGAATATCATTGCTGTCACTTACCTGCTTAAAACTTGTGAGTTAAAACGTATCTTAAAATATATCGGCAATCACACTATTGCGGATCAGCCATTGTCGTTTTAAGAAGGCTTGCAATGTTCGCCGCTTTTGGTTTCACCAAGTAAAACTTACGAACATAGTGTTCAAAGTCATCTAATATCGTCTGACCCCATGCACTGCCTGTTTTAGCTACATGCGTTTCAATCACTTGTTGCAAGTGAATGCGATGTTCCTCAGTTTGCTCACTTGAGATACGGTTGAGATCGATCAGCTCATGGTTGCAACGGTCAAAGAAATCGCCATCCATATCTAGAACATAAGCGAAACCGCCCGTCATACCAGCCCCGAAGTTGAGACCTGTACGTCCAAGAATAGTGACGATGCCACCTGTCATATATTCACAGCAATGATCGCCAGTACCTTCGATGACAGCATGTGCGCCAGAGTTACGAACACCAAATCGCTCGCCTGCCGTACCCGCTGCATACAACTTACCACCTGTTGCACCATATAGACAGGTATTACCAATGATGGCGGTATCTTGCGCAGTAAAGACTGAATCTTTCGGTGGATAAATAACAATCTCACCGCCTGCCATGCCTTTACCAACATAGTCATTAGCATCGCCTTCAAGCTCGATATTTAGACCACCTGCGTTCCAAACACCCAAACTCTGTCCTGCAGTACCAGTCAGATGCAATCTCACTGGCATATCACTCATGCCAAGATTGCCCCATACTTGCGCGATTTCACCAGAAATACGGGCACCGATAGAGCGATCACAGTTACCAACATAATAGCTATAATCACCGCCTATTCCTTGACGAATATTGAGTAGCATATCGCTAACCATTTGTTCAGCTAGCAAACCTTTATCAAATGGCTCGTTGCGCTCTACCTGACAGGTTTGTGCTTTACCAGCACTCGCTGGATGACTAAACAATAACGGTGTCAAATCAAGATGACGCTGCTTGTCAGTGTTGCCTTCTAGCACTTCAAGTAAGTCAGTACGCCCGACCAGCTCTTCCATACTACTAACACCAAGTGCCGCTAACCACTCACGAGTTTCGGTCGCCACAAACTTGAAGAAGTTAATCAACATCTCTGCTTCACCAATGAAATGCTCATCGCGTAACTTGGCTTTTTGGGTAGCAACGCCTGTTGGGCAATTATTCAAATGACAGATACGTAGATATTTACAACCAACCGCAATCATCGGCGTGGTACCAAACCCAAAGCTTTCTGCACCAAGAATGGCTGCTTTGACCACGTCAAGTCCTGTCTTTAGACCACCATCAGTTTGCACACGTACTTTATCTCGTAGTCCATTGACCCGTAGCGACTGATGAGTCTCTGCCAGACCTAGCTCCCATGGTGAGCCTGCATGATGGATAGAAGACAGCGGAGAGGCTGCTGTGCCACCATCATAGCCTGAGATAGTAATTAGGTCAGCATAGGCTTTTGCCACGCCTGTAGCGATAGTTCCAACGCCTGGACGGGATACTAGCTTCACAGAAACTAAGGCATCAGGATTGACTTGTTTCAAATCAAAAATGAGCTGTGCCAAATCTTCAATCGAATAAATATCATGATGCGGCGGTGGTGAAATCAATGTGACGCCAGGTACCGAATAACGCAAGCGTGCAATCAAAGCGTTAACTTTACCACCAGGCAACTGACCACCCTCGCCCGGCTTCGCACCCTGAGCGACTTTGATCTGCATGACTTCTGCTGAGCGTAGATACGCAGGTGTCACCCCAAAACGACCAGAAGCAATTTGCTTGATTTTTGAGTTACGCAACGTGCCATAACGTACTGGATCTTCACCGCCCTCACCAGAGTTTGAGCGACCACCAATGGTGTTCATTGCCATAGCAATTGATTCATGCGCTTCAGGTGACAAGGCACCTAGTGACATGCCAGCGGAGTCAAAACGTGTCAAGATTTTAGAGATATCTTCGACATCATTTACATCGATGGAATTGTCAGTTTTTAACTTTAACAAGTCACGTAAAGTGGCGACTGGACGACTATTGACCAAATCCGCATAGCGGCGGTAGTTTTCATAGTCACCAGTACGTACCGCTGTATGTAGGCTGTTGATCACGTCTGGATTAAAGGCATGGTACTCTTTATTGAAGACAAACTTGAGCAAACCACCTTGATCGAGCGGTGCACGACGCTTAAAGGCATTGGCTGCTAATTGTGCTTGATCCGCGGCCAAGTCAGCAAAGGTGGCACCTTTAATACGGCTTTGCACGCCTTTGAAACATAAGCTAACCACTTCTTCAGAGAGGCCAACCGCTTCAAACAACTGAGCAGCACGATAAGAAACAATGGTAGAGATACCCATTTTTGATAAGATTTTTAGCAGTCCTTTATCCAAGCCTTTACGGAAATTAACCCGCGCCTGAATCGGATCACCGAGCAGCTCACCAGTTGCCACCAAATCATCGATGACATCATAAGCTAAGTATGGATACACGCAGGTCGCGCCAAAGCCAATCAATACCGCTACTTGATGTGAGTCACGAGCCAGACCTGTCTCGATGATTAAGTTAGCATCAGTACGAATACCTTGACCAATGAGATAATGATGCACGGCACCCGTTACCATGATGGCATTGGCTGGTACTTTATCCGCATCGATGTCTCTGTCAGACAATACGATTAAAGTATTACCAGCACGAATAGTAGTTGCCACTTGCTCACAAATAGCAGTGATGGCTTCTGATAACTCTAGAGTACGATCGTAGTTCAAATCAATACGAGCCATCTTGAACGCTGGATCATCCAAGGTTTCGAGCTGCTGCATCTTGCTGGCTGACAATACTGGCGATGACAAGATAATACGATGAGCGTCTCGCGCTGACGGCGCAAACACATTGGTCTCAGCACCTAAGCAAGTCTGTAGCGACATGACAATGGATTCGCGTAATGGATCAATCGGTGGATTGGTCACCTGTGCGAATTGCTGACGGAAGAAATCACCGACATGACGGATTTGCTGCGAGAGCACTGCCATTGGCGTATCATCACCCATCGAACCGACAGGCTCTTGACCATTTTCGGCGTTGGGACGAATGATTTCGGTGCGCTCTTCATTGGTGATGTGATACATCTTTTGCAATGTTTTTAGCTGATCGCCGCGACATGATTGCGCTGCTAACTCTTCTTCTAGGCGTTCGTCATCACGGATACGAGTCGCTTCTTCGCGTAACCATTTACGATATGGATGCGCTTTTTTGAGCAAGGTAGCAATGGCTCTAGTATCTAAAATCTGACCTGTTAGTGTATCAATGACCAGCATCTGACCTGGACCGACACGCCCTTTTGCTAGCACATCTTTAGGGTCATAATCCCAAACGCCAACTTCAGAGGCGACAGTGATATAGCCATTCTTAGTCGTTACCCAACGTGAAGGACGTAGACCGTTTCTATCGAGCATACAGACGGCATAGCGTCCATCTTGAATGACCAGACCAGCAGGGCCATCCCACGCTTCCATATGCTGTGAATAGAACTCATAAAAGGCACGCAAGTCCATATCCATACTATCAACGTTCTGCCACGCTGGCGGTACGAGTATCGACATCGCATGGAATAAGTTCATGCCACCTGACATAAGCACTTCAAGCATGTTATCTAAACTTGATGAATCAGAACCACTGCTATTTACCAACGGTGTCAATTCATTCAAGTTAGGCAGTTTGTCTGATTTTAACTTTGGCGTACGGGCTTCAGACCAGTTACGGTTACCCGTGATGGTATTCAATTCACCATTGTGAGCGAGATAACGGAATGGCTGTGCTAATGGCCAACGCGGTAAAGTATTGGTCGAAAAACGTTGATGGAACACCACAATATGTGACGCCAAACGCGCATCTTGCAAATCTAAAAAGAACGCTGGCAAGTCTGATGGCATCACCAAACCTTTATAGATAATAGTCTGACAGCTCAATGAACAAACATAGAATAATTCGTCATCAATCAGTTGCTGTTCTGCTTTTTTACGTGCCACAAACAGCTTACGGTTAAAGTCATCCGCAGCCAAATCATCAGGGGCATTGACGAATATCTGCTTGAAATCCGGTAATGTCTCACGGCCAATCTCACCAACGATACTAAGGTCAAGCGGTACGTCGCGCCAGCCAGCCACCTCTAACCCTTGTGCTGCAATCTCATCACTTAGCACTTGCTGGCTATGCTTGGCTTTAGCCTCATCTAAATTGACGAACACCATACCAACGGCAAAGTTTTCGGTGATGGCTAATTTTTGCTCAGCAGCAATCTTTCTAAAAAACTCAGTAGGCGTGGCCAGTAATAAACCACAACCGTCACCAGTTTTACCATCAGCAGCAACACCACCACGGTGAGTCATACAGCTTAGACTATGAATAGCTGTTTTTACCAAATCATGACTGGCTTGCCCTTCAATATGAGCAATCAAACCAAAACCACAGTTATCAGAAAAGTCATCTGGCGTAGCCAGGTGAGTTTGCGAGGAGATCATTGACATAGCTGGTCCTTTTGAGTAAACGGGTTGCCTATACATCCAATGCGGCACATAAGCTAGTCCCCGTAAGCAGAACGGGCTGATAGTTAATATTCGTATATAGGATTCAATAAATGATGCAACGCTCATAGACATCATGCGTTAAGAGTAAGGTCAAACCTTCGACTCTTTTAACGGATAGCATCTGTCTCAATAAATAATTAGCGTCTTAATAGATAGTAAGTAATTGCCGTTGGCAGCGAGAGAAAGTACTGCCCTGTATACCAATTACCTAGTTATCAATAACGTAATATCGTTATCTTGAGTATCGCTTGTTGTTAAACCCCGTCCAGCACTTAAAACCAATTAGCTGAATAGTTAATAACAATGCATTTGATTAATCTTGAATATCTGACGCTCTGTATTCAAGCGCGTTATCAATCCTAATAAAGGGTGATAATAAGAGAGGTTGCTCTACTTGTAATCGCTTGAATATGCATAACAAGTAGCAGCGCTTGAGCCAAAATAATTAGTAACCTATTTTATAAATAGTGGGATTTTACTAATTGACTGTTAAATAAGTAGTTTTTACGATAACTATACAGAACGTCGCCCACAGTTATATTAGTTAATGATGACCAAAAAATCTAGTCTTTTCTACGGATTCATCAACCATATTTTGTAAGAGAACTTATTACTATTGGTTATAAGACAACTAAAAACCGTGCGCAAAACTTAATGTGAAGTAGCTATTACTATGTTGGCTGAAATAATTAATTTGAGCTTATCCCATCAAAGCCCTTCTTTTTGATGTTAATAAAATGCTATATGGCGCGCCATAAAAAACCCACTAATTATTCGTTAGTGGGTTTTTAAATTATAATGATAATGAAATATTAATTACTTTTGGCTTCTATCAGTGCTTTTATGCTGTCATTACCATTTTTAGGAGTGTTGGCATTAGCAGTTGTGTTACTAGAATTTGCGCTATTAGCCGTACTCGGCGTCTTAGCTGCTGGTACTACTGGTGACTTTGGCGTAGCAGTTGGTGGTTTCGGTGTTGGCACTACTGGAGGTTTTGGAGGAGTAGTGTCAGCACCTGATGCAGGCTTTTTGTTATCCTGCTCAGCTTTGCTAGTAGCACCATCATCTTTCGTCGTCGTAACAGACGATGATTGCTCTTCGTTCACCACAGTACGCTGCTCATTAACAGACAAGGTGTCAGAGGTATCCGCTGACTGACGAATGCTTTCATTGCCATTTGTGTTGCTTTCTGCGGTCTCAGCAACTGGTTTTTTCTGACGTACTGGTACTTCACGCTTAGTCGGTTTTAAGTCAATAGAGCGAGTACGTTTGGTGCTCAAATCTTTCATTGGATCAGCACGCGTGTAGTTATCGATAATACCAACATATCGATTGATTTCTTCTGGTAACACACGCACATCAGCAGGCAATCTAAAGTCGATAAGCTTGGCTGCTCCAACCGCTTCCTGTGGGCTGCTCATCAGTCCATAAGTTAGCATATAACGCATTTGCTTTTCATCATCGAGATAACGGAAATAAGCGAATTTACTACGGTCTTTGCGACCTTCTAGATAATTAATAATCACATCATTTTCAGCGACATTCATCACCTGCACAGTCCATTTACCTTTATTGGCCAGCAAATACCCCTTGTCTTTGAATTCATCGGGATAATTACGCAAGTCTTGAATCGCTGCATCAAAACTGAGTGGCTGTACATCCGTATCTAGCTCATGCAACGATTCAATTTTTAAAGGTTGCTCAAGCTCAGTACTCAGCGTTTCCGGTGCGGATATTGGAGCATTTTCAATTTTGGCACCCATCGCTGGCGTTTGACTAAACATCCAAATCAGAGCCGTTAGTACGCCTAACAGCAAAGTCACTACCAGCCAGATCAATGCTTGACGTCGATAAGATTGGCTAGCGCTATGCGGCGTCGGTCTTGATGCTGCCATGGGAATATCCTTGGTAAAAATAAAATTGACTGCATTAAATAGATGCACAGGTCATTAGCATTACTGTGAATCAGCTCTTATAAGCGCTTAATTTTAGCATGCACTTATGAACTCTGATTTTTTGATACATTATACGCTCTGTTGTGACAATACTTCTGTCAAAAGCTGGGCATCAAAATCATCGGTCAATACAGCCTTACCCAGTGATTTTAACAAAATAAGGCGAATTTGTCCTTGTTTCACTTTTTTATCATGCCCCATTAGATTTAAAGCAGTCTGTGTATCAATAGGTGGTGCGGTAGTGGGTAAATTTGCCAATGTTAGAATACGTTTAATACGAGCGACTTCCTCGACCGTTAACCAGCCAATTTTTTGTGACAGCTCGGCAGCTTGTAACATACCCGCAGCAACAGCCTCACCATGCAACCAATTACCATATCCTTGATGCGTTTCAATCACATGACCAAAAGTATGACCAAAGTTCAACAACGCACGCACACCGGACTCTCTCTCATCTTGTGCAACCACGTCCGCTTTATACTGACAACAACGCTTGACCGCCTCGCCAAGTACAGCCAAATCTAATGCCATCATTGCAGGTAAGTTTTCCTCAAGCCAGGTTAAAAATGCCTCATCCATAATGAGCGCATATTTGATGACCTCAGCCAACCCTGCTGATAGCTCACGAGCAGGCAAAGTTTTGAGCGTACTCATGTCAGCAAGCACCATTTGGGGCTGCCAAAAAGCGCCAATCATATTCTTACCCTGAGGATGATTGATACCCGTCTTGCCACCCACACTTGAATCCACTTGCGACAAAAGCGTCGTTGGAATCTGGATGAAATTCACCCCACGCATAAAGCTTGCTGCAGCAAAACCTGTCATGTCACCAATGACGCCGCCACCCAACGCAATAAGCGTGACATCTCGATTGAAGTGATCCGCCATCAATGCATCATAAATTTGGTTGATACTGGCTTGATTTTTATATTGCTCACCATCTGGCAGTACACAGACTCTAACCGTAAACTGCTCTGTCAACGCTTCTTCTAACGCACTTAGATACAAAGGCGCCACCGTCTCATTGGTGACAATCAGTACTTGGCGACCACTAATATATGGCGCTACCTGTTTTGCCATGCTGTTATTATCTATCGCAGTGTTTTCAGTAATGACAATTGGATAGTCATGACTTTGCGTATGAACGGTCAAACCATCATGAAACAGTGGCATTGCCAACACTCCTTAAGCATTGTTAATGAGATGAAAGTCGCTAAATGTGAGTAATAATAATTGAGGTGCTATTGGTGTCTTATTACTTATGATTCATTTTCGTTATGTTCTGGCGTTATCGTCGCAGAGTTATTAAACGACGCTAATTGCTGTAAGAGCTGATTGACCATATGACGGGGATAAGTATGTCCGGTTGGCATAATAATATGGGCGACTTGACGATATAGTGGATCGCGTTTGCTATATAAGTCTTGCAGTATTTTTCTAGGATTAGGCTGCTGTAGTAATGGGCGTGATTTATCTTTAGCAGTACGAGCCATCTGCACATCAACGGGCGCATTTAAATAAACCACAATACCGCGTTGCTGTAAAAACGCTCTATTTTCAGCACACATAACGGCACCGCCACCAGTCGCTAATACGATTTGGTTTTTTTGGGTCAGCTCATCGATGGCTCGTGTCTCACGCTCACGAAAGCCTGCCTCACCTTCTTTAGCAAATATCCAAGCAATATCAGCGCCTGTTTGCGATTCAACATACCAATCACTATCTACAAAGGTGCGACCTAACTGCTTAGCAAGCAATTTACCGATAGTCGTCTTACCTGCTCCCATCGGTCCTACTAAAAACACCGATGGCAATTCCTCAACCATAATACTTACTCAGTTAAATTAGCTATCATACAACGTCATCGATATTCTGGCTAGTAATGAGGCTTTATTATTACCAGTAAAACTTGGCTAATAGTAAAAATAAGGCAAGAAAAAAGCAAGCTCTTAGGCTTGCTTTTTTCTTTTGTGAAATCACAAAGTATGAATTTTGCTTTACATACCTAATATCATCATTAATCTAAACGACTAACACCATCATTAATCAGTTTAGTGGTGATGAAAATCAATAACTCTTCTTTTTCGTTACTACGGGTATCTTTGCGGAATAAACGACCCACATAAGGCAGATCACCTAAGAATGGCACTTTTTCCACACCGTCAGCGATACGGTTTTTGAAGACACCACCAAGTACCACTGTTTGACCATCTTCTACGATGATATTGGTCGTGATAGAATCTTCAGAAATGGCCACAGCACCATTATAAACCGTTGGCGCGCCATTTTTGATGTTTAAGTTTAGACTGATTTTGCCATCAGGTGTGATGTTCGGTGTCGCCTCTAAACTAAGTGCTGCTTCTATAAAGCTAGTTGTGGTCGCGCCACTTGCCGATGCTTCTTGATAGGCAATTTGCGTACCAGAAGAGATTTTGGCCGTTTGCTTATCTGCGGTCAAAATCTTAGGCGTAGAGATCACCTCACCACGATTATCCGCTTGCATGGCTGATAACTCAAGATCTAGTGTATAACCTGACAAACCAAGCAAACCAAACGCAATACTACCAGCGGGATTAGAAACCCCAAGATCAACATTCAAGTTGTCAGGGCGAGTGATATCGTATGTTACCCCACCAGTATCACTATCTGTATCAAAGTCTTTAAGATCCCATAATGTCTGATCGCTACCACCAACCAATAAACTGCTGTTACTGGCAACACCATCAGATAAGATACCCCAACTTACCCCAATTTCTTTACTGAAACTATCCGAAGCACTGACAATACGCGCTTCAATCATGACTTGACGAACTGGAACATCAATCTTTGCAATCAGTTTATGAATATTTTCAATACTATCAGCCACATCTTTGATAATTAAAGTATTGGTACGGTTATCTACCGTTACTGTACCACGGTTAGACAATAGACTATTACTATCACTAGAGTTGCCATTATTGCTACCACCCGATGAGCCACTACCTTGAGAAATCAGCGTCAAAACATCTTGCGCTTTGGCATAGCTTAAACGAATGTATTCAGTGCGCAGTGGCGAATATGAGTCAACCGCTTGCTGTGCTTCAAGCTCTTTCGCTTCTTGCTCAGCCAGTTCAGTAGCAGGCGCTACCAAAATGACATTGCCATTTTCACGCTTACCTAGATTCTTACTTTTTAAGATGATATCAAGCGCTTGATCCCACGGTACGTTGATAAGACGCAAAGTGATATTGCCAGAGACTGAATCATTAGCCACAATGTTCATTTCAGTAAACTGAGCTAGGATATCTAAGACACTGCGAATTTCAACGTCTTGGAATTCCATAGACAAAGGCTCACCACTATATACTCGCTCTTCAAGCGTCGGCTCACGTAACAGCGCAGGCTTATTGATGCTAATATTTAGTTGATTGCCCGACTGATAGGCTTGATACTCATAATCTTCAGTCATATTGATAGTAATGACACCATTTTGACCTTGATTCTTGGTATCAATGCTATTAACAAGACCGCTATTAATATTTAGACGGCGTAATAAGTTTCTAGGCACTGTACTACCAGTTAGGTTTACTACCAATTTATTACCTTGGCGTTGTACGTCAACTGGAATGGCCTCATTAGTCAGGGCGATACTGACGTTACCACCACCATCTTTTCCTGCTGCAAAATTAACCGCACTCAAACCATCATAGCTATATTGCTTGCTTACTTGCGACGCAGCAAGTTGTGGACTTAGCAATGGATTGACTCTGACAACCATTGTATCGGCTGGTACTTGATTTTTAGCCACAGTCTTATTGGTTGTATCAACAGCGGTATATGCGCTACTCGTCTCTACAATCGGTGTCGTTGTGATTGTATTATTAAGTACATCTTGGACAGGGTCATTAGTCCTCACTGAACGGCTAGGATCAGTAATGGTCAATACTAAATCATTACCGTCAATCGTCGTCGTATAAGTGCCTGTCTGTTTTAGACCAACAATAAGGCGCGTGGTACTGTCACTACTTAAGGTAGTAACATCATTTACCATACCGATATTATATTCGCTAAAGCGGCTTGCAAGTCCATTTTGCACTTGTTCAAAATCTAGTACCAAGCGGCTAGGATCATCAAGCTGATAGGCTGCAGGTAATACTGGCACGCCTGCAAATCCTAAACGTATTTGCGTTACTGCTGGAGCAGTTTGTACCACAGAGACGTTATTAATGCGCTGTGCAGCATTGGCACTGTTACTCACTGCTACCATGCTGATTGCCAATGCTGAAATGGCAAAAGCAGAAGTTACGCGGTTGCTCATCATCATTACCTTGTTATTGCGTACTGTCATTATTTATTCCTCAAAAATCTGCCGACTTAGCTTATAGGGGAAACCAGCGACTGGGGTTTTTCAACAAACCCTGCGCGGCTGTCTGGCACAATTTCAATCAAGTTAATCTGAGTCGGCGTGATTTCAACAATACGGCCGTCATTTACTCCAAGATAATCACCTACTTTAACGCTCGCGACTGAACCATCAGGACGTTGTATTAACGCATATCGCTGACCTTCAGGTGAAACAACGACGCCGCGAAAGACCAGTTGTGACAATTCATATTGCTCAAGTGGCTCTTTTACTCTGGTAATGTCAGGACGAACACCATCGATAGAAGTGCTAGGACCTTGTGTATTGACCAGACTAGGTGGCAAAAATGGGCTACGCTGTGCACTGGCGCTATAGACAAAGTCTTCTACGAGCTCAGCTTTGGGCGGTGGATCGATGGGCTTTGCAGGCTTATTACGGATGTCCGTCATTGCCTGCTCTGCCATACCAATACGATCAGCACATCCTGTCATTGATAAAACAGCAACACTTAAAGCCAGTAGCATAGGCAGTTTTTGAATAGTCATTAGTTGCCTCCTGCATTATCAGTAGTAGCGACCGCTTCAGGATCAGTTTCTTTCGAGCGATACGTCTTTGTGTTCAGTACCAAATTAAGTTCTGGTAAGACATCTAATGTTGGCTGTGGGTTGCTAACTTCGAAATCGTGCATCGTAATGATTCGTGGTAGCGCTGCAAGACCACTGATAAAGCTACCAAACTGATGAAACTCACCTAAAGCTGCAATACGAATAGGCTGCTCAATAAAGAATTCATTCTCAATTTCAGGTTCTACAGAAATATCTTGGAAGCGTATATTGCTGCCAACACCCGTCATATTGATACCCTCTACCAACTCTGACACACGAGTATCTTTTGGTAACTGGTCCAATAAAGTATTGAATTCTGTTTCCATTTGAACAACTTGTGCTTTATACGCTTCTAAATGACGCGCACGTGATTCTTTTTCACGGTAGCTCTCAAGCAACGTATTTTGTTGGCTTTCAGCAGCAGTTATTTCATCAATTTTACTACTAATCGGTAGCGACCATGACAATGCTGCTATAAGCGTAATGATAAGACCAATTACCGTGACTTTTACGGGTAGCGGCCAGCTGCCGTAGTTGTCTGAATCTAACGATTCAAAACTGCGACGAAACTCCTGTAAATCAAACTGTTTCTTTGATTTCGAGGCAGTTTTTTTGGTTTTGATTAGGCTTTTTTTACGGCTAAGTTTCATAACTCACCTCCAGGCCCAGTACTGGCATCATCAGGTACGGCGGTCTCCGACTGAACTTTAGTCGTTACCACAAACTGAACATAGCTGTCTTCAGGATAAACAGGACGAGAGCTCTCACCACTAGTGACGGTATTGTTAAGTACTGGTGCAGATTCATAAGCGCTAATATTCTGTTGAATGTTGCTCACTGCAGAATCACCCATCCACTTACTATTATCAAGATTTAGAATCAATCTTGACACAACATAAGGGTTATCAGCACGACCTGTTAAAGTAAGTGTGTCGCCTTCACGTTTTAGATTGTTTAAATAAAGCGCAGGCGGCATAGCTTTAGCAAGATCGTCCCATAGACGTACAGGTACAGGACGTCGTCCTTGTAAGTCCTGAATAACCTGCATACGTGAGATGATATCTTCACGGCGCTGTTCTAAGCTATCAATTTCAACCAATGCCGTATCCAAAAGAACGTTTTCTTGTTCTATCAAGGCATTCGCATCACGCTGCTCAGCAAGTGCATTGTTAAAGTAGCTCCATGAAGCAAATGCAGCCAACAGGCTAAGCAAAATCACCGCAACTACCAACGTTATAAATTCTTTGTTGCGACGTTCGCGTTCTTCTTGTCGCCAGGGTAAGAGGTTAATACGAGCCATTAGTCGAAGCTCCTTAACGCAAGACCGCACGCGGCCATTAAGCTTGGTGCATCAATTGTTAATTGCTCATTATCAATATTTGGCGCAATAGTCATATTGGCAAAAGGATTAGCAATACTAACCGTCACACCCAGTTTTTGTTGTGCCATACCTGCAAGACCAGCGATAGAGCTGCTGCCACCAGCTAACACTACATGATCAATACTACTATATTGACTTGAGGAGAAATAAAACTGTAATGAGCGAGTGATTTGCTGAATGGTATTTTCCATAAAAGGCGTCAGCACATCGAGGTAGTAATCGTCAGGTAATGTACGCTCACGCTTACTAATCGCGGCCTCTTCAGCAGATAGTCCATAACGATTTTGTATCGCTTCTGTCAACTGAACACCACCAAACAACTGCTCACGACTATATATGAATTCGCCATTTTTAGCGACATATAGAGTCGTTTGATTATGCCCAATGTCAACCAATGCAACCAGTTCTGGGTTACTTGGTAAGTTATCTACCATAAGCCCAAAAGCACGTTCAATGGCGTGAGACTCGATATCCATAACCTTAGTTTTCAAGCCACCAAAGGTTAATGCGTCAACTCGTTGGTCAACATTTTCCGAGCGAGATGCGGCAAGTAGCACTTGCACCATCTCATCACTTGCCAAAGAAGGACCTAAAACTTCAAAGTCCAAGTTAACGTCTTCTAACGGATAAGGCACGTATTGATCAGCATCTAAACGTATTTGAGCTTCACGCTCTACATCGTTTAACGTGGTATCCATGTCAATGATTTTGGTAATCACAGCTGACCCTGAGACTGCTGTAGCAGCGTCAGCACCAGTAACATGACAACGTTTAGCTAAGCTGGTAATCGTATTACCAACCGCTTCCGTATCTAAGAGAAGTTTATCGACGACTACACCTTCCGGCAGTCTCTCAATGCCATAAGATTTTAGATGAAACATGCCTTGTTGGCGCTGTATGTCAACCAACTTCACTGAAGTGGCACAGATATCCACACCAATCAAATGTTGACTTTTGGAAGTAAATAGCCTCACAAACTCTATACCTTATATTAAGTGTACAATCTGATAGTTATTTGTAATAATTGAATACAATACTTTACTTAATAGATAGATTCAAGCATTTAAATAAGTTATTCAGTCTAACTTACACATTTATTATGACCTGCCTATTTTGTTCAAGGTATAATACATTATCTGTTGCAAATTTTAATTGATAAGTCTTCTTATGATCAAAAAAAATGCTACCGCCCGACTCATTCATTTTTTGGTAGGGCTTTTTGTCGCCTGTTTAGCATTAGCAGTTATCTTAGCCCTTGCTGTGCCTATCGGTTTTTACGGTATGGCGATGTATTTATCGCCAACGTTGCCTAGCACTCAAGAGATTAAGACGGCGAAGTTAGAAATGCCACTGCAAATATATAGTAGTGATGACAAACTAATTGGTCAGTATGGCAATCGCTTATCACTACCGATTACTTTTGAAGATATTCCTGAAGACCTTACTCATGCCTTTCTAGCAGCAGAAGATGCCTCTTTTTTTCAACATAGTGGTATTAGCATCAAAGGTTTAGGCCGTGCTGTGACTGAAGCAGTTACCGACGATAATAGTCAAACAGGTGGCTCTACCATCACAATGCAAGTCGCCAAAAACTACTTTTTAAGTTCAGAGCGTACTTTAAATCGTAAGTTAACTGAATTATTCTTAGCGCGTAAGATTGAAGATGAGCTAAGTAAGAATGACATTCTGACACTTTATGTCAACAAAATCTATTTAGGTGAAGGTGCCTACGGTGTCCGTGCCGCTGCTAAAAAATATTATAGTAAATCACTAGAAAATCTCACTATTGCTGAGACGGCAATGTTAGCTGGTCTGCCAAAAGCACCTTCTAAATACAACCCTGTGGCCAATCCTGAACGTGCATTAACTCGCCGTAACTGGATTATCGGGCGCATGCATGAGTTAGGTTATATTACTAAAGTACAGCGTGATGAAGCGATTGCCTCTCCTATTGGTATTAACCTTTATAAAGAGAAGCTGGACGTCAATATGCCCTATTTGGCAGAAATGACGCGCTCTACTTTAGTTCAACGCTACGGCAAACAAGTCATGCAAAGTGGTTGGCGTGTGCGTCTTACGGTTGATAGTAAAGCACAAACAGATGCGGAAGCGGCAGTCCTCAAAGGTCTCGTTGCTTACGATCATCGTCATGGGTGGCGAGGTGCTGAAGCGAATGATGAGCCTTTGGAAAACTTCCGTCGCTATAGCAATATGTCCCCCGCCAAAGTAACCAAGGTAAACTCTCGTAGTTTTGATGCCGTCATGCCTTCAGGTGAGAATGTAACCATTAATTGGTCAGGCATGCGCTGGGCAAGTAAATACATCTCTGCTAATCGTATTGGCTATGCTCCTAGCAATGCCAGCCAAATAGTAAGTAAGAATGATATTATTCGCTTAATCCCAACTAGTAATGGCAATTGGCAGCTGGCACAAGTACCTAAAATACAAAGTAGTCTCGTTTCATTGAATCCAGCGACTGGTGCCGTTAATGCCTTAGTGGGTGGCTTCGATTTTAATCACAGCAAGTTTAACCGAGCTTTACAAGGTTGGCGTCAACCAGGCTCAACGATTAAACCACTGGTCTATACAGCGGCTCTAGAAAAAGGCTATCGTCCTGATACTATTGTTTCAGATAGTCCTATTCAAGTCGGTGAATGGAAACCTAAAAACTCTGATCAACGCTTCCTAGGTGATATCACTCTACGCCGTGGCCTTTATTTGTCTCGTAACTTAGTATCTATTCGTCTATTACAAGCCATTGGTATCGCAGATACCCGCAGTCTATTAGATCAGTTCGGCCTTGATAAAGAGAAACTCCCAACCACTTTATCGTTAGCACTGGGTGCAGGGCAAGCAACACCCTTACAGATGGCAACTGCCTATGCAACTTTTGCTAATGGTGGCCATCGTGTACAACCCTATTTTATCGAACAAATCTATAATTATAGTAATAACCTATTATTTCAGGCGAACCCACAACAAGCATGTGCCAAATGCTTCAATAAAGATCTCGAAAAGCGTAATAAAGAGTCAATCGAAAATTATAATCAGTCGATTGAAGACGAGAGCAAAGCGGCCAACAGCGAAGTAATTGTTGCAGAACAAGATGTAGAAGATACTGAACAAAATGATAAAGCCATCGACTTAAGTGTCTATGATGCTAGCCCACAAGCGGATCGTTTAAAAGCACCTGCGGTTCAGTATGCATTGGCCAAACAAGCTCCTCGAATATTGAAACCAAGAGTTGCTTTTGATATGGCAGATATTTTGCGTGACGTTGTTCAGCGTGGTACAGCAGTACGTGCAAAAGCACTAGGACGCGATGATATTGGTGGAAAAACAGGTACTACTAACGATGCTAAAGATGCTTGGTTTGCAGGCTTCCACCCTACCAATGCAACGGTTGTATGGATGGGCTTTGATCAACCAACAACTATGGGTCGTCACGAATACGGTGGTGTAGCAGCATTACCTGTTTGGATGGACTTTATGAGAGCCCAGCTTAAGGATACGCCTCGTCAGTGGGTGCCTAATGATAAAGGTTTTACATCTACCAGACAAAAGAAAAAAACGGCAAGAACCAGTAAGGCTGACGACAATACATCTGAGAAACCAGTTTCTACGCAAACACAACAGCGGACGCAATTGTCATCTGAACCTGCTGCAGAATCAAATAACTCACAGACCTCAAGAACCGAAAGTCGCCGTAATAATGATGTCGTACCGCAAAATCCTCTCTCGGTGACACCAGTTGAAACGCTTCCACCGATGCCAGAGTAAACTATCTAAAATACTAACTGATGTTGAATATAAAAAGCCTGTTTAGACAATTCTAAACAGGCTTTTTTATATCTGGAAATTATAGCAATGATCTCCTACTTCACGAAGCTTATCAGTCAGCTTTTCTATCAACACCAAACTTACACCACTCTACTGGTAGATTTTCTAAAACTCAACCATTCCAGCACGAAGCTGTTCAATCAGCTCTAAAAACTGCTGACGCCATTCACGTATTGTCGATTCATCTGGTAACCATTGGTTCGATAAAGTAACCACATTAACAATAAGATCCGACGACTGCTTAGTGTCGTTGCTTAATTGTTCATCAACGACTGTATCTGGTGGTACCGCATAAAGACAGCGCTGATAAGCACGCTCTATATTGGCCAAAAATCCTTGCTGCTGTAACTGCTGGAGACGCTGAATCTCAGGAGATACTTGCGTACTTTCACTCAAGGCTTGTTCAATATCTGACAATGTTGGTGCTGGCATATTCAAATTATAGAAATAACCAAGCTCTTGAGTAAATGCAAGAAAAGCCCCGTATAGATGAAAAATAGCAGTCTCACAATGTGCTTGATACAACTGCTTATCGTTGGTACTTCCTGCTGATTGGCAAGAGAGACGGCAAAAATAAAGTTTTTGATTGGTTCGATCAGCTTGATACTTGGCAACGCGGGTTTTACCTGCCATTTTCTACTTATCCTTATATTAATCATAAATATGACCAGTTAGCACATCCATAACTTATGATATAACTTTTTGAGTGTCCTGCTGTTTTAAGTGTACTACTAACTGGAACAACCTTGCTAGAAAGTATATCAGCTAAAAAATAGCGGCGCTATATTAAGACTTATTAGCTTACTAGATATAGCATTAGGCCAATTATTCTCATTGCTTTGCTTATCTATAAACGTAAAAAAGCCAGCAACTTAGGCTGGCTTTTTTATTAAGCTAAGAATGAATCAAAAATGTCTAATACTATTAGTTATCTTGGTTCAGCTCTTGTGCAAAGGCTTCATCAAAGCTAGCAAAGTCTTTACTATCAGTGCTAGCAGTCATGTCAAACGCTGCATTAAGATCTTTATCTTGTAGCTTTTGATCCGCTTTCTCTTTACGTGCTTTATGATAAGCAAGACCAGTACCTGCAGGAATCAAGCGACCAACAACGACGTTTTCTTTCAGGCCACGTAACTCATCCACTTTACCAGTAACGGCAGCCGCAGTTAGTACACGTGTCGTTTCCTGGAATGACGCAGCTGAGATAAAGCTTTCTGTTGCCAGACTTGCTTTAGTGATACCCAGTAATTGACGCTCAAACTGTACTGGGAATTTATCTTCCGCTTCCAGTTTTTCATTCAATGCTTTGATATCAGCATACTCTGCTTGATCGCCTTTGAAGTGGTTTGAATCGCCGCCGTCAGTGATTTCAACTTTACGCAACATCTGACGAATAATAACTTCGATGTGCTTATCATTGATTTTTACGCCCTGCAGACGATAAACGTCCTGTACTTCGTTAACGATATAATCAGCAAGTGCAGTTTGTCCTTTCAGACGCAAGATATCGTGTGGGTTTTGTGGACCATCAGCGATAACTTCACCACGTGCTACTGTCTCGTTTTCAAAGACGTTGATTTGACGCCATTTCGGGATTAGCTCTTCATGAATCTCACCATCTTCATTGGTGATGATAAAGCGATTCTTACCTTTAGTCTCTTTACCAAAGCTTACGACACCTGTCATTTCTGCCATGATCGCATGATCTTTTGGACGACGTGCTTCGAATAGATCGGCAACACGTGGTAGACCACCGGTAATATCTTTAGTACCTGATGATGCCTGTGGTACACGACCTAGGATCGAACCAGCTGCTACTTTTTCACCATCGCTAACGCGAATGATAGTTTCAGCAGGTAGGAAGTAAACTACTTCTTTACCTTCATCAGTATTCAAGATAATAGCAGGACGTAAGTCTTTTGCTGAGCTTGAACGGTCACGAGTAGCTAGAATCTCAAATGAGCTCATACCAGTCGCATCATCAACTTTCACTGTTGCAGTCATACCATCAGTGATGTCACTGAAGCGTGCTGTACCAGCAAATTCTGTGATAATTGGATGCGTGTGCGGATCCCATTTAGCGATGGTCTGACCGCCTTCAACCTGGTCTTCGTGTTTCACAAGAACGCTAGAACCGTAAGGTACTTTATAACGTTCACGCTCACGGCCAAGATCATCGGTCAATGCAATTTCAGCTGAACGCGATACGATAACCAAATGGCCATCAGTATGTTGAACCGTTTTCATGTTTTCGAAATGCGCTTGACCAGCATTACGTACAGAGATGCTATTGTCCACAGATGCAGAGCTTGCAGCCCCACCTACGTGGAAAGTACGCATGGTTAACTGAGTACCAGGCTCACCGATAGACTGTGCAGCCATAACACCAACTGACTCGCCAATGTTCACTTTATGACCACGAGCCAAATCACGACCATAACACTGTGAACAAACACCGTGCTCAACATTACAGGTAATAACTGAGCGTACCCAGATATCATCGATAGCGTTTTCGTCAAGCACATTGACCCAATGCTCATCGATCAACGTACCTGCTGGAATCAATACTTTATCAGCATCATCGTTATAATTCACATCACGTGCAGTGACACGACCAAGTACTAGCTCACCCAACTTCTCAATGATTTCGCCACCCTGAATATGTGGTTTCATGAGCAAGCCTTGCTCAGTACCACAGTCATCAGTGGTGATAACTAAATCTTGTGCGACATCGACCAAACGACGAGTCAAGTAACCTGAGTTAGCCGTTTTTAGTGCCGTATCCGCTAGACCTTTACGTGCACCGTGAGTTGAGATGAAATACTGCAGTACGGTCAAACCTTCACGGAAGTTAGCTTTAATTGGGGTTTCGATGATTGAGCCATCTGGCTTAGCCATCAAACCACGCATACCTGCTAACTGACGAATCTGTGCCGCACTACCACGAGCACCAGAATCTGACATGATAAAGATAGAGTTGAATGACTTCTGCTCTTCTTCTTCACCTTTGGCATTCAAGATCTTATCTGTTGCCAAGTTATCCATCATCGCCTTAGCGACTTTGTCATTGGTACGTGACCAGATATCAACTACTTTGTTATAACGCTCACCAGCAGTCACAAAGCCTTGCTCGAATTGATCTTCGATTTCGCGAACTTCGCCTTCTGCCACTTCGATGATTTGCTTTTTCAATGGTGGGATGACCATGTCATCGATACCAATAGACACGCCAGACAATGTCGCTTGAGCAAAACCAAGATACATTAATTGGTCAGCAAACATGACACTTTCTTTGACGCCTACTTTACGGTAGCAAGAGTTAATCAGACGAGAGATGTTTTTCTTCGTCATTTCTTGGTTACATTCATCAAACGTCATACCTTTAGGCATGATGTTCCAGATAAGTAAACGACCAGCAACCGTATCTTTGATACTGATTTCTTTTGTTTGGTTACCCTCTTCATCAATATGCGTCTCAGTGACACGCACTTTGATTTTAGCGTTTACATGTAGATCGTTTGAACCAATCGCACGCAATGCTTCATTAACGGTAGCAAAAACCATGCTCTCGCCTTTAGCATTGATAGACGAGCGACTGATGTAATACAAGCCCAATACAACATCCTGTGATGGCACGATGATTGGATCACCGTTCGCAGGTGACAAGATGTTGTTGGTAGACATCATTAGCGCACGTGATTCTAACTGTGCTTCTAGTGTCAATGGCACGTGAACGGCCATTTGGTCACCATCGAAATCGGCGTTGAATGCGGTACAAACGAGCGGATGCAATTGAATTGCTTTACCTTCGATTAGTACTGGCTCAAATGCCTGTAGACCCAAACGGTGAAGCGTTGGTGCACGGTTAAGAAGTACTGGATGCTCACGGATAACCATGGCCAGCATATCCCACACTTGTGGCTCTTCACGCTCTACCATCTTTTTGGCAGCTTTAATCGTTGTTGCCAAACCATGAGACAATAGCTTGTTATAAGTAAATGGCTTGAATAGCTCAAGTGCCATTTTCTTCGGTAGACCACACTGATGTAGACGTAATGTTGGACCTACAACGATAACCGAACGACCAGAGTAATCGACACGCTTACCAAGTAAGTTTTGACGGAAACGACCTTGCTTACCTTTGATCATATCAGCCAAAGATTTCAATGGACGCTTGTTACTACCAGTGATTGCACGACCGCGACGACCGTTATCTAACAATGCATCAACTGACTCTTGCAACATACGTTTTTCGTTACGTACGATGATATCAGGTGCACTAAGCTCAAGCAGACGCTTTAGACGGTTGTTACGGTTGATGACACGGCGATACAAATCGTTTAGATCCGAAGTCGCAAAACGGCCACCCTCTAGTGGTACTAGTGGACGCAAATCTGGTGGTAGTACTGGCAAGATATTCATTACCATCCACTCAGGCTTATTATTAGAATCACGGAATGCTTCTAATAGCTTAAGACGCTTAGACATCTTTTTAAGCTTAGTCTCAGAACCTGTTTGCGGAATCGCTTCACGTAGCTCATCAATTTCGATATCTAAATCGATATCTTTTAATAGGTCTTGAACCGCTTCAGCACCCATTTTAGCAGTGAACTCATCACCAAACTCTTCAAGGGCTTTAAAGTAATCTTCATCATCAAGCAACTGATATCTTTCTAAGCTGGTTAGACCAGGCTCAGTCACGATGTAGCTTTCAAAATATAGAACGCGTTCGATATCACGTAGCGTCATGTCTAACAATAGACCGATGCGGCTTGGTAATGATTTTAAGAACCAAATATGCGCAACTGGGCTAGCCAAATCGATGTGACCCATACGGTCACGACGAACTTTAGCAGTGGTCACTTCTACGCCACATTTTTCACAGATAACGCCTTGGAACTTACGGCGCTTATATTTACCACATAAACATTCAAAATCTTTTACTGGGCCAAAGATTTTGGCACAGAAAAGACCATCACGTTCAGGCTTGAACGTGCGATAGTTAATAGTTTCAGGCTTTTTCACTTCGCCATGTGACCATGACTTGATGACGTCAGGTGAGGCTAAAGTAATTTGAATGCTATCAAACTCTTGGTTACCGTTGCCGGTAGGGCTTTGCATGATATCGAGTAAATCTTTCAAGTTGCTTCTCCGTTATCTTTATAATCATCTGATAGCGTATAGTTGACGCAAATAAGATGAATGAAGGCAATGAATAGGGTTGAGACAAATCACTAAAAGCAGCAGCTATGCGCGTACTGCTTTTAGATTGACCACTAAGGATAATAATTAACTGAAGCTATGTTAAAGGTAGCCTCAGCCAGCCGTGCTTAATGGGTTTGCTTTAACTCAATATTAATACCCAATGATTTGATTTCTTTGGTCAGTACGTTGAACGATTCAGGCATACCTGGATCCATATACTGCTCACCATCAACGATGTTTTTATACATACGTGTACGGCCTTCAACGTCATCCGACTTCACAGTCAGCATTTCCTGCAACGTGTAAGTCGCGCCATAAGCTTCTAGTGCCCAGACTTCCATCTCACCGAAGCGCTGACCACCAAACTGAGCTTTACCGCCCAATGGCTGCTGCGTCACTAGTGAGTAAGAACCGGTAGAACGTGCATGCATTTTGTCATCAACCAAATGGTTAAGTTTGAGCATGTACATATAACCAACGGTCACTTTACGGTCAAACTTCTGACCAGTACGACCATCATACAATGTCTGCTGACCATCACGGTCCATACCAGCAAGCTCTAGCAAGTCTTTGACTTGGCTCTCTCTTGCACCATCAAACACTGCGGTACCCATTGGTACACCGCCGCGTAAGTTGTCTGATAGCGCCATGATGTCATCGTCACTCAAACTATCAAGATCAACTTGCTCGCCGCCTACTTGGTTATAAATTTTGTCCAAGAAACCACGTAGCTCTTTGATCGCTGCTTGAGATTTGAGCATACCATCGATTTTCTCGCCCAAACCTTTGGCTGCCATACCCAAATGCGTCTCTAGAACCTGACCGATGTTCATACGAGATGGTACACCAAGCGGGTTCAATACGATGTCAACGGTATTACCATGTTCATCATAAGGCATGTCTTCGACTGGCATGATGCGTGATACGACACCTTTGTTACCATGACGACCAGCCATTTTATCACCAGGCTGAATACGACGCTTAACCGCTAGATAAACTTTAACGATTTTTTGGACACCATGTTGTAAATCATCACCAGCGGTCAATTTGCGTTTTTTCTCAGCAAATTTAACATCGATGTCTTTTTGCTTATCAACTAAGTACTCAGCGATTTGCGTTAGACGCTCAGAGATTTCTTCTTCAACTGGCTGAATATCAAGCAAGGTCTCAAGGCTCATATCTTTCATATCAGCCAAGGCCATAACCGTACCGGCTTTTAGACCAGAACCACCACTGACTTTTTGGCCATCTAATAGATTACCAATACGACCACGTGCTGCTTCTTCGAAGATACGTAGCTCTTCTTTTAAATCTTTACGATAGCTATCAAGCTGTGATTTTTCAATCGCTTTTGCACGTGCATCTTTCTCGACACCATCACGAGTAAAGACTTGTACGTCGATAACCGTACCTTTGCTTGATGTTGGAACACGTAAAGACGTGTCTTTTACATCAGCTGCTTTTTCACCAAAGATAGCCCGGAGCAATTTCTCTTCTGGCGTTAGTTGCGTTTCACCTTTTGGCGTCACTTTACCAACTAGGATATCACCAGCGTCAACTTCAGCACCGATATAGACGATACCTGCTTCGTCAAGACTTGATAGTGCTGCTTCACCAACGTTTGGAATATCAGCAGTAATCTCTTCTGTACCTAGCTTGGTATCACGCGCCACACACGTCAATTCTTGAATATGAATAGTGGTGAAACGATCTTCTTTAACCACTTTCTCAGATAGCAAGATTGAATCTTCGAAGTTGTAACCATTCCACGGCATAAATGCGATGCGAATGTTCTGACCTAGTGCTAGCTCACCAAGATCCGTTGACGGACCATCAGCCAAGATATCACCCAAAGCAATCTCGTCACCTTGGTTAACGATGATACGTTGGTTGATACAAGTGTTTTGGTTAGAGCGCGTGTATTTAACTAAGTTATAAATATCGATACCCGCTTCACCAGCAGTCATCTCGTCTTCGTTTACACGAACAACGATACGTGATGCATCAACATCTTCAATCACACCGCCACGCTTAGCGATCACACAAACACCAGAATCACGAGCAACATAGCGCTCCATACCAGTACCTACTAACGGCTTGTCAGCACGTAGCGTAGGAACAGCCTGACGCTGCATGTTCGAGCCCATCAAGGCACGGTTAGCATCATCATGCTCTAGGAACGGAATCAAACCTGCTGCTACCGATACTACCTGACTTGGCGACACATCCATATGCGTCACTTTTTCTGGCGGCATACGGACGAATTCACCATAGCTACGGACACTGACCATCTCGTCACTTAGTGCACCATCTTCAGTCAATGGTGAATCAGCCTGTGCAATGACCGTACCGACTTCTTCAATGGCTGATAGATATTCAATGATATCCGTTACTTTACCGTCAACCACACGGCGATATGGCGTTTCTAAGAAGCCAAAGCTGTTGGTTTTAGCAAAAGTTGCCAATGAGTTGATAAGACCAATGTTTGGACCTTCAGGAGTCTCAATCGGGCATACACGGCCATAATGGGTATCATGTACGTCACGTACTTCAAAGCCTGCACGTTCACGAGTCAGACCACCAGGTCCTAGTGCTGATACACGGCGTTTATGGGTAACTTCAGACAACGGGTTGTTCTGATCCATAAATTGTGACAACTGGCTTGAACCAAAGAATTCTTTAACCGCAGCCGCAACAGGCTTTGAGTTAATCAAATCTTGTGGTGACAAGTTATCAGATTCCGCTGAGCTCAAACGCTCTTTGACCGCACGCTCAACACGTACTAGACCAACACGGAACTGGTTTTCTGCCATTTCGCCTACAGAACGAATACGACGGTTACCTAAGTGATCGATATCATCGACTTCACCGCGACCGTTACGAATCTCAATCAATTCTTTTAATACATTCACGATGTCAGCATTGGTCAGGACACTACGTGCGCGCTGAATATCTGGATCATCTGTATTATCAAAATCTAACCCTAGACGACGGTTAAACTTCATGCGGCCGACGTTTGACAAGTCATAACGATCTGCATTGAAGAACATGCTTTCGAACAGTTTTTCAGCAGTTTCGACCGTTGGTGGCTCACCTGGACGCATCACTTTATAGATTTCGATCAATGCTTCTTCACGGCTTGATGTGCTATCAGCACGTAGCGTGTCAGCAATATAACTACCCTGATCGATATCGTTAGTGAACAGAATGCTGAATTCTTTGATAGATTCGCTGGCTTCAAATGCACTCAATTTAACCAATAATTCATGATCAATTAAGGTGTTAGCACGAGCGATAACTTCATCATTAACCACGATATCTTCAGCTAAGATACGCTCATATAAATATTCATCAGGCACAGCAATTTTCGTCATACCAGCTTCTTCTAGCTGACGGATACGACGTGCATTGATACGTTTGCCCTGCTCTACGATGACGTCACCTTCAGGCGACACGATATCAAACTGAGCCATCTCACCGCGCAAGCGATCAGCAACCAGATCAATCTCAAACGTCTCTTCGCCTTTATACACAGCTACTTTATCAAAGAAAAGATCTAAGATTTCAGAAGTGGTCAGACCTAGTGCACGTAGAATGATTGAAGCAAGTAGCTTACGACGACGGTCAATACGAGCAAATACTAAATCTTTTGCATCAAATTCAAAATCTAACCATGAACCACGGTAAGGAATGATACGTGCGTTGTAAAGCACTTTACCACTTGAATGCGACTTACCTTTATCATGGTCAAAGAATACACCAGGTGAGCGATGTAGCTGTGATACGATAACACGCTCTGTACCATTGATAATAAAGGTACCGTTAGCAGTCATTAATGGCATTTCGCCCATATAGACGCTTTGCTCACGGATATCTTTGATCGCAGCTTTGCTGTCTTTATCTTTGCTATCTTTGTCTTTGATGATCAAACGAATTTTGACACGCATCGGCGCAGCAAATGTTGAACCACGTAAGATACACTCACGCTCATCAAATTCAGGCGTGCCTAAATAGTACTCAACAAATTGTAACTCAGCATTACCAGAGTGACTCTCAATTGGGAAAATAGAGGAATACGCAGCTTGCAAACCAGTATTCTCACGAGCTTTTGGCTTTTTGTGCTCTTGCAAAAATTGCTCGTAAGAATCTACTTGAATAGACAATAAGTAGGGAATGTCCATCACAGTGGGCAATTCAGCAAAACTTTTGCGAATACGCTTTTTTTCAGTATAAGAATATGCCATCGAGAGTCCTTACAGTAAACGTGGAAACAAATTAAAATCGAGGCCATGATGCATAGATATTATGTATCTTGGCGACGTAAACGATAATATAAAACGGGTGTTCGTGTTCAGTTCATGTCTTTTGGTCAACTACTACTTTACTAATCAATACTTATTTAGCACACTTCATTCAATCTTGGAATTGGTATCTAGGTCAGTCTATATGCCTACTCAAACTGACAATTTCAATATCATATAATCTACAATACATTGCCCTTATGGCTCAATTTACAAATACATTTAAAATATCTTGTACTGCGGTTTAAAATTCATCATCAAAACTGTTATCGTCGCTGATATATACCGTCTACGAGCCTACATACTGACAGTAAAATCATTCTATATGGATAACCTAAGATCAATAGCTTTTCAGAAATAACAATAATCGGGGTAACTATAACTTTCAGAATCAGTATAAACTATAGTGTTAATAGGAAAGCATGCAGACACAAAAAAATGCCAAACATCTACGGACGTTTAGCTCATATTAACTGATTTTAATAACTGGCATGTGTGCTTGCATGTATATCGTCTGTCCTTTTGATGGGTATCCACCGTGTTGTTGCATACGTATGTTGGCAGACACAAAAGGTCAAGCTACGAATTATAGTAAAAAAAAGCTGGCAATGCAAGGCATTACCAGCTTTTTTTCGTACAGCTGTTAAACTTATTTTAGTTCAACAGTTGCGCCAGCTTCTTCAAGTTTCTTTTTCAACTCTTCAGCTTCAGCTTTGTTAACGCCTTCTTTGATTGGAGCTGGAGCGCTTTCAACCAAATCTTTCGCTTCTTTCAGGCCAAGACCAGTAGCTTCACGTACGGCTTTAATTACGCCAACTTTCTTCTCGCCAAAGCTGGCAAGAACTACGTCAAACTCGTCTTTTTCTTCAGCAGCAGCAGCAGCAGGGCCAGCAGCAGCAGGTGCAGCAGCAACAGCAGCTGTTACGCCGAATTTTTCTTCCATAGCGCTGATTAATTCAACGATATCCATTACTGACATTTCAGCGATTGCGTTTAACACATCATCTTTAGATAGTGCCATGAGAACTCTCCGTTATCTGATAAAAATTAATTGATTTTAATATCGCTTGGATTGCTTGCCAAATTTTCAAATAGTGTTGGCAATATAGTGCAATCAACGATGTCAAAGTTACGTTAAAACAAGCAATTAAGCAGCTTCTTTTGCGTCTTTGATTGCTGCGACAGTGCGAACGAACTTGCCAGGAACTGCGTTCATAGTCTGGACAAGCTTGGTCACTGGTGCATTCATAGTAGCCATCAAGATAGAGAGTGCTTCGTCGCGAGTTGGTAGCTTCGATACGCGCTCTAGCTCTTCTGGACCATAAACAACACCACCAACTGATACCAATTTGGTCTCTAAAGCTTTGTTTTCTTTGCTGAAGTCGAAAACGACTCTAGCAGCAGAACCCAAGTCTTCCATAGAGAAAGCCAAAAGTAGTGGACCAGTCATACGGTCTGACATGCTCTCAAACTTAGTGCCTTCAAAAGCGCGTCTTGCTAGTGTATTTTTTACCACTTTCAAAACAACGCCTTTTTCACGGGCTTGTTCGCGTAGCTTAGTAAGCTTTGCAACACCAATACCATGATATTCGGCAGCTACTGCTGAGTAAGCATTAGCAGCAACTTCAGACACTTCAGCCACAACTTGTTGTTTTTGCTCTAGCGTTAATGCCATAAGTTGACTCCTTTAATCTTATCAATCTGCTCAGTATTTTAATTCTTAAAAACCGAAGTTTTCAATTATTAAACGACTAAATTAGACTGACTTGATACGACACGTTACTTCTAAACTCTATAGCAATAGATTTTATTAGTAACGACTGATTACGGCACCGTTATCAGAATGACATCAAGTGATAGATTGAACTATCGGCTCTTATCAACAACTGGGTGGATCACCGTCTGCGTAGGACAACTGAGATTTTCATCTGTAGCCGATTAAAAAAAGCAGCTTGTTATCATATTTAACCATTCGAAAATTGCTATCTATGACGCTAAACCACTCTCTACCTACGGTCTTAGACAGCGTAGCATATGCTACGCTGACCTAATTTTTTAGAATTTGTTTGTACTCATTATTCAATAATATTTGAAGAGTGAATACTTAATTATTTAGCAGTGCGATAAGGAACAGCATCAATAGTGATACCTGGACCCATAGTACTAGACAAGGTGATTTTCTTAATGAAAGTACCTTTAGAAGTAGCAGGCTTAGCACGTTTTAGATCTGTGATTAGTGCTTCAGCATTTTGAATAACTTGCTCAGCAGTGAAACCAACTTGACCAATAGTAGTATGAATAATACCTGCTTTGTCTACACGATACTGTGCTTGACCAGCTTTAGCATTTTTCACAGCTTCAGCAACGTTTGGCGTTACTGTACCGACTTTCGGGTTAGGCATTAGGCCACGTGGACCTAGGATAGTACCTAATTGACCAACAACACGCATTGCATCAGGAGCAGCAATAACGATATCAAAGTCCATGTTACCGGCTTTGATTGATTCTGCTAGGTCTTCAAAACCAACGATATCTGCACCAGCTTCTTTAGCGGCTTCAGCAGCAGCGCCTTGAGCGAATACAGCAACGCGTTTGGTTTTACCAGTACCAGCAGGTAAGTTGGTAGCGCCACGAACCACTTGATCAGATTTACGTGGGTCAACGCCCAAGTTTACTGCGATATCAATAGACTCTTTGAATTTTAGCGCAGGCAAATCATTTAAGATTTGAACGGCTTCTTCCATAGTGTATTGCTTTTCGTTATCAACACGGCTTTGAATTTCTTTTTGACGTTTGGTTAGCTTGCTCATTTACACACCCTCCACGGTAATACCCATTGAACGTGCAGTACCAGCGATGGTACGAACAGCAGCGTCAAGGTCAGCTGCAGTTAGATCTTTATCTTTGGTCTTAACGATTTCTTCTAACTGTGCACGGTCAACTTTACCGACTTTAGCAGTGTTAGGTGTACCTGAACCTTTAGCAACACCAGCAGCCTTACGTAGTAAGTATGAAGCTGGTGGTGACTTCATGATGAAGGTAAAAGACTTATCGCTATATACAGTGATCTCAGTAGGAATCGGTAGACCCGGCTCTTGGTTTGAGGTCGCAGCGTTAAATTCTTTACAGAACGCCATGATGTTCACGCCTTTTTGACCCAATGCTGGACCAATCGGTGGTGAAGGATTTGCTTTGCCTGCAGGCACTTGCAGTTTGATGTAACCATCAATCTTCTTAGCCATGATACTCTCCTAAATGGGTAATAACGCTAAATCAAACTGATATATATATCCGATTGACTAATAGCTCCCCGGTTGATGAATTTTTGTGGGTTTAGTCTAGCTTCTCAACTTTACTAAACTCAAGCTCAACCTGAGTCGGTCGATTAAATACGTTTACTGTCAAATGTAGTTTAGACTTTTCGTAATCGACTTTTTCCACCATACCTTTAAAGTCAGTGAATGGACCGTCGATAACCAATAACTCTTCGCCCGGCTCAAACAATGTTTTAGGACGTGGATCGGTTTCAGTCTGATTCAAACGATTTAAGATACGATCTGCTTCTACTTGCGTAATCGGCGCTGGTGTTTCAGGCGTACCGCCGATGAAACCCATAATACGTGGACACTCTTTAACGAT
Organism: Psychrobacter fozii; assembly: GCF_003217155.1. GTDB lineage: Bacteria > Pseudomonadota > Gammaproteobacteria > Pseudomonadales > Moraxellaceae > Psychrobacter > Psychrobacter fozii. Next base: position 162,448 of record NZ_QJSU01000010.1, read on the forward strand.
GTGCCAAGTATTGTCATTCATTTCCATTTGGATCAAAACATATCCTGGAAAGAATTTACGCTCACTTTTACGCTTTTTGCCGTCTTTCATTTCGACGACTTCTTCAGTAGGAACTAATACGTCACCGAATGATTCAGCGAAGTCACTACGATTGATACGATCAGTTAATGAACGCTGTACTTGCTTTTCATATCCTGAAAACGCTTGGACAATATACCAACGCATGTCACGCTCCTAATCGTTATAAGTAAAATGTTGAGTTACAATATTTAAGTTAGAGCGAATCGTAATACACGATAGTGTGCTCAACTTCAAACATTTAACCGATAAATATGCCAACGAACCAATTGAAAAAATTATCTAACAGCCAAACAAAAAGCCCAGCAATACCAATCACGACAATAACTTGCCATGTGTATTGAAAGGTTTCGTCTTTACCTGGCCATGTTACTCGGCGTAGCTCAACAGCGGCATCTTTTAATAATATTTTAAAAGCGCGGCCTTGATGCGTTAATGCCAAGCATACTAATGCAAATACAATAAGAGCGACAATGATACTAATACGTACCCAAACATCATTGGCAGGTTGCCAATAGCCAGGTAAATACTGGTTAACCAGAGTCGCGCTAATTAAAACTGCTGCAGCAAGTAGCCACAAGATCAAATCTTTGATTGAGCCAGTCTTAGCAACTTCAACAGCAGAAGTATTGACCGCTGAGATGTGCTTATCTTTAGACAGCATTCCACCAGCAACCGCCTTGGCATCAGATAACTTAGTCTCGAGGTTATCTTGATTATTGCTCATAAAGAACTCGCTTCGGAGATGGTGGGGTACAACAAAGATGTGATAAGAAGATGGCAGGCGATGTAGGACTCGAACCTACAACCCTCGGTTTTGGAGACCGATGCTCTACCAATTGAGCCAATCGCCTATGGGTGTAAAGGACAGCATTATACAATATTGAGCATAAAATGCAAGCCTTTAGCGGTAAAATTGTTACTTTTACCTAGTTTGCTCTTATTCAGCACACCTACTCCATTAACTGACCGTTTAATTAGGCTGATAATGTGAGTACCTGATAAGAAGCTGCGTTAATATATCAAGCTATACTGCAGATTACAATAGTCTAGAATAGAAATAAATTGATTCTGTATGCAATCGATCGATTTTATCTAGAATTTCAATTCTGTAATGAGTATGTCTATATATGGCTAAACCCATAACTTTTCTTTACTTATAAACCCCCATAAAAAAAGCCGTTCTCAATAAAGAGAACGGCTTTTGACTAACGCGTTAAATACTAGGGTCAGTATTAAACGTTAACGTTAGCAACAACACCAGCGCCTACAGTACGGCCGCCTTCACGAATAGCGAAGCGAAGACCTTTGTCCATAGCGATTGGGTGGATAAGCTCTACGCCCATCTCAACGTTATCACC
>NZ_QJSU01000011.1 GCF_003217155.1 Psychrobacter fozii
ACCTGATCCCTTCCCGAACTCAGAAGTGAAACATCGTTGCGCCAATGGTAGTGTGGATTCGTCCATGTGAGAGTAGGTCATCGTCAGCTCTCTATTCCTAGAAAACCCCCAACGCGTGAGCGTTGGGGGTTTTCTTTTGCCTATAGTTTGGGGAGCTAGCTGCTTTCTTAAATAATTAGTTTTTGGCTTGCTGTAATTAAATATCTAAAAATATTGTATAACGCTTCTTTTTAAGCTATTTCCTCAATTCAATAGACATTCCTCTAAATATATTACAAACGTCTAAATTTCGTCAAAAAATTTATGAATTTCTCCATATTAGTTGTAATATTTTCCCCTCCCTAATATAGCTTATTTCATTTTTATCATGGAGATACGTCCTATTTTTAGAGATTTCAGCCTACATAGATATTTGCACGGTTATTGAGTATATTGCAGGTTTTAATAAGCTAAAATGATTTGACTTATATCATTTTAGCTGTTAATTTTAAATGGTGTGTTTATTACAGGTTTATATAAATAACGTTTTAACTTTGTGGATAACTCGTTATTTTTTTAATCTAAAGTACTAAATATAAGCTCTACTCCTACTCTTATAATTATCAAAAGGAATTGATAATGAAATTAGCTCCTCTTCTTTCAATTGGTGCCTTAGCGGCTGCCAGTCTTTTAGGCTGTTCTAACCAATCTGCTGACACAACTGATGGCTCATCAGCCACCTCTCAAGAAACTACTGTACTACGCTTCTCACACTTTTGGCCCGCAACCTCATCTATTAGCACAGAGGTCTTTGAACCTTGGGCTAAAAAAATAGAGGCAGATTCTGATGGTCGTCTAAAAATAGAGTTGTATCCTTCTGCTGGTCTTGCCAAAGCAGATGTTACCTATGAATCTGCTGCTAAAGGCACGATAGATATTGGTTCACAAGCGCACGGCTATACCAATGGTCGTTTCCCTTTAACTCAAATTACTGAGCTCCCAGGATTGTCAAACTCAGCCAGCCAAATGGGCTGTATGCTGCAGACTCTTTATGATGATGGGACGCTCGCCAGTGAGTATGAAGACTCTCATTTGCTATTTATGTATGGTGGAGGCCCTGGTGCGCTTCATACAACAGATAAGCTGATTCGAACGCCTGCAGACATGAAGGGTATGCGTATCCGCCGTCCTTCTGCGGTGGCAGGTGACATCATTGAAAGCGCTGGTGCTTCACCAGTAGGTTTACCTGCGAACGATATGTATACCTCGTTACAGCGCGGAGTTGTCGATGGGTTGAGTTTTCCTTGGGAAGCGGTAACGGCATTTAAGATTGACGAGATTACCAAATATCATACCAATATTCCTTTTTATAGTTCGGCGCTGATGGTGACTATGAATAAAGACAAATACGATACTTTGCCTGATGATTTGAAGAAAGTCTTGGATGAAAACTCAGGAATGGCGCTTGCTAGCAAAGTTGGTGAAGTATTCGATAAGCATGATCAGATGGCCATTCAAGCTGCTAAAGACAAAGGTGATGAAATCATCGAAATTCCTGATCCACTAAATGATCCAGACTGGAAAGGACCGCTCGAAAAAGGAACACAAAAATATCTAAGTGATGTCAAAGCTTTGGGTCTAGATGCTGATGGTGTCTACGAAAAAGCAAAAGCCGCCAGTGCAGCCTGTAAGGTTTAATTCATTGGAGGTATCACATGGCATTTTTAGTCAAAATCAGCACCTTTATTTCTAGGCTATGCCAGTTCATCGGTGGCGTTAGTCTTATTATTCTTGTTCTTGTAACTATGCTAGATGTAACAGCTCGTTATATTTTCAAGCTCACTGGTGGTGAGTTTGGATTTACGGTCAAAGGTAGCGTGGAAATTGTGTCGTATTTCATGTTATTTGCTTTGCTTGCTGCCTTTGCTGCTTTTGTGGAACGCTCACAAATCATTGTCGATGTCTTCACTCAAAAAATGTCAAAAGCTGTTAAAGGCTACATGATGGGCACTTTTATGATGGGTTTCTTCATCATCGGTATTGTGTTTACATGGGGACTTTATGAGAGTGCTTTTGATGCGATAGAGTATGGCAAAGTCACTCAAGATCTTCGAATATCTATGATGCCCATTTACGCCATCAGTGCCTTTTTAAGCATACTACTTGCCATTCGATCATTAATCGAATCCATTAATATCTTTAAAACAGGCGAGTTCTTTGATGCTGAGGAGACAGGGGCATGAGTCCAGAAATTATTGGCGCCATTGGTTTGTTGTGCATGATTGCGATGGTCATGCTGCGTGTTCCTGTTGCGCTCGCTATGCTAGGTGTTGGTTTGGTTGGCTTCGGTGCGGTGACAGCACCGATTGGTGCCGTACAGATGCTGAAGGATTTACCAGTTGATGTTTTAGCAAAATATGATTTTAGTGCCATTCCTTTATTCATACTGATGGGTGTTTTTGCTTCTCATTCGGGTATGGCAGGAAAGTTGTTTGATGCAACTCGCACAATATTTGGTGGAGTGAGGGGGAGTCTGGGTATTGCTGGTATAGGCTCGTCCGGTATCTTTGCTTCAATCTCAGGGTCATCATTGGCGACCGCGTCTACCATGACCAAAGTTGCGTTGCCACAAATGGAAAAGTACGGTTATCAACCTGGTTTTGCTTGTGGCATTTTAGCAGCAGGTGGTACGTTAGGTATTATGATCCCGCCCAGCATTGCGCTACTGGTCTATGCCATCCTAACTCAGCAGTCTGTCGGTGATATGTTTATTGCTGGCTTTTTACCTGGTATGTTAGGGATGGTGATGTACTCAATCACTGTCATGGTTATGGTACGCTGGAAGCCGCATTTAGCGCGTCGCGGTGAGCCTACTTCGTTAAAAGCCAAGTTGCTCTCGCTAACGGGACTCATACCATTTAGCTTTATTTTTATTGTCATTATCGCTGGCATTTTCTTTGGGTTATTTACCCCAACAGAAGGAGCAGCCGTCGGGGCATTTGTCTCTTGGGCTTATGCTTTTGTCAAAGGTATGCGTTTAGATGGTTTAAAGCAGTCATTGATTGAGACGCTCGCATTGTCAGCAGTGGTGTTTTTTATGCTACTGGGTGCAGAAGCTTTGGGTTACTTTATCTCTGTATCACGCTTGTCCTATACACTAGCAACTTGGATTGGTACGTTAGATGTCAGCCCAATGATTGTACTGATCTGTATCTTAATCATGTACTTCCTCTTAGGGTTGTTCATGGATGCTTTAGCAATGTTAGTAATCACTATTCCAGTGGTATATCCAATCATTGTGGCGTTAGGGTTTGATCCAGTGTGGTTTGGTATCATCGCTGTATTGACAGTAGAGCTTGGACTGATTACGCCACCGATGGGGATGAATATCTTTGTGATTAAGGCAATGGCACCGCATATTAAGCTATCTGATATGTTCCGCGGGGTCGCGCCATTCATTGTCTCTGATCTGATTCGACTGGTTATTTTGGTTGCTTTCCCAGCGATATCTTTGGTGTTGCTAACGTAAGCTATACTGGTAAAAGTAAGTTTAAAAAATCACAGCTTATAGTTCATCTAAAGTTTCCACTAGTAAAGCCATATTGTTTTCATAGCAATATGGTTTTTTTATGATCAAAGAAAAAGTTGGCGTCATTATTCTATTATTAACTTATCCTCCATAAAGTCACACTATGAGACACTTTATAAATGGTAATTTTGAGTGCTCGAAGGTGAGTTTTTTATTAGCGTAGATTATATAGTCGATTCAGTTTGAAAGTAGTACAAGGCAAATGAGTGTAGATGTCATAGGTGATACTTCAAGCGAGGTTAACGCTGTCATACTTTTATAGTGGAATGACTATAGGTAGATAATTTTTCTTATTATTCTAAGAGCTTGTGAATGTAGTAAACTGGATGGCACTTCTGAATAAATAGTTTGATAAGTAGAGAAAATAATGGCAATTGATTTTAGTAACACGCTTATAGTTGCGATTTCTGCAACCGCACTTTTTGATTTAACGGAATCAGAAAATTATTTATTAGAGTTATTAGAGCAGCGCCCGATAAGCGCTATCAAAGAGTTTCGTGACTACATGACCGAGCGTGAAAATGATCCTTTAGATATTGGCGCTGGATATCCACTAATCAAAGCATTGCTGAATCTCAACCATTATTGTAATAATAGTATGCAAGATATAGAGACCGATGCGCCTTTAGTAGAAGTGGTCATTGTCTCAAAAAGTAGTCCAGACACTGGTATTCAGGTACTCAATGCCATTCTTGCAGATGGTATTAATATTTCACGCTCAGCATTTATTTCAGGTAGCCTTGTTGCGCCTTACATAAAAGATTTCAATGTCGATTTATTTCTGACTACCAATCGTGAGGATGCGCAGCAAGTTGCCGATGCCAATATTTGTGCTTGTGCGATACTGGATGCGACCCCTGTTAATACTTATGAATTAGATACTGAGCAATTACGTATTGCCTTTGATGGCGATGCAGTGTTGTTTGATGATTCAGGAGAGTTGCTCTATAAACAAAAAGGTCTGCGTGCTTTTCATGATCGTGAAGCACAGATGCGTGACTTGCCGATTGAAAAAGGGCCTTATGCTGAGCTGTTAATCAAGCTATCGAGCCTGCAAGAGCGTCTGCCAGCTGGTCTGAAATTGTCTCCAATAAAGATTGCTTTAGTCACTGCTCGTAATGCACCTGCTGATTTGCGTGCTATTAAGACGCTACGAGAGTGGGGCGTAAACGTGGATATGGCGTTCTTCTTAGGAGGGTTGGAGAAAACAGCAGTCCTGAGAACGTTTGCACCACATATCTTTTTTGATGACTCAATCAAACATATCGATGCGGCACGCAGCTTCATTCCTACTGCTTTGGTTCCTTACCACTCGACGTCACTATTACATGGTGATAGCTATTTAACGGTTGATAAAGATGCTGCATTATTGTCATTTAAACCAGTAGAGCACCCACTATTTGCTATAAATCCGTAAGAAATGCTTGAAGCAATTAACCCAAAGGATAAAAAATAATATGAACTGGCGGCAATTATTTACCTTGTTCGTAGCTCGAATCAAGCAAGTTTTTGGTTTATATGCTTTTGTACTAATACCCATGTGGGGAATGTTTTTTCTGAATGAAGTGGCATTATTTGGACTGTGGAATATTTTTGGTATTGTGCCACGTGCCCTAGATGTGGGCAGCATGATAGGCGTTTTTGCGTCATGGACGATGCATGGTAGTTATTCACATTTACTTGGCAACACGGTAACGTTATTACAAATTTTATTTTTATTCGGGTTGTTTGAAAAAAACGCCTATCGAACGATACTTAAATTGGTCGTAGCTTCTGGGTTAGTCACTTGGGTTATCGGTTCGCCATCTTCCATCCATATTGGAGCTTCAGGGTTGTGTTTTGCGATGCTCGGTTACATGATAGGAGGGGCTGTATTTGCACGGCGCTGGGGTTATCTATTGGCTTGTATCGTTATGGGGGCCGGGTATTGGCTCACTATCAAAGAGGGCTTGATGCCGCAAGAAGGTATTTCCTTTGCCGCGCATTTCGGTGGTTTATGTGCGGGGCTGCTGCTAGGAGCTAATTCTAAGCATACTTATGCGCCAAGGTCTCGTCAATGAAAAGCAAAGTAAATAAGGCGGTAATCTAGATTTTTTATTCATCTAAAATACCGCCTTATCATCGTATATCTTTTTGAAAAATGTACTGCTAATGGATTTACTGTCTTAATTCGTTAGCTTTGTTTATCAGTGCAAATGCTGATAAATAATGGATCATCTGTGGCTAAATCTCGCCATGCGGTCGTTTGCTTTACATGTTCATCAATTGATAGTGTATTGCCTTTCTCAGGTATAACGTAGTCTGCACGTGCAGGAATACTGCAATCGATAACTTGAGGAACTTTCTCTATACTTCTTCGTCTTTCAAATAAATACAAATTGAATAAATGTATATCTGGATTATCTACTTGTACACTAGCGTTTCCAATATCTGCAGCGATAAACCGTAATATGTGCGGCTTAGCGTAAGACCATGGACGGAACCACTCCGTGCTTTCTGCTGTTTTGACGACTTCTACGCCTTCTGGTAGCTTTTCAACTTGTTGACCATACCAGCTGTACTCTTGGTTTATTTGAAATGCAAACATACCAATAGCAGCAAATAAGGGAATCAGCCATTTAGGAGCGCGTTTGCCTGCCAGTTTGCTGAGGTGAGTTATGATAAGTGCTATTCCAGCCATACCAAATGCGGCAGCGATGGTAGCGATAAACTCAAAAAGCATAAAATATTCCTTAATGCGTTAGATGTGTTTAATTGAACCTATTGGATAAATTAAAAATCTAGTTATTATAGCTATAGAATAAAAAAATCACCCACAAGCAATTACTGCCTGTGAGTGATATATAGTAACAGAAGATATATCCTCAGTTGTGAGCTTAGTGGTCGACTGCACCGCCAGCGCCACGTGGAGAACGTACGCTCTCAACCAACTCTTGGATATGTGCTGGTGGTGGCGCAGTAGCATAAGATACAGCGAATGCTACGATGAAGTTAAGCAATGCACCAACTGCACCAAATGATAATGGTGAGATACCAAATAACCAGTACTCTTCAGTATCAGGGAAGTTAGCAGTACCGCTGATGAAGAACCAACCTTTGAACATAAAGATATAGACAAGAACGACTATTAAACCAGTCAACATACCTGCAATAGCACCAAGATTGTTGATGCGTTTAGAGAAAATACCCATCATCAATACAGGGAACAATGAAGAGGCAGCAATACCGAAGGCCAGTGCTACGACCTGTGCGGCAAACCCTGGTGGATTCATACCTAAGTAAGTCGCTACTACAATTGCCACACCCATAGTGATACGAGCATACTTCAACTCTTGTGCATCAGTAATATTTGGGTTTAAGTTACCTTTGATTAAGTCATGACTGATGGCTGATGAAATTGCGAGCAGTAGACCTGCAGCTGTTGATAGTGCGGCTGCCAAACCACCTGCAGCGATAAGACCAATAACCCATGGTGGAAGCTGTGCAATCTCTGGATTCGCTAGAACTAAGATATCAGCGTTAACATCAAGCTCGTTACCTGCCCATCCAGCGTCAGCAAAACGACCATCAAGCTCTGCATCATGTGCAATACGAGCGGTTTCTACTGCTGCAGTTGCTGCAGCAACATCGCCACCGTCAGCTTGAGCAGTATTAAGGGCGATCTGAGCGGCACCAAGTCCACTGTCGCTATATAATTGGATACGACCATCATTATTTAGATCGTTATACTTTATAAGACCTGTCTCTTCCCAAGTTTTCATCCAATCAGGACGATCATCATTAAGAATAGGTTGGTTTTCAACACCTTGTGGATAGATAGTATCTACTAAGTTTAAGCGCGCCATAGCACCTACTGCTGGAGCAGTGAAGTACAATAGTGAGATAAATACTAACGTCCAACCAGCAGTCCAACGAGCATCAGCGACTTTAGGTACAGTGAAAAAGCGAATGATAACGTGTGGTAGACCTGCTGTACCGATCATAAGCGTCAAGGTAAACAGTACCATGTTGAGCTTGTTAGGTACGTCAGCAGTATACGAAGAAAAACCTAAGTCAGTAACGACTTGATTCAGCTTGGTCAAAATAGGCACACCTGATTCGACATGGTTTGAGAACAAACCTAAACCTGGAATCGGGTTACCTGTCAACTCAAGTGAAATAAAGACGGCAGGGATAGTATAGGCAATCATTAGAACCACATACTGGGCAACCTGCGTATAGGTAATCCCTTTCATACCACCAAGTACAGCATAAAAGAAGACAACAATAGCAGCGATAACAAGACCAGTACTGCTCTCAACTTCTAAGAAGCGCGAGAATGCAACACCAGCACCGGTCATCTGACCGATAACGTAAGTGGTCGATGCAGTAATCAAACAGACCACAGCAATCATAGCAGCCGTTTTTGAGTAAAAACGATCGCCGATAAAGTCCGGAACCGTGAACTTACCAAATTTACGCAAGTAAGGTGCTAAAAGCATCGCTAGTAGAACGTAACCGCCGGTCCAACCCATCAAATAGGTAGAAGCGCCATAACCACCAGCAGCAATCAGACCTGCCATTGAGATAAATGACGCCGCACTCATCCAGTCAGCAGCGGTTGCCATACCGTTAACAACCGGATGGACACCACCGCCAGCAACATAAAATTCACTGGTTGAACCAGCACGAGCCCAAATCGCAATACCGAAGTATAGTGCGAAAGATAGGCCCACAAAAATAAGATTAATTACAAATTGACTCATGGGGCTATTCCTCGTCTACGCCATATTGTTTATCTAACTTATTCATACGCCAAGCGTAAAAGAAAATTAGGATGATAAAAATACCAATAGATCCTTGCTGAGCAAACCAAAAGCCCAGATCAGTACCACCGATTTTGATACCAGCTAACAATGGACGAAACAAAATACCAAAGCCGTACGAGCATAGTACCCAAACGACCAGGCAACCTTGAATGAGACGAATATTGGCTTTCCAATATCCAGATGAATCGCTGTGGTTCTCCATAGGACAACTCCTTTTGTCTTACCTAAAATGTTATTGTCGGTCTAATTTTACTAAATCGTGATGGTTTCACATTTATCGATTACCGCGATATTATATCTATGGCAACAATTTGCTTGATAGACTGCAAATCCAAAATTATTTAATAGTGTTACTAAAAAAGTACCAACAACATGAGAAAGGTTTTGGCTATTTTTTATTACTTAAATGGTCATAAAAAATAGATACGTACTGTGCCAAACAGTGGGAAACGCAATACGTAACAGCATATTTTTACTGAAAGCTGATTGCCAAAAGTGATAAATGAATGCTTCAGTATTGCATCGGTCACTTTTATTAAAAATGTTGTATAGGAATAATAGGGCTTATCGAGGAAGAGAGAGAGGGAGGGAGTAGGACAATCCACTGTCTTTTTTGCAATCTTGTCTTCCTGACAAGGGCCTGAACATTTTTAATGTTCCAAAAATTCATGTTGACCAGTAAATATTACATCAACATGAATGTCTAAAATGCATTTTGCCCGTACTAAATAGAAGTAATGGCAATAATTGAGTGTGCATTTAAGATATCTATATAGCATCTAATATTGGTATATATCCTCTCAATAGTTAAAATCGCAGGGATGATACAACAATAGTTTAATAAATACTGCTAAATTGTTACTCAATACATTCTATAGTATATCAAGTGTAAGTAACATTTATTTAATAAATATATTATCAGAATTAATAACTAAATGTGATAATCGTTAATCACTCAATGTCTATATCATGCACATGATATTTTGGTATCGAATGTTTTGAGCAAGATGCTTTAGTGTCCTGCATTGGTCGAAATATGATACCGGTACTACTCTTAGAGAAAGTCTATAAAGTGTTAATCGTTAATGAGGAGTCCGTATGAATGACGGAATAGCAGGTTGGTTTAATAGCATCGTAAATTATGGTGTCAGCATTATTTGGGGTAACAATGATTGGTTGATTGCCAGTAACCCTTGGTATGGATTATTAGTGTTCGTACTGATTGGCGCAGGTCTTTACTTTACCATTATTACACGCTTTATTCAGTTTCGTCATTTTGGCCATATGTGGAAGCTATTACGCGTTTCCAATCAAGGGCGTAAAGATGGCGGTATTAGCTCGTTTGAAGCATTGATGACATCATTAGCAGCGCGCGTCGGCACAGGTAACTTAGCAGGGGTAGCCATTGCGATTTATCTTGGTGGTCCAGGTGCTGTGTTTTGGATGTGGATGACTGCAATCGTCGGTATGTCGACGAGCTTCATTGAGTCAACGCTCGCTCAAGCATACAAAGTACCGCACAATGACAATGTCTATCGTGGTGGACCGGCTTACTATATTGAAAAAGGTCTGGGTAAACGCTGGTTGGCTATATTTTTCTCATTATGTCTATTGGTGGCTTTTGGTTTGGCGTTCAACGGTGTACAGTCAAATACCATCGCACAGGCAACGCATGAAGCCTTCGGTATTCCAACGTGGATGACAGGCTTGATACTAGTAATCTTAGTAGCGCCAGTGGTATTCGGTGGCTTGCGTTCGGTTGCTCGTATCGCGGGTAAAATCGTACCAGTCATGGCTATTTTGTATGTGTTATTGGCCTTATATATTATCGTTACCAACTTTAGCCAGTTCCCAGCAGCGATTGCTTTGATTGTAAAATCAGCATTTGGTTTTGAGCAAGCAGCAGGTGGTGTGATTGGTTATGGTATTGCTCAGGCAATGATTAATGGTATCAAACGTGGCTTATTCTCTAACGAAGCCGGTATGGGTTCAGCACCTAATGCGGCAGCAACTGCAAAAAGCCATCCTGACCATCCCGCAGTACAAGGCTTCATGCAAATGCTAGGTGTATTCATGGATACGCTCATCATCTGTACAGCAACTGCGTCGATTATCATATTATCTGGTGTGGTCGATCCAAATGTTGAACAAGAAGGTATTCAGCTGACTCAGCTAGCACTATCACAGTATGTGGGTGACTTAGGTGTGGTGTTCGTTGCCATCGCTATTTTCTTCTTTTCGTTCACTTCTATCATCGCCAACTATAGCTATGGTGAGTCGAATCTTGAGTTTATCTCTGGTGCCAAAAACGCCAAGGTGATGATCATGGTTTTCCGCTTCATGGTATTGGGTATGGTGTTCATTGGTGCCGTTGCTAGCTTACCTGCTATTTGGAATTTCGCCGATTTATCAATGGGTCTGATGGCATTGGTTAACTTGGTGGCTATTGTCATGCTATCTCCAGTGGCGCTTAGAATTTTACGTGATTATGAACGTCAAATAAAAGAGGGCAAAACAGGAGATCAAATCAAGTTTAACCCTGATGATTTCGTGAAGCTGAAAGATGAAGCCAATCGTGATGCATGGACAGATTAATTTTGATGATTAAATGAAGTCCTTAAGTACAAAAAACCGCCCTTTCTGTATATAGAAAGGGCGGTTTTTTATTGAACTGCTATTACGCTATAGTCGATTCAATTTAAAAGTAGTACAAGGCAACCGAATGTAGATGTATATGTGATACTTCAAGCGAGGTTAACGCTGTAATATTTTTATAGTGGAATGACTATATTGGAGCAATAACTACTCCAATCATCGATTACATGTTTGGATAGTTAGGGCCACCGCCACCTTCTGGCGTTACCCAAGTGATGTTTTGCGAAGGATCTTTGATATCGCACGTTTTGCAATGTACACAGTTTTGTGCATTGATAACAAACTTAGCACCTTCAGCATTTTTAACCACTTCATAAACACCGGCTGGGCAATATAAACGCGCAGGCTCTGCATATAAAGGTAAGTTAATTGAGACAGGAACCGTTGGATCGGTCAGTTTCAAATGCGTAGGCTGATCTTCAGCATGGTTGGTATTAGAGATAAACACTGACGACAATTTATCAAAGACCAGCTTGCCATCAGGCTTGAGGTAAGTTGGCTGATAAGCATGAGCAGCACGTTCAAGCTGATCATAGTCATGTAGATTGTCATGTAAGGTAAATGGCATTTTACCCTTTAATAGATTGTGCTCAATAAAGGTAAAAGCACCGCCCATAAACAGACCCATGCGATGTATCGCAGGCGAGAAGTTACGTGACTCATAGTTATCTTGATATAACCATGACTCTTTATACATGGTTGTATAAGCAACGACTTCGTCATGCTGACGGTCAGCTTGTAAGGCTTCAAAGATAGCTTCAGCTGCGAGCATACCTGATTTCATCGAGGTATGAGTCCCTTTGATTTTGGCAGGGTTCAAGAAGCCAGCATCATCACCGACCAAAACACCACCTGGGAAGGTGAATTTCGGTAGTGAATTTAGACCACCTTTGGTCAATGCACGTGCACCGTAAGAGATGCGTTTACCGCCTTCCAGTACGTTTTTAATGACAGGATGCGTTTTCAAACGCTGCATCTCATCAAATGGCGACATATATGGGTTGTGGTAAGACAAGTCAGCGACAAGACCAAAGCTGACTTGGTTGTTTTCATCAAAGTACAACCACCAGCCACCAGTAGAACCCGTTTCGGTTAATGGCCAACCAAGACCATGCATCACTACGCCTTGCTCATGTTTTTCAGGCACAACGTCCCACAGCTCTTTTAAGCCAAGACCGTAATGCTGAGGATCTGAGTCTTTATCAAGATCAAAGCGGCTGATCAAGCGTTTACCTAGGTGACCGCGGCTACCTTCAGCAAAGATAGTATATTTGGCAAGCAGCTCGTAACCAGGCTCAAAGCTTGGCTTGGCTTCGCCATTAGCCGCCACGCCCATATCACCCGTTAAGACACCGCGTACAGAGCCATCGTCATTATATAAAATGTCATCGGCAGGGAAGCCTGGGAACATCATGACTTCTAGCTCTTCTGCTTGTACGGCCAACCAACGAACCACATTACCCAAGGAGACAATATAGTTGCCGTCATTGTGCATCGGTCCTGGAATCAGAGAATCAGGCACTTTAGTAGAGCGTGTGGCTGAGTTTAGATAGTAGAAGCGATCTTCGGTCGCTGGCACGTTAAGCGGTGCGCCTTTTTCTTTCCAATCTGGAATTAGCTCGTTCAACGCACGTGGTTCGATGACCGCGCCAGATAAGGTATGAGCACCAAATTCAGAGCCTTTCTCGACCACACAAACCATAAATTCATCATTGCCAGCTGCAATAGCAAGTTGACGTAGACGAATAGCGGCAGAGAGACCAGCAGGTCCACCACCGACGATGATGACATCGAACTCCATTGATTCACGTTCGATTTCAGGCTCTGCCGCTACAGGTTCTACGACTGGCTCTGGTGCTTTTTCGATAATAACTTCTTCAGCAAGTTGCTCTTCCACCGCGACGTCTTCAACTGCCACTTCTTGAGTCGCAACTTCTGGCTCTGCTTTGTTCAGGTTTGCTGTTTCCGGCTTATCAGTGTTCACAGTATTACCGTCGATGATTGCTTCTTGATTGTTTGGCTCTTGCATACCTACTCCTAAACTTTTAGTGGCTTATCTCAGGGCATCATTAGCTTAACAATTGAATAATAGAGTTGCGGCGCTAACGTTACTCAGACATATGGCTGCCCGATAAAAACTGTCTTTGCGGCATCAATTGATCACGCTGCTATTGAGATCAATTTATTTAAAGATATCAACACATAACGTAAAATGTGTCATTAACACAATAGCCACTTGATCGTTTTAATAAAAATAAAAAATCGTTACTCATTATAAAAGAAAAGTCCTATAAACACGATACGCATTTATGAGTATAGGTGTTAAGGTAATATCGAGTTAATGAGTGGTTTATGATGACGTGGTCTCATCATACCCGAAACTAAAATTTATAGTAATAACAGATTTGCCAAACTTTGAATACTAGGTAAAGGATTATACAATGAATAATGATAATAATAGTGCTGCTAGTAATCGTAAAAATGGTGCTGAAGTCCCTGATAACGTGTCACCCGACCTAAATAACATGGATGCGCTTAGCCTGTATTTGAAGTCTAGTGCAGGCTCACGCAAGGGTCGTGCAATACCACCACTAGAGAACTGGCATCCTGATAATGTGGCTGATATGGATCTGGTCATAAAGGCAAATGGTGAGTGGTGGCATGAAGGTGATGAAATGACTAGAGAGTCATTAGTCAGCTTGTTTGCGACTATATTGTGGAAAGAAGAAAATGAGGGCATCACCGAGTACTTTTTGAAGACTCCTGTGCAAAAAATCCGCATTCAAGTGGAAGATGCGCCCTTCCTAATCAACGATGTCGGTATCGTCAATGAGGGCAATAAAAGTTGGTTAGAGTTTACGACCACAACAGGTGATGTGGTGCGTTTAGATGATGAGCATCAAATCATATTAAAGGCGTATAATGCTAAAGGTGATAATGCTAAAGGTCATAATGCAATCGACCGTATAACAGCTGATGTAGAGGTAGAGGCTGAAAGTTATCAGGGCAAAATACCCGAAACGCAAATACGTCCTTATATGCCCGTTAGAAATGGTTTGACCGCACTGATCGGTCGCAACACTTTCTATCATTTGACAGAAATCGGTGAACTGAAAGAGCAAGATGGTAAGGTAATATTAACCTTACAAAGTGGCGGCAGCTCATATCAATTATCGATGCCAGCCGATTAACAACACTAGTAAATTACGCTACACTTAATAGATAGAATGATTTTTACCAACTAAAACACTGATAGCGGTATGATATAGTCGATTCAATTTAAAAGTAGTACAAGGCAACTGAGTGTAGATGTATATTAAATACTTCAAGCGAGGTTAACACAGTAATATTTTTATAGTGGAATGACCATATTTAAGTCAATCCGCGATTGAATAAGTAGTATAAAGATGACGACATGTGTATAAAAATGGCAGTAACGTAATCATGGATATTGCCGCAAGTAATACCCCGAATATAATCAAAGTACGCTCAGATGGCCTTAATAGTAACGGCTCTGAATGTATATCTAATGCTACTATTATTAAAACTGGCATTAATACTACTGTGCATAATAGAAGTCGAAATGCGCCAATTGGACTGTTTGATTCTGGTCTCGGGGGGCTGTCTGTCTATCTACATTTAGCGAAGCAGTTACCTACTGAGCGTTATGTTTATTATGCTGATACGCTGAATGTGCCTTATGGTAATCGTGACAGTGCAGATATCGAAGCGCTAACGTTGACGGCAGTAGAGTGGTTGTATCAGCAAGGCTGTAAGCTTATCGTCATTGCGTGCAACAGTGCCTCAGCTTATGCATTGGAGACAGCACGGCGTTATTATCCACAGTTACCTATCGTTGGTTTAGTCCCTGCCTTGAAGCCAGCAGTGCTCGCCAGTAAAAGTGGCCGTGTTGCAGTATTAGCGACCAAGGCGACTTTGAATGGTACGTTGTTGAATGATGTTATCAATAACGTCGCAAAACCCAACCATACTATCGTTACCAAGTATTTTGATCCGCAATTGGTACCTTGGGTAGAGGCTGGGATGCCAGAGGATAGCGAAACGGCGCTAAATTTGCGCCAGCAGCTACAAGTGTTTGCAAATGATGGTATTGACCAGTTGGTGCTAGGTTGTACGCATTATCCGTTTTTTAAAGCATTCTTATTAGATGAGATTGCTCAGCAGCAGTTATCGATGCAGGTGGTTGACTCTGGACAAGCAATAGCCGAGCGCGTCAAACAGCTATTGGTCATAAACCAGCTGTCAGCGTCAACTGAGAGTAAGTCAAATGCTCTAGATGCCATTGGTGGCTCAGATATTAATCTGCGGTCGCCATTGGTTTTTTATGCGACTAAATATGATGACAAACTGGATGTTTTGATTACGCGGTTGCTTGGCAGCGAAGTCGTATTACAATATTATGCTAAGTAAGGGCGACTGATACTGCTTATATAAAGCCCATAATCATACTTATATCATTAAAATAAATTGAACCCAATTTTTATAAGACTGTGCTAGTCTGTGCAAAACAAGATATTTGTGCTCTCTTTTATATCATATTCTTTTATATCATGACCTGATTTTAGAGGTGATTGTGCCAAACCGTCGCTACCATATTCATATCATATGCGCTGATAATGACCAGTTGTTGGTCTTAGACAGCTTAGCGATATTTTTTCAGCCGTTTGCATTTTTGACCTATGATGTGTCGAGCCAATTACCGACAGCCTCTTTATATGGTCGACAATGTATCGATTCCTGCGATTATGTGGCGATGATCATTGGAGACAGCTACGGTACGGTACAAAGAACAGGCGTCAGTCAAATGCATTTGAGCTATTTGAATGCTAAAGCCAAAAGTAAACCCTTATTTGTGTTAGTCAAAAACCATCCTCAAGATGCGCTCATTAGCCGTCAACTACAAGAGTTCATTAAGTTGGTGACTAGGCAAGACAATCAACTATATTATTATGATACAGAAGCTGACATCGAAAAACTGATCGCAAAAGCTTACGACAATATCATGGTTGATCATAAGGTGACTGGCGGCTGGGTAAGGGCTAATGAGGAAACCATCAAGTTCAGCAACCAATCAGTGGCTGAAAGATTTGCAGATATACTATCTACCAATAAAACTGATAAGAAAGACAGTCCTGTCGATGAAGCCTTTGCGGCGGATAGCGTGAGCCAACCAATTGTATTGACAGAAGCGATAGAGATTCAGTATAGCGCCCAAGCTTATGAAGGTGGTAATTTAACAGATGTGACCAGACCGCTCGCGTTGACATGGGAGGAGATACTGGTCTCATTAATGAAAATCCCATCGAACTTTTCTAGCTATGGTTTGCAAAACACCATGAATCGCCTCATAGCATCAAAGGCCGAACAAGACGTCAAACAAGATATGCCCAATGTTCATGCTGTCTCGCGCTGCCAAATTTCTCAAGATGATTTAAATAAATTGCAGCGTCAACTGGTTGGTGCAAACTGGATACAGCTGACCACTTACGGTACTCGAGCTTCACAAGAGCTTTGGAAATTGACCTTTTATGCAAAGAATCTGTGGAAAAACTCGGATTCTCAGTCGCAATGATAAATATACCTTTTTAGTAGCAATTATTATTAGTACTTTTCACATCTCCTCAATTTTAAAATATCCATCATGCTCGATATTGTCAGTAATACATATGATTCTACGAATACGTTTTGTAATACAAAGCATACGAGCCAATGGTTGTGAATCCGTTCAAGACTGGTGATAATAAGACTGGTTAGATGTTTATGATGAACACATCGCTTATATTAAAATTACAAACGTATAGAACGTACAATGATATTGACCCATTAAGGAGAGCATATAATGAGTAACGATAAACGTGACGAACTAAGAAATGAATTAGATGGTTTAGAAAAAACGATGCATGACTCTGAACAGTTTCATACATTAGAAGAGCAAGTAGCAGATATGAAACGCCGCGGTATCGATCCAAGCCAAGCTTATAAAGATTTGGATAGAAAAGAACAAGACGAAGATTGGGGCGATGCAACTTGGAAAGAGAATGGCAAGTGGGAATCAAAAACCCCTGCTGATTTAGATGACAAAGCGCGTGAAAACTGGGATGGTGACAATGGTAAGCCAAATCCACCACCTATCGTTTAAGTTGTTATTCTAGCTTTCAAAAAGCTATATGGTTATTTGACAAAACCAAAAAAAGCCACGCTAATTATAGCGTGGCTTTTTTATGTGCTAAAGAACAGATTATTTAATCTTACGAACCTTCGTCAACACGGACGAGCTGAATAGTACCATCGTTACTAGTAACGCGGCGGTAGCGTGTATTGCCAGACGTTGATGATTGAGCAGCTGGTTGCGCCGAATAAGTGCTGTTAGGCGTGGTCGTTTGCTGTTGGATCAGTTGTCCCATACGATCAGCAGGGGCAGGGTTTAAAGGTCTGCTATTTGCAGGTTGGCCATACTGAGTTTGATTTGGCGCTGCATTACCAACGATTGCGCGATAGAATTTCTGTCCTGCGCGACCATCTGCTGGAAATATACCTTTACTAGATTGGTATTGCTGGATAGCAGTACGAGTATTATCACCAATAATGCCATCAACACCACCAATATCATAACCAGCATTTAATAGTGCTTGTTGAATGTCTTTTGCTTGTTGGCGGCTGATACCTGGGTCATCCGTTGGCCACGCTGTTGCAAAGTCGGTTTTGCTACTGTCTTCGCGGGTGATGAGGTCTGCTAAATGAGCGATTGCCAATGCGTAGTTTTCTGATGCATTGTATGAGTAAAATGTGTCAAAGTTTTTACCAACCAAAAATGCAGGGCCTTCAATACCAGCAGGTAATAATAATCCTGCGCTGCTTAAATCAGACGGTAGAGAGCCACCATTGGCAAGTGTTAGACCTTGACCACGCCAGTGGCTAATAGACTTTTTGTTTTTACGGTCAGACGCTGCCCAATAGCCATCAGGCAGTTTGACTTCATAACCCCAAGGCTCGCCTGAGCGGTAGCCGCGCTTACTCAAAAAGTTCGCAGTGGAGGCCAGTGCGTCAGGAACATTGTTAACTAAGTCACGGCGTCCATCACCATCAAAATCAACGGCCAGCTCTAAAAAAGTACTTGGCATAAACTGTGTCTGCCCAAAAGCACCTGCCCAAGATCCTGTCATATCACTTGGTGCGATATCACCATTTTGGACGATTTTTAGGGCATTTGCATACTCGCCTTGGAAGTAGCTCTGGCGGCGATCAAAGCAAGATAGGGTCGCTAAAGACTCAAACAGTGGCTTTTTGCCCAATGTCTGACCGAAGTTTGACTCTACGCCCCATACCCCTAATACATGCTCAGCTTTTACACCATAACGAGACTCTATTTGGCGTAGTGTGTCACTCCACTGGCGTTTGGCACGGATACCATCTTCTACGCGCTCTTTGTCCACTAGCACTGATAGATAATCCCACACGTCTTTTTGAAACTCAGGCTGATAGTTAAGAGACTGAATCACACTAGGATCAGGCTGGCTAGGACGGTAATTGTTAAAAGTAAAGCTGTCCACATCGCGGAATTTGCTAGAGTTTTTTAGACCATCTAAACATTGTTGGAATTCAGCATTTGATAAATCTGGGGCATCTGGTGCAGCCGCTTGGGCAGTGCTAGCAAAACTTAGCCCAACAGCGATGCTAAGTAGCGATAAATTAGAAAGTGAAGTCAAACGCATGAAAATATCCTATAAACATCGAAACGGTCATTGAAAAGTAAAACAAAGTAGGTAAAAGCAGTACTCACCTAGAGTAACCAATCTAAACAGTAAAGAAAAGGTATCGAAGGACTAAGATTGTGAATGGTTACTATAAATTGACGCTGGCGCAAGATTAGAAGAGGGTTTCTGATAAAAATATCGAGATGAATAGGGTGATAAAATCAGTACGGCTTCGGTCATTCACACCCTATCCAAACCTCATTATTTTGACAGTACACTATCCAACTCTTCAATCAACGCATGGATACGTGCCGCATTTTTACCCAAATCGCTTTTGCCAATTCGTGATTTACTGCGGATATCAACCAAGCGTTCGCTATCGTTGTCAGTCACACGAATGATGACATCATCTTTAAAGCCAAACCAAGCAGTCGTCTCTGTTGCTTCAACGATGCCTTTATCTGCATCAGTATTGACAAGCTCCCAACCTAAATTCTCAATGGCTTGTTTGGATGCTTCAACCAGTTCAGGCTTTGATTGAGAGTAGGTCAATGTCCGTAGTTCAGGATAGGCCGTGCGTTGTTGTTCAGCCGCTTCTGCACCTGCGTACTCTACTGGATTTGGCGCATCTGCACGTAGTGGCGCAATCGCGACAAACTGAGGTGGGTTCACTACATCGGTTGAAATATCATGAATTGGCGGCACGTTTTTAGCAGTAGTCATCATGCCGAGTGGAAGGGCGATAGCAATCGTAGAAAATATAACGGCTATTGCTGCGCTAGCAAGGCTGACCGTTTTACGTTTAAATATAACTTGAATCGCCAATAGTACGAGTGCCGCAATACCAACAACCAGACCAAATTTAAATCCTGTAAAGGCAGTGCCTAACTCTACAACCCCAAATCTATAAAGCGGTGCTGGTAGTGCAACCAGCAAAAATGCGATTAAACTTATCATGCTGACTAAAATTTTCATAAGAACGCTCCGTTATTTTTTAATAGCTGCTTAATTGCTATGCTCAGCATTTTATTTATTATTTAACTGCCAGACATGCTCTGTCACCGTTAATTTAGGTGTCGATCCTATAGAAGTAGGTTCGCCGGCGAGTTCGCTGATTTGATAATGCTGGCCGTAATACTGTTGTACTTGCTCATCGTCAATTGAAAAGGGTGGCCCATTTCTTTTACTCTGATCATAATTGAGCGTGATTAATAGTTGCGGTGCGTATCCTTGATCAGCATTATTAATAAGCTGTAGAACGTGCTCGCTATACTTCGCACGCATATCGGCTGGCAGGGCAATCAATGCCGCTTTATCATATACGGCATCGACGGGACCAATATCTTTAGGCGTCAGTGCAAAAATATTAGCGACCCATAAAGTAATAGTTTGTCCCGACAACTGACCTCGATAATATTTGAGAGTGGGAATAGTTGTATGCTCATGCATGGTGGGCACGATATCTTGTTCAGCGAAGAATTCCTGTACCGCTGTTTCTACTAATTCAACACCCACCACATCATAGCCTTGCGCTGCTAGCCAAACCATATCTATCGACTTGCCGCATAGAGGTACAAAGATGCAGCCACCAGCTGGCACGTTTAAATAGCTCATGTGTTTCATTAACAATGGATTTACCACAGACTGATTAAAGCCAATGCGTTTCTCCTGCCAGCGTGTTTGCCAAAATTCTGGATTCATGAGGTTAGCCTTTATTTTACGTTTGTTGCGATAGCGATTTAATGGATAGTACTGACAACATTAAAAAGCCAAACGCTTGCAATATAGGCGTTTGGCTTTTATCAGATATGTCGCTAGGCATTTATTCTAAACACATAAATGCTGATGTAATTCACTATTTAGCTTACCATGTACTGACTGAATTCTTTACGTAATTTCGCAAGCTTTGGCGGGATTGCAAAGTTGCAATAGCCTTGTCCTGGGTTTCTATTAAAGAAGTCTTGATGTGCTTCTTCAGCTTTGTAGAAATCAACGGCAGGATGTACTTCAGTGACCACGCTGACACCCATATCACGCAATTTATTAATGGTACGGTCGACAGTTGGTTTTTGATTTTCATCAGTGTAAAACACAACACTGCGGTACTGGCTACCGACATCATTGCCTTGACGATCCATCGTGGTGGGATCATGAGTCGCAAAGAAAGCATCTAAGATAACTTCTAACGGTACGATATTGTCATCAAATTCGACTTTGATCACTTCAACGTGTCCTGTCGTACCGCTACAGACATCTTCGTAATTAGCAGAGACAGCGTCACCGCCCATATAACCTGATACGACAGATTGCACGCCTTTTACTGATAAAAATACGGATTCGGTACACCAGAAGCAGCCACCGCCTAATATAATGGTTTGCATAATTTTTCCTATTATTATAGATATGAGTTAAGTGCTGTATTTGGTTGTGATGTTTTCATTTTTCAATGTTTCTTTTCAATGTCTCACTACCCTTAGCACTACTTATTCAGCTTAGCAGGCGAGCCAAACGCGATAAGTAACAAACAGTAATGTTATAATGGATTTTTGCTATAGGACATTCACTATAAACGAATTACAGCGTTAGCCTCGCTTGAAATATTTCATATATATCTGCACTCGGTTGCCTTGTACCTTTGTTAAATTGAATGACCTATACGTTGCTTTGTTCTCGCTTAATAATGACGAGCAAAATCGCCAAATATTTCCTAATGTAAGTTCTATTATCCAAAAACGAGTCGCACCATGAGCCAATCCAAGCCTACCATCAAACATGACACCCTATTTGACAAACCGTTTACCACACCGCTGGATAAAGCGTCGCGCTTTTCATTTGATGAGCAGGTAGTGGCTTGTTTTCCCGATATGATACGTCGCAGTGTGCCCGGTTATGGTCAAGTGCTCGCGATGCTTCCTATCTTTGCCCGTCGTCATTGTAAGTATCGACAGCAAAGTGAGAGTGGACAACGCGTCAGCCGTATTTATGATTTGGGTTGCTCACTTGGCGGGGCTACGATGGCGCTAGCAGGCGAATTTGAGGCGCAAGACTTGCAGATTAAGGCGATTGATATCTCACCGGCGATGACGACAGAGGCGACCACATTACTGAGTGAAAATTATTCTGAACACGATATCGAGGTGATTACTGCAGACATTCGCGATGTGGAGCTTGAGCCATGCGATATGGTAATTTTGAATTTAACCTTACAGTTTTTACCAGCTGCCGATAGAGTCGCAGTATTAGAGAAGATTTATGCGGCATTAAGTGAAGGCGGCATACTGGTACTGACTGAAAAAACCCACGCATTTGATGAGCAGTATGATGCATGGCTGGTTGAGCGTTATTATGACTTTAAACGTGCCAATGGTTATACTGAAATGGAAATCAGCGGCAAGCGCAATGCGTTAGAAAATGTCCTTATTACCGATACCTTAGACGAGCATCATGCACGGTTAAGTGATGTTGGTTTTAAGCGTCATCTGACATGGTTTCAGTTTTTGAATTTTGTTTCTGTGGTGGCGTTTAAATAGGATTTATTTTGGGAGCTAACAAGGCACTAATATGATTCCATCTATAGCTGAACAAAATATTCATCAAGTATTAACAAAAAAAATGAGCATACAATCATTTGAGCAATGGTTGTATGAAGATGATGTATTAGAGTCTAGCAGCCCTGATTTGTATCTTGAGCTGATTTCATTTGATTATAGTTCTGAAAATGGTTTTTATGATGGTTTTGCGAAATATGTCCATTTTTATAAATTTGAAGCTGACCGAATAACAGAATATCTACACTCAATTATCAATAAAGATGAAAGTTGTGGTAATGCGATTTGGGTGATGTACGAGTTATATTGTGACGGTTATGGGTTTCTCGGCAAGCTAGGAATTATATATGGGCTCTGCCTAGTAGACTACGAAACTTCGGAATCAAACCATAATATAGATAATATCTTAGATAAGTTATATCCCGAGATTATTGATGATGCTAAAAATGTCTTAAATTGGTTAGAAGAGGGTAAAATTGTTTTCAAGAGTCAGGACAATGGCTATGGTGTTTTTGAATATGAAGACTTTCGTAGTGAAGCGGAAATTCTACAAGGAAATGCGTAGTTCACAAGAACTTATATATCAAAACTTATCTTTCTTTGTTCTAACTCTTTTAATTTTATTCATTTAAATAACAATCAACACGGTAACCTGCTTTTATGCTCAACGACACTATCATCAACGCCGAACGCGAATTGTATTTAACCTTGCTAGAGCTGGCACAGCAGCAGCCGAGCGCTTATGAATGGCTCAAGCAATTACCAACATGGCTAGGTGATATAAAAGACAAAGCCAACTATGCGCACGCGCCTGCCTACCAAGCGTCAGTTGCTCGTTTGCCAAACTTAACTGTCAATAATGTCGATCTAAACAGTGATACATTGACGATTGAGACAAGTTTAAATGAGTCTGAGCGTAAACAAGCAATGGCACTGCTCAAGCAGCTGATGCCATGGCGCAAAGGGCCGTTCCAGATCGGCGGTCAGATTGGCGATGATGAATCAGGTATTAAGATTGACACTGAGTGGCACAGTGACTGGAAGTGGCAACGGGTCGCACCGCATTTGGGTGAGTTAAAAGGTCGCCGAGTATTAGATGTGGGCGGTGGCTCTGGTTATCATGGCTGGCGTATGGCAGGGGCAGGGGCGAATACGGTCATTATCATTGATCCATCATGCTTGTTTTATCATCAGTTTATGGCGATTCGTCATTTCGTTGGTGCGGCAGATGCTCATACTCATGCTCATGCTCATACCCATGATAGGGGCCGTTATCGCACACATTATATTCCTGTACCGTTAGAAGCACTGCCTGCGCACAGCCAGTTGTTTGATACCGTATTTAGCATGGGCGTGCTTTATCATCGCCAGTCGCCTTTTGAGCACTTGCAGCAGCTTCGAGGGCAGTTGGTCAAAGGCGGCGAACTGGTACTTGAGACCTTGGTCATCGAAGGCGATGCCAATACCGTACTCGTACCGCACGACCGTTATGCGCAGATGAATAACGTGTATTTCTTGCCGTCAGTGGCAGCATTAGTTGGTTGGTTAGAAAAAGCGGGATTCTCAGAGGTGCGCTGCGTCGATGTGGCAGTGACTTCGACAGAAGAGCAGCGCAAAACGGAATGGATGACTTATCATTCGCTAGCAGACTTCTTAGATCCTAATGACTCGACTAAAACCATGGAAGGGTATCCTGCACCGATGCGCGCGACATTAATTGCCAAAAGATAGTTTTTTAGGGTAGTAGAAACGCCATCAGTCAATATAATCAGCCGCTAAGACAAACAGCAATTAACACAAGGATGAGAGATTGTGAAACTAGTAATGGCTTTGATGACGTTCAGTTTATTTTCGCTACCTGCTGTAGCATCAGATGCGTATGGTGATCCATTTGAAGGTTGGGGCTTTGTTAAAGATGATTGGCAAGTGGTTTGCGACAACACTTTGACTTGCCGAGCAGCAGGTTATGCTGAAGAAGGTGTTGGTAGTGGTCCAGTCTCGATATTAATGGTTGTAGAGCCGAAGAAAGCTTTGCCAAAAGTATATGTAGACTTTATATATTCAGATGATGAGTTTTACCAGTCATCATCTGATGATAGTTTGAATACTGGTAATGAATCTAGCCATACCAAGTTATGGCTAAATGACAAAAGTTACGGCGCTATCAATAGTAGAAGTGATAATGATTCTAGGCATATGCTAGATGAAAATCAAACCAAGCAATTGCTTCGTCACGCTCGCCTGAATACAAAAATAGAAGTAAGAGTAGGTAGTGATCGCTGGACGATTAGTGACAAAGGCATGGGTGCTGTACTGCTGAAGCTGGATGAAGTACAAGGCAGAGTGGGTACGTCAATAGCATTGGTGAGTAAGAATCATGCTAGTAAGCAAACACCAAAATCTGCTAAGCCAACACCTGTGATAAAAAAAGCATTCGCTTATTCAGACAAAGACAATAAACAGTTAAATGCTTCAAGGTTGGCTTATTTTCAGAAAAATATTAATACGTGGGTAGATATCAACTCTGAGCAGTTAATAGGTTCGGAGGATGTGATGGGAGATTGTGAGCTTATAAATCCTAAAAGTGACACTTCTATAAATTTTGCAAAATATGCTGGCGACAGCTCTGGTTGGGAGTTTATCCCTATTGATGCTACTCATACTTTAGCTGTCCATAGCTGTTGGATGGGTGCTTACAACGCAGCTAGTGGATATTGGCTTATAGATAGTGCAAAACCTCGTAACCCTCAGCTAATTACCACCGCAGGCAATGATTATTCTGATGGTGAGATTTGGGCAGTACATAAAGACCGAGGTCTAGGTGACTGTTGGAATAAACAAGTATGGGTATGGAATGGTCAAACTTTTGCCAAATCAGAAGATTCTAGCTCAGGAATGTGCCGAGGTTTTGCTGGTGGTGCGTGGGACTTACCAACCTATGTCAGCGAAGTGGTGAAAAGTAGCACTCTAGAATAAACAACTTCTGTACTACCAGCAAAGACAATGATTCAAAAGTGAGCTTATTATGAAAAACACCCTGCTTATTAGTCAAGACAAGATTACGAAGACACTGTTTAGCGCTGCTACCATATTTTTAGCAACGACCGCCGTGCATGCCAGTGACGTCTATGGTGATCCATTTGAAGGCAGCGGCTTCATCAAAGACGATTGGCAAGTGGTTTGTGACAATACTTTGACCTGCCGCGCAGCAGGTTATAGCGAGGATGGCACTGCTAGTGGAGGGGCTACGATATTACTCACTGTAACTCCCAAAGAAAGCGCTGTAAACGCTAGGCTCATGTTACAGAATGTAGATGATGTAGAGACCTCACCTGCGAATGCTTGGCTAGCAAGCCACGGTTCGCGTGTATCACTTTATCTGAATGATAAAAACTATGGAATGGTAGAGCTGGATTCAGGAGCCTTATCTGGAGATTTAAGCACGGATCAAACTCAGCAACTACTGACTCGGGCTAAACAA
This sequence comes from Psychrobacter fozii, assembly GCF_003217155.1. Lineage (GTDB taxonomy): Bacteria > Pseudomonadota > Gammaproteobacteria > Pseudomonadales > Moraxellaceae > Psychrobacter > Psychrobacter fozii. The sequence continues at coordinate 25,776 of NZ_QJSU01000011.1, forward strand.
AATACTAAAATAGAGTTTCGATCTGGGCCATATCGCTGGCATGTCAGCGACAGCGGTCTATCAGCAGTGTTACTCAAGTTAGATGAAAGTCAAGGCCGTGTAGGTACACCGCTAGCATTGGTCAGTAAAAATAATCAGCCGTCCATGACGCTTAAATCTGCAATACCAATCCCAAAAATAGTTGCTGCTTCCGTCTACTCCACAGAAGATCCAAATCCTAATATTGATTTGACCAAAATGGATTACTGGCGAGCAAATATTGAAAATTGGATTATTACTGAATCTAACGATGACTTAAAAGAAGAGTGCTATGCTCTAAATGCAGATGAGGAATGGTCTGGAGATAGTGACTGGACGTTGACGGCATTAGATGCTAGATATACCCTTGCCAGTCATGTTTGTTGGCGCGGTGCATACAATGAAGGCATAGGATTCTGGGTCATTGACGACGCGACCCCCAGCAAACCTAGCTTAGTAACTTACTCGGGTGGTAGCTATGATGAAGGTCAGATAATCAGTGGACACAGAGGTCGAGGGTTAGGAGATTGCGTTTATCTCAAAGAATGGACTTGGAATGGGAGTAGCTTTGTTAACTCCAAGGCTATCGCCACTGGACTATGCCGAATGATTCAGTTGGGTGGTGCGTGGGACTTACCAAGCTACGTCAGTGAAGTCATAGGAAGTGATAAGCCCTAATTAAATTAACCACTTTTTAAAGGCAACTTCCATGATAATCTTGATGATGAAGCCAACACAGCCTGCGCCAAGCGCTACGAAAATCCAAAATGTACCGGCGCGTCCAGCTTGAGATTCTTTAGAGATATCCCACATAATAAAAAACAAGAAAGCAATAAAGATTGGCAATAAAAGGTACAATCCCCAACTAGTGACAGTACTGGCAGCAATAGCAAACATGGCATGATCCTATAAGAAAATAGTAACGCCTCTTTTATGTCTAAGAAGAGTCGTACAAACCATTATTATAACGTGGAAGCAGTCAGGTATAAACGACTGCCCAGTATCGAGCAACAGTAACGCTACAATCAATAGGGCTGATATTTACTGAATAGCTGCTTTGAATAGCTACTTTTATACTGCTTTATCATGATTTATAGGTAGTAAGTACGTAAAGTACGTCTGTCACCTATCTCAACTATTAGCGTTGACTGTCTTAACCGTAAGATTTTAGTACTAATTTCGGTGCAAATGGTGCAATAAAGCGTAAAGATTGTTATATTTACAGGTTACTTATCTTTTTGTATTATTTTATCCCTTGCAATGTCGGTCGCTATTATAATAAGCAGTTATTGACTGCTTGCACTCGTCACATTTTCACATCGTTTTTGTTGTTTATTTAATTGAGTTCAAATCCCTATGTCACAAGCCCAAATTGATACACTTGCATCACTATTCAACGATGCTATTCACACCTTGCAAGCCGACGGTACACTACCTGCTGACTGGCAAAATAATAGCCAAATCACCCGTACTAAAGATCTTAGTCATGGTGATTTTGCCAGTAACATCGCGCTGACTGCTGCCAAAGCTGCTAAGGCCAATCCACGCCAGCTTGCCGAACAAATCGTCAATGCGCTACCTGAAAATCAAGACATTCGCCAAGTAGAAATCGCAGGGCCAGGGTTTATAAATGTCTTTTTAAACGCTGAAGCCAAATTTGCGGTATTGGACGATATTTTTACCTTACAAGACCGTTTTGGTTTAAGCGATCAGTTTGAAGGGCAAAAAATCCAAGTTGAGTTCGTCTCTGCCAATCCAACATCTAGCTTGCATGTCGGTCACGGACGCGGTGCTGCATTTGGCATGAGCGTCTCAAACCTACTAGAAGCGATTGGCTATGACGTCACGCGTGAATATTATGTCAATGACGCTGGCCGTCAAATGGATATTCTAGCGACCAGTACATATTTGCGTTATCTAGAAACTAATGGCGAGCAAGTGACCTTTCCTGTCAATGCCTATCAAGGCGACTATGTCAGTGATATTGCCCAGACTTTAAAAATGCAACATGCTGATAGCTATGTGCATAGCTTTGCAGACGTTGCCAAAGATGTGCCTGCCGATGCTAAGTTCGAGATCAATGCAGATGGCGAAAAAGTTCTATTGTCAGGCGATAAAGAAGCACACATTGATGGATTGATTGCCAATAGCAAAGCATTGCTTGGTGATGGCTATGAGCTGTTTTTAAATGCTGCATTGAGCAGTATTTTGGCTGATATCAAAGATGACTTAAATGACTTTGGCGTGCGCTATGAGTGCTGGTTCAGTGAGAGATCTATCGATAGCGAGATTGAGCCAGTTCTACAGTTGCTAGATGACAAAGGTTACTTGTACGAAAAAGATGGCAATATCTGGTTTAAATCGACTGATTTCGGTGATGAAAAAGACCGTGTGGTACGCCGTGCCAATGGTCAGTCAACGTATTTTGCCTCTGATATTGCGTATCATAAAAATAAGTTCGACCGTGGTTTTGACAAAGTCATTAACGTTTGGGGCGCAGACCACCATGGTTATGTCCCACGTGTAAAAGCAGCGTTAACAGCATTGGGTATCGATGCAGAACGTTTAGACGTGGTACTCGTACAGTTTGTCGCATTATGGCGCGGTTCTGAAAAAGTACAAATGTCCTCGCGTTCAGGTCAGTTTGTCACTTTACGCGAACTGCGTGCAGAAGTTGGCAATGACGCTGCGAGATTCTATTATGTGGCACGTAAGCCTGAAGTGCATATTGACTTTGATTTAGAGCTTGCCAAATCACAAAGCAAAGATAATTTGGTGCACTATATTCAATATGCGCATGCACGCGTGTGCCGAGTATTAGAGAATTTGCAAAATAGTGGGCTTACAGTAGATGATGCGGTTGGTTTGGCGCATCAAGAATTGCTTAATGCGTCCCATGAAGATGAGTTGATTAAACTATTGGCAGGCTATCCAGCAACCCTCATGCGTGCCGCGACTGGCTATGAGCCGCATATATTGACCAATTATTTAAAAGATTTGGCCGCATTGTTCCACGGCTGGTATGACAGCAATCGTATCTTGCCGATGAGTTTGACCTCTGGTGGCACGCCAAGTGCTGACGAGCTGGACTTAATGCAAGCCCGTCTACGCTTGTCTAAAGCCGTGCGACAGGTCTTGTCCAATGGGCTTGGTTTGTTAGGATTGTCTGCACCGTCTAGCATGTAGTCGCTTGCTAATAAGTAGTAAGCTTCTAACATGCAGCAACTTTATAATATGTAGTATTATGAGTATAGACGATTGATAACAATAATGTGATTATGATAGATAGATTCAGTAGGGAGAACCAGATCCATGCTAGCCAAAAAACCTAAAGGTGCGACTGAAAAGCGCAAAACAAGTAGCGTATCAGGCTTGTTATGGATGTTTGTCGGAGCAGTACTGACACTGATGATTGGTGTATTTATATACCTCTCACCATTATTTAATTTCAGTCCTGCTGATAGCAGTGCCGACAATGACCCTGATCGTCAGGTACAGCCGCGAGTCGAGACTGATACCGATAATGGCGATTATGAGTTTTATGATATTTTACCCAATCAAGAGATGGCGACCATCCCTGATGAAGATTTTGGTGAAATAAACAATGATCGCATCGGTGGTATCGAAGCCTTTGAGCCTGATATCGTGGTCACTCAGCCGAATGGTGCTTCAGCGACCAGCAGTGAAGACACTGGCAATGTTGGTATTACTGAAAACACCGTGATCGAACCTAGCCGTGGCAATGCTGCTAGTGATGATATCGTGATCGTTGAAGAAGATGCGACCTATGATGGCACAGCACCGACCAATAGCACCAGTAGTGCAACCAATCGAGCAAGTGGTGCAGGTACTGCCAGTGTTCAAGCTGCCAAGCCTGCTGCGACTTACATTTTGCAGATAAACAGCTTTGGTGATGCAGATGAAGCGGATCGTCGCCGTGCACAGGTACTGATGGCTGGTGTAGATGCTAGAGTCGCCAAGAATACAACGGGCAATGGTGAGCCCATCTATCAAGTGATCTCACGGCCGATGAGTAATCGTCAAGCAGTAACGACTGCTCAGCAGCGCTTACAGAATAATGGTATTGACTCCATCATCGTTGAACAGCGCCGTTAGATTTAGTTGCTGTATTAGGGCGTGTCCTCAATTCAATCGATAGTCATCTAAATGGGTTAAAAATGGCTAAATCTTGCCAAACAGCGTCAAATAGCTGACTAATATCTCGATATTATCTGCGCTATTTTCCTTGTTTGACTGCGATTTATCTCGTTTTTATCACCATTTTTAAAATGAGGACACGCCCTAGTTTTAATGGTTTATTTATAAAAAAAGCGTCGTAATGACGCTTTTTTTGTCTCTTATTTTTAGTAACGCTATTTTACTTTGTGGTTTTATTATATCTTATCATTACTTCCTCAACGAGTATGGCTATGACTGTATCTGACTCAACACCTGCATCTACTGGCGCCATCAAATATTTTTTTCAGAAGTATTTTATCGATGCTTTTACTGGTATGGCTCTAGGTCTCTTTGTCACATTGATAGCGGGTCTTATCATTTCACAAATTGGTGGCTGGTTAGATTTGCCTGCATTAGTTGCCGTCGGTAAGCTAGCATCAATATTGATGGGGGCGGGTATCGGCGTAGGCATTGCCTACTACCTAAAAGCACCAACGCTTGTCATGCTAAGTTGCTTGGTAGCAGGTATGCTAGGCGCACATTCTGAAGCTTTGATGGCAGGTACGCTTTTTACCCCGCAAGCAGGCGGGCCTGCGACATTTGTGGCATTGCCTGGTAATCCGATAGGAGCATATTTGACCTCTGTATTTGCTTATCGTGCTGGTACTTGGGTCGCTGGCAAGACTAAGTTGGATATTTTGTTAATTCCTTTATTGGTCTGTGCCGTCGCATTAGCCGTTTGTGCGCTACTGAATCCACCTATCGTTGCTGCTGTCGCGGCTATTGGTCAAGGTATTCAAGCAGCCACTGAGTTGCAGCCTCTATTAATGGGTGTCGTCATTGCAGTCGTGGTCGGTATCTTGCTGACCATGCCCACTTCAAGTGCAGCTATTTGTATTGCTATTGGGCTGGGCGGTGTGGCTGGCGGTGCGGCAGTAGTTGGCTGTGCAGCACATATGATTGGCTTTGCGGTTGCCAGTTTCAAAGACAACGGTGTAAGTGGTGTGATATCTCAGGGGTTGGGCACTAGTATGTTGCAAATCCCCAATGTGCTAAAAAAGCCATTGATTCTACTGCCAGCCGTTATCGCCAGTGCTATCGTTGGTCCTATCGCTACAGTAGGGTTCGGGCTTGCCTGTACTGCTACAGGGGCAGGTATGGGTACTGCTGGTTTAGTCGGTGTGTTTGGGGTCATTGAAGCATCACAAGAGATCATGAGTACGGGTCAATTATGGACAGCAATTATTTTATTGATGTTTGTATTACCTGCTGTCATTGCTGGCATGGTTGCTTACATGATGCGCCGTATGGGTTGGTTGTTAGATGGTGATATGAAACTGCCTTAGTGGTTCAAAAAAAAGCTTCCGCACTTTATGCACATGAATTTTTGTTTAAATATACGACTTTTTCAATTTTCTTTATTCAAATCGAAATGCTAACTAGCGAAGTGAATATTAAAGTCTCTTAAGTTTTATATTGCTACAAGGTTGCTGTTTTGTAGTTATATCATTATAATATTAATTGTACTCGAACTTTTGTTTAAATTATTATTTTTGGAATCTGAAAAATATGAATAGCTTCAACAAACTAATTGTTATTACTGTTACCACTCTTATTTTATCTGCATGTGCTAGTACTCCTAAGCCTTATACTCATTGGCATAAAGAAGGTGCAACTAAACAAAGCGTCACAGATCAAATTGGGCACTGTCGAGTAGAAGTTAATGCTAAAGACCTTTCACAACCAAAAGCAAAGCAGTTAATTGGTTATTGTATGAAGTCGGAAGGCTATAGTTTAGAAACTTCTTATCGTTAGTTGATAACTAATACTGTCACCAAGAATCAAAATAACATAGGTTTTTGTATGTTTTACATATACTGTGTATTAGCTGTATTCACAGAATAAGTTTTTCTTTTTGGGTGTAGTATTACTAATAAGAAGAAATAAAAAAAGCGTCTAGCAAAATTTGCCAGACGCTTTTTTGTATTAATAGCTAATTAAGTATAACTAGCGATATTAACTCAAAGACACCTTAAGAGATTTCAGGCGTTTTGCCTTCATTGATGACGTCTGCATCAACCATGACGGTCTTAGCATTTTCCATAGAAGGCAGCTCATACATGGTTTCAAGCAATGCATTCTCTACGATAGAACGCAGACCACGGGCACCCGTTTTACGCTCCATGGCTTTTTTGGCGATGGCATCAAGTGCTTCTTGAGTAAAGTTAATCTCAGCACCTTCCATATCGAACAAGTACTTATACTGTTTTACCAGTGCGTTCTTAGGTTCAGTCAGGATTTGTACCAATGCTTCTTCATCAAGCTCTTGTAGTGCAGCAAGTACAGGCAGACGACCAATCAGCTCAGGGATCAGACCAAACTTGATCAAATCTTCTGGCTCAACTTGCTGTAGCAAATCTGAGCTGCGACGGCTATCATCTTTTGAGCTGACATCCGCGTTGAAACCGATACCGCCTTTTTCAGTACGTTGCTGAATGACCGCATCAAGACCAGCAAATGCACCACCAACGATGATAAGGATGTTGCTGGTATCGACTTGGATCAGCTCTTGCTGTGGATGCTTGCGACCGCCATGTGGCGGAATAGCAGCCACGGTGCCTTCGATAAGCTTGAGCAATGCTTGCTGCACGCCTTCGCCTGACACATCACGGGTAATCGATGGATTGTCGCCTTTTTTACTGATTTTGTCGATTTCATCGATATAGATGATGCCTTGCTCAGCTTTGGCCACATCATAGTCAGATGCTTGAAGTAACTTCTGCACGATGTTTTCAACGTCTTCACCGACATAACCTGCTTCAGTCAACGTCGTGGCATCAGCCATAGCAAAAGGTACATCAAGCAGACGCGCTAATGTTTGCGCCAGTAATGTCTTACCTGAACCTGTTGGGCCTATGAGCAAGATGTTACTTTTCGCCAGTTCAACCATCGCATCATCAGCACCAATCTTAGATTTTTTACTGTCATTGGCCAATGTTTGGCTAACTTTTAGACGCTTATAATGGTTATAAACGGCAACTGCCAATGCTTTCTTAGCAGCGTCTTGACCGATGACATATTCATCAAGTTTGGCACGTAGCTCTTTTGGCGTTGGTAGTTTTTTATTGACCCAAGAGGTATCGATTTCGTTGTCATCATCGCCGTCTTCGGCACTGTCAGCGATTAGATCGGTACATAGCTCAATGCATTCATTACAGATATTGGCATCGTCAGCGGCAATCAGCTGCTGCACATCGCTTTTGGCTTTGCCACAAAACGAGCACTGCGGGGTATTGTCTTCTGCCATAAAAGGCGCTCCTAAAATTTTAAAACTTACAAATATTTTGATTGTTTGCATCAATGCCAAAACGCATCGCGCTCAGGCAGTTGATGTTTATCAAGGCTGTTATATGCTAATTATAAAGAAGTAGGGCGGCGCTCTAATACTTCGTCAACCAAACCGTATTCTTTTGCTTCGTCTGCATCCAACCAATAATCACGCTCAACGTCTTTTTCGATTTTTTCTACTGGTTGACCTGTACGCTCAGCCAATATTTTGTTCAAACGTGCACGTGTTTTCAGGATTTCACGAGCATTAATTTCGATATCTGTTGCTTGACCTTGCGCGCCACCTGAAGGCTGGTGAATCATAACGCGAGCATTGGCGAGTGAATAACGCTTGCCTTTTTGGCCAGCTGCCAACAAGAATGAGCCCATGCTATAAGCACCGCCCATACAGATGGTTGATACTTCAGGCTTGATGAAATTCATCGTGTCAAAAATAGCCAAACCAGCACTCACTGAACCGCCTGGTGAGTTGATATATAGATGGATATCTTTGTCAGGGTTTTCAGCTTCTAAGAATAGTAACTGTGCGACGATGAGATTGGCCATATTATCTTCGACTTGACCGGTCAAAAAGATAACGCGCTCACGTAATAGACGTGAAAAAATATCAAACGAGCGTTCACCGCGTGATGATTGTTCAACCACCATAGGCACTAATGCAGCTTGAGGTGCACTTTGGGTATATTGCATGTCGTTGTGCGCACTCATCAGCATATCAAAATGCGGGTTGGCAGTGATGCGATCATAATCTGTCATAAAGATGTCCTGTTTATAAGTACATAAAATAAAGGGATTGGGATTAGCGAACGGTTAAGATTTTATGGGTGCTTATCATGATAAATACTACCGCTTGTTGTTAACACTAACTAGATGCAATGCTACGATCTAGATGTCGCTAAAAATAATTGAGCTAATGGTAACTTTTTTATCGGGGCAATAGTAACTTTTTAATGTGAAAAATAATAAATGACTCCCTATTAATAAGGTGTTTGTATACATTTATCAAGGGGCTTGCCTATAAACCCTCCATAAAGATAGTAGACAGACTACCTCTGTATGGAGTACAGGTGACTCATTATTTATGAATATGGTGCTACATTAAAAGGAAGTATGATGATAAAAATTGGTGCATTTGTGATAGTAAATTGTACAATTTTGGTGCAAATTAGCGCCTGCTAAAAAAATAAGAATGATTGATATCTATTTGAGACATCGTGAAAGTGAGGTGGACAATATGACCAAAAACTTCAGTGCTCAAAAACTAAGCAATATCATTCATTTGCATAGTATCGACTGCTTGCTCTGATAGCCAGTATCAGTAAGTTGGCATAATGATTGTATATATGGAGTGACGTCGTTGTTTGGTGTAGTCAGCTGCATAAGCTTTTGGCATTTTGACTGTTGGCATCGTTGCTTTCTCTTTTATAGTGGAATGACTATACCACCGGGTTTTGTATGATCGGCTTAATGCTCGACCTCTTAGTATCACAATCGTGTGTTATATTTGATATTCAACACGCCCTAATTAGTAGATGAGTATATAAAATGAGCTGGGCCTCTTCTTTAGCGTTAGATTTTGACAGCGTAAAACGTACGAATACTATCAAAGGTATAGCCACAGCTGAGTCAAAAACTCGGCTTTATCATCGTAAGCATACTGGCGCCTTGATGGTACAGCGCCCTTTATACCCTGAGCCGCGTGTGCAGCAGGGTATTTGTCATATCTTAATGCTATATCCGCCAGCAGGTATCGCAGGTGGTGACACGTTGACGATAGATCTGCGTTTAGATAGCGATAGTCACGCTGTCATTACGACACCGGGGGCGGGTAAGTGGTATGGCAAAGATAGTGTCAGCCAAAAAAGCAAAACCTCGCATCGACAGTCGCCCACACAAAGCGCTTGTGATAACACCATGCCAGTGAATCAGGGCAGTGTGCATAGTAATGATACTAACCACATAAGCTCAGTGCCAAACGACATGGCTGAATATGCTAGCCAAAAGGTATACGCCACATTAGACAGAGATGCTCGCCTAGAATGGCTGCCGCAAGAGAGTATTATTTATAACGAAGCCAACATGCATGCGACGAGTCGTTTTGATTTAACGGACTCATCTAGCTTACTGACATGGGAGATTAGTGTCTTTGGGCGGCAGGCCTATGATGAACAGTTTTTGCAAGGGTATTACCATACAGGCTTGAATATCTACCGTGAAAGCAAAGTCATCGTTGCTGAACGTGTGGCACAGTCAGCACAAAGCCGCTGGTTTACATCGCGTTTAGGGCTAGCAGGGCAGCATATCTATGGGTCGTTTTGGGCAGTACCAAGTTTAAGTGACGTACATCAAAAGCCTTTATCCTCATCAAAAGCACGAGAAACGACAGAGACTGCGCAAGCGACGACCAAGCAAGCACTAACCCGTTATTTGGACAGTACGATACTGACTTTACGGCAAGCAATCGCTGAAGCGGATCTACCTGTCTATTGCACCCATAATTATCAAGCGATTAATATCCGCTATATAGGCACAGATGTGCGTGGCTGCTTTGAAGCGTTTTATCAGCTGAGAGAAGTCTTACGTAAGCACTGGTGGCAACTTGAGCCGTGTCGTCCACGGATCTGGGACACGTGATTTGGTGCTGTATTCTACTTAATTTGTTATGAAGTTACTCTGATATAAAAAAATATAATCGTTATTTTGGTTAAGGCATTAAACGTTTGAAATACGCTACTCTGTGATACAGAACATTATAAATACAATAAGGAAGTCCCATGCATTTGACCCCGACAGAAAAAGACAAGCTCATGCTATTCACGGCTGGCATGGTGGCTGAACGCCGCAAAAACCGAGGTGTAAAACTGAACTATCCCGAAGCCATCGCTTATATCAGCATGCTACTGATGGAAGGCGCAAGAGATGGCAAAAGAGTTGCCGAATTAATGAGTGAAGGCGCTACCTATCTGTCAGCTGATGATGTGATGGAAGGTGTGGCGGAGATGGTAGATGAAGTGCAAATCGAGGCGACGTTCCCTGATGGCACCAAGCTGGTTACGGTACATAATCCCATCGTGTAGTACGGCATATAGTCATTCCTCTATAAAATTATTACTGCGTTACCCTCGCTTGAAGTATTAGATATACATCTACGCTCGGTTGCCTTGTACTACTTTTAAATTGAATCGACTATCTTATTAAACTGATAATTATAAAATAAGGCGACTCTTATGCAAGCAGGCGAATACCATATCCAAGATGGCGATATCATCTTAAACCAAGGACGGCAGGTACAGACCATCAGTGTCGCTAATACGGGCGATCGCCCCATCCAAATAGGCTCACATTATCACTTCTATGAGGTCAATGATGCCTTGAGTTTCGAGAGAGAGCAGACGCGTGGCTATCGCCTGAATATTATCCCTGGTACAGCAGTACGCTTTGAGCCGGGGCAGTCACGTGAAGTGGAGTTGGTAGCATACGCTGGCAAGCAGGAAGTTTATGGCTTTGCTGGGCGTGTGATGGGCGCCGCGAGCTCAGACACAGCATCAGATAACAGAGATACTGAAAACCCGCCAGTTACCTCGCAGAAAAAAGTGAGTCGGCATATTTATGCTGAGCATTTTGGTCCGACAACAGGTGACAAGGTTCGCCTAGCCGACACCGAATTATGGTTACAGGTTGAGGCTGATTTAACGAGCCAATTGAGTACCGATAACGATCAAGTAGCGGTACTAGAGGGTGGTGCACGTGCTAGCAAACCTATTGAGATAAAAGGCGAAGAAGTTAAATTTGGTGGCGGTAAAGTCATCCGTGATGGTATGGGGCAAGGGCAGTTATTGGGTGCTGACGTTGCCGATACGGTCATTACCAATGCGTTGGTCATGGATTATACGGGCATCTACAAAGCAGATATCGGCATTAAGGATGGTCGAATTAGCGGCATTGGCAAAGCGGGCAACCCTGATATCCAGCCTGCCATCGATATTGCGATTGGCGGTGCTACCGAAATCATTTCTGGTGAAGGCAAAATCCTGACAGCAGGCGGTGTCGATAGCCATATTCATTTTATTGCACCACAGCAGTGTGAGACAGCGCTTATGTCAGGCGTGACCACAATGCTTGGTGGTGGTACAGGGCCTGCACAGGGTACGCTCGCGACTACCTGTACACCAGGGGCTTATCATATTGCTTCAATGCTAAAATCTACCGATAGTATTCCTATGAATATCGGATTACTGGGCAAAGGAAATGTGAGTGTACCAGAACCTATTGCAGAACAAATCGAAGCAGGTGCCGTAGGGCTAAAGCTACATGAAGATTGGGGTACTACTCCGCAAGCCATTGATAACTGTTTGAGTGTCGCTGAAGAGTATGATGTGCAAGTGGCGATCCATACCGATACTTTAAATGAAAGTGGTTATCTCGAGAGTACATTAGCAGCGTTCAAGAATCGCTGTATCCATACTTTTCACACTGAAGGGGCAGGTGGTGGACATGCCCCTGATATTCTGAAAGCCATTGGCGAGTCGCATGTTTTGCCATCTTCGACCAATCCAACGCGCCCTTATACCGTCAATACTATTGACGAGCATCTCGATATGCTGATGGTCTGTCATCATTTGAGCCCTGCTATCGCTGAAGATGTGGCTTTTGCAGAAAGTCGTATTCGCCAAGAGACCATCGCCGCAGAAGATATCTTGCATGATTTGGGCGCGATTTCGATGATGAGTAGTGACTCGCAAGCCATGGGGCGGGTGGGCGAAGTGGTTATTCGTACGTGGCAGACTGCGCACAAAATGAAAGTGCAACGCGGACATCTTGCCCCAGACGCAACAGCAACCATAGAGGATAAGCAGCAGTTCATCACGCTGACGGACTACGACCGCAGTGAGGATAACGATAATTTTCGTATCAAACGCTATATCGCAAAATACACCATCAACCCTGCGATTACTCATGGTATCAGCGATATGGTTGGCTCTATCGAAGAGGGAAAATGGGCCGATATGGTGTTATGGTCGCCCAAATTTTTTGGGGTAAAGCCTGAATGCATCATCAAAGGTGGCCTTATCGCTGCTGTGCCGATGGGCGATATTAATGCCTCTATTCCTACCCCGCAACCCGTACATTATCGTCCTATGTTTGCCACTTATCCAAAATCGGTTGCCCAAACCAGCATTACCTTTATGTCACAGGCTGCCATCGATAAACAAGTGGATAAGCAGCTTGGCTTGACTAAAGTTATCGAGCCAGTACATGGTATTCGTCATATTCGCAAAAGCGACATGCGCTTTAATAGCTACTGTCCGGATATGGATATTAACCCTGAGACTTATGAAGTGCGTGCCGATGGCGAGATGCTAACCTGCGAGCCTGTCGATGTCTTACCCATGGCGCAGCGCTACTTTTTATTCTAAGCACTTTTTACTCTAAACACTTTTTACTCTAAACACTTTGTTATTCCAAGTATTTTATTATTCTAAATATTGTGAGTTTTACGCCTTAACCGTTTGAGCAACAACAGCCAGAGTATAATAATGATGAAGATATTTAATACCCGTTTAAATGCCCCAAATGACGCTCAAAAAACACAATTAGCAAAACAGCATCAAACCAATGACTATCTACTGTTAGATTTTGATACTCGCCAGCATTCTCGATTTAAAGCCACTACGGTTGCAGGTGAGAGCGTTGGTGTAGACTTGCCTCGGACAGGTACTCTCAAAGGTAATGATGTGCTAATCAATGAGGAAGGTGAGTTAATACAAGTCATCGCTAAACCTCAGGTCGTCACCAAAGTCACCGCTGATGATGTTTTTACGTTGATGAAAGGCGCCTATCATTTAGGCAATCGGCACGTGCCACTGATGTTTGACCATAGTTTTGACCACGGTGATGCAGGCTATGCGTTATATTTTGAAAACGACCATGTGCTTGCGCAAATGTTAGAGCGTCTTGGATTGCGGGTTGAAGGTGCTTCGGTACCGTTTGAACCTGAAACAGGGGCATATCAGTCAGGGCAAGGGCACTCGCATGGTCATTCTCACTCACATGCTCATGCGGATTCAAGTAGTGATTCACATAGCCATTCGCACAGTAATAAGCACGAACACAGCCATAGCCACGAACACAGCCATCATCATGAGACTGTAGGGCAGTCAAAGTGACCAGTACACAGTCTGCTCAGCCGGACCAACTTGGACAGCTGCTGATGCTGGCATCGAGCAACTTACCCATTGGTAGTTATACGTATTCGCAAGGTGTTGAGTCAGCGATTGAGTCAGGCGTGGTCTCTGACGAAGCCAGTACGCTGGTATTTATGCAGGACTATTTAGCGCTTGCTGTTATCGGCTACGAGTTACCCGTATTAGGGCTAATAATGCTCGCACTTGGTCAAGGTAATGACACGCTAGCTGCAAATCTAGCACACGATTATCATGCTGGCTTAGAGAGTAAAGAGTTTGTGCTTGAGTCTCAGCAACTGGCTCAAGCAATGGTATCTTGGCTCAATGAAGTACTTAGCCTCGGTATACCTGCTGAGATACCTGAAGACGGATACTTGCCACTTTTTGCTCATATTGCACAGCACTGGCAGCTACCATTGGCACAGTCAATGACCACGTATGGCTTCGCCCAACTAGAAAACATGGTATTGGCTGCGGTCAAGACAGTACCGTTAGGACAGATGGCAGGTCAGCGTATCCTGTGGCAATTACAGAGTGAGTTGGCGGCGCAGATTGATGCCGTTAGCACTAACATACAGCATGCTTTTGATACATTAATGGTATCGTCAGATTCGCTTGAAGAGCAAGACTGTCAGCAACTATGCCAAGACCTCTATGAAATACTCAATATATCGAATAACTTGCCCAATTTGGCTATCCTCTCAAGTATGCATGAGGAGCAATACAGTCGATTATTCCGCTCATAATTGTACCTTTATTTCTATTTATACTTATTAATATACAAACTGCTTTAGGAATTCAATATGTCTCTAACCCCGCTCAAACCAAAAAACTCTCAATCTATATCAGACTTACAGACTGATAACGACCGCCAAAATCAGCCATCTGGATTATCGTGCCTACGCCTTGGCATTGGTGGGCCTGTTGGTAGTGGTAAGACCGCGTTGACGTTGCGTTTGTGCCAAAACATGCGCGACACGGTCAATATGGCAGTAGTGACCAACGATATCTATACCAAAGAAGATTCAGAGTTTTTGACCCGTAATGATGCCATGCCTGCTGAGCGTATTCGCGGTGTAGAAACAGGTGGCTGTCCGCATACGGCTATCCGCGAAGATGCGTCTATTAATCTGACTGCTATTGCCGAGCTGCAAGCAACTTTCGAAGATTTAGAGATGATTATCATCGAGTCAGGTGGTGATAATTTGGCGGCGACGTTTAGCCCAGAGCTGTCTGATTTGACACTATACGTTATTGATGTTTCAGCAGGCGATAAGATACCTCGAAAAGGTGGGCCGGGAATTACCAAGTCTGATCTATTAATTATTAATAAGACTGATCTTGCGCCTATGGTAGGGGCTTCGTTAGAAGTCATGGCAAGAGATGCCAAAAAAATGCGCGGTGATAAGCCATTTATATTTAGCAACATGAAAACAGGGGATGGACTGAATGAAATTATCGCCTTTATCAAAGAGCAAGGCATGCTTGCTTAGTTAATAGAAGCTCGCGAACTATGACTTACAAGCTACGAACAACCAAATTATTAATATTAAGGAGCACTCCCATGACAGCCTCTACCAATACAAAAACTATAACAAAGACGCATTTTTCACAGGCTCTATCCGCTCGTAATATAGCGGGTGGCTCAACGGTGATGATGACCTCATTGATGCTACCGTCATTGGCACAGGCACATGCAGGACATATTCATTCAACGGCTACGCACACATCATCGCTGTTAGGTACTTTGCAAGCAGGGCTGATGCATCCGCTGACTGGCTTTGATCATTTGTTTTTGGCAGTCGGTATGGGCATGTTGTTCTACGGGTTACAAAAGCAGCGCTTGGGCATGATGTCATTGGCAGGAGGGCTATCGTTGGGCGCGGTCTTAGCCACAGTCAGTGCTTTGGTAGGTGGTGGTGCGTTTGGTTCGGCCGCTGGCATGGTTGAGATGGCGATACTGTTGTCAGTTGCGGTATTGGCATTCGTGTTACTGGGTCAATGGCGCGGAAAAGCTGCATCATTAAATACGTCAGTAGCGAGCACGGCAACTACAAGTGACGTACCATTGCTGAGTATGACTTTTGGCGGCTTGGCAGTATTTCACGGTATGGCACATGCGATGGAATTGCCAGCACAGATCGGCGTATCAGGTCAGTTAGGTTTTTATGCCGGTATGATGATGTCTATGTTAGGACTCTATGCGGTTGGTATGGTGATCAATCAGCAGTTGCAACAGCGCTTGGGTGGTCATTTTTGGTTCCAACGTGGGTTGGTGGTGCTAGGTTTAGGAGCAGTGTTTATTCCTGTTTTAACCTAAATATAGTCAATCCTCTATAGAATAGCTACAGCGTTAACCTCGCTTGAAGTATCACATATATATCTGCACTCGGTTGCCTCGACTCTCTTTTAAATTGAATCAACTATAGAGTATCAGTTTCTATTACATGATTTAGCTATTCACTGAGTTCATTATATTTACCCATAAAAATACGGCCCCAATCGATGATCGGGGCCGTATTTTGTGAGCTAAGAACATGAGCGCTATCTAACTAAAACAGATAGCGCTCAGTCTAGACTACATGGCTTGCTGCTGTTGTTGCTGAGCAGCTAGCAAGTCTTGGTAGCTAACTTCTTTGTCAGTTACTTTGCCTTGCTCGATTAGATAATCAACCACTTGGTCTTCTAGTACAACAGACTCAATGTTAGCGCGCTGTTGCTTATCAGTGGTGTAGTACTCGATCACTTCTGCTGGATCTTCGTAGTTTTCAGCCGCTTCTTTGATGAATGTCTCAACGCGTGCTTGATCTACTTCTAAGCCTTTGGTATCGATAACACGAGCAACGATGATGCCAAGACGGGCAGCACGTAGCGCTTGCTCTTCAAATAGCTCGTTTGGTAGCATGTCTTTATCGAAGCTATCAGCATTCGCGCCGAACTGCTGAGAAAAACGTTGCATCATCATGTTGCGTTGACGCTCGATTTCTTGCTCTAGCATAGCGTTTGGTACGTCAAACTCGTTCTTTTCTAGCAATGCGTCAAAAGTCGCTTGCTTAACTTGGCTACGCGCAGCGTTTTTGATTTCGCGTTCCATGTTTTTGCGTACGTCGTCTTTTAGTTTTTCAACACCGCCTTCTTTTACGCCGAATAGCTCAAGGAACGCGTCGTCGATTTCAGGTAGCTTAGATTTTTCAACCAGTTTTACGTTGATTTTGAACTGAGCTTCTTTACCTGCTAAGTTTTCAGCTTGGTAATCTTCTGGGAAAGTTACTTCGATGATTTTTTCGTCGCCAGCTTTCATGCCTTTGATACCCGCTTCAAAGCCAGGAATCATTTGGTTGCTACCGATAACCAATTTGAAGTCTTCAGCAGAGCCGCCTTCGAATTTTTCGCCGTCGATAGAACCTTCAAAGTCAAAAGTCACTTGGTTGTCTTTCGCAGCCATGCCTTTTTTCTCAACGAATTCTTCACGTTGCTTTTGTAGGTTTTCGATCATGGTGTCAACGTCAGCTTCATCAACCTTGGCAGTATGACGCTCAACTTCGATCTCATCGATACCTTGTACGTCTACTTCTGGGAAGATTTCAACAGTCGCTTGATATACCAAGAAGTCATCTTCAAGTTTTACGTCGTCGATGTTAGGCATGCCAACAGCGCGGATGTCTTCAGATTTGATCGCTTCAAACACAGTATCACGGATCACATCGTTGATAACTTCTTGTTGAATGCCAGCACCGTACTGAGAGCGGATGTGTGACATAGGGACGTTACCTTTACGGAAACCGTCAATCTTGGCAGTTTTCGCAACTTGGCGAATACGGCCTTCGACTTTGTTTTGAATTTTTTCAACAGGTACTTTAACTGTCAATTGGGTTTCTTTGTTAGATAGCTTGTTGGTTGTGACTTGTAAATCTGTAGCCATGTTAATTACACCTTTAGGATTAGATAGTACTTAAAATTAAGCAGTACTTAGGATTAAATGGTAATAGACAAACCGAGCCTCAAAATACGGGCGTGTACAACGGATTGCCGTTGGAATAAATAGGGGACAATGATAGCCCGCAACGTCCATATCAGTGTCAGTAGCAATCGCTGCCAGCACAAAATATAAAACTGCTGAGGTTGTAAATGCTATCAAATATCAATAATAAACCGTTAATGCACCGCATAATAACGCTTTTTGGTGAATTATACAGACATATAACGGTTTTCGACAAAATTTTTAAAAGTAGAACAGTATAATCTATCTGATTATTAAAGTAAAAATTATCTGTTTGGTGTCATGTTTCCTTATGTTGCTTGCCTTTATGGGAGCACTTATAAAGGCAGTTGCGCCAATAGCTGTTGAATGGCCTGACCGCGATGACTGATACTGTTTTTATCAGCAGCGCTCAAGCTGGCTGCACTGGCTTGTAAGTCAGGTAACCAAAACAATGGGTCATAACCAAAGCCACCATCACCATGCGCTGTCTCTGAAATCTCGCCATGCCATAATCCTTGAGCGATGATTGGTAATGGATCATCAGCATGGCGCACCATCGCCAGTACACAAACAAATAACCCTTTAATAGGCTCGCTCGCGTGCTCAGTACGAATAGGCTGCAAGTCAGCGATGAGCTTGGCATTATTTTTACTATCGTTACCATGCTCACCAGCATAGCGAGCAGAGTAAATCCCCGGTGCATTACCGAGTGCAGGCACACACAGTCCTGAGTCGTCAGCGATAGCAGGCAGTCCGCTGATACGGCTAGCATGACGCGCTTTGATAATGGCGTTTTCTACAAAGCTCAAGCCGTCTTCGATGGCGTCTTCGATATCGAGCTGACCTTGCGGGATGATTGTCACCTCTAGATTGGCCTCAGCGAATAACCGTTTAAACTCAGCCAACTTGCCTTTGTTATTACTGGCTAGCACCCATTGGGTACTTGGTGCTGATTGTGTCGCGTGTAGGGGAGTGTCGATGATGCTTGTGTTGGTCATAGTGTCTTTCCGTTAAATAATTACGTAGAGTTTGGTTAATCTAGCTTTTATTTTTAGTGTCTTTTACTATGTCTATAAATCTAGCTAACCGTCATATTTGCAGTAGTCATTGATGTCTGTGAGGTAGCTTGGGCTATCCGCTGGGCTATCCGCTGACACATAGCTAATGGCTATACTGATTGTACGGTCTATAACATTTGGTAACTGATACTTTTGGCCATTGTTGCTATAATACTCGCCAAGCTACAGCGAGTATTATCCTGTAACTTTTGAATATTTAATTAATAAATGCTTATGAAGTCAAACACTTGGCTTTTAAGCAGAGAATAATAGCAAGCAGTAACCGCTAGGTTCATTTTGGATTCATAATAATACGTGATATTGTATTGAGCAGTACCGTGTATCAAGCAATAATATTCGTTTCAAACAATAAACTCAGCCAATTTAGTCCGCTATTTTATAGTGTTTTTTGCGGTGTAAAAATAGCGTAAAATTCAGTTTCTATAATCAGTTTTATAAACTAACGGCTAAACAGCAAGGATAAAATAACTATGTCAAACATTACATTGCCAGAACTACCATATGCAAAAGACGCACTAGAGCCACATATCAGTGCCGAGACGCTAGAGTATCATCACGACAAGCATCATAATGCATACGTGACCAAGCTTAACGATTTGCTACCAGGTTCTGGTCTAGAAGACAAAACTTTGCCAGAAATCATCCTAGCAACTGCTAACGATGACAGCAAGCAAGGTATGTTCAACCAAGCAGCTCAAGTATGGAACCACACGTTCTACTGGAACTGCATGACGCCAACGAACGGCGGCGGCGAACCTACTGGTGATCTAAAAGCAAAAATCGAAGAAGATTTCGGTAGCTATGACAAGTTCCGTGAAGAGTTCAAAAATGCAGCATTGACTCAGTTTGGTTCAGGCTGGGCATGGCTAGTGGCTGATAAAGTCGGTGGCAAACTGTCTATCGCTAAAACCCCTAACGCTGGTACACCATTAGCGAACGGCCAAGTAGCGGTATTGACTTGTGATGTATGGGAACATGCGTACTATGTTGATTACCGTAACCGTCGTCCTGACTATGTTGACACGTTCCTAGACAAGCTAGTGAACTGGGACTACGCAAATGCAAAATATAAAGGTCAAGACGCTGGCGTTGAAGCATAATATTCAATAGCTAAGTATTTGATTAATAAAAAAGGACACCGCGAGGTGTCCTTTTTTTGGCTCGATAGTTCTTAGTAGAACAACGATATTACGCTATACCGCCGTTAGCACCAATATTTTGCCCTGTGACCCAAGCGGCTTCTTCACTCACCAAAAATGCCACTACACGGGCGATATCTACTGGTTCACCGATACGGTTAAACGGTGACATGCTAGCTAGGCTTTCTACCGTGTCATCTGCTTTGCCTTCGTGGAACAGCTCAGTATCGGTAGGGCCGGGAGACACTGCATTGACAGTGATTCCTCGCGTGCCAACTTCTTTAGAGAAGATTCTGGTTAGCTGATCTACCGCACCTTTGGTCGCACAATAGGTGCCATAAGTGGGCAGCATCATGCGAGTGGTCGTACTTGAGAGATTGACGATACGGCCACCGTCATTGAGTTTAGTTGCTGCCTCACGCAATGTATTAAACGTGCCTTTTACATTGATAGCAAATATACGGTCAAAGTCTTCATCGGTCGTCTCTGCGATAGGCTTGCAGATAATCACGCCTGCACTATTTACCAAGATATCTGGCTTACCAAAGGCATCAATAGTGGCATCAAACATCGCTTCGACTTGCTTGGTATTACTGACATCTGCTTGCACAGCGATGGCTTCACCGCCTGCTGATTTAATCTGGTTGACGATATCATTGGCTGCTGCGTCATCGTTTGCATAATTTATGACGGTTTTAGCCCCTGCTGATGCTAGCAATATGGCTATCTGTGCGCCGATACCTTTTGATGAACCGGTTACAATCGCGACTTTATTAGTTAGTGTTGTCATTATTATTCTCTCTATTATAGGTAATAAATATCAGAGTGCTTGTATTGCACTTTGACTGATAATGCTTAATTGACGGTATAGACGTTACCAGTGTGCAAAGATAATGAGTAGAGCGGTTCTGTAGGCTTATTTTTAGATAAATTTATCCATTGTGTCTACGCAGATGCAAAGCATAAAGGTTAAGAGGTTGGCGTTGAAAAGTATTCTTTAGCTGTTAAGGGTTTGGATAAGAAAAAAGGACGTTAATAAAAGAGTTTTTTTGAGGTTTAAACTATTTACTAAAAGTAAATAGCAAGTTGATTTTTAATCGGTACTCACAAAAAAATGATACGATTTCATAAGCGCTATTTTGTCTTTTTATATATTATTTTCGCTAATCTTTTCTTTGTAATAATTGAACTGCTCTTTTATCCATTCTGGTTTATATAACTCGAAACGTACTTCATTTGGGTTTCCAAGTTCAAATGTAGGCTCTATCAGCTTAGCGCCCATCGTACCAGCTACGTCGAAAAGAGCTTGGGCTACTTTTTCCCATGCAGTGGCCGCCAGTTGAGTAAGCTCTATATCTGGAAATTCTGATAGTCGCCAGTGGCGCTCAACGCAAGTATATTCACCACTTCCATCATCTTCCTGGTAAAGAATCCCAAGAAAGTCTTCATCTTTCGCAGCAATGTAGATATATCTTTTTACTGCTTCTTCACTATCACTAAGAGGATCTATTGGCATTCCAATTCCTAACTTCATACCTTTACCTCTCGTAAAACCAACACTGCCTGTACTAGCGGGTTGAAGCATAGATTTATGAACAACTATATCTCGTTGTCTATATAAATAACTAATTAGCGGATCCGAAGAAAGTGCAGTCTTTTTTTGTTTTACAAATGCAGAAGTTATTTTATCTTTTTGCAGTTCCATCGTTAACAGCTGCATAATCTCTTTAAGAGATTTGAGAAATGAGGATAGAGACCATCTGAACCTATCAGCGAAATGGTAATTTTCTTCCATTAGTCGAATAAACCATGCGGCTTCCTCTAGACGGTCAAATGTAGAAGATAATGATTCAAATACTTCTTTATTTGGGCACTTGTTCATATGAAGTAACATCCGATGTATTATGATAATGTTATTACAGCGTAACATCTTATTTATAATTAATTAGAGTTGAAAAGTATTAATCAACTTAAGCTATGTTTACTGCGAAAATTTGATAAAAATAGATCAGCACTACAACATCTCAAACCTACCCAACGCTTCCCTTAATATCGAAATATTATAATAAGTATGTGCTTTAAGGCAACCTACCAATATTCGGCACCTCAAACCCAACACTACCTAGCGCTTCCTTTAACATCGAGATCTTGTAATAAGCATATGTTTTATTCTTGGTTAGCACTAATCCTCATCAACCAAAACCCAACCACCATCGTTATCCACGACCGACTCATCGAACACTCTCACAAACCCTTGTTTCACCAATTCAATACGCGATACTTCAGGTTCGCTATCAACTTTGACAATGGGTGCATCTATAGGCGTAACAGATTGCCATGGCGACTGTTGTCCTGTTTTATTAGCCAATACAAAACTAAAGAACGCAGTGTCGCCTGCCATCATACGTAGGTCATCAACGACCAACTGGACGTCTTGTTTGTGAGGTTCAACAGCGTCATCAAGCATTGTTTGAGTTCGGTAGCCTGTCCAATCACCAGAGAACCAATCCAGCCTGTGCGCATAGGGCTGGCTCGCTGTTGGTAGGTTTGCACGTAGCATCTGCGAGTTATCATACTGCGTCAGATAGCGATACTCAGGCAAGCGACTGTCTAAAACGCTACCACGTATTTCAATCAATCTATTTTGATCGTCTTCAGCGACCGTACGCCACATCAGGATAGTAGGTAGCACAGGCATGGTTTTGATACGAGCTATATTGTCTATTTTGGCAGCTGCTAACGTTTGCTCAGCTTTGTCTTGCGCGTAATATTTTAGCCCTAATGAAAGCATCAAATACCCACTACTGATGACCAGCATCCAAATAGCAAGCCGTTGACAGTGGACTAATACACCAGTTTTAAAAATACCAAGCTTGCGTCCTTGTGTCAGCCCTACGATCATGGCGATGAGCAGTGGCAACGTATATAGCGGATCGATGATAAACATCGACGCAATACTAAAAGGCGTCAGCGATAAAGACTCTTGTAGCGGCCACAACAATTGCGTGCCATAGACCGTGAAGCTGTCTAAAATTGGATGGGTCGTGAGCGCTAGCGTCATGGCCGTTGCCAAGCGCGCAGTAGAGTAAGGCAGTGGCATGTTGCGCCATGCATGATAGCGACTGATTGCCCACGCGCCCACGATACCTACTGCCGTCAGGACGATTAGCGAATGACTAAAACCACGGTGATAGGTCATATTACTGATGGGGTCAGGATAATGTATTAGTACATCCAAATCGGGCAACGTGCCCAGCATGGCTCCGTATAGATAAGCTTTGCGCCCTTGGTATTTACCCAGTACCGCACCTTGCACACTAGCGCCTAAAACAATCTGACTGAGTGAATCCATGGTTATCTACTTGTATGGTTTCTTGTTTAAAAAATCTCAAAATGGTGAGCGGATAATGCCTCACGCAGCATCACAATATTATAATAAGCATGTGCTTTAGTGGTGTTTTGAAAGAAGATGTATAACGTATCGAAATGCTGACGTTGATTGGCAATCGCTTGCGCCCAGTCCTGCATCTCCGCCTCGCTATAGCGATAATCATGACGGTCAGCTGCACTCATAGCGTCCCACCAGTTCAGGTTATTACCATGCATGCGCAGATAGCCAGTGCGTTCAGTGAATATCAATCGTGATGGTGGTAGGCCATTCACCTTAGGATAATCAACGCTACACCAAATTAGACCTTGCTGCCGAAAGCTATCGACCACTTGCGGCGTGTGCCAAGCGTTATGACGAAACTCAATGGTGAGTGGATAGTCTTGAAACCAACTGACAAGATTGGCCAGATAGAGGCGATGCTCGCGAGTACGATCAAAGCCATGCGGAAACTGTAATAGTAAAGGTGCTAAAGCATTTGCTTCGATAAGCGGCGATAAGGCGTTCAAAAATGCCTGTGCGTGCTCGCTTGTGCCTTTGCGTGCATGAGTGAAGTCCTGATGCAGTTTGACAGCAAATTTTAACTGACTGTCCGTTTGTACGTAGGCTTTATTAACCATACCCGCGAAGGCTTTTTGCCCGATAGGTGCGTAGAACGTGCTGTTAATCTCCACCGCACCATATTGCTTGGCATACTCACGTAAAAAGTCCGTCTTTTTGGTGCCAGTAGGATACAGCGTACCGAGCATGTCAGTATCGCTATAGCCGCCAGTGCCAAGGTAAATACGCGGGGTAGGGTTACTGTCCATGTTGACCACTCACTGCCGTTTTGGTTAATAAAGTTTGCTACGATATTTTTTGTCTTCGGTTATTCGCTAAACTATTTCTTACGCGACCATAGCCACTCAATCAATGCCAATAGTGCGTCTGTATTTGTTTTTTCGTTTTCACTACTCAATTCACCACTACTTAGTTCACGCATAATGGCTGCGCGTCCGTCATTAAACAGCGATTGCGCATAGTCAGTCGCCTTCTCAACGCCCATGAATTTTACATAGGTAGACTTGTCCAGTTTTTCATCGCTACCGGCAGGCTTGCCAAGCGTATCCGTGCTAGTCGTCACATCTAATATATCGTCCTGAACTTGAAAGGCCAGACCAATATGCTGAGCGCACTCTTGTAGTGCCATACGCTGAGGAGCGGTCGCGCCAGCACAGACACCACCCATGAGCATGGCCGCTTCAATCAATGCACCCGTTTTGTCACGGTGAATGGCTTCCAAATCAGTTTGTGAGATGCTGTCACTGGCCTCGGCATTGAGATCTAGCATTTGACCGGAAACCATACGTCTGGCACGTGGCGTAAATATCGCCATGAGCTGGCTTGCGATAGCCGTATCAAATGGCGCAAAGGTAGGCAGCTCTGCGGTCAGTACTTCAAAGGCGAGCGTTTGTAGCACATCCCCTGCTAATAGCGCGGTCGCTTCATTAAAGACAATATGAGCAGTCGGCTGACCACGGCGCAGCTCGTCATCGTCCATACAGGGCAAGTCATCATGTACCAACGAATAGGTATGTAGCAGCTCTACCGCTAGCGCTGCACGGCGCGCCATATCATAGTCAGCGTTGCTTTCTAGTAGTGCATCCAGACTGTCATCTTGTTCAGAGCTTTCTTGCTTAATATCTGTCTGTTTAAGACTGTTGTCATTATTCGCCGTGATACTAGAGAAGGCACTGGCGACCAACAGTGGGCGTACCAATTTGCCTTGTCCAGTCATCACATAACGGCAGGCATCAATTAGCGGATTTGGCAGCTCGGCATAAGCAAACAGCACGTCGATATCTTGCGCCAATTGCTCGCGCACTGTGCTATGAAATTGTTCATTGTTATCAAACGAGATAAAGCCAAAAGGAGTAGGGTGTAGCGTAGAAGAAACAGTCATAATCCAACCATTTATAGGGATGCAGTTTATAGGAATGCAGTAAAAATTATCAGGGATAAGGTAAAAACGACATTAGTGTAGCATGATAGCGCGCATGGCTTGTGTGTGACAAAGTATCAATCGATTGTTTTTCGCGACTGTTTTTCGCGACCATAATATTCTAACAATCTCTCGTTACGTGTCATTGATTTCACTGATGGATTGAATGTGTTGTGATAAAGGCGTATGTTTGATGGTTGCTGCTATTATTTATGCGCTGCAAGACAATATTTACTCAAAGCCTGACAGTGCCACGCTTGATTTGAGTATACAATCATTCACTAAAGCACTTTGCGCATAAGGTAAATGCTTACAGGTGATTTAAGAGTGACTTGCGAGTATGGTATTAGCTTGTGACAGTGAGGGTCATAATCCCCTACACTAATTGGCGTAGAGATAGTCTGATGATGAAAACATGGGTTTTATACCTGTATCTAAGCGGACAACCCATATAAAACCAAATCACAGTCAGTATTTATAACATCAATACTTGCAGCAGTAGCACCTTGAAAGAAATTATATAAATGAAGCGCCGTATTTATTTGTGTTAAAGAAACAATATAGCCATAAATACATAATGATAAGCGCTAGATAATAAAGACATCTTCACTGGTTAATCTGCCATGTTGTTTGTCATGATGACGTTATTTTTGTCTGTCATGATGAGAATACAGACCAATCAGTGCTATTACTTACTTTACTAACAATAACCGGCTATTTTTTACAGTCTAAAAAGTAGCTTTATAAGTTATAAACTTTATAAGTCATAAATTTTATTACATCGTTTTTATTACAATAGAAAGGAGTTCCACATGGTATACCAAGGAAATCGCATCACGGTGACAATGCTAGAGGATGGCATCGCCAATATGCAGTACAACGCCGAAAATGAGAGCGTGAACAAATTTGATGCTGAGACCAATAAGCAGTTTGGTGAAGCAGTTAGTGCGCTAGAAAAAGCGGACGACGTAAAAGGTCTTATCGTTACTTCAGCCAAAGGCGTGTTTATCGCTGGTGCTGACATCACAGAATTCGTGGGTTCTTTCAAGAAGTCAGAAAGCGAGATCAAAGATTGGGTCGTTCATGTCAATGACGCTTTCAATCGTTTTGAAGACCTGCCGTTTCCAAAAGTAGCTGCCATTAATGGTGCTGCAATGGGCGGCGGTTGTGAGATGACCTTGGTTTGTGAATATCGTGTCATGAGCGATAAAGCGATTATCGGTCTACCAGAAACCCAATTGGGCATCTTCCCAGGTTTTGGTGGTACGGTTCGTAGTACGCGTATCATTGGTATCGACAATGCACTTGAGCTTATCGCGACTGGCGCTCCTAAAAAAGCACTAGCAGCACTAAAGCTAGGCTTGGTTGATGCAACGGTTCCTGCTGATGACTTGCAAGATGCGGCAATTGACTTGGTCAAAAAATGTATCTCAGGTGAGCTTGATTGGAAAGCAAAACGTGAAGAAAAACTGGTTCCTGTTAAGCTAAATCAGCTTGAGCAAGCCATGGCATTCAACAGTGCCAAAGGTATGATCTTTGCCAAAGCCAATCCTAAGCAGTACCCAGCACCAGCGCTAGCAATCGCAGCGATTGAGAAGCACGTTAATTTACCACGTGACAAAGCAATCGAAGTAGAAGCCGCTGGTTTTGCAAAAGCGGCTAAAACCCCACAAGCAGAGAGCTTGGTTGGTCTATTCTTAAACGATCAGTTGGTTAAGAAGTTAGCGAAGCAACACAGCAAAAAAGCACATGAAATCAATGAAGCCGCTGTACTAGGCGCTGGTATCATGGGTGGCGGTATTGCCTATCAAGCAGCCAGCAAAGGCTTGCCAATCATCATGAAAGACATCAAGTCTGAGCAATTAGACCTTGGTATGGGTGAAGCCAGCAAGTTACTTGGTAAAATGGTCGATCGCGGCAAAATGACCCCAGCAAAAATGGGCGAAACCTTAAGCCGTATCCGTCCAACGCTTAACTATGGCGACTTTGCTGAAACTGATATCGTTATCGAAGCGGTAGTCGAAAATCCAAACGTGAAGCGTGCGGTTCTAAAAGAAGTAGAAGGCTTGGTTAAAGACGATTGTATCCTAGCGTCAAACACCTCAACCATCTCTATTACGTTCCTAGCAGAAGCGCTTGAACGTCCAGAAAACTTCGTTGGTATGCATTTCTTCAACCCAGTACATCGTATGCCATTGGTTGAAGTTATCCGCGGTAAGAAATCATCTGAAGAAGCCGTTGCGACTACCGTTGCTCTTGCAACTAAAATGGGTAAAGTGCCAGTAGTTGTAAATGACTGCCCAGGTTTCTTAGTTAACCGTGTTCTGTTCCCATACTTTGGCGCGTTTGACTTGCTACTTAAACAAGGTGCTGACTTTGCTCATGTTGATAAAGTTATGGAAAAATTCGGCTGGCCAATGGGTCCTGCATATCTAATCGACGTCGTCGGTCTAGATACTGGTGTTCATGGCGCAGAAGTCATGGCAGAAGGTTTCCCTGATCGCATGAAGCCTGATTATAAAGGTGCTATTGAGCTTTTATATGAAAACAAACGCCTAGGTCAGAAAAACGGTGTTGGTTTCTATAAGTATGAAATGGACAAACGCGGCAAGCCAAAGAAAGTCGCTGACGAAGCCACTTATGAGCTGCTAAAAACCACGACAGATAGCGAAAAGCAAGAATTTGACGATCAAGCCATCATTGACCGCACCATGATTGCATTCTGTAATGAAACAGTGCGTTGCTTAGAAGACAACATCGTGAGCACACCAAGCGAGGCCGACATGGCAATGATCATGGGCGTAGGTTTCCCACCATTCCGTGGTGGCCCTTGCCGTTATGTTGACCAAATGGGTCTAGAGAACTACTTGGCATTGTGTGAAAAGTACGCATATCTAGGCAAAGCTTATGAAGCCCCGCAAAAGATTCGCGATATGGCAGCAGCGGGCGAGACCTTTTACGCAACAGCGTAATAGGCAGTCACTAATAGGATGAAGTGCAGTACGTTTGTTATCTTTGCATGAAAGCAATGGAGACATGAATCGTCTCCAATAGTGAACGTACGATTATAGTTGGTTCAATTCAATACTAGTACCAGGAAATCGAGCGCAAATGTACCTATTGTACTTTAAGCGAGATTGACGAGTTAATAGTAGTAAATTGAGCTGACTACACTGACAATAAAAATTGAAAAGGAAGATAGTATGACAATTTTAAGTCCAAAAGACGTGGTCATCGTAGATGGCGTACGCTCAGCGATGGGTAAAACGAAAAACGGTATGTTCCGCCACGTTCGCGCTGATAGCATGTCTGCTGAATTGGTACGTGCATTGGTCGAGCGTAACGACTTTGACCCACGTGACGTTGAAGACATCATCTGGGGTTGTGTCAACCAAACGCTAGAGCAAGGCCTAAACATCGGTCGTAACATCGGTCTGTTAGCTGGTATTCCAAAGACAGCGGGTGGCCAAACAGTCAACCGTCTGTGTGGTTCTTCTATGCAGGCGCTTCACACTGCCGCTGCTCAAATCATGACCAATCAAGGTGATGTCTTCATCATCGGTGGTGTTGAGCATATGGGTCACGTCGGCATGATGCATGGTGTTGATCTAAACCCTGCTGCTTCTAAGCATTATGCAAAAGCCTCAAACATGATGGGCTTGACCGCTGAGATGCTGGGCCGTATGAATGGTATCACTCGCGAAGAGCAAGACGCGTTTGGTCTTGAGTCACATCGCCGTGCATGGGCTGCGACTACCGAAGGTCGTTTTGACAATGAAATCATCGGTATCGAAGGTCATGATGCTGCGGGTCGTTTGCAACTGTGTACGGTTGATGAAGTAATTCGTCCAGACGCAACGATGGAACAAATGCAAAAGCTACGTCCAGCCTTTGATCCTAAAGGCGGCACAGTAACGGCTGCTACCTCATCTGCATTGTCTGACGGTGCTTCTGCCATGCTAGTGATGAGCGCCCAAAAAGCCAAAGAGCTAGGTCTAAAACCACGTGCCCGTATCCGTAGTATGGCAGTGGCTGGTTGTGATGCCGCTATCATGGGTTATGGTCCTGTACCTGCGACTCAAAAAGCACTTAAACGTGCTGGCATGAGCATCAGTGATATGCAAACCATCGAGCTAAATGAAGCATTCGCAGCTCAAGGCTTGTCAGTACTTAAAGCATTGAACTTGACGGACAAGCAAGACATCGTCAACATCAATGGTGGCGCGATTGCATTAGGTCATCCACTAGGATGTTCAGGTGCCCGTATCACGGTTACCTTGCTAAACGCAATGGAGCAGTCAGATACTGAAATCGGTCTAGCGACGATGTGTATCGGTCTTGGCCAAGGTATTGCGACTATTATTGAGCGTGTGTAATTGTTGATTTATTGAATTGATTCTAATAAAAGCTCTGCACTCGTGCAGAGTTTTTTTATTGAGATCAAAATCGATTAATTAGTTTTTAATCATATTATTATAACTTTTTAGAGTGAATATGAAAAATTTATTGGGAATGGGATTATTATCTTTGGGTATACTTGTAGTAGCTGGATGTGCTACCACAAGCAGTAACTGTCAGCCAACGGACAGTATTTATATGAAAAATTATCAGCAAGCATTGGATAACGGTAATAGTGAAAGTACTGCGTCGCGAATGGCGAAATACAGCTGCCAAGCGCATAACTTAGGGAAATGGGCTGAAGGTAGCAAAGACTCTGGAAACACGCCAAAAGAGTAAGTTCTACTTGATGCCAACTGCACCAAATTAGAAACACAAAAGCAAAATAGCGATAAACTTTCACATTTATGGTCTTAATCGCTATAAAAAAACCTTAGCTCTAAAAGCTAAGGTTTTTTTATAGCGATTATTTAAGTTTATCTTCATTGACGCACTGAACAAAGTATGACTAAATAAGAGTTGGTTCAACAATGATAATATTCATGATAAAACTAAAACGGATTTGAATTATAAACGTCAGTTGTACAAGGAGTGCGCTATGTCTACTATGATTACCGATCGTACCTATCGAATCGCTCGCGAAAACACGCAGGCCATGATTATTGATGTGCAAGAGCGTCTTACCCCGCATATCTATGACCACGAGAATATCGTCAAAAAAACAGTGACGCTTATCAAAGGTCTCCAAGCGCTGAATGTTCCTATCATGCTCAATGAGCAATATAAAAAAGGTCTAGGCGATACATTGCCGGAGATACGTGAAATATTAGAAGGCACTAATGCCAAAAGCTTTGAGAAGGTCACGTTTAGTGCTTGCGATAATAATGACTCATGGCACTATCTAGCTCAGCAGAATCGAAGCATTGTTTTATTATTTGGGGTAGAGGCGCATGTCTGTGTGCTGCAAACCGCACTCGATTTACTCGATAACGGTATGCAACCCGTCATTATTGGGGATGCGGTTGGGTCACGCTTTCCTTATGATAAAAAGCAAGCCATTCGCCGTATCCGCCGAGCAGGTGGTGTGATTACCACGGTCGAAACTATTTTGTTTGAACTATGCCGTAGCAGCGAAGATCCTGCCTTTAAAACGATTAGCAATTTGATTAAATAGCTTTTGGCATGACGTATAGTTAAGCCGTTGGCATCATTCATATACTGATATGTTTGAATAGTTTTTATAAAAATAGCGCTTGATAGAATCAGCGCTATTTCTATTTCTAATATAAGCAATATAAAGCGCAATCAATCCATAGACAAGTTAGAGAACAGTATGTCAGTAGTTAATCCAGCAGTATCAACCAAACCTATTTTATCAATCGATTCAACACGCGCTGTAGACATCGATATAAATGACGTTACCCATTTTTTATTAGAGTTGGATGCGCTTAAACGAGTCAATCGTCGCAGCTATGTGACGGGTACCACGCGCTTAGAAAACTCTGCTGAGCATTCTTGGCATTTGGCCATGGCGTGTTGGTCCATCGCTGAGCAGTTTGAGTTAGATGTCAATCATGAAAAGTTATTGAAGTTAGCACTGGTACATGATTTGGGTGAGATTGATGCGGGCGATACGTTTTTGTATGCCAGCACGCGTAGCACTGCACACGTAGAAGAGCGTGAGGGTATTGCTCGATTACAGAACGAGCGTGGCAATGGTATTACGAATTTAAGTGAAGTTTGGGAAGAGCAAGAGACAGGCGATAGTAAGGAGACTCAGCTGCTAAAAGTGATTGATCGTTTACTGCCTTTTTTACTCAATTTAAATACCGAAGGAAAAACATGGATTGAGCTGGGTGTCACTCGCTCGCAAGTGAGCGGTGCACATGCATTTATCAAAGACAGCTTTCCTAGCATTCATGACTGGTTATCAGAAAATATCAAATACGCGACTCAGCAAGGGTGGTTGATTGATTTGTAAAGGGACAGGATGATTGTTTAAACATTTTGCAACTTAGCTATCATTTGCACGTGCTACAGTACTGGTGATTGGTTCAACCAAAAAGAGATTGTTAAATGAAATTATCTATAACTTATAAAACATTATGTACATCGCTGGTCTTGGTCGGTGTATTAGGCTTGGCACAAATGGCTCAAGCCGCAACCTCCATCAGTAGTGGTAATAAATTGGCGCACGATGCCAAAAAGCAAATTGGGGTTACCACCAGCTATGATCCCGCTTATCGTAAATTAGAGTTTCCGCGTGGTGATGTGCCGATAGAAAGCGGTGTCTGCACTGATGTCATCATCAGAGCGTATCGTCTGCAAAACATTGATCTACAGCAATTGGTCAATCATGACATGAAGTCCAACTGGTCAAGCTATCCAAAGAATTGGGGACTGAAATCGACGGACAAAAATATTGACCATCGTCGTGTGCCCAATCTGGAGGCATTCTTCGAGCGTCAAGGCCAGACATTATCAATTACAGATAAAGACAGCTTTCAAGCGGGAGATATCGTGTCATGGCGTTTGCCAAAGAGTAACTTACCGCACATAGGTATTGTCTCGGACAAAGTAGCCGCGGATGGCACACCGTTGATTATTCATAATATCGGCAGCGGTACGCAAGAGGAAAACATCCTATTTGCCTATCCTATCCATAAGCACTTTCGATATTAAGGTGATTTGAATATCTTTTAATACTGAAGTGCTTTCGCGATGAGTCGTGCCTTTTAATAATTAGTAAAAAGTAATCAATAAAAAGCCCCGTTAAGCGTTATGATTTACGCTTAACGGGGCTTTTGTTTTTTACGAATCTTGTTTTTTGACTCGTATTTTATGATGTAGCAGAGTGTTTATTTGGTATCGGTATTGCCCAGTAACTGTCCCATTTGTACAACACTATTGGCTTTCATACTGTCTTGCCAAGCAGCTTTTGCGGCTTTTGGTAGCACTACAATGGCGGTTGAGCCTAAGTAAAAACGGCCAAGTTCATCACCTTTCTCAAAGCTCATGTCATGGTTGGCTTCTTGGATATCATCCGTACGTGAGATTTTACCTGTCGCTACTGTTTCGATACCAGCGACAATCATCGCCCCGACCATCACCACGGCTGCTTTGCCATACTTAGTATCAAACATACAAACCAAACGCTCATTACGTGCAAATAAGTCAGGCACGTTATCGGCAGTCGTATTATTGACAGAGAACAACGTACCCGGTACGTAACGGGTCTTGGTTAAAGTGCCATCGAACGGCATATGGACACGGTGATAATTACTAGGTGCTAGATAAACGGTCGCAAAACTACCATCAGCAAAATAATGGCCGTCTTCGCTATCAGCAAGTAGCTGCCCGACATCGTAGTAACGACCTTTGGCTTGAAGCAGTTTATGGTCTTCAATCTGACCCAACTGAGAGATAACACCATCCGCAGGGCTAACGATGCCGTCAGCAGTCGTATCGATAGGGCGAGCATCGTCTTTTAGTTCACGAGTAAAAAAATCATTGAAACTTTCATAGGCATTAAAGCTCTGGCGCTCATACTCGTCCAAACTGACATGATAAGCTTTAGCAAAGCTACGGATAAATGCGCGTTTGACGTAAGGGTGGCGACTTGCGGCTAGACGGCCTGCAACTTTGCTTAGTTGCTGCTGCGGGACAAGCTGTTGCAAGGTGGTGAATAAATTCATAATGAGGTTACCAAAGTAAAGTTCAATGTAATAATTAATGGGCAAGTGAATGGCTGCATTTTATCATGGACAGCATGTTATTGTATGAGCATAATCTGTAAGGAGTCAGTAAATGAAAGCACTTATACAACGAGTGAAGGGTGCGAGTGTCACCATTAATGAACAGTGTGTCGGTACCATTGAGCAAGGTGTGTTGGCATATATTGGTTTGGGTCACGATGATACGCTACAAAGCGCGCAGAGAATGGTCGATAAAATTCTGACTTATCGCATCTTTGAAAATGATGATGATCCTGCCAAATATGGTAAATTAGATAAAAACGTCCAGCAAGTAGCTGGTGGATTGCTATTAGTATCACAGTTCACTCTGATGGCAAAAACCGATAAAGGCCGTCGCCCTGACTTTGGTGGTGCAATGGCGCCCGATATGGCACAGACATTGTTTGCACAATTGGTCGCTTATGCCAAAACCCAGCATGCAAATGTGGCCACTGGTCAGTTTGGCGCTGATATGCAGGTCTCAAGTATTAATGATGGGCCGCTGAACTTTTTATTAGAGGTAAAGTAAACCATCGGATTCAATATTAAGGATAAGGCATTTCAAACAAATGTCATTAAGCTGTCATAATTAATCCGTTTAATAGATAAAATATAGCGAGCACCTATCGCCTTGTTTATAAGTTAAGTTTTGTCATCTAACGCTGAGAATACCGTATGTATAATGAGCAAATTTTGATTGTTGAAGATGAACCTGCGATTCGTGAGATGATCGTAATGACACTAGAAATGGCTGGATTTGATAGCTTGCAGGCAGCCGATGTATCAGAGGCGCATCAGCAAGTCGTCGATCATAGGCCTGCGCTTATTTTATTAGATTGGATGCTGCCCGGAGATAAGAGCGGTGTTGATTTTTGCCGTATGCTCAAAAATGATGAGATATTGTCCGAAATCCCCGTCATTATGCTGACGGCTAAATGTGAAGAAGATAGCAAGGTTCATGGCCTTGATGCCGGTGCTGATGATTATATGACTAAGCCCTTTTCGACACGTGAATTGATATCAAGAATTAAAGCAGTATTGCGCCGTAGTAGTGCGCTCAGTAGTGATAAGCCTATCGAAATAGGCAATCTGAGCCTAGATACAAAGAGCCAGCGCGTGACAGCCACAGGCAAAGTCATCGAAGTTGGCCCCACTGAGTATCGATTATTGGCATTCTTTATGAGTCA
Source organism: Psychrobacter fozii (assembly GCF_003217155.1). Taxonomy (GTDB): domain Bacteria; phylum Pseudomonadota; class Gammaproteobacteria; order Pseudomonadales; family Moraxellaceae; genus Psychrobacter; species Psychrobacter fozii. The sequence goes on from NZ_QJSU01000011.1 coordinate 60,394, forward strand.
CCCAGAGCGTGCTTATACGCGGACACAGCTGCTAGATCAGGTATGGGGTGGCAACGTCTATATTGAAGATAGAACCATTGATGTACATATCAAACGTCTGCGTACATTACTGCGCCCACATGACTGTGATAAGTTGATACAGACGGTTCGTGGTACAGGCTACCGGTTTTCTAGCTTTATTGAACCCAGTTAATTGACCCTAAAAGTGCCTTGGCAATCGTGGTCCAATATAGCGAATAGTGGTAAGGATAATAAATGAGCAATACTATGCCAATAGACAATAACCAGCAGGGCACGTTAGAGCCAACCTCTGAGAAAAATGCAACGGATCAACTTAACAAAATCAGCAGCGCCGTACAAGCATTAAAAGATGCGGTGATTTTAATCAATGATGATGATGGTTTGGAGTGGTGGAATCAAGCGGCAGAGGATTTGCTGCTATTGCAAGTAACGGATAAAGGTCAAAGTATTTTTGACTTCATCAGCGCCCCTGAATTCCGTCAATATTATCAGTCCACAACGATACCTAACGATGGCGTTCATATAGAATCATGGCGAGATGCTAAGCGCTATCTAAAGTGTGAAATCACACCGTTTGGTGATGAAAAGCTGCTCATCATTTATGACGTGACACGATTGCATAATCTAGAAGAAATGCGCCGCGATTTTGTCGGGAATGTCTCGCATGAATTACGTACGCCACTGACCGTAATGATGGGGTATTTAGAAAACTTCTCACATCAGCCAGATATGCCGCCGCATTGGCGTCGTGGTTTTGAGTTGATGACTCAGCAAACAGCTCGCATGAATAGAATTGTAAATGACTTGCTCCTGTTATCTCGCATTGAAATCGAAGAGGCTCATGAGCTGACTTATATTGATATGACCAAGCTGTTGACTCATGTCTATGATGATGCGCAAGCTTATAATCAATCGTATGGTCATACCATTCATTTGCAGATAGATACTTATGACGGGCTACAAGGTTCAGAGATGTACCTAAATAGTGCATTGTCGAATTTGGTGATAAATGCTATTAAATATACCCCAAAAGGTGGCGATATATCCATCAGCTGGACCAAGACGTCAGAAGGCTGCAAGTTCGCTGTTGAGGATAATGGCATTGGCATTGCATCGCAGCATATTGAGCGTTTGACGGAGCGTTTTTATCGTATTGATAAAGGCCGTAGTCGTGCCACAGGTGGTACAGGTTTGGGCTTAGCGATTGTAAAACATGTCTTGTACCAGCATGAGGCAAAATTACAAATTGACTCGGTAGAAGGGGTCGGGTCCACATTTAGCATGGTATTCCCAGCAGCTTATGTTCGATCTGCTCCTACGAGTTAAGACCGAAAATATTACTGATTTATAGATGAATAATATGCCCTAATTCTTTTGCAAAAATGGATACGGGTTCACAGCGCTACCATTGATGTATATCCCATAATGGACATGGGGCGGTGTGCCTTTTGCATTGCCACTATCACCAACATAGCCAATGATATCACCAGCATTCACCCAGTCGTTGGGAGTAATATCGGCATAATCTTCTAAATGCGCATAGTAGTGTCCTGCGCCGCCAGGTCCAACGATGACCACCACGCGACCACCCAAATTATTTTCACCTACTTTGCGGACGATACCTTGCGTTGTCGACTGTATCGGTGTGCCTCGCGCTGCAAAAATATCAATACCCTCATGCGAGCGGCCTTGACTACGCGCAGCACCCCAAGTATCCGTTAGATTCTGCTCTGGTAACGGAGAAGGTAGGCTGTCTTCTGTGGGCAGAGCTTGCTGCAATAGGCTCAACTGCTGCCATTTTGACACAACAAATGACTGTGTTTGTTGACTGATACTTGGCAGCAGTTTGTCTAATATAAACAATAGCATCACCAATACAGCAGCTCTAATGAGTACGCTTAGTACACGGCGTAAAAGCGTGGGTTTGGCTCGCTGATGTTCATCGGCAGGTAGCATAGGGCTCTCTTAAATTTTCTATATTATTGAATACTACATTGTAGAAGTTCTATCCTTTACTTTCTGTATGAGCTTGTTATATTTGGCTTTTATCCCAATAACTATAAATGTGACAAGCGTATTGCTATTAACTATAACGTTTCTATTAGGCCATTTCAGCCACTATTGATGACCCATATTATATGACCGACTTTGACACTGCACTGATTATCGACACCGAAACGGATCAAGGCCGTGATCCACGACCTATTCAAGTTGCGACTATTAATGTGGCGACAGGGTTTGAGTGGATGAAATACTTTAATAGTGGCCGATCTATATCGCCCGTTGTTATCAAAGTGCATGGCATTACCGATGAGGATGTAGCAGGTCTTGAACGTTTTGAATTAGACCAATTTGAATTGCCTGAATATCTGATTGGTCATAATGTGCGCTTTGATTGGCGAGTGATTGGTAGCCCCTCTGCCAAGCTCATATGTACGGTGCGGCTGGCGAGGGTAGCCTTTCCAGAATGGAGTGCTTACGGTCAGTCCAAGTGTATCGAGCAGCTATTGGGGAAGTCCGAAGCAAGTAGAATGACGGTGGCTGCTCATGATGCACTAGGTGATGCACGCATGTGTTATCTGCTTTATCAGGCTTGTTGCGAACGTCTAGAGATTGCTCCGACGGATTTTGCAGCGGCGCATGCTATTTCTAATAAAGCGACCCCTGTGAGTAAGATGCCGTTTGGCAAGCATAAGGGCAAGCCAATTAAAGAGGTACCTATCAGCTATGTTAAATGGATGATAGGCAATATTCATAACATGCAGCCGTCGCTGTATTCTGCGTTGACCAAGCGTATCAAAGCAGAAGAGAGCGAAAGCTCAGAAAAGTAAATATCCTTCTTAATGCTGCTTATTCAGCCAATCAACTGCCATCTGCCAAAGCTCTGGCGCCTTGGCATTGGTTTTACTACTAAAATAACGCATATGCCCGATATGATTTAGCCCGAAATCTTTGGGTTCTAAAAAGCGTTTTTCTACTGGCATTTTTGTAAATACGCGAATCATGTCATCCATGTTTTTGCTATTGGCGATATCGTCATCGCTAAAGCCCAACCAAAGCGCTGGCATGCTTAGCTCGTCATAAAAATGCGTGTGTATACTCTTGCCAAAAGCGGTCTTGATATAGCCTGCGCCATTGCACCAATCACGCCACTGTCGAGCTACACCGCGCGGTAATGGCTCGCCCATGCCGATTTTATCCGATGGTGTGTAGCCTAGCGTCAAGTTAGCGAGTGGGATAAAGGCATCCATAAAGCCTATTGCTTTGAGCTTATATGGCATATTCATGTTTTTGATACGTCCTGATGAGCAAGCAACGTTGAATACAGATTTGATAGCCTTATAATTTGGCATCAAACCAACGAGCTGACCGCCTGCGCTATGACCAATCAGATGATAAGTTGCGTTAGGGAACTCATCTTGTAAGGCATCAAGGACGGCTGGCATGTCATGGCGACCCCAGCTAATCAAAGACGCATCACATTTAGATAAGTCAGAAGAAAGTGATTCGCCGATGCCTTCATTATCGAAAGTCAGTACTCCAAAGCCGTGTTTTGCTAAGTAGGTCGCAAAGCTATGGTAAAACTGGCGTTTGATACCAGTGGCTGGTGCTATCATAATCGCTGTTTTCATTGCTCCTGTAGGGCGATAAACGGTCGCTGCCAATGCCTTATTACGGTCTGTCATGATGCTTAGAGAGTAAACATCTATTTGAGAGTCAGTATCTATTTGATTATTGATAGGGCTGTTTTCCATGGTTTGGCCTTAGGATGTTTTATCATTTTTATCATTTTTATCATTTTTATCATTGCGTTTGATGAGTAAATAAGAGCTAACCGTCTCGAGCATGTAGTCATTGCGTAGTGATAAATCGTTGCTGATATCTGACAGGGTTGCTTATGTTAAAATAAATCTTAGTGAGGAAGGCACTCGAAGATGACTTCCAAGTTCTATTTTTTTTATTTTAAATGCTATTATCTATCAAGGTTTTCATAAAAATCTATTTTTGAATTGAGGGCATACCCCAGTATACATACACTTTTTAATAGCTAAATTTTTAATCAATAGACATTCAATAAAAACAATCGATGTAACATTAAGGAAGCTATATGCAAATGAAGATTAACAACGATACGTATGAAGTTATCACTAGCCAAGACATCACTAACATTGAGCAAGCAGTGAATAAATCAGCATTGACGATGCCATTAGTGGCAGTGTATTGCGGTTCGCGTCTCGGTAATAAAGAAGTCTACGAGCAAGCAGCACGCGAGCTAGGTCGTGCGTTAGCAGATAACGGTATGGGTTTGGTCTACGGTGGCGCTAGTATTGGGCTGATGGGTGCCGTTGCAGATGAAGTGATCAAGGGCGGTGCGCAAGCGATTGGGGTGATTCCAACCTTTATGCTCAAACATGAGATTGCTCATGAACAGCTAACTTGTCTACACTTAACTGATACCATGCACACCCGAAAAACAGTGATGGCAGAGTATGCGGATGCATTTATCACACTGCCTGGTGGTCTTGGTACATTAGAAGAGATCATGGAGATTGCTACTTGGCGTCAGCTATATCAGCATGAAAAGCCGATGATTATCCTCAATATCAATGGTTTTTATGATCGTATGGTTGAGCATTTAAAATATACTGCTGACCAAGGTTTTATGAAGCAAGAAGATCTTGAGCGTTTGGTGGTGTGCAATACGATTGATGAAGCCATTGACCTATTAAAAACCGTAGTAACCATCGATAGTGCTGTCGATACAGAAAAAATGGCTGGTAACTAAGTTCGAGCCTATGCGGTATTTAGCTTGTAATCGATTCAAGTTATAAATAGCACAAAGCAATCAAGCGTAGAGGTATAAAAAAGGAGAGAGTGGCTTATTATTAGCCACTCTCTCCTTTTTTTACTCAATTTTTAAATAGCCAATGATAAAGCTTAAGATAAGCCTGACACCGTATGTCATTTATATGTATATGAAATTGACTATACCGTATCTAAGTCCTTCTTAGGAATACTATGGTTCACGCCCGCCATCGCTATGGGAAAGCCGCGTTCTTCAGCCAAACTACGAGCGACTCTATCAATAGTCATACTATCGTTGTGTGTCAGATAAGACCATTCGTGAGCATCGCGATTTCGATTCGCAGGCGTATCAGGATTAACCAAGCCAAGTTTGGCCAGCTCGTCAACGATTTGATCAGCAGCGATTAGAGTCGATGACGCTTTGACGTTTTCAGCACGCGCATAACGGATATTAGAATATAGGCTCACATCAGCGACTCGCAAGGTGTCATCTTGCCCAGGTATTTGCTGCCCACCATATAACGCATTACCGACCGTACGCGCGCTATGGAAGGTCGGTACAAACTCAGCCACGTAATCAATCGATTGTTGACTGCGCGCTTGTAACGGTGCCTTGTCCCAGCCATCTTCGATATAGTGCACATATTGCGGTGGCAATTTGGGTTGGGCGCTGTCTTTGCTAGAAGCGACCAATCCATCATCGAATAAAGTGATGAATTTACTCATGCCATGTATTTGAAAGTAGCCGCCTGGATAAGGGGTTAGCTGCGCCATGCCTTCTGGTGTGCCTCGATTGCCATAGACGATAATCTCTGGTATCTGTCCGCCAGCATTGTCCCAATGCGTAATATAAGAGGATTTAAACTCGACCATACGAGTCACTTTGACACCGACCATATCGTCGATCACACCAGTACGAAAGCCACAAGCATTGATCAAGTAATCTACCTCGATAGACTCAGTTTGAGGCTTTGATTCGAGATTTGATTCGTAACCAGCAGCTTGTTGATAGTCGATACGCCATTTGGTGACATGGTGATCCGCATTTGAGCAGTTTTCGCAGTCGACAGGCATGACTTGTTGTACTTGAGTATCGGTAAAGACATGGGCATGGTCATAATCTGCTAATGCCAATTGTGCAGAGGCCGCTAAGCGAAATATATTCCAGCCATACTCTTGTACGACGATTAATGGAAATTTGACTTTGTTCAGATCCAGATATTTAGCGACTGGTATCATCCATTCGTCAACGGTCGTTGGCACAGCAACTTGCTCACGCTCGGACAGCTCAATCAACTGCTCATGGCTATAGAGCTGATAGTAGTCTTCCGGCTCACCCAGTACTTTATTACTGCTATCTTGAGCGATAAGCTCCCGATAGGCATCGGTCAATATATCGAGGCGTGGGAGCAAGTCTTCGGGTAGGCCACCATCTCGTGTCGGCACGGCAAATACAGTTGGACGTACGTCGATGGTGTAAGGATAAAGACGCAAAATATCAATACATTGTTTTAGTAGGGCGACACAGTCCTCATCAGGTATCTCGCGATATAGATTGCCCCCTGCATGTAGATGACACATCGGCGGGCCATCAATCAGCGATTTGTTTTTTTCAAATAAATACGTCTCAAGCCCTAACGCTGCAAGGCGAATAGCAATAGTTGCTCCAGCCGTACCACCACCTAGAATACCGACGCGTTTGGTAGGATGCGTTTGATTTTTGATAACAGATTGAGTCATTGTCGTTGTTATATCCTTAATAGCATTCACAGCAAATAGTGCTCGATGTATTCATTAAATATCTTGTGTCTAAATAACTTATAACTGTTGATATGCGTGCAAAGTTGCCAACTTCAATATGTATATTGGGCCGCAATGGTAATATTTTCTATTGTTTAGTAACTCTTAAATTCCATAGCGTTATTTTACGAAAAACTACAACTAATATGACGGCAAATAAGTAAGTGAATACATGAGTTTTGTCAACGAGTAGGTAGGACTGTCTATCCAGTGCGATGGATTTGTTGGCTTGTTCCGTAGGATATAAGCAGTTTTGTAAAGACCACTCTGTATAAAAACAACTGTCTATATGCCCATGCTATATTAAATAGCTTGAAGTCAGGATTGGGTCATTTTTGCTTTTACTTAAATCACATGTAATCAAAGCACATGTACTCAAGTCGTATGATTGTAAGCAAACTCTAAATAAAATTAACCATGACAATAACAAGGACGTTATCATGAAACGTATGCTCATATTATCGGCGTTGACAGGTGTTTTGACGCTTACTGGTTGTTCAACGTTAAACAATGTAATAGGGAAGTATGGTTCTGGCATGCATGAAGTGCAGGCTACTAATAATAATACGGCACCCATTACGAGCAAAAACGGTATGTTGGTTGATGCGAACAATCACATGACCTTATATACTTTTGATAAAGATGCTATGGGGAAATCAGAATGTGGCGCTGCGTGTTTACTAGTATGGCCAGCATTTTTAGCACCTGATAATGCGAAAGCCTCAGGTCAGTTTGCTGCATTTCAGCGCGAAGATGGTAAGTATCAATGGGCCATGAATGGCAAACCTTTGTATTTCTATGCCAATGATACTAAGGCGGGTGATAAAGATGGCGATAATAAACTGGGTGTTTGGCACATCGTTAAAATGAAATAAATATACCTAACCTTCAGTCGAAGAAAAGCAGCCATCATCATGGCTGCTTCTTTGTTTGCTGATATTTGCTGAGAGTAGGTAAGTCTGCTTATCAAACACTAACTAGAGATTCAGTTCCTTCAGCTTCCAATACCGTTTCTTTGGTTGGCTCTTTTCTATACAAAGGGAAAAAATCTGAGCTTAAATCGTTTTCAGTAAACCAATTATTCGCAATCAACGCGGCGTATTTGGATGAATTGACAACGAGTCTATAGGTCTTAAACAACAGCTCTTGTGAGCTAAATCCTTTTTTGTACTCATATAAAGAATCTAGGTTGGAGCCTAGGCCGCCACCAAGATGGAGTAAGCTATAATTATTTTCTCTACCCCAATTACGAGCAACATGAGTAATAAGTTTAGACGGCTGTAGATGTGTATAGGCGTTGAGTGTACCACCGAGATGGAACTGCATAATGCCTGACTCTCTACAGATTGTGTATATCGATGAACCAATGGCTTTGCCGTCTTGATAAGCCGTTATTAGTAGTATTCTGTCTTGAAGGTTCTCAAATAAATTGAAAAAATAGTTGTCATCAAAAAAGTAATACTGGCTGGCATTAACATGTTCCATCGTTTCTTTATAAATGTTTGAGAACACCATGGCGCTTTCTTTGGCTAAGGACTCAATTTTTGTGACAACTTCCATTTTCATGGCTTTTTTGATGCCTCGACGATGACGGTTTTGAGTTTCGCTCCAGTGTTCTTCTTCTGATTTTGTTAAGTCAGACATTAATGTCAGGCCGTGAGTAAGCGCTTTTCCAACGGTAGGCAGCCATTCTTTATTGATGATTGGATGCAGTCGCATGAATAATGACACACAACCTTTTTCAAAGAGAAAAGCTCTTATGCCTTCTAGTACGAGATCGAGCTGGGCATCGGTTAGCGTCTTGTCCATCACAGGACCGCCGTAGCCGTACGTAGAAGTAGCATCCCAATGCTCTGAGTCTATCTCTCGTATGATAATAGGTAAAAACACTTTTTTATCTTTGTAGTGAGCGACTATACCTTGAGGCATGCCTTTATCGACGACGGCTGATGCCGCAATCCAGCCAGATAAATGGTATACGTCAAAATGATAGTCTGATATTTGCTTATCCCATTCTTTATCTATATCTATAAAATCAACTTTTATTGTATCCATTTTTCTACTTCCTCAGTGATATGTATTATATTCGTAAATTCACATATATGAATATAACAATAAATTTCGAGGTTAACAAGCCTACCAAAAGCTTTTATGCGTTTTATTGAATATATAGTTCAATAATAAAGCCGTTATTTTTATATCAATAAAAAAAGCAGCCATCGAGTGGCTGCTTTTAGCTATTTTGGTAATAGTTTTGGTACTTATTTTAGTATGCAGATTTAAGTTTAAATCTCATTTTTTGATAGTTTGTGAGTGATAGGTTTTGGTTGAGGATGTTTTAAATTCAATAAACCATACAAGAGTAGTGTGCCCATCGTCACGACTGCGGCTGATAGATACAGGCCAGGGTCATAACTTCCATAAATTTTAACAATATAACCTGTACAGATGGGTGCAATGATTTGAGCTGCACCATACGATAACGTCATTGTTCCCATGAATTTAGCAGGATCACTTGGGAAGAATTTACCGGCCATCGTCAATACCAAACTCACACAAGCGATGAAAGTACCGCCAAATAACAATGCACTGATTATGACCGTAGGTAAGCTGTCATTGACTGCAGGTAGTATGATGCCGATAATTTGTAAAAGATAAGCGGCGATTAGTGTCCTAAGATAACCAAACCTCCGAGCAATACGATCCCATACAAGTGCAGCTGGGGTAGCGGCCAAGCCAATCAATAGAAAGACAAATCCTCCTTGTCCTTGTAAGCCTTTTGTACTCTCTACAATATCGACGATAAAGGTAGAACTGACCGCATAACCATAACCTGCACAAAAATAGGCTAGCATCATTAATGACTTGAATGTCTTGCTTGGTGGATTGTCCTTAATCACTTCTTGATTCTTACTGTCGATGGAAGGGTGTGGCATCCATAACCATGCAGGCACAGCAAAAATGATCGCTAACACAGAGAGTGCTAACCACTGCTGTTGCCAATCTGCTGATAGGGCTTGCATTGCCTCAAACAATAACGAGGTAATCACAATGCTCAAGCCTGCACCTGCGAAATGAATCCCGAGCTCAGCACGGTGGTTATTCTTTACCAGCCATTTCAATATCAATCCTGAAGCAATAATAAATCCGCCTGAAGCACAGACACCAGCGATGAACCTTAATATCGCCCAAGTGGTTATATCTGTGGTCAGAACCATAGCTGCAGAGGTGACCACACTTAAAACAAGATAAACACGATGTAAGTGATATTTATAATTCAGATTATGCATGCTCGCAGCAATCAAAACGCCAAACATATAACCCATAAAGTTCGTGCTGGCTAACCACCCACCACCTAACTCTGTTAAGCCAGCGCCTTCTTGCATGACTGGTAGCAATAGACTATACGAAAATCGAGCAACCCCTACGGTCACTATCAAACTGCAAATTCCAGCCATGTATACACGGACTTTCGTGAGTTCTATTGACATTTTTATTACTTCATATCGGAAAGTTATTAACAAAGAATACGTGACTCTGTTAATCTTAAAAATTGAATTATCTAGAACAAAGTATTCTCATTATAAGAACTGTTTGATAAGTGAATAAGGATTTTCACATGGAGATTTTGACGTTAAAGACGTTTAAAGCGGTTGTTGATGAAGACGGTATTAAAGGGGCTGCTGAAAAACTGCATACCGTTCAGTCGAATATTACCAACCGTATCAAAAAACTCGAAAGGGAGTTGGATACCAAGCTATTCAATATCATTGGTCGAAAGCTGCAATTAACCCCGAGCGGGCGACAGCTGTGCGATTATGCTGATCAAATTTTACAGTTAGAGTATCAAGCCACATCGGCTATGCTGCGAAATAAAGACAGTTATGAATTAATAATCGGTATGCCTGAGACATTTGCTGCTGTTCATATGCCATTGGCACTGAAACAACTGAAGTTAAACCACTCTGAGATTCGCGCTAAAATCTATACAGATACCAGTGATAGGTTGGTCTTAGCGGTATTAAATAATAAAGTAGACTGTGCTGCAATCGGCAATGCACCCAAGCATCAAGATCTGGTGGTGATTCCTGTTGTCAGAGAAGAGCTGATGATGGTGACGCCACTAGATAGTGAGCATGATCCTGTCTTATTTGTACGTGACGAAGGTTGCGGTTATAGGACACAGGCCATTATTTGGCAACAAGAAGCAGGTAGAGGGTGTGATGAGCTGATGCTGATGAGTAGCGCTGACGGTGTATTGGGGTGTGTCGCTGCGGGATTGGGCTACACCATCATTGGTAAAAACATGGTGGTCGGTAGTCGATATGAAAAATCATTGGTCATGACACCACTCAGTCATGGGTCAAAGCAAGTTCAGCTATCGATTGTTTATCGTAAAGACAGCCCGCTGGCATCAGGGGTATTAACGCTAGCCAAATTGCTAACGGAATAATATGGCATGCTATGGTCTATTAGCTATATAACTATGATGCAATTACTACGGTATTCATCTCGATCACTACTCTAGGGTATCGACTGCTATAGCTTTTACTACCATTGGCATACTATTCTTTGGTGTTCTAGAACTGATTGGTCTTTATCAAGATTGTATTGGCATATCATTACAGTCTTAGCGCCCGACTGACTTGCATCGGACGCCGAAAACCGTTAAAATCGCGGTTTGATTTTCCCGCTGGGGAAAGGCTAAGTGAGCAGAGGAATGGTGTTGGGTGCTGGAATAAGCCAGTGATGCAGCTGCCATACTTATAAATGTCCTTAGTGCCTCAGTTACGTATGCCATTGTTGATTTGGCACATCATTTAAGATGTTGCTCAAAAGCACTATACATACATCGGACATAGAGAGTTTATTATGCGTAAAGATATCCATCCTAATTACCAAGAAGTTTTATTCCACGACACTAACGCTGACGTTTTCTTTTTGACTCGTTCAACTGCTAAAACCAAAGCTACTCGTGAATACGAAGGTACAGAATATCCATACTACCCACTTGATATCTCAAGTGCGTCGCATCCATTCTATACTGGCGAACAACGCAAAACTTCTACTGAAGGCCGTGTTGCTAGCTTCAACAAACGCTTTGGTGCGTTTGGTGGCCGTAAGAAAGCTGCTGATACTGACGCTGCAGAATAATTTACACTTATTGTGTAAATATATTTCGCAAAGCAATAAAAAACCGCTGAATATTCAGCGGTTTTTTTTGTTTGAATTTTAGAGTAGTGTTTTTGAAAGGTGAAATTAAGGCAAGCCCTAAGCAGTCGGAGTGTCTAATACCTGTACTATCAGCTCTGATAATTGCTGCGCCCAATAGCCATACATTAGGCTGCTAGGATGAAAGCCGTCACTGGCAAACATCACAGCAATATCGATAGGTTTGCCATTAAAGTGCTCTTCTATCATTCGCGGAAAGTCAGTTTCCATATAAGTGACACTGTCATGCTCGGTACAGACCTGCTGCAGTATGCTATCCAAAGTCGATGCTTTGGCGCCAATGAAATTATTGAGCGGGGTAGGTATTGCAGGCATTTGTGCCATCGGTGGTAGACTTGAAAAAATCAATTCTCGCACACCAAACTTGCGCTGAGCAATAGCAATGATGTCTTCAATTTGCTGCTGCCATTTACGCGCAGAGACATTAGCAGTGGTGTCATTAACTCCGACACTCAGCACCATGACATCAACCGCTTGGCTAGGAGTGGGTAGGATATAAAGCCGACGCAAGATATCAAAGCTAGTGTGACCCGTAGTTGCTTGCAATGACCATGTCAGCTCATCAAACTGAGTATGAATAGCAGACTGCTGCTGCAGAGTAGGGATCAGCTTGCCTACTAATGCTTCTTGCTGCGTTTGACTACCAACACCAGCGGCGGCTGAGTCACCAACCACCATGATGTTTAGCATTTTTCGGACGCCATCTTTTTGTGTATTAGCAGACAGGGTATTGATAGCTTGGTTTAATTGGAGATGACCATGTCTTTCACCGTGTGGCTCAGGCAAGCGGATGGTATCGCGCTTAATTCTGCGACCTTGATAAAGATAAACAGGGGCAAGGAGGACATCTCTTGCCACTGTCGCTATTTTATTACTATTTATCATATTGCTACCATCCAGCACGCTCTCGAATAGTCGTTAGGTTATCTTCAATTAGCAATTGACCATCGACATAAACGTCACGCAACAGGTTTTCCGCATCGGCAGCTAAATCATCGGCCTTAATGGTTTTTAGTTGTCCGTTGCTGTCTTTAACCAAAGCCAATCGACCTTTTTTTGAGCGTTTCGAGCGGCTAGTAATGGGATCTTTATAGATATCTTTCCATGCACCATCGATAGAGATAGAACTGGCTTTCATTGCCCAACTCATGGTGTCACGGTTGACTTGTTGTAGTAAGCCACCGCCCATACCAAAGGTGACATTTTCAGCGCTGAAGCCTGCTTTTAGTATGACATCAATAATCTTGGTTAGGCTTTGTGGGCTGATACCATCACCTTGGATGACCCGTACATAATCTGGTAATACTTTATAGCCTTTACTATTCACAGTCGTGCCGAATTTCACTGCCAAGCGCTCTAATGCTTCGCGGACAACTTTGGTAGGCTCACCACTGTCTGGTCTAATGACTAACGTACCGCCCATGTTTTTTACGTCGTCTTTTAGGCTGCCACCCCAAATATTATCAATGGCATTCCATAAGTCATAACTGTCTGAGACCACTGAGAAGCTTTTACCTTCGCCACTAAACTGTTCAATCATATTGGCAAAGGCTGCTGTCTCACCGTCACGGCCCCATGCAGTCATTGTACTGTGTTCAGCTGCAGGGATAGAAAACGCTGGCATGTCTTTATCCATTTGATACCAACGACTGGCAGCTACTAGCGCCGTCATTGAGTCAGTGCCAGCAAAGTTGACCAAATGCGCCAAGCTACCGAGTGCCACAGACTCCTGACTAGATGCACCGCGTGAGCCAAAATCATGCAGTCTGAACGTAAGTGATTCGGTGTTGTCTGCTGATTTTTCTAATGCTTTACGAATGATGTCTTTGCAATAATGCGAGACGCTGGCGACCGTTGATGGATACCAAATCGCACGTAATAAAGCGGTTTCGATATAGCTTGGTAGCCAGTAAAATTCAGGGTCGGTATTGATGACTTGGCAGACCACATTGGACACTGGTACGATGCTGCCTTCGGGTACGGCTTCGATACGTAATGGTAGATAACCATTGTGTTTGTCTACTAAATGCTCCCAACCAGCACGATTGAAAGTCAAGCCATGCGCTTGAACGACCATTTCGGCTTCGTCGATATCTTGGTGGGTAATAGGGGTGCTTAGGTATTCTTTGATAAAGGCTTGCAAGCCAAAAAATACCACATCATAGTCGCCTTTACGCGCCTCAATGTAGCTTGACAGATATTCGCTACCGCTTGGATATTGCACCCAATGTGAGGTTTTATAGCTGTCGCTGTTAAGAATTAAATTATTTAGATTACTGGTATACATCACAGAACTCCTCTGCTTTGAAATGCCGCAGCTGCTTTGATGAAAGAGCAGTTGCAGCGGTTAACCCTTGCCGTCTATCGACTCGGGCGGTGAAAGCTGTTGTACAAAAACGTGTGCAAAAATGATAAATCAGGTTTTAAAAATAAAAGACTAAGAAAATAAATTATATAGACTATAGTTGATTATAAGGTTGTAAATGATGTACTAGTCGGTCAACGTTATGTAAATTTACAATCCAACCATTTTGGTAATAATCGCATAGTGGTCTTCGAACATCATGGTGGCATCAAGCTCTGCCAGCGGTAACCAAAAAGCTTTGGCTGCGTCATCGCCACCTTTTACTTTTGGTAGACCTTTTGGGTCATTTTTAAGCTGAAAATAAAATGCTTGGGTAATCGTTCGACCACGTGCCGAGCGATAGGGATCATCAAAGGTATGCTGACTGTGACAAGAGCCGCGCAATACTGGCTCAGGAACTTTGAGGCGTGTTTCTTCCCGTAGCTCACGGATACAGGCATCAAACAACGTCTCTTTTGGATTCAAGAATCCACCAGGCAATGCCCATAATCCACGCCCTGGCATGCTACGGCGCTCTACCAACAGGATATGTCCAGACTGCACAATCAAAGCATCAGCCGTCATAAATGTAGGCGGATAGGGGGCGGATTCCCACTGTCTTTTATACTTGTCAATGAAATCTGCTTCTTCATGCAGCTGATGATAATCGTCAGTTTTTTTGAAGTCATTCAGCACTTTACGGGTTGATTCGGGTGTTCGCTCAGGTGTCGGTGTGGCACCCATCAGATAGCTATCGCGAATCGGCGTGGCTGATAGATTATGATAATTGGGCACCGAGACCGAGTCCCAGTTGGGGAATAGCGATAAATAATATGATGAGCTGTCTTTTGAATGACCAATCAACCCAATATCGCCCTGCAAATCACCAGTGACAGATTTTACGCCTGCTTGCACGTATTGTAGCCAGCGCGTGTCGTTGTAGAGTGCATCATCTAGACCAACGCAGTGAATACGTACCGCTTCCTCTGCTGAGTAGGCGTCTTTAATCATGGCCGCACGCTCAGCGACGCTGAATGGATTGCGTAAGCTACGTGGCAGGTTGGCTGAGCCAATAAGCATAATCACATCATCCGAGCGCTTTAATGCTTCGTCGATGACGGCTTTATGTCCACGATGGAACGGCTGAAAACGCCCAATGAAAACCAAATAACGATAGTGTTTACTGCTTTTCTGATCAGGGGTTTGTGTGTCTGAACTTTGCTCTGATAATTCACTCATAGACGCCAATTTCCTACGACTTATATTTCATTGGTAAAAAATTAATAATGCCAATACTGACACAGCCGATGACTCGCTGACAAGTGGAAAGATGTTTGGGATAGTATAACGGTCAATGATGATGTGCATCATGATCTGACAAGGTTAAATAAATACACCCATAATTTTAAGGAGAATGCTTTGCAATCCAAGCAGTCACCGTTGGCCAGATTTCTTTGGCAGCGTTACGGCTAATCATAATGCAGCCATGATATAGTCGTCTAAATCACCATGGCTGAGCGCGTATTCACAAAAGACATTGGCAGGATTTTTAAAGTTACTAGCTTGAGTGCCATATCACAAAATTTTTGGCTACATCTCTATACGGACAGCAGCCACGGTTTTAGGGTTTAGCATGTTCTCAAGATTTATCCAAACGGCATGATAGCCAAATCCACCAGCGACCATCTCTTGCTTAGCGTGTTCAATAGACCACTCTTGCTCAATGATTCTATACATAGCGATAATCAGTCCTGTACGGTCAGCACCATGATAGCAGTGTACTAGTACGCTCTTATTTTGTGCCTGCAAATCTTTTATCGTATTTAAGGCTTTAGCGATTTCTTTTGGAGTAACATACCATGATTTAAGCGGTTGATTATATAAGTCTAAGGACGTCTCATTAATAATATCAGCTAGTAATTTTTCATCATCATTTCGATCAAAAAAGCGTAAATTAAGGATAGCGTCAATACGATTGGCTTTAAGTAAAGGGATATCAGCTGCACGTAACTGCTCACTTCGAAACAGTAGCTTATCAACTTGATATAAATTGGTCGCCTTATTAATCAAGACTGCATTTTGCGGTAAGGATGGGGGAGTCGTAAGTTGAGTAGTCGCAGTTGACTGGCAGCCGATCATCAGACCGGCTAGACTCATAGAGCCTGCGACTAATATTGACTTGTAACGCTGTTGCCAGCGATGGTTATGGTCTATGACACCTTCGTTCGACCTAGTGCTCAAAAGCTGGTTCATAAGCATAATTCTCATACCATTAGTTTTGATTGGTTATCATTCTACCGCTACAGACTATTTGATAGCCACTATCAGCCATAATAGTTTCAACCCTTGCAGTTGTTGTACATAATAAAGCGTTTATTATAGTAAGTGGCTAAGTGGCTAAGTGGCTAAGTGGCTAAGTGGCTAAGTGGCTAAGTGGCTAAGTGGCTAAGTGGCTAAGTGGCATAGTAACTACCGAGCATGACGCTCAATCCAATCGGTCACCGTTGGCCAAATCTCTTTGGCAGCGTTACGGCTGATCATAATGCGGCTGTGAGTGTAGTCGTCTAAATCACCATGGCTGAGCGCGTATTCGCGAAAGACATTGGCAGGGTTTTTAAAATCATCAAAGAGCATCTGACAGCCATGAGTAGGGGAGATGAATGTATCTCCTCTGGCACTGATGGCGTATACAGGTATGGTGATGTTTGGCATCTGATGTCGATAGTCTAAAAGCTCGTCGTCAGTGGCAGTTGTATCAGTGCTCGCTTGATTAACAATACTTTCATTAAACGCACTTTCATTAAACGTGCTTTGTTTTATGAAGCTGCTTTTAAAGTTCCTTTGCAGATTCCAGTTGTACCACTGACTCATCGTATAATAGCTTTCGTCACAAGCGCCCATCTTTAATTTTCTGGCAGGGATGAAGCCAAGCAGTCGCGTGAGTATTTTGGCTGCAATAATTTTCGCATGACTGATAGGCTTTGACGCTGCACCATAAGCTTGGCAGGCGAACATGCTGATGCTGTTTAGTTTATCGATATAGCGTGGGTTTTGAATTAAAAACATAATCAAACCAATACCGCCGCCACTATGAGTAATACAATGTAAATTATCGAATTTTAATTCATCAAAAAAATAGCGGAAAGTTGCTTCATAGTCATAAGTAGCAACCGTCTCGAAATTAAATTGTTCTTTTGGCATTGAGCTATCACCATGACCGCGCCACTCCATGATGTAGCAGTGGTGTCCAAGGCCAGCCAGATACTCAGCGATTTTTAAGCAAGTTTGTTTGTCCGAAAAGGTCCCGTGCGTCAAAAATATATTTTGAGGTTTTATAATAGGCAAGCTGTTTTCTAATGTGTTGGCTATCGTACTGTCTTCTATAGTATCAACTACTTTCCAAACGGCAATTTTCTCATCATCCTTGGTAGTTATTAGGTGCAACGTCCGTGTCATCATAAAAATTATCCTATCCGAAAAATACGTAATATTTATACAAGGCCATCAAAGCTACCATGCTCATAAAGCCAGTGCACAAAGTTATTCAAACTATCAATACTACGTCAAATCTAAATGACTTGCTCAAACGAGATGTGAACGGTATCGCATAGCGAAAATGCTGAGTATGCTTGATAAATGGTATAGCTGTCTTTATATAGAGAATAACTTGGCAGCCAACACAACTAAGCAACACAACTATTAGACATGTTTGTTTTTCATTGTTTAAATATTGAGTTACTTTGCCAGTAGGTAGCATCATTAAAAAAACCAATGACAACCATTTACAGTGGGCACCGTTCAATTCACAGTAGCGTGGTCGGAATTGATGCTTGATTCAGGTATAATGAGTGCTATAGACGAATTAAACTTTATACTCATGGCGGGCAGCGTCATACAATAATAAATCTCAAATATTGCTAGCCTGCATGTCTTATACAAGCTGTAAAAATTTTAAACATTCAAATTCACGACACAGTAGCCATAATAGATATAGCGTTTGTGTCATAACGCATAGGAAACATTATGAGTGAGCATGACCAAGTTGATAGCCCAGTAGCGCCATCAGCAGACTATGAATCAGCGCTAGATACTGATCAGACTGAAGCAAAAAGTAATATTACTATTACTGAGTCAGCCCAAGGGTACTTAGCGGATTTGTTATCTAAGCAAGATACAGACGGTATCGGCGTACGTATTTTCGTTGAGCATCCAGGCACCCCTCGTGCAGAGTGCTGTATGGCGTACAACCAGCCAGGCGAAGAAGACAGCGCTGATCTGCGTTTTACGTATGATAGTTTTTCTGCATTTATCGAAGCGGCTTCAGTTCCTTATCTAGAAGATGCCGTTATCGATTATAATAAAGACCGTTTCGGTGGTCAGCTGACTTTCCGCGCGCCAAACTCTAAAGTACCTAAAGTGGGTGCGGATGCCAGTGTAGAAGAGCGCATCAACTACGTATTACAGTCGGAGATTAATCCCGGTCTGGCCGCCCATGGTGGTGACGTACAGTTGCTTGAGCTGATTGATGAAGAAGGTGTTGGCCTTACAGCGGTATTGAAATTCGGTGGTGGTTGCCAAGGGTGCTCAGCAGTCGACATGACCTTGCGTCAAGGCGTTGAAGTACAGCTCAAGCAGCAAATACCAGAGTTGACCCAAGTCATTGATGAGACGGATCATACCCGTACTGAAAACGCTTATTACAAATAAAAGTCTAGCTGGAAGTTGCAGACTTAAGTAATAGCGAAAAGTTATTTTAATTAAAAAGCCAAGTTTTGATGAACTTGGCTTTTTTTATTGCTATGATTTGGTAGATTATTTTTTAGCTGAATTTTCAGTGGTAGATTATTGATTAATAATTTGTTGATTAGTCATTTATTGATTAATAACTTTTATCGAAATAAAGGAATATATAATGAGTGATGGACAAGCAGACCAGCAAGCAGCCCAAAAATCAGAGACCACTCAACGTCTTGAAACCTTAGCGATTCATGCAGGTTATAGCGTTGAACCCACCACCAAAGCCGTCGCAGTGCCTATCTATCATACCAGCTCGTATGCCTTTGATAATACTCAGCATGGCGCAGACTTGTTTGATTTAAAGGTCGCAGGTAATATTTATACCCGTATCATGAACCCGACCAATGCAGTTTTAGAAGAGCGTGTCGCAGCGCTTGAAGGTGGCATCGGTGCACTTGCGGTGGCGTCTGGTATGGCTGCTATCACTTATGCAATTCAGACCATCTGTGAAGCGGGTGACAATATCGTTGCTGTGTCGACCTTGTATGGTGGTACTTACAATTTATTTGCTCATGCGTTGCCACGTCAAGGCATCGAAGTACGCTTCTTTGACCACAAAAATCCTGAAGCGATTCGTGATTTAATCGATGATAAGACTAAGATGGTCTTTGCAGAAAGTATCGGTAACCCATTGGGTAACATCGTAGATATTCAGGCGTTGAGTGATATTGCTCACGAATATGGCGTGCCAGTCGTGATTGATAGTACGGTTGCGACACCTGCGCTATGTCGTCCTTTTGAGTTTGGTGCTGATATTGTCATTCATTCGTTGACTAAATATATGAGTGGTACAGGCACGTCGATTGGTGGTGCGATTGTCGATAGTGGTAAATTCGCATGGGGTGATTATCCTGAGCGTTTCCCATTATTAAACACGCCAGATCACAGTTATCATGGTGTGAACTTTGTCAAAGATGTGGGCGCAGCAGCCTTTATCGCTCGTGCTCGTGTGGCACCGCTGCGTAATACTGGCGCGGCACTTAGCCCATTGAATGCTTTTAGTATTTTACAAGGCTTGCAGACACTGGGTTTACGTATGGAGCGCCATGTGCAGAATGCTCAAGCCGTTGCGGAATATCTACGTGACCATGATAAAGTTGCTTGGGTGAAATATGCGGGTTTACCGGATCATCCTGAGCATGAGCTTGCTAAGAAATATATGAAAGGCACGCCATCTGCTATTTTAACCTTTGGGGTTAAAGGTGGTTTGGAAGCAGGTG
This sequence comes from Psychrobacter fozii, assembly GCF_003217155.1. GTDB lineage: Bacteria > Pseudomonadota > Gammaproteobacteria > Pseudomonadales > Moraxellaceae > Psychrobacter > Psychrobacter fozii. The sequence continues at coordinate 80,614 of NZ_QJSU01000011.1, forward strand.
CACGCTTTATCGATGCACTGCAACTAATTACGCGTTTGGTCAATATCGGTGATGCCAAATCACTAGCTTGTCATCCAGCGACGACGACACATCGTCAGTTGAATGAGCAAGAACTTGCCAATGCTGGCGTAAGTACTGACATGGTTCGACTATCGATTGGTATCGAACACATTGAAGATATTAAAGCAGATTTAGAGCAGGCACTAGCTTCAGCTTAATACTCTCATTGAACTGAGTAACTTGCTTATTGAGTGACAAACAAAAAGCCCATATCGATTTGCTATGGGCTTTTTGTTTATATCAAAAACGTCTATTTATATCACGCTGATAAGATACGTTGAGCAATATCTTTATAGTCTTGTGAAGCAAGGCGTGGCCCAAACTGTTGGATAATTTGTGCTGACACTTCGCTGGCAAGTCGACCACACTCTGGCAGACTATATTGCTGTGACAGCGCGTAGAGGAATGCACCAGCATAGTTATCACCTGCACCATTGGTATCAATGACATCGGCAACTACTGGTGTAGCAACTTCATAAACCTCAACGTCTGAATGGTCATCAGATTTATGGGCGATGATAGCTCCATTGGCACCATCGGTTACGACGGCAGTTTGACAGTATTCAAGCAAGGCACGTGCAGCAGCTTTAACTTGTTTTTTATCCGTAAACAATTTAGCTTCTTCACTGTTGCAAAATATAACGGCAACTTTATTACCAAGCATATTAAGCAAGCCTTCTTTCGCAAACTGCACTACCGCAGGATCAGCAAAGCTCACCGCAATTTTTGCATTATGAATACCGGCTTGTTGACGTAACTGAGTCATCGCTGGTTGGATGCTCGCAGACATCGCTAGATAGCCTTCTAGATATAGCCAGTCTGCTTGCGTCAATGCATCAAAATCAACATTGTCGGCGACAATCTCACTTGAGGTGCCAAGATAAGTCTGCATGGTACGCTCACCATCTTCTGTAACCGCGACCACACATGAACCGGTCACACCGCCTGCGTGGATAGACTTGTCTGAGGTGGCCACGCCTGCTTCGTGCAAGTCTCTGAGGTAAAATGCGCCCTGATCGTCATCACCGACACGGCACGCATAAAAAGGCTTACCACCTAGACTGGCAAAGGCATACATCGCATTGGCAGCTGAGCCACCGCCTGCTTGTTTTGATGGGTCAATGTTAGCAAGTTTAAAATAAGCGAGTAATTGTTGTTGCTCCTCGATACCAGCCAGCGTCATATGACCTTTGGTCAGTTCTGTCTCATCTAATGCTGCATCAGATAGCACATATTCGTGATCAACCAACGCATTCCCTATCGCCATTACATCGTACATTGCTTACTTCTCCTCAATTAAGTGATAAACGCCCATTTTTATATTTAAAAGCTATTCGGCCTGTAGTTCAAGTAGGCGTTGATATAGCGCATTCTTTTTGACGCCTGTGATATCAGCGCCCAATGCTGCAGCTTTTTTGACCGATAAGTCTTCTAGCAATCTTTGCAATAATTTGTCATGGATACTGATGTCATCTGAATCCTGAGCCACATTCACGCCAGCGACGACAACGACTATTTCACCGCGCTGTTGATTGTCATCTGCTTTGACAAACTCAACCAAATCGCCAAGTGTACTCTTACGTACCGTCTCAAAGGTTTTGGTTAATTCACGGCAAAACGCGACTTCGCGATCTGTACCAAATATCGTTGCCATATCTTCTAAGCTGGCGATAATACGGTGCGGTGCTTCGTAAAATATCAGGGTTTCGGTACGAGCGATTAATGCGCTCAGTTGTTTTTGGCGACCATGAGTTTTGGCTGGCAAAAATCCAATAAAGCTAAAGCGATCTGACGGCAATCCTGCGACTGATAGCGCGGCAATAGCAGCAGAGGCACCAACGATAGGTGACACGGCGACGCCAGCGGCATGTGCTGCTTGTACCAATTGATAGCCAGGGTCGCTGACTAGTGGCGTCCCAGCATCACTAATCAAAGCAACCGAATGACCTTGCTCAATCATCTCAATAATCTTCGGTGTTTGAATCGCGCTATTGTGCTCGTGATAGGCCCACAGCTTGTTATGGCCTTTTTGCTTTGGGGTGGTATCCGTATCGTCGGCACCACTGTTTTCATTATGATGAGGCGTTGATGCTTTAGCATCGTCGGTTTTGCTGCCTTTGGTATCAATACCAAAATATGACAGTAGCTTACCTGAGGTACGGGTGTCTTCACAGGCAATGATGGCGACTTGCTTTAGGACATCAATTGCATGCGGCGTCATATCGCTCATATTGCCAATCGGCGTGGCAACGATATATAGACAAGCTGGCATCGCGGTAGGGCTAGACATGAAAACCTCGGAGTATTAAAAGCGGGAATTAAAATATAATGTGGCGAGCTGACTGACAAAACTGGTTAAAAATAGAACTTAAGCAAAGCATAAAAAACCATACCAGCATCTGCACGCGAAAGTGGCTAGTTTAGCATGATGTGCTATGATAATTCTGAAATGTTAACCAGACCAATCGACATCATGGCGAACCATAAACCTTTGACACTCACTTCACCAAAACAGCGCCAAGGCAGCTTGTTTGAGCAGCATGCACGTGAGTTTTTGCAGGCGCAAGGGTTAAGACTAATTGTCCAAAATTGGCAACAGCCGAAAGTGGGCGAGCTAGATTTGGTTATGATGGAAACAGGACAGGCGTGGTCAACATTGGTATTCATCGAAGTTCGTCAGCGCAAGCAGTCAGGATTTGGCGATGCTGCCATTAGTATTACAGCGAGTAAGCAACGCAAAGTTATCAAAGCTGCGCGCTATTTTTTGCAGCAGCATCCTGAATATAGCGATTATGAATGTCGGTTTGATGTGATTGCTTATAATACGGCTAACAGTGTGAGCAAAAAAAACCAACAGATAGATACTCAACCAGAATGGTTTCAGGGTGCCTTCGTAGCAGAGGCATGGTGACAATATATAGAAGCGGTACGGCTAAACAGTGAATAGAACTAATAAAACAGCACATAGAATTTGGTATCCAGCTATCGTTACCAAAAACCTAACCGCCTTCAGCAAAAATTCAGTAAAGTAGCTATGTTATAAGTAGCTGTATTACAAGTTGTTATAAGCAGCTATGTTAGAGCGTGTCATCAATTAGCGCATTAATACATTTAGTGGTCTTAAAATGGCTAAATTTTGCTAAACATCGTTAGAAATTTTGCCAATATGTACATATTCACGGCAATTTCTTCCTTGTTTATCTACAATTTTTCTCATTTTAAGCCTCATAATCTAATTGATGACACGCCCTAAAAGCCGCTAGATCAAAATTGTTCAATCCATTAAGTTTATATAATTGTCACAATCATGTCCTAAGAGGTAAATCATGACACGGATGCATCTGCGCACTGCTATTTTTGGCTCATCAAGCCGCACAGCGATTGGTATGATACTACTAGCCAGTATCGCTGTTACTGGCTGTACGACCAACTATCTGACCAATAGCACAGAAGGCACGTATGGTGTGCCGATGACAGAGCGCACTATTCCGCAGCGTCTGCTTGATCGTAGTATCGAACACACTGCCAAAATTAATGTCTATGGTTTACAAGAAAACCTGCAACAAACCAGCCGTATGGGCATTGATAGCTTCAACAGTGAGGTGCTATTGACCGGTGAAGTTCCGACTGAGGCGCTCAAAGTAGAAGTTGAAAAAGTTATTAGTTCTATGCCTGATGTGCGCCGCGTTTATAACGAATTGAACGTCAGTGCCTCGAAAGGTTATAGCTCTACTGTGCAAGACGGTTATATCACTTCAAAATTGCTGGCAAAAGTGGCCGCTAGTAACGGTGTTAGTTCTTCACAGGTTAAGGCAGTGAGCGATAACGGCGTGGTCTATATTATGGGACGTATGACACCTACTCAACAGAGTAATCTCATTGATATTGCCAACACGACGGTCGGTGTGACAGAGCTGGTGCTACTGACGACAGTCGTGGATGATCGAGGGGTAAAGATAAACGACGACGACATTATGACTGATAATAACTTGGGCAATGCTGATTCAACACCAGTCGTTGAAGGTGCCGCTGCTACTAATAATTTTAGTCCTAGCAACTCTGCAGGAAACAATACAGCCACGCCAGTTATAGTGACAGAAGAGGGCACAACAGGTGAGCAGCCATCCTCTAGTCCTTATATTGATCTGTATAAAGATCAGCAGTAAAGCCAAAGTTGATGAAGTAGTTAGGTTGACAAAGCAGTCATTATTTATAAACCCGATAGATAAGTGATGGCTGTTAAGTGATTGGATTTTAATGACAAGAAGACTAAACAGTACTAACAGGAAAAACACGATAAATCCTTAGCGAGCCAGTAATATATAGACAGTCAGCAATAGAACAGCCAACCAAATAATGAATGGTACTTTCAATAAATAATGGTAATTTTAGTGAATGATATTTTATAAAGTGGCTGTGGTAATGCTCATCATTGTTTATAAATATAATAGGAATACTGGTAAATGAAGGATTTAGAGAAACGCGCACAGCAGAGCGCAAACAATCATAGCAATACATCTAATGAACAAGCCTCTAATAGCAAAGCGTCTTATAAAAAGCCACGCACGCTAAAACTCACCGGAGCAGGATTCACAGCAGTACTAGCAATAGGGGGTATCGCGCTAGCGTCACATAGTGCGCAAGCTGTATCACCACTGGCTATCGTCAATGGCATTACATCGAGTGGTGGCGTTGGCGTTAGTAAAGACATCCTCTACGGTGATGAGCCTTCACAAGATTTAGATATCTATTACCCGAAGCCTTTGGCAAAAGCCATGAAAGCCCAAACTGCGATCACTGATACTTATCCTATGGTCGTGTTTGTCTATGGTGGATCATGGGAAAACGGTACCAAAGAAGAATATGCTTTCGTGGGTAAGAGTCTGGCGCGCGCAGGCTACGTGACCGCGGTTATTAACTATCGAAAAGCACCCGAACATCCATATCCTGATTATGTAGAAGACACGGCAAAAGCGATTGCATGGAGCTATAACAATGCCAAAAGCTTGCATGCAGATCCTCAGCGCATGGCCGTTATGGGACAATCAGCTGGCGCGTTTAATGCAGTTGCCGCAGTCTCTAACGAAGATTTCTTAGCACCTTACGGCATTAAACCAAGTGATATCAAAGCAGTTGTTGGTATTGCAGGCCCTTATAGCTATGACTTTAGAAAGTTTGATAGTGCTACTGCTTTTCCTACCGATGCGACTCCTGATCAAGTGATGCCCGACAGACAGTTAAAAGGCGAGCAGCCGCCTTATCTATTATTGACCGCTGAAAATGACAAGATTGTCTATGACACCAATACGATCAATATGACAAAAGCGCTAAAAGACTATGGTGCGAGGGTGGAAGTCAGTGAAATAGAAGGTGCCAGTCATGCCACCAGTATCGGTGCGATGGCACCACCACTGCGTTGGTTGAACGATGTGCGCTCGCAAGTGCTGACGTATTTGGATAAAGAGCTGAAGTAGTTTTAAGTACTGATTACTTAAACACTTACTGCTTTTATTGTTCAGCAGGTATTGTATATATAGCTCAGGTTTTCTTATACACAGACAGTGCTGTAAGATGTTCAAACTCTTGTTATAATACCTGCATTCAAAATAAAACCCTTTTTTACCGCTATTAACAGGATATTCTATGAGCATGAACGCTGACGATTTGATTGCCTTTTTACAAACACACTTCCCAGATGCTTTTATTCAAGCTGCTAATCAAGGTAATAAGTTTGATGTACGTGTGGTTGATGCCAGTTTTGAGGGCAAGCGTGCCGTTCAACGTCAACAAGCGATTTATGCATTGGTCAATGATAAGATTGCGAGTGGGGATATTCATGCGCTCAATATTCAAGCATTAACGCCTGCTGAATGGGATATCCAGTCAAAAGGCTAAACCGTTATATATACGATTGAACATTTTAAACTAACCATTTAGGTGGTTGGTTATAAGTTTAATTTTCACCATTTTCTACACTCATCGCTAGGTTGTCACCTCTATGGATCAATTTTTAATCACTGGTAGTAGTCGTATCGCAGGGGAAGTTACTATCTCAGGCGCCAAAAATGCCGCGTTGCCGTTACTTGCAGCTATGATATTAGCCGAGACCCCAACGACATTGCACAATGTGCCATCGCTACAAGATGTGCGCACATTGATTGAATTGATCGGCGGCATGGGCATCAAAATCCAAAAACAGGGCGATACTGTTACGTGCGATACCAAAGATATCGATAATTTTTATGCACCGTATGATTTGGTCAAAACCATGCGTGCCTCGATATTAGTGCTTGGGCCATTGCTGGCACGTTTTGGCGAAGCAGAAGTGTCATTGCCAGGCGGTTGTGCCATTGGTTCACGCCCTGTTGATCAGCATCTAAAAGCTTTTGAAGCGATGGGTGCTACGATTAGCGTAGAGAATGGTTATGTCATAGCGCAGGCACCAAAAGGTGGCAGGCTAATAGGCTGTAACTTCTCATTTGATATGGTTACCGTGGGCGGTACTGAAAACGTGATCATGGCAGCAGCGCTTGCTAAAGGCACGACCGTTTTAGGTAACTGTGCTCTAGAGCCAGAAGTGGTTGATTTGGCCAATATGCTGGTGGCGATGGGCGCTAAAATAAGCGGTATCGGTACATCGGTCATGACCATTGAAGGTGTTGAACGCTTGCATGGCTGTGAGTATTCAGTTGTACCAGATCGTATCGAGACAGGCTCTTACCTTGCTGGCGCGTTGATGACTCGCGGTGATGTATTGACCAAAAATACATCTGCACTATTATTAACGCCAGTGTTAGAAAAATTTGAAGCCATGGGTGCCGTGATTACCACTGGTGATGATTGGATTCGTGCGCAGATGAAAGGCCGTCCATTGGCTGTTGATATTCGCACCCAACCACATCCAGGTTTTCCGACTGATATGCAGGCGCAATTGATGGCGATTAGCTGTCTTGCGGATGGCACGAGTACTTTCATCGAAAATATCTTTGAAAATCGTTATATGCATGTCCCTGAGCTTAATCGCTTAGGCGCTTCTATTCAGGTTGATGGTCATACTGCTGTGGTCAAAGGTGTTGAAAAGTTTACTGCTGCACCAGTAATGGCGACTGATTTGCGTGCTTCTATGTCATTGGTCATGGCGGCGGCGACTGCTGAAGGCGAAAGCTTAATCGACCGTATTTACCATATTGATCGCGGCTACGAAGACGTTGAAAACAAGCTGCGCGCGCTAGGTGTGAATATCGAACGTATTAATACCAACGATTAATATTAACTGGCTTGTCTAGCACCAATTCGTCCACTACGGATGTAATTGGTGTTATCACGAAAAGCTCAGTAATATACAACTAAAAGCCCCCTTCAGTGGGGCTGTCAACTGTACATGGATACGATGTCATTATGACTGAAGCAACCAAAGCCTTACCAACCAGCGGTGTATTAAACGAAGTAAATGATGAGTTTTCAGGCTTAACATTGGCGTTATCAAAAGGCCGTATTCTAGAAGAAACCATGCCACTGCTACGCGCAGCTGGTGTTGAGTTATTAGAAGATCCTGAAGCCTCGCGCAAACTTATTTTCCCAACCTCAAATCCCAATGTACGTGTATTGATTTTGCGTGCCAGTGATGTGCCGACCTATGTAGAACACGGTGCAGCTGATTTTGGTGTGGCAGGTAAAGACGTTTTGCTTGAACATGGTGCCAATCATGTTTATGAGTTGTTGGATTTGCAAATTGCTCAATGTAAGCTGATGACTGCTGGCGTAAAAGGTGCTCCACTGCCAAATCGTCGCCTACGTATCGCGACCAAATACGTCAATGTGGCGCGCGCTTACTTTGCTAGCCAAGGTAAGCAAGTAGATGTCATTAAGCTGTACGGCTCGATGGAGCTTGCCCCGTTGGTCGGTCTCGGCGATTTGATCGTGGATGTGGTCGATACTGGCAATACTTTACGTGCGAATGGGCTTGAAGCTCGTGATCACATTTGTGATGTTTCATCTCGCCTTATCGTCAATCAAGTCAGCTATAAGCGTAAATTTGCACTACTTGAGCCGATTTTAGATAGCTTTAAAAACAGTATTGCTAGTGCATCGTAAGCCACTGGCAATCATTGGTAATATAAAGCATGGTTATGCAAATTTTTAAACCAGTTTAGTGCTCTATGATAGATATAGCGTGCTAAACTGGTTTTTTCATATTTGCTTGTCAGAGAATAAAAGCCCAGTATAATCTGATGTATAAGCCACCAAATTATTGTTAATATTCAATACACGCTACCATTACATTATTCATTTCAGCCATAGGATTAGGTCATGCGCCAACTAAGTACCCAAGATGCCGATTTTGACAGTCAATTGACAGAGTTGCTTGCTTTTGAAACCGTTAATGATGCCGACTTGTTGAAGACCGTTGATGACATCATCGCGCAAGTTCGCCATGATGGTGATAGTGTGGTGCTAGCCTTGACTCAGCAATTTGATAAGCATCCAGCGACGACGATGCAAGAGCTAGAGCTATCCAAAGAATCGCTTGCTGAGGCATTTGCCAACCTTGATGAGACCGTCAAGAGGGCATTGACGACAGCGGCCACACGCGTACAGACATTTCATGAGCGCCAAGTACAAGAGACGTGGCAATATGAAGATGAGCTAGGCAATCGTCTCGGTCAAAAAGTCACACCGCTTGATCGTGTAGGTATTTATGTCCCTGGTGGTCTGGCCTCTTATCCATCGTCAGTATTGATGAACGCCATTCCTGCCAAAGTAGCAGGCGTCGCCGAAGTCATCATGGTCGTGCCAGCACCCAAAGGTGTACTAAACCCACTGGTATTGGCAGCAGCGCATTTGGCACAGGTTGATCGTGTCTTTACTATTGGTGGTGCACAAGCTGTGGCCGCATTGGCTTATGGCACCGCGACAATTCCAGCAGTGGATAAAATTACAGGGCCGGGCAACAAGTATGTGGCGGCTGCCAAACGTGCAGTATTCGGTCAAGTTGGTATCGATATGATTGCGGGCCCCTCTGAAGTATTGGTTTATGCAGAAGGTGAAGCGCAAGATCGTGCAGATTGGTTGGCGATGGATTTATTGTCACAAGCTGAGCATGATCGTATTGCCCAAGCTATTTTTGTGACGACCAGTGAAGAGCAGCTAGCTGAAGTTGCTGCTGAGATCGAAAAAGCATTGGCAGAATTGCCAAAAGCTGATATCGCTCGTGATTCATTGCAAAACCGTGGCGCGCTTATCTTAGTTAAAGACCGTCAGGAAGGTATTGCAGTGATCAATCGGGTGGCACCTGAGCATTTAGAATTGTCAGTAGACAATCCTGATGAGCTGCTCAATGATATTCGTCACGCTGGGGCGATTTTTATGGGTCGTCATACGCCTGAAGCGATTGGTGATTACTGTGCAGGTCCTAACCATGTGTTGCCAACTTCAGGTACGGCGCGTTTTTCTTCACCGCTGGGTGTCTATGACTTCCAAAAGAAATCATCTATTATTTATTGTAGTGAAGCAGGCAGTAAACCGTTGGCGGAAACAGCAGATATTTTAGCGCAGCGTGAGGACTTAGATGCCCATGCGCGCTCAGCTCGTTATCGTTATCAGTAATATTTTTTGAATACTGTAAAATTTAATTTTGTCATTTATGTTGACATCTTTTTTAATAATTTTTGTGGCTAATAGTAGGATAACTTATGAGTGAATTAAAGATAGACACGAGACTTTGGTCATCTAAAGCACGCAATTTGTCACCTTATACACCAGGTGAGCAGCCGCAACACGACAATTTATGCAAACTAAATACCAATGAAAACCCATTTCCACCTTCTCCAAAAGTAGGGGAAGCCATCGCTAAAGTGTTGGAACGTCAAGCAGATGATTTGCGCTTGTATCCAGCACCTGAGTCTGATGAGTTGCGTAATGCATTGGCAGGATTATATAATCTCGATGTCAATCAAGTATTCGTCGGTAATGGCTCAGATGAAGTATTGGCATTGGTGTTTGCTAGCTTTTTCTTAAAAGAGCGTCCTGTTTTAGCACCTGATATTAGTTATAGTTTCTATCCCGTATACGCGCATACCTTTGGTATCGAGTTGGTACAAATTGCCTTAGATGCTGATTTTAGTATCAGCCCAGATGCGTATCGCCAGCCTTGTAGCGGTATCATTATCGCCAATCCTAATGCTCCAACTGGACTGCTACTATCGCTTGCAGATATCAGTAAGTTGGCGAGTGAGCACTCTAATTCAGTGATCGTGATTGATGAAGCTTATATTGACTTTGCCCAGATAGAAGCGGATAGCTCAGATGCTACTGTCTCAGCCATAAGCTTAATCAATGATTATGACAATATTCTTGTGACGCAGACCTTTTCAAAGTCACGCTCGCTCGCTGGATTGCGTGTCGGTATGGCCTTTGGTAATGCCTCATTGATTGAAGCATTGACCCGTATGAAAAACAGCTTTAATAGCTACCCATTAGACAAGTTAGCGCAAGCGGGTGCGACTGCCAGTGTCTTAGATGTTGAATACTTTGAGCAAACGCGTCAGCAGGTTATTGACCTGCGTGAGTCACTAACAGCAGATCTAATAGCCTTGGATTATAAAGTGCTGCCGTCACACGCCAACTTTGTATTTGTGCGTCCCAAAGAGGGTAATGCCAGTGCTGTGGCCAGTGCGTTACGTGAGCAAGGCATCATCGTTCGTCATTTTGATAAGCCGCGCATCAATGAGTACCTGCGTATTACCGTTGGTACAGCAGAGCAGAATGAGCGTTTGATCAATGCATTAACTACGCTGCGAGCGATGAGCATATAGATGAAAAATCTGAATGTGATTCGTAATTTACCATTGATTTGCACTATTGATCACGTTTTCAATGAGCTGGAATGTGAGAAACTCATTGAAAAAAGTGAAGTTCAGCAGTATGAACAGGCACAAATTACGTTAGGGAATGATCAGTTTCGAACAGATACGAGTGTCCGAAATAATGACCGTATCATATTTGATGATGCTGACTTAGCAAAAGAACTCTTTGACCAAGTAGCGTGTTATTTGCCAAAAACATGGGATGAAGGTTTATGGGAGTTGTCGGGGCTGAATGAGCGTTTTCGTTATTATCGTTATGGCGAAGGCCAAACGTTCAAACCACACTTTGATGGTGCTTATGAGCAAGGTAAGTTTCATAAAAGCTTCTTAACGCTATTGTTTTATTTGAATGACGACTTCGAAGGTGGCGAGACAAAATTTTATCAATGGCAAGGTGGTTGGTATAATAATGATACGCCAACTTATATTGTTACACCGAAAAAAGGCCAAGCATTATTGTTTGCACATCTACAGCTTCATGAAGGTGCACCAGTGATATCAGGTGTTAAATATGTGTTACGAACGGATGTCATGTATCGAGCAATATGTCTTTAATAAATGCCTTGAGAATATTGCATGCGCATACTGAAGATGCTGCGAATTAACGAATCTTCGCTGTTGTATTGATATTGACTAATAAAAGTAAAGCCTGCTGACATTGTGTTGAGCAGGCTTTATTTTTATGTACTTCTCAAAACAACACTCAATGTTGTTTACTCGGACTCTCTTGGGCAAGAACTGATAGCAAATTACCCACTTTATCCAAACATTCTTGGTATTCAGCATCGCAGTCAGAAGCGATAGTAATACCACCTCCAGCCCATAAGCTGATGTGTTTTTCTCTATTCAAATCATTATGTGATGAAGCGTTGGCTTGCAGCGTACGAATCAGTACATTCCATTGACCACTACCATCAAAATTCATATAACCCATAGTGCCGCAATAGGCACCACGTGGTGCTGTTTCTAATTCAGATATAATCTCAACGGCACGTTTTTTTGGTGTGCCAGTAATAGATCCAGCAGGCAAACTGCCGAACAATACTGCCAACGGATGGGTATTCTCTTTGAGCTCAGCGGTGATGGTGCTGACCATATGATGCACATTGCTAAAGCTTTCTATTGCAAATAGCTGTGGTACTTTTACGCTACCAATTTTGGCATATTTGCCTAAATCATTACGCAATAAATCGACAATCATCACATTTTCAGCACGATCTTTTTCACTATCGCTTAGTTGGTTTTTATAGCGGTTATCTTGTTCACTCGTTGCACCACGCGGCATCGTACCTTTAATAGGTTTAGTAATGATGTGATGTTTGCCAGTGTTGGTATCTTTTTTGAAGGTAAAAAACAGTTCAGGTGAGCAGCTTAATAATTCAAACGAATTCGTAAGTATATCAGGAGCGTTTAGACTGTCATGCATGCTATTAACTGACAGATATCCTGCAAAGGGCGCCTGCGTATTACGATATAGCATAGGTAAATAATCAATCAAATTAGATATTGATTGGGCATTGCTTGTCTTATGAGAGAGCTGACCGTGCCATTCTTGCGTCAGATTTATTTGATAGCAGTCGCCTTGTTTCAGATAGTCCTGAGTGCGGTCAAATGCTTGCTGATAATCATGCTTGCCCCATCGTGCTTGCAATATTAAAGGAGCAGGTTTTGATGATTCAAGGTATTTTTGACTCAGACATGTGTCAGACAACGTTTTATCTAGTCTGTCTAGATATGAGATAAGCGCTACGACGGCTTTGTCACTACACTCGTCATCAACGGTTTTGCCTGAGCTGTCAGCCGTTGTATTGACAGTTAACTGCCAACCAGTTCTGCTGGTTTCTTTAGGTGACAGATAAATATCGTAATGACCCAATACCGCACAAGGCTGTGCTGCGAGTTCGATATTGGCAGCTGGACTTAGCTCATGAGCCGCAATGTCATAGCCGATAAACCCTATTAGGCCATGATGATAATTGGGATTTTCAGTGATATCAGTTGTCGATGTTCTGTCATCAGTCTCATAAGCTTTACTATAAGTCGTTAAGCTGTTTTGCCATTCCGCATAGCTCATATAGGCCGTTGTGATGGCATTACTATTATCAGCATCGTTAGTCGTTTCAACATCACGGCCATGTCGAATAACTTTATAAGCAGCCAATTGTGTGTCAGGTAATTGATTATTAGCAGTATTAAAATAGACAGACCAGCTCACCTTAGGAAGTAAGCCGATTACGGGCCGTCCATTATTATTCAGCCAAACCAGCTGCCAATTTGCTTTAGCATCTTGTGCTAGCAAATAACGCTGTAGATGCGGCATTAATTCTGCGGCAGGCAGCTCACCAAAACGCCAGCTAGGATTAGTAGCTGGCGATAGGGCAGAATCTGTCTGCTCAGTAGTCTTGTGATTTTTTGCGTGCATCGGTTACGCGTCGAACTTTTTGATGATTAGCGTTGCGTTTGTACCACCAAAGCCAAAGCTGTTACTCATGAGTGTCTCAAGCTTGGTTTCGCGCATTTGGGCGACGATATCAAAGCCTTCAGCAGCAGGGTCTAATTCTTCGATATTGATACTTGGTGCGATAAAGCCTTCTTGTAGCATTAGTAAGCAGTAGATTAATTCTTGAGCACCGACCGCACCCAAACTATGACCAGTCATAGACTTGGTTGAGCTAAGAGCAGGTACTTTACTGACATCACCACCGAACACTTTAGCAATTGCTTTAAGTTCGGTGATGTCACCTAAAGGCGTGCTGGTACCGTGAGTATTAATATAATCAACGCTCTCCAAACCAGCTTCGGCTAATGCTTGCTGCATACAACGTACGGCGCCTTCACCGCTTGGCGCTACCATTTCAGCACCATCAGAGCTAGCACCATAACCGACGATTTCAGCCAAGATATTAGCACCGCGCGCTTGTGCATGCTCGAGACTTTCTACGACGACCATCGCACCACCCGCTGCAATCACAAAGCCATCACGGTCTTTGTCATACGCGCGCGAGGATTGCTTAGGCGTGTCGTTATATTGAGTACTCATCGCACCCATTGCGTCAAACATACATGATTGAGTCCAATGCTCAGCTTCACTACCACCTGCTAGGACGACATCGGCTTTGCCTAGTTGAATAAGCTCGGCAGCATGCCCGATACAATGTGTTGAAGTCGCACAAGCAGAGGAGATAGAGTAGGAGATACCGTGGATTTTTAGACCTGTTGCGAGCGCTGCTGATACTGAGCTGCCCATAGTCTTAGGTACTGCCATTGCGCCGACACCGCGTAGACCTTTCTCACGCATGGCGTCGACAGCAGCGACTACATTTTCTGTTGAAGCGCCGCCAGAGCTGGCAACCACACCGACACGTGGGTTTTGGCTGATGACATCAAGTGATAATCCAGAGTGTTTGATGGCATCTAACGCACTAACATAAGCATAGAGACTGGCATCACTAAAAAACCTTTTAAGCTTACGGTCGATAGCAGACGTGTCCAGTACTGATTTATCAATACTACCACTGACCTGTGACTTAAACTCATGCTCAGCATAAGAGTCATTGAACGTAATACCAGACTGTCCGTGCTTAAGAGCAGCAGTAACAGTGGCTAAATCATGTCCGATACAAGAGACAATCCCTGCTCCAGTGATAACAACGCGGCGCATATTCTATTCCTTATAAATAACGATTTTTTGATAATTACTGTTAATAAATTATTTTTAATAATCGTTTTTAATATCTACTTCTATTATTTGATCTCAAACATACCACTCTCTCATAACACACAATGTGTCAAAACAGTGTGTTAAAGAAAGCGTATTTTTGACTATCAAATGCTTCTGTTGCAGCTATAATTGCTGTCATAATTAAATGATATATTGTCTAGATGTACTCTTATAAAGGATATTTTATAAATCCGAGTACAACTGTACTGTGAATTATGGCATATGATAACGTATCAAGCGTCCAAAATCTTTGTACAAGTGCAAAATAACGACAAAATAGCGCTTAAGGTTAAAAGTTATCCAAAAATTAAATACATAAAAGGTGGTATGAAGAGGGCAGTCATCGATACATCGACCAGAGATATATGAGGCTGTGCTTGGATGTCACTGAACAAATAAACTTTAACATAGCATCAGTTATCGATTCAGTTATACTTTTAGATACAAAGTTTGTAATGGTGATAACATTGTTCGCACTGACACTGAATACAGTCATTCGCTAAGATAGCATATCAATTATAAGTAAAAATCTATTATTATAAAATCAATCACCACATTAAGGACATCACGATGGCAAAGCGTAGCATTCTTTCTAAAAGCATTAAAACCGTTGGCTCTCTGACCCGTAATAATCTAGAGCGCATGGGTGCAATCATTGACGGTGTCAATGCTAAGACAAGCAAGCCGCGTCAATACAAAGCGGTCAATTTGGGCGACGAAGATTATCAGCAAGATTTGTTTCGTGAGCAAACACTTAAAGCGACTCAGCAATTGCTAGGACCACGTTTTGCGACTTATGGCAAATATGCCAAAAAAGTAGTGCCAAATAGCTTTTTTCAGACAACCGTTGATGGTGCTTTTGCGCAAATAGCAAAGCTTGCGTCTAACTGGAGTCAGATTGATTTGCCTAGTGAGCATCGTTTTGCCAATATCGCCAACTTAGATGACGAGGAGCGTTATGCGCTAGCCACTGATATCGCCAATCAAAACCGCGCGCTTGCGACAATAGGTGGTTTGACAGGATTGGCGGGTTTGCTAGGATTGTTGGCTGATACGTTGTGGTTGTTACTAGTATCATTACGTACCGTTTATCAGTTGGCTGCTGTCTATAACAAACCGTTGACAGGCAGCCAAGGTATCAAGATGGCTTATGAATTGCTATCAAATGCAGACCTAAGCAAGATGCAAGAAAAACAAGCATTGCTGGCTGGTATCGGTATTGGTAAAGGCTTGCTCGATAATGCGCAAAATAGTGGTTTGCATAACGAGCTCAAAAATCTAGGCCTAAAAAACAAAAACGTTAATTTTTATGCAGAACAAGTTGATAATATCGCCAGTCAGGTTGGCATTGATTTGGATCAAATCAACTTATCATGGGTACGTCGTTTCTTACCGGCCACAGCGGTCGTCATTGGCATGCACTATAACAGTCAGTTAATTGATGAAGTAATCGGCGTGGCTCAAGCGACTTTTGCACCAGAAGCCAAGCTGGCAAATCGTGCAATTACGGATGACAGCAGTAGCGAAGCAAAAGTAGACAAAGCGGCTAGCAGCGATGAGCAAGAAAGTACTGACAACCATACCAAAGATAGCAATACTGAAAATAAAGATGGCACAGACGAGCAAGATGAATCATCTGATAGCTCGTCAAGCGACGCAAAAGATAAGTCTGCTGATAAGCAAAGTAAATAAAGACAATTTAAACATCTCTATTTTTTAGTTTTCTATATAAGGTTGCGTTTATAAGTCATTATAGGCCAATCGCTAACTATTAATATTGGTGGTATTATCTTTTAACTCTTGAAAATTTAGATAATATCGCCATTTACTTATCATAGATGTCTATTTATCACCAAACATCTTATTCAGACCACATGTGATATTGTTTTTTATGCCACGTTTAGTGACTTATTTTCTAGTTGGCTTTGAATTAAAGGCAGCTAAGTGGGTACAGCAACAGGCTGAATGCATATCTATCAAATGTTGTAAAGTACAATCACTCATAAGTGGTTGAAATAGCAGCAACAACTCTTTATAATACACTGTCCTAAAAATGGGTGCTCCGAAAATCTGTCATTAACGTCAGATGGATGGTGCATTACCCCATTTTTTTGTTTTATACCAAACGGGAGAAGGATGCCTCATGGCAACAACTAACCAATTGATTCGTAAAGGTCGCAAAACCATCAAGGAAAAGTCAAAAGTTCCTGCGTTGGAAGCGTGCCCACAGCGTCGCGGCGTATGCACTCGTGTATATACTACGACTCCTAAAAAACCTAACTCAGCCATGCGTAAAGTATGTCGTGTACGTTTGACTTCAGGCTATGAAGTATCAAGCTACATCGGCGGCGAAGGTCATAACCTACAAGAGCACAGTGTTGTTCTTATCCGTGGTGGTCGTGTAAAAGATCTACCAGGTGTACGTTATCACACCGTTCGTGGTGCATTGGATTGCGCAGGCGTTAAAGACCGTAAGCAAGGTCGTTCTAAATATGGTGCTAAGAAGCCTAAAGTTTAATAACTAATCGTTATTAGATAAGCTTTTTATACCAAACATTAACTGTGCATGGGTCTGGTGTTGACAGTATTATTAAATTAGTAATTCACTGTTAAAACATACCGCCGTGCAGTAAGGCTGACTGACAACTCGATATAACGCCACCTGATTAATAACTGGTGCGAGATTGTGAATGTCAGACACTCCTGAAGACAAGGAAATTTATTATGCCAAGACGTCGCGTCGTTGCTACCCGTGAGATCCTACCGGATCCTAAGTTTGGTAGCCAAACTGTTGCAAAATTCATCAACCATGTAATGAGTCATGGTAAAAAATCTACTGCTGAGCGTATCGTTTACGGTGCACTTGAAACAGTAAGCGAAAAACGTAAAATCGAAGATCCAGTATCTTTCTTCGAAGACGTTTTAGAAAATGTACGCCCAATGGTAGAAGTGAAAGCTCGCCGTGTTGGTGGTGCAACCTACCAAGTACCAATGGAAGTACGCCCCTCCCGTCGTACTGCATTGGCTATGCGTTGGATAGCTGAAGCTGCTGCTAAGCGTTCTGAGAAATCAATGGCACTGCGTTTAGCAGGCGAATTGAATGATGCTGCTGATGGCAAAGGCGCTGCTATGAAAAAGCGTGACGAAGTTCACCGCATGGCAGATGCTAACAAAGCATTCTCTCATTACCGCTTCTAAGCTACTGTTTACTAGTAGCTTTAGACTGGTTGGCTAAAGTTAACCAGTCTTACACTGTTATTTATTCTATTGATTGCCGCCATTATTTATTTAGTTGCTAATAGTCAAAAGCTATTTACAACTAAGATGGCGGACATCTATCAAGATGCTTCTCTAAAAAGACACTATTTAACTATTAACTAGGTTTAACGAGAGAGTATCCCAAATTTGATACCACACTATTCTTAGTATTTGCTCTTTTTTTGTCCGTATTAGGCTTAATAATCAGTAAGTAATATTACGAAGCTGTCCGCTTTGTCATAGAGTATGAGGTAGAGACACAATACATTATTATATACACGACTTTTCCTAGGAAAACACTATGGCTCGTAAAACTCCCCTAAAACGCTATCGCAATATTGGTATCTCAGCGCACATCGATGCTGGTAAGACAACCACTACCGAACGTGTTTTATTCTATACCGGTGTTAGCCACAAAATTGGCGAAGTACATGATGGCGCAGCCACCATGGACTGGATGGAGCAAGAACAAGAGCGTGGTATTACTATCACCTCAGCGGCAACTACTTGCTTTTGGTCAGGTATGGCAAAACAGTTTGATGAACATCGTATCAATATCATTGACACCCCAGGTCACGTTGACTTCACGATCGAAGTTGAACGTTCTATGCGTGTACTTGATGGCGCTTGCATGGTTTACTGTGCAGTAGGCGGCGTTCAGCCACAGTCTGAGACTGTTTGGCGTCAGGCTAACAAATATAAAGTTCCACGTCTTGCATTCGTAAACAAAATGGATCGCGTTGGTGCTGATTTTTATCGTGTTATCGAACAGATCAAAACCCGCTTAGGCGGCAACCCTGTACCATTGGTTATTCCAATTGGTAAAGAAGATGACTTCGAAGGTGTTGTTGATCTAGTAACCATGAAAGCTATCTATTGGGACGAAGCGTCTCAAGGCATGGAATATGACGAGCGCGAAATCCCAGCTGAATTACAAGAAAAAGCTGAAGAATATCGTGAGCTTCTTGTAGAAAATGCTGCTGAAGCAAACGAAGAGTTGATGAACGAATATCTTGAAAATGGTGAATTGACTGTAGAACAGATCAATACTGCTATTCGTCAGTTGACTATTGATAACCAAATTATTCCATTGCTTTGTGGTACTGCCTTTAAGAACAAAGGTGTACAGAAGATGTTGGATGCGGTTATTCAGTATCTTCCAGCACCAATGGATGTACCTGCTATCCGCGGTATTCTTGATGACAAAGATGAATCAGAAGGCTTCCGTGAAGCATCTGATGATGTACCGTTCTCAGCTTTAGCATTCAAAATCATGAATGACAAATTCGTTGGTAACTTAACCTTCGTTCGTGTTTATTCAGGTGTTTTGACGCAAGGTAGCAGCGTATATAACCCAGTTAAAATGAAGCGTGAGCGTGTTGGCCGTATCGTACAGATGATGGCTAACTCTCAAGAAGAGTTGCAAGAAATCCGTACTGGTGACATCGCTGCATTGGTTGGTATGAAAGACGTAACGACTGGTGATACGCTATGTGATGAGCAAAATGTTATCACGCTTGAGCGCATGGAATTCCCAGATCCAGTTATCAGCCTAGCGGTTGAACCTAAGACCAAAGCTGACCAAGAAAGAATGTCAATCGCTTTAGGTCGTTTGGCCAAAGAAGATCCATCGTTCCGTGTACATACTGACGAAGAATCTGGTCAGACAATCATCAGTGGTATGGGTGAGCTGCATTTAGAAATTCTTGTTGACCGTATGAAGCGTGAATTCAACGTTGAAGCAAACATCGGTGCACCACAGGTTGCTTATCGTGAAACGATTCGTAACACTGTCGAACAAGAAGGCAAATTCGTACGTCAAACAGGTGGTCGTGGTAAGTTCGGTCATGTTTGGTTACGTCTTGAGCCACTTGATCCAGCTGGCGATACTGAGTATGAATTCGCTGAAGAAGTTGTTGGTGGTACTGTACCAAAAGAATTCCATGGTGCCGTTGATAAAGGTATCCAAGAGCGCATGAAAAACGGCGTACTTGCTGGTTACCCAGTAGTTGGCGTAAAAGCGACCTTGTATGATGGTTCTTATCATGATGTCGATTCTGATGAATTGTCATTCAAGATGGCTGGTTCTATGGCCTTCAGAAAAGGTTTCATGGCAGCTGACCCAGCACTACTTGAGCCAGTAATGAAAGTAGAAGTTGAAACGCCTGAAGATTACATGGGCGACATCATGGGCGATCTTAGCCGTCGTCGTGGTTTAGTACAGGGTATGGAAGACTTACCTGGTGGTACTAAACAGATTCGTGCTGAAGTACCATTAGCGGAAATGTTTGGTTATGCCACACAAATGCGCTCAATGTCACAAGGCCGTGCTACTTATTCAATGGAATTCCAAAAGTACGCTGAGATTCCAAAATCAGTTGCTGCTGAAATCATCTCTAAGTTCAATAATAAAGATGATGACGAGTAAGTAAAAATTTATTAAAGACGGCAATATAGCTAATATCATTATATTGTCATCGAAAAATACGCCAATAACTCGTTAAAAGACTTGTTATTGGCTGTTATTTTCTTATAATATCTGCACATTAGTATGTGTGATTTTTTAACAATTATCTTAATGAGGTCAAGATTGCCTTAGTTGTCGTATTTATACGAGCCAAGCATTTGATCCCAAAAAAAGAGGAAATACCCATGGCAAAGGCCAAGTTTGAACGTCTAAAACCGCATGTCAACGTTGGTACCATCGGACACGTTGACCACGGTAAAA
>NZ_QJSU01000012.1 GCF_003217155.1 Psychrobacter fozii
TTTTCACCAGATAGATCGGTGAAATCTGTCGGCATCATGCGCATTTGATTCCACATTTTTCGCTTGTCGTGAGCGGCTTCTATATCTGTTGCTGCAATATCGGCCAGCAGCTTCTTGAAATCTGGCAGATGATAATTGTCAAAATCTGCACGCTGTTTGAGCAGCTTCAGTAGATTATGCGGGTTGCGGCTGGTCCAATCACTGAGCACAATAACATGGTCTTCCTCAATTGGATGACGCTCACGCCCTTTGGGTTCAATGACGATAGCGCCGAGCATACCGGTTTGCTCTTGGAACCCACTGTGTGAGTGATACCAATAGGTGCCTGATTGTTTGAGTTTGAATTTATAAGTAAAAGTACTGTTCGCAGGAATACCGTCAAAGCTAATACCCGGCACCCCATCCATCTCAAATGGAACGAGCAAACCATGCCAATGGATAGAGGTCGATTCATCCATCTGATTATGAACACGTATCACTACGGTATCGCCTTCACGCATCTTTAGCGTCGGTGCTGGTAGCGAGTCATTAATCAGTGTCGCCATGCTCTTTTTACCATTCACAATAGCGGACTGTTTACTGACGTATAAATCAAACTCTGTACCGGTTAGGATGGGTACGATATGGTCAGCTTTATCACTGTTGACGGCTACATTTTGTTGCCCATTACCGAGGGCACTATTGGCAATAGACGGCAGCGTAGATAGCATGGATGCCCCTAATAAAGTAGAAGACCCTGTTAAGAAACGCCTGCGATTGAACATATTCTTGTTCATAATAATTTACCTAACTTAATCCATGAAATGAGTGTTGGCTCTCTATATCTGGCAGATTTTGATAAAGCAGAATGAGCTATGTAATGTTTTAATCAAACTATATCTGCTGCTGAGGAGACTCAATAGTGGCATAAACTTCTGTGGTGCCATCTTTGTTAAGCTGCATCACTTTATACGGCATAAATTTATCTTGATACTCCATACCAGGGCTACCAACTGGCATACCAGGTACGGCAAGACCAATGGCATCACTTGGCGGGTTTTTCAAGAACTGCGCTATGTGCTTAGCAGGGACATGGCCTTCAAAGACAAAGCCATCAGTCGTCACGGTAGTATGACAAGAGCGCATTTGCTGTGGTACACCATAACGATCCTTAAACAAAGATACGTCGGCAACATCATGGGCAACTGCGCTTAACCCATTGTCTTCTGCGTGGCTGACCCACTCTTTACAGCAACCACAGTTGGCGTCTTTATAGACGGTGGCTGACACATTTCGCAAAATAGTTGATTGGGTATCTGAATGAACACTGACAGGTGTTATTTCGACTTGTGGTTGCTCTACTAACTCGGTTTTTTGTGTAGTGATAGATGGCTCAGTCGCTGGTGTTGCGTCAGCAGCAGTGGCGTTAGGTTGACTACAAGCGACAATCGTTAACGATAATGGCAATACCACGATCGCTGAGAGCACACGACCAGATATCTGATGATGTGCATTAATAAATCTATTAGTATAGCGTCTCATAAAACCACTCCTAGGCGTCTATCTGACGATCAAATTTATAAAAATCAAAGCCGTATTACTGAGTCATGTAATACTGGTATCACTTAAAATGACAATCGCAAAAAGCAGTACTATTGAGCACTGCCTCTCTTACAAAAAATCAATGCTGCATGCCCGATCCATCACCGGACATATCCATCTCACCATCAAATGACATGTCCAACATATCATCGTCTATCCTAGTCGTCAGCATGGTGTATTGGTTTTCATTTAATTCAGGTAACGATCTGATAAAAGCGACCATTGCCCACATCCTATCGTCATCATGCGAAGCACCCCATGCGGGCATGCCTGATGCCATAATGCCGTGTTTGATGGCCCAAAAGGCTTGCTGAGCACCGGCATCGGTTTTATATCGTTCAACCAATGCAGCACTGGTGAAGCTAGGCGGCTTTGGATATAAACTTGCACTAAAATCGGTACTTTCTACCCCAGGAGATAAGTGACAGCCTGCACACATATCCTTGTAGTCTGCCCCGCCCGAGCTGATCATTTCTGTCTTTTCTAAGTTTGGAACCGCAATGTCCTTACTAGCATTTGCTATTGAACGCGTACGTGCCGTTTCTAAAAAATTGTAAACCAGCGGACTATGGGCTTGATCAGCGCCGATATTTATCACGCCACTGGTCACCACAATAAAAATGCCCACAATAGCGACAAAGACAGTAAACAGTATTCCTAGTAAAAACTTCATAGGTTTGTCCTAAAAATCCATTTTTGTTAATACCTAACTACGGCTCGACAAAACCATCTAACAATAATATTAAATCTCTGCGATCAACTTCTATAAGATCAATGTTTAAGAGTCACTTTTGCTAGCAACACAGTGCTTTTGATACATCGCTTTCATTTTGCTCATGTTGGTCATCATGGCTTTCATAGCAGGATCGTTCATATCCATTTTGCTATGATCCATTTTGCCCATCATCTGCATGTGCTTTTCCATTTTTTCACAGTTCATTTGGTCTTTTTCAGCATGCATCTTAGGATCGTGTGCCATAGCAGAGGTTGAAACGACCAATGCTATGACAGTTGCTACGATTGATTTAGACAGTGGCATTGATGTGAATAATGATCTTGATTTGAATAGCGACATGGTAAATCCTTATATGATTTGGTATGAAGTCGAAAAGACTTTACAGTGGTAAGTTACTCTAAAGCATACTTTATTGATTCTGACAGAGAGATGACTGCAAGATTACAATTCTGTCATCTTGCTATTTATGGTTTTTAATGTTGTCAGCAATCCTTTAGTATGACGTTAACGCTGATATTACTTATCGCTACCATATTGGTTAATGAAATATTTTTCAGACTGTAGGTGCTGATCTTTGTGTTCAATCTCACAAGCCATTCTCGCATCGATATAGCTTTTCATTTGGGCGTTAGAAAGCTGGGCATCGTTATGATCCAAGTTTTTTGCAAAGTCAGTAACAGCGTCACAGTTATCGATGATGGACGTACTTAGATCAGTAGTGTGCGCGTTAGCAGTGGTAATACCGATAAGTACAGATACCGACAGCAGTGCTGCTTTTTTGAATGAACCATGAATTTTCATATAAAACCTCTTTTGCAAGTTGTTAGGCATTTAAGTTATTAGGTCATTAAATTAATGACCTGTAAGAATAGTTCATAGCCGTCAGATATTAGGAACAAGCAACTATGTCTCATTCATATAGATTAGCAAAAGAAGACTGACAATCTGATTACGAGCACATGACATCTTTGTCAGTTACCAGTCAATGTTGTCATCTGTGCTGGTTAAAACGTTAAACAATCATAATCGTACTGAGAAATTACAATGAAAGTCCTACTGGTAGAAGATGAGTTGAAGCTTGGCGAGTATATAAAAAAAGGCTTAACCGAAGCTGGGTTTATTGTTGATCATCACCTAACCGGTCTAGATGGCTATCATGCATTGATGACTGAAGAATTTAGCGTGATCCTAATGGATGTGATGCTGCCTGATGTTAGTGGCTTTGAGCTGGTGCGCAATTACCGAGCAGCGGGTAAGCAAACACCTGTGCTATTTTTGACAGCAAAAGATGACTTAAGCGATAAGATAAAAGGGATTGAGATTGGAGGCGATGATTATTTGACTAAGCCTTTTGCGTTTGCAGAATTGATCGTCAGAATAAAGAGTCTGTTACGACGCGCCAATCAAGCCGATTATCAAAGTACGATCCTGCAAATAGCAGATCTCAAGATGGATATTGCCAAGCGCACGGTACATAGAGGCGGCAAGCCTATTAAGCTCACGGCAAAAGAGTTTTCCTTACTACAGTTTTTATTAGAGCGCCGAGGTGAAGTGCTACCACGTACCGTGATCGCCTCCCAAGTATGGGATGTGAATTTTGATAACGATACCAATGTGATTGATGTGGCGATCAGGCGTCTTCGTATAAAAATAGACGATGATCATGAAGCAAAGCTTATTCATACTGTGCGTGGAATGGGCTATCGATTAGAGGCGCTGGCTACTGAGGTCCAAAGTGATGCGGACGGAGACGATTCTAAATAGCATGAACCATACACTCAGAAATCGGCGCTGGTCACTGCTATGGCGAACGATTTCCTTATTGACAGTCTTCGTTATTATCTCTCAGGTCATCATCTATGCGTGGGTGCAGCGCTCTGTGAGTGGACACTTTGAGCAAATGGACTCAGAGATTATTACCCATGCGGCTTTTAATCTGCGTAAACGCATGGTTAGTGTTAACGAGCCTATAGAACCATTCACAGTATCAAAGTCTACTGTGTCAAAGTCCCAATCACTCATTGATGACAATCACTTGCATTCCTCTTGGCTGGATTATGATTTAAAAACCTTAGTAGCAGATAAAAAAGGCAAGTTATTATCCAGTGACCCCAGTAACTTCATTCATAATTTGCCAGCCGATTTTAGCTTGTTATCATTATGGCAGGAACATCACGATCAGCAGTTTATGATCAAGATAAACAATAGGCATTACCGAGCCATTATTATTCCAAATCAAGAGATTTTGGCGTTTATTGCCCTACCTACCGATGTGCATCATCAATATCTTCTCCAGTTTAATCGCCAGCTGAGCTTGATACTCACAGCCATCACCTTGTTGTTGGTTTCAGTAGCGGCATTAAGTGTGTATTGGGGGTTTGCGCCTCTGGCCACTATCGTACAAAAAATGAAAGGCATAAACCTGCAAAGGTTAGATGAGAGAGTGTCGGTTGGCGATATGCCGTTAGAGCTGCGGCCACTAGCAGAGTCTTACAATTCGATGATGGTCAAGCTTGAAAGTAACTTTGAATCATTATCACGGTTTTCAGACAATATCGCTCATGAGCTACGTACGCCAATAGCGACGCTGAGTACACAAACGCAGGTCATGTTAACTAAGCCAAGAGAAGGCGACGAATATATCGAGCAGCTACATCATCAGCATGATACGTTAGAGCAGTTATCCGCCATGATTAACAATATGCTGCTACTGGCAAAAACCCAGAAAGGGTTAAGTCACTCGCAAATCAGTCACGTGGATACGGATGGTTTAATCACCAAGCTTGTTGATTACTATGAAATGATTGCAGAAGATCGAGGGATAACTTTTGAGAAATCGGGTGATTTTGAAATGGTGTTGGGTGATGAAGGATTATTGCAACGGCTGTTTGCCAACCTGATATCAAATGCCATTTATTATGCAGCTAGTGATAGTACTATCATGATATCCGCTACCGCCCTCACCTCAACCACCTCACTTAATGTGACTAAAGACGAGGTTCGACCCTCAAAGCAGCAATGGTTAAGGATAACGATGACCAATCGTTTAGACAAACCATTAGATCAGAGAGAGGCTGATAAATTATTCGAGCGATTCTATCGTCATGATAAGACTAGTCATAAGTATGCAGGTACAGGATTGGGATTGTCTATCGTGCAGGCCATCGCTAATGCTCATAAAGGTAAAGTGAGTATTACTATCAAAGATAAATATTATTTTGAGGTTAAGGTAGCGTTGTTGATGGCTAGGTATTAACCCTCTTTGTACTATAAAGCTTGGGATTTAGAAACGATAAGTATTGATGGATCAACAAAATATTGAGATAGGTTTGCTTATATTGTGAGAACAATAGCGGTACCCTAGTGAGGACTTGAATACTAGGCTGTAGGCTATTGGTATCGGTAGTAAAAATTACTTATAGCAGCTCAGTGTACATAGCAGTGTACCTTTCAAGATGAAATGGCGGCATATCCATCTTTTTAATTAGTCGCTGTAACTCCTAAATATAAGACTGTCTTTAAACCACCATATTCACTACCAATGGCTATCAAAACCAAACCCCCTAGCGCTTCTGCCCAACTACCCAGCCATGTTCCTGATTTACGTCCTATATAAGCGCCTAAAACACTTAACATAGCTGTCGTGAGTGCAATGATCAAACATGCTAAATAAGCATTGACTGGTAATAGATTTAAAGTTAATCCTGCGCCCATCGCATCAAGGCTGGTGGCAATCGCCAACGACAGTAATGTTTTATGACTTAAATTGATCCGAGTATCATCATCGTTAACGGAACGCGACTCATAGAGCATCTTGATCCCAAGCACTACTAGTATGACAAAAGCAATCCAAGCCGCCCCTTCCGCAAACCAGCCTAGCATGGTAGAGCCAAGCACATAACCAATCAGCGGCATCACTCCTTGAGCAACCCTAAAATATAAACCAACCAGTAAGGTCATTTTTATAAACTGCGGCTTAGAGTCGACCCTGTGAGTGGAGCCAATACCGACTGATGCGGCAAACGCATCCGCAGCCAGTGCTAGCGCTAGCGCTAGTAACAGTACCTCTAACATAATAAAATAGTACCCTTTAAGACGTTTTTATTTTTCGTTTACTACTTCAGATAAGTTTTTAGTATGAAAAATACTCTTTCAATCTCTTGTTGATTTTGAACGCCTGCCAAGATAGCTTAGAAGTAATAGCAGCGCTATTATTATCAAAATAGGGTAATTACCCATAATCATGAAGGGGGTGTTGCCAACCCGTGCCTGTATTTCACCGCGCAATACAGTACGCTCAAACTGTGGTGCGCGTTTTACGATACGTCCTTTGTGGTTGATAATAGCGGTAACGCCAGTATTGGTCGCACGTATAAACCAGCGACCATTCTCAAGCGCACGCATTTGTACCATCTGCAAATGTTGCAATGGGCCTGCTGAAGTGCCAAACCAGGCATCGTTAGAGACCGTTAATAAAAAGTCAGTATTCATTGCGTTTTTGCGCGTGGTATCTGGATAGGCGACCTCATAACAGATAGCCGTACCTATAGTATGTCCACGTACCTGCAGCGGTGATTGTTGATCACTCCCGCGGCTATAGCTCTTAATATCCTGACTACCAGCCAGATTAGGGAAAACATCAAGCACGCCTTCGAATGGAATATATTCCCCAAACGGTACCAGGCGCTGCTTCTTGTAGAGACCATCGGCTTCTGCGCCCAAAGCCATCACGCTATTATAAAATGGAGGATAGTTGTCAGTATTGGCATCAGTACTAGCATTGAAAGCCGCTTTATCCTTATAAGGAATACCGGTTATCCATGTCGTATTAGTTGTATTAGCCATTTCTACCATTTCACTAATAAAGCCGGTAGCCTCATCCTGAAACATCGGAATAGATGATTCAGGCCATACCACAACATCACGTCCCCACTCAGTGCGCGTTAATTTTGCATAAATCTTTAGGGTTTCTACTTGATATTGAGTCAGCCACTTTATATCTTGTGAAATATTGCCTTGAATCAATGAAACAGACAGATCAGGTGTGCCCTTAGGTTTCGTCCATTGTGGATTGATTAGCCATAGTGATGTGCTAATGGCTAATAACATTACAGAAACGACGATATAACTACTGCGCCGACGCAGTAGTTCCACTAAACTTGCAGCCAATAGTATGGCAACAAAAGAGACGGCAAAAACACCAGCAATAGGTGCTAAGGACGACAACCAGTACTCTTCAGTAAATGCATAACCAATAAACAGCCACGGAAAGCCTGTGAACAGCCAAGTCTTTAGCCATTCTTGTAACACCCAAAGCGCAGCAAAGGAAAAGGGTTGTTTGCCTACCATTCGGTTAAAGATTAGTGCTAAAAAGCCATGAAACAGCCCCATACCGAGACCCATCAACGCAATCAGAATCAACGCAAGCCACGTCGGGGTATCGCTATAATCATGGATGGCTGTATATAACCAAAAGCCACCGACACACCATAGTCCCATACCGTAAGCTTCACCAATAATAAAAGCGCGGCGACCACTCATCTGTGGTACTAATAGCGAATATAAAATCGCTGGTGACACTATTGCTAGCGGCCAGAACCCATAAGGTGCTAGCGCTAATAAGAAAACAGCCCCTGCAAGCCAGGCTGTTGTCAGCATAAGCAATAGTGGCAGCGGCTTTGACTTAGTATTCAGACGCTTTTGTAGATTAATAGTAGACAGGCGCATCGCAAATTATCCAAAAATATGAGTCTTAAATTCTCAGTCAAAATCTAAGACTTAGATAGACTCTTTATTACTACAGACAGTACTTCAAAATAAAATCTGCCTATAATACCAGTCCGCACTACTCAATGGATAAATTTGCATACCTTATTTGATGGGTTATTATGCTACATTATCAAACGATATGAAGGGTCACTTAGCCTTATATGGCTTACAATATTCACAATATATAAGAGAGCATTATGACAATCTTAAAACTAAAATATAGACTTATGTTTGATCGTCACTTGTCTAAAGGGTTGCGTGGTACGCTGGTATTACTTGCCGCCACATCACTATTTGCTTGTAATCAATCGAATAGTGGCGTATCTGATGCAAGCTCAACACCAGTACCAACCGAAAATTCAGCGGCTATTGCTTTAGAGAAAGCTGAATCGAAAATTGAAAGTGCCCCTATGATCACAACACCAGTAAGTAATCCAGATTTACTTAAAAACGTCTCAGCGACGGTTTATAAAGATGCCAATTGTGGTTGCTGTAAGGGGTGGATTGACCATACACAAAGTAATGGATTGAGCTCGACGGCTGAGCACCCAAAAGACTTGTCATCCCTTAAAGACCGCTACAAAGTGCCAACTGAGATGCGTTCTTGCCATACGGTAGTCACTACTGATGACTATGTCTTTGAAGGTCATGTACCCGCTAAATATATGGAGCAATTTTTAGAAAATCCGCCAGTACAAGCAATGGGTCTTGCTGTGCCCGGTATGCCTGTAGGTAGCCCAGGTATGGAGTATCAAAATAAATTCATGCCTTATCAGATCATGCAGCTTAATAAAGACGGAACGACCCAAGTTTATGTTGATATTGAATCTGTAGAACAGCAACTATAAGATGTTCGAAAATAAGAATAATTGACTATAGTGTTAGCGTTAAGAGCAAATAAGAAAGGTATAAGACTGTTCTATTGCTTATAAAAATAACTATTTATCAAAAAATTCGTTAGCTACTGAGACTTTAAAAGCCAAAAATAACTTCGAATTTGTAACTTTTGATGACAATGTAAGCTGTTTTATCGACTATTTACCTTCAGAGTAGCTAACTACTAAGAAATTAATACAAGGAAATACACGATGTATCGTAACAATTACGTAATATTACATAAGCCAGTAGGGAATTAAGATTCAAATTTACACTATAAATATATTATATAATCATAATAATTGGTTAAACTCTATGTAGCATGATTGCTTCACCTAATAAAAAAACGTCTGATTGTTAAATCCATAATTTGGATTTAACAATCAGACGTTTTTTTTGCTCATAAAATAATAAAAAACATATCGAATTGGTTAGCTATATCTCTTAAAAGATACACAAACTTACATTGTAAAATAGGGGTCTTCGGTCATCTCATCAGTAATACAAGAGTGTTTTTGAGATTTTTATTAGTGGTGACATGTCTTATAGCCTATGCTAAAGTCGGCTTTGTGTTTTGGCTAACCACCTGATTTTCAATAGCTTCATAAGACTTTAACAAGGTTGCCAGCACTACTAACTGCTTTAGATAAGCATTTTGCAGCATAAGTATTACTCACTATGACGTGTATATGCTTGAGTTGTTGAAATTTAATTGACTGCTCTGTTATTGATGACAGGCTATTTTGTATCAACCTTAGGTAGTAACTTTATGAAACAGGCTTTATTGATTTTATCAGCACTGGGTATGGGCATAGCACAAACGAGTGGTGCTGCTATAACAATCTCTCAAACCAATAATACTATCACTAATACTTCTGTAGCATCAAACTACGGTTCATCAAAGAACCTCTATAGCACAAAAAGCGGTGCTTATGTCTCAAATAATGACGAAATCAGTCAAGCAATTAGCAATCTAAGTGCGCAGGCCCAGCAAAAAGAGAATCAGCTTTCATCATTAAACAGCCGCTTATATGCTGAACAACAGCAGCAAGTCAATACGGTTCCTGATAGCAATTCAGCACCTGCTCGCGCCGCCGCTCGTGCTTCACGAGTCGCTTTATCTGGCAGCTCTGGATATTGTGCCCGCTATGTACGTAAAGCGCTACAATCTGCAGGTTACGAGTTTACACCGAACCCTTCAGCCTATCAGTATGCTACTCGTGGCACACTTGATAAAGCAGGTTTCAGCAAAATCAGCAATGACATGCCGACCCAAGTAGGTGACGTTATCGTCTATGATCGCTCATCAAAGCGTCCGCATGGTCATATCCAAATCTTTGATGGTACCAATTGGATTTCTGATTTTCGTCAGAATGGCATCAGCCCATACAGCGGTGTCTATGCTTATACGACATGGCGCGATTCAAAATTCGTTGATGATGCATCGGACCGTGGCATCTACCTTGCTATGGCTGACAAATAAGATTTAATAAGTCAACACAGTCCTAATAAATTAACGCAGCATAGTTATGATTTTTCTCCAGCTCAGTCGTGATTTTACTATCATTGCTGGGTTTTTTTGTGCTTGCTATTATGCCATTTTCAATCTTTCAGAATTTGACTAGTAAAAATAGATGCTATTAATGACAAGAGTTATCAGCAAGGGCATTGAGTATGCCACAGGATGTCGTTGGTACACTGCTGGTGCATTTATGACGTAAAACCGTGAGATGCTGTTTTAAGTGCGTCAGCTCTTTCATCCGTATTTCCACGGCGTGAATTTGCTCATCTAGCAAGGTATTCACATCGCCACAGTCCTCGCTAGGAGATTCCCAAAAATCAAGTAAGAGTCGCACTTTATCTAAAGCCATGTCAAGCATACGGCAATGTAGGATGAATTGTAGACGATCCATGTGCTCCTCATTATATAAACGATAGTTTCCTTCGCTGCGAGCAGGCCCAGGTAATAAACGCTCTTTTTCATAATAGCGAATGGTCTCTACTGTGGCACCTGTGCGTTTAGCAAGCTCACCAATTTTGATTAACATAATAACCTCGATGGTTCAGAACGTTGAAGTGACTTTTAAGCTTGATGTTGGAGAAATAAAACTCATAAATCTGTAGATACAGCCCTTGACTCTGAACCTACTAGAGGGTTCATAATAACACTATTTGAAAGGCAGAATATTATGAAATATCGTATTGAAGGTATGGACTGTGCAAGTTGCATCGGCAAGATTGAAACAGCCTTGATACGTATGCCTGGGGTTTCTGATATTAAGCTAAATTTTGCTACAGAATCACTAGAGTTGACGCTAGACCCTGAGGCTATAACTCAGGTCAGTGATATCGAAAAAACCATTAAAAGCCTAGGGTTTGGCATCTCTGCTAATACAGGCCAACAGACTGTATCGGCTATTGATATTGACAGCGACAATCCGTTGACCTCGCAACGTCAGCGTTGGTGGCAAACTCAAAAAGGCAAACAGGTTGTTGGTCTCGGTGTTCTGATGGGCGGTGCTTACCTATTGTCATTACTTTTCCCCGCTTACGGGGTATGGATATTTGCCATCGCCGTGATCGTGGGCGTCTTTCCATTTGTGCGCAAAGCGGTGGCACTGGCTAAGTCGGGTTCACCTTTTTCCATTGAAACGCTGATGTCCGTCGCCGTGCTTGGTGCCCTTATCATTGGTGAGGCTGAAGAGGCCGCAGCGGTAGTTTTCTTATTTTCGATTGGTGAGCTGTTTGAAAGTATTGCTGCTGATCGTGCTCGCGCTGGTATCAGAGCCTTGGCATCGCTGGTTCCAAAGACTGCAATTTTACTCGATGCGCAAGGGGGGCAACGTGACGTTCCAGCATCCTCACTACAAGTGAATGATCTTGTGCTCGTCCGTCCTGGCGATAGAGTATCTGCCGATGGCGAGATTGTTCAAGGTGCATCTAGCCTAGATGACTCGCCTGTGACCGGAGAGTCGGTCCCTGTTGCCAAGACAACGGGTGACAATGTATTTGCAGGGTCGATTAATATCGATGGCGTGTTACAAGTACGGGTGGAGAAAACGGCTGCCGATAATACGATTGCAAAAATTATTGAACTGGTAGAGCAAGCACAAGCTTCTAAAGCGCCTACCGCCCGTTTCATTGAAAAGTTTAGTCGCTATTACACTCCAGCAGTGATGGCTATTGCCGCATTAATTATCGTCGTGCCACCGTTAGCCATGGGCGGCGATTGGGGAACTTGGTTGTATCGCGGTTTGGCACTGTTGCTAATTGCCTGTCCCTGTGCCCTTGTGCTCTCAACACCAGCTGCTATTGCTTCTGGTCTGGCGGTCGGTGCGCGCCGCGGATTGCTGATTAAAGGGGGTAGTGCTTTAGAAACCATCGGCAAAGTGGAGACAGTCGCTTTTGATAAAACCGGCACCTTAACTGAGGGTAAGCCACGCGTTACTGACATTATTGCCTTTACTCAAGAGTATGCGGGTTCTCAAGGTAAAGATAAGGTATTGGCGCTCTTCGCCAGTGTGGAAACCGGTTCTAGTCACCCGCTTGCTGAAGCTATTGTCAGTCATGCTGAAGCTGCTAATGTGGTCATACCTGTGGCCTCTAAAGCTTCCACTACTGCGGGTAAAGCGGTGCATGCGACTGTGTCAGGCCGCACGCTAGCTATCGGCTCGCCCGTCTATGCCGCTGATGAGGCGGTAATTTCAGTTGAACAACAGGCTCAAATTGAGGCGCTGCAAAATCAAGGTAAGACGGTCTCAGTTCTATTCGATGAGCAAAGTCGAGCAGCGCTTGGACTGATTGCCCTACGAGACGAGTTAAGAGACGACGCTCATGAAGGGGTGGCTCAGCTCAAAGCGATGGGTGTGAACGCCGTTATGCTGACAGGCGACAACCGCTTAACCGCTCAGGCGCTTGCCAGTAATTTAGATATTGAGTGGAAAGCGGAGCTGTTGCCCGAAGATAAACTGCGCCTGCTTAACGAGATGAAGAATAATCGCAAAATAGCGATGGTAGGTGATGGTATCAATGATGCGCCCGCGCTAGCAACTGCTGATGTCGGCATCGCGATGGGTGGCGGTACTGATGTGGCCATTGAAACAGCCGACATCGCCTTATTGAAAAGCCGGGTCACGGACATGGCTCATCTGATTGCACTGTCGCGCGCAACGATGCGCAATATTCATCAAAACGTCATTTTCTCATTAGGGCTTAAAAGCATTTTTCTAATCACCACCGTATTCGGCATTACTGGGCTATGGATTGCGGTGCTGGCTGATGCTGGCGCAACAGTGCTCGTCACTCTCAATGCGCTGCGTTTACTGCGCTTTAAAGGCGCGCCTCCACTGGTAACTCCTTCTAAAGTAGTTAAATGAAAGTCTATAGGATCCATTGGCGATAACTGGCTATAGATTTTGGATGCTTTTAATATTATAAATTGCGCTAGCCACAGTAAGCTGTGACTGTACTAAAGCGAACAAGGTTAGACCGTATGTTAATTACAGAATTAGGTTATTTTGCCTTGCTGATTGCTTTTGTGTTGGCAATATTGCAAGTGGTTCTACCAACCGTTGGTGTTATGCGTAATCGAGTGGCCTGGCAGCGTTTAGCCCCAAGCCTTGCTTGGGCACAGTTTGCCGCTATGATAACGTCATTTGGCGCTTTAATGGCAGGCTTTTATTACAACGATTTCAGCCTAGTTTATGTCACTCAGCATTCCAATACTCTGTTGCCTTGGTACTACAAGTTATCGGCGACATGGGGTGGACATGAAGGTTCTTTGCTGCTGTGGATGACCATCATGGCGACATGGTGTGCACTGGTATCTTATTTTAGCCGTGGTCTACCATTATCAATGCGCGCGCGGGTATTAGTGATTTTGGCCGGTGTGCAGTTAATGATGCTAACAATGCTGATATTTACCTCGTCACCATTTGAGCGCACCTTACCCAATCTAGCAGTCGATGGCGCTGATTTAAATCCTGTCCTACAAGATTTTGGTCTAATCATTCATCCACCCATGCTATATATGGGCTATGTCGGTATGGTAGTACCTTTTGCTTTTTGTATGGCGGCATTGTGGGAAGGGCGTTTAGATGCTGCTTGGACACGCTGGTCACGACCATGGGCGCTAGCCGCTTGGGGCTTTCTGACAGTCGGTATTGCTTTAGGATCATGGTGGGCCTATTACGAGCTTGGTTGGGGCGGTTGGTGGTTTTGGGATCCGGTAGAGAACGCTTCGTTTATGCCATGGCTTGTTGGATTGGCATTATTGCATTCTTTAGCAGTCACCGAAAAACGAGGAGTCTTTAAAGCTTGGACCATTATGCTGGCTATTTTTGCCTTTGCATTAAGTTTGCTTGGCACGTTCCTTGTGCGCTCTGGAGTTCTTACCTCGGTGCATTCGTTCGCAGCTGACCCGACGCGTGGTTTGGTCATCTTAGCTATTCTTGGCATTATCATCGGTAGCGGCTTATTAATGTTTGCCGTTCGCGGTTGGCGTTTGACCGTTGAGAGTCAATATCAGCTGATTTCACGTGAGTCTTTTTTAGTAATCAACAACGCCATCATTTTGATTTCGACATTAGTAGTGCTGCTCGGTACGCTTTATCCAATTATTGCCGACGCCTTTGATTTAGGCCAGGTATCGGTAGGCCCCCCTTACTTTAATGCATTGTTTGTACCCTTAACGTGGCTGTTATTAATAGCGATGGGTATGGGTTCAAATATTCGCTGGAAAAAAGATAGCCGTCCCTTATTAGGCGTTGGAATGGTTATAGCAGTCGCTAGCTTGGTGTTAGCCGCAATTATCACCTACTTTGTCAATCCATCATCTATGCTTAATATTGGTGTCACTTTAGCGGTTAGCTTTTGGGTACTGTTTTGGATGGTGGTTGATTTTAGAGATAAGACTAAAAACTCGGTCAATATATTTAGCGGTTTGGGTCAATTACGTCTCAGCTATTGGGGTCAACAAACCGCACATATTGGTGTCTTAATAGCAGTTATTGGGGTGGCGTTTACCAGTAGCTTAAGTATTGAGCGCGATGTGGCGATGGCACCTGGCGATACAGTCAATGTACAAGGTTACGACTTCAAACTTGTTGACTTTAAAGAAGTTAAAGAAAGTAACTTTGATGGTACGCGAGCACAAGTTGAGATAACGAAAGAGGGTCGCGAGGTCGCCACTTTATACCCTGAAAAACGCACCTATATTATCAGTATGATGCCGATAACCGAGGCTGCTATTGATGCTAGTCTCATGCGTGATTTATACGTAGCACTTGGTGAGCCTATCGCTGAGAACAGCAATCAATGGGCCGTACGTATCTATGTGAAGCCGCTGATTCGCTGGATTTGGTTAGGCGCAATTATTATGGCTTTAGGTGGATTATTGAGTATGCTTGACAAGCGCTATCGCATTAAAAAGACCAAAGCACTAGATCAAGTTGAAGCTGATACGTCTACTAAAATTGAGATATCAGCCGCATCAGTAGGTGAAAAGTAATATGAGCAAACTTGATAACTCCTCCAATCAAAACATCAGTCAAAACCATAAACGTCGTCATAAGACAATAAAGAGCAAACCTTTTAAAGTCTGGTTTTTAATTCCGCTTATCGTCTTTTTTGGTTTGGTAGTGATACTGTACATGCGCTTAGGTAAACCAACAAACATTGTGACCAATACCGCTCTTGAGCGTCCGGTTCCTGCTTTTGAGCTGCCGTTATTAGCAGATATTACCCGTATCATTACTAATGATGATTTGCCAGATACGCCGTTTTTGATCAATGTTTGGGGCTCATGGTGCCCAACGTGTGTTATCGAGCATCCGTTCTTAATGCAATTAGAAGAGCGCGGCGTCAATATCATTGGCGTGAATTATAAGGATGAGATTGGCAATGCGCTCAGCTACTTAAACCGAGGTGGTGATCCTTTCTCTATGTCTATTCAAGATTCATTGGGTCAGTTTGCTCTAGACTTAGGCATAACGGGTGCGCCCGAAACCTTTGTTGTGGACGGAGACGGTATCATTCGTCAGCATATTCTTGGTGAGATCAATGAAGCCAATTGGCAACAGCGTGTTAAGCCGTGCCTAACAATGCTTAATGAGGCTAACAAGAACAACGATAGCCCCGATCCGAGTCAACTTGAAAAGGTATGCAAATGAACGTTGCTCGAATGAAAGCTCCTCTTAAATCTAATATTGTTTTAAAACTAGCAAGCTTAATACTAGCGTGTCTACTTAGCATGACGACATATGCAGCTATTGACGTATACGATTTTGACTCACCACAGCAAGAAGCTCAGTACCGTGGACTAATAGAAGATCTTCGCTGTCCAAAATGCCAAAATCAAAACCTTGCAGGCTCTGATGCACCTATCGCCCAAGATCTAAAGCAAAAAATCTATGATTTAATTAAAGATAGACGTAGTGATGCTGAAATACGCACCTATATGCAAGAGCGCTACGGTGACTTTATTAGCTATAAGCCGCCTATGCGACCATCGACATGGATACTGTGGTTTTTTCCACCATTATTACTGCTCGTCTTAGTCATCGGCTGGTTTTGGCAAAGCAAGCGTCGCCAAGTTGTCGCTCGTGGTCAAGGCGGCGTCACAGTAGACCATACTGCCACTGCTCTAACCCCTGCGGAAAGAGCTGAACTTGATCGTCTATTATCGCAAGCTGAGAATATTGACCACGACATTACTATCCCAAAGGACAAAGAATGACCCTATTTTCTACTTTTGGTTTATTTATAGCTCTAGGCTTATTGATTGCTCTTATATTTGCGCTGATTGCTATTTTTCCATGGCTAAGAGCCGCACGCTCGCAGTCCAAACCGATAGATAACCAACTGTTAGACATTAACGTTGCGGTATTTCGCGAACGTCTGGCTGAGCTACAAACAGATAAAGACAGCGGTACTATTGATAACAGCCATTATCAAAACCAAAAGCTGGAGCTTGAGCGTCAGCTATTAGATGCGCAGCGTCAAATAGCGCCAATGGTCACCCCTAATGTTAAAAGCCGTCTAATTGTCGCAGCTTGGATCCCAATATTGGCAACGATGGCGTATTTATTAATAGGCAATCGTACGCCCGTGTTTGATCTATGGGCGGCTGAAGACAAAGTAGGACAAGTAGCTGATGACTTATTAACGGCTAAGATCGACACGCCACCAAAGTGGGCGACTGAAAACGGTCGTCAGTTGATTAGCGCTATGCAAACCAATGTCCACCGTAATGCTAATGATCCTGATCGTTGGATGCGCCTATCAGAGCTTTTCTTATCTATGGAGGCGACTGATTCTGCATTAGAAGCCTTGTCGCGCGCCTATCGTTTAGCGCCTGATGACGAAGGAGTTGCAATCACTTATGCTCAGACTAGATTTTTTGTTAATAAGGGTCAGTTAGACGCAAATGTTCGCCGTGTATTACAAGCTATATTAGCCAAAAATCCGCAGCATGAACGAGCTCAAATGTTAATGGCAATGGGTGAGGCGCGCAGTAGTAACTTTGCCCAAGCGCAAGGTTGGATTAGACGTTTACAAGACAGTATTATATCCAAACCAGGTGACCATACTAAAGCTTTAGCAAGCTTAGATGAGTTAAGCGCCTACGTTAGCACGCAAGAAAAGCAAGCACTAGAAGGTATTGAAGTGACAGTGACGATTAACGCCAGTTTATTGCCGTTAGTAAAGGGTGATGATGTGCTATTTATTGCTATTCGTGACGTTAAAGGGGGCCCACCGTTTGCTGCTAAACGTTTACCCATTAGTGTTATCAAGCAAGGTGAAGCCAGTATCCACTTAAGTAATCTTGATGCGATGATGCCGGAGCGCACGTTAAACTCCGCCCGTAGTGACAAAACTCAGTTAGCAGTCGTTGCTCGTATTAGTCATAGCGGTAATGCCATAGCAGAGTCAGGCGACTTATCGGGTAATCCGATAGTGATTAGCGCTGAACAGACTCAGGTTAATGTTGAAATCAACCAACAGATTCCCTAATAAAAAATTATTACCGTAAGTTTCATAATACCAGAGCGGTAATTGGAGCAGTTTTTGAAAGTGGCGCTATTAATAGTCGTATACCAAAAACATATACGTTTAACATTGTTCATTGTATAAACACAGATAAAGACAACAACTATGACTAAACCTATCGACAGATTAGATAGTACTAAATTAAATAGCGTTGAATCGACTAGTACTAATATTGCTGACAATAAAGCAGCTGTGAATAGCACTCATCAACGGATTGACTCTGAAACTATGAGTCATACGCCTGAAGCTACGTACGTGACTTCAGGCAAATCGATAACGCTTAAAGGTCAGTTGGACAAAACGCCAAAAATGGTTGCCAATGGCAGTCGCGCTTTTATTTGGTATTTGCTGGCGCTAATGGTATTAATACTGGATCAAGGGACTAAGTGGTTGGCCCAAACCAAGTTATCTTTCAATGATCCCGTACCGGTCATTGAACCCTTTCTCAACTGGACACTCGCTTATAACTATGGCGCAGCATTTAGCTTTTTAGCCGATGCTGGCGGTTGGCAGAAATGGTTTTTCTCAGGCTTAGCTTTTATAATGGCTATCTTTTTGACGGTTTATTTAATCAAAGCGCCTCGTACAGCCAAGCTATTGTCTGTGGGGTTAGCCTTAGTGCTTGGTGGTGCGATTGGCAACTTAATCGATCGTTTAAGAATTGGCAAAGTGGTTGACTTTATCCATGTGCATTATGCTGATGTCTGGAATTATCCTATTTTTAATATTGCAGATATAGGTGTTTGTGTCGGTGTCGCATTGATTATTATTGATATGATATTTTTTGAAAGTAAGCGTAATAAATAAGCATATTGATGTCGATTAGCACAAACAAAATGAACTAGCGTCTTAGTCGCTCTATACGGAAAAATACTTTTTATACTTGAGTATGTTTATAAAAATGTGAACTGGAAGGTAATGTATGACTGGTATAGGTACTCACTCATTTTAGCTCTTAAAACACAATACTTCAAAGCTCTGCGTAGAGCCATTATTATGGCGACATTGAATAACTCATAAATTATTTATTGATAATAACAAAAGGAAAATATAGTGTCACAGGCTCAGCCAACTATTGAAAAAATTCACAGCCTTAGAAAAAAACAAAGGACCGCGTTAAAAAGCCTAACCATTATAGGCTACCTAGAAGGCACCTCTTTCTTATTATTGCTCTGTATCGCCATGCCGCTAAAATATATGATGGATATTCCAGAAGGTGTGAAATACATCGGTATGGCACACGGTATATTATTTATTGCCTATGTCATAATACTTATAGGCTCAGTCATAAAAATAAAAATGCCTCTTTGGGCAATACCTGCGGGCGTACTCGGATCACTCTTACCGTTTGGCCCGTTTATATTTGATCATTTACTAAAAAATAATCTACAAAAAAGCGTAAGTAAAGAAGTCTAGAACAAACCCTGCTGCAAATTCTGCAAGCCTACCTTATTACTCAAGATTAATTTTCCTGATTAACTCACAAGCCGCCATGATTCATTATGGCGAAAAATGAATCACATCGAGCAGAAATTAACCGCAAAAAAAAATTCAATTTAGTCCCAGTATGAATAATCTAACACTCTACTCACTTTTCCGACTTATCTTACATACTATCGACAAGCCGATCACGTCTAGAAGCTAAACAAGTTTTATCATCCGCGATGGATTTCCTATTATCATAGGGTATACCCCAAGGGAACCAGCTATTTCACCCTTCAAACCTATTAACAGACCACTTAAAACAGACTGCTATAATGGAACCACTTATAACAGACTATTTTAGGTGTTTATGTTTATCAGAGCGTATCTACGAGCGTCTACCAAAGAGCAAGATGCTAAGCGTGCCAAAAGCGAACTCATAGCCTTTGCCAATGATCATGGCCACAAGATTGCCGCCTTCTATATCGAAAACGAATCAGGAGCCATCTTGGTGCGACCCAAGCTTATGCAACTGATTGAAGATGCTCATATCATAAGGGCGATGTGATCTTAGTTGAGCAAATTGGCCGATTGGCGCGTTTGAACCAAGCTGATTGGGATACTCTCAAAAGAATGTTATTAGCAAAAAAGCTATCTATCTTAAATAACTTTGATATTGAATGTTCAGTGAGCATCGTAAACGTCAGTCATCCGATGACAGTATGAAATAATAATGACTGGCAGTTCTGATGTAATTCGTTGGCAAAACGAATGTAATTATCCATAAGCTGCTGATTCGCTTGCCTATCAAGTATTCATTGTCGAAAATTCAGATTAAGTAGAACATTTCATTACATTATTCACGCTAGTATTTAACTAAGTTACAACCAATACAATTAGCTTGAGATGCGTTAAGCGACGTTTAATACACGTAAAATAATGGATTAGATATGACCGAAAGAGTAACCAACAAAGCAATTTTCAGTAGTAGAATTTTTTCAATTAATTATGTCACCTACCCTACTAACCACAGCGTTATGAAGCACTGTGATCCCGTGCAAAAAGGCCGTTATTACAAATTAAACTTTGTCTTAATTCAGCCTAAAGTTGGTGGTGTGTTCGAGTGTTCAAACTGCATTATAAACCTGTTTGACAGAGTTTATTTTTTTCGTCCCGATAAGTATGAGCACAGTGTTTCACGAATTCAGTCTGGTAAACGCGTGTTATTGAGTTTTGCTTTGAATATTTAGCCAAAGCTTATTAAAGCTGGGCGAACTGTCAAATTATTTTCCTTAAGATTTTTATTGGTAAAACCTGTTATGTTATACAGTGTTTGATCTGGCAATGTTATATCTGCTTTACTAAGCGCATAGGTCGCCGTCAAAGTGGCAAAATGGTTGTCATACTTAAAGCTACACTCAGGCGACAAGTGCCCCATAACTACCTCTATAGTCATCAATAAACTGAACCATTATCTGGGTGGGCGGCCCGTCTCCGCCTGGACGAAAAAAGCAGCAGCCTTACCTATAATCTTGTTGGCTTGCTTGAGTTCTCTATTCTCGCGTTCAAGCTCTTTGATGCGCTCTTTTTCACTTTGAGCTTGCACTGAGGCAGGAATGGTTTGATCGATGTGCTTTTTATGCCACGATCGTAAGGTTTCAGGTGTGCAGCCAATCTTAGGAGCTATGGTTTGAATAGCTGACCATGTGGAGGGGTAATCGCCAGACGCTTCAATCAGCATGCGAACGGCGCGTTCTTTCATCTCGGGGGTGTAGGTTTGTCTTTTCATTGTCGTATTCTCTCAGAATGTTAAGTCTCCGACAATCCCGGGGCGGTTCACATGACTGGTATCGTCGCATCAACAAGTAGTTTTAGGTACTAGCTAATTATCAGCACTTTTTTTATCCATGTAGACTTAATTTCATTTAAGTCTACTTTTTGAGCAAGCAGTTTATACGGCGTTTTGGAAATAATTATGAAAAGCATGAAGCATTTAGCTAATAAAGAATTAAGGTTGCCGTGGTCAAATAAATCTGCTCATGGTTCCGTAGTCTACCCAATATAACGCTTAAGCATTTTTTCTATTTGACCACTTGCGCCTATAATTAGTGTTTATTTATTTAAAATATTTTTATACCAATCGACAATACCTTCACCAATTTCGTGTGGATGTGACTCTTGTAGAAAATGCTTCCCTTCACCTAAATCTACTGCAGTAATATTTTTCCACGTTTCAGCGATATGCTCACCTAATTCTCGATTAATGATTAGTCCTGGCTCTGCATAAAATAACAACTTAGGCACATCTGAATTTTTGTGGTACTCATTATATGAATTAACAATGTCAGTGGTAAATTTTGGGACGCCATCAAACGAAATTTGACCAGGCCACATAAGCAGTGGTTTACGGCTCTTTTCTTCCAAATAAGGCGCTCGGTAATGGTCCATTTCTTCTTGAGTTAATTCTCTGCCCGCCATCATGGGTAGCATAGCCTCAATAAAGAAGTTGTTTTTAACAATCATTTCATGCCCTTCTGCAGGGTCACGAAATTTTTTAAATAATGTTTCTGTCTCTTTAGTCGTATTTTTCCAATAAGAAACTTGAGACATAGCTTCAAAAAAAACAATCCCTTTTATATTTTCTCTATGCTGATTGGCATAGTTAAAACCTAAAGCAGAGCCCCAATCTTGAATGACTAGAATGATGTTTTTCAGCCCTAAGTTTTCAATAAACGCATCCAAATAGGTAATATGGTCTTCAAATGTATAATCTATATCGGGCTTGTCAGACTTACCCATTCCAATAAGATCAGGAACAACCACACGACCTAAGGCACTTACATGCGGAATAATGTTCCGCCATAAATAACTTGAGGTAGGGTTTCCGTGTATGAGTAAAAAAGTATCTTTAGAATTTTTGTCTCCTTCATCTACATAATGCATTTTAGAATCTAATACTTCTTGAAATTTAGATTCAAAAGGAAACGCTGCTGATATTTGTTTGTTGTTTGACATATTTATTCCTTTTTAAATGTTTTTTTTTGCGGTTTAAAACTCTTGCTGCTTTTCTAACTTGCTTCAGTTTTTCTCGTTTTGCTTTATCCCACTTTTCTGTACCTGCACTATATCCGTAAGCACA
Source organism: Psychrobacter fozii (assembly GCF_003217155.1). Classification (GTDB taxonomy): domain Bacteria; phylum Pseudomonadota; class Gammaproteobacteria; order Pseudomonadales; family Moraxellaceae; genus Psychrobacter; species Psychrobacter fozii. The sequence continues at coordinate 22,572 of NZ_QJSU01000012.1, forward strand.
AATTTTAGTTGCGTTCTTAAATAGAAATTCTTCCTGCTCTTTAGGGTATATATTTCCTATTTCTCTAATAGTCCAACCCACGCCTTTCTCCACATAATAAGCGTTGTCAGAAATTAAAGGTGCTACCAAATCTATAAGTACCTGAAAAGGTAAATAGTGTTTTCTATAAGCGCTATAATAAAGTAAACCCACTATGCTTTGTCTTCTATGCCATGGGTTTTTAGACGTATTCCATTTTTTATATGTTGGCAAAATTAGTGCTGCATCATATTCTACTAATTGAGCATATATTTTTGAAATGCCATCGCTTGTTTCCCATCGATTAATTTTGTCTTGCCATAATTTAATCGTTGGCCAAGCGGCCAGCATTTCATCTTTGTTTTTAATATGCTCCTCCAAGAAATACAAACAAAACATTTCTGCTCTATACACTTTGGTGTTCGTCCAGATATAACTCCATATCGCTAGTTGTTCATAAAAAGACATGTGCTTAAAAGAAAAACCTCTTTCAAAAGCTTTTCTTTGTAAAGGAACGGTTTCACCTGCTTTAGAGGTGATTGTTTCTATTTCTTGAAGGTAGTTTTGCATATTATTTAAAACTCTAATGCAGATTTAAAGAAATTACCAACCGTTTGTGATTTTATATTTTAAATTCACCAACAGCTTTTTCACACCCATTCCAATTGATAGCGACATTAGATTCGTCAAAAAGTAGTTCTTCTGGCTCTAGCAAATTTGGAAAACCACTTATCCCTTCAGTTGGTCCATAAAAATCACCAGATTTCGCCTCTTTATCCATAGCAGCTCTAATAATTCCAGCGGCGCCATCTTCAGCAGACTGTGCTTGGCTCATAACGCCTCCGTTAACATCCATTCCACCTGTTTCAGCTGAAGTTGCTTGAAGGTTGGTTATGGCTACGCCAGGATGCGCCAATAATGAAATAATATTTTTAACGTTAGCCTCTAAAAGTTTCTTTTTTAAACCATAGGTAAAAGTGGCATTTGCCAATTTAGTTTGGTGATAACGTTCCCATCTAGCGCCTTGAAAATTTGCGGTTTCTTCAGGTGTGCCATTACCTCCTAAATTACCTCCATTTTTCTCAAAATAGGCAGGTTCTAAAGGTCCACCTAATCTAGCTAACGACGTTTGGTTTATGACTCTAGCTTCACTACTGTTTTTAAGCAAAGGGTATAATTCTTTGGTTAAAAGAAAGTGTGATATGGCATTTGTTTGCATTTGAACATCATAGCCATCTTTAGTCGCTTCATCTTTTACGGCCATAATTCCAGCATTATTGACTAAAACATCGAGAACACTATATTCCGATTTAATTTGTTCAGCTGCTTTTTTTACACTTTCAAAATCTTGCAAATCGCACGCTATTGCTTCAAATTTTCCGCTTGGAACTGCTTCGGTTAACTGCTTATAGGCATTTTCTGATCTTGCACTTGTACGATTAAGCAGTAGGACTGTAGCCCCTTTTTTAGCAACTTCTCTTGCGAATACAAATCCCGTACCACTTGTAGTACCGGTAATGGCAACCACTTTACTTGTCATATCTTGAGAATGTTCTTCAAGTACTTTATTAAGATAGATTGTTTTATTTTGAGTCATGATTATCCCTTAGTTTGTTACATAATACTTCTGAGTGAAAAAATGAATTCAACACATTTACCTGGGAGGAGTTTAAACGACCTTCTAATTCGATTAGCCCAAGGTTAATGCTTGAATGACTATTATTAAGCGCCAAGTACATTAGCCATGTTGAGTCTTAAACTTTTAATACGCCAACCATTTGTCGTTCTAACATAATCATTATACTGGTGTTAAGTTTTTGTTTTGTAGAACAGAGTGATTCGCTTATTTTAAAGATTCACGAATGGATTCTTTCCCACTATATAGCTCAAACGTTTTTCCTTTAGTATTATCGGCGTTTAAACAATACGTAATTGTCGCTGCTACATCTTCTCGTGGAATGATTAACTCTTTAAAACTTTCAGCTCTTGTCGTTCTAACTAAACCCGTTCCATTTTCATTGGTTAAACTACCGGGACGTAAAATCGTATACTCTAAACCACTTTCTATTAAATAATAATCCGCAAAATACTTTGCCACCAAATAGGGTTTTATTTCTGATTCAAATTCGTCAGGGTCTTGTGCGCCTAAACCACTTACCATTACAAAATGTTGTATACCTTCCTTTAAAGAATAATCAACTGCTTTTTTTGCTGCCCATAAATCTATTAAAAGTGTTTTATCGTCGCCTGTATTACCGCCAGAACCAGCACTAAATACTACTTTATCGCAGTCCTTAAAAGCGTGTTCAAAATCAGTTTCAAGATCGCCAACAACAACCTCTACACCCATATTTTCTAACTTCTCAGCTTGTGGTTTGCTACGAACCATTGCGACAACTGGGCGATCCTGATTGTGAAGCAACTCAACTACTATTTTACCAATCTGGCCATTAGCGCCAATAACGAGTATTTTTTTCATTTTTTATACCTTTAAAGCAATTTTTTAAATTGACCTGCCAAACGATATATAAAAAGGCAGGATCAACTCACATTAGATTAGAAGTCTTGAATTGTTGGTCTGATAATAATTTCGTTAATATCGACATCATCTGGTTGTTCAATCGCATAGGCGACAGCTTTAGCAATAGATAACGCTGGAATAGTGACTTTATAAATATCTTGAACAAATTGAGAGGTGGCTTCATCCGAACTACCGAATTTTAATTCAGAATCAATTAAGCCAGGTGATAATAGCGTTGTACGTATATTGCCACCCACTTCCGCTCTCAATCCTTCTGTTATCGCTTTAACCGCAAATTTTGTACCGCTATAGACAGCCGAACCCGGTGAAACTTTATGTGCAGCAACGGAAGCGAGATTAATAAAGTGACCACTATTTTGTTTGGTAAACACGGGAAGTGCTGCGGCGATACCGTAAAGTACCCCTTTGATATTAATGTCGACCATGCGATCCCATTCATCAACCTTAACCTCAGCCATCGGAGCAATTGACATCAAGCCGGCATTATTGACCATGACATCTAAGCGTCCAAAAGTCTCAATCGCCTTGTCGACAAGCATTTTAACCTGATCGGATTTGGTGACATCCATCGTGACATATTCAGCTTCGCCACCCTCAGCACGAATATCATTTACGATAGCTGCTAGTTTTTCACTACGACGCGCACCCAATACGACTTTAGCACCTTTTTGAGCAAGAAAACGCGCAGTTGCTTCACCTAAACCACTGCTTGCACCCGTTATAACAATCACTTTATTTTCAATATTTGTATTCATTGGATATAGCCTATTTATTATTCATTTCTAAGTGAACAAGCGCTTTTTCAGCAATTTCAACACCGTATTCTTGAACAAAGTGTCCTGCTTCTGCAATTTTTAAGGGCTCAGGGCAGCCTTTAATAAAGCTTCTTAAGTACTCCATTGGGCCTTCGCCTAAAGCTGTATCTTTCATGCCTATCGCCATGAAACTTTGACCGTTCCAGTCTTTTGACCAAAACTCTCTTGCGCGTTTTCCGTGCTCAACACCATCCATCGTTGGCTCGACAGGCACCATGGCGGGAAAGCGTCTTACGCCTGCTTTATAGCTGTTGTCTGGAAATGGCGCATCGTAAGCTATAACATCCATCACAGATACGGCTGGCCCTGCGTCACAGGCAAATAAACCACCGACTGGTATTTCAGGGGCATTTGCGCAGAAATCTCGCCACTGATAAAACCCTTCAGGGGCGGTTTCACCCACCGATATTGCCGTGTTCATAACAATCAAATTTTTGAATCGATCTTGCATATCCATTGGGATTGTTAACCCTAGAATTCCGCCCCAGTCTTGACAGACCAACGTAATATTTTTCAGATCAAGGCGTTCAATTAATCGCATTAAACTATCACGGTGAAAATCAAAGGTATAAACCGATTCATCAACGGGTTTATCTGAGCGACCAAAGCCAAACAAATCAGGCGCAACAACACGATGACCAGCGCCCGTAAATATAGGAAGCATTTTTCTATATAAGTAGCTCCATGAAGGCTCACCGTGTAAACATAAAAAAGTGTTTTCAGATGAGGAATCACCCTCGTCGATGTAGGCCATGCGTAAAGACTCAAAACCAGCTAAATCATCAATGTAGTTAGGTTGGTAAGGAAAGGCCGGTAATACAGAGAATCTTTCTTCTGGTGTTCTTAATGCTTTAATCGTCATAATATTTTCCTGAAAGTAGCTGATTTAAGTTTGCTTAAGTTAATGTTATCAATGCTAAAGTTACTGGGTTTCGCCTAAAAATAGCGATTTAAAAGACAGTCCAGATACGCGCATACTGCCAATGATGTAAACAAAGGCGGTAATAAGATCCATGACTGAAATAAAGATAAATACCTTTGGAGCCAAGCCTAATGAAGCGGCATATGTAACAATGATAAAGCCGACCATTCTTACCAATCCGTTCCAAACAATGAGAGGGGCACGGGTTTTAATGTCTGAAGTAGCCCAAAGTAACGCAGCGCCCATAAGCATAAAAGATACGCCCAATACCACCGTGATAATTAACGTGTCTGCTTGAGGTGCCATCAGCGCTGAAATAATCATACCTAGTGCGATTGGAAAGTTGAATAGCGACGTAATTTGTACGAATTTTTTAAACATTTCTAGTTCACTTATTTTACACTTATGAAGCGATCGCTTCAGAATTGAGTTAATTGTGAAGCGATCACTTTGTAATGTCAATAGGGTAAATTGACATTTTGAAGTGACTGCTTCAAAATAGGGTTAATTAATATTATTTTTAAGGGCCACAGAATGAAAGCAGGACGAAAAAGAGCGTTTGATAAAGAGGTCGTTTTAGATAAAGCGATGCGGTTATTTTGGGCCAATGGGTACTCGGGTACTTCTGTTGCTAATCTTTCTTCTGAGCTTGGCATTAATACGTCGAGTTTGTACGGCACGTTTGTCAATAAAGAGCAATTGTTCAAAGATGCTTTGGCACATTATCAAAAACAATATGTAGAAGTTAACTACAGACACCTAGTAGAGCCCTCAGATGCAACATTAAAAGCGCGGTTACAAGCTTGTTTCTATGGACTTATTGAGCTATTCACCAGCGATGAAACGCCCCGTGGATGTTTGCTTGTAAAGAGTTTTAATGAATCAGATAGTGTTGCGTTTCCAGAAGATGCGGTTGTTTATATGAAGAAATTAGGAACAGAAACTCAGCAAACATTGACAGGTTTATTCGCGTCTGACATTGCGAAGACGGATATGCCCCAAGGCCAAACAGCTCAAAAACTGACTAACTATCTTTTATCAGTAAGTTATGGGCTGGCTGTTCAAGCAAAAGTAGGTCTGGTAGAAGATGAATTAAAGTCAGTCCTTGATCATGCTTTGAATTCTATTTTTGGTTACTCTTAATTCAATAATTTAGATTGTTGCATGCATTACAGAATCTATTTTTTAATTAGCCATAAAAAATCAGAATAGACACGATATTTATGAATAACACATTCAAATTTAAGCAATTCATTGTCGTTATGTTACTAACGAGTATTTGGATCCACGTTGCCGAGGTAGCAAGAGCTATTTTAGTCGCATTTCCTATGATGGAGGCCTTCTATGCCGGAAAGTTAGTCGTTGGGCCAATGGCCGTAAGTAATGCTTTGATATGGGGAATATGGGATACGATACTGGCGAGTACCTTGGTATTTATTTACTGGTTGTGCGCTCAAAGCTTTGGTCACAATGTAAAAACAATTGTTATATCAGCCACTGTTACTTGCATGGCAACGCTGGGTGTTTTTTGGATAGGGTCTGTAAACTCAGGATTAGGAACGTGGGAAATGGCAGTTACTTTGGTCCCAATAGCATGGTTTGAAATGCTTATTGGTGCCTTTTTAGCCAGTAAACTTTACGCTCGTTATCGCTAGAATATAAAGCGAGTCAATTATATTTTATAAGCTCAGATATTGAGCTCCATAGACGAAGAGCGTCAATATGAACTATAAAGAATTTAATGATTTCTGTCGCGCATTAGAAGCAACCTCATATGTGGTCCAATGGCATAACTCTCATGTATGGAAAGTCGGCGGAAAGGTTTTTGCTATCGGCGGATTGGGAGGAGGGTTGGGAGAAGATGATAAACCAGCCTTTATTTTTAAAACATCTGAACTGAATTTTCATTTTCTCAGTGAAATACCTGGCTATAAGCCTGCACCGTATTTTGCTTCTCGTGGAATGAAATGGATACAACACTACGAAAGCAACGATGATACTGATAACGACTTATTATATTACCTTAAAGCGTCTTATCGGCTTGTTTCATTAGGCCTGACAAAGAAAAAACAAAAAGAGCTCGGTTTAAACCAAACCCCTTAAAATAGGTTTAGGTTTAGGTTTAGGTTTAGGTTTAGGTTTAGGTTTACACGTTGCACGGATACTCGTTAATTATCTCTTAGGCAAATATGATTAAAATTAAACACCCTCAAGAGCTAGCGCGTTTACGCCGCCTTGCCCTGTCAGCACAAGGTTTGCTACAAACACAAGCTTTTGGCAGTGGTTTGGCTGGTGCGTGTAATGCAATTAACCATATGGGTTACGTACAGATTGATGCTATTTCGGTGGTAGAGCGTGCTCATCATCATATTCTTAACTCTAGAGTACCTAATTTCAAACCCGCTATGACCAATCAGTTATTACTCAATAAAGACATTTTTGAGTACTGGTCTCACGCTGCCGCTTTTTTACCGATTAAAGATTTTCGCTTCTCATTACCTTACAAACACGCGATTAAAAATGGTCAAATTCATTGGCATAAAGAGCGTGATAGCAAGCTGATGCAAGAATTATTAACTCGCATACGTATCGACGGTCCGTTGCGATCTCGAGATTTAGAGTCGAATGCTACAAAGCGTGCAGGTTGGTGGGACTGGAAACCTACAAAAAAAGCACTTGAACAGTTGTATATGGAAGGCGACCTGATGGTTAGTAACCGAGAAGGTTTCCAAAAAACGTATGATCTAACTGAACGGGTATTACCTTCTGAGGTAAACTTAAAAATGCCCAGTATGGATGAGTTGGCCACGCACATTGTCGATCAACAGTTCCGCTGCTTGGGGGTTACCTCACTTAAAGGCTTGACTTATTTACGTCGAGATAACGAATTGCGCAACGCTGTGAAAAGCTTGGTAAATGAACGATTAGTGCAAAACATTTTACAACAAGTGCAAATGAGTAGCGGTGAAATATTGTTAGTGGAAACCGAGGCGATTGAACGGCCCCTTCCCCGTCTGAATAATCGAATGTTGATCCTTTCGCCATTCGATAATAGTGTCATTCAACGTGATCGGCTTAACGTACTTTTTCAATATAACTATCAACTAGAATGTTATGTTCCTGCAGCGAAACGGCAGTATGGCTACTTCTGCTTACCGCTACTTTATCGCGGTGAATTTATTGGTCGGATGGATTGTAAAGTGCATCGAAAAACGTCTCATTTAGAAATTAAGTCATTATATTTTGAACAACATAAGTTTGATCAAGAGCTTGTCATTAAAGCATTTATAGACGCGATTATACCATTTTGTTGTTTTCAGAAATGTGAATCAGTTTCTTTAACTGAAGTCTACCCGAAACCGTTAAATGAAAAGTTACAAAGTGCATTAAAATCTATTATTAACGTTAATATAGGTCCCATAATATGAGTGCGCTGTTTAAAGATCTTTATTCAAAAAAGTTCTATGATTTTTTTGCTCAAGCCTGCAATGAAATTATTTCTGATTTTGATACACAAAAATTTATAACACTGATTTTTTGTGAGCAGTTCGATGGTTATGAATTCAAGCAACGGGTTTCTCATACTACAACGGTTCTACATCAGTTCATGCCAGAACAGTTCGAACAAGCAGCCAAACTTATTCTAACTTTGGTTAAGCACTTTGAAGACCTGGGTGTTAAAGCAGATAGTTTAGAATATCTGTTCTTACCAGAATATATCGAGCGATATGGGATTAATGAGTATGGGAGTGCTGTTTCTGCCTTTGAAGTGATCACGCCATTTATCACATGCGAGTTCGCAGTAAGACCCTTTATCGTAAAGTATGAACAGCAAATGTTAGAACAGATGATATTGTGGACTACTCATAAGAATAATAGAATGCGTCGACTGGCCAGTGAAGGTTCCCGACCAAGATTGCCATGGGGAATCGCATTAATTTCGCTGAAGAAAGAGCCGGCTCCGTTGTTACCTATATTTGACCAGCTAAAAGAAGATGAGTGTGAACTGGTCAGGCGCAGTGTGGCAAATAGTATTAACGACATCGCAAAAGATAATCCTGACTTTGTTATTCACTTTGCTAGGAAGCACTATGGAAAAAGTAAAAACACAGACAGGCTGATTAAACACGCTTGCCGAACGTTGCTAAAAAAAGGAAATCCAGATGTGCTCGAACTTTTTGGATTTAATAGCCGTGATATCAACATATCAGAGTTCTGCCTAAAACAACCTATAATTGAAATTGGCTCTGAACTTGAATTTTCCTTTTCAATTCAAAACAGGAGTTCATTAAGTAAAAAGCTAAGGCTGGAATATGGTATTTACTATCAGAAAAACAACGGAAATTTATCGCGTAAAGTGTTTAAAATCAGCGAGCGGAATATTAGGGCCGATGAAATATATTCGGTAACGAGGAAGCAGAGTTTTAAAGTGGTAACAACCCGCAAGTTATACTCTGGTGCACATCAGGTTTCACTTATCGTCAATGGCAGTGAATTCGAAATTCTGGATTTTGAACTAATAGAGTGATTGTTGTGGTCAATGCCGCTCCTGCTGCTATAGGATCAGCCCCTAAATGTGGCATGGCTGCATGAGTGCCTTATAGTTCCGTTATTGACTGCAATCTCTCCCACAGGTAGGCCTGGCCAGTTATGTAACCCGTAGACGGCGTCCATAGGAAACTTGTCAAACAACCCATCATCAATCATGGCCTTTGCAACACATAAGACCTCTTCAGCAGGTTGAAAGATAAAATAAATGGTGCCGTTAAATTCTTTATGCTGGCTAAGATGCTTTGCCGTACCAAGCAGCACTGACGTGTGACCATCATGACCACAGGCATGCATACAGTTTTCATGAGTGGATTTATAATCAATATCGTTTTGCTCTTTTATTGGTAACGCATCAATATCAGCTCGTATGCCAATAGTAGGACCTCAGCTGTTCTTTAGGATACCGACAACCCCTGTACCACCCAATCCTTGATGCACCTCAACCCCAAAGGATTTTAACTTATCAACAATAAATAATGAGGTATTGAATTCTTTAAAACCAAGCTCTGGTTGACTATGAATCTGCTGACGCCACTGCTTCACTTCACCTAAACTGGATACGGTGTCAGTCTCTCTTAGTCTACTGTTTGTAGCACTTTCACTTGGCTGCCTTGTATCCAAATTAGTTGACCACTACATGTCATATGCCCTGAAAATCTTGCCAATCCCAACCAAGCACCCTGCTCTTTATGATAACCAAGGATTCCTTTAACTATTTTTTCGCACTGTTCGTTATTATAATCAGTCATCACCGGTGCTAATGAAGATTCACGTAATACCAATACCAGCTGATTAATTGCCTAAAGCTATGTTATCGGAATAGGCTTGATGCGCTATGCAGACATTAAACGTCTAGGCCACTGTTTGTTTTTATTAAGGTATACTTTTTGATACACCACGGGCACTTCTGCAGAACCAACTAAATAATATACCGACACTGGATTTTATTGCTCCATCATGGGTCAAAGTGCTGCACTTATTCAATGAAACCAAAAACAGAGCAAGAGGAAGCAATGAAAGAGATTAATGGAAAGCGATTATCCTATCTTTATGAGGCTGTGACTATGGGTACGATCCGGGCTGCAGCAGATAAGCTGGATATTGCTCCCTCGGCCATCAGCCGGCAGATATCTCTGTTAGAAAAAGAATTAGCATGCATTCTTATTGAACGGCACCGAAAAGGAGTAACACCCACAGAAGCTGGTAGTATTCTCTTACAGTTTTATCGGGAATCAGTATCCGCTGAAGAAACTTGTGTTTCCAAATTACAGTCGTTGTTGGGATTACAGCGGGGTCATATAAAGTTAGCAATGGGTGATGGTTTTGTTGGGGATTTGATGCTTGGCCCATTATCTGAGTTTGCCTGTCTATATCCGGCGCTAACACTTTCGATCAGTACTGGTGGATCAAACGAGGTGATTCGTCAGGTTGAGGAGGATGAAGCGCACATCGGGCTAGTATTCCATCCCAGCAGTCATCCGCGCATCCGATCACAGGTTATCAGTTGTCAGCCAATGTATATTATTGTTTCGCCCGACCACCCATTGGCCGATCGAAGTAAACCTATGCAGTTAAAGGAGCTTTTGGAATATCCAGTGGGGTTGGCTGAAAGTCGTTTTGGCGTGCGTCAGTTACTAGCGATGGCCGAATTTCAACAAAAAATTCGATTTGACCCTATCCTAACCACTGACTCATTTACTGTGCTAAAGAACTTTGCTCGCTCAAATATGGGATTTACCTTTCTACCGTATTTTGTAGTGTCCAAAGAAGTGAAAGACGGACATTTGATAGCAATCCCTATAGACAATACGCTACTGTCAAGCGGTGAAGCTCATATCGTCACTCGATTGGGTCGTCATCTATCCCAAGGCCCTCATGAATTACTACAGCATATGAAGTCATGGATGAAGGCTTTGTAAGCGGGCTACGCACCAGCAACGTTGAGTTGCTGGACGCTGTTTTGAAATAGCTATTAACATCGAACTGAATGGCTTAGCGCCTTTTACAGCATAGCCTGGGCTATCATGGCAGAACCCAAGAAAGTGCCTGTAAAAGTAAGCAGCGCAACCACTGCGATTTTAAATCCAGATTTTTTAAACAAAGTCACCTCCATCTGAGAGATTGCAAACCCTGCATAGGCAAGCACAGGCGTAATGAGTTGTAATACGCCAAGCTTTTCTGTTTCTACTAAGACATACTCGCTCAGTGGAAACTGTGGCAAAGATATCAAAATGGCCACAATTGATATCCAAGCAATAGCAGGGACATTGACAGGAATGACTTCTTTTAATAAAACGCCAACGATACAACACGCGAACAGAATTAACATGGCAGGTAGAGCAGAGATTGGATCAACGCCTTGTCCCACCCAATTGCTTAGTAATAGAACGATACAGATAACCGCTAATAGGGATAAAGACTGCTTTACTGATAAAATAGATTGCTCTGGTACCTTTAAACCAAAATCTGTTTGTGTGGCAGTACTGATATCATTATTCTTCTTAAATTTGTTAATAACTTTATATAAAAACTCTGTGAATGGCAGGGCAACAAACAAACTCACGAATAGCCCTGTGGCGTAAGTTAATAAATTAGAGGTCGCTGCAAACGCAGTAATAGTTTCCGCTTGAGCAGGTACCGTTTCTGCGAGCGCTGCTGAACAGGCACCCATCATACTACCACTACCAATACCACAAGCCATAGCGAGCGCTCGAATATCCATGATATCCATAGAAGCAATGATACCCGCCATTAATGAGAAGTAAATCGCGCCAAACAAGGTACCCATTACATAGACACCCATTACGCCGATACCTTCGGCGCTCTGCAGTCCATACTTGTCAGCAATGAGCGCAATATTAGGTTCACGTGCAATTGAGTGAGTGGCACCAATAGCCTCCCTCCCCATTCCAAATACCAATACCGCAACGGGTAAGGCGATAAGAGCAGTCATTACATTGCCCAATTCTTGTAGTAAAAGGGCGGGACCTGCGGCTATGATTTCTTCAACTTTAGGACCGACACCAACACCAAATTTTGCAATGAAGGGCATGATACTTAAAAGGACGGCGTAGCTTGCAAATTTTGCTCTATCCTTGGAAATTACCGCTTTCATTGAAGGTATAACGTTGGGGTTCAACAGTAGTGTAAATATGAATGCGTATAGTAAAGGCAGTAAGACTAGTGTACCAATACCAATAGGTATCTTAATGATCCCTATCCATTCTGCAAATAGCGATGTAATAATCACTAGTAAATGCAGCTTCCAATCAAATAAGTGCTTCGTCATTGTACTTGATAGTATAGTGGTATTATTCATAGCAGTTCCTTTTGCATTTGATGATTCCTACGTTTTTTGATGATTTGGTTTATGCAGAAATTTTTGGTAACTGAGACTCAACTAAAGAGACCCATACTTTAATTCCTGTCTCAATAGCATCATCATTAAAATCATAAGCCGCATTGTGTAGTGGTTTGGAGGGGCTATTACCATCAACACCTAACCAAAAATAAGCGCCCTTGACGACTTGACTCATAAATGAAAAATCCTCAGAAGCCATTGATGGCTCCACATCAGTATTTACTTTATCCGCACCCAGCACTTTAGTAGCAGCCTCTTTGATTTCAAGATAGGCTTGGCTGTCATTAGTGGTAACTGGATAGCGAATATGGTAATCCATCTCTCCTGTGACACCATATAAAGGCGGCAATGTTGTAACCATTTCTGTCAGCATATCCTGCATGGACTGTCGTACGTCCATATCAAAGCTACGAACGGTTCCTTTTAGAATGGCGTAATCAGGGATAACATTGGTCGTATCACCACTATTCATCTGCGTGACGCTAATAACGCCTGATTTGAGAGGAGATATTCGACGAGAGACAATAGACTGAATATTAGTAATCAATGCCGCTCCTGCTGCTATAGGATCAGCCCCTAAATGTGGCATGGCTGCATGAGTCCCTTTACCAGTCAAAGTAATCTCAAAAGTATCAAAAGACGCCATCATAGGTCCGTTATTGACTGCAATCTCTCCCACAGGTAGGCCTGGCCAGTTATGTAACCCGTAGACGGCGTCCATAGGAAACTTGTCAAACAACCCATCGTCAATCATAGCCTTTGCACCGCCCAAGACCTCTTCAGCAGGTTGAAAGATAAAATAAATGGTACCGTTAAAGTCTTTATGCTGGCTAAGATGCTTTGCCGTACCAAGCAAAACTGACGTGTGACCATCATGACCACAGGCATGCATACAGTTCTCGTGAGTGGATTTATAATCAATATCGTTTTGCTCTTTTATTGGTAGCGCATCAATATCAGCTCGTATGCCAATAGCAGGGCCTGAGCCATTCTTTAGGATACCGACAACCCCTGTACCACCCAATCCTTGATGCACCTCAATTCCAAAGGATTTTAACTTATCAACAATAAATGATGATGTCTTGAATTCTTTAAAACCAAGCTCTGGTTGACTATGAATCTGCTGACGCCACTGCTTTACTTCACCTATTAGGGTTTCGTTAATTAACATCTATTTTCTCCTTTAATATAGACAGGTAACACGGTGATATATCGATTGAATCTTTGTTATATTTCCAAACGGAAAACAATAAAATCTGAAACTTGAAAGCTAAATTGCCCATTCCGAAATTGGTTGCCTAGACATAGAAACACCGGAAAAATAATTTTGAGTAATCTGTTTAAGAAAGCCTAATGCCTGACCTTAAAACGCCATTAACCAAATATACTATTGGATTGAATAACCAAACTGGATAGCCGAATCCTTAGCCGTTTCCACCCACACACTCTTCGTCTGTGTATATTCGAGTAAACCTTCGTAGCCACTAGATCGTCCATAGCCGCTCTCACCAAAGCCACCAAACGGCGACATTACATTGATTGCCTTATAACTGTTCACCCAGAACGTGCCCGCATTTACTTGAGCGGCCATCCGATGCGCACGGCCGACATCAGCCGTCCAAACCGCGCCCGCTAAACCAAACCGACTGTCGTTTGCTAACGCTACCGCTTCTTCTTCATCATCAAATGAAATGACAGAAACAACAGGTCCAAAAATCTCTTCCTGTGCAACTCGCATATTATTTTTCACGTTGGCCAATACAGTTGGCTGATAAAAATAACCATTTTCACCGCCAAAAATTTCACTTGGTTTTCCACCTGCGGCAACAATCGCACCTTCAGCAATACTGTCGGACACTAATGAGTGTACGTGGTTGAACTGTTTTTGATTATTGATCGGTCCCACCATCGTGCCTTCCTGCCATGGCAAGCCTACGGGCAACCTACTGGCTGCTGAAGCAACCCGATCCACGACTTCTTGATAGACATTTCGATGAACCAATAATCGAGCACCCGATACACAGCTCTGTCCAGCAGCAGAAAACACGGCAGCTTGCGCACCCACTACCGCACGATCAAGATCAGCATCAGGGAAAATTATATTGGCTGACTTGCCACCTAGCTCCAATACGCAAGGAATGACACGTTGCGCAGCTGCCGAAGCAATGAGAGCACCGGTCTGTGGCGAACCTACAAAAACTACTTTTTTGGTTGCCGGATTAGCAATCGCGGCAGTACCTGTGGTGTGTCCCAGCCCATTAATGACATTTACCAAACCACGCGGGATACCTGCTTGCTCAAGAATTTTAACGAGCACTGTTGAGCTTAGCGGGGTTAATTCAGATGGCTTTAGTAGTACGGCATTTCCTGCACAAATGGCCGGTGCAATTTGCCAGCCTCCGGTAAATATAGGTGCGTTCCAAGGGGTGATTTGAGTGACGACACCATAAGGCTCATGACGGGTATAGTTCAAGTGAGTGGTTGGTACGGGAATAACCTGTCCCATGATTTTGTCACACCAGCCAGCATAATATTCAAACATCTCTGCAACTTTTGCCACCTCAACTCGGCAATCCCGAATAGGCTTACCTGCAGATATGCACTCTAGGCGTGCCAGAGATTCCGCGGCTTCACGTATTTTCATGCCGCATTTCCACATTAACTGACCTCGTACACTGGCAGTCATTGACCACCATAGTTTTTGAGCGTTAATGGCAGCAGCGGCCGCATCAGCAACAATATCTTTCCCCGCATCACGATAAATTAGAAATGTCTGGCCGGTCGCGGGGTTAATCAGTTCAATATCGTCTCCTTTACCTGTCACCAGCTCTCCATCAATCCAGCTGCCAAATTCAGAAGTACCTAGCAGTTCATTAAGCAATAGTTCAACTTGCTGCTCACCATTTCCTTCTACTATAAAACTCATGATCTACTCTCCCAAGCTGGTATTTTTGATAATGCAGTTAAAATCATCCTGATCAGGTATGTTTTCTTCGCTCTGCGCCCAAATCTCAGCTACCTGTTCGGCCAAAGGTAATTCTAATCCCATCTCACCGATCATATTCTTTGCCAAACGCACATCTTTGCGCATCAGTTGCATCGTAAAACCGGAATCAAAACTTTGATTGAGAATCCAACGAGGGAAGTTAACCTCACTGATTGCGCTACGACCTGAACCAGCGTTCAAACCAGCAATAAGGTCTTCAGGATCAAGTCCTGCCTTGGTGCCCAAAGCGACTGCTTCGGCAGTGGTCACTAGATGCGCAGCACAAAGTAGATTATTGATCAGTTTGGCCGCATGTCCGTTACCAGACTTTCCCATGTAGACCACTTTTGAGCTTAGCGCATCCAAATACAACTTGGCACGTTCAAGTGAACTCCTTTCACCACCAACAACCATCACCATAGTGCCGGCTTCAGCGCCCGCTGGACCGCCACTAACAGGGCAATCTAATAACTGATGGCCTAACTGATTCAGCTCTACCCATAGTGCACGTGTCACCTCTGGTTCTGAGGTAGAAGTATCAATAATCAGGGTATTGGGCTGAGCACAGTCAATAATGCCATCTTTGCCTTTAACAACTGCTTGTACATGCTTTGCCATAGGCAGAGATAGAATGATGACACTAGATTCAGCACACAGCGCTTTAATGTCTGCAACAACAGTCACGCCGATATCCTTGGCAGATTGACGTTGGGCTTCTCCTATGTCAGTGCCGAACACACTAAAACCCTCGCGGAGCAAAGACTGAGCCATACCGTTACCCATACGGCCTAATCCGATGATGCCTAAAGTATTTTTATTCATACCTGTCCCTTTATTTTTGTATCTTTTGTCAGTTTTATTGTAACCAATCAAACATTAAGAAGAACTACAGTGAATAGAGTTTTGTGTTCTAAAAAAGGCAACACTAACGTCAGCAACGAGACAGTTTTCTCTTCACTTCATTTTGTTATTTATGGAAATTGGTGAGACGTTGCTAAAATAGCTGGCATAGATTTACTTTAACGGATTAATGACTTGGCTTTGGTAACGCTGTCCTTTCGGTCTTGGTGGGCGGATTTTTTGTGTGGATGAGGTTGCCTAGATAAATACGGAGACCGAGTACAAGATCCAGAGAATTACCAGCTCAGTTGCCTTAGTTAGCCAATCAAGGTAATGACACATCTCAAATAGTATAGAGGTACGGCGGGATGATGAAGAATCTTAAAGGTGGGACGAAGCCCTTGGTTGCGGTTGTATTCAGGGAGATATTGTGGATCGTCCATATGGTGAGTATTTTTTCCAGCGTATTCCTCTCACAAAGCTTATTGGGGTAAACGATAGTTGTGACAATTTTGGAAAATAATCGAAGTCGACAAAAACCTATTTTCGAGACTTACGACTTAATATTCGATTTTCATAAAGATAGTTGGCGTTATCACTCGTTTGCCAAAGCTGTTTGGGATTCAAAGGATCATCCTTATCCATCGATATATATTCACTTAAATGCAAGATAAACCTGAATTCTTTAATAAAATTTGAGCCTCAATATAGTGGAGAGTTGGTTTTTGAGCATAATTAAGTACTTTTATTCATATTATATTTCGATAGAGGGTCACTATCTCATAGCTCATACTACGTCCTGAAGCCTCAGATTATCTTTGCATCATCCCCTTCTCTATCAAATCATTAAATCTTGTAGTAACTAATTCTCTCATCACTGTAGAAAACAGGCTAGACCATAGTCTATTTTTTGGTCCTCAAACTATAGATATCTAATACTATCACCGACTAAATAGTCTCCATTTCTGTATCAATCTCAAAAGTAGCAGCTAGTCCTCCTGTCACCTTTCTCTGAATATCAAGCAAGAGAAGGCTCTACTTACTTATCATTTAGGGATTCACTTTCAATATTTTGGTCTAATCTGATAGTAGAGTGGAGGTAAAAATACTATAAAAATGCAGTGCCCAAATACGAGTTAAATATTAATTTACATCAATATAATACCGATATATAATTACCAACATAGGCTACATCCCTTTATCTACGGTTTATGTAGAATTAAATCATTTGAAATAGGTTTGTCGACCTACCTTGACATGGTAGAGGTCAGCAGTTCGAGTCTGCTTATGCCTACCAAATTTAGAAAGCCCCGATCTCACGATTGGGGCTTTTTTTGTCTGTAATATATGGGCTGTAGAGAAAATTTCTTGCTTGCATCGACTCATAGTCATGATTATACAATCAGCTTTAAATCATTTGAAAAAGCGACGGTGACCAAATGGTGACCAAAACGTGACCAACCCTTAAAATTGAAATCCTCTTTTTGACCTCTGTTTCGAATTTTAACTTTAAATCTATTGCTTGGTATCAGCTTTCATTGAAATCCTCATACTATATATTCATATTTTTTCAATTGTAGTATATTCAACACGAGATATTAGAATATGCTAAGAAACACATATAATCTTTTAAATCATCACCTATTTTTGGCGCTTTATTATTAAATAAATATTTCGACCACATTTCTTGGAAAGTAGGTATAGTCATAGCATTACTCCTTTATAACTTAATTAAATGCAGAACAGCTAGGGTTTGGATATGTTTTATTAGGTAACTGAAATGATAAATTGATTAATATATTATTAGAATTATCATAAAATTCCACTCTATTTCCAGAGCAGTAAAATTCGAACCGAACCAAGGATTCAGGGTTATTTAAAGTTCTGTTAAATACTTCTTTTTTATAAATTTTATCGTTACTTTTATTAAGCTTCTCAAAAAATTCTAAACCATACTTATTTATAAAAAAAGACTTTGAATTTTTACCATTAAAGAAATATAGACACTCTAAAAACCTATTCTCTATAGGATTAATACTACTAGGTAAATTATAAAATTTACCAAATTTAAATTTAGTAAATTAAATATATTATTAGGAATATTTATTTTTTTATCCAAGTAGTTTTTACTTTTTGCCCACTATGCCCATATAAAATATTCTTCTTTAATATTTTTCCATCAAACTGACGTAAATATTCAATAGAATTATCATTGATATATACCTCATCATCTAAACTATAAATTCTAAAAATACAATAATTATTAGGCGAGTTATCATTTTCTAGGTCTTGTTCATTATATCCAGCATAAATATATATATGCTCCTCAACCTGATATGGATTTTTTATTCCATTAATCTCAGCTTTTGTGTACCAGTCCGAATTAAATTTTTCAACTCTATTAGGTCTATCATTTGAGCAACCTACCAAAGCTAAAAACAATAATAAGAGCAGGGATTTTATAGTTCTCAACTCATCTCTCCTTTTTATTTATATATTAGTATTATAAATAAAAAAATATCTCGACCACATCTCTTGGAAAGTTGGTAAACTCATTTTTATCTCCAAAATTATTTCTTAAAGTTAGCATTCAGGGTAACTGTCATGTGTTTGAAACGAGAGACGTATTAGAAATTTTTTATCAGGATCGTATAATTCAACGATAGTACTGATACAAGCTAGTTTAAATTTAACTAATGTATCAGGGTTGTCAATTACTTGTAGAAAGTCTCCTTTGTTATATTTAACTTCCTCTCCTTGACTAAAACCTTCACTGAAATAATGATTATATTTACGAATATACGTTTTTACTTCTTTATCATCATGGATAAAATCTATGCACTCCTCAAACCTTGCTTGACCAGGCGGTATATTGATTTCTTGTCCATAATAATCTTTCAAATTAATATTAAGTGGGTTAAAAATTTTCTCATCCATTTCCTTCTGCTGTATCCAAGTTGTTTCAACTACTCCTCCATAGTCTCCATGTAAGCTATTTGGGTTTTCTTTTAAATATCGATTATCAAATTTTTTAAGATAATCTTGTAGACTTTGTGAACCAATATCAAAATCATTTTTTATTTTAAATACTTTAAAGTGACAATAGTTAAAAGCTTGATGATCGTTCTCAAGACCTTGTTTATCGTAACCAGAGTAAAGGTAGATATTTTTTTCAACACCGTAAGGGTTTGTGACACCATTGATACTGTTGTTATAATAGCTTTCTTCATTGGATGCGAAGTCTTCAAAGCCATTTTCAGGTTTTGGCTCTTCTGAACAACCTAATAGAACGAACATTAACGAGCAGAGTAAGGGTCTTAGTCGTTTCAATTGACTTCCCCAGCTTGTGATGCTGAGTACTTTTCGTCACTAAACGAATATTTCGACCACATCTCTTGGAAAGTAGGTAAACTCATTATTATCTCCAAAATTTAATTAAATTTTTAGCGTTCAGGATTGGGAACTTTCCCTATACTCTTCAAAAGCATCTACGAGCCCTGAAAGATGCTCACTAGCTTCGGCTGCCCATGCTAGCGGATCAGCTTCAATATGCACTCCTGCACCATTGAACCCATAAGCATGGCTGATATTCATAGTAGAATCTAATACTGCTTCTGCTGATAGATAATCTCCCAAGCTATGACCTGTGGTGGTAATAACAGCATCTTCGCCTAAGCTCTCTTGTATTTTTATATCCTCTAAAAACGCTTGCATGGTTTCGATTTGGTTTTCAGCCTTACCTTCTACAGCAAGATGAACCACATCGGCATATAAATCAGCAAGAGAAGATATAATCTTATCAAGACTGTCAAAACCAGCTTCAGTACCTCTATTGGCTAGAACGTAATTACCTGTTTCTTTCTCTTTAAATACAATACCGTCATAGCCATCTACGTTGACATGATTTGCAGGGTTAATCGCTTCGAGAGGATCTAATGAAGGCTGATATTCAAAATATCCATCGTTATCTAAGGACGATGCCACAAAGTCAAATCGGGATTGAATGAACTCGGCCATATCCTTGTGCATTGCCGATTGCTTATCAGATTTTAGTTTTTCCCAATTATTTAAATCATTACTTTCCATCTCAGAGTAAGCAGCACGAGCTAGTAGCGCGTGATAAAAGATATCTTTAACTGACTGTGACATAATACTTTTCCTTTAATTTTAGAGTTATTATTTATTTATTAGCATGAGTATTGAATAATGATTCGTGCAAACTTAGTACGAATTCTTTCGGCATATAATCTTCAGTTATTTCGCCTGTTCCCCATTGACCTCTGTCACTTTTATCGCCCCACATCCAAGCATTGCCTTTATCATCTATAAAAGAATAGTCGGCAAAACTACCTAAACCGTACTTTTTGACATTGATATTTTTACTGATAAGTATAGGTCGGTAAATATTGTCTTTAGTGGAACCAATTGGAGAATGATTTGATTTATATACAAAAGTTCCCCAAGTATATAACTCTCCATCAATGGTGTTAGCAGATTTGCTATTAACACTTACAACTCGAGCTAAACCCTTAATTTTTTCTGGCTGATCAACATTTTCCTTGCGATTTCCTTGCGCTGAATACTCATCATCACCCCAACTCCATACTGTACCGTCTTCTAATAAGACAATATTTGATATTCCTTCGGAAATATCAACAACCTTCTTATCAAATATGAATTTACATATTTGTATTTGAGGGTTTTTAGACAATAACTTTGTACCTTCGATACACTTATTAGAAAATAAATTCCCATAACGATCTAGAGCTAAGAAATATTCAGCATTTCCATCTATCTTAACTATATTATTGATACCAGTAATTTGAGTAGGGCTTTCAATTCTCTGACTTGAATTATTAAAAAGTTTCCAGCTGTTACTTCCTAGAAAAGATACTGTGCCCTGTTTATTTATAAAATATGATGAACCACCAATTCCAGCAGAAACATCAACTACATCACTAACGCCTTTAATCTGTCTTAACTCTGTAATAAAGGTATCTTTATCGTTAGGATCTATCTCTCCTTTAGAATTACTACCCCAACCCCATACCGTGCCATCTTCTCGCAATAACAACATATGATCTGCACCTGACACCGCCACTGCATCATTCACCCCTTCTACCTGTCTTGGCGTTGGGTCTTGTCCTGTCTTGGTATCACGCAGTAGACCATCTGTACCCCATGTCCAAAGCGTCCCATCGTCTTTCACCCCTGCGCTCCATGAGCTGGTCATGGCTAAGCGCTTGGGTTCGATGTTAATCTCAAGTGGGGTTTCTAAGGGCTCATCTGGCATATTTGCCACAGGGTATTTGTCTTCGGTAAGGGCTTTGAGGTGCTCGGAAGGGGATTTATCGCAGGCAGGTAAAGTAGATATAATGATTATTGCTACTAAACTCTTGATTATTTTTTTATTCAAGAAATTATTTATTTTTCGCATAAACGGTAGTATTTCAGAGATAATTAGTAACCAATACTAACAATTCTTTACATAATTTTATAGTTTTTTGTTTGGTTTTTTAAAGTTAACTATTACCTAAGGTGTTATAAATAAAGTAGAGGTTAGCAGTTCGAGTCTGCTTATGCTTACCAAATTTAGAAAGCCCCGATCTCACGATTGGGGCTTTTTTTGTCTGTGATATATAGGCTGTAGCAGTTCTGACTCTCATATATCTATACTTGTTCAATCTTGAAATACAAACTCTACAAAAAGCATGTGCCCAAGTTTTACCCAAACGGTGCCTAATTTTTTTATTTATTAGATAATGATGCCTTCTGACCACTACATAACCTCTTTACCTAATGGGTTCTGCGCAGTAATAAAAACTGCATCTTTGGGTAATAAAAGTTCCAATAAAGTTCTAGTGTCTTTGGAAGGCTACATTATTCTTAAAACTGTAGTGAGTTTGCTCATAGATTCGGATTAAGGTAGGGCTTAGCATTGAGTAATTTCTTAAAGTTTGAAGATAGGTCTTCAATCAACACTACGGGTCAATTTGAAATATTAGTATTATGTATTATTGAGCATGTTTAGATATCAAACTTACCTGCTACAAATGGACCTGAATACATTAGGAATAACATGAATAATTCTGAAAAATTTTTAGAGACTTATAATAACCTTGATCAATACCTTAAAAAGGAAATCAGAGCTGATGATTATGTCAGTTATGCAAATAAAGTAAAAAACTCAAAGAACACTGTTGTGAATAAATTTAAGGATGAACTGCTATCTTTTGGTACTTTAAGAAATGCAATAGTACATAACCCTAAAATAGATAATAAGGCTATTGCTGAACCTCATGATAGGACGGTGGAAAGATTCAATGAAATTTATGAAATAATAAATAACCCTAAAAAAGTAATCCCTACCTTTCAATTTGATGTCTTGGGGGCAAATAAGGATGATTATATCAATGATATCCTTAAGCAAATGAAGCAAAAATCATTCTCTCAGTTTCCAGTATTGGATTCAAATGAAGCTATTATAGAGTTAATCAATAACAATACTATCTCACGTTGGCTGGCTTCTGAAATAGATGAGAATGGAATGATTATCGTAGACGGAGTAACTGTCGAAAATTTGATTCCAGAAATTGAGTTTAAACGTAATTATAAGTTTATTTCTCGTGATACCTCGATATATAAAGCTTACGATCTATTTTTGAACCATATAAACGAGAAAGAAAGAAATCTTGATGTTCTGTTTATTACTCATAATGGAAAAGAAACAGAGAAGCTGTTAGGTTTGATTACTATTTCTGACTTAGCCCCTTTGATATAAAGTGGTTCAAGCTTATTTAAATGTCTGTTGAGTGCTGACTTAAAGTGCGTTAGTTCAACAACGGAACACTAAGCTACGCTTAAGAAACCGTACAACTAAACCTAAGTAAACTAAGCATAAAGTAGAGCCGACAGTTGAGATGAGCAACCAAGATGAGCCGTGATATAATATCTTGATAATCGATATTTTATGAAAGGTTTACATTATGGCTCGTACCGCTAGCGCATTACACATTTTAGTAAAACACAAAGAAGTGGCTGAGGACATTATTGTCAAGCTCAAAAAAGGCGCTAAGTTTGATGTGCTGGCTAAAAAGCACTCAAACTGCCCATCAGGTAAGAAAGGTGGCAGCTTAGGCGAATTTCAAAAAGGCGACATGGTGCCGGCATTTGATAAAGTCTGCTTCAACAGTGAACTCTACACCCCGCATTTAGTAAAAACTAAATTTGGCTGGCATGTGGTTAAAGTGCTTTACAGAACATAAGTGTTAGAGTCGGAGCTTTGATTGCAATCTAACTGAAGTACGTCCTGAACATCTTTCAGACCCATATTTCAAATAACTGTATTTCAAATGTCTGTATTTAAAATGACAGTAATCTTCTGATTGCATATCAGTTATAAAAAACCGATGAACCCGCTATGATATCTATTCATAGCGGGTTCATTGGTTATACCATCCTTAACGCTAGATTTATTAGCCAAACACTTTTAAACGACTGTCTACAGGCTTAAATGCTTTGTCACCTGCAGGCTCCTCGATCGCACCAAATACCATCTGTGCAACCAATTCCCAGTCCTTATCCACATTCCAAGCGTCGGCAACTTGACTATCAATGATAGGATTGTAATGCTGTAAGTTTGCACCGATATCTAAACTGGATAATGCCATCCAGATCATATACTGATGCATGGCACTGGTATGTTCAGACCACACTGGGAATTTGTCAGCATACAACGGTGCCGCTTCTTGTAAACCTTTAATCACTGCATGATCTTCAAAGAATAATATAGTACCTGCACCCGCTTTAAAACTATCAATTTTTTGCTTGGTTGACACAAATTTCTCATCGTCATTGACGATATCACGTAAGGTATCTTCCGTCATCTGCCACAGCTTTTGATGCTCCTCACCGAACAACACGATAATGCGCGTTGACTGTGAGTTGAACGCTGATGGCGTATGCAGAATAGCATGCTCAACCAATTTTACTACTTCATCATTCGATACTGGCAATTGATTACTTAGCGCATAAATAGAACGGCGTTTTTCTGCTAATTGCTGTAAATCTTGTAAATTTGACATGGTTTTCTCCAGTAGTTTTTATGAATTAAAATTAAATATTGATGCATTGGGATAAAATGTTGATGCATGGGGATAAATAGTCATTAGCCTTTGAAACCAAGATACCGTACTCCAAGATACCGTACTCAAAGTCTGGTTCTAGGTTCAATCTCGCCATTTAACATTTTGTGTATTACAAATAATGAGCGTAGAAAAGTATTAAGCCGTTATCGGTACTTCCATGAGTAACACTTTGGCGTCTTCTTCGATATTCACAGTGAACTGCTGAGCACCCCAAATACCAAGCGCATCTCTAGTGTCTAACGTCTTACCATTTACAGTGGCTTTTCCGCTAATGACAAAGAGATAAACACCATTATTAGTATCTTTTAGCTGATAAGACGCTGTCACGCCTTTATCAAAATCACCCATACTGAACCATGCATTTTGATGAATCCAGACACCTGCATCGTCAGCGTTTGGCGATAGTACTTGATTGAACATATTCGGCTGCATGATATCACCCATACGCATTTGCTGATAACGAGGGGTGACGTTAATTTTATTAGGGAGCACCCATATTTGCAAAAACTGCACAGCCTCATAAGCATTACCATTCATCTCACTATGAGTAATGCCCGTGCCGGCTGACATGACTTGTATCTCACCCGTTGCAATAATGCCTTCATTACCGATGTTATCGCCATGACTGAGCTTGCCTGACAATGGAATAGTAATAATTTCCATATCACGATGTGAGTGCTTACCAAAACCTTGCCCGCCAATCACAAAGTCATCATTAATGACACGTAGCGCGCCAAAGCCCATACGTTCTGAGTTGTGATAATTAGCAAAGCTGAAGGTATGGTTGCTTTTTAGCCAGCCATGATTGGCATTGCCACGAGAGTATGCTGCATGATAGATCGTTTGCATCATTTATCCCTAGTTATTAACTTATTGATTAACTTAGTTATTCGGAAGTTAAATAACGATAAATATTGATTAGTTAATTGGTTTAAATTATGGATATATTATAATTGTTGTCTAACTATAGATAAACATCAATAATTGCAAATGTAAGTTCTCATTTAAAGAACAATTAAGGGGCGGCTAAAATGGGACAACTAGAAGACATGGCAATGTTTGTACGCATTGTCGAAGCAGGCAGCATTACCAAAGCCGCAGAGCAATTAAATATCGCCAAGTCAGCTGTCAGCCGCCGTCTCAAGGAGTTAGAGACGCGCCTAGGCAGTCAGTTAATCAGCCGAACCACACGCCAATCGAACTTAACGCAAGCAGGTGAGCAGTATTACCAAAAGGTGAGCAACATACTGAATGAGGTTGATGCACTGAATGAAGCGTCCAGTGGTGCGCCAACACGTATCGAGGGCACACTAAAGATGACCGCGCCACTATCGTTTGGCTTGCTTCATTTAAAGGATGTCATTGATGAATACGCCAACCAGCATCCCAATCTGAATTTTGAATTGGATTTTTCTGATCGGCATACGGATTTAGTCGAAGAAGGGTTTGAACTGGCCATCCGTATTGGAGAAATGCAAGATTCTAGCTATCAGGCCAAACGCCTATCATTAATTCGTCATACCCTATGCGCCAGTCCTGAATATCTAGATAAGATGGGCACACCAAAAACGGTAGAAGATTTAGCGGATCATGAATTTTTACAATACAGCTTGAGTAAATCTAACACGATAGAATTGACAGATGAGCAAGGCAAAAAACATCAGGTGGACGTTAACTCAAAAATAAAAATTAATAATGGTGATTTTTTGCGTGATATGGCAGTGAAAGGTCATGGCATTACCTTTTTGCCAACCTTTATCACCTATCAGACCGTAGCCAGTGGCGAGCTAGTGCCCATCTTGCAGCAGTATCAACTACCCATGCTAACGGCCTATGCGGTCTATCCAAAGAATAGATTCTTGTCTCAGCGGTGCCGCTATTTTATTGATTTTATCGCTGAGCGTTTCGGTGATAATCCTTATTGGGATGAGTGCTAACCCTTCCAGTTCATCAAGTTAACACTCAAGAGAATCAATAATCTTAAAGAAGACGATTCGAATTTGTAGTAACTTCTAATTAAAAAATATCTTGAATATAGGTGAATTCAAATAAGTTCAACACAAGGAAACCGAGTGCAAGTTATATATTAGTATGGTTAGCGAGGTTGACGATGTAGCGGGTTTATATGAATTTGACTGTACTACAAACCTAATTAGGAACCGCAACCGCTTATCAGAAAGCACCATCTGTAGTCATTGACAGGTTTGGCTTTGCTTAGATTGGATTTGCTATGTTATGGGGATTCGTATTCTTTGCAGACACGCCAGATATTATCTTTTTGATTGGAGTGATCTTAATCGTTGTAGCGGGGATTATCTCTGTATGACATTTATTATCTTATTCACTTGAGCGTGTTTCAAACAGATGTATAACTAGAGGTAGACCATTTTTGGATACTTAAGCTTAAGTCAGTTAGATCAATATCGAAAGCATCCGCTGTTGGTTGATTCGCAACATCTATAATATCAGCAGCGGTTGCAACAATATCTTCAGTACCATCAAAGTTAATACCCGTTACTCCAGCAGGTACATCGTCAAAGGTCACAATAGCTGTGTCTATACCGCCATTACCGCCAATCACGGTGTAGGTCACATCTGGTACAGCACCTGCGTAACCATCGTTTGGCGTGAAGTTTAACGTGCCATCATTGGTAATAGTGATGATGCCGACATTTGGAATAGTCGCCATATCACCTGATTGATAAACTGTGGTATAGCCTTCAATCGTGAACCCCTCTACACTTAATGGATCACTTCCTAGATCAGTGTTATTGCCAAAAAAATTTACCTCAACTGGTATATTATGTGCAGTCTTCACACGGTTACCATTGGCAACTGCTGATTGCTTTGACACCACCGATACATCATTAAAGATGATAGTGCCTTTATCGCAGTCTCCGTGGCCACCAGTCATAGTGTAGGTCACGTCTGGCACAGCGCCTGCGTAACCCTTATCTGGCGTAAAGGTTAGCATGCCATTAGTGGTAATGCTTAAGGTGCCAATGTTTGGAACCGTCGCCGTGTCACCTGGTTGATAAACCGTGGTGTAGCCGTCAATCGTGAATTCCTCTATGCTTAATAGATCGCTG
This sequence comes from Psychrobacter fozii, assembly GCF_003217155.1. GTDB lineage: Bacteria > Pseudomonadota > Gammaproteobacteria > Pseudomonadales > Moraxellaceae > Psychrobacter > Psychrobacter fozii. The sequence goes on from NZ_QJSU01000012.1 coordinate 49,843, forward strand.
TCTGCACCAGTGTCATTGCTAACTATGTCTGTCAAAACTGGCCTATGATAGGCGGTCATCACGCTGTTGTTACTAGAAAACAGAGTACTATTGTCATTAAAGTCGTTGCTATCGCTATGACTGCTATCAGCAATCAAATCTAATGGCTCAGTCGCTGCTGCTGTCGGCATCCACCAAGGTATTGCTGCCGCAGGACATTCTACATCCCTTAACGCCTGCCCTTCTTCACTACCTATTACTAGCTGTGTTAGGCACTTAAAGGTATCACCGATATCTGACATATGGTAATACTTGCCATCTTCAGTCCCTAGTTGTACTTGGTCTACAATCTGAGTTCTATCATTAGTTTTGACTATAGTATTCATATACTTATATTTACCTTTTATTTTTTAAGTCAAATAATACAGATTAAGATATAGTTGAATTCAAATAATTTCGACGCAAGGAAGCCGAGCGCAAGCTATACACTAGTATGGTTAGCAAGGATAACGATGGAGCGGATTTATATGGATTTAACTATATATTCACATTAGACAATCAGTTGCGGTATCTTATTAAGCCGCTTGTATCAGTCATCATCAGTTCTGATAACGCTACTAGCATTAGTCAGTGAACGAATGTTTTTGTGAAAGTATGGATTATAAGAGACCTATTACTATCTGATAACCTCTTTAATACAGGTTAACTCGCACGCGGACAACGCCATATCATATTGACTCGAAATGCAACAAATAACTAAAAACCTCCAGTAGTAAAGGAGCAACATTACAATCGATATGAGTAGTGTTTGTCATACTCTTATTTTCAGTAAAGTAAGACTTATTACTGAAAAACCCATTAAAAAAGCCACTTATCTTTAAGTGGCTTTTTTAATGGGTTTTTTACGCAATTTGGATCAATCAAAGTGTATTGGCGTGAATACTGATTCAATCTACTGTCGAACCACTGTTATCCATGTCTTGCATCAATACCAAACATGCCTAGATGTTATCTTCTATATGACTTAGCTGGTTGTTTTGATACGTTTTCGGTGTTATCCCAAACCAAGTTTTAAAAACTTTAAAAAATTGACTGTGGGATTTGTAGCCCAATAGATAAGCAACGTCCGTTGTTGAAATCTTCCTTTCAGTTAGATACAGTTTGGCCAATCGCTTTCTAGTCTCTTCTAAAATCTCTTGGAACGTAGCTCCCTCGTCATGTAGCCTTCTTTGTAGCGTACTGACGCTTATATTCATTGAGTCTGCGACCTGAATACGAGTTGGCGAGCTCACACCCATCATAGTATCGATAATTATCTCACAGCGCTGTTTGTAACTCACTTCAGAAAATTGAGTGAACAGCATATTAAATAAAGGATTGATATAAAACTTTCTACCAAGCTCCTCTTCAGCTTTTATCAATAAACTAGCGGCATCTTTATAATGATTTTTACATTTTAAGGCATAGAGCAAACTTATTTTATTAGCAGACTCAGCAGGTGCCCCAAAGACAGATTCATAGTACGCTAACTCATAAGCCGTATGATGCTGTGCAACATATAATTTCTTTAACATACCTGGACAAAAAGCCTCTACGATTCGATAGACCAGTACCATAGCGCCATCAATCTGATGCTTATTCATCGTGTCTGGCGCGTTGGAGATAAAATCAAATCGAAGCAATCCTTTTTCTACAGAAAGTTTGAGGGTAATAGACTGTGTAATCAAGGGGAAAAAACGATATACGAGCCGACTGACCAACAAGAAAGGCAGCTCATTATTTACATTGGCAAAAGGCCTGACACATTCGCTAATAGCTTTATAAGACGGTAATGATTCAATGTTAACCAAAAAATTTAAGCTTAATCCTAAATAGTTGTCTTGCAAGGTGTTGCATAAGTCGTTTACTTCTTTCATAACAGCCGACATAGGCACTCTATCACCGCCGTAACTGTCCATTGATAAAAAAATCTCTGCAATTTTAGGAATGTCTTTTTCACGTTTTTTATCAAACAAATACAATGTCATTGCTTCTCTTATGGCAAACATCATACTCTTATGGGTACTGTATTCGGCTTCTATCATTTTTGACTCAATTACGATTGACTATATTCAATCTATCTTTTGACGAAACTAAGGCCAATGTTATTTGGGCCATAGATTCCTGAAACACTTTCCTGAAACACATAGTTATATTGGTTTGTTTGGTTGCTACAGACCCCTACTTTAAACAACTTTGGTTATCTAAAAAAGTGCCGTTTTTTGCTCCTTGATAAACTATAGAACCAGCTAATAATTTAAGGATTTTCTTTATATATCAGTCTTTTTTGACGAGCAAATTATCTAGAGTATTACCTGAAAGAACACAGCAGAACCTAACTCTGACTCATATTACTACACAATAGTCATAGAATACCTTTAAAAAAACTTATATCTCTGATTGTCATCACGCATTCTACGACATATCAGACAACATCATTTAAGGTCAACATTTCTAGTCTATTTATGCTTAACAACTCAAAAGCCCCAATCTCACGATTGGGGCTTTTGAGTTGTTAACATAAGAGCTGTAGCGGAAATTATGCTCAAATCAGTCTATAATCAAAATTACTCAATCAGCTACAATTGATAAAAAATCGAACCATCCATTAAAGCATTTAAACCAAAGACACTGTTTTGAATCTCTACTTCCACATTGCATCATTTATAAACGTATAAAACGGTTTAAACCAAAACATGTTAGATTAATAGTCTCGACTCACATGAGGGCGTTCTTCTGAATACGCTAATATTTTATAACTGGTTTGAAAAACTCCATGCAGATATTCAAGAGGATATTCGTTCAGCGATGACTCAACGAACGCTATCTGACGGCGAGGCATTATTCCGTATACAAGAAGCATCGAACGAGCTGTACCAAGTAGTATCGGGTAAAATAAAATGCAATATATATAGCCAAGATGGCACAGAAGTTGTCATCGGTACGCTGTTGTCAGGAGAGACATTTGGTGAGCAGGGACTGATAGATGAGTTGCCCAGAGCAACCAATACCTACTCAGTAGGTGATTCTGTCGTCAATGTATTGAGCAAAAGGCATTTTTTTCGACTTAACCATAAGCACCCTGAGATAAATACTCAGCTCCTAATCATGTTCTCTCATCGAATGCGAGTGGCCTTTGAGGTTAATACTGACAACCTAACGCTGCCTTTGCATCAAAGGTTAGCACGGTGCATATACAGAATTGTGCTCAATCAAAGCTCAAAAATGGCACAAAACAATGAGCTAGAAATCACTATCTCACACGCAGATTTGGCAAGGATGGTAGGCGTCTCTCGGCAGAGCGTCAGTAAAGAGCTCAAACAAATGGAGAGGGAAAAGCTTATCTGTATTCAATACGGAAAAATCGTTATCAACAATATGGATGCACTCTCAAAAGCCTATCACGATGCTAATTAAACAAGCGATCAAAGCGATGCCAAATCATCCATAATTAGCGCAATTTTTTCAGCTTCTGTGTCAGATAGACTGGGTAAAGGCGCTCTAACCGTTCTTTGAATAGGCAAGCCCTTAAATCTCAGAGCTTCTTTGATTTTAGCGTGAGAGCTGGTCACATTTTTTATTAATTTGACGGGGCTAGCACTAAGCAGACTTAACGCCAGATACTGGGTTTTTTCCGATAGATTTAATGCATTCACAATCGGCAACATACGCTTTAATGGTGCTCTATATTTTGTGAGATTTTTATCGCTGTTTTTAATGGCACAAAAATACTCATGTGCTTGCTGTGGCAGTACCGAGGCAATAGGACAAATCGCACCTACTGCGCCCAGCTTTATCATGGGCTCTAATAACAAGCTAAGCCCGCTAAAATATAGTGTGTCAGGTACATTAGACAAGATGCGTTTGGCCGTTGGAATATGTACAGAGCTGTCCTTGATACCAATAATATTGTCAATTGAAAGAATGGTAATTAGCTGTTCTGACGTAAATGACTTTTGGGTGATTTTCGGGAAATAGTAAAACAAGATAGGTTTTGCAGAGTGTTGCGCAATACATTCTAATGTTTGTAGATAATCTTCAAAAGTGCTTTGGTAATAATCAGGAACCAATAGCAATATGTAGTCAACGTAAGTGCTATATGAGGCTATTTTGTCTATCGCCTGCGTACTGCTATACACATGGACACCAGCAATGATTGACTTACTACGGTCTAGATAATTAAAAGCTGCCTTAATAATGTCATATTGCTCACTGTCTGAAAAATAAGGCAACTCTCCACCGCTTCCAAGCAAAGTAACGCCCGGTAAATCTGTTTGATTGTAATACTCCAAACACGCTTTTAAACCGTCAAAATCAATGCTTTCATCTCCATGTAATGGCGTATGAACAACGGGATATATGCCATGTGTCATGGTCATGGTCATGGTCATGGTCATGGTCATGGTCATGGTCATGGTTATGATCTTAGTCTTAGTCGTCATGCAAGTCATATGGCTTCTCCAAATAGAAGGTATTTAACTGAGCGGATTATTGAATGGTTGATTGAATCGCTCGATGACATCGCTATTGAGCTCTTCGATACGGCTTACCCCCATCAATCCCATCGTCGCAGCTATCTCCTGCTGATAGAGAGCCAATAGCTTGTTCACGCCAGCCTCTCCTTGCGCTGCCATCGCATATACCCAAGAGCGTCCTATCAAGACACTGTCTGCCCCAAGTGCTATGGCCTTCACGACATCGACACCATTGTGTATGCCACCATCCAATAAAACTTTGGTTTGCTGCCCGACGCTGTTCGCTATGCTCGGCAACTTATCAATGGTAGACGAGACACCATCTAGCTGACGGCCGCCATGGTTGGAGACAACAATGCCATCTGCACCTGCATCGACCGCTGCTTTCGCATCATCTGCATCCATGATGCCTTTGATAATAATATTGCCACTCCAGTTATTGCGAAGCCATGCGATATCTTTCCATGTGGCGCTTGGATCAAACTGACTCTCTACAAACGCTTTGTATCGATCAAGGTCACTTGCACTCTCAACCTTGTGTTTCAAATTGCATAAACTATGTGGTTTTCCTAAAATGCCAATATCAAGCAACCATCCTGGACGCGTAAATAACTGCGTTAGGTAAGAGATTTTTCCTTTTGTAGAACCACCTAACATACCATTTCGATAGTCTCTTAATCGCATACCAGGCAGCGCCAAATCAACCGTGAATACCAGCGTTTTGCACCCTGATGCAGCAGCACGATGCAACATATCTAGCACAAGTGCCCTATCACGCAGCATATATAGCTGAAACCAAAAAGGCTGATTGGTCGCACTTTGCACTTCTTCAGACGAACATATCGCCACAGTAGACAGGGTAAACGGTATGCCATTCTTTTCTGCTGCCCTCGCCGCCTGCACTTCTCCGCGCCTTGCAAACAGTCCAGCCATACCGACAGGTGCTAGTGCCAATGGCATCGACAGAGACTCTCCAAAAAGAGTCGTTGAGGTATCAACGGCTGACACGTCTCGCATGACTCGCTGTCTTAGCGTATATCTTTTAAAGTCTGCTGTATTCGCTTGCAATGTTTGCTCAGCATTTGCGCCGCCCTCTATGTAATCGAACAAAAAATTGGGCAAGCGTTGTTTGGCCTGTCTTTTATAATCATTGGTCGTAACAGCAACGACATTATATTTACTCATTGTTTTTCTCCCAAGCCACTTCTAAGGTCAGCTACTTCTAAAGCCTGCTACCTTTAAAGCCAGCCATATTTAAAATCAGCCACGTAGTGAGCATTGCAGATTCAAATAATGAACCGCAATGCCAAGTATTTGCGCTGTTATTTTTTATCTTTGAGAAATTCAATCATGATGTCATTCACCGCATCAGGCTGCTCTTGTTGCACCCAGTGTCCTGCGCCTTTTACAAAGTGAATCTCTAGCTGCGCGATACTCGCCTTCATCGCTTCAAAGTTGCCATAGCTCTGATACGGCCCCCAGTCTTTTTCGCCTGCTATAAATACCACGGGCACATCGATAGATTTACCGCTGAAGGTTTTTATCGCATGGAAATATTTTGGATTGGTGGCACAGCGATAAGAATTCATAGTGCCTTGGAATTGCGTGCGGGTGAATTCATCAGAGAACACTTTTAGCTCGTTATCGGGTAACCATTCACAGGCATCTATTTGTGCTTGGGTTGGCATAAACTCCATGACTTGCTCAGGCATACTTTTATCCAGATCCATCACATAGTATTTTGGAATTTTAGAAAACTCCTCAAGCGTTTTAGCTTGTAGATTGTGCGGATTGTTCTCTTGCCAATCGCCACTCTTGGCATGATTGTATGCCCGCATAAAATCATGAATTCCCTGAGGTGCATTCATAATTTCATCGTTAGCATGAGGTGAGGCAAAGTACATTTGATAGTGTTTGCGGGGTGGTACTAAAGAGCCAAGCTGCTCTTCCATACTTTTGGTCAAGGTTGGATCATAGTTTGTGGCATCTTTTGGTAGATTGGCTGAATTAAATGGAAATTGCGGCGTGCCTGGCCAAGGCGTACTCATGATGATTAGAGACTTGAAAATATCAGGACGGATAAAACTACATAGCGCTGCCGCAGGAGAACCAAAGTCATGGCCCGCAACGGCAGCGACTGATTTATAGCCTAATGCATATACCAGCCCAATCATGTCTTGCACATTATTGTATAAACTAAACTGGTCAAGATTACAGTCGAAACCTGTCTCCCACCCTGTCGTTCTTCCACTACCGCGTAAGTCAGGCGCAATCACATGAAAGCCTTGGTCAGCCAAAGGCACCAGCTGCTTGCGCCAGCTATAGGCCAGCTCTGGATGACCATGCAAAAGCAGCACAACTGGTCGGCTTCCTTTCTCAGACTCCGCTTCTTCAAACCCTGCTTCTAAAATATGAACATTTAGACCATTGTTGTTATCAATAAAACGCGATCTGATTTTTGGATCAAGCGTATCGGTACCATAAGCATTTTTATTACTATTCATCATTCATCCCTGATTAATTTATTTAGTGATAAGTTAAGGCTTGTCGTTGACGACGTCCCTTTCCTACAGACCATAATTTCATAACAGCACTTAGAAGTTTGTCGCGCACACGACAATTCCTCAATAAATGAGAGATAAATAAATTTAATATTTGAAAATAAGCCTATGCGTTATATTTTTACGCTTAGCTAATTTGCCAATGTTCCTAGTGATAGAATGGCTGATGATATATTCTCGAATATAATTCTAATAACCAGTCATCATTTTTTAGGCCAATTATATGACCCCTTTATATACTGCATTAGCTGTACTGGTTACCTTTATTTGGGGTGTGAACTTTACCTTTATTGCGTGGGGGCTCGACAGCTTTCCTCCACTGATGCTCACGGCCCTACGTTTTTTCTTTACCGCTATACCACTGGTTTTTTTTCTTAAGCCGCCTAAATTCAACCGTACGTTATTTATCTATGCCATCGGTACGTTTGTCATGCAATATGCTTTTGTATTTACTGCTATGCATTTGGGTGCGTCGGCAGGATTGACGGCGCTATTGCTACAAATTCAAATTTTTATCACCGTACTGCTAGCATATATCATGCTGGGTGAGGCAGTAAATCGCATGCAAATCATAGGTATGATAGTTGGCATACTAGGATTGGGAGTGATTGCGCTAAACCTTGGTGGCGATATGCCTTTGGCTGGGTTTGTCTGTATCTTGATTGCAGCAATAGGCTGGAGTTTTGGCAATATCGCATCAAAGCAAGCATCGGCTCAAGCAACCTTAAAGTCCGCGCAGCAGGAATCAAGCGTGTCTAACATCTCGCCTACCACTGGTAAAAACAAAGCTTCTGCATTATCTGCGCTAGCACTAGTGGTGTGGGGCGGTCTAATTGCTTGTGTAATCTTGACGCTGTCTTCTCTCATATTTGAGACTGACGCATGGCAGTTGGCGACGTTCACAGACGCATCGCTCAAGTCATGGTTATCGCTTGGGTTTATCGTGTATATCTCAACCTTGATTGGTTTTGGACTGTGGGCACATCTGCTTAGCCAAAATGCGGCCTCTAAGGTGATGCCGTTTGCTTTATTAGTGCCCGTATTCGGTATGACAACATCCGTGTTACTCACAGGGGAAGTAGTGACATGGTGGAAGATGCTAGCAATGATATTGATCTTGTCTGGCTTGTTATTGGCAAATATGAAGCTAAAAAAGAAGCCTCGATTAGTATAAAGCGGTAGTAAGTTCTTAGCCAAAACTGCTGATATATTAGCGCAACGTGAGGATGAAGGTTGGTCCAGGTTGTTAGGGTATTTAACAAAGGTAAGAGCTTTGGCAATACCTCAAATAGATATCTTAGTAATAATTTCATCTCTGCTTGATTGATGTGAATGGCTTTTTTGGTCTATGTGATTGAAACGCCATTCACATTTTTTAATAATAGAAAAATTCTTGTCAGTTTTCCTAATTGAGCTGTCTACTATACTTTTACTTATTAAATTGGCTTTTAATGGATAGCCTATATAAATGCTTAATCCATTGCTATGATTCTTATTGTCTTAAGAGTTGGCTTATAAACCACCTACAATATGCCAATACCACTCAGCAGTAATTGACCACCTGCGACTAACAATAATAGGCCAAAGGCACGCTTAAGCATCAAAGCTGGCAATACATGGGCAAGCTTGGCACCAACTTTTGCCATCGCAAAGCTCGCCACCGAAATACATAAGAAGCCACTAATATGCACAAAGCCTATCGTACCTTCAGGAAGGTTGGCCACGTCTTGACCAAACCATGCAAAGCCTACCGCACCAGCTAAAGCAATCGGTAAACCACAGGCAGCGGAAGTCCCAACTGACTGCTTCATTGGCAAGCCTGCCCAATTTAAAAATGGAACGGTCAAACTACCACCGCCAATACCAAAAATAGACGATGCCATACCAATACCGGTACCCGCCCCAAACTGTACACTAGCAGGTGGTAATGGCTTCTCTACTGACTCTTGATTAGAGAAGAACAACATTTTTAGCGCCATTAGTAATGCACCAATACCAATAATAATTTGTAGCATCTGACCTTCAATCATATCAGCAATGCCTGCGCCAACCAGACTGCCAATAACTAGACCCAAGGCCATATGACGCCAGACCTCCCAGCGTATACCGCCACGTTTATTATGAGCCGTTAGTGAGCTGATAGAGGTCACAACAATCGTCGCAAGAGAAGTACCAATCGCTAGATGAGTAATAACTTCAGGAGGAAAATTATACGCCGTAAAAATCCATACGAGTACTGGGACAATAATCATGCCGCCGCCCACACCAAACAAGCCAGCGCTAACGCCTGCGAATGCCCCTGCAATAATAAACCACACATATAACATCGAGATCCTACCTTTTGATTATGGTCAAAGTAAATCATTAAGATTTACTTTGATCTGATAGCTTTATTAACAATATTCTAAAAACCAGATATCTGGCTCTGTATTCTAAAATTTACGGCTAGCACATTAACGATTTCTTTCTATCCAGTCTTTTAATCCATCTAAGTTACGAAAATCATCCCAACTCCTACAAGGCACATGCGGTAGCAAGTTATTTACCATTCTGGACAAAGCATTTCCCGGACCTATCTCTATCACCATGCTCGGCTGGTATTCTTCAATACTTTCTATACAGCAGTACCAATCTAATGCATGATCTATTTGACGTGACAAGATATCTAAACCTTGATTTGTCTCACTGTACCTTATGCCTTCGATTGCACTAATAATCGGTGTTGTCATAGCGGATAAAGCTAATGAGTATGTATATTTACGGAACTTCGCCGACGCACCCTGCATCATTACCGTATGTGACGGCACTGATACATTTAGCAGTTGTACATTTTGCGCACCTAATGTCTGGGCAATTTGTATAGCCTGTTCAAGATTTTTTTTGTGACCCCCTATAATGAATTGGTCTCTATTAATCTTGATAGATAGATAGGTTTTACTCTCTTCAAGCAATTGATCCAGCTTACTATCAGGCACACCTTTGATTGCTAATAACCCGCTAGACTCTGTCACTTCTTGCTGCATGAGGTTGGCTCTTTGACTAACTAAATCTAACCCGTCCTCAAATGTGAGCTGGCTACTACAACAAAAGGCACTTGCCTCTCCCAAAGAATACCCAGCAAAAGCCGTTGGTGCTGCAATCAATTGACGTAGCTGATGCCATCGATAGTATTGCAAAGCATAAATAAACGGTTGTGCAACTTTGTTATCAAACAACTTATCACTATCAGAATTTTCATCGAATAACTCTGGTGCAATAGCGCTTAGAACGGATTGCTCATGCTCCGAGGCATAGGCCAGTATTTCATCCACGTGCTTTTGGCTTTGTAGACCTTGCCCACTAAATAGGATAATTAAATTCATTTTCCACCTTATAAAAAAATATCGTGACGGCCAATAGATCAGCACTGCCACCTGGGCTGAGGTTATTATGAATAAAATACTGATTGATATTACTTACTTTTTGGCGCCAATCTGATTGATGTACGCCCCCTGCTTGCAAAAACTGCTTCGCTAACACTTGCGCATTTTCTAAGTCTTTTATCCCGCCTCGCCACACGATATTAGTATCTGACAATACGGATATCAGTGTCATTAATGACTGCATGCTGGCTTTTTCAAAATCTCGAGTGCTATAGATAGTGTCATAGAAGCATGGCAAAACGTCAGTTAAAATAATCTCAAAGCCATTAGAAACCATCTCAATAGCACCAGTTATGCCGTACTTCTTAAACATTTTTTGACCGTGGCTATCTGGCTCACGCTGTAGACGAGTCGTTAAATCAAACTGCCACCGATCCACCAATTGCTCACAGATATTTTTAGCGGTTAGTGGTATTTCTGCTTGTATACATCTACCAATCGCTGCACAGACAAAACCTAAATTAAATATTGCACCCTTATGAGTATTAATATTTTTGGTCGCCTCTCTCATTTTTGCTTCTTGGTAAATTCCCATATTTTTTAAGTCATCGAATGGTCTGTCATCATGGCCAAACTGACTCAACGTGGAAAAATACCCTTTCAAAGAGTTGATACTATTAATAAAGGTAAGGTGGTTCATATCTGTGTGGCTGCCATTGCTAGACGGACAGACCAATCCTGGTTTATTCTCCAAACTTAATTCATCATATAAAGCTTCACATGCTAATTCATCAATCTGTTGCCAGACTGCCTGTGTGGGCAATAAAGGCTTGTTTGTTCGATCTAATAAAGTGTTCAAATTCATCAGTATTCCATCCTAGTAATACGTCTATTTTTTGAAGTTTGATATCACAAAGGGTTTTTACTAAAACGGTTGGGACATCAAACATAATGGCGTAGATTAGCTCATTAAAAGATACGTCGTTACATCCATGTAATCTTATCTCCCCATCTAACTTTAAACCCACAGTAGATTTTGCAAGCAGATTAAAGACTTCCACTTCTAATAGTATTTGTGAAATATCATTACTGTGTGCAACGATTAAAATATCCAAATCTGATGTTGGTTTCACAAAAGGCAAGCCCGTAAAGTATTGATTGGCAAAGGAGCCATAGACACGCACATCACAATTTAAATCAGCACAGCGTTCGATAAATTGTTGAGTAGGTTTTTGAATCGCTTTCGGTAACTGAGGTATTAAAGCCTCAAGCGCTAAAGGTGGCTTGATAACGTCAGGAGTTGTAGATAGCGTTAGTGCCAATCGATATTTACGACCGTCCTCTATATAACTGGTCGCAACCTTGATGACATCGCTTATATCTTGTCTACAAGCTGTCAGTGGTTGTTGAGACTCAATCATCTTACTAACAGCCATGGTCACCGATAAAGGTAGAGATGCATTCATAAAGTCATATGGCTCATGGCGCTGTAAGTAAACTAAATCATGACGTTGCATACATCTCACCTCTATAAAGACCTGTTTAATATTAAGCGGTCAAAACCGACTGAACAATATCATTGCATAACAAACGCCCTTTTCTTTCTTCTGCCACTTGCCGGCGATTATCTATAAGAAAATCATCAATATGTGTCAGTTGGGATTCAAGAGCGTTTTCGACCAAATGTTCATCAAGCGCTTTCCAGATATCATTAACGGCGCCCATTGCATAGTAGTTCTCTACACCTGGGGCAAAAATGGCTGATGTCTGTGATAATGACTTCAACTTATCTAACGGTATCTTAGTCACCCTCGACATCGCATTTAAATCCATCACTTTCACTTGGCTTGATTGCATGGCAAATACTTGATTTGCCATGAGACCATAAGATAAGAACCCACCACTGACCGCCTCACCCAAAACGATGGCTAAATTTGGATGACCGCTGCGTTTGAGCAGATCAACACAAGATGCCAGATGAGCAAACGTTCTATTGAGACATAACAACTCGTCAGCTCTCGATGAGTCTTGTCCCATCGTGTCTACGATAAATACGATAGGCGTTTTTTTACCTTGTGCTATGACATCTAATATCTCATTGGCAAGCGTCATTGCAATCAGTTGGTTCATAGCGGCGGAATCAACGGTACCAATGATTTCAACCTTGCCCATTTTGGTCTCTGCACTACCTCGTATCATTGAATGCTCAATGTGATACTCAAGCTCGTTAGGAAACAACGCTTCTAAAATTGTTTTCGTTTGCATGATATTATCCTTTTTTAATAGCTCTAATCTGTTGAGCGCTAAGCATGGAAATAGATTCAGGGTTGTCTATATTCATCGACTGCCAAATTGGTATGCTGTCTTTTTCACCAAACCATTTATCATATTGGCTTTGCAATGAGGCTTGCTGTTGCTGTAAATACGCTAAGTCCAAATCAATAGCAGGTTGCTGCAGAGCCTCAACAATCCCTTGAGTAATATCAGTTACATCATCTTCTACCAAAAATTCGACATGATTGAGCAAATAACGTGTCTTACCACCTGTCACTCGCCATACTAAAGCTCTGTCTTTAGAATCAAACTCTTCTACACCTTTAATGGTTTCAATCACTTCAGGGCCTGAAAGAGCCAGACGCCCCTCCTCTGTCATAATGACATGTGTACTTAGACACGCACATATACCCATACCACCGAAGGCACCATTCGTACCACCGATGACGGTAATAATAGGAATGCCCACATTGCGAACCTTTAACATCGCACGCATAATCTCAGAAATCGTAATCAAACCAGCATTTGCCTCGTGAAGGCGAACACCACCTGAATCAACCAAAAAGATGATGGCTTTGGGCTTTTCTTGAATAGCTTTGAGTAACATGCCGACAATTTTTGCCCCATGTATTTCCCCTACAGCACCACCCATGAATTTGCCTTCTTGAGCAATCATGTATATTGGCTCATCTTGAATTTTTGCCTGCCCAATAATGACACCATCATCGAAACTGCCTACGATATCTAACGAGGCAAGATTAGGACTCACAGGGATGCTACCGGGTTTAAGAACTTCTTGAAAACTGTTCTTATCAACAATACTGGCGATTCGATTACGTGCCGTCTTTTCATAAAAGCTTTGTTGAATATTTGAATTATCCATGTGATTCTTCCTCTAAGATATTAATCGCTTGGCTTAAGCGTAGACTCACTACTGCGGGAGTCGCGCCCATATCATTGACCTTAAACTCCAATCCGCCTACTGCATAACGACTAGAGAAATCCTGCAACACAGTCTCCCAAATATGATCAAAGCCTGCGACTGACGTATCAATAATGAATTTACTACTTTCATTATTCGCTAGCGGTGTTACTAATACTTCTAAATTGCCTGAACCAACCACACCGCAAATAACTTCTTTTTTGATATTTTCGATGGGCTGTGAAATGAAGTCGAAATTAAGTACATTCATAGTTATATCCTTAGTATTATTTTTACCAGTTTCTGAAACGACTTGGTGGAGAGTAAGTACCATTGGACCACTTCACTAAATCTTTGACAGATTTGGCGGCCAATAGATCTCTCGTCGCTTTTGAAGCATCTACGCCAATATCTTCTGGTCTTTGGATAATCCCACGCTGTCTTAATTCTTTGACTTTTTCATGATCTCGTTGCATACCGATAGGTGTGTAACCCGCTACGCCGCGAATCGCTTGCTCTCTCTCTTCTGGAGTACGACACAATAGTAAGTTTGCAATCCCTTCTTCAGTCACGATATGCGTGACATCATCGCCATAGATCATGATGGGTGGAAAATCACTTCCCATTTTTTCTTGTAGTTGCCATGCATCAAGCTCTTCAACAAAGACAGAATCCATATGCTCACGGTAAGTTTCTACCATTTGCACCACTAGCTTCCGACCTTTTACCACGCGTCCGTCTGTCGCTTCTTGACCTGCTTTGAGATATGCATAGCTAGAATGTCTACGTCCATGTGGATCTGACCCCATATTGGGAGCCCCGCCAAAACCTGCAATGCGATCTACCGTCGCTGTCGAGCTATTACCTTGTAAATCAATCTGTAAAGTTGCCCCTATAAATAAATCACAAGCATACAAACCTGCCGTTTGACTAAAAGCACGGTTGGATCTCATACTGCCGTCTTTGCCCGTAAAAAACACATCAGGGCGACTTTGAATGTATTCGTCCATCCCTACTTCTGAGCCAAAGCTATGAATACTATCGACAAACCCGCTTTCTATCGCTGGAATCATAGTAGGATGAGGATTGAGCGCCCAATTAGTACAAATTTTACCTTTAAGGTTCAACTCTGCTCCGTAAGTAGGTAACAGCAATTCAATGGCAGCCGTATTAAAGCCGATACCATGATTCAGGCGTTTAATTTGATAAGGTGCATAGATGCCTTTTATGACCATCATTGCCATCAGTATCTGTACTTCGGTAATTTGAGCAGGGTCACGGGTAAACAAAGGCTCTATATAGTTGGGCTTAGGTGCCACAATGAAAAAGTCCACCCAGTCCGCAGGAATATCAACGCGTGGTACGTTATCTACTAGCTCATTCACTTGTGCAATGACAATACCGCTTTTGAATGCTGTGGCTTCTACAATTGCTGGCGTATCTTCGGTATTTGGGCCCGTATACAGGTTACCTTCGGCATCTGCAGAATGTGCCGTGATCAAGCACACGTTTGGTATTAAATCGATGAAATATCTACCATATAACTCTAAATAGGTATGGATGGAGCCAATTTGAATTTTTTGTTGCTGAACCAGCTTTGCCAGTCTTAATGCTTGTGGACCAGAAAAGGAAAAGTCGACCTTACTCGCAATACCTTTTTCAAAGATATCGATATGACTCGGAAGTGCTAAAACCGACTGTAATATGTGCAAATCATTCAGCACTTCATTGTTGCACTGAGACAAACACTCCGATAAGAAATCAGCTTGTTTTTGGTTGTTACCTTCTATACAGACTTTATCTTCAGGGACCAGTACCGTTTCCAGCAATTCAATAGCTCTATTGCTCGGTACCAGTTTTTCCAAGCCTTTATTCTTCGCTTCATTCAGCTTTGTAGCCCGTCGCTTTTTTTGTATATCCCATGTTTTTTCTTCGATATTCGTTTTCATAAAACTTCCTTTATCTACTTATTAAAATATGGCATTTAAAGTTAGGAAAAATATAGATGGCCCTAATAAACACCCTAGCCCTGTGTAGAACGTAGCCACTAATGCGCCATAGGGAACTAATCTTACATCTGTACCTGCCAGCCCAGCTGCTACACCACTCGTCGTACCCACTAAGCCGCCGAAAATCATGGCTGAACGAGGACTTTTAAGTTGCATGAACTTAGCAAGCAATGGCGTTGAAATCATAAAAAATACGGCTTTGATTAAACCAATCGCAATAGACAAGGCAATCACATCGGAGCTTGCGCCAACAGCAGTACCTGTAATTGGACCCACAATATAGGTCATCGCACCCGCACCAATAGTCGTCATAGAAATAGCGTCTCTATAACCTAATGTCCATGCAACACCAGCGCCTACCACGAACGGGATAACGCAGCCTAATAACAAGGCAATCATGCCAATTTTTCCAGCACGTTTTAGTTCTTTGACATCTACCTCAAATGCAGTCGATGAGATAGCAAGATCTCGAAGCATCGCTCCGCCTAAGAGGGTGAATCCAGAGAAAATTTCAATATCAGAAATACCTTTGCTACCAGTTGTATATAGACCTGCAAAGTAAGCAGCAATCAAACCGAGGGTGATAGCAATAGCAGATGACTGTAGTTTGCCTCTAGTTAGATATTTAGATAATATTTGAGAGAAAAGCATCACCAGACCTGTTACTGCAATAGCAGTGACGAAGGCGTTTTTAGTGAGCGTCTGTATAATTAAGTCCATTTAATTACTCCATTTCGCGCTTTAATTAGTTGCGTAGATTTTCGTATATTATTAATAACTCTCATTTATAGATAAGAGTTATTCGACAACTACCTCTTTATCATCGTCCCATGTGAATGTGTCGTAATCGTTGGCCATGTTATTAAGCCAACGTACAACGAACACGGTCGCAGTCAGCGCAATAACAGAAACAACGGCTGCTACCATTCCACCAGATAGTGCAGCGACTACGTTTTGCTTGGCCGCCATTGCAACTACAATAGGAATATACATTCCTGCCCAATACAAAACTCCAAACTGCGTAGATTTCGGCAGCATACCTTTTTTGGCAAGCAGCTCTTTACCGATAATTAATAGAATCATTGCGATTGCTACACCGCCGACGTTGGCATCGACACCTAGTATTTGTCCCAATAGCCCACCGAGGAACACCCCGAGTAGATAACAAACTGCTAGCAAAGCAGTACCATATATGATCATAAAAACCTTCCTTGGATGTAAATGACAGCCGCTTTAGTAGTATCTAACTTGATACACGGACTGTATAAAATAAAAACCTCAATTGATAACAACCAGATAGAGAACCAAGTACGGGTAACTGTCGTTTGGTAATACTTTTTGAGGTTCTTTGACTTTCCCTATCTACCCCCTCCCCTTCACAAAGAATATCAGCCTTGATAAAGCTCAAAACCTTTGTAAGGATCTACCACCTACCACCCACTTGTTTGATATAATCTAATACAGTTGGTTTGAAAGTGCAACCATATTGTATTTATTAAATCACTTATTGTATACAAATGGAGTATTTATGAGTTTAATTGACGACTTACCTTTATCTGTACAAGTTAGTAAAAAGATAGAAGATGAAATTATTTACGGTCGTCTTCCACCTGGTACTAAACTTGATGAGGCAAAACTTTGTGAAAAATATGAGGTATCCAGAACACCTATCCGTGAGGCTCTAAAGCTTTTAGCATCTGAAGGTTTGGTAGAAATCCGCCCTCGTAGAGGCGCAATTATCCCTACACTAAATATCGTGACGCTGTTTGAGATGTTTGAGGTGATGGCCTATCTTGAAGGTATGTGTGGACGGTTGGCTGCTCGAAGAATTAATGAGGAAGAGAAAGTTGAGCTATTGGCGCTGCATAATGAATGTAAAGCGTATTTGATGGAAGGGAATACAGAAAGCTATTATGAAGCAAATAGAAAATTCCATTTTTTCCTGTATCAACTCAGTCATAACAGTTTTCTGATAGAGCAAGCCAGTAACTTACATAACCGACTGCACCCTTATAGACGACTACAGTTGCGAGTAAACAATCGAATGCAGCACTCTTTTGAGGAACATCAAAGCATCGTGGATGCCGTTATCAATTCTGATGAAGATTTGGCTGAGCGTTTGATTAAAGAGCACGTGTCAGTTCAGGGAGAGAAGTTTACAGACTTGGTGGCAACGATGAGTCCTGATAATACTAAAGACTAGACGATTTAATAATTTTTTCTAGAAAAAGGCTCCTACATTCCTACCAAAATTATTGCAAAAACACTTCCATGATCCATTTAACAGAAACCCGAAGATTTAAGTTCATTAAATCCTCGGGTTTTTTAGTTTGAACGATTAATCTACAGTCGGTTCAATATCAGAGCTCAAAGTAAGCACTTACTACAGCATCACTTGTGCAATCATAGCCGAACCGATGAACGTGCCTGTAAAGGTCAGTATCGCAACCACTGCAATCTTAAATCCAGATTTTTTGAATAAATCCACTTCCATTTGCGAGATAGCAAAACCAGCGTACGCAAGCACAGGTGTCAGTAATTGTAATACACCCATTTTCGCAGTTTCTTCCAACACATAGGCGTTAAACGGAAACTGTGGCAAGGATATAAGGATAGCCACAATCGATATCCATGCGATAGCAGGCACGTTGAAAGGGATGACTCGTTTGAGTAATATACCGACCACACAGCAAGCAAACAGAATCAGCATGGCAGGTAATCCATCGATTGGATCAACGCCTTGCCCTACCCAGTTACTGAGTAGCAGTACCACACATATCATGGCTAGCAAGATGAATGTCTGTCCCATCGACAATACGGCAGGCTCTTCCATAACCGCACCGAAATCTGTGTCGGTAGTAGCGTCTGCAGTGTTCTTTTTAAATTTGCTAACGAACTTATATAAAAACTCTGTGAAAGGTAGCGCGACAAATAAGCTAACGAATAGTCCAGTGGCATAGGTCAATAAGTTAGACGTCGCGGCAAATGCTGTAATTGTTTCAGCTTGATCCGGCACTGTCTCTGCCAACGCAGCTGAACACGCACCCATCATACTACCACTACCGATACCACAAGCCATGGCAAGCGCTCGAACATCCATGATGTCCATAGAGGCAATGATGCCTGCCATCAATGAAAAGTAAATGGCACCAAACAAAGTACCCATTACATAGACGCCCATCACACCGATACCTTCGGCGCTTTGAAGACCATATTTATCAGCAATCAACGCCACATTAGGCTCACGAGCAACCGAGTGTGTTGCACCGATAGCCTCTCTTCCCATACCAAAGACTAATACTGCAACCGGTAATGCAATCAGTACAGTCGCTACATTACCCAGCTCTTGTAATAGCAACGCAGGACCTGCCGCTATGATCTGTTCGATATTAGGACCAACCCCCACACCGAACTTTGCAATGAAAGGCATGATGCTTAATAAAATTGCATAACTGGCAAACTTGGCGCGTTTTTTGGTTATGACCGCCTTCATAGAAGGAATGACGTTTGGGTTGAGTAGAATTGCAAAGATAAAAGCATAAAGTAGAGGTAGTAATACCAAAATACCAATGCCGATAGGAATCTTAATAATACCGATCCATTCTGCCAGTAATGACACAGCAATGACCAATAAATGCAGCTTCCAATCCAGTAGGTGCTTTGTCATTGTCGGTGACAACACGCTATTATTATTCATATCAATTCTCTTTGTATATGATTACTGTATATTTTAATCGTTCAAGTTTCGAAGCGACTTTTTATGAAGAAGCTTTTTATAAAGAAGCTTCTTACGAAGACGCTTTTTATGAAGCAACTGTCCATCAAGAGTTTTTATAAAGTTTTTCTTATGCAGATATTTTCGGTAATTCAGACTCAACTAGAGACACCCAAACCTTTATACCAGTTTCAATAGCATCGTCATTGAAATCATAGGCTGCATTGTGCAAAGGTTTGGACGGCGTACTGCCATCAACGCCCAACCAAAAATAAGCGCCTTTCACGACTTGGCTCATGAATGAGAAATCTTCAGAAGCCATTGATGGTTCTACGTCCGTGTTTACCTTGTCAGCACCCAATGCTTTGGTAGCAGCTTCTTTTATTTCAAGATAAGCCTGACTGTCATTGGTGGTCACTGGATAACGGATATGATAATCCATCTCGCCTGTGACGCCATATAACGGTGGCAATGTCGTCACCATTTCTGTGAGCAAACTCTGTAGAGACTGGCGTACATCCATATCAAAACTACGTACCGTACCCTTTAGAATTGCTACATCAGGAATGACATTGGTCGTGTCCCCACTATTCATCTGCGTGACACTGATGACGCCTGACTGCAATGGTGATATGCGGCGCGAGATAATCGACTGAATGTTCGTAATAAGTGCGGCACCCGCTGCAATAGGATCAGCGCCTAAATGCGGCATGGCAGCATGCGTGCCTTTACCAGTTAGGGTGATTTCAAACGTATCAAAAGACGCCATCATCGGACCATCATTCACGGCGATTTGACCCACAGGCAGACCCGGCCAGTTATGTAGCCCATAAACAGCATCCATTGGGAACTTATCAAATAAGCCATCATCGATCATGGCTTTAGCACCGCCCAAGACTTCTTCGGCAGGTTGAAAGATTAGGTGAATAGTACCGCTAAAATTCTTATTTTCACTCAGATACTTAGCCGTACCTAGCAACACTGAAGTATGACCATCATGGCCACAGGCATGCATACAGTTTGCATGCGTAGACTTATGCTCAACGTCGTTTTGCTCTTCAATGGGCAAAGCATCGATATCGGCTCTTATGCCAATGGTAGGTCCTGTGCCGTTTTTTAATGTGCCGACAACGCCAGTACCACCCAATCCTTGATGAACCTCAATTCCAAAAGACTGTAACTTATCAACGATAAATGACGAGGTTTTGAATTCTTTAAACCCTAGCTCAGGTTGGCTATGAATCTGTTTACGCCATTGTTTGACTTCGTCCAGTAATGCGTCATTAACCGACATTGAAACTGACATTGACTCTCTCCTTTGAGATTATTTATTGATAAAAACCATGTAAAACTGATGCAGACTATTGCTATTCTCATATCACAGTAGCCACGCTTAAATACGCAAACTGATAGTAGTTTTTAGAAAAACAAATAAGCCACTCAAAGTGGCTTATTTTGTATAACCAGATATAGATGTGGCTTTGTTGTTTTTCTAAAGACAGTATATTAGCCTATCTACACGTATTGAGAAACCTAACTGTCACAACTTTGGGCGAAATGCCCGTCTGTGAATGTATTAGCTTGATTTGTAGTCAACAAATAACCAGTAACTTGGACTTTGTACTGCTTGTTAATCACTCAATTAGAAACCCTTGAGAGCTATCATGCTGCCTTCAAGGGCTCTAACTAGAAGGGTTCTAACTAGCTGATGATAACTTTACTGTCATTTATTAAATTACTTATCGAACTCTTTAAAATCTGCTTTACGAATTTTAGCGTGGATGCCTTTGGTTTTATCCACGACCTGTGATACTTCAAAATCTGTAGCAGCACTGAGGTAAGCATAAGCGGTCGCTTCATCAATATCGTACTCTTGATTTAAAAAGCGGATGGCTTCACGAGTCGACTTTTTCATCGCTTCATCCAAATCTTCATCTAGCCCTGGCGTGATCCAAAACTCCGCATTTTCTGCTAAAGGTTGAACAATTTCTTTACCAGGGATTTTATCCTTGCCAGCTTTTAATAAGGTAAATTTGAACGTGGCACGCGCAGAGGCTTCAAGTGCCGTTAACGCAACCTCACCATCGCCTTGTGCAAAGTGACTGTCACCCGTGTAAAACAACGCGCCAGCAACTTGTACAGGGTAGTAAACGGTTGAACCTGCACCCAATTCATTGATATCGATGTTGCCGCCATACATAGCAGGTGGCACAGAGTGTACTTTATCTGAGGTATTGGCTGCGACGCCCATCAAACCCATAAAAGGCTCAAGTGGAAAACGGATAGATTTGCCAGAGTCGGTCTTTAGCACACCCTCATAGTCGCCTTTGGCATTTTTTTCTATCGGGGTAAACACGGACACATTGCCATAACGCTCAGGATGAGCAGCGGAAGCATTGGCTTGTTTTGGAATTTTCGGGAACTCTCCTGCTAAAGCACCTTTACCATGGCGATTAGAGATAACGCCATAAGGCACTCGCGGCTCAACTTTGATGACTTCTACTTTTAAAATATCGCCCGGTTGTGCGCCTTTAATCTCAATCGGTCCTGTCACAATATGCGGGCCATCTTTATCAAAGTCATGATCTAATTTGGATTGCGTGATTTTCTTTGCTTCATCCAAGATGAATTCATCTTTGACCCCTTTAGACTTAAAGTATTTGGCGGCATCACGCCCCTGATCTTCGAGCAAGCCTTCATGTGAGACTGTATCAAACGTTACCACGCTACCAGAGGTCACGGACATAATAGGTTTGGCATCTTTGTTCGGCAAATACCCCCACGTTATCGTATCTAGAGTCGAAGGTACGTAATAATTCCCTTTGTATTCGCCATTTGTTAGCTGCGTGGGTTTATCTGACATCTGCTTAAGCACAGTAAAGTCTTCTGCCTGAGCTGCCGATACGCCTAGTGCACTGAGAACGAATAATGAAAGAACTGTATTTTTAAACATAGAATATACCCTTGATAAATGAAACATAACAACAATGTTTTGCATCTAAGGTAGCGCAAGTTTTATGCCACAGAAAAATCCGTCTTATCGCTTAATTTGAGTAGAAAAAGCACTGTTTTGATACAACTTACTGCTCCAGTGAGGTGCTTTTATATATAAAAAGAATGGTTTTAGTGCATGTTCATATAAATGCCATATGGCATGTGTAAACAATACTTAATGACAATCGTTACCTTTCTTCAAGTTTCATAAATATACGTAACATTGCAATCGTTTATCATCTCTTCTATCGAACGTGTAACGCGTTACCACTGTGCTGTACCACAATAGGAAATAACAATAATGAAAAAACTAATAATAAGCCTAATGCTAGCAACCTCTACTTGCGTTGCTATGATGGGATCAGCCAACGCGGCGCTACACGACTCATCAAAATACAGCACCCAAGTACAAAACCATAAAGATAATGACAGTGCACATAAAAATAAAGCAGTAACGCAGCAGACAGCCAAGCAGCAACCAGCGGCTAAAGTCGTCAAAAAGACTGGCCAGACCAATAATAAAAAGCAGTCTGTAAACACAAAAGCTGTCACGCCAAAAAAATCTACAGCACAACAACAACCTAGCAAGTCTAAAAACGTAACATCTGACCATAAATCGAAAGACAGTAAATACGACAAAAATCATAAGTCTTAATTAAGTAAAAAATCTCGACTGTGATATTAGGTATCTTTAACAGATATCCAATATCACGCTCTAATACTGGTTACGCTATATCCTGCTAGCAATGTAGTAGCCTATTTTCTGTGTAAAAGGAGTTTTATCATGAAATACAAACTGACTCGTACCAATCAACAGTTACTACTGGGCTTAGCCGTATTTGGATCGACCATCATGCCGGTGACTTCTGCAGTTGCTATATTGCCACTGGGCTCAGAGTTTTTTCAGACAGAGTTATCTGAAACCACGTCTAGCACCGAAACAGCATTGATTAAAAAAGCGTTATCCAAAGAAGGCAATTTGAAGAGAGAGAACGAACATCTCACAGCTTTTAGTAATAAATCAAAATTTTCAACGTTAATTAGAGAAAGTAAGCAGTTTAGAGATCTTGAAAAACACAACACCGATATACTGCATGACTAAAAACCTCTTAGACGTGATAAGTGGTTAGGGCGTATCCTCAATTCAATCGATAGTCATCTAAATGGGTTAAAAACGGGGACACGCCCTAGTATCCAAATATTGGAAGAGCACCTATTTTTTGAGTGATATGTTTCTTAAGTAATAGGTTGCTATGAAAAGGGCTAAATACTTTTGGGCGGTACAGAATACGTGCCAACTACGTGAGCCACGACATCATCAGAGCCTTCTGAATAAAGAGACACCTCACCTACTATCAGCGTACGCCCTACTTTCATCAAGGTACATTCGGCGATAATACGAGCATCTGCTGATGGCTTTCGCAAAAAGTTGATGGTCAGACTTGTCGTTACTGTCAGTGGGACGATGCCGATTCTTCCGAGTATCGCCACATAGATGGCGACATCAGCCACGGCCATCATGACGGGGCCAGAGACTGTGCCACCAGGGCGCAGCTCATCTATACCAATATCGTGCGATAAAATCGCGCCCTTTTCACTGACTGCCTCGACGACACATTTGGTTTGTGGAAACTCCAATGCCATAAAGGCACTGATTTCTTCTTTGGTTGCAGACATAATTCTTCCTTGAATTGAATGGTCCTTGTTGTTTTGCCTGATATATTTCTACAGTTTTTTTAGGTAACAAAGTAAAAGAGTCTTCACTTTTTTAGTAATTTAAATCACGCACCCTCTGTTCACATATCAATGTATCACTGGCGTGCCTTCCGTACTAAAGGCAAATCCTTTATTGCTAAAGTTACCAATCATAACGGCTTCGATAACTGGTTTAACCGTTTCATCTATGCCTTCGACTTCGATAATAAAGTTGGCACCTGAGCCACCTTTGTTCTCTTCTTTTTCGACGATATAATTGAGCGTGGCCATCGCTGGTAGCTCGATGGGTTTGTTTAGATATGACTTTACCAGTGCCCCATCCGTATCGTAATAATCAATTTTATTGATATACAGTGATTTTTTGAACGTCGTATTACGCACGCTCAGCGTCGCCGACAGTAGCACTTTGCGAGCGTCTCTATCGGTATAGATATCAGAATAAATCGGCACGTAAAAGGTTTGCTTATAACCGAACTGACTGTGATCCACGTCTGAGGTAATCTCTAATGCTTCAATCGGATCTTTTTGATGCTCGGATAGAAGGACGTTCGGGTCTTGTGCGGACTCATCACAGCCTGACAGCAGTGCCATTACAGCGATCAATAGAACGGAGACTCTGCGCTTATTCATAATAATTCCCCTGTGGCCTCAGCATCACTGCGATTGGCAAACCGTTATTTGATTTTTACACCTTTATTTTTACACCTTTATTTTTACACCCACACTACGTAAGAACTGGTTGATGTGTTTATTGGCACCATAAATAACCAATACATCTCGCTCTTGCAATACCTGCTCAGGCATCGCCAAACCTTGAATACTAGGCTTACTCTGCGTACGACCAAAGCTGTCTTCATAATACTCATAGCGCATGGTACTAAGCAATCGGATATTGAACCTTTGCTCCAACTGTAACTCATCAACAGTGTTACCGATTAGAACGTTTGGAATCTTAATCTCTACCATACTGAAGTTATCGCTCAACTCAAACGAATCGACAAAGTAACGTAGCGACAGTCGTTTGGCCCAGCGATTGGCTGCTTCTTTTTCAGGGTGAATCAAATCATCTACACCGATAGCTTGTAAGACTTTTTCGTGCAGCGGGTTGATACTACGGCTGATTAAACGTTTGGCTTTTAAGGTTTTAAACAGTGCCGTTGCCATGACGTTCGCACCTTGGTCTTCCCCAATGGCTACGATAACAATATCAGTATCAGCGATTGGTAATCCACTAACAGCATACTCGTCGGTGGCATCCATACAGAGAGTATGAGAGATGACTTCTTTATAGGCTTCTACCCTTTGCATACTACTATCAATGGCAATCACTTCATGGCCTTGACTGGTCAACGCCGAACCCAGCGATGCACCAAAATTCCCTAGACCTACGATGATATATCTCATAATCTTTATGACCTTCTTCTAGTATTTTTTGCTATTTTTTAAAAGCGAACCCGTTTGTTTTTTATGAATTAGTTAATCGTAATCTCTTCAGTGGGATAGCGATAATTGCGTTGGCGCATATTTTTGAGCAGCGCAATAAATATCGTCAGCATACTAACTCGCCCAACGAACATAATGACCGAAACCACGATTTTACTGAAATCTGATAAGCCTGCTGTTAGATTCAAGCTTAGCCCCACCGTGCTATAAGCTGAGAAACACTCAAACACCACTTTAATCAAATCCAGCTCTGGCTGATCATAACTAATGAGCGTTACGCCCGTACCGATGACGAGTAGCGACAGCCACATAATAGAAAATGCGCGGCGTACGGAAATCTCAGCAATCTCTCGTTTGAATATCTCTATCTTGGTCTGCCCACGTGCCAGACTCAACGTATTCAATAGCGCAATCGCAAAGGTACTGGTTTTAATACCACCACCTGTCGAGTTTGGCGAGGCACCAATCCACATCAAAAATATCGTCAGCATCACGGTCGGAAACGTGAGCGTACCCATATCGATGACATTGAATCCTGCGGTACGCGGAGTAGCAGCAGTAAAGAAGCCAGTCACTAGCTTTCCAAAGAAGCTGGTATGCTCAGCGAGCACGTTATTGTATTCAAATATCATCACGCCGATCAGACCAACCAGCAATAATGCACCTGTGGTAATCAAAGTAATACGGCTATTAATATTGAGCAACCAAGGCTGATAAATGTAGCGCTGGTCATGACGATATATCAGCCGCTGAGCACGATGACGCAAATATCTCAGTACATTGACGACGATGGTGAAACCCATACCACCAAAGATAAATGTCATGGCAATGATAAGCTGTAGTGGATAATTAAAACGGAGCGACTCGTCATACAAGCCCGCACTAAAGGTAGAAAACCCCGCATTACAAAAAGCAGAAATCGCATGAAAGACAGAAAAGAATAATTGCTCAGACCAACTCATATCAGGGATGTCGTAGATGCTAATATAAATCAGAGCCGCCGCCACTGCCTCGACAGCAAAGGTGACGTACAAGATAGATTTGAGTGTCGAGACCACATTACCCATACCGCGCATGTAAGACATCTCGCTGATACTTGCTTGCGTCTCATAGCTGACGCCGCCCTTAAAAAAGTAGCTAAAATACGTCACAAAGGTCAGAATACCCAAGCCGCCGATTTGTATCAGCCCCATGATGATGACTTGGCCGAAAGTCGTAAAATAGGTCGCCGTATCGACAACGATAAGCCCCGTCACACAAACCGCACTGGTCGCCGTAAAGAGTGCATCAACAAAAGACAACGGTTGCGTCGTCGCATTGGGCATCATTAGTAGTAGCGCGCCAACCAATATCACTACTAAAAAGCTCAGAATAAAAAACTGTGCGGGGTGCAGAAAGGTACGATTGAGATTAAAATTATGATCAGAGAGTTCGCGGATAAAGGTGACGAACACGGCTATTTTGATTGCAACAAATCCATCAACCGCAGCGGACAATCCCGAGCGCACTAGGTCTGTGAAATGCGCGGTTAATAGAATGATAATTGCGATGCTGGTCAGTGCGTCAAAGACAGCAACTTTGTTAAAAGTTAGCGGCTTTTCTGTGTAGATATAGCGACCAGCAGTCACTATAAAACTTAAAAAGATAATCACTAGATAAAAAATATGGAACACTTGCTGTAGCCACGTCGGTAGTGTAAAACCACTATCGAATAGAGCAATCGCTACTCCGATGACACTAATGAGAATCGTAAAATTGTTTAATAATCGATAACGCGTGGCTGCATTCATAGCCTGAGTCCATGACAACAATAACCACGATACTTATACTCCTTTTTTATCGTATCTACAAAAAGTGATTTAAGTTAATCGTAACCAATTATTGAGCCAGAATAGACACTAATTGTGAAAGCAACATGAAAGGATACTCGCAAGGACATCGCGTATTTAATAGATTTTCAGTTTGATAGCTATTTGCTAAACATCCTCTTTGGCTACCCTCGCTATTTTCACTCCACCCCATGTCACTAGAGCTACGCCAATGGCTATTAATGTAGCCCCTAAGAATAAGCCTTCTGGTGGCTGCTCTCCTTGCAAAAATATAGCGACAGGTACACCGACAATTGCCCCTACCGATCCTAACAAGCTCAATAGCACTGGCCCACCTGTTTTTTGTAGCAGAAATAACAACAAAAACTGACCAGCAAACACACAAGATTGGACAGCGATTAAACCTAATGGCAACAGCCGTTCTCGTGGTATGTCGATAGAAAAGTCAGATAAAGTACTAAAGAGCATCAGCAACAGAGCCGCCGCGATCAGCATACCTGGAGCGAGTGCGCTAGGAGATGCCTTATCAGGCCAACGTAGTGTGCGATATATATTGCCAATGGCGAGTAAGACAGGACCGCAAAGCGCGATTAATATCCAAAAAATACTGGCATCTGGCGCAGAGAATTTATGCACAGCCAATACCCCAGCCCCCAACAGTGCGGTAGCCACGCCAGAAGCACGGATGACATTGAATGTCTCTATGCGTAGGGCCAGTGCCCCGAGGTAGGTAAGAAGTGGTGGTAGCGAGATAGTCAGCGCAACGAAACCTGCCCCGACATGAGGGATAGCAGAAAACAGCAATAAATTGGAACCTGCAACGCTGACCAGTGCCGCGATAAAATAGTACTCAAAGCTACGCGTGCTAAACGGCGGGGACTCATGCCTTACTAGTGCAACAATTGATAAAATGAAGGCCGCACCAGTGATAGACCAAAACAGAAAGGCTAATGGCGTCAAACCTATGTCGCCTGCATATTTCGCCAAATTGGTTGAGATACCGGTGAGTGCACCGCCAGTCAACAAGCAAGCGAAAGGAATCAGCCATGTGTTTCTGTTGCGAGATATTTGCTGTTCCGTAGGCTCACTCATCAACGATCCTATAAGCTTTGTACCGCTTTGCTTGCCGCGTCGATTGCACCAGCGACATAGCCAGAAAACGGCACTGACCACTCACTACCGCAACCTGTTAGACAGTCCTGCCACTCGCCTGTCTTTGGTTTTGATAGCGGTGCTACAGCATGCTGACCTGCGCCACTCGCATCAGCAGCCGTCGCGGTAAATACATCTTGAGACCAGTCTTTGATATATTCAGCCTTTGGTTTGTCTGCTTGCGCGCCAAATAGACGTACCATCTGCGCTCGGCAATGTGCTTTTAGCGCCATCTCTGAAACGCTTTGGCGTACCTTAACGGGAACACCAAAGAAACCAAACACCGCACCTTCGCCCTTTTCTGACGAGGCATCGTGAATCTCAGTAAGCGGCCCTATCGCACTTCTTGCTGCACCCGAGAGACCGTTATCTCGCCAAAATGGTGAGTCATAAACTGCCACATACTTGGCATGTGGTGCCATCCAAGTGGCTGTTTCTCGCCACTCTATCGCTAAATCTTGCGGTAAAGCAGGTTCAAATACGATGTTACTAACCGCCAACCGAGGTGGTAGCGCAAGTAATACATGCTGCGCTTGATAAGTGATTATTTGACCAGCATTGATATGTTCAGAGCCATACTCACTGTCTATTTTAATATGATGACCAGTCTTGGTTAAGCGTCTTACTGTCTGTCCCGTTACGATACGCTTGGCATCCAAGCGAGCGTATAAAGCATCAGTTAGCGCCGTCAGTCCACCCACGAGGCGCATAGATGGTGGCGAGCTCTGATAACCTTGCGCACGAATAGGCAGCTCACTAGCACCACGTTCTACCATCATATCGCCCTCTTCGAACTGAGCGAAACGTGTCAAATTTAATGTTTCAATAAGACTGCTCAGCTGCGGCTGATACTCTGGCCAAAACCACGACGGCCCTAAATCAAAGCCATCGTTTGATTTCTCACGATTAATACTTTGACTGCTAGCATTCTGAGCTACTGATGATTTGGCAACAGTGATACGCCCGCCCAATCTATCACGAGCCTCTATCAACATATAGTCGATGCCTTTTTGTTCTAATAAGAAGGCAGCATACAATCCGCTTAATCCGCCACCGACGATCACCACTGGTACGTTTTGCATATCAAATACGTCCTATCTCATCAAGTACATTTAATCAGGACTACTCGATCAAAATTGTTCGAGTGAAACTACTCACCCAACAACTTAGTCAGCATCTCATCTATCTCAACCTTAAATTCTTTATCTTCAATCTTATTTGCCGTGATTTTGGCATTTTGTAGACTTTGAATAGCCGCTTCTTTGTTACCTGTCTCAAGCTGTAGCACCGCCATAGAAAAAGCAATCGACGACAGATGATCTTTCGAATTGATCGCCGTGGCTTTAGCTAGTGCTTTGTCATAAATGACCAGCGCTTCGTCCAAATCTTCTGTAAAGTCAGCAAGCGTTTCCCACTGCTCTGGATGATCTTTGTCTGTGTTTTCGTTATCCGTACAGACGGCTTTTAGCTCAGCATAAAACGCATCAAATTTTTCTTGATTACCGATACGGTCAGCCTCTAGTAACTCTTCTGCCAATTTATAAATAGATTTATATATTTTGGTATTAATCATTGCTTACAACCTTTTATTGACTTGGGGTATAGATTATTTGGTTAGGATTATAACGTAATTCTAGGGCGTGTCCTCATTTTAAAAATGGTGATAAAAATGAGATAAATTGCAGTCAAACAAAGAAAATAGCGCAGATAATATCGGGATATTAACCAGCTATTTAACGATGTTTGGCAAAATTTAGCCATTTTTAGCCCGTTTAGATATGATCAATTGAATTGAGGACACGCCCTAGCGGCTCAGATGATTGCTACAGAAAAGGACACGATATTTATATGGCCGTTATTAAGATAACTATTAAGATTGCTATGAACCTTATTAGGGTTGCTATTCATACTATAGTCGATTCAATTTAAAAGTAGTACAAGGCAACCGAGTGTAGATGTATATTTGATACTTCAAGCGAGGTTAACGCTGTCATACTTTTATAGTGGAATGACTATTAGGGTTACAACTCTCGCCAGTGCAGCCAAAGCCGAGTATCTAGCTCAAACTGGTGATATTCGGGCTCCATATGGCAGCATAATTGATAAAACGCTTTGTTATGGTCATGCTCTTTAAAATGCGCCAACTCATGCACGACAATCATGCGCAAAAATTCAGGCGGCGCTTCTTGAAACAAGCTGGCCACCGTAATGCTGTTGTGCGATTTGAGCTTGCTGCCTTGTATGCGAGACTGGGTGGTATGAATACCTAGCGCATATTTGAGAACTTTTAACTTGCTGCTATAGCTGACATTCGATAGCTGTCCCACTTTGCGCATATACTGGTTTTTAATATCATTGATATACTGATAAAGAGCCTTATCACTTTTTATTTGGTGCTGAGTCGGATACTTTTTTTCTAAATAAGCACCCAAATTACCATCGCTAATGAGTAATGCCGCTTGGGTTTGAACTTGCTCAGAATAATGAGCGATGTACTTTAATTTGGTCACGAACCTATCCTTTACTGATGCATTACCACGTATCGACGCGGTCTAAATGAATTTTACCTTATATTGGTGCGCTTTATTAGAGCGTGTCATCATTTAGGTTGTGAGGCATAAACAAACCCCATAAGCTGAATTCAACTTATGGGGTTATTTCTTACAATATGTTTACTTAAATATTCAGGACGTGTTGATAAATCAATTAACGCTCTAAATGTAGATACTGTAAATGACGCTCATACTGATTTAAGATATCGACCAATACTTGCTCTTTAGAGTAGCCAACCAAGTCATACTCTTGCGAGCCTTCGCTTAAGAACACTTCGGCACGATAATAGTACTCTGCATTCTTAGTTGAGGTACTCAATGTAAAGTTAGGACGCTCAGCTTTAATCAAGTTAACTTCATAAATAAAGTCATCTTCATCGCCATGTCCAACTCGCAATTTTAGACCATCTATTTGACCGCTACTCTCATCCATGCCTTCGTCTATATCTTGTCCGATATGTGCAGGGTTACGGATATCCAAAGATGTTTTTAGACCGCCTGCCGCAAACTCTTTTTCAACTTCCGTCATGGCAGGTCTGACCACATTTTGTAAGAACTGTTCCACTTGTGCATGTTTAGGGAAACTGACAATACGTTGCAAGCGTGCTTTCCAGCTCTTACCACTATCTAGCACGTTAGCTGTACCAATCGTACTGGCCTTACGTTTATTGCCTTCTTCTTTTAATGATCTCCACATCGATACCATATAGAGCACTAGAATGAGCGAGAATGGCAAACCTGCAATCACAGAGACTGACTGCAATGAAGCAAAACCACCGGCAAATAATAGTCCTAAGGTGATAAAGCCTGTTGCCGCTGCCCAAAACAAGCGTAACCAAACAGGGGCATCTGTGTCATTGGTCATGCCTCTTGAGCTCAAGTTCGCGAGTACTAACGCGCCTGAATCTGCTGAGGTCACAAAAAAGATAAGTCCAATAATCACACCAGCGAATGATAAAATATCGCTGTAGGGAAAGTGTTCAAACAGAGCAAACATGCCCATCGCTGCATCATTAACAGCGATTTCGCCCAGTTCAGTGGCACCATTGGCAACCAAGTCTATCGCTGAATTACCAAAGATAGAGAACCAAGCAAAGATGAAGCCAAGCGGGATAAACATCACGCCAAAGACAAACTCACGCAAGGTACGACCACGACTAATACGTGCGATAAATAATCCTACAAACGGTGCCCAAGCGACCCACCATGCCCAGAAAAATATCGTCCAACCTGATTTCCAGTCGGCACCAGCTTGACCATCATAAGCATAAACATCAAAGGTTTTGAAAATAATGGTTTGGAAATACTGTCCGATATTTTGAGTAAAGGTATTGAGCAAATAGACCGTATTACCCATTACTAATATCGCAATCAATAGCAATATAGACGATAGCATGTTGAATTCAGAGAGACGGCGTACGCCTTTCTCAACACCCGTCATCGCAGAGACAGCTGCCGCCGCAACAACACAGACAATAATAATTGTCTGAACAGTTTTGCTCGATTCGATACCGAAGACATGAGTCAAGCCAGCATTGGCCTGCAATACCCCAATACCCAAACTGGTGGCGATACCCATCAAGGTACAAACAACACCAAAGGTATCAATACCATCACCAAGCCAGCCTTTGATGAGTCGTTCACCAAAGATAGGCGTCAACGGCGAACGTAGCGCCAATGGCATGTTTTTACGATAAGCAAAGTATGCCAATGCCATACCGATCAAGGCATAGATACCCCAGCCATGTAGCCCCCAATGTAAAAAGGTCTGCGCAAGTGCTTCGCGCATGGCCTCGGCACTGGCAGGTTCTAAACCAGTATGCGGTGTCAAATAATGCATCAAAGGCTCAGAGGCACCAAAGAACAATAAATCAATACCGATACCAGCGGAGAACAGCATCGCCGCCCATGCTAGGAAAGGAAACTGTGCTTTTTCGTGGTCTTGCCCAAGCTTGATATCACCGTACTTGGAGAAACCAACAAACAAGGAAAATATACTGTAAGCGGCAACCACCAGCATGTAATACCAGCCAAAGCTCTCTGATATCCATGACATACTCGAACTTAACAATGTCTCACTATAAGTTGGAAACGCAATCGTCCAAATTATCAATAAAATAGAAATAATAGCTGAGCCTAAAAAAACCGTCTTATTTAGAGTCAGGGGTTTTGCCGCATCCTTTGATGGCGAGCTGTACATAAAAGACCTCAATAGGTAAATTAAACAGGGTCTGATATTGCTTTGTCCGTCATAATCTTATGACTGATAGTCATAAGATTATGACGGACAAAGCAGTACCAATAAATAAAGATTTGCTACTTAAGTAATGATCATTTCAGTAATTGCTACTTCAATAATTAGCACTTAAGCAACAAGGTAAGTTATTAAAAAACCAATCTTAATCGTATTCATTTTCTAAAACAGTAGAGGGGATAAAAAAGACCTTTATAAAAAGGCCTTCTTATCAATATTATTCATAAACGCTATGTCATGTAGCTATTTTATATCGCTATGTAGACAGTCGTCTATTTATTCATGCTTAATTTAAACAGAACCATAAGCCCGCATCGGCTCAGCTCTCAATGGCGCACCATTAGCAGTAAAGTAATCTACTGTCGAACGTGGTAACTGCACACCGCGCATCTTATCGACGATTTTTTCTGCCAACATAATGGTAGTCGCGTTGAGATTACCACTGATGATGTTGGGCATGATAGAGGCATCAACGACGCGTAAGCCATCAATACCATGTACCAGTCCTTCGCCATTGACGACCGAATCATTGTCTTCGCCCATCGCACAAGTACAAGATGGATGATAGGCCGTCTCACTGTGATTACGGACATACTCGTCTAACTGCGCGTCGGTCACTAGATCATCGGTTGGTGCAATCGAGCGACCACGATAAGGGTCAAGCGCTGGCTGATGCATAATCTCACGAGTGATACGCATAGCAGCACGGAACTCTTGCCAGTCTTGATCATGAGACATGTAGTTAAACAAGATACTTGGATGAGCGCTTGGATCTTTCGATGTCAGTTTGACACGACCTCGACTTGGCGAGCGTAATGAGCCCACGTGCGCTTGGAAGCTATGAGACTTCACTGCACTACGACCATCATAACGTACCGCTAGTGGCAAGAAGTGATACTGAATATTAGGGTGCGTGAATTTTTCATCGGTACGAATAAAGCCACCACCTTCGAACTGATTTGACGCGCCAAGACCCGTACCGTTGAATAACCACTCAGCACCGATGGCTGGCTTGTTCCACCATTTATTGGCAGGTGCAATCGACACTGGTAGCTTACATTCGTACTGCATATACAGCTCTAAATGATCTTGCAGATTATTACCAACACCCGGCAAATCTATAATTTCATTGACACCCAAATCCTTTAGCCATTGACCAGGGCCAATACCAGAACGCTGCAATAATTGTGGCGAAGCAATCGCACCAGAAGAGACTATCACTTCACGAGAGGCATGAAAGTTTTTGGTTTGACCTTGATGCTCGACTTTGACACCAATA
The DNA here is from genome assembly GCF_003217155.1 of Psychrobacter fozii. Classification (GTDB taxonomy): domain Bacteria; phylum Pseudomonadota; class Gammaproteobacteria; order Pseudomonadales; family Moraxellaceae; genus Psychrobacter; species Psychrobacter fozii. Next base: position 84,398 of record NZ_QJSU01000012.1, read on the forward strand.
GCACGCTTACCATCAAACAAGATTACATCAGTCAATGCACCCGTCAAAATCGTAATATTACTGCGCGGTTTGGCACGGTCCAGATAACCACGAGCCGTTGAAGCGCGGCGACCATTAGGCGTCACGAAACGATCCATTGGCCCAAAGCCTTCTTGCTGATAGCCATTTAAATCGTCGGTACTTGGATAGCCAGCTTGCACGCCCGCTTCAATCATCGCCTGAAACAATGGATTGACCCCTGGTTTTGAGGTCGTCATCTCAACAGGACCACCTACACCATGATAGTCATTCTCGCCAGCATCGCGGTTTTCTAACTTTTTAAAATAAGGTAGGCAATCCAGATACGTCCAATCTTCTAGGCCTTTAATCTTAGACCAATCATCAAAATCCAATGCGTTACCACGGATATAACACATACCGTTAATCAGTGACGAGCCGCCAAGTCCTTTACCGCGACCGCAGTCCATAACGCGGTTATTCATATACGGCTCAGGATCGGTTTTGTAGCCCCAGTTATAGGTTGTTCCTTGCAACGGCATGGCGAGCGCTGCTGGCATCTGCGTACGAAAATCTAAGCGATGGTCTGGACGACCCGCTTCTAGTAGCAGCACCTTAATGTTGGCATCTTCGGTCAAACGCGTGGCCAGCACGTTGCCTGCTGATCCTGCGCCAACGATGATGTAGTCATACTCAGGTGTGGTTGATGTCATAAAACGCTCCATAATATTGAAAAATAAATCATTTACTATCAGTAAAGTCGAACAAAAAACAAATTAGCTCTACTGAACTACTTTACTGATTAAAAAACTGATCAAAAACTTTCTCAATAAAAGTAATTAAAAGACTGATTCAAACTTACCCAACTCTACTTGGATAGATTTGGTCTGCGTATAATGCTCAAGGGCCTCAATGCCATTTTCGCGGCCAACACCTGAATGCTTGTAACCGCCGACTGGCATTTGAGCGGCTGACTCGCCCCATGTATTTAACCAGCAGATACCTGCTTCAATTTGAGCGATTACTCGATGTGCTCGGGTCAAGTCAGCAGTCACGACGCCAGCTGCCAATCCATATTCGGTATCATTGGCACGGCGAATAACTTCTTCTTCAGTCTCATAAGTCAATATCGACATCACTGGGCCAAAGATTTCTTCACGTACGATAGTCATCTCATCGGTGCAGTCAGTGAATACAGTCGGGGCAACGAATGCGCCATTTGCCAATTCGCCTGTTGTCACACGGTCACCACCTGTTAGCAAGCGTGCACCGCTAGCTTTACCTTGCTCGATATAGCCAAGCACTCTTTCCATATGTGGGAAGCTGACTAGTGGGCCCATGTTGATATTTTCATCCATTGGATCACCCAACTTAATACGCTCAACACGCGTCAAAATCGCTTGCTCAAACTTAGTTTGCATCGCTTTAGGAATAAACACACGCGTACCATTGGTACATACCTGACCACTGCTATAGAAGTTCGCCATCATCGCGATATCCGCCGCCGTATCGATATCTGCATCATCAAATATGATTAATGGCGACTTGCCACCAAGCTCTAAAGTTACGTCTTTTAGAGATGAGCTTGCCGCACTCGACATGACTTTTTTACCCGTCGGTACGCCACCGGTAAACGAGACTTTGGCGATATCAGGATGCTGGGTTAAGGCCTCACCCACTTTATAATTGCCTTGCACGACGTTGAATACGCCATCTGGTAAACCTGCTTCTGTCAAAATTTCTGCCAGTTTTAACGCGGTCAACGGTGTCACTTCTGACGGCTTAAAGATCATCGCATTACCAGCGGCTAGTGCTGGTGCTGCCTTCCACATCGCGATTTGAATCGGATAATTCCATGCACCAATACCAGCGACCACGCCAAGTGGCTCACGGCGAGTATAGACAAAGCTGGTATCACGCAATGGAATCTGACGACCCTCTATCATCGGTGCAAGACCTGCATAGTACTCAACCACGTCAGCACCCGTAACGATATCGACATACTTGGTTTCAGAATACGCTTTACCTGTGTCTTTCGTTTCGAGCAATGCCAACACATCGTTGCGGTCGCGCAATATCTCAACGGCCTTTGATAAGATTCGACCACGCTCAACCGCTGTCAATGCTGCCCAAACTTTTTGACCTTTTTGCGCGGCTTTAACGGCTTCATCAATTTGCTCGTTACTCGTTTGCTGAATCGTCGCCAGCACTTCACCAGTCGCTGGATTGATATCTTCAAAAGTCGTCAGCGTTTCATCTACCGCCAAGTAACGACCATTGATATAAGCAGTTTGTATTTGTTCTAAGTCGATAATGTCTGTTAAGTTATTTGAGTTTGTATGAGTAGCTGTCATGGAGTGCTCCTTACGACGACTGGTACAAGCGCTATAAAATTACGCCTACCGAATAATTTCGTCATGGTTTCAGTTTTAAAAATAAAAGTTGCATCGTTATATGATGAAAAGTCGTTATGTAGTTAAAAGTCGTTATGTGACTAAGAATCGTTATGTTCTTTAATAAATTTTTGGGTGCGGCACTTTAATTAACGTGCTACATCATGCTTATGAATCAAAGCCACGTTGCGTCATTTTTATTAGACGCTCACGTAGCGATTTCTTATCCGAGATATTGATACCTGAAAAGTCAGAAAGCCAAATCCCATCAGCGACTAAACGCACTATACATAGTGTCTCATTATTATCGGTTGCTTCATGCTTTTGTAATTGCTCATTTGACCACTTGGCCCACAATTCACGCAGCTCACTATCGCCTAGCATCAATACATATAGCGTCGCTTGACTGTCAAACTCTTCCTGCCCTTTTTCGCCTAGACTGATGGTGGCATCTATATAAGCACGGGTAAAAGAGCCATAACGCACTGGATCTTTCGCCATTGCGCTATCTACCTCTGCCTCAAACTTCGCCATCGCATCATGAAACACTTCAAGAATGAGCGCGTTTTTAGTGGCGAAATGGTGCATGATGCCGCCTTTGGTCACCCCAACCGCATCTGCCACGGCTTGGAAAGTGACTTTCGACAACCCTTGCTCTAGCGTTATTCGTGCGGCCTGATCGAGCAGCGCGCGACGAATAACTTCTGGTTGTTTTTTACGTTTATGAGCGTTTTCAATTTCCATATCAGTGCACCACAGAATTAGAGAGTAAATTCATCACCATCACACCGCCTACAATCATAGCAATACCAACCACTGCCGCTGTATCAAGGCTTTGCTTAAAAAACACCAAGCCAACGAGCGATGTCAATACGATTCCGAGTCCGCCCCATAGCGCATAGGCAATACCAAGCGGTATAGTCTTCAGGGTCTGCGTCAACAAGTAAAATGAGATGACATAAAGCAAACCCATAATGAGCGTCGGTACCAAACGCGTGAACTGCTCTGACTTCATTAAGAAGGTAGTGCCGATCACTTCACAAATGATGGCAATGGCTAAATAACCATAAGCAATAGTGGTAGGACTCATATTTAACATACCTTTTTCGAATCAAGCATATTTCTCGATTCAGTATCAATTAGTCATAATAAATTGTTTGAGCATGTATTAAAGATACCGTACGGTCGGTATTCTATAGACATATTCTAGCAATGTGAAGGGCTAACTCATAAGTTTTTTGTTTCAAGTGATGTATGTATTGCGTTAATATTCAAAAAGATAGGCGAGTTGTCTAATCAAATATAGGCCTGAAACCTAAGCGCAAAGACGGATGCAAGGTTACTTCGACTACTTATCAGAACCACTTTTCTCTTTGGTCAAGGCACTTAATAAAATTATCGATGATCGAGCCAATAAATAACAACTTGAGACTCACCTATCTACCAGAACTGCCCATTTAACAGGCGATAACGAGCTATTTTGAATTAATTACAACAATATTGATAATTAATGGCGTAATAAGGTTGACAGCCTATGATGACTTGGCTAAAATACGCCCCACATAACGCAAACAAGATAAGCAATTATTCTTATATAATGCTTACTAAACTTACTGTTATGACAACTTATTCTCCAATAGCTCAGTTGGTAGAGCAACGGACTGTTAATCCGTGTGTCCCTGGTTCGAGCCCAGGTTGGAGAGCCATATACTGAAAACCTTCATCATTACTTGATGAAGGTTTTTTTTATGGTCGCCATTTATATATGTGATGGTCACAATATTCGCATGGCTACTGTGTTCTTTTGTGCATTTTTGTTGTATGGTAAGTGAAGTATTGATTGGGTTAATTTTTGTCTGAGCGCTTTACTCCTACTCACTAAAAGTAATGGTTTATTATGATACCTGTACGTGTAAAAAATAGATTTTCTGATCATCCACAAAAAATCATGCGTCCAGTCAGCATTCGCCTGTCTGAAGAAATGATTTCGCTACTAGAAGCGACTTCGTCGGATTTAGGTTTTAAACGTATTCAAGGTCTTATCCGCCTATATATTCGTCAGGGTCTTGATCGCGATCATCAGGATTATACGTTAGCCCATGATGAAGTTTTTATCGAAACACTACGTAAGCGCGGTGTTAGCCAGCATATTATTGATGAAGCTATTGTTGTGACGCATAATAATAATATTACGCATTCATTATCTGAGCTACAAGAAAACGATCAAGCTAATGACCAAACTAATAACTAGCCAGCTGCATTAAAAGCAACATGCCAATGTGTATTGAATAACAATAACCGTTCAAAACCACTATTAATCGTCAGCTTTTACGGCTTTTAATAAAAAAAGACTGAGTCCGCCTAATCGCACTCAGTCTTTTTTTATGGGCAGCATAAACATATCCTTTGCTAGTCCTTACTATCATCCACTCTGACCAACACCCCTCCTACCCTTTCTGCTGTCACAAACATAAAAACATATCTGTTTTATTTCCATACTCCCTTTAGCGATAATTAAACACAAGCAATCTTCAAACGAGGTATATTAATGAAAAGACCACTATAGTCGGTTCAATATAATGTCGATATCAAAAAACCAAGCGACGATAACGATGTAGCAGATTTATATAAACGTGACTATATTATCGCTCTTTATTTTTCATAGGGGTTTACAAGGAGGTGTACGATGATGGGTTTATATCAGCGTTTAGACAAAGCGTTGTTACTAGCAGTTGCTTTGGCAGTGCTGCCAGTCGTTTCTGCGTGCTCACAGCCACAAACTGATCCAAACAAAAAAACAATACCGACCAACTCTGACCAATGGCAAAAAAAGCTCGGTACTACCTTTGAGCAGCTACCCAAGGCTGATCAACAAGTCCTTAGCCGCTATATGTTGCGTATGAAGCTCAGCGGCGCTTATGAGTCAGGCGCGATGCCACGTACCACTATCAAACAAGCCCTCATACAGCAACGTGAATACGAGCGCTTACATCCAAACAACCCTACCGGTAAGAAGAGCCCTATCGTCAAGGGTCAGCAAGCAGCAACCGCTAACGCACAGAATTACCCTATCGCCCTGTTGCCAGTCAAGACTAGCGACGACGACAGCTTAAACCAAGTAAAACTACAGTTCATGCTATCAAACCACGGTCAGGTCGCTATTCAAAGCTTTAAAGGGACGCTAATCATGCAAGATGCCAAGCTGACGAAAGGCAAAAGGTTCAACGTGCCCTCGACACAGTTTGATCCGCCCATTCAACCAGAGCAGTCTGGCAAAATCATCATTGAGAGTAGCATAGAAGACATCAACGTCATGCGTGCCATAAAAAACACCAAGGACATGACCATTATGATTAGCGAAGGTGTTTTGACGTTAGAGGATGGACAAACCGTGGAGTTTGATGAGTCGCTAATGAAATAAAGGATGTCATTAGAAGTGAGCATAATCGTGATTATACGGCAAATGGGTAACCAATTTCGCTACAGCATTGAGGTCAGGCAAGGCAATTATGATAATGTTGCGACGAGCGATCAAGATAAAAAAGATGCGACACGTAAGGCAGTCGATACCAATGGCACAAAGGCTAAGACGAAAAACTAAAAGGTATTTATAAGAGTAAAAATGCGGCGACGGTATCTGCTCATGCTGAATCTAAACGCATAAAAGACCAACAAGTAAAATTTAGTATTAACCTAGATTATGCCTACTCTGCGGTGTCCACTGAACACTCTATCACCTTACGAGGATTTAAGGTGGCGATTGATGCACTCAAATGTATAGTTGATAAAGCGATACATAGGCTATAGCAATTCTGGCGTATTGACAACGCAGCTTAATTTATTATCAGACCTAGCATTAAAGTAAAGTAAGTGCTACCTTTGACATTCTTTGCAATTTTAGAATTTTAATATAGGAGTAACGAGATGAGTGATAGAGGTACTAAAGACGAAGCATTTATTGGTGATGCATACACAGGAGTAGTTGATAGACGCAATATCGCTGATCAGTCTTTATATAACGGATATATGAAGGATGAGATACCATCAGGTCAACTGGCTGTATTTATTACAGCTGTTAAAATATACAACAAACAAAACATCTTAAGCGACCAAGATGTTGAAAAAGCTGAAGAAGCTAAAACCTTTGGTGACGTCAGAAACTTAGTTGACGAGTTTCATCCTAAATGGCTAGCATCTAGAAACTAAGTATACGCTGAAATGGACAGTCCGTAAGGCGGCGAGTAATTATAGCAAGTTTGATGCACTGACTACTCAACTGGACTTATTGGCCCCGTTAAATCAAATCATTTTTATTATCTATAGCTTCAATAAAGGCAACTTCTTGACGAGTGATTAGGTATATGGGATTTCCTTTTGGACTCAAAGTCAAATTAAGCAAATTTACTTGTGACAGCATATAAATATCATCTTCAATAAATTTTAGCTCAGAAGACTCAATAGTTTTCCTATAATACCCATCAAATCGCTTCGCTAATTTTTCTAACTCAAAATGTGACTTTTGATATTCATCAACGATAAATTGATTCATTTGCGCAGTGGTAGGCTCTGAGGTGTCTTCTAGCTTTTGTAATGCGTCATCTATGACGCTGTCATAGTAGGTTTATATAGATTTCCCAAACCCCAAAAACCAGCTATGGCTAAGACTATTACACTTAGTGTTATCAAAAACCCTTTACTCATTATTACTGATTTCCCCTAAGCCGTTTGACCGCACTTTTTCGACCTTCCTCTTTTAGCTCTTGTAATGCTAATTTCGCTTTATAATCTGCAATATCGCGGTAGATATAGTAAGCATTAATAACGCTTATTGACCAAGCAGCTACGTAAGCAATAGCAAACAGTTTTATTATTCTAATATATTTCTCTTGAACAAGAAAAACCTCAGTTACGCCATCATCAGCTATAGTAGTTGCATCCAGCGTACTGATGATGATACTTAGAATGATGAGTGATAAGAAGTAGAATAAAATCACTTTTAGTAGAGCACTAGAACGACCAACTATAGCTCCTTGTAGCCTATTAAATTCTGATTCTAATATCTTGGTTTGGTCTCTGGTATCATTCAGCTTAATAAATACTTGAGCTAAAAGTGCAATCACAACAAAAGCTGATGGTTGATACCATTTAAAATCTATAATGAGTACTAATGAATTATTATAAAATGCAAAAATTAGGGCACAGGTAACTAGAACGATGGTTATAACAGCCATCGTAAAAGAATAAACCCCATTTTTGTCATATAAAAAACTCATTAGAAGCACCTTAGGAACACTTTAACTATCACTTATATTATCTTCTAAAAAAGCAAAAAAATCCTTTTTTAACTGTATGTGATTTATACCTGTTTTGAAAGTTTCGACTCTAATTTTTGAATGGAGTCTAAAATCCTTACCTGTAAGTTTTCCACCTTCATAGGCAATTTCAAAATCCTCATCATCTAAATTTACAAAAGATGTCGCTACAGTATCAATCAACTCTTGACCTGCATCAGAAATTTTACCTTTATTGCCTTTTCGACGTAACACGACATCTATGTATAAATTATCATCTTCAAGAGTGTCAGCTATCTTAGATGTAAGCTGTTTACCCAAATTCAAGCTCTTCAAAAATGCAAGGCCGAAATTAGATTTTGAAGAGTCAAGTGTGAAATTAGCAGTTTTGAACCCTTGTATTTCAGTATCTATATCTGGTTTGGTTAAGAGCTGCTGACTAATCTTTACTTGCTTAGCGGGTTTTTTAGCAAGCTGCTGTCTGGCTTCAACGCTTGGTTTGTCTTTGAAAAGTATTATTGAGTCATTAAGTAAATCGGCACCTTCAGCCCCAAGTAAGTGATTTAAATACTCGCCTAAGCGATTTATTTTTAAAGATGTGGTTTGGATAACAACCAAATGATTTTCAAAAACACCAAAATATAAAGTGTTATCCACAAACTCTTTTTGATAGCTATCGATCGCATCTTCACTCAAAGATACATCATCCACAGTCACTGTCGCTTGTTTGTACCTTTGAACTCCTTTTTTTACCTGTAAAATGGTTTGAGATTTATTTTTCTCAATATATACAAGCTCTCCGTAAAACATACCGTTGTGACTACTAATCTCGTTGAGAACATAGTAGTCACCAGAAGTCGGATTGGGACAAAAGTGTCTGTTTTCTGTCATTTCAAACTTACAATTTTCTTCAAGGAACGCCTTATTTAAAAGCTCACTCAATGGTTTAGAGCCTTTGATGATCGCTTGTTTATAATATGCAGTTCGAGTTTTCTTTGTACTTACAGCCACTTATTATCCCTCATTTAGATAAAAACAACATGAATTTGTAGAAATACACGACAACTGTTGTCGTTTTTTCAATTCTAAACTATCCATCTCTCTTTATCTAATTCTATTTCTCTTATTGGAACTTTACCAAGTCATATTTGAAATCAAAGTCACTCATACTTACTTAATGATTATTTTGCTCTGATTCCACTATGACATGCCAAGACACTGTACATAATGCCTCGTTCTGAGGCGTTAAGTTTGAGTACTTTGGCGTCGATAACAGCGTAGATAAATCACTGGTGACTCATCAAGCACCATATGCTAATAAAGCCACCATAACTTATATGGAGAATAATTCTCGCTCTATCAGTATGACTGCAATTATAGACGGTGCGGACTATGGGCAAATCTGACTGTCCGTATGGAGCAAGAATGACAACCATATTATCTAAGGCGGCTATTTATTTATAGTCCACAACAAAGCATTCATAGCGGTATAGCACAAATAACTGACCCATAACACTAACCTCAAATTACAGGCATTAAAAAAGCCTGCACAAGGCAGGCTTAGTAAGATTTTTAGCAATTGCTGCTATTATCTCGAATTTGGAGGAGACGGAGAGATTCGAACTCTCGAAGGGCTACAAACCCTTGTCGGTTTTCAAGACCGGTGCATTCAACCACTCTGCCACGTCTCCATTTGTGCATCATTATAACGATATAAAATAAAAATGCAACAAAAAAAGCCGCAATCATTATTAATGATTGCGGCTTTCGAATTTGGAGGAGACGGAGAGATTCGAACTCTCGAAGGGCTACGAACCCTTGTCGGTTTTCAAGACCGGTGCATTCAACCACTCTGCCACGTCTCCATAGGTGCATCATTATAGCGATATAAAATGAGATTGCAAGCAATTAATTGAACGAATTTAAATTATTTTGCTGCTGTCCTTGATTCCGTTTAAAAGAGCGTCAAGGCAACTGAGTACAGGTGTATAGGTGATACTTCAAGCGAGATTAACGCTGTAGCTCTTTTATCAAGGATTGACTATAGGTTTTTTATTAGATGCCAGATGTAGGCACATATCGAGCAACCTATTGGCATAACCCCACTCATTATCATACCAAGCAAAAACCTTATATTGCTCACCCACCTGCATCAACTGCTGCCCATCGATGATAAGCGACTCTGTCTGATGGATGAAATCACTGGAAACCAATGGTTCCTCGGTATAAGCCATAATATCAATCAAACCACCTTGGCTAGCCGATTTCAGCACGTCACGAATATCATCGACACTCACGTTAGGCGCATCAAACACAAAAGTCACGTCAATGGCGGCAACATCGATAGTTGGCACTCGAATAGAATGCCCATTTATTTTTCCTATCATCGCTGGTAGCACCCGCTCTGTCGCAGCGATACTGCTAGAAGTGGTCGGAATAATATTATAGCCAGAAGCCCGCGCGCGTCTCGGATCTCGATGCGCCTGATCGAGTACCGTTTGGTCAGCCGTGACCGCGTGAATCTCAGTCATCATCGCTGACCTAACACCAAAGGCAGTATCAAGGGTTGCAATCAATGGCACCAGTGCTTGCGTGGTACAAGAGACACTCGATATAATCGGCAGCTCACGCGTTAACTCGTCCGTGTTGACGCCCATAACGATGCAAGCATCCACATCATCAAAAGGTGCTGCACCAATAATCACTTGCTGCGCTCCAGCCGCTCTATGTAGCTGAGATTGCTCATAAGAGCGGAAATGACCCGTGCACTCTAGTACCACATCGACGCCCAACGCCTCCCAAGGCAGATTTTTTGGATCTGCCTCCGACAGCATATTGATACAGTAGGTTAGATTACTCTTCGTTAGACAGAGCTGAGTCTTGCTGGTATCGTCGGCTCCACTCTCTACAATCTCGGCACTAACGCCCAGTCGGCTCAAACGCCCATGTGTACTATCAAACTTTAATAAATGCAGCAAGATATCCGCTGGCGCTAAATCATTAATCGCCACCACATGAATCGCACGACCTAACACTTCAAAGCGTTCTAGCAGTGCGCGCAATACATTGCGTCCTATACGCCCAAAACCATTAATAGCCACTCTCAATGGCTGTGTGTGCTCACCAGTGGCATAAAGCGCTGCTACAATAGGGTCAGACGTTAATTGGTACGTGGCGCTAGAAAAATCAGGCATAACAAGTTATCGCTATAAGGAGAGGTATAAAGTTGAGCACTGCAATTTCAGCACTACAATGGAACAAAAACCATGCGCTTTAATGGTTTTAACAATAGGTTCAATATTAGGGCATGTTGCCCATTCACAAGTAGGCACACAAGTGCGTACTGCTGATTGCCATAGTCGCATGCAAAACAAGCGTTAAGGCGTTATAAAAATAAGTGCCAATCGAATGGTGTTGTAGTCAATGCTTTGCTTCAGATGGTCAAATATCGGACGCAGCTTAATACTACCATCATCATTAAAATCATTTGGATTATTGGCAACTTTAATCACCACATAAGCATTACCAACGGCAGTCATCACCTCGTCTTCTGGACGCAGATGGTCGCAAGCCAAACTTGGGTCTTGAGATTTTAATTCGCCGATATGGCGCATGATGGTTGACTGTGACAGCTGACGGGCTTGAGAGATTTCTGCAATAGATAAACTCTCTTCTAATAGTATTCTGGTCGCTAGCAATGTACTGTCCGACTTATCAGACACCTGATTGCCCATTTTTTGCTTTTTATCTACCTGCGCCTGCTGTTGCTCACGGCGCTTCTTTTGCAGATTGGCATAGCCATCAATCACTGACTTACTCAGTGTGCCGCCTGATTTTAGAACGAACTTCTCATGTGCCTGCGTCATACTCTCTTCATCGAGCATCGCATAGTTAGCATCAGCTTCCTCAGATAGCACCAGAAATCGCTTGTCTGCACCGCGAGCTAATGGATCCAGCTGCAAACTCATGTCGTTCATACCCAGCAACTGCAATCCTGCTAGCGACTTGAGCCTTGATAATGCCACATAACCTTGTCCTAACTCAAAGGTACGCGACAAATCTATCTCAGCGGCATCTAATGTCATGCCTTGTGACTTATGAATAGTAATCGCCCATGCCAGACAAAGCGGCACTTGCTCATAGCTCGCTAGCACTTCACCCGTCTCATCTTCGATGATCCACTCTTCAGGCTCAGCGATAACTTCACGCCCTGAGTTAAGCCTAACCACTGGCATTTTTTGTGTCGTTGGCTTTTTGGCTTTTGGTTTTTCTTTGTCTTTTTTAGTTTTATTCTTTGCATTTTTGGCAGATGCTTCATCACTGGCGGCAGTGCTGTCGATATCATCATCTTCAATCAAAGCATCACTGGTGTCTTTGCTATCGTCGATTTTTACAGCAGCAAAACCTATCAGTTCACCCATCGTACCGTTAGAAACACCAAGCTCGGTGTTGTTTTTGATAAACATCACCTTTGAGCCAACTTTAAGCACTAAATCATCTTGAGTGCGTACTGTCTTCTTGAGTGTCTCAACCAGCTTACTATCACCCGTAGACGTGGCTTCAAAGCGCATCATCTCACCAGACAGTGCCGCCAATTCTTTATCATTGATTTTATTGACGTTGAGATTATGCGTATACAGACGTGTACGCTTGATATCGACGTTTTGGTCAAAGGTAGCTTCTAGCGCAGCAATCGCATCAAAAGTAACTTCTTGACGACGAATTTGGTTCAAAATATCGTCCAAATCAAGACCACCGTTGGCCGCCTCGCTCACTTGTCGATGCTGCTCAGATAAGTAACAAATATGAAACTTGGCATCGAGCCATGCTTCAGACATAAAAGCAAACTTCTCACGGTTGCTCTCGCCCTTACTACCAATTGGCGGTAGCTGAAAAAAGTCCCCTGCAACCACCACCTGAATACCGCCAAAGGCTTTGTCGTTTTTGCGCACATGTTTGAGTACTTGACTCACCAAATTAATTTGCTTGGCATGCAGCATCGATATCTCATCAATGATGAGTACCGCCGTGTCCTTTAATCTATCTGCTAAAAACTGTTTGCGTGACAACGTGGTCAAGTCGCGGTCGCTTAGCTCATCTTTGATACCGATACCCGACCAACTATGAATGGTCGTACCGTTCATATGCGTGGCCGCAATACCCGTACTGGCAGTGACCGCCACAGGTACACGGCGTGCACGTAGATAATCGATGTATTGATTGAGTGTATAGGTCTTACCTGAACCTGCTGAGCCAGTCAAAAAGACATTTTGACCTGTTTTTAGGATATCAAGAGCAGAAGATTGACGCATATATTCAAACCAACCAATAACTTAGAAGAAAAAGAAAAGAGAGCAGCCATCAGCAATTTTATAAATGCCGTAGCTTAAAATATTGGCAATAATTATAACAGCTACATCCACTTTACGAACCCTTTTAACTAACACATTTTCCATAACTAAATTTTATGAGTTCATTCATTAGTTATTATTAAAAGTGAGTATAACTCTGCTCAAAAGTTGAGTAGTATGAAATGAGAACTTGATCAGGAAGATTCGGTGGCGATGAGATAAGCCGTTATTTTACACGATGATGTAATAAATAATTGCTTATATATGACTTGCCTCATACATAAAACAACAAGGAGCAGTTAATGTTATATCCCTATCCAAATACAGAAAAAAGCCAAGTCCAATTCCGCGAAAAATACGACAACTTCATCAATGGTGAATGGGTCGCACCTGTTGATGGTGAATACTTTGACAACACCAGTCCCATAGATGGCAAAGTCATCTGCCAAGTTGCCCGTTCAAAAGAAGCTGATATCGAAAAAGCCCTAGATGCGGCTCATGCTGCCAAAGATGCGTGGGGCAAAACCAGTGTGACCGAACGCGCCAACATCCTCCTCAAAATTGCTGACAAAATGGAAGCCAATCTTGAGTCTAT
>NZ_QJSU01000013.1 GCF_003217155.1 Psychrobacter fozii
GAATTCAGCTTAAACTAAAAGGACTGAGTCCTGTGCAATACAGAACTCAGTCCTTGATATAAACTTAAACCGTCCAATATTTGGGGGTCAGTTCACAAAGGTTGGTTTTTTTGTCTTCGTTGTATCTTATAAAAAGTGATTTGCTATACTTCATTCTGTAGCTATACCTAGCGAATACAAACCGTTCAGCAATATCTCAAGGCTATGTCATTGAATAATTTGTCTACGCATCTTTTGTCCACGACTCATGCGCTATCGATATCCACGCGCTTTCGGCATCTATGCCTTGCGTTAGCGATATTTTATCTGCTTTATAATGTGACGACATTCTATAGCGTCTCGTTATATGAGAGTGCCCCTTCGAGCATTCATAATTTGGCCACGCCATTTGATGTCGTCATACCTTTTATGCCGGTTATGATAATCCCTTATAGCTGGTCGTTGATTTTATTTGTGGTCGGCTTTTTTTTAGTACGCACGTCCACGCAGTTATCCTTACTGACATGGCGCTTAATCTTGGCGACTGTTTTTGCCTGCTTGATCTTCTATTTTTATCCTGCTCGTTTCTCATTCAATCGGGTTGTACCTGATGATTGGACGCAATTCGGCTATCAGTTTTTGCAGTTGGTGGACAAGCCATTTAATCAATTGCCATCTTTGCATGTCACTTATGCCATATTGCTTGGCGTGTCATTATGGGAGGTGGTAGCGTCTAAAAATCCATGGATTTCAGTCGCTTATCGATTATTACTTATTAGCATATGTACATTGATAGCACTTTCAACGGTGTTGACATATCAACATCATTTGCTAGACATGCTAGGCGGGGCAGTGTTGGCCGTTGCGGTGCTCATACTCTCAAGTCGAATCCGTAACGCACTGGTAATCAAGCACTTAGCACTGGGTAGCATTGGATTTTTATTGATAGCGATAGGAGGATTTTACCTTGCCAATATGAGTATGATAGTGTCTGAAGTTGTAGAAAACTTAGCCATTATTATTGCTGCATATTGGCTGATCAGTTTTACAATGTTGGCTTGTGCCTATCAACAGGCTAAATCAATACAGAATACACGCTGGTTTCAAAAGTCGAATAGCGGTCGACTCACCGTATATACTTGGATGAAGTTTGCGCCCATCATTATTATTTACAATGGTATGTCATTTTTGGGCCAGTGGTATTTTAAAGTTTTCTCAAAAGGTCAAAGACATCTGCTCACACCATATGCTATTAATAATAGGGTCAAAGTTGTGGCTTCCCCTCGATTGAGGCAGGCTGATTTGCATAGCCATTTAGCGCATTGGCTGTTTGACTGCACTTCATTAGAGTGGCCGAGTTTGCCAGAAAAAATGCCGTCCTCAGTTCATTGTCAGATTATCGTCATTGATTTAGCCGCTGAGATATCTAGTCATGTTTATCATCTTGAAGTAGCTGCTAACGGTATCACTAAGATGCCTGTTCATTACTTATATTTGCCTTTACTAGACTTGCAGCCATTGAGTGATGTATTGCTTAAAGATCATATTGATCTATTTAAGCGACTTGAAGCGTTGACACAATCAGCAGAAACGCGAGCGATAACTGCTGATAATGAGAGTCGGGTAGAGGGTCATCAGGTAAAATATGGTCAGGTAAAAGATGATCAGGTAAAGGATAGCCTCACTACGATTATCAACTTCCATTGTGTGATGGGGTTATCACGTAGCATCGGCGTGCAGGTTTTATATTTATTATATTGTGGTACGCTAACCATCCATAATTATCAATCGTGGATTGAGCAGCATTATCCACATGCGCACCTGACAGATGCTTATCTGCCACAGTCACTGGTAGAAGCGGTGGCTAATTATAAATCTATCGAATATCCAACAACTCATTAATGTACATTGATGTCAGTGGGTCTGCGCCTGCTACTTTTTCTTTATTTACTCTTTACCTACTGTTTAATTCCTATTCAACTATGGAAATGTCTATGAACGCTTCACTGCCTTGCTTGTACTCTTTTCGTCGCTGTCCCTATGCTATGCGTGCTCGTCTTGGTTTATTATTTGCCGAGTTACCGGTAGAGCTACGAGAAATCACGCTAAAGAATAAGCCAGCGCAGATGCTAGCGATTAGTCCAAAAGGTACGGTGCCAGTATTACAGCTTTTAGATGGTTCTGTGCTTGAAGAGAGTGCAGAGATAATGATGTGGGCGCTTGAGCAAAAAGATCCGCAAGGACTGCTGGATGAAAGCGTTTTATCTCAGGCTAATGCTCTGATAGCAAAAAACGACAATGAGTTTAAACAGTGGCTAGATCGCTACAAATATGCCGATCGTCATCCTGAAATGACTCAGACAGAGTATCGGCAACAGGGTGAAGTTTTTTTGCAGGATTTAGAAGTGTTATTGACTAATAATACGTATCTACTAGGCAATAGCGTGACTGTTGCTGATATTGGTATTATGCCGTTCGTTCGCCAATTTGCCCATGTAGATCGTGATGTCTTTTATAGTTTGCCTTATCCGAAATTGCAACTATGGCTAAAACATTGGTTGGCGCATCCATTATTCATACAAGCCATGACTAAGTTTCAGCCATGGCAGGAAGGCGATGAGATAGTGGTTTTTTCTTCTTAATATTAGGGCGTGTCCTCAATTCAAACGAGTGTCCTCTAAATGGGCTAAAAACAGCTAAATTTTGCCAAACATCGTCAAATAGTTGGTCAATATCTCGATATTATCTGCACTATTTTCCTCGTTTGACGGCAATTTATCTCATTTTTATCACCATTTTTAAAATGATGACACGCCCTAGGGTCTGTCATCAGTAGACCCAAAGCCGTGAATCTAATACAGTCGTGTAAATAAGCATGAATAACAGCTATCTTTACTTAGCCATGTTTTCTATCTTGTTCAAACTTACTATCTTTGTGCTTTGTTTTGCTGTCATGATGTGCGTCTTTCTGCTTGGCTTTTTGTTTTGCTCGCAGCTCTGCATCATGCTTGGCTTTTTGTTTCGATTTCAGATCTGAGTGGTGCTTTGATTCTGCCTTGTGTTTAGCTTTGGCTTTAAGTTCTGCATTGTGCTTGGCTTTTTGTTTTGCCTCTATTGCATTTTTTTGTTTTTGGGTCAAATGATGCGTATCTGGTTGAGGCGCAGCATTTGCTTGACCAATCGCAGCAAAGCAAGTAGATACAGCAATTAGTGAGCTGATGGCAATGTTTTTCATGTTGAATTTTTTCATGGTAAAGCCTTTTTAAGCTCATTATAAGCATTTATTAAGTGGTTAAAGAGGTATGAATATAAAGTTGTTCTATCGAACGACCACCACTTTTTTTGTTGGATGTTTTGCTTTCGCTACGACAACTTGCTTGGCCTTATGTTTTGCTTTAACGACGACTACTTTTTTCGCTTTAGGTTGGGCTTTTTTAACAACGACTACTTGTGTTGCTTTAGGTTTGTCTTTGACAACGATCACTTGTGGTGCAGCATTTGCTTGACCAATCGCAGCAAAGCAAGTAGATACAGCAATTAGTGAGCTGATGGCGATATTTTTCAAGTTAAGGTTTTTCATAGTAAGGTCCTTTTAATCTCATTATAAGTATGAGTATTTATTGAGTGGTTAGAAATATACAAATAGAACGTCGCTCTATCGAATAAGGAAATCATAACGGATTGCAGTGTTACGTACGTTTATGAAAGTTAAAGAAAGGTGACGTTTTCTAGCCAATACTCAACTATTTACACTAACGCACGTGAGTTGTGCGAGTGATAGGCAAATTAGCAATACTCTAGAGAGGATACTTACTTAATATCATCAATTTGCTTTTCCGTTAGATCCTTACTACATTCTGATATGGCCACACCAACTAACTATCCAGACCATCATTGAGAGGGGAGTCAGACGGCATATTGGCAATAGGCAGGGGATACGGAATTTAGAAACGTTGCTAGCTGATAGTACTAACTTATTATTTATACTAGGGCGTGTCCTCAATTCAATCGATAGTCATCTAAATGGGTTAAAAATGGCTAAATCTTGCCAAACGGCGTCAAATAGCTGACTAATATCTCGATATTATCTGCGCTATTTTCCTTGTTTGACTGTAATTTATCTCATTTTTATCACCATTTCTAAAATGAGGACACGCCCTAGAAAGCCATGGCTGAGTTTCAGCCATGGCAATAAGGAAGTAATGTGGTGGTTGTTCCTGTTTAGTACTAATTAGTACTGAGATTTTTTAACACATCGTTAAAGTACCGCCCTAATTTAGATAGCGCTCACTTAAATTAAGCCCTCAATAGCTCAACACTGATTTGAAAGTAATAATCATCTTTGATAGTGATGCTGACATTACCTTTATGAGCTTGTGCAATCGTTTGGACGATTGATAATCCTAAGCCCGCTCCTGTGTGCTTGTTGTCTGTCTTATGATGACGATAAAAACGCTCAGATAATTTATCTACCTCTAGCTGGGTCATTGGTTCCTCTAAACGATTGGTCATCACGATTTTTAGAGAAGATTGCTTTAATGCAGGTGCTGAAGTCTTTTGTAGACTACTCCTAGTTGTATGCGTCAGCGCAGAGTTTTCAATCGAAAAGGCTTCAATAGTGATGCTACTATCACTCGCTGCATAATAAGTGGCGTTTGATATCAAGTTGGCAAATAACCTCTGCAATAAACTTTCATCTCCCAATACTGCTTGGAAGTTACCTGTTTTTTGAAAGGTGATGTCACGCTCTTCTGCTACCAGCTCATAGTAAGAGATAAGGTTGGTCATCATTGACTCGGTATCGATACGATTGAGCTGTGAGTCAGACAGTCCTTTTTGGGTTTTTGCGAGCAGTAGCATATTGTTGATTAGCGCAGACAGATGCTCGAGGGTGTCATGCTGATGATGCAGCTGTTCGACATATTCATTGCAGCTTCTATTTTTGCTCAGCATTACTTGAGTTTGGGTGCTGAGCGTGGCAAGCGGAGTGCGTAGCTCGTGCGCGATATTATCTGAAAAGCGAGACAGCGATTCAAAATTGCTTTCAAGGGTTGCCATCATGAGATTGTAAGATTCAGCCAGTGGTCGTAGCTCTCTAGGCATATCAGTAACGATGACCCTTTCATCCAAGCGCTCAGGATTAATGCCTTTCATTTTTTGGACGATGGTAGATAACGGTGCAAAACCCCAGTAGACACTCATGGCGGCCACTGATATTAGTAGCAGGGTGATAATCCCTAAAATAATACTTAACTGACGATTGAAGTGTAATAGGTATTGCTGATGAACATCGATAGGTAAGGCAATCAGTGCCAATGTTTGGTTGTTTTGAATAATAATGGCATGGTAGTTTTTACCGTTCATTGCCAATGAAAACTGTTGCTCATGGTGGGTGTCCCATAATGGCAATACTTGAAAGTCTTCGGGTAAAAAGGCTGAAAATTCGCTAGGGGCACTCGATAGCAGTTTTCCGTTTTTATCAAAAATAAGGGTTTTTATATCGTAATCAAGCCATGAAGAATGCAGGTGATCCGCATCAGCAGGTGCAGATAATGTCAAAGCATTAGATAGAGTCGTTTGTTGATCAGTGCCATTGACACGCTTACGCAGGTTGAAGGCGGCATGAGACAGCATTTCAGTATCCATTTGATCGAAATGGTTACTGACAGAGCGCTGAACCCAGATATAGATGATGGCTTGAGAGATAACGACAAATATCGTTAGCAAGAAAATAGTACGCCATAGCAAAGGCAAGCGTCGATTGTGGACGTTACTCTTCATTGTATGCTTGCTCAGCGTTGTCATTGCTATTGTCTGGTGTATCTAACTTATAACCCATACCTCGTACGGTATGAATCAGTTTTATATCAAAGTCATCATCGATTTTTAGACGTAAACGACGAATGGCAACATCAATGACGTTGGTGTCACTATCAAAGTTCATATCCCAGACTTGAGAGGCAATGACAGAGCGCGGTAATACCTCGCCATGGTGCTCTAAAAAGAACTGCAGTAGAGAGAACTCTTTAGCAGTAAGTTTTATGGTGGTGTGACCTCTATTGACTGTGCGCTTGGAGAGATCCATCCTTAAGTCTGCGATTTGCATGATGCTGCTTTTATAATCTGCTTGATTAGCACGGCGTAGCAAACTCTTGATTCTTACAATCAACTCAGCAAAAGCAAAAGGTTTGGTCAGATAGTCATCCCCACCAATTTCGATACCTTTGATTCTGTCGCTCAGATCATCTTTTGCTGTCAAAAATAATACAGGCGTATAGTTTCCAGCCGCTCTATAATTGCGGATTAACTCAAAGCCACTAATATCTGGCAACATGACATCCATGACTACCACGCTGAAATCATCTGTCATCAACGCATGATGACCATCTAAACCAGTCATATAGTGGTCTACAATAAAACCTGCTTCGGTTAATCCTTTTTTGATATATTCACCGAGTTTTATTTCATCTTCAACCAGTAATACTTTCATATTTTCTCTATTTAGTATGGTGCGCGTATTTATCACAACTGAAGGGCATGGGTATGGATAGGGTAGATGCCATTAATGCTATCAGGTGTTTAGGATTCAAGTTATATCAGTTTTTGATGCGTCAATTCTGTGTGGCAGTATATGTTTGATAGAAATCATACAGCTGACATAATCATCAGGTTTAAACCTCATATTAAAGGAAACGGTCGCGCATTAGAATCCAAAGACATCAACATGACAAAATTGTCATGTTGGTGTCATCTATCAGTCAGAATCAACCGTGTATGCTTCATGCTAATTTAATGGACTGTAATGTCAATCCTACTAGCCCTATAGTTTTTATTAGCATCGAATCAAACCAATAGAGTTCCTTGATGTAGCCACTCAAATCAATGGCAGCTTGATTGGTGTATATTTAAATACAAGCCTATCTCAATATTAAATTAATCTTGGTACGAAACAAATTAGAGGCGGTCTTATGAGACACAATAATAGTACTTATACGTATAAGCATCACAAGATATCGAGTCATATTTTGTTAGTGGCGCTGACATCGTTACTCTTTGCTTGTAGCCAACCAAGTACGGATGAGCAGAATATACAAAGTGTATCAAACGATAAATCCGCCACTACTGACTCGCAAGCAGTACAAACAAGCGCTGCTGAGATAGAGCCAGTCATGACTCCTGTGTCCGACTCGTCTACATCACTTAAAAATGTTTCAGCCACTGTCTACAAAACGCCAGATTGCGGCTGCTGTGAGGACTGGATAGAACACATAGAAAGTCATGGTTTGAATGCAAGTGTTCAACATCCTGAAGACTTGTCTTTATTTAAAGATCGTTATGATGTTCCGCAGCAGATGCGCACTTGCCATACGGCCGTTACCGCAGATGGCTACGTCTTCGAAGGTCATGTGCCTACAAAATATATGGCGCAGTTCTTAGCGAGCCCGCCGGCACAAGCCATTGGCCTTGCTGTCCCGGGTATGCCAGTGGGCAGTCCTGGTATGGAGCAACAAGATAAATTTATGCCGTACCAAGTAATGCAGATGAATAAAGATGGCACAACAGAAGTATATGCTGATATTACGTCTGCTCAGCAGCAGTTGTAACGCTATAGTCAATCCTCTATAAAATGGATAGGGTGTCACTATTATCAATGATAAACAACCTATTGAAAATGAAATGCTTAAACATCATTTTTGATATCAGTACCATAAATTTAGAACCATGGAGAAGTACGATGATGAACGATACCGCTATGAATGGAGCAATGATGAACGGAACCATGATGCAAGGTATGGGCATGGGTGGCATGATGATGTGTATGCTATTTGCACTATTGCTATTTGCCGTACTCATATTGGCTGGCATCGCACTGATAAAACAGTTGCGTAAGCCAGCAGCAATTGCATAATAAATGGCCGTATCTGGCAGCAGGGGATAGAGATAATGCGTCTGTCCCAAGTTGTCAGAAATTATTTCAAGCTGATGGTTCTCAACAGAGCGTTTGATCAAGTGTGATATACCTGAAAATTCACATAGACGATAAGCAGCCATGAGGCTCTGACACTGTAACCTGCTTGGATAGCGTAAATAGGATTTAACAACTTAATAGGGCTGGCAATTTAATAAAATTGCCAGCCCTACTGGTATGGTGATGACGTCATTTAATATATTGTCTAATGCTTTGCTATCAGATGATTATTAAAATATTGCCAGTTATAGTCAATCCTCTATAAATTGGGTACGGTGTCAGTCTCGCTTAGCCTACTACTTGTAGTGCTTTCACTCGGCTTCCTTGTATCCAAATTATATTGAACTGACTATAGTAAAAAGGTTATTCAGGATTGTCATTAATGAACGTAACCAAAAGCTCACCCAATACTTCGCCCTGATCTTCTTGAAGGAAGTGCCCACCATTGGTAATAATCGTATGGTTTTGACCTTTGGTTCCCGGAATAAGCTTTTGCATTATCTTATCGCCACCGTTGGTAACTGGGTCTGAATCGCTGAACAAGGTGATGAAAGGCTTTGTCCATTTACTCAGTTCAACCCAAGCTGCACGGTTCTTGTCTGAGGCAGGATCATTCGGTGTCGTAGGGACAAGTAGAGGGAACTGTCTGGCGCCTTCTTTATAAGACTCATCAGGAAACGGTGCATCATAAGCATCGATTACCGCCTGTGATAGCTCTGTGGTAGTACCGCTCTTGATAGCACCGCCTACATTGAATAATGGCGTTTCTTGTGAGAATTTTTGCCATTTTCGAAAGCCTTCCCCTGGATCATGGTCGCCTGTAGGGAGCATGGTATTACCAGCTGCTACTCGAGCAAATTTATCTGGGTGTGCTGCCATAAGTCGCAGGCCAATTAGACCACCCCAATCTTGACAAAACAGGGTAATGTCTTTCAAATCTAATTGATCAAGTACCGATTGCATCCAGTCGACGTGACGCTGGTAAGTATAATCTTCACGAGACGCAGGTTTATCCGAACGTCCAAAACCAGGAAGGTCTGGGGCAATCACACGATGACCAGCGGCAGTTAATATTGGAATGACTTTGCGATATAGATAAGACCATGAAGGCTCTCCATGTAACAGTAATACTGGAGCGGCATCTTTTGGGCCTTCATCGAGGTAATGCACACGTAGTTCACCCCCTTCGCTATCGTCGACCATCAAATAGTTCGGCTCAAAGTCGTAATCAGATAGGTTCGCAAAACACGAATCAGGGGTTCTAAGTACTTTCATATATCATCCTTGTTATCGTTTAGGTCTATTAAGTGTGACTTCAGGGTTGTGCTTTTGGTACGTGATGTAATAATTATATTCTATCTACTTCGACGGGTAGTCACCTCAATCAGCAGAGACATTTACTATAGTGAGTAAGCTCATTTTATATATTTTCAATAAAAACTATATCGCACATACTTTTGTTCATGCAACACAGAGAGTGCTGAAAAGGATACGAGCGATATGGCGTGTCAATAGTGACAAATTCAAACTACATTAATAAATGGATTGTTGTATATAAGCTTTATTATTTATGAACGAGCTTGGTATAAGCTTTGCCTAATACCACGCCAAAGACGAGATGTAGCATTAAGGTTGCGATAGGTATCATGAAACCGCTTGGCATATCTAAGCCAAACATTGCTTTACCCATTATTGGCATCACGGCAACCATCATCACAAGCCAACCTACAAAACCTATCCCGATACCTAGTCCGACGAAGTTTCTATGTAAATTATTACCAGATGCTAATACGATGCCAATACCGTAGCCGATAGAACCAATCATAAAGTGAGCCACCAAAGCGATGGCTTTACTATCACCCATTTTGGATGCGATCATCGCGATGATGTTAAAATCAGGCATCAGTCCCATCATACTTTTGAACATGAGTAGTAAAGACATGACGATAGTAGCAATAAATCCTGCAATTATTCCTGCTATTTATTCATTCATGATAAATATTCCTTTTTTATAGTTTTAAGGTTATTTTTTCTTCTTTGAGATAATTTGCTCAACCAGTGTGACAAGATCTGACGCTATAAAGTCAGGGGTTGGGACATTAGGCGCGGGTAACATAGCGTTGTAAGGTCTTGTGAGAAAAGCCCCCTGGCAGCCAACTGCTTGTGCACCAATCGTATCCCAAAGATGAGAAGCGACTAGGCACATATCAGACATTTCCACCGATAGCTCTTTAGCCACCATTTGATAGGTCTCAGGTGCAGGCTTGAACTTCGCTACTGTCTCAACGCTAAAAGATTGCTCAAAAAACTCACTCAATCCTGCTTTGTCAAGTGGTGTAGGCGAGGTGCTACTCGCTGAATTGGTCAATGTCACGAGTCTAAACCCTGCTGCACGTAGTTTGGTCAATGCAGGCGCAGCGTCAGGATGAGCGGGCATGTTACCCATGCGGGTTTTGAATTCTTGGATGTCATCATCTGTTAGCGTGACTTGATGGATATCAGCTGTCATCTGTAATGTGCCAACACCGAGCTCACCGAAAGATGTATAAAGACCGGATAAAGTCATGGCTTGCGAATACAGTACCAACTGAGCGAACCATTCTCTTAATATATTCTCATTGTTAAACAGACGAGCAAATAAAGGTGTGAGGGTGTCGATATCTAATAATGTCTCGTTGACATCGAATACGATGATTGAAGGAGATAGGTTAGAGGGCATAAAAGCTCCTTTTAATATATAAGTGTGTTGAATAAACGTATTAAATGTTGGCACTTTGCAGTTATAAGTATTAGAGCAAAAGCGTTAGTAGCTCTTACAGTAACTGGACTTAAGCAAGCATTCAAGTTAATTTGAGTAATCGCTCAAATTGAATGGTTAAGCTTAATCGAGATTTTTAAATAGCTCGATTGACTTAGATTATTTAGTTTAAGGTACTTGTTTGTATATTACTGAAGGGCTTTACGAAAGTTTTGAAATTCTTCAGATTGATCAAGCAGACTGCTGCCAAGTGAGCGCCATTCATCGACTTGCTCAGGTTGCAAGTGAAAGGTCGTTGGCATCGCATCGAACTTTGCACGTTCGTTTTTATCCTTTACTTGATCAAAGGTTAATACTGAAAAGTGAACTGCAACTTGAGGAGAGGCTGAGTCGCGCTGAGCATTCACATGCTCGCTCCACTGCAAGAACTCTTTTTTAGCCGATGAGACAGTGTCATTATTCAAAGTACCTAATGCGACTTCACTGGCGGCTGAAATGGTTTCGAGGAAACTAGGATCTTTACTTTCTAAAGACCAGTCATGCTCTGAGTAGGTTTGTGCATTGGCAATGACGACTAGCACTTGTTTGACCTGACGCAACTTATCAGGGCTAAATGCACCAGCCATATTTGGGACGTCGCCATATTGAGTCACAGGACTCATCATCGAGCCACGAACCCCTAGATTATCAGTGACGCCGCCATCTACCAAGCGAACGACAGGCATACGATCTGGCTGTGAATAGCGATCCAATGCACGGGCGATTGCGTAACTGCGTGGTAGATGATCGTCTTGATTCAGCGCCTCATCCACCCAAGATTGCTCTCGCTGTGCGCAGTCAGAAAAGTTACGTAGGGCTATGGGGGCAAAGATGCCGGGTACGGATGAAGAGGCCATCACTGCATTGGCCACGGGATAGCTCGATAAATCTGAACATAAAAAATCAAATTGCTGCTGAGTAAATGAGAAGGTCATGGCGTTATTTAGATCGCTGGCATTGAGGATGACGTAAGGTAATTTGCCTCGACCCATATCCGCAAAAGTCTTTTGTTGAAACAGATTACTGTCTAAGTTATCCGCTACCAGATCGCCTCGATTGTATTCAGAGCTGCTCATGGCGATTAGGCTTTTCGGACGTAATGCAAGCCTGATCAGTCGAGATTGCCAGTCTTCATATAAAAACTCTGGGGCAAACCGCTCAAAAATATCATCACCAAACAAGCCGTAATAAGCAGCGGTGTAACTACCGCCTGATACTGAGGAGATGACATCTACCTCATCTAACAGTCGGCGCTCTATGCCATTGATAGTCACTGGGGTGTCACGCAGTTTTTCGAGCACGCCATAGCTAAGCGCCGCTGCCCGTGTGCCACCACCAGAAAAGGCGAGCACCACAAATACATCATCTGAGTTTTGAGGTAACGTATTATCAAAGTCATAACGAGTGGTGGTTGTATCTGCCATGGCTTCGTTCCAGACTCGTTGCGTACAACCGGTCAATAAGCTGGATATAAGGATAAGCATTAAGAGGAAAATCATGAAGCGTAATGGCGGCGCAGCTATGCGGTTTGATAGCCTTTGAAGGAGGTGTTCATAGCAATTAGATAAGTATATACGCATGCAGACTACCTCAAAATATGTATAGTAAAATCCACATAAATTCGCTACATCGTCACCCTCGCTAACCATACTAATGTATAGCTTGCACTCGGTTTCCTTGTATCGAAATTACTTGAACTCAACTATAGGTCGGGTCTCTTGTCTCCCAGTTATTTCAAAGCGGCTATCCGTGACACTTTTTATGAAATTTTAGAGAGCGCTTGACGCTTATTGTATTGACCTTTCTTATAATAGATAGCTGATGCGTACGGTCTACAGTTTACAATGTAAATGGCAGTCAATAGTCCAATTGTTGAATATAAACAGTAACGGCATAGCAATGGTCAGTCAAGATAAAATTAAGCAGTCCTTCAATGTTGATAGCGGTGTGTTTAAGATTAATCCCTCTAGAAGACATATGTTGTCGTTTGAATATAGAGATTGTCTGTTTTAAGCAGAGCTAGACAATTATGCTGAAGTCCAAAGTCTGATGATAGAGAATGACTATATATTAGCCGTCGTCAGCATACTTATTCGCTAGGATCAGATCCCGGTGGAAAGTCATGGCGCAGCTGAGATACGTTGTCAGTCGTCACCGTATCAGTATAGTTATTTAAATCACTATGCACGTACTGGGTAACAGCGGCTATCTGCTGATCATTCATCATGCTATGAAAAGAGGGCATACCGCGTAATCCATTGATAAGGATGCTAATGATGTAATATTTAGACTCCATTTTACTGTTGTTGGCTAATGGTGGATAGTAACCCGCTCCCTGTGCACCTTCGCCTTTGAGCATATGACAGCCCGCGCAGGAGTCGTCATAAAGCTTCTTACCATCCGTCGCGAAAAACCCAGTCTTACCTTGTGTACTGCCTTCAAATTTGGCTAACCATTTTTGCAAATTGGCATCGTCACTCATTTTTGGTATAGCACTGATGTCGACGATATCCATAGGCGGGCGTGTCAGCGCTTCTTTTGATAGATAGACGCCGCCCCAAGCGCCATTATTGCGGCTGGCCTGATTGTCAAACACCATGGGCGCTGTTTGCTGGCTGGCGATAGTAGCTACGTTTTCGGTTCTATGCTGACTACAGCCTGACAACGTTATTAACGCTATCGATACACCAACAACGAGGGTCATTACTGCCTTACTGGAGCTAAGCGAGCTAGATAATTTAAATGGGTTTGATGTCACCATAGTCATGATTGTTCCTAATGTGCCTAGTCTCATTGTTATCATTCTTGCGTCAACGCCAGACTTATTATTTAAATACGTGTTATCCAAGTTTCTTGGCCTTTTGATGTAAGCGCTTGGCTGCGTCTAGCCCTGAGAGTATCGCACCTTCTTGCCAAGCAGGAATATGAGAACAATGCTCACCCGCTAATACAATACGATGGTCAATGCTACAAAGCGACTCGTAATACTGCTGACGGCTCGATTCACTCCAAATGCCATAGCAGCCGAGCGACCAAGGAATACGATGCCAAGCGACTGATGTACCTGCGCGGAACTCTTTGGTGTATTGCGGATGAATATATTTGCCATATTCTAAAGCAACGTTAATGCGCTCTTTTGGCGTTAACGCATTGAATTTATAAGACGCCTCTCCAAAGCCGTAAGCACCTAATAACACGCCTGAACCTGAGGTGAATAAGTCTTGTGAAGGGTAGGAGATTTGGGTAATGGGCAGATCTGTATAAGTGATGCCGCCGTATATCCATTCATCTTCTTCCCAAAACCGACGCTTAAACTCAAGTCCTACTTTATAGGAAGTGTCATAAGGCACTGCAGCCATGGCTTGCTTCATTGGCTCTGAGACATTGATGTCAATTTGCGTCAATACTGACAGTGGAATATTGCAAATACACCAATCAGCACGAATACTTTTAATGCTACCTGTTAAGTTACCGCTTTCAAAGTTACCGCTTTCAGAGTTGCTGCCTTTAGAGTTATTGGCATCGATATAGTCAACCGTGACACCCGTTTCATCTTGATGAATCTTAGTCACCTTAGCCTTGAACTGAATCATATCGCGACATTCACGGGTGAAAGCATCACCGATTTTACCCATGCCACCAACGGGCTGGAACATAGCGGGTTGATGCACATGAACCGTATAGTTGTTGTAGAGATCAGACCACATGCCTGAACTGAGCAGCTTATCCATTGGGATGGGCGTAGAGGGTTTGGCATCGGGCATCAGTCCACCACCTGGATAGACGCTATAACCACGATGTTTGCCCGTCTCATGGCTTTTGACATAGCGATAATCAGTATCGAGCACGCCCCAACCTTTGAGACCTTCTAACAGTTTTTCTTTGTCTTCTTTAGTCACCGTATCATCCAAGCTGCCTTTATTGACGGCTTTGGATAATAGCTCTGATACATAGCCACGGATATCGCTTTGCACGTCACCCAAGCGCTGCGGCGCACCATTGAAATGGTTGGTGCGATGTAGATAAGCACGATCGTTGGTTTGAATAAAGGGCTGTAATGCCACATTGAACTTTTTGCAATAATGAAAGACTGCATAGTGATGCACGGGCAGTCGCCATGGCCCACCATTGAAGTAGTTGCCTTTTTCGAAGTCGCAGGTGACTTCTTCGCCTCCTAATTCCGTGTATTTATCCCCGCTATTTAGCGTCCAACTGCGTCCGCCGCCGCGATTCTGGTACTCAAGGACGGTGACTTTATAGCCTGCTTTGCGTAATTCATAAGCCGCTGTCAGCCCACCCAATCCAGCACCTAGGATAACGATGCTGGCCCCAGCAGGTGCGCCTTTTAGATCTATTTCTTTTTGAAAGCTAGACTCGGAAGCGAAGCCCAATGTGGTCATTGCCTGATACATGGCCGTCGCGCCAGCCGTCTTACCAATCATCGAGAGCAGTTGTCGCCGTGTAGGGGAATGCAGCAAATCTTTCATTTAAATGTCCTTGTGGTGCTCAGTCTCTATATTGGCATAAGACGCAAACGGTTCAATTAATTTTTGGGGTTAGCCTTTCTCTTTTATCACTCGCTTAACCTCGTCAGCACTCACATCACTACTGGGTAAACCACCAAAGTTGATTCGCACATAATTGGTAATACTAGCAATCTGTGCGTGGCTCAAATCTTTCTCAAAGCCTGGCATCTTGGGTGCGGTATTGAATGCGCCTTTTGCCCCAAACGCAATCACGCCGATAAGCGCATCGGGTTTAGCACGGCGGATGCTACTGAGACCGACGATAGCAGTATAGCGGGCATCAGGTTGCGCGTAACCATCGACACCGTGACAGCTGGCGCAATGAGTCAAATATAGGGATTTTGGTGAAGTACTATTTTCCATTACTCTGTTTGGATTGTTATTTTGACTGCTGCTTTGATTACTGATTTGATTACTGCTTTGATTAATACTGACATGAGGCGTGTCAGCTTTTGCCTTAGCTAAGTAATCCTTTTGCTCGAGTAAATCATAGGTGATAGAAGTGCTTTTCGGGCTAGGGAGTCGAGCGACATTAACTGGTATTAGGTAATCATCCGTCTTGATTGCTGGGACGACTTTTAGATAGTTAGCCATCGCACTCAAGTCTTCATCAGTGAGATAGCGTGTACTATGTGCTACGGCTTCTGCCATAGGGCCACCGGCATAAGCTTGCTTATCAAGCTTTCCAGTACGCAAATAAGCGATGATGTCACGCTCAGACCAGCGCCCAATGCCCGTATCGTTGTCAGGCGTGATATTAGGGGCAAACCACTTACCGAGCGGTGCTCCGGATAGATAGCGATCTTTATCGAGGCCTTGGGTAAGATTGCGCGGCGTATGACAGGTGCCGCAATGCTCTAGATTGTTCACCAAATATTCACCGCGCTGCTGGGTTTGGCTCAGTCCTAAGCGATTTTCAGTAGAGGGTACATTGATGACATTCCATGCCAGCATCAAGCTACGGATGTTTAATGGAAATGGTAAATGAGTGATCTGTTCAGGAGGTTTATCAATGATAGGCACGGTCTGAAAATAGGCAAATAAAGCGCTGATATCATCGTCAGACATGCCGTGATAGGACGGATAGGGCATGGCGGGATAGATTTGATGCTTTGGTGCACGACCTTTACGAAGTGCATTTTTAAAATCAGCTTCGGTATAGTTGCCGATACCATACTGCGTAGAAGGCGTAATATTAGTCGAATAAATATTGCCAATAGGCGTCTCTATCGGTACGCCGCCGCTGTAATCTTCACGGTGGCAAGCCATACAATCTGCCGTACGTGCCACATAAGCCCCGCGATTGGTGAGATCACTATTAAGTGGACTAACATTTGGCAGGCTAGTTCTAGCAGGCAAATCAGTGTGTGCAGGATAGATATTATCAGCATAGGCCGTACTGCAAGCCAGACTAACAACCAGTGCTGATATCGGTATAGAAAGTGGTTTCATAATATCCCTATAATGCTAGTAATAGCTCCTATCTATAACGCTTGCTCACAGTACCAATCGTATTGGCGGCTTCTATCACAGCAGTTTTCTGACACTCAAATAGAAGGCTCATGGCGACATTCCTTTGTCGGTCATCTACACATCAATGACGGTTACGACGAGTGCGATTCATATTTTTATCGAGTCAAATATTGGTTGCTATTGATTATTTATACATTGTTTTTCAAATATTTAGTAGCAATATTTTAGTGGGAGTAATATGGATGATCTAAGTAGTGTTTACTCGACGATGGCCGCACCATCGTTACGGTCAAATCGTTTTAGGATGTTTTTGGCTATTAAGGATATCTATAAAGTTCTTTGAGGATTGAGGGTAATACTTTTAATTGTGCTGGTAGTCTTCTTCTTAAAAAAGACACTTGAAAGCGCACAAGCAATGGTTAGTGATAGCAGCATCGATACCAATGTATGACTAAAAAAATGGTCGCCAAAGAGCATTTTGTATAACCCCATTGTCCAGCCTAAGACGGTCACGCTCTCAAATATTCTATAACGATGCTTTTTTAGAGTGGGTAAAAATGCCAAACCATATAAAGAAAATCCTGCGCTCGCATGTGCGGCTGGAAAGCATTTGGCTGGCGTGTCGGCGACTATGCTTTGCCAGACATTTAGATAGGGTAAGCTCCCACCAAAGAGGGTTAAATGGTTGGGGCAACTCACATGTGTCATCCCTTTTAATAGTGCAATAGACGTAGGTACTACGATAAGAATCGTCAAAAGATAACTTATCTCACGAATGGATAAAGGGGTAATAAATTTATGGAGCTTACTGCTATTGGTTGCAGAGATACTGTTTAGGGAGTGTCTGTACTTTAAGATTAATACGGTAATCAAATAGAGTGCTAGGAGAATCAATAACGCTTTAGGTCCATCATAAAAAATGAAAGCATAAGGCTGTGCATCTTTTTGGATGAGCCATTGCCCATGGCTATAAAACAGCTCACTAATACGAATATCAAATTGGCTATGTTCAAAAGTTAAAGCCGCAATAATCGTTAAGCACAAGAGTTTAAGCCAAACCCAATCCGTTGAATCGTCCTCTAGAATCATTTAAAACCTCAACTAGTCCTATAGTCAATTCTCTATAAAAGAGTTACCGCGTTAACCTCGCTTGAAGTATCACATATACATCTACACTTGGTCGCCTTGTCTCTCTTTTAAACTGAATAAACCATACATACATTATGGTAGTGATACTGCTCACCAAATACTGTTTAAGATAAAAAGGTCGATAATGCCATTAGCCACAAAACAAACAATAACAGCAATGCTAGAAACTGAGCAGCTGAACCGACATCTTTGGCTATTTTGGCTAATGGATGTTGCTCAGTAGAGGTATGGTCGACACTCGCTTCGATACCAGTGTTGATAAGCTCAACGATTAAGGACAAGAAAGAGGCGAACACCAGCATCATTTTTATATTGACAGCGAAAGGCATAAATATAGTGAATATTAACAGCAGTAGATTAAGCCAAAGAACTTGTCTGAATGCGGCTTCAAACTTATAAGCAGCACGGAAACCATCTATAGAATATCCTGTTGCATTTAGGAGTCGATCCAGACCTTTTTTACCCTTGGCATTACTTGCAAAGCTGCCGGACATCACAAGAGTATCAGGTGCGCTCTTATTTTTAGAATAGGAATCTATCTGTTGATGCTCGATAGAAATGGTTTCGACATTGTTCATATTGATGCTCATATTGATGGCTCAATCGTTATGGATATTTTGAGTGTATGGCAAGGAGTATGTAGTGCTTTCACTCGCTTTTCTTATCTCTGAAAATATAGAGTAAGTGCAATCATTCCTATAATTATTGTTTTAATGATCCCAGTGTAGGAGGTCACTGGTTAGCACTTGGGTATTAGTATGAGCGGGGCGCTGTTAAGAAAGTGTTAAGACGGGATGCTTTTGCTTTTTTTATATTTATGCGATGTACTTATGCGATTGTTAAGTGTGGATGCAATACTTCAAGCTGGCATTCTTTTATAGAGGACTGACTATAGAAGAGGCTACGTATAATAAATGCTGAAGGTGCTACCGCCAGCCTCATTGGCTTGGTGCGTTAGTTGCCAGTCCATATGAGTCATGATGCGTTGCACGATGCTAAGCCCCAAACCGCTGCCTTCAACTTGGTAGCTAGACTGACCTTTTGACAATGATTCGGTATCCAGTTGTTGGTCATTGTTCTGTTGCTCTAGACGCTCAAATCTTTCATATAGCAAAGGCATCATTACTTCAGGAATACCAAGCCCTGTATCCGTGACGGTGATTTTTTCGGCATCAATCGTAATGACTACCTCACCATCATCAGTATATTGAAATGCATTTTTTATTAGATTGCCCAATGCCATTTTTAGTAGCTCGGGTCGTACGTACGCGAAATATTCTTGTTCAGCCATTACGGTGCAAGTCACTGCCTTATTGCGTAGCAGGTATCTTAAGCGCGCCACTTCATTTGAGGCAATATCATTGATGGAGGTTTGCGGTGTGTCTAGTTTTTCAGGTGCACGAGAGAGTAACAGTAAAGCACTGATAATCTCAGAAGTTTCTTTAGCGGTATTGCTAATGCGGTTGGTAAATTCACTTAAGTGACTGTCATGTTCTAATTGTGAGGCCAGTACCTCTGATGCTCCCATGATAATAGTCAAAGGGGTGCGCAGCTCATGGCTGACATCGCCTGTAAACAACTGCTCACGTTTTAGATATTGCTCTAGCTTATGGTTTTTATCATCGATAGCTCGAGCCAAGACGCCAACCTCTGAAGGCATATGTGTCAGTTGAGATAGGTTTTGATGATCCGTTTCTACGGCTTTTTTTAAGTCTAATAGTGGTTTGGTGATTTGCCTAGAGGACAGCTGAGAGAATATCGCTGCGATTAATAAACTCAAAATGACAGCCGCTCTCAAGGCATTGGCGAAAATATCCTCTAAGCTTTCGAAGATTTCTAAAACCGGATAGTGACTCATCACCATCTCAACCCCTTCTACGTAGGTCAAGATATAAGCTTGCTC
The DNA here is from genome assembly GCF_003217155.1 of Psychrobacter fozii. Lineage (GTDB taxonomy): Bacteria > Pseudomonadota > Gammaproteobacteria > Pseudomonadales > Moraxellaceae > Psychrobacter > Psychrobacter fozii. The sequence continues at coordinate 19,797 of NZ_QJSU01000013.1, forward strand.
ACCCTGCTGATCGATAAAAAAATGAAGGTTGGCGTGAGTTTTGCCAGACTCATCGTTGATAGTGACCGATATTTCTTGCACTTTTTCATTCGCCAATGCTTGTAGGTTGGCAGGTGCAACATCGTAGCGGTAAATTTTAATACCTGGGTCGGCAGTGTAAATAGGCTGATCGCCGTACTTCTCTTGACTAAGATCAAGCTGCTGTAATAGACGAGCCTTGACCAACTCCTGTTCTATTCTGCTCTCCGCGTACAGAAAAATACTGACGAAAGTTGCGCAAAGCAGTAGAGCAAATAAGAAGTACGAGATTCGAAACTTGTTAACGATGGAGTCGATACTAAACATGGTATTTACTTCGTAATGAAAGGCAGAAAGAAAGAGAGAGAGAGGTTGTCATACAGATAGCTAAATATTCTTTATCACAAGGATAGGTTGTTAAATCTATCAGCGGATTTTATATTTTATCTGGATCAATGATTTGGTAACCCACACCAGGTATCGTGATTATCATGGCTTGTACAAAGGGTTTATCGACTTGTGCACGTACACTATGCATATGTGTGCGCAGGGCATCGCTACTAGGAATGTCCTCACCCCATACCTTTTCTTCTAGCTCGTTTTTACTGACGACTCGAGGAGAAGTGCTCATGAGCACATTTAGTATCTTAAAGCCTGTTGGCGTGAGTTTCAGCGACTGTCCTTCACGTGTGATGGTGTGCTCTTCCGTGTTTAACGACAGCTTGCCGACTTCTATACTATGCCGGAAGTGGTCGTCTTGATGTCGACGTATAAGGGCTTTGATGCGTGACTCTAGTTCTACTAAAGAAAAGGGCTTAACCAGATAATCATCGGCACCACTATCGAATCCTGCGACTTTATCTGAAATAGTATCGCGCGCCGTCAACATGAGTACTGGGGTTTTATTATGTAGCTCATCTCTTAGCTTTTTACACAGTTTTGTACCGTCCATGCCAGGTAGCATCACATCTAATAAAATCACGTCATAACGATTATTAGCAGCGAGCGTTAAGCCGCTAATACCATTGTGAGCATTATCTAACTCAAAGCCTTTGGGCTCAAAAAAAGCATAAATATTGGCCACAATATCAGGATTATCTTCAATAATAAGTATTTTGTACATAGATGTCTCGTGCATAAATGCCAGTCGTGAATGGATTAAAACGCTAACTGGCCAGCTTAAAAAAAGTGGGTTCTGCTGCCACTTCATCGGTTATGATACCGAAGAAACTGAGTAAAGTGGGCGTAATGAAATCATGTGATACAGGCTGGTCAGTCATACGAGCAAGACTATGATTATCAATACTGTTACTAGTAGGCGACCAAATAATGACTGGCACCTGCTTCTGGGCATCGGGTGCAATACTATAGGGTAAACCATGCAAATAAATATTGTTTTCCCCCAAGCTCTCGCCATGATCGCTGATATATACCATCACCACATCATAGTCTTGCTCATAATTTTTTAGCGTATCAATAACGTTATCTAAGAAGTAATCGGTATAACGAATGGCATTATCGTAACCATTGATAACAGACTGGTCATCGCATTTAGCTAGCTCATTGGTCATACAGACAGGGTTAAACTCTTCAAACTCGTTAGGGTAACGCTGGTAATAAGCAGGACCATGATTGCCCATTTGATGTAATAGAATCAGCGTATCTTTAGGTGTCTCGCCTGATTTGACAAGTTTGTCAAAACCATCGAGCATACCAATATCTCGGCATTCAACATCGCAATTAGGGTTAGTCTCAGCGGTTTTATAGTCTTCAAACGTGACGCGATCGGCCACACCTTTAGAGCTAGAGTTGTTGTCTCGCCAAATAACGTTGACACCTTGTTTATGTAGCGTATCCAGTACGTTTTCATTATAGTCTGCATTTTTAGAGTCATAGTTTTCTCTATTGGCATAACTGAACATACAAGGTACCGAGTAAGCGGTAGACGTCCCGCAAGAGGTGGTTTTTTTGAAACTATAAATGTCTGGCTGGCTAGCCAGTAATGGCATGGTATCGCGCTGATAGCCATTGAGACTAATATGATCGGCACGGGCGGTTTCACCGACGACAAATACCATTAGCTTAGGTTTTGCTGCATTAGTGCCCGTCGCAGTGACAGGCGCTAGACGCTTGGCATCGGTCGCATGCAGTATCAACGTGTCAGGCCGACGTAGTTCATCAATGTAATCAGTGCCCAGTTTGATAACAGAATAGACAGGGGTGATGGGGTTGGCGTAACTACGGATGATTTTGTGTTGACGAAAAAAGGTGGCATATTGATCGCCCAAGGGCAAAAGGCATGCGCCTATAAAAGCAAGCGACAGTATCAAAGTCATAATGCGTTGTAAGACAGCACGACGTAAAGGACTACGTTTTATAGGGGTTTTGGCAATAATAAAAGCGGGTATGATGCCCAATAAAATAAGACGAATAAAAAAGCTTGGTGCCATCAGGCCCGTTGCTTCGGCTTGGTCCGTTTCCATACTATTGATCAGCATGTTGGTGTCAAATATCGTCCCGTAAGCATCCGTAAAGTACCCGCATACAGCAGCTATCAATACCATCGCAATCAGCACGGTCTTTGCAATTGGACGATAGCATAGCAACTGAAACAGTAGCCACATAAGTCCGAATAACAGACCTGCGAGGGATGTTATAAAAGCAATATGCGTTCGAAAAGGATAAATATTCAGCACTTGCTCAAAAAACCCAATATTCGCCGTGGCGACCAAGTAGAGCGCAACGATTATAATCAAATAATGGAGATTAATCTCGCGATTAGACACTTTGCTTATTGTGTGTATATCTCTATTTTTATTATAAGTCTTAGTATCATTGGTGCTCATTAATTGAGGTATTGACATAATCTGGCTTCTCAACAGAGTTATAGGGAATATATTCCTCACCATAACAAGGGGCCTGTTAAGAAGACGTTAAGGTAGCTGGTTTTTTAATAGGACGCTATGATTGATCAAATTATTAAGCAAGGTTGTGCTAGAGAAGTAATTGACTCTTGATAGTATATCGAGATACCATGATTTATGAATATAGAAAATGTAATATCCGCCCTTAATAATCCTATGCGCCGTCAAATCCTTGAATGGCTAAAAGACAGGTCGAACTTTCCAGCCTCATTACCAGAGCATGCTGATTTAGACGGTGTGTGTGTGGCATATATCCAAGAAAAAGCAGGATTGTCACAATCAACCATTTCGAATTACATGGGTGTATTAAAAAAAGCAGGATTGGTCATTGCTGAACGCCATGGACAATGGACATTTTATCAACGCGATGAGGCTAATATTAAAGCTTTTCTCAACGAGGTTGAGAAAGAACTGCTAAAGCTTTAATACACTGTTTTCACAGTCTAAGATAGGTTTTTAAAATACAATATCGAGATATTTCGATATGGCGATGGAGCGTCCCAATGAAACAAACAACGACCAAAATTAATCCAACCAACCTAGCAGAAATATTAGGTAAGCCACTTGAACTGCCTTGCGGGGTAGTGCTCAAAAACCGAATGGCGAAGGCCGCAATGTCAGATTCTCTCGGTGATGGGTGTGGTAATGCAACGGATGCTCAATCACGTCTTTATGAGCGCTGGGCGCAAGGCGGCGTCGCATTGTCATTGATTGGCGAAGTACAAGGTACTCCTCATTATCCTGAGAAGCCTGGCAATTTAGTACTAAACCCAAATTCAGATATCGAGGCATTACAGGATTTGGCACGTCGTGGATCTATCGATGGTGCACATCTTTGGCCGCAGCTTGGCCACGCTGGTGCATTGTCATATTTGCCTGTTAGTAAACCCAAAGGCCCCTCTGCATTAGATCTGGCAGAATTACAATGCGAAGGAATGAGTATAGAAGACATCGAAGCATTACCCACTATGTATGCAAACGCAGCGCTTATTGCTAAAGAAGCAGGGTTCGGTGGCGTTCAAATACATGCAGGCCATGGTTTTCTGTTAAGTCAGTTTTTATCTCCGTTGTTCAATCGACGCACTGATGAATACGGTAGCTCTGTAGAAGGAAGATTCCGTGTCGTGCATGAGGTGATAGAGGCCGTTAGAGATGCGGTGGGAGATACATTCCCCATTGGCATCAAGATAAACTCGACAGATCAATTAAAAGGCGGCCTAACAGAGGCAGATGCCATGAAAATGATTGGTATCCTCGATCAGACGTCTATCGACCTGATTGATATTAGCGGTGGTACTTATTTCCCAGGAGCGCCTGCAAGCTCAGACAGTAGCTCTGGTAGCGGCCCTTACTTCGTTAGTTTTGCACAACGTGCAAAGCAGATAACCACTATTCCTATTATGGCGACAGGCGGTTTTAAAACGCGTCAGCAAGCTGTTGATGCTATTGCGAGTGGCGCGGTCGATATGGTTAGTATAGGTCGTGGTATGGCATTAAATCCAAATCTAGCCAATGACTGGTTAAGTATGGAAGGTGGTGACTCAAAGTTTCCAAGATTCGATACCAACCCTTCAGGTGGCGTCACTGCTTGGTATTCCATGCGACTAACAGCATTAGCAGAAAATAATGAGGATGCATTCGATTTAGACCTAGAATCTGCTATGAGTATTTATGATGAGAGAGATGAGGATTGTTGTAGTGATTGGCGTCAGGCTTTTGGTCGTATAGTCAAAGAATTATAAAATGGGTACAAGGCAGCCGATTGCAGATTGTACAAGTAGTACATCTAATGAAGGTAACGCCGTAACCGTTTAGCAGTTCGCTGACTATATCTAACGCAAGATACCTTGATTTTAGGTCTTGGTTTTCTTCTTCAGAGTAAACCTTGTCACTCTACAGCCAGTAGTTTTCTTGAACATACGCAATACAGAGATTATAAAATGCTTGGGCGGGCGGAGAGATAGATTTATTAGCGAGTTTAAAGATGCCTATCTGTCGGTTCAAAGATGGTTCAACTAAATCTATCCAAACCAAATCGGGCTCATTAGCAGGGAAGGCAAGCTTGGGTAGAGTAGTGATACCAAGATCATTACGCAATAAAGAAAATAGCGATGTGATATTTTCTACTGTATATCTTGCTCTGCGATTGAGCGCCTCGGCTGGCGTGTTTTCGAGCAATCTGCAAGTGCCGTTATAGATAAACGGCTGCGCCATGAGCTGCTGCCATGTTAGCCCTTGCGATTGATTTAACTCGTTGTTCAGTTCATTGGCTTTAAGGCAGACAACGCCAATGGGGTCTGATATCAATAAGGTGAAATCTATATTTGCTTTATCAATACTGGTGCAATTGCCCAATGCCAAATCTATCTCACCGGCCAATAACCGATTGGCCACACCGACAGAATTGTCATCTATCAATACAATCTCGATATCAGGATATTTTTTTGAGTATTCGACCAACACGCTAGGTAATAATTTAGTCACTAGTGATGGCACACTTGCAATTCTAATTTTGCCTTTATCGCCAGATGCAGAGGCTCTAAGATCGTCTTCTAGCGCTTGATAAACGGTAAGGAACTGCTCCATTTTTGGTAAGCAGGTTTCACCAAAGGGCGTCAATATGGCTTTTTTTCCCACTTCAAATAAACGCTGACCTAACGTTTTTTCTAATTCCTTTATCGAGGCTGATAAGGCGGCTTGCGAACGGTTAGCGCGATCAGCCGCCGCACGAAAGCCGCCTTCTTCTACCACAAATAAAAAATGTCGTAATTGCTGTAGCTTCATATTCAGATCATCCAAGACTATTATTCAATAACTTATCTTAAATGATAGATTAAATCTATCAAGATTAAAATTTAATTAGTTAGATTTATCGTTATTAATTAAGTAGGATAAGTTATATAGCAGTTGGCAATGATTAAATAAATTTCAGATCGCTTACTGCTGAAACCACTTATCAAAGGATCTGACGACATGACGACTCATTCAACCAAACAAGCTATCAAAACCTCACTTTATGCATCTAAAGCCCCTTTAGAATGGGCAATCACCAGCAATGGTACGTTGTACACTGCGCAGATTCCTATCGATGAAAATGGTGATGTGGTTGCAGGTGGTATTGAAGCGCAAACCCGTCAAACGCTAGACAATCTTAAGCACACATTAGAATGTGCCAATGTTGGCATGGATTCGGTATTACAGGTCATGATTTATGTGACCGATCGCGATTATCTAAAAACAGTCAATCAAGTCTATGCTGAATACTTTGAAGCACCCTATCCAAATCGTGCGGCATTGGTGATAGCCGGATTGGCTCGTGAAGAGATGCTGGTTGAGTTGGTCGTATATGCCGCTGTGCCCTAAATTTTGAATGTACTCTAGTCAATAAATCAAATATTTAATACTTTATCAAGGAAGCTCTTATGTCAGCTCACACCGCCCAACAGATATTGCAGCAAGACCCAACCAAATCACTTTACATCAATGGTGAATGGCAGGCAGGCGTAAATACCGTTGCCAATATCAACCCATCTGATATCACTGAAACTATCGGTGAGTTCGCCCAGGCCAGTGGCGATCAAGTCAAAGACGCTATTGCTGCTGCCCGTCACGCTCAGCCAAAGTGGGAAGCGACTCCTTTAGAAAAAAAGCAGTCTATCCTACAAGCAATTGGCGATGAAATGATTGCTCGCTGTGATGAGCTAGGTACGCTGTTGTCTCTTGAAGAAGGTAAGCCGTTTGCCGAAGGTCGCGGCGAGATTTACCGCGCTGGTCAGTTCTTTCATTACTATGCAGCGGAAGTATTGCGTCAAATGGGTGATAGCGCTGATTCAGTGCGTCCTGGTGTTAAGGTCGAAGTTACCCGCGAAGCAGTCGGTGTGGTTGCCATTATCTCGCCTTGGAACTTTCCAACTGCCACCGCTGTATGGAAAATCGCGCCAGCTTTGGCCTTTGGTAACACTGTCATTTGGAAGCCTGCGAATTTAACACCAGCCAGTGCAGTGGCATTGGCTGAAATCATCCACCGTCAAGGCATGCCAGAAGGTACGTTTAACCTACTATTGGGTGGCGGCTCATCAGTCGGTGATGCGCTCACTAATTCTACAGATATCGATGCCGTAAGCTTTACAGGTTCTGTACCAACGGGTCGCAAAGTTGCGGCTGCGACTGCACCAAACTTTATTCGTTGTCAGCTTGAGATGGGCAGCAAAAACGCCTTGGTCATCGCTGATGATGCCGATTTGCAAGTTGCTATCGATGCAGCAGTGGCTGGTGCGTTCGGCGGTTCAGGGCAGAAATGTACGGCTTCTTCACGCCTCATCGTGATGGACGGTATCCACGATGCGTTTGTGGATGGTGTGATTGCTAAAATGAAAACCTTAAAGGTCGGCCATGCACTTGATGACGGTATTTTTATGGGTCCTGTTGTCGATGACAAGCAGCTGGCATCAAACATGGACTGGATCGAAAAGGCCAAACAGTCTGGTGCCAATTTAGCCTTTGGTGGTGAGCGTCTAGAGATGCCGTATGACGGCTATTATATGTCGCCCACGTTGTTTACTGAGACGGATAACAGCTGGGATATCAACCAAGAAGAAGTGTTTGCCCCGCTGGCGTGTGTCTTGCGTGTCAAAAACCTAGAAGAAGCGATTGCCATGACCAATGATACGCGCTTTGGTCTGACGGGTGGCATCATCACCCAAAGCTTGCGTAGCAGTGCGATGTTTAAAGAGCAAGTACAAGCAGGCTGTGTCATGGTCAATCTAGCGACTGCAGGTACGGATTATCACGTACCATTTGGTGGCCGTAAACAGTCAAGCTTTGGCCCGCGTGAGCAAGGTCAATATGCCAAAGAGTTCTATACCATCGTCAAAACCGCTTATCAAAAAGCGTATTAGAGACCTTCTTGACAAGCATGTTAGCCACTATCGACGCGACAGGGTGTAAACACGCACTTAATGGCAAATGATCGCGGTCACTTATAAAAGTATTAAAGGGAATTGATATGTACCAAGACCATATCGTCATTGACGGATTACAGTATAGCCATTGGGATCGCGACTACTTTAAGATGCTACAAGCCAGTGGTATCAATGCGGTACACGCCACCTTGGTCTATCACGAAGACGCTCGCCAAACCACGACTCGCTTTGCTGAATGGCATGCACGCTTTGAGCAAAACTCAGATCTTATCTTGCCCGTGTACTCAGTGGCTGATATCAAAACGGCAAAAGAGCAGGGCAAAGTTGGCATCTTTTTCGGTGCGCAAAACTGCTCACCAATTGATGATGAGATTGGCCTAATCAGCGTGATGCGCCGCTTAGGTCTATTGATTATGCAACTGACTTACAACAACCAGAGCTTACTAGCAACAGGTTGCTATGAGCAGAATGACAGCGGCATTACTCGTTTTGGTCAGCAGGCCATCGCTGAGATGAACCGTGTCGGTATGATTATTGACATGTCACACAGCGCTGAGCGCTCAACGCTTGAGGCGATAGAAGTGTCATCGCGTCCGATATGTATCAGCCATGCCAATCCGACCACGGCTCATGAGGCCTTGCGTAATAAATCAGACACGGTCATCAGTGCCTTGACCCAAGCAGGCGGGTTGTTAGGGTTTAGCTTATATCCGTTTCATTTGCCAAATGGTAGTGACTGTACGCTTGATGACTTTTGCACCATGATTGCCAATTGCGCTGATAAATATGGCGTCGAGCATTTAGCGATTGGCAGTGACTTATGTCTCAATCAGCCGCAAGCCGTGCTTGAGTGGATGCGTAATGGACGCTGGTCAAAAGCCATGGACTATGGTGAAGGCAATGCCAATAATTCAGGTTGGCCAGATACTTTGCCATGGTTCGCTGGCAAAGACGGTATGGAAAATATCTATAACGGTCTGCTAAAGCACGGTTTTAATGAAAGTGATGCTGGAAAAGTCATCGGTCAAAACTGGTTCGATTTTTTAGAACAAGGCTTAAAGCCTTTGTCTTAACCACTCAGTCTGAAAATAGTGTTTCAATCAACGGTTACTCGAAATCGCTATAAGACGTCTGTCGTCTTATAGCGTATACCCATTTGAAGTAGGTAATTTCGAATTAGATAGTATGTATAGTGAGGTTGTTTGGCTATATCCTCATTGCTACCCCTCTGATTTAAATAACGAAACGTTAGCATATGGAGCCACATCATGGCCGATTTAAAGGGATTTAATCAAGATGAGCAAGGACGCTCAAGCGCTGCCAATACAGATACAGAGGCGGAAAAGGTCACTAGCACATTAATTTCTACAGATGCTGACACGCTAGGGCTTAAAAACCCTGCCTTTTGGTACAGTGGCGGTTTTATTACGATCTTTGTTCTCATGGCGATTTTTGCAGAAGCGCAGTTAGCCACGATCGTTGATGTTGGTTTTCAATGGTCGGCTAATATTTTCGGTCCTTTCTGGCAAATTTTGCTTCTTGCTACTTTTGTTATCGCGTTAGCGGTTGGCGCAGGTCGCACTGGTCGCGTCATCTTGGGCAATTTACCAAAGCCTGAAATGGACAATTTCAAATGGATGGCTATTCTGTTTTGTACGTTGCTGGCTGGCGGCGGGGTTTTTTGGGCTGCGGCAGAACCCATTGCTCATTTCGTTTCAGCACCTCCATTATATGGTGAATCACCAGACTTACAACAACGGGCTTTTAACGCCTTATCACAGTCTTTTATGCACTGGGGATTTTTGGCGTGGTCGATTGTCGGTAGTTTGACAGCGATTGTGGTCATGCATCTGCATTATGACAAAGGCTTACCGCTGAAACCTCGTACGCTTCTTTATCCTATGTTTGGTGAGCGCGTACTCACTGGTCAAACGGGCGCGATTATCGATGCTTGCTGTATCGTCGCCGTCGCCGCTGGTACGATTGGTCCTATCGGTTTTCTGGGTCTACAAACCAGCTATGCACTCAACACCTTGTTTGGTATCCCTGATACGTTTACCACTCAGCTCATCATTATTGTATTTGCTATTGCGCTTTATACCTTATCAGCGATCAGTGGGCTTGCTCGAGGCATGCAGTTGCTCAGCCGCTTTAATGTCATATTGGCGGTTGCCCTGATGCTCTTTATTCTGATATTTGGGCCGACCAACTTTATCGTGAATGGTTATATCCAAGGTGTCGGTACGATGGTCGATAACTTTATCCCAATGGCGACGTTTCGCGGTGATGAAGGTTGGCTTGGCGGTTGGACAGTGTTCTTTTGGGGTTGGTTTTTAGGCTATGGCCCGATGATGGCCATCTTTATCGCTCGCATCTCACGTGGTCGTACGATTCGCCAATTAATTACCACCGTTTGTATTATTGCACCGCTCGTGACGTGCTTTTGGTTCACCGTCGTTGGTGGTTCTGGTTTAGCATTCGAGATTGCCAACCCTGGTAGTGTCAGTAGTGCATTTGAAGGCTTCAATCTACCCGGTGCATTATTAGCCGTCACGCAGCAACTACCATTTCCTTTGATTACCTCGATATTGTTCTTGATTTTGACGACGGTATTTATCGTGACCACTGGCGACTCGATGACTTATACCATCAGTGTGGTCATCAGTGGCGAGCGTGAGCCGAACGCCATGATTCGCACCTTTTGGGGCATCATGATGGGTGTAACGGCGATTGTTTTAATCTCTCTAGGTTCGGGCGGCGTGACAGCGTTGCAGTCCTTTATCGTGATTACCGCCGTGCCCGTGTCTTTTGTGCTGCTGCCGTCGTTATGGAACGGACCACAAATCGCACAAAAAATGGCGCGAGAGCAAGACTTGTATCGTCCCAATAAGGTAGAAACCAGACATAAAATTAGTGAAGAAAAACGTGCTCAGGAAAAATTGGCTGAAAAAATTGATTGAAGCACTAAATCACTAAACGGTAAATATGAGACAGCCATCACCTACACCGCTAATTTTATATTTACCAATAGATATCATCATTGAGATTATTAACGAAGCTGCTGGCTCGGTATATTAGGTAAGGTAGTGAAATTATGAACATGGTTTATGCAAATAATAAAAGTATCGACGTCAAACCACCCTCGCTTAGTACGGGTTTTCGTACTCGTGATGTGATTATGAATGCAGAAAGATTGGGCGCAATGCATCAGACCCGTATTAGCTTTGTGCGCACACTACTACGCAAAATTGACAAAGAAAAATGGACACTCAGTACGCACTTATGGGATTTGGATGAGCAAGGTTACGGCAAAGTTATCTACCGCCTCAACACTTCAGAGCACTTGTATCATCTGGTGGTTTTCTGTAATGAGCTGGCTGATGACGAGCGTAATGATAGGGTGATTGCTCAAAAGTGGGATGTCACCTTTGGTCTGGTGTTCGGCGAGATAAGTGAAGAACTATTAGATAATCTACAAGCTAATGTGCCGCTACAAGAAGCAGGTCGCAACTCTAATATGGTGATGGTGCTGGCACGAGCAAATAAGAGCGTCAGGGTCTTTGACCATATTATCAGCTCGCTCGCTGTTGGTAAGCAACCGGACTTGGCTGTGCTATCGCAAGTTGGTTATATCTTGCGTACCACTGCTGTCTATGGCAATGGTAAGTTTGGTATTTATGATTTTAAGCCGTTGGAGCATAGTGAAGACTTTGATCAATCGTTTCGGGCACAGATGTGTGCCGTCTACCTGCTGCGCGAGTTTAGCTTAGATTGGGTTGATTATTTGGCAAAGCAAAAAGGTGGTAGCAATGCAGTCACGTTGCATCCAGAGATTAAACGTTATCTTGGGATTGGTAATGCCACGGGTCTGGGTATGGCACCGTATTTGATCAACCATCCTTGTGTCGTTGACCAATGGCTTGCGACGCGTGAAGAGGCATTGCAAGCAACGTTGGTCTGTCAGGTGGAACCCAAAGAAACGGCGCATTTTGCGAGTTTAATCAAACGTGCCATTCAGCATTTTAGCGAAATCGTCACTATCAATGAGCAGCAAATTAAGCTCAATGAAGCGGTCGTCACAGAGTTAACAGTACTACAAAACAATTTGATGATAAGTATTAATAATTACGCGACATGGGCAGAGTTTTTGCAAGCTCACGATTACCTGAGTTTTGAGAGTCAAGAAGTCATCATATCTTGCTTAATGGAGTTGTATCCTGAGCGTGTCGATACCTCTCAAAAAAAGGTAAATGCTGATGAAGCTTTATCGTTACCGAAAGGAAAGGTGATTCAAGATTTAATCGATGTATTAGAGCTGTATTATCAGTGGGCGATTGATATTGATTTTAGCCAGCCTGAAAACAGCTATTGGTTTTGGTATCGTTCAGTGGATAAAGAAGAGCCACGCATGGGTGTACGCGGGCAAGAGCCTGGCGCTGATCGTGAGCTGGCATTAGACATTGCACGGCAAGCAAACCGGTTATATTTTGCGCTTAAGCAAGCCAATGCTCAACAACTGATTTCTGAGTTTACTTTAAATCAACCAAAGTACCGTTCAATTGCGCGTCGCGTTTGGACGATGGGGCATAAACCACTGGGTGATATTCAAATGAATGTCTTGCATAAAACCGCATTACCCATGCATCTGCTACGGTGTAAATTATCGATGTTTGGTGCGACAAAATTTGATCCTAGATCCGATCGTTGGGTGCGGATTACCTTGTTTCAAGGTGCGCCTTTATTTGCAGAAGTGCATAGTGATGAATGGCTGTTTCCATTACTACCCGATTTGTCGACAGAACAGGGAGGTTTGACTCATGATCGTATCGCATAATGAAATCGTCGTGATGGTATACAAAGCCTTTACTGGGCTGCACCGAGAGGTGGGCGAGGCTGATGTGATTGCCACTATGGTCGCTGAGCTACAGATGGCGGGCTTGGATGGTGTCAGGCACTTTAATAATGCCAGTCCGTATATCTTAATTGAACGTGATACGCCCATCGATATCGTCCATCAAGAGGAAGGTGCTATTCGTTTAGATTTGCATGGTAACAGTTTGGCTTGTCACTTGCCGGCTATCATTGATTATGCTCTTGAAAAAATGGGTGATCTAACGCATTTTCATATTTATTTGCAGAACTGCCATAACCGCTGGCTGGCTTATAGTGAGCTGGTAGGATTGGCAAGCAAGGGTTTTGCCTGTCTGGCTAAATGGGACAATGGCTCTGTACCTAAACAAACGTTATTCACGTTAAATCAAGGGTTTATCTATCCTGATCTATACTTTTTTGATAAGGCACAAGCCAACTATAATACCAATGATATGATTATTGAGATTGCGACTCAAAACTTTGATATTGAACACGACACCCAAAATTTCGATCGTAAAATATCAACAGATGAACTGTTTTCAACCCATCAGCGCGCGTGGAAAGAAGGTATCTATGTCGACGATGAACAATGGGCGATACTCAAAACAACAGCCGCCGCAATATTGGTTGAGAATAGTGAAGCATCAAGTAAAGGTGCGGGAGGCATATAGTGTATAAAGCCAAATTTCTCATTACTCTATCAAATATCTTTATGTATAGTTGGTTCAGTTTAAAAGAGAGACGAGGCAACCGAGTGCAGAGGTATATGTGATACTTCAAGCGAGGTTAACGCTGTCACTCTTTTATAGAAGGTTGGCTAGATATTAATAAGCAATTAGCTATTTGGCGCTTGCGTGATGTGCTCATCCCAGTATGGCGGGGCACCATAATAGTCGGTCATGAAGTCAATAAAACATCTGACCTTATGGGGCAGCAGCTTTCTATGCGCATAGACGGCATATAAACCCAAAGGGTCGGGCTCATACTCAGGCAACACTACGACCAACTTACCAGTATGTAGTGCATCACTAGCTATAAAAGTCGGTTGTAATATTAATCCTCCACCTGCAATAGCCGCCTCAACGAGTACGTCACCGTTGTTACTACGAAATATACTATGCTCCTTGAATTGTTTTGCTTTTAGGTACTTATAAATGTGACCTTTGGTTTCAACATTCATATAGCTGTAATGCAAATAGCGATGCGCTTCCAAATCTTCAAGTTTCTTAGGCAGGCCGTGAATTTTTAAATACTCAGGTGATGCGCATAAAACCACGCGAATAGGCGCAATCTGCTTAGCGACGAGTGATGAGCTCTCTAACTGTCCGATACGCAGTGCAATATCAAAGCCTTCTTCAACGATATCAACTTTCCGATCGCTTAGCTGAAGGTCAACAGTGACAGAAGGATATTGTGATTGAAAATCAGTGATCAGTCTTGCCATATGCTTTAAAGCAAATGAGACAGGCGCACTGATTCGCAAGATTCCCTTAGGGTGCTGCTGTAGGCCGCCTAATTGCGCCGCCATTTCATCAATGCTCAATAAAACCTGCTGCGCATGCGTAAAATATTGGCTACCAGCCTCAGTTATACTCACTTTACGGGTAGTGCGATTAAGCAGGCGAGTATGTAGTTCATCCTCTAGCTTTGCCACATACTTGCTCACCAGTTGCGGCGAGAGCTGCATCGTGATGGCGGCTTTGCTAAAACTGCCCTCTGTCACGACTGCTACAAAGGCACGCATCGCATCGATTCTATCCATGTTTTTTCCTGTATTTATCCTAATATTAAATATATTATAAACAATACGTTGATAATTATTCAATATAACTTAGCTTACTCTTTTATATCGTTGATAGTAAAGTGTGCTCATATCATTTCCGACACTATTTATCCTAATCATACATTCTGGAGTAAGCATCAATGACAACATCACTACTAAATAAAGTTTTGACATCGAACGCTGGAGCAGCGGCCTTAGTTCTTCGTATACCAGTTGGCCTGATTTTGGCAGCCCACGGTGCCCAGAAGCTATTTGGTTGGTTTGGTGGTAATGGGCTAGCAGGTACGGCTCAATGGTTAAGCAGTATGGGTATGGAACCTGGTTACTTAATGGCGATATTGGCAGGCGGCGCTGAATTCTTTGGTGGTCTTGCTCTGGTATTGGGTTTGCTAACCAGACCAGCCGCTTTAGCCGCAGCATTTACCATGTTGGTGGCTATTTTTTCTGTCCATATCGGCAATGGATTATTTGCTGATAATGGTGGTTACGAATACGCGTTGACATTGATGGTGGCTTCGCTCGCGTTAATGATACAAGGGGGCGGAAGTTTCAGTATCGACAAAATGCTATCAGGAAAAGTCGAGCAGATTTAATAGCTGTCAGCAGTTTAAAACTTGCGTCATCTAGAGCCATTTCTCAGCTTAAACATTGGTATTTATTATTGGGTTATTGAGCATTAAAGTGAAGCATAATGGAGTAAAAGCGAATGGGCAACGAGTCGATTTCGGTCACACAGCCAGTATTCTTTATCCCTCATGGTGCGGGGCCGTGCTTTTTCATGGATTGGCAACCGGCTGATACGTGGAATAACATGGCTACATTTTTAAAAAGTATTCCTAATCGATTGCCTGAGCGTCCCAAAGCTATTTTGATGGTTAGTGCGCATTGGCAGACATCTGAATTTAGTATTACCGCTGGCACGAAACCTGAGCTCATTTATGATTATTATGGTTTTCCTGATCATACCTATCAACTGACTTACCCTGCATGTGGCGCGCCAGTATTGGCCGAGCGGATTAGCCAATTGTTTACCGATGCAGGTATCACTAATGAAAAAAATACCACGAGAGGATTTGATCACGGGACTTTTATACCCTTAAAGCTGATGTATCCTGAGGCCGATATTCCAGTGGTGCAGCTATCACTACGTAACAATCTAGACCCAAAGGCGCATCTGGCTGCAGGTCGAGCGCTGGCATCATTGCGTAAAGAAGGGGTGTTGATTATTGGTAGCGGCATGAGTTTTCATAATATGCGCGGTTATGGCGATACCAGTTTTACTGAACCGTCAGAACGTTTTGATGAATGGCTGACTAATACTGTGGAATCGGTAGATTCAGATGAGCGACTTGTAGCCCTTGCGAATTGGTCAGAGGCTCCTCACGCGCTTGATTCACATGTATTGGGTGCAGAAGAGCATTTGCTACCGCTTATGGTGATAGCAGGGGCAGCAGGGAGTGATACAGGGCGCAAAATCTATTCTGAGCAAGTGCTAAAAACTCAAATATCGGCCTTTCAGTTTGGCTAAATATGTTGAAACGTTTAATGCATGGTATTTCAGCGTGGTTGTCAAAAATAAAACATCCTTTGAATCTCAGACTCAAAGGATGTTTTAGATTAATACAGCAATTATTAGTGACATGTCAAAGTTTTCAAAATGAGGGATAACGTCTCTTATTATTCATATGTTGCCACCACATTATTTCCATCAAGTTCAAATTTATAGGTGTTGAGCACGATACTGTCGTCATCTAGACATTGACCAGTAGCAAGGTTAAAGCGCTGCTTATAGATAGGTGAAGCCACATAAAGTACTTCTTTTGCTGTTCCTGTATCATCTGTAATCGTGGTGCCACCAATCAAACCCCGAGACAGTACATTGGCTTGACTGAATGGATCGTAGTTATCAAGAGCAAATAAATCGTTTTGCTTGGTGCGAAAAATAGCAATTTGTTTGCCATTTATCAGTGCACACACACCAGTTTCAGGAATGATATCGTCAAGTGTACAAATAGTCTGTTGGTTCATGAGGCGGTATCCTTAGTGATGATAATATTGCTCTGTATGAGTGGTAAATTGTGAGTGACAAGCTGCAATTTGCAAAATATGAGTCAAAAAACTGTGCCTTGCTTTTTGTGATAACAAACAAGGCACTCATCATTGGCTAGGCCAATTCAACCAGATTGATGGTTGCTTTTTCCGCATCAGTCGCTGGGCGAATCTGTTCACGATCGGTCACGAAAACGACATTCTCATCGCCTTGCTCACTGTTTACAAAATGACGGAAACGTTTAAGTTTTTCGGTGTCGTTAATTGTTGCTGCCCACTCACACACGTAATTGTCGACTAACAATTGCATTTGTGCTTCGAGCTCATCTGCTATGCCCAAACTGTCTTCAATAATGACAGCTTTCAGATAGTCAAGCCCGCCATCTAAGCTTTCACGCCACTTTGACGTGCGCTGTAGCTTGTCCGCTGTTTTGATATAAAACATAATGATGCGGTCGATATATTTGACCATGGTTTCGGTATCGAGATCGGTGGCGAACAGCTCGCCATGACGTGGGGTAATACCACCATTACCGCAGACAAATAAATTCCAGCCGTTTTCAGTCGCAATCATGCCAAAGTCTTTACTTTGTGCCTCAGCACATTCGCGCATACAGCCTGACACACCCATCTTGATTTTGTGCGGTGAGCGCACGCCTTTATAACGATCTTCTAACCTCAAGGCGAGGCCAATGCTGTCGTCGACACCGTAACGGCACCAGTTATTGCCAATACAAGATTTCACGGTACGTAAGGATTTACCATAGGCATGGCCAGTCTCAAAGCCTGCTTGCACCAGTTGCGTCCAAATATCAGGCAATTGCTCCATGCGTGCGCCAAACAGATCGACCCGCATCCCACCAGTGATTTTGGTGTACAAATTAAACTGCTTCGCTACTTGACCCAGTACGATGAGCTTGTCTGCGGTAATTTCACCGCCCGGCACACGCGGTACGACGGAATAAGTGCCGTCTTTTTGGATATTACCTAAGTAGTAATCGTTACTGTCCTGTAGTGGTGTCAGCTCGGTTTTGAGTACATAGTCATTCCAGCACGATGCCAAAATAGAGGCGACCGTCGGTTTACATATCTCACAACCATGACCGCTACCATGTTCAGTCAATAATTCATCGAAGGTTTTGATACCGTGCACACGAATCAGGCTATATAAATCTTGACGAGAGTACGCAAAGTGCTCACACAAGTCATTGTTTACTTCGAAGCCCATGGCGGTGAGTTGATAGCTGACCGTATCTTTGACCATAGGGGCGCAGCCGCCACAGCCACTACCGGCACTGGTCATGGTTTTTACATCGCTGACGGAGTATGCGCCGTTTTCGACGGCGGAGCAGATAGCGCCTTTGGTCACGTTATAACAAGAGCAAATCGTGGCGGTATCTGGCAGATTGTCGATGCCCATCACGGGTTTTTCGACATTGGGTAGTATCAGACTTTCGGGATGTGCAGGTAGGTCAATGTCATTTAAATACAATTGCAATAGGTTGTTATAGTCTTCGGTGTCGCCTACCAATACGGCACCAAGCAAGCGTTTGTTATCAGGTGTGGTGACGAGTTTTTTATAGATGCCTTCAGCAGGATTTTGATACAGATAGCTTAAACTGCCTTCGCTCGTGCCATGTGCATCGCCAATACTGCCTACATCCACACCCATCAGTTTTAACTTGGTGCTCATGTCGGCACCCGTAAATATCTGCTTGCTATCACCAGCAATTTGCGCGGCACAGATACTGGCCATATTGTAGCCGGGAGCCACCAGGCCAAATACTTTGTTGTCCCATACTGCGCATTCGCCCACGGCATAAACATGATCAGCATTGGTGCGACATTGCTCATTGATCAAGATGCCACCACGCCCGCCCATTTCGATACCGCATTCTGGGTTGTTTCTAATAAGATCGTCTTGCGGTCTAATACCGGCGCTAAACACAATCATATCGGTCGTTAGAGAGGTACCATCTGTAAACTCCATGGTTAAATATTGATCATCACCGCTGGTGTCATCAGAGTTCGGCGCAGTATTAGACAGAATCTCTTTGGTATTTTTCCCCGTTAGCACTTTGACGCCCAGTGCTTCTATTTTTCGCTTTAAAATCTCACCGCCAGCGGCATCAAGTTGAACACCCATCAATTGAGGCGCAAACTCGACCACATAAGTATCAAGCCCTAGCGTAACGAGCGCTTTTGCAGCCTCAAGTCCCAGTAAGCCACCACCAACCACCACGCCTTTTTTGACAGTGGGCAGCTCAGCAATCGCTAAAATCTCATCTAAATCCGCAATGGTACGGTATACGTGGCAATGCGGATGCTCGCGACCTGGGATGGGCGGCACAAAAGGATATGAGCCCGTCGCTAGTACCAACTCAGAGTATTCAATAATCTCGCCTGCCTCAGTAGTAATACGCTGACCGGCCGAATCGATATCTACAATGCACTGATTCAAATGCAAATTAACTTTTGATAATTCATAAGCTGTTAAATCTACTAGGTTCAGCTTACTGGCATCTTTATGTTCAAAGTAGCTCGACAAATAAACACGGTCATAAGCAGGGCGGTCTTCTTCAGCAAACACATGAATGTCAAATTGCTGGTGTAGTCCTTGCTCAATTGCTCGTTCAATAAAGTGATGACCGACCATACCATTGCCAATCACCACCAAATTGCCTTTACTTTCTGTGCTCAATGCAGTGCTACTCATGCGTCTGTCCTTAGTAATGGGGCTGGTTGGATACGGTCATCGTTTATTTTTTTATCACGCTATAAACGGTTTCGTTTCTCAACAACAGCTGATAAACAGCATTTAATACCTACTATTACAGAGCATTCAATAATCATGCCATGGCACTTTGATTGACTGAGTTTTTGCGCGTTGCTATTAGATAGAAAGGTATGCTTTATCAGGACCAGTCGCTTATGTACAAAGGTTTTTGTGTGAGTATGGCTAGCTCTATTACTTACCAAAAATCAGGATAGATGCCGTTGTTGCCGACTGCAATGTCAGAAGTTAATGCACCAAAATAGATACTGCTGTGCCCCACGTTGGATGTTATTGCTGTTTATAAGGGAGGCTGATGGAGTGTTTTAAACCTGCTGTGTTAATGCTTTATTAGCATAAGCGTCAGGTGTGATGATGGTTATAGACCCGCCAGTAAAGGCGCCTAGAGACTCAATAAGCGTTGGTCTTTATATAGATTTGGCAGCGTACACAAATAACTGGCATAACCATTGCACCGCCTGAAACATTGCTACTTATCATATTTGAACACTGCATTTTTTGAACACCTAGTACCTTTAGTACGTTGTCAGAACCCTGAAGTTAATCATTTGAGGAAGTTGCCTATGTCATCATCAGCCCCCGTTGCACCTAGTAAAGACAAGCTTAATGTTTTGTCATTTACGGGTAAAAATAAAATCCTTCATTTAGGTTGGATGGCATTTTTCCTTACCTTTTTTGTATGGTTCAACCATGCACCATTTTTATCAGCGATTGGAGAAACACTCAATCTGAGTAAAGACCAAATCAAAACGTTACTCATTTTAAACGTAGCATTGACCATTCCTGCCCGTGTGATTATCGGGATGCTGACAGACCGTTTTGGCCCTCGCATTGTTTATACCGCCATTTTAGCCATTGGCGCTATTCCTTGTTTTACCTTTGCGTTCGCTCAGGATTACAACACCTTGGCGCTGTCTCGGTTTTTGCTGGGTTTTGTTGGTGCAGGTTTTGTGGTGGGTATTCGTTTGATGAGTGATTGGTTTCCAACCAATGAATTGGGGACGGCTGAAGGTATTTATGGCGGTTGGGGTAATTTTGGCTCGGCAGCAGCGGCATTGTTATTACCAACTATAGCGATTGGTGCAGCAGCAGTGTTCGGTGGTGATGAAGGGTGGCGTTATGCAACAGCCACATCAGGGGTCGTGATGGCGCTTTATAGCATCATTTTTTATAAGATGGCGCGTAATACACCCAAAGGCGCTACTTATTTTAAACCTAAAAAATCAGGTGCCATGATGGTGACGTCATCGGGTGATTTTTGGTTAATGATGGTTTTTAAACTGCCTATGTATTTGGCATTGGCATTATTGGCATGGAAACTATCACCTGATGGTGTGAGCTTATTGAGCCAGTCTAGTGTCACCATGGTCTATATTGGCCTTGCGATATTGTATGTTTACGAATTCGTTAGTAGCTACCGTTTTAATAAAGAGGTTTTCACCACGCCTGTACCAGTGGCGCATCGTTATGATTTTAAGCAGGTGGGTATCTTAAATATTTTGTATTTTGCTACGTTCGGCTCAGAGCTTGCCGTCGTGTCAATGCTACCTCTGTTTTACCAAGAAACTTTTAGTTTATCGATTGTGATGGCGGGGGTATTGGCATCGAGCTATGCCTTTATGAATCTCATGTCACGTCCAGGCGGCGGTTGGCTCAGTGATAAGTTTGGTCGCAAAATAACTTTATTGATTTTGACAGCTGGTTTGGCCATCGGGTATCTGTTAATGGGCTTCCTTGACTCAACGTGGCCACTTGCATTGGCACTATTAATTACGATGTTTTGCTCATTCTTTGTACAGGCAGGTGAGGGTGCTGTTTTTGCGGTGATTCCTCTGATCAAACGCAGCATGACAGGGCAGTTTGCAGGGATGACAGGCGCGTATGGCAATGTTGGATCAGTGGTGTATTTAACGGTGCTGAGTCTGGTGTCTTATCAGGTGTTTTTCTTTGTGATTGCCGCGACAGCAGTGGCTGGATTCTTTGCATTGTTTTTCTTAAAAGAACCAGAAGGCATCATTATTGAAGAAATGCCAGATGGTACATTTGCCGAAATACAAGTGAGTCATAGATAGTACGGGGTGAAGACAGATGACGATAGCACACGCCAATAGAAACAATAGTCAAAATGCGGATGGTGATATGTACCAAAACGCTGATGAGATGGCGGTTCATTTTAATACAGGCAATCCGTCATCTTTGATAGAGTCAGGTCAGTTTGTTGCCAATGATGTCAGCCAGAGCATTGATAGCCACGCTATTGATGAGACTGGTGACAGTAAGGATGTTGATGATGCTAGTACTGCATTATGGTGGCTTGATTTTTTCACCATGGCAGGTCGCAAGACGGAAAATCAAGACAGTTTACTTATTACCACCTGCTTGCCCTATCAATGTTCAGGTGAAGAATCATCTAGTGCCAATCGCTCAATATCTCAAGCAAGATCTCACCCGTCCTCATCAGCGCCATTATTGGTGTTGATGGCAGATGGGGTCAGTGCTTGCCAGTTTCCAAAACAGGCAAGTCGACTGGTGGTGAATACTATTGCCCACAAAATCACATTGGGTTTGACCGAGTTGGCACACTCACAAGATGAGACGTCATCCATCAGTTTTGACGATGATCAAGTTGCTAGTATCATCAAAACAGCAGTCAACAAAGCCAACGACATCTTATATTTTCCTCAAGCGTATCAAAGGGTGCCGCCGTTGTTGTCTACGTTATCAGGCTTGCTCTGTATTGGTGACCGTATTCATCTATTTCATACAGGCGACTCTCGAATATACCGCGTTGGGGTAGATTGTCTGACAGTATTGAGCAAAGATCACCGTGTGCACCGCGGCCAAGATAAAGGCGCGCTTGCTGCAGCAATCGGCGCAGATAGTCAGTTAGAGCTACAACAATCGGTATTTACTCTTCATCAAAACGAGTGTTTGGCTATCATGACAGATGGGGTTTATGAGCATATAGAGCCCACAGAGTTGCAATTTGAGCTGTGCAGCAGTGCGACTGATATATTTCGATTGATGGCAACCACACACAAATTACCGCTAGATTTCAATACCAGTCAAACCGTGTGCGAGCAAGCTTTTACTGCAGGTAGTCATGACAATCTAAGCATGGTTATGCTGAGTATGAACACACGGTCAGCCCGCTTCCCTTCTATCAATGGCGCTAAAGGTATTGGTCATTTAAATGGCATTGACTTTGATAATCTGGATACGGTCATACATGATGTGAATCGCTACCAGCTGCCAACCGATTTACAGATAGGCGATCATATTGATGGCTTTACTGTGATTGGTATCATTGCCCGCACGGCTCGCAGTCACGTGTACTGGGTACAAGATGAAGACAACCGTGACTTTGTCTTGAAATCGCCTAGTTTAGACTCTGTGGCCGATGGTCACTATCTGCGTGATTTTTTAAAGGAACGCAAAATTGGTTTGAGCCTATCAAAACATCGCCGCGCGGGCGAGTCGGCTTACAATCAAGCTGACCCCAATCGATTACCTATCAATCCTGCATCCAATAATATTGGTCATAACGTGGGTTCTGGACTCAGTGAGTCGGGGCTGCTGCGTTACTATCCAGTACCAGCAAGTACCACATACTTATATCATTTGACTGAATATATCGCTGGTGAGAGTTTACGGGACTTTATGGATCGTCATACGCCTTGTGATGTGTGGCAAACCTTTGATTTACTCACCAAAATTGGCATGGCGGTTCGAGTCATGCATCGCAATTATCTGTTGCATCAAGACATCAAACCCGAAAACATTCTTTTAACCAAATCTGGCGCCGTCAAACTTATTGATTTTGGTTCCGCCAGCTCCTCTATCTTAAAAGACAGCACTCGACCACCAAATGGTGATTTGCACTATGCTGCACCAGAATATTACACCGATGCACCAAAAGGCGTGCATTCTGACTTGTTCTCGATTGCTGTGATTGGTTATGAACTGCTGACGGGGCAATTGCCATTTAATACCCAAACACTAATGATGCCAAACCAAACACTAATGATGCCCGCGCAGCCGCTACGGCAACAGAACGTACCTGACGCCAGCCAACAGGCACTCATGCGTGCGCTGCATGTCAATACTAACGCGCGCTATCAAGCCATTGGTGAGTTTTTACAGGACTTTAATCCCGATAATAAGGCGCACAGCCGTGACCCAGAACCGCTCATTAAGCGTAACCCTCTACTGGTATGGCATGGCATTTGCTTCATAGAGTTTGTCATCATTTTATTATTGTTGGCGTACTTTTCATGACACGCTGTTTTGCATTCAATGCTGCTCCGCGCGGCTAAGGGACTTTCTGTTTATGTCGTTATCTATATCGCAAGCCGCCACTACGGTAGATATTCATACCAACAATCACGCCTTAGCATCAGGTCATCAAAAAAACGCTGGCATCGTTATTATCGGGGCGGGCATGGCAGGCAGTCGCTTTGCCATTGAGCTTGCTCGCACACAATCGAATGATGATAAATCCCGTTTACCAATTACGTTAATCAGTAAAGAGCCGCACGTGGGCTATAACCGAATTATGTTGTCACCCGTATTGGCTGGCGACACAGCGTTTGAAGATACTTATTTATATGACAACTCAGAGTATGAGCAGCTGGGTATCACCGTACTGGCTGGGGTTGCGGTAGAGACAATAGATACCAAGTGCCAGTGTATTGAGCTAGATGATGGGCAAACATTCAACTATGCCAAGTTAGTAATGGCCACAGGATCAACTGCCCGAGTCATTCCATTCCCCAATCACACAGCTAAGGGCGTGCATGTGTTTCGAGACCTTGCCGATGTGACCGCTCTGATGGACTATGCCCGTCAAGGAAAAACGGGGTTGGTGATTGGCGGTGGCGTACTGGGATTGGAAGCTGCCTGCGCGTTAGCGGCACAGGGCGCGAGCATGACGGTCATTCATATGGACGGTTATGTACTCAATCGCCAACTAGACCTGCCAGCGGCCGAGCTTTTGCAAGCTGAGCTCAGTCGCCGAGGGGTTGATCTCGCAGTTTCTGCCCATACTGAGGCCATTGAGATGAATGATGCAGGAGAAGTATGCGGATTGTCTTTAAAGGACGGGCATACGCTAGCGGCCGATTTTATCGTGATGGCAGTGGGTGTGATACCCAATACAGCGCTTGCCAAACAAAGCGGGCTTGAGGTTAATCGCGGTATTGTGGTCGATAATTTTATGCACACCAGTTGTCCCAATGTTTATGCCATTGGTGAGTGTATAGAGCGAGAGGGTGAGCTATTTGGAATGGTGGCGCCGGTCAATCAGCAAGTGGATACATTGGTCACGGTTTTAAAAGATGCTTTGATAGAAAACGATATAAATGTCATAGATAGTAAAGCCACCGTGCCAGACCACTGGGTTCCCTTTGTCAGCAAGCCGTTGTCATTAAAATTGAAAGTATCTGGTATGTCGGCATTTTCTGCAGGGCAAATCGCTTTTGATGACGAAGCCGCTGATACTGTTGAAACCCTCGTGTATCGTCAGCCTGCCTTAAACCATTATCACTGTCTGTACCTCAAAGAAAACAAACTCATTGGCGCTGTGCTTTATGGGGACACCAGCGATGGCAGCTTTTACAGTCAGTTGATTATAGATAATGTTGATATTACGCCTATCAAAGACACACTCATATTTGGCGAGGCATATTGTCATTTGGACGAAATCACGCTTAACAATTCGCCAACTACGGAAGTAGATGTAGAATTTAATGATACAGAAAAAAACATTAATCATCATAAAGTGGCCGAACTGTTAGAGGATGCATTATGAATGATGCTACCGCCAATCAATCTGCTGCTAGCAAAGTAGTATCAGCTAATGGCCTACTTAATGGCGTGCAAAAAACAACAGACCGCGTCATTGAAACACATGATATAAGTGCTGCCAAAAATATCAAAAAAGCACAGTTGTCATCTAATAGTGATTTGATTGATAGTTCGATTGATGCTTTGATAACTACTATCCGCACGACGTGCCCTTATTGCGGCGTGGGATGCGGTGTTTTAGCGAGTGTGAATGCAACAGAGGTGCTGAGCGTCAAAGGAGATCCTGAACATCCGGCTAACTTTGGTAAATTGTGCTCCAAAGGGAGTGCACTGGCACAAACACTGGGTACCGCGCGCCGCTTGACCGAGCCATATTATCAAAACAAGCACGTAGTCATGCAACAGCATCAGCCTATGCAATCGAATAATAATTTTACTGCTAGAAACCTATCTGAGAAGCCACTTATAAAGCAGACAGACTGGGATACCGTACTAGAGGACGTTGCCAGCCGTTTAAATGACACCATCACTAAGCATGGGCGAGACAGCGTTATGTTTTATGTCTCAGGTCAATTGCTGACTGAAGACTATTACGTGGCCAATAAATTTATAAAAGGGTTTATCGGTAATAACAACATCGACTCCAACTCTCGGCTGTGTATGTCATCCGCAGTAGCTGGGCACAAACGTGCATTTGGTGCAGACCTTGTGCCGGGTAATTACAAGGATTTGGAAGCTTGTGATTTATTGGTACTGGTAGGCTCCAATATGGCGTGGTGCCATCCTATTTTGTTTGGTCGATTTTTAGCAGCCAAAAAAGCCAATCATAATAAAAAACTGATTGTGATAGACCCGCGCCGTACGGACTCTTGCGAGTTTGCCGATTTACATTTACCAATTGCTGCGGGCACGGATACACATTTATATAATGGACTGCTGCATTACCTAGATCAGCAGGGTTACCAAAATGATGAGTATGTTAGCCAAAGCTTGGGCGTTGATGATGCGGTGAATGCGGCCAAAGCATGGAGCATTGATGAAGTCGCCAGCGCTTGCCAAGTGTCTGCTGATAGTATCCGCCAGTTCTATGAATGCGTTGCCGTTACTGATAAAACAGTCACTGCCTTTAGTATGGGTGTCAATCAATCACAAAGCGGAACCGATAAGGTCAATGCCATCATCAACACCCATTTGTTCACAGGGCGTGTGGGCAAAGTAGGGGCCAGTCCGTTTTCACTCACTGGACAGCCTAACGCCATGGGTGGACGAGAAGTAGGCGCCCTTGCTAATCTGTTGGCGGCGCATTTAGAACTAGACAATGCTGATCACCGGCAGCTTGTGGCAGACTTTTGGCAGTCGTCTCAGCCTATCTCCCCAAATGTGGGTGTGAAAGCCTGCGATGCGGCCGCTGCCATATTGGATGGTCGTATCAAAGCTATTTGGATTATGGCCACTAACCCTGTAGTCAGTTTGCCAGATGCTGATAATTTTCGCCAAGCACTTGCTGAATGTGATTTGGTGATTGTCTCTGATTGCTCGGTAGACAGTGATACGGTGAAGTGTGCCGATATTGTATTGCCTGCTCAAGGGTGGGGTGAAAAATCTGGAACGGTCACCAACTCTGAACGGCGCATCTCTCGGCAGCGGACATTAATGCCTGCAGCAGGGCTTGCCAAACCAGATTGGTGGATACTGTCTCAAGTTGCCACACGCATGGGGTTAACGGGATTTGATTACCAACACCCAAGCGAGGTATTTAATGAACATGTGGCATTGACTGCTTATGGTAATACGTCTAACCACAGCACATCTCACTCCACTAAGACCTATCCTCGCTACCTGAATCTTAGCAAAGACTTGTATGCTTTAATGACGGATGAGGTGCCAGCCGATAAACCAGCTCAACAATATATTAGCCAGTATGTTAATCAGAACGGCAATCAAATACATACCCCAATCGCACTCAGTCATCAAGCATACGAAGAGCTGTTACCATTTCAATGGGGTGGCACGCGTATCTCTATGATTGATAAGATAAAACCTTTAGAAAACGAGATCATTAATTCCGCTGCTACTATTACTAAGTCACAGTTAATCGCTATTACGCCCTCTAATGAAGCGAGCATAGCCAATGTGCATCGACGTCAAAGAAGGCAGAATCCTCAACGGATTGGTGAGAATCGAGCATCCTTTGAACATGAATCTGATTATCATACTCAATTTGAGAGCCAAGCGATCCATTTACGCCTGATTACGGGCAGGCTGCGTGATCAGTGGCATACCATGACTCGTACAGGCCTTGCACCGCAGTTGAACCAACATCAGCCAATACCCACACTGACCATACACGCTAACGATGCACAGCAACTGGGTGTCCAAGACAATGACTTTGTGCAACTGCATCGTAGGTATGAAAACTACGAAAAGTATGAAAGCTATGAGAACGGCGTGACCAGTGATGGCATAGTCAGTGATACCGCGATGAGTACGGCTAGGAATGGCAACGAGCCCGCAAGTACCGTACTGGCGCAAGTTGCCATTAGCGATACGTTGCGCGTTGGTGATGCATTTATGCCCATGCATTGGAGCAATGCTTTTGCTAGCTTTGCCCGAGTAGGCCCGCTTATCCCAACAGTCGTCGATCCACATTCAGGGCAGCCAGAGCTCAAAAATTCGGCGATTAGTGTCACGCCCGTTTCTATGCAATCATTTGGCAAGATTTTGGTGCATCCTGAGTGGCAAGACGCCGTTATAGTGCAATTACGTACTATTTTGGCCAATTTTTCTGCCAAAGCGTCAGAGAAAGAATTGTCTGAAACAAAATACAAGGCACGTTCAAACAACATTTTACCAGAGGCATTACCTGCACTCACTTGGAGCTTGAGTCATCAAAATAACAGCGTCTTGATCAATCTCGCTAGCCCGATGGTGGAGGCTAGCAGTACCTTAGCGTGCCCCGAGTTTTGGCAGCAGTTTATGGCCTCTATGCAATCATTATCACAGCCAAACTCTCAAGAGCGTGTCATGCATACAGCGTTTACGGTCGATAATGTACAGAATCAATTGCGTCTTATTGTGACGCAATCTGCGCCTGAGATAGACTCAAATAACGCTGTCATAAATAGTGGGTCATCTGATGATGAAAGGCCCAGTACACAACTGATTATGGCTGTTTATGTTGCCCCAACGCAAACGCAATTACCGAGTGTCCGCTGGCTCGATAGCTGCTTTACGGATACTAGCCAAATACCTGCCAATCAACGATACAAATGGTTACTCGCGGGGCGGCCTGCCAGCGGTTATGTCGATCCAGGACCCTTAGTATGCTCTTGTATGTCAGTTGGAAAAAACACCATTCTCAACGCTATCACGCAGCATGGTTGTACTAGTGCGACGGCAGTGGGTAAGCAGTGCCGAGCAGGTACCAATTGTGGCTCTTGCGTGGGGCAAATCAATGCATTAATCGCAGAATGCGCCCCCTTGGCGCAAGCTTAGATAGTCGTGTGGCACGTCGCTTGCAACCTTTTATATGCAATTACTGGTTGAGTGTTGTGTTATGAAAAATAAGCCATTTTAGAGTAGGGGTTTATTGCAAACTTTGCTTGTGGTTGCCCATTTTGCTGTATTCACGCTGTTATCAGGAGTCACCACCATGACCAATATATCTGCCGCTACCTCAACGCATGAGACCTATCAGCTAATGGGTCAACACTGCGCAGAAAACGTGCAAACTTGCACCAAAAGAGGCACCGTGCATCTGATTGGCGCAGGATCTGGTGACCCTGAACTCTTAACCTTAAAAGCGTGGCGAGTGATGCAGCGTGCAGAGGTAGTGTTATATGACAGTCTGGTGTCTGAAGATATTTTGGATATGTGCGCGACTACGGCTGAAAAAATATTCGTTGGTAAGCGCCGCGCCAACCATGCATTGCCACAAGAGAGTATTAACGAGCTACTGGTCAAACACGCGCTGGCAGGCAAGATAGTGGTTCGTCTAAAAGGTGGCGACCCCTTTATTTTTGGACGCGGTGGTGAGGAGCTACAGGAAGTGGTGCGTCATGGCATTCATTTTGAGTCTATTCCAGGTATCACTGCCGCAAGTGCTGCTGCTAGCCGTGCAGGGATTCCACTAACGCACCGTGACCATGCTCAGTCGGTCAAGTTTGTTACCGCTTGCAAAAAAAATGGCGCGCCTAATAATGATTATAGTGAGCTAATGGACAGCAGCCAGACAGTTGTGTTTTATATGGGTTTGCACCGTTTGCATGAGCTGACACAAGGATTGATAGCAAGTGGGCGCGACAGCGAGACGCCTTTTGCCATTATTAGCCATGCCAGTATGCCAACGCAGCAGGTACTTATCGGTACATTAAGTGATATCGCTGATCAGCAAGCTGAAGCAAAACTGCCAACCCCTGCACTTTTAATCATGGGTGATGTGGTCGCTTTATATCATGAGTTTGCAGGCTACAACCTTGGCAATCTGGATAAAACGTCATTTATAGATGTGAACGAAGTCATAGACAGTGAAGTTTTAGCACCCAGTCTTGAGAGTGTTGTATAAGTTGAAGCACGTCTAGTAAAAAATCCTAAAAGTGTCTACAGCTAATCATCTCATACTGGGTTAAAACGAGCAGAAAGCTAAAACCAGAATTTGACCCCCGCAGTCAAACTACTACTATCAACCGATTCATCTTCTTGACGTCGTTGACCACGAGCCTTGCCAAGCGCTGTCTCATAACTAACACCCACATAAGGGGCTAGCTGGCGACTAAACGTCTCATAAGTCAGCCTAACCTCAGCTTCCATCTCATTAAAGCCTTTGGTAATGTCATTATCATGGTCATCTTTACT
>NZ_QJSU01000014.1 GCF_003217155.1 Psychrobacter fozii
ACCGCTGATGCCAATGGCGACTATAGCGTGACCCTTGATACGCCACTGACCAATGGCGAAGTCATCAATGCCATGGCCACCGATGCCGCTGATAACGTCTCAGTAGAATCGGATCCTGCGAGTGCCCCTGACAGCACGGTACCAACGGCGCCGATTATCGCCCCTGATGTTACCGACAACGTCGCCAATGATGGCAGTGGTGATGCACTTGACCCTGCAGAAACTGTCGCCAATAACGGTGTTACTAACGACAACACACCAAGTGTGACCGTACCTGCTGATCAGGTGGCTAATGGCACTCCGCAATTGGTTATTGATGGAAACGTCGTACCTTCCACCTCTACACCTAATGGCGATGGTAGTGTGACCTTAACGCCAACCACGCCACTGACTGATGGTGAGCATGACCTAAGTTACCATCTCACAGACGATGCCGGTAACGTGAGTGATGATGCGCCTGCTGTTAGCGTGACGGTTGATACCACCGTCATCATCGCTCAAGATGACTCCAATGATATCGATTTAGGTAAATTACAAGTAACCACTTATCCTTCAGTAAATAACGATAGCGTCACCGTACTTGGTGTCGCCGAAAGCGATAGCGGTACAGATGGTACGCTTGACTTTACGGTAAGTGAAGGCGCTAATGGCACGGTCAGTATTGAAGTTAGTCAGACAGCGCTAGTCGCAGTAGCGGATGCGGTCAATATCGAAGTCTACAATAGTAATGGCGACCGTGTTTATGTCGGTACGACTGGTGGTGACCCATTGGTGGGTGATGTAATAGGTCTAGAATTATTGGGATTGACGGGCAATGACACATTAACAGCAGTCGTATCTGGTTTAGAGCCAGGAGATTACACTGTGGTGGTGCGCAAAAGTGAGAGCGCATTAGCCACTTTAGTACAAGATGTGGAGTTGGCAGAGTTGGGTGACTCAGGCATCATTTTAGGTCCAGATAACCAAGAGGCTGTCTTAAATGCAGTGGAAACCTCACTCAATACTGATTATCCTATCTTGCAATTGGGTACTACTGTTAAAGGCATCCTCACAGTTGCATTGGGTGAAACAAATGAACTGGGTGTCGATGACTTGATTGATGTACTCCAACAAAATGCACTAGTAGGTGGTCTACTTGCAGGTTTGCTTGACCCGGTATTGGATGCGGTTGCAGAAGCATTGCTCAGCAATACCTTAACGCTGCTTGAAACCACCGATGTCACCGCCACACTAACGGAATATGATTTTGACTCAAGTACGGCCATCACAGGTAACGTGATTGACCCTGACGGGTTGGTAACAGGTGAGTTGGGTGAAGATACGGTTACGGCCAACACTAAGCTGACGGACATAAGCAGTGATAATACGATGTCAGAATCAACATCTCAGCTTGTCGACGGTGTCAATGTATTTACCATACAGGGTCAATACGGTGTACTAGTGATTGATGAAAATGGTGATTATACTTACACGGCCAATGGTGATTATGCTTCGTCAGGTGAAACAGAGGTGTTTGAATACACCATCTCTAACGGTACAGCAGGTAACAGCGATACCGCAAAACTGGTGATCAATCTCAGCTCTACGGCACCTGCTGCGCCAATCGCAGCGGCAACTATCACAGACAATGTAGCCAATGACGGCAGCGGTGGTGTACTAACACCTTCAGAAGTCATTGCAGATGATGGCACCACAAATGACAATACACCAAGCCTTGAGGTTGCTGCTGGTGTGCTTAGTGACAGTGAAACACTACAGTTAGTGGTAAATGGTATCGTAGTTGATGCAGTGATCACTGAAAACACTGATGGCAGCTATACTTTAACGCCGCAAACGCCTTTAGATGATGCTAAGTATGAGCTAAGCTACAACATCAAAGATGCTGTGGACAATGTGAGCGGTAACGCACCTGCTGTGACAGTCACAGTAGATACAACCTCACCAGCAGCTGTAGACAATGAATCCACGCTAAATGTGAATGTCACGCCCACCATCACCACGCAAGAAACACAAACACAACCTGTAGGAGGGCTGTTAAATCTTGGCGTGCTTTCGGATACGATAGCTGTGAGTGTGCTAGGTAGCAACAGTGGGCTCACTTTTGTAGTGCCCAATAACTCTACTGAGCAAGTGACCGTAGATGGCACTGGTTCAGCTTTCCTAGACTTGTCATTGTTAGGCGATACCAATTTTGACCTTGTAGTGTATAGAGTTGAAGAAGGTAGCACCGATGCTGTATTAGTATACGAAGAAGTAAACTGGTTGGTTAGCTCAGGAGGTGTTTTGGGAGCTTCGTGGAGTGCGAATGAGCTGGTATTACCAGAGTTTGAAGGTGGCGGTACTTATTACGTGACACTAGGAAATGCTAGCGGGCTGTTAAATGTTAGCTTATTAGGTAGCTTATCCATCAGTACAGTGTCCGATGTGGTTACCAATTACAGCCCAGATGAAGGTGTCGATGGAACGGTAGCGGGTAACGTTATCACTGACTTAGGCGCTGATGGTACTGATACGGCAGCTACTGGTACCGTAGTATCAGCAGTCGATGGCTTAGCAGTGATTGACGGCACAGAAATAGTAGGTAACTATGGCATGTTGACCATTAATTCGGATGGTAGTTACAACTATGCGGCTAATTCTACGTTTACAGGTACTTATGGTGATGTAGATGTTTTTGAGTATACGATTACTGCACCAAATGGTGAGTCATCTTCTGCAAATCTAGAAATTACGATCGACTATGATTCTGAGAGTGGGGCAGCTGCAGGTCGTGTAAGTGCCAGTAGCTTCACACTTGCTGATGATGCAGCTTCTATCGATATTCCTGACACCTCATTGACTGTCTCAAGCGAAGGGCTTGATGTTCTAAGCTTTGAAAGCGAAGATCAAACCATCAGCTTATCTGATATCTTTGAAGTTGATGTGATAGATATAAGTGGCATTGGTGCCAATACGTTAACCGTACAAGCGGCAGATATTGCGAATTCAGGAACCTCAGATGCGATCTATGTTAGAGGCGATAGCGATGATACCGTAGATTTAGGTAATATTGGTGCTGATCTCAGTGATACAGATGGATCTGGTAATCCTTCGAATTGGATCGATACAGGAACCGATGTTACAGATGCTGATGGGCAACAATATAATGTGTGGGCGCTGAGCACTGACTTGGCTACACAGGTCAATATTGATGTTGATATCACCAATGTTATTTAATTGATATCAGGTGTCTGAGTTATTTAAGCCATATCAGTTATTTAGTATCGGCTAATCGTAATGTAAACGTTAAAACGCTCCCAAACTGGGGGCGTTTTTTACAGGGTATACATAACCGTATTGAGCTATAGTTAATAAGCCTTAAGGGCAGATAGGATAGTGCCCAAAATACTAAAAACAGTGAATAATAAAGGACAATAAAAAATGAGCGAAACCACCAGTATGAATGGCCTAATGACTCACTTAAAAAATAACTTACCAGCCATCTATGAACACTGGGTACAAACACATATTACCCAAGTAAATACTGAAAATAGTACTGGGAATTTTCAAGATGCTGCAGTAGATACGCTGCCTACTACCTTCATCTTGTCAGTCTCTGATGGCCATAAAAAAGCCAAAGTAGTCACTTTTATTATTAATGATTTATTGAAACTAAAGGAAGCAGATAACACTAGTAACTTCTCTAATTTTGAAAAAATATTGCCAGTGATAATGGCAAAAGTAGATACGTTATCAGAAAAATTTGATGCTCCTATCGCTTGGTTAAGGCTTGAGTGGCTCAATCAAGTCTCACTCACTACTTGGTCAAATTTTCAGCAAAGTCTAAAGGGCTTTAAACGCAATTATTACCGCTCAGGCATTGCATTTGAAGGTGTGCGAGAGCCATGGTTATTGCTCACCGAAATGGAGTTGAATGCTAATGCCTGTCTTTATATGGGTAACACGGTTTCTCATGCAGGGGTTAATGATAATAACCTGAATGTGTATCTAAAAGCGCGCCATGGCAGTAGCCAAATTCCAGATTTTAGCGATGACTTGCCCATTATTAGTTTTAATACGGCGGGTGTGTTTATTGATGAGCACACAGGTGAGTGTCATACCCTTGATACACAGCCACGCTTTAAGGGTCACCGCAAGTTGTTGCCACTATCGGCAAATACGACTCAGCCTATCATTGAGATGTCTACAAATTACTTAGCCAGACAGGTGCAGCCTTCTGGCCAGTATGTGTATGGGTACTTTCCTTGTTTTGGCCGCACGATAGATACTTATAATAGCCTGCGTCATGCCAGTAGCACCTATGCACTGATAGAAGGCTATGAAGCTTGTCATAGTTTTGACGCCTATCGTAACGATGAGGCTAAGCTTGCTTTGGCTAATATGAAAGTTAGTATTGATAATGCCATGAGCTATTTGATTGATGAGCTTATTCAGAACTATGATGACAAAACGTATGTGATTGATACTGGCGGAGAGATTAAGTTAGGCGCAAATGCTGTTGCGATCTTAGCAATCGTTAAATATCTGCAAGTGTTTAGAGACACACCAAAAGCAGATGATTATCATGCGTTGGCAGAGCAATTAGCGCTAGGCATCATCGCGATGCAACAAGACGATGGCAGCTTTGTGCATGTCCTACATAGCAAAGACTTAACGCTAAAAGCGAAAAACCGCATCATTTATTATGATGGGGAGGCGGCATTTGCAATGATGCGTTTGTATGGTTTGACCAAAGATACGCGTTGGCTTGACTGTGTCACTTGTGCTTTTGACTATTCTATTAAAGCCAAACATGATCAAGCGCACGATCATTGGTTATCTTATTGCTCAAACGAGCTGATCATTTATAAGCCTGAAAAAAAGTATTTTCAGTTTGCGGTCAATAACATTGCAGGCTATACCGATTTTATCAAAAACCGTATCACTACTTTTCCGACATTGCTTGAGCTATCCATGGTATTTCATAAAATGCTATTAAAACTAGATGAACATCCGGAGTTTCATGATGTGTTAGCAGGTTTTGATGTTCAAGGGTTTTATCAGGCATTGCATGCACGTGCTAATCATCTTATAAATGGTTTTTTCTTTCCAGAAATGGCCATGTTTTACAAATCCCCGCAAGCTATTTTGCATGGATTTTTTATCCGCCATCACTCGTTCAGAGTGCGAATTGATGATGTAGAGCATTATTTATCAGGGCTTATTGGTTACTTTGATTTTTTAAAAACGGCCAATTATCCAAAGCTCGCTGCAAAGAAGTATCAGTCAAATTATGATGTAATCCATGCACATAACGAAGACAAAAATCAGCCAGTAGAATCAGATAGTCAGGCTTTGAAACAATCTGTGTTAACAGCCAATTCGCTGGTCCTTGCCACTAAGGGGAGGTGGCTAGTCACACCGCCAGTAGATTGGTCTGCGACAGGATTATGCATTTGGCAACCCAGTTTTGAGTCAGGTCAGTTAATCGTGGCTCGAAGAAAAAATATGGCGGTAGGCTATTTGTCTGAAAAGTCGCTTGAGTCTTTAGTGAAAAAAGGCGCTTCTGCCATTATCACTGATGATGCCATAGCATACAAAAACTCAAGTATTCCTGTGCTGTACGTGCGTGATATACGTCAAGCGACTATTGCGATTGGACGATATGCTCGTCAAGTCTTTGATGGTCAGGTTATCGGTATTACCGGTAGCGCCGGAAAAACGACAACGGTGCATATGTTGGCACATGTACTGAATGGTTTCGGCGGTGCGAGTTACACTCAATCTAGTGCAAATCTACCAGTAGGTATTGCATGGAATTTAGCTTCTATGCCTCATTCTATAAACTATTGGGTACTAGAGATGGCGATTGGCTCTATGTCTGCCAATACCAATTTAGTCCGCCCTGATATAGCACTCATTACCAATATTGCTCCAGCACATCTTGAGTATCATCATAATATTGAGACTATTGCTCTCAAAAAATCACGTATTTTTGAAGGTATGGCACCAGGTTCTCTCGCCATTGTTTGCCGAGATATCGAGCAGTATGATTTGATTGAGCGTTTGGCAACCACGTGGGGTATTCATGTCGTCAGCTATGGTGAACATGATGATGCAACAATTAAGCTACTTAGTTATAATCAAAAAGAGGCACAAGCACAGATAGCAGTTGATGGTCAGACTTATCTGCTGAATTTACAGGCCCGTGGTCAGCACATGGTGCTAAATGCGATGGCTATATTGGCCGTGGTCAACCATAATAACTTACCTATCCGTGAAGCCATTACTCGATTAGAGAGTTTTAAAGCCGTGGCTGGGCGAGGGCAAGTACTTGAAACGACCTATAAAAACCGACCAATCACACTTTACGATGAAGCTTACAATGCTAACCCATTATCCATGCAGGCAGCACTCGAAACCTTTGAACAGTTACAGGAACCTACCCATCAAAAATTATTAATTTTGGGTGATATGTTAGAGCTAGGGGGTGACAGTAGTAATTACCATTTACAGTTGGCTCCTATCATTGAGAGGATGAATTTCAGAGCTTTGATTTTAGTCGGGAGTCAAAGCAAAGTATTGGTTGATAAGCTTAAAAGTCTAGACATAACACTTTATCACTTTGAAGACGTACAAGCCTTAAGCTCGAAATTACATGAGTTTCTTAAAGATCATGACCATGTTTTTATTAAAGCCTCTAATGGCATTGGGCTCAATAAGCTATTCATAGAGGGTAAAAACCCTATTGTTTATCAGCAAGAGTTAGCAGTAGTTGAGACAAAAGATACTACTATTATGAAGGATTTTAATACAGACGCCGCCATACTGTTTGAGAGTTTTAAACTAAACGATAATGAGATAACCGCTCAGCGTCTTATCATAGAAAACAAGTCAGCAATACCGAAAATGATGGCATCGTTGGCTAAATTAATGACGGTTATGTTGGTCTGGGATAAAGTGATGCAGGATAAAATCGATCCTGTCACGACTACGGTAGAGATGCCGATTAGTTTATTAAAGGGTAGTAGTGAGTACTATCAGTTTTACCAAAAAGACGAACAAATACCGTTAATAATACTTATTGAGTCTGCTTTAATCGCTAGCTCTAATGAAGCAGCATTTGCTTTAGCCTGTTGGCACTCTGGTACTGAACCGACTTTCGTCACTCAAATGGTTCGTCAGTCATACTTTCTTGGTTTAAGAGGCAGTCATTGGACCAGTTGTTCAGGTCTTGAGAAAAGTGCTTATACAACGGCTCAAGACATGAGTAAGCTTGCCAAAGTGTTTATCAGCCAGTATGGGGCGATAGCTTCTTTTTGTTCGTTGAAATATTTTGAATTTAATGGAAAAAGAGTTTTTAATACCAATAAGCTTATGCGTTCTTACCCCAATATTCCAGGATTAAAAACAGGTAACTTAGTCGGTATAGGCTCTAACTTAATCAACTATTGGATGGATGATGATGTGTATTATCTAAGTATTGTGCTAGAGACTGAGAGTCGAGAGGTATGCTATGAGCTGTCTGAGAAAATCATGAATCAATGTGTGCAATCTACGTTATAAAAGCTAAATTAATAAAGGTTAATTCATAAACTTGTTATGGTTTCTCTAGCATAATATTTCACCTTGTACTCGAGAAAGTGTCTCCCAGATACTTCCTCTTTTTCCTATTTATTATGCCTATCAGTGTCAATAGGATATCAAGCTCACTTGTTCATAAGCTTATTTATAATCCTGATTAAAAGTCACTGCTAGCTCCAAAGCGGCCTCACGCATCAGAGGTACGTACTCTAGTAATTCTTCCAAAGTTTTTCTTACTGTCGGGCCGTGGGTAAATACTGTCGCAAACGCTTTATTTTCATCATTAGGAATGAGTACGGCACAGGCGACCATGCCTGGAATAAACTCTTCATTATCTATGCCTATTCTAGTATCTCGAGTCTCAGCAATGGTCTGCATCAAACGTTTTTTATTCGTCTGAGTATTGGTGGTTAATGCATGTATAGAAATTTTATCGATGATACGTTCGCATTTTGCATTGGATAGCTGTGATAGGAATAATTTACCACTAGCACTTGCCCAAATGGGCACATGAGTTCCAACTGGTAGGTATATTTGAAGTGGCCAATCAGACAAAACCCTGTCGATATAGACAACATCTAGGTCTTGCATAATGGCAATACCGACAGTTTCCCCTATTTGTGATGATAGTTGCTGCAATATCGCAAGTCTTTCAATCTTGAAATGATTGTTCTGCAATAAATCCATCGCTAGCTTGTAGGTTCTTTTTCCAGACGTTACCTTTCCGGGTAAGTCGAGTTGTACGAACCCAATATTTTGTAGTTGATCTAATAATCTATACATACTAGGTATAGGCACATCCAATGTGTCCGCTAAGTCGCTCACACTCATCGGTCTTTGCGATCTTGCTAGAATTTCTACAATTTGCAAAACCCGCTCAACACTAGAGCCCTTCTTTTTAGTATTAACCATGGCTTTGTAGCCTCCTAACCAGATGACATTAAATCTCTCTAGGCATTATAACGATAATATTTGTCCGTTTGAGGCTTGTTATTATAAAAATATTCTGTTATTTTCTTAAAACGATAAATATTCTATCGTTATGTAATTTTTTAACAAATGGATTTGATGTAGTTATCGCACAAGGAGTGCACATGATAAGTTTATTCCCCATTTTGCTGTCGCTAGGGTTGCTGATGTATTTGGCTTACCGTGGTCATAGCGTCATTTTGTTAGCCCCGTTATTAGCAATGCTAGCTGTGCTGTTGAGTGGTGAGGCCAGTACGATGCTAGGCGTCTATACCCAAGTATTTATGAAAGGGTTGGGCGGATATATCATCAGTTTTTTCCCGCTTTTTCTACTAGGGGCTATATTTGGTAAATTGATGGATGATTCAGGATCGGCATTGAGCATATCCGAATCATTGGTCGCCAAACTTGGCAAAAAACAAGCGGTTCTGTCTATTGTCATGGCTTGTGCCATTTTGACGTACGGTGGGGTATCGTTGTTTGTAGTAGGTTTTGCGGTATACCCAATCGCTGCTGCTCTATTTCGTGAATTAAATATTCCAAAAAGACTGATTCCTGGTGCAATTGCGCTAGGTGCTTTGACTTTTACGATGACGGCGTTACCAGGCACGCCTGCCATTCAAAACGCTATTCCCATGCCATTTTTCAAAACGGATTCTTTTGCAGCCCCTGGTCTTGGTGCTATCGCTGGCTTGATTATGCTAGTAGGTGGCATGGTTTGGCTTAACTATCGTGCTAAAAAAGCTTTCAATGCAGGGGAGGGTTATGGTGAGCACCATAACGATAAGTTAGTTGTCACCGATAGTAGCGCTAAGCCTTCATTACTGGTGGCATTATTACCCATTATCTTGGTCATATTGATTAACTTTATTTGTACGAAATGGCTATTACCTAGCATGGATAACAGCTATTTGGCGAGTGAAGCGTTCGGTGCTGTGCCACTGGCTAAAGTACTCGGTATTTGGGCTATCGTCATTGCTTTAGTTGTATCTTGTGGGTCAATGATTTTGCTGAATTGGAAACGTTGGAAAAACTTAAAAGAATCCCTTAGCGAAGGTGCGCTTGGTTCACTACTGCCTATCTTTAATACAGCCTCTGAAGTTGGTTATGGATCAGTAATCGCTACTTTGACAGGGTTTATCATTGTAAAAGAATTTTTATTAGGCTTATCTCCAGGCAATCCACTGATTTCAGAAGCTGTGTTCGTCAATGTGATGGCAGGTATTACTGGCTCTGCATCAGGTGGACTAAGTATCGCCCTCAATACTATGGGAGACAATTATCTTCAATTGGCCTCTCAATTTGGCATCAATCCTGAGTTAATGCATCGTGTAGCGTCTATCGCATCAGGTGGTTTGGATGCGCTTCCTCATAATGGCGCAGTGATAACGCTATTGGTGATTTGTCAGCTTACGCACAAAGAATCTTATAAAGATATTTTTGTGGTGGCTGTTGCCGTACCTGTGCTGGCACTTATAGCTGTCATAACTTTAGGCACGTTAATGGGTTCGTTTTAGCACAGTATTCAACACAAAATATTAAACACACAGTATGAAAAATATCGTGATCAACACAAGGATAGGTAAATATGTCACATAGTATTCTTCTCCCAAGAATAATGGAGGTCGGGCGTAATGCATGTCAAAAGCTACCGACAATATTAGATAGCTTGGGTATAAAAAAGCCACTCATTATCACAGATGAAATGATGGTGAAACTCGGCTATGTAGAGAAACTACAAGCCATTTTAAAAGAGGTTGATATCACGGCTGATGTATTCTCGGATACTATGCCAGAACCAACTGAAAGCTCTATTGAATCAGGTGTGCAGCAAGTACGACATCAAGA
This sequence comes from Psychrobacter fozii, assembly GCF_003217155.1. Lineage (GTDB taxonomy): Bacteria > Pseudomonadota > Gammaproteobacteria > Pseudomonadales > Moraxellaceae > Psychrobacter > Psychrobacter fozii. The sequence continues at coordinate 10,381 of NZ_QJSU01000014.1, forward strand.
ATATGATGGGTTAATTGCTTTGGGCGGCGGCAGTCCTATAGATAGTGCAAAAGCCATTTCAATTTTGGGTAAATTCGGTGGTGTCATTAATGACTATAAATTTCCTCGTCAAGTGAATGAAGCTGGCTTGCCTATTGTTGCCATTCCTACTACCGCAGGAACAGGGTCAGAGGTTACCAAGTTTACTATCATCACTGATGAGGCCAATAACGAAAAGTTATTGTGTGTCGGTATGGGGTTCATGCCAGTCGCAGCGATTATTGACTATAGTCTCACGATGACCGTCCCCCCTCGCACGACTGCCGATACGGGCATTGATGCAATGACACATGCTATCGAGGCTTACGTTAGTCAAAAACGTAATGCTTATAGTGACCAGCAAGCTTTAGCGGCATTACGTTTGATTGGACCCAATCTACAAAAAGCCTATCACGATGGTAAGGACGAAACGGCACGTGAAGCGATGATGTTGGGCTCTACGTTAGCGGGCATTGCATTTAACAACTCATCAGTGGCCTTAGTACATGGTATGAGTCGGCCAATTGGGGCGTTCTTTCATGTACCACACGGTTTATCAAATGCGATGTTATTACCAACGATTACCGAGTTTGGTATATCAAGTACTCCGGATCGCTATGCAGACTGTGCCCGTGCACTAGGTATTGCTGAACTCAACGATACAGACGACCAAGCAAATATAAAGCTGATTGCTTACTTAAAAGATTTGAATACGGAGCTTAAGGTGCCTACATTAGCGCAATTTGGGGTTCAAAAAACAGAGTTTGATGAGCTGGTCAATACGATGTGTGACCAAGCGTTTGGCTCAGGCTCGCCTAACAACAATCCTCGGATACCTAATTTAGAAGAAATGCTGCAACTTTATGCGTTGCTATGGACAGAAAGCGCCTCAGATGGTGTTTTACCAAGCTAATAAACGGAAATTTTACTTTTAATCCAATTACCAACTCAATGCTATAAAAGGAATATATTATGCAAACTATCGGACATTTTATTAACGGTCATACGATTACTGAAGACGGTCAAACTCAGCCTATTTATAACCCTTCTACGGGTGAAGTCAGCAAGCAGGTTGCGTTAGGTGGTGCTAAAACGATTGATGAAGCCGTCGTTGCAGCAAAGGCCGCTTTTCCGGCATGGCGTAAAACTCCACCGATGAAACGCGCTAGAGTGATGTTCAAATTCAAAGAATTACTAGAAAAAAATGCTGATGAAATCTGTCGACTAATTGGGGAAGAGCATGGAAAAATTTCACATGATGCCGCTGGTGAACTACAGCGCGGTATCGAAAATGTTGAATATGCTTGCGGTGCACCAGAGTTATTAAAAGGTGAGCACAGTCGTAATGCTGGCCCAGATATTGACTCTTGGAGTGAGTTCCATCCTCTTGGAGTCGTGGCTGGGATTACCCCGTTTAACTTTCCTGTGATGGTGCCTCTTTGGATGTTCCCTATGGCTATCGTCTGCGGAAACACGTTTATTCTAAAGCCATCTGAACGTGATCCTAGTGCCGCCATGTTTATTGCAAAATTGATGAAAGAAGCAGGATTGCCTGATGGTGTGTTGAACGTCGTCAATGGTGGCAAAGAGGCCGTTGATGCGCTTTTGCATCATTCAGATGTTGAAGCCATAAGTTTCGTGGGCTCTACACCAATTGCAGAGTATATTTATACGACAGCCACCGCTCAAGGCAAAAGATGTCAAGCATTAGGCGGCGCAAAAAACCATGCAATCGTGATGCCAGATGCAGACTTAGACAATGTGGTTACTTCGCTACTAGGCGCTGCATTTGGTTCGTCAGGCGAGCGCTGTATGGCGCTATCTGTTGCGGTCGCAGTCGGTGATGATATAGCTGATAAAATGGTTGAAGCATTACAGCCTGCCATACAGCAGTTGAAATTAGGTGCTTATTCTGACAAAGAAAATGATTTTGGTCCTGTCATTACTGGTGCGCACAAATCTAAAATTTTAGAGCATATCAAAAGTGCTACTGACCAAGGAGCCAACGTCATCATTGATGGCTCTGGTGCAGCACCGACAGGTCATGAGCAAGGTTTCTTTGTGGGTCCAACTCTAATAGATAATGTGACAAAAGAGATGGACAGTTACGAAGCAGAGATTTTTGGACCAGTGCTTCAGGTGATGCGTGTGCAGACAATGGAAGAGGCGATACAGCTCATAAATGAACATGAATACGGCAATGGCACGTGTATCTATACCCGAGATGGGGAGGCGGCACGTTACTTCGTTGATAATATTCAGGTGGGTATGGTTGGCGTTAATATTCCATTACCAGTGCCTGTCGCTTCTCAAAGCTTTGGTGGTTGGAAGCGCTCATTATTTGGAGATTTATTTATGTACGGACCAGATGGCGTTAGATTTTTTACTCGCCGAAAAACGATTACTCAACGCTGGCCTAGCGCAGCGATACGAGAAGACAAGCAGTTCTCGATGCCAACTTTAGGTTAGCGTCTATAGCTTGTCTGCAGTACAAATAACACTCTCAACAAAAAAGCCACTTAGCTATTAAGTGGCTTTTTTGTGGTTTTTGGGTCATGGTAAAGATAGAGCTCTAGTCTCGAAATAGATGTCACTCTATAATTTTCCTAAGACAGTTGCGTGAAAGTTATGATGATTATGAAGGTATAGCGCTAAACCCTAAAGAAAAAATACGCCTAGTCGCTGACCTTGGAGATGCCAGTTTTATGATACTGCAGGGCAGTAGCGATAGTTTGAACGTATCAACATATAATCAATGCTTTAATTTATCTTTGCTTATACACATGAAAAACAGGCTTATTATTTAGCAGTAATAAGCCTGTTTTTCATGTAATGACTCTCGCAGATGCTCAACAAGCAGTTTCAATTTTTGATCCGGTTGCTTTGCTTTAGGATAAACCGCATACATTCCCATTCTTTTTCGTGTAAAACGTTGCAAAATCTGTGTGAGCGTATTTTGCTGTAGCTCCTTATAAACAAGTGCTTGTGGTAAAAAAGCGATGCCTAAATCGCTAAGGGTCGCTTGTTTAATCGCATCAAGATGGTTGCTATAAAACCGGCCTTCTATAGGAAGCAATTGCTCTGTGCCATCTATATATAGTGGCCATATATCGTTAGCCGCATTATCAAACTTATAGACCAAGCATTTATGATCCTGTAATTGTTCAGGTGTCTGAGGTATACCATATTTCCCCAAATAGTCCGGTGTTGCACATATCACCCACTGGCTATCTATAAGACGCCTCGCAATGAGAGATGAGTCTTCAAGCTCTGCGGTTCTTATGGCCAGATCAAACCCTTCTTCTATCAAATCAACCAATCGATTGGTAATTTGCAAATCCACCGATATTTCAGGGTGTTGTTTGCAAAATTCAGCAATCGATTCGCTCAATACTAGATTGGCAGAGACCACTGGCATGGTGATACGTATGTTGCCTTTCATATCCTCACCGTAACCCGTCACTGCATTTTCGGCTTCTTGAAAGGCAAATTTAGCAATTTTCGCTTTGTTATAAAGGGTCTTTCCTGCATCAGTTAAGCTCAGCTTTCGGGTGGTTCTATAAAGTAGCTGTGCGTTTAAGTTTTCTTCTAATCTTGCAATGCGTTTGCTTACGACTGAATTCGTCAATGACAGTTTTTCAGCGACCCTAGAAAATGAACCTTCATCAACCACCTGAACGAATAAAACCATATCGTCAGCTTTGGCCATACTTGTTCTCCAATTGCTTTAATGCATCTTGGATTATAGCAAAAAAAGAAAATAATATTGTCCTTTGATGCAATATATCAATGTATTGACAAGGCGTAGAATATTTTAGGGCGTTTTGAGCATTTGGTCATGGCACTGATAGAGATTGTTTTCGGTGTCATCTGACAGACATCTTTAACAAATTAACTGTGATTAGCAGTACCTATTTATAAATGCTCAATACCTCAGTCATCACTAAGTTATGAAAGATTAAGTCATAAAAATAAATACTGACATGGCTTTACTCAAGGAAGGTCACACAATCAAAAGGATATGATTTTGAATCAGACAATATATGGACTCCTGGCACTATTACCAATTGTTCTCTGTGGTATTTTGCTTATTGGCTTACAGTGGTCAGCCAAAAAAACCATGCCAATTATTTTAGCCGTTACTGCTGGGCTTGCGCTTTTCATCTGGGATATGACGCTTAATCGCGTGTCCTCATCGATCATTCAAGGTATGGTCATTACCGTCTCAGTATTGTGGATCGTCTTTGGTGCTATTTTCTTACTGAATACGTTAAAACACACTGGTGCCATCGCCGTTATTCGTGCTGGGTTTACCAATGTATCGCCAGATAGACGAGTGCAAGCCATTATTATTGCATGGTGCTTTGGGACATTCCTTGAGGGTGCCGCTGGTTTCGGTACTCCTGCCGCTATTGCCGCACCTTTACTGGTAGCGATAGGGTTTCCAGCGCTAGGTGCAGTGTTAATGGGAATGATGATACAAAGTACGCCTGTATCATTTGGTGCGGTCGGTACGCCTATCGTTATTGGGGTAAATAAGGGATTAGATACTGCAGCTATTAGCGCCCAACTGGCACAAGAAGGACTAGAGTGGGGTGACTTTTTACAACTGATTACCAGTCAAGTGGCTATTATTCATGGTGTCATTGGTACGTTCATGCCACTTATCATGGTGATGATGCTTACTCGTTTCTTTGGCAAGAACAAAAGCTGGAAAGAAGGCTTTGCGATTTGGCCATTTGCTATATTCGCTGGCTTGGCATTTACGATTCCTTATACCCTAACAGGTGTCTTTTTAGGGCCAGAGTTTCCGTCATTGGTCGGTGGTTTGGTCAGTGTCGCCATTGTGGTTAACGCGGCAAAACGTGGATTTTTAGTGCCAAAAACCACATGGGATTTTGAGCCGCAAAAGAACTGGCCAAGCGAATGGATGGGTAAATTAGTAGTCAGTAAAGATGATTTGACGCCGAATTTAGATGACAAAAAAATGTCTACTATCATGGCATGGTTCCCTTATTTGCTGGTTGCCCTTTTACTGGTTTGTTCAAGAGTATTTGAGGGGTTCAAATCTTTTCTTAGTAGTGCGACGTTAGACTTTACCTCCTTATTAGGCGAGGCAGATATCAGTGCCAGCTTTAGTCCTTTATACTTACCAGGTGGATTGTTATTAATCAGCGCCTTGGTTGCCGCCGCTTTTCAAACCAAAAATTCAAGCAGTGCTCTAAACAGTGCATTCAAAGAGTCGGGAAAGACTGTATTAGGGGCTGGATTCGTCCTTATTTTTACGATTCCAATGGTTAGGATTTTCATCAATTCAGGCATAAACTTATCAGATGTGGCAAGTATGCCAGTCGCCAGTGCAGAGTTATTTGCGGGTACTTTTGGCAGTGCTTTTCCATTGATTAGTGCAACCATTGGGGCATTAGGTGCCTTTATTGCCGGCTCTAACACCGTATCTAACATGATGTTCAGTCAGTTTCAATTTGAAGCCGCCATGAGTTTACATATTTCACCTTCTTTAGTCATCGCAGCTCAAGCAGTTGGTGCTGCAGCTGGTAATATGATTGCCATACATAACGTGGTGGCTGCATCAGCAACGGTGGGTCTACTCGGTATGGAGGGCGCCACACTTAGGCGTACTATTTTACCTACCCTCTATTATGTGTTGTTCTGTGGCATCATCGTCATGGCTGCCATTTACCTCTTTGGTTTTCAAGGGCCTTTAGCATAATGAGTGACACACAATCACAAGTTAAGGAGCGTCATATGGCTTCATCAAACCTTTTCTCATCAAACATAACGTATCCGGACACACTCCGTCCTGATCAAGTGTTAGATAAGCTAACGCATTTACTGGGAGCCAGTAATGTACAGGCTGATCCAGAGAAAAACGAGCACTATAGAATGGGGTGGCGCTCTGGTGGCGGCAATGCTTTGGCTGTTTTGTTTCCGCAAACTCTGCTGGAGATTTGGCGCAGCTTAGAAGTATGTGTGGAAGGCGACTGCATTATTATCATGCAAGCGGCAAAAACAGGCCTGACGGAAGGCTCAACACCGAGCGGTAATGACTACGATAGACCGGTGGTTGTGATTAACACGCTTGCAATGAACCAGTTGTATTTGGTGAATGACAATGAGCAAGTGATTAGCTTGCCTGGGGCGACATTACATCAGTTGCAAAGTGAGCTTAATACCGTAAATAGGGCGCCTCACTCGGTCATCGGGTCATCGACATTGGGTGCGTCTATTATTGGTGGTATTTCTAACAACTCTGGCGGTGCGCTGGTGAAAAGAGGGCCTGCTTATACTGAGCTTGCGCTGTTTGCCCAAATAAATCAACATAGTCAACTGGTGCTAGTCAATCATCTAGACGTAGAATTGGGCGACACTCCAGAAGAAATACTCACTAATTTACAAACAGGTAATTTTGATAAAAGAGAACTACTTGACACTGGCAAGCTAGCATCTGACAAAGAGTACATCGCTAGAGTAAAAGATGTTGATGCAAGCACGCCAAGCCGCTTTAATGCGGATAAGCGAAGACTGTATGAGGCCAGTGGCTGCGCGGGCAAGCTTGCCGTGTTTGCAGTACGTCTTGACACTTATCCAATAGCGGCAAAAGAGAAAACCTTTTATATAGGTACCAACAGTGTGAGTGAGCTGGCACAGCTCAGAAGGCAGATACTATCAAACTTCGAAAATATTCCTGAAGTTGGCGAGTATATGCATCGTGATATATTTGATGTATCTGCTAAGTATGGCAAGGACACGTTCCTGAGTATTAAGCATCTCGGTACAAATGCCTTGCCTAGACTGTTTTCTATCAAAGGCGCTATAGACGCAAAGTTCCATAAATGGTCATGGATGCCAAAGCATTTCACTGACAAAGTCATGCAGTTCATCGCCAATATATTTCCAAAGCATTTACCGAAGCGCATGATTGAGTATCGCGATCAATATGAACATCATCTCATCATGAAAATGAGTGATGATGGTATAGCAGAGGCTCAAGACTTTCTGAAGACGTTCTTTACTGCTTCAGACACGGGTAACTATTTTGAATGTAGTCAGGAAGAGTCAGAAAGCGCGCTTTTAAATCGTTTTGCCGCAGCTGGTGCCGCATTACGCTATGAAGTCATGCATGAAAAAGAAGTCGGTGAGATATTGGCATTAGATATTGCCATACCGCGTAACGAATTAGAATGGCTTGAAATCCTACCTGAAGAAATTGAACAACATTTGGAAAAGAAACTCTATTACGGGCATTTCTTTTGCTATGTATTTCATCAAGATTATATTTTGAAGAAGGGTAGTGATGCACATCTTGTTAAAAAGATGATGTTAGAGCTGCTGAGCGCCCGCGGAGCAAAATATCCTGCTGAGCATAATGTAGGGCATCTATACGAAGCAGAACCTGATTTGCAAAACTTCTATAAAAGTCTAGACCCAACCAATACCTTTAATCCGGGTATTGGCAAAATGTCGAAAACCAAACGTAATTGCTCGTGTTGTTTATAACTGGACTCTAAAACTGGCATTGGCCTGATTATTTATCAGTTGCTAAGTAGTTAAGTTACTAAGTAGCTAAGTAGCTAAATAGTTCAGTGTTTGTTTATTATAAATGTTCAATACGCACTAGGAAGCACTGCCGATTGGTAGTGCTTTTTAATGTCTAAAATCAGAAAATTCCATCATTCTTAACAAATGATGGAATTTTCCAACTGTATTGGCATAATCAAATGGGAAAGCTACCAAGAGCGTATAACCATTGCTTAAAGCCTCTCAACCGCCGCCGCCATTTTTACTAGCAGGGTATGATGCTATTTCAACTGTTTTAATAATTTCTCCAAAAACAAGTCACACTTATTCATTTCAGAGATTTCTACATACTCATTAGGTTTATGACCTTGCTCCATGGAACCTGGCCCACAAACAAAAATAGGGCTATCAAAGGTTTGAGAAAACAAACCACCTTCTGTCCCAAAAGATATCTTTCCGACGGTAGTGTCATCTGAAAGTAAGGATTTCAAAAACTGTAATTCAGGATGCTCATGACTGGTACTTAACCCTGGATAAGCATTCATAAAGTGGATATCAGCATATTGACTGTGAGAGTGTTTTTGCAGGTTTGCATTGATGATATCGGTAATCGTGTCAATACTGTCTTCTGCTATGTGCCGTATCTCATAATCTATAGTACAGCTGTCTGAAACCACGTTTAACGCGGTGCCACCTTGAATTTTCCCAACATGAATAGTGGTGTAAGGAATATCATACTCTTCATCACGTTGTCCGCTCTGAGCCAATTCATTCTGACTGTCTACCAAAGACGTTACTACTTGTGTGGCAACATGAATCGCATTGCGGTAATTGGGTGCCATAGAAGAATGCCCATTCTCTCCACTACAACGCGCCTGATAAACTGCTTTACCTTTATGCCCTAACGCTATTTGCATCGAGGTAGGCTCACCAATCACGCAAAACCGTGGCGTCTTAATCAACTTTGGCAACTGAGGCAAGATATTTCTAACGCCCAAGCAACCAATTTCTTCATCAAAAGATAAGCATACATGCAGCGGGATAGTCAGTTTCTGCTGGCTGGCTTGGCACATTATTCTAATCACACAAGCGATAAAGCCTTTCATATCCGTCGAACCGCGCCCGTAAATTTTATCATCACGTTCATCAGCAATGAAAGGATCACTCTCCCAGTGGTCTTTATTAGCAGGAACCACATCGGTATGCCCTGATAACAAGACACCGTGTTCCTCTACTGGACCAGTTGTAGCAAATAAGTTGGCTTTGTTGCCTTCTTCGTTATAATCGACAACCACAGAAATGCCATAGCTGTCGAATAGGGATTTGATGGCTTCGATTAAAGATAGGTTGCTTTTATAAGAGGTCGTGTCAAAACCAATCAGTGTTTTTAATATTTCTATGCTACTGTCTTTCTTTATTAATGACATAAATAACCTCTTAAATTTGAATGTTATTGGTCGTTGTTATAAGGCGCTCATTCCGGGGATATTGCCATCTGCAAAGCAACGCTGACAGTGTTGAATAAAGGATTTAACCAATAGTGTGTTGTGTGCATTAATTGGCGTCATGATACCTATTTTCATTGGTCTCAGATTTCCTTGGATTGGTATGCGTACTAACTCTTTGCCATCCATAGCAGTATTGACCCTCGGTCTTGTATTAAAAATACTGTATCCCAATTCATTGGCGACCATTGTTTTGACAATCTCAACATAGTGACTTTGGGTATGTATATTTGGTGTTAGACCTTGCTGCTCAAAAAGCGATAAAAAGTACTCGTAACTGTAGGGGATATCCAACAGAACCATGGGCAGTTTGGATAAGGTTTTTAGAGAAACGGATTTTTCTGATGCTAAAGGGTGGTTGGCAGCCACTAAAGCATAAGGTGGTAAGCTCGCTAATGGTTGAAAGTTAACTTGCTTCTCATCAATTTGTAAATCGAAGGTTAGTGCCAAATCCAACTTATTAGAGAGTAGGGACATCATCAGCATACGAGGCGTATCTAAGTTTAAATCGATCTCGACTTGTTCAAAGGTTTGCGAATAATGTTGAATCACTTCGGAGTACAACGTTGGTGCAGCACCAATATAACAACCCAGCTTCAATTTGCCTTTTACCTCACTAGAGATCTCAGCAGCCCAAGCATATAAATCTGACGTTTCATCTAGAATTCTTTGGCACTTCTTTTTGAGCAACTCGCCTACTGGGGTTAGCTGTAGGCCTTTTGCGTGTTGTCGAATAAAAAGTTGCACCTCTAATTCTTTTTCAATATGAGCAATAGCGGCCGAAATCGATGGCGACGAGATATGCACTTCTTCTGAAGCGGCTAGGATGCTGCCATGTTTGGCAGTACCAACGAAATATTCCATCTGACGTAAAGAGATTCGGCGGTTCATGTATATACTCATATATTTAATAAAAGGGTACTGTCACTGTACCCTCAATTATTAAACATAACGCGTCGTATTACACTATTTTATTCACAAGTCGCCAGGCACGCCGTAACTTGGTGCAGTCGTTGGATCTACCGCTCTTGCTATATAGTCATTCATTTGTGGCTCATAAACCTGCCAAGCAGTCGCTAAGTCATCAATTGGGTTCTCTGACCAGTCTAACCGTAAGTCGACGATAGGCCACTGTATGTCTTTAGTCATAACCATCAAACCAACTGAATGAACAGGTCCAGCTTCACCGCCAGCAGACAAACCGGCTTTCATAGCAACCAACAGTCGCTCTGCTAGGGATCCATCAGTCTGCTCAAACGCCTCAACAATCGCTTGTGGCACAGCATCGTGATCGAGCAAGTTTCCGGCACTAACCACATCTGTGCTGATGAAATGTCCATGAACACCTAACGTCTGCTCGCCACTGAATACCGCGCCTTCGTCTTCATTATTCAAAGCAACCAATTGGCGATACTGTATAAAGTCTTCAGTTTCAACCAAACGTTTAATAGCGTTCTCTGGCGTGTCGCCTTGCTCTAAAGCGTCGAGAATTTTGGTACCCAGCATAGGATCAGTAATGTTTTGACTCATTACCATGCCAACCCCAGCACGACCATGCAAACATCGTGACGCAACTGCAGGTGAAGAAGATGACACGGCACCTCCAATTTGTCCTGTTTTTTTACAGCGAGCAATAATAGAAAAGGTCATGTTAATCTCCAAATGCAATAGTGTTTACCTGATGGTTTAGATCTAGGTCTGCGTTAGTCAGGAATGACAGCAGTGGCGTCTACTTCTACTAGCCACTCAGGTCTGGCTAATGCCGTGACTACAATACCGGTAGAGACCGGATATACGCCTTTCAGCCACTTGCCGACGACACGGTAAACGTCTTCACGATAGCGTGGATCAACGATATAAATCGTGATTTTGCAGATATCTTCTAATTCACCACCTGCTTCTTTTAATAGCATATCAATGTTGTACATCGCTCTTTCCGTCTGTCCTGCTACATCGGCAAGGCAAACGCTTTCTGTGGTTTCGAGATTTTGTCCAATTTGGCCTCGAAGAAAAACAGTACGCCCTCTAGCAACGACTGCCTGACACAGATCATTGTCTATACTTTGTTCGGGGTAAGTTTCTTTGGTATTGAAGCAGCGAATCCTTTCATGTTTCATGTTCTGTACCCTTTGGTTAAATCAATGAAGAAAATTTAGTATAGGTAAACTCTGAAACCTTATCTATTCTGATTTTTTGTACTTCTGATTTAGAAATAGTAAACCAGAGAAGCGAAATGATTTTAAGCATCATTACTTACTTGTGAGTTTTCTATTGATTTTGTTTTTCTGAAGCAATAGTTATTAAAAGAGTTATTTAAATTGTTGTTGTTTCACATAGGATGTAGATAGACATTAATTTACTGGAGAAAATAATGCAGACGACGGATACGTTAGTAATTGGCGGTGGACAAGCTGGTATTGCAATGAGTGAGCACCTGTCCAAGGAAGGCATTGAGCACATTGTCTTAGAAAAGAATCGTATTGCAGAAGCATGGCGTACTCGCCGCTGGGACTCTTTAGTTGCCAACGGACCTTGCTGGCATGATCGCTTTCCTAGCATGCTGTTTGAGGATGACCAAGAAGGATTTATTCATCATGACAAGGTTGCGGATTACTTCCAAAAATATGCCGAACATATCAATGCCCCTGTTCAAATAGGTGTTGCGGTTACTAAGGTTACGCCTTTAAAGGGCAGACAAGGCTATCACGTCACTACCTCAGAGGGCGAGTTAGAAGTCAAACGAATCGTGGTAGCAACTGGGGCGTTCCAAGTACCTTCTATTCCACCGATTATTGCTTCAACCGCCAACGTGCAACAAATCCACTCGGATAGTTATAAGAATCCTGAACAGTTGCCAGAGGGTGCTGTATTAGTGATTGGTAGTGGCTCATCAGGCGTACAGATTGCTAAAGAATTAAATGCTGCTGGCAAAAAAGTTTATTTGTCTGTTGGTGCGCATGAACGTCCACCAAGACGCTATAGAGGTCGGGACAATGTTTGGTGGTTAGGCGTATTAGGCGGTTGGGACAGAGAAAAACCAAATGATGGACCATTAAAAGGCTTTGCTGTCAGCGGTATGAATGGCGGAGAAACAGTTGATTTCCGTAAGCTGGCTCATGATGGTATTCATTTATTGGGCTTAACGAAATCATTTTCAGGCGACACGCTAACGTTCAATGATGATTTATTCGAAAACGTCAATGAAGCAGAGCAAAACTATTTGGCGCTTTTAGATGTGGCAGATAAATATGTTGAAGACAACGGTTTAGATCTACCTGAAGAGCCAGAAGCCCGTGAGTTCTTAGCGTTACCTGAATCTATCAGCAATCCGAGTTTATCGATAGATTTCAGTGAAAGTAACATCACTACCGTGATTTGGGCAACTGGTTTTAAATATGACTACAGCTGGTTAGAAGTTGATGTGTTGGATGAAGTCGGTCGCCCGCTACATAATCGCGGTGTCACGTCAGCAACTGGTATTTATTTTGTCGGCTTGCCTTTCTTGTCAGGGCAGGGGTCATCCTTTATTTGGGGGGTTTGGCATGATGCTGGGCGTATCGCTGAACACATCGCTATTAAGAGAAAATATCACGAGTATAGTTAAGGACGCTAAATACGCCAACAAACCAAATTTCTATAGGAATAATTGATGAACACATACAACGAACTCTATATTGACGGCAAATGGGTGACACCATCAACCGGAGCCACTATCGCTAATATCGACCCTAGTAATGAAAGTGTGATTACTGACATTGCTAACGCGTCTGTCGAAGATGCAGAAGCAGCTATTAAAGCCGCTAGAGAAGCATTCGATAATGGTAGTTGGTCTGGACTCACAGGCTCACAGCGTGCGAAGTATCTGCGCGCTATTGCCAAAGAGATCAGAGATAATTTGGATTTTTTGGCGCAGTTAGAAGTACAAGACAACGGCAAGCCTTTTACAGAAGCTCAGTTGGATATGAACGGTGTAATCGATTGTTTTGAGTTTTATGCCAACCTAGTAGAAGATTTTGATAACAATCAAGAGTCTGAAATAGAGATTCATAGTGAGGGTTATAGCTGCCTAGTTCGTAAAGAGCCATTAGGAGTAGTCAGTGCCATTATTCCATGGAATTTTCCACTAGATATGGCAGCGTGGAAAGTCGCTCCTGCTTTAGCAGCGGGTTGTACGATGGTATTAAAACCTGCAGAAGTCACCTCCATGACTGCCATAGAGCTGGGTCGTATCTGTCAAAAAGTTGGATTACCTAATGGCGTATTAAACATCGTCACTGGTCATGGCTCAAAAATAGGGCCGATCTTATGCGAGCATCCTGCTGTGGACAAAGTTGCCTTTACTGGTAGTGGCCCAGTCGGCAAGCAGATCATGCGATCAGCTGCAAATACGGTGAAGAAAATTAGCCTTGAGCTTGGCGGAAAATCACCACTCATTATTTTTGATGATGTCGATATTGAGACAGCAGTCGAATGGATTATGTTTGGTATTTTTTGGAACCAAGGCCAAGTCTGTTCTGCAACCTCAAGAGTATTAGTTCAAGACGGCATCTATGATGAATTGACAGCGCGCTTAGTACAAGAAGCTGAAAAAATCGTTATTGGTAATGGTATGGATAAAGGGGTTCAGCTAGGGCCTGTCGTCAATAAAAAACAGTATGACGCTGTTATGACGACGCTTGAAAAAGGTAAGTCTGACGGTGTTAACGTCTTAACTGGTGGCAAACGAGCCAGCGGATTTGATAAAGGCTATTTTATTGAGCCGACCGTTTTTGGCGATGTTCCTGAAGATCATCCTATTTGGACAGATGAGATTTTTGGACCTGTCGTTGCCCTTCGTCGTTTTACAGATGAAGCAGAAGCAGTTGCAAGTGCCAATAACTCAGAGCTGGGTCTGGCCGCTGGTGTTATTTCTAAAGACATTGATAGAGCCAACCGTGTCGCTCGAAATCTACAAGCAGGTATTATCTGGGTCAATTGCTCACAGCCGCTATTTTTACAAGCGCCTTGGGGTGGTTACAAACAGAGTGGTATAGGACGAGAGTTGGGCACTTGGGGTCTTGATAATTATTTAGAAACCAAACAAATCACGACATACCACAGTGAAGCGCCTTTGGGCTGGTACTTGAAGTAAAGGTCAATGGTTATTTTTATTTGGCATAGCAGTCATATTCAGAAAAATTTACGTTGATTGATGGCATGGATGTTATCAATCAATAAAAGTTGCTAATAATTTATTCGCTCTGATTCATAACGCAGAGCGAATAAATTACTTTTAAATTTTAATACTACTTATCTTATATTTCACATTGGCTATTAATCATATTAAGGGATTTTATGAATATGACTCTAAACCCACCCACGCCAAATTTTCTATTAAAAAGGGCTCTGCCCACACTCATTATTATAGTGGCGATCTATCTTTTATCGCTATTACTTGGTATTCACATTAATGCCGTCGCCCTAACCATTATATTAATGGTTACGTTTTGTTTAATAAAAATGCCAGTCCCCATTGCCCTTATTATGGCTGCTTTATTAGGTGGTTTACAATCGGGGCTTTCTTTTGGGGATTCATTAGCCGCTTTTAATGAAAATTTGCTCTCAGGTGCTCAAATTGGTATTACCTATATCATGATTGGTGCCTTTGCAGTAGCGTTGGCTCGTAGCGGATTACTAGAGCTATTGGCAGCTAAAATCACCAAAAAAATGGATAGTAATACGGTTACGGCACATAAAAGTATTAAGTGGACACTGTTTATTATATTTGCGGTCGCCGCTTTGATGTCACAAAACTTGGTTCCTGTACATATCGCTTTTATTCCTATTCTCATACCACCACTGATTCATATTATGAATGAGTTGAAAATGGATCGCCGTGCAGTTGCTTGTATTTTAGCCTCTTGTATCAGTGTCGCTTACTTACTGATACCGTATGGCTTTGGTGACGTGTATCTCAAACAAATATTGTTGGCAAGTGCCAATGACGTTGGTGCAAGCTTAGGCTTTGTTGCGACATCCAGTATGGCACCCAAAGCGATGTTTTTTCCAGTGATGGGTATTATTGCCGGCATGTTGTTTGCAGTATTTATCACTTATCGCAAACAACGTGAGTATAAAGACCTTCCTGTATTAACCTCTAAAGTTAAATCAGACAAACCCATCAATAAATTTCAGATTGCTATTACGCTTATCTCGATTGGTGTCGCTTTAACCTTACAGATTATGTATGACTCATTATTAGTAGGAGCTTTAATCGGTTTTGTAATCCTATCGTTTTCTCGTATTTTCCGTTGGAATGAGCAAGATGGTGTCTTTACTCAAGGTGTTGCATTGATGGCAGAAATCAGTGTCGTCATTACACTGGCGACTGGCTTTGCAGGTGTGATTACTGCGACTGGTGAAGTAAACTCATTGATTGAGATTTTTATGAGTTACATTGGCGACAATAGAGTGATGGGTGCCACTGTCATGATATTGATGGGTCTCTTTATCACCATCGGCTTTGGGGATTCATTTGCCTCAGTTGCAATTCTTGCGCCTATCTATTTGCCTTTAGCGTTATTACTCGGTTTTTCGCCATTAGCCAGTTTGGCAATATTGGGGGCATCAGCAGCGTTAGGTGATGCAGGCTCGCCTGCGTCTAGTATTACACTGGGCGTCACAGCAGGTTTGAATGCGGACGGACAGCATGATCATATGATAGACAGTGTTATTCCTACCTTTACACATATTAATATAGGAATGGTGCTATTCACTTGGGTTGCTGTAGTGTATATACTTTAATGACTCATAGAATGGTGACCAACAGCTATTTTGGTCGCCATTCCCAGCCTTTTATACCTATTACTATTCGTCAGGGAGGCTCATGAACACTCAATTAATCAGTCCAATTCAGCCGTATTTTATATTAGATGCGCAAAACAGCTACCAAAAAAAAGAGATCAATCGTGATGGTATTACCCACTTTTATTGCTTTACCTTAGACAAAGAAGGGGATGCAGTTAGTGTGGTGCCAGATGCTAGTATCGATATTATTTTTAAATTGCACAAAGACAAACCTGAAGCATGGGCTTGCGGCAGTTGGCGAAAGCTTGGAAAAATGGTCTTTGAGCATGGCTGCTCATACTTTGGCATACGCTATCAAATTGGTATAGTGCCGAGTTTTTTGTCCATCAAGCCAGGAGACATCATTGATCAAAGCATTCCTTTACAGGATGTTTCTGTATTAGGCGCTTCTTTGGTCGATAGGTTATCTGACTGTCAAAGCTTTGAACAACAAATCAGCGCCTTCCAACAAACTTGTAGTCAAAAAACAGATTTGTTAGAGTCCTCCAAGCTATACCACGTACTGATTAAGCTAATGTTAAAGCACCATGGTAATATTAGTATCACTGAGCTATGTCATCAAAGTGGCTATTCTGCCCGAACCATCGGTAACTCTTTTAATGATTATTATGGTTTTTCTCCGAAAGCCTGCAATCTGATTTTGAGATATCAGCACGTATTAGATAGGTTGATGCAAAATGACTGCAAGCGCCTAACCGATCTTGCAATCGACACTGGTTACTCAGATCAAGCACATTTCTTTCGACAATTTAAACAATACAATGGACAAGGTCCAAGAGAGTTCCAGCATATGCTGAATAAGTATATTCACAGAGCTTAATTCTAGGGCTGCGCTCTATAAATCCGTTATCGTTATAAAATAGAAATTTTATGGCGTCTGTATTTTAATTATCTGCTATTTTTAAGCGTCCTATTTTCATTGAACGGCATCAAGCTATTGATGACCGCATATTTCTGCATTATCTCTCCTAAAGTAATCTATCTCCTTAGCTGTGATCGCTTCTTTGATATCGCTTGATTCGTTTCAATTCATCAATTCCAACACCTCATAATTTTATTATTAACTTGCTTATAAAAAGTCAGGTTTTAGGTTTTCTATTGCCGATTTATTCTATTTATAGGATTTGTAGTGTGTGACTATTAAGTGACAGCAAGCAACGTAAACCAATAAGGAAGTGAGAATAAAATGACAACGGAATATGCCAATACGAAGATTGATTTTATTTATTTATCAGAGCCAGACATGATTGCGGCTGGCGTGACTGACATGGCGCAATGCGTAGATACCATGGACGATATGTTCAAACTGCTATACAGCGGTGACTATCGTATGGCTGGACCTAATAATGATTCTCATGGCGCCATGATGATGTTCCCTGACGAATCTCCATTTCCTAATATGCCAAAAAACACGGCTGATCGACGGTTTATGGCGATGCCTGCTTATTTAGGCGGTAGCTTTCAAACGACGGGTGTCAAATGGTACGGCTCAAACACAGAAAATAGAGGTAAAGGTCTGCCACGCTCTATTCTCACCTTTATGCTAAATGATACGGACACTGGCGCACCTTTAGCTTTGATGTCAGCAAACTTATTATCAGCGCATCGTACAGGGGCTATCTCTGGTGTAGGCGCGAGATACTTAGCTAAGAAAGACAGCAAAGTGGTCGGAATCTTAGGACCTGGAGTCATGGCTAGAACGGCACTAAGTGCGTTGGTTGTGACGTGTCCTCAAATTGACACCTTAAAAATTAAGGGCCGAGGCCAAAAAAGTTTAAACAAGTTTATAGACTGGGTGACTGCAGCGCATCCACAGATCGACGTGCAAATCGTCGATGAATTAGAGGACTTAGTTCGTGGCTCGGATATCGTGACTTATTGTGCTTCAAGTGTCGTTGGTGATGCAGCAACTTATCCCATTATTAAAAAAGAATGGTTAAAACCTGGCGCATTCATGGCGATGCCAGCGGCTTGTAATATTGATGATGCGCTTGCTACCTCTGATGTCAGAAAAGTTTTAGATTGTACTGGATTATATGAAGCTTGGTTTGAGGAGTCAGACCATAAGCCTGCTCATAATTATGTGCCAATCATTGGCGTAAAGTTCATGGATATGGTTGATGAAGGTGCTCTAAAAAAAGAAGACATCGAAGACTTAGCCAAAATTATCAGTGGTGATGCACCTGCACGCCAAAATGACGATGAGATTATTATCTTGTCTGTTGGTGGCTTGCCTATCGAAGATGTGGCGTGGGCGACCGTCGTATATCGCAACGCGATTGAAAAAGGTATTGGTGTGAAGCTTAACTTATGGGACACCCCGGTCCTATGTTAAGTAGTGCTATCTAGCTAAGCTTATTTATTTCAGGCTATTAACTTATTTACGTAGCCTGACAGCGTTATAACTTTTGATAAGTTATAAATTGTGTTTTAACTACATTCAACTGAGAGAATGACAATGACGAAAATTACTAAATTAAAGACAGGTTCAGCGCTAGAAGAGCACAGCAGTTATTCACGCCTAGTATGTGTGGATAATTGGATTTTTGTTTCTAACACAGCGGGCCGTTGTCCTGAGACCAAAGAAATTCCAGACGATTTGAAGGAACAAACTCTGCAAGTATTTGCCAATATTGAACGGGCGCTAAAAGCAGTGGATGCGTCATTGGCAGATGTGGTGATGTCTCGTGTTTTCATTCAAGATCCAAAAAATACAATGGATATTATGGAAATAGTCGGGGAGAAATTTAGAGGTGTTGATCCTGCTACTACCGTTAGCTGCCCACCGCTGGGTTCTGATATCTACAAAGTAGAGATAGAAGTGACTGCGTTCAAAGGCGCCTCAAGTGCAGAAACAGTTACCATCAATATTGGCCAATCATAAGCCATAAGGAGTACGGTTCTAATGGCACCTATCATAAAACCGATTATCAATCCTGCGACCAATTTACCGCATGCTACTACTGTGGTCATCATTGGTGGCGGCATTGTTGGATTGACCGCCGCCTTAACACTTGCTGAACGCAATGTACCTGTCGTGGTACTAGAAAAAGGAAGAATCGCAGGTGAGCAGTCCTCTCGTAATTTGGGATGGATTCGAAAAACCAATCGTCTTTCTGATGATGTGCCTTTGGCGCTAGCCTCTGACAAGTTGTGGGCAGAGATGTCCAAAAGAGTAGGCGCTGATGTGGGATATAGTCAGTCTGGTATCTTGTTTATTGGCAGAACACCTGCCGAAATAGCAGGGTATGAGAGTTGGCATAACTCTACACAGTCATTAAATCTTGATTCGCGTATGGTCACGGCCAAGCAGATTGACCAGCTCGTGCCAAACGGTCGCGGCAAATGGGCGGGCGGGATTTATACGGCATCTGATGGGCGCGCAGAGCCGACATTGGCATCGAGTGCTATTGCCAATGCCGCCATTGCCAAAGGCGCTGTCATCATCGAAAACTGTGCGGTCAGAACGCTGGCCACCAAAGGCGGGCGTGTGTCTGGCGTCATTACTGAACAAGGTGAGATTCTTTGCCAAGAAGTGTTGTTGGCGGGCGGGATTTGGTCGCGTAGATTCTTAGGCAATTTGGGCGTCAATTTGCCGACATTACCAACGATATGCTCGGTGTTGAAAACCAAGCCAATGGATATTAAATTTGCCCCCTCTGTAGGCGCCCCAGATTTTTCATTCAGAAAGCATAGAGATGGTGGTTATATTATTTCGCAAAGAGGTAAGTTAGATGCGCCATTAACCATAGACCATTTGTTGCTAGGGTTAAAGTTTTTACCTGCGTTAAAGGGGCAGCATAAATTCTTAAAAATTGGCTTAGGTAAATACTTTTGGGATGATTTACGTCTAGCACGAAAATGGAAAGAGGACAGTGTATCGCCCTTTGAAAAAGTTCGAGCCATGAATCCACTGTCAAATGAAGTACTGACGGGCAATGCCTTAGACAATCTACGTGCATCTTGGTCGGGTTTTGAGCATGCAGAGATTGAAACACAATGGGCTGGTGTGATTGATATAACGCCAGATTCTAACCCTGTGATAGATCGTATTGATAAAATCCCCGGTTTGACTATTGCGACTGGGTTTTCAGGGCATGGATTTGGTACGTCGCCTGCTGCAGGTCAACTTGCTGCCGATATGGTCATGCAAAGTGACACACCTTTAATTGACCCAACACCTTACCGATTTTCACGTTTTTAAAGTATTTTTACTTATGTCACACATGGATGAGACATAAGCAACATAGATTGATTTACCGCAGGGCTCGTTATGCTGATAGCAGTATAAAAAGCAATATCATCTCTGCAGCAACGATTTCTTTAACCAAGTAACGCTATCAATTGCCATTCCAACCGAATGACAACATAAGCACATTATCATTAATCAGGGTTCTATAAAAAGGAGTTTTACCCGATGAATACTGCTACTCGCCAAGAGCATGATCTAATTGGCTATCGTGACGTGCCAGCCGATGCCTACTATGGTATCCAAACTTTACGTGCCTTCGAAAACTTCACCGTTAGTGGTGTACGCTTGCATCAGTTTTCTACGTTTGTTAGAGCGCTGGCTACCGTAAAAAAAGCCGCGGCAATCGCTAATAATAAAGTTGATGTGCTCGATGAACGTATCAAAGACGCTATCGTCGCTGCCTGTGATGATGTGATCGATAACAAATATCATGACCAGTTTATCGTCGATATGTTTCAAGGTGGCGCAGGTACTTCAACCAATATGAATGCCAATGAAGTCATCGCCAATAGAGCGTTGGAAATCTTAGGCTATCAGAAAGGCGACTATCAGCACGTCCATCCAAATAATAATGTCAATCTTTCACAATCGACTAACGATGTCTATCCTACAGCGATGAAAGTCGCTTTAGATGATTACTGTACGCGCTTGCTACAAAAGATGAAGGTACTACACGACAGCTTCATAAATAAAAGTATTGAGCTTGCTGATGAATTAAAAATGGGTCGGACACATCTACAAGATGCAGTACCTATGACCGCCGGTCAAGAATTCAATGCTTTTGCAACAATGATCAAAAAAGAGATGGCTCGTATAGAATCTAGTCGTGTGTTATTTCACGAAATTAATATGGGTGGTACAGCGATTGGTACGGGATTAAACGCACCTGTTGGCTATTCAGAGCTGTGTGCACAAACATTAGAAGAGCTTACAGGCAGACCTTATTACATCGCCGAAGATTTGATTGAAGCCACGCAAGACACGAGTCCTTATGTGGCGTTGTCCGGCAACTTACGCTTACTCGCTGCACGCTTATCGAAAATTGCCAATGATTTGCGCTTACAGACGTCTGGCCCGCGGGCAGGTCTGGCTCAATACCGTCTGCCAGAAATGCAGCCTGGTAGCTCGATTATGCCGGGTAAGGTAAATCCAGTAATCCCAGAAGTTGTGAATCAAGCTTGCTTTCATGTGATGGGGGTAGACAATGCTATCGCTATGGCCTCTGAAAGTGGTCAGTTACAGCTGAACGTATTCGAACCCGTCATGGCATTCAATTTATTTACGGGCATGAGCATGTTGTCAAATGTCTGTGAGGTTTTTGCGACTCGTTGTATTGATGGTCTTATGATGAATAATGAGGCTTGCCGTGTTGAGGTTTTTAATAATATAGGCTTGGTCACCGCACTGAATCCACATTTAGGTTATGAGTCTTCGTCTTATGTGGCTAAAAAAGCGCAAGAAACGGGCGGCAGTGTTTACGACATTGTTTTAGGTGAAAAGCTAATGAATAAAGAGACTTTGGACTTTGTTTTATCTCCTGCCAATATGGTTTACCCAAAAGTGAAGCTGATGCCTTAGTATCAGTATCAGTTTTGCTTTGAGTTAACAGAAAGGTCGTATTCGCATTTGCTAATACGGCTTTTCGTTGTCTGATGATCAAGTTGTTAGAGTAAGTCAAAAGTTATTAAATCTTTTACCCTCAAAGTGATTTAAATGAACGTTAGACACCAAAGAGAATCTATCAGCCTAGTTTAATTTTTTAGAGCTGAGGTTGTTTTGTTCAATCAGTTATCAACATCAATTACAAACATTAAGGATTAGACTTATGCGCCAGTTAAGTACCCAAGACACAGATTTTGAGCAGCAGCTAGCTACTTTGCTTGCCTTCGAAACTGTCAATGATGCCAACTTACTAAAGACAGTAGATGACATCATTGCTCAAGTTAGACTCGATGGTGATAGCATCGTACTGGCACTAACTCAGAAGTTCGATCAACATCCAGCCACATCAATCCATGAGCTTGAGTTGTCTAAAGACTCTTTGGCTGAAGCGTTTGCTACATTAGACGATGAAGCAAAGACTGCATTGACCACGGCGACAACAAGAGTAAAAGACTTTCATCAACGCCAAGTACAAGAAACGTGGCAGTATGAGGATGAGCTGGGCAATCGACTAGGGCAAAAGGTCACACCACTTGATCGAGTGGGTATTTACGTACCGGGTGGTCTAGCATCTTATCCCTCATCAGTCTTGATGAATGCTATACCTGCTAAGGTGGCTGGTGTCAAAGAAGTCATTATGGTGGTACCAGCACCTAAGGGTGTACTCAATCAACTGGTTTTAGCAGCGGCTCATTTAGCAGAAGTCGATCGAGTATTTACGATAGGCGGAGCGCAAGCAGTGGCAGCATTGGCGTATGGTACAGAGACTATCCCGCAAGTAGATAAAATTACGGGTCCTGGGAATAAGTTTGTGGCCGCTGCAAAGCGTGCAGTATTCGGGCAAGTGGGTATCGATATGATTGCAGGGCCATCAGAAGTGCTCGTGTATGCGGAAGGTGAAGCAGATGACCGTGCTGATTGGTTAGCGATGGATTTATTGTCGCAAGCGGAGCATGACCGTGTGGCTCAAGCTATCTTTGTGACAACCTGCCCTAAGCAGCTTGCAGCAGTGGCAATCGAGATTGAGAAGGCGTTAAATAATCTGCCAAAAGCCGATATTGCCCGAGACTCTCTAAAACATCGTGGCGCATTAGTGTTAGTGAAAGACCGTAGTGAGGGCATGGCTGTTATCAATCGTGTGGCACCTGAGCATTTAGAGTTGTCTGTTAATGATCCAGATGCGCTACTTAATGACATTCGCCACGCTGGTGCTATCTTTATGGGTCGTCATACACCTGAGGCTATTGGTGACTACTGTGCAGGGCCTAACCATGTGTTGCCAACATCAGGAACGGCAAGATTTTCTTCACCGCTTGGTGTCTATGACTTCCAGAAGAAATCATCTATTATTTACTGTAGTGAAAGTGGTAGTAAGCCGTTAGCTAAAACTGCTGATATATT
This sequence comes from Psychrobacter fozii, assembly GCF_003217155.1. Lineage (GTDB taxonomy): Bacteria > Pseudomonadota > Gammaproteobacteria > Pseudomonadales > Moraxellaceae > Psychrobacter > Psychrobacter fozii. The sequence continues at coordinate 33,604 of NZ_QJSU01000014.1, forward strand.
AGCTCAACGTGAGGATTTGGATGCGCATGCGCGTTCTGCACGCTATCGGTATCAGTAGAGCTTTTAAAAGGTTAAGAGTGCATGAGCAATATCTATCAATAGTTAGCAATAATTAGCAATAAGAGACAAAGTTTCAGTTCAAAGCATCAAGAAAGCCAGCAGCTCGCTGGCTTTCTTTTTTATATGGTTTAAATTAAGTCCGTCTTAGATAGTTAAGCTTATATAAGGCGCGACCTACATATAGAAACCATTACCATGTCATATGCTCTGTTTAGATAGAAACAAAACTTTCATATGCTTTGTTATTGTTGACTTGGCATTTGACTTCTTTCATGCAGATCCATAGAAAACGATATTGTTTCTCGGTAAATGTATCAGTGTTATCAAGCTTAGAGCCACACTTATTCAAAATGATTTTGTTATCTATTGTTAAATACCAGTCGATGCTATGTATAATGCAGCACTAGCATAGCTTTCACTCAGTATGGCTTTCACTCATACGCCTTTAACAAGAAGATTACATTATGTCAAACAAGCGTCCTTTATATATTCCCGTTGCTGGCCCCGCTCTTTTAGAAACTCCTTTACTGAATAAAGGTAGTGCTTTTTCATCAGAAGAACGTAGTAGCTTTAATTTAACGGGGCTATTACCTCATAATATTGAAACGATTGAGGAGCAATCATTACGTGCTTATCATCAACTGAGCTCATTCACTGACGCTATGGATAAGCATATTTACTTGCGTAACATCCAAGATACCAATGAAACCTTATTTCATCATCTCATTGAGCAGCATATTGAGGAAGTCATGCCGCTCATTTATACCCCAACCGTTGGTCAGGCGTGTGAAAAATTCTCGCAAATTTATCGTCGTAAACGGGGTTTGTTTATCTCATATCCTGAGCGTCACAAAATCGACGATATGCTACAAAATGCCACCAAACAAAACGTCAAAGTGATCGTTGTTACTGACGGCGAACGTATCTTGGGCCTAGGGGATCAGGGTATTGGCGGCATGGGCATTCCAATCGGTAAGTTGTCTTTGTACACGGCTTGTGGTGGTATTAGCCCAGCTTACTGTCTACCTATTCTGCTGGATGTCGGTACCAATAACCAACAGTTGCTTGACGATCCTATGTATATGGGCTGGAGAAATCCGCGCATCTCTGGCGATGAATATAATGAATTTGTGGACTTATTTATTCAAGCTGTTAAGCGCCGTTGGCCAGAAGTGTTATTGCAATTTGAAGATTTTGCTCAGGAAAACGCTACCCCGTTATTGAATAAATATCGTGATCAGCTATGCTGCTTTAATGATGATATTCAAGGGACTGCTGCGGTATCGGTTGGTACTTTGATTGCAGCGTGTCTAAATAAAGGTCAAAAACTTAGCCAACAGAATATCGCATTTTTAGGCGCAGGATCTGCTGGTTGTGGTATTGCTGAGCATATTATTCGTCAGATGCAGCGTGAAGGATTGACTGAAGAGCAAGCTCGTAGTCAAGTATTCATGGTTGATCGCTATGGTTTATTGACAGATGGTATGACAGAGCTACAAAAATTTCAAGAACCGTTAGTACAAAAAGAATCAGCTGTTGCAAGCTGGGATAAAAGTAAGAAACTCGGCTTAGCACAAGTGGTTAAACAAGCAAAAATTACCGTATTATTTGGTGTTAGCGGACAAAAAGGTCTGTTCACCCAAGAGGTCATCGAATCGCTATGTGCTAATACTGAACACCCAATTGTACTACCACTTTCAAATCCAACTTCTCGTGTTGAAGCGACGCCGCAAGAAGTCATGAATTGGAGTAAAGGTAAGGCAATTGTTGCAACGGGTAGTCCGTTTCCTCATACCACTTATAACGGTCAGTCTTTTGAGGTTTCTCAGTGTAATAACAGCTATATTTTCCCCGGTATTGGTCTAGGTGTTTTAGCAGCACGTGCGACGGGTATCAGCGATAATATGCTAACGGCGGCAAGCCAAGCCCTTGCAGATATATCCATGGAATACGAAAAAGCACCTGGTGCCATCCTACCGCCGATTAAAGTTATCAGAGAGATCAGTGAAAAAATAGCGTATGCCGTGGCATTGCAGGCGGCTCAAGATAAGCTGGCACTCCCTATCACAGCGGAGAACTTACAACGCCGGTTGAAAGCGAACTTTTGGTTACCTGAATACCGTAACTATCGTCGTACTTCTTTCTAGTTTTATAAATTAGATATAAAAAACCTTAATATTGGGCAAATTATCTAAGTACAATACTGAATAAAAAAGGGAGTTGATGAGCCTATTATGCTGGAGAAGGTATCTGGCTTTGCAAAACAATTCTTGTCAGTAGCCTGATGTTAATAGCAAAAAACCACCTTAACTGAACTGACCCCCAAATATTGGACGGTTTAAGTTTATATCAAGGACTGAGTTCTGTATTGCACAGGACTCAGTCCTTTTAGTTTAAGCTGAATTC
>NZ_QJSU01000015.1 GCF_003217155.1 Psychrobacter fozii
TTGCCTGTAGTATGCAATCACTTTGAGCTTAAAGTCTAGATCGTAACGCATAAAAATACCCCAGAAGTTGTGTCCAACTTATGGGGTTCAGCTCATTTGGAGGTTGGTTTTTTATTGCCACTACTGCTACATATAATCGATTCAATTTAAAAGTAGTACAAGGCAACCGAGTGTAGATGTATATTAGGGTTTGTTGAAATTAATTGACTGTATGACGTACCAGCACTTCATTGTCTAAAATGACATTGGTTGACCAGATAAAACGCGCATCATCATCTGCGTCATCGAATATGTCTGAAAAGTCAGTGTAAGCCGACTTATTATCGACCCCAATCTCATCATTGGTAAATAGCGTTGCCTTCGGCCAAGCACTATCGTCAAAGTCTTTAGCGTACCAGTTTGCAGGCACTTCCCAATGTAGGGCGTAGTCCTGTGACCCTTCCTCAAGTCCTTCCGTTGAGCACTCTGAGGTTATACGTAATGCGCCCTGCTCTGTCGCACAACTGAGGTCGCGAATTGGCGCACTATAGAAAGTTTGGGCTTTCCAGCTGTCATCCGTTTTGGCGATGATTTTATTATCTGCATTTTTAAATACTGCAACCATGCCACCATCACCCGGATGATAGGCATGACCCTGATTGTCCTCTGAGCCGATACCGCTGTTTTCCTCCCAGTCGACCAGTTTCATCGCCACGGTAAAGGGCTGCTTTACCTTAAACTGCAGAATGTTTGAGTTGAACTGGGTGAAAGGAACGTTGTCTTTGCCTACTGCAATACCATTAATATACATCTCAAAATAGTTGTCTGCGAAGACATATGCCGTCACTACTTCACCATCCGCATCAATCTCGATGATGTCAGAAGGATCTAATGCATCACGTGCCGCTTGTGCTGACGCATAACTCACGCCAGTACAAGGATTGTTTAGGTCTCCAGCAAATGGAAATTTGCTATCCGTAAAGTTGACCTCTGCTGGCACAGTCCAAATCTTACCATCGGTACTTTTTATATGACCAATCGGCGCGTTTCTACCATTTTTACAGTCGTACAGTGACGGTACATCGATACTCGCCTTGCCCTGTGAGACAGAGGCTGTTCCCTTATAGTTACTCGTTGATGGCAGTTCAGAGTTATTGGCTATGGCAACCGTGTTGTCGTGGCTACAAGCGCTCAGCGTATAAGTTATCGCTGCTATCGTAGCAATAGTCAGGCCTGTTTTTGGTGAGACAAATTTCATTTTCCTATCCTATTCAGATGTCTGCATTGAATATGGTAAATATTATTCAATTTAAATATTTTCTAATATTATATTACATAAAACCTAATAAATATAACTTTAAGCGAGATATTTTAAGTATCTGTACATTGAATAATTTTGCTTAGCATGGCTAGGGCGTGTCCCCAATCTCAACAAAAGCGGTAGCAGAAAGCAAAAAAGCCAGCTTATCGTAAGCTGGCTTTTGGGTAAAAAAACTACCTGATAAAATCCCAGTATGAGACCTTATTTAGGGCATGTTTGGTTAACGGCAATTAAGCGTCAACAACAATCACTTCACCAGTAATAAAACCATCTACTGAACGCTCGAACGCTTTACCTACCAATGCACTTGGTACTGGCTCAAAACCTGGCATCATCTCACCATACACATCCCATGCTTCGACCAATACTGTTGGATTCACCACATTAATACGGGTATTTCTTGGCATCTCTAGCGAAACACATTGCACAAAAGTATCAATAGCACCGCTCGTTGTAGCATCTGCAATGGCGTAAGGAATCGGCTTTTTATTCAAAATACCACTAATCAAAGTGAATGAGCCTGCATCGGCAATATACTCTTGACCAATACGCACTAAATTAATTTGCCCCATCATCTTACTCATCACAGTGGTCATCCACTGGGCTTCTGTCATCTCTGCAAAGCTTGCATACTCACAAAGCCCAACAGTATTCACTACCGCATCAAAATGACCAACCGTTTCATAAAGCGCTCTAATAGATTGCTCATTAGTAATATCTACAATGTGATCCACGTCGCCAGAACGACCGGCAGTAATCACCTTATGATTGCCAAGACCACTTAACGCTGCTTGACCCATTTTGCCCAATGCACCAATTAAAATAACCGTTTTCATTTTTTTCTCCGAGGTTTGTTTTGATGCGTTGATAATAAGCCACTCAACCAACAATTAAAAACAAATGATTCCTGTTAGTGATACAAGTATTATTGGTTTATAGTGTTGATTGTTAGCAGCAGATCAACAAGCAGTTGACGACTGGTTAAATACTATGAGGCGAACGTCCTGACAATGGAGAGGTACATTGAGTAAATTAGACAGATTAGACATCAAACAACTGCGTGTGTTTCAAGCGCTCATACGTGAGCAAAGTGCTTCTAAAGCCGCAGCACAGCTAGGACTTACGCAACAAGCGGTCAGTGAGCAGTTAAAAAAGCTACGCGACGTTTTTGACGATCGATTGTTTCTTCGCAAAACCAATGGGTTTATTGCCACCCCCTTTGCACAAACTCTATCCGTGAGTGTTGATAAGCTGCTGAATGATTTTAATACCCTAGTGTCACCAACCACGTTTGACCCCAGCACCGTGGACGGCACCTTTGTTGTTGCGGCCACTGATTACGCACAGCAAATAGTCCTACCAAAATTGATATCCCTAATAAGGACACAAGCCCCTAACTTAAAGGTGATAGTGAGGGACTTTGAAATTGATAAACTCAATGAATTGATGGAGAGTGGTCACGTTAATCTGGCGATTGCCTTTCCTGATTACATTCCAGACAGTTATCCTATTTTAACCCTATTTGAAGAGCAGCATGTTTGTGTCGCATCACCAAACGCCACTATTTTGAAAGGCACACCTACCTTGGCCGACGTGGCACAATATCCTAGTATCATTGCCTCACCATCACGCCCGAACTTTAAAGGCTCTGTTGATGATTGGTTTAAATCGTTTGGTTTAAAAAGAAACGTGGTGGTGTCTGCGCCCTGTTTTTCGGTCGTACCACTGTATCTTGAAACAACGGATTCCATTGCTTTTTTGCCTTCTCGTGCTATCAAGGGATTAAATTTAATTGAGATTAAACTTGAACACACACCGGATACGTTCGATGTGATTGCCGCTTGGCACCCACGTTATCATGAGGATGCATTGCAGCGATGGGTGATATCATTACTCAAAGACAAATGATAGACCTGTAATCAGTCAACAGAGCCTATCAGCTATAGTCAAAGAAGTCTAAAACAGCTACAAGGCAGCCGACCGCAGATTGTACATATAGTACCTTTAGGGAGAGTAACACCGTAGCGGTTTAGTGGTTCGCTGACTATATAACGATTCATACTCTTACTGTTTCTTTTTAAAGAACCACCTTGCACCTATCAACAATGCTATCACAGCACCAATACCCAATACATAGATAGAACCAAACAAGGTTTTGTCTGCTGTCGCCAATGATGGTGTGCTTGCTAGCTTTACGCCACCATCTAATTCTGTATCAGCAGATTCATGCGAATGATTATATGCGTCATGGGAATCTGCATCATGGCTGTCCTCATGGTGGCCATCTTCATCATGGCTGCCTTCATCACGAGGGTGTCCTTCTTGACTGCTTCCATCATGAGTATGCGATTGAGCATCATTCGTCATAGGCAGTGTATCGCTATTATTTTGTTGCCACTGACCGTCAACCAACTGTAAACTCAGCTGATGCTGATTGCTGTCACTAAGCGTATATTGCTTTTTCGGAAATTGATCAGACAACAATACAACCGTCATCCGATTACCATGCAAATCTTTAAAAAATGTATTGGTCAAATCAATAGATTCAACCGTATCGCCAGTACCCTGCGCTTCGGCAGAAAACTGAGTAGCATGACCTAGCTGCACACTTGGATTAACGACCTTAAGGGGCTGGTCATTGATAGATAAAGTCAATGATTTAATAAAATGCTCATTGGCTAACTGCTGAAACTCCTCCGCCGTTTTGTACGCATCGGGCGAGTACGTTTCGTTAATTTGCGCCTCTACTCCAGTCAATGCACCATCTAGGCGCACTAAATATTTGCCATCAGCCGCTTTCGACAGTATAAAAGTCGAGGTATTGGGATTGTGGGCAGTCGCATTGACGCTCACGATACTCAGCCCAAATGCAGCTAAGCACGCAACTGTTGTTGATGACAAATTAATCTTCAGCATACACACCACGCAGTCCGTCGATGAAGTTATTGTTGCCTGCTTTGTCAACATGATAGTGATACCCTCTCACCTCATCATAGTGCCCGCGAGCTTCATCAAGATCAGTATATTCGTTACCATCCGCATCGGTATTGGCATAAATACCATAACCATCAAGCGCGTAACCAATCATTGGTGCATGACCGTCATCTTGTGCAATTTTGGTCGTCAAACCAGTAGCAGCATGATAATGATAACCTTCATGCGAGTTAATATGACCACCAGCATCGTCAAATGGTGCAAGCGTATAAGCCCCTAAAATATTATTGACAGGCGCTGGCGCATCAAAACGCACGCCATTAAAGGCAATACCGCGTACCGATGGTCCTCTAGATTGAGGGCCTGGACCACCAAATTTAGTAATACTGGCTGAGGCTTTTGGTGTCACCGGAATATAAAAAGTATCGGTTAAATCTTCTACATATTCTGGCAAACATTCAACGCAGTAATTACGATATTCGTCACCGACATTGGGGTCGGCTGCGGCCACACATTCCTCAAGTGTTGAGGTTTTTATAATCTCGCCAGTGGTCTTATTGTACATATTCCAATTACTGTCACCATAAAAATCTGCTAAGTTCTTAACGAACTCACCGTCGACATCATGGACCTCACCATCATCTAGCCAGATACCACCTTTTGAGGCGTCATCGGCAATATTAGTCGGACACCATGGCCCCATACCAACATCGCTTGGCTTGTTTTCGGTCACGATTTTGTAGCATTCACCTGTCGTGCCATCTGATAACGAGCAAGATACCTTACTGATAGGCTCAACCAAACCATCACTCAAAAAATTAGATGGCTGTACCGGTACCGTAACCTTATCTGAATTTTCGCTAGACACACTGGTAGTAGCGTTTGAATTGGTGCTCGACACGTCATTACTACAAGCAAATAGCCCGCTCGATATGAGTGCTAAGGCTAAGCAATTTAAGCCAAATTTGGCGGTAGAAAGTTGCATGAATGGTGTCCTCTTTATATGAATAATTGATTAATTCCATATATAAATTAATTGTTAACAATTAGAAAGTTTTAATGAGTCTGATAAAAAATGGAGATGACTAGAGTTCCAACCAACCTACAAGCCACACAAATTATTGTTGTAGCTTGTAGGGTTTATAAAACGAGACCCGCATGCAAAAGCTTAGTAAGTCAAAGGGTTGACGAGATCAGTCTTTGTTGGGTAATGCAGCCTTCAAAGCCGCTTCGGTCACACCAAGGTCTTTGGCAGCAGCGGCAGTGTCGAGCTGTCTGCCGCCATTTTTCATAATCGCGCTTAACAAGTCAGCTTCTGAAACACCAAGTGTTGTAGCTGCCGTATCAAAACCTGGGGGCGCAGCCTGACCTGGACCTCCTGCTCCTGTGCCATTTTCAGCACCGATGCCTTGTTTGGCAGTGGTCGTAAAGTTATCCTGAGCGACTACACCGCTCAAGCAACTTGGCAAATTCGGAAATTCTGTCGATGCGTGGTAATGATAAATACCTTCAGGATTTTCAAGAGTCGCACCCGTGTGTCCATTGCAGGCATCCAAATCGGTCGGTATCTTGCCGTTGCTATCCACGCTGCCGTAGATGGGATAACCGTCAAAGGCATAAGCAAACAGGGCATCAGCCTTTTGCTCTAAGGCACAACTAGCATCGACGTGGTCGTGATCGAACACTGAGTTGATGTCGGTCGATGTGGCATGCCAGTGGTAATAGCCACCTGGATCAATATGACCACCGCAGGTGTCGAGCGCAGGCAGGTGTCCCGTTTGTAGCACTGAAGGCGCGTCCGCAAAAATAGGCACACCATCAAGCGCCAAGCCAACTTTGGCCACAGTGTCTAGACTGGCTGCTTGGTCGGCTTTGACTGGTGACAATGGCAATAAGATGGTCATCTCGACCGACTCATCAGCCGAGGCAGACAGGCAGGCATTATCTACCGTTGGCTGAGTCGTCCGCACGTCGACGATATTTACTTTACCGTCAGCGTCATAGAATTGGTAACCCTGCGACTCCAACATCGTCAAAAACTGTTTATCGATACGGTAGAGTCCTAATTTTTCGCCATCCCAGTTCCAGACACCACCCTTGTCATCTAGCGTTTCTGGACAAAATGGCCCAATTTTTAAATTATCAGGTTGGTGCTTGACCACTATCTTTGCACATTTGGCAGCGGCGCCATTTTCTAATGTGCAATCTACGGTCTCAAGGGCTTTTACAAGGGCATCTTGGCTGATGCGTGTCATATCAACACCACCATTAACGATGCTGTCAGCTGCTGAAGTATCTAGCGTTTGATTGGTCTCGTTAGCAGCTTCTATCAAATATTTTTCAGCAAGTTGACTACAAGCTGATAGTGTTAATGCCATACCGATCAGTATGCTGTTGTAAATTACCTTTGTTTTCATAAACCCTCTATTGTGAACAGTAAATATTATGTCATGTTGAACATTCGACCATAGCACTGATGACATTGGCGCTTACAACACTGACAGAAACTATTTTTTAGTCGATTCGCAGGTGAAAATGGTCATGTTTTTATAACGAATACCACGTTACCGATTAAAACTTACCCAGCTCTAATACGGTTTCGGCAGTGACGGTATTGCCTTTATAGGTTTGAACCGTGACATAATATTCATGGCCACTACCACCAGAACAAGGCGGCATATATGCCCCTTCTTTGTCCCAGCCAGCGCCGCGATGTTCTGCAATTATTTCAAACCCTTTTGGCATCTCGTAACTGTGTCCAGCCACAGTCGGCAACTGAACCGCAGTTGCGCCTTTTGGTAGGGTGTAATTCATAATGCCATGTCCGCCATTATTCATCTTTTTTGAGTCGCGGTCACTGTATACCAACACTACACTGTCTGACCCTGCTGGAATATCAGATACGCTCAGCTTGGGCGTACCTGGATTGACCCCATCAAATTTTTGGCACTGTTGTCCCTTGGGTATCGTTGCTCCATCCCATTTGCTGTCCACAAAATTTACATCGAGCGCAAAGGCGTAAGAAGACATGGTTAATAACGTCAGTAAAGATAGGTGTTTGATAATACTTTTTGATCGAACAAGTGACTGAATAAAGGTCGACATCGTAAATTTCCTGATAGCTGGTTAGACTGAATGGGTGAAAAATCTCTTATAAAAATACTAGGGCGTGTTGAACTTAACTAACTATGCGCTTGTTCTTCTGAATTCGAGCTATTCTCACCTGGTGTAAAACCACCAAATGTATTGCGTAGTTCATGAGTAATCCTTGCAAGTTGCATCGCATTTTCAGACCCTATCGCCTCATATATTTCTTGATCTAATTCGCGCCATACCTCATAAATCTGCGTTAATAGACCTTTCCCGTGCTTGGAGAGCTTGAGGACGTTACTGCGCAGCTCATGCTCATCGACCCGTCTTTCGATTAAACCTGCTGTCAACAAGCGTGCTGTCATAGTACTCATGCTTGCAGCAGACAATCCAAACTCGTCAGCCAACTGCACTTGTGATGCTTGCCCCATTCTTCCGAGCGCATCTAACACACGTGCTTGACGCGGCATAACCTCCAAAGGTGTCAGTTTGGTACGCAGACGCTCTTCGATGAGATGACCACAATGCAAAAAAAAGTGAAACTGATAAGGTTGATTAGGCATATTAGATATTATTTAGTTAGCATATTAATTGTTAGTATACTAACTATATAACACTATTGCAAAGAATGACGTTAATCTGCATAGCATTTTATACATATGCTTCATAAGTAAAGTGTTATGTAGATTACATACACTAAATCATAAGGAATTATAACGGCATCTAAAATTGTGGAATTTAAAGAAAGGTAACGATATGGTCAGCTATCCGTAATTTTTACCAAATAATCCCCTCTGTATCAAAAATGGAAAATATTTAAAGTTGTTATAATAGCAACTTATTGTTGGCTAAAAACACCCCAAACCTATTGGAAATACAACGGTTTTAAACTTATACTTTAGTATTTTTCGACTTAGAAGGAGTGAGAGATGCAGTTTTTAGGGATGATAAGTCAGCAATTGAGTCGATTTACAGCATTGGTTATTATTTTGGCAGCGGCAGTGACATTTATAGAGCCTGCGACTTTTTCTTGGGTGACAGGCGATACCCAAGTCATCGTACTGGGTGTCATCATGCTTGCTATGGGCATGACATTAGGCAAAGAAGATTACAAAGTATTGGCCAAGCGCCCACTAGATATTTTTATTGGTTCTATCATTCAATATACCGTGATGCCAATATTGGCAATTGGCGTGGCTCGCCTTTTTGATCTCTCACCCGGCTTGACACTCGGTTTGGTCTTAGTCGGCACTTGTCCAGGTGGCGTGTCTTCGAACATCATGAGCTATCTGGCTAAAGGTGATGTGGCATTTTCAGTAGGTATGACCACTGTCTCAACCATCATTGCGCCTTTAGTAACACCACTTTGGTTGAATTATTTGGTGGGTCAATCTGTAGAAATGGATGGCTGGGGCATGTTCCGCTTTATGCTTCTAGTGACGTTGTTACCAGTCGCTATTGGTTCTATGTTAAACATTTTATTTCACAACAAGCACTGGTTTAATGATGTGCGGGCGGTGATGCCAGGCGTTGCGGTGTTGGCTTTTGCCGCGATCGTCGGCGGCGTTGCAGCCGTATTTGGCAGTCAGTTTTTACAATCAGGATTGGTCGTCATTTTAGCCATTGCCGTACACAATATCATCGGCTATGTATTGGGCTACTACTCAGGCGCATTCTTTGGTATGAATAAAGCCAAAAAACGCACCATATCGATTGAGGTTGGTGTGCAAAATGCAGGTTTGGCCACGGGTTTAAGTACCAAGTTTTTCCCTGGTAATGCAGAATCTGCTATTGCAGCAGCCGTAGCTTGTATCTGGCATTCTGTATCTGGCTCTGTATTGGCAAATATCTTTGCTTGGTGGGATAAGCGTCAAGAAGCAAAGTTTCCTACTACTATCGATGCGGAAGCCATCGTAGATCTTGGTAAACCCATCAAAAATAGTTAATATTGAAAAAGTTAAGACTGAGAGCACTACGCTAGGGCGTGTCATCCATCTTTTTGATATAAAGACTCACAATCTAAATAATGATACGCCCTAGATTATTAGCTACTAGCCAGCTAGTTCAATATAGTCAAGTCCATATAAATCCGCTACATCGTCATCCTCGCTAAGCATACTAATGTATAACTTGCACTCGGTTTCCTTGTATCGAAATTATATTGAACCGACTATAGCAATACCCTTGATCGCAACTTCATATCTTAAAGCAAATTTATTAAACGACAGTGAATTCATTTTGAAGTACTGTCGTAGAATGAATGTGAGTTGTTTGACAACTTTGATAAGTTCCAAATGCATTCCGCGAGAAAAACTTATACCAGTGGCACATTAGTTTTGCTATGGTTAATGTGGTAAATTGCTTGGACAGTCAAAATAATAAAAGCAGCCAATGAATACCCGTCAATAACAATATATTAAAATCATGATTTTCATATATTGCCAACCCATTTAATGAGAAGGTTAATGATGACTATAGATAATAACGTATTACGTGAGCGCATCAGCTTATTAGGATCATTTTTAGGCGATGCGATTTCTCGCCAAACTGGTGAAAAAACAATTCATACGATTGAAACTCTACGCAAAGGTTTTATTCAACAACGCCGTGAGCCTAACGAAGAAAATAAGCAGCAGCTCATCGACTTCATTGCCTCTTTAGACAATCAAACCTTAAAAAATGTCATCCGTAGCTTTTCTATCTATTTTTTCCTAGCCAATCTAAGTGAAGAAAACTACCTACGTGAGCAACGCCACGCCCAACGCATGCAGTCAGAACATAGCTGGGAAGGCTCGTTCCGTCGTACGCTACTTGAGTGCCGTGAGCGCAATATCGAACCTGCCCAAATGCAAGAGCTGATTGATCAGCTAAAGTTCATACCCGTATTCACCGCCCATCCTACGGAAGCTCGTCGCCGCACGACGATGAACATGTTACAAAGCCTATTCACACACAGCGATGCGCTAAACAATCTGGATAAAAACAGTGTCGCTTACGAGCAGGCAAAAGACCAAACCGCACAAACGATTGACTTATTATGGTCATCTGATGAAGTGCGTACACGTAAGCCATTGGTTTATGATGAAATCAATAATGGACTGCACTACTTTAATGCCAGTTTGTTTAATGCCATTCCTAAAGTGTATCGCAATATTAAAAAAGCCATCATTGATATCTACCCAGAGCTGACAGACTATCCACTACCTGCATTTATTAGCTTTGGCTCTTGGATCGGTGGCGACAGAGATGGCAATCCTTTTGTGACTTTTGAAACCACAGAACGCGCCGTATTAATGCATGCCGATACGGTGTTGCGTCACTATCAAGTACTGCTGAAGAAACTACGCCGCCAGCTCATTCACAGTGATACGATCGTGACGATTGAATCTGACGTCTATGCCAAAATTAAAAGCTACGACGAACTAGACCAGCGGGTATTTGATTATAATCTCGATGATTACAGCAATGAGCCTTATCGTCGACTGCTCTCTATCATCCTGACTAAAGTCAAAGCCACCAATCGCCGCATTCAAAGCAAAGGCACAGATATCGAGGCTGAAAATGACGCTTACCGCAATCCAGAAGAGTTATTAGAAGATTTGCGCATCATTCGTCAAAGTGTCAACACACACGATACCGCACACGCAGAAGGCTTATTGCTCGATGTTATTCGACTGGTCAAAACTTGTGGCTTCCATCTGGCTGCGCTCGATATCCGTCAAGAGTCGTTTTATCATAGTGAAGTCATTGCTGATATCTTTGCCAGTGCCTCTAACCTACCCGATTATCAAACGCTCAATGAGCTAGAGCGTCGCGACTGGTTAACACGCTTGCTCGAAAAACCGGGCACACCGCTTATTTATACAGACAATCTGGGTGACAAAACACGTGAACAGTTGGCGCTGATGAACTCTGTAGCGACATTGCGCAAATTGGTTGGCCAAGACACCTTTGGCAGTTATGTCATCTCGATGACCAATAATGCCAGTCAATTACTAGAAGTCCTACTATTAATGCGCTTTGCAGGCTTGTGCACTGTTGATGCTGATGGCAAACTGTCTGCTGACCTACCCGTCGCACCGCTATTCGAGACCATCGAAGATCTTAAAAACATCGATCAAATATTACCTGCTGTGCTAGACAATCCACTGTATCGCGGATTGCTACAGAACACCGATAACACGCAAGAGATCATGCTGGGTTACTCAGACTCATCGAAAGATGGCGGCATCATCACCTCGGCATGGCAGCTTTATAGCGCACAGCAAACCATCAACCATATCGCTGAGCAATATGGCATCAAAACACGACTGTTCCATGGTCGCGGCGGATCTGTGAGCCGTGGTGGTGGATCAACGCATAATGCCATCGCCGCACAGCCCGCTGGCACGCTACATGGTCAGATTAAAGTGACTGAACAAGGCGAAGTGCTATATGCTAAGTATGCCAATACTGACACCGCTGTGTTTGAGCTGACCATGGGTATCACGGGCACACTCAAAGCCTGCTCTTCAAGGTTTGTGGTGCAACCTACTGAGCTACCAAATTACGAAGCACTGTTTGCACGCTTAGCAGACGCAGGTGAACAACGCTATCGCGAGCTGACTGATCATACCGAAGGGTTTTATAAATTCTACTCAGAGGTCACGCCTGTACAAGAGATTTCCTTATTGAATATTGGCTCACGCCCTGCCCATCGTAAAAAAGGCCTACCAAGTAAAACTACCTTGCGAGCGATTCCTTGGGTGTTTGGCTGGTCATTGGCACGCTTTACCCTACCTGCTTGGTATGGCGTCGGTAGTGCGCTAGATAGCGTCAAAAAAGACGAAGCCTTGATGAAAGAGATGAATAAGCACTGGCCGTTTTTTAGCGTGTTTATCAGTAATATTGAGATGGCCTTTACCAAAGCCAATATGAATATTGCCGAGGCTTATAGCCAACTGTGTGATGATGAGCCGTTACGCGAAAAAATCATGACAGCGGTCACCGATGAACACACGCTGACCAATTCAGGATTAAACTCTCTGCTTGAACAAGACTCTTTATTATCCAATCAGCAAAACCTTGCTTCATCCCTGCAATGGCGTGACGCTTATCTAGACCCGATCAACTATATACAGATTGAGCTGTTAAAGCGTGCCAGACAACAGGATACCCCTAACCATACGGAACATGGCGACCTTAATGTAGAAGACCCCTTAATCCGTAGCATCAATGCACTGGCAGCGGGTTTACGCAATACTGGTTAAGAGCAGCTGCAGGACAGATAAAATACTTATACCAATTGAGGTTTCGTCCGCGAAGCCTCAATTTTTTTCATCATATTTTAATGAACGTCAAAATAAACAGCCTATTCGAGTAAATTGAAGACACGCGCCAGTAATACTAGAAATAAGCATGTCAACCAAGATATTAGATATCGTGCTGACTAAACGGGTTTATCGAGCAATCTTATCTAAACCAACTGACAAGACACCATTTCCCATTGACTGTCCATATTCGCTTGTACCAAGGCATCATGCAGCGCATCGGACACAAATACATAACTCATCAATAAGGGGTCATGCCATAGGTCTAGCTCACACTCAAGTGCTTCGCACTGCACATGCAGCTGCTGATCTTTGATAGGCACACCATTGGTAGTATATTTATCTCTACCTTCCATAGTTGGGGACAACTTAAACATCTCATCCACCTGTGGGTATTGAACATATTCTCGTCTTTCACATAGATTAAGAAAATAAAAGGTCTCCTCACTACACAGCTTCTTAGTCTCAAGGTCGTAGATTTGTACTGGCGTGAGCGTACTTTCCCCTAAGCGAAACTGCTGTAGTAGCTGAGCACAGGCTTGGGTAAACACAACGCCACCACTTCTCACTTTAAAGATATATTCAGACGATGGTGGTAGCTTGATGTCATTACTCTCTACCCACAAGCTGTCTGGTAAATGCTCAGTCTTAAAGAAATAACGACCTGCACCTGATAGCTCTAACCTATCTTCTTTGTACATTTTTTTTATTTCTAATAACTTAGGATCAGCTGTTTTTTCCCTACTTTCAAATATTTTCCAATACTTTGGAAAGTCATATTTTTTACTATTGGCAGGATAAATATCGTAAAAATTAATAGAAGTTAGCTTAAAGCCTGCCAGCCAGACGTTGTTTGTAGTGCTCATGTTTTATCCTTAGTTAGGGCGTATCCTCAATCTGAACGGTAAATGGGCTAAAACCTCTCAAGTTAATATCTATAGATGTGACAGCATAGGTCAAACTTATTAAGACAACCACCCCAAACTAAACAAATACCAGAGTTTGCCGACCATGCTTGGATAGTCACCATGTGGTCTCGCCGCGCCCATCACGTCTATCATAAAGGCGCCCACAAATATCATGGCAATCGTCGCAATAGTAATACCGACACTATAAACCACAGTCTTCCACATAGGCTGATGGCGCTGCTCAAGATTGCCTGCTGGTAGGTGCTTATTCAAATCATAAGGGTCATTGGGATCAATCTGACATTCCGCTTGAATGGCTGCGCTAAAACGGTGACGATAGCTGGTCAGCATAGAAATCACGCGGCCTACATAGCGCAGTACTAATAACGGCAGGATAACCAATGTCACTGGTTGAAATTCAAATGTACGTTCAGGGTACTCCATATTCTCATGATCATGATGTACTTCATTGAGTATCAAGCGCTTAAATGACATGAGTGGTGTTTCACGTTTCTTATGAATAGGATAGATATAACGTATCGCTTCTTTGACTTCTTTTAGTTGCTGATCATCGCCTTCCATATAACGACGAATAAACTCAAAATAGCTGATTAAACTTTTATCAAAGACATCATTTTTAAAAGCGAGCGCAAACATGCCTGTCACAGTTTCGCCATCTTTATCCAAGGTGACCGCTCTGATGTCTCTGTCTTCACTAATATAGGCAATAAAAAAGGTCAATTCGTCCCAGTTATATACCTCTACTTTACGGTTATATTGACGGACATAGACCTTACGGGTTTTACGGTTAAAGCGGATAGGATAATGCCATGTGGTAAACAACTCAGTTGAGAGCACATTTATTAATAAACCAAAGAATATTGGTATTATGACAACGAAAAACACTACTATAGATAGTATAAAAACATCAAAATTATTAATTAAATCAGCTAGAAGAAAACCATAAAGACTAGTCATAGAAAGTCCAACAAACCCTATAATCAACCCCCATCCTACCGCATCACCACGTCTTCTTTCATTGCGACCAGTGGTTTCTAGATAAGTTGAATTAAACTGTACAACCGTTTGTTGAGGGTGCAACGGCACCTCATAGGTTTTATCTTTTTCCAGCGGCACTCTTTTATGGATGCCTTTTACATCATCAAGCTTTTGCCCAACTGCCTGATAGCCAGGGGTCAAAAATGGCGGTTTTTTAGTCAGTCGAAACCGCCCTTCCATGTCTACAACATATCCACTCATTATTCATTGTCCTAAATTTCTATTACTTCGCCATTGGCTGCTTTTTCAAGCCATTCTGAATGTATGTTATTACCCACATCGTTACAGGTCTAGGCTTCAAGTGTGCCAGCGAAAACGACCATCTAAATCCACCGAAACAACAGCCAGTTCCACAGTATTTTAAAGAAGCTTGGATAATCACCATGTGGTCGCGCGGCACCGATGATATCAATAATAATGGCGAGTATCGATAATGAGGCAAGCGTTGCAACTACCATCATCACGATATAGAATACTTTTTCCAATAAGGTGGCAGGCTTTATGAGCGCTGGTATCGGTGGGTTTTTATTTAAATCAAATTTATCGTTGGGATCTACATCACACTGGACTTCTATTTCAAAAGGGAAATGCGGCGTGGTAGACGTTAATACGGCTAAACGACGTCCCAATAGCTTTAAAAACCAAAAAGGAATATTAATCATAAACGTCCAGTCTAACTTTAAAGTGTCTTCTGGATATTCCATATCATAGAAATCTTGATGATATTCAAATAAAGAACGCTGTACACTTTCTTTAAAGGTTTCTTTACGCTGATGGACGGGAAAGATATGACGGATACTACTGGCTACCTCAGCGAGCTCGCTATCATCTTTGGCAGACATATAGCGATTAACAAACTCAAAATGGCCATATAAGACCTTATATACTCTATCGTATCGAAAAGGCAGACTAAAAGTGCGTTGGATAATACCCTTATCGTCTACGTCGCAGCAGCGGATATCCCATGGTGCATTGGCATCGGTCTGCATTTGTATCTTTAGACTACCCCAGTCATAAGTTTCTACTTTTTTATTGGCACCCATAACATAGACTTTGCCCTCTTTACGATTAAAACGAATGGGGAAATAGGTGTAGGTAAATAGCTCTCTGCTAAGACGTCTTAATAAGACGTAAATAAATCCAAACCATATAAGATCTGCTACAATATAAAATAAGGTGGAGAAGCCAAGTCCGCTTTTATTAAACTCAGAGAGCATAATATAACTAACAACACCTAAACCAACAATTGCTACTAAAGAAAGAAATAATTGACTCCAAACAATCTCGCCACGGATAAAGTCCCACATGTCTACCAGCTCCATATAGGTGCTATTAAACTGTACAACAGTACGCTGAGGCCGTAGCGGATAATCAAGCTTCTGATATGGATGAAGCTCATGTTGTAAGTTATCTACTTTATAGGCTTTACCTAAGGTGTCGTAGGTTCCGTTTTTTCCGCGCCCTATCATGTCGATCATCGTTTTACTCCGTCATCCTTTTTAAAGCATCGTCATGCGTTTGGATGACTTTTTCATTGTTGTTTTCATCTAAGCAATCACCAGCATCACATATAGTATCGAACCGATAAACCATGTCGCATTCACTGCTATGCCTGAGTACCACTTTAGTTTGACCTTTGAATTTTTATTATCAAAAGCGGCTTGGCGCTCTGCGGTGACAGGCAATACATTATATGGGTTGTTTTTTCTATCCCACTTAAGCCGACGCTGTACTTCAGGATGTAATGCAGGGTTGGCACTGGATTGATAGATGTTACCTTCGGCTAGATCTAAGTAACTGACGATACAGGCTCGTGACCAACCCATTAGGTTTATGTCATGATTGGCATTAGAGTAATAGACGTCCTTTGATACCTGCACAATGTCAGCACAGGCAAGTAATGAGGTACTCATGTCTGTTGGGCATTCTTGAGCATATTCGATATCTAAAGATAGTTCATCGGCTGGACGTTCCATATAGGTACGGATAAACGCCCATTGGTCGTAGGGGTTGAGTCTATGATCATCAAATTTAATCGAATGAATCAATTCGTCTGTTGTTTTATCAACAATATGCAAGTTGAGAGACTCAAATTTAGTACCTTCATTACCTCTGACAGAGGCAATGATATTTTGATAATCAATCAAATGAAAGATAGGTTCTTGCTTTTTATTATGTTCATAATAGGCAATTTCTTGAGTACTTTTTAGTAGCAGAATTTTGTAGTAGCGAGACTTTTTAGTTCTAAGCTGTTTTAAAGTTAGAATAGGTGCAAACCCAAAAATTGAAATAATACTAAAAAAAAGTATTATATCTATCCATTCGATTATATAGTTAGGTGATGGATGTAATGCTATAGTAGTAAAAATAAAAAGCATTTGGCCAAACAGCCATAATGATCCATAAGATGCCAACAAGGATACATTTTGGATAGAGTTTATTGACGGGTGGAATAATAAATAATCTGGGTTAATTTCATGTATAAGCCCACTTAGCCTATATACACTGTATTCTTGCTCGTTGAAGTCAGTAATCTTACCTTTGTAAGGACGGCCAATTATTTTACCTATAGGAAGCTGTTGAGGTATGGGTAATATCATATCGGAACTCAATTAAACTTTATTATCAATTAGCTTATTTTTACTAAACATTATTAAGTGCTATCCAAGCAACGAGACTGGCGTTAACCGCGATCGCCACTATCCATCTGATATTTATTTGCCAGTTTTTACCATCAAAAGCTTTTTGAGCCTCTTCATCAATCAGAAATCGGACTCAAATCACGCTTATCTATCCAACCGAACTTAGTACCCTCTTTATAAGCAACTTTCACCCAGTCCTCATTTTGATCAACAGCTTCAATTAAATCACCTTTGATGTAATAATTCGGTTTGGATCTAGACTTGAATTTTTCATTGAGAATTTCTGCTTGATCTGTTTTGACCGTGTACTTGGTCGGAGGCAAAGGACAGTTTCTGACAAGCTCATCAGCTTCTGTTGGATATGAACCAATCAGGGTAATAAAATTATCTATACTAGACTTATTGTGGTCAATACAATAATACTCTTC
This sequence comes from Psychrobacter fozii, assembly GCF_003217155.1. GTDB lineage: Bacteria > Pseudomonadota > Gammaproteobacteria > Pseudomonadales > Moraxellaceae > Psychrobacter > Psychrobacter fozii. The sequence continues at coordinate 17,671 of NZ_QJSU01000015.1, forward strand.
ACCAGTTGCTATAGAACCCTCAGTTGATGCGTTTGCTATATACCACTTACCGTTTTCAAATGTATAGTAAAAAGTATATTCAGATCTCCCTGTAGAATATTGAGTACTTATAATAAATCCCGAGTGGTCTCGACGCGGTAATATGTTGGATAAAGACCAACCTGTCTCAGTGGTATAGCTTTGCGTACTCAAGCTCAGTGTGTATTTACCACTTTTGTCTCGAGTAAGTACATAGAGTTCATTGCCCTGAAAAAAATCATTATCGTCATTAATACGACTAACCACTAAGTCGTCTATGTCATCCGCATTGACATCGAAAGTAAATATTTCAAACTGATCTTTTGGTAAGTCTTTTTTGATTTCCTGCAAAGATAGCAGCCCATTAAAGGTGAACGCTTCAATCGTGCCATACATTGGCTGCTTAGGATATATTTCAGTTGCTGCTTTAGTAGCATCTTCTATATCCTTAGCCTTGTAGACTTCTTCAGAATTAATTTTGTTTGAACCTTTGTTATTTGATTTAGCAAAATTTACATAAAACTTAAAAGGATCTTGGTCTATATCCTCTTTTGTATTAATAAGCTTCCACGTACCATCAAAGTAATAAACCAATTTTTTTGGATTGTCTTTTATATAGTAGGGAGAGTCGAGATCCTTAGTGAAAACTAAGTCACTTTTATCAATAACCCTAACAAAGATCTCAAAGTTATTTTTTATTTCGTTCAGCGTTAACGCATTAACATCATCTACAACTGAGTCAAATTCAGACATCTTATTTGGAATAAAGAGATTATTTTTAGGAAACAAAAAGACCTGAATATCTCCAAACCTGTTGCTATCACTATATATACAACCGTAGTCAGGATAATAAAAATGACCTTCATTGAAAGTGAATAAATTATTCCCATTACATTTGATTATGCTGTCAAAAGACACTTTCTGATTTTTAACGATAGTTGCCTTATCCTGCCCTAGTGTGCGGTCAGTATTCTCTAGAGTACTATCATTTGGATCGTTAGCAGGAGAATTAACTGAACAAGAGACCAACATTATCGAAAAACATATGAATAACGGTTTTAAAATTTTTGACATTTAGAGAGCCTTTCCATCATCGAAGGTACATTCATATTTATTGCTACCGTAGTCGATTTGACCTAAACCAACCAGCGCAAATGAGACAAGTCCGCCGTCAGTGGCGACTATGCTTGACCAATGCAGGTAAGGATTTATATATGGCTTTTTTTATTTGGATATCTTTAGGCTGGCTATTGGGAATCATCATTCACATATATGCTATATTTAATCGACTATATTCTAGTTTTATTTATATAGCAAAGCAAGGCTATCAACGCCCAGTTTTTATGAAATACAACGTCAATTCAATGTTTCGTTTTAAATGAGACTTGTTATATATAGAAATTTGTCGCAATATATTGATCAGTTTTTCGACTATTATCCAATCTTAAATATACTTAGACCAAACGAAATCGGTTTAAAACTGAATATTTCGCCTTATTTTTTCATAACGTATAGCTGCCTATTTCTATGACTTTAAAGCCCCTGCTCGTATCTTTATTTATCTTGCCTTTATGTACCCTCTCTGCCTGTGCTAACACGCCTACTACCTCAGTAGACAGTAGTGGCGTACCGCAAACTCGTAGCAATCTAACGGCAGATGAACAACAGCAGTTAGACGATTTTATAGTTAAGCAAAAGGCTAATATGCGCTTCATCGAAGGTGGTAGTTATGAGATGGGTGACTTTGGGCATAAAGTCACTATCAATGGTGGTGGTCCTATTAGCACCAGTAAAAATAATAAGCCTCTTCATAAAGTAACGCTTGATGGCTTTAGTATGAATGCTTACAAAGCGACTTATGGTGATTTTGATATCTATAGTATGGCAACGGGACAAGAGAAAGTCGGTACTCAGGTCTACATGGAAGCAATACGTCAACCTAATGCAGCAGCTGGTATTAATTGGCAAACTGCTCAAAACTACTGTCAGTGGCTTGGTCAGCAGCTAGATGTACCTATGAGTCTACCGACTGAAGCTCAGTGGGAGTATGCAGCGCGCAATCGTGGTAAATATGTGCTATTCCCAACTGATAACGGATAGATAAACGGTGGGCGTAATATAGCTACATTTGACGAAATGAGTGAACTCTCAAGTAAGTATCGCACCAGTTTAGTATACCTACTGTCGGTCTGTACCCGCCCAATACATTAGGACTGTATGACATGACCAATCAAAACCTTGAATGGATGACTGACTGGTATAGCGAGGATTATTATGCTAACAGTCCTGAGCATAACCCAAAAGGCCCTAAGACAGGCACTAAAAAAGTCGTACGCTCTGTCAATGCTGATTGGGGAGATGCACAAAATGTACGAGCCAACGGGTCAATTACTATCATGCGAATCAAACGCTTGCCAACAGCGCCTGTTGATGAGTTTGAAAAGCAAGAGAATGAAGGTAAGACCAATTATGATTATAATACGTCAGCTCGCTGCGTGGTTAATAGCTCGCAGGCTATAAGCTAATAACCTTTAGTATTATGACTCTTGTTTCTCAACAATAAAAATTAAGCAAAAGACTTAACACCATAATTGATATTGCCCATTAGGTGATTCGTAATTCAGTGTTTGAATAACCGATCTTAGCAATATACCGTAAAATATATTTTTACTTCATGTATATGTAGGGTCTGCTCCAATGGAAACGCCTCAAGCAACACCATCTCTAGACGTATTAGTAGCAAATGACTATCAAATAGAATCCGTTGCACTCATTGACCGCGCCATTCAAATACGCTGGAATGATGGTGTCGACAGCACCTATCACTATATTTGGCTGCGTGATAACTGCCCATCGGCTTTCCATCCTCAAACTGGCGAGCGTAGCTTTGATTTGCTGAGTATCTCAAAAGATATCCAGCCACTATCCGCCTCTTTTGATGAGACAAAGCTGACGATTGAATGGTCAGAACAAGCACATATCAGCCACTTTGAACAAAGTTGGTTACGTGAGTTTGGGTATTCTAGTGCATTGGCCAAGGACCATAGCAGTCCTTACGAAAGTTGGGATGGCACGTTTATTGACCATATTCCGATGTATGACCAACAGAGCATCATGACCAGTGACAGCGCTTTATATGAGTGGATGAGTGCGCTGGATAAATATGGACTTACCATTATTGATAATATGCCAGATGACTCTGATGCTGGCGTACAGACCGCCATGCGAGTTGATTATCTGCGGCAGACCAATTTCGGCATGACCTTTGATGTGATATCAGAAAAATCGCCGATTAATTTGGCTTATACCTCGCTCTCATTACCTTTGCATACCGACTTGCCAAATCAGGAATTACCTCCAGGCTATCAATTTTTACATTTTTTGAGCAATGAAAGTATAGGTGGCGAGTCTACTTTCGTAGATGGGTTAAAGGTGTTAGAAGGGTTACGAGAAGAGCAGCCTGAGTATTTTCGTTTGCTTGCCGAGTATGCTATTCCCTTTCGTTTTCATGACAGCGCCCATGATATCCGTGAGCACCACCCTGTCATCAATCTAGACAACTTCGGCAATATTGTCGAAATCAAATACAACGCCCATCTTGCAGATGTTTTTGATTTGCCAAGTGATGTTATGTACGACTATTACCTTGCCTATCGAGAGCTAATGGCTCGATTAAAAGACAGTCGCTATAAGATTGAGTTAAAACTAGCAGCGGGTCAAATGGTGGTCTTTGATAACCGCCGAGTCCTGCATGGGCGTAACGCATTTGATGAAAACGTCGGTGAGCGTCGTCTCAAAGGCTGTTATGTTGACCGCTCAGAATTTAAAAGCCGTTTACGAACCCTCGAAAAGCAACTGGCTTAACACGACCTGCAAGCTAGCTGATGCTATGATTGTGATTGTAATATAAAGAGCAACAGCATCAGCATCAGTGTTTAGCTCAGTGTCTATTGATGACTCTAATCTGCTTCCTTCATGTTTTCTTATGGAAAGTATAAGCGCTATATCAAGCAGCTTTGCGACCTTTCACAAATAAAACTATACTAATGATGACACTGAACACGCTGCACATAATAAACACGTTGTGCGCGCCGCCCGGCATGTACTCCATAAATGATGTGAAGAACTGACCCGAAAACACTGCCATCGTAAAGTAAGATAAGTTACGGCCACGTACTTTAGCAGCGCTCAACTCGACTGTCATGTGGTTCAACAACGGAATACTAAAACCAAAGCCAATGCCGATCAATAGTGCGCCTAATGTTAATAGCAAGGTGCTGGTTTGCGTAAAGCAAATATATGACAATGCAAATGCTAAAAATGCCAGTGCCAAGACTTTAGGTTCATTTAACCATTTGATTATTTTTGGCATAAAGCCTGCGGTAACGACCGCTACTAAAGAGATAAAGGCCAGCAGTTGACCGATTTGTGATTCGTTATAGCTCAACTCATTCATAGTGATGGGCAATAACACGGTTGAGGTGAAAAAGATGGTCATCGCTAAGGTTGAGATAAGATACACATTTTTTAGCGATAGGCCACTAATGATGGTTTTGCTATCGTCTTCAGCAATCTGTGTATTCTCTGCTGTAGCTGCATGATGCCGTGGTACAAACCGTAATAGCATGGCCAAAAATACCCACGCCATTAAATAAATCGATAGCGGTAATGCCCAGAACTGTGAGGCCAGCAACCCACCTAAAAATAAGAATATGACCCCACCCAGCTCTACTGCCATGCCTTGTTTAGCAATCATCTTTAGGCGTGCTTCACCCTGATACCACGTAGAGATTAATACTGTACAGCTCGCCATGACAACCGATGTTATACCGCCCAATAAAAACCGATTGCTAAACACCTGCGCTGGCCCATGTAAAAGGTAAGCACTGGCACCTGCAAGTCCGTATAAAAACAAACCGATTATCAAGAGTTTGTACGCGCCATATTTATCGATTAACTTGCCAGCCAGTGGCGCAAATACCACCGCACCCAATGACGGCAAGGTGATTAATAACACGCTATTGTCGGTAATGCCCAAGCCTGCCGAAATACTGACCAAACCGGGTGCCAGTAACGTGCCGACCATAATGGTCAAACTGGCAATACACAGTAAGGTAAAACTACCTGCGGTTTTTAATTGGTTCATATATGTCCCTAGTCGTTTCGATATCCATGTACGAATATAACTGTACTGATATCACTTATTTTTTGGCGAATGAATTGAATATTGCGCTGATGATGATAAAGACGATGCTGACCACCACCACTCCTGGCCATTGGTATAAGGCAAAGGCTTTGACACCCGCCATAGACCCCAATGCCCCGCCTGTGTAGTAACCCAGCATATAGATACCGTTGATGCGGCTTTGAGCTGCCGGATCGATACTAAAAACGCGAACCTGATTGGCCACTTGCGCACTGAATACAGCAAAATCGATTAAGATAATACCGACAATCAACGACACCAAATTACCTGCAAACAACCCTGTAATAGCGAAGCCTGTGGCAGCCAGTGCCAATGCGATCATCACTAAGGTTTTAGAACCCAATTTATTGACCCATTTACCAGAGGATTTGGCCCCTATCACGCCTGCCAGCGCAATCACACCAAACAATCCTGCTTGCTGTGCATTGTAATTAAAAGGCGCATCGCTGACATAAATCGCCAGTGTTGCCCACAGTACGTTGAATGAGGCAAACCAAAATGCGCCTGCAAGGGTAAATTTTTGCAGGGATTTGTGTTTTATAAACAATGACAAGCTACTTTTGATAAGCGGAAAGTAACGCAGTGTGGTTTGTGGGGTGTTGGTTGGCAAAAATACCCGCAGTAATACCCCAAAGATAGCGGCAAGTGCTGCAGACATCACAAACACACTACGCCAACCGAATTGCTCCCCTACAAACCCACTTAATGTTCTAGATAGCAGAATACCTATGGTCAATCCCATCATCAGGGTACCAAGGGTTGCGCCTTTGTTTTCAGGAGACACCATGGATGCGGCAAAAGGAATGAGCTGCTGGGTAATATTGGCGCTGACACCGATCAAAAACACCGATAGCAGCAGTATGGGTAAACTGGGTGATATCGCTGCAAAAACACAAGCCGCTACTAATAAGCACGACAGAATACCAATCAGGCGTCTACGCGCAATCGAATCGCCCAACGGTGAGAGGAACAGTAAAGCAAAGGCATAACCAAACTGCGTCAATGCCGGAATACTGCCCAGTTGTGAGTCAGTCAAATGAAACTCATGACCGATGAGCGGTAAAATCGGCTGATTGTAATAAAGGTTGGCGGCAGTTGCGGCAATCGCTGCGGTCATTAACAGTAGAATAAATCTGCTTAACGACTGGCTTGACGATTGGTTTAGTACTGGTACTGGCTTATCCATTGTTATCTCGGCTTAATAAATCATGCCGCAAGTATAGAGCCTATCAAACCATAACAAAAATGATAGTATATGATTGAATCCATACAAATACTGTATAGATAAAAAACTAAGATTGAGCAAAATTTTGATTAAAGATATTAATAAAAGGGATTGATGATATGGATATAAAAACACTCAAAAGCTTTATGGCAGTGGCCAAGCACCAGAGCTTTTCGGAAGCGGCGCGTGAGCTGTATACCGTGCAACCTGCCATCAGTCGCCATATCTCATCGTTAGAGACAGAATTGGGTGTTGTTCTGTTTAACCGTACTTCTCGTGAAGTGACTATCACACCCGCTGGCGAGCAACTACTGAAAGACGCTGCTGTTATTTTGAGCTTAGCAGAGCAAGCGAAGACACAAGTCAAACGAGCACATGATGGACAAGTCGGCACACTCAATATTGCGCATTTAAGTTCAGCCTGTTTGACCTTTATGGCCACATTGGTACGCAGTTATAAAGAAAAATTTCCGCACGTGCATGTGTCATTATTTGAGATGACCGTAACCGAACAGATAGAAGCGTTCAACAATGACCGCATCGATATTGGTTTTTCACGGCCATTGCCAAGCGCTATTGCTAATGATTTTGTTAGCCATAGTATTTATATCGACAAATTGGTGGCGATTGTGAATCAAAGCCATGCATTAGCCGATCAACAAACCATTGACTTGGCGCAGCTGAAAGATGATAAGTTTATTATTTTTAACCGTGATGAAGCGGTTGGTCTATTTGATGAAACCATCATGCTATGTAAACAAGCTGGGTTTTCGCCCAATATTATCAGTCAACCCAAGCACATGCAGACATTGGTAACCGAGGTAGCTGCAGGCTTAGGCGTGGCGATTGCGCCTTATTGCGTACGCAAACTGTATAGCGAGGGCTGTCACTTTATGATGCTAAACAACGTCAGCACACACATACCCGTGCATATCCAATATAAGCAGAGCAATAACAGTGCAACGGCTGCCGCTTTCGTAGCGGTTGCGTTGAGCGCGACAGATGACATACAGCAAAGCATGGCGTATTAAACCCACAAAAAAGCCCCATTCGTCTGGTTTATGAAAAATGGGGCTTAATACTATTTACATATCAACATACAAGCTCAAAGGTCACTCATTATATCTTTAACACTGAACAGAGTTACCAATACGAGAACCATCAGCTCGCAGAAACAGGCACTTTGCGAATCAGCCATAAGAAATATGCGCCACCAATAATGGCCGCCACAGTACCCGCAGGCAGCTCATAAGGAAAGATAACATAACGCCCTATCCAATCTGCTATCACCATCACACCTGCTCCGAGCAAGGCGGCCAATGGCAATTGACGCTCAATCTTTATCGCACCTAGCGACGTCGCCAAATGTGGCACCATTAAGCCAATAAAACTCAGTGGCCCGACAGCCAATGTACTGGCCGTACTCAGTGCCGCTACCAATACCAACAATGCAAGGGTCATGGGCTTGACGGCGACGCCCAAGTTACGAGCCACACCCGTACCCAAACCTAGGATACGCAAAGGTTTTATCACCAGTAAACTGAGTGCAAACAGAATAAAGGCAATCGCAATAAGATACCAAACCGTACTAGGCTGGGCGCTATAAGTCGTTCCTGATAGCCAGCTAAGCATCGCTTCTAGACGCGGATCGCCAGATATCTTCACCATATGCATCACCCCATCCATCATGGCAGCGATCCCAATACCGACCAATAATAGATAGCCTGAACTTACTCGACGTGCCAGCCAAATAACCAATAGCAACACCGCCATGGCACCAGACAATCCTGAGATGAGCAACGTACCTGCACCTGCGGACAGCCCTAAACTAGGCAGCAGTAAAAACCCTAAAATAACACCAAGCGCAGCGCCGGAGCTGACCCCCAATACTTCTGGGCTTGCCATTGGGTTGCGCGTGAGCGTTTGTAATAGCACACCAGCGATGGCAAGCATTAGACCCGTTGCCGCCGCGCTCAAACTGCGAGGCAGTCGATATTGCTGAGTAATGGCCCAGTCAGTACTGAATACCCAGCCATTGATATCTTGGACGAACAGACATGCCAACGCGATGAGCGCAACCACGCCAATACCCCAACGCCATAATACGACTGGCTTATCCTTACCGGTAATCATTGGGGTTACGGTCTCTATCTGCTCACGGCGCTGACGCAAAATCAGCCAGATAATCAACGGAGCACCGAGGATACCCGTCATTGCACCTGCTGGAATCTGCATGTCAAGTATAGGCTCTAGCAATAACGCAACATTACTGGTCAACCATAGTAATAGCGCACCCAATACGAAGGCGATGACTAAACGCTTGCTAATAGACGAAATACCCAGTGCATTGACCAGACTAGCCGCACCCAATCCGATAAAGCCAATCAGCCCAACTTCACTCACGACCAATGCAGTTACGATCGCGACGAGCAACACCACCAGCGCGCGAATACTATTAATAGGTACGCCTAAACGCTTAGCTTGCAAGTCATCTAAGCTCATTAGCGTCAGTGGTTTTAACAATGGCAGGCATACGACCAGCATCACAACTGCGGTTATCGATAGCGTCGTACTGGTATGCCAGCTATTCTGTGCCAAAAACCCTGCAGCCCATGACAACATACCATTGCTGCGCTCCGCGAAAAACAACACCAATACATTGGCCACAGCAGCGAGTAAGATATTTACCACTAAGCCTGCAAGTATTAAAATCAACGGGTTAAAGCGACTGGGCGCTGACAAGGCAAATACCAAGCCCATACTGATAATCGCACCGACAAACGCGACATAAATACCACCATAAATTGCCAAGCTTGGCAAAAATAAGGTCACGATTAGCATGGCCAGTTGCGCACCCACACCGACACCCAAAGTAGTATCTGATGCCAATGGGTTTTTGACCAATTGCTGGAGTAAAATACTGACGACCCCAAGCAGTCCACCTGCCAATATTGCCACGATACTGGTTGCGACCAAGTGCAGCTGTGTCGCCATACTGGCAATATCCAGCTGTGAGCTTGGCATCAACAGATCACCAATCGGGCGTGTCCACTCTTGAGCGATTAACGTCCAACCACTCCATAGTGACAAGGCCAGAAGCACAATGAACATGCTCCATAGTCGCCATAAACCACTAGAGGTAGAAGCATCTGGCCGAGGTGACTCTGGAGATGGGGGTAATGGATTTGTTAGATTTTTCGTGTTCTTTAACGGCTTAGACAACGAAGGCGATGAAAGTGAGGACATAGAATCAACATTATTAGTAGTATTGTCAGCAGGCAGGTTATGAGGATGCTCGGCGGTATGGATGCTCATGAGGCTGCACCACCTTTTAATGTGACATTTGATAAATTATTTGCCAAACCGACCAGTGATGCCATGCCGCCATAGATCCATACTGGCGGTAACTCGCCCACACAACGATCATGACCATAGCTTAGACGCTGCCAAATCAAGCTGTCATCAATCTCAGCACGCGTGATTGGACTCAAAGGATTGATAATCAATAGGCAAGTATCATTATCTAACGTGGCCAAATCACCCATACGTATCGGCACAAAACCCCATTGATTGCCCTTACCCAACACATCAAGCTCTTTGCCCATGTGCGCCAATGCAGGCTGAAACAAACTGTTTGCCACATACATACGCATATTATTGGCATCAGCAAATTGAACCACAGCGAATTTTTTTACATTTGGATAGCGCTGTTGCAACCGTTCACTAGCAATGCCTATGTCATCATTACTTTTTACAATATAATCTTCAGCCAATTTTGGCTCATTAATCAGCTTACCTAATTTGCGAGTTGGCTCAGTATAATCGGCCCATGTCGCGGTATCCCCTTTGGCTGCGAACATCACAGATTCAGCAGGGACATCACCATATAAATTGCGGGCATGTTGATAAAATGAATTATCTACAACCAAATCAACTGGCAACTGCGCTACCAACTCGGCATTAGGTTGATAACGAATACCCAAATCAATCGTCGCTGGCGGTAATGTCGGCGTCCCTACCCATCTGTCCCATACTCTGACATCGCCCGTGGCAATCGGTGGATAGCCCATGGCAGTTAACGTTGCTGCATTGCCCCAATCAGGCGAGGCAATATTAATTTTCACATGCGGCGCGCCGTCTACCTGAGCAGCTGTTTGAGCAGTTGTCTGAACGTCTTTTTGCTCAGTCACTGGCTCTTGACACGCAGTTAGCATAGTGGTTAATGCCAAGCTGACGACAAGAGACAACCTCTTTAGTCGCACCTTTGGAGAGTCTGGTGAGCAGTTTCTGATTAACGGTTTTACGGCGTTTCTGGAGACATTTTTAGAATGGTTATTTTGATAAAGAGCAGGGAACATAGCGACCTATCTTTTGAGCGAATAAGATGAAACAGGCGAATAAAAAAGATGAGGCAAATATTAAGCGATGGCGACAGGCTGCCCAGTGATAGGATGACTGAGCAATTGCATATCGACATTGAAGATATTGTGTAATATGTCCGGTTGCATGGTGCTTTTGATATCACCGTTGTGGCACACTTGGCCGTTTTTCAGTGCGATAACTCGATCAGCATACTGCGCGGCCAGATTGATATCATGGACAATAATGATCACACTCAAGCCCTGCTCATCCACCAAACGACGAATCAGTTGAATCACTTCAAGCTGATAATGCATATCAAGTGCTGCCAAAGGCTCATCTAATAGCAAGTATCGAGTGTCTTGCGCCAGACACATTGCCAGCCAAACTCGCGCGCGCTCCCCGCCTGATAATGTGGCGGTAATACGGTCAGCGAACGCCTCAACTTGTGTGGTACGCATCGCTTCTGCGACTTTATCTTTGTCTATCTGAGTAGGCTTTTGTAGCCATTTTTGATGAGGATAACGCCCTAGCATGACCAGCTCACGTACCGTAAACCCAGCAGCCTCAGGCAGTTGCTGCGGCAAGTATGCCATTTGTCGTGCCAGCTCCTTGCTACTGTAGCTACTCATAGGACGATCATCTAAGCTGACGCTACCGCCATTACTTATCATCTCGCCTGCCAACGCTTTGATCAAAGTTGACTTGCCAGAGCCATTATGTCCCACCAAAGCAACCAATTGATTGGTATCAATCTCACAGCTCACATTATCTAGCAAGGTGTTTCCTTGACGACTGATAGTCAGTTGGTTTGCACGTAACATAGCGATACTCGTCATTAATTTAAGTCGTGGTATTTATATTGGAAAGCCAATAAAAACCGATTTTACTCGTAAACAGTAATAAAAACAATTATCATTAAGATAAAATACAACTCTTTTAATCTTTCATGCACAATTGTTCGTGAGTACATATATGACCTATTCTCTTTCCTCTGCTAAAAATGAGCCTGATATTCAATCAAACGTTTACACTTCCCTAGATATCCCAGAACTTGCCCATACCATTGCTCATATCAATGAAGAGCATTTCGATGAACTGCTTGGATTTTTGAAAGCGTTTACTTCCTTGACGACCGATGAGATGGATAATGCAGATATACAGTTGTCTGATATTTATGCTGAAGGTGTCGCATTACGGGTACAGCCGAACAATTCAGCGCATCCGCGCGCAGACGATCAAAATACAGCCGTTCAATATCATGATTTTTTTATCCCCTTTACCGCGCCTATCACACAGCTTAGCGAACTACAGACGCAATACATTTTGCTTAAACAACGCGCAGATAAAAAACTCGGCAAAAAAACCATCAAACTGACTGAGCAAAAATTCATCGTACAAGACAGCTATCAGGTCAGCGAAAACATGCTGCGTCTGGTCTTGACAGCACCAGAAACCAATACCTCTAATCCAGTACCCGTCAATGAAGCAGGTTATGCGTACTTATTTGATTTAGAGCATAACGTCACTGATGAGCATGATCGACCTTCGCGCTCCCATTGCTATTACACATTAAGAAAAGCATGGTCAACCTCGGACGGTATGCAGGCATGGGTTGATGTGTTTCTACACGGAGATACCTCTGGCGGCAATTGGGCGAGCTCATTGCAAGCAGGTGATAGCGTGATCAGTAAGCGTGAGTTTCCAGAGAAAGTTGAGCATCTGCATGAGGGACAAGCGCTGCTAGTAGCAGATGAGACTTCGATGCCGACCGTAGCACGCTTACTGGAGCTGTGGGACAATCCTCTACCACCACTCATCCTCTGTGTTACTCAAGATGAAAAAGATCAGGCTTATTTTGATGACGTCAAAATAAACACTGATAACATGAGCAGTGACATAGAAAGCAATACAGATAATAAATTTATAGTACTGCCATTAGTGACAGGTCAGGTAAATTCAGGAAAAGAGTTAGCCACATTGATAGACAATACAGTGGGCGACTACCTAGCCACGCATCCGCTAAAAATTGATAAGGTTTGGGGAGCGCTTGAAGCAGATGCCGCAAAATCACTGCGTCGGTTACTCAAACAAAGACTCACATTAGAGCGCGCTGATGCGGTCGTTAAAGTCTATTGGCGTCAGGACTGAAGCAAGTATAAAGACTACTATAATAAAAGCTGAGGCAGTAAAAGCTGAGTCTATATGAATGATGCTGAGCAGATGAGAGATACACAAGTTTTGAAGAGATTGAAGTGAGAACATGTTCTGGGGTCTACCCTAAGAATGGACTATATAGTCACTGACACAAAGCAATCCTTCAAAGCATGGAACAAAGCCAGTATCATATGGTGCATTCAATAATACCGAAAGGAACACAACGTGTCACAAGCTCAGACCAACAGCCCCACTAGCAGTGAAACAACTGGCCTTAGCAAAGAACAGCATTCATCGTTAAAGATATTAACCGTTGTCGGCTATCTAGAAGGCACTTCTTTCTTATTGTTAATGGGTATTGCCATGCCACTTAAATATATGATGGGCATGCCCGAAGCGGTAAAATATATCGGTATGGCACACGGCATATTATTTATCGCTTATATCCTTGTCCTACTAATTACTGTCGGTAGAATAAAAATGCCACTCTGGGCCATGCCTGCAGGCGTCCTTGGATCATTTTTACCCTTTGGACCATTTGTATTCGATCATTTTTTGAAAAAAACCTTGAACAAAAATGCAGAAAAGTAAGCGTAAAAACATCTTTCTAATACAGCTAAATAAGATACCCCGATGCCTCTCATAAAAGGCTCATCGGGGTATTTTTTTGCCATTTTATCAATACCACCTTCAATATTTTATTCCTTGTAATGAGTAAGGTAGTTACCACTTAATGGCTCTTTATTCGACTAATAGTCACTCCCGTAAAGCCAAAAAGCAGCGTTAGTAGCAAAGACAAATAACAGAAAAACGCATAAGGCAGATAATCCAATACTGGCACCCCTAACGCCTGACTGATAAACACCCCACACACACTCCAAGGCACCAGCGGATTAATCACCGTCCCTGCATCCTCAATCGTACGAGATAGATTTTTAGGATGTAAATTCAAACGCTCAAACGTCGAACGAAACGCCGTCCCTGACAATAGAATACTCAAGTACTGCTCACCGATGAGCACATTGATACTGAGTGCTGACATCGCTGCCGCAAAGATAGCCCGTCCTGAAGTTGTTAACGTATCCTTGATACCCGATAGCAATGCTGGTAACACACCCAATGCCGTGAGCAACCCGCCGAGACTAAGTGCCAATATCACAATCGCCTGTGTAAAGAACATGCTTTGTACACCGCCACGTGACAGCATGCCCCCGACTTCACCCAGCTCTAACGACTCAGCTGGTGCATACCCTGCAAACAGATATCCGCCTAACTGTCCAAAGCTTGGTGAGCTATGTATATAAGTGATGATAAGCGCCACAGCAATAGTACAGATAATCGTATAGATAGCATTAACTCGAAAGACCGCCAGTCCGACCAACACCACAAACGGTAATACCGCATAATTCTGCACCAAGCCACTGTCGATGAGCTGCCCTTGGAGAATAGTCACCTGACTAAGATCAGAACCCGCTGTCTGGCCTGAGAACATCCAAAACAAGATAACCGTGAGTATCCAAGCAGGCACCGTCGTGTACATCATATTGCGAATGTGTTCAAACAGGTCAATACCGACAACAGAAGATGCGATGGTACAAGTATCAGACAAGGGTGACATCTTATCGCCAAAGAACGCCCCTGAGACGACGGCACCAGCTGCTATCGCTACATTGGCATCAAAGGCATTACTCATGCCAATAAACGCCACACCCAAGGTTGCAGCGGTAGTCAAACTACTACCCAG
>NZ_QJSU01000016.1 GCF_003217155.1 Psychrobacter fozii
TGTGGCTTATCCTATTTAGCGAGCTGACTATCATATCATGTTTTAATAGTCTGTCAACTTCTTTTTTAATTTCGTTTCAATGAGTTAACTGGGTTTTAATTAAGTAATTAGTTCCTAATTACTGCCAGTTCTCCCTGTTGAGGGGCGTATTATAGACCCTTTAAATCTTGAGTCAAGAGATATTTTTCATTTAGTTTAAAACTAATTAATTCGAAATATTCATTAAGTGATTTCTCACTTTCTAAATATCCTTCCCTTCCGACTGGGTGGCAGTATACTCGGTTTAAAGTGAAGGTCAAGGACTCTTGAAAACTATTCTATAGTTTGTTTAACTGCCTTAGAAATACTGGCTACTTATCAAGGGGCTAGTGATTTGGTGCGCTAGTTAGTTTTTGAACTTTCATTCTATAATGGAGCTTCGACCGTTTTGGACTTCATGATATGCCTCTATATATCCTTTGCACATCCAAAGTACATTAGTACAGATGAGTGTGTAAACATCGCAATATGGATAACTTATATAAATAGCTGACCTAAAGCAGTTGCTCAGCTATACATCTATATCCAAAAACTGAATGCCCTTAATTAGATTTCAGTCATTTGCATACTTCCACTACTGTCTACTAATTAACTTATATAGATGAGTGCAGTTATCTTAGTATATTTTGGCAGCTATCAAGCAAGCGTATATTATCGGTCACCTTAGCTTTACCCGTCCTTAGAATCATTGGTCTTTGAAGTTGCTAATCGTAACCTATTCATAACAACACAAAAAAGGCAACCTAATGGCTGCCTTTTCGATTCTGCATATTGTTTTAAATTTCATCACTGCTAATGAGATAACACGATCGGTTTTATTAAACTTAAGGGCAATCATTTGCATGGTGAGCAACTACTCACCACAGAAACTAACTTTCTAATTATAAATATGGTTGTGCAGTTTCTTCTTCAACTTCAACAGTACTATCACTTTCGGCATCAGCTTGAGCCATATCATTCATACTTCCATCATCAGTCTGAGCCATATCATTCATGCTCTCGGCATCAGACATATTGTTAAACTCTTCAGTTTCAGTTTGAAGTCCATTATCCATACTTCCAGCTTCGGTTTGCATGGTAGTATCTGCAGTCGCAGTTTGTACGACTGGTTGTTCAGCAGCCATGGCTAGACTTGGAATAGTAAGTGCAGCGCCAACAAGTAACGATAAAGACAAAGTAAGGTTTTTCATTGATTAATTCCTTGATTCACAGATTTTATGCATCAGTTAAAAATAAGCCTAAACGGTATTTCGTACAGCTCGAATCTATTTAACAAACAGCACTGTCATAAATAAAGTTATGATAATTATTTGAGCTATTATCATGTTCGATTTGAGATCAGAACATTATGATCTAATCTTTATTAGCCATAATCTCCGAACACAAGACTACCAATTAATAACTTTGGCATTCAGTAGTACAAAAATTACCAGTCTAACGTGCTTATTTTTTTCTTGTGACATTGTGCAATTGCTATAGCATCTTTGTTATATCAACATATTGAGAACTATTATTGATAACTCTTAATCTCAAGCCCTTATAACTAAACAACATATGCTCTATTAGTTATTAACCTCTACTTAATAATACGTACTTATTATTTTTTAGCTCTCTTATCATTTCCTTGTTAAATTACTCTAAACTCCTTATATTTTCTGGATTTTTGAATATTTATTATGTTATGGCATTAATTTTCTATATCGTAAGAGTGAAAGTATGTTGGCAACAGTCTGATAACAAAATTTAGTCATTATATTTTTGAAATATTACGAAATTTTTTAAGGTCATCATACTTATTAAAGAAAAATATATAGATATGAGCATCACAAATTCCAAAAATAGGCCATAACTCATCGTATTCTCAAGATCAATATGATTGATTTACAGCTTCCACTTGAATATCTAACTTCACTTTTTTTGCCATGCCTAACACTGTATATTTATTAATACCCCACTTCGTTCTATCTATAGTTGTCGTAAAACTCCCACCGCACACCGATTTTTTTAATATCGGATTTAAATAGCAATTGAACTTGGTAGCAGTGAGCGTAACGGGGTTGGTCTGCCCATGTAGCGTCAATAAGCCATCAACTTTGATGGTGTCTTTATTAGATAAAAAATGCCATTTGGTAGACTTAAAACGAGCCACTGGAAATTTTTCAATATCAAAGAAATCTGCACTTTTAAGCGTGGTATCGAAAATTTTGTTACCTGTATTTAAGGTATTCAGAGGAATTATGAGAGCGATATTGCCTGTCTTAGCCGTTGGGTCATAATCAAGCTGACCGCTCAAATTATAGAAGCCACCATTGATCGTTGACGTATTGAAAGGCTCAATGGCGAAACGTACGTTGGTACGGGTAGAATCGATATGATAGGGGGTCGCATAACTACTGACGATGCCTACTGTACTTAGACATAAACCCAATAGAAATTTGCGATAGGATAATAGTGCCTTTGAGAGAAAAGCATGACTCATAATGACATTCCTTTGTGCAGTAAATGACAAGCCAACCACATCCTTTGTGATCGTCATACGCGCTCATATAGTGATAAAAAGACAATATCTAATCGATAGATATTGTCTTTTTCGTTTTGGTAATCTGACTTATAAAAATTAAAGCACCAAATTAAACTTTGCTATCTATAGTTGATTTATCTTTGCCACTTGGTGTCAGCCATTTAGCAAACCAGCCTGACACGTCGTCCATTAAGGTATAAACCACTGGAATGACCACGAGACTGAGTAGCGTCGAGGTCACCAGACCACCCAATACTGCTGCCGCCATCGGGCGACGGAAAGTAGGATCTGCATCACCCCAACCAAAGACCAATGGCAACATGCCAGCGCCCATCGCAATCGTCGTCATAATAATCGGTCGAGCACGCTTATGACAGGCATCGACCATCGCATCAAACCTTGCTAGTCCACGATTTTGGGCGATGATAGCGTAATCCACTAACAGGATAGAGTTCTTGGTTGCAATACCCATCAACATAATGAAACCAATCATCGAAGGCATCGACAAGCTGCTATTAGTAATCACCAAACCAATAAAAGCACCGCCGATTGATAGAGGTAATGCCACTAAAATCGTAAAAGGCTGTAGCACTTTGCCAAACAGAAGAATCAACACGCCTAAGATACAGATGATACCGACTGACATAGCGATGATAAAACCACTGAAAAGCTCAGCCATATTTTCGGCTTGCCCTTGATCAATAATGGTAATTGACGCAGGCAAATTTTGCATTGTCGGGGTCTTTTTGACTGCTTGTACCAACTCGCCAAGCTCACTATCTGCAGGCTGTACCGTAATACTGATCGCACGCTCACGATCGAGACGTTTTATCTGAGCAGGCCCAGTACCGAAATCCAAACTGGCCACTTCACTGATACGCACGCCTTGCTCTGCGGCACTATTACTAGATACGTATAGGCCTTCCAACTGATTGACGTTTTGTTTTGCGACATCAGGCAAACGCACAACAATAGGAATCTGCCGTGTATCCAAATTAAGCTTAGACAGACTTTGCTCATAGTCACCGACCGTCGCGATACGCAAGGTAGTCGCGATATCTTGTGTGGTCACGCCTTTATCTGCCATCGCTAGTCTGTCAGGCGTCACGGTTAGCTCTTGACGCGGTAGACTGCGGTCGCTAGTGACTGACCCTGCACCTGGCAATGCACGAATATCGGACATAATCTGCTGCGCGGTCTCTTCAAGTACTTGAGGATTGCTACTGGTCAGCGAAAAGTTGTATCCCGTCTCACCACCACTCGATAGCCCGACCGTGAAACGAGCACTTGGCACCTCCGAAAGTATCGCGCTAATCTTACGCTCAACCTGTTGTTTCGAATCTCGCTCAGCACGCGGAGCCAATACGATATCTAGACTGCCTATATTTTCTGCTTTACCACTACCGGAATCCGAGTCCATCGACTCTTGTGCCTCACCGACAGACGTAAATATGTTGGTGACTTCTGGCAATGCTAAGATGCGAGCACTCGCTAACGCTGCAACCCGTTCTGTATCTGCTAGTGCCACATCAGGTGTTAGCTCAATCGCCACTCGTGTCTGGTCAATGTCATTATCAGGGATAAAAGCGGTCGGTAATAATTTGACCAATCCTAACGAAGCCACAAATAGTACCAGCGTCACGCCCATCGTTATCCAGCGATGATGCAGTGTCCACGTGACGGCTTTCAGATACCACGTCATCAGTTTGCTTTGCTTTTCGACATGATGCTTTTCTGGCCTGAGTATATATGCTGCCATCATAGGCGTAATCAAACGCGCAACCAGTAGAGAGGCAAAGATAGCCAAAGCAGCCGTCCAGCCAAACTGCCGGAAAAACTGACCCACGACACCGCCCATAAAGGCCGTCGGCAAGAATACAGCGATTAAAGTAAAGGTCGTCGCCACTACCGCAAGCCCAATCTCATCAGCGGCTTCCATTGCTGCCTCATAAGGCGTCTTCCCCATCCTAAGATGGCGAATAATATTCTCAACTTCAACGATAGCATCATCGACCAAGACACCAATAACTAAGGATAAGGCCAATAAGGAGATAATATTTAAGCTAAAGTCAAACAGATACATCGCTAAGAAAGTAGGAACCACTGATAGTGGTAACGCAACCGCAGCCACAATGGTCGCGCGGACGTTGCTTAAGAATAAAAACACCACGATTACGGCTAATATGCCGCCTTCGATTAGCATCTTTATGGAGGCACTATAATCTTCTGCTACTGGCGTTGCGGTGTCATAAACCTTATCAATCTTAATTTGACTCATCTCTGCGGTCAGCTTTGCAAGCTCTGCATCGACCAAATCCATGACCTCAACCTCACTAGCACCGCGCGAACGAGTAATGTTAAATGCCACAACGGTCTGCTCATTAAGCTTGGCAAGGGAGCTTGGGTCGGCAGCACCATCAGTCACTTGTGCCATACGCCCCAGCGCTTGCGTGCCACCAGTCGGCACTGCTATCTGCAAGTCATTGAGCTCACGTGCCCGCTCAACTGCACCCAATACACGAATCGTTTGGGTTGCGTTACCTACCTCAGCTTCACCGCCTGCGCTGTCTTGCTGAATACCGCTCAACTGCTGCGACAACTGTGCAATCGAGAACTGCAAACCACTTAGCGCAATAGGATCGGCAGCGACTGTGATTTCACGTTCAAGGCCACCGATACGACCGACCGTGCTGACCCCAGGAATATCTGATAAGCGCTTGGTGATTGTGTCATCAATGAACCAAGACAGATCTTCAACACTCATATTATCGGCAGCGACTGAATAAGTCACAATCGGAAAGCCTGCTGTCGATACTTTAGTAATGATAGGATCGTTGGCGGCCGCAGGGAGATCCCCGCTCACTTCTCCGACGGCTGAACGCACATCGTCGACGGCTTCTTGGATGTCTTTTTCTAATACAAACTCTGTTGCCACCGTAGCAACACCTGTCTGTAACGTCGTGCGAATGCGTTTAACACCTTCTATGCTAGTAATTCTGTTTTCAATCTTTTTTGCAATATCGTTTTCGATCTGAGAAGGGGCTGCACCAGGGAGGGTGACGGTCACAACGACTGCGGGTAAGTCAATATCTGGAAACTGTTGCACCTTCATTTGCATAAAGCCGTAAATCCCGCCTAACGTCAGGAGCACAAACAGCAAAATAGCAACCAGCGGGTTTTTAATCGAATAAGCTGAGACATTTAAACTCATAAGCGTGCCTGCTTATCTGTGCCAGTCATGGTTTTATCGGCAGCTGTGTCAGCTTGGTTGCTTGTTTGAATTGCACCATTCACGACAAGCACCAAATCACCATCATTTAAAAAGCTTCCGCCTTGCTTCACAATCTGACTATTAGTAGGCAATGGCTCTGTAATCGCTACACTAACGCCAAGTCGCTTGCCCAATGTCACTCGCTGTTGTTTGATACGACCTGTATTTTTGCCATCTTGAGTCTTCATATTAGTGACTAGCATGACATAGTCATAACCATCGTTGCTCACGATAGCGCTGTTTGGTACCGTCTGGGTACTGGCACTGCCTAGTAGGAACTCACCCGTCTGATACATGCCTGACCGTACTTGTGCATTGGCAGCCAAACTGGCATAAATAGTAATCTGACGGTTATTATCTGCCGTTGGCGCAATACGGCTTACCTGACCCATTACAGAGTCGCCACCCGGTAAGCTCACACGTACTGGCGTACCAACATTGACTTCACCGATAAGTTTGGGATCGATATCCGCGCGCCACTCTAAAACACCACCTTTAATAATAGTAAATAAAGGCCCGCCACCGGCTACCATACCTACTTCAACCATTTTTCCGCTGATGATACCGCTTACTGGCGCGACCACTCGAGCATTATCAACACTCAAACGCTGAGTGCTTAGTCGAGCTTTTGATGCTTGCAAGGACGCTCTAGCTCGAAGCTCAGAAGTACGATAGCGATCGGCTTCTTGTTTGCTGATAGCATCAATGTCGAGCAATGGCAATACGCGCGCTGCGTCAGCACTAGCATTGGCCAGCGTCGCTTCTGCTTCTGCGACATCAGCTTCTGCTTGTAGCACTTGCTGCTCCATCGCATCGGTATCGAACATAGCCAGTACCTGACCTGCTTTGACGCGATCTCCTTCTTCGACCAAGATACGCTCGATAGCCACACCGTTTACCTTCGCACTGACATTCGCCGTATCTTTAGCATTAATGGTCCCATCAGCACTTAACGTGTTGCCTATATCATCTTGGCTTGGCGCGATTGTTTCTACTGACAGTACCGCCTGCTCTGTACTACCGTCGCTAGTACTATCACTGGGCGCACTGCTAGCATCTGGAGAATCAACTGCCTCTACTTCACCATTACTCCAATATTTCCCGAGCAGGACACCAATAATCAACACTGCTACTAAAGCAGGTAACAACCATAATGGTAACTTTGAAGAGGGTTTATTCACCAATGACTCAGACTGACGATACGGTGGTAGCTCAGCTCGTTGAGAGGTCTCAATATCGGGGAGTTGCTCGCTAGTCGGCGCTTGCTTATTATCAGGGTGTTTAAAATCACTCATAGTTGGTCTCTATAAATAAGCACGGTACTAACGCCGTAAAAAGCATAAGGGAAACAAGATGATGCAGTCCCATCTTATTAATAAGGGTTTTTAACATTGTAGACTAACTCGTCAGCGGGTCAATTATGTTACATACCTGAGGGGTCAGTTTTTGGTCATCATCAGAATATAGTAAGACATTGAACTTCATAAAGATATTGCTACTAGAAATTATAATATGGACAATGACTACAGATTGAAGACGCCAGCATAGCCCAACATTCCTACTTAAATTTTGTGTGCGTGTGCCTCGCCTATCAAACCCCAATTACCAAATCGAATACATGATTGGAGATTATTACACCGTATTTGATAAAGATACTTTTATGATTGAGTGTGACATCACATTGAACTGATTGAGATACGATAAGTGTTGTTTGAATAATAAACTGCAAAAATCAATGATACATACCACCTACAGTTCAGACTTGAATTTACGAGGTAATTTGTCATTATTAAGAGGACTTCATCAACAAAGGAGCCAATCATGGCTAATAAGTCAGAAGTGAAAAAACTTAAGAAAGAGATTAAAGAGACCAAAGCAAAAGTTAAGCAGCAAAAGAAAAACCTCAAAGATCTCAAAAAATCACTGAAGAAAGTAAAAAAATCTAAATAGCTTTATTTTGGCAAACAAAAAAGAGGACAGCATTAGCTGTCCTCTTTTTTATTGAGTATCAATTTACTGATGTAAGCTGCACAGCTGATTAGCCTTGGTTAATTGGTTAAGCATTAGTATAACGACTGGCCTCTGGCATCCAGCGATGTATCAACTGGCTGACATCCGCTTTACGTGTAGGGTCTGCAATTAAATGCTTGGCCAAACGCTGAGCAATCGCAAACAACTGCTCATCACGAATGAGGTCGGCTAAATAATAACCGACATTGCCAGTTTGCCGCTTACCGAGTAGCTCACCCGGTCCACGCAACTCTAAATCTTTTTGGGCAATGACAAAGCCGTCGGTACTATCGCGTAATACATTCAAGCGCTCAGTACCAGTCTCTGATAGTGGCTTTTGATACAGCAGTACACAGTAGCTTTTAGTAGGGCCGCGCCCTACTCGCCCGCGCAATTGATGTAATTGCGACAGTCCCAATCGTTCCGCATTTTCGATAACCATTAACGAGGCATTGGGCACATCAACACCGACCTCGATAACCGTTGTAGCAATGAGCAAGTCTAGCTCTCCTACTTTGAATTGCTGCATGATGGCTTGTTTATCAGCAGATTTCATTTTGCCGTGTACTAATCCAATACGAATATCCAAACGCTCGTTTAAGTCTTCATAAGTCGCCTCGGCCGCTTGTGCATCCAGTACGCTAGACTCTTCTACCAATGAGCAGACCCAATATGCTTGCCTACCTGCCTCGCAATTAATAGCGATACGCTCAATCACCTCATCACGGCGGTTCCGATCAATTGTCACCGTAGTAATCGGCGTACGTCCCGGTGGTAACTCATCAATGATAGAGGTATCCATATCGCCATAGACACTCATAGCTAGCGTACGTGGAATCGGTGTGGCGGTCATAATCAGCTGATGCGGTGTACTGTTGGCCACGCCTTTATTGGTTAGTGCCATACGCTGCTCAACGCCAAATCGATGCTGCTCATCAATGATCACTAACCCTAATTTGGCAAACTGTACTTGCTCTTGAAACAACGCATGCGTACCGACTACGATTTGTACGGTATTTTCAGCGATTGCCTCCAATGATTCACGGCGTTGCTTGGCAGTTTGCTTGCCAGCGAGCCAGCCAACACCAATGCCCAACGGCTCAAACCACTGTTTAAAATTAACTAAATGCTGTTCAGCTAAAATCTCAGTCGGTGCCATCACAGCCACTTGCCAGCCACTATCAAGCGCATAGCCCGCCGCGCCCGCCGCTACTAATGTTTTACCAGCACCCACATCGCCTTGTACCAGCCGCAACATAGGAATAGATGTCGCCATATCAGCGGTAATGTCTCGCATTACTCTTTTTTGTGCGCCCGTTAAGTCAAAAGGCAATGCGCCAAACAAGGCATCAGCCAATGGACTTTGAGTGGCGCATTTAGGAGCTTTGTGTTGATGCAATTGCTGGCGTCGATACAATAAACTAAGCTGATGCGCAGTCAATTCCTCAATAATCAAACGCTGGCAGGCAGCATGCGTACGGGCACTCAGCTGAGTTAATAGTTTATATTGCTGTTCAGCATCGGTATAAGTCGGAGGCGTGTGTAGTAAGACTAAGGCTTCAAATATCGTCAAATTATAGACATTGTTGTGCGCTGATCGAGCTGCTGCCGTATTAACACCGCTATTAATACTACGATTGCTATCATAGGCTGTTGCACCGCCTCTATTAACGCTATTACCAATCATATTGTCTGGCACACTACGTGCCAATGTCGAAAAGATATCTTCTGAATAATCATGCTCTGCCATTAATGACTTCATCGGCTCAAAAGGCGCTAACGGCAGATCAGCCACCACTGAAAAATCTGTGGGAGTAAACAAGGTCATCGGCAGACCTTGGCTGCGGACAGTTTGTAGTGCCAATTTGATTAAGGTGCGCAGCTTATTTTGATGCAATCCTTTAACGCTGGGATAAATCGGCTGCAATCCCGTATTGGTCATGGCAACACTATCAGTAATAATCTGATATTCAGGATGACTCATCTGCTTGCCATATCGACTGACTTTGACTTCGCCGAACAGCTGCAGCTGTGTACCCAAACTCATCGTTTGCGCAAGACCACGATAAACCTTAAAGAATCGTAAGGATATCGTCCCTGTATCATCATCTACCACTACCGTCATACCACTGCGCTTAGTATCGACGTGTACCACACGCCCAGTGATTAATCCCGACTGCCCATGCTCTACGTCTGCTATGGATACCAGTCGGCTACGATCCTCGTAATCACGTGGCAGATGCAGTAGCAAATCAAATATTCGCTTTATATTCAACTGTGCTAACTGCTCTGCGACTTTTAGGCCAACGCCTGCCAGCGCTGTCACAGGCATATCTAGCGCTGAAACTGGCAGATCAGATCTAAAGTGGTCTGATGAGTGAGCTAAAGAAGGGCTTGTCGATGTTGGCATCAAAGATCCTAGCGAGATTATTTTTAAGTATCAATGTTTTTAAGTATTATAGATTCAATTTTCTTGGTCTACATTTGCTGCATCTTATAAAAACTATAGTTATCAATTTGATATAAAATACTAAGTCATTATGACTGTCATGGATAGTCTAACCCCACTCCCAAAGCCCAGAGTAACAAAGCAAACGTATGCAAATACTATATCGTGTAGACCAAACTAATCTAACACCGTCAGCCATATTTTTGGGATTAAGAATTTATTCATAATTCATGGCCTATACTCAGCGCTTTCGTAGTATGGCTGTGCGAAGTCTTTAAGATAAATGAATCATCTATATCATAGCAATAACTGATGTCTTGTTTTCTAACTTATACAACTCTCTAAGGTCTTTTTATGCCTGCTCCCACTTTCAGCCATCCACGCCATCATCATTTATCATTGCTACGTGTGGGCATACTTACTACACTAGGACTAGTCATCAGCGCTTGTAGCACACTGACTCCAGCGAGTGTCACACCTATAGTTCCTGAAATAGAATCACCTAGCGTAGCCTTAGTATTGGGCGGTGGGGGCGCTAAAGGCTTTGCCCATGTGGGAGTAATCAAAGAACTAGAAGAGAACGGCATTAAACCTACAATTATCGTTGGCACGAGTATCGGTAGTTTGGTTGGTAGCCTATATGCAAGTGGATACACGCCTGCACAGCTTGAGCGACTGGCACTGACGACTACGGATAGCGCGTTGACTGATTTCACTTTATCCAATCAAGGGTTTATCGAAGGCATTAAACTAAAAAACTTTATCAATGCAAAAGTAGGTGAACGCGCAATAGAAGACTTTCCCATTCGCTTTGCAGCAATTGCTACCGAAAAAAATACGCTAAAAAAAGCAGTCTTTACCACTGGCAATGCAGGACTGGCGGTACAAGCGTCTTGTAGCGTTCCTAATATTTTTATCGCTCCACGCATCCCTGAAAAAGTCGGTAAAAAATATATAGACGGTGGTGTGGTCAGCTTAGTACCTGTTGATAGTGCGCGGGAGTTGGGTGCTGATATTATCATCGCCGTAGATGTGACGGATACGAGTGACAGCAATAACACTACGCTCAAAGGCATACGGAACATTAACTCATTCAGCAGCTTTTGGAGATTGCTAGAGAATACTATCGCGGCTCAGCCAAGTACCAATCATAGCGCATCAATGCGTCGTGAACGGGATAGTGCAGATATTGTCATTACTCCTGCTGTCAGTCATACCAGCTCAATAGATACTAGCCAGCGCCGTACCCTCATTACGGCTGGGTCTCAGGCTACTACCTCACAAATCAATGCCATCAAACAGTTGATAAAGCAGAAGTCTGAAAGCAAGTATGCAACCCTTTGAACGATAAATAAGTAGCCTATCTAAAAATCTAAACTCGAATAAAAAAGCACCATAGCAATGAGCTATGGTGCTTTTTATAACGGCGCAAATCATGAAAAATGCATGATTACATGAACTCTAATATTCAAGCATCGACGTCGTTTTACACATACACAATCGTTATTTTACACGTGCACGATATTTGACTGCGACTGTGTCGTTAAGACCAACGCCTTCCATATCCCAACGTACTGCTTTATAGTATTTCATATCAACATCTTGCAGCTGATTGTCTACTCTCGTACGCAATGGCATACGCGCAAAATTATTACCGTCAACACTACCATACGGGAACTCCGGTGCTACCGTACGCATTAACTCTACTTCATCAGGGATACTCATGGTAACCGTCATTTTACGTACACGATCAGCGTTGGTATTAGTGAAATATCCTTGATATTCTAGGACATTGCCTGACTGTAGGCGCGTATTTGCATTGACAGGAACCAAAATCTCTTCACCATTTGCATCAACACTAATCAATGATGCTGTAATTTTGCTATTCACGGCTTGTGCACTTGAACCTTGATTGGCATTGGCTTGCACCGCAACTGAACTATCCACAGCTTGCTCTGGCGTAGGCAGCATCGCCGAGGCTTGTGTTGTGACGACCATCGCACCGATAAGTGTACCGGCGACAACGTGAAACAAGCGATGACCGCTCCAAGCGCTAAACGGGCTAGCAAATTGATTATTTTTTTTCATGGTTTTCATTATCCCTGGTTGATATATCTGTAAAACGCAATTGGTAAAACTTGAAAAGAGTTTAATATATTTTCAATCACTCATCGCCGTATTCTTTATATGAAGCTATATATGATTTCGAGTACTGCTACTTAGTGCTAGCTGACTTTATATTATTGGGTGTATCTATCACGACTCACCTGATAACTATTGATAGCTGGTTATTCATAGTAAATGAAGAACAATCTATCATCCTATAAAGTCGCATCCAATCAAGTGATCGTGTCAGGCTCATTGTTTTTATTGATTATCTGCGTTCGCTATCTGTAAAGCAATAGCGTTTAGCATAACAAAAAGCATTTGTACGTACACTAACCCCGTGTTGAGGTTGTGTATATAGTCAATCAGCTATAAGGATTCATTAACACAACTGAAATAAAAGATAGCTCATAACGGCATTTTTTGCTATGGTAAATCTTTAGCGACCAGCATCTTTTTGCTACGCACCTTTTCTTATTCTAACGACTGCTGCTCCCATTATGACTACTAGCGCCATGCCCCAGATTAACCCTGAATACGTTCATTGGTTTCGCAACTCTGCTCCCTACATAAATACACATCGTGGTAAAACTTTTGTGATTATGTTTGGCGGTGAAGCGGTCAATCACGCCAACTTTAGCACGCTTATCCATGATTTTGCTCTATTGCATAGCCTAGGGATCAAGTTGGTACTGGTTCATGGGGCACGACCGCAAATCGAAAAAAACCTAAAAGAAGCAGGTATCGCCTCTCCATTGCATCAAGATATTCGAATTACCCCAAGAGCAGCAATGCCTTCTATTTTACAAGCAGTAGGCGCGATTCGCCTGCAACTTGAAGCGCAACTATCGATGGGACTGGCAAACTCACCCATGTATGGCTCACGCATTGACGCTATCTCAGGTAATTTTGTCACAGCGCGTCCTTACGGTATTCGTGATGGTATTGATTACCAGATGACTGGTGAGGTACGTTCTATCGACATTGAAGCCATCAAAAACAACCTACTTCATGATCATATTGTCATTTTAGGTTCGATGGGCTATTCAGCAACTGGCGAAGTCTTCAACTTACTTGCTGAAGACGTTGCACTTAATGCTGCTGTCGCACTTGGTGCTGACAAATTGATATTCTTGGGTGAAGAAGCCGGTATCAATGATGGCGATCGACTATTACGCGAGATGATTCCAAACGAAGTCGATCGCTTCTTGCGCGATCGGGATTTGAACTGCGAAATTAATTATTTTTTAAATTGTGCAAGTTTGGCGTGCCGCAAAGGCGTTCATCGCACACATATCATCTCTTATGCCAAAGATGGTGCATTGCTAGAAGAGCTTTTCACTCGTGACGGCTCTGGTACACTGATTAGCCATGACCCTTATGAAGAAATTCGCCGTGCCAATATTGATGACGTAGTAGGATTGATCGAGCTACTATCGCCATTAGAAGAACAAGGCATTTTGGTCAGCCGCTCACGCGAATGTTTAGAACAAGAGATTGACCATTATAGTGTCATTAAGCGTGATGGTATGATTTTGGGCTGTGCAGCCTTTTATCCATTGGACAAGGATTCTGCAGAAATTGCATGCGTTGCGGTACATCCTGAATATCGTAACGGTAGCCGAGGTGCTGATTTGCTGGCATTTTTGGAACAACAAGCACGTAGCCATGGTCTACATAAACTGTTTGTATTGACGACTCGCACAGCACATTGGTTTGTCGAACAAGGCTTTGCAGAAGTTGAAGCAAGTGCACTGCCTGAAGCACGCCAAGAGCAATATCATAACGGTCGCAATTCTAAAGTATTCCAAAAGAATCTTTAGTAAGTTAGCAGAATGCTAATTAGGACCGCTTTGATCAAGTGAACACACTTACCAGTTAAAAATTATAAAATGTAGTCATAAAAAAGCCCTCTAATTTAAGAGGGCTTTTTTATTATTCAGTATTATGATTAGTGATTACTAATGCTAAATAATTACTAGGGCATGTCCTCATTTTAAAAATGGTGATAAAAATGAGATAAATTGCAGTCAAACAAGGAAAATAGCGCAGATAATATCGAGATATTAGTTAGCTAGTTGACGCCGTTTGGCAAGATTTAGCCATTTTTAACCCATTTAGATAACTATCGATTGAATTGAGGACACGCCCTAATACTCATTATTTCACTGATAACAATTCAACCGTAAATACTAGCGTGCTGTTAGGCTCGATGCCTGCATTACCAGCTTCGCCATAAGCGATATCTGACGGGATATAGAACTCATATTTTCCGCCTTCTTTCATCAACTGTAGACCTTCTGTCCAGCCAGCGATAACTTGATTTAGTGGGAACTCGATTGGCTCACCACGCTCATAAGAGCTATCGAATACAGTGCCATCAATCAATTTACCTTCGTAGTTCACTTCAACCACGTCAGTTGCTTTTGGTGATTTACCAGTACCTGCGGTTACTACTTTATACTGTAGGCCAGACGCAGTTTGTTTTACGCCTTCTTTTTTAGCATTTTCTGCCAAGAACGCAGCGCCTTTAGTTTTGTTGTCTCCAGCTTTTGTTTCCATCTCTTTGACGAACTTTTCTTCTTGCTCTTTTTGATACGTAGTCAATACTTCTTGCATTTGCTCTTGAGTCAATGCTGAATCAGTACCTTCATAACCATCACGGAAGCCTTTTTCAAAAGTGTCCAGATTCAGATCACCGACCGCTTCTTTATTTCCTTCAGCCATCATATATCCTAAGCTGTAACCGACCTTTTCGCTTGCTGAACTTTGTTCGGTGATTGAAACACTTTGAGCAGCCGTTTCTTGGTTGCCATTATTTGTGCTACAGCCTGTTACTAACAACATAGCACTAGCAAGTGCACTAACGCTTAAAGTAGTGATTTTTTTCATAAAGTACTCTCAAATTGTAAGAATAGTGGCGAGATGTCACATGGTTCTATAATAGCAAATCTTAGTTTTAGGAGCCATGTTTGGAATAAAATTATCGGATGAGTGTACAGTATGTGTTAATATTTATATATATAATAACAAGTTATCACACAAATATAGTAACAGGTTAAGCTTTCTGTCTTTAAATCTACTGACACATCAGCTAAGCTGAACCAGTTAAGGTGATAAATAGTCAAGTATTTACCCTATCAAAGATATCTAAATATCAGCAATAAAGTTATAAATACAAAGTACACAGATATTTTTTGATAAGACTAACGACTCGAAAATTAGAATATCACTCTATAGCTCATTTTGAAAAATACTATTTATTATAACCATTATGTATTGGTCACATTCAATATCAGCCACATTGACGATATTGTTTGGCAGCCTCTGTATGATGATTAAAGGAGGATCAAATGAATCCAATGTACACGTCTTTTAACGGTTATCTTGGTGGGCCTATCGGCTCCATTATCGGTGCTATTTTAATATTTATCATTGGCTGGTTGGTTGCACTCGGTATTGCAGCCCTAGTTCGTAATGTACTATCTAAGATCAATCTTAACCAACGTATGAGTTCTTCAACAGGTAAAGCCTACGACTTGGAAGGTATTATCTCCAAAATCGTATTTTGGTTTATTTTTATCATCGCAATCTCTGGAGCGCTGAACCAATTGAATTTGAACTCAATTTCGACACCGTTCGCAAATATGATTAATCAAGTGTTGGCATTTATTCCTAATCTTATCGGTGCTATCGCTGTCGGTGTCATTGGTTGGGTTGTGGCTACCGTTGTACGTACAGCCATCAATGCGGCACTGTCTAAAACATCAATGGACGAGCGTCTAAGTGCTCAAGCTGGTGTAAAACCAATGAGCAGTACCATCGCTGATATGGTGTATTGGTTCATTTTACTGATTGTTTTAACCATGGTACTTGGTCAATTACAGCTTGATGGTTTATTTGCACCATTGACTAATATGGTTGATAAAATCTTCAGCTTTATTCCTAATATCTTAATTGCAGCTGTAGTCTTTGTCGTCGGTTATATCATTGCTAAAGTAGTACGTGGCATCGTAACCAATCTTGTTTCTACGTTTAATGTGCAAGAACTGGCTTCAAAAGCAGGTTTAAGCGAAAAAAACAGCCTACCTAACATTGCTGGTTCATTAGCATTTTTAGTGGTTATCATTCCAACTATTATTGCAGCATTAAATGCTCTAAAGATCGAAGTTATTGCTCGTCCTGCGACGAACATGCTGAATAAAATCATGGAAGCTTTGCCAAACATCTTTATGGCAGCCGCCATTTTAGTGGTAACTTTCTATGTAATTCGCATGGTTGCCAACATTATTAAAGGCCTTATCGAAAACACTCAAATCAACCAATTGCCAGCCAAAGTTGGCCTGCAAGACACTATGGGTGATAAGAAAGTATCTGACCTAGTTGGTTATGCGATTGTTTTCTTTGCAATGCTGTTTGCTGCCATTGCCGCTGCTGACTTATTAGGTTTTGAGCCTATTTCAGCTATCATCACAATGTTCATTGCCTTTGGTGCTAATATCATCCTTGGTGCTATTATCCTATTCATCGGGTTTTGGCTTGCTAACATTATTGCAGGTGTGGTTGAGCGCTCTGAGCAAGGTTCACAATTCCTAGCAAATATCGTACGTGTATTGATCATGGGCTTAGTACTAGCCATGGGTCTAAAAGCGATGGGTATTGCAGATTCAATCGTTAATCTAGCATTTGGTCTAACATTAGGTGCAGTAGCCGTTGCTTTTGCCCTATCATTCGGTCTTGGTGGTCAAGAAGCAGCAGCACGCTTCCTACGTAAGATGCAAGACAAGATGGATCATGAGCGTACCGAAGCCAAAGCAAAATCTGCGCTTCAGCCAGAGACATCAACTCAAGAAAAAGTGGCTGATTCAGTGCGTGAAAACACGCCTGCGGCTACAAGCACGTCAACTGACGATTTACGTACAGATGTAGTGAATACGACTCCTGTTAATACTGATGACATCAATAATGATGGCAACGTATTACTGCCTGGTAGCGGTCTAAATGACGATATCAACAATAAATAAATAGTTATTCTGAATTTTCAAATGTAAAAAAGACAGCCTAGGCTGTCTTTTTTTATGGCGCTTGATATAGTCACTTGTGGATTGTATGGCTCATCATTTATTACTTATCTTTTCGCGCAGGAATGGAAAGGTTTAAGTGTACTTGAGGTCGTCTATCCGCTTGACTATCTTTTTTAGAATCTTTATTTGCTGATGCTGCATTTGAAGCTGTTTGTTGGTCTGACTGCGAGCTACCCTTTTGATGCTGAATGTCTTGATGCTTGAGACGTTGCAATTGCTTAGTTAACTGACGTTCACGTTGAGTCATGGTATCGACTGGCTGAATCCATAGATCGATATCGATAAAGGTATCATCGGCCTCAGTGATAAAATCAATACCCAACACAATGACATGATGAAGCTCAATTATTGGTAAACGTGTGGCAACATCCTTTGCAATCTGTGCCAACTTCGGTTGAACAGCCGCTTTGCTATTATGTCCTGTAGCCTCCTGACCATAAAACACCAGTACATAATGTCGACCCAAACTCTCATAAGAATGTTGGTGTACGACATAGCCATCCTTCTGCAACGAGGCGCTTTGTTTGGGATGTCTATATAGCGTGCGGATAAGTTCGTGACGTGAAAACAGAGATTCACCTAGCAGTTGTTGCTGCCAGTAAACAAGCGGTACGTCTAACTGATCATCATTATTAATTGTTTGCTTTTCACTATACGTCTCTATCATTTGCATACTTAGTTGAGACCATAGTGTTGCTGCTTGCAGCATATGCTGATGATACATCTGCGCAGTTGTACTTTGGTTTTTGTATGCGAGCGTTATAGCTACAAGTGCTGAATTAGGCTCATCCTGTGCCTCATTTTTGATGAGTGCATTATCAACTGCAATAGCAGAATTAAATAAACCTGGACTTTGTAAGAACTTCTCAACCAAGGCATCTTCTGATTCAAAGCTTGGTATATGACTCGTGGCCGAATGCTGTAGCTGCTCTAGATGATACGACAAAAAACGCCATAACTCAGATGGTGTGCGTACCGCTGCCGCTATCGAGTACCAATCATCCCAGCTAAATACTTGTAGCTGCTGCTGACTTTCACTCATATCTACCACTAGGTCTTCTAAAAAATAACGCGCACCAAAACTGTGTTTCAGTCGCTGTAGGGCGTTATATTTTTCACTATCTTTATCGTTTTGTGCAGAGCTATCACCTCCCACAAGTTGAATATCGAAGATCAAAGCCTCATAACCGACTGCATCATTATATTCATCTGGAGACAGTGATGCTTTGTACCATGAAAGCGCAGATTTTACTGCGATCATACGTACAGCCTCAATATTAGCTGATCCCGTATCAAATGGTAAGTATAGGGTTAGCTCAAGCAGCTGTAGCTTGCCAAGTGGCAACTGATATTGATAGTGACGAGCGATATACTGAGCATTATAGTCATGCTCAATCATATGCATGCCAGCTAAAGCGACTGCGGTAGCGTCTGCTTGTAAGTAACAGACCAGCTCGGTAGTAAGATAGCCCCAGTCGGGCATTGTCGTAATCGAATGGGACACAAGTTCTGACCTTTTATTATTGAATGGCTATATTGTATGGTATGTTATTTTTGCTGATTAGCACGATGAAACACAGTCGCTTTCACAGTGCTGAATTGTTATGATGATAGCAAAGTAGCATCACTTATACACGAATTTGTATATATAGACTGCCTTAGAGAATACCTATCTTATAGAGTCAAAATAATACTGATATAAGAAAACATAGCACAAGCGCTATATTATTAAGGTTAGCCAGTTCAGCGACTTAATGACTTTATAGTGGACAGGCCATACATTCGTCAAACTTATTTAATCATTCTCATATAATAACAAGGATTGAACAATATGAAGCGCTTTAAAGAAAAGACCGTCATCATAACAGGCGCAGATTCAGATATCGGTCGGGCAACCGCGCTGCGATTCGCACAAGAAGGAGCCAACTGTATCATTGTTGGTATTAATTCTGATATCTTAGGATACATCTACGAAGATCTGCCACAAGACCACACATGGATCAACACAGGTAACCACCTTACCGTGACCAGTGATATCAACGATCCAACCCAAACGGCAAGATTAGTAGAGCATGTACTCGAGAAGTATAATCATATTGATGTCATGGTCAATATAGACACTGCTGTCGGCATTCATCAGTCAGTCATTCCAGAGCTAATAAAAACAAAAGGTAATATCGTTAATATATCAGCACTGACTGATCTATCAGCAGACTGGAGTATTGACACGTATAAAGCGGAACAAAGTAAGTTGACTGAACTTACCAAAAAACTGGCATTAGAAAATATACCAAATAACGTGCGTATCAATGCGGTCACTGCTGGGTTCGTCACAACAGATGTCAGTTCAAACCCATTTGTTACTCACTCTCCACTGGGAAAAACAGCCACTCCTTTCGACGTGACAGCGGCTGTGATGTTTCTCGCCAGCGATGACGCGGCTATTATTACTGGTTTGAACTTACCTGTCGATGGCGGGGTTAGCACCTTCACAAATTAGACCAAGTAAGAAATCTTAGAAAATACTCTTAATGTTTACAGAGAAAAACCCCCTGATATATGTATATCAGGGGGCTTTTAAATAAGATCTATTATAATAACTACTTTAAAGCCTTTTAATTAGCTGAGTCATTCACGTCTTGTAGAGGCTGCGATAGACGCTCAGGATATCTTGGAATTACACCTTCATATTGCTCGTAGATTTTTGGCAAGTCAGCATCGATATCACCACTAGGATAGACCAGAGACATAAAGCGTATCTCCTTGGTATTGTAATCCATAGCGACTGGTAAAATCGGCACACCAGCACCCAATGCTAAATAATAAAACCCTGTTTTCCAACTCTCAGTGTATTGGCGCGTACCCTCTGGTGACAATCCTAAAAACAGTGGCTCACCCGTTTTGAATTTATCAATACTTGATTGCAGCACCGAACCCTTGTTGCTACGATCAATAGGGATAATGCCCATCCAGCGTAGTAGTTGCGCAAGGACTGGTACTTTAAATAAAGTGTGCTTACCCATAATACTAATCTGCAGATCTAGCGCAAACAGACTGGGTATCGCATACACACCATCGACATTAGAGGTGTGCGGTAGCGCTAATACCACCGCCTGCGAAATATTTGGTATCTCACCAACGGTAGTCCATCCCGATGCTTTTAGCATGGTTGACGCAATGAAAGGTGCAATTTTATTACCACGTCTTGGAACTAAGTCACCGAGCTGCGCTCTACTGAGCTTGGGTAAAATCTTAGATCGCTTAAACGAAGAAGCTTTAGAACGATTAGAAAACTTTGATGTCATCATGGCACCATATAATAAAAGATACTTATATAATAGCATTAAGCTTATGCGACTAAGTTGCGTTTTATCAGCTTTTATTGCTTAACAAACCCTCTATTTATGAATTAGCATTCATGAGATGTCTATAAATAAGTACGATTATAACGAGCAAGCTAACAAAGGCATTTATGGAATGTTAGCCAAATTGCCTTTGTTCTCAAGCCATGACTTGCGATCAGATGCGCGTTTTTTCGCAAGCAACATATCCATGACGCTATTAGTGAGCACCATATCGTCCATATCTAACTGAACCAAACGTCGAGTATCACGGTTCATAGTTGTTTCACGCAACTGCTCTGCACTCATCTCACCCAATCCCTTAAAGCGGGTAATTTGAGCTTTTTTATTGCCCGGCACATTGGCCAAAATATGCTCAAGCTCAGGCTCATCTAACGCATAGTGAACCTCTTTGCCTACATCAACTCGGTACAAAGGCGGCATCGCCACAAACAAGTGACCTGCGTCAACCAATGCAGGAAAATGCTTCACAAATAAAGCGCAAATCAATGTCGCAATATGCAAACCATCAGAATCAGCATCCGCTAAGATGCATACCTTGTCATAACGCAGCTCAGATAAATCATCAGAAGCAGGATCGACACCGATAGCAATCGCGATATCATGAATCTCTTGGCTTGAAAGTACCGTATCGGATGATACTTCCCACGTGTTTAGAATCTTTCCACGCAGCGGTAATATCGCTTGATAATGACGATCTCGAGCTTGCTTGGCACTACCACCTGCAGAGTCTCCTTCTACCAAGAATAGCTCTGCCCCATCACGTAAATCACCGCGACAATCTGCCAATTTACCCGGCAATGCAGGCCCTTGCGTTATTTTTTTACGAGCAACTTTTTTAGCAGATTTAAGACGGCGACCTGCCTTATTGATGGCCAACTCTGCAATTTGAGTACCCATGTCTGCATTTTGGTTTAGCCATAAACTAAAAGCATCTTTCGCCAAGGTCTGAACCGCTCCAGCAGCTTCGCGACTAGATAAACGCTCCTTGGTTTGACCAGAGAACTGTGGCTCAGAAAACTTAAGTGATAGGATATAATTCACCCCATCCCATACATCTTCTGCTGTCAGTTTTACACTACGTGGCAATAAGTTATGAATATCACAAAACTCACGCAAGGCTTCCAAAATACCAGTGCGTAATCCATTGACGTGTGTACCACCCTGAGCCGTCGGAATAAGGTTCACATAGCTTTCTTGAATCGGTGTCCCACCATCAGGCAACCAAGACAACGCAAAAGTAATACCTGCTCGCTCGCCACTTTTTGCCTCATAGTTATAATAGAAAGGTGCTTCAGGCAAGGTCTCAAGACCGTCTAGTTGCTCATTTAAATACTCAACCACCCCATCGGTAAATTGCCACACAACTTTTTCATTATTAATCTCATCAGTAAACTCAATCGTTAACCCAGCTGCCAAAACTGCCTTAGCCTTCAAGTTATGCTTGAGCTGTTTGACATTGAGTTTCGGCGAATCAAAGAAACTACCATCGGCCCAAAAATGTACTTTGGTACCGCGCTTACGCTTGTTCGAGCTGACGGCTTCAGTCAAAGGCGTTACTGGAGCACCATTTTCAAACGCCATATCAAACTGTGTGCTATCACGCCATACCGTGACCTCGACCCGTGTTGATAGCGCATTGACGACAGATATACCCACGCCATGTAGGCCGCCTGAAACCTCATAATTAGAGGTCGAAAATTTACCACCGGCATGTAAACGGGTTAAAATTAGCTCAATACCTGATTGATTAAACTCTGGATGGATATCGGTCGGCATACCGCGACCATCATCTTCAACGGACAACGACCCATCACTATACAACTGAACTTTGATGGTCTTTGCATGACCAGCCAATGCTTCATCAACTGAGTTATCGATGACCTCTTGTGCCAAATGGTTAGGGCGCGTGGTATCGGTATACATCCCTGGGCGACGGCGTACTGGCTCAAGTCCTTCTAAAACTTCTAACGACTGCGCATTATATTGACTCACAAATGCATCCTTAACTATTCATGTGCGTTTAATTCTATTAAACCATTATAACGAAAAATAGCGACGGTAACGTCAATACTCAGTCGCTCACGTCATATAATGTCGTCTATTTAAGGCTGTAGCAAACGTTGTAGCGTATCAATGACGATTGGCAGCTGCACATCGAAATCACTAAACCTATGATCGCCACCTTCCTGCAAAGTCACCCGTGCATCAAGCGCTCTATAAAAATCTCGTGATAAGTATGGATTCAAAAGCTCATCACCCTCTTTGATAAAGACCGCCATTTTATCAGGGTAATTAATTAATCCTAAAGGATGCGCTGCAAACCATTGCAAATCTGCATGAGTAATATGCCAACCACCCGCTGTTATATGCAGAATCTCATTTTCTAACGCTTTCCTTTCCCCACTAGCTTTTGAAGACGATTCACTAGCAAAGCGTTGCAACGTGATATGCGGCTGCGTACTGGGATTTAACAGTAAAGCCGCACAGCCTGTATGATTACTCACTAGAGTAGAAAAGTAGCCCCCTAACGAGCTACCTATCAGTACTGTTTCAGCATCTCTATTTAATTGAGTGACCAACTTGACCAGCTGCTCAAAAACTTGCTCCGGAGCGCTATTTAGATCAGGGCGATATACGCTGATATCAGGATGATACTGCTGACAATATTTTTCTAACAGTACTCCTTTAGTAGAATTGGCATCACTGTCTAGTCCATGAATATAAATAATGTTCACGTATCATCTCACTTATTAATTTTGTTATGATTATCTTATAAAGGCGATCAAAGCTAAGCATAGCACCCGCTAAACAAAAATTATAACAATAAAATGGCACATTATTATTCAGCATTTGCGACATAATAATGTTTTGCAATGAGGCCAGACAATAAGTTAGGCAAGTTAAAGGAATAACGATAATAGCAATGGAGTCGCCATGAATCAGCAGTTTGAACTGTTCGAGATTGCCAATCCATGCATTGGTGTATGTCAAAGCAATAAAAAAGGCTATTGCTTTGGCTGCTTGCGTAGTCGTACCGAACGCCAACGATGGCATGATATGACAACAGAGCAGCAACGTGAAGTGCTACGGCTCATCGTTGGGCGTAAACAGCGTATTGAACAAATGAGACAACGTAAAGATGAGCAGTTGGGGTTCGATTTTGAAGAAGACATTGAGGTGGGTGAGTTGTTTTAGTATATTTTACTTAGCACGTCCTATAATATCTTTTATTATATCTGATTCACTATAACCTTTAGCCCAGTCCCACCCTGTGAAAATAGACCAAAGAAATCCACAAAGCGACTTTATATCATCGTATTCTCTTTCTGTTGACTCCATTCTCGCAATAAGCTGCGAAAGTCTATTAAGAAATTCAAATACTTCGGGATCGTTCAAGTTTATAGAGTTACGCGTATACCTTATTTCTTCATTTAACATTTGAAGATAGTATATAACCTCTCTAAGATAGTATTCACTGTCCTGAAGAGAGTTCGCTACAGCATCCCAACGATTTTCTCCATTTTTATTTTCTTTTTTAAAATAACGTCGAAATTCAGTTAGGTTAA
Source organism: Psychrobacter fozii (assembly GCF_003217155.1). GTDB lineage: Bacteria > Pseudomonadota > Gammaproteobacteria > Pseudomonadales > Moraxellaceae > Psychrobacter > Psychrobacter fozii. The sequence goes on from NZ_QJSU01000016.1 coordinate 24,412, forward strand.
GAAGTTCTTCTCTGTCAGAATGTTCTTGAGAATTGCTAATTATTAAAAAGGTATTAATACATGATATTTTGAACTGCAAGTACTGACTCTTAAGTGATTCATGCAACATTTTCCTACGTTTATATTCAGGCATGTATACTACAAGAAAATAAAAAATCGAACTGACTACAAAGCCTACACTCAAAGAGTTAATCATACTTCCGTAGCCGTTGCTATCTACAGTCGTTATTCCGATAGCCAAAAATATCAACGTGAGAAAAACTAATAGTATGGTCAATTTTTTATCTAGCATCTACATTACTCTTTGGTAGGATTTAGTCTTAATTTAAACAGAAAAAATAATTGTTCATAATTATAAATAAAAGAGAAAGACAATCTATTCTTGAATTAACTAAATATTTTACTCTGAGAGTTTACAAGTTAAATGCTCAAAATATCATTAATGTTCTGGGCACTTAGATTCCATGGTTTACCAATACTGCTCCACTTTGATAGCATGCTCTTATAGATGCCAATCATTGGCATATGGCTATTTAGGTTATCATTTTTTCTTAAATAATCTTTCTGCTCAGAAAACTTATTTTGTTTATTAATAAGAAACCTTGCGAACTGCATGTATTGCCCTTCATTGTTACCATCGAATCCTCTAAAGTATGAATAACTATTCTTAATAATTTCTTGATCTTTAGACATCCTTTTATAGTCTTCAATAGCTCTATATAGATTTAATATCTCTAATACAAACTCACCTTCACTTTTAGACATATCCTGACTAATCCACTCATCAATCTGTGAGTAAAAAATTTCATAACCATCTTCCAGTATTTCGCGAAGCTCATTATAATGCTCTGAATCATCAGGGCATAATTTGGATAAGATTTTATACTGGTTAATTAAGATCAACCTCTCTTTTTTAGTAAAATGCATCTTACTCTCCCTTCAATATTTTTCTTTTAATATGCTGTGACATACCTACAATATCTGGATAAATAGTATACTCATCAAGATTTGCCCATTTAAGAAAAATTCTAGCTTCTTCTTTAGCTTCATTTGGAAGTACTATCTTTCGGTAGCAATCAGTTGCACTATTTTCAAAACTATCATTCAGATTACCATGTACAGTAAATACGCCTTTTTGAGCTAACAATCTAGCACTTTGCTGATGAGGACGAACTGCTATTGGTTTTTCAATTTTTACTGGATTGTGTTCCCAATAAATAGACTTATAGTCAAACTTTTTATCATCAGGTAAACTTATAACTTCGTTACGTCCACTTAACTGGTTTAAAGATCTAGGATCTAAAATATATAAACAGCTATTTTCTGCACCCTCATAATCAGCATGCAGAATAAATGCAATCGCAACACCCATGACTGTTGTCCAATCAAGTAGCCTCGTAGGAATCCAGTAATGTTGCATATCGAATAATATTTCCCATTCATTGTTTCTTTTGTCAAATAGCCTAGAAGCCGTTTGACTAAATTCAAAAAACAATTCCTTTTCTTTATTTTCCCAATCACTATATCTAAGGAGACTTGGGTTTAATTTCCATGACTCTTGGGAATGTCCTCTGTACCATATTTCACGAGGGTTACCGAGTTCGTTCTCAGCTTGTTTCACCTCCTCTAAAAACCTATTCCAAGCACTCATAAAATATATTACCTTTGCAGAATCAGAGTATATGCTAACAATTTACAATCCTAAAAACTTATTATTAGTGTCATAAATTGACAATCAATATAGCAATAAAATCTGCATTCTGCATCCTTTCTCACCTATAACTAGTCTAATAGCTAAAAGCATTGTGCAATATACGCTTAAGAGCATAGCAGTGGTAATCAACTAAATTCCACGCAAAGCCCCCCGTCTAGATAACTAGTCGGGGGATATTTCAGTATAGAGAGCTGACGATGACCTACTCTCACATGGGCGAACCCACACTACCATTGGCGCTACGATGTTTCATTTCTGAGTTCGGGAAGGGATTATGTGGGGCTATTATGCTATTGTCGTCAGCAAAGGGGGTTAGATATGAGTCTGTTGTATTTATTGTTTGACGATAAATGTTTAGTTTACGACCTGTTAACTTATAACCTAACTGAATCAAGGTTAAAGGTGATATCGAAATATTCTTTCTTTATTGAATCTTCAAATATCACTCTCTGCTGTAGAAAACTTTATCTCAATTGATAAATAGCAGCAAGAAGACCTAAAAAGTCATATATAAAGCTAAAGAATCTATATTCATATCTAACTCCTGAAGAATAAATACTCATTCAAACAACTTATTATGACTATATTTTGAATGGCCTCAGATCTATCTCTTCAAAATCACATACTGCTTTTATACTAGGGTTTCCACTTAGTCGATTTAGATAGACTGCCAAGTTTGTATAATCCATCGGTGACTTCTCTAATAGCAATGACCACTCTGCCAACATAAATAAAAAATAGTCACATGCCGATAGTTTTTCACCAAGCAAGAAATCATTAGAATCAAGCTGACTGTCTATTATAGACAATGCCTCTCCAATGCGATCATCTTGGGCAGATATAATATTGGGTATATTGCTCTCATCGTTAGTGTGGCGATGTGGATAATAACGAACCATCAATTCCGCTTGTAATGTATTGTTTAAGAATGCGAGCCACTGAAAAAACAATGGTCGTTTAGGGTCACCAATTGCTGGTATTAACTCATATTCTGGATGTGATTCACAAATATGAATACAAATGGCGGGGCTTTCAAAGATTGGCTGCTCGTCATCAACCAACGTTGGAATACGCCCAGCAGGATTTAGCTTCAGATAGTCAGCTGATTTGTGAGTGTTACTCTCTCTTTCAACCAATACTAACTCATAATCCGCTTTCACATGATGAAGCAAAAAGTGTAGTGCTAAACTGGCATTATTTGGATAATAGTAAAGTTTAAACAAAACAGACTCCATTTTAGAGTTGACTGATACCTAGCGTTGGCTCATATCATTAGCGATTTGTTATCTTATTAGTTGATGATGCATCATAACAATATTTTGATGTACTAGCCTTCCATCTGCCACTTATCATCTAGCCATATTGCGTCACTATCATCTAAATGCACATGCCATTCTGCATCAGCGACTGCCAGTCGAACTTCAGTCAAACACTGTAGCCAATGATTGATGCTATACATCAGAATTTCCACATTCATGCTAGAAGGCATTTTTGTAGCGCCTGCTAATATGACCTCTGACTCACTATCATCATAGGCATAAAGATCAAAAGACTCCGCCTCTTCTGCATACTCAAAGGTGTCATTGTACTTATCAACGATAAGCGTAATATTCTCTTGCTCCTGCTCAGTTAAAAGTGTCGTACGCTCAGCTGTATAGTAAAGTGAAACGCCCATAATATGCTCCTAAAGGTAAGAATAATGGTAAATAATATCACACTGGCATTTTTTGCAGGCAAAAGAAAACCCCCAACGAATTAACGTTGGGGGTTTAACTTTAGAATAGAGAGCTGACGATGACCTACTCTCACATGGACGAATCCACACTACCATTGGCGCAACGATGTTTCACTTCTGAGTTCGGGAAGGGATCAGGT
>NZ_QJSU01000017.1 GCF_003217155.1 Psychrobacter fozii
TGTGGCTTATCCTATTTAGCGAGCTGACTATCATATCATGTTTTAATAGTCTGTCAACTTCTTTTTTAATTTCGTTTCAATGAGTTAACTGGGTTGTTTCAGTGTAAATACACACTGCCTAATCCTAGTTCTCCCTAATGAGGGGCATATTATATAGAGTTCCAGTGCTGTGTCAATGCCTTTTATAGAGGTTTTTTAACTAATTTAAGGCTATTTTGAATAACCGATAATTTTCAATGGGTTAGCTAAGTAGATACTTAAACTATACCTTAAGGAAGCCTCTTACCTCTGTATATCATTAACTAGAAGGCTCATCTCCACTATTTAACCTCTCACTACAGACTTATCATGGTTATTGATATGCTATTAACGCTACCTATATTCATCACTATTGATATTGGTACAAAGTGCACCTATATATAGAAGCAGACCTAACCCCTTCCTATCTAGTGTTAATAGGCGGTTTTTGCTACAATAGCTGCTTTTATGACATTGCTTAATAGCCATTCTCCTTCATCTTATGAGAAGGCAGTTCGTTTTGCCTTATATAGCGTTAATTATAGCCTGTTAAATGGCGCTTAATCATCATACTATATAAGGTAAAAGACAGTGCTATTAAGTCGTGCTTATCTCTTACAACATATCATAGTAGTTAGATATAATTGACGTGGTCTCACGGTTATATGATTGATTGTTGCAATCATCACTGCCAACGGACCCAAAAAGGTGAATAGATTATGGTAGCGATTACTTTACCCGATGGTAGCGTAAAAAACTTCGAAGGCAATACTACGGTCATGGAAGTGGCGCAAAGTATAGGAACAGGACTGGCGAAAGCAACAGTTGCCGGACGTGTAGATGGGCAATTGGTAGATGCGCATGATCCTATCATTGCTGATGCTAAAGTCGAAATCGTGACGCCAAAAGACGATGACGGTGTCGATATCATTCGTCACTCATGTGCGCATTTGTTAGGTCACGCGGTCAAGCAGCTGTACCCTGATGTGAAGATGGTTATCGGCCCAGTAATCGAAGACGGCTTTTATTATGACATCTATAGTGAGACGCCTTTTACCCCTGAGCATATGGAAGCGATTGAAAAGCGCATGATGCAGCTGATCAAGCAAGATTATGACGTCGTTAAAAAGATGACACCACGTGCAGAAGCAATTGAGATATTTGAGTCACGTAACGAAGATTATAAGCTCAAGTTAATCAATGATATGCCAGGTGAAGAAGCCTTCGGTCTTTATCATCATCAAGAATATGTGGATATGTGCCGTGGCCCACACGTGCCAAACACACGATTCCTAAAAGTATTTAAACTGACTAAAATGTCTGGCGCTTATTGGCGCGGTGATGCGAAAAATGAGCAATTGCAACGTATCTATGGCACCGCTTGGGCAGATAAGAAACAGCTAAAAGCCTATATTCAACGTATTGAAGAAGCAGAAAAACGTGACCATCGTAAAATTGGTAAAGCGTTAAATCTGTTCCATATGCAAGAGCAAGCACCTGGCATGGTGTTCTGGCATGCAAATGGTTGGACAATTTATCAAGTGCTTGAGCAATATATGCGTAAAGTGCAACATGATAATGGCTATGAAGAAATCAAAACCCCACAAATCGTCGATCGTAGCTTGTGGGAGCGTTCTGGACATTGGGGCAACTATGCCACTAACATGTTCACGACCTCTAGTGAAAACCGTGATTATGCCGTAAAACCGATGAACTGCCCTTGCCATGTGCAAGTATTTAACCAAGGCCTAAAGTCTTACCGTGACCTGCCTTTGCGTATGGCAGAATTTGGTTCTTGTCATCGTAACGAGCCATCAGGTTCATTACATGGTTTGATGCGTGTTCGTGGCTTTACTCAAGATGATGCACATATCTTCTGTACTCAAGCGCAAATTCAGCAAGAAGTGGCTGACTTTATCAAGCTAACGCTTGCGGTCTATGAAGACTTTGGTTTCGATAGCATTATTATGAAACTCTCAACTCGTCCTGAAAAACGTGTTGGTAGTGATGAGTCATGGGATTTTGCAGAAAAAGCTTTGTCAGATGCGCTCGATAGCTCAGGTCTTGACTGGGATTATTTACCAGGCGAAGGCGCATTCTACGGTCCAAAGATTGAATTCAGTCTAAAAGACTCGTTAGGTCGTGTATGGCAGTGCGGTACCATTCAGGTTGATCCAAACATGCCTGAGCGTTTAGATGCTGAGTTCGTCAATGAGCAGAATGAGCGCGAAGTGCCTGTTATGTTGCACCGTGCTATATTAGGTTCATTTGAGCGTTTCATTGGTATATTGATTGAAAACTATGCCGGTTGGATGCCAGTATGGCTAGCACCGCAGCAAGTAGTCGTCATGAATATCACCGATAAACAAGGCGAAGCTTGTGAAAACGTCGTCAGTGAACTAAAAAATGCAGGTTTGCGAGCTATTAGTGACTTGCGTAACGAAAAGATTGGATTTAAGATACGAGAGAAAACATTAGAACGTATTCCCTATATGCTAGTATTAGGGGATAAAGAAGTCGAATCGGGCAGTGTCAACGTCCGTACGCGTGAAGGTGAGAACCTTGGCGTGATGAGTGTTTCTGAATTTATTACATTAGTACAGACCGCTGTCGCTGAGAAAGGCCGACAGACCCCAAAAACAGATGAGGAGTAATACCTATTAAACAGTCAAACCGTTTGAACATCAACGAAGATATCAGTGCCAAAGAAGTCCGTCTGGTTAAAGAAGACGGCGAACAAATGGGCGTGGTCGATATCGACACCGCGATGAAAGCGGCACGTGAAGACAGTCTAGATTTGGTTGAATTAGTTCCTGAAGCTAAACCGCCAGTATGCAAAATCATGGATTATAAGCATTTCCTCTATGATCAAAAGCAAAAGGCAAAAGAAGCTAAGAAAAACCAAAAACAGACTCAGCTCAAAGAGATGAAGCTACGTCCAAGTACCGAAGAAGCCGATTATCAGGTTAAACTGAGAAAAATCGTTAGTTTCTTGGAAGATCAAGACAAAGTCAAAATTAGCATCCGTTTCCGCGGACGTGAAATGGCGCACCAAGATATCGGTCGCAAACAACTTGATCGTATTATTGAAGATACCGCTGATATCTCAAACGTCGAGCAGTACCCTAAGATGGAAGGTCGTCAAATGGGTATGCTGCTTGGGCCAACTAAGAAAAAATAATCTGTTTTTTAGATCATTTTAGTTGTGGCTGTTAGTCGATGTAGATACTTGTAATCTTAACCATCAATATGCTGCGGGATATTGATGGTTTTTTAATATTTAGGCCTATAAATAGTCGCTTTTTAATATACTAAGTCGACGCTACTTTACAAAATCTATCTTCTCAACCTTTTCATTACCAGTTAATCTAAAGGTCTTCTGTACGACATTTATACCATTCGAATTGAGTACAATCGAGTGTATAAAAACATCCATTTACTGTTAACGTGTTTTACGATTACCGTCTTTTGTAGCTATTGACCAAAAATACTGTCCATTTCAGATATTATAGGAAACTTCATGCAAGAATTGACTCCACCAGAAAACGCAACAACTCCAAGTATTTCTTTGACGCCGCCTGAACCTGTGAAAGAAATACAAAAAAGTGAAGCAGATCAGATGGTCAAGTTGGATGAAAGCCAGATTCCAGAGCTCGATGCCAAAGTTGATGCTTTTGTGGACCACGTTATCACTAACTCCGTGCACAGCGACGAGTTTCGACAGAACGTACAGTCTATTCATAATTTAGGTACGAAAGAAATCCGAGAGTCCGCACAGGTTTCTAATCGTATGTTGGATTTGCCAGCAAAGAGTCTCAATGACAGCTTGTTTGACAACTCCCCTATTGCCAAGTCATTGACTGAATTGCGCGGTATCGTAGAAGATTTAGATCCGAGCAAAAAGGAGCTGACCAGCTCACGCAAACTATTCGGCCTCATACCTTTTGGCAATAAAGTACAAGACTACTTTCGCCAGTACGAATCAGCACAATCACATATCAATGCAGTGGTGACCAGTCTTTATAATGGTAAAGATGAGCTGCTCAAAGACAATGCGATGATTGAGCAAGAAAAAGTCAATATGTGGGAGCTGATGCAATCTATTCGTCAGTATGTCTATGTCGGCAAAAAAATTGACGAGCAGTTGGAACACAAAATCTATGCAATAGAAGCAACTGACCCTGAAAAAGCCCGTATTATCAAAGAAGAAATGCTGTTTTATGTGCGTCAAAAGAATACAGATTTTTTGACACAGTTGGCTGTCAATGTACAAGGTTATTTGGCGCTTGATACCATTCGTCGTAATAATTTAGAGCTAATTAAAGGCGTCGATCGTGCAACGACCACAACTGTTTCAGCATTACGTACTGCTGTCGTCGTCGCTCAAGCAATGACCAATCAGAAACTGGTGCTTGATCAAATCACTGCGTTGAATAAAACCACCAGTAGCTTGATTGAATCAACCTCAGCGATGCTAAAACGTCAGTCAGGTGAAATTCATGAACAAGCCACTAGCAGCAGTATCGAGCTTGATAAACTGCAAAATGCCTTTAATAATGTCTATGATACGATGGATATGATTAGCAATTATAAGATCGAAGCACTAGAAAACATGAAGCTAACGGTCAACACCTTGACCAGCGAAGTCGATAAAGCACAGAAATATCTCGATAAGTCTAATCAAACAACCGTGCTAGAAGTCTCAAAAGAAATTGACAGTAAAAAGATAACCAATAAATCAAGTAAGGTCGATGTTGATATTTGATTTATCACAATAGTCGTTACCAATTGAAGGTAACGACTCCTTGCTACTGAACACACATAAGACAATTGACGCAAGATATTGCCACGTTGTTCGTGTTAAGATAGCCCCTATTAATAATTTTAAAAATAGATACGGTAATTTATGAGTTGGAATGATCCAAACGCCTCAAGCGAGGCAAAAAGATATGACAATCCCATCCCTAGTCGTGAGCTAATACTTAGCACGATTACTGAGCATGGTGAAGTCACTCATCAGCAATTGGCAAAAGCCTTTAACATTGATGATCCAGACCAGTTTGATGCTTTGGGCAATCGCCTAAAAGCAATGGCGCGTGATGGACAAGTAAACCGCGACGGTCGTCCTTATCGCTATCGCACAGTGACTCAGCAAGATGTCGTCACTGGTACAGTGTCTGCGCATCCTAAAGGTTTTGGTTTTGTGCTTTTGAGTGATATGCCAGATTTGTTTTTGCATGAAAAGCAAATGCGTTGGGTATTTAATGGAGACACCGTCGAAGCGGTTGGTACTTCAACAGACAATCGTGGCCGTACCGAAGGACGTATTGTCGATGTCGTTGAACGTCGCCAAAACAACTTCATTGGCACACTAGCTCGTGATGATGATGGTTACTGTGTCGAGCTTGGCAGTCCAAATAACCATCAGCCGATTACGGTCACTGAAGACAACGTACAAGCTTTTAATGCCAAACAAGGCTCTCCTGTCAAAGTCGATATCATCGATTGGCCAAACCAGCATGAGTTTGCTACTGGTAAAATCACGGAACTCCTGTCTGATGACAATGATCGTGAACTGATTATTGAAACCACGCTACTCAACTATGACATCCCTTCAGACTTTAGTGAAGCCACGCTCAAACAAGCTGATGGCTATCAAGAGCCGACTGAAAAAGACATAAAAGGTCGCACAGACTTACGTCATTTACCACTCGTCACTATTGATGGTGAAGATGCACGTGATTTTGATGATGCCGTATTCGCTGAAAAACGATCTGGTGGTAACTATCGTGTTTTAGTAGCGATTGCTGATGTCAGTTATTATGTAACGCCAAATTCAGCACTTGACCAAGATGCTTACGAGCGTGGTACCTCAGTATACTTCCCGCATCGCGTGATTCCGATGTTGCCAGAAGTTCTTTCTAATGGTCTGTGTTCATTGAACCCTAATCTTGATCGTCTGTGTATGGTTGCTGATATTAAGATATCACGCGCTGGCAAGGTTACTGGGTATGAGTTTTATCCTGCGGTCATGCATTCACAAGCACGCTTAACCTATAATCAAGTAAATGATTATCTGGTAAATCCGACTGATAAGCGCTTGCCTGAATCATTAACAGGTAATAAAGACGTTAAAAAATCTGTCGACACGTTACATCAGCTTTATGAGCTACTGCTTAAAAAACGTGAAGAACGTCATGCGATGGAATTTGAAACCGTTGAAACGTATATCAAGTTCAACGAAAAAGGCGGCATCGAGGCTATTCTGCCACGTACTCGTGGTGATTCTCAGAAGCTTATCGAAGAATGTATGCTACTGGCCAATACATGTGCAGCGAACTTTGCGCTCAAGCATGAACTGCCTGTGTTGTATCGTAACCATGATAAGCCTGATGGTGAAAAATCAATGCGTATTCATGAATATGCTAAGAACTTCGGCCTATCTTTCCCAGAAGAGAATCCAACGCAAGCGGATTATCAGCGCATTATTGAAGCGACTAAAGATAGACCCGATGCAATTAGTATCCATAGCATGCTATTGCGTTCGATGATGCAAGCAAACTATGCACCTGACAATATCGGTCACTTTGGTCTGGCATATGACGAATATAGCCACTTTACGTCCCCTATTCGTCGCTATCCTGATCTGATGCTGCATCGTGCTATTAAAGCAAAAGTGACTAATAGCCAACAGCCTGCCATGGACTTTTCTCTTGAAGGTGCTGGTACGCAAACGTCAGATACAGAACGCCGTGCAGAAAAAGCCTCTCGCTATGTAGAGTCTTGGCTCAAATGTCATTACATGAAAGACCATGTTGGCGAAGAGTTCGAAGGTGTGGTGACTACCGTTACGAGCTTCGGTCTATTTGTGACGTTGACCGACTTATATATCGATGGTTTGGTCCATATCTCAAATGTCGGTGATGATTTCTTTGTCTATGATGAGCAGCAGCAACAACTGATTGGTAAAGACAAAGGTACTTTGTTTGGACTTGGTGATTCGGTCAAGGTCAAAGTTGCTGGCGTGAACATGGATCTATTGCAAATTGACTTTGATTTAAAAGCCAAACTGCAATCTAGTGAAATGAATCAGACGAAAAAAGCACCAGCTAAAAAGAGCCCAGCCAAGAGAAGTAGCAGTCGTAGTAAAGGCGCTAATAAGAAAGGCTAGTTTTGATTAGACGCTCGAAATAAAAAAAGGCTAACGTCATCGTTAGCCTTTTTTTATGTCTTACTATTCATATAAATGCGTGGTACTTGCTTAATAAGCACTGGCTACTGTGCAGTGTTATCCATCTCTTCTAGATTTTTCTGTTCTACTTGTTGAGCTTGATCTATTTGAGTCGTGGCACTGTCAAGGATGGCTTTAGGCTGCTCACCCAAAGGCTTGCTAGTGATAGCATCAGAACTGCTTGCTTCAATGTGAGTCTCAGGTATTTCTGCGTTGATACTACTCTGCCCTGACGCTGCACTACTGACGAGCGCTTCTCTATTTTTGTCACGTTGACTGCCATTAATAAGGTTAAAGCCAAGTAATCCTACCATGCCAACTAGCGCGAATATAATCAGATGTTTCATTTGCATAGGAAATGTCTCGTATTTGAATAATTATCAGATATACGTTTCGTTGCATTTTCTATGCCTATTTTAAAACTGGTCTGCATATGGTCAGTTCAATATAATTTGGATACAAGGAAGGCGAGTGCAAGTACTACAAATAGTAGACTAAATGAGACTGACACCGTATCCAATTTATAGAGGATTGACTATACATTACTCTTGCGGGCTATTATTGTTTAATAAATCGGTCTCATCTGAACGTTCTGCAATCTCTTGCTCGACCTTTTTCATTAGTTTGTCATCAGAACGCGCACTGAGAACGTCACTAGCATTGTCATCTTGCAAAATAAGCTTGGCACGTGCTTTTGCTTGTTTTTTATCCTTATTGTCAATGGTGCTGCTATTACCATTCGTAGTAGTCTCAGACACGGTCGGTGTAACCGTCACATTAGATGTGTCGTTTAAATGACTACTTTGCATATGCTCAAAGGCTTTTTCCAAATCACGATTAAAACGCAATCGATAAATAGGTTCAGGTAAGCTGAAGCCCTCATCCTCTAGTGCGTGTTTGGTCTCACGAATGGCAATACTGCGTGCTTTTGAAAAGTCCGTCTCTGATTGGTCTACCCAAACTTGAAACTCTAAGACAATATTAGAGTCACCAACATTACTAATGACAGCGATCGCTTTTGGCTCATCCAAAACGAACGCTAAACAATGTATTGCGTCCAATCCAACCTTGATAGCAGCTAATGGATCATCATTAGCATCGACGCCCAACTCAAAGGTGAATCGACGTTCGGGGTTTTTGGTGTAATTAAGGATGGTACCTTTGAATACTTCAGAATTAGGAATACGCAATTGATTGCCATCTAGTGTCATCAATATCGTCGCGCGTGAAGTCAAACGCACCACTATCCCTTCTTGTCCATTAATCACAATGTGGTCACGTGCTCGAAATGGTTGGCGAATACTTAGCATTAAAGATGCGATATAATTTTCAATCGTATCTTTGACCGCAAAACCAACCGCAATACCGATAACACCAGCACCACCAAGCAATGTGCTTAAGATGGTCTCTGCTCCTATTAAGCTGAGCGCTAGGATCAGGCCAAATATAATAAAGATGACTTTGACGGTTTGTGACAGTAGTTCAGCGACAAATGGATTAGGTGTCAACCGTTGCCACATTCTTTTGCGATTAGACAACCAACTACCAAACCAGCTCACTAATATAAACAGAATGATACCGACCAATAATAGTGGTAAGGCTTTGACTAAATTTTTGGCTTGTACTTTGAGACCTTGATAGACAGTAGTGACGTTATCTTGCACATCTAGTGTACGATCAATCTGATCCGAGACGGTGACCACATCTGTCAAACGATTGGTTAAATTAATGGCCTGCTGTGCTTTCTTTTCGTTGGGAGTCTCTCCCGTTAAGGTAACAACACCTTGGGCGACACCAACATTGACAGCTTGTAACCCATCAATTTCAGAAAAAATACCTTCGATACGTTGACGAATGTCATTGTCTTTTTGCGGGGTCGGTGTGGTTTCAATTTGGGCATTATTGGTACTTTCGCTGACGGTTACCGGCGATGGAGTTGGCTCAGGTTCAGATGACTGCGTAGGAAGCTCAACAATGTCAGCTTCTGGTTCCGCAATATTATTTGATACAACGCTTTCTGCACGCTCTATTTCTGATACTTTGGTTATATCAGTCGTTTCTTCACCAACAGCATAAACCGGAAGAGAACAAAGGATACTTAGTAGCAACCATATCTGACACCACGCTCTTGGACAACTGCGTATCCTTGGAAGGTCTAAACGAGTTGCCATAAGCATCCTTTGCTAGCTTTACTGATTTTTATTGCTAATTTTCACTGCTAAATTGTGTCTTATTTATGATCTAGATAAATCTGCGCTTCACTTAGGCTTAGCGTGCCCTCATAAATAGCACGGCCAGTAATGATGCCCTCGATACAGTCACCATAAGGCTTCAATAGCTCGATATCTTTCATATCAGTCACGCCACCTGACGCAATCACTGGTAAGCCGCCTTCACGAGCCAAGTTAACCGTTTGCTCGACATTGACGCCTTGCATCATGCCATCACGGGCAATATCGGTATAGACTATTGAAGAGACACCTACATCAGCAAAACGCTTGGCAAGCTCAGTTGCTTTGGTATCAGTAACATTCGCCCAACCATGGGTTGCGACCATGCCATCTTTTGCATCAATACCTACAATGATATGACCCGGAAATTCGCGGCAAGCTTCTGCGACAAACTCAGGGTTTTCAACTGCTTTTGTACCGATAATAATATAAGTTAAACCTGCAGTGATATATTGTTCAATGGTGTTCATATTACGCACACCGCCGCCCAGTTGAATAGGCAAATTCGGGTAAGCTTTGGTAATATCATTGACTACTTGTCTATGAACAGGAACGCCATCAAAAGCACCATTCAAATCGACCAAATGCAGTCGGCGTGCACCTTCCTCTACCCAGCGTGCTGCCATCGCCACTGGATCATCAGAGAATACCGTATCATCTTCCATACGGCCTTGTTTTAAGCGTACACATTTACCATCTTTTAAATCAATCGCCGGGATAATGACAGGCACAGCACACATATCGCATTCCTTATAAAACAAAATATTGAATAAATTTGAAAAACTAAACTTTGAATATTATGGTGTATTGATTTCTCAACACACGCTAAATAATGATAAAAAATATTGCTCAAAACTGTATTCATGACAATAAAACTAAAAGTGATAACTATAAGTTTTTATAATTGCAGCCATTGAAAACATTAGGTAAATTGAATTCCTGACTGGCAATTTTAGGTCAATTTAGCGTATAATCCTAGGTAAATTTTATTTGTTTCTATGTGATAGTAACCATACGTTATATTTTTATTAGGTCAATCACGACTAAAAAAAGAGTAGCGGTCAGGATGAATCGAGTAAGAGCTAAATACATTTACATGATATTGGCTGACTTCTTGCTAAGAAAGGTTATATTAGAAATCTCAACTGGTCGATCGAAACAGATTACCCTGCAGTATTACACACTCTAATTAAATACCTTTCCTAACGTTTTCATATTGTCTTTATCACTGGTCAACGACACTAAAATAGCTATTATTGGCTTTATAGCAATATTATACGATAAGTGAACGCTGCTTGTTAATTGCTTAGCCAGTTTGTCTTTTTACCAGTTTATCATCTATCTCAATAGATCGTTATTTGGCTACATACTTATTCAATTAAGTATCTTTTCTAGGATACTGAACTCATAAGTGGGGTCTACAATACTGGTATTAAGAATTTTAATTTTCAATGAAACGTATGATAAGGCTGTTTATCTTAAGAACTGTCACTTTTAGCTAACTGCTTTAGCGATGGTTTTTAATTGGATGGTTTTAATATACACCTTGGTAGCCAGTCGCCACTTTGGTAATTCGAATAAGACATTAACGTGTTGTTAAGGAGTCTAAGGTCAGCGTTAATACTCTTAATAGTAGTTATGATCGTGCTTTATTTTTAGAAAACTCTATCACCATCCTATTATAGGAATAGGTGAGTGAGTGCTTTATTAAATGATGCATATCTTCATGCTACCGATGTACCAAACAGGAAGTCTGGTATCGTTTTAGACTATGGACTAAGTTTTCGCTTATGATTACCATCAAAAAAGGTTTGGATTTGCCCATCACCGGCGAACCCTCCCGCGAGATATCTGAGCACCAACCGACACACGTAGCCCTTATTGGCTATGATTATATCGGTATGAAGCCCACGATGAATGTCAAAGAAGGTGACATCGTAGCAAAAGGTCAGCCCGTTTTTGAAGATAAAAAACGTGCAGGCGTTATCTACACTGCCCCTGCTGCTGGTAAAGTTGTCGCGATTAAACGCGGTGACCGTCGTGTGTTTGAGAGCCTCGTTATTGCGGTCGACCCAAACGGTGAAGAAGTAGACTTCGAGCGCTATGACTCCCAGCAACTGGCTGACCTAGACTCTGAAGTTGTCGAAACCCAATTACTTGCCTCTGGCGAATGGACTGCGTTTCGCACGCGCCCCTTTAGCCGTACGCCAGAAATCGGTGCCCGTCCTCATGCCATCTTTGTCACTGCTATAGATACCAGTCCCCTAGCGTTTGATCCAATGTTGCTGATCAATGAGCAGCTACAAGCGTTCAATGATGGTCTTGCTGTGTTGTCGACACTCAGCCCAAAGATGTTTGTCTGCCATCATGGTAATGCCCAGCTGACACCAGTCGCAAAAACTGCTGCGAATAACGTCACTGAGTATCATGGCTTTGCTGGTAAGCATCCAGCTGGTCTGGCAGGTACGCACATTCACTTTTTACACCCAATTATGCGTGGCGTGAGCGTCTGGACAATTGGCTATCAAGATGTGATTGCTATTGGTAAGCTATTTACTACCGGCCGTCTATACACGCCTCGCTTGATTAGCTTAGCAGGCCCTTCTGTCAGTAACCCACACTTGGTTATGACTGAGCGCGGTGCTGATATTACTGCCTTGACCAAAGGTCAGCTAGCAGCTGGCGAGAACCGTATCATTTCAGGGTCGGTATTATCTGGTCGCAAAGTGTTTAGCAATATTGCCTATATTGGTCGTTTTCATAATCAGATCAGTGTGCTGACGGAAGGTCATGAGCGCCCAGCGTTCCACTTCTTTACGCCAGGTAAAAACCGTTTCTCAAAGCTGCCTATCTATATCTCTCAGTTTTTTGGTGGCAAAAAGTACAACTTCACCACCACGAGTAATGGCTCACCGCGAGCGATGGTACCAATTGGTGTCTATGAAGAAGTTATGCCTCAAGATTATCTACCAACCCAACTGCTACGCGCATTGATTGTCGAAGACATGTTGGTCGCGGTTGATTTAGGCGTACTTGAGTTGGATGAAGAAGATTTGGCACTATGCACCTTTGTATCTCCTGGCAAATATGAATTCGGTGATATCTTGCGTGATAACTTAACGCGCATCGAACTGGAGGGCTAACCACGATGAAATTTTTACACAATATGTTCGATCGTATGGAGCCATCTTTTACCAAAGGCGGCAAACACGAAAAATACTATGCCATCTTTGAGATGTTTGATACGTTTTTGCGTCAACCAGACTCAACCACATACGCGTCATCACACGTACGTGACGGGATTGATCTAAAGCGCATTATGATTACCGTATGGTTATGTACTTTCCCAGCGATGTTTTGGGGTATGTACAATATCGGTCATCAAGCGCTAACGGCGGTTGCTCAGCTTGGCTTGCAGCCTGAAGGCTGGCGTACTGTTATCACTAGTATGGCAGGCTATAATCCAGACAGTGTCTGGGCAAGTTTTGTCTACGGTGCGATGCAGTTCCTACCTATTTACCTTGTGACATTTGCCGTTGGTATTCTCTGTGAGATTATCTTTGCCGTCGTGCGCGGGCATGAAGTCAACGAGGGCTTCTTTGTGACCTCGGTACTATTTGCACTATGTCTACCACCAGATATTCCTTTATGGCAAGTTGCCTTGGGTATTATCTTTGGTGTGGTCGTAGCCAAAGAAGTATTCGGTGGTACAGGTAAAAACTTCCTTAACCCTGCCCTATCGGGTCGTGCATTCCTATACTTTGCTTATCCAGCCTATATGTCTGGTGACTCTGTATGGACAGCGGTTGATGGTTTTTCAGGAGCAACGCCTCTCGGTCTTGCTGCACTTGGTGTCTCTCCTCAAGATTTCGTCGATGTCTATGGCAATGCGATTACGTGGAGTGATGCATTCTTCGGTAATATGCAAGGCAGTATTGGTGAAGTATCAACACTAGCAATCTTGATGGGTGCCGCTGTTCTACTATGGACGCGTATTGCCTCATGGCGCATCATGACAGGTTGTGTGGTTGGTCTTGTGGCTACCTCGCTTATCTTCAACATGATTGGCTCTAAAGACAACATGATGATGAACTTGCCGTTCTATTGGCACTTAGTCATCGGTGGTTTTGCCTTCGGTGCGGTATTTATGGCAACCGATCCAGTTTCAGCTGCACATACCAATAAAGGTCGCTGGGCTTATGGTATCTTGATTGGTTTTATGACGGTATTGATTCGTGTCATTAACCCAGCTTTCCCAGAAGGCATCATGCTGGCCATTCTATTCGCCAACTTATTTGCGCCATTGTTTGATTATTTTGTGACCCAAGCAAACATCAAACGCCAAACAGCTCGGAGGGTTCGCTATGTCCAAGCCCAAAAGTAATAATGCGAAAACCATCAGTGTGGCATTAACGCTATGCTTGGTGTGTTCAGTATTGGTCTCAGCCGTTGCGGTTGGCCTAAAGCCAGCACAGCTTGAAAACGCGCGTTTAGACCGTAACAAAAACATCTTAGTCGCGGCCGACATGTACGATGCTGAGTCTGACACACAAGACGATGTTGCCGAACGATTCAAAGACTTTGATGTCGAAATTATTGACTTAAGTAAAGGCAATTATGTCGATGATGCAACGCTAGCAGACGCCGGTATTCCTGATCGTAATGCTTATGACGCTACTCAAGCGACTAAAAATCAAGCATTGAGTGACGACCTAGGTAACGATGATCCTGCGGGTATCGGTCGTAAGCCTAAATATGCCAAAGTCTATGTCAAAAAAGACGATGCTGGTCAACCTGAAGTGGTCGTATTGCCTATTCAAGGTTACGGACTATGGGGTACTATCTATGGTTTCTTGACGCTAGAGAGCGACATGAATACTATTAAAGGTATCAGCTTCTATGAGCATAAAGAAACCCCAGGTTTGGGTGCTCGTATCGAAGAGCCAGAGTGGCGTGCCAAGTGGACTGGTATCCAGTCTTATGATGAGAATGGTGACGTTGCCACTGGTGTAACCAAAGCAGGTAATCCAAAAGACAACTGGGTTGATGGTATCAGTGGTGCGACATTGACTAGCCGCGGTGTCAGTAACATGATTCAGTTTTGGTTAGGCGAGCAAGGTTATAAGCCTTATCTAGATATGCTGCGCAAAGAGGGTGGTCAGACAGTTGATACTGCAGAGACACAAGCAAATCAATCAAAGAAAACCGCTCAACCTAAAACCGAACTGGCAGCGAAACTACCAGTAGCAAACGGCAAGGAGGCTTAACATGGCTGACACTAAAAGTATTTTAACCTCGCCTGTCTTTGATAATAATCCTATTGCCCTACAGATCTTAGGTATCTGTTCGGCACTAGCGGTCACCACAAGCATGGCAAATGCCATGGTTATGTGTGTAGCATTGACACTGGTAACGGCATTTTCGAGCTTCTTTATCTCGATTATTCGTAAACAGATTCCATCAAGTATTCGTATCATCGTGCAGATGACCATCATTGCCTCATTGGTTATCTTGGTCGATCAGGTACTAAAAGCCGTCGCTTACGATGTGAGTAAAGGCTTGTCAGTTTTCGTTGGTCTGATTATCACGAACTGTATCGTAATGGGCCGTGCTGAAGCGTTTGCTATGAGCAACCCACCAGTACCAAGCTTTTTAGATGGTATTGGTAATGGTCTTGGTTACTCTGCGGTCCTGCTATTCGTTGCCACTATCCGTGAGCTATTAGGTGCAGGTACTTGGTTCGGTATCACTATTCTACAACCAGTGACTGACGGCGGTTGGTACATACCAAACGGCCTACTATTATTGCCACCGTCAGCATTCTTTATTATTGCTTTGTTCATTGTCATCGTCCGTATTTGGAAACCAGAACAGGTTGAAGAAGCTGAATTTGTAATGAAGCCGCAGTCTAAAGGCATGGCACATGGAGGCGGTCACTAATGGGACATTATGTTAGTTTATTTATAACCTCAGTCTTTATTGAGAATATGGCGCTTGCCTACTTCCTAGGTATGTGTACTTTCTTGGCAGTATCAAAGAAGGTTTCAACCGCTATTGGTCTTGGTGTTGCCGTCGTCGTCGTCATGGCGATTACGGTTCCATTAAACAACTTACTATTCCAGTTCATCCTAAAAGATGGTGCATTGGCATGGGCAGGTTTCCCTGATATCGATTTAAGCTTCTTAGGTTTGCTTAGTTATATTGGTCTTATTGCCGCTACTGTACAGATTCTAGAAATGTTCTTGGATAAGTTCGTTCCTAGTCTATACAACGCCCTTGGTGTGTTCTTACCACTCATCACTGTAAACTGCGCTATCTTAGGTGGTGTACTATTTATGGTTGAGCGTGACTATAACTTCGGCGAATCAGTCGTTTATGGTGTGGGTGCAGGCTTTGGTTGGGCATTAGCGATTACCGCATTGGCTGGTATCCGTGAAAAACTGAAATACTCAGACATCCCAGCACCGCTGCGTGGTCTTGGTATTACGTTTATCACCGTTGGTCTGATGTCACTTGGCTTTATGTCTTTCGGCGGTATGTCAATTTAGACCGCTAAGCTTAAACACTTATTTAGCGATTTGACCTATTTAATTCATTTATTCGGTAGGGGTTCAGAAAAACGTTATGACGTTTCTTCGCTCCCCTACTCCATAGATTAAGGATACCTACCATGGATTACGCTACGGCGATTGGTGGCGTTGCTATGTTTACCTTGATCATCATGGGCCTTGTCGCCATTATTTTGGCGGCGCGCTCAAGACTGGTCAGTTCAGGCGATGTTACCATCCATATCAATGATAATTCCGATAATGACGTCGTGACACCAGCGGGCGGTAAACTACTGCAAACACTTGCGAGCGAAGGTATTTTCTTATCTTCAGCATGTGGTGGCGGTGGTACCTGTGCGCAGTGTCGTTGCCGCGTTATTGAAGGCGGCGGTTCTATCTTGCCGACTGAAGAAGGCTATTTTACTCAAGGCGAAATCCGCAATCACATGCGCTTAGCTTGTCAGGTAGCTGTTAAGCAAGACATGAAAATCGAGATTGACCCTGAGTTTTTTGATGTACAAAAATGGGAGTGTGAGGTTGTCTCTAACGATAACGTTGCCACCTTCATTAAAGAGCTGGTACTAAAAATTCCTGAAGGCGAAGAAGTTAACTTCCGCGCTGGTGGTTATGTACAGCTAGAAGCGCCACCGCATGAAGTGCACTATAAAGACTTTGATGTTGCAGAAGAATACCGCGAAGATTGGGATAAATTTGGCATCTTTAATTATGTGTCAAAAGTTGATGAGCCAGTTATCCGTGCTTATTCAATGGCCAACTATCCTGAAGAAAAAGGTCTTATTAAGTTCAACATCCGTATCGCAAGTCCACCACCACGTGGCCCAGACGGTATACCACCAGGTAAAATGTCTTCTTGGACATTTAGCTTAAAGCCTGGCGATAAAGTAACGGTATCAGGTCCTTACGGTGAGTTCTTTGCTAAGAAAACTGAAGCTGAAATGATCTTCGTCGGTGGTGGTGCAGGTATGGCACCAATGCGCTCGCACATTTTCGATCAGCTTAAGCGTTTGAATACAGACCGTAAAATCAGTTTTTGGTATGGTGCACGTTCTATTCGCGAGATGTTCTACGTTGAAGACTATGATCAACTTCAAGAAGATTTTTCTAACTTTGAGTGGCATGTGGCATTATCAGATCCGCTTCCTGAAGACAACTGGACAGGCTACACCGGCTTTATCCATAACGTTTTACTAGAAGAATATCTGAAAGGTCATCCAAACCCAGAAGACTGTGAATATTACATGTGTGGGCCACCGATGATGAATGCTGCTGTCATCGATATGCTACATAGCATGGGTGTTGAAGATGAAAACATCATGCTTGATGACTTCGGTGGTTAAACCTACTGGTTAGGAAGTACGACTAAGTTAATACTATAAAAGAGAGTCTCAATTGAGGCTCTTTTTTTTGTTTCTGATAATCGTATTTTTTGGATGTAGTGTAAGGCTACAAATTTAACTAGTCGCTAGCACTTATCATCCTATATCATGAACTATTCACATGTTAAGAAAGGAATCTTATGAAAACCAACATTAAAAAATCAACCATTTGGATTACTGGTGCCTCTAGTGGTATTGGTCAAGCACTTGCTATTTCTTTCGCCAAGCGAGGCGCCAGAATCATACTGAGTGGTCGTGATCAAGAGAAACTAGAAGCGGTCAGAAAAAACTGTAAAGGTAGCAAAAACCATATCGTTATCCCGTTTGATATTGGTGATACCAGTCAGACAAAAATAGCGTATGAGTCAGCTATTCAGCAGGCAGGTAAAATCGATTGGCTGATTAATAATGCTGGCATCAGTCAACGCTCATTAATCATGGACACCACAGAAGACGTCGAACGGCAATTGATGGAGATAGATTACTTTGCACAAACACGTCTGACTAGGCTGGTATTGCCAAAGATGATCGCACAAGGTGGCGGTAAAATAGTCATGGTATCGAGTATCGCAGGTCTACTAGGTACTCAGTATCGCGGTGCTTACAGTGCTGCCAAAGCTGCTATTCATATGTGGGCGAACAGTTTGCGTGCTGAACTGCATGATCAAGGCATAGAAGTCGCCACCATATTCCCAGGGTTTATCCAAACCAATGTGTCTATCAATGCTCTGACTGGAGATGGTAGCGCGCAGGGTACGATGGATGACGCCACTAAGAAAGGGTTAACTGCCGCAGTATTTGCCAAGCAAGCCGTCAAAGCGCTCTTAAAAGAAGAAGAATATATTGTTATTTCTGGTCCAAAAGAGAAGTTCGCCACCAAGGTCAATCGCATATCTCCGCCCAAACTGTACAAGCTCATTCGTGAGTCAAAAGTGACCTAAGCAAAATGCCACCCTCATCCTCTAGCATTAGCTACGAATACATAGTGCTATTAGTGTCTAACATCACTAGCAAAAATATTGTTTACGCTCAAAGCAATTGGCGTTGTCGGTAGCAAGAGGTGTAAAATAAGCACAGTTTATTTTACACCTCTCACTCCTCTGCTATAGCAAAAAGCTTATGAAAACGATAATACTTTCTACTAAAACAACTCGCACAGGCTACAGCATCATCGCTCTTGTCAGTGCGCTTAGCCTCACCGCTTGCCAGCAAACACCAGATTACGACTATCTGGCTGGGGAGACAATGGGTACTAGCTATCATATTAGTTATCAACTACCCGATGATGTCGATGAAGCGACCATACAAGCTTCGATAGATGAGCGCTTAAAGCAAATCAATGACAGTATGTCTACCTATCAAGCAGACTCGACTATCTCAAAATTTAATCAATTAGGTAAAGAGACACCGATCACTATCGATGCAGATTTTAGTCGCGTGCTCGACGTCTCACGTATCGTGTACGAACAATCTGGCGGGGCATTTGATCCGACTGTAATGCCATTGGTAGAAACGTGGGGCTTTGGTAGTACTATGACCGTTGATCGGTTACAAAGCCCACCAACGGCCTTAGAGATTGCCCAAGCTAAAGCGTTGGTAGATTTTGACAGTATCATACACAAAGATAAAACCATCTACAAAACCAAAGAGGGAGTCGAACTTGATTTCTCAGCAGTGGCAAAAGGCTATGGCGTCGATGTCATCGCGGATGTATTGAGAGACGATTATAAGATTCGCAATTATATGGTCGAAATTGGAGGTGAGATTTCGACCGCTGGTGTCAATAACCAAAAGCAGCCATGGCAAATTGCAATCGATGCGCCTATTGAAGGCAGCACAGTGAGCGAGCGCGAGACGATATCGGTCATTCGCCAACCAATCAATACGCATAATAAAATGCATTTAGCGACGTCTGGCAATTATCGGAACTCCGTCATATTTGATGGTAAACGTTATAGCCATACGATTGATCCTACCACTGGAGAGCCTATCGCAGGTGGTGCACCTTCTGTCACTGTAGCAGCTGATTCCGTTGCACTAGCTGATGCATGGGCCACTGCTCTGACAGCAATGCCATACCATAAAGCCCTAGAAGTTGCTAAAGAACAAAACCTAGCTGTCATGTTTGTCGTCTTGACTGACGATGCAAAAACGAATAATACCGACGATAGCATCGATGATTGGCAAGTGATAGAAACACCCGCCATGCAAGCCCTACGCGCTGATAAAAAATCTTAGATTCTGATACTAATACATGAACTAACACGATAGGTATAAACGAGCGAAACAAAAATTTGCTATACTATTATGTAGATAATGTTGAAGATATATCGTTATCATAAAGATAACTACCCTATTTTGAGAACTGAGGTGCCCACTATGCTTAGTCAATTGCTTCCTATGCTCGCTATTACCTTTACTGTATTTGTCCTATTTTTTGTTTTTATGGGTATCGGTTATATGGTAAAAAAGACACCACTGAGAGGGTCTTGTGGCGGTGTTGCTAAACTGATGGGCAACGAAAAATGCTCATACTGCGGCGATGATCCTAATAAGTGCGATTCTATCATCGCTGAACAGCAAGAGAATGCGCTTAAAGCCGCTCAATTAGGCAAGTCGGTATAGACTTAATCCTCATATGCACCGCGTTTGTTACCATACGCTGGTAGTATTTGCCTGACATCTGTTCTTATAATAGCGCTAGTTCTTTGAAAAGGACTGGCGCTATTTTTATTATATTACTCAAATCATGTTGCTCAGGTTATAACGCTTAGGTCATATAGTTCTTTTCAAACTCACGACTTATATATCCTGTACTCTGCACGTATTTCTATTTTTAATTTTCGATTCTGTTTTACTACTCTGATTTGCCATATCAGTCACCCTCTAGGTGCGTTTTCTTTGGTGTTGTTTACAAGCGACGATTCTTCGGCGCGGTTTAACGACGTGTTCTTTTTCTTACTCTAATAATAGTCGTCCTGTTATGCCTACCTCTTCTCACTCTCAACCGAATATGCCATCACAGCCTCATTCGGATAGCGCCTCGCCATTGAAACTGCCCTCTTCGCGTTTCACGTTTTGGCTCATATTGTGTGCCATGATTCTACTCGCCAGCAATATGCGAGCGCCTATCGTGGCACTAGGCTCTATTGCGCCAGTGGTAAAAGATGCACTCAGTATCTCTGAGACGCAGATTGGCTGGTTAGGTGCAGTTCCAATGCTAGGATTTGCGATTGGTGCCCTGATCTCACCAGCCATCGGTAAGCGATTCGGGCTAGAAAACACACTGATTGCGATGATTGCGCTATTAACCGCCGGTATGATTATTCGCAGTATTGTGCCGACTTGGAATTGGTTTTTGGTTGGTACGTTATTATTGACGTTGGCTATCGGTTTTGCCAATACCTTAGCAGCACCTATCATCAAACAGCGTACACCCAAACATATTCCAT
This sequence comes from Psychrobacter fozii, assembly GCF_003217155.1. Taxonomy (GTDB): domain Bacteria; phylum Pseudomonadota; class Gammaproteobacteria; order Pseudomonadales; family Moraxellaceae; genus Psychrobacter; species Psychrobacter fozii. The sequence continues at coordinate 20,878 of NZ_QJSU01000017.1, forward strand.
TGATAACAGGACTGTTTAGTCTGACTATGACGGCAACAGCGGGAATCGTCTCGGGAGTGGTATTACCATTATCTGAGCAAGTAGGCTGGCAATGGGCACTGGGTGGTTGGGCAATTTTGGGTATCTTTGCGATTATTCTCTGGATTTTTCTGCGCTTGCGTTTAGGGTCATCTAGCCATCAAACAGCCGTCCTACCCACATCAGCTTCTTTCGACACATCTAGCAAATCTATATGGCGTTTGTCTTTTGCTTGGCAAATCGCCATCTTTATGGGTTTGCAATCATTGCTGTTCTATACCGTCGCCAGCTTTTTACCCTCTATTTGGATTGGTAAAGGGTTATCCGCTGTTCGGGCAGGACAGATGGCTTCGGTGTTCCAATTTATGGCACCGATATCTATCTTAAGCCTAACGTGGCTCATCAATCGTGGTCGCCCTATTCAGGCATTGGCAGTATTTGCATCGGTATTAAATGTCATCGGAGTATTAGGCGTCAGTTACTTATCACCGAATTTGGCTTGGCTATGGTCAGGTATGATGGGCATTGGTTGCTCAGCGATTTTTACCTTAAGTATGATGCTATTTTCGTTACGGACTTATACCACCAATCAATCAAGTGAGCTGTCTGGGATGGCACAAGCCGTCGGGTACTTGATTGCGTTTTTTGGTCCATTGGGTACTGGTTGGCTACATGAAGCGACGGGTAGCTGGGATTTACCACTTTTATTGATATTGATACTAATGGTCGTCAATGTTGGCATTGCATGGCTGGTCAGTCGTCCTGTTATGGTCGATGGTAAAAAGTTTTAATAGTTACAATTAGATAAAGTAACCTTCGGATAATATTGGTATTCGTCTTATTTTGCTACACTGGTTCGATTGCATATAGGACAGAATAATTATTATGAAAGTATTTCCTCATTTCTCTCGACGCTTGCCAGCAATGGCAGTGTTGACCATCGCCGTGGCTATCAGTGGTTGCCAAAAAGACGCTGAACCAACTGACGCGACTGATTCGCAAAATACCAGCTCGCAAAACACTGATGTTCAAGCCGTCAATACTCAAACTGACACCAGTGAAGTAATGACTGACGCGCCAGTATCCACCGACCAACAAATCAATTCACCGCTGACCATTTTAGCGCTTGGCGACTCATTGACTGAAGGTCTTGGTGTTGATAGTAATGCCAACTATCCTGCGCAATTAGAAGCTAGCCTAAAAGAGTTGGGCTATACCAATGCCAAAGTCATCAACTCAGGCTTGAGTGGTGAAACCAGTACTGGCCTAGTCAATCGTCTAGACTGGGTAGCGCAGACCAAACCTGATATTACTATTTTGACGATTGGTGCCAATGACGCGATGCGCGGCTTAGATGTGGTTACCATTGAAAAAAATATCCGTACTGCGGTTAAGACTCTACAAGACAATGGCAGTGAGGTTATCTTAGGGGGTATGTCGATCTATGACAATCTCGGTAATGACTATGTTTCTGCGTTTTCAGACATCTATCCTCGTGTGGCCAAAGACATGAATGTGCCACTTATACCTTTCTTTTTAGAAGGCGTGGGCGGTGATCCTGAGCTGAATCAAGCCGATGCGATTCACCCAACCAAGGAAGGCTATCAGATTATTGTCAAAGACAATATCTTGCCTATCTTAAAGCCTGAGATTCAAAAGTTGAAAGCCAGTAATAGCACTAATACGACAGCATCAAACACGCCTAATGAACTAGCATCAAACAATACGCCAACTGAGACCACGCAATGACATCATCACCTTCAGCTGACACAGTGACGACGCCTACCGCGACAGCAAAAGCATTACTGACTGCCACGCATTTAAACAAAACCGTGCAAGTTGGCGAACAAACGCTATCCATTATTAAAGACGTGAACGTTCATATTAATGCGGGCGAGTTTGTGGTCATCATGGGCAAGTCTGGCTCTGGTAAATCGACATTGTTGGGATTGCTAGCAGCACTCGACTACCCTGATAGTGGGACTGTTGAGCTGGCAGGTCAGATGCTCAGTAGTCTTGATGAAGATGCACTGGCGGCTATCCGTCAGCGTGACATGGGCTTTGTGTTTCAGTCATTTCATCTACTGCCAACGCTAACCGTGGCAGAAAATATTGCCTTTCCGCTAGATATTGCACGGCAGCCAAACCCTGCACGAGTCGATGAATTAATCGAAGCCGTTGGACTCGGTCATAGACGTGATAGCTTGCCCAATCAGTTATCAGGCGGTGAGCAGCAACGTACTGCTGTCGCTCGCGCATTGGTGTCGCATCCAAAAATCGTATTCGCTGATGAACCTACAGGTAACTTGGATGAGCAAAACGCCGACCAAGTTATGCAGCTATTGTTAGATTTAAGACAGCAAGTCGGTTCGGCATTGGTCGTCGTGACCCATGACCCTGCACTGGCGGACATGGCAGACCGAGTCATCACCATGCATGATGGACAGGTTGAGAGCTAAATAAGAATTTGTGCTTCATTTTTAAATAAGGTCAGTGCGATGGAAGCTCTCGAAATAGAAAGGTTGGCAAAGAACCTAATTGCTGGCAATTTCACTTTTGAAACCGAAGACTATAGCCAAGCCATTAATAAATTGGTTTCGATCTACAAACTAGATAACGCGCTTTACTATCTAAAACAGATGGCTAACTCAGACGACTATTCCATTATTTTTGCACTCTCCTTTATATTAGAGCATTACTCAAAACCTTTTATTAATGCGAACAAAGACGAGGTAAGTCAGCTTACTTTACAAGCAATAAACAAGGGGTATTGTAGCGCGAATTGCTATCTTCTATATCCCTTAGTTTACTTTATGGAACATGATGAAGAGTATCTTTGTTTTTTGGAATTACTACACAATCGGCAAAACACACTACAGAATGATGTATTAAGACATCTGTATTACTTTGATACTCACAAATACGAAAAGTTGAACCGCCTCAGTGAACAGCTAGATTTTTCTTTGTTTTATAGCTTACCTAGCAAAATAGATAGCCAATGGTTTGAGCAGCAAGTGAAAGGTAAATCTCTTCTTTATCGAAAAGTAGTAGCTAGTGCGGTATATAAGAAAGTTAAAGATAAAAAATTCGTTCATTCGTTAACTGACATGACAGATGCAGAGTTGTTCGACTTTATCTATATTTGGTTACCTGATGACACCTCTAAAACGTCTTAACACTTCTATCGATTAAGTAAAAAACTTATGACTAAAGCCACAATCACAGAAAACGATACTGCTATCAATAATAAAACTGCTAATGCTAAAAGTGGCGGTTTTTTTAGCAGCCGAACCTTAGGCGCACAGGCTTTGTCTCGCAGTTGGTGGCGACGCTGGGTATATCCGCTGCTATTCTTACTCACGTTGATGCTATCGCTTGCCACTTATCTGACGTTGGACTCGATCCAACAGTCGGTGAATACTTATGTCAATGACAATCAGCTAGCACTCGTCGGTGGTGATTTGATATTAGAAAGTAATCAAGACTGGCCTGAGGAAGTCTTGGCGCAAGTCCAGACTTTACCTGATAGCCAAACGGTTTATGATTATCAATTCAACGCCATGTTGGTCGCAGCAGACCAAACTCTATTGGCTCGTATCAAAGGCGTCACGGCTGCTTATCCTTTATACGGTGAGGTTGAACTGGCATCAGGCAAACCCTTGTCCGAACAGCTGAGTGCAACAAATGTGGTGGTCGCGCCTGAGGTCCTCAGAAGTCTAAACGTATCGATTGGCGACAGTATCAATATTGGTGAGGGAACATTCACCATCAGTGATGAGCTCGTTAGAGAACCGGATCGTCCGCTAACTGCCTTTGGTTTTGGTGGTCGCGTGATGATGCAACAAGACGCATTAGAATCGACCGATCTAATCGGTCAGCGCAGCCGAGTCAGTTACCAAATCGAGATGGCAGGCACGCCAGAAGTCATTGCCACTCAGCGTGAGCAGTTGACGCAGATGCTGGTTAATTACCCTGATATAGAGATGTCTGACCCGACCTCAGAGGAGACGTCTGTCTCACGCATCTCTGACAATGTATTGATGTTTTTGAAATTGCTAGTCATCGCCGTGCTCTTATTATCTGCGGTTGCCATGTATGGGGTGATTACTGCGTTTGTGACCAAGCAGCAATCCAACGATGCCATACGTATGGCGCTGGGTGAGACCAATCGTTCCATTAAGCGTAGCTATTATTGGCTACTGCTCATCATGTCTGTCTTGGCCTGCGTCGCTGCCGTGTCGCTCAGCCTTGTGTTACTCAAAATTGGTCAACCGTATCTGACGGCTATTTTACCGTCAGATTTAGGATTGGCAATTAACCCTGTTAGTATCTTCAAAACCATCGTCATCGCCCTTGTCATGACGTTACTGATTACCCATCGCAGTCTGCGTGCGCTTGATGGTACTAAGCCTGCGGCACTGCTTAATCAAAGTACTGGCAAATCATCAAAACGCTTACCTTGGCAACAGCGGGCACCACTCCCATTATTACGCTATAGTCTGTTATTCATCGGGCTGTATGCCTTCCTTGCTTACGAAGTAAAATCTTTAGCATTGGGCGCACAGATACTGGTCGGATTGATTGTATTCATTGCGATATTTTGGGCATTGGCACGCGGTTGGCTCTGGTTGCTGGCTCGCGTCGCCACAGGCAAAAAAATCAGCTGGATGCAGCGCATTGCCATTCATAACTTGGCGCGTAAAGGCAATCAATCAGCGTTGTTCTTTGTGACTTTGTCATTATCCGTTGCGGTGTTGACGCTTATCACGTCTATCAATCATAGTATCAATGAGCAGTTTATCAATGCGTATCCTGAAGATGCTCCAAATCTATTTTTATTGGATGTGCAGACCGATCAGCACGATAAAATAGACAGTATTCTCAAAACACCGGTGACGTATTATCCAGTGATTCGAGCACGTATCGGCACGGCTAATGGTGTCGAACCCAAAGATATCGATGCGCCTGAAGGCGAAGACGACCCGACTCGGGTGTTCAATTTAAGTTATTCCGATACGGTCATGGACACAGAGTTTATTACTGAGTCGCTGACTGACGATGCGCTTTATACGCCGATTGAAAATCAGGATGCAAGTGCATCTCCTATTTCGCAAGTACAGCCGTTGTCTATTTTGGACACGGCAGCCGAGATGCTAAATGTCGGCATGGGCGATCAGATCAGCTTTAATATTCAAGGTATCGAGTTGGTTGGTGAGATTACCAGTATTCGCTCACGTTTCGAGCGTGGCCCGAGTCCGTTTTTCTACTTTTTATTTGAGCCTGAGATACTGGCGAGCGCACCGCAAATTCAATTTGCGACGGCGCATGTCTCTGCCGATGATATTCCTGAGCTGCAAGGTGATCTGGTACGTGAGTTCCCAGCGGTGACCAGTATTGACGGTACTATTATCGCGGAGCAAGTCCAAGGGTTGGTCGCGCAGATGAGCCGCTTGGTGTATATCTTTACCTTACTCGCCTTGCTTACGGGCATCATGGTGCTCATCAGCTCGCTACTCTCTACGTCACAAGATCGTATGAAAGAGAGTGCTTCGTTTAGACTATTGGGTATGCAAAAGCGTGACTTGTACATGCTCAATATCTTAGAGCTGGGTGTGCTTGGGATTAGTGCGGCGACATTTGCGGTGATTATCGCCACTGGTGGTGCTTGGCTGGCGGTTACTCAGTGGTTTAATCTGCGCTTTAGTGTGCCGTGGGCAAACTTAGGACTTGGCGGCCTTGCGTTAGTTGCTTTGTTATTTGCCATTGCCATTATTTATGTGAAACTGGTGATTGGACGCGGAATTATGGCAAGAGTACGGGCGATGGTTTAAGCGTATTGAATTTTGGCTTTAAACGAAAAGACCCCTTAATTGAGCTGAACCCCATAAGTTGGACACAACTTCTGGGGTATTTTTATGCGTTACGATCTAGACTTTAAGCTCAAAGTGATTGCATACTACAGGCAA
>NZ_QJSU01000018.1 GCF_003217155.1 Psychrobacter fozii
GTGAGCATCCCAGCGGGTAGCAGCATCCTGCCAACCTTTACCATCACCCCAAATGACGATGCCATCTATGAAGTCTCAGAAGCGCTGAGCATGAGCATCAGCAATGCGCTCAATGCCAGCATTGGCACCGCCACCGACAGCGCCACCATCTTCGATGAAGACGCGACAGACGGCACCGTCAACGAGGGCGACAAACCGACTGTTAGCATTACTGCCACTGATTCACAGGCGATTGAAGGAGTGGACAATGTCTTGAGCTACACGGTTGAGCAAGATAATGAAAGTAACTTTGACACCACAGTACAAGTTTCTGTTGATTCTAGCAGTGATATAGAAGCATCCGACATTGCTTCGATTACTTATACCAATTCCTCTGGTAACGTAGTGACCATCACTGGTAGTACTGCCATTCAAGCGGTACTTGATGGCACCACGGTGCTTGACGTCAAAGTACCTACAGGCAGTACAGTTGCACCTATTATCACGGTTACCACCAATAATGATGATATTTATGAAAACAGTGAGCAGCTCAGCTTTGTGATCACGAATGCTGACAATGCATACATAGATAGTACTGTTGCTACAGGCACTATCTTAGATGAAGACGCGGCAGATGGTACGCCTCAAGAAGGTGATAAGCCTACGGCGATAGTTACTGGAGACAGTGTGACTGAGGGTAGTGCGCTTGAGTTCACTGTTGATTTAAGCAATGTATCTGAGTCTGTTACCACAGTAGCGCTAACGTTGGCGAATGGTACAGCGGTACTGGGTACAGATACTGGCACGCCTGTCGAAGTAAGCTTAGATGGTGGCAACACTTTCAGCACGGTTACTGTTGCTGTAGATGGCACTTTTAGTGTGGATGTTCCCGCTAATAGCACGGATGGTATCATCGTGCGTGTCCCGACGACGAATGACAATATTGATGAGCCAGATGAAACCATTACACTGACAGCAAGCGCAACCGACCAAGTCACACTAAGCACAGCGACTGGTACCATCATTGACAACGATGATGCGCCTGTTATTTCAATTGTTGGTGCTACTTTAGTAAATGAAGATGCTGGTACGGTCACTTATACCGTTAGCTTAACCAACCCGTCATCAACCGCTGTGACGGTTGATTATGCCACCAGTAATGGAACTGCCACTGCTGGAGCTGATTATGGTGCAAGCTCAGGCACGTTGACCTTTGCACCAGGGGAGGTAACCAAAACGGTAACGGTTGCTATTACTGATGACACTCTGTTTGAAAATTCTGAAAACTATACAATCGCTTTATCCAACGCGTCACTGAATGCCAGTATTGATAGCGCGCAAGCCAGTGTTACGACCGCCATTACTGACAATGATATAGCGCCAACTATCACCATTGAAGATACTGACGCAGCCACAACACCACAAGATAACAGCGTGGTTGAAGGCACAGGTAACACTGTGACTGGCGCTATCAACATCACTAACCCGCAAAGTGTTACGGCTTTAACTATAAATAACACGGATGTGACCACAGCGACTACTGCTAACCCTGTCATTATTAATGGTAGCGAAGGACAACTGGTTATTACTGGTTACAACTCGGCCACAGGCACGCTCACTTATGCATATACTGAAGATGGTAGTGCCGAAACGCATAATACCGCTGGTGACAATGTATTAGACCAGTTTACCGTCAATCTTACCAACACTGCAGGTGGAACTTCATCTGACACGCTAGATATTCGTATCATTGATACAGCACCTGTCGCCAATCCAGACACCAATAGCCTTACTGAAGAAACAGACAAAGTAACGGGTAACGTGCTTACGGCTACTGGCGCCGCTGCGTCAGATGCTGCCGACAGTTTAGGGGCAGACGCCACACTCGTTACGGCTATAGAGTCAGTAACATCTGCTACGGTAGCGGGTACAGTAGGCGGCGGTACACAAGGCGATTATGGTGTGCTTTCGCTCAATGCAGATGGTAGCTACAGTTATGATCTCGATAACGATGCAGCACAGTATCTTGCTGTAGATGAAAGCTTAACCGAAACGTTCAACTACACCATCACAGATGCTGATGGCGATAGTAGTATGACAACGCTCACCATTACGATCAACGGTACTAATGACAGACCTGTCATCACCAACACCGCTAATGGTAATAATATTATTGAAACAGCTGCCGCAATAACCGAGCAGGCTGATGATATTGCTATTACTCGAACTGGTACCATCAGCTTTACGGATGCTGATGACAGTGATGAGCCGACGATTACTGAACTAGCTGCAGAAAACATCTACGTGTATGATCCAAATAATTCGACCTTTACAGAGATCAATCCATTGTCAGCTGCTCAGAAAGCAGCCTTATCAAGCATATTTACTGCAGAAAATGATGCAGGCAGTTTTGAGGCGGGTAACTGGAGTATTGATGCTGCTGCAACGGTTCTTGACTTCCTTCCTGAAGGAGAAACCATCACTATTCGTTACGCTGTACAAGTTAACGATAATGAAGGTGTTACTACAGCTGCTGATGGTAACGAAATCAGCACTAGTGAAATTCGCTACGTTGAAGTGACCATTATTGGTACCAATGATGGTATTGCACTCGTTAACGACACTAAAACGGTTAAGGAAGATGTCACATTAACTGGTAATATTTTCGATAATGATATCGACGATGTTGACCTCGGAGAAACGCTGACCGTAGAGAGTTATGAGGTTAATGGTACAACAGTTTCAGTCACAGCAGGAACTAATGCTGCAACGGACGTTACAATAGATGGAAACACAATAGGTCAGCTCACAGTCAACAGTGATGGTAGCTATACCTTTGTACCAACGGCAAATTATAGTGGTACTGTTCCAACCATTACCGCTAACGTATCGAACGGTTTACCAGTAGGTGATGCCAGTCGATCTGCAGATTCTGAGACTCTTGATATTACCGTTACTCCAGTTTCAGATAGGCCTACGCTGTCTAGTGTTTCAGTAACGACTAATGAAGACACAACTGTGGCACTAGGGTTAACAGCACCAATTATTTCAGACAGCGTTGATCTTACCAGTAATACAGATGATAGCTCAGAACGTATTGGATTGATCACCTTGAGGAGCGTTCCTACTGGTGTTACTTTGAACTATGGCAGCAGTAGCATTACTGCATCAGGCGGTAATATCACTATTTTGCTTAGTGATGCTAATGTCATTAGCAGTGTTGGTACACCAACCATTAACATGACTACTGCTGAGTTTGAAGCGATGACGCTAACCCCACCTACAGATAGTGCCACTAATATCTCGTTTAGAATGTCTGTTACTGAGTATGAGGTCGATAGTACGGGTGCTATCGTCTCAGGGGTAGCAGGGGTTACTGCCAATATGACCATTAGTGTCAACGTACAAGCAGTAACCGATAGCAGTAACAATAATGGCACTGGCGATGATGTCAGTACCTTTGGCTATACGACAGTGGTAGGTGATACCGGGGTTGTGGCTGGTAGTGCTTATACTATTAGTGCTAAAGAAGGCGAGTATATTAACTTGCCAATCATTACTGCATTTGGTGATTTGGTGTCAGCAGGTAATAGTAGTACAGAAACCTATGGATTCGTTATTAGCGGCTTACAGCCAGATGCTGTTGTCTCATTCACACCTGCTGGTAGCAGTACGGCGACTGAGTATACTGTTGATAGTAATGGTCAGGTATTACTTGGTGTGGATTCTGCGTCACCTACCTCTACTACGTTGGCTGTGAGTGGTAGCTCAGAGCCGAAGATCAGTATTAAGTCAGCCATCTATAATTCACTCGATATGGACAATATTACTGTATCGTTATATACCCAAGACCACGATGCTGATTCGACCCCAGCAAACAAAACGGTTGAGCTAATCAGTACGGTGACGGTTGATATGACAGTAACACCTGTTGCTGGCCAAGTGACTGCAAATAACGTTAGCACTACTGAAGACACAGCAATCACGCTTGATGAGTTTAATTTTGCAGTACTTGATGACGAAGATGGTAGCTCAGCCGTTGCCGAAGTCATCACTGCGATCCAGTTTACCTTGCCAGAAGGTTGGACTTATAGCGATGGTACCACTGAGACAGTAGGTGCGAGTGGCGGTACCCTTATCGTCATTACAGATACCTCTAATCTAAGTGGTTTATCGCTTACGCCGTTGGCGCAATCTTCAACAGATACTGACATTGTTTTTGAGGTAACTAGTGCCGATTTGGATGATGACGGAGGTTTAGGGGCTTCTATTAGTGCAACAACTGAATTGACCCAAACTGTAACAATCACGCCTGTTGCTGAAGTTGTCGGTAGCGATATGGATGGTGATAGCACAATTGACCTAACCATCAATCCGGACCATGTATACACAACAGCGGCGCAAGAAGATGCGGCCTTTAACTTGGGTACTGATGGTGCGTTTAACCTAATAGATGGCTGGTCTAATCAAGATGATTCAATCGATTTTGGAACAGAAAGCCATACCACTGATGCTAATGATTCTGAGCAAACAGAAGCTCACCTAACGTTTGGTAACAAAGATGGCAGTACTTTTACTGCTATCGAAGGGGCTGTGTTTACTTATATTGATAGTGCAGGTGTTACGGTTAGTCTGACTGATAGCGGTAGTGGTGTGGATATTCCAGCGGCTTACCTCAATAGCGTAACGGTTACACCGCCTGATGATTATAGCGAATACAATGTTGCGTCCTCTGCTACTACAGCGGTTAAGGTAGAAGCTGTTACTACTGATTATGATGAAGATACCGGTAGTAGTGTGACAGCAACCAGTGGTGAGAGCTACCTGACCTTTACCGTAGAAGGGGTTGCAGATGTTGTCTCGTTGGGCGTTGATCCTGCAACCGGTTTTGAAGATCAAGCAATCGTCGGTAAGAATGAACGTGATGGTACAGTTATGCCAGCTGTTGTCACTCCTGAAGATGGCATTAAGCTAAATATTCGCCCAAGCTCGCGTGATAACGATGGATCAGAAGTTTATAATGTGACTATCGATGATATTCCAGCAGGCGCGCAGCTGTATGTTGATGATAATGGCACCGTAACGCTGTTAGATACTAGCAGTGGTTCAGTGACAATATCAGATTATACCAATGTAGTAGACAATTTATACTTTGTCTCAGCTGAAAACTTTGGTGGTACTGTCAACTTGAAAGTATCTGCAGTGAGTGTGGAAAGTGACGGCAATACCAGCGCGTCTAGTGCGGTACTGAACTTGCCTATTCGTGTTTTCGGTCAAGCGGATCTTATCTTAAATGATGAACTGGCAACCGTTGATGTCAATGGTAAAGCTTACACCTATACTATCGCAGAAGACATACTAGATACCAATAACCTGATAGCGTTATCAGAGTTTTTCTCTGATGCTGCTGCGATTACGCCGTATGACGTTGATATTCCAGCGGCAGAGCAAGTCACTTATAAAGTGACAGGTGTTCCGGTTGGGTTTGATATAACAGGCGCAGTTTTCTTAGGTGGTAGTGGTGAGACTCGTAGCTGGTCTGTGTCTTTAGAGGCTTTACAGGATGGTACAGCTCAACTGGTCACTCCGGATAACTTTGCTGGTGAGATAGACTTTACGATTACTGGTACAACGACTGAAGTTGTCTCTGGTAATAGTGCCACGCATGATACTCAAAGCATATCCATCGTGGTTACGCCTGATGCAGCCGATGGTGTGGTCAATGATCCACAAGTGCTAGCAGTCGAAGATACCTGGACGACTGTTAACTTCCTCGCTGCTTTCACCAGTAGTGATACCACAAACTCAGCCGATAGTGCTATTGGTTATGAAGCACTAGAAACCATCATACTAGATGCTAAGGTTTTAATAGATGCAGACATCGCGTTGCGTGTTGATAATGTTGAGGTCACGCTAGTAGACGGCGAAATCTATACCTATGATGCAGATCAAGTCATCGAAATCATGTACGATGATGACAAGCGTCATAGTGATGATAATGTCAGCATACCTTTTGATTATACGTATACCGACACGGCTACATTAACAGATGGTTCAACCATCACCACAACGTCATCAGTCATTACTGGCAAAACAGTAGATGTCACTTTCCAAGCAGTGACTGATGCTCCTAGCATTAATTTAAATGTAACCGACAACACCATCGTTATTAGTAGTGCTAATGATAACAATAGTGCCAGTGTGATTGTTTCATTGTCGTCAGATGATCAAGATGGCTCAGAGTCATTTACGCGTTTGGAAATAACAGATGTGCCTGCTGGTATTATCGTAGAGGGTGGTATCTTATCAGGTGGTACGTGGTATGTGGATGTACCAGATACAGCGATCACTGATACCGCATCAACCTATACGCTTGTACTCACCCGTGATCCAAATACCGCCGATACTCCTATAGGTGATATCACAGTTACCGTTACTGGTATTACTCAAGATATTAACGGAGTAGGCTTGAGCGGTAGTGAAGCACGTGTATCTAATACCTTTGTGCTCAATTTAGATAGAGATGGTACAGGTGAGAATCCTATCGATCCTGATTTGATTGCGACGCTTGAGACTGTACCGCCACTGTCTCAGACAGAAGATGGTACTGTTATATTGTCTGATGTGATAAACGCGACACTTAAAGCGGCTACAGAAACCACGGTAAGCTCTTACACTTTCTCATTAACTGATTTACCCGATGGTGTCTTGTTGAGCAGTACAAACGCAGCGGTCACGGTGCAAAAAATCGGCGGTCAATGGTTAATAAGTGTTGATAATGCTAATGGTCTAACACCCAATGAGGCGCTAGCTGCTGTGACGTTGACACCACCTGCAGACTTCAGCACCAATGATACTTCTGATGTTAATCAGAACCTGAATTTTGGGGTAGAGTTTACAGCCTTGAACAATCAAGGGTTGGAAACCAGTGCTGATATCGATGTCAGTGTCGAAATTAAACCCGTCACAGACCCAATCAATAACGATGGCGAGACGACAACGGTTTCAACAGATGAAGACACCTCTGTCGCTATTAATATCAATTTGACCAATGATGCCGATGGTGACTATGTTTCTCTCGTCGATGGTAAGCTTTATTTGCAACTCGATGAGACTGGCCTAACCAATGTTAATAGCACCACTGGTGTATTGACTGACAGTACTGGCACGGCATTAGTTGCCGTTACTTTAGCAGATGGAGAGGTAGGTAGTATTCCGGCTGGTACGTATTACGTGGTAGATGTCGCAGACACAGACGCCACCATTGATGGTGTGAATCCTGCTGATAGCATCACCGTTAACTATACCCCTGCCGCCAACGAAGACGGCACGGCTATTGTCAAGGTCTATACAACGCATACAGAGGTCAATAATATCAGTGGCCATGACAGCGGGACACTAACCTATGAGCACAGCTATGACATTACGGTTGCGGCGCAGCCTGACAACTTGGCAATCACTTATGATGGTGTAGATGCAATAGCTATTGGTGATGAAGATACCAAAATTGCGATAGATTACAAAATAAATGCTGTTGATGAAGATGATACGGCTGCTGCGATTACGATTGATGAAGTGCCTAATGGTTATTTGGTGTATTACACCAATACATCCGGCGACGTGGTGCTAGCCAGCAATAATGGTGACTCAGATGGCAATGGCAACAATGCATGGTCAATTGACACCAGTAAACTGGCAAATGTTAATAGCGGTGCCACAGGTGAGACGGATAATATCTTTATTGCACCTCCTGCCGATGTCAGTGGAGTCGTTACTGGTATTGAGATGGCAGTAATTAATAATAGCGGTATGGCCAGTGATCCGCTGATTATAGATCTTGATGTGACGCCTGTTGCTGACGATATCACATTTAATCCATCTACTTTACTGGGGTCACAAGGACAATGGACCACACTAAACCTGAATGCCGACATGGTAGATGTGGATGGTAGTGAAACGGTTAGTATTATCGTTTCTGGTGCTAGCCTGTATGGTGATGTACTAGAACTCACGACCAGCGATGGCACTGCGCTTGATGTAACATGGACGGCGCCTAGTGGGACAGAGCCAGGATTTTATGTGATATCAGGCGTTCCATATACAAGCGTCAATAGCTTACGTGTGAGGTCAGCGACCTCTTATATTGGGTCTTTGGATATCACCTTGCAAACAGTCGAAACTGCGAATGGTGATACTTTCACTACAGCAACAGGTACGATCCAGATTGATGTAAAACCGACGTTAGTCTTCAATGGCACCACCGAAGATGATGTATTGATTTCAGTCAATCAAACGGCAGCGCTCAAATATTCTGGTGGTGCTGGCAATGACACCTTTATCGGTGGTAGCGGTAAAGATACTCTAAATGGCGATGCCGGAGATGATACCTTGACGGGTAACGCCGGTAACGACACGATTAATGGTGGTGAAGGCAATGACACCATCAGTGGCGGTCTAGGTAACGATATCCTCAGCGGTGGTGCTGGTGTGGATACTATTGACGGTGGTGAAGGTAATGATACTATTAATGGCGGTGCAGGTGATGATGTTATTAATGGTGGTGAAGGGAATGACACGATCAGTGGCGGTGCAGATGCTGATACGATAGATGGCGGTGCGGGTAATGACACCATCGTGTTTGATGCTGCTGACACAGTCATAAATGGTGGCGATGGCAGTGACACACTCCTGATTACTGATACCAGTATAAATTTTGGTAGCTTTGACTCATCAGTGCTTGATAACTTTGAAGTTCTCGATATAACAGGCAATGGCGCGCAATCATTGACCAATCTGAGCACTAGTGATGTCATTAACGTGACCGATAGCAATAATCAGCTATTCGTCAGTGGTGATAATAACGATCAAATATCATTAACATCGCAGTTTGTGAAGCAGCAAACGTCAGATCAAGCTGGATATAACCTGTATCAAAGTACGACGGACTCAAGCGTTGCACTATATATTGATACAGATATCACTACGACGGTAATCTAGTTGCACTGATTAACAGGCACTTGTTTGAATATCTATTCGTTAACTAAATGTAAAAAAGCTATAATTAATTATGGCTTTTTTATTATGCTGTGTTTGATATCGTTGGTTAGAGGGAGTCTGGACTAGATATAAGGCAACTGATTACAAGTGATATATTAGTGTGATTGGCGAGGCGAGTTTAACACCGCAGTGGTTTTATTGTGGACAGGCTATATCTGTTATTACTTAGTAAGCGGTTTGATAGGCGTAATAGGATAGTCACTATTGGAAGGTGGTGAGGTAGTATCCGTTTTACTCTGAGGCCGTTGCTCAGAGGTTACGGCCGCTGGCTTTGGTACAGAATTGGGTATCGGCTGCGAGCCTAACGTATTTGTTCGCTGTTGTTCGATCTGCTGTTGATTACGTTTTTTGACTTCGTCAATGAGTTTGGCCATTTGCTCGCTGTCTTTATCGATCTCTGTATCTAACGATTCATACTCCTTGGTTTTTTTGAGCCTGTATTCAGGTGTGCTGTCTTGATTGTCTATAGTGGATTTTAGGCGAGTTTGATTCTCGTCAGAGAGTGCTTGTTCTGCTCTCAAGTTGTCATTAGTTTTTGGTGTATTATTTTGAGTCGATGATGGTTTTTTTATAGCAGCCGTGTTTTTAGTAGCGGTACTTTTAGTAGCGACATTATTGTTGGTGACGGCTGCCGTTTTAGCGTTTTCCTTAGTATCGGCTGTTACTGTTTCATCAGATGCTGATAAGGGTGGTTTTTCGATTGTTTCTACGATAGATAGCGACTCTGAAGACTCAAGTGCAGATGTTGAGTCAGTCGATTTTGAGGTGTTGTCATCAAAAACAGTGAAGTAGATGATGATAGCTATCACAATGTGTAGCAGCACAGCCAACACAATAGCGAGCATTGATCTGTCTTTTGGTTTGGTAGGCGGGGTAGGTGATGGCAAGCGTTGTGTCATGGTTTTTGATCCCCACATTGAAACTAAATATTGGACATTAGTTAATTTTTTCTAAAGTATTATTGTCAGATGTTTTTAAAATTATAGATACTATAGAGACGTGTTCAATAAATATGATGGTTTAGTTATCTATAGACATGGTATAAACTACAGCGTAGTGATAGCAATAATACTTAGCAAATAATGACAGACTTCCGCTTGTAAAGCATTGCAATTCTTTATTTTATTAAAGTAGGACTGAGCCAAACTAAATGAAAGTTTATTATTACGACCCATTGAAAAGAGGGCTGCCCCATATGGTAGTTGTGGCAATACGTAGGTACTATGGCGTGGCATTTAGTCTGTTGCTAATGTCTCTATCGAGTGCAGCATTCGCAGCAGAATCTGATGGTTACATGAATACGCTTATTAGCCAAGCCATTCAGACCCACCCTTTAGTTGGTTCAGCACGTGCAGAGCAACAAGCAACCACAGAGAGTATACGCGCAGCGAAGCTCAATATGTTGCCCGAGCCCAGCGTTTCATCAGGTTATGATAACGACGATGGCCAGATATCGCAGTTACAAATACGCCAGTCATTATGGACTGGAGGCAAGCTGACTGCCGATATTAACCAAGCGATATTTGATGACAAGGCGGCAACGGAGACTGTCTACGAAAAACAAAATGAAGTTGCCAAGACTACGATTGAGGCATGGCAAAGCTATATGACAGCTGTCTCTCAACAGCAGGTCTATTATGACAATCTGCAGTTGTTGGCAGAGTTTGAAGAAATGATGAAACGCCGTGTGAGTCAAGGTGTTTCAGCCCGTATCGACATGGATTTGGTGGCTAACCGTATTTTACAGGAGCAGAATTCCTATCAAGGTACGGTTGAGCAGCAGCGTATCGCCATTGCCAGACTAGAACAAATTACGGGTCGTAGAATATCGCCAACAGAACTGCCTGCACAGAATTTAACGGAGCTCGTTAGTCGTGCCAAAAGCTATTCGCAAGATTTTGAAAAAATGGCCTTCGATCAAGCCAGCTTTTATAATCCTACAGTTGTCAAAGAGCAATATCAAGTCGAAGCGGCCAAACAAGGGGTCAAGTCACAGCAAGCCTCTAGCTATCCGACACTGTATGCGCAATATGCGTATGACTATTATCATGAAGATGATAGCAATAGTGAAGGTGCGTTTTCAGTCGGGCTAAGCTACAATCCTGGCGCAGGATTTTCTAGCTTGGCATTAGCAAGGGCATCAGCTTCTCGGGTAAATAGTTTAGAGCAGTCAAAAGAGGCGTCAAGGCGTCTCGTGCTCGAAACCATACAGACGCAATATCAGCAATTCGCCAGTGCAAAAGATCAAGAGCGTTCATTGATTGCAGCCGTTGCAGGCGCACAGATTGTTGTCAGCTCTTATCGTCGTCAGTTCATTGCGGGTCGAAAATCTTGGCTAGAAGTCCTCAACGCGGTACGTGAGCATTCGCAATATCAAGCACAGCTGGTTGAGATTCAAACCTCTATTATCGCCGCTTACTATAAGCTACAAGTTGATTTCGGTCTGATGTCTTGGCAACAGTATGGCAAGAGCCGTGAGTCACAATCGCTATATAGACCTCTAGATCCTGTCAAGAACTGGCTAAAGAGTCAAGAGAGTACAACGCCGCGAACAGAGAGCTCTGTTACACAGCCTATCATTATGAAAGATAAAGACATGGTGACGTATCCTATTGACGATTCTTATGATGCCTATGATTATCCTAGTAGCAGCGGTAGTAATACAGGGCTGCTAACTGATATTCCATAAGCGGCTGGCAAGCCACCTATTCATATTCATAAGCCATCATAGACAATCATTTTTACGCATTCGTTTTACGTATTGTTTCATTATTTATTATTAGTTTAATCCATGGGATATATTTATCATGAGCACACCGGTTCCAGCTTCTAATGACAAAACATCGGATAGTGAGCTGATGGCAGATGCTACAACACAACTATCGATAACAACGCCCAATGACCCGCTAGATACACATGCATTATCGTTGGCAGACGCATTACGTACCTTGCTAACAGAGCAAGGCTATCCTATTGATAATGTAAGATTGCAAGGTGTTATCTATCAGCAGACGAGCGTATCAACGCTTGCAGATATTATTCAAGTATTAGGACAGTTAGGTATTGAGCAATTACCTGAGTCTCTACCCGTACCCGACGCCGCGTTTTTGCCACTATTGGCCCTGCACCCCACACAAGGTTGGGGTATCATTCAGCAACTTAATCCGCAAGGAAAATGGGATTTTAAGCAGTTTGATAATGTCACCGCACATGCAGGGACTGATTTTGTGCATTCGTTGCGGGTTCGTTTAGAGGAAGAGCCTAGCAAACGCAAACAATCCTCATTTGATCAGCTACTCAAAAAAGACCTCAAAAACTACCGCGGTATCATCGTCGAAGCAGTGGTCGCCTCATTTTTGATTAACATGCTGGCGCTCGCTGTGTCGCTGTTTTCCATGCAGGTCTATGACCGAGTGATTCCGACGCGTAGTGAGTACACCCTAATTATCTTGGCAAGCGGTGTAGGACTGGTCATCTTATTCGAAACGTTTATGAAGTTTGCACGCTCAAAGATTATGGATAAAGTGGTGGTCAATCTTGATCAGTACTTGTCACGTGAGGTATTTCAGCGCTTATTAAATGTACGTATTGATCAGATGCCAGGATCGGTCGGCTCGATGGCGGCGCAGCTTCGTGGCTACGAACAAGTCCGAGGGTTTTATACCGCCAGTACTTTGTTTGGTCTCGTTGATATACCGATGTCCATTATTTTTGTATCTTTGATTGTCGTGATCGGTAATCCGTTAGTGGCTTTGGTGCCTATCATAGCGGCAATAATAGCCATTATATTGGGTTTGAGTGCCCGCAAAAAAATCGACAGTATCGCATCGATTGGTGCATCAGCCTCTTATCGTAAGACAGGTATTTTGGTTGAGACGGTAGAGGGTGTTGAGACCATTAAGGCAGGCGCAGGCAATTGGAAGTTTCTGTCGCGCTGGCTAGATGTGATGAATATCACGACCAAAAACGATCTAGATATGAAGCATGCTAACGATAATCTCAGTTATTTATCGCAGATGATTCAGCAGACCAGTTATGTCGGCATCGTCATTGTTGGCTCATTTGTAGTGATGTCTGGTGACATGACGATGGGTGGCTTGATAGCGTGTTCTATTTTGGGCGGGCGTATTTTAGCACCAGTCATGAGCATCCCAGGATTGTTAGTGCAAGCCTCACATGCCAAAGCAGCTAAGCTTAATATTGAGCAGCTGTTTTCACTGCAGCAGGACAACCATGGTGTCAGTCATCCACTGTCACCTAGCCGGATTGCTGGTAACTTTATTCTAGATAAAGTCACCTTTAACTATCAAAATAATGACCAACCAGCACTGGCTATCAATAAGCTTAATGTCAAAGCAGGCGAGCGAATTGCCGTACTCGGGCCAATTGGTTCTGGTAAATCAACGCTGCTCAAAGTGCTATCAGGATTATATGCGCCAACGCAGGGTCGTATATTGTTAGATGGTCTGGATATCCAGCAGATTAGTCGTGAGTCAATGAGTGAGCAGTTAGGCTACCTACAACAAGACCACAGGCTATTTGAAGGCACATTGCGCGAAAACCTGTTGATTGGACTGCCTGCACCTAGCGATGATGTCATGCGTGATGCTCTTATCAAAACGGGTTTGATAAAACTCGTGGCCAGTCATTCTAGTGGTTTAGATTTACCGATTAGTGAAGGTGGTAAAGGATTGTCAGGAGGGCAAAAGCAATTGGTTGCCTTTACTCGCTTGCTGCTAACCAAACCTTCTATATTACTCATGGATGAGCCAACCGCATCGATGGACAACCGCCAAGAGTTACAGTGTATTGATGTCCTCAAAAAAGAGTTCGGAGATGAGCAGACTTTGATTGTCGCTACTCATAAAATGCCTCTGTTACAGTTGGTTGATCGCATCATTATTATGGACAATCAACAAATCGTTATGGATGGCCCCAAAGCACAAGTGTTAGAAAAATTACAAGGCAACGATACACAGCAAAAAGCAAATCAAACCTCCATTAAAGTCAGTAAACCTAAAGTGACAGTCATTAGTAATAAAAAGACGTCAGCGAACGGTAATGACAATAGCGATAACAGCGACAATCTAGGAAACGACCATGAATAACTATCAGCATAAAACTCATGATCCGAAAGTTGGGCGCACACGCATTATTATTTGGGGCGCCTTACTCGGAATTTTGGTGTTGATTGTCTGGGCATACTTTGCTCAAATCGATCAAGTAACCAGAGCTTCTGCTACGGTCATTGCTAGCGCTCGTACGCAAGACATTCAAGCAGCTGAAGGTGGCGTGCTGACTGATATATTAGTCAAAGAAGGCGAAGAAGTTGAGAAAGGTCAGCTGCTAGTCAGACTGGAAGAAGAGCGCGCACAAGCAGCAGTGGCCAACTCAGGATCAAAAATAGCCGCATTAAAAGCGAAAATAGCACGATTAGAAGCTGAAATATTTGAACGACCACTGGTTTTCCCAGAGGGTATCAAAAATTATAGCGAATATATCGAAAACCAAACGCAGCTATATAATCGTCGTCGCCAAGCGATTGATCAAGATGTTAACTCATTACAGAGAATGATGGTACTGGCACAACAAGAACTGAGTATGAATGAGCCGTTGTTAGCTTATGGTGATGTCAGTCAAGCGGATGTGATTAAGTTGCGCCGGCAAGTTGCTGAGATTCAGGCGCAGATTACCAATAAGCGTAATAAGTACTTTGAGGAAGCGCAGTCAGAGATGACTAAGTCGCAAGAAGAGCTGGATGTTGAGCTTGAGCAGTTGCGCGATCATTCACAAGTACTAGAAGAGAAAAACCTATTCGCTCCTACAGATGGTAAGGTCAATAATATTCTTATTACCACTATTGGTGGTGTTGTGAAGCCCGGTGAGATTATCATGGAGATACTACCAACCAGTAGTGATCTTATCGTTGAGGCAAAGGTAAGTCCGGCAGACATTGCTTATGTTAAAGAGCAACAGGCTGCTAGTGTCAAGCTAGATGCTTATGACTACTCTATCTTTGGTGCAATGAATGGTAATGTGATCTATATCAGTCCTGATACTCTAATGGAGCAGACGCCTAAAGGGGAAGAACCTTATTATCGCGTGCAGATAAAAATCACAGGTGCTGAGTTTGCCGGTCGCCGTGAAGAGATTGTGATTAAACCAGGTATGACGGCTTCCGTTGATATCAAAGCGCAAGAGCGCTCTGTATTGTCTTATCTGACCAAACCTATTACCAAGACGTTCTCAGAGGGCTTAGGCGAGCGTTAAGAGCCGTTATAGATAAATCTCAATCTAATAAAGTACTTGTCTCATCTAAAAGCTACGATACCAACGTGTATCGTAGCTTTTTTTTGTATTCAAAACCTCTCAAGACATCTTTATTTTTTAATATTGCTAATTGCTAATTGCTAATTGCTAATTGCTAATTGCTAATGAAAAGAAATGTAATAATTAATCCTATGCCAGATGTTGTCTTTATTGCAGCTCTATTATATATTTATATAGAAACTGTTTATTTATGATTTATTTATATTTGAATATATCTATCGCTAATAGAAATTAATATTTAATGTAATATTTTGTTAATTAATTTATGTATAAGAATGATTGTTCTAAAAATATTTCGCATTATTTTATAATCCTATTTTATGGATATAATAATGATATTTATTCTCATTAAAAAATGTATATTTAGTAATTTCTATTTAATAAGGAGAGAATGCTATGGAAAGAAGAACAATATTATTATCGGTTGCATTCTTTGTAACTCTCGGCCTAACAGGCTGTCAGACCATAAAAGAAAATCAGAAATCAATGCTCTCTAATAGTAAGATCAAAACCAATTTAAAAACTCCTTACCAATTATTTCAAGTAATGCCTGATGATTCCTTAAAAGAAATGGAAAGTAGAATCGTCTTTTTCCGCAATGCAAAGAATAACGACCCATTAAGCAATATCAATCCAAGTAATATAAATATAAGCATGGGACCTAATAAGGTATTTCAAGTGAGCCTGACAAACGGACACTATTCAGATCTTAGGGTATGAAACGGTTTGCAGCTTATTAATGCCAAAGTGTTAAATGAACAAACTGGCAAAATCACTGCTTACTCTAAACAGTATCAACTTGATCCCCAAACGACAACTTATCTACAAGTTGCTGCGTCAAAAGAGAGTGGTCCTATCATCCATAAAATTCCAACTGATGAAGAATTACTACTTTTGAAGAAGAGTACTCGTCAAACCCATCAGATTAGCCGAGTGTTATCAGATTGTGATATTTAGAATTTAGCACCGATAAAAATACATTTAGCTGTTTGTTGAAAGTAAACAAACAAATAAAAAATAATTATAATCTATATTTTTTAAAACCATTTTTCTGTAGTGGATTTATATGGAATAGAAGCTGCTTTATAGATATAAGGCAGAAAATAGATACATTAAAAAATACATAGCGCTGTTTATATATTTGAAAAAACGAATAAATAGAAAATCGCGATTTTATATTGATATTTCTTTGACTTAGAATTAATTAAGGATGATGTTATGAATACGATAGTTGTCAAAGTAAGTGACCAAATACAAACCATTTCTGAGCACAAAGTTATTACGCAGGACGGCAAAACTACAATAATAAAAGCCACCGATAAAGTGAACTACGAACTTCTTGACGAATCAACGGGGTATGCCCCACATGATGTTGTGACTAAGCGAGTAAATAACGATCTTCACGTTTCTTTTGAAGAAAATAGCGAAAACGCCGACCTTATCATGGAAGGGTTTTATGATGATATTGATAGTGCGCTTATGGGTATCGCTGAAGATGGTAATTACTACTATTACGTACCCAATACTGGTGCAGTAGCAGATTTCGTCACTGAATTGCAATTGGGTGAAGTACAGGGTCAAGCGTTGGGTGGAGAGGGATATGCTACGCCTTGGTGGGTAGGTGCGACAGAATTTGAAGGTTTTGGTGCATTACCATGGCTAGCTGGATTGGCGGGTCTTGGATTAGCAGGCGCAGCACTTTCTGGTGGCGGTTCTGGCGGTGATTCTAGTACTGGCGACACCACTGCACCAGCTGCGCCAATCATTGATGCGATCACAGGCGACGATATTGTTAATGGCACTGAAGCTGCTGCAGGATTTACCATCACAGGTACTGGTACAGCAGGTGACACCATCACCTTAACCAGTGAAGCAGGCGATCCAATAGGGTCGCCAGTGACCGTTGGTACAGATGGCACGTGGAGTATGGCTGTGACTCAAGCAGACGTCACTGCAATGGGTGAAGGCGCAGAGCAACTAACCGTGACTGCAACCGATCCTGCTGGTAACGTTAGTCCCCCTGCGATCAAAGACATCAATGTGGATACTGTGGCTCCAGATGCACCAACTATTGAAATTAATGAAAATGGTACTGAGATTGTTGGTATAGGCGAACCTAATTCAACTATTACAATCGATACTAATGGTGATGGTGTACCTGATTACACTGCTGAAGTAGACAACAATGGTGACTATGTCATTGATACTAGCGAAACACCATTAATTGATGGCGAAACAGTAACAGCAATGGTTATTGATTCTGCAGGTAATGAGAGTGATTCAATTAGCATAACTGCACCAGAAATAGCTGACGCCGATGCTGACGCCGATGCTGACGCCGATGCTGACGCCGATGCTGACGCCGATGCTGACGCCGATGCTGACGCCGATGCTGACGCCGATGCTGACGCCGATGCTGACGCCGATGCTGACGCCGATGCTGACGCCGATGCTGACGCCGACGCTGACGCCGATGCTGACGCCGATGCTGACGCTGACGCTGACGCTGACGCTGACGCCGATGCTGACGCCGATGCTGACGCCGATGCTGACGCCGATGCTGACGCCGATGCTGACGCCGATGCTGACGCCGATGCCGATGCCGATGCTGACGCTGACGCTGACGCTGACGCTGACGCTGACGCCCCAATCATCGATGCTGTTACAGGCGACGACATCGTTAATGGAACTGAATCTGAAGCTGGCTTTAACGTGACCGGCACCGGCACTGCAGGTGACACCATCACCTTAACCAATGAAGCGGGTATTCAGATCGGTCAACCTGCAATAGTTGATATCGATGGTAATTGGAGTGTGGCAGTGGTTGCTGCTGATGTGGCGGCCATGGGCGAAGGGGCAGAGAAACTAACCGCCACGGTAACCGACCCTGCTAATAACTTCAGTACTCCTGCGACCAAAAACATCAGTGTAGACAGCACGGCACCAACGGCGCCAGTGATTGACACCTTTGACGGCACGATCGTCGTAGGAACTGCCGAAGCGGGCAGCACCGTTGACATCTTAGA
>NZ_QJSU01000019.1 GCF_003217155.1 Psychrobacter fozii
ATAGAGAGCTGACGATGACCTACTCTCACATGGACGAATCCACACTACCATTGGCGCAACGATGTTTCACTTCTGAGTTCGGGAAGGGATCAGGTGGGGCCATCGCGCTATTGTCGTCAGCAAAGGGGGTTAGATATGAGTCTGTTGTTTTTATTGTTTGACGATAAGTGTTTAGTTTATGGTCGATCAACTTGTAACCTAACTGAATCAAGGTTAAAGGTGATATCGAAATATTCTTTCTTTATTCTATAAGCCACTACAGCTTATACAAGATAGATTAATTAGACTTGTATACAAACCACTTGGGTGTTGTATGGTCAAGCCAAACGAGCAATTAGTACAGGTTAGCTACATGCATCGCTGCACTTCCACACCCTGCCTATCAACGTCCTAGTCTTGAACGGCTCTTTAGGGAAATCTAATCTTGAGGTGGGCTTCCCGCTTAGATGCTTTCAGCGGTTATCCCATCCGAACGTAGCTACCGGGCAATGCCACTGGCGTGACAACCCGAACACCAGAGGTTCGTCCACTCTGGTCCTCTCGTACTAGGAGCAGATCCTCTCAAATTTCCAACGCCCACGGTAGATAGGGACCGAACTGTCTCACGACGTTCTAAACCCAGCTCGCGTACCTCTTTAAATGGCGAACAGCCATACCCTTAGGACCTGCTTCAGCCCTAGGATGAGATGAGCCGACATCGAGGTGCCAAACACCGCCGTCGATATGAACTCTTGGGCGGTATCAGCCTGTTATCCCCAGAGTACCTTTTATCCGTTGAGCGATGGCCCTTCCATACAGAACCACCGGATCACTAAGACCTACTTTCGTACCTGCTCGACTTGTGGGTCTCGCAGTTAAGCGCGCTTTTGCCTTTATACTCTACGACCGATTTCCGACCGGTCTGAGCGCACCTTCGTACTCCTCCGTTACTCTTTAGGAGGAGACCGCCCCAGTCAAACTACCCACCATACATTGTCCTCGGTATTGTTATACCTGAGTTAGAACCCCAACATGACCAGGGTGGTATTTCAAGATTGGCTCCACAAACACTAGCGTGTCTGCTTCAAAGCCTCCCACCTATCCTGCACAAGTCAGGTCAAAGTTCAATGTAAAGCTGTAGTAAAGGTTCACGGGGTCTTTCCGTCTAGCCGCGGGTACACAGCATCTTCACTGCGATTTCGATTTCACTGAGTCTCTGCTGGAGACAGCGCTGCCATCATTATGTCATTCGTGCAGGTCGGAACTTACCCGACAAGGAATTTCGCTACCTTAGGACCGTTATAGTTACGGCCGCCGTTTACTGGGGCTTCGATCAAGAGCTTCGCTTACGCTAACCCCATCAATTAACCTTCCAGCACCGGGCAGACATCACACCCTATACGTCCACTTTCGTGTTTGCAGAGTGCTGTGTTTTTAATAAACAGTTGCAGCAGCCTGGTATCTGCGACTGCCAGCAGCTCAAGGAGCGTGTCCTATCACCACCAACAGCGTACCTTCTCCCGAAGTTACGGTACCATTTTGCCTAGTTCCTTCAGCAGAGTTCTCTCAAGCGCCTTGGTATTCTCTACCTGATCACCTGTGTCGGTTTAGGGTACGATTCGTTTATAACTATTGCTTAGAAGCTTTTCCTGGAAGCATGGTATTTGCCACTTCACTGTACAAGTACAGCTTGCTATCAGATCTCAGCCATGTAGTAGCCCGGATTTACCTAAGCCACAAGCCTACATCCTTTCACCTGGACAACCAACGCCAGGCTGACATAACCTTCTCCGTCCCTCCATCGCATTATAAACAAGTATCAGAATATTAACTGATTTCCCATCGACTACGCCTTTCGGCCTCGCCTTAGGGGTCGACTCACCCAGCCCCGATTAACGTTGGACTGGAACCCTTGATCTTCCGGCGTGCGAGCTTTTCACTCGCATTATCGTTACTCACGTCAGCATTCGCTCTTGTGATACCTCCAGCATGCCTTACGACACACCTTCACAGGCTTACACAACGCTCCCCTACCACTTGAAAACAAATTCAAATCCGCAGCTTCGGCTCCTAGTTTGAGCCCCGTTACATCTTCCGCGCAGGCCGACTCGACTAGTGAGCTATTACGCTTTCTTTAAAGGATGGCTGCTTCTAAGCCAACCTCCTAGCTGTCTATGCCTTCCCACCTCGTTTCCCACTTAACTAGGAATTTGGGGCCTTAGCTGGCGGTCTGGGTTGTTTCCCTCTCCACAATGGACGTTAGCACCCACTGTGTGTCTCCCGGATATCACTCATCGGTATTCGGAGTTTGCATCGGTTTGGTAAGTCGGTATGACCCCCTAGCCGAAACAGTGCTCTACCCCCAATGGTGTTCGTCCGAGGCGCTACCTAAATAGCTTTCGGGGAGAACCAGCTATCACCGAGTTTGATTAGCCTTTCACCCCTATCCACAAGTCATCCCCTGGCTTTTCAACGACAGTGGGTTCGGTCCTCCGGTGCCTGTTACGGCACTTTCAACCTGCTCATGGATAGATCACTCGGTTTCGGGTCTATACCCTGCAACTAAACGCCCTATTAAGACTCGGTTTCCCTACGGCTCCCCTAAACGGTTAACCTTGCTACAGAATATAAGTCGCTGACCCATTATACAAAAGGTACGCAGTCACTCCAATAAATTGAAGCTCCTACTGCTTGTACGCACACGGTTTCAGGTTCTATTTCACTCCCCTCACAGGGGTTCTTTTCGCCTTTCCCTCACGGTACTGGTTCACTATCGGTCAGTCAGGAGTATTTAGCCTTGGAGGATGGTCCCCCCATCTTCAAACAGGATTTCTCGTGCCCCGCTCTACTTAATATGTTAACTCTAATGTTTCGAATACAGGACTATCACCTACTACGGTCAGCTTTCCCACGCTGTTCTTCTACATTAGAATTAATCGGCTTCTCCCCGTTCGCTCGCCGCTACTAGGGGAATCTCATTTGATGTCTATTCCTAAGGGTACTGAGATGTTTCACTTCCCCTCGTTCGCTTCTTGTACAAGTACAAGATACCTACCTTATGGTAGGTGGGTTTCCCCATTCAGAAATCTCCGGATCACAGGATATTGCCGCCTCCCCGAAGCTTATCGCAGGCTGTCACGTCTTTCATCGCCTCTGACTGCCAAGGCATCCACCATGTGCGCTTCATTACTTGACCATACAACCCCAAGTAGTCTCTCGACTTCTAAGTGTCATACAATCTAATTATGATAACGATATCACCTAATTTTATACGCTTGATTCAGTTCTCTTATTACTTTTTTAATAACTCACCCCTGGGATAACAACTGATGTCGTTAAGAGGTGAGTTATTAAGGTTAAGAAGTGCGCGTGAACACGCTCTTCCTAACCCAGACTCATATCTATGTTTTTAAATAGTTCCTACTCTCTCGTCGAGTAGCAGGTTCTGTATAAAACAGAAAGAAGTAATCTTGCCAATATAACGGCGAATCACTTGTTTCTATTTAATACCTATTTTATTTATTAGCATCTAAAGTTTCGTATTTATAGTGGTGGAGCCAAACGGAGTCGAACCGTTGACCTCCTGCGTGCAAGGCAGGCGCTCTACCAACTGAGCTATGGCCCCGTAAATAATGGTAGGCCTGGGCAGACTTGAACTGCCGACCCCCGCGTTATCAACACGGTGCTCTAACCAGCTGAGCTACAGGCCTTTGTATGCCTACAAAGGCAAAAGCTAATAAATACTAGCTTAAACTAAAGAACAACTTGTTGTGAATTCTTGCTGACCGAATGTCATCTATAAGGAGGTGATCCAGCCGCAGGTTCCCCTACGGCTACCTTGTTACGACTTCACCCCAGTCATCAACCACACCGTGGTGAACGCCTCCCCGAAGGTTAAGCTATCCACTTCTGGTGCAATCAACTCCCATGGTGTGACGGGCGGTGTGTACAAGGCCCGGGAACGTATTCACCGCGGCATTCTGATCCGCGATTACTAGCGATTCCTACTTCATGGAGTCGAGTTGCAGACTCCAATCTGGACTACGATAGGCTTTTTGAGATTCGCATCACATCGCTGTGTAGCTGCCCTCTGTACCTACCATTGTAGCACGTGTGTAGCCCTGGTCGTAAGGGCCATGATGACTTGACGTCGTCCCCGCCTTCCTCCAGTTTGTCACTGGCAGTATCCTTAGAGTTCCCGGCTTAACCCGCTGGTAACTAAGGACAAGGGTTGCGCTCGTTGCGGGACTTAACCCAACATCTCACGACACGAGCTGACGACAGCCATGCAGCACCTGTATTCTAATTCCCGAAGGCACTCCCGCATCTCTGCAGGATTCTAGATATGTCAAGACCAGGTAAGGTTCTTCGCGTTGCATCGAATTAAACCACATGCTCCACCGCTTGTGCGGGCCCCCGTCAATTCATTTGAGTTTTAACCTTGCGGCCGTACTCCCCAGGCGGTCTACTTATTGCGTTAGCTGCGTCACTAAGTCCTCAAGGGACCCAACGACTAGTAGACATCGTTTACGGCGTGGACTACCAGGGTATCTAATCCTGTTTGCTACCCACGCTTTCGAGCCTCAGTGTCAGTATTATG
The DNA here is from genome assembly GCF_003217155.1 of Psychrobacter fozii. Classification (GTDB taxonomy): domain Bacteria; phylum Pseudomonadota; class Gammaproteobacteria; order Pseudomonadales; family Moraxellaceae; genus Psychrobacter; species Psychrobacter fozii. The sequence goes on from NZ_QJSU01000019.1 coordinate 4,580, forward strand.
CCAGAAGGCTGCCTTCGCCATCGGTATTCCTCCAGATCTCTACGCATTTCACCGCTACACCTGGAATTCTACCTTCCTCTCACATACTCTAGCTCTACAGTTTCAGATGCAGTTCCCAGGTTGAGCCCGGGGATTTCACATCTGACTTATAGAGCCACCTACGCTCCCTTTACGCCCAGTAATTCCGATTAACGCTTGCACCCTCTGTATTACCGCGGCTGCTGGCACAGAGTTAGCCGGTGCTTATTCTGCAGCTAATGTCATCGTCCGTGGGTATTAACCACGGAGTCTTCTTCACTGCTTAAAGTGCTTTACAACCAAAAGGCCTTCTTCACACACGCGGCATGGCTGGATCAGGGTTTCCCCCATTGTCCAATATTCCCCACTGCTGCCTCCCGTAGGAGTCCGGGCCGTGTCTCAGTCCCGGTGTGGCTGATCATCCTCTCAGACCAGCTACAGATCGTCGCCATGGTAGGCCTTTACCCCACCATCTAGCTAATCCGACTTAGGCTCATCTAATAGCGAGAGCAGTAAACTGCCCCCTTTCTCCCGTAGGTCGTATGCGGTATTAATACGAGTTTCCCCGTGCTATCCCCCACTACTAGGTAGATTCCTAAGTATTACTCACCCGTCCGCCGCTCGACGCCTGATAGCAAGCTATCATCGTTTCCGCTCGACTTGCATGTGTTAAGCCTGCCGCCAGCGTTCAATCTGAGCCATGATCAAACTCTTCAGTTTAATCTTGCTATGAAGCTCTTTAAAGAAGCTTCTAAACTTGGCTCATCTAATCTGGCAAAATCGCTAAAAATTATGTTCGTAATGAATTAACTTTGAGTTTTTTTACTGTCTTAAATGATAATTTTTATAGTTAGAATTCTATCGAAAAGATAGTCAACCAACTTTATTTTTTAACATTCTGAATCAGCAAAAATCCACACAAGTTGTTCTTTAGTTATGCTTTTAAATAATGCCTAATCACTGTCGTCCAGTGTTAGTATTTCTAACTAAATATTCCCAGCCAATGTGGCTTATCCTATTTAGCGAGCTGACTATCATATCATGTTTTAATAGTCTGTCAACTTCTTTTTTAATTTCGTTTCAATGAGTTAACTGGGTT
>NZ_QJSU01000020.1 GCF_003217155.1 Psychrobacter fozii
GCGGACTCTCTACTTCTAGGATCGGTGTTGATCACGGGGGCCACTACATTGTGCTGCATCAACATGATTCTGATTTCTTGACCAAGTGCTGATAGACTCTCCTTATCAGCATCTTCACAGTGGGTGATAGCGATGACACAAGTGGTCTCGTTTTTTTCTGGTTCGAAGAAGGTGAGCAGTTTATCCATATTGGCATAATCAGGGGTTTCACCATAGCGAATCAATATGAGTAGTCCCCACAGAGACTGGTTGACGAATTCCCATAAAAAGGAAAAACGTTCTTGTCCTGGTACGCCATAGATGCCTAAAGCCATGTCATCCGACAGTGTGATCCGTCCGTAATCAATGCCGACTGTGGTGTACTCTTTACCGATATCGATACTAGACTTCGCTTCTGTCTCGATAGGACTGATTTCACTCAGTGTTTGGACCAATTGAGTTTTTCCGGCACCCACTTCACCAATGATAGCTAGCTTCTGATAGTTCAATTTTTTACCTCATTCCTAAGAATTTTTTGATCGCGCCATAAAATTTATTAGGCTTTTTCTCACTGACCACTGCTTTCTCTACTAATGGCTCAGCTTCTGTGACGCTTAAGATGCCTGATCGTTCAAACTCTCTGACAATTTGTGTGACTTGTTGAGGTGTGCCAAATTCGCCACTATCTGCCAAAAAGTTAAATGGATACGGTTTTTTGGTCAATTTGATACATAGATTCATAATCATTTGAGGATTACTTTCATTATTCAGGTCAGGCCATGACAATAATCGCAAGTTCTTACCTTGATAGTATTCATCAGGAACTGTGTCGATTTTATCTATATCAATAAAAGGCTTAATACGTTTTTTTTGATAGTCATCAAAGTTATTGAAAATGATTCTATGGTTCTCTACAAAGGTACTAAAGAAAACACCTTGATCTACAAAGTTGAATACACTAACACCCCAATTGGGAAAGCTACGTTCAATAATATCTACGTCCAAAAAAGCCCAAATATCTTCGTGTCTAGGATCGGCAGCTATCTTAGCCATGAGTTTGTCTACTTCAAAATTTGGCCCTTCTAATACTTGGAAATACTGACCTTCACGATAAGAGACGATCCCAGTAATTTGCGACTTTGGGTTATGCTCACGAGAGGCACTAATAATCTCTGATAACCCTGTAGGCATACGAACACTATGTTCACGAATTGACGCTCTGCTGATAGGTGCTCTGCTAACGTATGCAATACATTTCATTTTACCACCATTTAATAAGACATCTAAGGATCAGTTAACTCATTGTCGGACATAAAGATCACATTCGTTATGCAATAGGTTTATATAACGAATATGATCTTGTTGCTCATAATCTTCAATAAAGTAAAAGCAACAAGAACATATCGATCAGCATTCATTAGGTTGAATATTGCCAACCAAATTATAGTTCTAGATTGTTTTCCACTGACTGTACTTTACGACGTGCTAGTGCAAGATTGGCTTTAGCCTTATCAAGCACCAAATAGATAAACAAATCTTCATGCTTAGATGCAGGACGGATGATGTGTAGTTGTGACTCTAACGTGATTAAGATATCGTCAATCTCACCTTTGATATCAAGTGACTTCATGGTAGCGACTTTCGCTTTGACGACTTGTGAGTTGCCTGCAGCAGCAAGCTCTAGATCAACACCGCCACCAGTCATACCCAGTACCATGCCTGACATATAGTCGACGATACAGCCGCCCATAGCGCCATCAAGGCTCATTAACTCTTGTAAAGACTCATTAATATTTGACATATTCTTCCCTATCCATGTGGTTATGATTCAATAAATTAATTTAATCGATGAAATACATTCGTTACTTAACAATACTAAACTAAATTCCAATTACTAGTTAACTAACTTAGCCGTTAAACTGCTTTAAGGCAACTATTAAATTTTGAGACATCTATGGCAGTAATACATCAATAACTAATTCTTATTAGCAGAAATGACACACCATACTTATTACAAAAATTAACATTAATTAGTAGATTTTATTATACACACATATTAAACCTAAAAGCACGTTTATTAGAAATATTCACAACCAAGTAAAAGTCTTTGGATAAGAAGAAATAGAAAAACCTGATTGTCACAACTTTATGGCTTGGCATAAACACGATTGATGCGTTAATTTATGCCAATAATAAGAAAGGATAATATTTTGAGTACTTCTCTTGAGGGAATTACTACCAATCTTTGAAAGTCTATTGGTAAAAATTGAATGAAATACTTTCATTTAGAAAAAGGTTGTATTCAATAATAACTCACCTAATCCAAACGACGACTAAATAACTCACCTAATCCAAACGACGACTAATAGTCACTCCCGTAAAGCCAAAGAGCAGCGTTAGTAGTAACGACAAATAACAGAAAAACGCATAAGGCAGGTAATCCAATACCGGCACCCCTAATGCCTGACTGATAAACACTCCGCACACACTCCAAGGCACCAATGGATTAATCACCGTCCCCGCATCCTCAATCGTACGAGACAGATTCTTTGGATGTAAGTTCAAACGCTCAAACGTCGAACGAAAAGCCGTCCCTGACAGTAAAATACTTAAATACTGCTCACCGATGAGCACATTGATGCTCAGTGCTGACATCGCTGCTGCAAAGATAGCCCGTCCTGATGTCGTCAACGTGTCTTTGATACCAGATAACAATGCTGGTAACACACCCAATGCCGTGAGCAACCCGCCGAGACTAAGTGCCAATATCACAATCGCTTGCGTAAAGAACATACTTTGTACACCGCCACGTGACAGCATTCCCCCTACTTCACCCAGCTCTAATGACTCAGCAGGTGCATACCCTGCAAACAGATAGCCGCCTAATTGTCCAAAGCTTGGGCTGCTGTGTATATAAGTGATGATAAGCGCCACAGCGATGGTACAGATAATCGTATAGATGGCGTTGACTCGAAAGACAGCCAGTCCGACCAACACCACAAACGGTAATACCGCATAGTTTTGTACCAAGCCACTGTCGATCAGCTGCCCTTGTAGAATAGTTACCTGACTAAGATCAGAACCCGCTGTCTGACCTGAGAACATCCAAAACAAGATAACTGTGAGTATCCAAGCAGGAACGGTGGTGTACATCATATTGCGAATGTGTTCAAACAGGTCAATACCGACAACAGAGGATGCGATGGTACAGGTATCAGACAAGGGAGACATCTTATCGCCAAAGAACGCTCCTGAGACGACAGCACCAGCTGCTATCGCTACATTGGCATCAAAGGCATTACTCATGCCAATAAACGCCACACCCAAGGTTGCAGCGGTAGTCAAACTACTACCCAG
>NZ_QJSU01000021.1 GCF_003217155.1 Psychrobacter fozii
GCGGACTCTCTACTTCTAGGATCGGTGTTGATCACGGGGGCCACTACATTGTGCTGCATCAACATGATTCTGATTTCTTGACCAAGTGCTGATAGGCTCTCCTTATCAGCATCTTCACAGTGGGTGATAGCGATGACACAAGTGGTCTCGTTTTTTTCTGGTTCGAAGAAGGTGAGCAGTTTATCCATGTTGGCATAATCAGGGGTTTCACCATAGCGAATCAATATGAGTAGTCCCCACAGAGACTGGTTGACGAATTCCCATAAAAAGGAAAAGCGTTCTTGTCCTGGTACGCCATAGATGCCTAAAGCCATGTCATCCGATAGTGTGATCCGTCCATAATCAATGCCTACTGTGGTGTACTCTTTGCCGATATCGATACTAGACTTCGCTTCTGTCTCGATAGGACTAATCTCACTTAGTGTTTGGACCAATTGAGTTTTTCCGGCACCCACTTCACCAATGATAGCTAGCTTCTGATAGTTCAATTTTTTACCTCATTCCTAAGAATTTTTTGATCGCGCCATAAAATTTATTAGGCTTTTTCTCACTGACCACTTTTTCTACTAATGGCTCAGCTTCTGTGACGCTTAAGATGCCTGATCGTTCAAACTCTCTGACAATTTGTGTGACTTGCTGAGGTGTGCCAAACTCGCCACTATCTGCCAAAAAGTTAAATGGATACGGTTTTTTGGTCAACTTGATACATAGATTCATAATCATTTGAGGATTACTTTCATTATTCAGGTCAGGCCATGCCAATAATCGCAAGTTCTTGTCTTGATAGTATTCGTCAGGAACTGTGTCAGATTTTTCTATATCAATGAAAGGCTTAATACGTTTTTTTTGATAGTCATCAAAGTTATTTAAGGTAGGGCTATTTTTTTCAACAAAAGCATCAAAAAGAGGGCCTTGGTCAACGAAGTCAAATACGTTAACGCCCCAATTGGAAAAACTACGTTGAGCAACGCGTACGTTCAGAAAAACCCAAATATCTTCATGCCTAGGATCGGCGGCGATCTTAGCCATGAGTTTGTCTACTTCAAGATGCGGACCTTCTAATATTTGGAAATACTGACCTTCACGATAAGAGATGATCCCAGTGATTTGCGACTTTGGGTTATGCTCACGAGAGGCACTAATAATCTCTGATAACCCCGTAGGCATACGAACACTATGATCACGAACTGGCGCTTTACTGACGTATGCAATACATTTCATTTTGCCACCATTTAATAAGACATCCAGTTTAGTGAAATCATTGTTGTATACAGAGATCACATTCGTTATGCAATAGGTTTATATAACGAATATAATCTTGTTGCTGATGCTTTTAAATAAAGTAAAAGCAACAAGAGTGTTTTGATAAACTATTCGTTGGCTTAAATATTGCCAACCAAATTATATTTCTATATTTTTATCTACTGTTTGCACTTTACGACGTGCTAATGCAAGATTGGCTTTTGATTTATCAAGCACCAAGTAAATGAACAGATCTTCGTGATTATGAGTAGGACGAAGGATATGTATCTGAGATTCCAACGTAATTAGCATATCCTCGATTTCACCTTTGATATCAAGTGACTTCATGGTAGCGACTTTCGCTTTTACGACTTGTGAGTTACCTGCTGCTGCAAGTTCTAGATCAACACCGCCACCAGTCATACCCAGTACCATGCCTGACATATAGTCAACAATACAGGCACCCATAGCGCCATCAAGGCTCATTAATTCTTGTAAAGACTCATTGATATTTGACATTTTTATTCCTATCTACTTGGTTGTGGTTCAATAAAGTAATGCTAATTTGTGAGATGTTCATAATAATAGAACATCAATAACCAAGTGTGTTTCTTAGTACAGATAATGTACTGTATTTATTAAGAAAACTAATATCACTTGGTAGATTCCATTATACTCTATATATTAGAAAATAAATCACAGTCAGTTAACCGTTCATAACCAAATAACTGCCATTGGGTAAGAAAAACAAAAACCCAAAGGTTTTATAACTTTTAATTTAAAATAATTCTTATTTACGTTTCGATTCACTGAATTATTTCATTCAAATAATCAAAAAGACACAGTCAATAATTGAATAAAATCCTTAGACAAATAATAGCTTATCTTTTTAATTATTATTGATAAAAACTAATGAACCCTTGTTACAAGGGTTCTAATATGGATGGCATTTCAAATCTAAAAGATAATCAATATCACTATTTAAAAAATCATTTATAATAAAAAAATTTTATTACCTATCGTATTTTATGTTTTCAATAAAAGTGTGTTTTATTTGATTATTATGCTCCTTTACTTCCCTTTCAATCGAACTACTTAATTAATTCACTTTATCGAATATATTTTTAATATCTTTTTTCAAGTATATTATTTATGACTTATGTTTATTCTCTGATTTTCAATTTAAACATCTAGGGCTACAAAAAAAGCGCCACCCAACTAATTGTTGAGTGGCGCTTTCTATTTTGATCTTAGAATTCGATAAATACCAGAGTAGCTATACGACCGCATCTGTC
>NZ_QJSU01000022.1 GCF_003217155.1 Psychrobacter fozii
GCTAGCTGGCGACTAAACGTCTCATAAGTCAGCCTAACCTCAGCTTCCATCTCATTAAAGCCTTTGGTAATGTCATTATCATGGTCATCTTTACTAAAGGCAGTCAATCCCACCTCCGGTATGACCACCCAATGCTGATCCAAACGCCATTCGTACTCTGCGCCCAGATCAAGACGAAGTTGACCATCGGTATATAAGTAGGCTCTCGCATCTGTTTCGATGAAATACGGCGCGGTGCCGACAATACCGGCCATCACGGCAGCGTTATCGTTTTCAGTATCATAAGCGACACCAGCTTCACCATTCCAAAAAATGCTCAGTGGTTTCCAATAAGCAAGCGAGCTCAAGCTGTCGATTTCTTTATCATCTTTAGTCTGAGCACTACCTTCCGTGCGTAGCCTTATACGATTGCTATCAGTACCATACCAACCCGTCGCCTCGAAGTTGATTTGGTCTTCATCAAACTGATAGCCCAAATCGTCTACTGACACTCCCCATAACGGCATGCTGCCCATCATCATTGGCTTACCATACTGCCCATAGGGAACACCGTTTGAGTAGTCTGGACTGCGAGCATCAGCTGGTGGCTGCCCGCCTTGCATCCCTGACATATCCATGCCGCTGTGATCCATATCAGACATATCGCCCGACATATCCATGCCACTGTGATCCATATCAGACATATCGCTCGACATATCCATGCCGCTATGATCCATATCAGACATATCACCTGACATGTCCATGCCACTGTGATCCATATCAGACATATCGCCCGACATATCCATGCCACTGTGGTCCATATCAGACATCTCAGCAGCTGTGGCAAAAGAGGATGTGAGCAAGACTAGCGATGACAAACCAATGAATGGCAGATTTTTCTTAGATATTTTCATAATAAGCCTCATATTTGAAGGTTTGTTAAACAACGGCAACTTCTCGGAACATACCGGCTTCCATGTGATAAAGCAGATGGCAATGCCATGCCCATCGTCCAAATTCACCCGTCACATCAAAGCTAATCTTTTGTGCAGGCTGCACCACAATCGTATGTTTACGTACCTGAAAGTCTCCAGATGGGGTTCGTAAATCACTCCACATGCCATGCAGATGCATCGGATGATTCATCATGGTGTCATTGACTAAGGTGATACGTACGCGCTCGTTTGGCTTAATATTGACAGGGGTTGCATCCTTAAACATGACACCATCTAGCGCCCAGATATAGCGTTCCATATTGCCAGTCAGATGTAGCTCGATCTCTCGGGTAGGCTTGCGCTGCTCTGCAAATATAGCCTCATCGACAGAGCGCAGCTGACTATAATTCAGCACGTCACGATTGATATTACGCAGGTTAATACCGGGATCATCGAGGTTTATACGTGGACTGTCGACACGCATGTCAGATTTAAAGTCATACTCGGTCTTGGCATGCTTTGCTTTATAACCATCAGCACCCATCGCACCCATCATATCGGCCATGGTCAGCCATTCGATTTTGTCCATGGTAGGCATTGCTGCACGAGCGCCTTCTTTGGTCGCAAGCGTTGCTGCCACATAGCCTGAACGGTCTATATTTTGGGCAAATATGGTATGCGCATCTTTGTTCGGGGTGACGATGACGTCATAAGTCTCAGCAACGCCAATGCGAAAATCATCAATCGCAACAGGTGCAACATCATTGCCATCCGTTGATACGACGGTCATTTTGAGACCCGGTATACGCACATCGAAGATGGTTTGCGCTGAGCCATTGATAAAGCGCAGTTTGACAGGCTGTCCCGCTTTCACTAGCTGTGTCCAATTGGCTGCGGTGGTTTTACCATTCATAAGGTAAGTAAAGGTTTTTTCACCAGATAGATCGGTGAAATCTGTCGGCATCATGCGCATTTGATTCCACATTTTTCGCTTGTCGTGAGCGGCTTCTATATCTGTTGCTGC
>NZ_QJSU01000023.1 GCF_003217155.1 Psychrobacter fozii
TGAACTGACCCCCAAATATTGGACGGTTTAAGTTTATATCAAGGACTGAGTTCTGTATTGCACAGGACTCAGTCCTTTTAGTTTAAGCTGAATTCTTTCATGATTGTAGTAGTGGATATACTCATTAATCTGTTTCTCTAACGCCTCAATCGAGCCTGGCTTCTCAATATAAATAGTCTCACACTTTAGTGTACCGAAGAAGCCCTCCATCAGCGCATTATCGAGGCAATTTCCTTTCCTGCTCATACTTTGTTTAATCTGATGCTTTTTGAGCGTCTTTTTAAACGGCTTCATCTGATAATGCCATCCCTGATCTGAATGTAGCATTAGCTTCTTATGACGGCTGGCTTTAGTTTTTTCCAGTGCCTGACTTAGCATTCGACTTACTAAATCATAGGTCGGCCTTTTTGAGAGCGTATAACTAATAATCTCATTATTATAACAATCGAGTATCGGTGATAAGTATAATTTGTTATCACCGACCTTAAACTCGGTAATATCAGTGAGCCAACGTTTAAAGGGTCTATTTGCCTTGAACCGACGCTTTAGATGATTGCTTGCTATTTTGCCTTGTTGTCCCTTATATGAGCGCCATTTTTGCCGTCGAATCCGTGCACTGAGCTTCAGCTGCTTCATAAGCTTGGCGATAAGTTTATGATTGTGATGAATCCCTACCTGTTTTAGGGCGACCGTGATTCTACGATAGCCATATCTGCCTTTATGCTGGTGATAAAGGGTGGTGATATGCTGCTTTAAGTCGGCATACTTATCTTTACTCCACAGCTGCGCTCTATGGTAGTAGAAATTACTCCTTGCAAGGGTTGCTATGGTTAATAAATCAGATAATAGATGCTGCTCTCTTAACTCTTCGATGAGCCTTGCTTTGTCGCAGCTTGTTCCCTTTCCCGAAGCCGTGCATCCAGCTTTTTTAGATAGGCAACCTCCGCACGTAGATACTCATTCTCACGCTTTAATTCTGCTAGGGTCTTGTCATCATGTGGCTTGTCTGTGATAACTGGCTTGGTCATGGCGGTATTACCTTTACGTTTGGATATGAGTCCAGACATACCGTAGAGTCGATAAGCTTTATGCCAATGGCTGATAAGCGCTGGTGAGCTGATGTTAAACTTGAGCGCCGTCTCAGACTGACTTAAACCTTGCTTTAACATGATCATGATCACTTGGTATTTAAAATCGCTACTGTATTTAGCTTTACTCGCCTTAGGCTTGATTGCGTCTATGCCACCATTTTGATATTGCTGGATCCACTTAGATAGTATCTTTTTATCAAGTCTGAATTTCTTCGCTGTCGCGACGCCAGTATGTCCTTGCCTGTAGTATGCAATCACTTTGAGCTTAAAGTCTAGATCGTAACGCATAAAAATACCCCAGAAGTTGTGTCCAACTTATGGGGTTCAGCTCA
>NZ_QJSU01000024.1 GCF_003217155.1 Psychrobacter fozii
AAAAAAAGAGGAAATACCCATGGCAAAGGCCAAGTTTGAACGTCTAAAACCGCATGTCAACGTTGGTACCATCGGACACGTTGACCACGGTAAAACAACCCTAACAGCTGCTATCGCGACTGTAGCTGCAATCACTTCAGGTGGCGAAGCCAAAGACTACGCGTCTATTGACTCAGCACCAGAAGAAAAAGCACGTGGTATCACCATCAACACCTCACACGTAGAATATGACACAGATGCACGTCACTATGCTCACGTAGATTGCCCAGGTCACGCCGATTATGTTAAAAACATGATCACTGGTGCTGCCCAGATGGACGGCGCAATCCTAGTCGTATCTGCAACTGACGGCCCTATGCCACAAACACGTGAGCACATCTTGCTTTCACGTCAGGTTGGCGTACCGTACATCATCGTATTCATGAACAAATGTGATGTTGTTGATGACGAAGAATTGCTAGAACTAGTAGAAATGGAAGTACGTGAATTACTTTCTGACTACGACTTCCCAGGTGATGACACGCCAATCATCCATGGTTCAGCTACTGAAGCCCTAAAAGGCTCACAAGAAAAGTATGGCCAACCAGCTGTCGTAGAACTATTGAAAGTTCTAGACACCTACATCCCAGAGCCAGAGCGTGACGTTGACAAAGCATTCCTAATGCCAATCGAAGACGTATTCTCAATCTCAGGTCGTGGTACTGTTGTAACTGGCCGTGTTGAGTCTGGTATCGTACGCGTTGGCGACGAAATCGAAATCGTCGGTATCCGTGACACTCAAAAAACCACCTGTACTGGTGTAGAGATGTTCCGTAAACTGCTTGACGAAGGTCGTGCAGGCGAAAACTGTGGCGTACTACTACGTGGTACTAAGCGTGAAGACGTACAACGTGGCCAAGTACTTGCTAAGCCAGGTTCAATCACTCCTCACACCAAGTTTGACGCTGAAGTATATGTGTTGAGCAAAGAAGAGGGTGGTCGTCACACTCCATTCCTAAACGGCTATCGTCCACAGTTCTACTTCCGTACTACTGACGTAACTGGCGCAATCCAATTACAAGACGGTACTGAAATGGTAATGCCTGGTGATAACGTTGAGATGGGCGTAGAGCTTATCCACCCAATCGCTATGGACAAAGGTCTTCGCTTCGCTATTCGTGAAGGCGGCCGTACTGTAGG